>NZ_MKCS01000001.1:0-3502605 GCF_001855575.1 Chromobacterium sphagni
TCACCCCGGCCGGGATTTTCAATATGCCGCTCAGGTGCTGCAGCCCGGCCTGGGCCGGATCGCTGGCTGCCGCCCGGCTCCATTGCGTCCAGTTGACGCCGTCCGTCGAATAAGTGAAGCCGATTCCGACCGGCGCCGGCGTGCGGCCATCGCGGTGCCCCCCGAATGGTATCCAGCGCGAACGTGTATTCTTCGTTTTCTTTTACCGCGAAACCGTTGCTGGCCAAGCTGTCGCGATTGACCAGCAAGATGGCGCTGCCGCCGCTGGCGAACCCGGCATCGGCCGCATTGACCGTGCGGCCGTCGGTGCGCCAGCTTTGGTCGATGGCGTTGGCGCCGCTCACCAGGTTGCTGGCCAGCGATTTGGCATAGCGGATGCTGTCGGTGACATTGCCGGCGGCGTCGTATCGGCGCTCGGTGACGTAGCCGGCGGCGTCGACGCTGAAGGTCGCCCGGCCCGCGCGTCGTAAATGCTGCGCGTGGCCTGGTCGGTGGCGTCGGTCTGCAAGATCTTGCGCAGGCCGGCGTCGTCCAGCCCCGCCGCGCCCGGTTGCGCCTTGCGTAGCGGATGGTCGCGGTAACGTTGCCGGCCGCATCGTATTGGCGCTCGGTAACGTAGCTGGCGGCGTCGACGCTGAAGGCCGGACGGCCGGCGGCGTCGTAAACGGTGCGCGTGGTCTGATCGGCGGCGTCGGTCTGCAAGATCTTGCGCAGGCCGGCGTCGTCCAGCCCCGCCGCGCCCGACTGCGCCTTGGCGTAGCGCATTGTGGCCGTGACGTTGCCGGCGGCATCGTATTTCCGTTCGGTGACGTAGCCCAGCGCGTCGATGCTGAAGGCCGGACGGCCGGCGGCGTCGTACACCGTGCGGCTGCTCTGGTCCGCCGCGCTGGCCTGCAGCCGCCCGGCAAGGTCCGCTTCGCTCAACTGCCGCTTGTCGCCCAGATTGGCCAGTTGCACCGCCGTCGCGTAACGGGTGCTCGCAGTCAGCTGGCCGGCGGCGTTGTAGTCGTTGCGCGTCACCTGGCCCAGCGGGTCGATGGTGTAGCGCAGCCGGTCGCCCCCGTCGTACACATAACGGGTCATGTTGCCGGCGGCGTCGGTCTTGGCCACCACGTTGCCGTTGCCGTTGTACTGGTACTGCGTCGCCAGCTTCAGCCCGTCCGGGTCCACCGTTTCGCGGATCCGCCGACCGGCGCCATCGTATTCGTACGCGGTGACCTTGGCTTGCGCGGTGCCCGCCGCTTCGGTCACCCGGAGCTGTTGCCCCTGGCTGTCGTAGTCGTAGGCGGTGGTCAGCTTCAGCCCGTCCGGGTCCACCACCACTTGCTTGACTTGGCCGGCGGCGTCGTAGCGGGTTTCGGTCACCCGGCCGCTGGGGTCGGTTTGCCGCAGGATGCGGCCTTGGGCGTCATAGCACGTTTGTGTCGTCAGTTTCAGGCCGTCCGGATCCACCGTGCGGCTGAGCACCCGGCCGGCGGCGTCGTAGCTGTAGCGGGTCTTGACGCCGCGCGCGTCGGTGGCGGTGATGAGCTGGCCGCGCTGTCGTAAGCGCTGCTGCTCGTCCCGGCCGCGGTGGTGGTGGACTGCAGTTGGCCGTCGCGGTTGTATTGGTAGGTGGTGGCGTGGCCGAGCGCGTCGATCAGTTTCACCGTTTCGCCGTAGGCATTCTTCTGGCTGACGGTCTGGAGGTTGCCCGGCTGGGTGACGGTGACGGTGCCGCTAGCGTCGTCGTAGACGGTGGTGGTGGTGTGGCCCAGCGCGTCGGTGTGGCTCAGTTCGCGGCCGAAGGCGTCGTAGACGGCGCTTTGGCCGCCATGTCGCGCGTCCTGGGTGGCGATCTGCCGCCCCAGCTTGTCGTAGTCGCGGTGGCTGGCGTTGCCGTTGGCGTCGACGCTGTCGGTCAGACGGCCGAAGGCGTCGTAGCGGGCGCTGCTCTGCAGCGCCAGTCCTTCGGCGTCGGCCGTCTGGCCGACTCGCTGGCCGCGCCGGTCGTAGCGGCTCTGCTGCAGCGCGCGATGGCCGGCGTCGAGGCGCTGGCGCTGGCCGATGGCTTCGCCGAAGGCGTTGTAGTCCCAGTTGTCGCGATTGGCGTTGACGGCGTCGCTTTGGCTGACGCGCTGGCCGAGCCGGTTGTAGCCGATTTGGCTCAGGCTGTCGAAGCCGGCCCGTTGCAGCGCGCTGGCCAGGGTGCCCAGGCTGCCGCGCGGCCCGCCGTTCAGTTGCGCCAGTTGTTCGGGGTTCAGCCGGGTGGCGTAGCTGCGGGTTTCCACCGCTTCGCCGAAGGCGTTGTAGCGGATTTCGCGGATTTCGCCCAGGCTGTTGAGGGTGTGGCTGAGCCGGCCTTCGCCGTCGTAGTAGTACAGGGTTCGGCCGCCGCTGCCGCCTTCGCCGTTGGGGCTGAACGCGGCGATGCGCTGGCCGCCGGCGTTGTATTGGTAAGTGGTGCCGTAGCGGCGCCAGATGGCGTCGGCTTGCGCCTGGCTGGGGGTGGCGCCCAGCGCCGCCAGCGCTTGCGCGCCTTCGCCGCCCAGTTCGCCGCTCAGCCGGCCCTGGCTGTCGTAGCGCTTGAGCTGGCTGCGCACGTCGCCATTGCCGGCATCGCGCACGCTGCGGACCAGATGGCCTTGCTCGTCGTAGAAATTGAGGGTGACCAGGCCGTCGGGCTGGCTTTGCTGGCGGATCAGTTGGTCGGCGTCATCGTATTGGTACAGCAGGCCGCGGTCCTGGCCGCTGGCGGCCGGCCGCAGTTGCGCCAGCGTGGCGCCGGCGGCATTCGCGCGGTTGGCGTAGCGTATCGTCTGCGCCACCCGCCCGCCCGCGTCGTAGACGGTTTCGTCCAGGTAGCCTTCGGCGTCGATCTGGCCGACCAGGCGGCCTTCGCCGTCGTACAGGCGGCGCACGCGCTGGTCTTGGGCGTCCGCCTGCGGGCGAATGGCGTCCAGCGTGTCGCCCGCGGCGGCGCGCGTGGCGTAGCGGATGGTGTCTACCGCGTGGCCCGCGCCGTCGTAGCGCATTTCGGTCAGGTAGCCTTCGCCGTCGACGCTGCCGACCAGCAGGCCGTCGCAGTCGTACAGCTGGCGGCTGACGCGGTCGTTGGCGGCGTCGGCCGCCGGCTGGTTGGCGGCGTCGTTGGGGTCGAGTTCACCCTGGCTGCTCAGCGCCGGCAGCCGCGCCAGCCGTTCGGCGCTCAGCCGGGTGGCGTAGCGCACGCTGCGCGTCAGCCGGCCGGCGGCGTCGTACTGGTTGCGCACGACCCCGCCTTCGGCGTCGATGGTCTGCGCCAGCCGCCCCAGGCTGTCGTACAGCTGGTACTCGAAGCGGTCGTTGCCGTCGTCCGGCGCCGGCCGCAGGCTGGCCACTTGCCAGCCGGCCGGGTCGCCCTGCAGCTTGGCGGCGTCGACGCGGTTGGCGTAGCGCTGGCTGCGGACCATTTGGCCGTTGCCGTTGTACAGCCATTCAGTGAGGCCGAGTTCGGCGTCGATCTGGCCGACCTTGCGGCCCAGCCCGTCGTACAGCAGGTAGCGGACGGCGCCGTTGGCGTCGGTCAGCTTCACCGGCTGGCCGTCGGCGTTGTACTGGGTGGTGGCGGCGCCCAGCGGGCCGCCGGCGTCTTGCTGGCTGACGCTGAGCGCCAGGCCGGCGGCGTCGTAGCGGGTGATGGTGGTCAGGCCGTTGGCCAGGGTGACCGCGGTCTGCCGCTGCGCGTCGCCGTAGACGGTGGTGGTGACCGCGCCGCGCGCGTCCCGGGTGCTGACTACGCGGTTGAGGCCATCGTACAGATAGGAGGAAAGCACCGCGCCGCTGACGCCGTCCAGCTTCTGCAGCAGATTGCCCGCCTGGTCGTAGACGTAGCGCGCCACGGTTTGCTTGCCGTCGGCCACGCCGTTGCCCTGCGCGTCCAGCGTGGCGTAGCGGGTGGTGCTGGCCACCAGGCCGCGCAGGTCGTAAGCGGTGTCGAGGCGTTCGATCCGCGCCGGATCCTGCTGCGCCGCCCACGCTTGCAGCTCGGCTTCGCCGGTGGCGTCGGCCGCATTGGCGTATACGCCGCCCTGGTAGGCCAGACGGCTGGTTTCGCGGCCCTGGGCGTCGTAGCGGTGTTCCACCACCCGGCCCTCGGCGCTGAGGCTGAAGCGCAGATGGCGGCCGCCGGCGTCGTAGACGTAGCGGCTGGTTTCCATGCCATGGCCGCTGTCGACCGTTTCGCTCAGCAGCTGGTTCTGCACGTTGTAGCGGCGGCTGACGCTGTGGCCCAGCGCGTCGCGCTGCAAGACGCGGTTGCCGTTGGCGTCGTATTCGTAATGGGTGGTCTGGCCGCGCGCATCGCTGACGTCGCTGACGCGGCCATGGCCATCGTAGCTGAAGCTTTGTGTCAGGCCGCCGGCGTTCAGGCTCAGCAATTGGCCAGCCGCGTCGTAGCTCAGCAGGGTGGTTTGCCGGGCGGCGTCGGTGATCGTGGTGAGATGGTTGACCGCATCGTAGTCGAAGCGGGTAGTCAGCGTCGCGCCATCGGCGCGCACGTCGCTGACAGTCTGGATGCGGTAATCGCTGCCGACCAGCACGTAGCCGAAATCGAGCCGGCTGCCGTCGTCCTGCTGGATGCTGGCGAGGCGCTGGCTGGCGCCGTCGTAGCGATAGCGGGTGGTGTAGGCCTGGCCGTCGGCGATGCTGTTGTCAGTGGGCGTGAGGTCGGTGCTGACGCTGATCAGACGATTGGCGCTGTCGTAGCCGTAGCGGGTGCGGGTCAGGGTGCGGCGGTTCGGGCCGTCCTGGTACACGGTGCGCAACTGGCTGAGGTTGCCGGCGGCGTCGTAGTCGATGAACAGCGTCTCGCCGCTGGCGCTGTTGAGGCTGACCAGTTGGCCGGCGCCGTTGTAGCCGAGGTCGATGGCCAGGCCGTCGCGGTCGCGCGCTTGCAGCAGGCGGCCGTTGGCGTCGTAGCTTTCTTGCTGGCCGCTGTCGCCGGCGGTCCAGGTCCAGCGCTGGCCGTCGAAGGCCAGGCTGTCGTCGACGCCGGCGCTGTGTTGCGACAGGTAGCGGCCGCTGCCGGCGTCGAACGCGTACAGGGTGTCGCTGCCGTCTTCGGCGATGCGGTGCACCGTGCTGCCGGCGGCGTTGGCGGCGCCCGAGAGGCCGCGGATCTGGCGGCTGTAGCCCAGGCGCCAGTTGCCGCTGTCGCCGCTCTGGCCTTGGCTGTTGTAGGTGCGCAGCAGGTTGAGCGGCAGGCCGTTAGCGGCCAGGAATTCGTCGCGGTGCTGCAGCACCAGGTTGCCGTTGCCGGCGTTGACGAACACCCGTTCACCGCCGCGGCCCAACTGCGCGCCTCCCAGCTGCCCCTGTTCGCCCAATGCCGCCAGCGAACCGTTCCGAAGCCCCAAGCCCGCGCCTGCTACGACTGCAACCATACAACCCTCCCGGCATATGAAATTGACATTTCGCAGTCTTATCCCGGGATTTCGAAAAAAGTTTAGAGGAAATGCAAAATAAATTTCTTCCGCGCTTCGGACCAAGCAAAATGGCCGCATCCCGATCAGGGATGCGGCCATATCTCATGCTGGCCTACTGCAAACGGAAACGGTCAATGCAAGGTTGGCGGACCGTCCTGCCCCCGGCCAGGCGCCAGCGCCACCGCGCGGGCGACTGCCTGTTGCAGGCTGGTGCCATCCGGCAGCACTTGCGTACTCATCAATTGCTGGTGGATGGCCTGCGCCTGTCCCGGCAGACCAGCCGCCTGCAGCAGCAGACTTTGCGCATACTGGCCCGGAAAGCTCTGAGGATTCAGGCCCAGCGCGCGGCGGGCGGATTGCTGCGCTTCCTGCAGCTTGCCCTCCATGATGGAGACGATGGCCAGGCCGCCATGGGTATCCGCAAAATTGCGGTCCAGCCGCAAGGCTTCCAGCAGCGCCTCCTTGGCTTCCTGGGGCTTGTTCTGCAAAATGCGGCTCCAGGCCAATACATGCCAGCTGCCCACGTGGCCCGGCATATTCCGCAGCGCCTGCACCATGGCGGCTTCCGCCTCGGCCAGATCGCCTTGCAACATCGCCGCCAACCCCAGCCCCACCTGCGCGCGCCCGGAATTGGGCTTGTTTCTGCTGGCGGCCTGCAGCAGCGGGACCGCATTGGCCAGATCTTGCTGGCTCAACGCCAGCATGCCCAGCACGGTGGCGGCATCCGGATCCTGCGGCGCGACCGCAAGCACCTGGCGCGCGACGATTTCGGCGCCGGACAGGTTTTCCTGATCCAGATACAAGGTGGCCAGCAAGCCATAAAGCGGCAGATGCTCCGGATGGTCGGCCAAGGCCTGCTCCGCCACCGCCACCGCCTCGGTCAGCTTGCCGAGGAAATGCAGATTGCGCGCATACAGCGGCCCGGCTTCCGGCAGCAGATCCAGCCGACCGGCAGCCGTCGCCGCCGGCGCCTCGGCTTCGGCATGACGGCCTTGCAGCATCAACGCATAAGCGAGGTTGTAATGCAGCGCCGGCTCATCCCAGCCATCCTGGCGCAGTTGGCTGAAAACCGCCGTAGCTTCCTCCAACCGGTTTTGCTGCAACAGCAGAATGCCTTGCAGCGAGCGTCCCGGGCAATGGCCGGGCTCAAGCTCGAACAACTGTTGCAAAGCCGCCTGGCAGGCCTGCGGCTGCCGAAGCTGCAATTGCAGGTCGGCCACTTCGTACAGCAGGTGCGGGTTGGCCGGATCGGCCTCGAGATAGGATTGCAGCTGTCGCAGCCGCTGGGTAGGTTCGGTCATGGTGCTTATTTGTGAGCGAGTTGCAATTGCTGCCGCAGATAATCGGCCAGCGCGTCGTATTGGCCATGCTGTCGGATGGCGTCGACCACATCGGCCAGCAGCCCGCCAAACGCCGGATCGCTGGCGACCTCCCCGCCAAACTGCTCGGTGAGCATGGCGCGGACATGAATCTCCAGCGCGCGCGGCACCGCATCCGGCCAAGCGGGATCAATCGCGCGCAATTGGCTGGCGATGCGCTTGCGCAGGCTGGGCGCATTGGCTGCGCCGCCAGCGGATTGCCGGGCAGCGGACACCCTACCGGAGGCAAGCTTGCTGCCACTCTTCGCCACCCCCTGCCCCAGCAGGCGCTGCAACATCCCAGCCTTGTCTATTGGTTCCATCTACTCAGTGCCTCCCTATGGGGCGAGCCATCCCGACTCACTGAACCGGATCGTCCCCCGACGCGGCATAGCCGCGCAGGAACAGGCTGCCCGCCGCGCCGACAGCCGGCTGCGTTTCCTCCTCAGGCGGAACGCCGGCCTGGACGGCCTCTTCCAACGGTTCCAGCTGCTGCAGGATGCGCGCCATGTCGGCATTCAGGACCGGCACCGCCTGATTGGCGGCAATGCCTTGCGTCAGCAGGCTGCGGCACTGGGAGAATTCGTCGCGGATCAAATGCTGCAAGCCCTGGCGGAACAGCTGCAGCGGCGACTCTTCCGGCAATGGGTCCAGCCCTTGCCAGGCGCGGACAGCCTGGTCCGGCTGGCCTTGGGTCAGATACAGCAGGCCCAGCTGGAATACCGCCATTTCCAAGGCCGGCCGCAGCGCCACCGCGCGCTCCAGCGCCTCCACTCCGCGCTCCGGCATGCCGATCTGCGCATACTCTACGCCCAGCAGATAATGCAGGCGAGCATCCTGATCATCATTCGACAAACCCTGCTTGAGCAAGGCAATGGCTTCGGCATGCTGCTGGTTTTCCATGGCATGCAGCGCCAGGCGGAACAATTCTTCCTGGTCCAGTACGGCGTAATTCATCACAACTCCAAACTAGGTAAAAACGCTGCGCCACCGCTCAAAACGGCAGCACGCTCATGAAAAATCGAGTCAGCCAGCCCGGGTCGGTAAACAGCCGGTTGTTGCCCTTGGTCTGCTGCTCCAGCCTGACATCGGTCAGTTTGGTGGAGGACACCAGGTTGCCGGGCAGGATCTCGCGCGGATTGACGGTGCCGGACAGCCGGATCTGCTCGGTGTCGTCGTTGACTTGCACCTGCTTCTCGCCGCTGACGCGAAGATAGCCATTGGCCAGCACGCCCACCACCGTCACCGAAATGGAGCTGGTAAAACTGCTGTTGTTGCTGCGGCTGCCCTTGCCGTTGGACTTTTCATTGCCGCTGAATCCCAATTGGCTGTCTATCGTGTTCTTGCTGGGCGAAGCGGACAGGAAAGGCACGCCGAGGCTGCCGTTGATGCCGTTCTGCAGCGAAGAGTCCCGGCTGCCTTTGGCCTCTTCGGACAGACTGGAGCTGGCGCGCTCCTGGATCACCACGGTCAGGCTGTCTCCTACATGCGACGGCACATCGTCGCGGTAGTACGAGCGGTAGCGCGCCGGTTGATACAGGCTGCCGGGCGAAACCGGCTGCGGCGCCGGGGCTTGCGGTTCCGCGCTGGTGGGACCATTCACCAGCGGCTCCCTGAGCGCGGTGACGCATCCCGCCATAGCCAGGACCAGAACCGATACTGACAGTAATTTGACACAACCCGGCATATTTTCGTCCTTCCCACTCATATCTCTGTACAGCGAGCAGGGAATGACAGATACCCGCAACGTCGGAGCCACTCCAAGCTGCTCGCCGAACAGCACCCTCTCGCTAGTCTTATCCCGGATTTGGCGAAAAAGTTTAGCCTGCGTCCATTATTTACATTCACGTCCATCTACCCTTCCGCATTCTGCAAGGTACCCAGACACCCGCGCAGCTTGCGCAGGCCATCTTTATGCAACTGCGAAACCCGTCCTTTGCTGATGCCCAATATCTGGGCAATGTCGTTGAATTGCACGCCGTTGAAGTAATGCAGTTTCAGAACCTGCTGCTCACCGCGCGCCAAGGACGCGATCAGCCGCCTCAAGTCCAACTGCAGCTGCTTCAAGGCATATGCCTGGTAAGCGCTAGGCTGCTTAGCTTCCGTTTCTGTTGCGTGATACATGCCGGTATCGTCCAGCATGAAGCTGATGGCAAAACCGATGGACAGCGAGAACAACATGTCAAACGGCTCTTCCTGGCAGTCCAGAATCGCCTCCGACCTGTCTTGCAGACGCTGCCGACGCGCGGAGATCTGGCTGGCGACTTCCGACGCCTGCTCCAGATGGCTCAATATCTCTCCTCGAATCCTGCGCTCGGCAAAGGTTTTGAACTTATTGCCCAAGGCAGGCTGGAAGCGGTCTATCGCCTGCAGCAGGCCTATCATTCCCGACTGATACAAATCGGCAAACTCCGAGGCTTCCCCCACCCTTTTCGCATAGATCCCCGCCGCCAGAATGCGCACCAAAGGTTGATAGCACTCAACCAGCGCCGCGCGCAACGCTGGATCGCGGCTCTGCGCAAATTGCGACCATAGGAGACCTTCCTCCATGGCGGATGGGGGGGCGAACCGAGAAGGCATGTATCTGTCACATGTTGTCGGATAGAACGGCCCTGGCGACCAGAGTCCAGCCGTCGATCATGACAAACATCAATATCTTGATCGGCAGGGCGATCGATGTAGGCGGCACCATCATCATGCCCATCGCCATCAGCACGCTGGAGACGATGATGTCCACCAGCAGAAAGGGCAGGAAAATCACGAAGCCGATCTGGAACGCCAGCCGCAATTCGCTCAGCAGGAAGGCCGGCACCACATAGACCAAGCTGATGGAGTCGGCATCGGCGGGCATGTCCTTGCCGGCGATGCCCAGCACGAAGCTCATGTCCTGTTCGTGCGTCTTGCCCACCATGTATTCCTTCATGATGCCGCCGCCGACCCTCAACGCAGCCGAGCCGGCCATCTTCTGCTCGTACACCGGCGTGATCACTTGCTGCTCCAGCTTCTCAAAGGTGGAGGACATGGACAGCAGCGTCAGGAAAGCCGCCAGCATGATCAACACCACGTTGGGCGGCGTCTCTTGCATGCCCATGGCATGGCGAAGCATGGACAGCACGATGATGATGCGGGTGAACGACGTCATCGCCACCAGCATGCCGGGCAGCAGCGCCACCAGCGTCAGGGCCAGCACGATATTGACCGCCTGGCTGATGCCGGCGCCGTTCATCGCCACCGTGGCCAGTTGGTCCTTGGCGTCGGCCAGTCCGGGCACGAGCGCAAGCGACAAGGCTATTCTCTGGAAACTCTTCATGGCTTGAGATCATCCCTGATTGCCGTTACGCCATGCTCATGCTCTGCCAGCACGATTTCACGGTCGCGATGATGAATGACATAAATGGTGGTCTTGACCGACAGGCGGCATTTGCCGACAACCCTGACGCCATCTTCGGCGCCGGCGATGCGGCCGCCCTGCAGATAGCGCCGCCGCAGCCAATAAGCCGCCGCGCCGGCCAGCGCCAGGCCCGCCAGGATTTCATAGGGTGCCAGTAATTGGCCGGAGCCCTCTGCCGCAGCCTCCTTGCGAAAATGCAAGGGCGCGCTCGCGGGTTCGGAACTGGCTTCCCGGCAAGCGCCTCCGGATGCGTCCGCGCACGGCTGCGCCGCCAGGACAGGCCAGGCAAACGCCGCCAGGCAAAGGCCGGCCAGCCATGCGGAAACTGCAGAACGTCGAGATTTCATGGTCATTCCGTCGCCGTCGGGTTCAAACCGTAAGCTGCGCCACTTCTTCAATGCGCACGCCGAAATAATCGCCCGCCACCACCAGGCTGCCGCGGGCCACCACTTTGCCCGCCAGCAGAATGTCCACCGGCTCGCCCGGCATCCGGTCCAGGGTCAGCACTTCGCCCTCCTTCAACGCATTCAGCGCGGCCACGCTCAGCTGGCAGTGGCCCAGGCGGGTGTCGAGCTGTACTTTGACATCCTTCAGCAAGTCCAGCCTGCCATCCAGCAAGCCGGGGGCAGCCTCGTTCGGCTTGGCTTCCAGTTGTTCCGGGCTGAAAATTTGTACTTCGGCATTCATCGCTATTGATTCCTGTAACTATGTTCCATCTACCGCGCGACACGCACGGCAAGACGAGCCCGGCTGACGCCATACTCGACCCGGCCCACTACCGAGCCGTCCTTCAGGCGCAGCTCGAAGGCGTCGCCAATCCGCTGATCCAGCCGGATGACATCGCCCGGGCGTATCGTTCCCGCCTCCTGCACCGTAAAACCGGTCGCTGCCGCATAAACCTCCAGCGCCACCTCGCCCTCCAGCCGCAGCTCCCGCAGCGACAGCGGCGCCAGTTCAGGGCCGGGCGCCGGCCGCGGCAACATCTTGGCGGCACATGCCGCGGAAACCAGCGCCGACAGCCGCTGCGAGCCGCTACGCACTTCCAGCCACAATGCGCCGGTGGCGGTGTAAATGGCTGCCAGCGCCTCGCCAGCCTGCTCGGTCGAATAGGCGCTCGCCTGCTCCGCCTGCGTCAGCGCCGCAGCCCAGGACTCCATCGCCGCCTGCAATACCGGCTGCGCCAGTTCGGACGCCGCCAGCGCGGCCCGGCTCTTCTCAGCCCCGAAGCAGAGTTGGGAAAAGAAACCGTACAGGCCGCTGTCGGCGCGCAATGCCGGCTGGCCCTCTCCGGCAGTCAGCCAGGCCGAGGAAACGACATCCGCCAATTGCGCCGGCGTGGCCGATACCTGCAAGGTGCCATCCGCGCCCGACCAGCTCTCCAGCCAACGGCTGGTCGCTGCCAGAACCTGCTCCTCCACCCGCGCCAGCTCCCGGTGGCCGTATAAGCGAAAAGGCAAGGCATCCATCAGCGGGAACTCTTCATCTGCAGCGCCTGCTGCATCATTTCATTGGCGGCGGAAATCAACTGCGAAGCCGCCTGGTAGCCGCGCTGGGTGATCATCATGTCGCTGAACTCTGCCGACAGGTCGACGTTCGACAGCTCAACCTTGCTGCCCACCACTTTGCCGAACGCGCCGACGCCTCCTGCGCCCAGCTCCGCCGACTTGTCGTCCAGGGCGCGGTAAATGCCGGCGCCGACGCGCTGCAGCTGCTGCTCGGGCCTGGCGAAGCGGGCCAGCGCCAGTTGGCCGCCGATAGCCGTCTGGCCGTTGGAGTAGCTGATCTGGGCGCGTCCATCGCTGTCAAAGCTCAGCTTGGTCATGCCGCCCGCCGCATAGCCATCCTGGCTGGCCACCCGGATGGTGGAAGTCGTGCCGCCGGAGAGGCTGGTGGTCGCGGAAATCGAGCCCGGCGCGCCAAAGGCCAGCTTCAGCGGGGAGGCAGAACCGGTAGCGGTTTTCAGCTGCATGTTCAGCTCGTTGTAGCCGACCGAGGGCGAACCGTCCGGACCAAAACGGATTTCGCCGCTGCCGACCGTGGCCTGCGTGGCCTTGTCCTGCACCTCAATCTTCCAGCTGCCCGGCGTCGCCGTCGAATTGCTGGTGAAGGTGATCTTCAACTGGCGCTGCACTCCGTCCTTGTCATAGACGGCGGTGTCCGCGCTGCTGCTGGTCGCCCCGGTGGACAGGTTGTCGGAGAACTGGATGGCGGTGGTCGGCTTGGCCATCTGGCTGCGCAGGGCGCCCACCGAGAAGTCCTGCATGCCGCCGGCCGAGCTCATCATCTGGATGCGCGACTTGTCCTGCCGGTTCACCAGAAAACCATCCGGGTCCAGTTCAAACTGGCCGACTCGGCTATAGCTGAGTTGGCTGCCGCTTTTGGCGACAAAAAAGCTGCCGCCATCGATGGCGACATCCAATGGATTGGTGGAGGCCTGCAGCTCACCCTGGGTGAAATCGGTCACCGTGGAGCCGACCTTCACTCCATCGCCGCTGAAATCGCCGCCGCCCTTGGCATCGTATTGATACATCATGTCGGTGAACTGCAGCGAAGTGCGCTTGAAGCCCGGCGTGTTCAGGTTGGCGACGTTGTTGCCGATATTCGACAACCCTTTCTGAAAGGTGCGCAGGCCGCTGAGACCGACGAACATGGTATCGATCATGTCGCGCTCCCGCGCACCAGCGCCACCTGGGTCAGAGAGACGTCGGTCATCAACTCCCCGCTGGCAGACTTGACTGTCAGCAAGGGCTGGCCGCTGGAGAAGGAGATGGTGGTCACCTGGCCGGGGACGTTGCCATTGGCTGTGGCCACCTCGACGGTCTTGCCGATCAGGCCCAGCGACTGGCTGGCCGCCTGCTGCGACAGCAGGGTATCCAGCTTCTCGTTGGACATCCGCGTTTGCTCAAGCGAGGAAAACTGCGCCATCTGCGCCATGAACTGCTGGTTGTCGATGGGCTTCAGCGGGTCCTGAAACGTCAGTTGCGTCGAAAGAATGCGCAGAAAATCCTGCTGAGTGATGCCACGCGTCTGTTCCACCCCGCCAGCGCTGGAAACGCCCAATCCTGTATTCGCCATGTTCATCCTTGTTTCAAATCGTGTTTGTTCATTGCATCGGCGCCGGATTCCACCAACGCGCCGTTGATTGCCAGCAAGGCCAGCCGGCCGCCGCTATCCTTCATGTACTGCTCCAGCCGCCCGCGCAGCGCCTGTGCGTCGTCGGCGCCCAGCCGCGCGTCCCGGATCCAGACCCGAACCTGATCCCCATCGGCGAATACCGTCACCTTGTACGGTTTCAGCCAGGAACGAACCACGGTTTCCATCTCCGCCGCCAAACCGGCGGACTTGCCCGCCGCCAGGCTCTCGGCGGAAGCCGCCGTCCGCGTCGGCCCTGCCCACAGTCCGGCGCCGACCCTGGCTGGCAAGATGCGCCCTTGCGCCGCCGCCTGGCCGCCAAGCGGGCCGGCCGCCGGAGCCGCAACGCCTGCCGCGCCGCGCGCGTCTGCGGCGATGGGGCCCCGGGCGGGCGTGTTTTCCATCGCATCGCCCGTCGCCGGTCCGCCGCTGGCCGGCTGCCGGCTGGCGTCGACACCCCTGCGGCCATTCGCCGCGTCCCGCAGCGCAATGGCGCGGCACACGCTCTGTTCCGCCAGCTCGGACTCCAGCCGCCGCTCCCACTGGCGCGTGGCCAGTTCGGTCGGCGCTTCGCGCCGGTAGGACAAAGTCGTCCCCGGCTGATCGCCGTCAACCAGTGAAATGCTCATTCCCGCCTTCTTTTCCGCCTCGCCGCAGCCAGGCCTCATCCAGCTCGCGGTATTCCCGCTTCTGCCATTGTTCCCTATGCGCCAGACGCTGGCGCTCGCGATGCTTCTCCAGCTGCCGCACCCGGGCCCGCGCCTCTTTGAGGGCGTCGCCGGCCTGCAGCCAGGCGCTTTGCGCATCCGCCACCACGCGCGCCTGCATCCTGCGCCGCTCATGCATCTCCCGGACAAACCCCAACGCCGACAGGAAAATCGGCGTATTGGCCGGCAAGCCGCTCAAGGCCTGTTCGCAACCTCGGACGTCGGCGACGATGGCGTCCAGCCGCGCGCTCTCGTCATCCAGCCGTCCATGAGCCGCCTGCAGCGCCGCGCGCAAGGGCTGCAATGCTGCCTCCTGAAACCGCAGCAAAGGCGCCAAGCGATAGCGAAAACCCGTCATCGCCATCCGCTCGCGGAGAAGACGCCGGCCAGCTGCGCCACCGCCGCCTTGCGTTCGCTGCGCTCATGGGTGCCCTGCTGAAAAAAGCTCTCCAGTCCAGGCTTCTTCTCCAGTAGCTGGTCCAGCTCCGGATTGCCGCCCGGCTTGTACACCCCGAGCTCCAGCAGATCCTTGCTGCCTGCCAGCACGCTCAGCGCCTTGCGGCAGGCTTTCATCAGCGTCCGCTCCTCCGGACTGGCCAAGTCCGATGCCAGGCGGCTGACGCTGCCCAGGATGTCTATCGCCGGGAAATGGCCGCTATTGGCCAGATCGCGCGACAGCAAGATATGGCCGTCCACAATGCCTCGCACGCTGTCGGCTATCGGATCGTGGATATCGTCGCTCTCCACCAGCACGGTGAACAGGCCTGTGATGGAGCCGCCTTCTCTGCGGGTGCCGCAACGCTCCAGCATCGCCGCCAGTTCGGAGAACACCGAAGGCGTGTAGCCGCGCGAGGTAGCCGGCTCGCCGATGGCCAGACCCACTTCGCGCCGCGCCATCGCGTAGCGAGTCAGCGAATCGACGATAAGCAGCACCGACTTCCCCTGGTCGCGGAAATGCTCTGCGATGGTCACCGCGCTCAACGCGGCTGCCTCTCGCACCAGCGCCGGCTCGTCGGCGGTCGCCACCACCACCACCGCACGCGCCATGCCTTCGTCGCCCAGCGTTTCCTCGATGAACTCCAGCACCTCGCGGCCGCGCTCGCCTATCAGGCCCACCACCACCACATCAGCCGCGCTGTTGCGCACCAGCATGCCCAGCAGCGTGCTCTTGCCCACACCGCTACCGGCCATGATGGACAAGCGCTGGCCATAGCCTATGGTCAGCATGGCGTCGATCGCGCGCACGCCGGTTTCCAGCACCTGGGAAATCCGGCTGCGCCGCAACGCCGGGATGGGCGCGCAACGCACTGGACGATGGCTCTGCGCAGCCAGTTCGCCGCCGGCATCCAGCGGCCGGCAGAAGGCGTCCACCACTCTGCCCAGCAATGCCGGCCCCACCGGCACCGAGAACGGCCGACCGGCCGAAACCACCCGGCCGCCCAGCAGCAGGCCGTCCACCGCGCCATAAGGCAGCAGCAGCAGGCGGTCCTCGTTCAAGCCGGCCACTTCGGCCAGGATGGCGGGCCGGCCGTCGGGGCGCTCGATATGGCACAAATCGCCGATGCCGGCGCCGGCCGGGCCGCGCGCTTCGATCAGCAGGCCGGTCTTGCGCGTCACATGGCCGACATGCTCGACCAGGTCGGCGGATTCGATCGCCGACAGCAGTTCTGCTACTTTCGTTTTCATTTGGCGCGCGCGTCCCGCAGTACCCTGCGCAACCGCTCCAGCTGGGTGGTGAACTGGGCGTCCAGATCGCCGCCGGCGGTTTCGATCACGCAGCCGCCGCCGCTCACCTGGCGGTCGGGGACGATGGTCACGCCGCGGCCCTCGCCATCCAGCGATCCCGCCGGCACATCAACCATTAGTGCGGCATCCTCGGGGTGCAGCCTGACCCGCATCGGCTCGCGCCCGCGCGCCTCGCTCAAGGCGCGGCGTACGCAGGATGCGACCAGTTCGGAGGACGGCGTCAGCTCGCCGATGATTTTCGCCAGGGCGGCATACAGCAACGGCGACACCAGCTCTTCCATCTCCGCCAGCGCGCGCTGCCGCTCCTCGTCGACGGACTGCATCAATGCCTGCAAGCGGCCGTTGAGGGCTTCCTGCCGCCGCACCGCCTCGGCTTCGCCGCGGCTGAGGCCTGCCTGGTAGCCTTCGCGGCTGGCCTGAACCTGCCACTCCTGACGCTCCGACTCCAGCCGGGCGTACAACGCCTTGCGCTCGGTTTCCAGCTGGGCGCGCCAATCCACCCGCTCTTCCGCCTGCGGCGGCGCTACCGGCTGGCGCGCCGCTACGGGCGGCTGCGGCAGTACCGCGACGGTGGGCGGCGCGCTGGCGGCTTGCCGCTCCCGCACCAGCGGATTGCGGATGATGTCACCCATGCCAACGCTCCTTCAATCTGGACCAGAATCCCGCCGGCGCGGCCGGCGAGGCCGCCGCCGCGGGGGCTTCGTCGGGATAGGCCTCGGCGCACTGCGCCAACTGGCGCAACAGGCTGTCGCGCAGCATGGGCGCAGCCCCGGGCAAGCTGCCGGCCCAATTGCGGCGCAGCGCGTCCGTCTTGTCCCGGCATGGGCCTGATTCGGCAGCAAAATTCAGCAACTGGGCGCGCAACGCCTCGCCCAGCGCCTGGCCGATGGCCTTCTGCATCCAGGCCGGCTCAGCGACTATCGCCCGCAGCGCCTGGGAAAGATGGCCGCCCAGCCAGGCCGCGTCGTCCTTGGGTTCGGCCCGGGCTCCGGCTTCCAGCCTGGCGGCGACTCCGCCCAGCGCCTGCCCATCGATTTGCCCAACCGCCCGCGCCAGCTTGGCGCGCTCCTCCGCCGACAGGCGCGCTTCCAGCCAACGCCTTTCTTCCGGCAGCAATGCGGAAACCGCCAAGGCGGCGCGCAACTCCGCCTGCGAAACCGCCATCACTGGGCCCCCTCGCTGGCCGGCTGCTCTTCCGCCAGCCAGCGCTGGACTTGCCGCAGCACTTTCTCGCGCTCAGCTTCGCTCAGCGCCCGCGCCGCCGCCTTGCGGCGCAACAGCCAGGCCGCCAGCGCCAGCGCAATGGCCAGCGCGCCGACAACCAGTCCAACCCATAGCGGGCCCAGGTCCGCGGCGGGCTTGCGCGCCGCCGAGGCCGCCTCGGCGTTTGCCGCCGGCGCCGCCACCGCCTGGATATTGTCCATGGCGGAGAAGGCGATGCCGTCGCCACGGGCGCTATCCAGGCCGACAGCCATCGCGATGACGCCGCGCAGGCGCTCCACCGTGCTATCCGACAGGCTGGCGTTGGAAATGATGCCGACGCTGATATGCTTGATGGCGCCTGTACCGGTGCTGGTCTGCTGGATCTCGCGGCCAACCTGGTACTCAGCGTCCATCGTCTTGTTGCCGACGGCTTCCGCGGCCGTCGGAGCGGCCTGCATGGACTGGATCCGGGCGACATCGTTGTCGCCTTGCCACTGCTCGCGCTTGCGCACCAGCATGCCCTTGTCGGCGCCGTCGCCCAACAGCGATTCGCGGGTGGACTTCACTGCGGACAGGTCCAGCACCACGTCGACGCTGGCTGCGGCCTGGCCAGGCCCCAGAGCCGTATCCAGAATACGGGTCACCTTGTTGTTCAGGTAGGCCTCTGTCTCCTTCTTCAGTTGCAGGCTGGCGTCTGCCGTCGGCAAACCGTCCTCGCCACTCTCCCGCGCCGACAAGGCGATGCCGCGCTGATCCAGCACGGTGACCGCGCCCGCATCCATCTCCGGCACCGAAGCCGCCACCAGGCGCTGGATGCCGGTGACTTGGTCGGCAATCAGGCTTTTGCCGCCCTTGAGCGTCACCCAGACCGAAGCCTTGGCCTTGGCGCCGCGCTTGCGCAGCATGCCGCCCTCAGGCAGCACCAGATGCACACGGGCATTCTGCACTTCGTCGAAACCCATGATGGTGCGGGACAGCTCGCCCTGCAGCGCGCGCTGGTAATTGATCTTCTGCGCGAACTCGGTCATGCCGAATTCGGCGTTGTTGAACAACTCGAAGCCCACCGACCCTTTCAGATCCAGACCGCCGCCCAGCAGCTTCATCCGCGTCTTGTACAGCGAGTCCTTGTCCACCTGAATGGTCCTGCCCTCATCGGACAAGACATAAGGCGTTTTCTGCTTTTCCAGCGCGGCCACCACCGTGGCCGCGTCCTTGGCGTCCAGATCGGAGAACAGCACCTGGTAATCGGGCCGGCCCGACCACCAGAAAATTCCCGCCGGCACCGCCAGCGCGGCGACTACGCCTGCGATCAGCATCGCCCGTCCCGCTGTTGACGAGCGCTGCCATAGCGCCCTGAAAAAATCGACCATCTTTTCCCTATCCAATTCATTGCCCGGTCAGGCAAGTCACACTTGAATGCGCATGACTTCCTGATAGGCTTCCAATGCCTTGTTCCTGGCCTGCATGAACAGCTCGAACTGCATGCGGGTTTCTTCCATCTTCAACATGACCTGGTGCAGATTGCCCGCCTGGCCGGTAGCGACATCGTTCAGCAAGGCGCCGATGCCTTTTTCAGACTGCTCCACCTGAGTCAAAATCCTTTCAAATCCTCCGGCCACAGAAGGCGCGGCCTGAGGCTCCACGGCGCCCACCGGGCCGCTGCCCTGCAATGCCTGCAGGGCGTGAATCGGCCCGGCGCCGGCAATCGCGTCTATCATTGCTTGCCTCCGATATCCAGCGCCTTGAGCATCATCGAGCGCGCGGCGTTGAAGGCGGTGACGTTGGCCTCATACGAGCGCACCGCCATGGTCATCGAAAACATTTCCTCCAGCGTGTTCACCCCGGAGTACTGTACATAACCCTGGGCGTCGGCCAGCGGGCTGGACGGATCCAGCACCTTTCGCGGCGCCACATCGGACTCCACCACCGCGGCCTTGACCCCGCCCAAGGGCAGCTGCGCGCTGTCCGCGTTGCTCAAGGCCTGAGAAAACGATGCTCCGCCGACCGGCATCGCCAGCACCCGCAAGGGCTTGGCCATGTTCGCGCCCGGCGCCGCCGCCACATTGGCGTTGGCGATGTTGCGAGCCGCGATTTCCGCCCTCAACTGCTCCACATCCATACCGCTCTGGCTGATAGCCAGTGACTGCCAGATACCCACTTACCGCCTCCCGTCCGAAACCGCCAGCTGCATGATGGCCAGCTGCTTGTTGACCCCCTTGATCAGGGTCTGATAACGCAACACCGTGTCGGCCAGCATGCTGACCTGATGGCTCAACTCCGCTTGCGCGGCCTGGCCCGTCGGCGCCGCCTGGCGCAAATCGGGCTTGATCCGCACCGCATTGGCGCCGTCGCCGGCGCCGGCCGCCACGCTTTGCAGCGCGCTTTCAAACTCCACTCGCATCGGCGTATAGCCGGGCGTGTTGAGATTGGCGATGTTCTGGGCGATGACCTGCTGGCGGGCCACCAATCCATCCAGCGCCAACGGCACCACTTCGCCTACCGAACCTATTTGCATATCGTGTCCTTTTCTTATTGAATCACCAGCTCCGCGTGCAAGGCGCCCGCGGTGCGGATCGCCTGCAACACCGCGATCACGTCGCGCGGGCTGGCGTGAATCCGGTTCAGCGCCGCCACCAGGTCCGCTATGGTGGAGTTGCCCTTAAGATTGATGCCGGGCAGCGGCTTTTCCTGCACCGCCATCCGGGTTTGCGGCACCACCACGGTCCGCACTTCGCCGGCGCTGCCGATAAAGGGCTGCGGCTGCGAAACCTGGTAGTCGGTGACCACCGAAATCTTCAGGTCGCCATGCACCACGGTGACTGCCGACAACCTGACGTCGCCCCCCGCCACCACCGTACCGGTCCTCTCGTTCACCACCACTCTGGCGCGCTCATCCGGCGTCACCTCTATACTTTCGATGCGGCTCAGCAGATCCATCGCGCCGGCCGTCGTCGACGCATCCACCCAGATGCGGACCTTGCCCGCCCCCAGCGGCGTGGCGATCTGCCCGCCCAAGGTGCGGTTGATCGCCTTGGCGATCCGCTCCGCGGTGGTGAAGTCCGGCGATGCCAGCAACAGCTCCGCCGCGTTGTCGCGGATGAAGCTAGTCGCCACCGCCTGCTCGACAATCCCGCCGGCCGGTATCTGGCCCACGGTGGGGTGGTTCTTCTGCACCATGTTGCCGTTGCTGTCGTAACGGTAGCCGCCCACCGACAGCGCTCCCTGGGCCAAC
Organism: Chromobacterium sphagni; assembly: GCF_001855575.1. Taxonomy (NCBI): domain Bacteria; kingdom Pseudomonadati; phylum Pseudomonadota; class Betaproteobacteria; order Neisseriales; family Chromobacteriaceae; genus Chromobacterium; species Chromobacterium sphagni. The sequence continues at coordinate 20,214 of NZ_MKCS01000001.1, forward strand.
ACATAAACCTGGCCGTCTATGCCCTTCAACGGCGTTTGCAGCAGGCTGCCGCCCAGCAAGCTGCGGGCGTCGCCGATGGAGGTGACGGTAACGTCGATCCGCGCGCCCGGCTCCAGCAGCGGCGGCAGATTGGCGGTCACCATTACCGCGGCGACATTGCGGCTGTTCACTTGATCCGGCCCCAGGCTCAACTCGAACTGCTTGAGCATGTTGGCCAGCGATTGCTGGGTCATCTGGCTGCGCTGGCTGTCGCCGCTGCCGGCCAGACCGGTCACCAGGCCATAGCCGATCAGCTGGTTGTCGCGCCAGCCGCCAAACCTGCCCAAATCCTTGATTCTTTCGCCGGCCTGGGCCAACGATATGCCGAGCAGCAACACCGCCCCGCCTTGAAGAATCGATTGCAACCATCTGCTCTTTTTCATTTCCCAACCTTGCCGGCGCCAGCCGACAGAAACCAAACCGCCTGTTGTCACATCACATCCACGGCGCCATCCGCGGCCACCCTGGCCTTGAAGGCTGCGCCGCCCTTTTCGGACTTCGCGTACACCACCTCGCCGGCCGCGCCATCGCTGACCGCGATGGCGGACAGCTCCAGCTCCACCGCGCCGCTGCGCACCCTCGCAGCCACATGGGCGCCTTTTCTCACCAAGGGCAGCGGCAACGCATCCGACTCCTGCAGCACGCCCCCTGCCGGCAGCGCCCTGCCGGCCATCAGCCCCTGCAGGGACTGAAGCGCGCGGCCGGTGGCGGCGACATCCGCCACGGCTTCTTCGACATTGTCCGGCGACAGGCTTTCGCCCTTGGCGATCTCGCGCCTGGCCCTCAAGACCGGCCGATAGCACGCCACGTCGAACCACACCGGCCAACTGCGGTAAAGCGCCTCGCCTTCGAACGCATCCAGCCACACCACCATCCGCCTGGCCAGTTGCGGACTGGGCGGCACCCTGGCCGCCAGCCTCAAGCCTTGGCCTGGCAGCATGGCGTCGGCCTGCTCTGCCCGCGGCCGCAGCTCTGCGCGACGGCATGCGCCGGACAAGCGCTGTTCCAATGCCTGCCTCGCAGCCTGCTCGATGCGGCCGGCTGCAGGCGCGCCGCCGCTTCTGGTCACGGTGATTCGCTCCGGCATGTCCAGCGGCCATTGGCCGGCCGCCGCGCCCAGCGCCGACTGCCAGGCCATCAGCACCTGGCGCCGGCTCAGTTCGCGCGGCTCGCCTATGCGCAAGCCCGACGCCACCACCCGGGAGGCCAGCGCGGGGTCGCTCGCCCCAGGCCAGCGGCCGACGACGATGTCGCTCAGCCGGGCCTCCCGCGCATCGACAACCACGTCCGCCTTCGCCTGAACCGATTCAGCGGCGCGGCCCTGTCCTGCCCCGGCCAGCAACGGCAGGGCCAGCAGGCTTGCTATCAGCCTGCTCAACTGCGGCGCAGGTTGTTGCTGATGGATTGCATCTCGTCGGCGGCCTGGATGATCTTGGAATTGGCTTCGAAGGCGCGCTGCGCCAGCATCAGGCTCACCAGCTCGTCCGCCATCTTGACGTTGGAGCCTTCCAGATACTTCTGCGCCAGTTTGCCGCGGCCATCCGCGCCGGCACGGTCCAACTGCGCCTCGCCGGACTGCTCGGTGGCCTGGTACAAGCCCTCGCCTGCCGGCTTCAGACCGGAAGGGTTGCCGAACATCGCCAGCTCGATCTGGCCCACCTCAAGCGACTGGCCGTCGGCGGTCAGCACCGACACTTTGCCGGTTTCGCCCACCTGCAAGCTCTTGGCGTCGCGCGGAATGGTGATAGGCGGGTCCAGCGGCAAGCCATTGCGCAGACTCAGCAGGCCATCCTCGCCGACGCGCAGCGACCCCAGCCGGCTGTACGACAGGCTGCCGTCCGGATTGCTGACCGGCACAAAGCCGTCGCCATTGATGGCGACGTCGAACTCCGATTCCGACGCGCGCAGTTCGCCCTGCGTGAACACCTTGTTCACGCTGCTCATCCGCGCGCCCAGACCGATCCGGACCATTCCGGCCGGTTCGCCCTGAGCCGGCGTCTGTTGCGCCGCCTCCCGGTACATCAGATCGTCGAACACCACTTGCGAGCGCTTGAAAGCTGGCGTGTTCATGTTCGCCAGATTGTTGGCCACCGTCTCCAGGCTGGTCTGCTGCGCAGCCATGCCGGTCGCCCCCACGTACAATGCATCAATCACGATTCAAAACCTCAGTCATCTCATTCACTCAAAATTCGCCCAATGTGCGCAGCGCCTTGTCCCAGACCGCATCCATGCCCTGCACCGCCTTCTGCACCGACTCGAAGTGCCGGGTCGCCTCCATCAGCTCAACCATCTCCCGGGTGGAATTGACGTTGGACATTTCCAGATATCCCTGCCGCACCCGGCCGGCGCCGCCCGCATCCTTGGGATCGGCCAATGCGCCCTGCAGCCGGTACAGGCCGTTGCCCGCCGCTTCCAGCCGCGCATCCTTGGCCGGATAGGTCAACTTGATCTGCGCCACGCGGTCGTCGCCCTGGAATACCTGGCCGCCATCGTCCACGCGGAACACGCCCGGCCGCAGGAAAATCTCGCCGCCGTCCCCGGAAAGCGGCAAGCCAGACTGCGCCAGCACCAAGCGGCCGCGGCTGTCCAGCCGCATAGCGCCGCCGCGGCTGACATAGCTGCCGCCGTTGTCCGCCACGGTGAAGAAGCCATTGCCTTCAATCGCCAGATCCAGGTCAGAACCGGTGCGGCTCAAGGCGCCCTGGCGTTGATCCACCAGCGATCCCGCCTGGCCGTCGCCCAGCGTGAACATCCGCTTGAAACCGGCGGTATTGCTGTTGGCGATGTTGTGAGCAACCGTATTGACCCGGCTCATGTCGGCCTGCATCGAGGCCGCCATCACTCCCAGCAGTTCACTCATCTGAATACCTTAATCAAAACGTTACCGCGGCGAACGATTTCAGGTTCACCCCGGACGGCACTTCGTTCAGCGCCAGCACATGCAGATGCGGAATCATCCGCTCGGTCAGCTTGCGCAGATTGGCCCGTACTTCCGGCGCGCACAGCAACACCGGCATATGGTTGGCTCCGGCCATCTTTTCCGACTCGGCCAGCATCTTCCTCAGCAGCTGCTCGGCAAAGCGCGGGTCCAGCGCGATGGAAGTGGCGCCGCTCTCGGCTCGGCGCAGGCCGTCGTACAAGGTCTGCTCGATGCCGGCGTCCAGGGTGATCACATGCAGCGCCCCCTCGCGGTCGAGCAGGGACTCGCAAATCACATTGCCCAGGCGCTGGCGCACCCGGGTCGTCAACTCGTCGATGTCCTTGTTGCCGCGGCCGGCATCGACCAGCACTTCGAAAATCGACTCCAGATGGCGGATGGACACCTTCTCGCGCAGTAGGGCCTGCAGCACTTTCTGAATGTCGCTCAGCGTCATCACATTGGGCACCAGCTCGTCCACCAGGCTGCCCTGAATCTGCCGCACATGCTGCACCAGCCGCTCCACCTCGTCGCGGGTCAACAGCGCGGCCGATTGCCGCTTGATCAGTTCGGAGAAATGGGTCATGAACACGGTGGTGGCATCCACCACCGTGTAGCCGGACTCGCGCGCGCGCGCGCGCTGCGCGTCCTGAATCCAGATGGCCGGCAGGTTATAGGCCGGATCGGTGGTGGCGATACCCTCCAGCTTGGCTCGCTCGCCGCCCGGGTGGATGGCCAGCCAGCAACCGGCCTCCAGCTTGCCATCGCCCAACTTGCTGCCCTGCAGGAAAATCTGGTAGCCGCCATCCTGCAGGCTCTTGCTTTCCTTGACCTTCACCTTGGGCAACACCAGGCCGGAATCCAGCATGAACTGCTTGCGGAACAAGGCGATCCGCTCCAGCAACAGGCTGGCGCCGCTGCCCATCAGCGGCGTCAAGGCCGGCGACAGCTCGATCGCCAGCAGCTCCACCCGCATCTCGTCGTACAGGGAAACGTCGCCGCGCTCCTCGCCCTCCGCCTCGCCATCCGCGCCCATTTCCTCCTCCTGCTTCCTGGCGCGGCGCAGCATCATGCCGATGGCGAAGAAAGCAGCCGCCAGGAACAGCGCCGGCGCCGCCGGCAAGCCCGGCAACAAGGAAATCAGGAACAGCGCACCGGCCAACATCAACAGTATGTTGGGATAGGCGGTGAACTGGCCCAGCACTTCGCTGCTCAAGCGGTCGTCCGACGCCGATCGAGTGATGATGATACCGGTGCCCACCGCGATGACCAGCGCCGGCACCTGAGTGACGATGCCGTCGCCTATGGTCAGCAGCGTGTAGGTCTGCAGCGCCTCCTGCCACGGCATGCCGTGCTGGGCCACCCCGACGGCAAAGCCGCCCACCACATTGATCAGCATGATGATGATGCCGGCGATGGCGTCGCCTTTGACAAACTTGCTGGCGCCGTCCATAGCGCCATAGAAGCCGGCTTCCTTTTCCAGCGCCTTGCGGCGGCGCTGCGCCTCGGCTTGGTCGATGAAGCCCATGTTCAGGTCAGCGTCTATGCTCATCTGCTGGCCCGGCATGCTATCCAGCGTGAAGCGAGCCGCCACTTCGGCCACCCGCTGGGCGCCGCTGGTCACCACAACGTACTGCACCACCACCAGGATCAGGAACACGATCACGCCGATGACGTAGTTGCCGCCCACCACGTAGGATCCGATGGCGCCGATCACCCGGCCGGCATCGCCGTCGGACAGGATCAGCCGCGTGGCGGACACGTTCAGCGACAAACGAAACAAGGTCGCGATCAGCAGCACCGACGGAAAGGTGGAAAACTCCACCGGCTTGCGGACATAGAAGGTCAGCAGCAGCACGAACAGCGCCAGACTGAAGTTGCTCAGCAGCAGGCCGTCCAGCAGACGCGGAGAAACCGGGGTAAACAGCACAAACAAGATGCCGATCATCAACAGGATGATCGAAACATTCGCCCCTTCTTTCAGGACTTTAATCAGACCGCTCATCAACAAGTAACCATTTCACCATTGCCGCCTCAAGCGGCATGCTCGCCTCTACGCACCTTGAAAGCCCAGACCAGGGCTTTCGCCACCGCGCCGTAGTAGGCATCAGGAATCCACTCATTCACATCCACCTCCCGGAACAGACCCCGCGCCAGCGGCTTGTTCTCCAGGATGGGTACGCCATGCCGCCGCGCCATTTCCTTCATCTTCAGCGCCATCTCGCCGGCGCCCTTGGCCAGCAACAGCGGCGCCGCCATCTTTCCCCTCTGGTACTGAATGGCCAAGGCCAGATGCTGCGGGTTCACCACCAGCACGTCGGCCTCCTTCACCCGCGACATGGAGCGGGTTTTCTGCAGAAACTGCAGACGGATCTCTTTCAGCTTGGACTTGATCCGCGGATCGCCCTCGCGCCGCTTGTACTCGTCCTTCACTTCACGCTTGGACATCCGCAGCTTCTTGCTCAAGCTCCGCTTGACGAACAACCAGTCCACCAGGGCCGCGGCCAGCATCATCAGGAGCATGTAACGCAGCACCTGCAGCATCGCCTTGCCGGCGGCGCCGGCGATCTCCGCGATGCCGGCGGTGGTCAGCATCAACCAATCCGGCACCATTCCCTTCAGGATGAAATACAGCACCACCGAGAAAATCAGGAACTTTATCGAGGACTTGCCTGCCTCAAACAGAGAACGCATGGTGAACAGGCGCTTGAATCCTTCCAGCGGATTCAGCTTCTGCAAGTCCGGCTTCAAGGGCTCGGTGGAGAAAACCAGCCCAGACTGAGCCACCCCCGCAACCACCGCCGCCACCGCCAACACGGCCAATAACGGCGCGATCGCCTTGAAGATCGCCAGCCCCAGCTCGCGCTGCCAGGCCACCAGGCCGTTCAGCGAGAACGACAACTCGCCCGCATGCGACAATAGAGAAACAAAAATACCCAGGCACTCGCGCATCATGCGCGGCCCGGAAACCATCATCACCAGCAAGAAAGTGAGGGTGGAAACCGCCGCCAGCACATCCTGGCTGCGCGCAACGGTGCCCTTCTTTCTCGCCTCCTCCCGCTTATGCGGCGTGGCCTCTTCCGACCGGTCCTGATCCTGCTCCGCCATCGGCGCTACCCCCCTGAAACTTGGCCAGGTAGTCCAACATCGACGACAACCAGCGCTCAAAAAACCCACCCAGCCGCGGCAGCAGGATGGCCAGCAAAAGCAATCCCACCCCCACCTTTACCGGCATCGCCATCACAAACGCATTGAACTGCGGCATCGAGCGCGAAATCAGCGCCACGCCGACATCTATCGTAAACAGCGCTATCATCAAAGGCGCCGCCAAGGCCAGCGCCAACAGAAACAACACGCCAAACTGCCCGACAGCCAGCTCGGCCAGCTCCAGGCTGACCGGCCTGCCCACCGGCAAGGTTTCCAGCAGGAAGATCATCGCCTGCAACAGCATGTGATGGCCGTTGACGGCATAGACGTAAGCCACCGCCAGCAGCTCGAACAGCAAGCCCAGCAAAGGCCCGGCCTGCCGCGTCATCGGGTTAATCACGCTGGACATGCCGAAACCGATCTGGGTATCCAGCAAACGGCCGGCGAAGGCCAGCGCGCCAAACACCAGTTGCATACCAAACCCCAGCAAGGCGCCGATGAACAACTCGGTCAGCGCCTGCCCCGCCATCACCCAGCCGTTGTCAGGCACCGGCACAGGCAAGCGCAATGCCTGCACGATCAAGCCCGCCAGGCTCAGGGACAACAATCCCTTGACCAGCCCTGGCACATTGGCAACCCCCAGTACCGGCGTCATGAACAGCACAGCCGCCAGGCGGATGGACAATAAAAAAGTGGCGTATAGCCACCCCAGATCTAGCTCAAGCTGCATGGCGGCACTCAAAACATGGACGGGATGTTGCCGATAACGGTGGAAGCATAGGTCACCAGCGACTTCAACATCCACGGACCGAACAGCAACAGCGCGGCAAACACGGCCAACAGCTTGGGAATGAAAGCCAGCGAGGCATCCTGTATCTGGGTGACCACCTGGATCACGCTCACCAGAACGCCTACCGCCAGACTGAACAACAGCACCGGACCTGCAATGGACAAAGCCATCCACATCAACTGGGACATCAACTGCATCGATAGGTCGCTGGTCACTGATACACCTCGGAAACTGCGCCACACCGCGCCTTATCTACCTCAACAAAATCCATTCTCGTACATTTTCAACAAGAACATAATCAGCAGCATATAATATTTTCAGAAGTGTAAAATGAACACATCAATCCATTGCGGCACATTAACAATTGATTGCCCATGTATTGATATTTAGATGCGTACAGTTTGCCTGTATCGCACAGCAGTCTTATAAATTCCAATCCACAACCTTATTAAGTTATGTCAAAATAAACTCATTCTGTACTTGATCTAGAGGAGGGGAAGGCAACTCAGACTCCTCGGTTGGCCAGCCGGGTGGATAGGCCGGATGTGTGAGCCAGAAGATAAGAGAGTCTGCATCCGCAGCTATGCTCCATTGATAAATCCCACTCCCCATGAAATAGCAAACCGGCTGCTCTTGAATCTGGCCAATGATTTGTAATCGCTGATAAAACCCTGGTGCGGAAAGTATTTCTAATGGTGAAATTTGCTCCATGGAAGTAAGGTGGCGAACTCTACCCTCAATGGAGTCAAATGCAGAAAATCTAATACTTGGCGCGTAAGAGAGGCTATTTTGCGCTAATGCCAACAACTGCTCGCACTCGACCGGATTGAGATGGTGACGAATATGATTTGAAACGATTTGACAAAATTCTGGTCGAAAATTTTCTAATGGAAATAATCTCGGGTAGGCCATACTAAAACTCCAGCTGATCAAGATACAATATCGCCATATTAACTTCTCCTCCGACTTGGAATCAGAGGGGAAAACACCCTTATCACCGTGAAAATTCTATGTTATTATCGCCGGCTTTTTTTCACCTCGCCAAGCTGAAAAGCTTTGTGCGCTTGCATTGATGATCACCCCAAGCACGACAATGCAAGAGAATAAGACTTTTTGCATTGTGACTTCCTCGCCGAGTACTATATGGGAAAAAAATAAAGCAAAAGCTGGAACTAACAAATAACTTGGCGCGCTTAAAACAAGCTGATTTTGGCTTAGCAAGAGTGTCCACAGGCCATAACCAATCAATGTTGTTACATACCCCTGAAAGGCAATTGCAAACCAAGCTTGCTGGTCGATCTGTGAAAGCGTCGTAAAAAGTGCCCCATCTCCGAATAGGTTGATTGAAAAAAATAGGAGGGCAGAAATCAAGCTCCCCCAAGCGACAAAGGCCAAAGGGCGGTCGGTTCGCGATAATCGCACGGCCAGATTGGCAAAAGTCCAACTAAATGCCGACCCTAATACAAGGGCAATTCCTGTAGCATTAATCCCACCTCCCTTTATTTTTGAGATAAAATAAATACCCAGCATCGCAACTAGACACCCCAAGATGTTGAGTCTATTCCATTTTTCCTTCAGCACTAAGATCCCACCAATAGCTGTAAATAACGACCCCGCCTGCATGATGACAGAAGAAATTCCGGCATCAATCCCCGTTTTTAGTCCTTTGAAAAATAGAAAAAGACCAAAGGAGAACGCCACACCATAAAGTAAAACATAACACCAGTCTTCGCGTTTTGCTCGGAGAAAAAAGCAAGCGGGTAGTGCCGCGAAGGTAACTCTCAACATTGCTATTTCAACGGGGTCTATTTTTATGGAGCTTATTTTTGCAGCAACATAATTGAATCCAAAAATTCCAGTTGACAAAATGATGGTGATAATGACTCTGCTGATTCTCATTTTATTCCACCAACAAATTGTAGGTCATATGCTCCTTGAAAATTGCCCTGGAGATGACGGATTGATATCCCATCTTCCTTGCTACATCTATCAAATTCTGCTGATTGAGGGCGCCAAACTTATCTTTTAGGGATTCAACCCTATTTTCTACTGTGCGAGTGGAAATATCGAAGATGCCCGCAATGCGTTTAACCGGGACGCCACGGAGTAATAAATTTAAAACGGACAGTTCCCCTTCATTTAGTGGAACTTTCAACTCTTTTGATTCTTGCAGTTGGGCAAAAGATGCGGCAACGAGTTTTTCAATCTTTACCATAGGCTCAATGCCCCACAGAATCTCGCTCCAAAAGGTAGTGTCGCAGGTCAAATCCTCACCCGTGAACAGAATAATCGGGTCCTTGTCATTTAATAAGGCTGGGAATTTTCGGAATTTATAAGCTCGCGGGTCACCGCTGCGATGAGGATGGATACTACCCATGATGATTTTTTTTCTTTGGTGCAGCACCACTTGGTCTTGCTCATACATCATTTGTGACAATACCGAAATGCCATTTGGCATGTCCCCAGATTTCTTGCCTATAATCTCGTCACGCGGCAGACCATGAAAGTCGGCATAGCTGGCATTAACGTAAAGGAAATTGTGATGAAGGTCCTTGGCGCCAGCCATCTGTCCGACACTTTCTAATTGATCAATAAAACTTTCTAGTGCGGAAAAGTGCTTGAACAAGTAAGGGGGATGCATTCTCATCTCCAAGTGCATTGAAAGTCATAATGCGAACAAAGTACACCAATACATTATGCATATTCAATTTGCCATAATCCTTTCTGGAAGGCAATTTAGCCACAGGCACCACATACTGTTCAAATGGGGTTCATATCTGCACCGAACGACTTTTTCAGTATACGAGTAACCCGTTGTTTTCATGCTATGAACCGCCTCTCTTGCGGTCGCTCCTATTTTTTCATCCCATTCCAAATCCCTCTCTAAAAACCTGTCAATTAGTACAGGTCATGATGATAGAAAATTATGCTAATTTTCAAAATTTTATAAATAACACGCCGGTTAAGAGCCGCTTATATAGACGCCTCCCGTTTGCCAAGGGCAGTTTCATAAAATGACATGCGGCGGTTGGTTGCTCGCTTATATCCGGCCTTGTTGCAGACTCATAGGGCTGCGGGCCTTGATGGAATTCGCCGGAAGACGGTCTCAGCTAACAAGCGGATTCTAGATCCTGCGGTCTTATCAGACTTGGCCTCCCGCGGTCCAACCTGTATGCCATCACATGCAGCTGCTCCTTGCGCAACCAGCGAAACAACCTTCAGCACGACCTCAGGCCACGATGCCGTAGCCCGACTCATAACGACGCTGATGCGCCACCAGCGCCCAAATGGTGCGCGCCATCTTGTTGGCTAATGCCGCTACCGCCACATTGAATGGTCTGCGTGCCAGTAAATCGTGTAACCAGGGCCAAGCCCTATCCTTACCCTGGTGCAGAATCACCGAACGGGCGCCATGCATCAACAAGGTACGCAAATAGCGATCCCCTCGTTTACTGATGCCACCCAGCTGGACACGTCCACCAGTGCCTGAATGCCTTGGGACGAGGCCCAAACTGGCGGCAAAGGCTCGCCCGGAACGATAATGGTGCGCCTCGCCCATCGCCGCAATCATGGCAGTTGCTGTCAGCAAACCCACTCCAGGGATCTCCGCCACCCGTCTGCACGGTGTCATCGGAGCGGAGCCATTGCGCAAGCTGGCGCTCAATTTGCGCCATCTGCTCATTCAGTTCCCGCAGTCGCTGCACCTGCATTTGCATTTGCAAGGCTGCGTGCAGCAACGCAGGTACGCGTTCCCAATTGATGGTCCCGCAACGCCGCCAGACCGGCTTCGCGCCCGCCGGGGAACTCGATGCCGAACTCACCCAGCAGACCGCGTAGCTGGTTCATCTGCATGGTGCGAAACTTGACCAGTTGGCTGCGGATGCGATGCAGCGCCAGGACGGCTTGGGCGGCTTCGCTCTTGATCGGGACAAAACGCATGCTGGGTTGTTGGGCGGCGGTCCAAATCGCTTGCGCATCCGCAGCGTCGTTCTTGTTAGTCATGACAAACGGGCGCACAAACTTTGGATGGATCAGCTGAACCGTATCGCCCAGTGGCTGCAACTGTCGCGCCCAGTGTTGAGCTGCGCCGCAGGCTTCCATGACGACCCGCCCGGGGGCTTGCAGATGAAAGAACGTCATGACGTCATCTCGTTTCAGCTTTTTGCGCTGTATCTCGCCGGTTTCGGGGACGACCCAATGTATTTGGAACACGCGTTTGGCAATATCTACACCATATGTCGTAAGCTTCATTTGGGACCTCCGTCTATCCGTGGGGATCACACTTCCACTGTGGCACATCGATGCCGTTGGATCGCGAGGCCCTGCTTGCTTTTGCCTCTTCGATCGTCAGAAAGGGAGGCGTCCATACCATCTAACAAAACCTCGCAGAACACCTGAGGCAAGGCGCATCAACGCAGACAATACAAGCAGTACGACACGTTGACGCAATGCAGCATCAGGGTTTTGTTAGCGGCTCTAAGTATTAATTCAACGCTGAATGTAAGATTTTTTAATGCATGAATTTTACTTAAGGTTCCGCTATGAGGAGGGTGGGGTTTTAAATGGTGGTTTTTGAATTTATTGATTCTTTAATTGTTTTTTTTGAGGTGATTGTGAGTTTAAATTCATTGCCGTGGATTTTTTCTTTTTTTCAATGGCCGATTTTGATGTTGATAGGAGTCACCATAGTAAATTTGAAAAACAATCTTAGCAAAGGCGATTTTAGGGTTGACTTTTGCATTGTATTCCCAAGAAATGTCTTTTCTGCTTGTATTTTTATTTTTTCATTGGTGTCATTGATTTTGTTTTTTGCCATTTTGATGGCGGTCCTGTCTGTGACAAATACTTCTTTTGACTCGTCTGAGCTTGGGCTTGATTCTTTTGTTTTCCTCTTGACATTGGCAATGGATTTTTATGGGATTCATTATTTGGCCATATTTAGGCTGGCAATGGTTAACGGCCGTGGAGCATGGTTGGCAACGGCAACGAGTCGAGATGTTCTTTCTCTTGTCGGCGGTGGCGATGTGAAATATCAAACAAGGTTTATTGTTTTGACAAAATTAATCGCTAAGATTTTATTTGGCTTGGCAATGGTTTCTCTTGTTATTTTTTCATTTTTATTTGGTAGGTGGGGGTGTCATTGGGCACTGTTGCATAAATCCTGGGCAGGTCGAGCTTCCCCTTTCCCCAAACAGATTTATGCCACAGCCACCGTGCACGGAGGCCCAGCATGCTGAAGCGGTTCAAGATGGCAGCACGCACTTGCAGCTCTGCCACTTGGCCATCGAAGCACCGGGCTGTCACTCTTTCACCCAGCAACTTGAAGCAATGCATCTTGGTTTCGACCAAGCTGCGGCGATGGTAGCCACTCCAGCGTTTCCAGATCGCCCTGCCCAATCGCTTGGTGGCCCGCAGAATCTCGTTTCGAGCCAGCACACCCGGCCAACTTCCTTTCCACGGCCGCGCATTCTTGCGCGTCGGGATGCACCCGATTGCGCCGCGCGCGGCAATCGCCTCATGACATGCCTTGGTATCGAAAGCCCCGTCGCCGCTCACGCAGGCTATCGGCTGATCGGCCGGGATTTGCACCAAGAGCGAAGGCAACATTTGCGCATCGCCCTGGCGCTTGTCTGTCACCTCAATGGCGCGGATTTGCAGGGTTTCCGCATCGATGCCCAGATGCACCTTGCGCCATTGCCGGCGATACTCCGCGCCATGCTTCTTGGTTTTCCACTCGCCTTCGCCCAGCATTTTGATCCCAGTGCTATCCACCAGCAGATGCAGCGCGCCTGAGCTTTTCTGGTAGGGAATCTTGACCTGCAGCGTCTGCTGCCGCTGTAGTCGGGGATGCTCCAGTCCAGGCCCGCCAGCTTGAACAGGCTTTGAATGAAACCGATGGTTTGCCGCAACGCCAATCCAAACAGTTTTTTGATGGTCAGACAGAATTGAATGGCGGCATCGCTATAGGACTGCGCTCGGCCTCGCTTTCCCTGCGGTTTTGCCTGCCACATCAAGCTTGTATCGAGCCAGATGGACAGGGAGCCGCGCAGGATCAGGGCTTGGTTGTAGGCTTTCCAGTTGGTGGTTCGGTAGCGTTTCGGAGCGGGTTTGGTCATACCGCTATCTTACCAAGCCGCTGCGTTGGCGGATTTGTGCACCAGAGCCCCACTTCGGCCATCTCGACCAACTGCAACGCCATGACGAAACCATGCCTCAGCCCGGCCGCGGCGAGGTCTTGCTGCAAGTGCGCGCCAGCTCGCTCAACTACCGCGACTTGGCGCTGCTCAACGGCCGCTATCCGATGAGCTATCAGGACGGCCTGGTGCCACTATCCGACGCCGCCGGCGAAGTGGTGGAGCTGGGCGCGGACTGCCGCCGTTTTACCGTCGGAGACCGCATCTGCAACACCTTCTTCCCGGAGTGGTTCAGAGGGCCGTTTCCGTTGCCGACGGCGGCGCGCCAGTACGGCAGCAATCTGGACGGCTGGCTGTGCCAGTACAAGGTAGTGCGCGAAGAGGCGCTGGTGAAGGCGCCGCAGCACCTGAGCTTCGCCGAGGCCGCCACCCTGACTTGCGCCGCGCTCACCGCCTGGACCGCTTTGCACGGCCCGCAGCCGATCCGGGCCGGCGACACTGTGCTGACCCAAGGCAGCGGCGGCGTATTCTTGTTCGCCATCCAGCTGGCCAAACTGCTGGGGGCGCGGGTGATCGCCACCACATCCAGCGCCGCCAAGGCGCAACGGCTGACGGAGCTGGGGGCGGACGAGGTGATCGACTACACCGCCCGGCCCGATTGGGACGCGGCGGCGCGTGAGCTGAACGGCGGCCCCCCGCGATCCGGGCAAGGTAGTGATCCCGCACTGGGCCTGCGCCGCCGTCGTCGTGGCGGCGGCCGGAAACGGCTGAATTTGCAGCCGGCATTTGCTATCGGAGGGAAAAATATGTTACTAAAGTAACGTGATTTTCGATTCCGAATAGTTATGAGCCGCTCTCCACGTCACGACAAGATACTGCAACTGGTCCGCGAAAACGGCTTCATGCCGATCGAAGAGCTGGCCCGTCTGCTTGATGTCACGCCGCAAACCATCCGCCGCGACATCAACCAGCTGTGCGAAGCCAATCTGCTGCGCCGCTACCATGGCGGCGCCGCGCTGGGCAACAGCGTGGAGAACGAGGACTACTTTGCGCGCAAAGGAAAATTCCAGAGCGAAAAGGCCCACATCGCCGACATGATCGCGCGCAGCATCCCCGATCATGCCTCGCTGTTCATGAGCATAGGCACCACGATAGAGGCGGTGGCGCAGGCGCTCACCGCCACCCACAAGGGCCTGCGCGTGATCACCAACAACATCCACGTCGCCTCCATCATGTCCACCAACCCGGACTTCACCGCGATGATCACCTCCGGCACCGTGCGCGCGTCGGACGGCGGCATCACCGGCGTGGCGACGCTGGACTTCATCAACCAGTTCAAGGTGGACTACGCCATCATCGGCGTGTCCGGCATCGAATCCGACGGCTCGCTGCTGGACTTCGACTACCGCGAAGTGCGGGTGGCGCAGGCAATGATGAACAATGCCCGCCACCGCTACCTGGCCGCCGATCACAGCAAGTTCGGCCGCAACGCGCTGGTGCGCATGGGCCACATCAGCGAATTCCACACCGTATTCACCGATTCGATGCCGCCGGAGCCGGTGAGCAAGCTGCTGGAAGAACACAGCGTGCGGCTGGTGCTGTCCGAAGCCTGAGCCCCGCAGCTCTGCCCACGCGAAAACGCCGTCCGCCCGAATAGGCCGACGGCGTTCGCTTTGGCGCGGCGTCAGCTCGGCTGGGCCTGCTGGCCGAAGATGTCCTTCCAGCTGGTGTAGGCGGTGACGTAAGCCACCGGAAACCACAGCAGCAGGCCCAGGCCCAGCGGCAGCAGCGCCAACAAGCCCAGCACGCTCAGCGTCAGCCCTGCCACCAATAGCGGCAACCAGTTGCTCAGGCCGGCCGACAGGCTGCTGCGAACCGCCGGCCAGGGCGCGACGCCGCCCAGCGCCACCTGGGCCGGCGCAAACCAGTAACTCAGGCTGACCACAAACACCACCACCGCCATCAGCAGCATCAGCACGCCGACCACGCCGCCCGACGCCGCGGCGCGCTGGCCGGCCTCGATGTGGCCGCCGGCCAGCCCTCCCAGCACGCCGGTGGCCATGCCGGCGGCCACCACCGCCAGCGTCGCCGTCAGCATCAGGATGAAGAACATCGCGCCCACCTGCATCAGAGGGCCGGGCATCAGGCGGAAACCGGCGAACAGGTCGGCCAACTCCAGCTCCTCGCCGCGCTCCGACTTGCTGGCGGCCATCACGAAGCCGGCGGCGAACACCGGGGCGACGATGGCGCCGATCAGGTTGCCTATCATCGGCACCAGGCTGATGGCGAAATGGATCAGCAGGTAGACCAGCGCCAGCAGCACCCAGGTCAGCGGCTGCTCGCGCACGATGTAAAAAGCCTCCACGCACCAGCGCCAGCCGCGGCCGGCGCCGACTTTACGGGGAAGGGTAGGGTTGTCGAACGGCTGCATAGAAATTCTCCACGATGACGGTTTTAGCGCCGGATAAAGGGGGAAATGGCACAGACCATTCCATTCACGCATGGTTCTCCTTGATTCTACGCAATTTGCGAGCGGCATGGCTGGTTGCCGGCAAAGGGCAAAATCGGCGATAATCCGGCGGTTTTGCGGCGGTGGACCCTGTCTCCAGCAGCATGGGGCGTAAGGGATGGACCGTCGTACCGGTTCCCAATAGTCTTGAGGTTTTACCGAAATGGTTACCCGCACCGAGCTTGCCAACGCCATCCGCTTCCTCTCCATGGACGCCGTGGAGAAAGCCAAATCCGGCCATCCGGGCGCCCCGATGGGCATGGCAGACATCGCCGAAGTCCTGTGGCGCGATCACCTGAAGCACAATCCGGCCAATCCGTCCTGGGCCGACCGTGACCGCTTCGTTCTCTCCAACGGCCACGGCTCGATGCTGATCTACAGCCTGCTGCATCTGACCGGCTACGACCTCTCCATCGACGACCTCAAGAACTTCCGCCAGTTGCACAGCAAGACGCCGGGCCACCCGGAATACGGCTACGCGCCCGGCATCGAAACCACCACCGGCCCGCTGGGCCAGGGCATCACCAACGCGGTGGGCATGGCGCTGGCCGAGAAAATGCTGGCCGCCCAGTTCAACCGCGACGGCCACGACATCGTCAACCATCGCACCTACGCCTTCCTCGGCGACGGCTGCCTGATGGAAGGCATCAGCCATGAGGCCTGCTCGCTGGCCGGCACCTGGGGCCTGTCCAAGCTGATCGCCTTCTGGGACGACAACGGCATCTCCATCGACGGCCATGTCGAAGGCTGGTTCAGCGACGACACTCCGGGCCGCTTCGAAGCCTACGGCTGGCAAGTGATCCGCAACGTCAACGGCCACGATCCGCAGGAAGTGGCCACCGCCATCGCCACCGCCAAGAAGAGCGCCGACAAGCCGACGCTGATCTGCTGCAAGACCACCATCGGCTTCGGCGCCCCCACCAAGCAGGGCAGCCACGACTGCCACGGCTCCGCGCTGGGCGCTGCCGAAATCGCCGCCTCGCGCGAGCTGCTGAAATGGCCGCACGCGCCGTTCGAGATTCCGGCCGAGATCTACGCCGAGTGGAGCGCCCGCGACAAGGGCGCCGCCGCCGAAACCGAATGGACCAAGCGCTTCGACGCCTACCGCGCCGCCCACCCGCAGCTGGCCGCAGAATTCAGCCGCCGCATGGCGGGCGAGCTGCCGGCCGGCTGGGAAGAGACGCTGAACGCCGCGCTGGCCAAGATCGCCGACGCCGCCCAGACCGTGGCCACCCGCAAAGCCAGCCAGATCGCGCTGGAAGCGCTGTCGCCGTCCCTGCCCGAGTTCGTCGGCGGCTCCGCCGACCTGACCGGCTCCAACCTGACCAACTGGTCCGGCAGCAAGTGGATAGACGGCCAGGGCAACGGCAACTACATCAGCTACGGCGTGCGCGAGTTCGGCATGGCCGCCATCATCAACGGCATGACGCTGCACGGCGGCCTGCGCCCCTACGGCGGCACTTTCCTGATGTTCAGCGAATACGCCCGCAACGCGCTGCGCATGGCCTCGCTGATGAAGATCAACCCGATCTTCGTGTTCACCCACGACTCCATCGGCCTGGGCGAAGACGGCCCCACCCACCAGCCGGTGGAACAGGTGGCCACGCTGCGCTACATCCCCAACCACCACACCTGGCGTCCTTGCGACACCAGCGAAACCGCGGTGGCCTGGGCGCACGCCATCGAGCAGAAAACCACTCCGTCCAGCCTGGTGCTGAGCCGGCAGAACCTGCCCTTCGTCGCCCGCGACGCGGCGCAGATGGCCGCCATCCGCAAGGGCGGCTACGTGCTGCGCGACGCGGCCGGCGCCCGCGCCGTGCTGATCGCCACCGGTTCCGAAGTGGAACTGGCGCTGAAGGCGCAGGAAGCGCTGGCGGCCGAAGGCATCGCGGTGCGCGTGGTGTCCATGCCCTGCACCAATGTGTTCGACGCGCAGGACAAGGCCTGGCGGCAGAGCGTGCTGCCGGCCGGCCTGCCGCGCGTGGCCGTAGAGGCCGGCCATCCGGACTTCTGGCGCAAGTATGTCGGCCTGGAAGGCGAAGTGGTGGGCATCAACCACTTCGGCGAATCGGCGCCGGCGCCGCAGCTGTTCAAGGAATTCGGCTTTACCGTGGAAAACGTGGTCGCCAAGACCCGCGCGGTTATCCGTTGAGTTAGAAGTCAGGCCATCGCGGCAGCGCGATGGCCTTTTTTTCGCCATGCCATGTAGTCGCCGCACTACAAAAGTTTTACCGGGAGACCCTGCAGCATGACCATCCGCCTCGCCATCAACGGTTACGGTCGCATTGGCCGCCAAGTTCTGCGCGCCATCTATGAAAACAAGTTGCACGATGATTTCACGGTGGTGGCGGTCAACGCCTCCGGCGACCTGAACATCAACGCCCACCTGACCCAGTTCGACACCGTGCACGGCCGTTTCCCCGGCAGCGTGGAGCAGGATGAACAACACCTGATCCTCAACGGCGACAAGATTCCGTTCTTCAGCACCCGCAACCCGGCCGAGCTGCCGTGGCAGGAACTGGATGTCGACCTGGTGCTGGAATGCACCGGCGCCTTCACCAGCAAGGAAAAGTGCCAGGCCCATATCGACGCCGGCGCCAAGAAAGTGCTGATCTCGGCGCCGGGCGGCGACGACGTCGACGCCACCATCGTCTACGGCGTCAACCACGACACGTTGAAGCCGGAAATGACCGTGGTGTCGAACGCCAGCTGCACCACCAATTGCCTGGCGCCGGTGGCCAAGGCGCTGAACGACGCCATCGGCATCAAGAAAGGCCTGATGACCACCATCCACGCCTTCACCAACGATCAGGTGCTGACCGACGTCAAGCACAAGGACCTGCGCCGCGCCCGCTCCGCCACCGACAACATGATCCCCACCAAGACCGGCGCCGCCAAGGCGGTGGGTCTGGTGCTGCCGGAGCTGAAGGGCCGGCTGGACGGCTTCTCGGTGCGGGTGCCCACCATCAACGTGTCGCTGGTGGACCTCACCTTCACCGCCAGCCGCGACACCAGCAAGGACGAGGTCAACGAGATCCTCAAGAATGCGGCCGAAGGCGGCATGCAGGGCATCTTGGGCTACAACACGCTGCCGCTGGTGTCCGGCGACTTCAACCACACCGACGAGGCCTCCACCTTCGACTCCACGCTAACCAAGGTGACCGGCGGCAATATGGTGAAGGTGCTGGCCTGGTACGACAACGAGTGGGGCTTCAGCTGCCAGATGCTGCGCACCGCGCGCGCGATGTTCAGCTGCTGACACGGGTTTCAGGCGCAACCGGCGACGGGGCGGGCCGGCTTTATATGCCATTCGCCCTGTTGTTTTGTTACATAAAGCCGCGCATGAAATTTGATTGGTGTTAAAGTGGCGCCGTCATTTCGGCATACACTGCTTGCTAGGGAAGACAGTCCCGCCTGGGCGGGGTTTTCTTAGAACGCGATGGAGAACAGGATGCAGCAGGGTCAGGCCTTGTCCCGGCCGGAAAAAATGGTGCGGCTGGCCTCGTGGCTGGTGGCGCTGGTATTCGCCGGCCTGCTGGTCAGCCTGGGCGAACTGGTAATCCGCGACCTGTTCTACCTACCGGAAGGCGGCCCGCCGCAACAGGAAGTTTTCCGACAGCATATCGGGCTGGATCCGTTGAAGCGCCAGCAAGAACAGCTGCAACGGCAGACCGAGGCCTTGCGCGCCGAGCAGGAAAAGCTGGCAACCACCCGCGGCCAGCTGGAGCGCGGCTACCAGACCCAGCGCCAGGGACTCGACAACTGGCTGGCCAGCCGAGCGGTCACCGCCGATGCCGGCCAGAGCGCCGAAGTGCTGAAGCGCACCCGCGCGCTGGACGCCTTGCAGGCGCAGATCCTGCAATGGCAGAAGCGGGAAGACCAGGCCAGCGCTGGCCTGCTGGCGCTGGCGCAGCAGCAGCAGGCATTGCAGGGCCGCGTCGGCGCACTGGAACAGCAGGCCGGGCGGCAATACCAGCAGGCCTACAGCCGCTTTGAACTGAAAGTGTTCGCGCTCAGGCTGGCGGTGATCCTGCCGCTGTTGCTGCTCGGCGTGTGGCTATTCCTACGCTACCGCAGCCACCGCTACTGGTTCTTCGTCTACGGCTTCGGCCTGTTTTCGCTGTTCGCCTTCTTCGTCGAACTGCTGCCTTACCTGCCCAATTTCGGCGGCTATGTGCGGCTATTGGTCGGCATCGCGCTCACCGTGTTTGCCGGCATGCGCATGATCCAGGCCTTCCAGCGCTACGCCGAGAAGAAGCGCGTCGAGCTCAAGCAAAGCCAGAGCGAGCGCGCCAGCCACGTCGCTTACCCCAAGGCGCTGCAGTCGTACCAGAAGCGCAGCTGCCCGTCGTGCGACCACCAGTACAATATCGCCGGCGACGACGCCGACTACTGCATCCACTGCGGCCTGCAGCTGTTCCGCGTCTGCGCCTGCGGCGCGCGCAATTTCGCCTTTTTCCCGTTCTGCAAGAAATGCGGCGGCGCCGTGGCCCGGCCAGCCGCCTTGCCTGATCATCCCGCATCCAAACCCGAGTGAGTGAAACGATGAAATTCAACAAACTCTCCGACCAGAACCTTACCGGCAAGCGCGTGCTGATCCGCGTGGACATGAACGTGCCGCTGAAAAGCGGCGTGATCGGCGACGACACCCGCATCCGCGCCAGCCTGGCCACCATAGAGCTGTGCCTGAAGGCCGGCGCCGGCGTGATGCTGATGACCCATCTGGGCCGCCCGACCGAAGGCGAACCCAAGCCGGAAGACAGCCTGGCGCCGGTGGTGGCCCGCCTGGCGGAACTGCTGGGCAAGCCGGTGCGGCTGCAGGCCGACTGGCGAAGCGGCGTGGAGCTGGCGCCGGGCGAGGTGGTGATGCTGGAGAACATCCGCCTGAACCCGGGCGAGAAAAAGAACAACGCCGAGCTGGGCCGCGCCTACGCCGCGCTGTGCGACGTGTTCGTCAACGACGCCTTCGGCACCGCGCACCGCGCCGAGGCCTCCACCCACGCGGTGGCGCGGTTCGCGCCCGTCGCCTGCGCCGGCCTGTTGCTGTCCGCCGAGCTGGACGCGCTGGGCAAGGCCTTGCTGGCGCCGGCCCGCCCGCTGGTGGCCATCGTCGCCGGCTCCAAGGTATCTACCAAGCTGACCATCCTGGAAGCCCTGGCCGACAAGGTTGACCGGCTGATCGTCGGCGGCGGCATCGCCAACACCTTCCTCTTGGCCGAAGGCAAGAATATCGGCAAGAGCCTGGCCGAGGCCGAGCTGGTGGACGAAGCCAGGAAGGTGATCGCCAAAATCCGCGCGCGCGGCGGCGATGTGCCGCTGCCCGCCGACGTGGTGTGTGCCACCGAATTCGCCGAAACCGCCGCCGCCGTCACCAAGAACGTGGCCGAGGTGAACGCCGACGACATGATCCTGGACATCGGCCCGGACTCCGCCAGGGAGCTGGCCGCCATCATCGCCCAGGCCGGCACCGTGGTCTGGAACGGCCCGGTGGGCGTATTCGAGTTCGACCAGTTCGGACAAGGCACCAGGACGCTGGCCGACGCCATCGCAAAGTCCGCGGCCTTCTCCATCGCCGGAGGCGGCGACACGCTGGCGGCGATCGCCAAATACGGCATCACCGACGACATCGGCTACATCTCCACCGGCGGCGGTGCCTTCCTGGAATTCCTGGAAGGCAAGGAGCTGCCGGCGGTGGCGATTCTGGCCGAGCGCGCGCGCTAACCTGGCCGAGCGACAGTGGCGGCGCCCCTACCGCCACGGCCTGCCAGCCAGATGGAACCTGGCCGGAACACGGCGTTTCCTGCCAGCCGCCGAGGCATTCGTTATACTACCCGGCCAAGCCCCCACGGAGAGAGTCATGCCCCTGCACACCTGGCTGTTGTTCGTCACCACCATGTTCTTCGTGTCCGCCACCCCCGGCCCCAATATGCTGCTGGCGATGACCCACGGCATCCATTACGGCGTGCGCCGCACGCTGATGACCTGTTTCGGCCTGATGAGCGCGCTGGGCTTGCTGATGCTGGCCTCGGTGGCGGGGCTGGGCGCGGTGCTGGCCACATCGGAAGTGCTGTTCTCCGTCATCAAATACGCCGGCGCGGTGTATCTGGTGTATCTGGGGGTGAAGACCTGGCGCAGCCCGCCGCAGCCGGTGGCGGAACTGCGCGAGGACGCGACGGGTCAGCACGGCCCGTGGGCCTTGTACCGCCGCGGCTTCCTGGTGGCGATGAGCAATCCCAAGGCGCTGATCTTCTTCGCCGCGCTGTTTCCGCAGTTCATGGACGCGCATCAACCGCAGGGGCCGCAGCTGGCCATCCTGGCGCTGACCTTCTTCGTGGTCGAGTCGTCCTGGCAGCTGACCTACGCCAGCTGCGGCGCCAGGCTTGCCGGCTGGCTGAACAGCGCGCGCCGGCTGCGGCTGGTCAACCGTTTCAGCGGCGGCGCTTTCGTCGGCGCCGGCGTGCTGCTGACCAGCCTGTCGCGCCAATAATTCCGGCGGTCGGCGCTATGCCGGCCGCCCCGTTTTTTGCAAACAGGCTCCGCCGCGAGCGGAGCCCATGAGGGAGAAATTCATGGCACTCGTTTCTATGCGTCAGCTGCTGGACCACGCTGCCGAGTACAGCTACGGCCTGCCGGCCTTCAACGTCAACAATCTGGAGCAGATGCGCGCCATCATGGAAGCGGCCGACAAGGTCGACGCCCCGGTGATCGTGCAGGCTTCGGCCGGCGCCCGCAAATACGCCGGCGCCCCCTTCCTGCGCCACATGATTCTGGCGGCGATCGAAGAATTCCCCCACATCCCGGTGGTGATGCACCAGGACCACGGCACCAGCCCGGACGTCTGCCAGCGCTCGATCCAGCTGGGCTTCAGCTCGGTGATGATGGACGGTTCGCTGAAATCCGACGGCAAGACCCCGGCCGACTACGACTACAACGTCGGCGTCACCCGCACCGTGGTCGGCTTCGCCCACGCCTGCGGCGTGTCGGTGGAAGGCGAAATCGGCTGCCTGGGTAGCCTCGAAACCGGCATGGCTGGCGAGGAAGACGGCGTCGGCGCCGAGGGCGTGCTGGACCACAGCCAGCTGTTGACCGACCCGGAAGAGGCCGCCCGCTTCGTCAAGGATACCGGCGTGGACGCGCTGGCCATCGCCATCGGCACCAGCCACGGCGCCTACAAATTCAGCAAGAAGCCCACCGGCGACGTGCTGCGCATCGACCGCATCAAGGAAATCCACGCCCGCATTCCCAACACCCACCTGGTGATGCACGGCTCCTCCAGCGTGCCGCAGGAATGGCTGCAGATCATCAACCAGCACGGCGGCCATCTGGGCGAGACCTACGGCGTGCCGGTGGAAGAGATTGTCGAAGGCATCAAGCACGGCGTGCGCAAGGTGAACATCGACACCGATCTGCGCCTGGCCTCCACCGGCGCCATCCGCCGCTTCCTGGCGGAAAACCCGGCTGAATTCGACCCGCGCAAATACCTGACCAAGACCATAGAGGCGATGCGCGACATCTGCATCGCCCGCTACGAGGCTTTTGGCGCCGCCGGCCAGGCCAGCAAGATCAAAGCCATCAATCTGGACACCATGGCCAATAAATACCTGAAGGGCGAACTCTCGCAAATCGTGCGCTGAGCCTGCATGACGATGGATGCGGCGCCGATATGTAATCGGCATGTAAAACGCCTTGCAAGCCGCGCCGCCCACTGCAATAATTCATTTGTCATTTCAGGAAAGGGGTTTGCATGACAATTTTGCTTGCCGGACCACCGCGGCAATAGCCGCCAGTTCAGGCCAGCCAAACCCATGCTGATTACCCGACCCGCCGCCAAGGCGGGTTTTTTTATTCCGCGGCCATCTTGAAGCCAGCGCTATCGCTGTTGCAAAACCTGCTTGCGCGGCCAGCCGGCGGCCCGGAGCGGCTGTGCTAAATTAAGTGGATGGCGGGATAGGGGACACGGCGATGTGGAAGTGGCTATTACTGTTCTGCCTGGCTCAGGCCGGCCACGCGGCCGAAGCCATGAGAGTGGTTTATCCCGCCGGCGAAAGCGCAAGCGACCTCCGCTACGACGATATCCGGGAAATCCTGCGCACCGCGCTGGACAAGACCGTCGACAGCTATGGCCCCTACTCGCTGCAAGCCAGCGGCTGGCCGATGGACGAGGACCGCGCCTTGGTGGAATTGCGGCAAGGCAATGCCATCAATGTCGCCTGGAGCTCCACCTCGGACGAGCGGGAACTGCATCTGCGGCCGGTACGGGTGGATTTGCGCAAAGGCTTGCTCGGCTATCGCATCGCGCTGATAGACGGCAAGCGCCAGGAGGAGTTCGACCAGGTGCGGAGCCGCTCCGACCTAGGCCGTTTCCTGGTGGGCCAGGGCAAGGGCTGGGGCGACATCCAGGTCTACCAGGCCGCTGACATCCAGGTCAGCACCGGCCGCTACGACAAGCTGTTCGGCATGCTCAGCCACCACCGCTTCGACCTGTTTCCGCGCAGCGTGCTGGAAATATTCGACGAATACCAGCGCTTCCACAGCGAATATCCTAATCTCGAAGTCGAGCAGCATCTGCTGTTCTATTACCCCTGGCCCTACTACTTCTTCTGCAACCGCAACAATCCATTGCTGGCGGAGCGCTTGCGGCTGGGACTGGCGCGGATGCGCGCCGACGGCAGCTTCGACGCCATCTTCTGGAAATACCACCGCGACGTGCTGCGCCAGGCGAAGATGAGCGAACGCCGCCTGATTCCCCTCTCCAACCCGCTGCTGCCCGACAGCGCGCCGCTGAGCGACAAGTCGATGTGGTTCGACCCTCTGCGCGACCATCCGCCCAAACCCTGAGCGCCGCCAGCCGCTCCCACCGCATCGGCATTGGCCGGCCGGCGCCGATTGCTTACACTGCCTGATGAATGAAAGCCGCGGCCGAAGCGGCAACCCAGGGAGGGTCATGCGATGCAATTGAACATGCTGTATTTCGCCCGGCTGCGCGACGCGCTGGGCCTGGATGCGGAAACGCTGGACAGCGAGGCCGCCACGGTGGACGAGCTGATGGCGGAATTGCGCCAGCGCGGCGGCGAGTGGGCGCGCGCGCTGGCGCTCGGCCAGACGTTCCGGGTGGCGGTCAACCAGGACATGGCCACCGGCGACACCCCGCTGGCCGATGGCGACGAAGTGGCGGTATTCCCGCCGGTGACCGGAGGCTGAAATGGCGGTCAATCATATCCGGGTGCAGGTCGAGGATTTCGACGTCGGCGCCGAGGTCAGGCGCTGGTCCGCCAACCCAGCCTGCGGCGCGGTGGTCAGCTTCACCGGCCTAGTGCGCGATTACGGCGACCGCCAGGACGTGGTGGCGCTGGAGCTCGAGCATTATCCGGGCATGACGGAAAAGGCGCTGGCCGGCATCGTCTGCGAGGCGCGCCAACGCTGGTCGCTGAAAGGGGTGACGCTGATCCACCGCGTCGGCCGCCTGGCTCTGGGCGAGCCCATCGTGCTGGTGGTGGCGGCCAGCAGTCACCGCCGCGACGCCTTCGAAGCCGCCAACTTCCTGATGGACTACCTGAAGCAGCACGCGCCATTCTGGAAATGCGAAATCCTGGCCGACGGCAGCCGCCACTGGGTGGAAGCGCGCGCCGGCGACGCGCAGGCGGCGGCGCGCTGGGACGCCGATGCCGGCGCGAAGCCCCGCTGAACCTGTCCGTCAACTGCCGGGAGCGCGGCGCCAGCCATCCAGCCTGAGATGGCCTGCGCCGTCGGCGCGCCGGCTGGAGGCGATCAGCGCCACCTCGCGCAATTCCAGCCGCAACGGCGGCACCGGCTGCGGCGGCAATGCCTGCTGCAGCTTGCGCAACAGGGTCAGATGCGGCTGGTAGGGCCGGTTTTCCACCGCCAGTCCCTCGAGGCGCAACGCCCGCCGCAAACGGTACACCCAGGCCTGCAGCGCAGCATCGGACCTGGCGGGTCCGCACCAGCCTATGCCGCTGTCCCAGCTGCCGCAGCTATCCAGCAGCAGGCTGTCGGGCAGGCTGGCCGCCGCCTGTTCGGCGCAGTCGGCGGCGCGCTGCAGCGCCAGCGGGCCGACCTCGCCCAGAAAAGCCAGGGTCAGATGCAACTGCGGCAAGGGCAGCTTGCGGCCGCCGGCCAGAACATGCATGGCGTCCTGCCACTGCGCCAGCCGCGGCAGGCAGTCGGCTGGCGGCAGGCAAGCGAAGAAGACCCGCATGCCCGGCCTCATTCGTGGTGGCGCAACAGCGCCTGCCGCCGCCTGACGAAGCCGTGCACCCGTTCGTTGTCGTGCGGCAACCATTGCAGTAGCTGGCGCAAAGCCTGCAATGGCTCGGCATAGTCTTGCTGCGCCTGCTGACGGTTTTCGCAGATGCGCAGCAGCATCGCGCAGCCATACATGCCCAGCCGCTGGTTGAGCGTGGCCATCGCGTCGCGGTGCAGCATGTCGGCCGCCGCCTCCAGCTGTCCCTGATTGGCCTGTTCCAGCGCCGCCTGGCTCTTGCCCTGCAACTGCTCGTAGGCGGTCTTGATCGACTGCAGGCAGGCCGGATGCTGGCGCGCGGCCTCCTGCAGGCTGCCGAGCTCGTGGCGGCCGTCGGCGAAACGCAGCGCGATAGTGTGCGCCCATTGCGGCGCCTGTTCCGCGCCGTGACCGGACGGCAACCGCGCCGTCGCCGCCAGAAAGCGCAGGGCGCTGTCGAAGTCGGTCTCCGCCGCGCGCAGCCATTCCGCTCCTTCCTCCAGCTGGCTCAACGCCTGCTCCGGCCGCTGCTGCGCCAACGCGGCCATCGCCCGGCACACCGCCAGCATCAGCTGCCCGCCGGCCCGCTTGCCCAGCTGGGTGGAAATTTCGTTCTGCAGCCGGTCCATCTGCTGGATTTGGCCGCTTTCGCTGCGCGCCTGCATCAGGTCGACCAGCACTTCCGGACCGAAGAAGCTGTTGTGGCGGCCGATGTCCACCGCGCGCTGCAGCTGATCGACCGCCTTGGCAGCCTCGCCGCTGCGCAGCAGCGCGTTGCCGTAACTGTGCAAGCGGGTGAAATTGCGCGGCGAGATGCCCACCGCCTTTTCCAGCACCGCGGCGGCTTCCTGGTAAGCGCCGTCGTCTATCATGTTCTGCGCCAGCAGATCGTAGGCTTCGGTGTAGCGCGGCGCGATGGCGATCACCTCGTCCAGCAGCGCGTTGGACTGGGGGCTGTCGCCCTGCTCGGACAAGATGCGCGCCACGCCCATCTTGGCCCAGGGAATCTCGTCCTGCTCCAGCAGCCCCTGATAAATCCGCAGCGCCTGCTCGTACTGGCCTTCGCGCACCATCAGCTCGGCGCGCAGCCGCAGCGCGCCGAGCCGGCTCTGGCGGTTGTCGGCCTGCTGCGCCAGCTCCTGCAGCGCCTGGATCGCCTGCTCCGTTTTGCCCTTGTCCAGCAGCTTGTGCGCCGGCGCGAGGAAGGCCTTGCGCTGGACGGCCAGTTCCAGACGGTCCAGCAGCTGCTGCGAGGTGAAAGGCTTGAGGATGTAGTCGTCGGGCACCATTTCCGCGGCGCTCACCACCTGGGTGTAGTTGCGCTCGCCGGTGATCATCACCCACAGCGTCGACAAGGGCAGCGTGCCGCTCTTGCGCATCGCCTCCAGCAGCTCCTGGCCATTCATGCCCTTGCCCAGATTGTAGTCGCACAACACCACGTCGAAGCGCTTGCTGCGCAGCCGGTTGCTCGCCTCGCCGGCGTGGCTGGCGGTTTCCGACTGGGTGACCCCGGCCATCGCCAGGATGGCGCGGATGCCCTGCGCCATGGTCAGCGCATCGTCGACGATCAATACCGTGGTGTTCGCGCTGAAAGCCATGGGCAGCCTCGCGGGGGCCGGCGGCCAGCGGCCGCGGCGGGGTTGGATGGCGGCAGCCGGGCGACCCCGGCCTGCGTTGTTACCAGTCTAGCCTGCCGCGTCGCGGCGGCGCGCTCATTCGCATTCCGGATCCAGCGCCTGATGGCGGCGGATGAAACCGCGCACCCGCTCGTTGTCCTGCGGCAGCCAGTGCATCAGCTTCAGCACCTGGCGGTCCTCCTCGGGATACGGCTGGCCGGCCTTGCTGCGGCTTTCGCAAGTGCGCAGCAGCAGCGCGCAGGCGTTCATGCTGATGCGTTCGTTCAGCGTATTCTGCGACAACAGGTAGAGCATGGCGGCGGCCTCCTCCAGCTTGCCGGTGCTGGCCAGTTCCACCGCCTTGTTGCTTTCGGTCTGCAGCATGTCGTAGGCGGTTTCGATGGCGCCATGGCAGGCCTCGTGCTTGTGGGCGATCTCCAGCAGCGTGCCCAGCTCATGGCGGCCGTCGGCGAAACGCAGCGCGATGCTGTGCGCCCACTGCTGCGGCAGCTCATTGCTTTGCTCGGCGGTCAGCCGCACCGCGGCGGCGAGGAAGCGCTGCGCGCTGGGGAAGTCGGTTTCCCGCGCGCGCAAGTGCTCCGCCACCGATTGCAGCTGGGCCAGCGCGTCGCTGGGGCGCTTCTGCGCCAGCGCAGTCAGCGCGCGGCACACCGCCATGGTCAGTTGGCCGCCGGGCAGCTCGTCCATCCGGCTGGAGATTTCCGCCTGCAGCCGGTCCAGATGTTGGGTCTGGCCGCTTTCGCTGTAAGCCTGCAGCAGGTCCACCAGCACGTCGGGGCCGAAGAAATTGTTGTTGCGCCCCACCTCCACCGCCCGCTGCAGATAATCGGCCGCTTTGGTGGCGTCGCCGCAGCGCAACAGCGCGGTGCCGCAGCTCTTGAGCCGGTTGAAGTTGCGCGGCGAGATGGCCACCGCCTTTTCCAGCACGATGGCGGCGGTCTGGTACTGGCCCTCGTCGATCAGGTTTTGCGCCAGCAGGTCATAGGCGTCGGTATAGCGCGGCGCGTCGGCGATGATCTCTCGCAGCAGCGCATTGGACTCCTGGCTCTCGCCCTGCTCGGCGACGATGCGCGCCACCCCCATCTTGGCCCAGGGAATCACCCGCTGGGTCAGCAGCTCCTGGTAGATCGACAGCGCCTCGCCCTGGCGGCCTTCGTTGACCAGCAGCTCGGCGGCGAGCCGCTGCGCGTCCAGCCGGTATTGCGCGTTGGAGGTTTCGCGCGCCAGTTGCTGCAGCACCTGGATCGCCTGCTCCACCTTGCCGGCGGACAGCAGCTTGTGCGCCGGCGCGAGGAAAGCCTTGCGCTGGCCGGCCAGGCTCATCCGGTCCAGCAGCAGCTGCGAGGCGAACGGTTTGAGGATGTAGTCGTCCGGCGCCATTTCGGCGGCGGCCACCACTCTTTCGTAGTGGCGCTCGCCGGTGATCATGATCCAGATGGTGGACAGCGGCAGGTTGCCGCTCTTGCGCATCGCCTCCAGCAGCTCCTGGCCGTCCATGCCCTCGCCCAGATTGTAGTCGCACAGCACGACGTCGTACGGCTTGCCGCGCAGGCGGTTGCGCGCCTCGCTGGCGTTGCTGACGGCCTCCGAGCGGGTCACTCCGGCCATGGACAGCATGGTGCGCAGACCCTGGCGCACGGTGTGGGAATCTTCGATGATGAGTACGGTGGTATTGGCGTCAAAATGCATGATGGGCTATGGCGTGGCGCCAGTTCAGACTATATCCAGGTGGTCGATGCCTTCCAGCGGGTCGCGGTTGCGGCCGCTTTCGCTGTAGAGCTTGATTCTCAAGCGCAGGTCGTTGATGGAGTCGGCGTTGCGCAGCGCGTCCTCGTAAGTGATCAGATCGGCCTCGAACAGCTCGAACAGCGACTGGTCGAAGGTTTGCATGCCGGCCTCGCGCGAGCGCGACATCACTTCCTTCAGGCCAGCGATCTCGCCCTTGAACACCATGTCAGACACCAGCGGGCTGTTGAGCAGGATCTCCACCGCCGCCACCCGGCCGCGGCCCGATTTATGCGGCACCAGCCGCTGCGAAATGATGGAGCGCATGTTCAGCGACAAATCCATCAGCACCTGCTGGTGGCGCTCCTCCGGAAAGAAGTTGAGGATGCGGTCCAGCGCCTGGTTGGCGTTGTTGGCGTGCAGCGTGGCCAGGCACAGGTGGCCGGTTTCGGCGAACTGCAGGCCGTAGGCCATGGTTTCGCGGTCGCGGATCTCGCCCATCATGATCACGTCCGGCGCCTGACGCAGCGTGTTCTTCAGCGCCACCTCCCAGTTGTCGGTGTCGACGCCGATCTCGCGCTGGGTGACGATGGACTTCTTGTGGGTGTGCACGTACTCGATCGGGTCCTCGACCGTGATGATGTGGTCCTGGTTGTTCGTGTTGCGCCAGTCCACCAGCGCCGCCAGCGAGGTGGACTTGCCGGAGCCGGTGCCGCCGACGAAGATCACCAGCCCGCGCTTGATCAGCGCGATGTCCTTCAGCACCTCCGGCAGGGTGAGCTGGTCGAAGTTGGGGATGTCGGTGTTGATCTTGCGCAGCACCATGCCCACGGTGCCCTGCTGCACGAAGGCGCTGACGCGGAAACGGCCGACGCCGGGCGGATTGATCGCGAAATTGGCCTCCTTGCGGCCCTCGAACTCCTCGGTCTGGCGGTCGTTCATGATGGCGCGCACCAGTTCCTTGCTCTGCTGGGCGGACAACGGCTGCGGCGCCACCGGGGTGATCTTGCCGTCTATCTTCATCGCCGGCGGAAAGTCGGCGGAAATGAAAATGTCGGAGGCATTCTTGCCGATGGCATGCTTCAGCAGATCATGAATGAATTTGGATGCCTGGTCTTTTTCCATGGCGGCTTAATCCTGCGTGGGCTGCTTCCAGTCTAGCCTGCTAACGCCGCGCGCAGCAGGCGATTGTAGCCGTGGCTTTCTGCCAAAAGCGCGGCTCAGAACGAGTCTTTGTTGCTGGCCTTGGCGCGGGCTTCGCCCGGCGAGACCATATTGCGCCGGACCAGATCCGCCAGACACTGGTCCAGGGTTTGCATGCCGTGCTGCTGCCCGGTCTGTATCATCGAGTTGATCTGCGCGATCTTGTTTTCGCGGATCAGGTTGCGGATCGCCGGCGTGCCTATCATGATCTCGTGCGCCGCCACCCGGCCCTGGCCGTCCTTGGTTTTCAGCAGGGTCTGGGCAATCACCGCCCGCACCGACTCCGACAGCATCGAACGCACCATTTCCTTCTCGCCGGCCGGAAACACGTCGACGATGCGGTCTATGGTCTTGGCCGCGCTGCTGGTGTGCAGCGTGCCGAACACCAGGTGGCCGGTTTCAGCCGCGGTCAGCGCCAGCCGTATGGTTTCCAGATCGCGCAGCTCGCCCACCAGGATCACGTCGGGGTCTTCGCGCAGCGCGCTTTTCAGCGCGTTGGCGAAGCTTTGGGTCTGCAGGCCCAGTTCGCGCTGGTTGACCAGGCTTTTCTTGCTTTCGTGGACGAATTCGATCGGATCTTCCACAGTAAGAATGTGCGAGAAGTCGTTTTCGTTGACATAGTCTATCATCGCCGCCAGCGTGGTGGACTTGCCGGAACCGGTGGGACCGGTCACCAGCACCAGGCCGCGCGGGTAGCCGGCGATATCCTGGAAGATCTTGGGCGCCGCCAATTGCTCCAGCGACAGCACCTTGCTGGGAATCACCCGGAACACCGAGGCCATGCCGCGGTTCTGCACGAAGGCGTTGACGCGGAAGCGGGCGATGCCGGGCAGCTCGAACGAAAAGTCGCACTCGTAGACATCTTCGAAGATCTTGCGCTGGTAGTCGTTCATGATGTCATACACCATGTCGTGCACGTCATGGTGGTCCAACGGCGGCAGATTGATGCGGCGGATATCGCCGTTCACCCGTATCATCGGCGGCAGGCCCGCCGACAAGTGCAGGTCGGAAGCCTTGTTCTTGACGGTAAAAGCCAGGAGCTCGGAAATTTCCATATAATTCTCCACGATGATGACA
This sequence comes from Chromobacterium sphagni, assembly GCF_001855575.1. NCBI lineage: Bacteria > Pseudomonadati > Pseudomonadota > Betaproteobacteria > Neisseriales > Chromobacteriaceae > Chromobacterium > Chromobacterium sphagni. The sequence continues at coordinate 51,632 of NZ_MKCS01000001.1, forward strand.
TCGCCGCCGCCCGCCGACGCCCTGCTGGCATGGCCGGTCCTGCAGTGCATTGTAAGCGCTGCTCGGGCCGTCGGATATCCCCCGTGGCGGCCGGCTCACGGATACAGACGACATGACAGACACCCTTTCCATCCGGTTGCAGCAGGTCGGCGCGCGGCTGGCCGAGGCCTGCCGCCGGGCCGGGCGCGCGCCAGACGAAGTCGCCCTGCTGGCGGTGAGCAAGACCTTTCCCGCCGCCGACCTGCGCGAGGCCTATGCCTGCGGCCAGCGCGCCTTCGGCGAGAACTACGTGCAGGAGCTGGAGCAGAAGAGCGGGGCGCTCTCCGACCTGGCGATAGAATGGCACTTCATCGGCCCGCTCCAGTCCAACAAAACCCGCATCGTCGCCGAACGCGCGCACTGGGTGCACTCGATAGACCGGCTGAAAACCGCCGAGCGGCTGTCGGCGCAGCGGCCGGCCGACATGCCGCCGCTCAACCTCTGCGTGCAGGTCAACGTCTCCGGCGAGGCCAGCAAGAGCGGCTGCGCGCCGCAAGACGCGGCGGCGTTGGCGCGCGCGGCGGTGGTTCTGCCCGGCATCCGGCTGCGCGGCCTGATGTGCATTCCCGAGCCGGGCCCCGACCCGGTGCGGCAGGCGGCGCAGTTCGCCGCCTTGCGCGCGCTGGCGGAGCAGTTGCGGGCCGAAGGCCTGGCGCTAGACACGCTGTCGATGGGCATGTCGGCCGACCTGGAGCTGGCGGTGGCCGAAGGCGCCACGCTGGTGCGGGTGGGCTCGGCCATCTTCGGCCGGCGCGATTACCAACATTGACAATCCGCTTCCGGCCCAGCCGGGAGCCGCAGCATCCAGGGGATAAGCAGATGCAGATCACTTTCATCGGCGGCGGCAATATGGCCGGCGCCATCATCGGCGGGCTGGCCCGCCAGGGCGGCCACCGCATCCATGTGGTGGAGCACCAGCAGGACAAGCTGGACCAATTGGCGGCCGACTTCGGCTGCAGCGGCGGCCAGGCGCTGCCGGAGCGTTTCTCTGCGGATGATGTAGTGGTGCTGGCGGTCAAGCCGCAGCAACTGCGTGAATTGTGCCTGGAGCTGGCGCCGCGGCTAGGCGGCGCGCTGGTGGTGTCCATCGCCGCCGGCATCCGTCTGGACGCGCTGGCACGCTGGCTGGGCAGCGGCCGCATCGTGCGGGTGATGCCGAATACCCCGGCCATGGTGGGCAAGGGCGTGTCAGGCCTGTTCGCCGCCGCCGTTCCGGCGTCCGACCGTGCCGCCGCCGAGACCATCATGCGCGCCGCCGGCCTCACCGTCTGGCTGGACGACGAAGCCGGCATAGACGATATCACCAGCGTCTCCGGCAGCGGCCCGGCCTATGTGTTCTACTTCATCGAGAGCATGATAGAAGCCGGCGTCAAGGCCGGCTTCAGCGAGAGCCAGGCGCGCGAGCTGGTGCTGGCCACCTTCGACGGCGCGGTGGAGCTGGCGCGGCAGAGCCCGCTGCCGGTGGCGACGCTGCGGCGCAACGTGATGTCCAAGGGCGGCACCACCGAACGCGCCATCGCCCGCTTCGAGGCCGAAGGCGTCAAGGCGGCCATCGTCGCCGGCGCGATGGACTGCCGCGAGCGCTCTGTCGAAATGGGTCAACAACTCAGCCAGGAGTAAGCCAAGATCATGTTTGTCGATACCTTGCAGTTTCTGATCAAAACCCTGTCCGGCCTGTTCGTGCTGGTGCTGCTGCTGCGTTTCTACCTACAGGTGGCGCGCGCGCCGTTCAAGCATCCCTTGTGCCAGTTCGTGATGTCCGCCACCAATTTCCTGGTGCTGCCGGCGCGCAAGCTGGTACCCTCGGTGCGCAATTACGACACCGCCACCATGCTGCTGGCTTGGCTGGTGTGCCTGCTGGCCAACGTCCTGATGCTGCTGCTGGGCTCGCTGCCGGAAGTGTTCACTTTCCCGCAAGTGTGGGTGGCGCTGTTCCTGCTGTCGGTGCTGGAAGTGTTCAAGCAATCGCTGACGCTGCTGATGGGCGCGGTGATCGTGCAGGCGGTGCTCAGCTGGGTCAATCCCTACAATCCCATCGCACCGGTGCTGGACAGCCTGACCCACCCCTTCCTCAGGCCGTTCCGCCGCGCGGTGGTGGGCGGGGTGGACCTGTCGCCGCTGGTGCTGCTGCTGATCATCCAGGTAATCATGATGCTGCCGGTGCGGATGCTGGAAGCAAGCTTCTTGATGCAACTCAAGGTGGTGATCCAGTAAAGCAGGTTATTTGTCATACTTTTGATAGTCGCCGGCTGCCGTGGCCGGCGCTTACGTGAAACGATCAGGAGAACTACGATGAGAAAAACCCTGCTTGCCGCCCTGTTGCTGGGCATGGCCGCCATGCCGGCGATGGCCAATCTGCAGTTGGCGCAAAAGTACAGCTGTACCGCCTGTCATGCGGTGGACAAGAAGATCGTAGGCCCGGCCTACAAGGATGTCGCCAAGAAATACGCCGGCCAGAAGGGCGCCGAAGCGATGCTGATGGCCAAAGTGAAAAACGGCGGCTCCGGCGTGTGGGGGCCGATTCCGATGACTCCGCACCCCAATATTCCCGACGCCGACCTGAAGGCGCTGGTGAAATGGGTGCTCAGCCAGAAATAAACACGGGTATTATCTGTGTGCGGCAAGCCAGCAACTAGGCTTGCAAACATCAAAGGCGGCCGTTGCCGCCTTTGAACTTGTATCGGGATATCTGGTCGAAACCGGCATTCTCATTACCTTTACCCAAATGGGTGGACTTGTTATCGGTGTCAAACCGGGCTATATAGAATGTTAGCGGCAGTGGGTGATTATTTGGATTTCAAGCTCAAGACAGTTGCGCAAACATTGGCCCGCCGGTAATCTTCTCCGCCTGTTGCCAACTCTATGCTGGAAGCACCAAACATGGCTAAACTGACCGAACAGGATATCCTCAACTGGGAAGGCGATGATTACATGAACGCCGACCATCTTGAGTTCTTCAAGGACCGGTTGTTGCAAATGCAGCAGGAGTTGCTGGTAAACGCCAACGCCACTGCCAACCATTTGCAGGAACAGGAAGCTACCCCCGATCCCGCCGACCGGGCCACGCTGGAAGAAGAGTACGCGCTGGAACTGCGCACCCGCGACCGCGAGCGCAAGCTACTGCAGAAGATCCAGGCATCCATCCGCCAGATCGACGACGGCTCCTACGGCTTCTGCGAGGACACCGGCGAACCCATCGGCCTCAAGCGTCTGATGGCCCGTCCGACCGCCACGCTGTCGGTGGAGGCCCAGGAGCGCCGCGAGCGCATGAAGCGCCAGTACGCTGACTGAACATCGCGCCGTTTTGCATCAAGCGCCACCGCCGCCAGGCCGTGGCGCTTTTTGCATGGCCGGGCGCGCCGAGGTTGTCGGCCGCCGACAAATGCGGTTATCTTGCTGCTATGCAGAAAACGAGTTAGCCAAGGGACACCAGCATGCAACGCCAGACCGACGACGTCAGAATCCGCGAGATCAAGGAACTCCTTCCGCCCATCGCCCACCTGTACGAACTGCCTATCAGCGAATCGGCTTCCGAGCTGATCTACAACACCCGGCGCGAGATCTCGGCCCTGTTGCGCGGCGAGGACGACCGCCTGCTGGTGGTGATCGGCCCCTGTTCGATCCACGACACCGAGGCCGCCATCGAATACGCGCAGAAGCTGGCGCCGCTGCGCGCCGCGTTGGCGGACGAGCTGGTGGTGGTGATGCGGGTGTATTTCGAGAAGCCGCGCACCACGGTGGGCTGGAAGGGCTTGATCAACGACCCGCACCTGAATGAGTCCTACGACATCAACACCGGCCTGCGCATCGCCCGCCGCCTGCTGCTGACGCTGAACAGCATGGGCGTGCCGGCCGCCACCGAATTCCTCGACATGATCACGCCGCAGTACTTCGCCGACCTGATCAGCTGGGGCGCCATCGGCGCGCGCACCACCGAGAGCCAAGTGCACCGCGAGCTGGCGTCCGGCCTGTCCTGCCCGGTGGGCTTCAAGAACGGCACTGACGGCAATCTGAAGATCGCGGTGGACGCCATCCGTTCGTCCAGCGTGCCGCACCATTTCCTGTCGGTGACCAAAACCGGCCACTCCGCCATCGTCTCCACCGGCGGCAACCCGGACTGCCACGTGATCCTGCGCGGCGGCAAGGAACCCAATTACTCGGCCGAGCATGTGCGCGCCGCGGCGGCGGAACTGACCGCGGTCGGCCTGCCTCACAAGCTGATGGTGGACTTCAGCCACGCCAACAGCCGCAAGGACTATCGCCGCCAGATGGAAGTGAGCGCCGACGTCGCCGGCCAGCTGGCCGCCGGCGAGCAAAGCATCTTCGGCGTGATGGTGGAAAGCCACCTGGTGGCAGGCCGGCAGGACCAGAAGCCTGGCTGCGAGCTGACCTACGGCCAGAGCATCACCGACGGCTGCCTGGGCTGGGACGACACCGAGAAGCTGCTGGCCCAGTTGGCCGAGGCGGTGAAGGCACGCCGCGCCCGCGCCGCCGAATAAGCCCGCGCCTCTCCCGCGCAACAACAACGCCCCGCGCGATGCGGGGCATTGTCTTGTCCAGCCGGCTTCAGCGCGCCGACACCAGATGATCGGCCATCGCCTTCAGCGCCCGCATCTGGATACCCTCCTTCCAGGCATAAGCCGGGCCGGTATAGGCGAACCAGTCCCAGCAGCCCTGCGGATTGGCCGCGGAGGTGGTGGTCTGCGGGTATAGCACCAGGATGCGGTTACTATCGGCCCAGTTGTTGTAGCCGGTGTGGGCGTAGAAATCGTCGCCCACCGCGCCGGCGTACTGTTTGCAGCCGTGCAGCGCGATGTGCACCTTGCAGGCCTCGCCCTCGGCGCAGGCGCGCGGCACGTAGACGAAGCCCTCGTCGGCCAGGCTGCTGCCGGTGCCGGCGTAGGGACGCTGGTCGAAGCGCACGATGCGGCCGCCAAGCGCCTGCGCCCTGGGCTGCAGAGGGCCGTAGATGTGCTGCAGGATGACTCCGGCCTGGTCGTAGCCCTGGCCCTGCCAACTGCAATGGTTGATATAGGGCGCGGCGGTGACGTCGCAGTCGTTGCCGAAAGCCGGCGTGATCTGCGCATGGCCGGCCGGCAAGCGGCGTTCATACTGGATCTGCCGCTCCGGCACGCCGGCCAGACGGAAGAAGGCGGCGGCGCTATCGACCACCGGAGTCTTCACCGTGTTGTCCTGGCTGCCGCTGAACAGGTAGACCCGGCGCCTGGCCAGGTTCGGCAAGGGATCGATGTGGCCGCCGGCGGCGAAGGTGCTGGCGGCCGCCAGCAGCTGGACGGCGCTGGGCGGCGGGCCGCTCATGCAGGCCGCGGCGCCGGCGAAGGCGCCCAACGCGCAGTAATACGGGCCGCCGGCCACCACGCCGACTCCCACCACCGAGGCCGAAAAGGCCACCTGGTACTGCACCGCCATGAAAGCGCCGGACGACAACCCGGACACCGACGATTGCCGCGCATCGCCGTGGAAGGCCGGCAACGGCTCCGCGGCCCAGGCCGGCAAAGCCAGCAGGGCCGCCAGCAGGATCAAATGCCTGATGCTCATACATGCTCCTTGGAAGGGAAAGCCGGGCGCGCCGGCGGGATGACTTCAGGGTGCGGGGGAATGATCGAGTATGAAAATGGCAAATATTCCATTGAAAATCAATGATCATGGCGAGGATGCGCCATCCATGCGCGTCGGTGGTGGCCGTTAGACTGGGACGGAATAGGCGACATCCGGGAGCGAATCGGCCGCAAGAACGGGCCAGATGGCCGACGGTATCGCCGTCGGCCATTGGCGGCCTGGCCTTGCGGCCACGCGCCGGACAGGATCAGCGCGCCGCCGCGGTGCTGCCGCCGATCAGCGCGCCTACCGACTTGGCCAGCGTGGCGTTCTGCAGCACGAAGAACAGGCCGCCGCGGCCGTTCTGCGAGCTGGCGCAATCGCCGGACAGCGAACCTTCCTGGTTCATGTCGCCGAAGATCACGTAGGGCTTGCCGCCGCTGGTGCTGACGCCGATCTTGGCGTGATTGAAGTTGTTGCCCAGGCCGCCCTTCAACGAAAAGCTCTGGCCCTGCCAGCTGCCGGAAGTGGCGATGGCCACCGGGCCCGGCGTGGCGAGGCTGCTGTCCCAGCAGGCCGGCTTGCCGGCCTTGGTGGTGCTGGGAATCGCCGTGCTCTTGCTGCCTTCCCACCAGGTGGCGGCGCGCAGGGCCACGCCGCCCAGTTCGGCCGACACCAGCTGCCACGGCGCCACTTGCAGCGCCGACGGCTTGGAAATCAGGCTGACTCCGCTGGACAGCGCGCTGACGGTCGGCATGGCGCTGCCCGACTGCTGGCCCAGCAGGCCCACTGCCGCCTGAATGTCGGCCGGACCGCCGTTCTTGACGATTTGCGGGTTGCCCGGATCGGTCACCACGCTGGCGTTGGCCAGGCCCTGCAATACCGCCAGCACATCATTGTGGTTCAAGCGCAGCGAGAAGAAATGCTGGCTGACCTTGACATCGTTGTCGGCGACACAACCCAGGGTGTTGCCGTCGCTGCTGCGCGGGTATCGCGCATTGCCCGAAGCCGGCCACGATGGCGTGCTCACCTGCATCACCACGCCGTTGCCCTGCGCATCCCAGGCCAGCACGCCCTTGGAGTGGCCCCACGGCGCCGAGCAGGAATCGCCGGAACAGCTGGCGATGGACGGGTCGTCGTAGAATTGGTCGTTCCACACCACGTAGTTGAGCTGACCGTTGTAGATCTGATTGAAGGTGGCACCCACCGGGTCGGTCAGGGTGTCACCGACGCAGCCTCCGCCCTGGCTCAGACTGGGCTGGCTGCTGCTGGCGTAGATATACTGCTGGCTGTAGCTCTTGCCGCTGGTGTAGGTCTGCGGGCTACCGCCAAACTGACAGCTGTTGACCTGCGCTCCGCCACCGCAACCGGGGAAGGAATAGGCGTTGAACTTGAAGGCGAACCACCAGTCCACCGGATGGCTGCTGTCCAGCAGCGGAGCGGGGACATTGGCCGGGATGGCAGCGGCGCCGGCAAACTGGGCGCCGGCAACCATGGCCAGCACCAGGCAGACGTGGCGCCATGAGGGCAGAGTGGGCATGGGTTTCTCCTTTGTATTTATATCGACATGGGTAAGTACGCGCCGCAATAGCGACCGCGCGCCATGCTGATTGAATATTGTGTATGGAGTGTGAAGCCGCAGTCATGCGCAACACTTGTTAACGATGTACAAACTTATGCACAACAGCCTGCCTATCCAGGAACTTATCCACCGCATGCGGCGCGGCGGCAAAACTGTTAACATGGCGGGATGCGCGAACTCGACACCCTGATCGTCTCCAGACCCGGCATCACCCCATCGCGGGGTGAGGGGGAGGGGTGCGCGCGCGTCCCGGGAGCCTAGCTCCGTCCTTCACAAGCCCCGCCGCATCCGGCTGGGCTTGGCTATTGGCATCAAACGCCCAGCGGTCGGCATTCCACCACATGGAGTTTTTTGACAATGACGCAAAACATCTACGACAACCCCGAGTTTTTCCACGGCTACAGCCAGCTGAACCGTTCGGTCCATGGCTTGGCCGGCGCGCCGGAGTGGCCCAGCCTGCAAACGCTGCTGCCGGACCTGAAAGGCCGCGCGGTGGTCGATCTCGGCTGCGGCTACGGCTGGTTCTGCCGCTGGGCGCGGGAGGCGGGCGCCGGCCAGGCGCTGGGCCTGGACGTGTCGGAAAAGATGCTGGAAAAGGCCGTCGCCGACACCCGCGACGATGCCATCCGCTACCAGCGCCAGGACCTGGAGCAGCTGCGGCTGGACGAGCAGGCCTTCGACCTGGTCTACAGCTCGCTGACCTTGCACTACATCGAAAACCTGGCGGGCCTGCTGGCCGCCGTCCACCGCGCGCTGAAGCCGGGCGGCCATCTGGTGTTCTCGATCGAGCACCCTATCTTCATGGCCGCCGAACAGCCGCAATGGCAGCGGGACCAACAGGGCAGGCTGTGCTGGCCGGTCAGAGGCTATCAGGCGGAAGGCCCGCGGGTGACCAACTGGCTGGCCGACGGCGTAGTCAAGCAGCACCGCACCCTGGGAACGCTGCTGAATCTGGTGATGGCGGCCGGCTTCACGCTGCGCCATGTCGAGGAATGGGGTCCCAGCGCCGAACAGGTAGCGGCGCAGCCCGCGCTGGCCGAGGAAAGAGAGCGGCCCATGTTGCTGCTGGTGTCGGCCCAGCGCCAGGGCTGATCCGGTGGCCATCCAAAACGTTCCCGCCGGGAGCGCCGCCCGACACAGCCCGCGCCGCGGGCTGTGTCGTTTTCCGCCATGAAAATGAAAATGCCGTCCGCTTGGCTCAAGCGGACGGCATCGCCGCCATGCCGCGCCAGCGGCGCGCGGCCGATCAGATCGCCGCGGCCAGGCGCGTGCCCTGGTTGATGGCGCGCTTGGCGTCCAGTTCGGCCGCCACGTCGGCGCCGCCTATCAGGTGCACGGTCTTGCCGGCGGCTAGCAGCGGCTGCTGCAGCTCGCGCAGCGGGTCCTGGCCGGCGCAGATCACCACATTGTCCACCGCCAGCACTTGCGCCTCGCCCTTCACCGTGATGTGCAGGCCCTGGTCGTCGATCTTGTCGTAGCTGACGCCGGACAGCATCTTCACCCGCTTCATCTTCAGGCTTTCACGGTGGATCCAGCCGGTGGTCTTGCCCAGGTTTTCGCCCACCTTGCTGGTCTTGCGCTGCAACAGGTAGACCTCGCGCGGGCTCTTGTGCGGCTGCGCGCCTTGAGGAGCCAGGCCGCCCGCGGTTTCGCCGGTCATGTCCACGCCCCATTCCTTCATGAAGGCGGCGGCGTTCAGCGCGGTGGACTGGCCCTCGTGGGTCAGGTATTCGGCGGTGTCGAAGCCTATGCCGCCGGCGCCGATGATGGCGACGCGATGGCCCACCGGCTTCTTGTGCTTGAGCACGTCGATATAGCTCAGCACCTTGGCGTGCTCGATGCCGGGGATGGCCGGCAGCCGCGGCGCGATGCCGGTGGCCAGCACCACTTCGTCGAAACCCTGCAGATCCGCCGCCGCCACCCGGGTGTTCAGCCGCAGCGCCACGCCGCTGGTTTCGATGCGGCGCTTGAAGTAGCGCAGCGTCTCGTGGAACTCCTCCTTGCCCGGAATCTGCTTGGCGATGTTGAACTGGCCGCCGATCTCGCCGGCGGAGTCGAACAGCGTCACCGCATGGCCGCGCTCCGCCGCCACGGTGGCGAAGGCCAGGCCGGCCGGACCGGAACCGACCACCGCCAGCTTCTTCGGCCCGGCGGTTTTTTCATAATTGAGCTCGGTTTCGCGGCAGGCGCGCGGATTGACCAGACAGGAGGTCAGCTGGCCCTGGAAGATATGGTCCAGGCAAGCCTGGTTGCAGCCTATGCAGGTGTTGATCTCGTCGGCGCGGCCTTCGGCCGCCTTGTTGACGAAGTCGGGGTCGGCCAGGAAGGGACGCGCCATCGACACCATGTCGGCGCAGCCGTCGGCCAGGATCTGTTCGCCCACTTCCGGGGTGTTGATGCGGTTGGTGGTGATCAGCGGGATCTTCACCGTGCCCATCAGCTTCTTGGTCACCCAGGCGAAGCCGCCGCGCGGCACCATGGTGGCGATGGTCGGCACCCGCGCCTCGTGCCAGCCTATGCCGGTATTGATGATGGTGGCACCGGCCTTCTCGATTTCCAGCGCCAGCTGCACCACCTCGTCCCAGTTGCTGCCATCCTGCACCAGGTCCAGCATGGAGAGGCGGTAGATGATGATGAAAGCCTCGCCCACCGCCACGCGCACCGCCTTGACGGTTTCGATGGCGAAGCGGATGCGGTTTTCAAAGCTGCCGCCCCAGTCGTCGCTGCGCTTGTTGGTGGCGCGGGCGATGAACTGGTTGATCAGATAGCCTTCCGAGCCCATCACTTCCACGCCGTCGTAGCCGGCCTGCTGCGCCAGGCGGGCGCAATTGGCAAAGTCGGCGATGGTCTGGCGGATGTCGGCGTCGGACAGCTCGCGCGGCTTGTAGAAGTTGATCGGCGCGATCAGGGGGGAAGCCGACACGCAGCTTTCCTGGAAGCTGTAGCGGCCGGAGTGCAGGATCTGCAGCGCGATCTTGCCGCCGGCGGCATGCACCGCGTCGGTGACCAGCTTGTGGCTGGGCACTTCGTGCGCGTCGGACAGCTGCGCCGCGCCCTCGGCGACACAGCCTTCGGCATTGGGGCCGACGCCGCCGGTGACGATCAGGCCGACGCCGCCCCTCGCCCGTTCGGCGTAGAACGCCGCCATCTTCTCGAAGCCGCCTGGCGATTCCTCCAACCCGGTGTGCATCGAACCCATCAACACCCGGTTTTTCAGCGTGGTGAAGCCCAGGTCCAGCGGGGCCAGCAGATGCGGGTAAGCGCTCATGTTTCTTCCTCGTGTTGTTGTCGGCGGCCCGGGTGGTCCCAAGCCTTTGATTCATCTGGCGATGTCAGCCCTGGCCATCAAGATACTTACTGGTAAGTAAGTTGTCAACGGATGGCGCCGCAGGCAACTGTCATGCGCCGCGGCTGTCCACCTATAATCGCCACAGATGGCATCCGCCGTCAGACATAAGGAGAAAAACATGTGCCAGCACCCGCCCCACGCTCATACCGATTGCCTCGCCCCGCTGCCGCAGCGCCCGCTCGGCCGCCGCAGTTTCCTGCGCCTGGCCACCCTGGGCGGCGGCGCCGCGCTGCTGGCCAGCTTCCTGCCGCGCGCCGCCTGGGCCGCGGACGGCACCGACGTGCTGCTGCTGTCGTGCATGGATTACCGGCTGATCGACGAAACTTCGACTTTCATGAACCAGCAGGGACTGCGCGACAAGTACGACCATATCATTTTGGCCGGTGCCTCGCTGGGCGCCGTTACCGACAAGTACCCGGCCTGGAACACCACTTTCTGGCAACACCTGCAGGTGGCGATAGACCTGCACGGCGTCAAGCGGGTGATGCTGCTGGACCACCGCGACTGCGGCGCCTACAAGGTGATACTGGGCGAGGACCTGGCGCAGGACCCGGCCAGGGAAACCCTGGTGCATGCAGGCAAGCTGGGGCAATTGCGCAGGCTGATCAACGACAAATACCCGCGGCTGAAAGTGGAGGCATACCTGATGGGGATGGACGGCAAGGTGGAAACCCTGATCGTCTGACCCGGCCGGGAGCGACCGGGCGGGTAGCTTGCGTTCGGAGCAAAACGCCGCCCCCTGATGCCGGGGGCGGCGCGGCGCCTTATTCGCCGTGCTGGTCGGCCGCGCGGCGGTAAGCCGGCCGGGCTTCGATGCGCTCGACGAAGCGCGCCAGGTTGGGGTAGCGGCCGCGGCCGTCGCCCTTGGCCGCGATCTGCGCGACGAAAGACAGCTGCACGTCGGCGCCGGTCAAGTCATCGCCGACGAAATAGTCGCGTCCGGCCAGTTCGCCGTCCAGATAACCCAGGTGGTTTTCCAGCTCGCTGTGGATGCGCGGATGCAGCGGCGCGCCGGCCTCGCCCAGGAAGCCCACGTACAGCTGCAGCAGGATGGGCAACATCGCCGAACCTTCGGCATAGTGCAGCAGCTGCACGTAGCGGTTGTAGTCCGCGCTGTCCTGCGCCGGCGCGAAGCGGCCCTGGCCGTATGTGCGGATCAGGTAGTCGATGATGGCGCCGGACTCGATCAGCACCTGCTCGCCGTCGCGCAGCACCGGCGCCTTGCCCAGCGGGTGGATGGCTTGCAATTCAGGCGGCGCCAGCCGGGTTTGCGGGTTGCGCTGATAGCGGATCACCCGGTACTCCAGGCCCAGCTCCTCCAGCAGCCAGGTGATGCGGCGCGAGCGCGATTCATTCAGGTGGTGCACTTCTATCATGGCGAACTCCGGGGAAAATTAGAGGAGAGGCGGCGCGCAGTCGGCAGGTACCACCCTGGCCAGCCAGGCCAGGATATCGCCTTCCACTTCTGCGCGATTGCTTTCATTGAGCATTTCATGGCGGCCGCCGGGATACGCTTTGCTCTGCAGGTCCAGCACGCCGGCGTCGCGGTAGCGGATTTCCAGCTGGCCCAGCGCCAGCCGGCCCAGGCTGACCGGGTCGCGGCTGCCGGCGAACAGCAGCACCGGGCAGCGGCGGTTGACGCCGTCTCCGGCCGCCTCGCCCCGCTCCATCTCGACGATGCCGGCGAACAGGTCGGCCCACAGGCCGGGCGTCGGATCGAAACCGCATTGCGGATCGGCCAGATAGGCGTCCACCTCGGCCGCGTCGCGGCTGAGCCAGTCCATCCGGGTGCGGCTGGGGATGAAGCCGAGGTTGAAGCTGCCGAACACCAGCGCCGCCATCAGCCGGCTGGGGCGGTCCCAACCGTTGCGCCGGCCGAGAAAGCGGGCGATGGCGCCCAGCAGGCGCGCCAGCGGCCGCTGGCGGTAGCCGGTGGACGACAGCAGCAGGCCGGACAGCAAGCCGCCGTAGCGCAGGAAATAGGCGCGGGCGATGAAGCTGCCCATGCTGTGGCCCAACAGCATCACCGGCAAGCCGGGATGGCTGGCGGCGGCGTGGCGGCGCACCGCCTCCACATCGTCCACCACCTTGCGCCAGCCATCCCGCTCGGCGAAAAAGCCGCGCGCAGTCGGCGATTCGCCGTGGCCGCGGTGGTCGTGCGCGTACACCGCGTAGCCGGCGGCGGCGAGAACCTCGGCGAAGCGCTGGTAGCGCGCAGCGTATTCGCTCATGCCGTGCGAGATCAGCAGCACCGCGCGCGGCTCGGCGGCGGGCAACCATTGGCACAGCGGAATGGCCACGCCGTCGGCGGCTTCCAGGGTGGTACGGTGCATGCGGCGTCCTCGTCGGCTCAAGCGAAGCAGATGGTGGCGGCGTCCCGCACTTCAATGGGCGTGCCGAAACTCTTCAGGTTGCCCAGCGCGAAGCTGTTGTGCGCGCGCGCCGCCTCCCCGTCGTCCAGGAACGGCGTCTGGTCGGACATATGGCTTTGCACGTCTATCGCCAGCAGGGTTGTCTTCATCGCATTTTCCTTGGAGGGCGCCGGCTCAGGCCAGCAGCGGCTTGTCGTCGAAATCGGGGTTGGTCAGCGCGGTCAGCACGTGGTCGCGCCAGCCGCCGGCCAGGAACAGGTAGTCCTTGGCCTGGCCTTCCACGGTGAAGCCCAGCCGCTCTAGCAGCGCCGCGCTGCGGATGTTTTGCGGCTGGTAGTTGGCCTGGATGCGGTGCAGCTTCAGCTCGCCAAAAGCGAAGGCGATCAGCGCCTCGAGCGCCTCGCGCATCAGGCCCCGGCCTTCGTGCGCCTGGTCTATGCCGTAACCGAGGTGGCAGGCCTGGAACACGCCGCGGACGATGTTGCTGAGGCTGACGGTGCCGATCACGCGGTCAGGCTCTGTCGACATCGTCAACAGGAAGCGCGCGCCGCTGCCGTTCTCCCAGTCGCGCGCGCGCTGGCGCAATTGCATCTCCCAGTACAACTCGGTGTAGAACAGCTCGCCCGGCATCGGGTCCCACGGCGCGAAGTGGGCGCGGTTGCGCAGCTGGTATTCCAGCATCGAGCGCGCCAGCGCCGGATCGGCCGGCAGCAACTGCAGCCGGGAGGTGGACAGCACGGGTTGGGCGAGACTCATCGCTGGCGGCCTGTTTTTATGACAAGAAACTGGATGTTAGCCGCAAGCGGGCAGCGGCTCAAGCCGCGGTGGAGGATGGCCGGAAACGGGCCGGCCCCCGCGGACGCGAACCCCGGTGGAAAATCTCGGGACTCGCCGCCGCGGGGGCCGGCATGGACGGCTGCGGATCCGGAATCAGCCGGTCAGGCGCTGCAGCGCCTCGCGGTACTTGGCGGCGGTTTTCTCGCGCACCTCCAGCGGCACCGCCGGCGCCGGCGCCTGCTTGTTCCAGCCGGAGGCTTCCAGCCAGTCGCGGACGAACTGCTTGTCGAAGGACGGCGGGTTGCTGCCTTCGGCGTAGCTGTCGGCCGGCCAGAAACGGCTGGAGTCGGGCGTCAGCGCCTCGTCCATCAGCGTCAGGGTGCCATGCTCGTCCAGGCCGAACTCGAATTTGGTGTCGCAGATGATGATGCCGCGGGTGGCGGCGTATTCGGCGGCGGCCTGGTACAGCCGGATGGCGGTGTCTCGCACCTGGGCGGCCAGATCGGCGCCGATGATGTCCACGCACTGCTCGTAGCTGATGTTCTCGTCGTGGTCGCCCACCGCCGCCTTGGTGGACGGCGTGAAGATAGGCGCCGGCAGCTTGCCGGCTTCATTCAGCCCGGCCGGCAGCCGCAGGCCGCAAACGGTGCCGCTCTTTTGATATTCCTTCCAGCCGGAGCCGGCCAGGTAGCCGCGCACCACCGCCTCGATCGGCACCGCCTTCAGCCGCTTGGCCACCACCGCGCGGCCCTCAACCTGCGGCAGGTCGGCGGCCGACACCACGTCCTCCGGCTTGTCGCCGGTCAGGTGGTTGGGCACCAGGTCCTTGAGCTTGTCGAACCAGAAGTTGGAGATGGCGGTCAGGATCTGGCCCTTGGCCGGGATGGGATCGTCCAGGATCACGTCGAAGGCCGACAGCCGGTCGGTGGCTATCATCAGCATGCGTTGCTCGTCGATCTGGTACAGATCGCGCACCTTGCCGGAATAGATCTTCTTCAGGCTTGTCAGGTTGGTGGTGTTCAGTCCGGTCATCATGCTTCCTTCGAGGGCAAGGGTTCAATGCGTTTGAGCGCTTCGCGCCGCGACAGCGGCGACAGCGGCGTGGCGGCGACGAAGCCGCGCACGGAGTCTGGATCGGTATAGCCGTATTCGCGCAAGGCCCAGCCTATCGCCTTGCGGATGAAGAACTCGCCTTCGCCGGCATTTGCGGCGCAGTAGACGAACAGGCGCTCGCCGTCGGTTTCGCGCTTCCAATACAACTGGTGCAGGATGGCGACGCGGCGCAGCCAGAAGTCGCCATCCACGCTCAACGCGTCCATCCGCTGCTGCAAGGGGCGGTTGGCGCGCACCAGCTCGCCCACCACCCAGGCGGACAGACCGTCGACGGTGTCCCACCAGGATTTTTCCGCCGCCAGCGCCAGCAGCCGCGGCAGGCTGTCGGCCGGCAGCCGCGCCGCGCATTTGGCCAGCAGGTCCACTGCGGTGTATTGGAATTCGCGCTCCGGCTGCCGCCACAATGCTTCCGCCAACGCCAGCCAGGCTTCCGGACCGGCGTTCTTCAACGACTTCATCCACGGCGCGGCCAGCTTGCGCCGCGCCGGCGTCGCCACGCCCAGGAAATCGAACTGTTCGCGCATATAGGCGCGCATCGCCGGCCGCCTGGCGGGATCGGCGGCCGCCTCAAGCCGGAGGCGCAGGTCGGCCAATTCAAGCGCAACATTCATGGTTTCGGCTCTTCATCGTAAAACACCATGGCCGGATAGGGCTGGGCGCGGCAGGCCGCCAGGCGGCTGGCCAGCGAGCCGACGTGCAGCTCCAGCCGATGGCCGTCCGGATCCAGGAAGTAAAACGAGTCGCCCTCGCTGCGGTTGTCTTTCCAGCATGGCACGCCGGCATCGGTCAGCCGCGCCTTCCAGGCGGCGAAATCCGCCTGATCGACGCTGAAAGCGTAATGGGTGTAGCCGCCGCCGCTAGCCGCGTCGTCCAGCGCCAGGCATAGCCATAATCCGCCCAGGCTAAGGTAGCCGCCGCGCGCCCAGCGCGCGTGCGGCGCGGCGCGGCGCCCAACTGTGCATGGTAAAAACGCCAGGAGCGGTCAAGGTCGGTCACGGCCAGGGTCAGGTGGTTGAGTCCGTTCAGTTTCATCGCGGAAAAATGGCGAAGCCGCCGGCTTCGCCATCTGTTCCCATGCTACAGGGTGTCCTTCAACGCCCTGGCCTGCTCCAGCGCCTCGTCGACGCTGGCCGCCATCACGCTGAAGTGGCCCATCTTGCGGCCGGGACGCGGCTGCTTCTTGCCGTAGAGATGCAGCTGGGCATTGGGCGCTTCCGCCAGCACATCCCAGTGCGGCTCGCGGCCGTCCTCCTTCCACGCCTCGCCCAGCAGGTTCACCATCACCACCGGCGACAGCAGGTCGGTGCGGCCCGGCAGCAGGCCGCACATCGCGCGCACCTGCTGCTGGAACTGGTCGGTGAGGCAGGCGGTGAGCGTGTAGTGGCCGGAGTTGTGCGGACGCGGCGCGATCTCGTTGACCACCAGACTGTCGTCCCCCAGCACGAAGAACTCCACCGCCAGCACGCCGACGTAGTCCAGCTCCTCGGCCAGCCGCTGCGCCATCTTGCGCGCCTGCTCGGCCAGCTGCGGCGCCACCCGCGCCGGGACGATGGATTCGTCGAGAATGCCGTTCTTGTGGATGTTTTCCGCCAGCGGGAACACCGCGCTCTGCGCGGGGCTGACGCGGGTGACGATGGCCGACACTTCCAGCTTCAAGTCCAGCATCTTTTCCAGCACGCAAGCCTGGCCGCCCAGATCGGCGTAGGCGGCGCGCGCCTCGTCCTGGGTGCCCACCCGCACCTGGCCCTTGCCGTCGTAGCCCAGCCGCGCGGTTTTCAGGATGCCCGGCAGATAGGGCGTCAGGTCAACCTGGATGTCCTCGACGCTCTCTATCGCCAGATAGGGGGCGGTGGCCAAGCCGGCCTTGGCGATCCAGCTCTTCTCGGCGATGCGGTCCTGGGCGATGGCGACGCAGTCGCCGGACGGCGACACGCGGGTGCGCTTGGCCAGCTCGCGCATCGCGCCGGCATTGACGTTTTCGAATTCGGTGGTGACGGCGGCGCAGCTGTCGGCCAGCTCGCGCAGCGCGGACGGATCGTTGTAGGACGCCTGGATGTGGCGGTCGGCGAAGGCCGCCGCCGGGGCGTTTTCGTCGGGGTCCAGCACGGTGACGCGGTAGCCCATGGTCTTGGCGGCTACGACGAACATGCGGCCCAGCTGGCCCCCCCCCAGGATGCCCAGCATGGCCGGCGGCAGGATGGCGGCCATCATTCGATCTCCGGCAGCGTCATCGCCAGCACGGTTTCTTCCTGCTCTTTGCGGAAGGCCACCAGTTGCGCGGCCAGTTCCGGCCGGACACTGGCCAGCATGGCCACCGCGAACAGCGCGGCGTTGGCGGCGCCGGCCTCGCCGATGGCGAAGGTGGCCACCGGAATGCCCTTGGGCATCTGCACGATGGACAGCAGCGAATCCTCGCCGCGCAGGTATTTGGACGGCACCGGCACGCCCAGCACCGGCAGGTGGGTCTTGGCCGCCAGCATGCCCGGCAGGTGGGCGGCGCCGCCGGCGCCGGCGATGATGGCCTTCAAGCCGCGCCCGGCGGCCTGTTCGGCGTACTGGAACAACAGGTCCGGGGTACGGTGGGCGGAGACGACGCGGGTTTCGCAGGCGATGCCGAAGCTCTTCAGCATGCGCGCGGCGTGCTGCATCACTTCCCAATCGCTGTTGCTGCCCATCACGATGCCGACTTCAATCATGGAGATGCTGCTCGCAGTGGAGAGTAAACGGCGATTTTACCCGACTGCGGGGCCTACCCGGAATGGTTTTTTATTTTCAGATCAAGATAGTTAGCAGACGGAAAATTTCTCCTTGCCCGTGATTCACGCCAGTTTCGGATAGGTGAACAGCAACAGCTGCAGGGTATTGAAGCCCAGGTGCGCCAGCACCGCCAGCCACAGCTGGCGGCGCGCGGCATAGACCAGGCCGTAGCCTATGCCGGCCAGCGTGGCCAGCCCCGCCCAGACCCAGCCGCCGGCCAGATGGGCCAGGCCGAACAACAGCGACGCCGCCATCAGCGCGGCGAACGGTTCGGTGCGGATTTCCAGCCAGCGCTGCACGCCGCCGCGGAAGAAGGCCTCTTCCACCAGCGACACCAGGAAGCAGTTAGCGAACAACCAGGGCAGCAGCCAGGCCGGCCATTTAGGCGCCAGGGCTATGATGCCGAAGCCGGCGGCGATGCCGAACACGAACAGCAGCGCCAAGCCGCCCACCGCCGCCGCCGGCCAGCCCAGCGTGCGCTTGGGCAATGGCGCATGGCTCAGCTGCAGCAGCAGCAGCAGGCCGGCCAGGCCCTTGTCGTAGCTCCAGAACAGCTGGTAGGGCGCGCTGCCGGCGCTGGCCTTGCCCTGCCACAGCAGCGGGTTGTCGAAACCGGGCAGCGCATGCACCGCCAGCGCCAACAGCAGCGCCACCCATACCAGGAACAGCTCCGGCTTCGGGTAGCGGCGCAGGCTGAAAGTCAGGCCGGCGGCGGCCGCGGTCGCCAACACGCCCAGCGGCTGCAGCACGCCGGCGGCCAGCGCCAGCATCGCGCTGGTAATCAGGGCGATCCAGCCCGGGGCGGCGTGGCGCAGGCTGGCGGCGATAAGGCCCAGTGCCAGCAACGCGAAGGCGGCCAGCGTCAGGGTGGGCGGCAGGGGCATGGCGACTCCGTGGCGTTGAATGGCATAAGCCTCCGATGATAACGGCAGGCGGTGGTCCGGCAAAAGCCCGCCGCTCAGGGCCGGGCCGGCGGCCTGGGTTGCAGCAGGCGCCGCTGCTGGGCGTCGGCCAGGTAGCCGGCGATCTGCTCCACCTCTTCCGGCGCGATCGGCGCCTTGAACGCCACCCGCATCTTGTCGACTACCGCCTGCCAGCGCGCCTGGTTGAAGGTCGGCTGCAGCGCGATATAGTCGGCCGAATGGCAGATCAGGCATTTCTGCAGCGCCGGCAGATAGCCGGGGTGGCCGCTGTCCGGCAACATCGCGGTTTCATTGGGCAGCAGGATGGAGACGGCGCCGGCCGGACCCGCCAGCCAGGCCAACAGGACGAACAGGACGAACAGGACGGACTTCATCATGCGTCTCCCTTTATGGCGATTTCCACCCGCTCCACCACGTTGCGGGCATAGCCGCCGGGATTCCACGGCTGGCTCAGCGGCTGGGTCTGGCCGTCGTTGGCGGTGGCGCGGGCCATCAACAGCAAGGGGCCGGGACCGACCTTGTCCAGCGTATGCCGCCAGGGACGGAAGGCGAAACGGCTGGTTTCCCCGCCAAGGACGGCCGGCTGCCAGCTGCGGCCGCCATCGGCGGAAACGTCCACCCGGCGGATGCCGCTGCCACCGTCGAAGGCGATGCCGCGCAACTCCAGCCTGCCGTCCGGCGCCGCCGCCGTCTGGCCGCCGGCCAGGTTGGTGATGAAGCTGCGCACCTTCATCCGGGTGAGACGCAGCATCCGGTCCGGCTTGCTGCCGGGCGGAATGCCGTAGTCCGGCGTATCCGGCACCGTGTAGGCGGCGCTGGCGAACCAGCCGTCGAACACATGATCTATCACCTCTATCTGCGACAAGTGCTTCATCCAGTACGAGGCGTAGAAGCCCGGCACCACCAGCCGTATCGGGTAGCCGTTGAGCACCGGCAGCGGCCGGCCGTTCATCGCCCAGGCTATCATCGTCTCCGGCCGCAGCGCGTCGGCCAGGTCCAGCGAGCGGATGAAACTGGGCGTTTCCTCCAGCGCCGGCTGATCGGTGCCGCGGCAGGCGATCTGCACCGCGCCGTCGAGCACGCCGGCCGCTCGCAGCACATCGGCCAGCCGCACCCCGGTCATCTCCACGCAGGCCATCGAGCCGTTGCCCAGCTGCGCGCCCTGCACCCTGGGCTGCAGCAGCCCGCGGCCGTTGCCGGCGCACTGCATCACCACCGTCTGGCTGACCGTTTCGAAGCGGGTTTGCAGATCATGCAGCGTCAGCGTCAGCGGCTGCTTGACCATCCCCTTGATGGCGAGGGTATGGCTGGCGGCGTCAATGTCCAGCGGGTGGCCGGCCAGGTGATAACGGACGAACACCGCATCGTTGGGGGTGAGCAGGCTGTGATCGAACTGGGAAAACGGCGTTTCCAGATGCACCGGCCGGGTGGTAATGCGCAGCAGCGGCATCTTCTGCGGATAGGGCACCAACTCGCGCCAGCCGTTTTCAAAGCCCTGGTCCAGCCAGGGCGCCGCGCGCAGCCTGCCGGACAGCGCCAGCAGACCGGCGGCGGCCAGGCCGCCTTTCAATATCGCGCGCCGTTGCAGGGCGTCACCCATGATTGCGGCTCCTTGTATGCTCTAGGTGGGCCGGCAACCGCGCAGATGCCAATCGCATCGCCGGCGCTTGCGCCATCGTAGGCGCGCGCGCCGAATATGTCTACAGCATGGCCAGGATGGGAAACAGGCTGTTGCGTCAGCGGCGACGGCGACGGCGACGGCGACAGGAAAATACCCGCCAGATCGCGCCGCCGGTAGTGGCGGCAATGCCCGCCAGCGCCAGCATCACCCCCAGGCCGAACCCCGGCGGCATCTCGCCGGAATCGGGCGTGACCGGACGGGCCAGCAGCATAGACAGGAAGCCGGCGATCAGCAGCAGCACGCAGCCCAGCCAGTGCAAGCGGCGCAAGCGCCAGGCCTGGCGCAGCGAATACAGCAAGGCGGCGGCGTAGAGGACCAGCAGGGCAATCAGCGGAATCAGTTCGGGATGGATCAGGGGCATGTGGCGCGGGTCTGCTATCGGGCGGGGACCCTGGATAGACCCGCGCCGGGAGGCGAGGTTCAGCGTGGGGAACCATGGAGCCTGGTTGCTACTGCACCACGATGCCGCTCAGATGGTAGGTGCCGGTGCGGTTGGTCTGGCAGAACACCTTGGCCTTCACCGTAATGATCTTGCCCTTGTAGCGGCCCATGTCCTCCTGATTTAGCGCCAGGCTGGCCTTGGACTGCTCGCTGCAATCGGCGCCGTCGTCAAAGGTCATGGCCCGGCCCAGTTTCAGATGGTAGGCCTTGAAAAAGGTGCCGTCGGCCTTGCTGCCGGACGAGATCGGACCGATCACGGTGCCGCGCAGCGTGATCGGAGTTTCGCCGTCCTCGCGCACGGCAACGGCCTTGCCGGCGCAGGCCAGTTGGCTGGCCGCCAGCAGACAGAAGGCGGCGAGACGGGTGGTACGGTTTGTTTTCATGTTTTCTTGCTCATCGCGGTTAAGCCGCTCCTTGCGATGAGGAGCGGTGGTTTTTGCCAATCTCAGCGCGGCTGGCTACAGCGGAAGCCCAACTTGGCCAGCAAGGCCGGCTGGCTGGAGGCGACCTGCCAGTCGCCGCCGTTGCGGGTGAAACGCAATGCCAGCTTCTGGCCGCCCTTCTCCAGCTGCAGCCCCAGGCTGTTGCCGCGCCAGGATTTGAAGGTACTCTCCGCCGAGGCGTCTTTCAGGCTGCAGAACAGGCTGGCCTGTTCTGTCTGCGGCAGCGATACCAGTTGCAGGCGCCAGTCAGGCGAACTCTGCAGCTGCAATAGCGCGCTGCCGTCGGGAGACGGGGCCACCATGTTTTCGGTGCTGTAGGTGAAGAAGACCTTGCCGCTGCGATTGTCGATCAGCAGGCTGCCCGGAGCGTCATGACCGAATTGCAGATCCACGCGTTGCAGGGCATTGCCGGCCAGCGGTCCCTGGTAGAGGAAGGTGGAGCTGTCTCCATCGCCCTTGGCGACTTTCCAGCTCTTGAACTGCAGGCGCTGGCCGGCCGGCGTGGATACGGTCAGCAATTTGCCCTGACGCTGGCTGAGTTCAGGATGGGCCGCGATCATGCGCTTGTCGTCTTCCGGAATGCCCATCGGGTCCAGCAACTGGCGGCGGTCGCCGACTTCGCGCAGGATCTTCGCGCTGGCCGCGGCATCCAGTGTTTGCACCGCGATGGCGCGCGCGCCATGCTGCTGCCCGCGCAGCTGACCGGCCAGGTCGATCACCGGATCGCTGTCGAAATTGGTGATGGGCGCGGCAAGGGCGCCGCCTGCCGCCGATAGCAGCAGGCCAAGCAAGGGATAAATAGGTTTCATGATGAGAATAAGCGATACGGAATAATTTCCGCATCGCTTATGTCACTAACATTTGGCGATGTCAATGCAACTATGACCGCCCGTCCGCCCTCAGTGTCCGGCCAGCGCGTCCAGCACCTTGCTCGACAGCGCCTGCGGCTGCGCGGTGACGCGTAACAGGTGGCGCAGTGCCGGATGGGGCGGGCGGTGCACGGCGATGCCTTCGGCCAACAGCTGGCGTTGGATGGCCTCGCCGCTGACGGCGTTGGGATAGAGCACGCTGACGAAGTTGGTGTGCGAGGGCAGCACCGCCAGGTCGCGCACGCGCAGCGCGGCGTCCAGCTTGTCGCGCAGCTGCACGGTGGCCTGCACCAGCTGGCGCGCGTAGTCCGGGTCGTCCAGCACCAGTTGCGCCGCGTGCTGGGCCAGGCCGGACAAGGCGTACTGCGGGCGGATCTGGTCGGCCTTGGCTATCATCTCGGCCTGGGCCAGCGCAAAGCCGACGCGCAGCCCGGCCAGGCCGTAGGCCTTGGACAGCGTGCGCAGCCGCAGGGTATTGGGCAAGACACCCGCAAGAGGGGCATCATGCGGGTCGGTACAGAAATCGATATAGGCTTCGTCCAGGATCAGCATGGTCTGGGTCGGCAGTTGCTGACGCAGCGCCTGGATGTCGGCGGCCGACCAATAGTGGCCGGTGGGATTGTCGGGATTGGCCAGGTAGAGCACCACCGCGCGTTCGGCGTGCACCACCTCGCACAGGCGCGCCAGGTCAGGCCGCAGACCAATGCCCTGCGCCTGGTAGGGCACCTCCAGGATGCGCGCGCCCACGCCTTCGGCGAAGTAGCGGAAAGCGGGATAGGTGCCGGCGCTGCACACCACCGCGTCGCCGGCATTGCAGCGCAGCCGCAGCGCCAGCAGGATCAGGCTGTCGGCGCCGCTGTCGAAGATCACCTGGCTGCTTTCCACCCCGTGGCGTTGCGCGGCGCGTTCGCGCAGCGCCAGCGCGTAGGGATCGGGATACAGCCGCGCCAGCTCGGCCAGCGCCTCGCCCCACTGCGCCAGCAGCGGCGACTCCGGCTTGTTCATGCTTTCATTGGCGCCCAGCCGGCTGACCACCTTGTGCCCCAGCGCCGCCTCCAGCTTGGCGATGCCGGGAAAGGGATTGACGATGGTATGGTGTTCCAGGTGGCGGGCGTAGTGTGGCATGGCGGTTCCGATTCCCAAGGTGACGACGGCCATTCTAGGCCAACGCGTGTTCAGACAAACGATCGCTTGGAAATATCCTTAGCGCAAAGGAATCTCCCGGGTCAGCGGGCGGCCGAAGCCTCGCCCTTGGCCGCGGACGCGTCCACGTGGGGAGCCGGGGCGGCAGGATGGGACGCGGGACGGGACGGCGGAGCCTTGGGCAATACCAGCGGTCCTTTGTAACCACAGGCGGCCAGGGCCAGGGTCAGGCTTGCACAAGCGAGCAGGGTACGCATACTGACAGCAATCCGATATGGCAAAATCAGCATACTAGCAAAACCACGCCGCGCCGTGTTGCATCCGGCCGGCCATACAGGAAGCCACCATGAACGAAAGCGAATTTCTGCAACTGAGCGACGCCATCTTCGAACAGATCCAGGCCGCGATAGACGACTACGATCTGGACGTCGACGCGCTGCTGCTGGGCAATGTGCTGGAGATCGAGTTTGAAAGCGGCGAGAAGGTGATCGTCAACCGCCACGCCGCCAACCAGGAGCTGTGGATCGCCGCCAAGAGCGGCGGCTACCACTTCGCCCGCAAAGGCGACGCCTGGATCGCCAGCCGCGACGGCGCGGAATTCTTCTCCACCCTGGCCGAGGCCATCCGCGCCGGCAGCGGCGCCCAATTCGATTTCGACCTCTGAACGCCGCCTTCCCGGCCGGGCGCGCCAATCCTGCCGGCAAGCCTGCACGGCTCCGGCAGCGCGCCGCCGCCGTCATCGTCGTGATCGCCGCCGTGCTGTGCTGCTACGCGGTGCAGCTGAAAAACCGTCTGGCCTGGGACGACGCGCTGGACGTATGGGGTGTGCACGGCGTCGGCGGCCTGCTGATGGGCAATCCCGACTTCCTGTGGACGCAAGCGGCCGCCGCGGTGGTGTCGGGCGTGTGGGCGTTCGCCTTCACCTACGGCATGTTGTGGCTGAATAGACGGCGTCACCCCGGTCAAGGTGGACGCCGCCACCCAGCAGGCTCGGTCTGGATAACGCGCTGCACGGCGAGCAGGCCTATTTCCGACACCGGCGGCGGCATCCGCCGCGCGCCCAAGCCGCGGCGCGCCTGCGGCTTTTTGCCGGGAGCGGAGCCGCGCCGCTAAACGCTCCAGGCCCGATGCAGCAGCGCCACCGCCACCGCCGTCACCAGCAGGGAGAATCCGCGCAGCACCTGCGGCGGCGACAGCCGGCGGATCAGGCGCCGGCCCAGCAGCATGCCGCCCATCGCCGCCAGCACGAAAACGGCGCTGGGCAGCGCCGGGATGTGTACGCCATGCCTCCAGGCGGCCAGCACGCCGCCGCCGCCGACCAAAGCGATCACCAGCAGCGAGGTGGCGACGATGGCCTGCATGGACAGATTGCTCAACCGGCGCAAAGCCGGCACGATGACGAAGCCGCCGCCCACCCCCAGCAGGCCGGTGAGAAATCCGGTAAGCGCGCCGATGCCGGCCAGCGCGCAAGCGCCGGCCAGGTTCCAGCGCAGCCGGCCGGTATCCGGGTTCAGGCGGCACGGCGCGGCGCGCCCATGCTGCGCGGCGGCGGCGGAACCGGCAGAACGCCACGAACGCGCGGCCACGATCAGCATCGCCAGCGCGAACAGGCTGGACAGCAGCGGTGCCGGCAGCAGGTGAGCGGCGCGGGTCCCCAACATGGCGAACGGCACGCCGCTGGCCGCCATCCACGCGGCGGCGCGGTAGCGCACCAATTGCCGGCGCCAGCCCTCGTAAGCGCCCAACCCGGCGCCGGCCGCCACCGCCAGCAAGGCCACCGGCGCCGCCTGCGGCAGGGTCCAGCCCTGGCTGGCCATCAGCGCCGGAATCGCCAGGATGCCGCCGCCGGCGCCGGTCAAGCCCAGCACCGCGCCTATCAGCGCGCCCAGGACCAGCATCAGCAGCATGTGGGCGCCTGCGTCGTCGTTGCGGCGCCAAACGGGAAAAGCGTCATCGGGCAGTCTTTGCGAAATATCCTGGCCATCATTATATAAATTTATATAATTTAGGACCATACCGGGAGGACAACATGCCAGCGCAGATCGAAAGCTTCTACGACGCCGCCACCGGCACCGTCAGCCACGTGGTCTACGACCGGGCCGGCGGCCATGCCGCGGCGATAGACCCGGTGCTGGATTTCGACCCCAGGTCCGCCCGCACCTCGGGCCGCTCGGCCGACCGGCTGCTGGACTTCCTGCGCGGCCAGCGACTGACGCTGCAATGGATACTGGAAACCCATGCCCATGCCGACCATCTGTCGGCGGCGGCCTATCTGAAGCAGCGGGCCGGCGGCCGGATCGCCATCGGCGAGCGCATCACCCAGGTGCAGGACATTTTCCGCCAGGTGTTCAACCTGGAACCGGATTTCCGTAGCGACGGCTCGCAATTCGACCATCTATTCCGGGACGGCGAGACTTTCCGCATCGGCGAGTTGGAAGCCGAGGTGCTATGGGTGCCGGGCCATACCCCGGCGGACGTCGCCTACCGGATAGACGATGCGGTGTTCGTCGGCGACACGCTGTTCATGCCGGACGCCGGCACCGCCCGCTGCGACTTTCCCGGCGGCGACGCCGCCGCTCTGTATCGCTCGATCCGCCGGCTGCTGGCGCTGCCGGACCACACCCGGCTGCTGATGTGCCACGACTACCCGCCGGCCGGACGCGAGCCGGCCTGGTGCTCGACAGTGGCCGAGCAGCGCCGCGCCAATCTGCATGCGCATGACGGGGTGGAGGAGACCGATTTCGTGGCGATGCGCGAGGCGCGCGACGCGACGCTCTGCATGCCGCAACTGCTGCTGCCAGCGGTGCAGGTCAATATCCGCGCCGGCCAGTTGCCGCCGGCCGAGGCCAACGGCGTGCGCTATCTGAAGCTGCCGCTGGACGCGCTGTAACGCGCGGCCGTCAACGGCGGGTTTGCGACTTGGCCAGGTCCAGCGCCTTGGCGCGGGCGCCGACGTCGCCCTGCACCGCCGCCTTGGCGTACCAGCGGATGGCGGCGGGAATGTCCCGCTTCACTCCCTCGCCATGCTCGTACATGCTGGCGATCAGGTACTGCGCGCCGACATCGCCCTGCTTGGCGGCCTCCTCGTACCAGTGGGCCGCCAGCCGGTCGTCCTGCGGCGCGCCGCGGCCGAGGAAATACTGGGTGCCCAGATCGATCTCGGCCGCCAGATAGCCCTGGCGCGCCGCCAGCTGGAACCAGCGAGTCGCCTCGGTAAGCGACTTGGGCACGCCGTCGCCGCGCTCCGCCAGCAAGCCCAGCGCGTATTGTGCCTGCGCCAGCTGCTCGTCGGCGGCGCGGCGCAGCCAGTACAACGCCTGCGTTTTGTCCACCGGCCCAGCCTCGCCGCGCCAGTCCATCATCGCCAGATCGAAGGCCGCCACCCGGTCGCCGCGCTCGGCCGCCTGCCAGAAGGCAATGCGAGCGGCGGACAAGCGCCCATCCTGGTATTCGCGCCAACCCGGCACTTTCGGCGCCGCCGCCAACGCGCCCAGGCTGAACAACAGCAACGCCGCAAACCGTTTCATCGCATTCTCCCCTGATTGCAGATTAGTCGGCGATGGCGGCGGCTTCTGATGGCGCGGACAAAATGATGTTGTGCTCCCGGCGCGGCACGCGGCAGGCTACAATGTTTCGACTAGTTGCTATTGCCCCTGGAGTCCCCCAATGAGTTCCCCACTGGTTGATCCGCTGTGGTCGGCCATCCGCGATGAAACGCTGGTGGCGGTGAATGACGAACCGCTGCTAGCCAGTTTCCTGCACATGACCGTTTTGCGCCACGCCACGCTGGAAGACGTGCTGGCCTTCCATCTGTCCAGCAAGCTCGCCAGTCCGGTGATGGACCCGCGCGCGCTGCTGGAATTGTTCCGCGAGGCCTTCCAGGCCGATCCCGCCGTCAGCGCGGCGATGCGCGCCGACATCCGCGCCTGCTATGAGCGCGACCCGGCCTGCGACAGCTATTCCACGCCGCTGCTGTACTTCAAGGGCTTCCACGCCATCCAAAGCCAGCGCATCACCCACTGGCTGTGGCAGCAGAACCGCCGCACGCTGGCGCTGTTCCTGCAGAACCGCATCTCCGAAGTGACCGGCGCCGACATTCATCCCGCGGCGCGCATAGGCGAGGGCGTGATGCTGGACCATGGCACCGGTCTGGTGGTGGGCGAAACCGCCGTGATAGGCAACAATGTCTCCATCCTGCACGGCGTGACGCTGGGCGGCTCCGGCAAGGAGCGCGGCGACCGCCATCCCAAAATAGGCGATGGCGTGATGCTGGGCGCCGGCTCGGCGGTGCTGGGCAATATCAGCGTCGGCGAATGCGCCAAGGTCGGCGCCGGCAGCGTGGTGCTGGAAGACGTGGCGGCGCATACCACGGTGGCAGGCGTGCCGGCGCGGGTGGTGGCGCAGGCTTGTCCCGGCACCCCGGCGCTGGACATGGACCAACGGGTGTAGCCCATGCCGACGGCTTGGCTCGCTGTAGTTTAGCGGCTACAATTCGCGCGCTGACGACCGCCCCGATATTGCCCGGCGGCGTCAGGTTCATCAGGAAAGCCACCCCATGAACGTCAAAGTTGTCGATTACCGCGCGCCGGATGCGGCGGAACGCTTCACCCGTTCGCTACACGAGACCGGCTTCGGCGTGCTCACCAACCATCCGATTCCGCAAGACCTGGTGGAGAAGATCTACGCCGACTGGCTGCGCTTCTTCAACAGCGAAGAGAAGTTCGACTACGCCTTCTCGATGGAAAAGCAGGACGGCTGGTTCTCACCGGAAGTCTCCGAGACCGCCAAGGGCGCCAGCCTCAAGGACATCAAGGAATACTTCCACGTCTACCCGTGGGGCCGCGTGCCGCCGGCGCTCAAGGCCGACGCCGATCGCTACTATCAGGTGGCCAACCAGCTGGCGCGCGAGCTGCTGTCCTGGGTGCAGCAATACACCCCGGCCGCCATCGCCGCCAACTACCGCGAGCCGCTGTCGCACATGATCGAAGACAGCCAGCAGACGCTGCTGCGCGTGCTGCGCTACCCGCCGCTGACCGGCAAGGAGCCGGCCGGCTCCTTGCGCGCCGCCGCACATGGCGACATCAACCTGCTGACCATCCTGCCCGCGGCCAACGAGCCCGGCCTGCAGGTGCAGGACAAGAACGGCGACTGGATAGACGTGCCCTGTGATTTCGGCACTCTGGTGGTGAACATCGGCGACATGCTGCAGGAAGCGTCCGCCGGCTTCTATCCGTCCACCCAGCACCGCGTGGTCAACCCCAGCGGCGAGGGCGCGAAGAAGAGCCGGGTCTCGCTGCCGCTGTTCCTGCACCCGCGCCCGGAAGTGGTGCTGTCCGACCGCCACAGCGCCGGCAGCTACCTGGACGAGCGCCTGCGCGAGCTGGGCGTGAAGATGTAAGCCCACCGCCGCGAGAAAAGGCCGAAGCCCCGCTTCGGCTTTTTTTTCGGGCTGCGTCGGCAGGCTGCGCCAACTACGATGACAGTAGGACGCGGTCCTTGTCTTCCCGCCTTTACGGCGCCGCATCGGACTGCCCCGCTGGGCCGCGCATGCGGCCTGTCTGCAAGAGGGAATTTCATGCGCGGCATTCTTTCCGCTTTTCCGGCTGCCCCCAACTGGCTGGCCTGCGTCCTGGTGGCGGCGCTGTATTGCGCGTCGGCCTGGCTGGGCAGCCGTCTGCTGATGCTGGAGCTGGGAATGGACAGCGTGGTCTGGCCGCAGCCGGGCCTGGCGCTGGCGGCGATGCTGCTGCGGGGCCGGCGGATATGGCCCGGCGTGCTGCTGGGCGCGCTGCTGGCCGAGGGCTGGCAATGGTCCGCCCTGATCGACGGCCTGGGCTGGCTGCTGCCGGCCTGCGGCGTGGCGCTGGGCGTGCTGGCGCAGACACTGCTGGGCGCCTGGCTGGTGCGGCGCCATATTGGCCGCGGCAATCCGCTGGACAGTTTCAGCCACTGCCTGCTGTTTTTCGTCATCGTGGTGGCGATGACCCTGCTGGGCACGCTGATCGCCATCGCCAGCCTCTATCTGTCCGGCCAGCTGCCGCAGAAGCAGCTGGTGGCGGAAGGCTGTCTGCGCTGGCTGAGCAGCGGTTGCGGCGTGCTGCTGTTCGGCAGCATGCTGCTGATTTTCCACCGCCACCGCTGGCCCAGGGTCGGCCGCGAAATCTGGTACGAGATGCTGGCCTATTTCGGCATGGTGACCCTGCTGACCGCCAGCATCTTCGTCTGGTGGCACCCGACGCTGGACACCACCTATCCGCTGGACATGCTGGTGCTGCCGCTGGTGGCCTGGGCGGCTTTCCGCTTCACCCCGCGCGAGGTGGTGCTGGCGCTGCTGCTGATCATGACGCTGGCGCTGTGGGGCACCCGCCACGGCGGCGGCCCCTATCTGGGCTACTCCGCCTACAGCACGCTGATCATCGTGCAGACCTATATCGGCATCCTGACCGTGGTATCGCTGTGCGTGGGGGCGCTGATGAGCGAGCAGCTGCGGATCAAGCAGGAGCTGGACCGCCAGCAGGAACTGCTGGAGCAGCAGGTGCGCATTCGCACGCTGGCGCTGGAGCAATCGCACGCCGAAGTGCTGGCCCTGTCGCGGGTGGACCCGGTGACCGGCATCGCCAACCGCCGCTGCTTCGAGGAAAGCCTGGACGGCGAATGGCGGCGCGCCCGCCGGTTGGGCGCGCCGCTGGGCATGCTGATGATAGATATCGACTACTTCAAGCTGTACAACGACCACTACGGCCACGTCAGCGGCGACTACTGCCTGCGCGAGGTGGCGCAGTCGATACGCAGCAGCGTGCGCCGGCCGCAGGACCTGGTGGCGCGCTACGGCGGCGAGGAAATCATCTGTCTGTTGCCGGACACCACCGAGGACGGAGTGGCCTGCGTCGGCGAGGCGGTGCTGGAAGCGGTGCGCGATCTGCAACTGCCCCACGTCGGCTCGGCGATCTCCGCCATCGTCACCATCAGCGTGGGCGGCGCCTCGGTGCTGCCGCGCGAGACGCCGGACAGCCGACAGCTGGTGGAAGCCGCCGACCGCCAGCTGTACCGCGCCAAGCAGCAGGGCCGCAACCGGATGGAAATCGCCGGCGACGAACCGGACCCGTCCACCGGCTGAGCCGGCCCCGGACGCTCAGCGCGTCTCCGCCGCCATCCGGCGGAAACGCTCCTCCAGCTGCCGCAGCACCTGCAGCGCGCTGTCCAGCTGCTGCGGCTCTATCCCCTCCAGCGCCTGGAGAAAAAAAGCCTGCCGCTGCGGCGCGGCCTCGCGCAGCAGCGCGTGGCCTGCGGCGCCCAGCGTCACCAGGGTCTGGCGGTTGTCGGCCGGATCGGTGCTGCGCGTCACCAGCTGCTCCGCCTCCAGCTGCTTCAACTGACGGGTGAGCGCGCCGGGGTCCATCTGCAGATGGCAGGCCAGCCGCTTCTGGCTGGCCGTTTCCAGCTCTTCTAGCGATTTCAGGATGCGCCAGCGCGGCAGCGCATGGCCCACCCGGCTTTCGAAGGCGCCGTACATGGCGCGGCTGCTGCGGCCCAGCTGTTGCAGCAGATTGGGCGTAGTGTCAGTCATGTTGCGGCTCCTGTGGCGAAACCGCGGAAGACAGCACCACCGCCGGCACCTTGCTCGCCAGCCACAACCCCAGCAACAGACCGCCGGCCACCAGCCACTGGCTGAAGTGGATGGCGTCCACCAGCAGCTGGCGGGTGCACGCCAGCAGCCGCTCCGGCCCTACGGCCGCCGCAGCGTGGCGGAACTGCGCCAGGCTGTCGGGATTGAGCAGGGTCTGCGGATCGGCCAGCCAGCGCAGCCAGGCTTGCGCATGCTGCGTGGCCAGCATGCCGGCCACGCCGTGCTGGAACTGGTGGCTGACCACCGCTCCCATCAGCGCGGTGCCCAGCATGCCGCCTATCATCCGCGTCGACTGCAGCATCGCGGTGGACACGCCCAGTTGCCGGCGCGGCGCCAGTTGCTGGACGAAGATAGTCAGATTGGGCATCAACAGGCCCAGGCCCAGGCCGCCCATCACCATATTGGCGATGATCAGCCAGTGAGCGGTCTCCGGTCCGGCCTGGCTCAGCAGCGCCGCCGTCAGCGCGAACATCAGCAGCCCCACGCTCAGCAAGCGGGTAGGGTGGCGCAGCCGCTGCACGATGCGGCCGTTGAGCATGCTGCCGATGGTGATGAACACTACCAGCGGCGTCACCAGGATGCCGGCGTGGTTGGGCGACAGGCCGAAACCGGCCTGGAACATCAAGGGTGCGTAGTACATCACCGCGAACATGCCGAAGCCCATCAGCAGCGACAGGCCGAACAGCGGCGCCAGGCCGCGGTGGCTGAGCATGCTGGGCGGCAGCAGAGGATTGGGACTGCGCTTTTCCCACCACACCAGGCCAACCAGCGCGGCCAGGCTCAGCGCGGCCAGCGCGCTCAGCAGCCACGGCGACTTGTGTTGCGGCAGCCACTCCACCGTCAACTGCAAGGAGCCGAGGAACAGCGCGATCAACGCCGCGCCCTGCCAGTCCAGCCGCGAGGGCGCGTGCGCCGCATGGCGGATCACCGGCAGAAAGCGCCAGACGAACCACAGGCTGACCACGCCCACCGGCAGGTTGACGAAGAACACCCAGCGCCAGCCCAGGTATTCGGTGAGGAAGCCACCCAGCGAGGGACCAATGGCGTTGGCCAGGCCGAAGGAAGCCGACAGCATCACCTGCCAGCGCAGCCGCTCGCGGGTGTGCGGGAACAGGTCGGGCACGCTGGCGAAGGTGGTCGCCACCAGCATGCCGCCGCCCACGCCCTGCAGCGCGCGCGCCAGCACCAGCTGCAGCATGTCCTGCGCCAGGCCGCACAGCATGGAGGCGGCGGTGAACAGCACGATGGCGGTCAGCACGAAGGGCTTGCGGCCATGGTCGTCGCCCAACTTGCCGAAGATGGGCACAGTGATCACCGAGGTGAGCAGGTAGGAGGTGCCGACCCAGGCGTAAAGCGAGAAGCCGCGCAGGTCGGCCACCACGGTCGGCATCGCGGTGCCGACCACGGTCTGGTCCAGCGCCACCATGATCAGGACGAAACACAGGCCCAGCATCGCCAGCAGGCGCTGGCGGAAATCCAGCGCGCTGGCCTGGCTGGAAGGATTGGAGGGAGCGTTCATGGTTGATGAGTCAATAGTTGCTATAGCAAGCATTTTGCCGGACAGCCGCCCCGGCTGTCCAAACCATGATGGTTAAGAAATGTGACGGCGCTTTAGTAGCCCTGCCGGGTCAGCCAGCTGGCTTCCTCGCTGAGAGCGACGGTGCCCACCAGCCAGTCGCGGAAGGCGCGCACCTTGGGTAGCTCCGCCAGTTCGTGCGGATACACCAGGTAGTAAGCCCATTCGGTTTCCAGCACAGTGTCGAACGGAATCACCAGCCGGCCGCTGTCCAGGTCCTGGGTCACCATCGAGGCCTGCGCCAGCGTCACGCCCATGCCGGCCACCGCCGCGTGCAGCGCGTACTCCAGCGCGTCGAAAGTGACGCCGCTTTCCGGATTGACGCCGGTCACGCCCGCCAGCTTCAGCCAGCGCTTCCAGGTGTTTTGGTCGCGCCAGGGATGCAGCAGGGTGTGGTGCTTGAGGTCGTGCGGTGTGTGCAGCGGATGCTTGCCGGCCAGCAGGCTGGGCGAGCATACCGGGATCAGCTTCTCGCGGCAGATGCATTCCAATCTGAGGTCGGCGGCGGCCTCGGGACTGGACAACCCCACCACCGCCAGGTCGTACTCGGCGCGGTTGAACGGCTTGTTGTGGATCAGCTGGGTCAGCAGGTGCAGCGTGTATTCGGGGTGGCGGGCCTGGAAATCGGCCAGGTTGGGCAGCACCCAGCGCATCGCCGGCGTCGGCGGCATCCGCACCCGGAGGTCGCTCTGGCGCAGCCGCAGCGCCTCGCTGGCCTCGTTCAGCAACTGGAAGGCTTCGCGCGCCGGCTTGAGCAGCGCCTCGCCCTCGGCGGTAAGGGCCAGGCCGCGGGCCTGGCGGGTGAAAAGCGTGGCGCCGTAGTACTCTTCCAGCGTCTGCACATGGCGGCTGATCGCCCCCTGGGTCAGGCTGAGCGCGGCGGCGGCGCGGGTAAACGACAGGTGTTCGGCGGCGACTACAAACACGCGCAGGGCATTCAGCGGAGGCAGCTTCATGCTGTTACATGCCTTTTCTTCATAGTTTTCATGAGATTAACTGCTTTGTGTAAAACCGCGCCGCCACGTATGCTGGGGCTGGTGTTGTCGCAAGCTGCGGCAACATGGCGACGGCAGCCGGTATGCATAGGACTCACGCCAACCATGCATAATGGTTGATTCTGGCACAGCTTTCGCCGCTCGGCATCCTTATTGTCTGACAGGATGCCTGCCTGCACTCTCGTATCGATTTGTTGTTGCCAGTCCACGTTGGCATGAGCGGGCTCCCTGGGGAGTCCGATTTTTTTGCCCGCGGCGGAAAACGGCAAGAAAAATGCCGCCGGCCAATCAGGCGGGCGGCATCGCGGCCGAAGCCGGCGCGGCTCAACAACCCTGGTTCAACGCCATTTCCAGGCTCTTCTGGTAATGCTGCTGCGACTGCTGCTCCTTGCCGGTGGCCTCGAACAGCCGCGCCAGTTCGGCGTGCGCGCACAAGGTCGGCTGGATCGAGACGCTGGCCTCCAGATAGTTCTGCGCCTTGCCCCACAGTTGCTGCGCCTGTGCCAGGCGGCCCAATGCCAGCAGCAGCCAGTGGTCGCGCGGCCGCTGCTTCAGCCAGCCTTCGGCGTTCTTCAGCAGCTCCAGCCGCTTTTCCACGCTCAAGTGGTTGGCCAGCTGGCCCAGCTCGCGCGCCAGCTCAGGCAATTCCATCTCGTCGCTGGCCAGCGCGCCGGCCAACAGCGTGGCGGCGTAGTCGTACTGCTGCAGCTTGATCAGATGCTTGACCACCTGCTGCAGCAATTGCGGGTTGCCGCGTTCGGCTTCCGGTATGCGGCGCAGCCAGTCGCGCACTTCGCGCTCGCCCAGCATGCCCGCCAGCTGTTGCTGATAGGCGGCCAGCCGGTAGCGGCGCGCCTGTTCCGGCTCCACCGCGTCAGCCTTCAGCAGTTTCTCGGTCAGGCCGAGGATGGCCTCCGGCTGTCTTTGCAGCAAGCGGACCTTCAACTCCAGCTTGAGCGCGTTGGTGAGGTTGGGCGACAAGGCGCGCGCGCGCTCGATCGCCGCCAGCGCGCCCAGCGCGTCCTTGTCCTCCAGCCGCAGCTCGGCGTCCAGCATATGGCGCGCCAGCTGCAGCCGCTCCGGCAATTGGTCCAGCTGGACGAGATATTCGTCGCGCTTGGAGCCGGCGCCTGCCGCGCCGGCGGAGCGGGCGGCGATCAGCAGCGCCAGCGCGCGGTTTTCCGGCGCGTATTCATCGCCCAGCGACTTGGCGGCTTCGCGCTCGGCCTTCTGGAAGCGGCCCTCGAAGAAGGCGATGCCGGCCTCGCGCAGCGCGTGGCGCGCGGCCTTCAGCTTCTTCTGGCGCTGGAAGCGCTGCACCTGGCGCGGCAGATCGGTGGCCAGCGCGATCAGACGCAGGGTCAGGTGGGTGACGACGATCAGCGCGATCACCAGCACGATCATCAGGTTGAACGACACCTCCATCCGGTACGGCGGCAAAAACAGGATGGCGTAGCCGGTATTCAGGGTGGAGGCCAGCCCCACCAGCACGGCCAGCGCGAACAGGCCGGTAATCCACAATGCGAATTTCACCGTTTACTCTCCGCTGTTGCCTTGGGCATCGCGCACCGCCTTCAGGCTGGCGGCCATGTCGGGCAGGCTGATGTCGAGCGGCGCGCCTTCCAGTTCGGATAGCGTCGCCAGCCACTGGGTGGTGGCGGCGGCGTCGCGGTCGAAATAGCGCTGCACGTAGCCGCGCGCGGCGGCGACGTCGGCGGCGTAGGTCTTGCCGTCGCGCTGCATCAGCGCCAAGCGGGCGTCCAGCAGGCGCATCTTCAGGTTTTCCCGCAGGAAGAAAGCCTGCTCGGGCGACAACAGCAGCGCCTCGGGCTTGTCCATGCGGCGGATATGGATCAGCTCGCCCAAGCTGGCGCTGATCTCGGCGGAAAGGCGCTCCCACCACGGCACGCCGGCCGGCAGCGCCGCCGGCTGGGCGGCGTGGACGCCGCCCAGCCGGTGGGCATCCACCACCAGCGGCAGCGAGTCGACGCCCAGCATCAGCCGGTCGATCTTGACGGTGAGGCCGACGCTGTCCAGATACGGCAGCGCCTTCAGTTTTTCCAGATCGGTGGCCACCGCCTTCTTCACGCCTATCAGCTGCGGGCGGTCGAACTTGGCCAGCCGGGCGTCGACCATCTCCAGCGCCGACACCGCGGCGCCGACATTGCCGGCCAGCTGCAGCTGCTGGCTGGCGATGGCCAGCGTGTGCTCGATCTCGGACAGCAGCCAGTCGGTGCGGTTCTTGGTCAGTTCCTGGTACATGCCGTTGAGGGTGGCGTACTGGCCGGCGGCCTCGTTGACGCGGGCCTCCACCAGCGCCAGCTTGCCGTCGGTGGCGCGCGCGGCCAGCATCGCCTGCTCGGCGATGGCGCGCTGCTCCTTGCCGGCGCCGCTGCCTTCCGCCAGCCGGCGCGCCAGCTCTTGGCGCATCGAGTCCAGCTGCTGCTGGGTGGTGTAGAACTGCCAGCTTGCCACGCCCAGCGCGGCGACGGCCAGCCACAGGGCCAGGCTGGGGCGTTTGCGGGCAGGGCGCGGCGGAGCCTGGACGGCTTCGTTGATCTGGGATTCGCTCATGGGTGACGACGGAACCATTCTTTGAGGCCGGCGACCAGTGCGGCATCGTCGGCTCGGGTTGTCACGATGCGTGTCGCGCCGAACGCGGCCAAGCGCTCGGCGATGCGCGGATGCGGCACGCAATATAGCAGGCATTGTAGCGTCCCCGCCCGACTCGGGCCAGCCAGTCGGAACAATTGCTCTACCATTTCGCCTGAGGTGAGGACGATGGCATCCGGCGGCGCGGCGTCGAAGGCGTGCCAGTCGGGCGCGCCGTCTACGCGGCGGTAGACCTCGGCCAACGCTACCTGCGCGCCGCGCTCGCTCAGCGTGTCGGCCAACAGCCCCCGGCCGCCGGCGCCGCGCACGATCAGCCAGTTCTGGCCCCGCACCTCGGACAGCTCCGGCAACGCCAGCAGGGCTTCGCTGTCGCTGCCGTCGCGCGGATGCAGCACCGGCTGCCCGGCAAGCGCTTGCAGGCGGCGCGCGCTGGACGCGCCGACGCAAGCCAGGCGCTTGCCGGCCAGGCTTTGGCCCGACAAGGCCGGCCAGCCGGTATCGATGGCGCTGGGGCTGACCCAGAACAGCGTGTCCGCCTGCTGCGCCTGCCATGGCAGGGCGGCCAGCGCCGCCGGCTGCGGCATGATCTCCAGCAGCGGCAGATGCTCCGCCTGCCAGCCTTCGGCCCGCAACTGCGACAGCAAGCCGGCGGCCTGGACCGGCGGACGGGCCACCATGACGCGCGTCACCGCGCCAGCGCCTGTTGCAGTTTCAGCACCGTGGCCCAATTGCGGGTGGTGACGCTGTCGCCCGTCCTCTGGTTGAAAGCCTGCAGCAGCTTGCTGTCCAGAATGCTGTCGGCGCTCCAGAAATAGGCGGCGTGGCTGCCCAGCGCCAGGCGCTCGGTGCCGGTCTGCCGCTCGGTCAGATCGTGGCAGGCCTGCAACGCCGCTGGCGCGGCGCTGAACGCCACCAGCAGACGGGAAGGGTTGCTGGCGATGTCGCGCAGCGGATTTCCCGCGATGATGGCCGGCAGGGCGTCGGCGCCCAGCGTGATCACCCGGGCGGAAAAACCGAAGCGGGCGGCGATGCCGGCTTCCAGATCGGCGGCCAGCGCGGCCGCCGATGTATAGCGGCACAGCAGATTGCCGCTGTTGAGCACGGTAACCGCGTCCTGGCCGCCCAGTTCCGCCGCCAGCTGGCGCAGATCGGCCATCGCGATGCGCTTGGCCTTGCCGACATTGATGCCGCGTATCAGTGCGATGCAGTGCTCCATGCCAGCCTCCCTTTATTGAATGGTCCTGTCCTCAGCGCGGTTCGGCCAGCACCGCGTCTATCAGCGGGCGGGCGCCGTCGTCGATCAGCTTCTTCGCCACCGCGCGGCCCAGCGCCTCGGCGTAGTCGGCCGGCGCGCTGGCGCTGGCGGTCAGCACCACCGAGCCGTCCGGATGCGCCACCAGGCCGCCCAGCGTCAGCGTGCCTTCGCTCAAGGTGGCGAAGGCGCCCAGCGGCACCTGGCAGCTGCCGCCCAACTCCTTGGCCAGCGCGCGTTCGGCCATGGTACAGGCGCGGGTTTCGGCGTGGTTGAGCGGCGCGAGCAATGCCACTAGATCGGCGCGGCCCTCGCGGATTTCGATGCCTAGCGCGCCCTGTCCGGCGGCCGGCAGGCTTTCCGACGGCGCCAGTTCGCTCTTGATCCGTTCCGCCAGGCCCAGGCGCTTGAGGCCAGCGGCGGCCAGGATGACAGCGTCGAATTCGCCGTCGTCCAGCTTCTTCAGCCGGGTCTGCACATTGCCGCGCAGCGGCTTCACCACCAGCTGCGGGAAGCGGGCGCGCAGCTGCGCCTCGCGCCGCAGGCTGGAAGTGCCCACCACGCTGCCAGCCGGCAGTTCGGCCAGGCACTGGAAACGGTTGGATACGAAAGCGTCGCGCGGGTCTTCGCGCTCGCACACCGCCGCCAGCGCGAAGCCGTCCGGCAGCGTCATCGGCACGTCTTTGAGCGAATGCACCGCCAGATCGGCGCGGCCCTCGGCCAGCGCCACCTCCAGTTCCTTGACGAACAGGCCCTTGCCGCCGATCTTGGACAGCGTCTGGTCGAGGATCTGGTCGCCTTGGGTGGTCATGCCGAGGATTTCCACCGCGAGTTGCGGATACAGCGCTTGCAGGCGGGCCTGGATGTGTTCGGCCTGCCACATGGCCAGCCGGCTTTCGCGGCTGGCGATGACGATCTTGTCCATGAAACCGGGTCCCATCGGAAGGGGTGAAGTCAGGCGACGATTCTACCACGCCGCCAGCATGGACTTGGCCGACATGTTGCTGCGACGCAGCAAGATCAAGGCCGATAGCCGGAAATTGCCGTAGTCTCCCCACTACGGCGCGCAAGCTGCTTATGATGGCCATTCGATTATGACAGGTGATGAATCGGCATTGGCGCAGTGCCGATTGATGACCAGTCGAAAACAGGGATGAAACATGAGCGAACAAGACAAGGACCTGCCGCTGCGGGCGGATCTGGCCTGCCTGGACCGGCTGCTGGCCGAAGTGGTGAACGAACAGGAAGGCCCGGTGGTGTACGGCGCGGTGCAGGCCATCGCCCAGCGCCGCGGCGATGAGCGCAGCCACCCGCTGCCGCAGCTGGCACCTGAAGCCGCCGCCTCGCTGCTGCGCGCCTGCGGCCTGTACGCGCAGCTGTTCAACATCGCCGAGGATCTGCACCACAACCGCCGCCGCCGCGCCCACCAGCTGGCGGGCTCGCTACCGCAGCAAGGCAGCCTGGCCCGCGCGCTGCACAAGCTGCGCCAGGACGGCGTCAGCTTCCACAGCCT
The DNA here is from genome assembly GCF_001855575.1 of Chromobacterium sphagni. Lineage (NCBI taxonomy): Bacteria > Pseudomonadati > Pseudomonadota > Betaproteobacteria > Neisseriales > Chromobacteriaceae > Chromobacterium > Chromobacterium sphagni. Next base: position 90,256 of record NZ_MKCS01000001.1, read on the forward strand.
GCATCAGCTGCTCAGCCACGCCCAGGTCGGCGCCATCCTCACCGCCCACCCCACCGAAGTGCAGCGGCAGAGCGTGCTGGACGGTCATCGCGCGGTGCGGCGCTTCCTGTCCCAACTCAACGCCGCCGATCTGACTCCTGAAGAGCGCGAGGAGCTTGAGGCCAAACTCAAGCGGGTGATCCTTGGCCTGTGGCAGACCTCGGAAATCCGCCATTTCAAGATGACGGTGCGCGACGAGATCACCAACGGCGTCGCCTACCACCCGCTGGCCTTCTTTGAGGCGCTGCCGGCGCTGTACCAGCGGCTGGAGCGCGCAATCGGCCAGCTGTGGGGCGAGGTGCCCTGCCTGCCGTCCTTCATCCGCGTCGGCAGCTGGATAGGCGGCGACCGCGACGGCAATCCCAATGTCGACGCCGGCCTGCTGCGCCAGGCGGTGACGCGCCAGGCGCAGCAGGCGTTCGAACACTATCTGCGCGAATTGCAGAGCCTGTATCGCGAGCTGTCGCTGTCGTCGCGGCTGGTGAGCGCCAGTCCGACGGTGCTGGAGCTGGCGGCGGACTCGCCGGACGGCGCGGTCAGCCGCAGCGAAGAGCCGTACCGCCGCGCGCTGGCGACGATGCAGGGCAGACTGCGCGCCAGCGCCCAGCAGCGCGGCGTCGAGCTGAACTGCCGCTGGGACGAACGCCAGCCTTATGACAACCACCACGCGCTGGCGGCCGATCTGGCGGCTCTGTCCGACTCGCTGCACGCGCACGGCAGCGCGCTACTGGCCGAAGGCCGCCTGGCCAGCCTGATCCGCGCCGTCGATGTGTTCGGCTTCTTCCTGATGCCGCTGGACCTGCGCCAGCACGCGGCGGTGCACGAGGGCGCGGTGGCCGAGCTGTTCAGCGCCGCCGGCCTGGAGGAATACCGGGCGCTGGACGAGGCGGCGCGGGTGCGGGTGCTCACCCGCGAGCTGGCCACGCCGCGGCTGTTGTATTCGCCCTATCTGCGCTACAGCGCCGAAATCGCCAAGGAGCTGGCCATCTTCCGCGAAGCGGCGGCGATCCAGCGCGAGTTCGGCGTCGACGCCATCGGCCAGTGCATCATCTCCAACTGCGCCAGCGTCAGCGACATCCTGGCGCTGGCGCTGCTGTGCAAGGAGGCCGGGCTGATCCGGCAGGAAAACGGCGCGCCGCGCGCCAGCGTCAACCTGGTGCCGCTGTTCGAAACCATCGCCGACCTGGAAAACAGCAGCGCGGTGATGGCGGCGCTGTTCGCCCTGCCCTGGTACCGGCAGTTGCTGGACAGCCGCGCGCGGGTGCAGGAGGTGATGCTGGGCTATTCTGACAGCAATAAGGATGGCGGCTACCTGACCAGCCAGTGGCAGCTGTACCAGGCCGAAACCCGGCTGGTGAAGTGTTTTGACGAGGCCGGCGCGCGGCTGCAACTGTTCCACGGCCGCGGCGGCTCGGTGGGCCGCGGCGGCGGGCCATCCTACGAGGCCATCGTCGCCCAGCCGGCCGGCAGCGTGGCCGGCCGCATCCGCATCACCGAGCAAGGCGAGGTGATCACCGCCAAATATTCCGATCCGGCCATCGCCGGCCGCAATCTGGAAGCATTGGTGGCCGCCACGCTGGAGGCCAGCCTCGGCCATGCGCCGGGCGGCGAGACCGACATCCAGCCATTCGAGGAGCTGTCCTGCACCGCTTTCGCCGCCTACCGCGCGCTGGTGGAAACGCCGGGCTTCATGCAGTACTTCCTGGAGGCGACGCCGGTGACGGCGATCGCCAAGCTCAATATCGGCAGCCGCCCGGCCTCGCGCAAGAGCCTGTCCGCCATCACCGACCTGCGCGCCATTCCCTGGGTGTTTTCCTGGTCGCAGTCGCGGCTGATGCTGCCGGGCTGGTTCGGCGTCGGTTCGGCGGTGGCCGCCTATGTGCAGAAGCACGGCGACGCCGGTCTGGCGCGGCTGCAGGGCCTATACCGCCATTCGCCGTTCTTCCAGGTGATGCTGTCCAATATGGAACAGGTGCTGGCCAAGGCCGACCTGGGCATCGCCCGCCGTTTCGCCGGCCTGGTGGCCGACCGCGAACTGGCGGCGCGGCTGTTCGGCATGATAGAGGCGGAATGGCAGAAGACCCACGACGCCTTCTTCGCCATCAGCGGCCAAAACGCATTGCTGGAGGGCAACCCGACGCTGCGCCGCAGCCTGGAAACCCGGCTGCCCTACCTGGACGCGCTGGGCCTGCTGCAGATCGACCTGCTGGCCAAGCTGCGCGCCGAGCCCGAAGATGAAGACACGCTGCACGCCATCCACCTGACCATCAACGGCACCTCGGCCGGCCTGCGCAATACCGGCTGAACGTAAAAAAATCCGCGGCCCGGCGCGAAGCCGTAACCGCGGCAGAATCCATGGCGCCAGCCCCATGGCAGGCGGACGCCTGGACGGAGAGCGCTCAGCGCAGCTCGGCCACCTTGCTTGCCTTGGCGGCTGGGCCGTCGCTGCCCAGCTCCACCGCGTAGGCCAGCGCCAGCTGCGAGAACTTCAGCGCATGGCGCGCCTGGTTGCCGGAGCTGGCCAGGGTGTCGCTACTGCTGTGGATATAAGGGTTGGACTTGTCGAAGCTGGACTCGAACGGGAAGGACGCCGGGTAGCCCTGCGCGTGCCACGAAGCGTGGTCGGAGCAAGCGTAGCCGCACTGGCTGTAGCCGACTTTCAGGTTGGGCAGATAGGCCTTGGCCAGATTGGCGAGGAAGGTATTCTGCGCCGCGTTGGTGTAATCGGTGAACAGAAAGATGTCCTGCGCGTCGCCCTGATAGTTGGTCATGTCCAGTTGCAGCGCGCCCACCACCTTGACCTGCTGCTGCTTGAAGCGCTTGGCGATGTCGGACGAGCCGCGCAGGCCCACCTCCTCCGCCGCGTAGGCCATGAACTTGATGGTGCGGCGCGGCTGGTAATTGCTGGCCAGCAGCACGCGCGCCACCTCGGTCAGGCTGGCCACGCCGGAAGCGTCGTCGTCGGCGCCGGGGGCGCGGCTGTTTTCGCCGGTGCCATTGCCTACCGTAGAGTCCAGATGGCCGCCCAATACCAGGGTTTCGGCGGCGTTGTCCGTGCCCTTGATGGTGAGAATCACCGATTTCTGCGGCCAGCTGGCGTGGCTGAACTGCTCCACCGTGACATCGCTGCGGCTGCCGGCGAGCTGCTTCCACTGGCTGGCGATCCAGTTGGAGGCATTGACGCCGTGGCTGGTGGTGTAGAAACGGTTCTGGTAGCCGGACAGCGACTGGATGGTGCCGAGGATGTTGCTGTCCTGCAGCTGCGGCAACAGCTTGTTCACCGTCGCCTGGTTGTCTATCGCATAGCTGGGCGCCAGCGTGGCCAGCGCGGCGGCGGGCCCCCTCAGCGAAGCGCGCGCTTCCTGCAGGCTGGGGTGGACGATGAAGCCGCCGCAGTGGCGCAGGTTTTCATGGATGGCGTCGGACAGGCGCGGCAGCAGCGCTTCGTCCACGGCCACCAGATGCACGGTCTCGTCGGCCTCGCCCTTGGCCAGCGCGCTATTGGGCGCCAGCTTGCGGCTCTCCTGGCTCTTGATGCCGGCATCGAGCTTGCGCAGCAGCTGGTAGCCTTGTTCTCCCAGCGAAATCCAGACCGGTTGCGCGGCCTGAGCGGTGCCGGCCAGGCTCAGCATGGCCAGCAGTATGGTTTGACGCAGTTTCAACATGTATGGTGCTCCCGAGCGGAGGCCGGCGCCTCCCGGCGCCGGCACTGCTGTCAGATGCGGCCCCGGACGGGACCGCGGTCCTGGCGGCGGCTTATTACTGCTGGCAAGTCACGCCGACGGCGGAGAAGGCCTTGGTGACATCGGCGCTGCTGTAGCCGCGATCGCCGGCCGCCTTGACCACGCCGCAAGCGGCGCTGTTGTAGGTGGCGTTGGCGGTCCAGTACAGGCGGTTGGCGTCGACGAACACTTCAAACGCCTTGCGGGTGTTCCAGCCCGGGCTGGTGGCGATCAGGTAGAACGCCTTGTTGTATACCCCGCTGGAATAGTGCACATCCAGGCCGTTGTAGTAGTCCTTGGCGTTGCCGATCGATTGGCCGTCCTTGGTCGGGTCGGCGAAGTAGCGCAGCGCGCCGGTCTTCTTGAAGATTTCCGCGCCCACCAGGAAGTCGTTCTTGCCCTTCATGTAGTACTCAGCGGCTTCGCCTGCCATGTCGGAGAATGCCTCGTTGATGCCGCCGGACTGGCCGTCGTAGACCAGGCCGGAGTTCTGCTCGGTGAAGCCGTGGCTGACTTCATGCGCGGACACATCCAGCGAGACCAGCGGGTAGAAGGTGCTGGCGCCGTCGCCGAAAGTCATCGCGGTGCCGTCCCAGAAGGCGTTCTCGTAGTTGCGGCTGTAGTGCACCTTCATCAGCAGCTTCTGATTGATCGGCTTCAGATTGAACCAGTCCTTGTACAGGTTGAACACCACGTTGCCGAAATAGTGGGCATCGTTAAGCGGCGAATAGGCGCCGTTGATGGCCTTGTAGGTATTGGTCGGGCAAGCGAACTTGTACGGCGTGGTGCCGCTGGTGCCGCCGTTGAGGTTGACGGTGGCGACGTTGCCGCTGTCCATCTTGCAGTCGCTGGTGACGATCAGCGGACCGTAGTCGGTGCCGTACAGGTATTTGCCGGTCTTGGCATTGCCGCCGGGGCCGTTGGCTTCGGCGTGGTTCAGGCCTTCCCATTGTTTCAGCACCTGCCCGCTGTTGGCGTCGATGATCAGGTGCGGGCGGCTCGGCTCCTTGCCGTCGACCACGAAGGACACCAGGTAGACCAGCTGGGCGGTGTTGCGCTCGTTCAGGCGCACCACCAGGTCGGCCTTCTCGTTGTAGGTGGGGTTGCCGTTGGCTTTCAGCGATTTGGCCTGCGACAGCGCCTGGGCGACGCTGAGAGTGGGCTTGGAGGACGCCAGGTCCGACTGGATGCCGGCGATGTAGTGGCCGGACAGCTTGCCGACAGTCTTGGCGACGGCGCCGGCCTGTTTTTCCTCAACCACGGCCTCGCCCCATACCGGCACGCCCTGGTAGTACTGCTGGAAGCGGGTAACCACTTTGCCGGTGGCGAATTGGGTGCTGCGCAGCGGCTTCAGGTCGGCCTGATCGACGCCGGCGAAAGCCGAAGCGCTGTTGGCCTGGGCCTTGCCCAGTTTTTCCAGGTCGATACGCTCGGCCGCCAGCGCCGCCGAGCTGAGCACCGCCAGGGCGGACAATACCAGACCACGCAACATCAATTGCTGTTTTCTCATCACGGACTCCAAATGTAGGCAAGGCAGGACGGGATGCGTCCTGCGCAACGTCGCCAGCTGATGGCCAGCGACAACGGAGCCGTAGCGCGGTCCCTGGACGGGCTGTCGTCATGCCGCCGGTAGTCCGGCGGTTTTGAAGGGAGAACCGATGCCGCCCGGGCGATGTACTGTCCGCCGGCGCCTCTCGCGGGAGCCGTGCGCATTGCCGGGCGCCATCATTCGCCACCCTGAAAACGGATTCCGAGGCGCGTCTGCGGCTAGCACCCGGGAGGGATCCGCCGCGACCCCCTGCCAGGTAGTCGCAAACTGGATGGACGGTGGTGACAGTGTCCTGACCCATTCAATCCCAAGTGCATAAATTATGTATTGGAATTTTCTTGCGCATATTCATCTGTACTTTCTGGCAGTTGCAGATAAGGTATGAGCGCCTGATGAGGCTGGATCAATTGCGGTATCTGGTTTTTTGTGTTCCGGCGACAGTCCCTTGGAAACGTAAATTAACGATATATTTCGCGATTGTTTTTATTTACGCGAATTTGTTGTAAAAATATGACAATAGTATTTTTTGACCGGCTGGAATGATCATTTTTCGACAGACACGGGCCGGCAAAACCGGCCCGGATGGGGAGGTCACGGGGCGAGACGGGAGCGCTGCCAGCCGCCATCCAACTGCAGGATATACACCACGCGGTCATGCAGGCGGCTGGGGCGGCCCTGCCAGAATTCCACCCGGTCGGGCGCCACCGCATAGCCTCCCCAGTGCGGCGGACGCGGCACATTGATGGGATGGCGCGCGCCGAACATCGCCGCGCGGGTGACCAGCACCGCCTTGGAAGAGATTTCGCTGCTCTGCTCGCTGGCCCAGGCGCCCAGGCGGCTGGTATAGGGCCTGCTGGCGAAGTAGGCGTCCGAAACTTCAGGCGCCACCCTGGCCACCTTACCCTCCACCCGGACCTGGCGCTCCAGTTCCGGCCAGAAGAAGGTCAGCGCCACATGGGGATTGTGGTCCAGCTGCTGCCCCTTGCGGCTGAGATAGTTGGTGTAGAACAGCAGCTGGCCGTCCTCCACCCCCTTGAGCAGCACGATGCGCGAGGCGGGCCGGCCGTCGGCGCCGACCGAGGCCACGTTCATCGCGGTCGGTTCCGGCACCTGGGCGGTCAGCGCTTCGTTCAGCCACACTTCAAACTGCGCCACCGCATCCGGCAGGCAGTCCTCCGGCGACAATTCTTTCTTCGAGTATTCCAATCGGACATCGGCGAGATTGAGCGACATATTTCCTCCTGAGCCGGTCATCTTAGTGTATCCCGGCCGTCGCGGAAATGCGCCGCGTCAGATGGCCCGGCCATCCCGCCTGCCAGCGGGGCTGGCCGGACCCGAGCTCAGTTCAGCGCCTGGTTGATCACCGCGGCGATGCGGGCGCCGGCTTTGGCCAGTTGCTGCTCCACCAGCAGTCCGCCGGCGCGCAGATAGGTGTTGTCCAGGTAGACCGGGGTGGCCGGAGAGCTGCCGCAGGCAAAGCCGGCCAGCGGGCCGTAGACTTCGCTCCTGGCGTACTGGTTGGATTCATGCACCCAGTCCATCACGCTGCCGCGCTGCCAGCCGGCGACATCGCGCCGGTAGCGCTGCAGGTCCTGGCCGGCCCAGCTCTGTTCGCTGGCGCCGGCAAGCTGCTGCTGCACCAGGGCGGTATCCCATACCGAGTGCAGATTGCCGACCTTGCGGCTGCCGGGCAGCTGCACCTTGAAATCGTTGCCGCCGCGGTCTAGGTTGTCGGCCGCGTGCAAGGGCTGGTGGATGTCGCCCACCATGTGGATCAGGAAAGTCAGCGCCTGGGCGCGATCGGCCTTGGCGGCGGACTTGTCGGCCAACACCTGGCGGTAGCGCTCGATCTGGTTGGCCGCGCAGTTGCCGTCCGGGCACTCGTCCTCGGTCACACCGGAGCACACCGGCTCATCGTTGTAATGCCACTGGTCGGAGCCGGGCAGCGTCTGTTTCAGCTCTTGCTTGTGCTGGTCCATGTACAGCGCCAACTGGGCGAAATCGGCGTTCGGGATCAGCTGGTTCACCGCCGTCCTGGCTTGCGCGCTCAGCAGCTGCTGGGCGATGTAGCCGGTGATGCGGTGGCCTTCCTGGCCCCAGGCCAGCGCCTGGGCGCTGTTGGCGGCGCAGCCCGCGGCCAGCAGCAATGCAACGATCTTCTTCATGTTTTCTCCCGGATGATTTCTGTTGTTCTATGGCTGACTTGTCGCAGCGACGCGCATCATACGGGATGAATATGAAAAACAGATAAATGCTTTAATATAAAGATAATACTGATCAATAACTTCTCATTGAAAACCATTTGAAATCAATATCGATTCTTCGCCGCCGCTGGCCGATTGGTATTTTTCCAGCAGCATCCGCCGCAGCGCGTCCAGCGCCGGCTGACGCCACTGGCGGCGGCGGATCAGCACGGTCAGCGCGCGCGCCAGGTCGGCAGGCAGCCCATGCACCGACACCTGCCCGGCCACCAGCGGCATGCTGTCCAGCAGGCTGCGCGGCACCATCGCCAGGCCCATGCCGCTGGCGACGCAACTGAGCATCGCATGGTAGGAGGTCAGCTCCACAATGCGCCGCGGCTGCACGCCCTGCTGCCGCAGCCAGTATTCCAGCCGCTGGCGGTAGGCGCAGCCGCTGCCGAAAGTCAACAGGGTGGAGTCGGCGAGAAAATGCAGCGACAACTGCCGCAAGCCGGCCGCCGCCACCAGCACGATTTCTTCCTCGAACACCACGGTCTGCTCCAGCCTGTCGTCGTCGGCCGGCCCGCTTACCAGCGCCGCATCCAGTTTGCCGTCCAGCACCGCATGGATCAGCGCGCGCGACTCCCCGGCCTGCAGCTCCAGGCGCACTTCCGGATAGCGGTGATGGTAGTCGGCCAACAGCGGAGCCAGCCGCGCGGCGGCGGTGCTTTCCATCGCGCCCAGGCGCAATTGGCCGCGCGGCGTCTGGTCCAGCATCGCCTGGCGCGCCTCCTCGGCCAGCGCCAGCAGGCGCTCGGCGTAGCCTCCCAGCCGATGGGCGGCGTCGGTGGGCAGCAGGCGCCTGCCCTCGCGCAGAAACAGCTCCACGCCCAGTTTGTCCTCCAACTGACGCAAGCGGGTGGTGACGTTGGATTGCACCCGGTTCAGCCGCTGCGCGGCACGGGTGATGCCGCCCTCCTGCAGCACGGCCTGGAAGATGCGCAGTTCATCCAGATCCATCATTCTCTCCTGAAGATTATTTTTATCATAATAATTCATTTTTAATGAATATTTTGCGGATCTACCATCAAGCATCCCACTCAAGGAGCTTCCGATGCCCGCACTCTCATCCCGCCAGGGTTATCTGGCCGCCGCCGGCGCCGTCGCCATCTGGACCGGCTTCAATATCGTCTCCCGTCTGGGCGGCAAAAGCGTGTTGGCCGGCACCGACATCCTGGCCCTGCGGGTCGGCACCGCCGCGCTGATCCTGCTGGCCTGCGGCGGCCTGCCGCACGGCGCGATCCGCGACGCCAGACTGTGGCTGCTCACCCTGCTGGGCGGCCTGGGCGTCAGCGTCTTCGCCTACAGCGGCTTCAAATTTGCGCCGGCCGCGCACGGCGGCCTGCTGCTGCCGGGACTGCAGCCCTTCCTGGTGGCGCTATTCGCCTGGCTGCTAGCCGGCGAGGCGCTGCAACACCGCAAGTTGCCAGGCTATGGCCTGATCGCATTGGGTCTGGCCATCAGCGCCGTCCCGATGCTGGACGGAGAGTCGGGCGGCCAAGCCTGGCTGGGCGATCTGCTGCTGCTGGCGGCTTCCTTATGTTGGGCGGCCTTCGGCGTGCTGGCGCGGCGCTGGGGCTACCAGGCGTGGCCGCTGACGCGCGCCATCACCATCATGGGCGCGCTGCTCTATCTGCCGCTTTACCTGCTGCTGCTGCCCAAACATCTGGCGGCGGCGTCTTGGGGCATGCTGGCCTTCCAGGCGCTGTACCAAGGCGTGGCCGCCGCCATCCTGGCGATGCTGCTCTACCTGCGGGCCATCGCCAGCCTGGGCGCGGTACGGGTGGGGGCACTGTTCGCGCTGATTCCGATCCTGGCAGGCGTGCTGGCGGCGCCCCTGCTGAACGAGCCCTTGACCGGCTACCTGGAGGCCGGACTGGCGCTGGTCAGCCTGGGCGCCTGGCTGGCGGCTCGGGAAACCCGGGCCACGCCGCCCCAGGCCTGCCGGCTAGGCGCTGCGCAGCAAGGCCAATAACGCCTCGCCGTCCAGCCTGGCGCTGATGTCGGCGCCGGCGAGCAGGCTGTCGGCCAGCGCGCGCTTTTCCGCGTGCAGCGCGACGATCTTTTCCTCTATGGTGCCGGCCGCCACCAGCCGGTACACCGTCACCGGGCGCTGCTGGCCCATGCGGTAGGCGCGGTCGGAGGCCTGGTCCTCCACCGCCGGATTCCACCACGGGTCCAGGTGGATGACGTAATCGGCGGCGGTGAGGTTGAGGCCGGTGCCGCCGGCCTTCAGGCTGATCAGGAACAGCTCGCCGTCGCCAGCCTGGAACGCTTCCATGCTGGCCTTGCGCTGCTTGATAGGCGTCGATCCATCCAGGTAATGGTAATGCACGCCCAGGCCGTCCAGATGGCGGGCGACGATGGCCAGGTGGTCGACAAACTGGCTGAACACCAGCGCCTTGTGGCCGTTGTCCAGCAGCTCCTCGCAGATTGCGGCGAAAGCCGCCAGCTTGCTGGCCGGCAGCGCGCTGTCCGGCTGCGTCAGCTGCGGATGACAGCAGAAGCGGCGCAGCCGGGTCAGTTCAGCCAGCACCTGCATCGCCTGGCCGCCGGCGGCCGGGTCGGCCTCGGCCAGCTTCTGCAGCGCCTGCTGGCGCATCGCCTCGTAAACGTGGCGCTCTTGGTCGGACAACTCTACCAGGCGGACGATTTCGGTCTTGGGCGGCAGCTCGGTCAGCACTTCGCGCTTGGTGCGGCGCAGCAGGTAGGGCTGGATCAGCGTCTTCAACTGCCGGCGGGCATCGTCGTCGCCATCGGCTATCGGCTGAGCGTAGCGCTGCTCGAACTGCGCCAGGTTGCCCAACAGGCCGGGCGCGACGAAGCGGAACAGGCTCCACAGCTCGCCCAAATGGTTTTCCACCGGCGTGCCGCTGGCGGCCAGACGGAAATCGGCGCGCAGACTCTGCGCCACCTGGGCGCGCTGGCTGGTCGGATTCTTGATCGCCTGCGCCTCGTCCAGCACCGCCGTCGCCCAATGCACCCCGCAGAACGCGTCGGCCTGGCGCTGCAGCAGGCCATAGCTGGCCACCACCAGGTCGCCGGGACCGACATCGTCCAGCCGGCGGTTCTGCTGATAGGGGCGCAAGCGCAGCGACGGCGCGAAGCGGGCGGCCTCGGCCAGCCAGTTCAGCGCCACCGAGGTGGGAGCCACCGCCAGCTGCGGCCCCAAATGGGCGCGGGTGAGCAGCAGCGCCAGCGTCTGCACCGTTTTGCCCAGGCCCATGTCGTCGGCGAGGCAAGCCCCCAGTCCCCAATGCGACAGCCGCGCCATCCAGGCGAAGCCCTGCAGCTGGTATGGCCGCAGGCTGGCCTGCAGCGTGGGCGGCACCTGCGGCTGGAAATCGGCCGCCGTCCGCCAGCGCGCCGCCTGCCGGCGCCAGTCCTCGTCGCCGCCGAATTCGCCGGCTTCCTCGCCCAGTTCCAGCAGCCGCGGCGCGGCCAGCGGGCTGATCGCCAGGCCATCCGGACCGGCGTGGTCCACCAGCCGCGACAGTTCGCCCAGGCGGTCGCGCAGGCTGCCGGACAGCGCCAGCCAATCGCCATCGGACAGCTTGAGATAGTTGCCGCGCTGGCCGGCCAGCGCCGCCAGCAGATGGCGCAGCGACACGATGCGGCCGTCGTCCAGCTCCAGCTCGCCGTCGGCCTGCAGCCAGCCGCCGCGCTTCTTCACCTTCAGGCGCAACTGCGGCAGGCCGGCGCCCGCCGCCAACCTGATCTTGTCGCCCTGCGGCCACAGGCAATGCACGACGCCTTCGCCCTGGGCCTGCAGCTGCGCCAGCATCGCCAGCGCCGACTGCTGCCCGGCGAACAGCCAGCCGTCGCCGTCGCGCTGGCCGCTGGCAATGGCCGGGCAAGACTCGCGCAGCGCGCGCAGGCGGCGGCGCTCGTCGGCGAGATCGCGCCGCAACTGCCGGTATTCGCCGTCCAGCTCCAGCACCAGGCCCTCGGCGCCGCGGCCGGGGGCGCTCCAGGCCGCGGCCGGATGCGGCCTCACCTTCAACTGCAGCCGCAAGCCTTCCTGCTGCCGGGTCAGCAGCGCGTACAGCGCCGGGTCGGCCGGGCTGCTGGGCAGGGCGGGGTCGAAAGCCGGACTGGCGTCCAGCAGCGGCAGGCCGGGCGCGACGTCGCGGATAGCCTCCAGCACCCGATGGCGCGCCTGCCACGGCACCCTCAGGCCGTGGCCGACCAGATCGGCCAGCGCCGACAGCTCGGCCGTCAGCTCGTGCACCAGCAGCCGCTCCGGCGCCGGGCGCTGCCACAGCACGCCGCCGCAATTGGCCAGGCCGGCGGGAGTCAGCCGCAGCCGCAGCTCGGCCCCCGCCCGCTCCATCTCCAGCGCCGGCTGGCCGCTTTCCACATGAATGCGCCGCGCCGGTTGTTCGGCGTCGAACACCAGCGGGTGGCCGATCAGCATCGGCAATGCGGCGGTGGCGTCCAGCAGGCCGGCGTCGCCGTCATGCTGGTCCAGCTGCGCCAGCAGCAGGCGCAGCAAGGGCAGGTCGTGCGGGCGCAGCGCCTCGCTTTCCCTTTGCAGCAGGGTGGCCAGCGCGCAGGCGCGGCCGCGCCCCCAGCCATCGGCGGCGGCGGTTTGCAGCAGCGGCCGCAGCTGGACGCCGGAGTCGGCGAGGCGCAGGCGCCAGATCAGGCGAATGGAAGGTTGCGCTTCGGTCATGAGTCATCGCAGAACGGGAAATCGGGCCGATGTTGCCGGATTCGGCGCGCGCTGCAAAGCGCAATCAAAAACGGCAGCCTGGGCTGCCGTTTGCCTTGACGGTCAAAGCGCGCTTATTGCTGCTCAACGGGCGGCTCGCGGTCGCAGCCGCCCGGCTGGGTCGCCTCGTTGCGCAAACGCTGGTACTGCTTGCCGTCCCAACGCCAGACCGATTCGCAGAAACCGTTGCCGGCCAGCCGGATATCGTTGCGCGGATTGTCACCCGGGCTATTGGCGCCATCGGTCACCACCACCTTGGTCGCCGGCACGCCCAGACTGACACGCAGATGGCCGTCGTCGTCGCGGTCGAAGGTCCAGATGCTCTGGCCGGTGTTGCCGGATGTGCAGTTGTCGCCGCCGCGGATCCAGATCTCGTTGTGGTCCTCATCGTGCGACTTGCCATAGGAACCGCTCAGGCGGAACGGCGTCCGGCATTTCTCGGTGACGAACCCCCAGTTGTCCTGGTCCTTGACCACATAAGTCATGCCCAACCCGGCCAACACCTCTTTCAAGTCGGCATCGGACAGCTTGTTGCCGTCGTCGAACAATGCGGCATTGGCGTCGGCGGGAGGCTGGTTGGCAGCCGTGCTCTGGTCGTCGCCTTCATCGCCCGGCCCGGAGTCGTCGACGCCGGCATCGGACCAGCGCTGCCAGCGCTTGCGGCAGCTGTCGTCGGCACACTGGTACTTGCCTTCCTTGTCGTCGAAGACGAAGCGATAACGCTGCTTGTCGTTGCCGGCGGTCAACAGCAGCGGATAGTAGCCGTCGCCGGATCCGGCCTCGACGCGGTAGTCGAAGCGCTGCTCGGCCTCGTCCGGCAGCTTGCCGAACAGCTCGCCGGCGATGTTCTCGATCTGCTCCTTGCGCGCGGCCAACAGCAGCGGCTCGCCGCGCCGGCTCGTCATGCCCTCCAGCAGCCAGCCCATGTCGCCCTTGCCGCTCAGTTGCAGCAGCCGGACATCGGACGGCGCTTTGCGGGCATCGTCGAGGAAGGACACCAGCCGGGTGCTGGCAATGACCTCATGGCTGTCGCCATTGACGATGACCGCGCCCAGCAGACTCCAGAGGTCGAGGTCGCCGGTCTCGGTCGGCATGGTGCGGCCATCGGCGCCGGCCAGCAGATACAGACGCGGACCGGCGGCGCTGTCGACGCGGTCCAGCTGGATGGGTTTCATGCAGAAATCAAAGTCGCTGGCGGTATTGGTCCAGCAATGCTGCTTGCCGTCATAGGCATCGTGGCCGTACAGCTTGTCCATCAGTTCGTCGGCCAACCGGCGATTCTGCTGGCTGCCCAGGTCCAGCCGCTCGACGCGGCCGTTGCTTTGGTGCAGCACGCGGTAGGCGGCAAAAATCAGGCCCAGCAGCACCATGCCCGTGATCGCCAGCGCGATCCAGTGTTTCTTGTTCAATTTCACGGAATATCCTTGGAAAGTCCCAGACAACGCGGCCGCAGGCCTGCGGCCGCCGTTTTATTCGCCGCCGCAGCCGCCGGGCTGGGTGGCGATATTCTTCAGGTGCTGGTACTGGCTACCGTCCCAGCGCCACACCGCTTCGCAGAAGCCATTGCCGGACAGCCGCAAGTCGTAGCGGCCGTTGTTGAGATCGCCGGTCACCGCGGCCTTGGTCGCCGGCCCCCCCAGGTTGGCGCGCAGATGGCCGTCTTCGCCGCGGATGAACAGCCACACGCTCTGGCCGGTGGCGCCGGAGGTGCAGGCGCTGCCGCCCTCCACCCACAATTCGTTGTGGCGGTCCTTTTCATCGCTGGGGTAGGAGGCGCTCAGCTTGAACGGCTGGCGGCACGGCCCGGTGACGAAGCCCCAGTTGTCTTGGTCCTTGACCACGTAAGTCGCGCCCAGAGCGCCCAGCACGTCCTTCAGGTCGGCGGCCGACAGCTCGGCGCCGTCGCTGAACAGCGCGGCGTTGGCGGTGGCCGGCGGCTGAGTCGACTGGCTATCGTCGCCTTCTGCTTCGTCCGCATGCTCCGGCTGATATTCCGGGATGCCCTGCTGCTTGCGGCAGGCCTGGTCGGCGCAGACATAGCGCCATTTATCGTGGTCGAAGCGGAAGCGGAAGCGGGCGACGACCTTGTCCGCTTTCACCGTCAGAAGCAAGGGGTAGACCTTGGCATCGGGTTGGCTGGCGTCGGGCTGGTAGTCGAAGCCCAGTGTCTCGGCCATGCTCTCCGTCTTGCCGAACACCTCGCCGCCAATTCCCACCACCTTCTTGCCCTTGGGCGCGAATAGTTGCGGATAGCTGGTGGTGATGCCCTGATGCTCATCGCCGCCCTCGGCGAACCAGCCCATATAGCCGCTGGATGACAACTGCAACAGCCTCACCTCTGCCGGCGCGCTGGCGAAGCTGTTGCTGAAAGACAGCTCGCGGTTGCCGGCAATCAGTTCGTGGCCCTTGGCGTCGACCACGAAAGCCCCGACCAGCGCCTCGCTATCGACATGGCTACCATCAGGCCGGCTGGCACCGGCGAACAGGTACCAGCGCTCCTCTCCGGCCGCATGCACGCGGTCCAAGGCCAGCGGCTTCATGCAATAGGTGGCCGAGTCCTCATCCTTGCTGGCCGCATGGTCGATGTTCCAGCACTTTGCCTTGCCGTCGTACGCGTCCTTGCCGTACATCTTGTCCATGATGTCGCCGGCCAGTTGCCGGCCGGGATCACCGTCCAGCGCCAAACGCTCTACCTGCACCGCCTGGTGCGACTTCCAGTATTTCCAGCCGCCGAAACCGGCTGCGATCAGCAATGCCGCGGCGCCTGCCAGCAACGCGAGCTTTTTCTTGTTTTCCATATGATCTTGTCTCAATCCGGATGTATTGATGCCAATTGAAACAATAAGCATCAATAAATTTGACTTGTCATTCTATCAGGCCGCATCAAAAGCGTGGATTGACTGGCGATGAAGGCAGGATGGACGGCCCGCCGGCGGAACCGCCGGCAGTCAGCAGAGGCTACGGCGAAATGACGCAGCGGCGGCGCGCCCCGCCGCTAGAGATCGGCACCGTCGCAGCCGCCGGTCTGGGTCGGGATGTTCAGCAGATGGACGAAGGCCTTGCCGTTCCAACGCCACAGCCGGTCGCAAAAGCCGGCCGAGCCGACCCGCAGGTCGTGCACGCCGGCCGACACGTCCCGGGTGCGGCGCACATCGGCGGCCGGCATGCCTAGGTTGACGCGCAGGCGGCCGCCGCCATCGCGGACGAAAATCCAGACGGAAGCGCCGGCCGCGCCCGAGGTGCAGCCATCGCCGCCGCGCACCCACAGCTGCTCCTGCCCGCCGTCGCGCTCGAAATGGGCGTCCAGCGGATAAGGCGCGTCGCAGCCGTTCTGGCCGATGAACCCGGCCGCACCATCCTGCGCGACGTAACGCATGCCCAATTGGACCAGCACGTCGCGCAAATCGGCATCGGATAGCTTGCGCCCGCGGCCGAATAGCGCCTCGTTGGCGTCGGCCGCGGGCGCGGCCGGCTGCTGGGCGGTTTCCTCGCGCCCCGGCCGCATCGGCAGACCGGCGCGCACTCGGCAGTCCACGTCGGCGCAGACATATTCCCAGCGCCGGCGGTCGAAGCGGAAATCGAAGCTGGCCAGCTGCTTGCCCTTGCCGTCGCGGACGGTCAGCGACAGCGGGTAAACCCTGGCGCCGCCCTGGGCGCTGTCCAGCTGGTACGCGAACTTCAGCCCGTCGATGGCGTCGGCGTCGCGGCCGAACACTTCGCCGCCGATCGCCACCACCTCGTCGCCCCTGGGCGCGTAAAACTGCGGAAACTCCTCGGCCCCGCCGCCGGGCGCTGCGCTTCCGACAGCGAACCAGCCCATATAGCCGTCGCGGGACAATTGCAGCAGCTGCACCTGATCCGGGCCGGCGGCGCGGCGGTTGGAAAAGTCCAGCTCCCGGCTGCCGGCGATCGGCGCCAGGGTGTCGGCGTCGGCGACGAAAGCGCCGACCAGGCCGCTCAAATCCTCATCGCGCGCGCCGTCCTTGCCGCCGCCGGCGAACAGGTACAACCGGCGCTGGCGCCCCACCGCCACCCGGTCCAGCGCCAGCGGACTCAGGCAGTAATCGCCACCGTCCTCGCGCAGGTAATGCCAGCAATTGCGCTGCGGATCATGCTGCTCGCTGCCATAAACCCGGTTCATGATTCCCGCCGCCTGCCGGCGGCCGCTGTCGTCGTCCAGCGCCAGCCTCTCGATGCTGACCTCGCCGCCGCCGCGCAACAGCCAAACCGCGGCCAAGACCACGACCGCCAGCGCGCCGACGCCGGCGGCCAGGCACAGCCTGGTCTTCCTTTCCATCCACATCCCCTTCACTGCCGCAATGTCCTGCGGACCTATTCGGTCCGAATGTTTTTTTGAATCCGGCGGCAATATTACCAATTCGGCCCGTTTTCTTCAGCGCAATAAAAAAGGGAGCCAAAGCTCCCTTGTTCATCTTTGTTAACGGTCAGACGCGCGCGAAGGCCCTGCCGGCGGCGGCGATGGTAGCCTCGATCAGTTCATCGGTATGGGCGATGGAAACGAAACCGGCCTCGTAGGCAGACGGCGCGAGGTAAATGCCCTCGTCCAGCATCGCGTGGAAGAAGCGCTTGAAGGCTTCGATGTCACAACGGGTGGCTTCGGCGTGAGATTTGGGCGCCTGCGCGCTGAAGTAGAAGCCGAACATGCCGCCGACGCTGTCGCTGGACAGGGTGACGCCGGCCTGTTTCGCCGTGTCGGCCAGGCCTTGCGCCAAGCGGGCGGAGCGGCGGCCCAGCGTGTCGTGGAAGCCGGGTTGTTGGATCAGCTTCAGCGTGGCCATGCCCGCTGCCACCGACAGCGGATTGCCGGACAGAGTGCCGGCCTGGTAGACGGTGCCCAGCGGCGCGATTTTGCCCATGATGTCGGCGCGGCCGCCGAAGGCCGCCAGCGGCATGCCGCCGCCGACCACCTTGCCCAGCGTGGTGAGGTCGGGCGTGACGCCATGCAGACCCTGCGCGCAAGAGAGCGCCACGCGGAAGCCGGTCATCACCTCGTCATAGATCAACACCGCGCCGTATTGCTCGGTGAGGGCGCGCAGCGTCTTGACGAATTCCGCCGACGGCTGGATCAGGTTCATATTGCCGGCGATCGGCTCCAGGATCACGCAGGCGATCTTGTCGCCGATTTCGGCGAAGGTGCGGGCCAGCTGCTCCACATCGTTGTATTGCAGTACCAGCGTGTGCTTAGTGAAATCGGCCGGCACGCCGCCGGACGACGGATTGCCGAAAGTCAGCAGGCCGGAGCCGGCTTTCACCAGCAGGCTGTCGGAGTGGCCGTGGTAGCAGCCCTCGAACTTGACGATCAGGTCGCGGCCGGTGAAGCCGCGCGCCAGGCGGATGGCGGTCATCGTCGCCTCGGTGCCGGAGGACACCAGCCGCACCTGCTCGATCGACGGCAACAGCTTGCAGATTTCCTCGGCGATCACCACCTCGCCCTCGGTGGGCGCGCCGAACGACAGGCCGCCTACAGCGGCGTCCTGCACCGCTTTCACCACCTCCGGATGAGCGTGGCCGACGATGGCCGGGCCCCAGGAGCCGACATAGTCCAGATACCGCTTGCCGTCGGCGTCCCAGAAGTAAGCCCCCTCGGCGCGCGTGACGAAGCGCGGCGTGCCGCCGACCTGGCCAAAGGCGCGCACCGGCGAGTTAACGCCGCCGGGGATCACTTGCTTGCCACGTTCAAACAGTTCCAGATTGCGGGACATGAGCTTTTCCTTGTCTGGCGGCCGTCTGGGCCGCGGAGTGAGATGAGGCGCGGTGGGGGATTGGGTCCACTGGGCTGGCCTTATTTTACATGATGACGGGAACCACGGTGGGGTGGGGCCGGATGGCGCGCCAAATTGCAAGATCGGCTGCCGTCCCGACCAGGACGCGACCCGCCTGGCCGGCATCGGCGCCGCGGCGGCAAGCCAGGCGTTTACCACTTGCGGTATGGATTCTTGGACAGATAGGCGTTGGTATAGCGCCCATCCTCCGTCACTTCCTCGCCCACCCACCGCGGCTTTTCAAACGGCGAGTCCTCCGCCGGCAGCTCTATCTCCGCCAGCACCAGGCCGGCGTTGTCGCCGAAGAACTCGTCCACCTCCCAAATAAAGCCGCCGTGCTCGATACGGTGGCGCAGCTTGTCCACCACCATCGGGCACATCGCCGCCATGATGGTCTGCGCATCGGCCAGCGGGATCGGGTATTCGAACTCGTGGCGGCTGACGTTGCTGATATTGCCTTTCAGCGTGAGCCAGGCTTGATCGCCCACCACCCGCACCCGCACCGTGCGCTCCTTCTCCACCGACAGGTATCCCTGCCGGTACTGCACCGCGGGAGCCAGTCCGCGCCAGGCGTCGCCGTCCACCACGAAGCGGCGTTCGATTTCCAATCCCATGATTTCATTCCTTTGCTTTGTCGGGGCCGGGCGGCGGGCAAGCGGCCTGCCGCTCCAGATAAAAGGTAAGGCTGCTGCGCTGCGGCTCCACCCCAGGCGCTTTGCCGTAGGGATACACCAGCTGCTGCAGGCCGCCCAGCAGCTGGCGGCCGTCCTCCAGCGCCAGCTGGCTGTCCAGACGCTGCGCGCCGGCATCGTCGCGCCAGCTCAGCTGTAGATTGACCAGCGGATAAGCGTGTCCGCGCGGCGCCTGCAGCCGGCCTTGCGCGTCCAGTTCCGCGCCATCCTGACGGCGCGCAGCGTGGAAGCTGCCGTCGGCGGCCAGGCATAGCGGCAACTGCCGCAACGGCTCGCCGTCGCGCTCCACGCTGAGCAGCAGCGCGGGCGGCAACGACGGCTGGGATGCAGGCGCGGCCTGGACCTGGGAGGCCGCCAGCAGCAGCCCGGCAAACACTATGCGCATCATGATCGGGCTACCTGTCAGAACGGCTTGACCACCACCAGGATCAGCACCGCCAGCAACACCAGCACTGGCAGCTCGTTGTACACGCGGAACCAGGCATGGCTCCTGCGGTTGGCATGGGCGGCGAAATCGCGGCACAGCTTGCCGCAATAGCCGTGGTAGACCACCAACACCCCCACCAGCGCCATCTTGGCGTGCAGCCAGCCGCCGGCGATGCCGAAGCCCAGCCACAACGTCAGGCCGGTCGCCAACGCCAGCAGACCCAGCGGAGTCATGAAACGGAACAGCTTGTTCGCCATCAGCAGCAGACGGTCGTATTCCGCCGGTTGCCGCGCCATGGCCAGGTTGACGAAGAGGCGCGGCAGGTAGAACAGGCCGGCGAACCACGACACCACGAAGAAGATGTGGAAGGCTTTGAGATAGAGATAGCTCACGGTGTGTCCGTAAATAATGAGGGATGGGCGATGGACTGCCGGTCTGGACCACGGTTCCCCCGGTCAGGGCGGATAGGCCAGCCGCAGCGCCTTGGGCAGTTTTTGCAGCACCAGCTGGCGCGAACGGGCGAGACCCTGGCGGATGTCGTCCGGCGTCAAGGCCTCGAGCGAGGCCACCTGCACCCAGCGCGCACGGGCCAGATACGGCGCCGGACGCACGCCAGGCAGGCCGCTCTGCATAAGAAACTGGTCGGCGTCCACCTTGTAGCTGAGCGTGTCCGCGCCGAACACCGCGAACATCTTGCCGCCGATGCTGGCCACCCGCTCGCTGCCCCACTTGATATCGAAGCTGGCGCCGGGCAGGCCGCAGGCGTACCGCAGCAATTCATCCAGCAAGGCGGCGGACAGGGCGCGCATGCTCAGCCCTTCTTCGGGGCAGCCTGGTACAACGGCCACACTTGAGCGATGTGCGACTGCAGATCGCGGATGCGGGTGGGGCCGGACGGGTGAGTGGACAGGAACTCCAGGCCACCGCCGTTGCCGGCCGCCTGCATCTTCTGCCACACGTTCACCGCGGCGTTGGGGTCGTAGCCGGCGCGCGCCATCAATTCCAGCCCCATGATGTCGGCTTCCGACTCCATGGTGCGGCTGTGCGGCTTGCTCAGCGTCACGTCGGTCACCATCGAGGCCAATTTCAGCTGGTCGGCGCTGAAGCCGGCCAGCACCCCCACCAGCGACAGGCCGATCTGCTGCGCGTACTCCTGGCTGAGGTTCTCGCGGGTGTGCTCGCGCAGCGCGTGCGAGATCTCGTGGCCGATCACCGCCGCCAGTTCGGCGTCGGAGAGCTTGAGCTGGCTCACCAGGCCGGAGTAGACCATGATCTTGCCACCGGCCATCGCGTAGGCGTTCATGTCGTCGGTGGCCAGCACATTCACTTCCCAGGGCCAGGTTTTGGCATCGGCGCGGAAGGCCGGGGTCTGGGCGATCAGCCGTTGCGAGATGCGCCGCACACGCGCGGTCAGCGCGGCATCGTGGTTGAGCCGTCCGGCGGCCCGGGCCTGGGCCAGCTGCTGGGCATAGGACTGCGCCGACATCTGCGCTACTTCCTGGCTGGACAGCAGCATGCTCTGGCTGCGGCTGACGCCCACCGCGCCGCCGCCGGTGGTGCTGACCTGCGCGCAGGCCGCCAGCAGCGCAGCCAGCCCCGCGCCGCCCAGCCAGCATTTCCATAATCCGGACATGGCGGTCAGATCTCCACCATCTGGAAATCGTCTTTGCGCGCGTCGCAGTCCGGACAGGTCCAGTTGGGCGGCAGGTCTTCCCAGCGGGTGCCGGGCGGAATGCCGTCTTCCGGACGGCCCGCTTCTTCGTCGTAAATGAAACCGCAGATCAGACACATCCAAGTACGCATCGCTTCGCCCTCGTGTTCGGATAAAATGAATATTCTAAATCGTGCCACCGCAATAAAACAAAAGAGGTTAGCCCTTGACCACTCCTTCTTCCCCTCCCGTGGTACTGACCCTGGCCGGTTCCGACCCTTCCGGCGGCGCCGGCATCCAGGCCGACATTCTGACACTCGCCAGCCTCGGTTGCCATCCGTTGTCGGTGATCACCGCCATCACGGTGCAGGACACCGTCGGCGTCAACGATCTGATGGTGCTGGACGCGGACTGGGTCAACGACCAGGCGCGCTTTCTGATGGAAGACATGCCGGTGGCGGCGTTCAAGATCGGCATGCTGGGCAGCGTGGAGAACGTCGCCGTGGTGGCGCAGCTGCTGGCCGACTATCCGGACATCCCGGTGGTGCTGGACCCGGTGCTGGCCAGCGGCGGCGGCCACGAGCTGGCCGACGAGGATCTGATCGGCGCCATGCGCGACATCCTGATCCCGCAGGTGTCCATCCTCACCCCCAACAGCCTGGAGGCGCGCCGGCTGGCCAGCAGCGATCCGGACGAGGACGAGGAGTTGACGCTGGACCAGTGCGCCGAGCGCATCCTGGCGCTGGGTTGCCCCTATCTGTTGATAACCGGCACCCATGAAAATACCAAGGAAGTGGTGAACAGCCTGTACAGCCCGGACGGCGTGGTGCGCGCCGACCACTGGGAACGGCTGCCCGCCAGCTATCACGGCTCCGGCTGCACGCTGGCTTCGGCCATCGCCGGCATGCTGGCCACCGGCCTGTTGCTGCCGGAGGCGGTACGCGAGGCGCAGGAGTACACCTACCAGACGCTGCTCAACGGCTTCCGCCCCGGCATGGGCCAGTTCCTGCCCGACCGGATGTTCTGGGCGCGCGGCGACGATGAGGACGGCGACGATGCCAAACCGGATTGAGGGGCTGTACGCCGTCACCCCGGACAGCGACGACAGCGAAAGGCTGCTGGAGCTGGCGGCGGCGGCGCTGGAAGGCGGAGCGCGGGTGCTGCAATACCGCGACAAGAGCCGCAACCCGGCGCGCCGGCTGTGGCAGGCCAATCTGCTGGCCAGCCTGTGCCGCAGCCGCGGCGCGGCCTTCATCGTCAATGACGACGTCCAGCTGGCGCTAGCGGTGGGGGCCGACGGCGTCCACCTAGGCCGCGACGACGGCGACATCGCCGCCGCGCGCGCGCGGCTGGGGCCGGCGGCCATCATAGGCGCGTCCTGCTACGATCAGTTGGCGCTGGCGCGGCGGGCGGCGGCGGCGGGCGCCAGCTACGTCGCCTTCGGCGCGGTGTTTCCGTCGCGGACCAAGCCCGGCGCGGTGGCCGCGCCGCTGTCGCTATTCGCCGAGGCGGCCGAACTGAAGCTGCCGCGGGTGGCGATAGGCGGCATCACCGCCGCCAACGCCGGCCAGGCCGTCCAAGCCGGCGCCGACGCCATCGCGGTGATAGGCGGCCTGTTCGAGCAGCTGGACCCGGCCGCGGCGGCGCGGGAACTGGCGGCGATGTTTCGCCCTGCCGCTGAATGATCCCGTCAGATGCGAATGCGGCACCGCAAATGGTAAAACCGTCCTTTTTCGCACAACAAAAGCATATTTCGCGCAGCGGCACCGCGCCGCCGCGCGCCATCCGTGTCGAAAGGATAGTTTTGTGAAAAGTGCAAGCGTCTTGCTGGCGGCAGCGGCGATATTGGCGGGCTGCGCCGCGCCCAAAGTCAAAATATCGGCGAATGCCGAAACGGCAATGGCCTTTACCGCCAAAGTCGGATAGAAGCGGCCGTTTTATACCAATCTGCACCGGGACTTCGGCCCTCTAACCTTGTATTGGCTGCAGGATAATCGCGGCGAAAAGACCCCGGTCGTATCGTCGAATGCCAATTACGCGGTCGGCCAATGCGTGACGCTGTGGCGCTCGTCACAAGACTCCTACCCCAAGATCTCCGCCGCCAACCGCGATTGCTCAACCCTGAAGCAGCAGCCGCGCAGTGTCGACACTTAACTATTACACCGTTCAGGACTGGGGCGCGGAATGGATGTACATCTTCAATATATGGATAACTGGCTGGGCCTGAGCGATAACCAACTGCTGGGCGCCAATTATTGGGGCGCGCCGGAAAATAGCTATGTCAGCGGCAAATCGAAATATCTGACCTACAAGCGGGTTTCCCCGCAGGGCCTCTATCGGTGTAAAACCACCTTCGAAGTCCAGAATGGCGTCATCTTCAATTACCATGCCTATGGCAACGACTGCTGGTAACACCCGCGCAGCGTATCCAACCATCACGGCCGGCCTTGCGCCGGGCCTTGCGTTCACCGCAGTTCCACATCCGCCAGCCGGTAGGTGCCGCCGCGGTCTTCCTGGCAAAACACCCGGGCCTTTACCCTGACGGCGCGGCCCTTGAGCCGGGCCATGTCCGGCTGGCTCAGCGCCAGGCTGGACACGCGCTGGCCGCCGCAGGCGGCGCCGTCGTCGAAGCTCGCCGGCCGGTCCAGCTTCAGATGGTAGGCCTGGAAGAACGTGCCTTCGGCCTTGCTGCCGGAGTGCAGCGGGCCGATCACGGTGCCGCTGAGCGTGACGGGGGCGTCGCCGACGACATGAACAACCTGGCCGGCGCAGTGGCCGGCCAGGCTGATGGCCAGCAGAACGCCGGCCAGCAGGGTATTGCAGAACTTACTCATCCCGATGAATCTTCTTCAGTTCATTGTTTTTGTCAGACTTGTGCCGCCATTTCAGCAGGCCTGATCCTGTCCGACAATCGGGGTTATCCCGACTATGGCGCAAAACAAACAAAAAGCCCCCACCGGATGACAGGGGCTTTGGGTCGATGGCTATCCCGTTTCAGGCGTTGGCCTTGCGGTACAGCTGGATCAGCCGGCTGGTGGAGCTGTCGTGCTCGGCCAGCGGCAGCTTGCCGGTGAGTTCGCCGTGAATGGTCTTGGCCAGCTGCTTGCCCAGCTCCACCCCCCATTGATCGAAGCTGTTGATGTGCCAGATCACGCCCTGGACGAAGATCTTGTGCTCGTACAGCGCGATCAGCGAGCCCAGGTTGCGCGGGTCCAGCCGGCTCATCAGCAGCGTGTTGGTCGGGCGGTTGCCGTCGAACACCTTGTGCGGCACCAGATCGTCCAGCGCCGCGCCTTTCAGCCCCTGCTCCGCCAATTCGGCGCGCGCCTCGTCGGCGGTCTTGCCGCGCATGAAGGCCTCGGCCTGGGCGAACACGTTGGCCAGCAGGATCTCGTGGTGGCCCGGCAGGCTGGAGCGGTTTTCCAGCGAGGCGATCAGGTCTATCGGCGAGATGTGGGTGCCCTGGTGCAAGAGCTGGAAGAAGGCGTGCTGGCCGTTGATGCCGGTTTCGCCCCAGATGATGGGCGCGGTTTCAAAGTTGACCGGCTGGCCGTCCAGCATGGTCTTCTTGCCGTTGGACTCCATGTCCAGCTGCTGGATAAAGGCCGGCAGCCGGTGCAGGTATTGGTCGTACGGCGCGATGACGTGGCTGCCGCCGCCGTAGTAGTTGATGTACCAGACGCCTATCATCGCCAGCAGCACCGGCATGTTCTGCTCGAACGACGCGTTCTTGAAGTGCTGGTCCATGATGTGGGCGCCGTTCAGGAGCTCGGTGAAGTTCTCCTCGCCCAGATACAACATGATGGGCAGGCCGATGGCCGACCACAGGCTGTAGCGGCCGCCCACCCAGTCCCAGAATTCGAACATGTTTGCCGGGTCGATGCCGAAGTCCGCCACCGCCTTCTGGTTGGTGGAGACGGCGACGAAGTGCTTGGCCACCGCCTTTTCGTCGCGGGCGCGCGCCACGAACCATTCGCGCGCGGTCAGCGCGTTGGTCAGCGTTTCCTGGGTAGTGAAGGTCTTGGACTCCACCACGAACAGCGTGGTCTCTGGATGCACCTTCTTCAGCGTTTCCTTCAACTGGGCGCCGTCGACATTGGAGACAAAGTGCATGTTCAGCCGCGGGTGGGCAAACGGCTTGAGCGCGCTACAGACCATCAGCGGCCCCAGGTCGGAGCCGCCGATGCCGATGTTGACGATGTCGGTGATCGGCTGATTGGTATAGCCCAGCCAGTAGCCGGAACGCACCGCGTGAGCGAACTTGCCCATCCGCTCCAGCACAGAGTTCACCTTCGGCATTACGTCCTCGCCGTCAACGAAGATCGGCGAGTTGGTGCGGTTGCGCAGCGCCACGTGCAGCACCGAGCGGTTCTCGGTGCGGTTGATCTTGTCGCCCTTGAACATCGCCTTGATCTTGGCCGGTAGGCCGGCTTCGCGCGCCAGCTGCATCAGGCCCAGCAGGGTGGCATCGGTGATGCGGTTCTTGGAATAGTCGAGGAACAGTCCGCCCACTTCCAGCGAATAGCGTTCGGCGCGCTCGGGATCGGCGGCGAACAGCTCGCGCATGTGCAGATGCCTGGCCTCGGCAAAATGGTCCCACAGCGCTTGCCAGGCCGGCAGCTCGGTCAGCTCACTCATGACGTATGTCCTATTCCGGTTGTCTATTGTCCAGCCTGCGGTTCTTCAGGCTGTGCTTGGTCTTTTCCAGCTGGCGGATCAGCCCCGGGCCGCGCCGCAGCGCCACGCTGACGGCCAAGATGTCGATCTGCACCAGATGCACGATGCGCGAAATCATCGGGCTGTAGGTTTCGTTGTCTTCCAGCGTGTCGGCGATCAGCGACACGGTGGCGCGGCGCGCCAAGGGCGAGCCGCTGGTGGTGAGCGCGATCACCTTGGCGCCGGCGGAAATCGCCACGTCCACCGCCTCCAGCAGCTCCATGGTGCGGCCGGAGCTGGAAATGGCCACCAGCACGTCCTCGGGGCCCAGCACCGACGCCGCCATCATCTGGATGTGGGTGTCGGAATAGGCGACGGTGGGGATGCCGAAACGAAAGAACTTGTGCTGGGCGTCGGCGGCGATGATGCCGGAGTTGCCCAGGCCGTAGAACTCGATGCGGTGGGCGTCGGTCAGCAGCTGCACCGCGGCCTCGATCGCCTGCGGATTGACGTCGTTGCGGCACTTGAGCAGCGCCGACACGGTGTTGTCGAACACCTTGGCGACGATTTCCGAGGTCGGGTCTTCCGGGCGCACGCTGGAATGGACGTAGGGCACGCCGGTGACCAGGCTGCCGGCCAGCTTGAGCTTGAAGTCGGGCAGGCCGGAGCAGCCGACGGTGCGGCAGAAACGGATCACGGTGGGCTGGCTGACGCCGGCGTTCCTGGCGATGTCGGCCACGGCGGCCTGGATCACGGTGTAGGGTTGCTCCAGCACCAGCTCGGCCACCTTGCGCTCGGCCGAAGACAGCGTCTCCAGTTGGCCTCGGATGCGATCAAGCATGCATGTCTCCTGCAAAGCCGCCTCGAGGAGGGGTGGAGGCATCCACCGGGGCATGGTCGCTGCGCGACGCCAGATGGGCCGCCAGACGGGCGGCCACCCCCGGCAAGGCCGGGTAGGCGCTGGTAATCAGGTAAACCGGGATGGCGGCAAGATAGCCCGACATCCGTCCCTTGTCCTCGAAGCGGCGGCGAAATGGGGATTGTTCAAAAAAACCGCTCAGACGCGGCACAATACCACCACCTATATACACCCCGCCATGGGCACCGAGCGTCAACGCCAGATTGCCGGCCGCCGAGCCGAGGATGCCACAGAAGATTTCCAGCGCCTCGCGGCAGCGCAGGCAGCGCGCCGACAAGCCAAGCGCGCTGATTTCGGCCGCGCTGCGCGGCTGGCCGCTCTCGCCGTCGCGCTCGCACAGCGCCTGGTGCAACAGCGCGAGGCCCGGGCCGGACAGCAGCCGTTCATGGGAGACGTGGCCGAAGCGGGCGGCGGCGTAGCGCCAGATCTCCACCTCGCGCTCGTCCGCCGGAGCGAAGGAGACATGGCCGCCCTCGCAGGACAACGCGCGCCAGCCGCCGGCGTGAGGCACCAGCGCGGAAACGCCCAGGCCGGTGCCGGGGCCGATCAGCGCCAGCGGCGCGTCGTCCCTGGGCGCGCCGCCGCCTATCTGCTCCAGTTCGTGGCGCGGCAGGCAGGGCAAGGCCAAGGCCAGCGCGGTGAAATCGTTGAGCAGCAGCAGGGTGGTGAAGCCCAGCGCCTGGCGGGTGGCCTCGATCGAGAACGCCCAATGGCAGTTGGTCATCCGCACCTGGTCGCCGTTCAGCGGATTGGCGATGGCGATAGCGGCGTGGGCGACGCGGCGCGCGCCCACCTGGTCCAGATAGCTTTTCAGCGCGTCTTCCAGCGTCGGGTAGCCGGCGATGGCCAGCACCAGGATGTCTTCTATCACCCCGGGGCCGGTTTCCAGCGCGAAGCGGGCGTTGCTGCCGCCCACATCGGCCAGTAGCCGCGGCCAGGTCTCAGGCAGACCAGTAGACATCGACCGGCACCCGGGTCTGCGCCAGGAAGTGGCTGATCGGCAGCGCGTCGCTCGCCTCGCGAAGGGCGGCGTCGAACACCTCGCGCTTCTTCGCGCCCTGGATCGACAGCACCAGGCAGCCGGCCTGCAGCAGCGCGGCATAGCTCATCGAGATGCGGCGGTGCGGCGCGGCCGGCGGCGTGACCGCCAGCAAGGGCCGGGTTTCCTCCGGGTCCAGGCCCTCCACCAACTCGGCAGCGCCGGGAAACAGCGAGGCGGTGTGGCCGTCCTCGCCCATGCCCAGGATGGCGACGTCGGGCGCGATGAATTCATGGCAATCGACCGCCACTTCGGCGGCGATGTCGGCGATCTCGCGCACCAGCGGCAAAAAGCGCGCCGGCGCGGCGCGGCCGGTCAGCAGATGGCGGCGCACCAGCGCGGCATTGCTGTCGACGTGGTCGGGCGCGACGAAGCGCTCGTCCACCAGGGTGACGGTGATGCGCGCCCA
This sequence comes from Chromobacterium sphagni, assembly GCF_001855575.1. Lineage (NCBI taxonomy): Bacteria > Pseudomonadati > Pseudomonadota > Betaproteobacteria > Neisseriales > Chromobacteriaceae > Chromobacterium > Chromobacterium sphagni. The sequence continues at coordinate 118,096 of NZ_MKCS01000001.1, forward strand.
GTCTATCGCCATCTCGCTGAGCAGCTGGAAGAAGGGAATCGGCGACTTGCCGCCGGACACTGCCAGCACCGCCTGGCCGCGGCTTTCTATCGCGGCGGACAGCCGCGAGGCGACGCTGTTTGCCAGCGCGCTGGTCTGCTGCGCGGCGTCGGGAAATTCCAGCCAGTTCATTCGCTTACCTCGGTTGTGTTTGGTGCGGCGCGGCGCGCCGATGTCCGGTCATTGTATTGGTAGGGTGCGTCACCCCGAAGGGGCGACGCACCGATCAAGCGTTCAGCACTCCTCGTGCCAGCCGATGCCGTCGCGCGACAACAGCGCGCTGGAGGCGGCCGGCCCCCAGCTGCCGGCGGTGTACTGCTTGGGCGGGGTATTGTTGCTGCGGCTCCAGGTGTCCATGATCGGCTCCACCCAGCGCCAGGCTTCTATCAGCTCGTCGCGGCGCATGAACAGCGCCAGCTTGCCGCGGATCACATCCAGCAGCAGACGCTCGTAGGCGTCGGCGCGGCGCACCTTGAAGGCCTTGTAGAAGTCCAGGTCCAGATAGGCCGGCTGCAGCCGCATGGTGTCGCCCGGCTCCTTGGCCAGGAAGTACATGCGTATGCTTTCCTCCGGCTGCAGGCGGATCACCAACCGGTTGGCGGTGTGGCTGCCGCCCATCGGGCCGGTGAACAACTGGTGCGGCACATCGCGGAAATTGATGACGATTTCGGCCAGCCGCTCCTGCATCCGCTTGCCGGTGCGCAGGAAGAAGGGCACGCCGGCCCAGCGCCAGTTGTCGATCTCGGCCTTGATGGCGACGAAGGTTTCGGTCTGACTGCCTTCCGGAATGCCGTTTTCCTCAAGATAGCCGACCACCGGCTGGCCGGCGATGGCGCCGGCCTTGTACTGGCCGCGCACGGTCTTGCCGGCGACGTCCTGCTCGCTGAATGGCCGCAGCGCCTTCAGCACCTTCAGCTTCTCGTCGCGCACCGCGTCGGCCTCCATATTGGCCGGCGGCTCCATCGCCACGATGCACAGCAATTGCAGCAAGTGGTTCTGCACCATGTCGCGCAGCGCGCCGGTACCGTCGTAGAAGTCGCCGCGGCTGCCCACGCCCAGCTCTTCCGAGATGGTGATCTGCACGTCGTGTATCCACTCGCGGCGCCACAAGGGCTCGAACAGCGCGTTGGCGAAGCGGATGGCCATCAGGTTCTGCACCGATTCCTTGCCCAGGTAGTGGTCGATCCGGTACAGCTGCTCTTCCTTGAAGAAGCGCGCGACCTCGTCGTTGATCTCGTTGGACGAAGCCAGGTCGGTGCCCAGCGGCTTCTCCAGCACCACCCGCACATTGGCGCGGTTCAAGCCCACCGCCGCCAGGTTGTCGCAGATGCCGGCGAACAAATTGGGCGCGGTGGCCAGATAACAGACCACCACCTTGCCATTGTCAGCGCCGACCTTGGCGGCCAGCGCCGGGAAATCGGCCGCTTGCGAGGCGTCCACCTTCAGGTAGTCGATGCGGGCGCAGAAGCTGTCCCAGGCGGCGGCGGAAAAATGCGACTTGACGTGGATGCGGGAGTTCTTCTCGACGAAAGCCAGATAATCGTCGCGGCTCAGATCCTTGCGGCCCAGCGCCAGAATGCGGCCCTGCTCGTTGAGCAGCCCGGCGGCGTGGGCCTGATACAACGAGGGCAGCAGCTTGCGCATCACCAGATCGCCGGCGCCGCCGAACAGCACCATGTCGAAGGCCGGGGTAGGGGTGGAACGGGTCTCCATCCTGATCTTCCATCTCGAAGTGTATTAGATGTAGTTATATTACCATTCGATACCGCGCTGTCTACGTCAGGACAGGCCTAGTGGCCGCTTTTGCAACACCTTTTGCCCTGGCGCAATAATTGGATAATTCCGCTGGAAATCTCGCGCGGGAAAGCGGATAGTCTCGCTAAGCCGCCGCTGGCGGCGCGTAACTCGCCTTGCATTTTTCGTGTAGTAAAACTACTATCGGCTTCAATTCAATACGGAACGTCACCATGGCCTTGCATCCCACCCTGTCCGCCGTTACCGACCGCATCGTCGCGCGCAGCCAGCCGCGCCGCAGCGCCTATCTGGAACGCGTGCGCGCGGCCGCCCAGCTAGGCCGGGTGGAGCGGGCCCATCTGTCCTGCACCAATCTGGCGCACGCCTTCGCCGCGATGCCGGACAACGTCAAGATCCACCTGAAGGAAGAGCACCGCCCGAATCTGGCGATTGTATCTTCCTACAACGACATGCTGTCGGCGCACCAGCCGCTGCAGGCCTTCCCCGCCTGGCTGAAGGAGGCCGCGCTGGCGGCCGGCGCCACCGCCCAGTTCGCCGGCGGCGTGCCGGCGATGTGCGACGGCGTGACCCAGGGCCAGCCCGGCATGGAGCTGTCGCTGTTCTCGCGCGACGTGATCGCGATGAGCACCGCGGTGGCGTTGAGCCACCAGATGTTCGACGCCGCGCTGTACCTGGGCGTGTGCGACAAGATCGTGCCCGGCCTGATGATAGGCGCGCTCAGCTTCGGCCATCTGCCGGCGCTGTTCGTTCCCGCCGGCCCGATGACCACCGGCATCGCCAACGACGAAAAAGCCAAGGTGCGCCAGCTGTACGCCGAAGGCAAGGTGGGCCGCGAGGCGCTGCTGGAATCGGAATGCCAGTCCTACCACGGCCCGGGCACCTGTACCTTCTACGGCACCGCCAATTCCAATCAGATGCTGATGGAGATCATGGGCCTGCACCTGCCGGGCGCCGCCTTCGTCAACCCAGGCACCCCGCTGCGCGAGGCATTGACCCGTGCCGCCGCCGGCCAGGCGGCGAAAATCGCCGCCCAGGGCAAGCAATTCACCCCGGTGGGCGAGATGATCGATGAAAAATCCATCGTCAATGCCATAGTCGGCCTGCTGGCCACCGGCGGCTCCACCAACCACACCATGCACATCGTCGCCATCGCCCGCGCCGCCGGCATCGACATCAACTGGGACGATTTCGACGAACTGTCGGCCGTCATCCCGCTGTTGGTGCGCGCCTATCCGAACGGCAAGGCCGACGTGAACCACTTCCACGCCGCCGGCGGCATGGGCTTCGTGATCCGAGAGCTGCTGGCCGCCGGCCTGCTGCACGAGGACGTAGGCACCGTGGTGGGCCGCGGCCTGTCGCACTTCGCCAAGGAGCCGTGGCTGAACGGCGGCGAGCTGCAATGGCGCGACGCGCCGGCGGTCAGCGGCGACGACAGCGTGCTGCGTCCGGCCGCCAACCCGTTCTCCGCCGACGGCGGCCTGCGCCTGATGTCCGGCAACCTGGGCCGTGGCGTGATCAAGGTGTCGGCGGTCAAGGCCGAGCACCGGGTGGTGGAAGCGCCGGCGGTGGTGTTCCACGATCAGAACGACATGCTGGCGGCGTTCAAGCGCGGCGAGCTGGAGAAAGACTTCATCGCGGTGATCCGCTTCCAGGGCCCGCGCGCCAACGGCATGCCGGAGCTGCACAAGCTGACCCCGGCGCTGGCCATCCTGCAGGAGCGCGGCTTCAAGGTGGCGCTGGTGACCGACGGCCGCATGTCCGGCGCGTCCGGCAAGGTGCCGGCCGCCATCCACATCTCGCCGGAAGCCCTGTCCGGCGGCGCCATCGGCAAGGTGCGCGACGGCGACTTGGTTCGGCTGGACGCCAACCGCGGCGAACTGTCGGTGCTGGTGGACGCGGCGGAATGGGCGGCGCGCGAGCAGGCGCAGGCGGACCTGTCGCACAACGATTTTGGCGTCGGCCGCGAACTGTTTGCGGTGTTCCGCGACGTGGCCGACGATGCGGAAGCCGGCGCGATGAGCTTCCGCCACCCCGGCTGGAAATAATCTAGGAGAATGAAATGGATGCACTGACCCTGTTGCGCCAAGGCCCGGTAGTGCCGGTGATCGTCGTCAACGACGCGGCGGCCGCGGTGGACCTGGCCCACGCGCTGGTGGCCGGCGGCGTGACCGTGCTGGAAGTGACGCTGCGCACCAAGGCGGCGCTGGCAGCGATGCGCCGCATGCGCGACGAAGTGCCGGGCGCCATCGTCGGCGCCGGCACGCTGCGCAACCGCGCCCAGCTGGAAGCGGCGGTGGACGCCGGCGCGCTGTTCGGCGTCAGCCCCGGCTTCACGCCGGAACTGGCCGCCGCCGCCCGCGCCGCCAACCTGACGCTGATCCCGGGCGTGGCCACGCCATCGGAAGCGATGCGCGCGCAGGACGAGGGCTTCAATGTGCAGAAGCTGTTCCCGGCCGAGGCGGTGGGCGGCATCAAGCTGCTGAAGTCGCTGGCCGGCCCATTCGCCGACCTGCGCTTCTGCCCGACCGGCGGCATCGACATCAAGAAGGCGCCGGAATACCTGGCATTGCCCAATGTGTTGGCGGTGGGCGGCAGTTGGCTGACCCCAGACGACGCCATCGCGGCGCGCGACTGGGACCGCATCACCGCGCTGGCCCGCGAAGCCACCCAGCTGGCGCGCGGCTAAGCCTCAGCGCACCTTGCATCGAACAGGCCGCCGGAAGCATCCGGCGGCCTGTTTGCTTTCCAGTCCGGCAGACCACGTTCACACCGAAGTGTCGCGGCGCCTGCCGCGCGGACAACGATTCAGATCGTCGTTCCGCCCGGATGATGGCGGCAGCGCGGCTCAGGAGCAGTTGGCGTTGAGCGAGGGATAGGCGGTGTTTAGCAGCCAATTGCCGCCGCTGCCGGGCGTGTTGTAATACCAGAAGCACAGCTTGACCGGGGTGAAGTTCTGCCAGGTTTCGCACAGGCCGTTCTGCGCCGCCTGGGTGCACTTCCGGCCCTGAGTGATGTTGACAGCTTGGCGTGGACAATGTCCTTGGGGCCGCCGCTGGTGCCGCAGTTGACGCGGGTCTGCTTGTCGTCCTTCACCCACAGGTCGTGCGCAGGATTGGACCCATCGCCATCGCTCAAGCCGACATCGGCAGACCTGAACCAACGCGCCGCCATCCCCATCAGCGCAAGCCGGCTCTGGAGCCATTCCCAAGGTTTTAAGACGCCGGTTGTTCGACGCGGGGCGACGTTAGCGCGCCGCTAGTTCCGGCGGTTCCTTGGGAATGGGTTTGAAACCGGGGTTTCGCCGCGCTGTTGTGGCGGCCTGGGATTGCCAAGGCGCTGGCCGCACAGCCGCTGCCCCCGTCAGCCGGGCGGAACCGGCATCAAAATCAATCGTTCGCGAAGCGAACACGAAACCCAAAACGGTGCGTCGCCCCCTTCGGGGTGGCGCACCCTACGGCTCATCCCCTCTCCAGCGCCTCCGCCATCCTCTTGATGCTCGCCGCCACGATCAAATGATGAAACGGCGTCACCGCCGCCAGATAGGTCCTCCCCAACAGATTGTGCGTCCGCACCAGCGTGCTCACCTGCAGCCTCCCCGGCCGCCACTGCAACACCAGCCGGAAATCCAGATGCCGGTCGTCCTCGCCCAGCACCGCATCGCGCTCGCCCAGATGCAGGATGCGGAACACGCCCAGTTGCTGGCCGACACGGAAAGGTTCGGCCGAGGCGGAGGCCGCCGGGGCGGTTTTCAGGCCCAGCGGCGCCACTAATAGATCGCGCAGGCGCATCAGCGCGCGGGCCCAGGGCGGCATCGCGGTGGAGAAGACGCGCAGCAGGCTGGCGGAGTCGGCCACCGGCGCGCCGGGCGGCAGGGGCTGGCTACGGCAGTCTTGCCATGGATAGCAGCTGGACGCTTCGACGAGCAGCGGGATGGCGGAAAAATCAGGCTGGACGGACATTGGAGTCTCCCCGGGTGGCGATAGTCGCAGCATGCCGAACGGCGACGGGGCCGTCTTGAAGCGAAACGACGCGCGGCCGGCTCAGGCGCGCAGGCCGGGCTCGGCGCACATCCGCAGTATCGCCTCCCGGGGCAGGCGGTACAGCCCCAGCGCCGGGTCGGCGTCGCCCAGGCCCCGGACATAGGCGCTGGGCGTGCGGCCGGCGTAGCGGACGAAGTCGCGGTGCAGGTGGGCCTGGTCGGCGTAGCCGGCGGCGGCGGCCACGTCGGCCCAATCGGGCGACGGCGTCCAGCGCGCGTGCAGCAGCAGGCGATTCAGGCGCGCCTGCGGCCGAAAGGCGCGCAGGGTCTGGCCGGTGCTGGCGCGAAAGCGGCGTTCGAACTGGCGGAGGCCGAGGCCGAAGTGCGCGGCCAGATCATCCGTGCCGCGCGCCGGCCAGCCGGACGGCAGCGCCAACGTAGGCAGCCGGTGGCCATGCTGGCGGGCCAGGCGGAACAGCAGCGCTTCCGCTTGGAGGCGCAGCGCGTCGGCTGCGGCATCGGCCAACGGCGACAGCCAGGCCGCCGGCAGCAGCAGGTCCAGCGGCAGATGGGCGTCGAACGCCTCGGCGGCGGAAATGCCCAACAGGCGCGGCAACTGGCCAGGCTTCAGCCAGGCCATCCGCACGCGCGTCCCCGGCGACGCCGTGGCCAGCCTAACGCCGGCGCTGCCGCCCAACAGGCCGGCCCGGGCCAGCGCGCCGCCGTTTTCCAGGCGGATGTCTCCCGCAGCGACAAACACCAACATCGGGTGCAAGGTGGCCGGCAGCAGCAGCGGACCGCCGGGCAGCGCGATGTCCAGCGTGTCGCCCAGCAGCGCCCCCAGGCCTGGCGGCGGCGGCTGCAATGCGGGGAGCGGCGGGAGTGTCATGGCGGGTGGGCGCGAGATAGGTTGCCGCCATTGTGTCGCCGCCGCGGCCGGCCGGTCAATCCGGACGCCGGCCATGAAAAACCCCGCTCAAGGCGGGGCTGTTCCGAGCCGGGAGGCGGCTTATACCGCCATCACGGCCTCTACTTCCTCCACCGTCTTCGGGATCGGCTCGCCCAGCACCCGGCTGCCGGTCTCCGTCACCAGCACGTTGTCCTCGATGCGGATGCCGCCGAAGTCGGCGTATTCGCGGAACTTGGCGTAGTTAATATACTGGCTGTGGCGGCCTTCCTTCTCCCAGGCGTTTATCAGCGCCGGGATGAAATAGATGCCGGGTTCCACCGTCAGCGCCATGCCTGCCTTCAAGGTTTTGCCCAGCCGCAGGTAGCCCAGGCCGAACAGGCCGCTGCGCTCGGCGCCGTCGCCGTAGCCCACCAGGTCTTCGCCCAGCGCTTCCATATCGTGCACGTCCATGCCGATCTGGTGGCCCAGGCCGTGCGGGAAGGCGATGGCGTAGGCGCCGGACTCCACCACTGCATGCGCGTCGCCCTTGAAGAAGCCCAGCTCGGCCATCCGCTCCACCATCACCTGGGCGGCCAGCTTGTGGATGTCCTGGTATTTGACGCCCGGCTTGATCGCATCGATGGCGGACAGCTGCATGTCCAGCGCGATGTCGTACAGCTCGCGCTGGCGGGTGCTGAACTTGCCACCCACCGGGAAGGTGCGGGTGATGTCGCTGGCGTAGCCCTGGCCGCTGCTGCAGCCGGTGTCGTTGAGGATCAGGTCGCCCTGCTGCAGCACGTTGTCGTGGTGGTGGTTGTGCAGCACCTCGCCGCGGCGCGAGAAAATGGACGGGTAGGCCAGCTGCCAGTCGTGGCGGCGCATGATGCCTTCCATGATGCCCACCACCTGGTATTCGATCACGCCCGGCTTGGCGTTTTGCATCGCGGCGATGTGCATGGCGTGGGTGACGCCCAGCGCGGCCTCCATCTCGGCGATTTCCTCGGCGCCCTTGATTTCGCGCAGCGCCACCACCGCGCGGGTGAGCGCGGGCGAGAAGCCGTCTTTGACCTTGGCAGGGTGCACGTCCAGCAGCCGGCCCATTTCGATCAGTGTCTCGCCGCGATACGGCGCCAGGTAGTGGACGGCGCGGCCGGCGGCGCGCGCTTCGGCCAGCGCCTGCGCCAGCTCGCCGTAGGCGCGGCTGCTGTCCAGCGCCACCTTGGCGGCGCGCTCGGCGAGCGACGGCAGCGGGCCGGTCCAGACGATGTCGGCCACGTCCGGGTCGTTGCCGAACAGGGTGGCCTTGCCGCTGTCGGCGTCGATCAGGCCGGCCAGACCCGGCTCGTTCAGGCCGAAGAAGTAGCGGAAGCTGGAGTCCTGCACGAAGGGCAGGGTGTTGTCGCGGTAGTTCATCGGCGAATCGACGTTGCCGACGAACAGCAGCAGGCCGGACAGGCCGGAAGCTTGCAGGCGGGCGCGGCGCTGAGCGTAAATGGCGGGGGCGAACATGCTTTTCTCCTTGGCCGCATGGCGGCGGGAGACGGCCACGCGGCATATTGTATGCAGCCGTATAAATTATCACGCGCGCGCCGCGCCGGCCAGCCGCCGGCCTATCCGGCGGGCGCGGTTTTGGCCGCTTTCTGCGCCGGTTTGCCCGGACGCAACAGCCGGCACAGCGCGCCGCCGGCCAGCAGCGCCCACAGCGGCGCACCCAGGCCGGCGATGGTGACGCCGGAGGCCGCCACCACGAAGGTGAGCAGCGCCGCCTCGCGGTGTTCGCCGTCGGCCAGCGCCGCGCCCAGCGACGAGGCCAGGGTGCCGAACAGGGCCAGGCCGGCGGCGGTCACCACCAGCGCCTTGGGCAGCAGCAGCACCAGGGCGGCCAGCGCGCCGCCCACCAGTCCCAGCGCGATGTAGAGCAAGCCGCAGAAGATCCCGGCCACATAGCGGCGGCGGCGGTCGGCATGCGCCTCCGCCCCGGTGCAGATGGCGGCGATGATGGCGGCCAGCGTCACGCCGTGGCTGCCGAAAGGCGCGGTGAGCATGGACATCAGCCCCAGCGCCGTCACCGGCGAGCGCGCCGGCAAGTCGTAGCCCGAAGCGCGCAGCACCGCCATGCCGGGCAGGAACTGGCTGGTCAGCGCCAGCAGCGCCAGCGGCAGCGCCAGGTTGACCATCGCGCTCCACGACCACTGCGGCATCGTGAAAAGCGGGCCGCCGCCCAGCGCCAGCGCGCCGGCGGGACGGCCCACCTGGCCGGCCCACAGCGTCAGCGCCACCCCCAGCGCGATGGCGGCCAGCAGGGAGAAGCGCGGAAACCCGCGCCGGCCGATGAAGAACAGCGCGCACATCGGCAGCACCAGCCACAGATCGCGCGCGGCCTCGCCCACCACTTCGCTGACGAAATGGAACAGGATGCCGGCCAGCATCGCTGCCGCCAGCGCCGGCGGGAACACCCGCATCAGGCGGTCGAACATGCCGCTTGCGCCCACCGCCGTCACCATGGCGGCGGCGGCCAGAAAAGCGCCCACCGCTTGCGGATACGGCACGCCGGGCAACGACGCCAGCAGCAGCGCCGCGCCGGGAGTGCTCCAGGCGGCGATCACCGGCGCCTTCCAGCGCCAGCTCAGCCAGATACCGGCGATGCCGGAGCCCAGCGACACCGCCCACACCCAGGAACCCAGCTGGGCGGCGCTGAGTCCGGCCGACTGCGCGGCGTGGACGATGATCAGGAAGGGGCCGGAATAGCCGACCAGCAAGGCCAGCACGGCGGCCAACAGGGAAGAGGGCGCGGCGTCGCGCCACAGGGTTTTCAACATAGCCATCGCTCCAGCAATCAGGACATGACCGCAGCTTGACATGCCGCGGCCAAGCTCCCTCCCACAAGCGGCGCAAACAGTTTATGCTGCAATCAATCTGTTCTATATAACAGTCCATGAGCGCACGTTACCAAGACATCGCCCGCCAGCTGGAACGCCGGCTGGACGCCGGCGAATTCCCGCCCGGCAGCCGGCTGCCGTCGGTGCGACGGCTGGCCAGCGAGCACGGCGTCAACAGCTTGACCGCGCTGGCCGCCTACCGTTGGCTGGAGCAGCGGCAACGGGTGCTGGCGCGGTCGCGCGCCGGCTTCTACGCCGCGCTGCCGCCGGCCGACCCGCTCGCCCACCCTGCCCAGGCGCTGCCGTCGCCGGCCACGCTGGTGGAAGTGGACAGCCGCATGTCGCAGCTGCTGGCGCTGTCCGGCTCCGACATCGCCGTGCAGCTGCACATGGCGGAGGCTCACCACAGCCTGTACCCGTCGCAAGAGCTGGCACGCCGGCTGCAGCAGACGCTGGCGCAGCGGCCGGAGCTGATCGGCGCCTACCTGCCGGCGGCGCAGGAGGCGCGGCTGCGCCGCCTGCTGCAAAGCCTGGCGGCGGACTGGCGGCTGGACTTGCCGGAAGAGGAAATCCTGTTCTGCAACGGCATCACCGAGGGCATCAGCCTGGCGCTGCGCCACCTCACCCGCCCCGGCGACACGGTGGCGGTGGAGACGCCGGTGTACTTCGGCCTGCTGCAGACGCTGGCCAGCCTGGGGCTGAAGGCGCTGGAGATTCCCTGCACGCCGGACGCCGGGCTGTCGCTGGAGGCGTTGGAGTTCGCTCTGCAATACGGCCCGCCAGTGCGCTGCCTGGTGACGGTGACCAATTTCCAGAACCCCAGCGGCGCGCTGATGCCGGACGACAACAAGAAGCGGCTGTTGGCGCTGGCGCGCCGCCACGGCCTAAGCATCATAGAAGACGACGTGTTCGGCGAGCTGTACTTCGGCAACCAGCGGCCGACGCCGCTGAAGGCCTGGGACCGCGACGGCGACGTGGTCTACTGCGCGTCGTTCACCAAGAGCCTGGCGCCGTCGTTCCGGCTGGGCTGGCTGTCCGGCGGCCGCCACCACGAGGCGCTGGCCAGGCTGCGCGCCAGCAGCAGCCTGGTGAGCCCGGCGCTGCTGCTGGGCGCGCTGGCCGACCTGCTCGCCAGCGGCGACTACGCCCGTATGAGCCAGAAGCTGCGGCAGCAGTTGGCGCAACAGATGGAACGGGTGGCCGACGCTGTGCTGGCGGCCTTTCCCAGGGGCACCCGCCTGCGGCGGCCGCAAGGCGGGTTGTTGCTATGGGTGGAATGTCCGGAGGGACTGGACAGCGGCAGGCTGCTGGAGGCCGCGCTGGCGCAGTCGATCAGCTTCGCGCCCGGCATGCTGTTTTCGGCGCAGCCCAGGTTCCAGCACTGCCTGCGGCTGAACTTCGGCCAACCTTGGAACGCGGCGCAAGCCGACGCCATCGCCGCGCTCGGGCGGCTGGCGACCGAACAATTAAGGCGGACATGAGCGCGGACTCCCGATTCATCCGGCCGGCCGCGCCGGCCGACCTGCCCCTGCTGGCCGATATCGAACTGCGCGCCGCCAGCCTGTTTCCCGAGCGCGATCTGCCGCCGGCGCTGCGCGGCGCCGCCTTGCCGGCCGACGAGCTGTGGCAGGCGCAGACCGCCGGCCTACTGTGGGTGGCGGAGGACGGCGGCCAGGTGGCCGGCTTCGCGCTGGCGGAGACGCTGGACGACCAGCTGCACCTGGCGGAGATGGACGTGGACCCGGAGCATGCCCGCCGCGGCCTGGGCGGCATGCTGCTAGCCCGGGTGGTCGCGCATGCCGGTCGGCTTGGCCACGCAGCCGTCACCCTCACCACTTTTTCACACCTGCCATGGAACGCGCCGTTCTACCGCCGCCACGGCTTTGTCGAGATCGCGCCGCCGCCTGGATCCCAGCTGGCGGCGCGGTTATGGGAGGAGGCGGCGCTGGGGCTGGCGCGGCGCGTGGCGATGCGGCGCGCCATCGTTTAATCGAGCGGGAGCGGACAATGGACAAAGTGGACGCGGTGGTGATAGGCGCCGGCGTAGTCGGGCTGGCGACAGCGCGCGCGCTGGCGCGGGCAGGGCGCGAAGTGGTGATCGTCGAGGCGGAGCAGGCGATCGGCCAGCACGCCTCCAGCCGCAACAGCGAGGTGATACACGCCGGCCTGTACTACCCGGCCGGCAGCCTGAAGGCCAGGCTGTGCGTGGCCGGACGCGACGCACTGTACCGCTACTGCGCCGAACGCGCCATCCCGCACCGCAGGCTGGGCAAGCTGATCGTCGCCAGCCGCGCCGGCCAGCTTGAGAAACTGGCGGCGCTAGAGGCGCAGGCGCGCGCCAACGGCGTCGGCGACCTGCAAAGGCTCGACAACGCCCAGCTCAAGCGGCTGGAGCCGGCGCTGGACGCGGCGGCGGCGTTGCTGTCGCCGTCCACCGGCATCATCGACAGCCACGCGCTGATGCTGTCGCTATTGGGCGACGCCGAGGCCGCCGGCGCGCAGCTGGCGCTGGACTCCGCCGTGGAAGGCGGCGCGGCGACGGCGGACGGCATCGCGCTCAGGGTGGCGGGCATGGAGCTTTTGGCCGACATCGTGGTCAACGCCGCCGGCCCGTTCGCCCCGGACGTGGCGCGCAGCATCGCCGGTATCGCGCCGGACGCCATCCCGCGGGCCTGGTACGCGCGCGGCGTGTATTTCTCGCTGCAGGGCAAGGCGCCGTTCTCGCGGCTGATATACCCGCTGCCGGAACCCGGCGGGCTGGGCAGCCACCTGACGCTGGACCTCTACGGCCAGGCGCGCTTCGGCCCGGACGTGGACTGGGTGGACGGCATCGACTACCGCGTCGACCCGGCGCGCGCCGACGCCTTCTATCGATCGGTGCGCGGCTGGTGGCCGCAACTGCCGGACGGCGCGCTGTCGCCCGGCTACGCCGGCATCCGCGCCAAGATCGCCGGCCCCGGCCAGCCGGACGCCGATTTCGTGGTCCAGGGCGAGGCAATCCACGGCGTGACGGGCCTGGTCAACCTGTTCGGCATCGAGTCGCCCGGCCTCACCAGCTGCCTGGCGCTGGCAGATGAAGTGCGACGCGTGCTGGCGATTTAGGGCGGATCGCTTACAATCGTCCGCAGACTGCGGAGAAACCCATAAGCATGCTGATCCTGAATCAAAGACAACAAGAGCTGCTGGACCTGGTCAAGCGCGACAGCTACGTCAGCGTGGAGAAGCTGGCCGACCACTTCTCCGTCACCCGCCAGACCATACGCCGCGACATCGCGCTGCTGTCCGAACACCAGCTGCTGCAGCGCTACCACGGCGGCGCCAGCGTGCTGTCCAGCGTGGAGAATGTCGCCTACCAGGCGCGGCAGGTGCTGTGCATAGAAGAGAAGCGCCGCATCGCGCGCTGCCTGGCGCGCCACATCCCGGACAACGCGTCCTTGTTCATCAATCTGGGCACCACCACCGAAGAAGTGGCCAAGGCGCTGCACCGCCATCGCGGCCTGAGGGTGATCACCAACAACCTGCACGTGGCCGAGCAGATGTGCGACTACCCGGACTGCGAGGTGATCGTGCTGGGCGGCACGCTGAGGAAACGCGACCGCGGCCTCACCGGCGAAGCCACGGTGCAGCTGATCCGCCAGTTCCGCGTCGACTACGGCATCATCGGCGTGTCCAGCATCGAGGCCGACGGCACGTTGCGCGACTACGACTACCGCGAGGTGCGCACCACCGAGGCCATCATCCAGCAGTCGCGCCAGGTGTTCCTGGCCGCCGACCACAGCAAGTTCGACCGGCCGGCGCTGGTGGAGCTGGGCCGGCTGAGCCAGATCGCCGCGCTGTTCACCGACAAGCCGGTCAGCCCCCCGCTGGCAAGGTTGATGCAGGAAGCCGGCACCCAGCTCCACATCGCCGAATAAACGGAATACGTATTATCCACAGTTGCTATGCTGAAGCATCATGTCCTGTCCGGCAGGTGCTTCATGCAGCGAACCTTCAGTCCGCAGGCCGACGGCCTGCTGTTCCGCGACGCCTCCGGCCGCTACTGCGCCCGCCTGTCCGGCTACCGCTTCTACAGCGTGTTCCAGCCGCTGTTCTACCGCGGCGGCGGCCTGTTCGGCTACGAAGCGCTGCTGCGGGTGGTGGACGATGACGGCGAGTGGTACGCGCCCGACCGCTTCCTCGCCAGCCTGCCGCCGCAACAGGCGCTGGAGGCCGACCGGCTGGCGCGGCTGATCCATGTGCGCAACTTCGCCCAGAGCCGGCAGGACCACTGCCTGACCCTCAACCTGCTGTCGCATACCGTGCTGGGCGACCACGGCGGCCGCACCCACCTGCCGCTGCTGCAAGGCCTGCTGCAGAGTCTGGAAATCGACAGCGGCGGCGTGATCTTCGAGTTGCCGGAATACGAAGTGGAACAGCACGGCCAGCCGCTGCTGGACGGCCTGCGCCATGCGTCGGACATCGGCTTCGGCGTGGCGGTGGACGACTTCGGCGCGCTGGACTCGCGCCATGGCCGGGTGGGCGAGCTGTGCCCGGACATCATCAAGATCGACCGCAGCCTGCTACTGGACTACATGGCCGGCGAGAGGCAACGGCTGCCGGCGCTGCTGGAGTTCGGCTGGCAGATCGGCAGCCGCATGCTGGTGGAGGGCATAGAAAGCGCCGAGCAGCACCAGGCGATGCAGGCGCTGGGCGTCGAACTGTACCAAGGCTATCACCTGGGCAGACCCACCGAACTGCCGGTGGCCTGCCAGCTGTAGCCGCGCCGGTCCAGGCGCAAACTGAGCCAGCCCAGCAAAGCCAGCGCCGCGCCCAGCCACAACGGCGCGCGCAGGCCCAGCCCCGCCTCCAGGCAAACGCCGCCGGCCCAGGCGCCGAAGGTCAGCCCCAGGTTCACCACCGCCATGTGCAGGCTGTTCGCCATCGGTCCGCTGCCGCCGACGCGCGCCACCCGCGCCACCATCGCCGGGTTCAGCGGCAGACCGGCGAACCCCAGCAGGAACACGCAGACCGCGGTCAGCGTCCGCCATTGCGCGCACAGCGCCAGCAGGACCAGCGTCGCCAACAAGGCGAGCAGGCCCAGATTCAGCACGCCGCGGGTATGGCTGTCGGCCAGCCTGCCGGTGAGCATATTGCCCAGCACCGTGGCCGCGCCATACACCGCGAACAGCAGCGGCACCGCGCCGGCGTTAAAGCCGCTGACGCGGGTAAGCAGCGGAGCCAGATAGGTGAAGGCGGCGAACACCGCGCCTATGATCAGCCCGCTGGACAGATAGGCCGCCCACAAGGCCGGCGCGGCCAGTTCGCGCCAGCCCTCCCGCATCCTCCCCGCATCGGGCTTGTCGCCGGCCGGCACCAACAAGACGATCGCCGCCGCCGCCAGCAACACCAGCACGGCCACCAGCCAGAACGCCGTCCGCCAACCCCAGTGCTGGTCCAGCAGGGCGGCCAGCGGCAGGCCGGCCACCGAAGCCAGCATCAGACCGTTGAGCACCAGCGCGGCGGCGCGGGCAATCCTCTGCGGCCCCACCTGTTCCGCCGCCAGCGCCAGCGCCACGCCGAAGAAGGCCGACTCAGCCACCCCGCAGATCACGCGCGATGCCAACAACTGGGCATAGCTGTCGGCCATCGCGCCGGTCAGCTGCCCCAGCAGGAACAGCAGCAGCAGTCCCAGCAGGGTCGGCTTGCGGCGCGCCCCCCGCAGCCACAAGGTCAGCAACGGCCCGCCCGCCACGATGCTCAACGCGTACGCCGACACCAGATTGCCGACGTCGGCCAGCGAAACATGGAAGGCGGCCGCCAGCGACGGCATCATGCCGGCCACCATGAATTCGGAAGTGGTCTCGGCGAAGATGCACAGGCCGAGGATATAGATGGCGATGGGCATCAGGCGGCTCCTGGCGGCGGGTTTTCAGTCCGCGCGGCGTCAAAATGGCAGATAGCGCTTGTCGCTTGCATGTCAGTCCTGGAGGTAGCGGGACAGTCAATGCTAGCGGCCGGCGCGTGACGAATAAATGGTTTAGCATTCCGCTTATAATGGAAATAATTTCCGCAATAAAATGCCATGATGGAAAAAATGAATGGAATCGAGTTGTTCGTGCAGGTGGCGCGCCAAGGCAGCCTGGTAGCGGCCGGCCGGCAGCTGGGCCTGTCGGCGTCGGCGGTGGGCAAGGGGCTGGCGCGGCTGGAACAGCGGCTGCGCGTGCGGCTGGTCCATCGCAGCACCCGGCGGCTGGCGCTGACCGCCGAGGGCAACCAGTACCTGGCGCGCTGCCTGCGCATCCTGGACGAGGTGGACGCGGCAGAGCGGGAGCTGCTGCAAGGACTCGCCGCGCCCAGCGGCCGGCTGAAGGTGGGCCTGCCGCACGAGAGCGGGCTGTTGACGCCGCATCTGGCCGGCTTCATGCGCGCCTATCCGCAAGTGGGGCTGGACCTGGACTACAGCGACCGGCTGGTGGACGTGATAGGCGAAGGCTTCGACGTGGTGGTGCGCGGCGGCGAGCCGGGCGACTCGCGGCTGTCGGCGCGCCGGCTGGGCGGCTACCAAATGCTGCTGGCGGCAGCGCCGGCCTATCTGGCCGAACACGGCGCGCCGCGGACAGCGCGGGACCTGCTGCGCCACCGCTGCCTGCATTACCGCTATCCCAGCAGCGGCAAGCTCGCTCCCTGGCCGCTGGCCGAGGGCAAGCAACTGACGCTGCCGGTCAGCGCCAGCTGCAATACCGGCGAGGCGCTGATCGAACTTGCCGAGCGCGGCATGGGCATCGCCTGCCTGCCGGACTTCTCGGTGGCCCGCCAGCTGCGCGACGGCCGGCTGCAGCGGCTGGGCCAGCCCGAGGCGGCGCGCAGCGGCAATATCTACCTGCTATGGCCCAGCACGCCGCAGATGCCGCCCAAGCTGCGGGCCTTCATCGACTACATGGCGGAAAACGCGTTCGCCTAGGCTTCCACGATCGCCAGCGCGAAACCGTCGTAGCCCTTGGCGCCCACCGTCTGCAGCGCGGTGGCGGACAAACGGGGGTTGGCGCCCAGCAGCTCGATGAAGCGGCGCGTGCCCTGGATCGCCGGATCGGCGCTGGCGGCGTTCACCACCTCGCCCTTGCGCACCACGTTGTCGCCGATAATCACCGTGCCCGGCCGCGACAGCCGCAGCGCCAGCTCCAGGTAGTGCGGATTGTTGGGCTTGTCGGCGTCGATGAAGATCAGGTCGAACGGCGCCGCGCCTTCCGCGATCAGTTGCGCCAACGTGTCCAGCGCCGCGCCCTGGCGGATGTCCACTTTGTCGGCCTGGCCGGCGCGCGCCAGATTGGCCGCCGCCACTTCCACATGCCTGGGCTCGAACTCCAGCGTCACCAGGCGGCCGTCCGCCGGCAGCGCGCGCGCCAGCCAGATGGCGCTGTAACCGCCCAGCGTGCCGATCTCCAGAATCCTCCGGGCGCCGTGGATGCGCGCCAGCAGATTGAGGAACTTGCCCTGGTTGGGCGCCACATTGATCGCCGGCAGGCCGGCGGCGGCGCTGTCAGCCAGCGCCGCCTCCAGCGCGGCGTCCTGTTTGACCAGGCTGCGGCTGAAATAATCGTCCACCGCATTCCATTGCTGAACTGACATGTGCTTTCCTTTGCTCGCTTGGATCGGATATGCGCTCAGGCCGCGCCCAGATTGCCGTGAGCAAGGTAGGCCGGCCGTTGGCGCAGCCTCTGGTAATAAGCTTCCACCCCGGGCAGACCGGGTTTGTCGAACGGCGTCAGCAGCCAGCGCTGCACCGACAGGCCCAACACGATGTCCGCCAGCGTGAAGGCGTCGCCCAGCAGCCAGTGGTCGCCCAATTGCGGCTCCAGGATGGCCATGCATTCGTTCCAGCCCGCCACGCTGGCGGCGATGCGCGCCGGGTCGCGGTGGTCGGGGCTGTTGCGGCTGAGGGCGTGGAAGGCGTACATCCAGCTGGCGTTCAGCTCGGTGGCCTGCCAGTCCATCCACATCTCCACCTTGGCGCGGCCGGCCGGGTCCTGCGGCAACAGGTCGTGGCGGCCATGCTTGGCGGCCAGGTAGCGGCAAATGGTGTTGGATTCTCTCAACGCGGTGTCGCCGTCCACCACCACCGGGATCAGGCCGTGCGGGTTGAGCGCCAGGAATTCCGGGCTGCTGGTGGGCTGGAAACCGCGGCCCCAGTCTTCGCGTTGGTAATCGATGCCGATCTCGTGGCAGGTCCACAGCACCTTGCGCACATTGATGGAACTGGTACGGCCGAGGATACGCAGCATGGCACAGCCTTTGCTCAGGAGTGGTAACGGTGCGTCAGTGTAATCGACGTTATGCCATGTATGTATGAAGAAATGCCGGACGCTGTGTTCAATGAAACCGGCTGGCCCCGCCCGGCGACGCCGGCGGATAGGGCCCTGGACGGATCGCGAGGAGGGTGGATGGGCGAGAACACCGTGTTCTTTGGGCCAGCCCGCCACGCGGCCATGGCGAGGGAAAACCGGCGGACGACCCCGACAGGGGCCGCCGCCTGACGCCGCGAAGCGCGGCCGGACGGTCAATTGCTGCCGGCCTTGACTGGAGCGGCAACAGCGGCCGGTTGGGAAGCGGCAAAGTCGATGTGGCTTCTGGCGCGCTCGGCCTCCAGCAGCGTCGGCTTGTATTCGGTCCAGTTGTCGCTGTCCTTGACGCGGTAGCGGATGATGCCCCGGTCCAGGTCGAAATCGTAGAACGGATAGACTTCGCGCAGGTTGAAGAACAGCGCCGGGGCGAAGAACAGGATGTCGGCGGCCACGTAGCCGCCATTGAACTTCAGCGGCAGCAGACCGTAGAGCGGCTGCTTGCCGTCACCGGTGGCTTTGAACTCATAGTTGCCGAAGCTGGTGGTGGGATAGGTTTCGCTCTTGGGCAGCTCCAGCGTGGTCACCTGCTGGCGCTGGTAGATGGAAACCGCGCCCTTGGGGGCGGAGTTGCTCATGGTGGTCATGGCACTGCAGCCGCTTAGGGCCAGCGCGCAGGCGGACAGCGCGAGTATTTTTTTCATCACGGTTCTTTATGGTTATTTGCCGGAAAACAGCCGCGCTGGCGGATAGCTCCAGGCGCGGGCAGATATTATCCAATACCGACAGTCTCAACCATAAATTCCATGGGAAGCGGGTGGATCGACTGCGTCCTCTCACGCGGACGCGTCCGACCGCAAAAACATGCGTTCAATTGTTGCGCGGTATGGCGGCAACTGGCTCGGAGGCGGCGAAATCTATGTGCCGCCTGGCGTTATTCGCTTCCTGCTCGGTGGGTTTGTACTCGGTCCAGTTGTCGGTCTCCCTGGCGCGGTAGCGCACCACGCCCTGGTCCAGGTCGAAATCGTAGTAGGGGTACACTTCGTGCAACAGCAGCAACGCCGGCGGGAACAACAGGATGCCGACGGCGATGTTGCCGCCGTTGTACTTCATCGGCAACAAGCCATACAAGGACGGCTTGCCTTCCCCGGACGCCTTGAATTCGTAATGGCTGGTCGGTGTGACAGGGTAGGCCTTGGTTTGCGGCAACGGCAGCCGGGCGACCTGCTTGCTGTCATAGATGGCGACCGCGCCGTTGGGGGCGGAGCCACTCAAGGTGGTGGTCGAGGTGGCAGCGCAGCCGGACAATGCCAGCGCGCAGACCGCCAATGCGGGGAAATTCTTCATGGCAAATCTTCAATCGTCGGGTAAAACAAAACCGGCGGGATTCACCCGCCGGCTGCAACGCGCATTTTACCCGCGAAAAAATGTTTGATCCAGATAATTTCACATGCAATCAACAATCAAGCCATTGAAAATAATATGATTTTTGCGTTGAAATTCATTTGGCATGAATGATTTCTCCTACGACCCTCACCGGCTCAATCTGGTTCGCTCCCGGTCCGCAGCAGCCTGGCATGCAGCACCATGTTCTCCAGCGTCAGCCGCGCGGTGGCGGCCAGATAGACCAGCATGCGCCGCGACTGGTCGGGTTCTTCGGCGCGGAACAGCAGTTCGCGCTCCAGCAGCGAGTCGACGATCAATTCACGCAGGTTGCGCTCGTCGAACGGCAGGTCGGCATAGTCTATCGGGTCCTCCGCCTCCACATCCTCCACCAGGCAGAGCAGGTTTTCGCGGCTCAGCATCTCCATCGCTCACTCTCCCGCAGCATGGCCCCGGCGCCCGACGCAGCCGAGCAATGCCAGCCTGCATTCTGAGTGTAGCGGGTTTGGCGCGGGCGCATGGATGGTCCGGCGCTTGCGGCCATGACCCAGTCTCCGCTGGCCGGATGTGCCAGCATGATCGCGCCAGCCCGGCCTTCCGCCATCCGTGGCTCGCAAGACTAGACTTATCCACAGCAGTCCGCCAGACGGCCTGTTATCCACAGCCGTGGCCGACGGCGCCCAATCGGAAGCGATTTACCCTGAAATCCGCCGCAAGATGCCGAAGCGCCTTGAAGCGCTGGACGGTCTGGAACCGTCGAACCGGGGAAGAGTCGCTCAAACCAGGTGAATAGGTAAATTGGGCTTGCCAGACTGCTATGGCAAAATCACACAGTTATCCACATTTTTTGCGAATCCAAAATGAAAAGAACGTTGCTCCCGTTGTTGCTTGGCCTGCTGGCCGTATGCCACCACGCCGACGCCGAAACCATCAAAACCCGCTACGGCACCGTTTCCGACGAGACAAGAACCGAACTGCGTCTGAACAAAAAAGCCATTTACGCCGACAACGGCAACATGATCTACCTGCAAGGCAGCTACCCGCTGAAAGACAAGGATGTGGCGCTGGTCAGCAGCAACTGCGGCGGCAGCGGCTGCGTGCGGCAGAGCTTCGCGCTGATCGCCATCGGCAAAGGCGGCGTCGCCAGGAAGTATAAGCTGGGAGACTTCGGCACCGACGTGGAAGCCAAGGCCAGGCTGGAGGGCCAGCAACTGAGAGTGGAATTCAGCCCGGAAGCCGGCATGCAGACCACGATCCTATTCGATGGCGACAAGACCCGCAAAACCGAACAGCGCGTCCAATCCAAGGCCGCCGTGGCACTGGCAGATTGTCAATCGGTGTATGAAATAGCCGACGCCTGCGTGGACGCCGGTCAGCAGGGCAGCGACTGCAATGGCAAAATGAGCGACGATTTCGCCGGCGGAGACGCCCGCGCGCTGGCCGATCTGCAAGGCAGTTACAAGGAAACCGCCTTCAACCAGGTGTGCCAGAGCTTCTGCCAGGCAAAACGCAAGACCATCGCTTTCAGGGCTTTCTCCAAGCGCGTCTGCGTATTGAAGTAAGCCTGACCGCCAGGCGCCGCCGCTTATCCACAGCCATTGGCAACTTGCCGCTTTATCCACAGCGGCTGGCTATTGCGCGCCGCGCGGCTGCTCGCCCTTTTTTCGCGCCAGCCGGCTGGCCAGCGGCAGCCACAACCCCCAGGCCAGGCCCAGGATAGGCAGCAGGCCGTACCAGGCGATGCCGGGCTGCAAAGCCTGTAAACGGAAGCCGGCGTAATAGGACGCCGGTCCGGCCAGCGCGCCCAGCAACATCAGCATCTTGCCGGACGGCCGCCAGTATTGCAGCTGCCACAGCCACCAGCAGGCGAAGCTGAGCCATAGCGTGATCATCCACAGCGGCAGCGCGCCGACGCCGACGAAGCGCAGCAATCCGGCGGCGGCGAGGGAGAAGTCCAGCAGGCAGCCGACGGCGGCCAGCGCCAGCGCCCGCGCCTTCAGCCCACGCGGCAGCATCTCCCACGCCAGCAAGGCTCCGGCCAGCGTCAATAGCGCGAGATGGTCGCGGAACCACACCAGCAGCAGCCACCAGCCGTTGAAAGCCAGGCCGCCGAGCGCCAGCCGGACCGGAAGCCTCATGACAGCGCCTCGCGGCGTCCCGGCTCAGGCGTCATAACCCAGATTCGGCGCCAGATCGCGCTCGGCCTGCTCTATGCTGACGCCGCGCCGTTCGGCATAGCTTTGCACCTGATCCTTTTCCACCTTGCCGACGCCGAAGTAGCGCGAGGCCGGATGGCTGAGGTAGAAGCCGGACACGGCGGCGGTAGGCAGCATCGCGTAGCCTTCGGTCAGCGTCATGCCGATCGCCGGCGCGTCCAGCAGATCGAACAACGCCTTCTTCACCGTGTGGTCCGGGCAGGCCGGATAACCGGGAGCGGGGCGGATGCCGCGGTATTGCTCGTCGATCAGCGCCTCATTGTCCAGATGCTCATCGGTCGCATAGCCCCAGAACTCGCGCCGCACTCGGGCATGCATCAGCTCGGCGAAGGCTTCGGCCAGGCGGTCGGCCAGCGCCTTGAGCAGGATGGCCGAGTAGTCGTCGTTGGCGTCCTCGAAGCGCTTCACGTGCGGCTCGATGCCGATGCCGGCGGTGACGGCGAAGGCGCCGATGTAATCCTCCACGCCGCTGTCCTTGGGCGCGACGTAGTCGGCCAGCGCCCAGTTGGCCTTGCCGTCCAGCTTGGGCAGCTGCTGCCTGAGGCCCACCCAGCGCATCAGCGCCTCGCCCTCGGAAGAGTAAATCTCGATGTCGTCGTCGTCGACACTGGCTGCCGGAAACAGGCCGATCACCGCGTTGGCGCCCAGCCAGTTTTCCTCGATGATCTGTCCCAGCATCGCTTGCGCGTCGGCGTACAGGCCGCGCGCCGATTCGCCGACGATCTCGTCGTCCAGGATGCGCGGGAAGCGGCCGGCCAGCTCCCAGCTCTGGAAGAACGGCGTCCAGTCGATATGGGCGGCGATCTCGGCGAGCGGATAGCTCTCGAAGCGGCGCACGCCCAGCCATCGCGGCTTGGGCGGAACGTAATCGGCCCAGTCGATTTTTTCCTTGTTGGCGTGCGCCGCCTCCAGGCTGACAACTTTACGATTGGCCTTGTTGGCGTGGCCGTCGCGCGCGCGCTGCTGCTCGGCGGCGTTTTCCAGCACGAAAGCGTCCAGCAGGGTGTCGGACAGCAGGTTGGAGCAGACGCCGACCGCGCGGCTGGCGTCCGGCACGTAGACTACCGGTTGCCGGTAGTGCGGGGCGATCTTCACCGCGGTGTGCACCTTGGACGTGGTCGCCCCGCCTATCAGCAAGGGGATGCTGAAGCCCTGACGCTGCATCTCCTTGGCCACGTGGCTCATTTCTTCCAGGCTGGGCGTGATCAGGCCGGACAGGCCGATGATGTCGGCCTTGTGCTCGGTCGCGGCGTCGAGGATCTTCTGGCACGGCACCATCACGCCCAGATCGATCACCTGGTAGTTGTTGCAACGCAGCACCACGCCGACGATGTTCTTGCCGATGTCGTGCACGTCGCCCTTGACCGTGGCCATGATGATCACGCCCTTGGCCGGCGCATCCGCCAGGCCCAGCCGGATCTTCTCTTCCTCGATGAAGGGCTCCAGGTGGGCGACGGCGGCCTTCATCACGCGGGCGGATTTGACCACTTGCGGCAGGAACATCTTGCCGGCGCCGAACAGATCGCCGACCACGTTCATGCCGTCCATCAGCGGACCTTCAATCACATGGATGGGCCGCGCGCACTTCAGCCGCACTTCCTCGGTGTCCTCGACGATGAAGGTGGTGATGCCCTTGACCAGCGCGTGCTCCAGCCGCTTTTCCACCGGCAGGCTGCGCCAGGCCAGGTCTTCGCCCTTGGCCTCCTTGGCGTCGCCGCGGAAACTTTCCGCCAGCGCGATCAGCGTTTCGGTCACCGCCATGATGTCGTCGCCGCGCATCAGCACCACGTCTTCAATGCGCTGGCGCAATACCGGATCGACTTCGTCGTACACCTCCAGCGCGCCGGCGTTGACGATGCCCATGGTCATGCCGCGCTGGATGGCGTGATAGAGGAACACCGCGTGGATCGCCTCTCGCACCTTGTTGTTGCCGCGGAAGGAGAACGATACGTTGGAAACGCCGCCGGAAATCTTGGCGTGCGGCAGGTGCTGCTTGATCCAGCCGGTGGCCTCGATGAAGTCCAGGCCGTAGCGGGCGTGTTCCTCGATGCCGGTGGCCACCGCGAAGATATTGGGGTCGAAGATGATGTCTTCCGGCGGAAAGCCCACCTCGTCCACCAGGATGCGGTAGCTTTTGTCGCAAATCTCTATCTTGCGGGCGTAGCTGTCGGCCTGGCCCTGCTCGTCGAAGGCCATCACGATCACCGCCGCGCCGTAGCGGCGCAGCAGCCGCGCCTGCTCGACGAACTTGGCGCGGCCTTCCTTCATCGAGATTGAGTTGACAATGCCCTTGCCCTGAATGCACTTGAGGCCGGCCTCGATCACCTCCCACTTCGAGCTGTCTATCATGATCGGCACGCGGGCGATGTCGGGCTCGGCGGCGATCAGCTTGAGGAAGCGCTCCATCGCCGCCAGCGCGTCGAGCATGCCCTCGTCCATATTGATGTCGATGATCTGCGCGCCGTTTGCCACTTGCTGGCGCGCCACGTCCAGCGCGGTCGCGTAATCGCCGTTCAGAATCAGCTTGGCGAAGGCGCGGCTGCCGGTGACGTTGGTGCGCTCGCCCACGTTCACAAACAGATCATCGTCGCCGATATTGAACGGCTCCAGGCCCGACAGCCGGCATTTCTTCTCGATATCCGGCAGCGGGCGCGGCGCGACGCCAGCTACGGCCCGGGCGATGGCGGCGATGTGCTCCGGCGTGGTGCCGCAGCAGCCGCCGACGATGTTGATCAGCCCCGATTCCGCCCATTCGCGCACATACTCGCCCATCGCCTCCGGTTCCAGGTCATAGCCGCCGAAGGCGTTGGGCAGGCCGGCGTTGGCGTGCACCGAGACGAAGCCGGCCGACACCCGCGCCAGCTCTTCCACATAGGGCCGCAACAGGTCCGGGCCCAGCGCGCAGTTAAGGCCGTAGCTGACGGCGTCGGCGTGGGACAGCGAGTTGTAGAACGCCTCGGTGGTCTGGCCGGTGAGAGTGCGGCCGGACTGGTCGGTGATGGTGCCGGAAATCATGATCGGCAGCCGCGGCGTGGCCGGATGGTCGTCGATATACCGGTGGATGGCGAACACCGCCGCCTTGGCGTTCAGCGTGTCGAAAATGGTCTCCACCAGCAGGAAATCGGCGCCGCCGGCCACCAGGCCGTCTATCGCCTCGGTGTAGGACGCCACCAGCTCGTCGAAGCTGACATTGCGGTAGCCAGGGTCGTTGACGTCGGGGCTGATGGAGCAGGTGCGGTTGGTGGGGCCTAGCACGCCGGCGCAGAAGCGCGGCCTGGCGGGGTTCTTCGCCGTCTGGGCCTCGCACAGGTCTTTCACCAGACGGGCGGCGGCGTGGTTGATTTCCCACACCAGGCTTTCCATCCGGTAGTCCGCCATCGCGATGGAGGTGGCGTTGAAGGTGTTGGTCTCGATGATATCGGCGCCGGCGTCCAGATAGGCCTGGTGGATGCCGGCAATCACGTCCGGGCGGGTCAGCACCAACAGGTCGTTGTTGCCTTTGACGTCGCTGGGCCAGTCGGCGAAGCGCTGGCCGCGGTAGTCGGCCTCCTCTAGCCGATGACGCTGGATCATGGTGCCCATGCCCCCATCCAGGATCAAAATGCGTTGCGCGAGGTGCTGATAAACAGGATGGGTTAATGGCTTCGTCATGTCGCTTGCAGTTATTTTGTCTAAAACGATATCTAAAGACTACGGCGCTACTGGTTTATCCATCTTAACATCGGCATCCTGCTGATCCGACACCCGGCATTAGAATAAAGAGAGAACACCTATATGGCCAGTTTGCATAAAAAATGGCTCCTCCCCTGCCTGTTGCTGGCATCGACATCGGCCTGGGCGGCTACCAGCCTGCGCATAGGCGTGGCCGATACCGACGCGCCGCCGATAGCGGTGCTGTCAGAGGACGGCAATACCCTGACCGGCGGCCTGGCGCGCGATCTGGGCCTGCTGCTGGCCGAAGAAATCAACCTCAAGCCGCAATTCGTGCTGCTGGCCCGCCGCCGGGTGGAGCCCAGCATAGAAAGCGGCAAGGTGGACATCATCTGCAACGCCAATCCCGACTGGTTCCCCAACTCCAGCCGCCTGGGCTGGACCCATGAAATCTACCCGCTGGTGGAGCGCGTGCTGTCGCTAAAGGGGCAGCCGCCGATCCGCCAGCTGGACGACCTGGCCGGCAAGAACATCGGCACTCTGCACGGCTACCACTACCCGACGCTGGAATACCTGTGGGCCAGCAACCGCAGCCAGCGCCAGACCGAGGCGCGCTTCGACCTGCTGTTCAAATCGCTGGAAAAGCACCTGAGCGACGTGGCCATCGTCACCGAGCTGACCTATGTCTGGTGGACCCGCGGCCATGCGCAGGAGGCCGCGGCCTTCAAGGTGCACCCGCTGCTGGTGTCGTCGCAGCCCACCATGTGCGCGCTGTCGCCGCAATCGCCGCTGAAGCTGGACGAGCTCAACCGCGCCATCGACCGGCTGCACAAGAGCGGCAAGCTCAAGACGCTGATGTCGCGCTACCAGTGGCAGGAGTAGCAAGCCCGGACGGATGGCGGACGCACGCATGCTAAAATGGCGTTTTTGCAGCGGAAGCCCCTCCCGTCATGAGCGATCTGTTAGCCGGTCTCAACCCGGAACAACTGCGTGCCGTCACCTGGCCGGCCAAGAGCGCGCTGGTGCTGGCCGGCGCCGGCAGCGGCAAGACCCGGGTACTGACCACCCGCATCGCCTGGCTGCTGTCCACCGGACAAAGTTCGCCGGCCGGCGTGCTGGCGGTGACCTTCACCAACAAGGCCGCGCGCGAGATGCAGACCCGGCTGGCCGCCCAGGTGCCGGTCAACGTCCGCGCCATGTGGATAGGCACCTTCCACGGCCTGTGCAACCGGCTGCTGCGCATCCATTACCGTGACGCCGGCCTGCCGCAAACCTTCCAGATCCTCGACTCCGCCGACCAGCAGGCGGCGATCAAGCGCCTGCTGAAAAGCCTGGAGCTGTCCGACGAGAAGTACCCGCCGCGCGCGGTGCAAAGCTTCATCAACGGCAACAAGGAAGCCGGCGTGCGCGCCGACCGGCTGCCGCCGGCGCTCAACCCCTACGAAGCCAAGCTGGTGGAACTGTACGCCGCCTACGACGCCCAGTGCCGCCGCGAAGGCGTGGTGGACTTCGCCGAGCTGCTGCTCAGAAGCTATGAGCTGTTGTCGCGCAACGAGGCGCTGCGCGCCCACTATTGCAGCCGCTTCTCCCACATACTGGTGGACGAGTTCCAGGACACCAACCGCCTGCAATACGCCTGGCTGAAGCTCTTGGCCGGCGAACACGGCGCGCTGTTCGCGGTCGGCGACGACGACCAGAGCATCTACGCCTTCCGCGGCGCCGAAGTCGGCAATATGCGCGCGCTGCTGGCCGATTTCCACGTCGCCGAGCCGGTGCGGCTGGAGCAGAACTACCGCTCGATGGGCACCATCCTCAACGCCGCCAACGCGCTGATAGAAAAGAACGATGGCCGGCTGGGCAAGAACCTGTGGACCGACGCCGGCGAAGGCGAAAAAATCCGCTTCTTCCAGGCGATGAGCGACGGCGAGGAAGCCGAGTTCATCATCGACGAGGTCAAGGCGCTCAAGCGCGATGGCCTGCCGTTGTCCGACATCGCGGTGCTGTACCGCTCCAACGCCCAGTCGCGGCTGATGGAACACGTGCTGGTCAACGCCCAGCTTCCCTATCGCATCTACGGCGGCCTGCGCTTCTTCGAGCGCCAGGAGATCAAACACGCGCTGGCCTATCTCAGGCTGATGGCCAACCCTGACGACGACAACGCGCTGCTCAGGGTGATCAACGTGCCGGCGCGCGGAATCGGCGCGCGCAGCGTGGAAGGCCTGCAAGCCGCCGGCCGCGAACAGGGCATCTCGCTGTGGCAGGCCTCCTGCGGGGCCGGCAGCGGCCGCACCGCCGCCAAGATAGGCGAATTCGTGCTGCTGATCGAAAAGCTGCGCGAACGCAGCCAGGGCTTCAGCCTGGCCGAGACCATCAGCCTGGCGATCAACGACAGCGGCCTCTATGCGATGTACGAGCAGGACAAGAAGGACGGCGAGGAGCGGCTGGCCAACCTGGACGAGCTGGTCAACGCCGCCGTCGGCTTCCTGCCCGACGATCCGGCGCAGGCGCTGACCGAGTTCCTCACCGCCGCCAGCCTGGAGGCCGGCGAGCATCAGGCTGAAGCCGGCAGCGAGGCGCTGCAGCTGATGACGGTGCACGCCGCCAAGGGCCTGGAGTTCGACGCGGTGTTCGTCACCGGCCTGGAAGAGGGCCTGTTCCCCCACGAGAACAGCATGCAGGACAGCAAGGGCTTGCAGGAGGAGCGCCGGCTGATGTACGTGGCCGTCACCCGCGCCCGCAAGCGGCTGTACCTGTCCAGCGCGCAAAGCCGGATGCTACACGGCCAGAGCCGCTATCCCATCCCGTCCCGCTTCATCGACGAGATTCCCGCGGAACTGATCCACTCGCTGTCTGCTAAAGTGAAAGCACCCGCCCAGCCGCAGTTGGCGCGCAGCGCCGCCAAAGCGCCGCGCCGCCAGGCGGACAACGCCTACGGCCTGAACATCGGCCAGTCGGTCAGCCACGCCAAGTTCGGCATCGGCGTGGTGATCCAGGCCGAAGGCAGCGGGGAAGACGTGCGCTTGCAAATCAACTTCGCCGAACACGGCGTGAAATGGCTGGATTTGCGTTATGCGAAACTGACGCCGGCCTGAGCCGCGTGCCGCCGGAGCGCCAATCCGATCGAAACAGGATCATGCTGCAAGCAGACGAAAGTCCCATGAGCGAATCCACCACCCCCAACTCGACGACGGCAGCCGACGGCCGGGCGCATCATGTGCGGGCCGCTCCGCAGCGCAACAATTACGACAATCCGTACGCCAAGCGGCTGTTCCTGATCATAGACAGCCTGCCGCAGATGCAGCGGGCGCTATCCATGACTTTGTCATCTTTCGGCGCCAACAGCGTGGAGTACGCCGCCAAAGCCAGCGAAGCGCTGGCCAAGATGGCCAAGTACGACTTCGACGTGGTGCTGTGCGACTATGATCTGGGCAACGGCTACGACGGCCTGTACCTGTTCGAAGAGGTCAGGGAGCGCAATCTGCTCAAGCAGTCGTGCGTGTTCATGATCGTCACCGGCGAACGCCGCTCGCAGCGGGTGATCTCCGCCGCCGAGATGACGCCGGACGATTACCTGCTCAAGCCGTTCACCGGCGAGGTGCTGCGCGAGCGGCTAGAGCGGGCGATGCGCAAGCGCGAGGCGTTCCGGCTGGTGGACGAGGGCATCCTGCGCCACGAATACCTGGCCGCCATCGAGGCCTGCGACCGCAAGATCGACGAAAACAACGAGTTCTCGATAGACTTCATGCGGCTGAAAGGCTCGCTGGCGCTGAAAATCCACGATTTCGACAGCGCGCGCGACGCCTATATGCAGGTGCTGCGCATCAAGCCGTCCACCTGGGCCAAGATGGGGCTGGCCAAGGCGCTGGCCGGCCTCAAATCCCTGGACGAAGCGCGGCTGCTATTCGAGGCGGTGCTGGCCGACAACAACCAGGTGATGGAAGCCTACGACTGGCTGGCCAGGCTCTACCGCGACAACCACGACCTCAGCCGCGCCCAGCACACGCTGCAGACCGCCGCCGAGATGTCGCCGGCGGTGTTCCGCCGCCAACAGCAGCTGGCCGAGGTGGCGGTGCTCAACCACGACCTGGCCACCGCCGAGGCCGCCTGCCAGCAGACGCTGGACATCGCCAAACACACCTGGCACCGCAGCCCCACCCATTACGCGGCGCTGGCGCGCATCCAGCTGGCGCGCGGCGACACCGGCAACGTCGGCCGCACGCTGGCCAGCCTGCGCCACGACTACCGCTACAACGAAGAGGCCGAATGGCTGGCCAATGTGATGGACAGCCAGCTGCAGGCCAAGAGCGGCAACGCCGACAAGGCGCGCGCGCTGCTGGAGGAGGCCGAGGGGCGCTTCAAGCAGTTGGCGGCGAAGCTGGAACAGGAAGCCCAGATGGAATACGCGCGCGCCTGCTACCAGCAGGGCAAGGAAGCCCAGGGCAACGAGGCGATGCAGTACCTGGTGCGCAACCATCACGACGACGAGCAGCTGCTGGCCCATTTCAGCGACATGTTCGAGGAGCTGGGCATGGGTCAAACCGGCCGCCAGCTGATCGCGCAAAATGTGAAATCAGTGCTGGAACTGAACAACCAGGCGGTGCGCGAGGCGCAGACCGGCGAACTCGACACCGCGATCGAACGCTTCGCCAAGGCGCTGGAGGACATGCCGCACAACGTGCAGATCATGCTCAACCTGGTCAACGCGGTGCTGGCCCACGTCAGCCAGCACGGCTGGCACGAAAGCCATATGCGCCGCGCCTACGAGCTGCTGGGCAAGGTGCGCGACATCGCGCCGACCAACAACAAGTTCCAGAAGATCCTGCAATCCTGGCGTCTGCTGGTGGACAAGATGGACAAGCCGCAATGGGCGCTCTGAGCCAGTTGCGAGTGGTGGTGGTGGACGACGAGGCGCCGGCGCGCGAACGACTGAACCAGTTGCTGGCCGATTGCGGCGTCAGCCGGACCCACAGCCTGGCGGACGGCCAGTCCGCGCTCGCCTGGCTGGCGCAGCATCCGGCGGACGTGGTGCTGCTGGACATCAGCATGCCCGGCCTGGACGGCATGGCGGTGGCGCGCCAGCTCAAGCTGCAGCCCTTGGCGCCGCAGCTGATTTTCAGCACCGCCCACGACCATTTCGCGGTGGAGGCCTTCGAACTGAACGCCGCCGACTACCTGCTCAAGCCGGTGCGGCGCGAGCGGCTGGAACAGGCGCTGCAACGAGCGCTGGCGCGCTGCGGCGGCCAGGAGGAAGCGCCCAGTTTCACCGTGCGCCAGCGCGGCCGGCTGTTGACGGTTCCCTTCACCGACGTGCGCTACCTGAAGGCCGAACTCAAATATGTCACCCTGGTCGCGCAAAACGGCGAATACCTGCTGGACGAAGCGCTGGTGACGCTGGAGCAGCGGCTGGGCGGCGCCGTGCTGCGGATACACCGCAACTGCCTGGTGATGCGCCACGCGGTGCAGGAGCTGCGCCGCAGCGGCGGCGACGGCAGCGAAGAACAATGGGTGATACGGCTGCGCGACGTGGCGGCGCCGCTGCCGGTCAGCCGCCGCCAGATCCACGCCATCAAGGACGCGCTGGGCGCCTCGCCATCCTTACGTACTATTACTTAAATGGGGATTTCGCCGATTTATTGCTAAAAAACGGGGTCCCGTTCTTATAGAATCACCCATTGCCGAATATATGTCGATGGTTTTAACATGCAAGCAAGACTGGTTTATGCTGGGTGCATGGCCCTGTGGCTGATATTGAGCGCGCTGGCGGCCCTGTCGATTGCCAGCCGCTCGCTGCTGGGCGCGGAACAGCAATTCAACAACCAGTCGCAGCAATTGACCGAGCAGTTGAAACAGCGTCTGCTCACCAATGAAACCGTGCTCGACAGCTACGCCACCTTCAGCGCCCTGGACCACCGAAACGAAATCCGGCAGAAACATCCCTTCGTATTGCAGCTGCTGCGCCGCTATCCGCAGATCACCACCCTGGCCCACATCGAACGGGTGCCGCAATCCAGAATCGACGGCTACAACCGCCAGTTGCAGCGCGAATACGGCGCTGGCTACCGACTGCGCGCCTATGCGCGGCCATCGGCCGCCCGGCCGCTGCCGGCCCAGGACGAATATTTCCCATTGATGTTCGCCGAGCCGCAGTCGCAGGGCAATCTGCAACTGGTGGGAATGGACGCCTCGCAGCAGCCGCAATTGCGCGAAGCGCTGCAGGAAACCCTCAATAGCGGCCGCACCACGCTATCGCGCCAGCTGCGTCTGCCCGATGGCGAAGCCGGCTACGTGCTGCTGCGCAGCATAGACAAGCATCAGGCCAGCGGCCCGCTTGAGCTGCAACCCCGGCATTTCGCCATGCTGTTCATCCGCGCCGACTCGCTGCTGCCGCCCGACCTCATCCTGCCGCCGGGCATGGCGGTCAGCGTGCGCCACCGCGACGATCCCCTGCGACCGCCCGGCGGCCAGGCGCTGTTGCTGGGCAACAGCCATCCCGACGCGCTGGAGCGCCTGCTGTTCCCGCGGCTGGAAACCAGCCAGCTGCTGGGCGGCGCCGGCCAGCCGCTGCGCTTCACCCTCAGTTGGCAACAGGGTTGGGCGCAGATCGGCTTGTTCGAATGGGTGGTATGGCTGCTGCTGTCGCTGCTGCTGGGCTCCGGCCTGGCGCTGGCCAGCTACAGCTTCGTGCGCAGCAACAACAGCCGCCGCCTGCGCGAGAGCCAGCTGTTCCACCTGGCCAACCACGATCGGCTTACCGGCCTGGCCAACCGCAACCTGTTCTACGACCGGCTGCAGCACGCTATCAGCCGGGTCGATCGCAGCGGCAAGCGCCTTGCGCTGCTGTTCCTCGACCTGGACCGTTTCAAGCCGGTCAACGACACCTACGGCCACATTGCCGGCGACCGGGTACTACAGCTGATCGCCGCCCGCATCCAGGACGTGATCCGCAACGAGGACACCGTCGCCAGGCTGGGTGGCGACGAATTCGTCATCCTGATGGAAGACATCGAGTCCAACCGCGAGGCCGACAAGGTGGTGGCGCGGCTGAAGCAGGCAATCCAGATGCCGTACCCGGTGGACCAGCACCGCATCATGGTGGGGGTCAGCATAGGCATCGCCTATTACCCGGAGGACGGCCTGCTGATAGACGAATTGCTGGCGGTGGCCGACCGCAAGATGTACGGCAACAAGCAATCGCCCAACCGCCAGTCGGAAACCGTCGCCTGACGGCGGCCTCCGGCCGCCATCCTCACTTCAGGCTCAGCTCCACCGCGATATTGCCGCGCGTGGCGTTGGAGTAGGGGCAGATGCGGTGGGCCGCCTGCACCAGCTCCTCCGCCGCGGCGCGCTCCATCCCCGGCAGCGAAACTTCCAACCGCACCGCGATGCCGAAACCGTGCGCTATCGGCCCGATGGCAACCTTGCCGCTGACCGCTACTTCGGCCGGCAGGCGGAGTTTGGCCTGCATCGCCGCCACTTTCAGCGCGCCGATGAAGCAGGCGGAATAGCCGGCGGCGAACAGTTGTTCCGGATTGGTGCCGTCGCCGCCGACGCCGCCCAATTCGCGCGGCGTGCTCAACTGCAGCTGCAGCGCCTTGTCGCTGGACTCGGCGCGGCCATCGCGGCCGCCAAAGGCGGTGGCTTCGGCCGTGTACAGCACTTTTTGCAGGGTATTCATCCAGATTCTCCTTCGCTCATGGTTTGAGATAAAAATAACTAGCTATTAAATAGCGAGCTATATAAATACCAAAACCCAAACGGGCTTCATGGCTGCAGCAGCTGATCGCGCAAGCCGCACAAGGCTGCTCTCAACTGCTGTATGTCCTCTAAGGGCAGTCCGCTGCGGCACAGCATCTTCAGCGGAATCGATTCCGCCTGGCCGCGCAGCTCTCGTCCGGCCGCGCTCAACCGCACCACCACTACCCGCTCGTCGCTGGCCAGCCGCTCGCGCGACAGCCAGCCGGCCGCCTCCATCCGCTTGAGCAGCGGCGTCAACGTCGCCGAGTCCAGATAAAGCTTGTCGCCGATGTCGGATACCGAGCGCTGGTCCTGCTCCCACAGCACCAGCAGCACCAAGTATTGCGAATAAGTGATGCCCAGCGGTTTCAGGCTGTCGCGGTAGGCCTTGTTCATCGCCAGCGAGGCGGAGTACAGCGCGAAGCACAGTTGCTGATCCAGTTGCAGCAGCTTGGGGTCGGACGGGCAGATTGGGTTTGGATCCATGTCCAAATATTAAATAGTGCGCTATTTATTTGCAAGCAATAATTTTTACCGCAAGCCGGACTCCCGCCCTATGCGCAAAAAACGGAATCACGTCCTCGGGTGGGCTCCGCTTGCGCCGGTTCGGCTCAGGCCGCCACCCGCACAGGGCCGCGGCCCAGATCGGCCAGCGACTGGCACACCTGATGCCAATCACCCAGGCTGCGCACGCCTTGCAGAATAATGCGGGCCAGCGATTCGTTGCAAACCTCCGGACCAAACTGCATCAGCATCTCATGCAGCGCAAAACGCAGGGTATGGCTGCCTTGCAACAGGGCATCCACTTCGTCGTGCACCTCCGCGCAAACCCGCATTTCGCCCTGGGCGTCCCATTGCACCTGATGCCGGGGACAGAAGCCGGAACGGATCAGCGCCACATCGCCGTTCAGATCCGGCGCGAACAGCAGGGCGCTGTGCTGCAGATAGCCGCAAGC
This sequence comes from Chromobacterium sphagni, assembly GCF_001855575.1. Lineage (NCBI taxonomy): Bacteria > Pseudomonadati > Pseudomonadota > Betaproteobacteria > Neisseriales > Chromobacteriaceae > Chromobacterium > Chromobacterium sphagni. The sequence continues at coordinate 151,892 of NZ_MKCS01000001.1, forward strand.
CACGATCAGGCTTTCCAGCGAATGCGGGGTAGCGGCCGGCGCGCCGGCGGGAAGGGTGGTCATGTCGTTTCTCCTCGATTTTTATTTGTCGCTTATTTGAGCATCCGCCGCGCCTGGATGACAATGGCCGGCAATGGATGGCAAAGAGCTTTTACCCTAAATTTACAACTCGTCCAACTATCCGCGGCAACTGACAAGCGCTGCGCCGCGTCGTAACATCAAGTGCTATTCCACTGGCGGCAAACTTCATGCATATCGTCTATCTTCATGGCTTCAACTCCAGCCCGCAGTCGCTGAAGGCCGGCGAAACCGCCGCCTGGCTCCGGCAGCATGCGCCGGACATCGAACTGCATTGCCCGCGGCTGTCGCCGCATCCGGCCGAAGCCGTGCGCCAGGCTGGCGAACTGCTGGCCGCGCTGCCGGAAGACACGCTGCTGATCGGCAGCTCGCTAGGCGGCTTCTACGCCAGTTGCCTGGCCGAACGGCAGCGGCGCCCGGCGGTGCTGATCAATCCGGCCATCCGCCCCGACCGCGACCTGGCGCGCTTCGCCGGCGAGCAAACCAATCCCTATACCGGCGAGGCCTACATCCTGGGAGACGACGATCTGGCGGCGCTGCAGTCGCAGCGGGTGGAAACGCCGAGCCGGCGGCGCTACTGGCTGCTGCTGAGCAGCCGCGACGAAGTGCTGGACTGGCGCGAAGCCGCGGCCCATTACCGTCACAGCCGGCAGACTGTATTCAATGGCGACGACCACCGCCTGAACAACTGGCCTAAGGTATTGCCGGAAGTCGTCGCCTGGGCGCGCCGGCAACTGTCCATCTCCGTTTGACGGCCCGTTCAGCGGCGCGGGCTTGCCGCTGGCATGGCGTCGGAGCAGACTGACGCTTCCCATTTCCAAGGAGTGCGCCATGAGCCACAGCATCGTGTTTTCAGAAAGCGGCAGCCCGGATGTGCTGCGCCTGGCCCCGGCCCAGGTAGGACAGCCCGCCGCGGGCGAAGTCCGGCTGCGACATACCGCCATCGGCGTCAACTTCATCGATATCTACCAGCGCAGCGGCCTCTATCCGCTGCCGCTGCCCAGTGGCCTGGGCAGCGAAGCCGCCGGCGTGGTGGAGGCGGTGGGCGAGGGGGTGGACTGGCTCAGGAGCGGCGACCGCGTCGCCTATGCCGGCGGCCCTCTGGGTGCCTATTCCAGCCAAAGGCTGATCTCCGCGCAGCACCTGGTCAAACTGCCGGACGAGATCGGCGACGAAACCGCCGCCTGCGCGATGCTGCAGGGCATGACCGTCGAGTATCTGGTGCAGCGCACCTACCCGGTGCAGCCTGGGCAGACCGTGCTGTGGCATGCCGCCGCCGGCGGCGTGGGCCAGATCGCGCTGCAATGGCTGACAGCGATGGGAGCCAAGGTGATCGCCACCGTCGGTTCGGCGGCCAAGGCGGAAATCGCCCGCGCGCTGGGCGCCGCCCATGTGATCAACTACGGCGAGGAAGACGTGGTGGCCCGGGTGCGCGACATCACCGGCGGCAAGGGCGTGCCGGTGGTGTACGACTCGGTGGGCAAGGACACTTTCCAGATTTCGTTGTCCTGCCTGGCGCCGCGCGGCATGATGGTCAGCTTCGGCAATGCCTCCGGCCCGGTGCCGGCCCTTTCGCCGCTGGAGCTGACCAAGCACGGCTCGCTGTTCCTCACCCGCCCCAAGCTTGGCGACTACACCGCCAGCCGCGAAGAACTGGAGGCTTCGACCCAGGCGCTGTTCGCGCGGCTGGCTGACGGCCGAATCCGGGTGACGCCATCGCACCGCTATCCGCTGGCCGAGGCCGCGCAAGCGCACCGCGATCTGGAAGCGCGCCGCACCACCGGATCGGTGATCCTGCTGCCCTGAGCCGCAGGCTCAATCCGCCAACGGCGGCGCCGACAGGCACCAGCCGGCGCCGCGGCGCCGCGACGAGTCGCAGGCTCCCTCCGCGCAGCTCTGCGGCAAGCGCGAGCAGTCGCCTGACGGCAGGCGTTCGTCTATGCACTGGCGCCGACCGGCGCCGGTCATGCCCTCGCAGGACGCCTGCGCCGCCAGCAAGGCTTCGCAACGCTTGGCGTCGCGCTGGCGCTGGCAACTCAATGGCGGAGTGTAGTAGGCGAGGCAGACGCGCCGCTGCGGTTCGGCCAGGTCCAGGCAGCTGCGCAAGCCCTGCTGGTAGGCCTGGCAGCGCTGCGGCGCGATGGCCCGGCTGCAATCGACATCCGCCGCCGCCGCTTGGCTGCCCAGGCAGCACAGCAACAGTCCGAAACCGGCGCGGACGCACCCCTCCCAGCTGGACATCCCCTGTTGCTTCATCACAGCGTCCTTTCCCGAGCGGACGACGAATTATTCGGACTGGTTCTGTTGTTGTTCCTGCCTGCGCTTATCTTGCCAAAAATTCGGCCTGACCGGCGTGGTTTGCGCGTGCCCGTCCGGCGTCGGCGGCAACAAGCGGTTGGACTGGTGCTTGACCGGATCAAATCCCATGTCGCCGTTCTTCGCGGCTTCGCGCAGGCGCAGATTGCGCAAGCGGCGGTTTTCCGGGCATTGCGGATCGGTTTGACACGATGTCGGCGCTGACCTGGCCTCGGCGCTGCGGGCCGGGCCATGCTGGTGGAAAGTCTGCGCCAGCGTGGCCTGTTGCGCAAACAGGCTGCCCCACAGCAGAATGATCAGGTATCGCTTCATATCGGCATTTTATCCTGTCTATGACAACCACGGCCATGACCACTCGGGACGGCATGGCGGAATCGGGTTGTCCACTGGCCTGGGGGCAAGCGTCTACCGGCCTGGATCCGCCATTGCGCCCATGATGGCGCGGCTTTTCCAAGCATTTGAAAATATTGGCCGTTGCATTGCGGAACCGGACTTTCGTCCCGCTGTTGTCCAAGCTTAGGGCCAAGCATTTGCGCAGACGTCTGCGTCGGCCCCACAATTGTTAACGACTGTATCGCGACGAGCGGGCTTAACATCTGTAAAAACAAGGCCTGCCAGAGCGCGCGCGCGCAACGCTAAGCTGGCAGCCTGAACACTGAGGACAACCACATGGAACACAATAAAATCCTGGTCGTGGACGACGATGCCAAGCTGCGCGAGCTGCTGACCCGTTACCTGACCCAACAGGGTTACAGCGTGGAAACCCTGCCCGACCCCAAGGATCTGGACCGCAAGCTGGCACGCAACCGGCCCGACCTGATCGTGCTGGATGTGATGATGCCCGGCGAGGACGGACTGGCGGTGGTGCGCCGCCTGCGCGCCCAGGGCGAATCGCTGCCGGTGATCATGCTGACCGCCCGCGGCGAGGACATCGACCGCATCCTCGGCCTGGAAATGGGCGCCGACGACTACCTGCCCAAACCGTTCAATCCGCGCGAGCTGACCGCGCGCATCCAGTCGGTGCTGCGCCGCCACCATACCACGCCGGCGCTGGCCGCCCAGCACAATGCCGACGACGTGGTGGAGTTCGGCGAATTCTCGCTTAATCTGGGTCAGCGCGAGCTGCGCCGCAGCGGCCAGGCGATCGCGCTGACCAGCGCCGAGTTCGCCGTGCTGTCGGTGCTGGTCAACCACCCGCGCCGCCCGCTCACCCGCGAACAGTTGATGGAGCTGGCGCTGGGCAAGGGCAACGGCGAATCGCTGGACCGCAGCATAGACGTGCACATCTCGCGCCTGCGCAAGGCGCTGGAAAACGGCGACAGCCAGTTGCGCTACATCCAGACGGTGTGGGGCTACGGCTACGTGTTCGTTCCGGACGGCTCGCCCAGGGAGTAAGCCTTGTTACGCAAGCTGTTTGGCTCGCTGTTCTTTCGCTTGGCGCTGCTGGTGGTGACGGTGGTGATCGCCACCCAATTGTTCACCATCTCGCTGGCCAACCTCGAAAGACACAAGCTGCTGGAGCGCCAGCTGTACATCCAGGTGTTGGACACGCTGTCCTATCTGGAAGACTCGATGACCGGCATGAGCAACGAGGAGAAGCAGGCCTTTCTGGACAACTACAACCGTCCCGGCCTGCCCAGCCTGCTGCCGTTCAACGCCGACCACGGCCAGAGCTTCGCCGACGATCTGCCCAAGATAGGCGCCATGCTGGCGCAGCGGCTGTCGCATGACCTGAACGAGCCGATCCAGGCCCATTATGCGCGGCGCGAAGACCACAGCGAGCTGTGGGTGCACGTGCACGTGCTGGATCAGCCGTACTGGCTGGTGATTCCGTTTGGCCGCTACCGCGAGCGCTGGATCAATCCGATGCTGCAGGCGTCGCTGCTAGCCGCATTGTTCGCCACGGTGCTGGCGTCCCTGTTCGCTTGGCGCATCACCCGGCCGATCAGCCGGGTGGTGATGGCCAGCCGCGAACTGGCCGGCGGTTCGATGCCGCAGGCCATCCCGGAAACCGGCCCGCGCGAAGTGCAGCTGCTGGCGCACAACTTCAACAGCATGGCGCAGGCGCTGGACAACGCCGCGCGCGAACGGCGGCTGATGCTGGCCGGATTGTCGCACGATCTGCGCACCCCGCTGACCCGGCTGAAGCTGACGCTGGAAATGCAGGACGCCAGCCACGATCAGCACGACATGCTGTCCGACATCGACGAGCTGTCGCGCATCGTTCGCCAGTTCATCGACTTCGCCCGCGCCGAGGAAACCAGCCGCCTGGAGCCGGTGGCGCTGGCCGACCTGGCCGCCAGCGTGGTGGCGCGCTTCCGCCGCGAAGACATGGACCTGAAACTGGACATCCGCAACGAGCCGGAACTGCAGGCCGACGCGCTGGCGCTGGAGCGCCTGCTCAGCAATCTGCTGGAAAACGCCCGCCGCTACGGCCAGCCCCCGGTGGTGGTGAGAGTGGAGCAAGGAGAGGGCGAAGTGCTGCTCAGCGTGATAGACCACGGCCAGGGCATACCGGCCGCCTTGCGCGAAACCGCGCTGGCGCCATTCGAACGGCTGGCCGAGCACCGCGGCACCGATGGCGGCAGCGGCCTCGGCCTCGCCATCGTCTCCCGCATCGTCAAGCAGCATGGCGGCCGACTGGAGCTGGCCGACGAGGACGGCGGCTTCAAGGTGGCGATCCACCTGCCGCTGGCCTGAGACCGGGGCCGGGCATCCGTCCGGCCCTGTCGACGCAACCGCAAACTTCTAGCCCGGCGGTTTTGGCCAGATCCCGCCGCGCGAACCCTGCGCCGAACCGGACGGATTCGCGCCTCAGGCCATCCATGCCGCGTCTTGCGGCTGCGCCGCCAACTGCGCGCTTTCCCAACCGACCAGTTCCGCCTTGCGCGCCTCGCCCCAGCGGTATTGCCCCAAGGCGCCCTCGGCGCGGATCACCCGGTGGCAGGGAATCAGCCAGGCCACCGGATTGGCGCCGACGGCGCTGCCCACCGCCCGTGCCGCCTGCGGCCGCCCAATGCTGGCCGCCAATTGGCCGTAACTGAGTAGGCCGCCATAAGGCACACCGAGCAACGCCCGCCACACCTGGATCTGGAAATTGCTGCCCTGCACCCTCAAGGCCAGCGGCGGGCCGTCGCGCAGCGACAGCGGCGCGAACAGCCGCTCGGCCAGCGCCCGCCCCTGGCCATTCTGGCGACGCAAGCGCGCCTGCGGCCATTGCTCGTGCAGCCAGGTTTCGGCGCCCGCCTCATCCACGACGAACTGCAAGGCGCAGATGCCGCGCGCCGTCTGCGCCAGCAGCAGCGGACCGAAGCGGCTGGCCTCCACGCTCCAGCCTATCTCCAGGCCGGCGCCTCCCCTCTGATATTCGCCCGGCGTCATCGCCTCCAGCGTGACGAACAGATCATGCAATCGGCTGCCGCCCGACAGGCCCAACTCGTACGCCAGCGGCAATACCGGCACGCCGGCGGCCAAGCGCGCTTTAGCCGCTTCGCAGGTCAGCTGCTGGATAAAACGCTTGGGGCTGACCCCGGCCCAGCAGGTGAACAGCCGCTGCAGCCGCGATTGCGACAGGTGCACGGCGGCGGCCAAATCAGCCAGCTGCGGCTGCTCGGTGGCGTGCGCCACCAGATAGCGGATGGCGTCGCCGATGCGGGCGTAGTCGCGCGCGTCTTCTGGATGGGTTTGCAATTGGAGGTCCATGTCAGCCGTTCCTGTCTAGCCGCAGAGCATGGCAGCCTTGGGCGGGAAAACGCAACAACGCGCTGGCGACTTCGGGCCGCGCCGCCCAGCGCGCCAGCAGATCGGCCGCCAGGCCAAGCTCGACCAGCATCGCCTCCAGCATGAATTCGCGGCGGTCGTAGGCGCGCAGCGCAATGCGCTCGCCCAGATAGGCGTCGTCCCCCGCGCGCCGCAACAAGGCCGGCAAAGACGGCGAGGACTGCGGCTGCGCCGCCGCCAAGAGGTAGACAGGCCCGTACTCGCGGTACGGCCCGGCCTGCCGGAACGGACTGTAGCTGGCCAGGATCAGCGGCTCGCCGGGCCGGGCCCGGCGCAAGGCGTCGCGGCAGGGCTCGTCTCCCTGCGCCGTCAAACGGACCACCGACTGGCCCAGATCGTCCAGGCCGTCCTCCCGCGTCCGCCGCAAAAAGCCGTCGTTCAGCGTTTGCACTCGCCAGGTCATCGCGTTCTCCTTGAGGTTTTCGATGCCTCAAGTCTAGGGAGAGGGCCGGCGGGACACGACCCGATTCTTGCCGACTTGCCGACCGGATCAGCCGGTGTACAGCAGCGAATACTGGATTTCCGACAAGGCCTGCGGTACCCGGATGAAGGACAGCGGCATGCCCAGCAGGCGCGCCATGTGGCTGGTGGAGAACAGCCCGCACACTTCATGATGGCCGCTGGCCGGATTCAGTTCCACCACCAGCGCGTGCTGGCGGCCCAGTTGCTTCATCGTCGCCACCAGCTGGCCGACATTGGCTAGCGCCACATCGGTCAGTTGCAACGCATCCAGCCTGGCGCGCGGCGTCATCACGTCGCCGACCAGCACGTCGGCGTGGTGCTTGCCGTGCTCTTTCATGCACTGGATCGGCCGCTCGCCCAGCAGATCCACCGCCGTCACCAGCCCCAGCAGGCTGCCTTCGTCATCGTGGACGAACAACAGGCGGATGCCGTGGCTGATCATGCGCTGGTGAGCCTCGCGCAGCCCGGCGTCGGCGGAAATGCCCACCGGATTGACCAGGCGCAGGTCGGTCATCGCGCTCAGCGCCGGGCTGTGCACGGTAATCGGAGGATGCGGACGCTGCTCCAGTTGCACCAGATCGGTGGTGCGTGGCAGAGTCAGGGTGGGCAAGGATTGAAAATCGTTAGCCATGGCGGCTCCTCGCGGGCCAAGACAGAAGGTGAGACGGGCTGCCCAGCCCGTTGCGGGCGGCCCAGCTTTCACGTTAGCGGAAAAGCCTCCCGACTTCAGCGTCCCGACAGGGAACTTTACGTTTATACAACGTCTATTTAATGTCTTTGTTCTAATTCTTCCGCAAATCTATGAACCATCATGCCAACCGCCGGCTCAATGCCGCTCGATTCCCCCTCAAGGCGCTGGGGCTGTTGCTGCCCGCCGCCCTATTGCTGTCCACCGCCGCTCGCGCCGACGGCTGGCCCTATCCTGGCTGGCAGGACAGCGAGGCCACCCGCGTCAAGGCGCTGGCGCTGCTGCAAACCGTCAACGCCACCCTGTTGAGCAACAGCAGCGCCACCCGCACGCTGCAGCAGTGGTGCGGCGAGCACCGGCTGGCGGCGGAGCCACGCATCCGCGCGCTGCGCGACAACAACACCCGCAAGCCGGCCGACGCCGAAATCCGCAAGCAGCTGCAGGTCGGCGCCAGCGAGGCGATAGGTTACCGCCGGGTGCAGCTGGCCTGCGGCGACCATGTGCTGTCGGAAGCCGACAACTGGTACGTGCCGTCGCGCCTCACTCCGGAGATGAACCGTCTGCTGGACACCACCGACACCCCATTCGGCACCGCGGTGCGAGCGCTCAATTTCACCCGCCGCACCGAACAGGCCAAGCTGCTGTGGTCGCCGCTGCCGCAGGGCTGGGAAATGCGCCCGGCGCCGGCCGCCGCCAAAACCCAAGGCCTGGAGATTCCGGAACAGCTGATCCAGCACCGCGCCGTGCTGTACCGGGACGGCAATGTGCCGTTCAGCCTGGTGGTGGAAACCTACCGCCACGACCTGTTCGCCTTCCCGCTCAACCAGCCGCAGACTGCGCCATGACCAGGCGCAGATTCCTCCTGGCCAGCCTGGTCGCAAGTTGCGCGCTGGCCGGCCAGACCGCCGGCGCCGACCAGTTGGACAACATCCTGCAACGCGGCGAGTTGCGGGTGGGCACCACCGGCGACTACCTGCCGTTCAGCGGAAAGGACCCGGCCAGCGGCCGCTACCAGGGCCTGGACATAGATTTGGCGGAAGACCTGGCCCGCGCGCTGGGCGTCAGGCTGCGCTTGGTTCCCACCAGCTGGCCGGCGCTGATGCGCGACCAGGCGGCCGACAAATTCGACATCGCGATGAGCGGAATATCGGTCAGCCTGGAGCGGCAGAAGCGGGCTTTGTATTCCATCCCCTATCTGAACGACGGCAAAACGCCGATCGCCCGCTGCGAAAACCAGCGGCGCTTCCAGACGCTGGCGCAAATCAACCAGCCTGGCGTGAAGCTGGCGGTCAATCCCGGCGGCACCAACGAGCGCTTCGCCCGCACCAATCTGCCGCAGGCTGAATTGACGGTTTTCCCCGACAATACCCGGATTTTCCAACAGATAATCGATGGAAAGGCAGATCTGATGGTCACCGACGCGGTGGAAACCCGCTATCAGCAAAAACTGCATCCGGCGCTGTGCGCGATCCATCCGGAGCGCCCCTTCGATTTTTCGCAGAAAGCCTATCTGCTGCCCAACGACTGGCGCTGGAAGGCCTGGGTCGACCAATGGCTGAGCCAGAGACTGCAGGACGGCGGCTTCGCGCGCTTGTCGGCGCAGTGGCTGGGTCAGTGAATCGGATGCCGGCCCGGACGGGGCAGGATGCAGCAATGGGTTGCGCCTTGGCATGCCGGCTCCCCTAGCCGAAACAATAAAAAAGCCGTCCGCGCCCGCAGCGTGAACGGCTTTGCCAACTTCAAGCCGCGACTTATTCCCGCGCCGCCAGCGTGGCGCGTATCAGTTCCAGCATCCGCTGGCTGGCGCCGCGGTGGGCCTGGCGGAATGCCGCCGCGCCCCGGCGCATCGCCTCGCGCCGCGCCGGATCCGCCAGCAGCGCCAGCGCCGCCGACACCATCCCGGCGGCATCCTCCACCTGGGTCGCCGCGCCGGCCGCCTGCGCGTCGGCGGCGGCCTGCTGGAAATTGAACACCGAAGGGCCGAACAGCGCCGGCACGCCGACGATCGCCGGCTCGATCAGATTGTGGCAACCGAAAGGCTGCAGGCTGCCGCCGATGAAGGCGACGTCGCAGGCGCCCAGGTAGCCGAACATCTCGCCCATGCTGTCGCCCAGCCATACCCGGGTATCCGCCGCCAGCGCGGCTTCGTCGCTGCGGCGCTGCAGCTTCAGGCCGCGCTGCGCCGCCAGTTCCGCCACCGCGGCCAGCCGTTCCGGATGGCGCGGCACCAGCGCCAGCAGCGTGTCGCCGACGGCGGCGCCAGCCGCGAGCCAAGCATCCAGAATCAGCGCTTCCTCGCCATCGCGGGTGCTGGCGCACAACAGCGTTTGCCGGCCGCCGATGCGGCGGCGGAAAGATTCCGCCAGTTGCATTTGCGCTGACGGAATCTCTATATCATATTTGCTGCTGCCGCAAATCGTAATGTTTTCCGCGCCCAACTGGCGGAAACGGTCGGCATCGTCAGCCGTTTGCGCAGCAATGGCGGTCAACTCCCGCATTGCCGGCCGGATCAGGCCAAGTATCCGGCGGTAGCCTTTCAGAGATTTGTCGGACAGCCTGGCGTTGGCCAGAATCAGCGGCACCCGCTGAGCGGCGGCGGCATGGATCAGATTGGGCCACAGCTCGGTTTCCATCAGGATGCCGCAGCGTGGCCGGTAAGCGGCGAGAAAAGCGGCGGCAGCCTGTGGATAATCGTAGGGCAGGTAGCGCACCTCCGCGCCCGGGTACAGCGCCTCGGCGGTGGCGCGGCCGGTCGGCGTCATCTGGGTCAGCAGCAGCGGCGCATTCGGCCATTGCCGGCGCAGCGCCTCCACCAACGGCTGGGCGGCGCGGGTTTCGCCCACCGATACCGCGTGTATCCAGATGGCGCCGGTGGCGCGTGGCTGCAGCGCGCGGCCGAAACGCTCGTCCCAATGCTCCAGATAGGCCGGAGCCTTTTGCGCGCGCTTTTTCAGATAGCGGCGAATCAGCGGCGTCAGCGGCCGCCACAGCCCGCCGTACAGGCGGCGCTGCCAGCTCATGTCCAGTCCCTGCGGGCAAACAGCGCCTGCAATACCGCTTCCACCGTCGGACATTGCCCGACATTGCCCAGATTGGTCGCCCAAGGCGTTTCCACCACCCCGGTCTGTTGCGGATCGGTATCGGTGTAGATGGCCACCAGCGGTACGTTCAAGGCGTTGGCCAGATGGGCCAGCCCGGTATCCACGCCGATGACCGCGCTGGCGTGGCCCAGCAGGCCGGCAGCCTCCAGCAGATCCATCTTCGGCGCCACCACAGCGGCCGGCAGCCGGGCCGCCAGCCGCTCGGCGCGCGCTTTCTCGCGCGGGCTGCCCCAGGGTAGCACCGTCACCAGGTCATGCTGGCTGGCCAGCCGGATTCCCAGCTCCACCCAACTCTCCTCCGGCCACTCCTTGGAAACGCGGCTGGTCGCATGCAGCAGCACCGCGTAACGGCCGCTGAGCATCCACGCCGGTTTCGCGCCGGCCTTGACGCCGAATTGCGGCTCGCCCTGCGGCTGATAGCCGAAGCTCAGGCCGAACAGGCGGCGGTTGCGCTCTATCGCCGACAACTGGCGCGACACCGTGTGCTTCTTGTCGTAGAACAGGCTGGCCAACGATTCGCGCGCGCTGTGCCAATCCAGTCCGGCCAGCGGCGCAGCGGCCCAGCGCGCCGGAATGGCGCTTTTCAACAGCCCTTGGCTGTCCAGCACCAGATCGAAGTGGGTGTCGCGCAGCTGTTGCTTCAGCGCTTTCAGTTCGCGCCAAGCGGCAGGCCGCAGCAGACGCTTGCGCCAGCTACGCCAGCGCAGGGTCAGCACCTCGGCGACTTGCGGATGCAGCCGGGCAATGTCGGCGAAGCTTTCCTCGGCCAGCCAACTCAAGCGGATATTGGGGTAATGCGTCTTCAGCTCGGTGATGGCGGGCCAGGTGTGGATAAGGTCGCCCATCGACGAGGTGCGCACGATCAGCACATTCATCATGGCGCGCATTGTACCCGAGGGGGGCTGTGGTTAACCAAGTAAAATCCCTCCGCAGCAAATGTGGATAAGCCACTGTGAATAAGTGAAGTCAGATTTATCCACAATCTGCCAGACCTTTGCGCGCTGCAATAATCCCATGGCTATCAACAGGACAAACACATGAAAAATATGACCTTTTAATGATTATCCACATAAAAAGCCCTCCTTCAGCATTATCATCATTTTATAACTGCGTTAAAGAAACAACGGTGAGGCCACATCGGCCGAGCGCAAAAAATCCGTGCACAGCGCAAGCAGCGATAGCGGCCGCCAACATGTGGAAAACCAGGCTTCCACGAAAAAACTCAAACTTATCCACAACTGGCCAGTCAGCAACAAACATGGCTGACAACAGCTTTCCAGTTATAGCAAACCATTGAAATACAATGGTTATAGGTACTTACCCACAGACAAAGACCCTCTTCTACCAGTTTCTTCAATATAAAAATGGGAATACTAAGAAAAGAAGCGGGCAGGAAATATTTAGCGGCGCAGCGTGCAAAAACAGCTGGAAAAGACAAACAGAAGCACTGCAGAACAGAAGTTTGCAAAAAAGCGAATTGGCTTGTGGACCAGTTCATCCAAGCAGGGCAAAGGTCATAGCCTCAACCTATCGACGCAAAGTTATCCACTTCTCCCTTAGGAAAGCCTTGCTGGGACCAGACAGTCCGGCAAGCGGAAACCAAGCATCCAAAGCAGGGGGAAAACGAAAATTGTCATTTATTTTCAATGATATGAATGGTTCTCCACACTGGAAAAACCCGTGCCGTCATTACAGCGGACAACTTGCCGCTAACAAACGGGCTGCTGGTTTCAACATGGCAACGACGTGGGCAGCAGTGGTAAAGCGCCGCGTATTCAAGCGATGGACTGCTCGCCGGGCAAGACAGGCAAGATGTTTCGGCCCGGCATTGAATGACATTTGATTGTTCGACTTCATCTGATGCAAAATGGAATTTTGCCCACCTGATGATCGATGACGATGCAAGCCTTGGTCAGATCCATGCTGGAGAGCGACATCGCCGAGGTGGCGCGGCTATGCGGCGATCTGGACTATCCCAGCAGCGAAGAGGATGTCGCGCGGCGCTACGCCACCATCCGCGCCTTTCCCGACAACGAGATCTGGGTGGCGGAGCGCGAAAGTCGGGTGGTCGGCTGGGCGCATGGCCACGGCGTCCATCTGCTTGAGGCCGAATCCTGTGTGGAAATCGGCGGCATCGTAGTGGACCCGGCCTTCCAAGGATTGGGCATAGGCAGGCTGCTGCTGGCCGCCTGCGAGCAATGGGCGCAGGAAAGGGGCTATCCGCGGATCCGGCTGCGTTCCGGACAGCAGCGCCTGGACGCGCACGCCTTCTATCGCCATATCGGCTATCAGCAGAAAAACACCGGCATCACTTTCGCGATCGATCTGCCGCGTACGGCGTGAACGCCTTTCGACTTATCCACAGATACGGCGCCGATCGCCAGGTAATCCACAGTTATGAAGATCCAGTTTCCCGCTCCCTTGCAAGCCGGCGACGCCGTAGCCGTCACCGCCATCTCCTCGGGCGTGCCCGCCCATCTGCACGCAGGTCTGGACGCCTCGCTGGACAGGCTGCGCGCGCGCGGCTGGAAGGTGGTGGAGGGCGATTGCCTGCGCGAAGAGAAGCATGACGCCAGCGCGCCGGCAAAAGCGCGGCTGGCGGAATTCAACCACTTCCTGTTCGATCCCGGCATCCGCGCCATCCTGCCGCCGTGGGGCGGCGAGCGGGCGATCGAGCTGCTGGCCGGCATGGACTTCGCCGCGCTGGCCAAATTGCCCGCCAAATGGCTGGCCGGCTTTTCCGACATTTCCACGGTGGCGGCGCCGCTGACCCTGCTGTCCGGCTGGGCGACGCTGCACGGCGCCAATCTGTACGACCTGGCGAGTGAGGAGGGCGATTTCGGCTGCGCGGCGCTGCTGGAGACCCTGGAGTGCGGTTTGCCGCCGCTACAGACGGCCTGCGGCGAGTTCTGGAGCTGGGGCAGCCCCATGCAGCGCCATCCGGGCCAGCTGCGCGTGCTGGGCGCCGCAGAGGCCCGCATCGAGGGACGGCTGATCGGCGGCTGCCTGGATACGCTGAGCCGGCTGCAGGGCAGCCGCTATTTCGATTTGAGCGCTTTCAAGGCGGAGCCGGCCATCCTGTATCTGGAAAACTGCGAAATGGGGCCGTGCGAGCTGCTGCGCGCGCTGACCGGCTTGCGGTTGGGAGGCGCGCTGGATGGCCTGGCCGGGCTGGTGTTGGGCCGCAGCGGCGGGCCTGACGCCGGCGACGCCAACGCGCTGGATTACCGGGCGGCGCTGGAAACGGCGCTGGCCGGACTGCCGTATCCGGTGGCGGTGGATGCCGACATCGGCCATGTGCCGCCGCAGTGGAGCCTGCTCAACGGCGCCTGGGCGACGCTGGAGGTGAAGGGGAGTGCAGGGGTGCTGGAACAGCGGCGGATGCGCTGAAGGGGCCTTGCCGGGGCTTACAGGGCCATCTTGTAGAACACCACCCGCTCGCTTTCGGCGAAACCCAGCGCCAGGTGGGCCGCCTGCGCCGGATGATTGTCCAATTGGGCGTCGGAAGCCAGCTCATCGCAGCCGTGCTGCCTGGCCCAGGCCTTGACGCGGGCCAGCAATAGCCTGGCCACGCCGCGGCGCCGTTCTGCGGGGACCACGTAAATGCCTTCCAGGAAAGCCACCGGGGAACGGGATGTGCCGTTGACGTAGTCGTGGCGCAGCGCGGCCTCGATCAGGCCTATGGGCTGGCCGGCGGCGTCATGGGCGAGGAAGGCGATGTGGCGGGAGGGTTTCGCCAGTTGGGCGGCGATGTCTTCCTGGTGGCGCGGCAAGGGGCAATGAGGCCACAGCTGGCCGCGCAATTGCAGCCAGTGTGCCGCGCTGTGTTCGCTGGCAGGCGCGATGTTCATCTAGATGGACTCGAATTCCGGCTGCGGCAGGTGGCGGCGCAGCACCAGTATCTTGTCCACCCGGGTCTTGTCCATATCCACCACTTCGAAGCTGAAGCCATTCCATTCGAAGCGGTCGGTGACGCTGGGAATGCGGCCCAACTGGTATAGCATCACGCCGGCCAGGGTGTGGATGTTGCCGCCGGCTTCGCCAGGCAGCGGATTGTCCAGCTCGAAGAATTCGCGGAACCGTTGTAGCGACACCATGCCGTCCACCAGCCAGCTGCCGTCTTCGCGCTGCACGATCTCGTCGTCTTCGACGCCGATGGCCGGCATATCGCCGACAATGGCTTCCATCACGTCGTTGATGGATACCAGGCCCTCCAGCTCGCCGTACTCGTCCACCACCAGCGCGCTGTGGCTGCGCGCCTGCTTGAACTGCTCCAGCAGCTGCATCAGCGAGCTGGTGGCCGGCACGTACAGCGGCTGGACCAGGTCGGCGGCGAAGTCGGCCGGCTGGCCGGTGAGCAGCCGGTCCAACAGCTGCTTGGCGTTGAGTATGCCTATCACCTGGTCGCTATCGCCGCGGCACACCGGAAAGTGGCTGAAGTTATGCTGCAGCAGCAGTTCGCGGTTGCGTTCAGGGCCGTCTTCCAGATCCAGCAGCACCACGTCCTTGCGCGGCGTCATCACCGACGCCACCTTGCGGTTGTCCAGCCGGAAGATGTTTTCCACTAGTTCCTGTTCGGCGCGGTCGAACACGCCTTCATCGGCTCCCTGTTCCATCAGCACGCGGATTTCGTCCTCGGTGATGG
Organism: Chromobacterium sphagni; assembly: GCF_001855575.1. NCBI lineage: Bacteria > Pseudomonadati > Pseudomonadota > Betaproteobacteria > Neisseriales > Chromobacteriaceae > Chromobacterium > Chromobacterium sphagni. The sequence continues at coordinate 166,962 of NZ_MKCS01000001.1, forward strand.
AAGGCTCGCTGCTTTTTTTGGCGCGCAGCAGCCTGAGCAGGCCATCGGTGGTGCGGCTGAAGATCTGTACCAGCGGGCCGCTGGCGCGCGACAGCAGCAGCATGGGCCGCGCCAGCGCCATCGCCACCCGCTCCGGATTCAGCAGCGCCAGCCGCTTGGGCACCAGCTCGCCCAGGATCAGCGACAGCGTGGTGATGAACATCACCATCAGCGCCACCGACAGCGGCTTGCTGTACGGCGCCAGCAGCGCGACGGCCTGCAGCTTCTGCCGCAGGTGCTCGGACAAGGCCGCTTCGCCGTAGACGCCGGACAGGATGCTGATCGAGGTGATGCCGATCTGGATGGTGGACAGGAAGCGGGTGGGTTCGGCCGCCAGCTTCAGCGCGGCGCGCGCGCCCTTGTGGCCGTCGTCGGCTTTTTGTTGCAGCCGGACTTTGCGCGAGGAGACGATGGCGATCTCGGCCATCGCGAATACGGCGTTCAACAGCACCAGGCCAAGCAGCAGCAGGATTTCCACGATGCAATCAGGGTAAGTTGCGGAGCTACTAGCTTAGGGCAAGCCGTCCGCCGCGCAAAGTGGCGCAGCGGACGGCAGTATCAGAACAGGCTGCTCTGCGGCGCGGCGCCGGCCCAGCGGATGGGATCGCGGCCATGGGCGATCAGCCAGGCGTTGACCTGCGAGAAGTGGCGGCAGCCGTGGAAGCCGCGGCTGGCCGACAGCGGCGACGGATGGGCTGCGGTCAGCGCCAGATGGCGGCTCTGGTCTATGCGCTCGGCCTTGGTCTGCGCCCAGTTGCCCCACAGCAGGAACACGCAGCCGGGGCTTTGCGCGTTGACGGCGTCGATCAGCGCGTCGCTCACCGCCTGCCAACCCAGCTTGCCGTGGCTGCCGGCCTGGTCCTGCTCCACGGTGAACACGCTGTTGAGCAGCAGCACGCCCTGTTGCGCCCAGTGGCTGAGGTCGCCGCTGGCGGGGATGCCCAGGCCCAGGTCGGCCGACAGTTCCTTGTAGATGTTGCGCAGGGACGGCGGCACCCGCACGCCGTCCGGTACCGAGAACGACAGGCCCATTGCTTCGCCGGCGCCGTGGTAGGGATCCTGGCCCAGAATCACCACCTTGACGTCGGCGGGGGCGGTGAAGGTCAGCGCGTTGAACACCTGCGGCGGCGGCGGAAACAGCGTCTTGCCGGCTTGCTGCTGCTGCGCCAGCTGGCGGTCGATGGCGGCCAGCTTGTCGGTGATGGACGGGCTGTTCAATACGGTTTCCCAGTCCGGATGGATGCGGGCCAGGGCGGGGGACAGATAGGACAGTTGTTGCATAGGTTTCTTGAAGTGACGGCGTCGGGGTTGGAGCGGTCGGCGCGGGTATTCGTTCCTGCGCCGCGCCAAGCAAAACACCGCCCGAGGGCGGTGTCGTCTCAGGGCTGGCCCGGGCTCAGTAGCGGGCGACTTTAGGGTCCACTTGGGCGGACCAGGCGTCGATGCCGCCCTTGAGGTTGATCACGTCGTCGAAGCCGGCGTTCTGCAGGAACAGCGCCACCTGGGCGCTGCGCATGCCGTGGTGGCAGATGGCGACGATGGTGGTGTCGTCCGGCAGCTCGCTCATCCGCAGCGGGATCAGGTTCATCGGGATATGGACGCTGCCTTCTATCCTGGCAAGCTGGTATTCCCATTCTTCGCGCACATCGAGCAACAGCGTGGCCGGCGCCTGGGCGTCGGCCAGCCGGGCGGCCAGCTCGGGGGCCTGGATTTCGCGCAGCATCAGAAGCTGAACCGGGCGGGTTCCACCGCCTCGAATTTTTTCAGCCGCTCGATACAGGTTTCGAACAGCGCGGTTTCGCGGAAGCTGGTTTCGGTTTCGCGCTGGATCAGCTTGCAGCTCATCACCGGCAGGTCGCCCACCACCATGATCAGGCGGCCGCCGACGGCCAGCTGGTCTTTCAGTTCCTGCGGCACTACCGGCAGCGAACCGCCGACCACGATCACGTCGAACGGCGCCTGCTCCGGCAGGCCCAGCACGCCGTCGCCTTCCACCAGGCTGACATTGCGGATGCCGGCTTTCTTCAGATTGGCGGCGGCCCGTTCTTTTTGCGCGGCATCGATTTCCACGCTCACCACCTGTTTGCCGAGTTTGGCCAGCAGCGCGGTCAGATAGCCGCTGCCGGTGCCGATTTCCAGGATCTTGTCGGAGGGCTGGATGGCGGCGTCTTGCGCCAGGCGGGCTTCCATCTTGGGCTGCAGCATCTTGCTGCCGTTGGGCAGCGGCAGTTCGGTATCGACAAAGGCCATCTGGCGCTGGTTGTCGGCCACGAAGTCTTCGCGTTTCACGTGAAACAGCAGATCCAGCACGGTCTGATCCAGAACTTCCCACGGCCGAATCTGCTGTTCGACCATGTTGAAACGGGTTTTTTCGAAATCCATCAACTTAAACTCCGGAGGGCTGGGAGTCCGCTCCGCCATTGGAGCCAGGGCTGCGGCGGCAAGGACTCGTGTCATGACGATAACTTGCGATTATCCCATATTTGCCTTACCTTCACAGCATCGCTAGGGGTCCTGCGCCTGGCGTTCGGCGTGATCGGCTACCACAGTGTAGGACATCGGGCTGAAAGATAGGGCGCGGGTGAGAAATACCCTTGGAACCTGACCCGGATAATACCGGCGTAGGGAAGCGTCACCTGTCCGGGATAGCCCACCATCCCGCTGCAGCCGGCACCCAGCCGAACCGCTCCTTGCGCCGCTTCATCGCCTTGGAGACCCGCCCGATGAACGCGCCCGTAAACAAGCAGATGGTGGTGGACGCCGCCGCCATCCAGCCGCTTCCCAATTCCCGCAAAATATATGTAGAGGGCAGCCGCTCCGACTTGCGCGTGCCGATGCGCGAGATCAGCCAGTCCGATACTCCCACCCAGTTCGGCGGCGAGAAAAATCCGCCGATCTACGTCTACGACTGCAGCGGTCCGTACAGCGACCCCCAGGCGGAAATCGACATCCAGAGCGGCCTGGCGCCGTTGCGCGCCGGCTGGATCGCCGAGCGCGGCGACTGCGAGCAGCTTGACGGCCTGTCCAGCGAATACGGCCGCGCCCGTGAAGCCGACCCCAAGCTGGCCGAGCTGCGCTTCAACCTCAAGCGCCAGCCGCGCCGCGCCAAGGCCGGCCGCAACGTCACCCAGATGCATTACGCCCGCCGCGGCGTCATTACGCCGGAGATGGAATTCGTCGCCATCCGCGAAAACCTCAACCGCAACGCTTATGTGGAATCGCTGAAGTCAGCCGGCAATTCCCGGCTGCTGGAACTGATGACGCGCCAGCATGCCGGCCACAGCTTCGGCGCCAATCTGCCGGAAGAGATCACCGCGGAATTCGTGCGCCAGGAAGTGGCCGCCGGCCGCGCCATCATTCCGGCCAACATCAATCACCCGGAATCCGAGCCCATGATCATTGGCCGCAATTTCCTGGTGAAGATAAACGGCAATATCGGCAATAGCGCGGTAACGTCGTCGATATCTGAAGAAGTGGACAAGATGACCTGGGGCATACGCTGGGGCGCCGACACCATCATGGACCTGTCCACCGGCAAGAACATCCACGAAACGCGCGAGTGGATTCTGCGCAACAGTCCGGTGCCTATCGGCACGGTGCCGATCTACCAGGCGCTGGAGAAGGTGAACGGCAAGGCCGAGGACCTGACCTGGGAGATCTTCAAGGACACGCTGATCGAGCAGGCCGAGCAGGGCGTCGACTACTTCACCATCCATGCCGGGGTGCGGCTGCAGTACGTGCCGCTGACCGCCGGCCGCATGACCGGCATCGTGTCCCGCGGCGGCTCCATCATGGCCAAGTGGTGCCTGGCGCATCACCGGGAAAATTTCCTGTACACCCATTTTGAAGAGATCTGCGAAATCATGAAGGCCTACGATGTGGCCTTCAGCCTGGGCGACGGCCTGCGTCCGGGCTCCGCCTGGGACGCCAACGACGCGGCGCAGCTGGGCGAACTGAAAACCCTGGGCGAACTGACCCAGATCGCCTGGCGGCATGATGTCCAGGTGATGATCGAAGGCCCGGGCCACGTGCCGATGCAACTGATCAAGGAAAACATGGACAAGGAGCTGGAGTGGTGCCACGAAGCGCCGTTCTATACCTTGGGGCCGCTGACCACCGACATCGCGCCCGGCTACGACCACATCACCTCCGCCATCGGCGCGGCGCAGATAGGGTGGTACGGCACCGCCATGCTCTGTTACGTCACCCAGAAGGAACATCTGGGCCTGCCCAACAAGAACGACGTCAAGGAAGGCATCATCACCTACAAGCTGGCGGCGCACGCGGCCGACCTGGCCAAGGGACATCCCGGCGCGCAGATCCGCGACAACGCCTTGAGCAAGGCGCGCTTCGAATTCCGCTGGGAAGACCAGTTCAACCTGGGACTGGACCCGGACAAGGCGCGCGACTTCCACGACGAAACGCTGCCGAAGGACAGCGCCAAGGTGGCGCATTTCTGCAGCATGTGCGGCCCGCACTTCTGTTCGATGAAAATCACCCAGGATGTGCGCGAATTCGCCGCCAAGCACGGCGTCAGCGATGAAGAGGCCTTGCGCAAGGGCATGGAAGTGAAGGCGGTGGAGTTTGTGAAGGGCGGCTCCAAGCTGTACGACAAGGTGTAAGGCCGCGTTGGCAGTCCGGCCGGCGGCAAGGCGCCGGCCGGGCGGATGGAAAGAATGCCGTTCACTGGATTTTGCGTGGGCGGCATTTTCTGTTTCGCCGCGGCGGCCGGAATGGAGGTCTGCCGCTCATCGCGGCTGCATTGCCGCGCCCGGGCGGCTAACATGGAGTGGTTGTCAAGCACGGGAGTGAGAGATGGATACCAGCAGCCATTTATTGCCCGGCCTGTTCCGCCAGCTGGGCCTGGCCGACGAGCCGGCCGCCATCCGCGCCTTCATCGCCAGCCATCCGCTGCCGCCGCGCGTTGCGCTCGCCGATGCGCCGTTCTGGAGCGCGTCACAGGCGGCGTTTCTGCGTCAGGCGCTGGAGAGCGACGCCGAGTGGAGCGAGGCGGTGGATGAATTGGCGGTATTGTTGCAGCAGGCGGAGGGCTGAGCGCGGGATTGTGGATAAACGCGCTCCCGGACGGCAGACTGTGGATAGATGGATTTCGCGTGATGGTTTGAGTACTTCGCACAGACAAATGGCAGCCTTGGCGGCTGCCGTTTTGCGTCTTCCCGCCGTAGCGGCGGCCGCCATTTTGCTGCGCTATCTTATCGAAATCTCCAATTTTTCAGTGGTTTATTTATCAAAATGGCATTGAATAGCCGGCAACGGCGATATAGCTTTAATAAGATTCATGACAATGGTAGAAGACGGTATGAAGCAGACCGATCAGACCCTGCTGGAGCAGTTGCGCATCACCGAGTTTGAAATCGACCAGCGCAAACAGCTGTTCGCTTTGGCAACGCGCGATGAGTTGCTGCTACGCGCCGCCGGCGTGCTGATAGAGGCGCAATTGGACGAACTGGTGGAGCGTTTCTACGAATTGCAGACCAGCACGCCGGAAATCGCGCTGCTGATTGGCGACGCCGACACCCTGCAGCGGTTGCGCAGCGCTCAGCGTCGCTACGTGATAGACCTGTTCAGCGGCGTCTACGATCTGGAATACGTCAACAACCGCCTGCGCATCGGCCTGGTGCACAAGCGCATTGGCGTGGAGCCCAAGCTGTACTTGGCCGCCATCCATACCTTGCGCTCGCTGCTGTCCGTCCAATTGAGCAAGCTGATCCCCGACGACGATGTGCGCGTGCAGACCCTGTTGTCTATGGACAAGCTAGTGATGTTCGACATCGCGCTGGTGTTCGAAACCTATATCCGCAGCCTGGTGGCGGAAATCGAAACCTCGCGCAACAAGTCGGAGCAGTATGCGCAGGTGTTGGAGGAAAAAGTGGTGATACGCACCCGCCAGTTGGAGGAGCTGTCGCGCACCGATCCGCTGACCAGCCTGCTCAACCGCCGCTATCTGGACGAAACCCTCACCCGGGTGCTGCGCAGTGCGCAGCGGCGGCATGAGAAGGTTACGATGGTGTACCTGGATGTGGACGACTTCAAGGCGATCAACGATACCGAGGGCCATCAGCACGGCGACGAGATCCTGCGCGTGCTGGGCGAAACCATCAACCGCATCTCGCGGGTGGAGGACGGCTGTTTCCGTTACGGCGGCGACGAGTTCTGCATCGTGCTGCCCAATTGCAGCCGCCGCCTGGCGGAGGAAAACTTTGTCCAGCGGCTGCGGGCCGAGCTGGATATCTCGCTGCCGGGCGTGAAGTTGAGCGTAGGCTGCGTCGAGACCGGGCCGGATGATTTCGTCAGCCCGGAAGCGCTGGTGGGGATGGCCGACCAGCACATGTACACGGTCAAGCAGCAGCACCGGCTGGAGAGTGAAACGGAAAAGTTCGGCAAATGACTATAGCCGGCATACCCGGTTGCGGCCGCTCTGCTTGGCCTGGTAGAGCGCCTGGTCGGCCTTCTGCTGCGCGCTGGCGAAGTCGTGCTGATGGCACTGCCATTCGTACACGCCGGCGGAAAAGCTGCAGCGCTGCTCCGGCTGTTCCGGCAACAGAGCCAGTTCGCTGAATTGCTGGCGCAGTCGGTCGGCCACCGCCATGCCGGCTTCGGCGCCGGTATCCGGCATCACCAGGCAGAACTCCTCGCCGCCATAGCGGATCAACAGATCGTTTTCCCTGACGCCGTTGTTGAGCACACCAGCCAGCGCCTGGATCACCAGGTCGCCCGCCGGGTGGCCGTAGCGGTCGTTGATGGACTTGAAATGGTCGATGTCCAGCATGACCACGCAGACTCGTTCGGTCGACGCTTCCAGCGTGCGTAGCCAGTACTGCAGCGCGCGGCGGTTGCCGGTGGAGGTGAGCGGATCGATGTTGGCGGCGTCCTGCAGCCGGCTGTTCTGCCGCTGCAGCACGATGTTGAGAAAGCCCACCGAGCCGCAGACCTGGGCGGCGGCGGCCACGGTCAGCGCCAACTGGTGGGCCAGCGTGTGTTCATGCGGCAGGTGTGGCAGGCCCTGGTACAGCCGGAGCAAGTCCGGCGCGTCGCGCCAGATGAATAGCAGCGCGCCCAGCAGGAACAGCAGCGCGGTAGGGCTGAAGCGGTTGTCGCAGATCCGCTGCTCCGCGCGCTGGTACAGCCAGCCGGCGCTCAGATAGAGCGCGGGGATTTCCAGGGCGTCCAGCGCGGTCGCGTACAGGGGCTGCGGCACCCATTTGTCCAGAATCGAGTAGGCACCCACCCACAGCCACAGCGTGTCGGGCAGGCGGATACTGCTCAGCCGGGCGATGATCATCAACTGCAGCGTGATGCCGGCATTGCTCATGCCGCTGCCCAGCGACAGCCAGCCAAGGTGGCGTCCCAGCACCTCGCCTTCCAGCAACATGCCGGCGGCCAGCAGCAGCGAAGCCTGCAGCCAGCGGCGGCGCGGCCGCAGCAGATCGGCGCGCACGCTGTGTTGCCAGGTGATCGCGCCTATGCTGGCGACGGAGAGGGAAACCATGACGAGCGGGAAATTGAACATTCAGGCCTTGTCGGGAAGATGGGCGGTAGCGATTTAATCCTAGCAAAGCCGGTTTTCCGCTGTCACCGCCCAATTTCCGCCGACCGGCTTCAGAAGCGGGCCACCACCTTGCGGCGTATGCTGTAGTCGGGGCGCAGGCTGGCTTCGGTATCGAGGAAATAACGGTTGCTGTCCAGCCAGAAGTGCGGGTCGTTGGTGGCTTGCGGATCGGCCCACAGCTGGAATAGCTGGTGCACTTGTTGGGCGTGGTCGCAGCGCGCCAGCGCTTCGCGGAATGGACGCTCGCTGAACATGCGGGCGATGGTGGCCAGCAGTTGCAAGTGCTGCGGATGCGCCTCCTGCGGCAGCAGCAGCAACAGCAGGTTGTGCACCGGCGCGCCGTCGGGCGCGTCGAAGGCCATGCCGCGTTTCAGGCGCAGAAACAGCGCATGGGCTTCAGTCAGGCCGGGAATGCGGGCATGCGGCAAGGCCAGGCCGTGGCCCAGCGCGGTGCTGCCGGTCTGCTCGCGCAGTTGCAGCGCGGTCTGCAGGGTCTGGCTGTTGAGCGCGTGGCGTTGGCCCAGTTGGCGGGCGGCGTGGTCGAACAGCTGGTTTTTGCAGTCTATGTCCACGTCCAGCAGGATGTCGCTGATGCGGCAGATGTCGGGCAAGCTTTCCATGACGGATGTCTCCAGGGGGAATGACAAGACCATGCTAGGTCGCCCAGCCTAAATTCAAGCTAAATAAACCGCAGCCGGACATCAAAATGCCATCAACGCGACTGGCCCCGCTATGGTTTCGGCTGGATGGCGCCCTTGATGTCGGATGCCTGCCGTTTGAGCTTGTCCACCTGCTCTTTCAACTCCGGATTCAGCAAGGTGGCGGCGGCGCCCATTTGTTTGGCCACGCCCAGCGCGGCGCTGGCCTGCTCCTTCAGTTGCCCCAGCGGCGCGCTGGCGGTGTCCACGCCCTGGTGCACGCTGCCGATGGCGGCTGAGGCGGCCTGTTGCAGCTGGGTGGTCTGTTGCGGGTTGCAGCCGGCCAGCGCCAGCGTGGCGCTCAGCAGGAAAATGGGGGTGCGCATGGTTGAGTCCGGTCTGATTATGGTGGTGTGATAGAGAGTTGGCATCGGTGCCGCAAGTTCCATCGCCGGCGGCACCGGGCTGGCATTGCCTATAGTTCAAGCCGGGTTGCCGGCTGCTTGCGGCACGACTTCGGGGAAAGGCAGGTCCGATGAAGCGCTTGCGCCACTTCCGCCGCCTGCTGCGGGCCGGATGGCTGCCGCTGCTGTTGGCTCCCGCGGACGGGATGGCCGCGGAAACGCTGCGGCTGGTCAATTTGTCGCCGCTGGACACGCCGAACATGCTGGCGATGCGCCGGACGCTCGACGCCGCGTTTGCGCATGCGGGGCTGGCGTACACCATAGAATACCAGCCGCCGGAGCGCGCGCTGGCGGCTTTCATGGCCGGAGAGTTCGACGGCGATCCCAATCGCGGGCCGCAGTTCCAGCAGTTCTATCCCGGTGCCATCCGGGTGGAGCCGCATCTGCGCACCTCCTGGTATTACGCGATCAGCGCCTCCACCCAGGTCAGGCCCAAGTCCTGGGCCGACCTGGGCCACTACCACATCGCCTATATGCGCGGACTGCACGGCATCGATCTGATGACCCGCCACGTCGCCAGGCGCGAAACGCCGTATACCCACGACGCCTGCATCAGGATGGCGCTGCTCAGGCGGGTGGATTTATGCATCGTATCCAGCGAAACCGCCGGCCATTGGCCCTTGCAGGAAAAATACGCCAGCCGGGTGCAGGCCACCGCCTTCGAGCATCTGGACATCTATCTATGGCTGGCCCCCGGCGAGCGCGCCGCCGCTGACAAATTGACCCGGGCGATGCAGGGCATGGCCGGCAGCGGCGAGTTGCAGAGGCTGATGGGGCCTTTCCGTTCCAATTGATGCGGACTGGCGACAGCGCATGTCGAAATGACATTGGCAATGTTGCGCCAGGCGGGTAAGTTGATTTCTCCGTCAAGCACAACAGGAGCTCGCCATGATCGCCGTCACCGTTGTCTATCCCAACCGCGCCGCCGCGCGTTTCGACTTTGACTACTATATGCAGCAGCACATGCCCATGGTGCAGCAACTGCTGGGCAGCGCGCTCAAGGGCGTGCAGGTGGAGCGCGGGCTGAGCGGACTGGAGCCGGGCAGCCCGCCGGACAGCCTGGCGCAGGCCCAGCTGGTGTTCGAATCGCCAGAGGCTTTCCAGCGCGCGTTCGCTCCGGTGGCGGCGCGCATCATGGACGACATCGCTAATTACACCGATATCCAGCCGACGATACAGTTCAGCGAGATTCTGCTGCATGAGGAGCGCAAACCCAGCGTCAGCGGCTGGTACGCCTCGGCGGGCTGATCCTTCAGGCCAATATGCGTTCGGCCAGGCCGTCCGGCGCCTGGCTGATGGCCAGTCGCGGCGTGCGGTGCCAGGCGGCCAGTTTGGCCAAGGCGCCGGACAGGTCGTCGGCCAGACGCTGGCTGACGCGCACGCCGGGTTCCAGATGCAGCGACTTCACCTCGAATAGTCCCTGCGCGCGGTGGGCCTTGGCGTCCAGCCGGCCCACCAGCTTGCCGCGGTTGAGGATGGGCAGGGTGAAGTAGCCGTATTTGCGCTTGGGCGCCGGGGTGTAGCACTCGATCTTGTAGTCGAAATCGAACAGCTCCAGCGCGCGCTTGCGGTCCCACACCAGCGGGTCGAACGGCGACAGGATGGCGGTGTTGCCGCTCTTGAGCCGCTCCGCCGCCGCCAGTTCCAGCTCGGCGGCGAGGCTGGCGTGAACGTAGGCCTCGTCGCTCCAGCCTTCCACTTTCACCGCGATCAGTTCGCCCTGATCGGCTAGTTGCGCCAACATCTCGCCGTACGGCGCCCGCTTCAGCCGATAGTAGTCGGCCACCCAGCCGGCCTTGACCAGCCCCAGCGCGCGGCAGCTGTTGCGCACCATCTGCAGCCTGGCTTCTTCCGGCGACGGCAGGTCGCGCGCGTCGTCCCAGCCGGGCAGCACCCGTTCCGCCAGGTCGTAGACGCGCTGGAAGCCGCGCCTTTCCTTCACCATCAGCCGGCCTAGCGTGAACAGTACTTCCAGGTGGCGTTTTTCCGGCTTCCAGTCCCACCAGCCGTTGCCCTTGCCGCCCTTGCGCTCGAAATCGGCGGAGCGCACCGGGCCGCTCTCGCGGATGTGTTCGACGATGTTGTCGATATCGGCGCGGTGTTGCTCCAGCCAGCGCTGCGAATATTTCCAGCCCATGCTTTCGGCGCTCAGCATGCGGTGGCGCAGCAGGCCGTAGTCCTCCACCGGCACGAAGCAGGCCTCGTGCGCCCAATATTCGAACAGCGCGCCTTCGGCCAGCAGCTGTTCCAGCCACTCCTGCGGATAGTCGCCGATGCGGCTGTACAGCACCATATAGGGGCTGCGCGCCACCACGCTGATGGTGTCGATCTGCAACAGCGCCATCCGGCGCACCGCCTCCAGCGCATCGGCCTTGCTTGCCTTGCGGCGTGGCGTGTTCAGCAGGCCCTGGGCAGCCAGTTGCAAGTGGCGGGCTTGTTGCCGCGAGAGGTGGGTGGAGGACATGTTGTGCGCATGAATGGTAGGAGGAAAGACTATAGCAGGGGCGAATGGGGAGTGTCTGCAGGGATGCAAATGGCCAATTCCATGCCATGCCATGGCCGATGGCGGCAGTGTGGACAATTCCAATTCATGCGCATGAAATGGAAAGGATGATCAGCCATCGACGCGGTGATCGCCAATCAGGCGGTGCATGAGCTCCGCCACCAGCGCCATGCGCCGACGCTGCATCGCCAGGTGCGCGAGGTGCTGAAACCGAGCGCGCTCTATCCGATGCGCGATCATTTCGCCGGCGACGGCGGCATGGCCAATGCCGAGCGATACCTGACGGTGGACGAGCAGCGCGCGGCCCGGTTTTGCCGCAGCGGAATTGCCGTTGCGCCAGGGCGGCTTGGCTTTGTTTCGCGCCCGATAACGCTTGTGATATGGCCGCGCCTGTCGTTTAATCCATTGTCATTGCCGCTTGACCGGCATATCAACCCGGACGCCGGATGGCCATCGGCTCCATTTTCTTAGGCGATCTCATGAATACCAGCAAAACCGTGATTCAGCGTTTCAATCGGGAAGTGATAGAAAACGGCGATATGGCGGCCTTTGCCGAACTAGTGGCGCCGGATTTCATCAACCACTCGGCCCCGCCGGGGGTACCCAACGGCCCTGACGGCTTTGCCGGATTCTTCACCGGCATGTTGCACTCGGCCTTGTCCGATATCCGCGTGCTGATACATGAGCAGATCGAAGAGAACGGCAAGGTAGTGACCCGCAAGACCATAGAGGCTACCCACACGGGCGTGTTCTTCGGTCAGGCCGCCAGCGGCAAGCGCATCGCCATTAATGCGATGGACATCGTCGTCGTGCGCGATGGGAAATACGCCGAGCATTGGAGCTGCGCCGATCTGTACGGCGCGATCGCCCAGATCCAGCGCGGCTGAACCCCGCCTGCATGGCGAAGGCCGGATAGCCTCAATTCCCGCTGCGGCGGCTGGCGAAAAACTTCCGTACCAGTTGCTGATAGCTGCCGTCCTGCCGCATTTTTTCCAGCGCCTGGTTGAAGCGCTGCAGCAGCGCCTGCTGGCCGGATTGCTTGTTGACGGCGATGAAGGTCGGTTTGGCCGCCAGGGCCGTCGCTGCGATTGCCAGGCCGGCGCGGCGCTTGGCGGGCAGGGTTTCCATCGCCTCCTGTATGCCCAGCACGGCGTCCAGATAGCCCCTTTCCAGCCGCTGCAGATTCTGCTGGTCGGAGTCTCCGTCGTAGGCGGTGAAGCGGCGTGCGGCGCGGGCATGGTCGAAGTCGTCGCCATAGCTCCATCCGGCCATCACGCCGATGCGCTTGTGGTCGAGGTCGGCCAGGCTGCGGAAGTCCAGCGGCCGCCGCCGCAGGTAAACCACCACGATGCGCTCGGTGAACAAGGGCAGGCTGAAGTCGTAGCGTTTTTCCCGCTCCGCGGTTTTATACAGGCCGCCGACCGCGCTGCTGCTGTTGTCGATCTCGTGCAGAGCCCTGCGCCAGCTCATCGCCTGCACGGTCAGCGGAATGGCGGCTCTGTCGCAAATCTGGCGGATCAGTTCGGGATAGAGCCCTTGCGCGCTGTCACCGCCGCCGGCGTACATGAACGGCGGGTCGCTGGCATCCAGCGCCACCGTCAGGCCATCGGCCGCCAGAATCGGGCTGGGCTGGCCCAGGCAGCCGCAGATCAGCATGGCTTTCAGCCACAGCCGGCATCTCCGGCTGGTCAGCGGGCGCACAGTCATTTCAGGTGGTCTCGCGAGGCCTTGGTCACCTGCTAAGAATAGTCGCAGGACTAGCCGCGAGCCCGGCGGCCGGCAATAAAAAACGGAACCGACGGGTTCCGTTTCGATATGGCGATTTCGGCGGCGCTTACGGATAGACGATGCGCAGCAGGTTGGTCGATCCCGGCGTACCGAAGGGCACGCCGGCGATGATCACCATCGGCTTGCCCTGCTGAGCCAGGCCCAGCTTGGTGGCGCAGAAGGTGGTCTTCACCACCATGTCCTCCAGGTTTTCCGCGTCCGGACCGTGGTAGGCCACCACGCCCCACACCAGCGTCAGGCGTCGGGCGGTGTCCAGGCTGGGCGAGATGCCCAGGATAGGGGTGGATGGGCGTTCGCGCGCCAAGTATAGGCAGCTGGCGCCGCTGGTGGTGAAGGCGACCGAGACGGTGACCGGCAGCAGCGTGGCCACCTTGCGCACACAGGCGGCGATGGCGTCGGTGCGGTCGGGTTCGTCGGCCACGCTGTAGTCCAGCGCCATCACTTTGCGGTAGTCCGGCGCGTTTTCCACCCGGCGGATGATGCGGTCCATGATCTGCACCGCCTGCAGCGGGAACTGGCCGGCGGCGGTTTCGGCCGACAGCATCACCGCGTCGGCGCCTTCGTACACCGCGGTGGCCACGTCGTTGGCTTCGGCGCGCGTCGGCGTCGGCGCGGTGATCATCGATTCCAGCATCTGGGTGGCGACGATCACCGGGCGGCCCAGGTGGCGGCACTGGTGGACGATGCGGCGCTGCACCACCGGCACGTCTTCCGGCGGCAGCTCAACGCCCAGGTCGCCGCGCGCCACCATCACGCCGTCGGCCAGCGTGGCGATGGCTTCCAGATCGTCCACCGCCGAAGGTTTTTCGATCTTGGCGACGATGCCGGCCTGCTTGCCGACGATCTGCCGCAGCTCGGCCACATCCTGCGCGGTCTGCACGAAGGACATCGCGATCCAGTCGGCGCCTTCCTGCAGCGCGAACTCGGCGTCCTTGCGGTCTTTATCGGTGATGGCGGACATCGGCAGCACGGTGTGCGGCAGGTTGAAGCCCTTGTTGCTGGACATTTCGCCGCCGACGGTGACGCGGGTGGCGATGCGGCGCGGTTCCACTTGTTCCACGTGGAACGCCATCTTGCCGTCGTTCACCAGAATGACGTGGCCGGGCTCCAGCGCGGCGAAGGCTTCCGGGTGCGGCAGGCTGGCGCGCTGGGCGTTGCCTTCGACCTCATCCAGCACGAATTCGTAGCGGGCGCCGGTCTGCACGGTCGTGGGCTGTGGAAATTTGCCGATCCGCAGCTTGGGGCCCTGCAGGTCAAACAGCGCGCCTATCGGCCGCTCCAGCGCCTTTTCCGCGGCGCGGATGGCGGCCAGGCGGGCGCGGTGGTCGTCATGGCTGCCGTGGCTCATGTTGAGGCGGAAAATGTTCACCCCGGCGCGGGCCAGTTCCAGGATCTGTTCCGGGGTGCTGGACGAGGGGCCCAGCGTGGCGAGAATTTTGGTGTTGCGAAGCATGACTGTCCTTTGCGGCCTCCGGCCGGTTAGGTTGGAGCTGAAAGCATATTGCCGGAGCCGCGGCCCGGGCTTGCCGCCCGGCATGGGCGGCTGCGCGGCGTTATCAAGGGGACGTTATCCCCGCTTGGCCGCCATGTATCCGATGGTGCCACGCTTGCGCCGCGGCTTCTTTGCGTTGGGTCGAATCCGCGCGTCTTGCGGGGCTGGCGGCGCGCATCGGCTGGGTGTTCGGCATTGTCGTCCATGCTGCCATAACTGCCATGTAGCGGCAGGATTACTTGAAAATCAGGATTTGTGCGTAAAACAACGGTTTATGGTGTTGTTTTTTCTGTATGTGTTATCTGAATGTTCGCTTATTTTCTTATTTTTTCTTTTGTAATAAGCGCCCTGTAATCGACGCAAAGCCTTGTTGCAGTGCGGGATTGCGCGCGGAGGGCGGGATCGGCGCGCAAGCCTTGCTGGGCGGGGAAGCCTGCGGCGACGGTCCGGCGTTTTGGCGCCTGGCGCTGGCGGAATGACAGGGTAAGTGCGCGAATGTAGCGCTGCGCTACATTTTTCAATGTATTGATTTTATTGAAAAATATCATGGATTATTTCATTGCCAGGCTTGGTTGCGCTGCGGAAAATGTATTTTTTTTTACCGGATGATTGACAAGCGTGTGTTCGGGAATAGAATTGTCCGAAAATAAAACGAACGTCATAAGCAAAAAAAGCAACATTAGCGCAACGTTGACACCCCCGCTGTTAACCATGCTGCCTTACCGGCAATCAGGAGAAGACACTCATGAGCGATCAGTACGTACTGGCCTTGGACCAAGGCACCACCAGTTCCCGCGCCATCCTGTTCAACCGCAGCGGCGACATCGTGTCGCTGGCGCAAAAGGAATTCCGCCAGATCTACCCGCAACCGGGCTGGGTGGAACACGATCCGCAGGAAATCTGGGGCGGACAGGTGGGCGTGGCGGCGGAAGCCGTGGCCAAGGCCGGCATCGACGGTCGCAGCATCGCCGCCATCGGCATCACCAACCAGCGCGAAACCACCATCGTCTGGGACCGTGAAACCGGCCAGCCGGTATACAACGCCATCGTCTGGCAGGACCGCCGCACCGCAGGCTTCTGCGACGAACTGAAGGCGCGCGGCCTGGGCGAGCTGATCCGCAGCAAGACCGGGCTGCTGGTGGACGCCTACTTCTCCGGCAGCAAGATCAAGTGGATTCTGGACAATGTGCCGGGAGCCCGCGAACGCGCGATGAGCGGCAAGCTGGCCTTCGGCACTGTCGACAGCTGGCTGATCTGGAACTTCACCCACGGCAAGGTGCACGTCACCGACGTGTCCAACGCCTCGCGCACCATGGTGTACAACATCCACACCCAGCAATGGGACGCCGAGTTGCTGGACATCATGGGCATTCCGGCCAGCATGTTGCCGGAAGTGAAGAGCTCGAGCGAAGTGTACGGCCACACCCACGCCGCCCACCTGGGGGTGGAAATCCCGATCGCCGGCGTGGCCGGCGACCAGCAGGCCGCGCTGTTCGGCCAGCAGTGCACCCAGCCTGGCATGGTGAAGAACACCTATGGCACCGGCTGCTTCATGATGCTGAACACCGGCGACACCCCTATCGAATCCTCCAACAATCTGCTGACCACCATCGCCTGGAAAGTGGACGGCAAGGTGCAGTACGCGCTGGAAGGCTCCATCTTCATCGGCGGCGCGGTGGTGAAATGGCTGCGCGACGGCCTGGGCATCATCCGCCACTCGGCCGACGTCGGCCCGCTGGCGCAGGAGGTGAAGGACAGCGACGGCGTCTACCTGGTGCCGGCCTTCGCCGGCCTGGGCGCGCCGCACTGGAACCCCAACGCCCGCGGCACCATCGTCGGCGCCACGCTGGGCACCAAGGCCGCGCACGTGGCCCGCGCCGCGCTGGACAGCATCGCCTACCAGACCATGGACGTGCTCAAGGCGATGGAGGCCGACGCCAAGATGGGCATCGCCGAACTGCGCGTCGACGGCGGCGCCACCGTCAACGAGCTCTTGATGCAGTTCCAGTCCGACATCCTCGGCGTGGACGTGGTGCGCCCGAAGATCACCGAAACCACCGCGCTGGGCGCCGCCTACCTGGCCGGCCTGGCCGTTGGCTACTGGAAGAACCTGGACGACGTGCAGGGCCAATGGCAACTGGACCGCCGCTTCCAGCCGCGGATGGCGGCCGAAGAGGTGGCCGGCAACGTCAAGGGCTGGCAGCGCGCCGTCAAGGCCGCCACCGTCTGGGCAGACGACCAGTCCTGATTTCCGGCTGAACATGCGATGACCCGCCGCGCAAACAGCGGCGGGCGGGCGACCCCTTTTCTGAAAGACAAAATCATGAATCCTCTGATTGGCGAATTCATCGGCACCGCCTTGCTGGTGCTGCTGGGCAATGGCGTGGTGGCCAATGTATTGCTGAAAAACACCAAAGGCCACAACAGCGGCCTGATCGTGGTGGCCTTCGGCTGGGCGATGGCGGTGTTCGTCGGCGTGTTCAGCGTGGCGGCGATCAGCGGCGCCCACCTGAACCCGGCGGTGTCGGTGGCGCTGGCGGTGGCCGGCAAGTTCGCGTGGAACAAGGTGCCGGGCTATGTGGCGGCGCAGATGCTGGGCGGCATGGCCGGCGCCGGCCTGATGTGGCTGATCTATCGCAAGCACTATGAAACCACCGACTGCGCCGACACCAAGCTGGCCACTTTCTGCACCGGTCCGGCCATCCGCAGCCTGCCGGGCAACCTGGTGTCCGAGATCGTGGCCACCTTCGTGCTGGTTTTCGCCATCCTGTCGATGGTGGCGCCCAAGGTGTCGCTGGGCGCGATCGACGCGTTGCCGGTGGCCCTGTTGGTGCTGGGCATCGGCGTGTCGCTGGGCGGCACCACCGGCTACGCGATGAGCCCGGCGCGCGATCTGGCGCCGCGCATCATGCACGCGATCCTGCCGATTCCGGGCAAGCGCGACAGTGACTGGGGCTATTCCTGGGTGCCGGTGATCGGTTCGCTGATCGGTGGCACGCTGGCGGCGCTGGCCTACACTTTCTAATGGCTGTCGACGGCGCGTTTCCCGGCGCGCCGTTTTCCTTTTTTGTTCGTTTTTCGCGTCGCGCGCATCGGCCTTGCCGCTATTCCCTTCATATCAAAAAGTCTTGTTATACAAGGCTTGCATGTCTGTTTTCCAGCTTGGTTCCGCCATGATTGCTTTGCCTAATTGCCGAACTTTGCGGCGGTAGTGTCGTAAAAGCGAAAAATAACGAAAGAAAAATGTATTATTTGTGTTCCATGTTAGCTATTGTGGATAGAATAAAGGCGGTAGATCAAGCAAGGACGGGGCAATGGACGTATACGATTTGATGGTGATTGGCGGCGGCATCAACGGCGCCGGAATTGCGCGCGACGCGGCCGGCCGCGGCCTGTCAGTGGCGCTGTGCGAGAAGGACGATCTGGCCTCGCACACCTCATCGGCCAGCACCAAGCTGATCCACGGCGGCCTGCGTTACCTGGAGTACTACGAGTTTGGCCTGGTGCGCAAGGCGCTGCAGGAGCGCGAAGTGCTGTTGAAGGCGGCGCCGCACATCATCTGGCCGCTGCGCTTCGTGATGCCGCATGCGCGCGACCAGCGGCCGGAGTGGATGATACGCGCTGGCCTGTTCCTGTACGACCATCTGGCCAAGCGCGAAGTGCTGCCCGGCTCGGAAACCGTCAGTTTCGCCAGGCATCCGTCGGGCGCGCCGCTGAAGGACGCCTTCAAGCGCGGCTTCGTCTATTCCGACGGCTGGGTGCAGGACGCGCGGCTGGTGGTGCTCAACGCGATGGACGCCGCCGAGCACGGCGCCAAGATCCACACCCGCACTGCCTGCGTGGCGGCGCGCCGCGACGACGGCCACTGGCTGTGCACGCTGGAGCGCGAGGACGGCAGCCGCTTCGAGGTGCGCGCCCGCGCGTTGGTCAACGCCGCCGGCCCCTGGGTGCAGAGCCTGATCGAAGACAAGCTGGCGATGCCGGCCAGCAAGTCCATCCGCCTGGTCAAGGGCAGCCACATCGTGGTGAAGAAACTGTTCGACCATCCGTTCGCCTATATTTTCCAGAACCCGGACCAGCGCATCATCTTCGCCATCCCGTACGAGAAGGATTTCACGCTGATCGGCACCACCGACGTCGAATATCACGGCGATCCGGCCCAGGTGGCGATAGACGCGCAGGAAATCGCCTACCTGTGCGAGATGAGCAACCGCTACTTCCACAGCCAGATCGGCCCGCAAGACGTGCTGTCCACCTATTCCGGCGTGCGCCCGCTGCTGGACGACGCCGCCGACAACGCCGCCAGCGTCACCCGCGACTACGCGCTGGAGACCGACCTGGCCGGCGCGCCGCTGCTGTCGGTGTTCGGCGGCAAGATCACCACCTTCCGCAAGCTGGCGGAAGAGGCGGTGGACAAGCTGGCGCCGCTGTTGGGCAACCGCAAAGCCAGTTGGACCGCCGACGCGCCGCTGCCGGGCGGCGACATGCCGGGGGCCGATTTCGGCCGTTTCCTGCAAGGCCTGCGCCAGCGCCATCCCTGGCTGCCGGCCCCGCTGGCCGAACGCTGGGCGCGCGCCTACGGCACCCGCGTCGGCAAGCTGATAGCCAAGGCCAGTTGCCTGGCGGAGCTGGGCGCGGAGATACTGCCTGGTTTGTACGAGGCGGAACTGGAGTATCTGGCGGAGCACGAATGGGCGACGCGCAGCGACGACATCCTGTGGCGCCGTTCCAAACTGAGGCTGCATCTGCCGGCTGACGCCGCCGAGGTGGTGGACCAGTGGCTGGCGCGGCGTCTGGCCGCCAGGCAAGAGGTTTTGAGCGCCTGATTGTTGCGCGTCGTCGATTCAAGCCCGGCTGAAGCCGGGCTTTTTTCTTGGCTTATTCGATGTCGGCCAGCTCCGCCATCCGCGTCGGCGTCGGCTGGGCCGTCGGATCGAGCTTCAGTTCGGTCAGCATGAACGGCGGCTTGTGGCCCTCGGCCAGCAGGAAGGCGGCGACGAAGTCGTCGAAGCGGTTCTTATCCTGAAAGCTGACCATGCCGTAGTTGGGCTCGAAGAAGCTGTACGTTCCGCCGCGACTGGACATGGCCATCGTGTGTTCGGCGGTGCGGAACACCAGCGCGCCGTCGCCGTGCGCGGGCAGGCGCGCGCATAGCTGGCGCTCGGCCGGCGTCGCGCCGGGTTTGAGGATGTCCACGCTGGCATCCATGCCGTTGCGCTTGCCCCAGCCATCGACCGCCTGCAGGTAGTTGCTCATGTCCTGCTTGGGGCTGCCGGTATTGGCGAACTGGCTGAATTGGAAGTCCTGCATCTTCTTCAGCTGGTTGAGCAGCGGGATGCGCGTCTGGCTGAGCGGAGAAGGCGCCCCGTTGCCACGTGGCCCGCGCGCCAAGCTGTCGCTGGCGGCCACCTGGGCTATCCATTCCAGCTTGTTTCCGCCGTTGCCGGTTTTCAGCTGTTCCTCGGCCCAGGCGTAGGAAAGGCCGTTGCACACGCCCTCCTTCATGTCGGTCAGTCCCAGCTTGGCCAAGTCGGCGCGGCAGGGTGTCAGTACCGCCTGCTTCTGGTCGAAAACCAGCTTCTGGTCTGCGCCGCCTTGGGCATTCAGCGTTTTTTCGAAAGGATTGGCTAGCAGCATGCGCATGCGGTCTAGCAGGCCGCCGCCGTGGCGGCTGACCACCGCGGGCTGGAAGCCAGGCACGTCGATCGGCGAGTTGCCCAGCGCGCGAATGCGGGCGGCCAGCGGGGATGCCGGTGCCTGGGCCGCATCCTGGCGCAGGGTTGAGAGGCCGGATGTCTGGACTATGGAGGAATGTACTTGCATGACAAAGCCCTTCGCGGATTGATAGCCGCAGTGTCTGCGCTTGGGTTCCGCCGGTCTTGCAGATTTCGCCGCCCGCTAATGCCCCATTAGCACAAGTCGTTTCCCTGGCGGCCGCGCCTTGTTTAGCATGGTCCCCCCCAGATTCGCCAGGAGCGCCGCATGCAGATATCCCTCACTCCCCGCCTATTGGGCCGCTTGCCGCAGATGCGGGTGGCCGGGCTGATCGCGCTTGATATCGACAGCGCCGCCTTGCCGCCCTTGCTGCCGGCGCTGGTCGACACCGAACGCGACGTCGACGCGCTGCTGCTGCGCTGGAAACAGCTGTATCTGGAGCTGCCGGGGGACAAGAAGGCGCGCTGCTCGCTGGAATACCTGGTGAAGGCGGTGCGGAAAGACAAGCTGCGCAGCATCCTGCCCTTGGTGGATTTGTACAACCAGGCGTCGCTGATTAGCTTGGCCCCGTTCGGCGGCGAGGACATCCGTGCGTTGGGCGGAGAATTGGCGCTGGACCTGGCCTTGGGCGACGAACCCTTCCTGCCGCTGGGCAGGGACGAGGCGGAAAACCCGCAGCCGGGCGAGGCGGTCTGGCTGGGCGGCGGGCGCCAGGTGGTGTGCCGCTGTCTGAACTGGCTGGAGTCCGACCGCTTCAAGCTGACGGAGCGAAGCCGCGACGCGGTGTTCGTCAGCGAACGGCCGGATGCGGACTTCCCGGACGGCGAGGCGGGCATGGACTGGCTGGAGGCGCGGCTGCGGCCGCACGCCGGCCGGCTGCAGCGCTTCCGCCTGGATGCGCGGCAGCCGCTGTTCCGGCTATAGCCGGAACTTGCCGACCATGGTTTGCATGCGCTCGGCCAGCGAGCTCAGGCTGACCACGGTGCCGCGCAGTTCGATGGCGGACTGCGAATTGTCCGCCACCATCTGCGCCACGGTTTCAAAGCGCTGGGCGATGCTGTTGCAGACGGCCTTCTGCTCGGCGATGGCGTCGCGGATCTGGACGACGCCGCCGTTGGCTTCATGCACGCTGTCGTTGGCGGCCTGCAGATTGCCCATCACCACTTCCATGGTGCCGCGGCTCTGCCGGGTGGCGGAAATGCCGTTCTGCACCGTGTTGCCGACCGATTGCGCGCCCTGGTTCAGCTGTTCGGTCACATTCTTGATCTCGCTGGCGGCCTTGGCCGAGTTTTCCGCCAGCTTGCGCACCTCGTCGGCCACCACCGCGAAGCCGCGGCCCTGTTCGCCGGCGCGCGCCGCTTCTATCGCCGCGTTCAGCGCCAGCAGATTGGTCTGTTCGGCGATGTCCTTGATCTGATTGGTCAGTTGGCCGATGGACTGGGTGCTGTGCTGGAAGGCCTGCGAAGCGTCGTCCACCTGGCCCATCACCTTGTCTATCACCTCGGCCTGCTGGTGCAGCCGGGTGACTTCGTCCAGGCCGTCGCGGGTCTTTTGCGCGCTGGTGTCCGAGTCCTGGCTGATGCGCGCGGTCTGGTCGGCGATGGTGTCTATGCTGGTGGCCATCTGCTCCAGCGAAGCCGCGTTGCTGGAGATGGCGTCGTTCTGCGTTTCCGCGCCATGGGCGAGCGTGTGCGCGGCGCGGCTCAGTTCCTGGCTGGTGTCGCTGACCTCCCTGGCGGCGTTGATCAGCTCGCGGATCAGCGCGCCCAGGTTGACGCGCACGGTTTCGCTGCAGGCGGCGATCTGGCCGATCTCATCCATCCGTCCGCTGACGCAGGGGCGGGTGAAATTGCCCTGCGCCAGCAAGGTCAGGTCCTCCACCAGCCGCTGCGCGCGCGCGATGATGGTGCGGTTGACGTAGTACAGGAAAAAGGCGATGCCCAGCACCGTGCCCAGCGCCATGGCGATGGCCACCCGCCACAGCGCGCCGTTCGCGCGCTCCACGGCGTTGGCCGCGGTGGCCTGGGCGCGTTTGCTCAGCAAGTCGCTGGCCTGGGTCAGCAGCTCGGTGGGCGGGCGGTCCATGCCGGCAACCTGCTTGTCGCCCACCTTGGCGTCGCCTGCCGCCTGTTTGAACGCGTCCAGGCCCTTGCGGTAGTCGTCGCCCATCTTCTGGTGGGCGGCGACGAATTGCTGCAGCAGCTGCTGCGCCTGCGGGTCGGAGACCGAGGCCGCCAGTCTGTTGCCTTCGTCGCGAACCTGCTGCTCGCGCTGCTGGAAATTGTTCCAGTATTTGGCCAGTTTGGCCGGGTCCTGGCCGCGCAGCAGCGTGTCTTTCCATTCCTGCACCTGCTTCTTGAAGTCCACCTGCATGGTCAGCACCTGCTGCATGCTGCGCTGGTCGGCGCCCACCTGGTCGCGGAACTCGCGGATGCCTCCCCATAATTGGAACAGGGAGAAAACCGAGGTGGCCAGCAGGATGCCGATCACCAGGGCAACGATCAGTGCCAGTTGCCGAGCTAGCGAGGTTTGGCGATTCATTGCGACGCTCCGTACAAAACATCCTGCTCTAGTTGTAGGGCAGTTGCCGGTCGGTTACGAAGAAATACTTAATCATTTCAATTATTTCCCGATGACGACCGTCCGGGCATGGACGCGGCGGAGGCGGTTTGATGAAGCGGAACTCGGCGGGCGCGGTGTGGACGGAGGCGGTGTGGATAAGTTCAGCGTTCGACGCCGGTTGTGGATAAGAGCGGGGCGCGGCCCCGCCCTGAGGTTTACAAGGCCAGGGCCGGTTCGGCCTGCTGGGTAAGGTCCAGCCGCGGCAGCGCCCGGCCCTTCTGGTCGAACACTTGGCAGTGGCGCGGATCCAGCGCCAGGTGGCGGCGGCTGCCCAGCGCCGGTTCGGCCTCGTGGCCGGGCAGCTTCACCGCGATCGGCTCGCCGACCCCTTCACACAGCGCGTAGACGATCTGCTGGTCGCCCAGGTGCTCTACCAACTGCACCGTCACCGGCAGGCCGGATTCGGCGAAGAACAGATGCTCGGCGCGCACGCCCAGCGTCGCCGCGCCGTCGCCGCCGTCGCCGTCGCCGTCGCCGAAGGGCAGCGCCAGCCGGTAGCCGCCGGGCAGTTCCAGCTCCAGGCCGGCGGCCTGTTGCTGCAGCGCGCGCGCCGGGATGAAGTTCATTCTGGGGGAGCCCAGGAAGCCGGCGACGAAGCGGTTGGCCGGGCGGTTGTACAGCTCCAGCGGCGTGCCCACCTGTTCGATGCGGCCGGCGTTGAATACCGCGATGCGGTCGCCCATGGTCATCGCTTCCACCTGGTCGTGGGTGACATAAATCATGGTGCTGCCCAGCTCCTTGTGCAGCCGCGCCAACTCTATCCGCATCTGCACCCTGAGCGCGGCGTCCAGATTGGACAGCGGCTCGTCGAACAGGAACACGCCGGGTTTCCTGACGATGGCGCGGCCGATGGCGACGCGCTGGCGCTGGCCGCCGGACAGCGCCTTGGGCTTGCGCTCCAGCAGGTGTTCGATCTGCAGCGTCCGCGCGGCGCGGCTCACCGCGGCGTCGATCTCGGCCTTGCTCTTGCCGGCCAGTTTCAGGCTGAAGGCCATATTGCCGCGCACCGTCATGTGCGGGTACAGCGCGTAGCTCTGGAACACCATCGCCACGCCGCGTTTGGCTGGCTCGATGTCGTTGGCCAGCTTGTCGTCTATCCGCAACTCGCCGGCGCTGATCTCCTCCAGCCCGGCGATCATGCGCATCATCGTCGATTTGCCGCAGCCGGATGGACCGACGAACACCATGAACTCGCCATCGCGGATGTCCAGGCTGACATCGTGGATCACCGCGTTGCCGTCGTCGTAGGCTTTGTGGATGTTTTTCAGTGACAGTCGGGACATCTTCATTGCTCCTGATAGGGGGCGCCAAGCTGCACCGGCAGCCGGCCGGCGGCGATGGCGTCGCCGGCCAGGCAGCGGCTGGCCGCGTCGAGCGCGGCGTCGGCGAAGCCGTAGCTGATCAGCGCCGGCGCGGCGATGTCGGCGGCGGCGTACGGGTTCCATAATGCCATATGCAAGTCCGGTTTCCAGCTTTGCCGCTCGCGCGCGCCGTAGCGCTCACGCGTGGTGGAGGCCAGCACGGTGTACAGGCCGTCCTGGGGCAGCGTGTCCCAGTGCAGCGCTTCGCGTCGCTCGAAGCGCACCACCTCCAGCGCGTGGCGCCGCGATAGCGCGGCGATCAGCCGGTCCGCCGCCAGGCCTTCTTCCGACACGCCGTCGGACGGCGCCTGGTCCTGCACCACCAGCCGCAGCCGCCGGCCTGCCGGCAACGTTGGCAGCGGGCCGTGGGCGGTGAGCGCGCGCTGCCAGGCTTCGGCGAACAGCGCTTCGTCGGCGGCGCGCTGTTCGGCGCGGTAGGGCGCGTCGGCGCGGCTGGGGAAGCGGCGGATCAGCGCGTCCACCCGCTCGCTGGCTTCGATCAGCCTAGCGGTTGCCAGCTCGCCGCTTGCCAGCGCCGCCGCCACCGCGTCGGCACTGTGTTGCATTTCGTCGGCGAATTGCAGCACCAGCGCCAGGTCGGCGCCGGCTTTCAGCGTTTGTACCGCACCGAAGGCCTGGCCCCAGCGCTCGCGTATCGCCTTCATGTTCAGCGCGTCGGTGATGGCGACGCCGCGGTAGCCCAGCTCGCGGCGCAGCAGGCCGGTGAGGATGGCCGGCGACAGCGTGGCCGGCCACTCGGTATCCAGGGCGGGGAAGCGGATGTGGGCGCTCATCAGCGCCGGCGCGTGGCCGGCCAGCGCCTTGAACGGCGCCAGTTCGTAGTCGCGCAGCTCGGCCTGCGGCTTGTCCACCACCGGCAGGTCGAGGTGGGAGTCGGTATGGGTGTCGCCGTGGCCGGGGAAGTGCTTGACGCAGCAGGCCACGCCCTCGGCCAGGTGGCCATCCATCCAGGCGCGCGCCAGCAGGGCGGCGCGCGCCGGATCGGCGCCGAAGGAGCGTTCGCCTATCACCGGATTGGCCGGGTTGTTGTTGAGATCCAGCACCGGCGCGAAGTTCCAGTTGACGCCCAGGCTCTTCAGCCCGCGCGCCACCGCCGCGCCGACCTCGCGGCTCAGCGCCGCATCGTCCGCCGCCGCCAGCGCCATCGCTGACGGCGCCTGTGGCAGGAACTGCGTGCGCATCACCGCGCCGCCTTCCTGATCCAGGCCGATCAGGATGTCGTCGCCCAGCGCGGATTTGAGGTCAGCCACCAATTGGCGGGCGCGGGCGGCGTCCGGCACGTTGCGGCGGAACAGGCAGACGGCGCGTACCTGCAGCTTTTGCAGCCGGGCGGCGTCCTCGCGGGACAATTCCGGGCCGGGCAGGTCCACCATCAGGCAGCGGCCGGTCAGTTGTTGCGGGGGCAGGCTCATTTGACGGCTCCATCGAAACCGCGCAGGAAATAGCGCTGGGTGAACAGGAAGACGATCAGGATGGGCAGCACGGTCAGCACCGCGCCGGCCGCCACCACCCGGGTCTTGAAGCTGAAGGCGCCGGCGAGGTAGAGCACGCCCACCGACAGCGGAAACTTGTCCGGGCTGGACATCACGATGGACGGCCAGATGTATTGGTTCCACGCCGACACCGTGGTGAGGATGGTCAGCGCCGCCAGCGCCGGGCGCGACAGCGGCAGCATGATCTTCCAGAAGATCTGCCATTCGCCGGCGCCGTCCACCCGCGCCGCGTCTATCAGGTCCTGCGGCACCGCTTCGAACGCCTGCTTCATCAGGAAGATGCCCACCGCGCCGGCCAGCGTCGGCAGTACCACCCCGCTGTAGCTGTCGGTGAGCTGCAGCTTGGACACGGTGATGAAGTTGACCAGGAAATTGACCTCGCTGGGCAGGATCATGGTGGCCAGGATGGCGCCGAACACCAGCTTGCGGCCGGGAAAGCGCATCCTGGCCAGCGGATAGGCGGCCAGCGCGCTCACCAGCAGCGTGCCGGCCACGCTCAGCGCGGTGATGGCGATAGAGTTGCGGTAGAAGGCCAGCAGATCGATGCTGTCCGCCGCTTCGCGGAAATTGGCCAGCGACGGCGCGGTGGGCAGTAGCGCCGGCGGAAAGCTGAACACGTCGCCGTCGCTGGACAGCGCGGTGATCAGCGTCCACCAGAACGGGTAGACAGTGATCAGGGCTATCGCGGCCAGCGCCAGGTAGTGCAGCGCGCGGTTGGCCAGCTGGTTCAGCCGCGGGACGGCGCGGCGGGCTGCGGGCAGGGTGATGGCGGTCATGGCGTCTCCTCAGCGCTCGCGCGGTTGCAGATAACGGAAGTTGAGCCAAGCCAGCAGAATGCAAAACAGCGACATCACCAGGCTGGCGGCGAGCGCGCGGCCGAAGTTCAGCGACTTGATGCCGAACTCGTAGGCATAGAACAGCGCGGTGTAGGTGGACTGCATCGGCCCGCCCTTGGTCAGGATCTGCACTTCTTCAAACGCCTTCACCGCCGCCAGCACCGACATCACCGAGCACAGCAGGATGGTGGGGGCCAGCAAGGGCACGGTGATGCGCCAGAAGCGCTGCCAGCGGCCTGCGCCGTCCAGTTGCGCGGCCTCGTGCAGATCGGCGGGAATGGCTTGCAGGCCGGCCAGGTACAGCACCATATACCAGCCTATGCCGCGCCAGACGGTGATGAACATCACCGCGAACAGCGCGATGTGGTCGTCGCTGAGCCAGCCCACCGGGCTGTTGATCAGATGCAGCCACCGCAGCGCGGCGTTGAGCACGCCGTCCTCGGTGTACATGAAGTTCCAGATGATGCCTATCGCCGACACCGAGGTGACCACCGGCAGGTAGTAGGCGGCGCGGAACAGCTTGATGCCGGGCAGCTTGTTGTTGACCAGCACCGCCAGCAGCATGGCCAGCACCTGGATCGCCGGCACCACCAGCAGGTACAGCGCCGAATTCTTCAAGGCAACTATGAATAGCTCGTCGGCGAACAGCTCGCGGAAATTGTCCCAGCCCACCCATTGCGGCGCGTCTATCAGGTTGTAGCGGGTGAAGGCCAGCACCGAGCCGAAGCCCACCGGCCAGAACGAGAACAGCAGCATCAGCGCGAGCGCCGGCGCCAGGAACAGATAGGCTTGCAGCGTGGTTTTGCGTGGTTTGCGCATGGCGGGCTCCATCGGGCGGATTGATGACTGCCCGCCGCCATTGCCGGCGGCGGGCGCGAGTCGCGCTTACAGCTTGCCGTTCCAGTAGGCGGCGGCCTCGTCCAGCGCCTGCTTGGCGTCCTGCCGTCCGGTCACCGCTTTTTCCACCGCCGCCGCGAGTCGGGCCGACAGCACGTCGGCGTTCTTCACCGACAGGAACAGGGTGCGGGTCTTGTCCAGGTTGGCGGCGGCGATGCCCACCGCGCGCTCGGCCGCGCCGGCGTTGCCGGCCACCTGCTGGAAGTGCGGGTCTTGCGCCGCCTTGCGGGCGGTGGGCAGGGTGCCGGCCAGCTTGGCGAAGGCCAGCTGGTTGTCGGCGTTGGTCAGGTAATTGCCGAACTTGCCGATTTCCGGCAGCAGCGCCTTGTCCACATTGCGCGCCACCGCGAAGTTGAACATCCAGCCGCCGGCGGCGATGCCGGTGGGGCCCAGCGGCGCGGCGGCGACGCGGGTGTCGCGGTACAGCTTGGGCGCTTCGTCGCGCACCCGGGTCAGCGTGGTCGGCGTCGATTCCAGCATCGCCAGCCGGCCGCCGTTGTAGGCGGCCATCGCCACCTGGAAGTTGTCCTGGGCGAACAGGTTGTCTTTCAACAGCGCGCCGGATTTGTAGGCGTCGGCCAGCTTCTTGACGAAGGCGACGTGGGCCGGGCTGGTGAAGGCCGGTTTGCCGTCCTTCACCACTTCCAGGCCATTCTGCATCAGCAGCGCCTCGATCTTGGTGGGGCCCAGCGTCGGCGCGAAGCCGGCGACGCCGGTCCTGGCCTTGATGGTTTTGGCGTAGGCCAGTTCTTCGTCGAAGGACTTGGGGGGCTTGTTGGGATCGAGCCCGGCTTTCTTGAACAGCGCGGCGTTGTAGGCGATGACGTTGGCGCCGTTGTAGTGCGGGAAGGCGTAGACCTTGCCGTTGAAGGTGATGTCCTTCAGCGCGCCGGCGACGTACTGGCCCTTGTCTATCAGGCCGTCCAGCGGCTGGATCAGGCCCTCCTGCTGGTAGTCGTAAGCCCAGGGCACATTGAGGTTGACCAGCGCCGGAGGCTTGCCGGCGCCCACCGCGGCGGTGAACTTGGCCTGGATCACATCCCACGGGTAGTCGGTCCACTTCACTTCCACATCGGGATGCTGGGCGTTGTATCTGGCGATCATGTTCTTGAAATAGCCGTCGAACTTGGGCGACAGGCTCATGGTCCAGACTTCCAGCACCGGCTTGTCGGCGGCGAGGGCGGCCAGCGGCGCGGACAGGCCGGCAAAGATCAGCAGGGACAGGCTCAGGGTCTTCAGTTTCATCGTGCGGTTTCTCCTTTTCGGCTTCGCTTATCGGAACCGATGGGTGAAGCGGCCGGCACTGGCAGACCGGCTACTTGGTGGATCAGAAGGTTTTGCTGTAAGAAGCGATCACTTTCACGTCGTTGCGGTCGCCTTTGCCGTAACCGGCCTGTAAGAATCCTCCGCTTCTGAACCATCCAGGGTAAACGCCAATGCTGAATCCCTTGAGCGCGCCGTTTTGGACGCTGTAGCCCACGCTGGCATCGATTTCCTTGACGGTATAGGTGCGGTTGGTGTTCGGATTGAATGCGCCGTTGGAGTAGTTGCCGCTGACGCCCATGGTCAGACCGGGAACTCCGGCTTTAGCGAAGTCATAGCTGACGCCCAATTTGATGACCTTCATGCCATCCCAGACGAAGTCGTCGTCCTGGCCCCAGGTCTGGATGAAGTTGCGGTTGTCGCTGTTGCCGTATGGCGTCATGCGGAAGTTGACTTCGCCGCCGTCCGGGTTGTGGCTCTTGCCTACGCCGCCCTGCAGCGTGAGGCCGCCAGTGGTGTAGGCCAGGCTGGCGCTGCCGTGCCAGGCGGTTTGCGAGTTGGGCAGGCCCAGCGGCGCCTCGTCCTTACCTTGGAAGTAGTAGGCTACGCCGGTCAGGCTGTCGCCGCCCTGCAGCTTCCAGGTGTAGGAGCCGGCAATCTGCGCGGTGCGGCGGTAGTCCTTGCCTTCGCCGAAGCCGATGTCGACGAAGGCGTTTTCCGGCGCATAGCGCAGGCCGACGCTGTTGACGTAGTCCACCTTGCCCGGGTTGCTGCCGCTGCTGCGGCCCTGCTCCCAGGAGTTGGTCATGTCGCGGAAGCGGTTGTCCCATTCGTTGCGGAACTGGTCGGCCCAGCCGTAGCCGATTTCGAAGTCGCCAAGCTTGTATTTGCCCTCAAAGCCGCGGTAGGAGTGGGATTGCAGACCGCCGGAGGTGCCCAGGGTGCCGATGCTGATCGGGGTGTAGCCAGCGCGGGCGGAGAAGCCCTGGCCGTCCGGCGACTGGCGGAATTTCACCGCCGCCTGGCTCAGAACCGCGTCGCTCTTGTCCTGGCCGCCGCCGCCTTCCGCCGAATTGCTCATGTCCTTGTAGTCGTGGTAGAGCACTTCGGAAAAACCGATGCCTTTGGTCAGGCGGATGGAGCTATGGGCGGCGGCGTCGAAGCCCAGCCTGTCCCAGGCGTAACCGGAGCGGAAGTTCAGTCCCAGGTTCAGCGCGTTGACGCGGATATCGCCGCCGTTGCTGTTGTTGGGCTGTTTTTCCTGCCTATCGCGTCCGTAATACAGCGCGCTGAAGGTGGTTTCCGATTTGGTCAACAGGTCGTAGACATCGCTCTCGGGAATGGCCTGGTTGGTGCCTTTCAGCGGCGGGCCATCGCTGGACGGCGGGACGGAAGGTTCTTCCTCCGCCAGGGCCAGGCCGGAAAGGGCGGCCAGGACGGCCAAGAGTAAGACGCGCTGCTTGTGCATTTTTTAGCTCCAGGTCCAGTTGCGGAATCCATGCGTGGAAGTCCTGGAGGCAAGTTAGCTGGTCTTATAGTGGTCTTCAAATGGTATGAGACTATTCGGGTTGAAATTGATTGTCATGGCGTTGTAATGTTGCCATGCAGGATAAATAATCAAAAAAAGTATAAAAATAACGCTGAATTGAACAGATTTATTTTAAATAAAACCAAAATTTGGAATTTAGTTTTTATTTTGTGCGCAAGATGCCACTGGTGTTGATCAGGAGCGAAACCAATTCCAATTAAAGACCATTTTTATTTTCATAAAGGAAAATAAATCGGCGCAAGGCAAATGCTGCGTTGCAATATCTGACGGGGAGCCGATCTGGCTGGAGGCGGGGAGGCAGGTGTCCGCGCGGACAGCCCTGCCGCCGGATGGGACGCCGGCGGCAGGGCAAGGTCAGGCGCGCAGCGCGGTGGCGGAGGGGATGGCCGGCAGCGATGTATCGACCGAATGCGCCTGCCCGCCCGCCGGCAGCTTGAAGTGGCTGATGGCCACTTGCAGCGCGCCGGCCATCTGTTCCACCTGGCTGGCGGCCTCGGCGGTCTGTACCGCGGCGGCGCTGGTTTCCTCCGACATCTGCGCCACCTGCTCGACATTGGCGGCGATGCCGGTGCCGGCCTGCTGCTGTTCATTCAGCGAGATCGAGATGGTGGACAGCGACTGTTTCACCCTCTCCACATTGCCGCTGATGCCGGCAATGGCTTCGCGGGCGCGGGTAGCCTGGTTCAGGCCCACTTCCATCTGGTCCACCGTGTTGTGGATGTTTTCCACCACGTGCTGGCTGCTGTCCAGCATGTCGCGGATGCTGCCGCTGATTTCGGTGGTGGACTGCGCGGTACGCTCCGACAGCTTGCGCACCTCGTCGGCCACCACGGCGAAACCGCGGCCCTGTTCTCCGGCGCGCGCCGCTTCTATCGCCGCGTTCAGCGCCAGCAGATTGGTTTGCTCCGCCACGTCGCGTATCACTTGGATCACGTTGGCGATGTCCTGCGAGCGGCTGCCCATCAGGTCGGCCTGCTGCTGCGAGGCGCGCGCCTGTTCCGCCACGTGGTTGATGGTGCTCAGCGTTTCGCCGATGATGGCCTCGCCGCGGTGCGCCAGCTCGCCGCTGGACACCGAATCCTTGGCGACGTCGCTGGTGTGGTCGTTGACCGAGCAGATGCTGACCGACAGCTGCTCCACCGAGGCGGACATCGACGACGCGGCGCGGGTCTGCTCCTCGGCGCTGGTGGCCACCTGCTCCGAGGCGGCGGCCAATTCCGTCGCGCTGTTGGACAGCCTGAGGGTGATGGCCTGCATATTGCGCACCAACTGGATCAGCGCGCTCTGCATCCGCGCCATCGAGGCGACGATGCTGTGCTGGTCGCCCGGCTTCACCAGCAGCTTCTGTCCCAGGTCGCCTTCGGCGATGCGTTCGGCCAGCGCCACCACGTCGCGCGGCTCGCCGCCCAGCTCGGAGAGCAGGCCGCGCACGATGGCCAGCGCCAGGAGAAAGCCTATCGCCACACCGGCGACGATCAGCCCGATATTGGCGGCATGGCTGAACGAGGCGCGCTGCTGCGACTGGGCGAATTCCTCCGCCGCCACCCGCAGTTGCAGGTCGACCAGCGCCGAGATGCGCTGCGCCACCGGGTCCAGCGCCGGGTACATTTCCTGGTCGACATAGGCTTGCAGGGCCGCCGCGTCGCCGGTCTGCACCAGCTGGCGCAGCTTGTCCACGCTGCGGTTGGCGGTGGCCATCGCCGCTTCCGCCTGGTCGGCCAGTTGTTTTTCCTCCGGCGTCAGATAGGTGGCGCGGTAGTCGCTCCACTGCTGCTTCACGTCGGCTTGCGCCTTTTGCAGATTGTTGAAGAAGCTGGCCGGCGTCTGGCTACGGTTGCGCAGCTTCTGCGCGTTGTCGACTATGCCGACCGCGTAGCCGTCGCCGACTATCTTCAGCTGTTTCAGGCACACCACCCGGTCGTTGTAGGTGGTGGCGAAGTCGCCGAGTATGCCCTCCTGGGTGCGCAGGCCGTACAGGCCCACCAGGATGGGGATGGTGAGCAGGGCGACGACCATGATGGCCAGACGCTGGCTGATGGTGAGTTGGCTGAACATGACAGGCTCAATGTGGTGGAGGGCGAGGCCTCCGATATTCTTTGGGTAGCAGCCGTCATAAAGCTAAGCAATTGGATTAAGCGGTTTTAGGTAGAGGCACCTAGGACTATTACGGACTCGAGCCGGCTATCTATAAGCCGATGATTCCGTTATACTTTCGCGCCCGCCATCGCCGGCGGCGATAACCCTTACTCCAGCCCGGAATTGCCATGAGCCTGTTGCCGCATCAAGTCGAACTGCTGTCACCCGCCAAAACCGCCGAAATCGGCCGCGAAGCCATCCTGCACGGCGCCGACGCGGTGTATATCGGCGGGCCGTCGTTCGGCGCGCGGCACAACGCCTGCAACAGCATCGAGGACATCGCCTCCCTGGTGAAGTTTGCCCACCGCTACCACGCGCGCATCTTCACCACGCTCAACACCATCCTGCACGACGCCGAGCTGGACGCCGCGCGCGCGCTGATCTGGCAGCTGTACGACGCCGGTGTGGACGCGCTGATCGTGCAGGACATGGGCATCCTGCAGATGGACCTGCCGCCGATCCAGCTGCACGCCTCCACCCAGTGCGATATCCGCGACGCCGACAAGGCGCGCTTCCTGTCCGACGCCGGCTTCTCGCAGGTGGTGCTGGCGCGCGAGCTGACCATCCCGCAGATCAAAAAGATCGCCGACCGGGTGGCCGATTCCGCCACCATCGAATACTTCATCCACGGCGCGCTGTGCGTGGCCTTCTCCGGCCAGTGCTTCATCAGCCACGCCGACACCGGCCGCAGCGCCAATCGCGGCGACTGCTCGCAGGCCTGTAGGCTGCCGTACACGCTGACCGACGAAAAGGGCGGGGTGGTGGCCTTCGACAAGCATCTGCTGTCGATGAAGGACAACAACCAGAGCGCCAACCTGGAAGCGCTGCTGGACGCCGGCGTGCGTTCGCTGAAGATCGAGGGCCGCTACAAGGACGTGCCCTATGTGAAGAACATCACCAGCCACTACCGCTTGCTGCTGGACGAAATCTTCGAGCGCCGCCCGGAACTGGCCCCGGCCGCCAGCGGCACCAGCGAGATCTTCTTCACTCCCAACCCGGACAAGACCTTCCACCGCGGCGCCACCGACTATTTCGCCACCGGCCGCAAGCAGGACATCGGGGCATTTGATTCGCCCAAGTTCGTCGGCCTCAGCCTGGGCGTCGTGCACAAGGTGGGGGATGTCTGGCTGGAAATCGCCACCACCGAGCAGATGTCCAACGGCGACGGCATCAACTTCATGAAGAAGCGCGAAGTGGTGGGCATGCAGCTGAACACCGTCAAGCAGGTGGGCAAGGCCGAGGGCGGCCTCTTGGTTTGGCGCTGCGAACCCAACGACCCGGCCGCGCTGGCCGGCCTGAAACCGGGCGCCGACATCAGCCGCAACCGCGACCACGCCTGGGAGCTGGCTTTGCTGAAGAAATCGGCGGAGCGCCGCGTCGGCGTATGGGCCACGCTGTCGGAAACCGCCGACGGCCTGGCGCTGACCTACACCGACGCCGACGGCTGTTCCGCCACCGCCTGCGCGCAACTGGCGCTTGAACCGGCCAAGGACGCGGCCCGCGCCGAGCAAAGCCTGCGCGACAGCCTGGCCAAGCTGGGCAACACCATGTTCCAGGCGCACGACGCGGCGCTCAATCTAAGCCAGCCGTGGTTCGTGCCGGCATCGGCGATCAACGGCCTGCGCCGCGAGGCGGTGGAAAAGCTGGAAGCCGCCCGCCTGGCCGCCTGGCCGCGCCAGCCGCGCAAGGCGGCGGTGGAGCCGCCGGTGCGGTTTCCGCAGACCGAGCTGAGCTACCTGGCCAACGTCTACAACGCGCTGGCCTGGGACTTCTACAAGAAGCACGGCGTCGAGGTGATCGAGCCGGCCTACGAGGCGCATCAGGAGGAGGGCGAGGTTTCGCTGATGATCACCAAGCACTGCCTGCGCTTCTCCTACAATCTGTGCCCCAAGCAGGCCAAGGGCGTGAAGGGGGTGATGGGCCAGGTGCGCGCCGACCCTATGGTGTTGAAGTCCGGCAGCGAAACCTACACGCTGAAATTCGAATGCCGTCCCTGCGAGATGCATGTGATGGGCAAGATGAAGAAGCACATCCTGAAGTCGCCGCCGCCGAGCGAAATCCCGGCCTCCGCGCCGATTACTTTCTTCAAGCAGCGGCCGCAGTGATTGGCTAGGGTGCGGTCCCCCATAGGAGCGACGCACCGATACGTGCGGCTGTTACGAAAAGGGCAAGCCTTCGAAGGCTTGCCCTTTTTGATTGTTTAGAGCATTGGACTGTTAATTCACTTGCCATTCGCTGAGTGTTTCGCTCAAGTGCAATGACATTTAAATTTCACTTTGTGTTGTGATTAATGTGTCGAGAGTTGGCGAGCGCATGGAAATCCGTTTGATCAAGGCAGGACTGGACGATGCCGTCGCGCTACACCGGATGCAGGTGGAGGCGTTTACGCCTTTGCTGCGGAAATATCAGGATCATGCTTTCAGTCCTGCGACCGAGTCCTTGGACAGGCTGATAGAGAAATTAAAACAACCGAATTCCGATTTCTATCTGATCCGGCGCGGCGATGAGTCTGTTGGCGCAATCCGTGTGGTGAGTCTGAATGGCGGCGAGCAAGGCCGGATCAGCCCCGTTTTCATCCTTCCCGCTTTCCAGAGCCAGGGCCTGGCCCAGCAAGCCATACGGTTGGTGGAGCAGTTATATCAACCCAGCCATGGCTGGTGCCTGGATACCATTCTGGAGGAGGAGGGCAATTGCCATCTGTATGAGAAACTGGGTTTTGTCCGTTTCGGCGCAGCCAAATTGGCGCGGCCGGGCATGCATCTGGTTTCCTACCGGAAAGCGGCGGTGGGTTAGCGCCAGCTATCCGGTAGCGACTGGTAAAGATTTATGCTGCCAGCTTAATTGGGTCCCGCCATTACGCCGCCATCCACATCCAGCACCGTGCCGGTGATCCAGCCTGCCTTGTCCGACAACAGAAATTCGATGGCGTTGGCCACGTCATCGGCGCTGCCGATGCGCCCCAGCGGGTGGAAGTTGTTGAAGCCGGCCAGGGCGGAGGGAATGTCTTCCGCCGCGATGAAGGACTGGTAGATGCTGGATAGCACCACCGCCGGGGCCACCGCGTTGACGCGGATGTCGTCGCCGGCCAGCTCCATCGCCAGGTGCTGGGTGAGGGCGTGCAGGGCGGCTTTTTGCATGGAGTAAGCCGACGATGGCGTGGCTTTCACCGCCTGATGCGCCCACATGGAGCCGATGTTGACGATGGCCCCGCCGCCATGGCGGCGCATATTGCGCGCCACCGCCTGGGTGATGAAGAAGAAGGCCTTGTTGATGTCCAGCTGGCGGTCGTAGTCCTGCTCGCTGTGTTCCAGGAAGCTGACCGGCTGAAAGAAGCCGGCGGCGTTGACCAATTGTCCGATGGGGCGGCTTTCCGCGTCCAGGCGGGCGATGAAGGCGCGCACCTGTTCCGGCTGGTACAGGTCGACCACGGCGGTTTCCACCTGGCCGCCGCTATCGGCTTCCAGCTCTTCCTTGGCGGCGGCCAGCTTGTCGGCGTCGCGCGCCACCAGCAGGGCGATCTGGCCTTGGCGCAGCAGGCGGCGCGCGCTTTCCTTGCCCATGCCGCTGGAGCCGCCAACAATCAGGGCGATAGAATGGGAATGTGTCACGCTTGTTCTCCGTATGGTGAGGGGATGGGCGCAGCTTAAAAGCGCGCCAAACCCTTGAACAGCAGGCACAAATCGGTAAGCCACTTACTTTTTGGTGCATCTTGATGAAGGCGCAGGAAAAAAAATTTCCCCGGAAGTCGCCGCCGGAACGCAGCGCGCGCATGGTGGAGAGCATTTACGGCTGCAAATGGTCGTTGACGGTTTACCAGTTGCTGGCCTGCGGCATCAATCGTCCCGGCGAAATGGTGCGCCAGGTGGAGGGTTTGAGCACCAAGGTGCTGAATGAGTGCCTGCGCCGCAATATGGAGTTCGGGATTTTGGAGCGGGTGGCCTACGACGAGTCGCCGCCCCGGGTGGAATACCGGGTCACGCCGTTTGGCGGCAAGTTTGTGCGAGTGCTGGATGAGCTGGAAAAACTGCAGCAGGAGCTGGAGCGAGGTGACGCGCCGCCGGGCTAGTCTTCCCCTAGGCCGTCCGGCCGCAGAATGCGCGCTTTCCGGCCAAGGGAAAACTTTTCGCAAGGCAGGAGCACGATATCAAGGCGCTATCGCTATGGGCCGATTCTTTTGCGGCGCCGGCTATTCGGTGATCCAATAGTCATATCCACAGAATAGGGGCCGACGATGATCTACCCGATGTTCGCGCTGGTGTTGCTGACTTTCTTTGTGGGCATCCGTCTGGGAAGCGCCCGTTTCGCCAATGCCCGCTCCGGGCGGGTGAAGCGCAGCTATTACCGGCTGATGCAGGGCGATGCGCCGCCCGAGGGCGAACTGAAGCTGGCGCGCAATTTCTCCAATCTGTTCGAAGCGCCGATGTTGTTCTACGTGGCCGGCGCCATCGTCATCGCCAGAAATCTGGCCACGCCGGCCATGCTGGCGCTGGCTTGGGGCTATGTCGCGCTGCGGGTGGTCCATACCGCCATCCACCTTGGCTACAATCACCCGCTCCACCGTTTTCTGGCTTTCCTGGCGTCCTGCGTGCTGTTGCTGGCGCTGTGGGGCCGGCTGGCATTCTCTTGGTGAACGCCGGCGCAAAGGGCGAACCGCGGCTTTATCCGGGCAATGAGGAGCGGCCCGGCAGCGTCAACGGGCAATTCCAGCCGCTGGCCAAGGCGCTGTTCCGAGCATGGCGGTATCATGGACGGGTTGTCCGGTTATGGGAGCGACGATGCAAGCCGCTGATCTGCAAGCTTATCTGTACCAGCATATTCCGCTGTCCCGCGCGATGGAGGTGGCCGTGGCCGCCGTCGCGCCGAACGGCGTGACGCTGACCGCGCCGCTGGCGCCCAATATCAACCACCGCGCCACGGTGTTCGGCGGCAGCGCGTCGGCGCTGGCCATCCTGGCCGCCTGGTCCTTGCTGCATACCCGCTTGCGGGCCGAAGGGTGGACCGCCACGCTGGTGATCCAGCGCAACAGCATGGAATACCAGCAAGCCATCGCCGGCGCGTTTTCCGCGCATGCGGTCCTGGCGGACGCCGATGGCTGGGAGCGCTTCATCAAAACCTTGTCGCGCCGCGGCAAGGCGCGCATCGAGGTGGCGGCGGTGTTGGAGTGCGATGGCGCGGAGGCGGGCCGGCTATGCGGCGAGTTCGTGGCCTTGGCCGGCCAGCGGGCCCCGGCAATGCGGCTTGCCCAACCGGGATAGCCGCCATGTCCAATCTGCCATCCCGCTACCCCGGCTCGGCCTGGCCCGACTACCGCGGCGGCAGCCTGCTCAACCTGATGCAGACGCTGAGCGTGGAGCTGGGCGGGCCGGATCTTGGCCACGCGCCGCTGCGTTCCGGCGCGCTGGCCGGCATAGGCCGCCACCGCCATGTCTGCCTGCTGCTGATAGACGGCCTGGGCGACGCGCAGCTGGCCAGGCTGGGGCCGGACAGCCGCTTGCGTGAGCTGCGGCGCGAGGCGCTCAGCAGCGTGTTCCCGCCCACCACCGCCGCCGCGGTCACCACGGTGCTCACCGGCCAGCCGCCGGCGGCGCATGGCCTGATAGGCTGGCATCTGCTGCTGGACGAGGAAATCATCGCGCCGCTGCCGCTGTATGTGCGCCATCCCGGCGCCAGCGCCAGCGCGCCGCAGGCATTGGCCGACGCGTTGTACCGCGCGCCGCCGCTGTTCGACCGCCTGGCGCGGCCGGCGGCCTGTCTGTTGCCGGACTTCATCGCCGATTCGCCGTGCAGCCGCTTTCACGCCGGCGGCGCGCAGCGGCTCGCCTACCATGGCCTGGAGGATGCGTTCGCCCGGCTGGCGGCGCGGCTGGCGTCGCCGGAACCGGCCTTCCATTACCTGTACCTGCCTCAGTTGGACACGCTGATGCATGAGCTGGGCCCGCACGCGGATGCGGCGCGCCTGTTGCTGGACCGGATCGATGCCGGCTTTGCCGGATTGTCGCAGGCGGCCGCGCGCAACGACGCGGCGCTGGTGGCGATAGCCGATCACGGCTTCGTCGCCGCGCCGGCGGCGCAATGGCTGGATCTGGACGCCGACGCCGAGCTGTACGGCATGCTGGCGCGGCCCTTGTCCGGCGAGACAAGGCTGGCCTATTGCCATCTCAGGCCAGGCTGCGCGGAGCGCTTCATCGAACTGGCCAGGCAGAGAATAGGCCATGCTTGTTGGGTGGCGCCCGGCGCCGAGCTGCTGGCCGCCGGCGTGTTCGGCCCCGGGCCGGCGCACCCGGAGCTAGAGCGCCGCTGCGGCGAGGCGGTGCTGATCGCCAGGCCCGGCTGGAATATCCGCGACACGCTGGCGCACGAGCAGCCGCTGCGGCTGGCTGGCGTGCATGCCGGCGTCCAGCCCGACGAGATGAGCATTCCGCTGATCGTGTTCCGGCCGTGAAGCCGGGCGGGCTTGCCACTGCTGCTATGCTGGCATGGTTTTCATCGCTTCAAGGCAGGGCTTTGCATGTACAACAATGACGACCTGGACGCCGCGGCGGCGGCCGGGATTTTCAGTCAGCAGGCGATAGACGACTTCCGCGCGCTGGCGGCGCGGCGGCGCCATACCCAGATGGCGGACGAGGAGCATTTCCGCTTGCTGTCCGGCTTCAACGACATTTTCGTGGTGATCGCCAGCGTGCTGCTGCTGGTTTCGGTCGGCTGGGTGGCCGGCGCGCTGTCCAAGCCGCTGGCGCCGTGGCTGGCGGCGGCGGTGTCCTGGCCGCTGGCGGAATATTTCGTCCGGCGCCGACGCATGGCCTTGCCGGCCATCCTGCTATTGGGCAGCTTCGTGCTGTGCAGCGGCGGCGGGATGCTGGCGCTGTGCCTGGAATGGTTTCCCGGCGATGGCGGGGCGGCCAGGCCGTTGGCGCTGCTGGCGTCCGGCCTGACGGCGGCGCTGGCCGCCTGGCTGCATTGGCGGCGCTTTAGGGTGTCGGTCACCGTCGCCATGGGCGTAGGCGCGTGGGTGGCGATGGCCGCGCTGGCCATCGAGGGGCTGCTGCCGCAGTGGCAGGGCCTGTCCAATGGGGTGTTGGCGGCGGGCGGCGTGTTGGCCTTTTTATTGGGCGTCCACTGGGACCGGCAGGACCCGGCGCGGCAGAAGCGGCAGTCCGACGTGGCGTTCTGGCTGCATCTGCTGGCGGCGCCGCTGCTGGTGCATCCGCTGTTCTCGATGCTGGGCATCATGGACGGCAACACCGGCATGGCGATGCTGCTGGCGGTGATCGCGCTGTACGCGGTGTTCGGCCTGGTGTCGCTGGTGATAGACCGCCGCGCGTTGATGGTGTCGGCGCTGGCCTATGTGCTGTACGCTTTCAACCAGTTGCTGCAGCATGCGGGTTTGCAGAGCGCCGGCTTTGGCGTGGCCGGCCTGTGCATCGCTTCCGGCCTGCTGCTGCTGTCGGCGTTCTGGCAGCCTTGCCGCAGCGCGGTGCTGCGGCGCCTGCCGTCCAAGCTGCGGGCGTGGCTGCCGCCGTTGAAATAGATGTGCCGTGATGGTCCGCAAGATGGCGCGGCGGCGTCTGGCGCGGGCTTCCCGGTACAGGCTGGTGCCCAATGCTGGCCTGCGGCGGATGGAGTTTTACTGACACAGGACGCGCCGACGGCGCGCCAAGAAGAGGGACGCAGATGGAAACCGCTTATGCTGGCAGCGAGTCCGACAAGCACGACATCGACCGCCTGATCGCGGATTTTTTTGCATTGTTCGATAATCGGGACGGCGCCCAGCCCGATCTGGAGCGTATTTTCGTCATGTTCACCGCCAATGGGCGGATCACCAAGGTCGAGGGGACGCAGGCGCAGGAATGGTCGGTGGAGGCGTTCCTCGCGCCGCGCCGCATTTTGTTGTCCGGCGGCGAGTTGCGCGATTTCTGCGAGCGGGAAACCAGCGAGCAGACCTGGATAGGCGGCGACATCGCCAGCCGGATCAGCCGCTACCGCAAGTCCGGTCGGCTGCGCGGCGAGCCGTATGCCGGCGGCGGCGTCAAGCTGTTCCAGCTGATCCGCGGCGCCGACGGCTGGCGCATCGCCGCGCTATGCTGGCAGGACCAGCCATGAGCGCTGCACGCCGTTTGGGGTCGCGGCGGCGCGGCTCTGATCGTACCATTCCCTACCCAGGCTTCGCCTCACCATGCAAGGATCGCCATGTTTCCGCTGATCGTCATCCTTGAAGTCACGCTGCCAGAAGAGGTGCCGCTGGTGGCCGACGCGCTGGAGCGGATGCGTCCGCTGTGCCTGGCCGAGCCGGGCTGCCTGCTGTGGCAGGCCTACCATTCCCAGGCGCATCCGCAGCGTTTCGTGCTGGTCGAGCACTGGGAAAGCCAGGCGGATTGGGAGGCGCACGGCAAGCTGGCCGCCATCCAGGACATCTACCTGCCGGAAGTGCTGCCGCGCGCCAGCCGGGCGGCGCACCCATCGCTGCTGCTGGGCGATGGCGGCTGAATGCCTGCCCGAGCATGCAGAATTGCCGCCAGCGTTCGCCGCGGCTTGCCGGGATGAGCGCTGGGCCGTAGAATGCGCGCTCTCCCGTGACGGGAAAATATCGCGTATTCAATGTGTTAAGGACGTCCCGTGGCCGATATCAACCGCCTGGAAACCTGGATCAAGTACAAGAACGGCCTGTGCGGCGACTGCATGGCGTCCTGTTGCACCATGCCGGTGGAGGTGAGGCTGCCGGATTTGATCCGCATCGGCGTGGTGGACCAATTCGAGCTGGAAGAGCCGATCAAGAACATCGCCAAACGGCTGGAAAAGCAGCGGGTGATCCAGCATTTCAACTTCAAGAACAGCTTGTTCACGCTGGCGCAGCGCGCCAACGGCGATTGCCTGTACCTGGACGCCAACACCCGGCGCTGCACCATCTACGAGCGGCGGCCCAATACCTGCCGCAACCATCCCAAGGTCGGCTCCAAGCCGGGCTTCTGCGCCTATACCCGCAAGCCGGACCAGCCCAGATAGATTCAATTATCATGCCGGCTCCTGGTTTTGATCGGGAGCGGTGATGTCGAAACAACTGATTGAACGGTATTGGCGCTGCTGCGACGCGCGCGACTGGGACGGCTTCGCGTCAACCCTGCATCCGGATGTCGAATACCGGGTGTCGCAAACGCGCGGGCGGGTGTGCGGCGTGGAGTGCTGCGTCGCCTTCGACGCCACTGACCCTGGCCTGGACGCTGGAAATCATCCGGCTGCTTGCCGACGCCAATACGGTGGCCAGCGAGATCGCGTTCCACGTGGAACAACCGGTCCAGACCGGCATCTGTTTTTCACGGTGCAAGACGGCCTGATCTGGCGCACAGACGACGGATGGTCGGAAGACTACGCGCCGCCGGCGCGCGCGGTGGCGATGGAGCGTTACTGAGGGGCTTTCGGCGACAGCGGCTTCGGTCGCCGAGCCGGCATTGCCCGGCCGGGGGACCGGCCGGGCGCTTGGACGCCTATTGCGCGGCGGGAGGCTGCGCCGGCGCGGTTTGAGCGGCGGGCGCGTCTATCATGGTCATGTCGTGCAGCGACAGCGGCACGCTGGGCTGCACCCGGGAGGTGTCGAACGGGCGGGAATTGGCATCCTGGGCGCTGGCAATGCCGGTTGCCAGGAACAGGCAGGCCATCAACGGCGCGTACAGTCTGGTCATGACGAAGTCCTTTGCTGGTGGATGAATGGATGGCCCGCGGTGTTGTCATTGCCGTCAGCGGCGGCGAAACGCCGGTGGGCGTGTTTCCAGTATTGTCAGCGTTTTGACGAAAGGCATTGCCGGAAATTCCCTTTTTGTTTCAATATGTTAATTGAGTTAAAAAAGACGGCGTAGCGACTGTTTGGCATGGCTTGCGCCGTGGCGAAAAGCCATGCCGGGCGGGTTTAC
Organism: Chromobacterium sphagni; assembly: GCF_001855575.1. Classification (NCBI taxonomy): domain Bacteria; kingdom Pseudomonadati; phylum Pseudomonadota; class Betaproteobacteria; order Neisseriales; family Chromobacteriaceae; genus Chromobacterium; species Chromobacterium sphagni. Next base: position 209,251 of record NZ_MKCS01000001.1, read on the forward strand.
AGCCGCGGCGGCGGCAGATAGGCCGGGGCCATGCGCTGGCCGGGCAACTGGTTGCCCTTGGCGTACATGCATTGCTGGTAGGCGATGTTGTAGCGGGTTTGCGCGTCGTAGCCGGCGTAAGCGGCGTTGGAGCCGCCTGCCGCGGTGCCGGCCAAGAGGCCGACCCCGGCGCCGACCCCCGCGCCCTGATGATTGCCGCCTATCAGCGCGCCGGCCGCGGCGCCCACCACCGTGCCCAGCGCCATATTGGTGGCCAGGTTGGTATTGGCCGCCTCGTTGTTGCTGACGCCGCTGCTGCCGGCGGCGTAGGCGCGGCATTGCTGCTCTTCCTGGGCGAAGATTTCAAACGGCTTGCCCGGCGCCGGCATCACCGCCACGGTGGGGCCGGTGGGCAAAGTGGTGCAAGCGGTCATCAGCGGCAGCAGCAGCGCGTAATAGCGTTTTCTCATGAGGGTTCTCCCTGGCTATTGCGGCTTGGCCGGAACGGTTTTCCAGCCTCCCGGGCATTCGCTGACATAGGGGTAGTACTGTTTCACCGCCTTGCAGTAATACCAGACCTGGGCCGGCGCCGGCGGGGCGGCGGCGATGGGCGGCGCAGGCGGCTCCATCGGCACGGCGGGCGCCATCGGCGCAACCACTACCGGCGGCGCGTACAGGCTGGGGTAGGGATAGATGGGCGCGGTGTAGAAGTACCAAGCGCCGCCGACCACCCACCACCAGCCGTTGCGGCCGTGATAGTAGCCGTGGTTCCAATATCCTCCGCGCCAGACGTCTATGCTGATGCGCGGCGGTCCGCCGTGGTGGTAGTACGCCTCGGCCGGTGCGACGGCGGCCACTGCCAGCGTGGCCGCCAGGATTACGCCGCTCAAGCGGATGTAGCCTTTCATGATGAGCCTCTTTCTGCCGGGTTCACCGGTCCCGCCAACCCGCCGTCAACGGGCTGGCCGCATATGTGAAGGTAACGCTCAGCCATTGGCCGGCGCGGAAGCGCCGTGCTTGTCGTGGTGCTGCCACTTGCCGTGCGGACGATGCAGATGGTCCATGATCTTCTGTTGTTCCGGCGTCAACTGGGCGTAGAAGGTTTTCAGCGCGTCCAGGTGTTTCTGCATTTCGGCCTGGCGGTGCTGCATCATGCGTTCCATTTTTTCCGGCGCGGTGGCGTTGTCGTCCATTGGCTTGGCCATTTTCTCGTGCTTCATCGACGCGGTGAAGGTTTGCCAGGCGGCTTCCTGCTGCGGCTGGATCTTCAGCTTGTCGTGCAGCATCTGCAGATGCTTGGCCATCATCGCCTCCCGCTTGGACGGGTCCATATGCCAGCCTTTGGCTGCGGAGTCGGCGCCGGCATCCTGGGCGTAGACGGCGCCGCTGCCGACGATCAGCAATCCGGCGAGCAGCAGGGGCTTGAGCAGCTTGGTCATGGTATTTTCCTTCCATTGTCGGGTCTAGGTGATTGCAGTATTGGATGCAATTGTCTGGCGAGTTTTTCGCTGAAAATCGCATGTGTTTAAGACTGTTAATCCGCAATACCTTGTTGATATCTATCTTGAGCGGAGGTGAAGCCCGGCAGGCTGGGCTAGAGTGAAGACTGATGACATCGGGGAGAGCGCAATGGCCAAGGCGGACAAGGCGGGGTGGTGGTCGTGGGGTCAGCACTGGACGGATTACTGGACCGACGCCGCCCAGCGCGGCCTGTTGTTCTGCGATGCGCTGCGCGAGCGGGGCGATACCTATCTGGAGCACGCGGCCTCCGGCAATCCGCCGGTGCTGGTGTTCGACTTCGACATCATCGTCGACGGGCGCGAGCTGCCGCAGCCGGTCAACTACGCGCTGGCGGCGATCCGCCCGCCGGACGGCTGCCCGGCCACCGATGCCGGTAAGCGGCCCTTCGTGGTGATAGATCCGCGCGCCGGCCACGGCCCGGGCATCGGCGGCTTCAAGATGGACAGCGAGATCGGCATCGCGATGCGCCAGGGCCATCCCTGCTATTTCGTGATGTTTTTTCCGGTGCCGGTGCCGGGCCAAACCATAGAATGCGTGTGGCGGGCGGAGAAGGTGTTCCTGCAGAGGGTCAACCAGCTGCATCCGTGCGGCAGCGCCGGCAAGCCTTTCGTCATCGGCAACTGCCAGGGCGGCTGGGCGCTGGCGATGTTGGCGGCGTCGGCGCCGGAACTGGTGGGGCCGATCCTGCTGGCGGGCTCGCCCTTGTCGTATTGGGCCGGGGTGGCTGGCAAGAATCCGATGCGCTATCAGGGCGGACTGATGGGCGGCACCTGGCTGGCCTCGCTGGCCGGCGACCTGGGCAACGGCCAGTTCGACGGCGCGCAGCTGGTGGGCAATTTCGAGCAATTGGACCCGGCCAACACCTATTGGAAGAAGGCCTATCACCTGTACGCCAATATCGACGGCGAGCGCGGCCGCTTCCTGGAGTTCGAGCGCTGGTGGGGCGGCCATTACCTGCTGAACAAGCAGGAGATGGAGTGGATCAGCCAGAACCTGTTCGTCGGCAACCGCCTCAGCCGCGGCGAGGTCTACCTGGAGGATGGCGAGCAGCGGATAGACCTGCGCCAGATCCGCTCGCCCATCATTGTGTTCGCCTCCTGGGGCGACAACATCACGCCGCCGCAGCAGGCGTTGTTCTGGATCGCCGACCTCTACCGCAATGTGGAGGACATCCGCAGCAACGAGCAGACCATAGTCTATTGCCTGCACGAGCAGGTGGGCCATCTTGGCATCTTCGTCTCCGCCGGCGTCGCCAACAAGGAGCACAGCGAACTAGCCAGCGCGCTGGACCTGATCGATGTGTTGCCGCCCGGCCTCTACGAGGCGGTGATCACCGACACCCACCCGGAAACCCCAGGCCTGCAATACCTGCAGGGCCGCTACATCATCCGCTTCGAGCCGCGCGAGGTGTCCGACATCCTGGCGCTGGGCGACGGCCGCGACGGCGAGCGCGCCTTCCAGGTGGTGAAGCGGGTGGCGGAGATCAACCAGCAGCTGTACGACTGCTTCGTCTCGCCCTGGCTGCAGGCCTTCAGCTCGCCGCAGTCGGCGCACTGGCTGCGCGAGACGCACTCGTCGCGGCTGGAGCGGCGCTGGTTCTCCAGCGGCAATCCGCTGTTGGGCAGCCTGCCGGACTGGGCCGCCAAGGTGCGGGAAGCGCGGCGGCCGCTGAGCAAGGACAACCCGTTCTGGCAATGGCAGGAGACCGTGTCCAACTGGAGCGCCAGCGTGCTGGACGGCTGGCGCGACCAGCGCGACACCTTCAAGGAAATGGCTTTCCGCATGGTTTACGACGCGCCGCTGACCGCCGCGCTGGTGGGGCTGGATCCCAAGCGCGAATACAGCGTGCGCCGCCAGCAGGGCGGCTGGGAACGCGGCGAAATGCTGCGGCTGAAACGGCGCGAGCTGGAGGAGTACTATTCGCAGGGCGGCGCGGTGGATGGCTTCCTGCGCTTGCTGATTTATGTCGCCATCGGCACCGGCGTGGTGGACGTGCGGCCGTTCAACGCCATCCGCCGCGTGATGCAGGACACCGGGCTGGGCGAGGAGCTGACGCTGGAGGAATTCAAGCAGGCGGTGCGGCGCCAGACCTGGCTGGTGCGCAACGACGAGAAGCGCGCGCTGGAAACCATAGGCGACCTGCTGCCGGACGAGCAGCAGCGGCAGATGGCGCTGGAGCTGGTGATGCTGCTGCTGGCCGCCGCCGGCCCGATCAGCGTGGAGAAGCAGCAAAGGCTGGGCCGGGTGGCGCTGGCGATGGGGGTGGATGGCGGCGGGGCCAGGATGGCCGATCCCGGCAACTTGTATCCGCCGGAGGATGCCGCGCCGGCTAAGGCGCGCGCCAAGCGTAGCCGGCGCAAGGCGGGGCCCGCCAACTAGCTTTGCCAGCGGGCGGGAGCGGCCTTACACTCGGCGCTTTCACACATTACGCAGGATATGCACCGGATGAGCGCACCGCAGGCCAACAACCCCACCCACGGCGTCACGCTGGAGAAGATGCTGACCGAGCTGTTGGCGCATTACGGCTGGGACGGACTGGGACAAAGGGTCAATATCCGCTGTTTCCAGCAGGACCCCAGCATCAAGTCCAGCCTCACCTTCCTGCGGCGCACGCCCTGGGCGCGCGCCGAAGTGGAATCTTTGTACCTGCAGTTCAAAAATCGTCCCGCCGCGCCGGCGGATGCCCGCCCCCGGCTGTTTGGCAAGAAGCCGGGCGGATAACACTTTTGTCCGCCAGCTGCGTTATGCAGGATGGAAGCCCGGACTGCCGTCGCCAGGCAGACATTCAAGCAGATATTTAAGGAGAAGCGGCATGGAAGTGGAAATCAGCGTGGAGGCGGAAAAGAAGCGCCTGAACAGCCTGGTGGCGCTGACGGTGGTCTTGCTGTCGGTGCTGATGGGGCTGGGCAAGCTGAAGGACGACAATATCGTCCAGGCGCGCCAGTTGCTGAAGGCCGACGCGCTGGATAGCTGGTCGGAATACCAGTCGAAGAAGATCAAGCTGCATCTGACCGAAGCCAGCCTGCGCCAGGCGCAGATGCTGGCGCTGGCCAATCCGGCCAGCGCGGCCGCTCTCGAACCGCAACAGCGGCAACTGCGGGGCGAGATCAAGCGCTACCAGGCCGAGGGGGGCGCGCTGCAGCGCAAGGCCGAGGGCCAGGAGACGGGTTTCGAGGCGCTGAACCAGCGCCACGATCTGTTCGACATCAGCGACGCCGCCTTGTCGATCGCGGTGGCCAGCGCGGCGGTGGCGGCGCTGTCGGCCAACCTGTTGCCGTTGTTCAGCTCCTGGGCTTTCGGCGCGCTGGGGTTGCTGTTCTGGCTGGCCGGATTCGGCGGCTGGAATCTGCGCATCGAGTGGCTGGTCAGCCTGCTGGGCTGAGCCGCACAACCCTGTCGGGCGGGGGGTTGCAATCGGCATGGTTTTGGATCAGTCTGAGACCCGATTGCGGTTTGTCCCCTTCCTTCAATGCACAGGAGAGTTGTGATGAAACTGTATTTTTCCCCCGGTGCCTGCTCGCTGGCTTCGCATATCGTCCTGTTCGCCAGCGGTTTGCCTTTCGGCAGCGAAAAAGTCGATCTGCGCGCGCAGCCGCATGTCACCGCCGAAGGCGTGAACTTCTCCACCATCAATCCAAAAGGCTATGTGCCGGCCTTGCAGCTGGACAACGGCGAGCTGTTGACCGAGGGCGTGGCCATCCTGCAATACATCGCCGACCAGGCGCCGGACAAGCAGCTGGCGCCGGCCAACGGCACGCTGCCGCGCTACCGGCTGCAGGAGTGGCTGAACTATATCTCCACCGAAGTGCATAAGAACTTCACTCCCATCTTCTTCGGCAAGACCGAAGAAGTGAAGGACGACGCCTGGGCGCGGCTGCAGCCCCGGCTGGCGCTGCTGCAGCGGCAGCTGGAGAAAACGCCGTATCTGCAAGGCGGACAGTTCAGCGTGGCCGATGCCTACCTGTTCACCTGCCTGTCCTGGGCGCAGTACGTGCAGCGCTCGCTGGCCGATTTCCCGGCCCTGCTCGATTACCTGAAGCGCGTGGCGGCGCTGCCGGCGACGCAGCAGGCGCTGCAGGCGGAAGGCCTGGGGCAGTAAGCGCCTGTCCGGCGTGTCCCTCGACAATGCCCGGCGCTGCCGGGCGTTGTCGTTTCCGGCCGGCGGCTTGGCGCCATCCGGCGAGCGTGATTGCCGCGGCCCCGGCGGTGGGCGGTACAATGCGGCAGGCACGTTTGCCCGATGTTTCACGTGGAACCGCAACGCTATGACTGAAAACAGTTTGATCGACGCCAGCCGCCTCACCGCCGCGCTGCAGCGCTTCGCCGACGAGCGCGACTGGAATCGCTACCATTCGCCGCGCAATCTGGTGCTGGCGCTGATGGGGGAGGTGGGCGAATTGGCGGAGATCTTCCAGTGGCTGGACGACGACGCCGCGGCGCGGCTGGGGGACGATCCGGCGCGCTTCACCCATCTGCAGGAGGAAATTGCCGACGTGCTGCTATACCTGACCCGGCTGGCGATGGTGACCGGGGTGGACCTGGACGCGGCGGTGCGCGACAAGCTGGCCAAGAACGCGATCAAATACCCGGCCATCTGACCCTTACGCTATAGTGGACCGAAGCAAGTCCGGCGGTAAGGAAGTCCAGATGAATGTTTCCCCCCAGCAGCAACTGCAGCAATTGATCGACGGCGCCCGCCGCATCGCGGTGCTGACCGGCGCCGGCATGAGTACCGAATCCGGCATTCCCGACTTCCGTTCCGCCAACGGCCTGTGGTCGCAGGACATGAGTCTGGCCGAGGCGGTGTCGGTGGAGTATTTCCGCCGTGCGCCCTCGGCGTTCTGGCAGGCCTTCCGCGACATCTTCCGCATCAAGCTGGTGGGCGATTACCAGCCCAACGACGGCCACCACTTCCTCGCCGCGCTGGAAGCGTCGGGCAGGGAAGTGACCATCCTCACCCAGAACATCGACGGCCTGCACGGCCGCGCCGGCAACCGCCGCGTGCTGGAGATGCACGGCACCCTGCTGTCCGCCAGCTGTCCCGATTGCCATATGCCGCACCCGCTGGACTATGTGCAGCAGCACGAGGTGCCGGCCTGCCGCCGCTGCCGGGCGGTGCTCAAGCCCGACGTGGTGCTGTACGGCGAGGCGGTGCCGCTGATAGACGTGGCCTTCGAGGCGGCGCTCAACGCCGATCTACTGCTGGTGATGGGCTCGTCGCTGGAGGTGTCGCCGGTCAATCTGATCCCGGTGGAAGCCGCGCGCGCCGGCATACCCTGCGCGCTGATCAATTACACGCCCACCCGTTTCGACACCCTGTTCGACCTGTGCGTCCACGCCGGCATCGGCGACACCTGCCGCCAGCTGAGCTGCTGATCCGTTTGGCATTGCCGCGGCCGCCGCCTATCTTGAGAAAGCCGTTATCCGGCTTTTCAGACAAGGGGTTGTCAGATGGAAAACATCAATTGGAATCACTGGCTGGACCTGGCGGTCGGTTTCGCCGGCAATATCGTCTCCGCCATCCTGCTGTGGCTGATCGGTCGCTGGCTGATCGCGCTGTCCGCCCGGCTGCTGGATGAACAACTAGCCACGCGCCACCTGGATCCCACCTTGCGCCGCTACGCGCATTCCTTCCTGTCGGTCACGCTGACCATCGTGCTGGTGATCGGCATCCTCGGCTTCTTCGGCGTGCAGACCGCTACCTTCGCCGCGGTGATCGCCACTGCCGGCATCGCCATCGGCATGGCCTGGAGCGGCCTGCTGGCCAATTTCGCCGCCGGCGTGTTCCTGGTGGTGCTCAGGCCGTTCAAGGTGGGCGACGTGGTGTCGGTGGCCGGCCTCACCGGCACGGTGCGCGAGATCGGCCTGTTCGCCACCACGCTGGACACGCCGGACGGGGTGCAGACGCTGGTGGGCAACAACAAGATCTTCTCCGACACCATTCAGAACTACAGCGCCAACGCGGTACGGCGAGTGGACCTGAAGGCGCAGTTGGCCAACAGCGCCGATCACGTCGAGGCGATCCGCCTGCTGAGCGCGGCGTTGACGCGCATTCCCAATGTGCTGGCCGCGCCGGCGCCGGACGTGGGCCTGCTGGAGTTCACCGCGCTGGGGCCGGTGTTGGCGCTGCGGCCCTATTGCGCGCCTGAGCATTACTGGCAGGTGTATTTCGACAGCAACCGCGCGATACGTGAAACGCTGGGCGCGGCCGGCTTCCCGGCGCCGGAGCAGGCGATGGTGGTGCGGCAGGGGTGAGAGGGGGAAAACGGGACGGTTCGCCCCGTTTCTCATTGGCGTATGAGCCATTTTTACAAGCCGGCCGCCACGGCCTGTTTTTCAATGAGGGCTCTGGGTGCCGCGCAACTGGCGCGGCGCGGGCAGCATGGAGAGCAGGATGAAGATAGACATGTTGGGCGGCGCCGGTGTGCGCCAATGGCTGGCCGGCGTCGGCGATCGCATGGCTGGCGTCGGGCGCGGTCTGGCCGGCCGCTTGCGCCAGGCGGGAAACGCGGCGCGTCCGCTTGCGCCGCGGCTGGAGACCGCGGCGCGGGCCGGCAGCTGGCAACGTTTTGCGGCGAAGTTTCAAGGCGGAGGGCTGGCCGCTCAGCGCCCGAGCACGCTTTCGCGTGGCGGCTTGCTGCGCGCGCCGGTCAGTCCCGGCGAGGTCAAGGCGATGATGCGCAGGCAGGCCGACGAGTTGGGCAAGACTATGGCCGGCGACGCGGTCTTTCGCCGGCAGGCGCTGGAGTCGACCTATGCGGCGATCTATAGCGAGGCGAAGAATGCCTTTCATCGCGCCAATGGCAACGTCATGCCGGATGGCTATCTGCGCGCGCTGGGCGAGGTGGCGCGCGAGGCCGGCCTGCCGGGCCAGGAAAAGCATGGCGCTTTTCTCCCGGCGGGAGACGGCGCCAGCCCTTTCGTCACCAGCCTGCTCAGCCCGGTGCAGAAGCAATTCAGCCAGCGCGTGCGCAATCCGGCGCAGCAGAGCCTGTATCGGGAATTCGCCAAGCAGTTGGCCATCCAGCTGGTGGCGCCGCATGCGCAGCCGCATGGCTGGGAGCCGCCGGCCGCTTTCCAGGCCAGGCTGGAGGCAGTGGGGCGGCCATGGCTGGAGCAGTCGTGACCGGGGCCGCTCCACTGCGGTGACAAAGCCTGTAGGCCGGGCAGGCATTGCTGAGCCCGGGCACGGTGCTGCGCGGCTGCCAGGCGCGGTTCAGCAGCGCCGCACCGTTTGCGTGTGGCGCCGCGTTGACTGGGCCCGGCAGTTTGGACTCCCGCCCGACGCGGGGATGCGGCTTGTATGTCCTGCCGCGGCGCGATGCGGCCGTTGCGCCCGCCGGCGGCCACCGCCACTGCATCCGGTCGCGGAGGCGGGTACGTCTTCGATGATGTCCTGCTCGTTCTCGATATCGACGCCACCGCCGCGGCTGAACGGCTTGCCTGTTGCGAGCCGCAGAGCAGGCAGCCGGGTAGGCTGGTTGGCCGGGCAAGGGGCGGTTGACGCTTACATCGCCGGCGGAAAGGCGCCTTCGTCCTGGCAGTTTTCCACCTGGATATCGTCCGGGCTGGTGTTGGGCACATACACCTGATTGACCGGGGACGGCGGAAAATCGGGATCGGGCGCGCAGTTGGCGCTCTGGCCGGTGCCCACCGCCACCTGGACGCCGGCTTTCAGCTGGCAGCGCACCATGCTATTGAGCCGGCTCCAGGCCGGGCAGATGGCGTTGTCAGCCTGGTACTTGGCCAGCGGGCCCTGCGGCTTGCTGAACGACCACCAGCGTCCCAGGCGGGAGTTGGGCTTGCCGCTGTCCCAGACGCGGTAGACGATGGTGCCGGGAGCCGCGGCGTTCTGCTGATAGACCACGCCCTCGCACAGGCCGCCATTGCCGGGGGCGCCGATGGCGTTGGCGAGCAGGGTGTCGTGCTGTACTGGGCCCATGCCGGTGGGGGCTTGCATTACCTGGCCGACGCAGCCGCCTGCGGTTTGGGAAATCTGGCTGGGCGGGGTGGCGCAGGCGATCAGGATCAGGCTGAGCGAGGCGACTAGGGTTCGGCGTAGCAATGCTGACATGAGCGGTCTCCGGGTGGGTGAATCCATCTGCATGAATGACAGGATAGTAAATTCATTCATCATTTTCAGTGTGAATTGGGGAAGAAAAAAGGGCGCCGACACAGGTCGACGCCCAAAGCTGCGGAAACAATCGTTGATCAGGCCACGTTGCGCGATGTCTTGCCGGCCGTCGCGCCGCCGCTGAGCAGTTGCTGCTGGCGGCTACGGGCCTGTTGGTAGTTCTTCAGCTTGATGTGGCCGAAGCCGCGCACGCCTTCCCAGCTCTTCACCGCTTCGGCCGCCTGCGGCAGCGTCTCCAGCGTCAGGCCGGCCAGGATGCCGGCCAGCTGCTGTTCGAACTCCGCTATCATGCGGCGCTCCAGCTTGCGGTCTTCCTGCCAGGCGAACGGGTCGAGCGCGCTGCCGCGCAGGAAGCGCAGTTTGGCCAGGACCTTCATCGCCGGCATCAGCCATGGGCCGATGGCGAGCTTGCGCGGCTGGCCGCGGGTCAGCCAGGCCACGCCGATGTGGAAGCGCAGCTTGTAGTCGCCGTCGAACTGGCTGGCCAGATCGCGCTGGAACTCGCCGTCGCTGTACAGCCGCGCCACTTCGTACTCGTCCTTGTAGGCCAGCAGATGGTGGTAGGCGCGCGCCACCGCCAGCGTCAACGCGGTGCTGGCCGGGTTCAGCGCCTCTTCCGCCTGTTTGGTCTTCAGCACCAGCGCCTTGTAGCGTTCCGCCAGCGCCTCGTTCTGGTAGGCGGCGAGCAGGTTGGCGCGATGGTGCAGCACCGCGTCGGGGGTTTCGCGCGGAACGAAAGCGACCACCGCGGTGGGGCTGACCAACGCTTCCACCCGCGCCGGATCGTGGGCGGCGTGGCGGCCCCAGCTGAAGGCGTCCTGGTTGAACTTCACCGCGGCGCCGTTCAGCCGCACCGCTTCCAAGATGGCCTCCAGCGATACCGGCACCAGGCCCTTTTGCCAGGCATAGCCCAGCATGAACATATTGGCGGCGATGGCGTCGCCCATCAGCGAGGTGGCGAGGCGGGTGGCGTTGACTTCGTTGTAGCGGCCCTGGCCCACCGATTCTATGATGGCTTCCTTCATCGCCTTGGCCGGGAAGCGCAGGTCGGGGTTTTTCAGGAAGCCGCTGGTCGGCGATTCGTAGTTGTTGACGATGGCGTGGCTGAAGCCTTCGCGCATCTTGGCCAGCGCCTCTTCCGCCGCCGTCACCACCAGATCGCAGCCCAGCACCAGGTTGGCGTCGCCGGCGGCGATGCGCACCGCGTGCAGCTGTTCCTGATGCTCGGCGATGCGCACGTGCGACCACACCGAGCCGCCTTTCTGCGCCAGGCCGGCCATGTCCAGCACCGTCACGCCTTTGTTGTCCAGGTAGGCCGCCATGCCCAGCACTTGGCCGATGGTGACCACGCCGGTGCCGCCGACGCCGGTGACCATGATGCCGAATGGCTCGTGCAGCGTCGGAATCTTGGGCTCCGGCAGCGCCGGCAGCTTGGCCAGATCGGCGCTGGCGCCGGCCGGCTTCTTCAGCTTGCCGCCTTCCACGGTGACGAAGCTGGGGCAGAAGCCCTCGACACAGGAGTAGTCCTTGTTGCAGCTGCTTTGGTCTATCTTGCGCTTGCGCCCCAGCGGCGTTTCCACCGGCAGCACCGACAGGCAGCCGGACTTCTGGCTGCAGTCGCCGCAACCTTCGCATACCTTCTCATTGATGAAGGCGCGCTTGGCCGGGTCCGGGTATTCGTTGCGCTTGCGGCGGCGGCGCTTCTCGGCGGCGCAGGTCTGGTCGTGGATCAGGATGGTGACGCCTTCGGTTTCGCGCAGCTCGCGCTGCACGCGGTCCAGCTCGCGGCGGTGGAACACGTCTATGCCGGGGGCCAGGCCCTGCGCGTTCTGGTACTTGTCCGGATCGTCGCTGGTGATGACGATGCGCGCCACGCCTTCGGCCGCCAACTGGCGGGTCATCATCGGCACGTCCAGATAGCCGTCCACATGCTGGCCGCCGGTCATCGCCACCGCGTCGTTGTAGAGGATCTTGTAGGTGATGTTGACCTTGCCGGCCACCGCGGCGCGGATCGCCAGGATGCCGGAGTGGAAGTAGGTGCCGTCGCCCAGATTGGTGAAGATGTGGCGGGTGGTGGTGAACGGCGCCTGGCCCAGCCAGGTGATGCCTTCGCCGCCCATCTGGGTGAAGGTCTTGGTGTTTTCCGGGCTGATCCAGTGCGCCATGTAGTGGCAGCCGATGCCGGCCACCGCGCGGCTGCCTTCCGGCAGCTTGGTCGAGGTGTTGTGCGGGCAGCCGGAGCAGTAGTGCGGCACGCGGGCGATGGATTCGCGCGGCTTGACCAGCTGGGCTTCTTTGTCGTCGTAGAACTTCAGGCGGTCGTGGATCACTGGGCTGTCGAAGATCAGCGCCAGCCGGCTGGCGATGGCGCGGGCTATCATCGCCGGGGTCAATTCGCCGGCGGCCGGCAAGAGCCAGTCGCCGTGCGGCAGCGCCCATTCGCCTTTTTCGGCGAACTTGCCCACCACGCGCGGGCGCACGTCGTCGCGCCAGTTGTACAGTTGTTCCTTCAGCTGGTATTCGATGATCTGGCGCTTCTCTTCCACCACCAGGATTTCTTCCAGCCCCTCGGCGAACTGGCGCACGCCTTCCGGCTCCAGCGGCCAGACCATGCCCACCTTGAAGATGCGCAGACCGATATCGGCCGCCTGCGCCTCGCTGATGCCCAGGTCGTCCAGCGCCTGCATCACGTCCAGATAGCTTTTGCCGCAGGTGATGATGCCCAGGCGCGCCTTGGGAGAATCCAGCGTGATGTGGTTGAGCTTGTTTTCGCGGGCATAGGCCAGCGCCGCGTACAGGCGGTGGTGCAGCACGCGCTTTTCCTGCGCCAGCGGGGTGTCCGGCCAGCGGATGTTGAGGCCGCCTTCGGGAATCGGGAAGTTTTCGGGGATCTTGAACTGCAGCCGCTCGGGGCTGATGTCGACGATGGCCGAGCTTTCTATGGTGTCGGTGATCGCCTTGATCGATACCCAGCAGCCGGAATAGCGGCTCATCGCCCAGCCGTGCAGGCCGAAGTCCAGCACTTCCTGCACGCCGGACGGGCTCAATACCGGGATCATGCTGGCGGCCAGGATGTGGTCGGACTGGTGCGGGAAGGTGGAGGACTTGGCGGCGTGGTCGTCGCCGCATACCAAGAGCACCCCGCCCAGCGGGCTGGTGCCGGCCACGTTGCCGTGCTTGAGCACGTCGCCGGAGCGGTCCACGCCCGGGCCCTTGCCGTACCACATCGCGTAGACGCCGTCGTATTTGGCGCCTTCGAAGATGTTCACCTGCTGGGTGCCCCATACCGCGGTGGCGGCCAGATCCTCGTTGAGGCCGGGGTGGAACACCACGTTGTGGGCGTCCAGGTGTTTCTTGGCCTTCATCATGGTCTGGTCGACGTTGCCCAGGGGCGAGCCGCGGTAGCCGGTGACATAGCCGGCGGTGTTGCGGCCGGCGGCGCGGTCCAGTTCTTGCTGCAGCATCGGCAGGCGCACCAGCGCCTGGATGCCAGTCATCAGTACCTGGCCGGTGGGGGCGGTGTATTTCTCTTCCAGGTCTGCATGGCGGATTGACATGGTTTCTCCTCCTGTCGTGCTCGCTTGTGGCGATCAGCCCGCGGCGGCCTTGTGGGCATCCTGTGTCGGGCGGCTGCTGCGATGGCGGCCATCTGTGTGTGACACCTTATTTATTTTTATACCGTGGCTCCGGCGCGTGTGCGGCTGTCGCAGCTTAGAGTGTTAACCCTAATGTCGCCAGACTATAGTTTACGTTTACGTCAACGTCAAAGGGATTGCAGCATCCGCCATCACGGTGCGGTTTATGTGCCAGTGCAGCAAAAACCTTAGCGGTTAAGTGTTTGTAAACGGACTGTATAGAAGACAATGGTTATTGTCGGCGGGCAAAGCGGTTAAGCTGTGCGCTGGAATATTCCGTCTTGCCGAGTTCTACATGTCCGCTCCCTCTTCCGCCGGCGATAGCCGCGGCGTGTTGTATACCCTGGGCGCCTTCATCTGCTGGGGCCTGTTTCCTTTGTATTGGAAACCGCTGCACTCGGTGCCTGCCTTGCAAATTCTGTGCCACCGCATCGTGTGGTCGGCCTTGTTCGTCGCCCTGGTGCTGACTTTCCTGCGCCAGTGGGGCGATCTGCGCGCCGCCTTGCGCCAGCCGCGCCAGTTAGCGATCTTCGGCCTGTCGTCGACGGTGCTGTCGCTGAACTGGCTGATCTACATCTGGGCGGTGAACGCCGGCCACGTGGTGGAGGCCAGTCTGGGCTACTTCATCAATCCGCTGGTCAATGTGTTGCTGGGACGGCTGTTCCTGGCCGAGCGGCTGAGCCGGCCGCAGACGCTGGCGGTGGCGCTGGCCGGAGCCGGCGTGGCCTGGCTGACCGTCAGCGCTGGTTCGCTGCCGTGGATCGCGCTGTCGCTGGCGGCCACTTTCGGCATCTATGGCCTGCTGCGCAAGAAAGCGCCGCTGGCGTCGCTGCCGGGTCTGGCGCTGGAGACTTTCCTGCTGTCGCCGCTTGCGCTGGCCGCATTGCTATGGTTTGGCTGGCAGGGACAGGGCGCCTTCGGCCAGGTGGGCGTCGGGCGCGACCTGCTGCTGATGGGGGCCGGCGTGGTGACGGCGGTGCCGCTGCTGATGTTCGCCGCCGGCGCGCGCCGGCTGAAGCTGGCCACGGTGGGGGTGATCCAGTACGTCGGCCCCAGCATCCAGCTGGCGCTGGGCGTGATCTTGTACGACGAACCGTTCGGCAGCGACCGCGCACTGGGCTTCGCCCTGATTTGGAGCGCGCTGTTGCTGTATTCCGCGGTCGGCCTGCGCGCCTTGTGGCGAGAAAGACGCATTGCCGGCGCCTGACGCCGATGCTTTTTTGATCGCGGCCCCGCTTCTGGCGGGGCTTTGTCATTTTTTAGGACTGACCGATTGGAACTGGCCAAATGGACAGTGAGGCTGGCTATAACGGTATTAGGAGCGGGCGGGCAAGGAGCCGGCTTCATTTTCCGATGATACGGGCGACCGCGAGCAGGCATTCCGGTTCGGTCGCCGACGTTTTTGTGGAGCCCTGCCATGGCCTTGTACCTGCTCAGTCTGGTGTTCTTCCTTACCGATATCGGCGCGCGCCTGGCGTTGCGCACCCAGTCGTGGCGCACGGTCGAGCTGACCTTGCTGACCGGCCTGCTGCTGGCCTGGCTGCTGTACCCGCACCTGAGCGGCTGGGCGGTGCCGTTGATGCCGGTGGGGCAGGGCATGCTGTTGTACGCGGTGCTGGTCGGCCTGCAACTGGGCCTGATGGATGCCGCGCTGCGCACCAGCCTGGAGCGTTGGTGGACGCAGCGGCAGCCGGTGCGCCAAACGCGCCGGCGCCATGATTGACGGGTTTCCCGATTTCCCGCGCATGAAAAATAGGCTTGACGGCTAATGACGGCGGTAGCAGACTGCGCGCTTCCGCCGCATCGCCATGCCGATTGGCCGGCGGGAACATAACCGGAGAGGCCGCCGCCTTGGCGCAACGCTCTC
The DNA here is from genome assembly GCF_001855575.1 of Chromobacterium sphagni. Lineage (NCBI taxonomy): Bacteria > Pseudomonadati > Pseudomonadota > Betaproteobacteria > Neisseriales > Chromobacteriaceae > Chromobacterium > Chromobacterium sphagni. The sequence goes on from NZ_MKCS01000001.1 coordinate 224,387, forward strand.
CCCTGATCTTTATCGTTCTTTACAGGTACCGCCGTCATGGCATCGATCTTTATCCTGTCGCGCCACTTGCTGCGCGATGTGCTCGGCGACGAGCGCGTTCATTTTTCATCCGACACCCCCACCATCCCGTATTGCCGACCGCAGGACGCGGCCGACGACATGCGCCGCCAGCGGCTGGAGTCGCGCCTGCAGCAGCTGCGGCTGGAGAAGGGCCATCTATGCTGATCCTGCCGCTGGTTTCGCCGCGCCTGCTGCTGCGCGATTTCAGCGCCGCCGACCTGCCGCGCTATCAGCAGCTGCGCGGCGGTTCGCGTTGCGGCCCGCATGATTCGGCGCTGGAAGCCAGTCCGGCGTTTTCCGCGCAATTGCTGGAACGTTTCGTCGACCAGCAGCGGCAGCAGCCGCGCCGCGCCTGGCAGTTGGCGCTGATCCGCCGCGACGACAATCAACTGATCGGCTCGGTCGGCCTGCGCTTGAGCTTGTCGCCCGGCATTGCCGGCTTCGGCGTCGAGCTTGCCGAAGCCGCCTGGGGCCAGGGCTATGCTGCGGAGGCGGGCCGGCTGCTGCTGGACGCCGGCTTCAACCAACTCGGCCTGAGCCGGGTGGAGGCGGATACCGCCGAAGGCAACCTGGCGGCGCGCAAGCTGGCCGCCAGGCTGGGCTTCGTTCCCGCGCCATCGCGCAATGGCCGGGTGAGCCTGGCGCTGAGTCTGGGCATGCTGGGCGCCGAAACCGAATGGCGGCTGCTGGGGGAAGCGGGGCGGCTGCAACGCCTGGACTATGGCTGGCGCCTGTCCGCCGATGCCGCAAGCTTCCCGGATGGGGATGCGTTGTGGCTAGACCATGCGCCGCAGGCGCAGCAGCGGCAACGCTGGGAGCAGCGGTTTGCCGACGCTTTCCCCGACCGGTTGCCGGGCCATTGCAGGCTGCGCTGGCAGGCGCGGGCTGAAGATGGGCCGGACGCGTATGCCGACTGGACCGCCGCCGGCTACCGCTACCGCCAGGCTGAAGCATGGCTGCTGGGCGAGGGCATGTTGCGGCCGGCGGCGCTCAGCCCGATGCTGACGATGCGGCCGTTGTCCAGCCAGGGCGACTGGCGGCAATGGCGGCAACTGTTGCGGGATGCCTGCCGCGAGGAGGGCCAGGGCGGGGCGCAGCTGGAGCGGCGCGCCGAGCGCTATCGCCGGCTGGAGGCGGCCGGCCATGGCCATGTCTGGGGCGTGTTCGACGGCCAGGCGCTGCTCGCTTGCGCCGGGCTGTTCGTCTGGCAGGGGCTGGGCCGTTTCCAGCAAGTGGCCACCGCGCCGCAGGTGCGGCGGCTGGGCATCGCCAGCCAGCTGCTCAGCCATCTGGCCGCATGGGGTTTGCGGCGTTCGCCGCGGCTGCTGGCGATGGTGGCGGCGCGGGAAGCGGCTGTCGGCCTATACCGGCAACTCGGCTTTACTCATGTTAGCGGTGAATGCTTCTTAAGCCGAAACTGCTGATTAGCTTGACCTTGTCCGGCATTGCGCATGAAACTCACTCATGCATGCTTTCGGGATACCGACCGATGGCGCCGGATGCCGCCGTTCGAGCGGCACCGCTACCCTGGAGAAATGGCAATGACCACACTGGCCGCGCTGCGCCAAGATTTCGACGCGCTCAACCACGACTACCTGGCGATACACAAGGCCAAGGAAGACCTGTTCTGGGACACTTATATGGCGGTGTCCGACGACCACGCCGGCTTCGCCCAGGCCGAGGCCGCGTTCAAGGACTTCATTTCCAGCCCCGAGCGCCTCTCGGCGGTGCAGCGGGCGCTGGCGCAACTGGACGCGCTGCCGGACAGCGAGGAGAAGCAGGGCTTGGCGCATGGCTACCGCGGCTGGCTGGCGCTGTTCCAGAGCAATATCATCGAAAGCGACGAGGCGCGCCGGCTGATGACCGGGCTGATCGAGCTGGAGGCGGAATTGTTCGCCAAGCGCCGCGACTACAAGATGCAGCACGTCAACGACAACGGAGTGCGCGAGGACGCCACCCTCAGCATGCTGTCGACCAATATGGGCACCAACCGCGACGAGGCGGCGCGCAAGAGTTCGCACGACGCGCTGCTGGGCCTGGAGCGCTGGGCGCTGGACAACGGCTTCATCGATATCGTCAGGCAGCGCAACGCGCTGGCGCGCAGCCTGGGCTACGCCGACTATTTCGAATACAAGGTGAAGAAGAACGAGCAGATGACGCCGGACGAGCTGTTCGCCATCCTCGATGATTTCGAAGCCCGCACCCGCGACGCCAACCAGCGCGCGCTGGACGATCTGAAAGCCAGGCACGGCGCGGATGCGTTGAAGGCGCACAATCTGCGCTTCCACATGAGCGGCGACGTCACCCGCCAGATCGACCCCTACCTGCCGTTCGCCAAGGCGGTGGAGCGTTGGGTGCTGAGCTTTCGCCGCCTGGGCGTCCAGTACCGCGGCGCCACCATGCAGCTGGACCTGGTGGAGCGCGAGGGCAAGTATCAGAACGGCTTCTGCCACGGTCCGATTCCCGCCTTCCAGGATGGCGCGAACTGGGTGGCCGGCCAGATCAATTTCACCGCCGACGCCAAACCGGACCAAGTGGGCAGCGGCGCGCGCGCGATCAACACCCTATTCCACGAAGGGGGCCATGCCGCCCACTTCGCCAATGTCGCGCAGAATTCGCCGTGCTTCTCGCAGGAGTTCGCGCCGACCTCGATGGCTTACGCCGAAACCCAGAGTATGTTCTGCGACAGCCTGCTGGACGATGCCGACTGGTTGAAGCGCTACGCCAAAAACAGCCGCGGCGAAGCGATTCCGGACGCGTTGATCCGCGCCCGCATCGAAACCAGCCAGCCGTTCGCCGCCTACGCCGAACGCTCGATCGCGGTGGTGGCGTATTTCGAGCGCGCGCTGTACGCGCTGCCGGAGGCCGAACTGACGGCCGGCCGCATTCTGGAGCTGGCGCGCGCCTGCGAGCAGCGCATATTGGGCATCGCGGTCAGCCCGCGCCCGCTGCTGGCGATCCCGCACCTGCTCAATCAGGAATCCGCCGCCGCCTATCACGGCTATCTGCTGGCTAATATGGCGGTGCACCAGACCCGCGCCTATTTCCTGCGCGAATACGGCTACCTCACCGACAATCCGGCCATCGGCCCCCTGCTTGCCCAGCATTACTGGGCGCCGGGCAACAGCATCAACCACAACGCCACTCTGGTCAGCCTGACCGGCGAGCCATTCAACGCCCGCTATCTGGCCGAATCCTGCACCCAGAGCGTGGCACAAGCCTGGGCCGACGCCGAGCAACTGATCGCGGAATCCGCTGCGCGCAGCTATCCGCGGCAGTACCCGGACCGGCTGGACGCCCATATCCGCCTGGTGCACGGCGCCGAGCTGATCGCCGACAACGCCGACGGCGAGGAGGCGATGTTCCAGCGTTTCGAAGCCTGGGTGGCGCAGCGCTATCCGGCCAGCGTGCACTGAGGCGGGTCCGCGCTGCGACAAAGAGAACGGCCGGGATGCCCCGGCCGTTTTGCATTGCCGGCTGGGCGCCTACAGCGCCAGCCCGGCGGTTGGTCGACGGCCCGGCTGCGGCGACAACGGCTTGGCTTCGGCGTGGGGGCCGGGCGCATCCGGCGCCTGGGCCAGCGCCAGCAGCGATTGCGCGGCGGGCTTGAGCGCGGCAGCGGCAAGCTCCAGCGTGGCCGGCTTGCCATCCGGATGCAGCAGGCTGACCCGGCTCTGGCCGTCGTGCAGCATCGCGAACCCGGCTTTGGCCAGCCCCTGCTTCCAGCCTGCCTGGCTCAGCGCCGCGCTGATGTTTTCGCGCTGATCGGCGTTGAACGGCAGTTTGTCGCGTTGGCACATCTGCTCCACCGCGCCGCGCGCCTGTTGCAGCAGCGCCTGCTTGGCGGGGCTGAGCGCGGCAGCGGCCGCCTGGGGAAAGGCCACCCGGCTGGTGGCGCCCGCGAAATAATCGTGGATCGTCATCACGCCTTGCGGGCCGCCGGGGCCTTGGCTTTGCTGCAGCTGCACCAGCTTGCCGGCGAAGTCGTTGAAGCGGGTGGTGGTGACGCCGTTGGCGCTGGTCACTTCGGCCTGGCGCGCCACTTGGTCGGTGCGGCGCGCCACCCGGTCCTGATCGTAGCTGCCGTAGGTGGTCCAGATGGTCTGGCCGTACTGGTTGACGCCCTCGTCGTGCACCAGCGCCGGCTGGCGCGGATCGAAGCCGCGCTGCGGCGGCACCGGGGCGATGGCGAGTCCGGCCTTTTGCAGGAAAGCGGTGCCGGCCTGCAGTGCCAGCGCGCCCAGGCCATTGTCGTAGCCGCCGCCGACGTCGCAATGGTTGCCGGGCAGGCTGAAATTGACTGCGCCTTTTTGCGCGGAAAAATCGGCGGCCTGGAATTCGCTGCGGTACTCATGCTCGGCGCGCAGGATCAGCAGGTTGCGGCTGTTGGGCGGGAAGGCCATGTTGCCGGACATGCCGGTCATCACCGGATCGTACAGCGCCGCGGCCGACAGGCCCAGCTGGCCGGGCGGCACCAGCATCCTGTTGCTGGCTGGGTCGGTCAGGCCGCGCTCGTACAGCAGCTGGGCGAATACCGAGGCGGCGTCGTTGCCGCGGCTGAAGGCGGCGGCGGCCACGGCGACGCTGCCGCCGGGGTGGGTTTTCAGCCAGGATGACGCCTGTTGCTGAAAGTCGTCGTAGGCGAGATTGGCGGTGCGCACCGCCTCGGCGGTGACCGCCGGCGGCAGGAAGGACGAGCCGGGCAGGGTGCCGGAGGTTCCGGGGCCGGCGAAGTAGCGCGCCGTCAGGTTGGAATTGTGGCTGGCCGTCTGGGCGGCCTGCTGGTAGAGCTGGGCGGCATTGGTGCTTTGCATGCCGCGCGGCAATTTGTCTTTATTGTTGCTGGTGCCATCAAAGGCGGCGAAATAGACGAATTGCCCGGCGGCGATGTCGGGCTTGGCGGCTTTGGCGATGGCGGCGGCCTGGTCCTGTGCCGCCTTCAGCTGCTCCGCGCTCAGTTGTCCGGCGATTCTGGTCATGTCGGTTCCAGTTCAGCCGTTCATTGCTGCCGCGACAGCGGATAGATCACGTAGCGCTGGAAGCCTTGCTGGCCGTCGGCTTGCAGGCTGCCGAACAGGTATAGCGGGGCGGCGCCGGCCGGAATGCCGGACAGCGAGCAGGCCAGCATGTAGCCGGCCTGCGGCGCGTTCAGGTCCCAGCATTGCCGGATGGCCGGCTTGGCGGCCAGCGCCGGCTTGAGCCTGGCCATCGCCTCCGCCAGGTCGGGCGGCAAGGCCGAGTCATCCTGATGCCGGATGGCGAATTGCAGCGCCGCGGTTGCTTCGCCGCTGTCCTGCAGCAACCGCACCTGATCCAGCTGCTGGCGGTAAGGCTGGGCCGGCGCGCCGGGGGCGGAGAAGACGGTGGTGAGCATGCAGTGGCTGTCGTCGCGGCAGGCCAGTTGCAATTGCAGCTGGTTGCCGGCCTGGCCGATGCTGGCAGTGAAGTCGCCAGCCAGACCGGCGGCGGGCGCGCTTTGGGCCGGCAGGCTGGCCAGCGCGCAGGGCAGGGACAATAGTAGGATCGTCAGGGGTTTGCGCATGTTTTTCCTTGGCTGTGCGTTTCCGGCCGGGCCGGCCTGGGGGCGTCGCCGCAAGGGCGGTGGAAAAAGCATACGCGGAGCGCCGCGGCACGCACAAATGACCGGACTCCTCCGGGATGGGCCGTCAGACCGGCGCCGAATCCGCCTCCGCCCGCAGCGCCTGGCGGACCGCGTCGCGGCCGTCCACCCGCGCGTGAAAAGCGCGCAAGCGCCGCCAGCCGGCCAGGTCGATGGCAAAGCGCGGCAGCCAGCCCAGCACCGTGTACAGATAGGCGTCGGCCACGGAAAAAGCGTCGCCCAGCAGGTAGTCGCGCTCCCGCAATACACGGTCCAGCCAGTCCAGGCGCTTGCCCAGCCTGGCCTGGAACATCGCGCGCGCCGCTTCCGGCAGGTCGGACTGGAACAAGGGGGCGCTGCCGGCGTGGAGCTCGGCGCTGATGAAGTTGAGCATTTCCTGCAGGCGCAGCCGCTGCCAGCTGCCGTTGGCCGGGGCGAGTCCCGCCTGCGGCCTGAGGTCGGCCAGGTATTGCAGGATCGCCGGGCCTTCGGTCAGCACCTCGCCGTTTTCCAGCCGCAGCGCGGCGACGTAGCCCTTGGGGTTGATGTCGCGGAAGTCGCCGCCCTCGGCGGTGCGTTTGCTGTGGTTGTCGACGCGGATCAGTTCGAACGGCAACCGCAGCTCGCGCAATACGATGTGGGGCGCCAGCGAGCAGGCGTGGGGAGCGAAATACAGTTTCATCGGGTTTTCCTGTGCGGGGCCGCTGCCGGAGCACAGCGGATCATGGTCATGCTGCCGGCTGCGGCAGGGGCAGTAAAACGGCTTTTTCAGCCGATTGCCATCAGCTGCGCTTATGGCAGAATGCCAGGGGTATTTTGGCGAATGCATGGACGGGAGACGGCGATGATGAATCTGATGCACTGGCGCTTGTTGCTGGCGGTGGCGGATTGCGGCACCGTGACGCAGGCGGCGAGCCGGCACGGCATCAGCCAGTCCGGCGCCAGCCAGGCGATACGCCAGTTGGAGCAGGCGCTGGGCATGGAGCTATTTGTCCGCGACCGCCGCGAGACCAGGCCGACCGCGCTGGGCGAGCAGGTGCTGCAACGGGCGCGCGCGATGCTGGCCGAACTGGACGGCATCCGCCGCCTGGCCGACGAGGCGCGCGGTCTGGCGGCGGGGCGGTTGACGGTGGCGGGCTTTCCCTCGCTGTTCGCGCGCGGCCTGGCGCGCAGCCTGGACCGCTTCCGCCTGCTGCATCCGGGGCTGGAGCTGTTGTGGCTGGAAGGCAGCGACGAGGAGATCGAGCAGTGGCTGGCGGAGGACAGGATAGATCTGGGCGTGGTGCTCAATCCGCAGGCCGACGGCGCGGCGCAGTTGCTGGGAGAGGACGCCTGGATGGCGGTGCTGCCTGGCAGTCACCCGTTGGCCGGACGCGCCAGCAGCCTGGGGCTGGCGCCGGAGACGCTGGCCGGGCAGCCCTTCATCGCCGCCACTGGCGGCTGCCGGTTGGATGGAGAGAGTGTGCTGGCCGGCCTGGGCGTGGCGCTGGCGGATGTTAGGATGAGGCTGCGCGACTGGGGCAGCGCGCTGGCGATGGTCCGTGGAGGCCTGGGCGTGGCGGTGGTGCCGGAGTCGGTATTGCCGGAAGGGCGGCGCGGCCTGCGGGCCTATCCGCTGCTGGGAGCGCCGCCGCGGCGTTTCGCGCTGGCGGCGTCGGCGCGCGGGGTGGCGTCGCCGCAGGCCCGGGCGCTGCTGGCCTGGCTCGCGAGCGAGCCAGTGTGAGCGCTTATTGCTGGCGGTAGATCAGCCGGCCTTCGAACAGCAGCTCGTTGGGCGTTAGCGACAGGCTGTTGCCGGGCGCGGCGCGGTCGAAGACGAAGCGTTGGCCCTGGTACTCGATCCAGGCGCTGATCGGCTCGCCCTGGAAGCGGCCCAGAATCTCTTCGGAGCGCACCACCTCGGCGTCGGCCGGCAGGGTCAGCCCCTGCGGCGTTTCCGGCTCCACCTCCCAGTTGTCGCGGTTTTCCGGTTGCGGGTCGTGGCGGGTGGCGGAGTTCAGCCAGATGCGGAACATCCACAAGGGCAGCAGCACGCGGTGCACGCGCTTGTCGTTGGTGATGACGCAGGCCACCGGGAAGCGCTGGTGGCATTGCGGACAGCAGGCTTCTGCGGACAGGAAGATCTTGCTTTGCTTGAGGCTGGCGATGCCTTCCATGTGTTCCGCGCCCACCATGGCGCGGCACTGCGGGCAGTGCTTGCCGAAACGGCGCACGCTGTTGCCGTTGGCGAAGGTGAGCGGGAGGAAGCGGGAGATCTTGTCGGGTCGTGCCATTGCTGCGTTATCCGGGTATGGGCGCCGCCGTTATTTGGCTGCGGCGGCAAGCCCTTGATTATAACGCCTAGTCGGCGCGAGAGAAATGCAGCCGGCAACTTAGCGTGTGGCCGGCGCCGGGCGCCAGCGTGCGGGCGTCATCGCCGGCGTTGGCGGTTTCGACGCAGATGAAGCATCGCCAGTCTTCGTCCGGCAGATCGGCGAAGCGCTGCGCCTTGGCCGGCGCCGGGTTCCACAGCACGGTGCTGGCGGAGCCGGCGCTGGCGATGACGAGGCGGCGGCACCAGCCGCTGTCGTCCAGCGTCACGGGGTGAGCGGAGTACGCCACTAGGTCCACTTCGCCGGCGAAGCGGAACGGCTCGGCCGGCAGCAGGGTGCGGGCGTCGCCCACCTTGTCGTGAGCCGGCGCGCCTTCCAGGCCGCTCAGCGAGACGTTCGCAATGTCGGACACCGCGAAATAGCTGTGCAGCGCGGCGCTGACGGTTTGCGGCTGCGCGCCGTGGTTGCGGCTGTGCAGGGCGATCTCTACGCCGTCGGGGCCGATGCGGTATTCCAGGTTGGCCGACAGCTCGCCATGGCGCGGTCCGGCCAGTTTCACGTGGAACACCTCGCCGTCGCGGCCTGCGTCGGCCAGCGTCCACAGCTGCTGGCGCGCCACGCCGTGCGCCGGCTGGCCGCTGCCCGCGGGATGCGGGCCGAACCACGGCCAGCACACCGGCACGCCGCCGCGTATCGCCTTGCCTGCTTGATAGGTGGCTTGCGGCGACAGGTAGAACAACGGCGCTTCGCCGTCGCGGCGGTAATCCAGCAACTGGCCGCCCAGCAGCGACAGCCGCGCGGAGAAGCCGTCGCCGGTCAGCTCGATCTGATTGACGCCGGGCGACAGTTCTCCGAGCGTGAGTCCTTGTGGATGAGACATGCTGCGCTCCATCGGATGCGGGGAAGCGCCGATGATAACGCGGACGGCGTGACAGGGCGACGACGCCGCTCAATCGTTGCGCAGCAGGCCCAGCCGCCGCCACAGCGCGCGCAGCGTCCATAGCGGGCCGATCAGCAGAAACTGCAGGTCCTGCGCGAACGACGGTTTCCGCCCTTCGCGCGCATGGCCGGCGAACTGGCCGGCCCAGGCCAGCGCGAACACCAGCAGCGAGGCGTAGCCCAGCGGCAGCCCCTGGCTCTGCGCGATGGTGAGCAGCAGCAGCGCCAGGCTGCACAGCACCGCCATCACCAGCGCCACCGGGCGCGACAGCCGCCAGTACCAGAGCACGGCGCCCAGCCACAGCAGCCAGGCCCAGGGCAGCGGGCCGGGCAGCGCGATCAGCATGCCCAGCAGCGACAGCACGATCAGCGGCACGCACAGCTTGTGGATGGCGATGTTGAACGGATGGCGGTGGCTTTCGTCGTAGGCGGCCAGCCATTGCGGCAATGTCATCATGGCGACGTCTCCTGCTGCGGTGGAAGGGTTCCGGCATTTTCTGCGCTGGATCAGGCGGCAAGGCGGCGGCCCGCGTTACAATCCGCCATCCCCGCTCACTCTGGAACCACGGTGTCAGACTCCCCGCTACCGCGTTATCAGCGCATCAAAGACTATATCCTGTCCGGCATACGCGACCGCCATTTTCTGCCCGGCTGCAAGATTCCGCCTGAACTGGAACTGGCGCGCCAGTTCGGCGTGTCGCGGATGACGGTCAACAAGGCGGTGCGCGATCTGGCCGAGGCCGGCATCCTGCTGCGCTTCGCCGGCGACGGCACCTATGTGGCCGAGCGCAAGGCGGAGTCGCCCTTGCTGGACATCAACAATATCGCCGCCGAGATCGAAGCGCGCGGCCACCGCCACACCGCCCAGGTGATCGTGCTGGAAGCGCTGCCGGCCAGCGAGGAGGTGGCGCTGCGGCTGGGGATGAAGGCCGGCGGCCGGGTGTTCCATTCTTTGATAGTCCATTGCGAGGACGATGTGGCGATCCAGCTGGAAGACCGCTACATCAACCCGGCCTTCGCGCCGGACTACCTGGCGCAGGACTTCAGCCAGCGCACCCCCAACGACTACCTGATGCACAGTTGCCCGCTGACCGACATCGAGCACAGCGTGGAGGCGGTGCTGCCCGGCGTGGGGGAGCAGGCGCTGCTGGGCATCGCCGCCGGCGAACCCTGCCTGTTGGTGCTGCGCCGCACCTGGTCGCACAAGAAGCTGGTCAGCTTCGCCCGGCTGACCCATCCCGGGCTGCGCTACAAGCTGCGCTCGCAGACCCGGGTGAAGAAGTGAACGGTATATACAATTAGGCCGCAGAGGCCATCCAGACAGGCCGCCCGCGGGGCGGCCTTTTTTATTGCCCCGCAACATCAAAAGCTTGCTCGGACCGGGATGGCGGCGCGCTTGCGCATCAGGCTTGACAGGGCGTGCCGTCTGGATAATTGTATATACAAATATAGACGGACATGACGCCATGACCCCATCTTCCGCTTCCCGTCCCAGCCTGTGGCTCAACGCCAGGCTGGCCAGCATGGACCCGGCCCATCCGGCGCCTTACGGCGTGCTGGAAAACCACGCGCTGCTGTTGCGCGGCGGCAACATCGAGGCGGTGCTGCCGCAGGCCGGCGTCGATCCCGCCGCTTTCGACGGCGACGTCCACGACCTGCAGGGCCGCTGGATCACGCCCGGCTTCATCGATTGCCACACCCACCTGGTCTATGGCGGCAGCCGCGCCGCCGAATGGGAAAAGCGCCTGAACGGCGTGCCCTACCAGCAGATCGCGGCGGAAGGCGGCGGTATCGTCTCCACCGTGCGCGCCACCCGCTGGCTGGACGAGGAGGAGCTGGCGCTGGAGAGCCTGCCCCGGCTGAAGGCGCTGATGGCCGAGGGCGTCACCACGGTGGAGATCAAGTCCGGCTACGGCCTGACCCAGGCGGATGAAATCAAGCAGCTGTCGGCCGCGCGCCGGCTGCAGGACTCGCTGCCGGTGGAAGTGGCCGCCACGCTGCTGGCCGCGCACGCGGTGCCGCCGGAATACGCCGGCGACGCCGACGGCTACATCGCCTACGTGGTGGACAGCATCCTGCCGCTGGCGGCCAGGGCCGGGCTCGCCGAAGCGGTGGACGTGTTCTGCGAGAGCGTCGGCTTCACCCCGGCGCAGACCCGGCGCGTGTTCGAAGCGGCGCGCGCCCACGGCCTGAAGGTGAAGGGCCATGTCGAGCAGCTGTCCAATCTGCACGGCGCCGAGCTGGTGGCGGAGTTCGGCGGCCTGTCGGCCGACCACATCGAATACCTGGACGCCGCCGGCGTGGCGGCGCTGAAGGCCGCCGGCACCGTGGCGGTGCTGCTGCCCGGCGCCTTCTATTTCCTGCGCGAAACGCAGAAGCCGCCGGTAGCGCTGCTGCGCGCCGCCGGCGTGCCGATGGCGGTATCCACCGACCTCAATCCCGGCACCAGCCCCTTCGCCTCCATCCGGCTGGCGATGAACCAGGCCTGCGTCTTGTTCGGCCTGAGCCCGGAAGAGGCGCTGGCCGGCGTCACCCGCCACGCCGCCCGGGCGCTGGGGCGCGGCGCCACCCATGGCCGTCTGGCCGCCGGCTGCGTGGCGGACCTGCTGGTGTGGGACATCGATCATCCCGCCGAGCTGGCCTACAGCGTCGGCGTGCCGCAGCTGAAGCAGCGAGTATTCCGCGGCGCTGCGCAAAACCTCGAATGAAGCGAGAGCGAACATGAGCATAGACATGAGCGGCTGGAGCGGCCGCATAGACAAGGGCGAGGGCGACGGCGCCAGGCGCTGGCACCAGCTGGTGCAGCCGCTGGCCGAAGGCTCGGCCCCCGGCATCGCCATCATCGGCTTCGCCTGCGACGAGGGCGTGCGCCGCAACCAGGGCCGTGTCGGCGCCGCCGGCGGCCCGCGCGCCTTGCGCAAGGCGCTGGCTAACCTGGCCTGGCATCCGACGCTGCCGCTGTACGACGCCGGCGACGTGGTGTGCGACGCCAGCAATCTGGACGCCGCGCAGCGCAAGCTGGCGCTGAAAGTGCAGCAGGTGGTGGAAGCCGGCCATCTGCCGCTGGTGCTGGGCGGCGGCCATGAAACCGCCTACGGCCACTGGCTGGGCCTGGCCGACTCCCACCCCGGCAAGCGCATCGGCATCGTCAATTTCGACGCCCACTTCGACCTGCGCCACGCCGATGAGGCCACCAGTGGCACGCCGTTCGCGCAGATCGCCGCCGACTGCGCCGCGCGCGGCCAGCATTTCCGCTACCTGTGCCTGGGCGTGGCCGAAACCGCCAACACCCAGGCGCTGTTCGACAACGCCCGCGCGCTGGGGGCCGAGTGGCGGCTGGACACCGAGATGACCGGCTGGCAACTGGCCGACATCCGCGGCCAGCTAGCCGAATTCCTGGACAGCGTGGACGCCGTCTACCTCACCATCGACCTGGACGTGCTGCCGGCGGCGCAGATGCCGGCGGTGTCGGCCCCGGCCGGCTACGGCGTCGACATCGCGGTGATCGAGACGCTGGTGGGCCGGCTGGCCAAGAGCGGCAAGCTGATCGGCGCCGACCTGGTGGAATTCAATCCCGAATACGACATCGACAGTCACGGCGCGAAAGCGGCGGCGCGGCTGGCATGGAGCCTGACCCGTCATTTACGCCGTTGATTGCGCAACATCCAGAGGAGAGACAGAGATGACCGACCCCCGCCACGATCCGTCGCGCGTGATCCGCGCTCCGCGCGGCAAGCAGCTAACGTGTAAAAGCTGGCTGACCGAAGCCGCCTACCGCATGATCCAGAACAATCTGGACGCCGAGGTGGCCGAGCACCCGCAAAGCCTGGTGGTCTACGGCGGCATCGGCCGCGCCGCCCGCAACTGGGAGTGCTACGACAAGATCCTGGAAACGCTCGCGCGCCTGGAAGACGACGAGACGCTGCTGGTGCAGTCCGGCAAGCCGGTGGGCGTGTTCAAGACCCACGAGAACGCGCCGCGGGTGTTGATCGCCAACTCCAACCTGGTGCCGCACTGGGCCAACTGGGAGCACTTCAACGAGCTGGATAAGAAGGGCCTGATGATGTACGGCCAGATGACCGCCGGCAGCTGGATCTACATCGGCAGCCAGGGCATCGTGCAGGGCACCTACGAGACTTTCTACGCGGTGGCCAACCAGCATTTCGGCGGCAAGCCGCAAGGCCGCTGGATTCTGACCGGCGGCCTGGGCGGCATGGGCGGCGCGCAGCCCTTGGCGGCGACGATGGCGGGATTTTCGATGATCGCCGTCGAATGTGACGAAACCCGCATCGATTTCCGGTTGAAAACCCGTTACGTGGACCGCAAGGCCACCACGCTGGACGAGGCGCTGGCGATTGTGCAGGACGCCAAGCAGAACGGCCGCGCGGTGTCGGTGGGCTTGCTCGGCAACGCCGCCGACGTGTTCGCCGAACTGGTGGCGCGCGGCATCACGCCGGACGTGGTCACCGACCAGACCTCCGCCCACGATCCGGTGCACGGCTATCTGCCGCAGGGCTGGAACGTGGCCGAATGGCGCGACAAGCAGAAGACCGACGCCGTCGCCGTCAGCGCCGCCGCCAAAAAGTCCATGGCCATCCAGGTGCGCGCGATGCTGGCGCTGCAGGAACGCGGCGCCGCCACGCTGGACTACGGCAACAATATCCGCCAGGTGGCGCTGGAGGAGGGCGTGGCCAACGCCTTCAACTTCCCCGGCTTCGTGCCCGCCTATGTGCGCCCGCTGTTCTGCGAGGGCATAGGCCCGTTCCGCTGGGTGGCGCTGTCCGGCGATCCGGAAGACATCTACAAGACCGACCAGAAGGTGAAGGAGCTGATCCCGGACGATCCGCACCTGCACAACTGGCTGGACATGGCGCGCGAGCGCATCGCCTTCCAGGGCCTGCCGGCGCGTATCTGCTGGGTGGGCCTGAAGGACCGCGTGCGCCTGGGCCTGGCTTTCAACGAGATGGTGAAGAACGGCGAACTGCAGGCGCCCATCGTCATCGGCCGCGACCATCTGGATTCCGGCTCGGTGGCCTCTCCCAACCGCGAAACCGAAGCCATGAAGGACGGCTCCGACGCGGTTTCCGACTGGCCGCTGCTCAACGCCCTGCTGAATACCGCGGGTGGCGCCACCTGGGTGTCGCTGCATCACGGCGGCGGCGTCGGCATGGGTTTTTCCCAGCATGCCGGCGTGGTGATCGTCTGCGACGGCACCGATGCGGCAACCGAGCGTCTCTCCCGCGTGCTGCGCAACGACCCGGGCACCGGCGTGATGCGCCATGCCGACGCCGGCTACGACATCGCGGTGAACTGCGCCAAGCAGCAGGGACTGGACCTGCCGATGCTGAAGTAAGCGCGGCAACGCGGAGGCTCCTGGCGGGGCCCCCGCCAAGCGGCGCGTTGCAGGATAAGCAAAGCGTAAACAGCAGAATAGAGAAGCAAGAGAGACCGAAGCCATGAGCATCCTCAACATCGTACCCGGCCAGCTCACCCTGGCCGACCTGCGCCGTGTTTCACGTGAAACCGGCCTGCAACTGCAACTGGACGCGTCCGCCCACGCTGGCATCGACGCCTCCGCCGCCACCGTGGCACGCGTGCTGGCCGAAGGCCGCACCGTCTACGGCATCAACACCGGCTTTGGCCTGCTGGCCAGCACCAAGATCGCCACCGACGAGCTGGAGCTGCTGCAGCGCTCCATCGTGCTGTCGCACGCCGCCGGCATCGGCGCGCCGATGGAAGACAGCACGGTGCGGCTGGTGATGGCGTTGAAGATCAACTCGCTGTCGCGCGGCTTTTCCGGCATCCGCCGGCTGGTCATCGACGCGCTGATCACGCTGTTCAACCGCGGCATCTACCCGGTGATTCCGCAAAAAGGCTCGGTCGGCGCGTCCGGCGACCTGGCGCCCTTGTCGCACATGAGCGCGGTGCTGATCGGCGAGGGCGAAGCCTTTGTCGACGGCGTGCGGGTGCCCGGCGCGGTGGCGATGCGCTCCGCCGGCCTCACGCCGATCACGCTGGCGCCGAAGGAAGGCCTGGCGCTGCTCAACGGCACTCAGGCGTCCACCGCCTTCGCGCTGGAAGGCCTGTTCGCGGCGGAAGACTTGTTCGCCGCCGCCACCGTGGCCGGCAGCCTGTCGGTGGAGGCCGCGCTGGGCAGCCGCACCCCGTTCGACGCGCGCATCCACGAAGTGCGCGGTCACCAGGGCCAGATCGACGCCGCACGCGCCTACCGCGAGCTGCTGGACCACAGCGAGATCGAGCGCTCGCATGAAAACTGCGGCAAGGTGCAGGACCCGTACAGCCTGCGCTGCCAGCCGCAGGTGATGGGCGCTTGCCTGACCCAGATCCGCAATGCCGCCGAAGTGCTGCGCGTGGAGGCCAACGCGGTGTCGGACAACCCGCTGGTGTTCGCAGGCGACAACGACATCCTGTCCGGCGGCAATTTCCATGCCGAGCCGGTGGCTTTCGCCGCCGACAACCTGGCGCTGGCCATCGCCGAGATCGGCTCGCTGTCGGAGCGCCGCATGGCGCTGCTGATAGACAGCAATCTGTCCAAGCTGCCGCCCTTCCTGGTCAACAACGGCGGAGTGAACTCCGGCTTCATGATCGCGCAGGTGACCTCCGCGGCGCTGGCCAGCGAAAACAAGTCGCTGGCGCACCCGGCCTCGGTGGACAGCCTGCCCACCAGCGCCAACCAGGAAGACCATGTGTCGATGGCCACTTTCGCCGGCCGCCGCCTGAGGGAGATGGCGTCCAACACCGCCGGCATTCTGGCGGTGGAGCTGCTGGCGGCGTGCCAGGGCATCGATTTCCGCGCGCCCAACAAGTCCAGCGAAAAATTGGAAGCCGCCAAGGCGATGTTGCGCGAGAAGGTGTCGTTTTACGACAAGGACCGTTATTTCGCGCCGGATATCGAGCAGGCGGCGGTATTGGTGGCGAGCGGTCGCTACAACGCGCTGTTGGCTGGCGGCTTGTTGCCGTCGGTGTAATCCGGTTTTTCCAGGCGGTCAGCGATGGACCGCGTGGGCTATAAAGAAAAGGGCAAGCCGTGGCGCTTGTCCTTTTTTCATTTCTTGGGCTGGTGAAATCATGGGTGCCAAGGCGGCATGCTTCGTTTTGATTCAAGTAGCGCGAAGTCGGTAATTTTTTCAGTGGGTCAGGCGCCTGGAGTCCTGAGTAGCGTTCCGATATCCGGGCGGTGCAGATGCTATTTTCGGGATTGAAAAGGAGATGGCGATGTCTTTTTTGAAAAAGCTGCAAATCAATATAAACAAGGTGGCGGAAGGGTATTTTGCCAACTGGACGCCTGAAATGCCTGTTTCTGTCGGAGACTATGGCGATATCAATGGATACCGGTTCACCCGAGATGGAAACATCTCTCGATACCGACTCAATCTAAAGATAGAGAGAATCCGCAAGGAAACCGCCAGCTTTGAGAAGAAGGATGGACTCATCGTCAAGACGCAGGCCTCTGCCGAGAGCGGCCTAGGCAGTGGGAATGTGAAGCTGGATTTGCAATTTGGCGAGGCGGGGTCGTTTTTATACCACCTCAGGGATATCACCAATATTCAGTTTCAGGAGCGGCGCGACGCATTCGAAAAGATCGGGCAATTGCTATTGTCGGGCAGGATAAAATGGAAAGACGATTACGTCTTGGTTGTTGAGGTCAAGCAGGCGGGAAAGGCTTTCATCCTGGTGGCCGAAGGCGATAATGTCAGCCTGCAGCTAGAATGCAACAGCGATATCGTCGGCAACCTTAACCTTGCCGATGTCGCCGGGCGAGTGGGCTATGTGAGGGACAGCGATAGCGTGATCAGGTATGAGGTAAGCGAGGCGATCTCTCCATTGTATCGGGTGGTCAGCTTTGCGGAAAGTCCGCCGGATGGCGGTGGAAAGCTTCCGCTGGGCGGGCTGGTGGAAAAGATACGCATGTGGTTTTCCGATAAAATGCCATTGCCTGAAACCATCTATCTGACCGAGTATTTCGATCGGGGTCATTCCGTGGCGGGAACTTTCACCCTGCCAAATGGCGAGACAGTCGGTTTGTGCCAAACCGTGGAAGACGCGGCTGGCTTTATATCAAAAAGCGAAAATGGCGACTTGGCCACATTGGGCATAGCGGAGTTGGAGGTGGTTTCCGTTTTGCTCAATGCGGGGCAAATGTATGATGAATGACAAGCGGCCCACTTGATCGGGCATATTGACTCTGTTCCTGCGGTGGCGATGTGCAATCGCATCCTACCCGCCCGCCGGGCTGCAAGTCCGCCAGCGCGATTGCCTGCGCTGGCGGATAGGATTTGCGGCCAGTCCGCTGTGCAGGTCTGATATTGCGGGAGTCGAACCCGCGGCCTTTCCGCACTTGCTCTGCCGCAGAACTTCCTCGCCATGGCCGCGGTCTATGCCGATCGACCCGGCGCGGCGTGATGATTTGGCCTGCTTGTCGCCGGCCTTCATCCCGTACAACCGCTTATTTGGCAGATCCCATGTCACATCCGATTCCGCGCCGCTTGTTCCTGCTTTCCGCCGCCATGCTGCCCCTGGCCAGCCTGGCCTACCCTCCCACCAACCGTCGCGACGCCGCCGCTGCCGGCGCGCGGCTGGCCCGCTTGGAAAAAGACTTCGGCGGCCGGCTGGGGGTGTTCGCCATCGACACCGCCGACGGCGCCACGCTGGGCCACCGCGCCGGCGAGCGCTTTCCGTTCTGCAGCACTTTCAAGGCGATGCTGGCCGGAGCGATCCTGGCGCGCAGCGAGCGCCAGCCGCAGCTGCTGGCGCAGCGCATTCATTATCAGAAGAGCGGACTGGTCGAGTATTCGCCTGTCACCGAGCGGCATCTGGAGGATGGCATGACGGTGGCGGAGCTGTGCGCAGCCACGGTGCAGTACAGCGACAACAGCGCCGCCAATTTATTGCTCCAGCTATTGGGCGGCCCGGCGGAGCTCACCGCCTATATGCGTTCCATCGGCGACGGCAGCTTCCGGCTGGAGCGCTGGGAACCCGAACTCAACGGCGCGATTCCGGGCGAGGAGCGCGACACCACCACGCCGCAGGCGATGGCGCAAAGCCTGCGGCAGCTGGCGCTGGGGGATGGCCTGGCGTCGCCGCAGCGCCGGCAGCTGGTCGACTGGCTGTGCGGCAACACCACCGGCGCGGAGAAGATCAAGGCTGGCGTGCCAGCCGATTGGTTGGTCGGCGACAAGACCGGCGCCGGCCGCTACGGCAGCAGCAACGACATTGCCGTGCTGTGGCCGCAGGGCCGTCCGCCCATCGTGCTGGCGGTGTACACCACCCAGCCGCGGCGGGACGCCAAGCCGCGCCACGACGTGGTGGCGTCGGCCGCGCGCATCGTGGCGGACTGGCTGGCCTGAGCGCCTGGCGACGCGTTGTCGGGCAAGGGCGGGAATGTCCCGCCTTTTTTCATCGGCATTGCCGTGGGCTATCGTCGCCATCTTGAAATCCAATTGGCATTGGATGCGTCGCGGGAGCAAAGTGAGGCGATATGGCGGTTCAATGGAGATGCGCAATGATGCAAGACCTTTTGTCCCCGCTGCTGGCTTATTCCGGCAGCTATCGAGGCGGTTTGTCCAATCACCTGCCGATGGAATTGCAGGCGCTGGCGGAGCTGGGCGCGGACGAGGGGCAATTGCGTCGGCACGCTGCGCGTCACGGCCATCTCGAGTTCTTGCAGGACGATGGCCGCGACATCGCCGACACCTGCGGCTGGCTTGGCGATGAGGCCAGCGAGGCGGCATGGAGGCGGCGCTTCGCCTGGGAGAGGCGGCAGGGGGAATGGCTGCGCCATTGGGCTGGCCGTTTGCGGCTGGTGCAGGCCGCGCCGGCCGGCGCGTCGTTCCATGGCCTGATCCGGCTGGCGTATGCGTTGCGGGGCGGCGTGGATGGCGAGATCGACGCCGCGCTGGCCTATGCCTTGTCACACTGGAAACTGCTGGATCTGCCGGGCCAGTCGCCGTCGGCGCAGACGCTGCCCGACCTGCTGGCTGATTGGCGACGCTCGCCGATCCTGCTGCCACCGCAGGGCGGCCTGATCCTGGACGACATCGAGCGGGCGCTGGCATTGGCGGAGTTGTCCGCCCGCCTGCCGCCCGGCTTGCTGGGCAGCGCGAGGGAGCAGCGCCGCTATTGCCGCCTGCTGTTTCTGGCCACGCGTGATCTGGATGCGCTGCATCTGATCACCGCCTGGGAGGCGGCGCTGAGCCTGGCGCGCGCCCAGGGGCTGGCCGAGGTGGCCGACAGCACGGCGTTGCAGATGCAAGCGGCGCTGATCGGGGTGTTCATCTATTGCGGCTGTCCGGCGCTGGATGTGGCGGTGCCGCAGATGCGGCGGGATGCCGCGGCCATCCGCCGCATGGTGCTGCGATTGCAGGACGCGCACAGCATCAAGCTGGCGCTCAGTTGCCTGTGGCTGGCCGGAATGGAGGGCGATGCAGCCTGGCTGGCGCTGGCAGAGCAAACGGCGCAACAAGGCTGGAAAGCCATTGCGCTTGCTTAGTGCGCCAGCGGACAGGAGCCGCGCGGGAAAAGTAAAACGGCAGCGTGACGGCTGCCGTTTTTCTATTTGGCCGGGCGGCTCAGACGGATGGCGCGGCGTTGCCGCCGCTGGAGAAAATGTCCAGCCAGGCCATGTACAGCGAGATGTAGATGACCGGAATCAGCACCAGCAGCGCCAGGCCCAGCGTGAAGATGCTGAGGATGGCCAGCAGCAGGATGGCCAGGAAGTAGACCAGCAGCGGGCCCCAGTTCTTTTGCACGGCGCTGATGCTCAGCCGCAGCGCCGGCCACAGCGTGGCCTGGTGGAGGCTGATCAGCGGCACGACGAACATGCAGGCGATGCTGAACAGCCACAGCAGCACTTCGCCGAAAATCAGCAGCTGGTGCCGCGCGCCGCTGGTTTCAACCACATGCTGGGCGATGTAGCCGTTCAAGATGGCAATCGGCAGCAGCAGCAGGCAGTAGCCGGCCATGGGTTTGAGGCGCAGCCGCCAGCCCAGGAACAGGTCCGTCATGCTGACCGTTTCGCCCTGGCGCTGTTTGCTGGCGGCCAGCAGGTAGCCGGCGGTGAACAGCGGGGCGGAGAGGCCGAGCAGCGCTTGGCCGAGCAAGGACAACCGCGACAGCAGCAGCGTGATGGCCAGATAGACAATGCCCATCAGCACCCATGTCATTTTTTGCTGGCGGAATAACTGGTAGCCGTCGACGATCCAGCGCCAGCCCTGTTTGGCTTCGACTGCGCGTGCCTGTATTGCGGATTCCATGCATTGCTCCCAACGGGTGTCGCGGGCCGGGAGGGGGAGTCCGGGCGCGTAAGTTTACGAGAGGGTATTCTATACGAATCAAGATGCGGGCAGCAGCCACGCCATGGTGATGGCGGGAGAGGAAGACGGGCCGCCGTCCGGAGAGGCGGCCCGTGGAAGCGGTGTTACTGCACCTTGGCGAAAGCCTCGGCGACGTAGGGCGCGTTGGCGGTGTTGAGGCCGGCCACGCACATGCGGCCGCTCCCCACCAGATAGACGCCGAACTGTTCGCGCAGCTTGTCCACCTGGCCCTGGCTGAAGCCAGTGTAGCTGAACATGCCGCGCTGGTTCACCAGATAGCCGAAGTCGCGGCCCGGTAGCGACTCCTTCAATACCTTCACCAGCACGCCGCGCATCGCCTGGATGCGTTCGCGCATCTCGTTGACTTCCGACACCCACAACGCCTTCAGTTCAGGATCGTTCAGCACGGTGGCGATCACCCGCGCGCCGTGCGTCGGCGGGCTGGAGTAGTTGCGGCGCACGGTGGCTTTCAGTTGGCCGGCCACCAGCGCCGCCTCGGCGGCGTCGTCGCACACCACCGACAGGCCGCCGCAGCGTTCGCCGTACAGCGAGAAAATCTTGGAGAAGGAATTGCTGACCAGGCAGGCCACGCTGGCGTCGGCCATCGCGCGGATGGCGTAGGCGTCCTGCTCCAGGCCGGCGCCGAAACCCTGGTAGGCGATGTCGAGGAAGGGAATCAGCTGGCGGGCCTTGGCCACCGCCACCACCTGGTCCCATTGCGCGTCGGTGAGGTCGGCTCCGGTGGGGTTGTGACAGCAGGGGTGCAGCAGCACGACGCTCTTGGCCGGCAGCGTTTGCAGCTTGGCCAGCATGGCGGCGAAATCGACGGCGCGGGTGGCGGGGTCAAAATACGGATAGCGCTCCACCGTGAAGCCGGCGCCTTCGAAGATGGCGACGTGGTTGTCCCAAGTGGGATCGCTGACCCACACGCCGGAGGCGGGGAAGTAGCGCTTGAGGAAGTCGGCGCCCACTTTCAGCGCGCCGGAACCGCCCAGCGTCTGCAGCGTGGCGATGCGGCCGCTTTGCACCGCCGGGTGGCCGGCGCCGAACAGCAGCGTCTGGATGGCGTTGCGGTAGGCGGCCAGGCCGTCCATCGGCAGGTAGGTGCAGGGTTGGGCCGGCTGCTTGGCCAGCAGCGCTTCGGCCTGTTCCACCGCCTTCAACCGCGGAATGCGGCCGGCTTGGTCGTAATACAGGCCGATGCTGAGATTGACCTTGTCGGCGCGCGGATCTTTGCCGAAGGCTTCCACCAGCGACAGGATGGGGTCGCCGGCATAGGCGTCTACATGTTGGAACACGAGTCTTCTCCTCTTGGTTGTTTGCGCCCGCGCTGTGGTCCGGCGGGTCGTCGGGTGGTGTCAGGCCAGGTCGTCGCGCTTCAGGGCCAGGCCCATCGCCACGATCCAGGGCAGGATCAGCCAGCCGCCCAGCAGGTTGAGCAGCACGATCCTCTTCAGCCGCGGACTCTTCACCAGCGCCGCGGTCACCGTCGGCAGCAGGTAGGCGCCGGCCATCACCAGCGCGTCGCCCAGATACAGGGCGATGTCCACCAGCTGCGGCTGCTGGCGCCAGTTGCCGTAGCACCATAGCGCAATTGCCAGCAACAGCAGCGCGAACAGCAGGTTTCTCAGCAAGGGCAGTGGTTTCATGGCGGCGGGGGCAAGAAATGGCAAACCGATATCCTGCGAGTTTTTGCTCTGGCTGGCAACGGCTAGTTGCAAACCAAGCAGCAATTAAATGCCATAAAATCAGGATGATTAAGCATCTTGAATCTGTTAGCATGCCAAATGCTTGTTTGGCTCCGGCCATTTGTTTAGGCTGTGACTTTACGCAAGAGAGTAAGGCGATGGCGCTTGAAGTGGATACCCGGCCCGAACGGCTGGACCGCGACATGGTTTACCGTTATCTGTCGCAGGAGTCCTATTGGGCGCGCGGCTTGCCGCGCGAGGTGTTCGAACGCTCGCTGGCCAATGCGCTGTGTTTCGGCGGCTATGCCGAAGATGGCAGCCAGATCGCCTTCGCCCGGGTGATCACCGACCGCGCCACCTTCGCCTACCTGGCCGATGTGTTCGTGTTGGCGGCCTGGCAGGGGCGGGGCATGGGCAAGCAGCTATTGCGGACCATTCTGGCGCATCCGGATTTGCAGGATTTGCGGCGGATGATGCTGGCCACCGCCGACGCGCACGGCCTGTACGCGCCATTCGGTTTCAACGAGTTGTCCAAACCGGAGCGGCTGATGGAGCGGCTGGACCAGGATGTCTATCAGCGGCTGGCGGTTGCGCGATGACCCGCAAGCAGTTCTGGAATGATCCCTACCAGACCGAGCTGACCACCCGAATCAATCGGGTGGACGGCGAGCGGATATGGTTGGAGGCGACTATCTTCTATGCTTTCTCCGGCGGCCAGGAGAGCGACAGCGGCAGCATAGGCGGCCATCCGGTGCGGCTGGCGGAGAAGCAGGGGGCTGACATCGTCTACACGCTGGACGCGGACCATGGGCTCAAGGCTGGCGACGCGGTGGAAGTGAAGATAGACTGGCCGCGCCGCTACCGGCTGATGCGGCTGCACTTCGCCGCCGAGCTGGTGCTGGAGGTGATCTGCCGCGACGTCGCCGGGGCGGAGAAAATAGGCGCGCACATCGCGGCGGACAAGGCGCGGATAGACTTCGCGCTGGACGCGCCGATCACACCCTTGCTGCCTGCCATCGCCGCCCGCGCGCAAGCCATCGTCGACTCCAACCTGCCGATAGCCAGCGAATATTCCGATGAAACCAGTCAGCGCCGCTATTGGCAGCTGCCCGGCTTCGCCCGGGTGCCCTGCGGCGGCACCCACTTGAAGCGCAGCGGCGAGGTGGGGCGGCTGCGGCTCAAGCGCCGCAACCTCGGCCAGGGCAAGGAGCGGGTGGAGATCTACCTGATGGATGAATGATGCTGTATGACCTCGCCGCGGTCGGCGCCGCCGGCTGCTGGGCCTTGGGCAGCCTCTTGGGCGCCGCGCCTTCGCGCCATTTCGGCCCGTTCGCCTTCACCCGTTTGCGCCTGACCCTGCTCACCGTGCTGTTGGGCCGCTACAGCTTGCTGTCCGGCGGCTGGCACAGCGTCAGCGCCGCCAGTCTCTGGCCGGCGCTGCTGTCCGGGCTGACCGGGATATTCCTCGGCGACACCGTGATGTTCGCTTCGATGAACCGGCTGGGGCCGCGCCGCACTGGATTGTTGTTCGCCACCCATTCGGTGTTTTCGGTGCTGCTGGGCGTGTTGTTTCTGTCAGAACGCTTGAGCGCGGGCGCGTTGCTGGGCTGCCTGCTGGTGTTCGGCGGCGTGCTGCTGGCGGTGGCCTTTGGCCGGCGCGAGGTGGACGCCCACGTTTGGGAGCGCAACGACAAGCTGATGGCCGGGGTTGCGCTGGGCCTGGCCGCCGCCTTGTGCCAGGCTTTGGGCACCTTTTTCGCCAAGCCGGCGATGGCGGCCGGGCTGGAACCGGTGACCGCCTCGGCGCTGCGGATGGGCATCAGCTGCGGCGCGCACTATCTGTTGTGGCTCAGCGGCTGGAAACTGGCGCAAAGCCGCGGCGGCTATACCCCGCGGATGCTGGGCCAGACCGCGCTGAACGGCATCGTCGCGCTCGGCTTGGGCATGACGCTGATCATGCTGGCCTTGCAGCGCGCCGATGTCGCCACGGTGGGGATCTTGTCGGCGCTGAGCCCGGTGCTGATCCTGCCGATGCTGTGGGTGGCGCTGAAACGGCCGCCGCCGCCGCTGGCCTGGCTGGGCGCGGCGGTCAGCTGCGCCGGCACCGCGCTGGTGGTGCTGCGCTGAGCAATGAAAAACCGCGCCAGGCGGCGCGGTTTCACGTGGAACATCGCGGGGGGGACTTCAGCACTTGATGCAGGCGAGCAGGGCGACGTTGCGGGGGCGGGTGGTGAACGCGCCATTATCCCCGGAACCGCTGGTGGCCGCGGCATTGGCCACATAAAAGATGGAGTTGTTCAGATCGGTAGGTGTTTTATTGCCTTCTACTGCCATAGCAACGTTGTTCCAGTCAGCATCTATATTCCATGCGCCGATGGCTGATGTCCCATTGGTATAGGTAGGGCCGCTGAGCTTGTCGATCAGTACGCGGATGGCCGTGGCATTTTGTTGAGAACCGATGCTGCGTCCACTATCCACTCCGCGACCGCAATCCCAACCCCGAATAAATTCGCCGCAGAGGTTGGGCAGTCCGAAGGTCGTCGAACCATCGCCATTTCCATAGAGGCTGCCGATGGCAGCGAATAGTGCGGGATAGTCCTTGCGCGCAACCACCCCCCCATTGGCAACCAACCAGCCGGCAGGCGCGTCTTTCATCGCGAAGTAAGCCACCATGCCGGCAGGCGCCGCTGCGTTGACCTGGGTCGATGTGGCGCCATCGGCGATGCCATAGCCGGCCAGCGTGGCGGCCTTGTCGGCCTTGCCGGCAAGCAGCTTGGCGATGCTGGCGGCGAAATTCTGGTCGTTGCCCAAAGCCGCCGCCAGTTCCTGCAGGGTATTGAGCGCGCCAGGCGCGCCGGCTACCACGTCATCGATCGCGGTTTTAAGATCGGTCTTGCTGGCGCCGTCGGAGATGCCGTAGCCGGCCAGCGTGGTGGGTTTTTGCGCGCCGCCCCAGGCGATGTTCTGCACCGCCTGCAAGAGCTGGTTGCTGCGGCTGGGGTCGGCGCTTTGGCCGCTGTTCTTGATGACGGCGAGCAATTCCTGCTGGGTGGACTGGATGGCGGATTGGGCGCTGTTCAGCCAGTCGGCGCTGACCACGGTGCCGAGGGCGCCTGTGGCGGGGTTGCCGTCGTGGAACAGATTGTCGTCGTTGCTTATCGGCTTGAGAATGTCTTGCAAGGCATGGTCTCCTGCTGGGCAAAAAAGGAAATCGGCCGAGGCCGATGACAGATGTCGTGGAATTGGCGACGATTGTGCAGGAGGCGCGAAAGAAGGATCAGCGGACGCACGTCAGTACTGACGTCCATCCGCGCAATGAAAAACCGCGCCGGCAGGCGCGGTGGCTGGTGGGGCGGCCCGGCATGGCCTGGGGGAGCGCGAGACCGGGCTTGCGCAGATGTTCAAGCCCGGTTCGTGTCACGGCTTGCGCAAGGCGGCGAGGATGCTGGGCATCAGCGCCTGGTACTCGGTCAGGCCTTTTACTTGATAACCTTGCGCCGTGGGATGCACGCCATCGGATAGCAGCGCTTTCCAGTTCGGCAAGGCGGTCCATATCTTGTAGTGCTGGATGATCTGGATTTTGCGCTGCTCGGCTACCAGATTCATGGCATCAACGTAGGCGGCCAAGTCTTTCCGGTCGGGGCTGGTCGAGGGCGTGGGCTCGATCAATATCGGCACTTTCCCCGCGGCAATGGTGATATCCACCAAGCTGCGAAGATCATCTGCAAATTGAATTGTGGATCGATGGCAGACGAAATGGTCATTCAAGCCAAAACCAAAAGTGATGATGTCCGCTTTTGTACGCTTTACCCTGTCGCGCCAGGCCGGCGTCTTACCTTCTCCATGCAATAGCTGGATGGCGCAGGAGTTGGAAACTCCCTTGTTGGCGATGGATGCGGCCGGACCAAACCGCTTGTTTATGTTGAGGTAGATGATATCAACGCTAGATCGTTTAGCCTGTTGCAGTCGCCCACTGTAAAAAGAAAGTCCGGTTGTGGTCGAGTCGCCATATTGTTCAATGCTGATTCCCGCATAGGCCTGCATGGCAAACAGGAGCAGGGCTGGAATAGTTGGTAAAAGCTTCATTTCCCCATTCCTTTGATAAATTTCTTGCCGGGTTTTTCAATGTAATTGAATGACAGTCTGGATATGGTCAATACCATGCCAGTCATGATAAGAAATTGGATTGGGCTTTTAAGGTTCACATTCAATCCCCACGCATATTTCATGAAATATTCTACAAAGATCAACATAATCCAGTGCGTCATGCATATGGCGTAGGAGCACTCCCTAGCCATTCCAGCGCGCCGCTCATGGAAGCATTTTTGTAGACGCCCTCGAGCAAGGCCAATGAGATGACGGCAGCAGCACTTATGGGAACGATCAGAAATTCTGCATGCTCAAAGTGTGGCCACCCAGCGATAAGGCAGAACTGAAATACGATAGATAGCAAGGCTAGGAGGATGATTGAAATTCTGGATCGCTTCCCAATGGCAGGGAGGATTTTCTGATATGCAGCATAGCAGAGCACCCCTGCAGTCATGCCTGCTATCCCACGGAGCATTCCGGTATTGATAAAACCGATATTTTTATAAAAATCGCCAAGGCTGCCAATGCTGAAGAAGAGAGTGGAGTATGCAAGCATAAAGGCAGTAATGCAAAATGCGAGTAAGTATTTGCGCATTTTCAGCGCGATGCCGGCAAGCAGAATGTTAATCCAGAACTCGACTGAGATGGACCATGCAGGGGCATTCCAGGAGGGGCCACCAGGAGTCAGTCCAATATTATTCAGCAATAGTAAATGTAAAGATAATGTATATGTTCTTCCATCTTGATACGACCAGCCTTGTTCCAGCCATTGTCCCTTGGTGATTTCCACAAACCAGATATTCAGGAACATCAGGATAAAGAGTGTGGCAAGGTGTAATGGATAGAGGCGGGCTACCCGGTCGCGGATGAAGCTGCGAAGGAAGTTGGAGTTGGATAGTTTATCTTTGTAAGCATGGGTTAAAACAAATCCGGAGAGTATGAAGAAATAATCTACAGCGAGCTGGAATTTCTCCATGGCGAAAAGCGTCTTGGCATGACCAAAAAAACTATCATGGCAAATGCAAAGCGCAAAAAATCTAAATAAACAAAACGAACAGGTGATTGGGGTATGATTTCAACTTGTTTTTGATGAATATTGGCTTGCTTTTATGTTAACTCAAATTGCCATTCGGCAGCTCAGTATTCTCAGGGAAATCAATGCAGGTTGTCCAGAGCGCGACATCATATTTTTGGTTAGGCGTCAGTATGTTACAAGCTTGATCACTATTCAATAGCAGGCAACGGCGGGCCATGAAAAACCGGCACAGAGCAAGGCGTCTGCGCCGGTATGGGTTATGTTTTTTTAAGGTGTAATTTTCTGGTAAACATATGCGCCACTGTTGCCTGGCGTATTGGGCGCCGGGTCGTACAGTTGTGTGCAACCATAAGACCCGGCTTGGGTTCCGGATGCATCCAGCCATGCCAAACCATCAGCGCAGTAGCCAACTTTTTTGCTGTTTCGGCTCCAACCGTTGGCGGCATATATGGCCCCACTGTATACGGCATAGAAACCGCAGTTGCAATTATCAGCGGTTGCCATATACGCGTAGATAGTGCCGCCCCGACCGGCGAGATAACCGATGTCAGCGTTGCTGGCTTTGCCGCGGCGGCCATTCGGCACGGCGGGGCTAGGATTGGCGCCACTATTCCAAATCAGGCCCCCCCATTCCGCCTGGAAGGCATTGGTGGCCTGGTCGACGGCGGTGCCATCCGCCCAGAGATAGGAGTTGCTTGCGCTTACGCAGCCTTGGAAGACATTGGAAATGCTGCTGACGCTCAACCAGGCCTTGCTGCCCTCTACGCATTGCAGGCCGGAGGACATGAGGCTGGGCATATCGGGGTTGACAAATGCGGGCGTGGTGGTGGAGACATTTATTCCCAGGCCGGTGATCGCGCAATTGTGCAGGATGGCATGGGCGCCGCCGATGATGGATGCCGCCCAGCCCTTGATTCCGGAAATGCGGATTTTTACGAAATTGCCGCTGGCATTCTGATCCACTTCCAAACCGGCGGCTGCGCCTTCCAGCACGATGGTGCCGGGGTCGGAGTAGACCACCGCGGCTTCCTCCACCCGCAGGCAACGGTAGCTCCAGTGATTGGCGCTGGCTTCGCCGACGATGTGGAAGCCGGAGAAGTTGACGCCGGACACCCGGCTGAATACGACGCCGTTGCTGAGTTTGTTGGCGTCCGGGGTCAGCACGATCTTGCAGGCTGACGGATTGGCGGTGTTGCCCTGGATCCGGATGCGGCTGGCGAAGGGCTGATTATTGAGCCAGATGCCGGAGGTGGCGTACTGGCCGTCGGCCACCTGGATCAGCACGTCGGCCTGCAGCACCTTGCCGATCAGGCTGTTCCAGGCATCCTGGATGCTGGCGAAGGCTTTGCCGGGGCCGACTTGCAGCGTGGTGTAGCCTTGCACGCCCCAGTCGCTGGCTTTCATTGCGTCGACAATGCCGTAGCCGGCCAGGGTGGAGGCTTTGTCGGCTTTGCCGGATAACAACTTTGTGACCGATGCCGCGTAGTTGGAGTCATTACCCAAGGCCGCCGCCAGCTCCTGCAGGGTATTGAGCGCGCCGGGCGCGCCGGCCACCACGCCGTCGATGGCGGTTTTCAGGTCGGTCTTGCTGGCGCCGTCGGCGATGCCGTAGCCGGCCAGCGTGGATGGCCGTTGCGCACTGCCCCAGGCGATGTTCTGCACCGCTTGCAGCAACTGGTCTTTGCGTGTCGGGTCGGCGTTCTGCCCGTTGTTCTTGATGACGGTCAGCACCTCTTGCTGGGTGGACTGGATGGCGGCCTGGGCATTGTTGAGCCAGTCGGCGCTTACCACGGTGCCAGGAGTGCCGCTGGCGGGATTGCCGTCATGGAACAGGCTGTCGTCGGTGAGTACGGGCTTGAGGGTATCTTGCATGCGGGATCTCCGGGAGGGAAGGCGAGGGAGGCGTTGGCGGCTGCCAGCGCCGGGGATGGAGCGGGGGATTACGGCTGGTAGGCGAAGTAGACGAAGGTGTGCGCGGGCTTGAGGTCGTTGAACAGCTCTTCCAGCCTGGGGTCGCCGAAAGTGGTGAGGCGTTCGCCGGCCAGCGATTGCCCGGCGCGGAACTGGTAGGGGCGGACCTTGCTGCCGTATGCGGTGACCTGCCACACCCAGGGGATGTCGGCGCTCCACAGCGGCTGGCCGGCGCGGTTGACGCCGGCGCGGAACGGCTGCGGCTCGTCGATCCGGATCTGGTAGCCCATGCCGGCGGCCAGCCGGGTGAAGTAAGAGATGGACAGGCCGCCGGTTTCCGCCAGCTTGGCCAGCACCGCCTGCTGGCGTTGCTGGTAGGGCGCGTCGGCGGCCGGCATCAGCCCGCATACCCGTTCCCAGTCCGGCAGCAGCGCCTCGGCGGCCAGCGGGGTGACCGCGCCGGCTAGCTGGCGGGCGCTGTTCTGCGCCCGGTCCAGCGCCGCGCCCTCGCTGGCCAGCTCGGCCTGCAGCCGCGGGCCATCGGGGCTGTAGCTGGCCGGCGGCAACAGCCGGGTCAGCAAGTCCTGGTAGGGAGGCTGCGGCATCATGGCATGGCCCTCAGCGTCAGTTTGCCCAGCCGCAGCCATTCCACCTTGCCGGCGTCGGAAACCGGCGCGACATTGCCGGCGGGGGCGTTGAGTTGGCGGTCCTGCACGCCGGGCAGGTCGGAGATCAGCGCCTCGATCCGGCTCCTGACCAGGCGCTCGCCCGGGGCGAGGCCGGCGAAGTAGGCCTGCAGCGTTTGCTGCAGCTGCGGCGTGAAAACGTCCAGACTGATGCCGCCCAGATTGAGCGCGAGGTCGATGTCGACCGCGCGCGGGGTCGGCGCCAGCACCAGGCAGCTCTTGGCGGTGACCGGCCGCAGATCTTCAATATGGTCTTGGACCTTGGCTAGCGTGGCGGTGGAGGGCAGGCCGCCGTTGGCGGTGATGACCACGTCCACGGTGCCCAAGCCGCGGCGCAACGGGTAGACATAGGCAGCGCTTACGCCGTCTATTTCCATCGCCCAGCGCCGGTAGTCGTGCTGGTTGCCGCCGGCGGGGGGGCGGCGGATCAGTTCCAGCAGCCGGCCCAGCAGCGCCTGGTCGTCTTCCGTGTCGGTTGCGCCCTTCATTGTCATCAGCACGGCCTTGCTGGCCACGCCAGGCGGCGCCTGCATCAGCTCCACCTGCAGATTGTCAGGCTGGTTGCCGCTGCTGCCTGGCAGATTGGCCAGGATGGGCAGATTGGCCTGGCCGTTCGCATCCAGCCGGTCCGGCGCGGGGTTGCCTTGCGTATCGAAGGCCTGCGAGGCGTATAACTGATCGCCTATCCGCAATTGCAGCCCACCTGCTGCCAGGGCGCCGGGCGTGCCGCTGATCTGCAACCAGCCTGCGGCCGCGGTGGCCGCCTTGCGCACGATGCCGCGCAGGCGGGCGTGCTGTTCCAGGTATTCGCGGTCGGCGGTGTCGGGGAAGATCTGGCGGGCGACCCAGCTTTGGTGCTGGTACAGTCCCTCCACCGCGCTGGCCACCGAGCTGGCGCGGACGAAGTAGTCGCTGTCCGGGCCGGTGTCGGCGTCGGCGCGCAGATTTTGCAGGTCGCGCAGCAGCGTATCGCGGATGCTGGCGAAATCGGGGGTGGACAGGGGCATCAGGCTATCCTCACTTGGTGTTGGAAATGTCGGGTGTGGCCGCCAGTCTCGGCGGCTTCTATCTGCAGCAGCAGCCGGCCAGGGCCCTGCCGTTGCGAAGACACCTGGATCCGGCTGGCGCGGCCGTCTTGCTGCAAGGGCTGCAGCGCTTGTTCTGCGTATTGGCAGGCCAACAGGTCGATGCGGCTGCTGTCCTTGCTGCGGGTGAGCTCATGCAGGCGCGAACCCAGCGCGGGGTCTGCCCACCAGCCGCCCAGCGGCGTCATCAGGCGCAGATAGACGGCGTTGGCGAGGGTGTCGGTGGCGGGGCCGGCGTAGTCGCCGGTGGCGGGGTCCAAGAGTGGGTCCATGGCTATTGTCCTGGGATGGGGGATGGGGCGGCAGGGGACGCCGGTCAGTGGCGCGGCTTATTTCGGCGGGCTGGTGGGGCCGTTCGGCGCGTCGTGGGTGTGGGAAACCAGGCTTTTGCCGCCGGCCTTCA
Organism: Chromobacterium sphagni; assembly: GCF_001855575.1. Classification (NCBI taxonomy): domain Bacteria; kingdom Pseudomonadati; phylum Pseudomonadota; class Betaproteobacteria; order Neisseriales; family Chromobacteriaceae; genus Chromobacterium; species Chromobacterium sphagni. The sequence continues at coordinate 255,528 of NZ_MKCS01000001.1, forward strand.
CGTCGCCGCTGGCGGTCATCGCGCCGTTCAGCTTGATGTCTCCGGTGACGCTGGCACCGCCGCCGCCCTGGATGGCCAGGCCGCCGTTGCCGCTGATCTGGCCTTGGGCCACCAACTGTTGGCTGGTCTGCAGCGTGGGGGTGGTGAAGCCGGCCTGTTGGCTGGCGTCCACCTGCATGCTCTGGCATTTCAGCGCGACGCTGTCGCTGGCGTTGACCTGCATGGTCTTGCAGTTCAGCACGAAGCTGTCGCAGGTGGCTTCGATGATTTTGCCGCGTTTGAGCACGACCTTGCTGCCTTCGTCGCTGTACAGCGCCACTTCTCCCGGTTGCAGCGATTGCAGCCGGTAGCTGCCGTGCTCGGTGGCCAGCACCACGCTGTGGCTGGTGCGGCCGCCCAGCGGCAGCACCATTGCCATGCTGCCCGGCGGCGGGTTGGAGGTGTAGCCATAGTGCTGGAACAGTTCGGCGTCTTGCAGCTGTTCGCCGGCCAGGCCTTCGGCCTGCACCGTCTGCACGCCGCCGCCGCTGTCCACATGGGTGAGCGCGGCGCGGAAGCCCTGGCGCACATTGCTGAAGGCGCGGCGGATGCGGTGGTCTACTTCATGCCACATGGCGTGTGTCCTTTCATTTGTTGCCGGCGCGCATCGCCGGAATCCAGCACTTGTCTTCCTTCAGCGTCAGCCGGGTGGTGCTGCCCTGGCCGCGGCCGCCCTCGAAGGTGCGCGCCATCAGGAAATAACTGCCATTGACGCCGTGCGGCTCGCTTTCCACTTCGATGCGCTGGCCCGGCGTCCACAGCTGGCCGCGGCTGTCGCGGTGTCCGGCCACGGTGGCGGACAGGGTGTAGCCGGCCAGGCGGGCGTCGGCCAGCATCTTGTCGGCGCGCGCGGCCAGCTCAGCCTGGCTGGCGGCGTCCGGCTCCACCTGGATGCGCGGCTTGTGGTAGCAAACGTCGGAGTCGTAGGACTGGTGCTGCAGGCGGTGGCGGCCCGGCGTCAGCGCCTGGCCGTGGCCTTGGCCCAGTAGGGTCAGCTCGGAGTAGCGCTGCGCGTGGGAGCGGGTTTCGGACAGGCTGATCACGTTATTGCCCTTGCCGTCGCGGCGCAGTATCAGCCGCGCGCTGGCCGGTTGGCTGTAGTCCGGGCCGCCCACCACCAGGGTGCCGTCCGGGTCGAACCAGGCGGTGAGGCCGTTGGCCTGGGCGGCGCGGCTGAGCACGTCCCAGGCGCTGTTGCCGGGGTCCACGCTGATTTTCTCGATCTGGCCCCGGCCCTTGGCGTCCACCCGGACTTTGCTGATGCCCAGCGGCCTCACCACATTGTCCAGCACGTCCTGCAGCGTCATGTTCTTGGCGGTGAGCAGCGGCGCGCTGCAATCGAGCAGCATGCCGGCCAGGTCGCGGCCGGACAGCGACAGCTGATGGCTGTCGGAAGCCACGCTGTGACTGATGTCGTCCACCCGGCCCATCAGTACGGTTTCCTCTCCCACCATCACCTTGATCATCGCGCCCGGCTCCACCTCGGGCGGGAAGACGCCGCCGGGCAGGCCCAGCGCCACTTGCCAGCCGTCTGCGGGGACGGTCAGGTCGGAATCGATGGAGTAGTGGGTCCAGTCGCTGTGCTGGCGGCTGGCGATCTGCAGGCTGAGGGTGTTGTCTGGCGCGGCGGGTTTAGTGGGCGTAGCCATGGATCACGGTTCCCGGGGTCAGGTGGTTGGGATAGGCCAGCTGCGGGTTCAGCCGCAACAGCTCGGCGGCGCGCTCGCTGTCGCCGTACCACAGGTGGGCCAGCTGGCGCAGGTTGGCGCTGGCTTCCACCTTGCGCGTGATCAGCGGCGGCTTGGCGGCGATCAGGCTGGCCGCGCCCTGCTGCACCTGCAGGCCCAGTTCGCGCAGGCTGTCCACCACCTGGTAGGCGGCGTCGGACGGCATGCTGGCGCGCCATTGGTCTATGGTGGTCTGCAAGGCGCCGCGCACGTCGCCGGCGATCTGCTCCAGCGCCGGCGGCGTCAGCGTGGCCTGGCGGGCCTCGCTGCCGAAGATGCCGGCGGCGGCGCTGGCCAGCTTGGTGGAGACGTTCAACTGCAGCAGCGCGTCTATCCGTTGCTGGTCGCTGCTCCACACGGTGAGGGCGGCGCCGGCGCTAAGCGGCGCGGTGCCCTGGCGTATCTTGTCCGGCAGGCCGTCCAACCGGCGGCGCAGCGCGTTCCAGTCGGTCAGGGTGGCGGCGGGCAGGCTGGCGGCGGTTTTCAGCGCCGGCAGCGGGCCAAGGTCCACCGCGATGTCGAATTTCCAGTCGGCCACCTGGTCCACCAGCGCGCTCACCTGGCTGACGAAGGCCTGCGGATAGGCCAGCAAATCGTTGACCTGGGCCACCGCCTGGTTGGCCATCCCGGCCAGCGCCTTGACGGTGCTGGTCAGCTGCTGGCGCAACGCGCCCAGCCGCGCTAGCGCGCCCTTGGCGGTGGCGACCAGCGCTTGCGCCTTGGCGTAAGCCTCGCCTGCCATGCCGCGCAGCTTGTCCACCTGGGCGTTGATGGCCTCGCTTTGCTGCCGCGGCTTGTTCTGCGTGAAGAAGGGATTGCCCGGTGTGGCTTCCAGCCAGTTGACGTCCACGGTGCAGGAGTCCGGCGTGTCGGCGTCGTGGCTGATCTGGTAATCCACCACCTGCGCCTGCGGCATGCTGCCGAATACCGGGTGCACCAGCTCGCCGGGGCCGGCGGCGTCCAGCGCGGCGATGAATTGCCGCAGCCGGTGCTGGTAGTCCTTGCCCCAGAACATCACGCTGAGCGATACCTTGCGCGCCTTGCGGCCCAGGTCCTCGACGTCGGCGCCGTCCAGGTAAGGGTATTCGTGCACCGCCTGGTCGCGCTGCGCGCTGTCCTGGCTTCTCAGGCAATCGAAGCGTACGCCGCGGAAGCTGGCGTCCACCAGAGGGCCGGCGGACAGGCCGGCGAACACATTGAGGCTGAACATCAGCTCCTCCTTTGTTGTTGGCTGTTGGCGGCGTTGACGGCGGCGACGATGTTGCCGTGCTGGACGTCGACGACTACGCGGAGGGGTTGGTGGAGCTGGGCGACGGCGGCAGCGAACTGGTTGACCAGGACCTGGAGCTGGGGCAGCAAGGATGCTGCGGCGCTGTCGCCCTTGCCCTTCGGCTGCGGCTGGGGAGGCTTGGCCGCAGTGGTCTGCGGCGCGCCTGGTCTCGCAGTCGCTGGCGCGTTCGCGCCGGCAGGAATGCTTGGCCGGGTTCCGGCTTTCTGAGCCGAGGCCGCCGGAGACGACGCCGGTGTGCCGGGAGCCTGACGATGGTCTATCTTATTGCCCAGCATCGCCCCTGCCTTGTCTCCCAGCGTTTCTCCCAGCCAGCCCCCCACGGCGCGTCCGGCCATGGCGCCCAACGCCGCGCCGGCGGGGCCGCCCAGCATGCCGATCGCTCCGCCCACCACGCCGCCGATCGCGGAGCCGCCGAAACCGCCCAGCTGTCCGCCGACGGCGCGTATCTTGTTGCCGACGGTTGAGTTGGGGTTGGACAGCACCTGGTAGGCGCCAATGGCCCCGGTGGCGAGCCCCACGATACCGGAAGCCTTGCCGGCAATGCGCAGGCCGCCTTTCAGGAACCCGCCCAGTATGCCGCCGCTCTGCCTCAGTGAGTGGCCGCCGGATCCGGCCATGCTGCGCAGCTTGGCGGGAAGCCCTGTGCCGGATTGGGCGGTTTTTTGCAGCATGCCCTTGGTTTTTGTGGCCAGTTGGCTGAATATGCCGGTACTTTTCTCCGATGCGCCGGCACGGGTGGGCCCGGAGGAGCGGGACGAGGAGGGAGTGGCTTGGGGCCCTTGGAGCTTTTTAGAGGCCGAACCGGATTTTTGCGGAGCGGTTTTACTCTTGGATGATCGATTTCCGCTTGCGTTCTTGCCCTGTTTGCCTCCGGGTTTGGAGGGCAGGGACGGCGTGGATCCATCGGCGCCTTTGGCGATCTTGCCGACGATGGCGACCACCCCGGCCAGCGCCGAGCCGAACGTCAGCAGGGCTGCGGCGCAGTCCAGCAATGGCGAGACGATTTCGCTGTAGTTGGCTTTTTGGTCTCCGAGAATCTGACTGGCTCGCTTGTTCTGTTCGCTGTTCGCCAGCGCGCTTTGCTGGCTTTGATCCTTGAATTGGGCGCTTTCCCGCATCATTTGGACATTGTTGTCGTAACGGGTCAGGTTTTCTTGGCTGACGCCATTCTTCCCGACTTTTTTCAGTAGATCCGGCAGCCATTTGTCGGCTTCGTCCGGATGGTAGTCGGCCGGTTTTGCGGCGGCTTCGGCCAAGGCAAAACGCAGGTTTTGGTTGATCTTGTCGGCGTCGGGCGGCGATTTCGCTTGATCCTTGACATCCTTTTTGTCCTCCCCTTGTCCGACGGCGGCCTCGGCAAGCTTCTGCGCGCTGACCCCCAGAGCCTGTCCGCCGTTGACCAACTGCGGCAATAGTTTTTCGGCATCATTGAGTTTCACACCGTTCTGCAACAGCGTGGTCAGCGCCGCCGCCGCGTCATCTCTGCCGCCGCCGGCGGCAACGACGATCTTGTCCAACTGGGCCATGCCCTGTTTTCGTCCCGACATATCGCGTTCGGGAAAAGCAAGATTGGCGAGCTGGCGCAGCTGGTGATCGGCGGCATCGGCTTTGCGCGCCATGTTGACCATGCTGTCGCCGGCTTTCTTAACATTTTCCGGCAGCTTGCCGAGCTGCTCCGCCGCGTCTTTGCTTGTTTCCCAGGCGCTTCCCTGTTCTTTTCCTGGCATCTCGTCTTCCTTTCAATCATGAAAAACAGGCGTCCCCGTCACCCCATCGAGGAGACGAGGGACGCCTGCAACCGGCTGGCGGCCTGCAGATAACCATCCAGTTCAGACTCGGTCAGCTGTCTGATCCGGGGTTCGCTCAGTCCGTAGCGGCCGAGGAGGAGGACGGCTTCACGGTAGTCAGCGAGGCGCTTTTCGCGTTGATCCGCTTTTTTTTAAGCGCGTTGCGCATGTCGATCAGCAGTTCGAAGTCATCGTCCACCAGATTGGCCGACAGGAAATCGGTGGTGATGGCTTCCGCCGGCATGCCGCCCAGCTTGGTCAGGCAGCGCGCGGTGAGCGCCAGGTTAAATAGCAGGTTGGAGTCGGCGCCGACTTCGTCGATGGCCGCGATGCTGTCGGCGACCATGGGCAGGCGCAAGTCGACGTCGTAATGCATTTCGCCTTGGTATTCCACGCCGTAGCGCAGTCGTGCTTGTATGATGGCCATCACTCCACCACCTTCCGCAACGACATCAGCTTGATATCGCGGCGCGCCTCGTTTTCCACGCCGTACTTCTCGCCCACCTCCAGCGTGAAGCAGTCCAGATAGCTGGTGCGCTTGCCGCCGGCGAGCGGGAACTCGGTCAGCTTGGCGCCTTCCACCGCCTCCCAGTCCAGGTCGCCGGTCAGCGGGATGGATACGGTGACGGACAGGTCGTACTCGGTGATGCCGCGGGCGAAGCCGCGGGCTCTGCCGCTGGAGTTCATTGTCTTCACCAGTTTGCGGCCGGTCTTGCTGCTGACGTTGAGGTCGATCACGTCGATTTCCTGGCCGTTCACTTCCAGGACGATCGAGCCTGCGTATTCTTTCAAAGCCATGGGATGTTCCTTTTCGATTCAGGGAGGGGCCAGCCGGGAGCGCCGGCCGGCGTCAAGCAGGGTTAGGGAGGGTTTACAGCAAGAGGTCGATGCGGCCGGCGAACACGTGCAGGCCGTTGACCACGTCCACCGGAATTTTGGCGTCCAGGCGGTTGGCGTCCTGTAGGTCGCGCTCGACGATCAGGCCGTCCTTGTTGGCGTCGACCTGTTCGATGATTTCCAGCTCCTCCAGCTTGTACAGCACGTCAAGCAGCTCGGAGCGCACCTTGGACGGCGTGCGGTCGGACAGCTTCTCGCGCGGGAAGCGCAGCGCGATGCGCTCGCGGCAGGCCTGGCGCACGTAGTCCAGCGTGCGGATGGTGGTGATGTCCAGCAGCGACACGTCGTCCACGCCTTGCGCGTCCTTGGTGTAGGTGCTGATGGCGCGCACGATCTGCACGCGGTTGCCGGCGGCCACTTCCAGCGGGGTGACGCCGCTGTACAGCGCGCTTTCCTGCTCGGTGCGGCTGGTGCGGGAAGCTAGCTCCACCACGTCCAGGCCGTTCAGTGCCAGAGTGTTGAGCGGACGGGCCGGATCTTCCTCGCTGGCGATTACCGCGGCGTAGGCGGCGGCCACGTCGCCCGGCAGCTTGGCCGAGCCGCGGTACCAGGCGGCGGTGATGCGGCCGCTGTCCAGCTTGGCCGACAGGGCGGCAGCGTCGGCCAGCGCGCCGGTGGTGGCGATCACGCCGATGGCGCCGCGCTGTTCCATCGGACCGGAGACGAAGTCCAGGTGCGCGCGCAGCGCGGTCAGGGCGGCGTCGGTGTTGAACGGGTTGACCACGATCTGGTGGCCGCCGCTGACCACCGCCGCCAGCGCCGGGGCGATGTCCGGGTCGCCGGCGCCGCCCTTCATCGGGGCGACGGCGACGCCGAGGCCGGCGATCTGTTCCTGCGCTTTCAGCGCGATGCCGTTGCCGATGCTGCCCTTGTGGCGGGCGGTGATGGTCAGCACTTCCTTGGCGGCGCTCGCGACTACCGGTAGGTCGGTGAGTTTGGCGATGGCGGCCAGGGCGTTGGCCGAGATCTTGGGCGCGTCGTCGCCGGCGGCGACGGGGACGTCGACGCGCACGCTGCCGATGTAGAGGCTCATCACGCCGGAGGCGGCGGCCGGGCCGCTGAAGGTGAAGGTGCCGGAAGCCGGGGTGCCGGCGGCGGCGTCGTCCACCGCGATCATGGTCAGCTGCAGGTAGGGATTGGCGTTGATGGCGGCGCGCGCCATCAGGTGGGCGTAGGAGCCGCGGCCGAAGGCCAGGGCGGCCTGCTCGTCGCTGAACACGTCCAGCGCGGCCAGCGCCGGCTGGGCGGCGTTCTTGCCGGGATTGGCCGGATCGTCGGCCATGCGCTGGCCTATCATCAGCACGCGCTGCGGGTTGCCCGGCAAGGTGCGGACCGCCAGCTTGGTGTTGAACTCAAAGTACTTGCCCGGTTTGCGGATGGATGCCGGGATCTGGTCGAAGCTGATGTTGGGGCTGGCCATAAGAGATGGACTCCTGATGCTGCGGTTGGGTGAGAGTGCCGCGCCGACTGGCGCGGCGACGGGAAAACAAGGAAGGCTTGCGGGGGCTTATTTGGGCGCCGGCTGGCTGACCACGTCCTGCGCCTTGACGTCGGGTTTGCCAGCCAGGCTGAAGTTGAGCTGGGTGCTTTGCCAGTTCTTGGACGGATCGTCCAGGCGGCCGCCGAAGCGGGAGAACAGCGCGTCGGCGTCGCTATCCTTCAACGGCGCCGGCCAGTGGCCGTTGTCCAGCGCCTCGTCCAGCCAGTAGGTGCTGAAGTCGCAGGCCACCAGGCTCCACGGCTGGCCGTCGCGCGGCGACTGGCCCAGCGGGCGGACTTTTTCCGGCACCAGCGGGTTGACCGCCAGGCCGAAATCCTGCGAGGCCAGCAGGCGGCGCACCGCGTAGACCAGTTGCCAGACGCCGGCGCCGCTGTAGCTGGCGTCGGCCTGCAAACGGTCGCCGACGATGACGGTGAACAGCGCGTTGGCCTTGTAGCGCTGGCGCTGGCTGGCGGACGGCTGGCTGGCGGTGATGCCGCCGGCCACGGTCCACACCGCCGGCAGCCGGGCCAGCGCCTGGGGATTGATGGCGGGGCTGGACTGGCCGGGGGTGAGCCGGCTGGCGTAGTCGCCGTGGGCCAGCTGCAGGCCGCACAGGGCGGTTTCGTCTAGGTCCGCCGCCACTTCGCGCACCATGTGCCCCAGGCCCTGGTGCAGGCGGTCGGCGATGGCGGTTTGCAGTGAAATCAGCATGGACATGGGGCATTCCTTGAGGAGCGTCGGAGGATGAGGCGGATTGTGGCGCGGGACGGCGCCGGGACTTAGTTGAGCGGTGTCAGTGCAGCACGCGCTTGAGGAGTTCGCCGGCCAGGGTGACCAGCAGCGCGGACAATGCGCCGGACAGCGCGCCGCTCTTGGCGGCCTGCACTTCCACATCGCGCAGGCGGGTGTCCAGTTCTTCCAGTTTCTTGTCTTGTTTGGCGAGGTGGGCGACGATCATGTCAAGCTTGCCCTCTATGCGGCCCAAGGCCAGCAGATTGTCGTGTTCCACGTGAAACCTCCTCAGCGCTCAGCCAGTTGCTGGCAGATCACGCAGCGGGTGCAACTGGGCAGCGCGGCGCGGCGCGGTTGCGGAATCGGGTCGCCGCAATCCTCGCAGTGGCTGTAGCCGCTTTGCTGCAGTTGCTGGAAGTGGCGCGCCAGCGCCTGTTCGCGGAATTCGGTCTCCAGTTCGCTGGCGCGGTCGAAGAAGTCGGTCATGGCTGAGGGTCCTGTTGATTGAAGAGTTGTTTCAGGGCGACGAGGCGTTGTTCCAGTTGCTGGCACCAGGCGCCGTAATCGGCGGCGTGGGCGAGGAGGTCTGGCGCCGGTAGCCCGCCGTCGGCGCCGGCGGCCGCGCCGGCAGCGTCAGCAGATAGGGGCTGGGCGCCGGGCAGCTCGGCGGGATAGCCGAGGAGCTGGCGGTAGAGGCGCAGGCTGTCAGGACCAAGGCCGGTAAAGTTGGAACCATCTTTGCGAGTGACATCGTCAATCCTTTGCGCTTGCTGGCGTTGCTGGTTCTGCAAGGCCAGCTGTTGTCGCAGCAGCCGGCCTTCCAATTGATCTATGCGTTGCCGCCACTGCTGCTGCAGCGCCAGCGCGGCGGCCTCTTGCTGTTGCAGCGCGAGGCTCCGGCTGGCGTCCATCTCGGCCACGCGTACCTGCAGCTGGGCTTGCCAGTAATGGCTGCTGCGCGAGCTGCCCATGGCGTAGCCGCCAATGCCCGCGGCCGCCGGTAACAGCAGACAGGCGCTCAGGCGCAGGGTGGCCAGGCTGATCATGCAGCGCTCCGGTCGCGATAGGCGGCGATCATCCGCAACGAGGCGGAATAGCCGCCCACCACGCCCAGGTAGATCAGCCACAGATCCGGGGTGAGGGTGCCGCGCCAACCGCCGACGATGAACATGGCGGTGGCGGCGGCGCAGGCGATGTTGGCCCATAGCCGGCTGTGGCTCAGGCGGCGGCTGTGCGGACTGCAGAACAGATCGGCGATGCGCATGGTCAGAACTCCTGGGAGAGTTGAAAGTGGGGGTATTCCTGAAAGGGGGCATCGGGCTGGCCGTACCAGTTCAAACCCAGCGCCTGGCCGATTTGCCCCATCAGGTGCCAGTGCGGGTGTTCGGCATCCCATACCGGTTTGCCGGCCACCAGCGGCACCACGTCGAAGGCGCGGGCGGCTGGGCTGCCGTACAGCATGGCGTTGTGGGCGGATTGGCCGGCGCGTGCCTGGGTGACGATGGCGCCGGGCTTGCTGCGGCCCTGCTGATACAGCGCGTCCTGCTCGGCGGCGGAGCGCCAGGTGCAGGTGAGCAGAGGATCCAGGCCCTGGTCGCGGCAGCGGCGCAGGAAGATTTCGGCCAGAGGTTGCAGTTGCGGGTGCAGATCGGAAATGGCGCGGCTGGCCATGCGGGGTCTCCTTGCTGGTGAATCAGTGCACCTCGTGTGGCGCCGGCGGGGTTTTCAGCACGCGCCAGATCATGCGGTCGCTGAGGTGGTAGCGCATCGCCAGCACGCCGACGGCTTCGTTGGCGCCCAGGCCTTCTATCAGCAATGCGTCGAAGTCGCGGATCAGCTGCTGGTTGCGCGCTTGGCGCAAGGCTTGGCTGCAGCGCGGGATATAAAGAATGTCGCCGCCGAAGTGGTGGGTGAGTTGTTCAGCCGCATTCTGGCCGATCACCTCGACCAGCGCGGCGAAGCGCAGTTGCCCGGCGCGACTCTGGTTTTTGGAAAAAGGCAGGGTGGTGCCGCCCAGCGCCTGTACCAACTGCAAGGTGCGCGGCATGCCAATCAGCTTTGCGACCAGTTGCATGGTGGCGGGAAGGGCGGGAAATTGCGCAGTGGTGTTCATCACGGATACTCCTGGGGTCGCCAAATAGCCTTGGCAGACGTGAAGTTCTAAATGAGTTATAATTTTCATCGTGTACTGATGTGTGCAGGCGGTCTGTTTTTGCCGCGCTCTATTTAGAACCACATCAATTCGGCGATGAATTTTATTGCTAAATTACGTATATTCACTAGGCAGTAGAACTACTTATGCAGTTCGATTGCCATTCTAAACTGGTGTTTTGAACTGAGCAAGCTGTTGAATGTCACTACTCATGTCAGTCACATGTGATGGAATGACAATAAAATAGTACTCTGGAGGGGAGTTCCAGTCGTACTTGATTACTGATGGAGTTCTAAATGGAAAATTCCCTGCAGCAGTCCGACTTTCGGCAGCGTCTGGAGCTGCTGATCGGCGCAGAAAAACCCTATGCTTGGGCAGCCCGCATGGGCATCAACAAAGGGTCCTTCACCAATATGTGGTACAAGGGCGGCGTGCCGCGGACGGCGACGGCGGAAAAGATAGCCTGCAGCAGCGGCTGCCGGCTGGAATGGCTGTTGTACGGCGAAGGCCTCATGCAGGAGGAGGGGGGCGTCGCGGCCGAGATGGCCGAGCCGCCTGCGCGCGAAGCGGCCGAACATCCGCCCGAGCCCTTGCGCTTGGCGGGCGACGAGCATTTCGTACCCGAGGGCGTGCACGAGGAGTTCTGTTTCATTCCGCGGTATAACCTGAGAGCGTCGGCGGGATTTGGAACCAGTGCCGCGGGCGAGCAGCCGATGTTCTATATGGCCTTCCGTCGCTACTGGGTGAAGAACTATTTGAACGCGTCGCCCAGGGACTTGGCGGTGATCAGCGTCAAGGGCGACAGCATGAGCGGCGTGTTGGAGGATAGGGACACCATCCTGATCAATACTGTCGAACGCAATCCCGGCGAAGGCCTGTTCGTGATCCGCATCGGCGACGACATCTTCGTCAAGCAGCTGCAGCGGCTGCCCGGGGGCGCGCTGCAAGTGAAGAGCGCCAATCCCCTATATGAGACTTTTACTGTGGATCTGGCGCGGACATCGGGCGAGTTCGAGGTGATAGGCCGGGTGGTGTGGTTTGGCCGGCAGATCGCCTGAGCGCCGCCGCGCCAGCCGATGAAGTAAACTGACATGCTGACAATGGAGACTGCACCCGAGATGAAATCACATATCCACGCCAGCCTGAGCGAGGCCAAGACGGCGCTCGACAACCTGCTGGCCAATCCCGATGCCCTGGGCAGCATAGAAGCCGCGGGCGCAACCATCATCGCCGCGCTTGAGGCCGGCGGACGGGTGTTTTCCTGCGGCAACGGCGGTTCGATGTGCGACGCGATGCACTTCGCCGAGGAATTGACCGGCCGCTACCGCAATAACCGCCGCGGCATGGCCGCCATCGCCATCAGCGACCCCAGTCACATCAGCTGCGTCGGCAACGACTACGGCTACGACGAGATCTTCGCCCGCTATCTGGAAAGCCATGCCCGCGCCGGCGATGTGCTGCTGGGCCTGAGCACCAGCGGCAATAGCCGCAATATCATCCGCGCCGCGGAAACCGCGCGCGAACTGGGCGTGAAAGTGATCATTCTCACCGGTCGCGCCGGCAGCAAGCTGGAGCCGCTGGCGGATGTCTACGTCAACACCCCGGGCGGGCAATACGCCGACCGCGTGCAGGAGCTGCACATCAAGGTGTTGCACATCCTGATCGAACTGACCGAGCGCCACTTCTTCCCTGAGAACTATTGAGGCGATGATGCCCGGCCCCGCGCGGCGGCATGAAGCTGACGCGCGTCACAGCCGCCGGCTCAGCCGGCGTTGAGGAAGTCGGCGATGCGGCGGTAGGCCAGCGCGCAGACTTCCGGCACCAGCGCTTCCATGTTCAGGAAGGCGTGCGTCTGATCGTCCAGTTGCAGCTGCTCCACCGCCACGCCGGCGGCCGACAGGCGCTCGGCGTACAGGCGGCCTTCGTCGCGCAAGGGGTCCAGGCCGGCGGTGATCACCAGCGTCGGCGGCAGCCGCGCGCTGAATCCCCAATACAGCGGCGACGCCTGGCGGCGGTCTTCCGCGTGCTGGAAATACTGGTCGAAATACCAGGCCGCCCGGCTTCTGGTCAGGAAATAGCCATCGCCGTTTTGCGCCACCGACGGTTGGGTCAGCGTGTAATCGACGCAGGGGTAGATCAACACCTGGCGCTCTATCGACAGCGAAGCGTCGGATTGCGCCCAACCGCTGAGGCTGGCGCATAGCGCCCCGCCGGCGGAGTCGCCGGCCAGCGCCAGGCGCCTGGCATAGGGCAGCCGGCGCGCATCCAGCACTTCCCATATTCTTTTGGCCGCGTTCGCGGCATCGTTCAGGCCGGCCGGATAGGGATTTTCCGGCGCCAGCCGGTATTCCACCGCCACCACGATGTGCCGGCTGGCGGCGGCCAGCCGGCGGCTGATCGGATCGTAGACGCTTACGCTGCCGGCCATATGGCCGCCGCCGTGCAGGAACAGCAGCACCGGCAGCGCTTGCTGCGGTTCGGGGTGATAGATGCGCACCGGCACGGCGTAGTCGCCGCCGGGGACCAGATCGTCGTTGACCCAGGCGATGTCAGGGGCGGTCGGCAACATCTGGCGGGTGAACTCGGCCAGCGCCTCGCGCGCGCCGATGGCAGTGGCCTTGTAGCCGGCGTCGAGCTTCTGCTGGGCGATGCGGTTGAAATCGGCCAACCAGGGCCGCAGGCTGGGATGGAGTCGGTTCATGGTCTGCCTCTGCTGATGCAGCCGCGTAGCGGGATACTTTCAATCTATACCATCGACATCGTTACGGCAAATATCATGACCTGAATCGGGAGGCCGCTCAGCCGAACAACAGGTCCAGCAAGCCGGGCTTGCTGCGGCCGCGCAACTGCCGGCTGTCTTGCAGCAGATGATCGATCAGGCCGCTGTCGGCGTGCGGTTGTTTGGCTTTGACCGGATCGCTGCGGCCGGTGGGCGTCAGCGACAGCTGGCCGCCGGCGCGGCGCAGCCGGTAGCCGCCGGCGCAGCTGGGGCAGAAGATCTCGTCGCCGTCCGCCGCGCTGCCCGGCACCGCGATGATGGGGCCGCAGGCGGCGCAGCTCTGCATCGGGACGCCGGGCTCGCTGTGGCCCAGCACGTGATCCAGCCGGCCGCTGCGGCCAAGCTGGACGAAGCGGCTGCCCAGCTCCTGGTCGAACTGGCTGCCCAGCCTGTCCTGCAGTATCGCCAGCGCCTGCTCCGCCGGCATGCCCTTGCGGTAGGGGCGGCTGCTGGTCATCGCGTCGAAGGCGTCGGTGATGCCGACGATGCGCGCCGCCAGCGGGATGGCCTTGCCGGCCAGCCGCTGCGGATAGCCGGTGCCGTCCGGAGTTTCATGGTGGCTGAGCACGGCGTCGATCACCAGTTCCGCCAGCGGATGGCCTTGCAGCAGCTCGGCGCCCACCCGGGGGTGGGTCTTGATCACTGCGTACTCTTCGTCGCTGAGCTTGTCCGGCTTGTTCAGCACCGCGTCAGGCACGCCTATCTTGCCCAGGTCGTGCAGGAAACCGCCCAGCGCGATGCGTTCCACTTCCGGCCGCGGCAGCTGCAGGTCTTCGGCCAGCAGATAGCTGTAGCGCGAGACGCGCCACAGGTGGCCGCCGGTGTAAGCGTCGCGGGCCTCGACCAGCATGGCCATGGTGTAAAGGGTTTTCAGCAGTTCGCGGCTGGGTTGCATGGCGTCCTCGCAGGCGGGTGGCGGGTGGGCTGCCTTTTCAATATGGCATATGCAAGACAAAGCGCGCGCCGGGCGGAGCCGGCGTGCTGCGCTGGCGACAACGCGACAATAAATCGAGCGTTTAATCTAATTTTTACCGCAAAGTCATGATTTGCCATATACAAATTTCATATTCTTTTCCTAATGTTGGCCTTGCGTGTCATTAGTCGGACGCGCGGCGGTTCCATTACACACATCAGGAGGAGAACACATGAAATCATGGTTGCTGCTGGGATTGACCCTGTCCTCGCTGGCCCTGGCCGGCACTGAAACCGATCAGCCGGACCCGCGCTACGGCCATATCCTGTCGCCGGCCGGCCCCTTGAGCCGGGCGCAATTGCTGAAGCAGGGCCTGCCCAAGACCGCGAACAGCGCCGCCCGCCTCAGCGCCGCCGCCACGCCGGGACCTGCCACCTACACTTATCTGCGCTGCTATTACCGCACCGGCAGTGGCAATACCCAGCCGACCACCGACTACGCCTGGGCGCTGGATCCGTCCAGCGGCGACTACTACCGCCTGAACGGCCACTGGTGGTCCAGCAGCATTCTGGACTGGAAGAACATGTTCTACAGCGACGTCAGCCAGGACGCGCTGCGCGCCATCTGCCAGAGCACGCTGACCGGCAAGGGCATCAACCAGGCGCCGGCGATGGTGTTCGCCGCCGACAACGCCATGTCGTTCAACTACACGGTGTGGAGCAACGACGCCGCCGGGCAGGGCAGCGGCATCAACAAGATCATCGCCTTCGGCGACAGCCTGTCCGACAACCAGAACGTCTACAACGCCTCGCAGTGGACGCTGCCCAACCGCAACAGCTGGTATATCGGCCATTTCAGCAATGGTCCGGTGTGGGTGGAATACCTGGCGTCGCGGCTGCAGCTGCCCTTGTACAACTGGGCGATAGGCGGCGCCGGCGTCAGCACGCAGAAGCTGGTGATTCCGGGCGTGGTGCAGCAGGTGCAGTCCTGGCAGCAGTACATGCAGCAGGCGCCCAACTACAATCCGGCCACCACGCTGTTCACGGTGCTGATAGGCGGCAACGACCTGGTCAACTACGGCAGCACCCCGAACCAGGTGATCGCAGGCGAGCAGCAGGCGCTGACCAGCCTGATCAACGCCGGCGCCCGCAACATCCTGCTGCTGAAGCTGCCTGACGTGTCGCACGCGCCGGTGTACCAGATCAAGGGAGGGGCGGCGACGGTGGCGGCCCAGGTGGTGGATTACAACCAGCAGCTGGATGCGCTGGCGGCCTCGCTGCAGCAACAGTACGGGGTGAACATCCGCGTGTTCGACAGCTACGCGCTGTTCAACGATCTGCTGACCAATCCGGCCAAGTACCAGGTGAGCAATACCACCCAGTCCTGCCTCAACATCAACACCGATTCTGCGCTCAACTACATGCAGAGCCAGTCGCCGCGCAGCAATTGCGGCAACGCCGACAGCTTCGTGTTCTGGGACACGCTGCACCCGACCACCCATACCCATCAGCTGCTGGGCAATGCGGTGGCCGACTTCCTGAACGCGTCCGGCAGCGCGCTGCCGGCCTTGAAGAAGCGGCGCTGAGGCAGTGACGCGGGGCGGCGCGCTTGGTGCGCCGCCCCGCAGGGCTTACAATCCGGTTTTTACCGGCCGCGCGCGTGTCCCGCGGCCCGGCCTGGAACCGAACCGAAAGTCCCCATGTCCACCCTGACCGAACTCCTCAGCCGCGCCAGCGCGGCGCGCACCGAATTGCTAGAGCGCCTGGCCGCCGAAGACACCAACTGCTACCGGCTGTTTCACGGCAGCGTGGAAGGCGTGTCCGGCCTCACCATAGACCGTTACGGCGAACAGATCCTGGTGCAGAGCTTCCACAAGCCGCTGAGCGAGGAAGAGCTGGCGGAAGTCCGCGCCTACTATCGGGAGACGCTGCCGGAGCTGGCGTTGATCTACAACGACCGCAGCGAAGCCAATTCGCGCGTGCGCAACGCGCTGCCGCTGGCCGAGCAGGCGCTGGCCGAGCAGGATGTCACCATCCGCGAAAACGGCGTGGCCTTCCTCTACCAGGCGCGCCACAAGGGGCAGGACCCCTGGCTGTTCCTCGACCTGCGCGCCGCGCGCCGCCGCGTGATGCAGCTGGCCGCCGGCAAGAGCGTGCTCAATCTGTTTTCCTATACCTGCGGCGTCGGCGTGGCGGCGGCCAAGGCCGGCGCCAGCTTCGTGCTGAACGTCGACTTCGCCGAGTCCAGCCTCAGCGTGGGCCGCGCCAACGCCAAGCTTAATCTGGTGACCACCCGCCCGCGCTGCCTGCACAGCGATGTGTTCGCCGCGGTGCGCCAGCTGTCCGGCATCGGCCAGGCGGAGCGGGTGCGCGGCAAGAAGATGCCGCCCTTCCCCAAGCTGGAGGCGCGCCAGTTCGATCTGGTGTTCCTCGACCCGCCGCGCTACTCCAAGAGCCCGTTCGGCGTGGTGGACCTGGTCAACGACTACCAGGCGCTGTTCAAGCCGGCCTTGCTGACCACCGCGGTCGGCGGTATGCTGGTTTGTTGCAATAATGTTGCAGAAGTGGATGCCGAAGCCTGGCTGGATTCGCTGAAGCGCAGCGCCGCCAAAGCCGGCCGCGAAGTGAGGTCCGCAGAGTGGATCGTGCCCGATGCCGACTTCCCCAGCGCCGACGGCAAACACCCGCTGAAGATAGCGCTGCTGCACGTTTGAGTCTCATTCTCATTAGCAAAAACCGCTGCCGCCGCAGCGGTTTTTTTTATGGGGCGGGCGCGGGCGGCTACAGGAGGGGCGGGGAGGTTTGTTTAAAATTTACAATTCATTTTAAATATATTTGCTTGGTATGCTGATTGGCAAGCACTCCGAGCCATGCGCGGCGTTTGTCATTGCATGGCGATAGAGAGTGTCGGACGAATAACAATCAAGGTATCGGGTGAACGCATGAAAACGACCATAGTTTTGTCCCTGCTGGCCGGGCTGCTGGCCGCAGGCCAGGCTCAGGCGCAGACCGAACAAGCTCCCAGCGACGAGCTGGACGGGGTGCTGTCGGCCGGCAAACCGCTTTCCGACAGCGAGGCGCGCGCCGCCGCCGGCCAGGCCAAGCCGCAGCCGGGCAGCGCCACCTACACCTACCTGCGCTGCTACTACCGGCAGAGTCCGGCGGCCAACCAGCCGCAGACCAGCTATGTCTGGGCTACCGACTCCGGCAGCGGCGACTACTACCGCGTCAACGGCTACTGGTGGTCGGGCAGCTTCGTCGCGTTGAAGAACATGTTCTACAGCGATGTCAGCCAGGATGCGCTGCGCGCGGCGTGCCAGCAGACGCTGGCCAAGCAGGGCGTCAACCGGCCGCTGGCGCTGTTCGCCGCCGCCAACAACGCCATGTCGTACAACCACACTATCTGGACGCTGGACGGCGCCAGCCAGGGCAATGGCATCAATAGGCTGATCGTGTTCGGCGACAGCCTGTCCGACACCCAGAACATGTACGGCGCCACGCAATGGAAGCTGCCCACCGCCAAGAGCTGGTATCTCGGCCGCTTCAGCAACGGTCCGGTATGGGTGGAGTATCTGGCCCAGCAGCTCAGGCTGCCGCTCTATAACTGGGCGATAGGCGGCTCTGCCGCCGATCAGCATCTGGTGGTGCCGGGCCTGTTGCAGCAGGTGGAGTCGTGGCGGCAGTACATGCAGAAGGCGTCAGGCTACCGGCCGGAGAACACGCTGTTCACCATGCTGATCGGCGGCAACGACCTGCTGAACTACGGCCGCAGCGTGGAGCAGGTGATCGCCGATCAGGGCAAGGCGCTGGAGCAGGTGATAGCCAACGGCGGGCGCAATATCGTGGTGCTGAACCTGCCCGACTTGTCGCGCACGCCGTCCGGCGGCGCCGGCGGCAAGACGGCGCAACTGGCGCAGCAGGTGAAGGCTTACAACGCCAAGCTGGCGCTGCTGGTGTCGTCCCTGCAGCAGAAGCACGGCGCCAGCCTCAAGCTCAAGCTGTTCGACGCCTACTCGATGTTCAACGACCTGCTGGGCAATCCGGCCAAGTACCAGGTGGGCAATGCCACGCTGCCATGCCTGAACGTGGCGGCCAACGCCAGCCTGCCTTACATCTCGGTGCAGACGCCGCGGGCGGAGTGCGCCAACGCCGACGCTTTCGTGTTCTGGGACAATCTGCACCCGACCAGCCACACTCATCTGCTGCTGGGACAGTTCGTCGCCGATTTCGTCCGCGGCCAGGGCTACGCCCTGCCGGCGATGGCGCGCAAACGCTAAGTGCCGGGTGGGCGGCATGGCCGCAGTCGGTCAATGGAATGGGGCCAGAATGGGCCCCGTTCCTTTTTGCCAAGCCGCCATGGCCGGGTTTATTGGTTGGCGCGCACCCAGCGGTGCCACTGGCCGAACAGCTCCGGGGTGATGGCCGCGATCACCGAGCGCTTCCACACCACGTCGCTCCAGTAGTCGTCGCTGTTCAGGCTGGCGATGCGGCCGCCGGCCTCTTCCAGGATCACCGCGCCGGCGGCGTAGTCCCACAGGCGCTGGCCGCCGTGCAGGTAGAGGTCGTAGCGGCCGGCGGCGAGGAAGCACCAGTCCAGGGTGCTGGAGCCCATATTGCGCTGGCTGCCGCACGGCGCCAGGCTGCCCAGGCGGGCGGCCAGCTTGCCGGAGCGCAGGTATTTCACCTCGACGCTGGCGATGGCGTCGCCTATGCAGTTGTGTATGGTCTTCAGTGGCAGGCGGCGGCCGTTCATCCAGGCGCCCAGTCCGCGGCGGGCGTAGAACATTTCGTCCGACACCGGGTTGTAGATCACGCCCAGCTCGCTCTTGCCATCCACCATCAATCCCACCGAAATGGCGAAATACGGCAGGCCGTTGACGAAGTTGGTGGTGCCGTCTATCGGGTCCACCACCCACAGGCCGCCGGCGTTGGCCGACCACAGCGCGTCCTGCTCTTCGCGGTCCATTTCCTCGCCTAGCACCGGGTGCGGCAGGATTTCCGGCAGGCTGCGCTGCAGCGCCTGCTGGCAGGCGAGGTCGGCCTCGGTGAACAGGGTGCCGTCTTCCTTGCGGCTTTTGCCGACGTGCAAAAAGCGCGGCATCACCTCGCGGGCGGCCACTTCGCGCACCAGCTGCATAACCTGTTCGAGCACCTGCATCCTGTTTCTCCTGCGGGTTTGCGTCGTCGCGACGCAAAAGCGGTTTGCCGAATGGAGCAAACCTAGCAAAATACCGGTATCAACAGCGACTTTCAATATCCGATGCCAAGGTTTTATTTAGATGCCGATCTCCAGGTCGGCCAGCAACTGTCCCTACCCGATGCTGTGGTGCGTCATGTCCAAGTATTGCGGCTGAATGCCGGCGACGCCATCACCTTGTTCAACGGCAAGGGCGGCGAGTACCAGGCCACCCTCAACTCGGTGCAGAAGCGCGACGCCCAGTGTCTGATCGAGCACTGCGACCAGGTTTCACGTGAAACGCCGTTGTGGCTGGGGCTGGCCCAGGGGATTTCCAGCGGCGACAAGATGGAGTTCACGCTGCAGAAAGGCGTGGAGATGGGCGTCAGCCAATTCCAGCCGCTGGCCGCCGGCCGTTCGGTGGTGAAGCTGTCCGGCGAGCGCGCCGACAAGCGGGTGGCGCGCTGGCAGGAGATCGTCATCTCCGCCTGCGAGCAGAGCGGGCGCAACACCATTCCGCAGGTGTTGCCCATTCTGACGCTGAATGAGTGGCTGGCGCAGCCGCAGCAGGTCGACATCCGGCTGATCCTGTCGCCGCGCGGCGACCGGAGTCTGGCCGAATTGTCGGCGAAGCCGGTCCGCAGCTGGCTGATGGTGGGCCCGGAGGGCGGTTTTTCCGGCCTGGAGGAGGATGCTGCGTTGGCTGCCGGCTGGACGCCGCTGAGGTTGGGGCCGCGCATCCTGCGCACCGAAACCGCCGCGCTGGCGGCGGTGGCGGCGATGCAGGCGGTATGGGGGGACTACCGGTAGGGCGTCGCACCACGTCTTACAGAAAGCGCAGCGGGTCGATCTTCCATTTCTCCGGCACCTCGTGTTTGACGATCTTGTCGCCGCCGCCATGCCCCATCCGCCGCGACAGATCGACCACCTCGGGCGGAATGTAGCTATTGCTCTTGATGCTGAAGAACACCTTCACCTTGGGCGCGATCAGATTGTTCTCGTTCTGCTCGATCACCACGCCCAGCCGGCCGCTTTCCAGCCGCACCAGGGTGCCGATCGGATAGATGCCGATGGCGCGCATGAAGGCCTGCACCAGTTCGGGGTTGAAGTGGAATTTCGACCACTCGTAGATCTTGCGCAGCGCGTCGGTGGGAGGCATGCCTTTGTGATAGCAGCGGTTGGAGGTGAGGGCGTCGTAGACGTCGACGATGGCGGCCATCTGTCCCAGTTGCGAGATTTCCTCGCCCTTCAGGCCGGCGGGGTAGCCGCTGCCGTCGTGGCGCTCGTGGTGCTGCGCCGCCACCAGCACCGCGGTTTCCGAGATGCCCTGGGTGGCCAGTAATATCTGCTTGCTTTCCACCACATGGCATTTCATCACCGCGAATTCCTGCTCGGTCAGCTTGCCCGGCTTGTTGAGGATGGTGTCCGGCACCTTCATCTTGCCGATGTCGTGCAGCATGCCGCCGATGCCGGCATGGTGTATCACTTCCTTGCTCATGCCCATCGCGTTGCAGAAGCTGACCATCAGCGCGCCGACGCTGACCGAGTGCTGGAAGGTGTAGTTGTCCTTGTCCTTGATCCGGCACAGCGACAGCAGCGCGCCGCCGTTGCGCAGGATCGAGCCGGTGAGCTTTTCCACCTGCGGCTCCACCTGATCCAGCACCATCTGCTTGCCCAGTCGCACATCCTGCAGGATGTCGCGCACGATCTGGTTGGCCTCGCTGTGGATCAGCTGGGCGCGGCCGAATTCCTCGCCGGCTTCCACCTGGCGCGGGGCGATGGTTTTCCGGCTGGCGATTTCGCGCAGTTCGTTTTCAAGCTGCTTGCGCACCTCGCCTTCGGTGGGGGCCGATGGCAGGTCCAGCCCCTTGCGGGTATCGATGTAGACTTCGTGGATGCCGGCGTCGACTATCTTCTCTATTTCGCCTTCGTTGCCGACCAGAAACCGGTTCACCAGAAAAGGATGGGACATCCAGTCGCAATTGAGGTCGTGGATGTACATGCCGACCTTGAGGTCGCTGACGTCTATGCACTTGATCATTACGCTAATTCAGGAAAGCCCGGCAGTGAAACCAGCCAGCCGGCGGATAGGCAGCTTGGCGGCATTCAGGCCGAAGAGGATTGCGGTGGAACAACGCCTGGTTTTCTACAAGCATCAGCCGCAGCCGGGGGATTTTCAAGGAACGATCGCCGGGGGCGGCCAATCCGCCGCGCCGGTCCGGCCGATCCGGACAGGCGGATATTTTCGCAAAGCATGCGCCGGCCATCTTGCCCTGCAGGGGCGGATCGGGATATATTCCCGCAGTTTTGTTCGGAACACGGTAATGAACCAGGCAGCACGACAGCGCGACGGCAACAGCGGCACCCGCAGGGGTGGCGTGGCGGCGTTGCCGTTCGGAGCCGCCGTTCCCGAAGATCCCGTATTCCAGAAAAAAAGCCCCTGACGCCAGGGGCTTTTTTTTCGTCCGTCACCAGCCTGCCAATATGAGGAAAGCGACCATGGCCAATCCACTGTACCGGAAACACATCATCTCCATCCCTGACTTCAGCCGCGAAGAACTGGAACTGGTGGTGGATACCGCCAGTCGCCTGAAACAGAACCCGCGCAACGACCTGCTGCAGGGCCGGCTGGTGGCCAGCTGCTTCTTCGAGCCCTCCACCCGCACCCGGCTGTCGTTCGAGACCGCGGTGCAGCGCCTGGGCGGCAATATCATCGGCTTCGCCGACGGCGGCAATACCAGCGCCAAGAAGGGCGAGACGCTGGCCGATTCGATCAAGATCATCAGCTCTTACACCGACGCGGTGGTGATGCGCCATCCCAAGGAGGGCGCGGCGCGGCTGGCCAGCGAATTCTCGGCGGTGCCGGTGATCAACGGCGGCGACGGCTCCAACCAGCATCCCACCCAGACCCTGCTCGACCTGTTCACCATTCGCGAGACCCAAGGCCGGCTGCAGGGCCTGTCGGTGGCCTTCGCCGGCGACCTCAAGTACGGGCGCACCGTGCACTCGCTGGCGCAGGCCTTGTCGCTGTTCGGCGCGCGCTTCTACTTCGTGGCGCCGGAGGCGCTGGCGATGCCGGACTACATCTGCGAGGAGCTGGACGAAAAGGGCGTCGAATACACGGTGGTGGACAGCCTGGAGGCGGTGATCCCGGAAGTGGACATCCTGTACATGACCCGCGTGCAGCGCGAGCGCTTCGACGAGGCCGAGTTCAAGAAGATCCAGGGCAAGTTCGCGTTGCGCGCCGAGATGCTGAAGAATGCCCGCCCCGGCATGAAAGTGTTGCACCCGCTGCCGCGGGTGGACGAGATCGCGGTGGACGTCGACGCCACGCGGCACGCCTATTATTTCGAGCAGGCCAAGAACGGCGTGTTCGCGCGCCAGGCGCTGTTGTCGCTGGTACTGAACGAAACCGTCTAATCAGGCAAGGAAGGACAAGATCATGCAATACACCCGCACCGTAGAAGCGCTGAAGCAAGGCACCGTGATCGACCACATTCCGGCCGGGCAGGGCGTGAAGATTCTGCGCCTGTTCAAGCTCACCGAAACCGGCGAGCGCGTCACTGTCGGCCTCAACCTGGTCAGCCGCCACATGGGCAGCAAGGACATCATCAAGGTGGAGAACGTGGCGCTGACCGAGGAGCAGGCCAACGAGCTGGCGCTATTCGCACCAAAGGCGACAGTGAACGTCATCGACAACTTCGAAGTGGTAAAAAAGCATAAATTGACACTGCCGGACGCAGTGGAAGGCATTTTCTCCTGCCCTAATTCCAATTGCATTTCGCATAATGAGCCAGTGACGAGCTTTTTCTACGTCAAAACCCTGGCGCATGACACAAAAATGAAGTGCAAGTATTGCGAAAAGGTGTTCAGTAGGGATATTGTTGCAGAGGTGCGCTGAGTCGTACAAAGGGTGAGAATAGAGATATATCAAGAAAAACACTGCGTTCGACAGTGGCAGTAAAACGGAGAGGCGCCGCAGGCAACTGCGGCGCTTTTCATTTGCTGCGACGCCCGGCTCTGCTAGGCTTGTTTACCTAGGCTGCCGCGACAGCGCAGAAGACCATCCACACCATGCACTCCTTGCCCAAGCGCCATCCCCATGTCCTCAATCTACTGCTGGCCGCCGCCTGCGGCATGCTGGGCGCATTGCTGGTGCTGTGCTTCCAGAGCGCGCTGCACGGCATCGAGCATCTGCTGACCGGACACAGCGGCAGCCTGGTCGGCATCGCACGCCAGTTGCCGCCCTGGCAGCGGGCGCTGGCGCCGGTGGTGGGTGGCCTGCTGGCCGGCGCGGGGTTGGAGCAGGGGCGGCATCTGCTGCGCGGCTCGGCCAGCGGCGACTACCTGGAGGCAGTGCGGGTGGGCGACGGTCATCTGGCCTTGCGCCGCACGCTGGTCAACAGCCTGTCTTCGCTGGCCACCGTGGCCTCCGGCGGCTCCATCGGTCGCGAAGGCGCGATGGTGGCGCTGTCGGCCCAGGGCGGCTCGCTGCTGAGCCGTTTCGTGCCGATGACGCTCCCCGCCCGGCGCTTGCTGGTGGCCTGCGGCATCGCCGCCGGCTGGGCGGCGGCCTACCATGCGCCGTTGTCGGCGGTGGTGTTCGTCTGCGAGGTGGTGTGGCGGCGGCTGGACTGGCGCGCGTTGCCGGCGCTGCTGCTGGCAGCGTTGACCGCCAGTCTCACGGTAGACCACCTGTTCGGCCTGCAACCCCTGTACCGCCCCGCGTCCTTGCCGGCGGCGGATCATCTGGCGCTGGCCGGTTACTGCCTGCTGGCGCTGGCCCTGGGCGCCTGCTCGCCCTTGTTCCTGAAATGGATGGAGTTGGGCCGCGCGGCCTTCGCCCGGCTGCCGCTGCGCCTGCCGCTCAGGATGGCGCTGGGCGGCGCGGTGGTGGGAGGCCTGGCCTGGTTCTGGCCGCAGATGTGGGGCAACGGCTACAGCACGGTGTCCTGGCTGCTGCAGGCCGAGCCGGCCTGGCAACTGGTGCTGATCCTGCTGCTGTGCAAGCTGTGCGCCACCGCTGCCACCAGCGGTTCCGGCGCGGTTGGCGGCATTTTCACGCCGATGCTGTTCGCCGGCGCGGCCGGCGGCGCGCTGGCCGGGCAACTGCTGAACTTGCTGCTGCCCGGCTGGCTGCCGCTGGGCGGGGCGGTAATGGTGGGGATGGCGGCTTTTCTGGCTGCGACCGCGCAGGCGCCCCTGCTGGCCATCCTGATGCTGATGGAACTGACCGCTGCCTGGCATATGCTGCCGCCGGTGGCTTTGGCGGCGTTGTTGGCGGCGCGCATCGGCCGCCGTCTGGGCGGCCGCGCGCTATACCAGGACGAGGCTGCGCTCAGGCGCCGCTAGCGGGGCCGCTGCTGGCGTCGCCGTCGATGAAGCGCTGCAGGTAGACCAGATCCAGCCAGCGACCGAACTTGAATCCCACCTGGGGCAGCCTGCCCACCTGCGCGAAGCCCAGTTTCTCATGAAAGCGGATAGAGCCCTCATTGTCCGCATCCACCGCGCCCAGCATGGTGTGCTTGCCCAGCGCTTGGGCGCGCGGAAACAGCGCCTGCACCAGCGCGGTGCCTATGCCCTTGCCGCGGGCATCGGCCGCCAGGTGCACGCTGTGCTCCACGGTGAAGCGGTAGCCGGGACGCGGGCGGAAGTCGCTGAAACTGGAAAAGCCCAGCACGCGGCCGTTTTCCTCGGCCAGCAGCACCGGGCAGCCGGCGGCGGTGCGGTCCTGGAACCATACCGCGAACTCGCCGGCCGACAGCGGATCGTCGTTGTAGACGGCAGTGGTGGTGGCGATCACTTCGTTGTAAATATCGAGGATCGCGGCCAGGTCTTCCAAATTGGCATCACGAATCTGCATGATCTGTCCTTGCATCGGGTCGTTGGGCCTAGGGTCAAGGCCGAAGCAAATACCGTACCAGCTTCAGCCGGCGGGCGTCGCCTTCTTGCGCGGGCTGCGCTTCTTGCGCAGCGGCGCGGGCGGCGGCTCTTCTGCCGGCGGCGCCGCTTCCGGCGCGGGCGCGGCGATCTCCTGTTGGGCGTGGTCCGCCTCGTGTTTCAGGCGGATCTCGCTGTGCAGCTTGGAGCCGTTGCGGTTTTCCTGCACCGACAGGAAATCCAGCTTCTTCACCATTTGCGACAGCCGGCTGTGGCCCCAGTTGCGCGGGTCGAACGAGGGATCGTTCTTGGCCAGGTAGGAGCCCACCGCCGACAGCTCGGCCCAGCCGCTGTCGCGCGACACGGCCTCTATCGCCGAGGTGAACATGTCCTGCAGCGGATGGCGCTCGCGCTGCGGCGGAACCTTGGCGCGGGAGCGGCTGGCGCGGGCCTTGGGCCGGTCGGACGGCGCTTCCGGCTTGGCCTTGGCGGGCTGGGCCGGACGCAGGATCTCGGTGAAGACGAATTTGTCGCAGGCGGCGATGAAGGGGCGCGGAGTCTTGGACTGCTCGCCCAGGCCGATCACCATCAGGCCGGCCTCGCGCAGCCGGGTGGCCAGGCGGGTGAAGTCGCTGTCGGAGGACACCAGGCAGAAACCGTCGAAATTGCCGGTGTACAGCAGGTCCATCGCGTCGATGATCAGCGCCGAGTCGGTGGAATTCTTGCCCTTGGTGTAGGCGAACTGCTGGATCGGCGAGATGGCGTACTGGTGCAGCACTTCCTTCCAGCCCTTGAGCTGGGTGGTGGTCCAGTCGCCGTAGGCGCGCTTGACGACCGCGGTGCCGTATTTGGCTACTTCGGCCAACAACTCGGCGATCAGCGCCGACTGGGCATTGTCGGCATCTATCAATACCGCCAGTTTGCGGTTTTCCATTGCGTCTTTCGTGGTAGGCGACAGCACATGCTAAGCCGGGCTTTCCAGCGCTGTCAAAAAGAGGGCGGCACCGCTTGCGTGCGGGCGGCGTCCAGCGCGCGGTTGAGGATGCGGTCTATCTGGCCGTTGCGCTTCATTTCGCCCAGCACCTGGTTGAGCTGCCTGACGAAATCCTGCTTGTAGGGAAAGCGGCCCTGGTCGCGGTCGGTGAAGCCGACATAGCCCTGCTCCTCCGACACGCCGACCGCCTCCTGCAGGGCGCCTGGGATGTAGAGGCGCTGCTGCTGCAGCCGCGCCAGCTCCAGCTGGATTGCCAGCTTGTCGTTGAGGTAGCAGTCCAGATGGCCGCGGATGAGCTTGAGCAGGTTGGTGCGGGCGTCGGCGGCCTCCTCCAGGTTGATTTGTCCCTGGCCGATCAGGGCCCAGAACGCGTCGCCGCCGGGGCGGAAGCCGGAGTTGTTGCCGAAGCGCAGGCCGCGGTAGTCGTCCGGCCAGCGTTTCCGCGGCGTTTGCAGGACTTCCGCCCGGCAGTAGACCACCACCTGCTCGTTCAGCATCGGCACAGAATACGGCTGCATATAGGGCCGTTCGCGTGGACGGTAGTAGGGCGGCGACAGCGCCAGCGCGCGGCCATTCTCCACTTCGGCTAGACCGCGCTTCCACGGCACCGGCTTCAGTTCGATCTGGTAGCCGCGCAGCCGGCTGGCCGCGGCGCGCAGGATGTCGTTGTAAATGCCTTGCGCCTGGCCGCCGGCCTCGTAGGAATAAGGCGGGTAGCCGTTGTCGGTCAGGATGGTGACGGTCTGGACATCGGCCGCCGCCCAGGCCGGCAGCAGGAGGAAGAGGATGTGGCAAGCATCGGACAACCGCATGGCATCAGGCTGGTGAGGAGACGATATACCCGTTATAGCCGCTGGCTGATCCGGCGGATGGCACGGCTTTTGCGTAATGGGGGATAAATCGACCGGCCAGGGGAAAGTCATGAAAACGCAAGCGATGGCGCCAGCGAAAACCAGCGAGATGGTGGTATTCAATTATCGTCGGCCGGTGCGGGCGCGGCGGGTCGAGCTGCAGGGCGGCAGCGGCTTGTGGCTGGTGGAGATGCTGGACCGGCAGTGCCAGGTCTGGGTGTGGCAGGACGAGTGGGCCGGGGCCGACGCCGCGCTGGAGCGCGCGCGCCGGCTCAGCCTGATGCTGGATTAGCTTATTTCTTGGCGATGGTCTTGCCGTAGGTTTCGGCCGCGGCCTCCATCTTGGGCAACAGGGTCTTTTCGGCGTTCTTCAGCGTCTCGCCGGCAATGGCGTCGCCGATTTGCGGCTGCTGTTTCAGCAGCTTCTGGCCGGCCGGGGTCTTGTAGAAGGCGTTGATCTGCTTCAGCTCGTCGGCGCTGAACTGGGCGCTGATATTTTTCGTCACGGTTTGCTCGAACTGCTGCTTGACGGCGGCCGAGCCGAAGTAGTCGGCAGCCAGCTTGTGGATACCGTCCATATAGCCCTTCAGGCCGGCCTGGGCTTTTTTCTGCTGGGCGGCATTGAGCTGGATCTTGTTCTTGCCGATGTAGTTCTGCAGCAGCAGCGGGCCGCTGGCGGTAGTCCGTTCGACCAGCGCGGGCAGCATGTTGTTGATGTTGAGCGTGGCGGCCAGTTCCTTGGCTCCGGCATCCTGGGCGGCGTCGGCATGCGCCAGCAGCGGCAGGGTGAGCAGCAGGGCGGCGAGGCTGGCCTTGAGCGGGCGGGAAGCAAACATGGCAAATCCTTTGATCTGGTGAAAGATATCGGATCGGCAGTGTGACACCCCATACCGCTCAGGTCAAAGCGGAAACTTCGGTTTTTCAGCGTTTTCCGGGTGAAATCTGACGGCTTTGCCAGCCTTGGTAGCTGGACAGGTTGGCGCGGGAGACCAGGACGACCGGCACCGTCACCAGGCGTTTGCCGATGTCGCCCTGCCGCAGCCGCTGGCCCAGCAGCACGGCTTCGCGGCCGATCAGATAGGGCGACTGGCTGGCCGAGGCGACGATCTGGCCCGGTTGCCGCAACGCGTGCTCGATATCGGGCGAGCCGTCCACCGCGCCGATGATGGTCCGGCGGCGCCCGCCGGCGCGCAGCGCCTTTTCGGCGCCCAGCGCTTGGCGGTCGTTGGTGGCGAACACCGCGTCGATGCGCGGGTAGCGTTTTAGATCCTGCTGCATCACGCGTTGGCCGCCCAGGCTGGAGCCCATGGCATTGGATTGGTCGTTCAGCACGCGGATGCCGGGATAGGCGGCCAGGGCGGCCAGGCAGCCGGCGATGCGGTCGCTGACCGAGGTGACCGGCGGCCCGCCCTGAATCAGCAGCGCGCCTTTGCCCCCCAGTTGCTGAGCCAGGTAGCGGCAGGCGATCTCGCCGGCCTGGCGGTTGTCCGATTTCACCGTGCCGTCCACCTCCGGCGCGTCCACATCCACAGCGACCACCGTGATGCCGGCGGCGCGCGCTTGCCGCACCTGCGGGGCGATGGCCCGGCTGTCCACCGCGCCCAGCAGGATCAGGTCGACTTTCTGCGCGATCAGCTGGCGCATCTGCTGTTGCTGCCGCGACAGCGTGAAGTTGGCGGACAGCGAGCTGACCTGCACGGTGGGATTCAGGCTGTGGGCGGCCTGTATCGCGCCGCGCGCCAGCGCCTGGTAGAAGGGATTGTCCAGCGCGCCGACCAAGATGCCCATGCTGGCGGGGCCGGCCGCCAGACCGGATGGGCTGCATAGCAGCAGGGAGCCGTAGAGAAGCGTGTTGAGGGCGGCGCGCATGGCATACCGGTAGCGGCGGAAATGCTTCAGTCTAGACCATCGTCGGCGCGGCGGCGGCCGACTCCAGCCGGCTGAGCGCCCGGCCGGCCAGTTGGCGCAGCAGTGGCCAGCCTTCCTCCCACTGGCTGTGGCCGGAGTCGACATTGATATGGCCGGCGTGCTGCAGCCAGGTGATGGGCGTTTGCCAGTAGCCGGCCAGCCGCGCCGCGCGCGGGGTTTTGCAGAAGGGGTCGTTGCTGCTGGCGATGATTCTGGCCGGGAAGGACAGCGGCCGGCGCGGCACCGGCGCGAAGTTCATCAGTTCGGCCGGCGCGAATGGCCGTTCGACATCGGCGGGCGCCACCAGCAGCGCTCCAGCGATGCGCTCGGGATGACGCTGGGCATAGTGCGCCACCGTGACGCAACCCAGGCTGTGGGCGATCACCAGCGCTGGCCGGCGGCAGCGCGACAGGGCGTCATCCAGGCCGTCCAGCCAGTCTTCCAGCTGCGGTTGCGTCCAATCGGCGTTGTCCACCCGGCGCGCGCCCAGCCGTCGCTGCCAGTGGCTTTGCCAATGTCCGGGGCCGGAATTGTTCCAGCCGGGCTGGATGATGAGGTCGAAGGGCTGCAGCGAGGCGAACATGTCGGGCTTCCGCTAGGGGGATGGCCTGAACTGTAGCGCGGGGATAATAGTATTAAAAATAATATGGAATTGTTTTGTTATTCTTTTGGATAATAAAAGCGCGGGGATTCAAGCTGTTTCCAGCTCGCGCCAGCTCAGCCACAGCCGCAGGTCGAATTCCAGCTGGTGGTAGTCGGGCAGCATGTGGCAGCACAGTTGGTAGAAGGCCTTGTCGTGGTCGCGCTCCTTCAGGTGCGCCAGTTCGTGCACCACGATCATCTGCAGGAAGGGCAGCGGCAGCTCGCGGAACAGCGCGGCGATGCGGATTTCGCTTTTGCTCTTGAGCTTGCCGCCCTGCACCCGCGAGACCAGGGTGTTGGTGCCCAGCGTGCCTTTCAGCGGATGTTGCTGGTTGTCGTACAGCACCTTGGCCGGCAGCGGGGCGTTCTTCAGGTAGCGTTGCTTGATGGCCGCGACAAACTGGTACAGCGCCTTGTCGGTCTGCACTTCGTTGGCGTCGGGATACTTGCGCCGCAGCCACGGGCCCAACTGGCCGGCGTCCAGCAGCGCCTGGGCCTGTTGCACCAGGGCCGGCGGGTAGTGCAGCAGGTATTTGAGTGTGGACATGGGTGTATTGTAATGCGGCGGCGCGGATCAGAGTTGTCGCCGAGCAAGCAGGTTTCAGAGCAGGCGGGCCGGGTCGCGCCATGCCATGCGTTGTGCACCGTCATGGCCCAGGAGCAGGCCGGCGTGTCGGTTTCCATGTTTTCAATCTGCACGCCGCCCAGCGCTTGGTAGAGGCGGCAGGCGGCAGTGTTCTGTTGATACACTCACGATAAAGCGGCCTGCCCGGCGCGGCGCGCTTCGGCGGCGGCTGCCGCCATCAAGCAGACGAAGCCGACCGGATGGTCCTGCCAGCAGGCCAGCCACACCCAGCACGTTTGCGGCGCGGCGAAGCGCCGCCGCCACAGCGCCAGTCTTTCCGCCGGAGCCAGGCGGTCCTGTTAGTCGTCCGGAAAAATGCCGCGGTAGCTGCTCTGCCAACTGGCGGCATGGATGGCGGCCAGGCATCGCCGGCCTGCGCGATTCTCAAGCTCAATGGCTGCTGCATGGTCCGTTTGCATCCTGCTGCCAGGGTGGCGGCGCTTACTTCAGCCGCTGCGGTTCGAGCAGCACGGTGTGCTGCTCGTCGGCCAGCCACATCTGGCCGTCCTGGATGGTGATGTTCAGCTGCATGCTGCGCTGGGCCAGGCCGGTCAGCTGCTGCAGCGCTTCGCTGTCGATGCGGAACACTTCCAGCTTGTCCAGCCGCGACAGCTTGTTCTCGATCTGGCTCCACCACACTTCGCTGGCGCGGCCGCCATAGCTGTACAGGATCACCTTGTCGGAACGGCTGCAGGCCTTCTTCAGCCGCTTCTCGTCCGGCTCGCCCAGCTCCAGCCATAGTTCGATCTCGTCGGAATAGTTCTTTTGCCACAGCTCCGGTTCGTCGTCGGCGCTGAGGCCGCGGGTGAAGCTCAGCGTTTCGCTGGCGTTGAGCGCGAAAGCGGCGACGCGCAGCATCATCCGCTCCAGCGTCTCCGAGGGATGCTGCGCCAGGGTCAGCTGATGGCTGGCGTAATAGCCGCGGTCCATGTCGGACAGCGTCAGGGAGGCTTTGTAAATGGTGGCGGTCAGGGCCATGGCAGGATCTTCGTGAAGTCGGTCGGCCCGGCGCGGGGATGCGGCGCGGGCGACCGATTCTAACCGCAGGCGCGCTCAGGCGCCATGTTTCACGGCGTGGGCTGGCTGGTGCACTCCAGCGATTCGCCGCGCCAGTTGACGCTGGCGTCGCGGCCCTTGATCCAGAACTCCACGCCCTGGCCGACATAGCGCGCGCCGCTGCCGCTCAGGCCCTGGTGCACGATGACCAGGGTGTTGCCGCGCTCCAGTTTGGCGGTGGCCGGATGAGTGCGGTAGAAGGTGGCCAGGATGGTGGACGAGGGCTGGCCGCGGCATAGGTAGCGCAGCGGCGTCAGCGAAGGCGCCAGGCTCCAGGCCGCCTGCAGTTGCGAAATGCGCAGGATGTAGGCGTCGCCCAGGCACATGTGCGGGTCTTCGTTCTTCAGGCAGTCCTTCAGACTTTTTACCCAGCGTTTCTGTTCGCCGACCAGCTTGGCCTGGGCGCCGTTGCGGTTTTGTTCCGCCTGGCCCATCGCCTGGGTGTAGACTTTCTCCAGGCGGTTGTCGAGCCGGGTCAGGCCGTCGTCCTGGCAAACCATGCTTTCCACCATATTGGCGGGTTTGTCGCAATGGAAGTCGGTGGCCACCGGCGGCGGCGCGTCGCCATTTTCATCAACGGGTTTGCCTGTATCCGTCTGGACGCGGCCTGAGCCGGCCGCGTGCGACCGGTCGTTCCTGCCGGCCAGCGCCAGCGCGGGAAGCAGCAGCAGCAAGCCTATCAGCCTGAATGAGGCTATGGGCATATTCAATCCTCAAAAACGACAACATGGAGCGCGCCGGTGGGTGCGCCGGCTCTTTGGCGCGGGGCGGGGCGATGAGTTCCCATCCCCGGCGAATGCCTGTACACTGCGACGCTTCGTGCGAGTACCAGTCCCGCACGCCTTTCTCATCATCGAGTCCAACTTCTTTTTCCCGTCAGCCTGGATTGGTCGCAGTTCTGCGATAGGCCGTCGCAGGAGCATATTATGTCCGATCTTACCTTTGCCGACCTAGGCCTGGCAGACCCTTTGTTGCGCGCGGTCGCCGATACCGGTTATACCACGCCCACGCCCATCCAGGCTCAGGCCATT
This sequence comes from Chromobacterium sphagni, assembly GCF_001855575.1. Classification (NCBI taxonomy): domain Bacteria; kingdom Pseudomonadati; phylum Pseudomonadota; class Betaproteobacteria; order Neisseriales; family Chromobacteriaceae; genus Chromobacterium; species Chromobacterium sphagni. The sequence continues at coordinate 287,490 of NZ_MKCS01000001.1, forward strand.
CCGCAAGTGCTGCAAGGCGGCGATCTGCTGGCCGCGGCCCAGACCGGCACCGGCAAGACCGCCGGTTTCACCCTGCCGCTGTTGCAGCTCTTGATGCGCTCGCCCAGCCACAAGGCCGGCCGTCCGCGCGCGCTGGTGCTGACCCCCACCCGCGAGCTGGCCGCCCAGGTGGAAGAGTCGGTACGTACTTATAGCAAATACCTGCCGCTGAAGTCGTTGGTGATGTTCGGCGGCGTCAACATCAATCCGCAGATCAAGGCGTTGCGCTCGTCGGTGGACATCTTGGTGGCGACGCCGGGCCGCCTGCTGGACCACGCCGGCCAGAAGACCATCGATTTGTCCGGCGTGGAAATCCTGGTGCTGGACGAAGCCGACCGCATGCTGGACATGGGCTTCATCCACGATATCAAGAAGGTGCTGGCGATGCTACCGGCCAAGCGGCAGAATCTGCTGTTCTCCGCCACTTTCTCCGACGAGATCAAGTCGCTGGCCGACCGCTTGCTGGACAACCCCAAGCTGGTGGAAGTGGCGCGCCGCAACACCACCAACGAGCTGGTGACCCAGAAGGTGCACCTGGTCGACCGCGATAAGAAGACCGACCTGTTGATCCATCTCATCCGCGAGCACAATTGGTTCCAGGTGCTGGTGTTCACCCGCACCAAACACGGCGCCAACCGCCTGGCGGAAAAGCTGGACAAGATCGGCATCTCGGCCGCCGCCATCCACGGCAACAAGAGCCAGAACGCCCGCACTCGCGCGCTGGCCGACTTCAAGAGCGGCGAGTTGCAGGTGCTGGTGGCCACCGACATCGCCGCGCGCGGCCTGGACATCGACCAGCTGCCGCACGTGGTCAACTTCGAATTGCCCAATGTGGCGGAAGACTATGTGCACCGCATCGGCCGCACCGGCCGCGCCGGCACGCCGGGCGAAGCGTTGTCGCTGGTGTGCGTGGACGAGTTCAGCTTCCTGCGCGACATCGAGAAGATGATCAAGATGTCGATCGAGCGTTTCACCGTGCCCGGCTTCGAGGCCGACCTCAACGTCAAGCCGGAGCCGATCCCGATGGGCGGCGGCGCCCGTGGCCGCGGCCAGGGGCAAGGCCAGGGCCGTGGTGGCCAGGGTCGCAGCCAGCAGCCGCGCAACCCGGCTTCCAAGCCGCGCCACCAGACCGAAAGCAAGCCGGCCGGCCACGGCCACCGCGGCGCCGCCCAGGGCCAAGGCCAGGCGCGCCAGGAAGGCGCGCGTTCGCCCAAATCCTCGGCGCCGCGCGCCGCGCTGTTCAGCCCGCCTAAAAGCCGTTAAGCCAACGGTTTAAACGCAATGGGCCCGGTGTGAATTCCACCGGGCCCATTCGCATTGAAGCCTATCGCATTGCCGGTTATGCTCAGCGGAAAGACTGTCTGCAGCATATAAAACAACGGACGGCTTGCTGACTTTTGCAAGAATCGGGAAAACAATGCGATACCACGGCTATCTGCTGGGTATCCTGAGCTGGGCCGTGCTGCAGGCGGCTCCGGTTGAGGCTGCCCCGCGCCTCAAGATCACCCTGTCCAATCAGGAATGGCCGCCGTACATGGGCCAGGAGTTGCCGTACGACGGCATTCTGTCGCGGCTGGTGAAGGAAGCCTTCGCCCGCGGCGGCGTCGACGTCACCTACCGCTATTATCCCAACAACCGCACGCTGCAGTCGGCGCGCAACGGCCAGGTGGACGGCAGCTTCGGCTGGGCGCCCACCGCCGAGCGCAAGCGCGACCTCCTGTATACGCTGCCGGTGTTGTCGGCGCGTATGGTGTTTTTCCAGCGCAAGGAGCACCGGCTGGACTGGAGCCGCTGGGCCGACCTCAAGGGGGTCAGGGTGGGTGTCACGGTGGGCAATTTCTATTCCGACGACTTCGATGCCCAGGTCAAGAACGGGATGCTGACGGTGGACAGCGCGCCGGACGACCTGATCAACCTGCGCAAGTTGTTGGCCGGCCGCATCGATCTGTTCCCCATCGATCTGGAAGTGGGCAAATACCTGATCGCCCATCATTTCCCGCCGGCGCAGGCCAGCCTGCTGGACGCGCAGAACAAATCGTTCTGGTCAGCGCCGCTGCACGTGGTGATCTGGCGCAAGCACGCGCGCGGCAAGGAACTGGTGGAGCGCTTCAATCATGGGTTGAAGGCCTTGCAGGACAGCGGCGATTTCGAGCGCCTGCTGCAGGAAACCCGCGAAGCCTGTCTGATGCCCAGAAGCTTCTCGCCGTGACGGCGCGGGCCTAGCCGTCCAGCAGCGCCGCGCGCGCCTCGTCAAGTATCCGCTGCGACAGTCCGCTGTCGCTGACCGTCCGCGCCAGCAACAGCGCTCCCACCATCAATGCCAGGCCGACCAGCGGCGCCGGGCCGGTGCCGTCGCGCCGCCTGGCCTCATCCAAGGTGTCCAGCATCGGCTGCAAGCCGTCGGTGAAGCGCTGCCGCACTTCGGGACCCTGGCGCGCCAGTTCGCCGGCCAGCGCCGCCGTCAGGCAGCCGGAGTCGCAGAAGTCGCGGTGGGCGGGGCTCAGGTATTGGCCGGCCAGCGCCGCCAGGCAGCCGCCGTCGCGGCTGTCCGCCAGTTGCTGGCGCCAGTGGCGGTTCATTTGCTCCAGCGCCTCGCCGCAGGCGGCGGCGATCAGCGCCTCCTTGCTGGCGAAATGGGCGTAGAAGCCGCCATGGGTCAGGCCGAGATCCGCCATCAGATTGGCGATGCCGACCTGGGCCAGTCCTTCGGCGCGGAAGCGCAGCGAGGCCATGGCGACGATGCGGCGTCGGGTCTGGAGCTTGTGCGAAGCGGGATAACGCATGCGTCCTCCTGATCGGGCCATTTTGCATGATCACTATAATATAAACATTGTCTAAATGAATCATCGGGATAGCGCCTGGGGCGGCATCCCGCCGCCTCCATCCGGAAATAATCGTTCACATCATGCCATGGCGATTACATGGATTTGCCCGCCGGCGCCAGCTAATCTGAAATGCATAATAAATGGGTGGAGTCGGCCCGCCCTTTCAGGATGGAACCGAGATGTCGCCAAGCGATGCTTCATTGCGCAATCTGGGAGACGCCGTGCTTCGCCAGGGCGGGACGGGTTTGGCCTATGCGGCGTTCGCGATGCTGCTGGCGCGGCTGCTGCCGCCGCCGCTGGCCGGCTTGCTGCAGCCGGAACTGCCGTTGGCGGTGGTGTTGCTGCTGCGGCTGGGCAAGCGAGTCTGGCCGGCGCTGGCGCTGGCCGCGCTGTGGCTGGCATGGCGGGAGCCAGGGGCGCAGGCGGGCGACGCGCTGCTGCGGGCCGCCAGCAGCATGGGGGCGGCGCTGCTGGGCGCCGGTCTGCTGCGGCAGCGGCGCTTGCCGTTTTTCCAGTTGGCGGATGTGCTGGTGTTCCTGTTCGGCGTCGCCGCGTTGGGCGGCTTGCTGGCCGCGCTGGGCCAGGTGTTCGCGTTGCTGCCCGGCCATGCGCACCGCCTGCCGGCACTGGGGCTGGCCGGTCTGCAGGCCTGGCTGGGCGACATGGTGCTGAGCCTGACCCTGGTGCCCATCCTGCTGCTGCTCAGCCAGCCGGACGTCGGCCGGCCGAGCGCCGCAGCGGCGCGCTGGCGCGAGAGCGCGATGGTGGCGCTGCCCACGCTGGCGCTGGCGCTGCTGGTGTGCTGCGGGCTGGATGGCCGTGGCGGCTACTACGCCATGCTTCCTTATCTGTTCATCATGCCGCTGTTGTGGTTGGCGTTTCGCGGCCAGCCGCTGCTGGCGCATCTGCTGGCGCTGGCGGTGGCCGCGGCGGCGCTGGCCGGCGTGCGGCTGGGCCATGGCGCGCTGGCGATAGACGGCGGCGGCCATTCGCTGCTGAACGTGGCCTTGCTGGCGCTGGCGCAGTCGGTAACCCTGTTGGTGTTCGGCGCGCTGCTGGAGGAGAGGCGGCTGGTGGAAAGCCGCCTGCTGCAAGCCAACCAGTCGCTGGAGGCCAAGGTGGGGGAACGCACCAGCCAGCTGGCGGAGAGCGAGGCCAGGCTCAGGCTGATGGCCGACGCGGCGCCGTTTCCACTGGCGATGAACCGCCTGTCCGGCGGCGAGTTGATCTACGCCAACACCCGCGCCGAGGAGTTGTTCGGCGCCCGGCTGCGACCCGAGCTGGCGCTGCGGGTGCAGGATTTCTACGTCGATCCGGCGGAGCGCGAGCAGGTGTCCCAGGCGCTGCGCGTCGGCGGCAAGGTGCTGGACCGCGAGGTGAAGCTCAAGGACGCGCAGGGGCGGGAATTCTGGGCGCTGATCTCCTGTTCGATGGTGAGGAGCGACAAGGTCTGGTATGTGATCAACGGCATCAACGACATCAGCGAACGCAAGCGGCTGGAGCAGAGCCTGCAAGACGCCAACGCCGCGCTGCGCCGCCATGTCGGCGAAATCGAAGTGCTGCAGCAGGGGCTGCGCGAACAGGCGCTGCGCGACCCGCTGACCGGCCTGTTCAACCGCCGCCATCTGGACGAGATCCTGCCGCGGGTGCTGGCCCACATGCTGGCGCTGCACCGCGACGTGGCGGTGCTGATGGTGGACGCGGACCACTTCAAGCGGGTCAACGACACCTACGGCCACCGCTGCGGCGACCTGGTGCTGACCGCGCTGGGCGCCTACCTGAGCGACCATTTCCGCTGCGGCGACATCGTCTGCCGCTACGGCGGCGAGGAGTTTTTCGTGTTGCTGCCCGGCGCGTCGCTGGAGGCCGCGCACGCCAAGGCGCAGCAGCTGTGCGAGACGGTGCGGCGCATGCCGATCGAAGCGCTGGGCCACACGCTGTCGCTGACCTTGTCGATCGGCCTGGCGCTCAGCCCGCTGCATGGCGAGGACGCCGAGAGTGTGGTGCTCGCCGCCGACGAGGCGCTGTACCAGGCCAAGCAGCAGGGCCGCGACCGGGTATGCATCGCGTCGCCGCTTCAGTCGCTGCTGTCCTGAGCGCGCGGCAGCGGCCGGCGCTGGCGCAGGAACCAGGCCAGCGCGCCGAGCAGCATCGCGGCGATCAGGGTGTCGGCGACTCTTTCCAGCATGCCGTGCGCCAATTGAGTCGGCGGCAGCAGCGACAGCACTAGCGCGGTGAGCATGGCGATGAAGACGCGGAAGCTGTGGCGGATGGTGATCAGCAGCAGCATCTGCAGCAGGCACAGCGCCAGCACATGCCATACCGGCGCCAGGCTCAGCCACAGCAGCGTCCAGTACAGCAGGCCGCTGAGCAGCGTGCCGGCCAGGGTGCCGATGGCCCTCTCCCGCGCCAGCCACAGCATCCGCTCCGGCGACGGATCGGGGATGGCCACCACCGCGAGCGGCAGCCACCAGGCGTGGGCGCCGTGCATCCAGTTGCCGGCCAGCCAGGCCAGCATGCCCCACGGCAGCAGATGCCAGGCGTAACGCCGCGCATCGGCCGCCGCCGCGCCGGGCAGCGCCTGGAACCAGTCCGCCAGGCCGATCCGCGCCAGCGCGCCGCCATAGCTGGCGCCCAGCAGCATCCAGCCGGCCTCCTGCCATGGCGCGATCGCCGCCGTCGGGGTCATATTGCCCAGCAGCAACGCAAACACCCAAAACTGCATGCCCTTGTGCAGCCCGCGGCGCGCGCTGGCGGCCAGCAGCGCCAGGCAGGCACTCAGCAGCAGCGCCATCGCCAGCGGCTGGCCGACGCACAGCCGGCCCGCCAGGTATAGCGCCGGAATGGCTGGCACCGACCAGGGCTGCAGCCGGCGCGCCAGGATCATGCACAGCACGCTATAGTTGGCGGCCAGCGCGAACAGGAAGACCGCGGCGGCGTGGCCGGCCAGAGCCAATCCCACCGCCGGAGCGAACAGCAGCGCGCTGATCTGGCCGGCGCGCAGGATGCGGCGGCGCTGGTAGCGCAACCAGCCCAGGCTGTGCAGGGCGAGCTTGCGATGCGGCATGCGGGTTTCCCATTGCGGCGGTTGCCGGTGAATTGACTATGGCTGCGGGAGTCGGGCCAGGCAAGCCGCGCGCCGGGCCAGGGCGCGTGCTAACATCGCGGGATGGAACTCTATCGACTGTTGCAACAACAAGGCTTCGGCGGCCGCAAGGAATGCCGCCAGCTGATCGAATACGGCCTGGTGGAAGTGAATGGCGAGGTGGTGGACAACTACCGCGCCCAGTTCGAGCCGACGGACATCTCCAGCCTGGTGGTGGACGACGAGCCGTGGCCGCTGGTGATCGGCCCGCTATACCTCTTGCTACACAAGCCGGCCAATTACGAAACTTCGCACAAGCCGCAGTGCCATCCCAGCATCTACCGGCTGCTGCCGGACCAGTTCTCCAACCTGGACCTGTCGGCGGTCGGCCGGCTGGACGTGGACACCACCGGACTGATCCTGCTGTCCAACAACGGCCAGTTCATCCACGCGCTCAGTTCGCCGAAGAAGCTGGTGGCCAAGGTCTACCGCGTTACCCTCAAGCACGAGGCCACGCCGGAGCTGATCTCCCAGCTGCAGAGCGGCGTCTACCTCAACGACGAGGCGCGCGAATTCGCCGCCGACAGCGTGGAGCAGCTGGACGCGCACACCATCCGGTTGACCATCACCGAAGGCAAGTATCATCAGGTGAAGCGCATGGTGGCGGCTGCCAGCAACCGCGTCGAGGCGTTGCACCGCGAAAGCCTGGGCTCCATTGCGCTGGGAGATTTACCGGCAGGCAAGTGGCGCCATCTTTCCGCGGAGGAGTTGGCGGCGTTCGGGTTCTGAGCCGGCTGCTCGGTAAGCAACGCGCCGCGGTCTTGCGACCCGGCGTTTTTCTTGGCGTATCGCGGCGGCCGCATTGGGCTGGGGACAAAATGAAACGGCGGGGAGGCGGCCTCCCCGCCGTTTTTCACTGCGCTGGCGCTTCTGCCTGGATCTGGCGCGGCGCGTAGCCGCGGGGAGCGTCGACGTGCGCCCGCAGGCCGGTTTGCCCGGGGGCGACCTGCAGCGCCAGTTGATGACCGTCGGGATAGTCTCCGCCGTTCTGGCGCCGGAACGGTATCGGCGTTTCGTCGAACAGGCCGGCCAGCCTGCGCCGCCAGATGCCCAACTGCTGTTTCACCGCTTCGCGGCTCAGATGGTTGACGCCGTACACCGCATGCGTGGGCAGCACGTCCATACCGGGATAGAACAGGCAGCCATGAGTCACCGGGAACAGCAGCTCCGGCAAGGCCCATTGATGCCGCGCGGCCCGTAATCCCGCTCGCCGCCGCCCACCATGGTCGCCAGCATCGCCCGCTTGCCTTTGAGCATGCCGTCGCCGAAGCGCAGCCGGTTGCCTGCGCCGCGGTAGCCATAGCCGAAGCCATAAGCGTAAACCCGCTCGAACCAGCCCTTGAGGATGGCGGGGATGCCATACCACCACAAGGGAAACAGCAGAATCACCGCGTCGGCGGCCAGCAGCTTGCGCTGTTCCTCCGCGACGTCGGCCGCTTGCGCGCCGCTGGTGTAGGCATGGCCGGACTCCGTTATGAAGCACAAGCGTTCAGGATCGGCGCGGTCCGGGAAGTCATCGGCATCCAGCACCGCTTTCCAGCGCATGCCATACAGGTCGGATTGCAGAACTCGATGGCCCTGCCGCGCCCGGCATCCAGGTGGCGGTGCGGCATCTGGAGCCGGCCCGTCTGCAGGGGCAGGCCGAGCGTGGCGAAGTCGATCTGGCCTTGATCAGTCCCGATTGCGTGCCGCCCAGCCTTCATTCCAGGCCGCTGTTCGATGACCGCTATGTGCTGATCGGACGCCGGAATCATCCGGCTATGCAAGGCGAAATCACGCCGCAGCGGTACCTGGCGCTGGAGCATGTGGTGGTTTCGCTCGCCGGCGGCGATTTTTCCACTGCCGTGGACACGGTGTTGGCCGAGCAAGGATGGTCGCGGCATGTCGCCTTGTCGGCCGCGTCATTTTTATTTGTGCCGGATATGGTGGCGCAGACCGATTTCGTTTCCTTGATGCCGGAGAAGCTGATGTCGGCATGGCGCGGCCGATTGACGGTGCGGGAATGCCCGTTTCCGCTGCGCGCATTTGGCGTGGCACGAGCGCAATCATGGCCATCCCGGCCAGCGCTGGATACGCCGGACCTTGGCCGGGCTGATGGGCGAGGCGGTTTAGGCTTGCGGCTTGGGCGTGCGGGCCCGCGCAAGCTCAGTCTTTGGCCTTGCCCAGCCGCCGGTACAGCGTGGAGCGGCTGATCCCCAGCGCGCGCGCCGCGGCGCTGGCGTTGCCGCCGCAGCGGCGCAGCAGTTCCGCGATGGCGTCGCTGGCCACCGCGTGGCCCTGGCGGCGCATGTCTTCGCGCAAGGTCTGCGGCATCTGCTCCGGCGTCAGCGCCGCGCCGTCGTCGGCCAGCGCCAGCAAGGTGGCCAGCAGATTGGACAACTCCCTGAGATTGCCGGGCCAGCGGTAGCCGCGCAACGCCCGAGCCAGTTGCGGCGAGATCGATATGCCGCGGCGGCCGGCGCCCATCTGGTCGAGCAGGCGCTGCGCCAGCGCGGCGACGTCGCCGCGTTCGCGCAACGGCGGCAGCGTCAGCGGGTAATGGCACAGCCGATAGTAGAGGTCGGCGCGGAAGGTGCCGTCGTCCACCCGCGCGCGCAGCTCATGGTGGGTGGCGCAGATCAGGCGGAAATCCAGCTTCTGCGCCGCGCCGCCGCCCAGCGGCGTCACCTCCCGCTCCTGCAGCACCCTGAGCAGCCGCGCCTGCAGCGACAGCGGCATGTCGCCTATCTCGTCCAGGAACAGTACGCCGCCTTCGGCCTCGCGCAGCCTGCCCTTGCTGCCCTGGCGGCTGGCGCCGGTATAGGCGCCCGGCTGGTAGCCGAATAGCTCCGCTTCTATCAAGCCTTCCGGTATCGCCGCGCAGTTCACCGCCACGAACGGCGCGGCGCGGCGGCTGCCGGCCAGATGCAGCGCGCGCGCCAGCCTGTCCTTGCCGGTGCCGGTTTCGCCCAGGATCAGCACCGGAATGTCGGCCTCCAGCAGCTTGAGCGCGGTGGCGAACAGGTTTGGCGGCAGGCCGTCCAGTACGGGGGGCGGACATGGCGCGGATGCCGGAGCGCCGGCCGCCGGCTTGGCCATGCCGACGGCGCTGGCAGCAAGGCGCGGGGCGGGCGGCCGCAGCCGGGCGGAGAAGCGCTGCGCGCCGGCTTCCAGCGCGCCTATCGCCTGGCCATGCCTGTGCAGCCAGTGTTCCAGGCTCTGGCCGAACAAGGCGGCGAAGTGGCGCGGCCGCCAGTTGCCCGGTTCCAGGCCGCACAAGGTTAGGCCGGCGCGGTTGGCGGCCAGTAGGCGGCCGTCCTCGTCGAAGGCCAGCTGGCAGGCGGCCGGGCTGTCCAACAGGCGCGGATCGTGGTGCAGGCTCAGCCGCCAGCCATGGCGGGCGGCGTCGGCGAACAACTGGGCCTCGATCTGGCAGCGCGCCGCCCGCACCGCCAGCTGCTGCGCCTGGCCCAGCTTGCGGCTGGCGCCGCTGACGTCCAGCGCGCCCAGCATGCGGCCTTGCGGGTCCAGCAGCGGACTGGCGGCGCAGGCCAGGCCGCGGTTGCGTTCCAGATAGTGTTCGGCGCCGCGCACCAGCACGCTGTCCGCCGCTGCCAGCGCGGTGCCGATGGCGTTGGTGCCGCGCGCGGCCTCGCTCCAGTCCATGCCCGGCAGCAGCGCCAGCCGCTGCGCCTTGTCGAGAAAACCGGCTTCGCCGCTTTCGTCCAGGATCATGCCGTCGCGGTCGGCCACCACCAGCACCAGGCCGTTGGGGCCAACCTGTTCGAACAGCCCCGCCAGCGCCGGCCGCGCCGGCTCCAGCCAGCCGGCATTCGCCTCGCGCCGCTCGCGCAGCTGCGCTTCCTCCAGCCGTTCGCCTCCGCCGCCGCCGCCGGCCGGCAGCCCCAGGCCGCGGCAGCGTTGCCAGGAATGCAGGATGGGCGCCGGCAAGGCCTGGCCGGGCAACGGCTGATCGGCGAAGAAGCGGCGGCGGATTTCGTTCAGCGGCAGGCGGGAAGCTTGGCTCATGCGCGACTCCGGCAGGCTGCGCCGGCGTAGCGCGACAGCTGTGTCAGCCTGCGACAGTTGGGGTGGAATATCGGGTCGATTATCGGCGGATTCGGCCGTCTGGCAAGCCGTTGGTCTGGCGCGATCCTGCTGCGCTGCGGCAGGAAAAAAACATGCGCCTTGCCGCAGCGGGGCGGGCACCGTGCTGCCATGCAATATGACACGAGGCTGGCATGCCGCTTGCAGTGTTGCGCTATCCACAACATGGATAGCCAACCAGCAGAGGAGACTGCGATGCAATTGCTGCCCGGATTCGAACTGAAAGCGCGCTACGCCAACTATATCGGCGGGCGCTGGGTGCCGCCGGTGAACGGCCGCTATTTCGAGAATGTCACCCCGATTACCGGCAAGACGCTATGCGAGATCGCGCGCTCCGACGAGCAGGACGTGGAGCAGGCGCTGGACGCCGCCCATGCCGCCCGCCGCGCCTGGGGCCACACCCCGATGACCGAGCGCGCCCTGGCGCTCAACCGCATCGCCGACCGGATGGAGCAGAATCTGGAACTGCTGGCCACGGTGGAAACCTGGGACAACGGCAAGCCCATCCGCGAAACCCGCGCCGCCGACATCCCGCTGGCGATAGACCATTTCCGCTATTTCGCCGCCTGCGTGCGCGCGCAGGAAGGCAGTCTGGGCGAGATCGACGCCAATACCGTGTCCTACCATTTCCACGAGCCGCTGGGCGTGGTGGGCCAGATCATCCCGTGGAACTTCCCCATCCTAATGGCGGCCTGGAAGCTGGCGCCGGCGTTGGCCGCCGGCAACTGCGTGGTGCTCAAGCCGGCCGAGCAGACGCCGTTGTCCATCCTGGTGCTGATGGAGCTGGTGGGCGATCTATTGCCGCCTGGCGTGCTCAATGTGGTGAACGGCTTCGGTGTCGAGGCAGGCAAGCCGTTGGCGAGCTCCAAGCGCATCGCCAAGATCGCCTTCACCGGCGAAACCGGCACCGGCCGGCTGATCATGCAGTACGCCAGCCAGAACCTGATTCCAGTGACGCTGGAACTGGGAGGCAAGTCGCCCAACATCTTCTTCGACGATGTTGCCGCCAAGGACGACGCTTTCTTCGACAAGGCGATAGAAGGCTTCGTGATGTTCGCGCTCAACCAGGGCGAAGTCTGCACCTGCCCCAGCCGCGCGCTGATCCAGGAGTCTATCTACCCGCGTTTCATGGAAAAGGCCCTCAAGCGCGTGGCCGCCATCCGGCAGGGCAATCCGCTGGATCCGGCCACTATGATAGGCGCGCAGGCGTCGCAGGAGCAGATGGACAAGATCCAGAGCTATCTCGCCATCGGCCGCGACGAAGGCGCCAAGGTGCTGGCCGGTGGCGCGCGCGCGCAACTGGCCGGCGATCTGGCCGGCGGCTTCTACATTCAGCCGACGGTGTTCGAAGGCAACAACAAGATGCGCATTTTCCAGGAGGAGATTTTCGGGCCAGTGGTGTCAGTCACTACCTTCAAGGACCGCGACGAGGCGCTGGCCATCGCCAACGACACCCTGTACGGCCTGGGCGCCGGGGTGTGGTCGCGTAATATCAACACCGCCTTCTTCATGGGCCGCCATATCGAGGCCGGCCGGGTCTGGACCAACTGCTACCACGCTTATCCGGCGCATGCGGCGTTTGGCGGCTACAAGCAGTCCGGCATTGGCCGCGAAACCCACAAGATGATGCTGGACCATTATCAGCAGACCAAGAACCTGCTGGTCAGCTACGGTGAGGACAAGCTGGGCTTCTTCTAGGCGGCAGCGGCATCCGCATGGCGGTGCGCGGAGCACCGCTTGGCCGCGCATCTGGACAGCCGCCCTTTGCCGGGCGGTTTTTTTATGGTTACGGGGGCGAGGCCTGCGAAAAGACAGAACAGTTGACTGATTTTATCAGCGCCTTTTGGCGAGGAGTTTATGATTTTTGCCTAGAGCAAATATCTAATTATTATTTTTGTAATGAAATACATTATTTATTTACGTAATTTTTTCAAATTGCAGCGTGTTTGCATGATGTTATGCTATTGAGGTTGCAAATCGCGAGAAGCTCCATGGAGAACACAATGCAGTCGGATGGGGAAATGAAGACCTACTACGCCGAGCGCGCCGAGTATTACGACGCGGTGTACGATATGCCGGAGCGCGCGCTGGATCTGGCCTGGCTGCGGCGCTATTTGCCGCAGCGGCTTGCCGGCCGCAAGGTATTGGAAGTGGCGTGCGGCACTGGTTACTGGACGCAATACCTGGCGCCGCAGGCGCAGCGTTATCTGGCGATAGACGCGGTTGCGGAGCCGCTGGCGCTGGCGCGGCAACGCCAGGGGGTGGACAAGGTGGAGTTTCGTCAGGCGGACGCGTACGCGCTGCCGGCCGAGGCCGCGGGCTTCGACGCCGCATTCGCCGGCTTGTGGTTCTCGCATGTGCCCAAGCAGCGGCGTGACGACTTCCTGGCTGGCCTGCATGGCTGCCTGCAGACGGGCGCCGAGGTGGTGTTCATCGACAACAGCGAGATGCAGTGCCGCGAGCACTCGGTGGTGGAGTACGACGAGGCTGGAAATGGCTACCAGATGCGGCCGCTGCGAGACGGCAGCCGGCATCGGGTATTAAAGAACTTTCCCAGCGAAACCGAATTGCGCATCCTGCTGGGGCGGCACGGCGTCAGCGACATGGTTTTCCTGCGGCGCGAGCATTTCTGGCTGCTGCAATACCGGCTGCCGGATCGCCACTGATCCCGGCCTTTCCCGTCGTCCGGGCGTGAAAAAGCCGGGCATAGGCCCGGCTTGGGGAGTGCCTGCGGCGATCAGACGGCGGACAACTGGTCCAGCCCCTGCTGCAGTTTCTGGCTGGCCTGTTCCATCGCCTGCATCCGCGCGACGATGCCGGCCTCATCCAGCTGGCCGCTCTGGCTGGCGGCGGCCAGCGCCGCGCCGACCTGCTGCTGCAGCTGCGACAGCGGCTGGCGCAAGGCCTGGGTGGAGTCGGTGCCGAACAGGCTGGCGCCGCCGCCGTCTATCCATTGTTCCAGCTCTACCGCCGGCGCCTGCGCTTCGGCTTCCTCTATCGCATGGTAGGCGCTCTGCTTGTAGATCACATGCGCCACTTTCTGCAATGAGGTCTGCGACTTCTGCTGCACCTCGCTCACCTGCTTGAGCACCAGGTCGGATTGCTCCGCCAGGCTGGCGAAGCGCTGGCGAAACGACTCCACCGAGGTTTGCACATTGCCGGCCACGCTGCCGGCGTCGCTGGCCTGGGCTTGCATGTCGGCAATGCGGGTGGACAGCGATTCCAGCACGTTCTGCACCTGGTGGGCGGTGCTCTTGCTGCGCTCGGCCAATTTGCGCACCTCGTCCGCCACCACCGCGAAGCCGCGGCCGGTTTCGCCGGCGCGGGCGGCCTCGATGGCGGCGTTCAGCGCCAGCAGATTGGTCTGGTCGGCGATGGCCGAGATGTCGGCCAGCGAGCTTTCTATGCCTTGCCACTCCTGCGCCAGCAACTGGCTGGCCTGATCCATGCTGTTGACGCTGCCGGCGATGGTGTCCAGATGGCCGGACAATTCCGCCGCGCTGTCCAAGCTTTCGCGGGCGCCGGCGGCGTTGTCGCGGGTGATGTCGGCCACCGCGTCCATCGCCTGGCTGATGGCGGTGAGATCATGCTGGCTGCCGGACAGGTCGTGGCGCAGGTTGGGGTTGTTCAGCGCCGCCAGTTGCGACGACAGCCGGTTGCGGCGCACGAAGCCGTCGTTGTCGGCCATGGTCTGGATGGTCTTGTTGACGTTCTCCAGCGAGCTGGCCAGGATGCCGGGCAGGCCCTGGTTGAGCGGCCGGCGCGAGAAGTTGCCTTGGCTGATCTCCTGGAAGCAGGTGTTGATTTCCTTGAAATAGGTTTCCACCAGGTCGAGGAAGTCGTTCAGCTGCCAGGCCACCAGGCCGACTTCGCCCATCTCGCGGGTGCCGGTGCTGCGGTGGTGCAGCTCGCCGCTGCAGGCCAGACCCAACTGGCGGGTGAGGGCGTTGAGCAGCAGAAAGATGCGGCTGCCTTTTTGCCACAGCCACCAGGACAGCGCGAGGGTGGCGATCAGCAGCAGGGCGCTGACCGCCAGTTGGGCGCCCGCCGGCAGCAGATAGTCGTCGACGATGGACAACAGCACCAGCAGGTTGAAGCCCGCCAGCACCCAGACCAGATGCGAGCGCAGGAAGGGGGTGGCTTTGCGGGGTGAACTCATCCGGCGACTCCTTTGGCTTTCAGTACGTCGGCGTTCAGCCCCAGGATGAAGTCCTGGTAGCTGCAGCCTTTTTCCGCCAGCAGCGCCAGCAGCCAGTCGCGCGAGGCGTCCGGCGCGCTGGCCTTGCCCTGGCCGGCTTCTATCTTGCGCATTTCCGCGTAGATCGGTTCGATGGCGGCGATGGCGCCGCGGCTGGGCGGGCGGCGCACCGAGTAATAGCCTTGCAGCCGGCCCTGCGGGTCGTAGTCCGGTGTGACGTTGGCCAGCACCCAGTAGTAGTTGCCATCCACGGTGGCGTTTTTCACCAGCGCGAAGAATTCATGGCCGGCCTGCAGCGTCTGCCACATCAGCCGGTAGGCGCCGCGCGGCATGTCGGGGTGGCGGATCAGATTGTGCGGCTTGCCCAGCAGCTGATGTTCGGCATAGCCCGCCACGCGCATGAACACGCGGTTGGCGTAGGTGATGTGGCCGCTGGGATCGGTCTTGGTGACGATCAATTCGTGCGGGGCCAGTTGCACTTCGCGGCCGGCGCCCCTGCCCATTGCTGTCTGTTCCATTGTCTGCGTCTCTTTGACCTGTTCTTTGTAGTATTGCCGGCAAATTGGCATTGTCATGTTCTGCGCATGACAGGGCAAGGATTTATTGCAATGTTGTTTAAATTGATATTGTTCTATTTAAATCATATTCTTGGCGCCGGCAAAAAGGGGATGCCTTTGGACATCCCCTTGTGCGCGGCGCAGGTCTGCGGCGATTACAGCTTCAGTATCTGCCGAACCTCGGTCGAGCAGGCGCGCGCCTGGCGGTTGAGCGCGGCGAATTCCGGGCTGACGATGTCGTTGTGGCTCAACCAGCGCACCTTGCGTGTCAGCCGATACTGGTAGCGGATGCCGGCGGCGGTGGCGCTCTGCCGCAGATCCAGGTCGAACCAGGGGGAGCGCGCCTGGCAGCTGAAGGCGGGTTGGATGGCCTGGGCGCCTTGCAATTCCACCGTGCGTTCGATGATTTCCGGATCGCCAAGATAGACGTCGGCCTGATTGCCGTTGTCGCGGTAGTTGTCGAAATCGTTCCAGCGGCTTTCCAGGCGCGGGTCGTACAGGTAGAGGCCGGAAATCTTCTCCAGCGCGCGCACATCGTCGCCGCCGACGCGAATGGCGTAGCGCTCCGGAATCAGGAAACCGGTTGGCGCGCGTTCCACCTTGCAGTTTTGCGCCTGGTTGCCCAGGCCGTGGCAGACGCTCTGCTCAGTGCTGCTGCTGCCTTGATAGCGGTCCTGCATCGTCATTTCAATCAGCGGCCAGCCGGACAACTGGCTCTGGCTGACGATGCGCGCGCTGCTGTCTCGCTTCAGCGTCTCAGTGCGGTTGACGGTGCTGCTCAAGGTTGGCGCCTGCAGCGGAATGAAGTCCTGCCGCACTTTGCCGTCGCGGCCCATCAGGTAGCTGACGCGCTCCTGCAGGTCCGGCATGATGCGGCTGGCGGCGAAGAAGGGATTGGTGGCGTCTAGCCATTCGGTTTTGCCGTCGATTTCCGCGCGCACGATCATGTGGTTGACGGTGCCCAGGCCCGGGAGCAGCGGCGGCTGCGCGTAGTTGCCGCGGAAGACCAGCGCCGGTTCGGCCTCGATGCCGGCGCGGCGCAGCATCGCCGTCAGCAGCGTGGCCAGGTCCTTGCAGTCGCCGTAGCCGTGCTGTTCGATCTCGGCCAGCGTGAACGGCACCAGGCCGCGCTCTGCCAGCCGCTGGTCGTTGAGGTAGCGGTAATGGCTGTTGATGTGCTGCATGAAGGCGGCCACCTGCTGCGCGGCCGGCTTGCCTTGCTGTTCTGCCACCACCGCGGCGGCGCCCGGCGGCAGCGCCGCGGCCAGGATACTGTTGTAGCGCTCGGCGTAGACGCCGAAGTGCTGCTGCGGCGCGTCGCTGGTGGCGATGCTCAGCCGCGGCCAGCCGCGCAGCGCGCTGTTGTTCCATTCATTGGTGAAGTTCAGGTAGCGGCTGCCTTGCTGATCGACGGTGATCCGCTTGTTGTCGGCGCTGACGGCGGTCTTGAAACCGTCCATCAGCTCGCTGCGCGATAGCAGCGGCCGCGGCGAGCTCAGCTCGAAGTGGTAGCTGTCGTAGCGCACCGGCTCTGGATCGAAGTCCAGCCGGTACAGCATTTCGCGGCTGAGCGGCGGCGCGGCGATATGGTGTTTCACCTGGTAGGAGACCACGCTGCCCACCGCCAGCTCGGGGAAGGCGAGCCAGGTCTGCTTGTCGCGGCTGACGCCGGCGTACGGGTTCGGCGCGGCGCGGGTTTCCACCTGCGATTTTTCCAGTTTCACCACTTTGCCGCCTTGCTGGCGCACCTCGCCGTCCACCACTTCCAGCGTGTCGGTGTCGGGATAGGTGAAGTCTATGCGCGACAGAAAGTCCTTGCCGGCCGGCTTCAGGATGGTGAACTGGTTGCGGGTGGTGCAGTCCAGGCTGTTGTCGGCGTTGTGCCGGCAGTTGATGCTGGTGTTCAGCGCCAGCGGCGCTTCTGCCGCCGGCTGGCGCGCCGCCAGGATGGCGGGGCTGGCCAGGACCAGCGTGGTGGTCAACAGGGAAGCGGGAAAACGCATCGAAGGAACCATTCTCTATGGCGCGCCATGGCGGCGCGCGGGGTGGATCGATAGGCAAGTGGCAATGATCTTGCCATGAGCGGGCGGCGCGGGCTAGGGCGGGTTTTCAAATGCCATGCGGCTCGCGAAGCTGAAGCGGCGGATAGGACTTAGTGCGCGCGCCGCGGCGACAGTTCAATGTGCGCGGAGCGCCCGGCCTCCTGGTGGAGGGCGGGCTGGGGCTGATGGAAGGGAGTCAGGGCGCGGTGGTGACGAAGCCGATCTTGCCGACGCCGTTGCTCTGGGCGGCGGCCAGGGTCTTGGCCACGGTTTCGTAGCGCACGGCCTTGTCGGCCGACAGGTGCAGCTCCACCTCGGGATTGACGTTGGCGGCGGCGGCGAAGCGCGCCGGCAGCTCGGCCTCCGCCACCGGCTGGTCGTTCCAGAACAGCTTGCCCACCGCGTCCACCGCCAGGCGGATCTGCTCCGGCTTGTCCTGGTTCTGGGCGGCCTGCGCGCGCGGCAGATCCACCTTGACCGCGTTGGTCAGCAGCGGAGTGGTGATGATGAATACCACCAACAGCACCAGCATCACGTCCACCAGCGGGGTGGTGTTGGGTTCGGCCATCGGCGCGGCCGGACCCTGGTTGAAACTACCGAACGCCATCTTGCTCTCCGGATTGGGTTAGCAGTTGGGCGTGCAGGTCATGGGCGAAATAGTCCAGTTCCTGCGCCATCACGCGCTGGGCGCGAGTCAGGGCGTTGTAGGCCAGCACCGCCGGGATGGCGGCGGCCAGGCCGGCCGCAGTGGCGATCAGCGCTTCGCCTATCGGCCCCGCCACCGCGCCTATGCTCATCTGGCCAGCCTGGCCGATATTGACCAGCGCGTGGTAGATGCCCCACACGGTGCCGAACAGGCCGATGAAGGGGGCGGTGGAGCCTATTGAGGCCAGCACGGTTAGGCCGGCTTCCTGGCGGGCGTTTTCCTGCGCCAGCACCTTGCGGATGGCGCGGGTGACGAACTCGTCCACGCCGCAGGCCTGGCCCAGCGCGCGGCTTGCCTGGCTCTGATGCAGGCGCAGCGCGGCGAGGCCGGCGCGCGCCAGGTTGGCGACCTGCCCCTGGCTGTGCGCCAGGCCGTTTTCCGCCTGCTGCCAGTCGGGCGCGCTCCATAGCGCGCTCTCCGTGCTGCGGTTGGCGCGGCGGGCTTGCAAGGTTTGCGCGCCGCGGACGATGATCAGGTACCAGGTGAGCACCGACATCAGGATCAAAATCATGAACACCGAAATCAGTACGGCGTCCCCTTGCTGGAATACGGTCAGAACATTCATGTTGTTTGGGCAGACTTGAGTGAGAATTCAACGGGAACGATATAGGTGTAAGCGATCGGTTCGGCGCCGCGTTTGGCCGGGATGAAGCGCCAGCGCTTGACCGAGGCCAACGCGGCGCGGTCCAGCCGGGTGAAGCCGCTACTGCTTTGCACCGACACTTCGAGCGGCAGACCCTGGGCGCTGACATGCACGCGCAGCTTCACGGTGCCGGTTTCGCCTTCCTCTTTGGAGATCGCCGGGTAGGCCGGCTGTGGATTGTTCAGATAGCCGCCGTACGCCAGCGGCTCGGAAATCGGCTGCTGGCGGCTGTCGCCGTCGGGCTTGCCGCCGGTCTCGGCTTTGGCGGGCGCCGGAGCGGGGGGCGGCGCGGCAGGCGCCGCCGTCGCCACATTGATCGCCTTGGCGGGAGCCGGCGGCGGCGTATTGGTTTGCGGCTTTACCACCGGCAACTGCGGCGTCTTCGGCGCCGGCTTGTTGGGAGCGGCCTTGGCCTGGACCTGCGGTTTCTGCGGCTTGGCGACCGACGGCGCGGCGGCCTTGGGCGGGGCCGGCTGCGACGGCGCCAGCATCGTCATCGTCATCGTTGTCTGCAGTCGCGGCGGCGCTACCGGCAGCTCCCGACTAGCCGGGTGACTCAGCAACAGCAGCGCCAGCGCGTGCACGCCCAGGACGGCGGCAATGGCAGAAAATTGCAGGGTCGGCAGGGGTTTCATGGGTTAAATGATAATACAAATAATTCTCATTATACAACATGGACCACCCCGCCCGCTGCAAAAGCGGCTTGTAATCGCTGCGATTGCCTGCATATTCTGAGCTAGGCCGGCGCCGCGCCGGCATTCTTGATATCTATTGGAATACCGAACATGCAGCAGTTTGACGGAACCACCATTGTTTCCGTCCGTCGTGGCGAGCGCGTGGCGCTGGGCGGCGACGGTCAGGTGACGCTGGGCAATATCGTGATCAAATCCACCGCGCGCAAGATTCGCAAGCTGCACGACGGCAAGGTGCTGGCGGGCTTCGCCGGCGGCACAGCCGACGCCTTCACCCTGATCGAGCGTTTCGAGGCCAAGCTGCAGAAGCACCAAGGCAATCTGCTGGTGTCGGCGGTGGAGCTGGCCAAGGATTGGCGCACCGACCGCATGCTGCGCCGGCTGGAGGCGATGCTGATCGTCGCCGACAAGAGCAGCACGCTGATCATCACCGGCAACGGCGACGTGCTGGAGCCGGAGCAGGGCATCGCCGCCATCGGCTCAGGCGGCGCCTATGCGCAGTCGGCGGCGCGCGCGCTGTTCGAAAACACCGACCTGGCGCCGGAGGTGGTGGTGAAAAAATCGCTGGAGATCGCCGGCGACATCTGCATCTACACCAATCAAAACCATCTGATCGAAACCCTGGGTCCGGAAGAGGCCTGAGGCTGCCCCGAATGAATGGCCCGGCGCTGTCCGCCGGGCGGAGAACGTCATGACGCAAATGACCCCGCAGGAAATCGTCCACGAACTGGATCAGCACATCATCGGCCAGCACGCCGCCAAGCGCGCGGTGGCCATCGCCTTGCGCAACCGCTGGCGCCGCCAGCAGGTGGCCGAGCCGCTGCGCAGCGAGATCACTCCAAAGAACATCCTGATGATAGGCCCCACCGGCGTCGGCAAGACCGAAATCGCCCGCCGGCTGGCCAAGCTGTCCGGCGCGCCCTTCATCAAGGTGGAGGCCACCAAGTTCACCGAGGTGGGCTATGTCGGCCGCGACGTCGACACCATTATCCGCGACCTGGTGGAGGTGGCGATCAAGGACACCCGCGACGCCGCCATCAAGCGCAACCGCACCCGCGCCGAGGACGCCGCCGAGGAACGCGTCCTCGACGTGCTGCTGCCGCCGGCGCGCAAGCCGTCCGGTTTTTTCAGCGAAGAGCCGGTGCAGGAGGAAAAGCACGAAGACGGCGCCACCCGGCAGAAATTCCGCAAGATGCTGCGCGAAGGCAAGTTCGACGATAAAGAGATTGAAATCGAAATCGCCGCGCCCATCGCCCAGATGAACGTGATGGCGCCGCCAGGCATGGAAGACTTCGCCAGCCAGCTGCAGGGCATGTTCCAGGGCCTGGGCGCCGGCAAGAAGCAGGCCGCCAAGATGAAGGTGGCCGATGCCTTCAAGCAGCTGGTGGACGAAGAGGCCGCCAAGCTGGTCAACGACGAGGAGTTGAAGGCGGAGGCGCTGAAGAGCGTCGAGCAGAACGGCATCGTGTTCCTCGACGAGATCGACAAGGTCACCAGCCGCGGCGAAGGCCAGGGCGCCGATGTGTCGCGCGCCGGGGTGCAGCGCGACCTGCTGCCGCTGGTGGAGGGCACCACCGTGTCCACCAAGTACGGCATGGTCAAGACCGATCACATCCTGTTCATCGCCTCCGGCGCCTTCCAGCTGTCCAAGCCGTCCGACCTGATTCCGGAGCTGCAGGGCCGGCTGCCTATCCGGGTGGAGTTGTCGTCGTTGTCGGTTGACGACTTCAAGGCCATTCTGACCAGCACCAACGCCTGCCTGACTCGCCAGTATCAGGCATTGCTGGCTACCGAGGGAGTGGAGCTGGAATTCGTCGAATCCGGCATCCAGCGCTTGGCCGAGATCGCCTGGCAGGTCAACGAGAAGACCGAGAATATCGGCGCTCGCCGCCTGTACACGGTGATGGAGAAGTTGCTGGAGGAGGTGGCGTTCGACGCCAAGTCCGGTCCGTGCCGGATCGATGGCGTCTACGTCGACGGCAAGCTGGAGAAGGTGGCCGAGCGCGAGGATCTGGCGCGCTACGTGCTTTGATCGGCCTCTATACCTTATATATGTAAAAAACGGCGACTGCCACAGTCGCCGTTTTCTTTTGCCGCTTGCGGCCGATGGCTCACACCGGCTGTTTCAGTTTGGCGTCCGCCACCACGATGGGTTCGAACGCTTCCGGGTACTGATGCCGATACCAATCCTTCACTTCTTGATGATTGAGGTTGAGGAAGGCGTTCACCCCGGGCAGACGCAGCATGGGCGGCACGCTCAGCAGATGAAAGACGGCGAAGAACAGATACACGGCGTCCAGCGACCAGCTGTGCAGCAAGATGCCGGCCAGCGCCGGTCCCAGCATGCTGCCCAGTTTGGCCACCAGCACATTGATGGCGGAGACGCGGGCGCGGTAGGGCTCCGGCACCGCCAGCGTGCGGTGGGTTTGGCCGATCAGCATGGTGATGGATAGCAGCACGCCTTCTATGCCGAACATCGTGAGCATCAGATACGGGTTGTCGGTCAAGGCCACCACTACGAATACGGCGGCCAGCGACCACATCGCCAGCGCGCGGGCGCGCGGCCGGCTGCAACGTCGCAGCAGACGGTGGGCCAGCCATAGCGAGCCGATCAGCAAGCCGCCGCTGGCGGCCGCTTCGCAGATGCCCAGCCAGAAGGCGGGCAGGCCCAACTGGTGCAGCTTGATCGGCAGCAGCGTCACCACCATAGGAAAGTAGGCGGTCATCGCCAGCAGCCCCCAACATGCCCAGCTGCGCTCCAGCGGAATGCGCCAGCGAATGCGCAAGCCGCTGCGGATCTGGGCGACGAAGCTTTCCGCTTGCAACTGCTCGCGGTCGCGCGGCGGAATGCGGATGCGCAGCGCGCCGCCGGCGGCGATCAGCAGCAGCAGGCCGTAGCTGCCCAGCGCCAGCCAGGCCGGCGCGAACGCCATCAGGCTGCCGCCCAGCACCGGGCCGAACAGATTGCCGACGGCCTGCGAGCTTTTCTGCAGCGACAGCGCGTCGGTTAGCCGCTCGGCCGGCACCAGTTCAGAGGCGATGCTGAGCATGGACGGGATGACCAGCGCCCAGGCCAGCATCGCCAGCGACTCGCTGGCGATCACCCAGCGCAGTCGATAGCAGTCGAACCAGGCCATTGTCGCCAAGGCGAAGCCGGACAGCATCGCCAGCAGGATGCCGGCAGCGATGATGCGGTTCTTGGGAAAGCGGTCGCCCAAGGGAGCGGTCAGCGGCAGCGCTGCCAGCATCACCAGCGCGGTACAGGAGCTGAACCAGGCCATGTCGTTGGCGCCGCCTTTGCTGACCACCCACCAGCTGATGCTGACGTAGCCGGCGCCCATCGCCAAGCCGCTGAGCACATCGCTGAGCATCAATAGATGGAAACCGGGAGGCAGGCCGCGTAATCGTTGTCGTAGAGAGGTATGCACGGTGCGCTCCTTGGCGATGAGGCATTTCATCCTATCACGAAATGACATTGTCACGAGATGGCGGCGAGAAAGTAGGCGGTTTTGCCATGGAAGACAAAAACCAGAGGTTTTTTGCGCGTTTTTCAAAGTTATCTAGTGAGGTAACCGGCGGGAAATGAGCTTTTCTACTGTGTTTCCGGCATTTTCAATAAATATGTAAAGTCATTGATTTTAATAAAATCAATTAGTTATGGATTTCATCGTGAAAAACGTGCGTTTTTCTCAAAAAAGCAGTTGACCGAGGGTGAGGGCGCAGGTATAGTTCGTCTCCTCAGCTGACGCAGCGAACGAAACAAGCCGAACGAAACAGGTTCCGGCGGTGTTCGAAGCGGCCGGCACTGCTCTTTAACAGAACGAATAACCGATAGGTGTAAGTGCTTGGCGAAAGCCAAAAACTTGCACTGCAAGAGACAAGAAATACTTGTTTTATTTCTTTGAACTTGCGTGCCAGAAAATTTGCTATGAGATTGAACTGAAGAGTTTGATCCTGGCTCAGATTGAACGCTGGCGGCATGCTTTACACATGCAAGTCGAACGGTAACAGGGAGCTTGCTCCGCTGACGAGTGGCGAACGGGTGAGTAACGCATCGGAATGTACCGTGTAATGGGGGATAGCTCGGCGAAAGCCGGATTAATACCGCATACGCCCTGAGGGGGAAAGTGGGGGACCGTAAGGCCTCACGTTATACGAGCAGCCGATGTCTGATTAGCTAGTTGGTGAGGTAAGAGCTCACCAAGGCGACGATCAGTAGCGGGTCTGAGAGGATGATCCGCCACACTGGGACTGAGACACGGCCCAGACTCCTACGGGAGGCAGCAGTGGGGAATTTTGGACAATGGGCGCAAGCCTGATCCAGCCATGCCGCGTGTCTGAAGAAGGCCTTCGGGTTGTAAAGGACTTTTGTTCGGGAGGAAATCCCGCTGGTTAATACCTGGCGGGGATGACAGTACCGGAAGAATAAGCACCGGCTAACTACGTGCCAGCAGCCGCGGTAATACGTAGGGTGCAAGCGTTAATCGGAATTACTGGGCGTAAAGCGTGCGCAGGCGGTTTTGCAAGTCTGATGTGAAAGCCCCGGGCTCAACCTGGGAACGGCATTGGAGACTGCAAGACTAGAGTGCGTCAGAGGGGGGTAGAATTCCGCGTGTAGCAGTGAAATGCGTAGAGATGCGGAGGAATACCGATGGCGAAGGCAGCCCCCTGGGATGACACTGACGCTCATGCACGAAAGCGTGGGGAGCAAACAGGATTAGATACCCTGGTAGTCCACGCCCTAAACGATGTCAATTAGCTGTTGGGGGTTTGAATCCTTGGTAGCGTAGCTAACGCGTGAAATTGACCGCCTGGGGAGTACGGCCGCAAGGTTAAAACTCAAAGGAATTGACGGGGACCCGCACAAGCGGTGGATGATGTGGATTAATTCGATGCAACGCGAAAAACCTTACCTGCTCTTGACATGTACGGAACTTGCCAGAGATGGCTTGGTGCCCGAAAGGGAGCCGTAACACAGGTGCTGCATGGCTGTCGTCAGCTCGTGTCGTGAGATGTTGGGTTAAGTCCCGCAACGAGCGCAACCCTTGTCATTAGTTGCCATCATTAAGTTGGGCACTCTAATGAGACTGCCGGTGACAAACCGGAGGAAGGTGGGGATGACGTCAAGTCCTCATGGCCCTTATGAGCAGGGCTTCACACGTCATACAATGGTCGGTACAGAGGGTCGCTAAGCCGCGAGGTGGTGCCAATCTCATAAAACCGATCGTAGTCCGGATCGCACTCTGCAACTCGAGTGCGTGAAGTCGGAATCGCTAGTAATCGCAGATCAGCATGCTGCGGTGAATACGTTCCCGGGTCTTGTACACACCGCCCGTCACACCATGGGAGTGAGTTTCACCAGAAGTGGGTAGGCTAACCGTAAGGAGGCCGCTTACCACGGTGGGATTCATGACTGGGGTGAAGTCGTAACAAGGTAGCCGTAGGGGAACCTGCGGCTGGATCACCTCCTTTCTAGAGAAGGCGATCGTCAAGTACTTACAGCCTATCGGTTATTCTGTTAAGGGCAGCCAGCTCCTTGTGGGGCTGGCGTAGAAGTTTACTGGGTTTGTAGCTCAGCTGGTTAGAGCACTGTGTTGATAACGCAGGGGTCGTAGGTTCGAGTCCTACCAGACCCACCAGTTGGGGGATTAGCTCAGTTGGGAGAGCACCTGCTTTGCAAGCAGGGGGTCGTCGGTTCGATCCCGTCATCCTCCACCACAACTCAAACACAAGCGAACTCGGAAGAGTTTGGTTCTGTTTGCGTTGTAATTTTAACGCCCGATCTTTAACAAACTGAAGAAGCCGAATATATAAGACGGCGAAATGAAAGCGTAGAGTTAATTCTGTACGCGGACAAATCGTCATCTTGGGTATTTGATTGTATCTAAGGCTGCGTCGCCATATCAAAAGGGGCGGTGCAGTCGTCGCACAAACACGCTCTGTCATGAAGTGACGTAGGTTACTGAAATGATAGGGTCAAGCGACTAAGTGCATCTGGTGGATGCCTTGGCGATCACAGGCGATGAAGGACGTGTAAGCCTGCGAAAAGCGTGGGGGAGCTGGCAATAGAGCTTTGATCCCACGATATCCGAATGGGGAAACCCGGCCCTTAGGGGTCATCCCGTGCTGAATACATAGGCACGAGGAAGCGAACTCAGCGAACTGAAACATCTAAGTAGCTGAAGGAAAAGAAATCAACCGAGATTCCGTAAGTAGTGGCGAGCGAACGCGGAACAGCCTGTATGTGATAGAGATTGCGTTAGTGGAAGGTTCATGGAAAGGACCGCCATAGTGGGTGATAGCCCCGTACACGAAAACGCATTCTTGGTACTAAGCATACGAAAAGTAGGGCGGGACACGCGAAATCCTGTTTGAAGATGGGGGGACCATCCTCCAAGGCTAAATACTCGTGATCGACCGATAGTGAACCAGTACCGTGAGGGAAAGGCGAAAAGAACCCCGGGAGGGGAGTGAAATAGAACCTGAAACCGGATGCATACAAACAGTGGGAGCGGACTTGTTCCGTGACTGCGTACCTTTTGTATAATGGGTCAGCGACTTACATTCAGTGGCAAGCTTAACCGAATAGGGGAGGCGTAGGGAAACCGAGTCCGAATAGGGCGAATCAGTCGCTGGGTGTAGACCCGAAACCGAGTGATCTATCCATGGCCAGGATGAAGGTGCGGTAACACGCACTGGAGGTCCGAACCCACTAGTGTTGCAAAACTAGGGGATGAGCTGTGGATAGGGGTGAAAGGCTAAACAAACTCGGAGATAGCTGGTTCTCCCCGAAAACTATTTAGGTAGTGCCTCATGTATCACTTCCGGGGGTAAAGCACTGTTATGGCTAGGGGGTCATTGCGATTTACCAAACCATGGCAAACTCTGAATACCGGAAAGTGCCAGCATGGGAGACAGACAGTGGGTGCTAACGTCCATTGTCAAGAGGGAAACAACCCAGACCGCCAGCTAAGGTCCCAAATGATCAGTTAAGTGGTAAACGAAGTGGGAAGGCATAGACAGCCAGGATGTTGGCTTAGAAGCAGCCATCATTTAAAGAAAGCGTAATAGCTCACTGGTCGAGTCGTCCTGCGCGGAAGATGTAACGGGGCTCAAACTGATAACCGAAGCTGCGGATGGGCACAGTCAAATGTGTCCGTGGTAGGGGAGCGTTCTGTAGGTCTGTGAAGGTGTGTCGAGAGGCATGCTGGAGATATCAGAAGTGCGAATGCTGACATGAGTAGCGATAAAGCGGGTGAAAAGCCCGCTCGCCGAAAGCCCAAGGTTTCCTACGCAACGTTCATCGGCGTAGGGTGAGTCGGCCCCTAAGGCGAGGCTGAAAAGCGTAGTCGATGGGAAACGGGTTAAAATTCCCGTACTTTTGTGTAGTGCGATGTGGGGACGGAGAAGGTTAGGTCAGCAGACTGTTGGAATAGTCTGTTCAAGCCGGTAGGTGTGAAGAGTAGGCAAATCCGCTCTTCTTTAACACCGAGACGTGATAACGAGGGTCTACGGACCTGAAGTGACTGATACCACGCTTCCAGGAAAAGCCACTAAGCTTCAGCTACACAAGAACCGTACCGCAAACCGACACAGGTGGGCAGGATGAGAATTCTAAGGCGCTTGAGAGAACTCAGGAGAAGGAACTCGGCAAATTGATACCGTAACTTCGGGAGAAGGTATGCCTGTTGTGGTGTAAGACTTCGCGTCTGAAGCTATGACAGGTCGCAGAGAATCGGTGGCTGCGACTGTTTAACAAAAACACAGCACTGTGCCAACACGAAAGTGGACGTATACGGTGTGACGCCTGCCCGGTGCCGGAAGGTTAAGTGATGGGGTGCAAGCTCTTGATCGAAGCCCCGGTAAACGGCGGCCGTAACTATAACGGTCCTAAGGTAGCGAAATTCCTTGTCG
This sequence comes from Chromobacterium sphagni, assembly GCF_001855575.1. Lineage (NCBI taxonomy): Bacteria > Pseudomonadati > Pseudomonadota > Betaproteobacteria > Neisseriales > Chromobacteriaceae > Chromobacterium > Chromobacterium sphagni. Next base: position 314,337 of record NZ_MKCS01000001.1, read on the forward strand.
GGTAAGTTCCGACCCGCACGAATGGCGTAACGATGGCCACACTGTCTCCTCCTGAGACTCAGCGAAGTTGAAGTGTTTGTGAAGATGCAATCTACCCGCTGCTAGACGGAAAGACCCCGTGAACCTTTACTGTAGCTTTGCATTGGACTTTGAAGTGGTTTGTGTAGGATAGGTGGGAGGCTATGAAGCCTGGACGCTAGTTCAGGTGGAGCCAACCTTGAAATACCACCCTGACCCCTTTGAGGTTCTAACCTTGGTCCGTGATCCGGATTGGGGACAGTGCATGGTAGGCAGTTTGACTGGGGCGGTCTCCTCCCAAAGTGTAACGGAGGAGTTCGAAGGTTACCTAGGTACGGTCGGAAATCGTGCTGATAGTGCAATGGCAAAAGGTAGCTTAACTGCGAGACCGACAAGTCGAGCAGGTGCGAAAGCAGGACATAGTGATCCGGTGGTTCTGTATGGAAGGGCCATCGCTCAACGGATAAAAGGTACTCCGGGGATAACAGGCTGATACCGCCCAAGAGTTCACATCGACGGCGGTGTTTGGCACCTCGATGTCGGCTCATCACATCCTGGGGCTGTAGCCGGTCCCAAGGGTATGGCTGTTCGCCATTTAAAGTGGTACGTGAGCTGGGTTCAAAACGTCGTGAGACAGTTTGGTCCCTATCTGCAGTGGGCGTTGGAAGTTTGACGGGGGCTGCTCCTAGTACGAGAGGACCGGAGTGGACGAACCTCTGGTGTACCGGTTGTCACGCCAGTGGCATCGCCGGGTAGCTAAGTTCGGAAGAGATAACCGCTGAAAGCATCTAAGCGGGAAACTCGCCTGAAGATGAGACTTCCCTGGAGGCTAGACCTCCCTGAAGAGTCGTTCGAGACCAGGACGTTGATAGGTCGGGTGTGGAAGCGCTGTGAGGCGTGAAGCTAACCGATACTAATTGCTCGTGAGGCTTGATCCTATCATTTGAGTGGCTTGGGAAACTGAGTGACGAAGATGGAGTGTGAGTGCGACACAATTGAGTACCCGAAAAAATATTCAGAACGCGTTGAGAGACGAGTTCAGGCTTCTTGAGTTTGTACCAGTTTATGTCTGGTGGCCATAGCGAGGTGGTCCCACGCCTTCCCATCCCGAACAGGACCGTGAAACGCCTTAGCGCCGATGATAGTGTGGCATTCGCCATGTGAAAGTAGGACACCGCCAGACGCCCGATAGCGGAACCCCAGCTCAATGAGCTGGGGTTTTTGCGTTTGGCGCACGCCAGACCGATGTCCTGATACCTGACCAAAACCCCCGCCAGGCAAACTGGCGGGGGTTTTATTTGCCGCGGGCCGGGCGCGCTTACAAGCCTATCCACTTTCCTTGTTTCAGCTGGTACAGCGACACCGTCGCTTGCTGAATATCGCCCTTGCCGTCGAACTTCACCGGTCCGGTGACGCCCTGATAGTCGGTTTTGGCGACTTCGGGCAGATACTTGGCCGGGTCGGCCGAGCCGGCGCGTTTCATCGCCGCGATCAGCACCTTGGCGGCATCGTAGTTGTACGGCGCATAAGCCTGGATTTCGGCCTGGAACTGCTGCTTGAATTTCTGGTTGAAGTCGGCGTAGCCGGGCAGCTTTTCCTTGGGCTGGCCGGCGCTGGAGGCATAAGTGCCTTCGGCGCTGCCGCCGCCCAGCTTGGCGAACTCCGGCGTATTGACGCCGTCGGCACCCATGAAGGCCGCCTTGAGGCCGAGCTTGCCCATCTGCTTGACCATCGGACCGGCTTGGGCGTCCATGCCGCCGTAGAACAGCAGGTCGGGCTTTTCGCCCTTGATCGAGGTGAGCACCGCCATGAAGTCGGTGGCGCTGTTGGTGGTGAACTCGCGCTTCACCACTTTGCCGCCGGCCTGCTCCACCGCCTTGGCGAAGTCGTCCGCTAGTCCCTGGCCGTAGGTGGTGCGGTCGTCTATCACCGCCACGCGCTTGGCGCCCAGCTTGCCCACTGCGTATTTGGCCAGCGCCTCGCCTTGCTGCTGGTCATTGGCGATCAGGCGGAAGGTGTTGCGGTAGCCTTGTTGAGTGAAGGAGGGGCTGGTGACCGAGCCGGAAATCATCGGAATGCCGGCGTCGGCATAGATGCGCGAGGCGGGAATGGCGGCGCCTGATGTCAGGTGGCCGACGATGCCGGCGACCTTGGCGTCTACCATGCGTTGCGCGACCTGGGTGGCGACCTTGGGATCAGCCTGGTCGTCTTCCGACACCACTTCGAAGTTGACCGGCTTGCCATCCAGCACCAGCTTTTCCGCATTGGCTTCCTCTACCGCCAGCTTGACGCCGTTGTCGGCGTCGCGGCCCCAGTGGGCGAACGGACCGGTGAGCGGGTTGGCGGTGCCGATCTTGACCACGGTTTTGTCCGCGGCGGTCTTGTCGTTGGATTGGGTCTGGCCGGCTGGCTTGTTGCAGGCGGCGACGCCTGCCATCAGCGCGCACAGCAGCAGGCTGTGTCGGGTTTGCATGATGAATCTCTCCTGATGCTCTTTGTTTATTTTGATAGTGTCGCCAATGCTATGGCGTGAGCTTACTGTGTCGATTGGCCATGCGTTTGTCAATCGGCGCGGCGGCAGGTTCTGCCGCGCAAACGGGCGCAGTCGTTGCGGAATGCGCGTTTTGGCGCGATTTTGACGATTTTGTAAATCCGCAGCCATGAAAAAAAGCCCGCCTTGGATCAGGCGGGCTTTTACCGTGCGGGATGGGCGAGGCTTATTGCGGCTTGGGCGCTTCCCAGCCGCCGCCGAGCGCCTTGTACACGCTGATGGTGGTGTTGAGGCGGTCCAGCTTGGCGCTCACCAGGTTCAGCTCGGCCTGGAAGCTGTTGCGCTGCGCGTCCAGCACGTCCAGATAGCTGGAGTAGCCGTTGTCGTAGCGCAGGCCGGCCAGTTTCAGCGTACGGTTGAGCGCGGTGAGCTGGGTGGTCTGCGCCTGCACGATGTCGCGCGCGGCGCTGTTGGCGGCCAGCGAGTCCAGCGCGTCCTTGAACGCCGACTGCACCGACTTCTGGTACAGCGCCAGCGCCTGCTTCTGGCCGGCGCTGGCGGCATCCACGCCGTAGCCGGTGGCGCCGAAGTTGAAGATGGGCGCGGCCAGGTTGGCGGCGAAGCCCCAGGTGCGGGCCGGGCTGGTGAACAGGCTGTCCAGCGACAGGCTTTGCGAACCCAGCGCGCCGGTGAGGTTGATGCTGGGGAAGTAGGCGGCGCGCGCCACGCCGATATTGGCGTTGGCGGCGATCAGTTGCTGTTCGCTGGAGGCCACGTCGGGGCGGCGCTCCAGCAGGCTGGCCGGCAGGTTGGCCGGCACGTCCGGCGGGCTGGCCAGGCTGTTGATGTCCTTGCCGCGGTTGAGGTTGCCGGCCACCAGCTGTTTCGGGCTGTGGCCCAGCAGCACGCCCAGCGCGGTTTCGGTCTGTTCCAGCGAGCGGGCGATCTGCGGCACCGCGGCGCGGGCGGCGGCGGCCTCGGCTTCGGCCTGGCGCTGGTCCAGCTCCGAGATCAGGCCGCCGTGGAAGCGCTTGGTCTGCAGCTGCAGCGACTCTTCCCGGCTTTGCAGCGTGCGCTTGGCTATATCCAGCTGGGCGTCGAAGGCGCGCAGCTGGAAGTAGGTTTGCGCCACCTGGGCCGATAGCGCCAGCTGGGCGGCGTCGCGGTCGTAGCGGCTGGCCTGGTAGCTGGCGCGCGCAGCCTCGTTGCCGCGGCGCAGCTTGCCCCACAGGTCCAGCTCCCAGGCGGCGGTCAGGTTGGCGGTGCGCAGGTCGGCCACCAGCGGGGTGCCGGGGGCGGTGGTCAGCGCCGAGGTGCGGCCGCTCTGGTAGCTGCCGCTGGCGCCCAAGGACGGCAGCAGCGCCGCGCGGGCGATGCCGGCCTGGGCGGCCGCCTGCTCGACGCGGGCGGCGGAAGCCTGCAGGTCCAGGTTGCTTTTCACCGCCTCTTCTATCAGCTGGTTGAGCACCGGGTCGTCAAACTGTTTCCACCAGTCGGCGCTCACCGTCGGCTGCGCTTGGCCGGCCTGCGCCTCGGGCAGCTCGACCTTGGGGCGGCTGTAGTCGGGGCCCACCGCGCACGCGGATACGGCCAGCGCGACGGCGACGGGGATCAGGGCACGCTTAAGCATCTGCGTTTTCTCCTGCCTCAACGCTCGGTTGAGGTTTTTTCTTGCCTATCTTCATGATCATGATGAAGAACAGCGGGATGAAGAAGGTGGCGATGAAGGTGGCGGCCAGCATGCCGCCTATCACGCCGGTACCGATGGAGTGGCGGCTGGCGGAGCCGGCGCCGCTGGAAATGGCCAGCGGCACGCAACCCAGCACGAAGGCGAGAGACGTCATCACGATGGGGCGGAAGCGCAGGCGGGCGGCCTGCAGCGCGGCGGTCACCGCGTCCATGCCCTCGTCCAACTGCTGCACCGCGAATTCCACGATCAGGATGGCGTTCTTGGCCGACAGGCCGATCAGCGTCACCAGCGCCACCTGGAAGTAGACGTCGTTGGCCAGGCCGCGCAGCCAGTTGGCCATCAGCGCGCCGAACACCGCGAACGGCACCGCCATCAGCACCGAGATCGGCAGGCTCCAGCGTTCGTACTGCGCCGCCAGGATCAGGAACACCATGATGATGGCGAAGCCGAATACCAGGGTGGAGGAGCCGCTGGTGGACTTCTCCTGGAAGGCGGAGCCGGTCCAGGCCAGCGCGTAGCCTTCCGGCAGCGTTTCCTGGGCTACCTGTTCCATCGCCGCCAGCGCCTCGCCGGAGCTGTAGCCCGGCGCCGGGCCGCCCACCACCTTGGCCGCCGGGAACACGTTGAAGCGTTCCAGCGTTTCCGGGCCGGTGGTCTGCTGGATGGTCACCAGCGCGGTCAGCGGGATCATCTGGCCGGTTTGCGAACGCACGTAGACGTTGCGCAGGTCGTCCACCTTGGTGCGGAACGGCGCTTCGGACTGCAGTTGCACGCGGAAGGTGCGGCCGAACTTGTTGAAGTCGTTGACGTACAGCGCGCCGAAGGTGCTCTGCATGGTGTCGAACACGCTGTTCACCGGCACCCCCAGCGCCTTGGCCTTGTCGCGGTCCAGCTTGACGAAGACTTGCGGCACGCTGGCGGAGAAGGTGGTCTGCACGCCCTTCAGCTCCGGGTGCTTGGCGGCGGCCGCCACCAATTTCTTGGTGACCTCGCCCAGCGCCAGCGAAGTGCCGCCTGCGCGGTCCTGCACATAGGCTTCGAAGCCGCCGGTGTTGGACATGCCGGAGATCGGCGGCGGGTTGAAGGCCAGGATGATGCCGTCGGTGACGCCCATCATGCCCTTGCCGAAGATGTCCTTCACCACCGCCATCGACGACAGCTCGGGCGACTTGCGCTCGCTCCACGGCTTGAGGGTGATGAAGGATACGCCGGCGTTGGTCTTGTTGCCGCCGGACAGGATGTCGAAGCCGGCGAAGCTCATGCGGTCCTTCACCGCCGGATTGCTGGCCATCATCGCGTCCAGCTTGTCCATGCTGGCGGCGGTGCGTTGCAGCGACGCGCCGTCCGGCAGGAAGGCCGCGGCCAGTACATAGCCCTGGTCCTCGTCCGGCGCCAGGCTGGACGGGATGATGCGGAACAGGCCGGCAGAAACCGCGATCAGGGCGCCGAACAGCACCACCGCCAGCAGGCTGCGCTTGATGATGAAGGCCACGCCGCTGGTGTAGCGCTCGGTCAGGCGGTCGAACCAGCCGTTGAACCATTCAAAGAAGCGGTTCTGGTGCTGGTGTTCCGACTTGAGCAGCAGCGCGCACAAGGCCGGGGTCAGCGTCAGCGCCACGATGCCGGAAATCACCACCGACACCGCGATGGTCATCGCGAACTGCTTGTACATCTGGCCGGCAATGCCGCCGAGGAAGGCCACAGGGATGAACACCGAGCACAGCACCAGCACGATGGCCACCAGCGCGCCGGACACTTCCTTCATCGCCTTCAGGCTGGCCTCGGTCGGCGACAGCCCTTCCTGGGTCATCAGCCGTTCGACGTTTTCCAGCACCACGATGGCGTCGTCCACCACGATGCCGATGGCCAGCACCAGGCCGAACAGCGTCAGCGTGTTGATGGTGAAGCCGAAGGCGTACATGCCGGCGAAGGCCCCGACGATGGACACCGGCACCGCCAGGCACGGTATCAGCGTGGCGCGCCAGTTCTGCAGGAACAGGAACACCACCAGGAATACCAGCACCATGGCCTCGGCCAGCGTGTGGTACACCTCCTCGATCGACACTTCGACGAACTTGGTGGTGTCGTACGGAATGCCGTAGGACATGCCGTTGGGGAAGGCCTTGGACAGCCGCTGCATTTCCACTTCCACCGCCTGGGCGGTGGCCAGCTGGTTGGCGCCCGGCGCCAGGAAGATGCCGATCGGGATGGTGGCCTTGCCGTTGTGCTTGCCGTGGAAGTCGTAGGACAGCGCGCCCAGCTCGACGCGGGCCACGTCCTTCAGCTTCACCGCCGAGCCGTCCGGATTGGCGCGCAGGATGATGTTCTCGAACTCCTCCGGCTCGGACAGGCGGCCCTGGGTGGTGACGGTGTAGGTGAAGTCCAGCTTCTGCGGCGTCGGCTCGGCGCCCAGCTTGCCGGCGGCGAACTGCGAGTTCTGCTCGCGGATGGCGGCGGCCACGTCGCTGGGGGTCAGCTTCAGCTGCGCCAGCTTGTCCGGCTTCAGCCAGATCCGCATCGAGTAGTCCTGGCCGGCGAAGTTGATCACGTCGCCCACGCCCGGCACCCGCTTGAGCTCATCGACTACGTTGAGCAGCGCGTAGTTGCTGATGAACAGCGTGTCTCGGCTGTTGTCCGGGGAGAACAGCGAGATCACCTGCAGAATGGTGGCGGACTTCTTGCGCACGTTGACGCCCTGGCGCCGCACCTCTTCCGGCAGCTGCGACAGCACCGACTGCACGCGGTTGTTGACGTTGATGGTGGCCTGGTCCGGGTTGGTGCCGATCTTGAACGACACGCTCATCGACAGCGTGCCGTTGCTGGCGCTGCCGGATTGCACGTAAAGCATGTCGTCGACGCCGTTGATCGCCTGTTCCAGCGGCGCGGCCACGGTGTTGGCGATCACTTCGGCGGAAGCGCCCGGATAGCTGGCGGTGACGTTCACCACCGGCGGCACGATTTCAGGGTACTGCTCGATCGGCAGCGCCTTGATGGCGGCCAGGCCCGCCAGCATGATCACGATGGAGATCACACTGGCGAAGATAGGCCGCCGGATGAAGAAAGCGGAAAACATAAATCAGATTCCCCCTGGGATTACGGCTTGGCTGCGGCGGCGGGCGCGCTGGCGTCGGCCTGGAACGGATGCGGCTTGAGGTCGGCGCCCGGACGCAGCTTGATGATGTTGTCGACCACCACCTGGTCGCCGGCTTTCAGGCCCTGCTCGACCAGCACGTCCAGGCCAACTTCCTGCGACACGGAGATCGGACGCGGCTGCGCCTTGCCGTCCGGGCCCACCACCCACACCATCTTGCCCTGCTGCGAGGTGAGCACCGCGCGCTGCGGCACGGTGATGGCGTGGGTGCGCACCGCGCCGTTCAGCTGCACGCGGACGAACTGGCCGGGCAGGATGCCGCCTTGCGGATTGGCGAAGCTGGCGCGCGAACGGATGGTGCCGGTATTGGTGTCCACCAGGCTGTCGGTGAAGTTGAGGTGGCCGGTCTTGCCGTAGATGCTGCCGTCGGGCAGCTTCAGCTGCACTTCGAAGCCGCCGCCGTTGGCCAGCTTCAGCTTGCCGGTGTGCTGCATCTTGCGCAGCGACAACATGTCGCCGTCGGACATGCTGAAGTTGACGTAGATCGGGTCCAGCTGCGAGATCTTGGTCAGCAGGCTGGCGTCGGCGCTGGTGGCCACCAGGCTGCCTTCGGAGCGCGCTTCCTGGCTGGTGATGCCGGAAATCGGCGCGGTGACGCGGGTGTAGCCTAGGTTGATCTGCGCCTGCTCCAGCTGCGCCTGGGCCGAGGCCACCTGCGCCTTGGCGGCATTGTAGGCGGCCACCGCGTCGTCGCGGTCTTTCTGGCTGACGGCGTTTTCCTTGAACAGCGGCAGCACGCGTTCGTAGTCCTGCTTGGTGCGCAGCAACTGCGCCTGCTGCACTTGCAGGTTGCCGCGGGCCTGGTCCAGCGCCGCCTTGAACGGCTCTGGGTCGATCTGGAACAGCAGGTCGCCCGCCTTCACCGGCTTGCCTTCGGCGTAGGCGCGCTTTTGCAGGATGCCGCCGACGCGGGCGCGCACTTCCACTTCGCGCGAGCCGGCCGCCTGGCCGACGAACTCATACGACACCGGCACGTCGGCCGGCTCAACCTTGATCACGGCCACCGGCACCGGCGGCATCGCGCCGGCCTTGGCGTCGGGTTTTTGGCCGCAGGCCGCCAGGCTGGCCGCCAGTATGCCCAGCAGCAGGCCGCGCGCGGCGCGCGGGAGGGGTGCAGTTCCTTGCATGGTATCGAATCCTCGAAAGCAAAATCGGGAAGGGTGTAAGTAATGACTAGGGCTTCAGAGGATGGTTGTCTGGATTGTCATAACCTGAAGCTTCGGCATTTTACATACATACGCGTCTGTATGTAAAATGCTATAATGTCGTGGATATGTAAAAAAGCAGCGGTTTGCGCAACAAAGAACCGTTAAAATTCATACTAGTACTAAGTGCGAAGAATGATGGATGGTACGGAAAACACGTGAAGAAGCGGAGCAGACCCGCCAGCAGCTGCTGGACGCTGCCGAGCAGTTGTTCAGCGAGCACGGCGTATCGCGCACCTCGCTGGCGGAAATCGCCACCGCGGCCGGGCTGACGCGCGGCGCGGTGTATTGGCATTTCCAGAACAAGCTGGATCTGTACCGGGCGATGATGGATAGAGTGTCGGCGCCCTTCGACGAGTTGCGCGAGCAGTTGCTGCAGTCCGCCGGCGCCGACCCGGCGCGGGCCTTGTGGGACCACAGCCATAAACTGCTGGTGCTGGTGGCGGAAAACGCCCAGGTGAGGCGCATTCTGCTGATCCTGTTCATGCGCAGCGAGCACGTCGGCGAACTGGCGCCCATCCACGATGAGTGCGTGGCGCACATGCACGAGGCGCGCGGCCTGCTGGGCCAGGTGGTGATGGCGGCGATGGATCGGGGACAGGCGCTGCCCGGCATCGATCCGGACGATGTCGCGGTGGTGCTGCAATCGCTGCACGAAGGCCTGATGAGCCGCCTGCTGGTGGAGAGTCCCTGTCCGGAAGCCACCGATGCGGTCAGTCGACTGTTGCAATATCTGTACCGCGGTATTTTTCTGCCGCAAGTGATGGAACAACTTACCACTTGCCGTTGAGCCGGCGCTATAATTGCGCTTTTTTCTCAAGCCACTAGCGCAGCCCTATTGATTCGGCATCGCTTTGGTGGCGTCATGGTTTTCATGTCCCACGCAATCGAAATTGAGGCCGTCAGCAAACGCTACGGCCAGCTGCAGGCGCTGGATAAGGTCAGCTTCAATGTGGAGCCGGGCGAGTTCTTCGCGCTGCTGGGCCCCAACGGCGCCGGCAAGACCACGCTGATCTCCGCGTTGGCGGGCCTGGCGCGCCCGGACAGCGGCAGCATCCGGGTGATGGGCCACGATGTGGTGCGCGATTTCAAGCAGGCCCGGCGCGCGCTGGGCGTGGTGCCGCAGGAGCTGGTGTTCGATCCCTTCCTGTCGGTGCGCGAAACGCTGCGCTTCCAGTCGGGCTACTTCGGCCTGGCCCGCAACGATGCCTGGATCGACGAGCTGCTGTTCAAGCTGGGCCTGGCCGACAAGGCTGACAGCAATATGCGCGCCCTGTCCGGCGGCATGAAGCGGCGGGTGATGGTGGCGCAGGCGCTGGTGCACCGTCCGCCGGTGATCGTGCTGGACGAGCCCACCGCCGGCGTGGATGTGGAGCTGCGCCAGAGCCTGTGGCTGTTCGTGCAGGAGCTGAACCGCGCCGGCCACGCCATCGTGCTGACCACCCACTATCTGGAAGAAGCCGAAACCCTGTGCTCGCGCATCGCCATGCTGAAAAAAGGCAGGCTGCTGGCGCTGGAGAACAAGGACAAGCTGCTGGCGCATAGCGCGCGCCGCGAAGTGGCGGTGAAGCTGTCCGCCGCGCTGCCCGACAGCCTGCTGCCGCGCAAGCTGCGCGATGAGGACGGCCGGGTGGTGCTGCAGCTGGCGGAACTGGCTGAACTGGAAACGGTGCTGGCCACGCTGCGCGAAGCCGGCGTGGAGGTGCGCGAACTGAATGTGGTGGAGGCGGATCTGGAAAGCGTGTTCGTCAAGATGATGAACGGGGGGGCGGCATGATAGGTTTCCTCACCCTGTTCAAGAAGGAGCTGGTGCGCTTCTGGAAAGTGGCCTTCCAGACCGTGGCGGCGCCGGTGCTCACCGCGCTGATGTACCAGTTGATCTTCGCCCACGTGCTGTCCAAGCATGTCGAGGCCTATCCCGGCGTCGGCTACACCGCCTTCCTGATTCCGGGCCTGGCGATGATGTCGATGGCGCAGAACGCCTTCGCCAACAGTTCAAGCAGCCTGATCCAGTCCAAGATCACCGGCAACATCGTGTTCCTGATGCTGCCGCCCTTGACCGCGCTGGAATTCTTTTCCGCCTATCTGCTGGCGTCGGTGGTGCGCGGGCTGGCGGTGGGGGCCGGCGTGCTGCTGGTCACCGCCTGGTTCGGCCTGCCGCTGCCGGCGCAGCCGCTATGGGCGGTCCTGTTCGCGGTGCTGGGGTGCGGCGTGCTGGGCACGCTGGGCGTGATCGCCGGCATCTGGGCGGAGAAATTCGACCAGCTGGCCGCCTTCCAGAATTTCCTGATCATGCCGCTGACCTTCCTGTCCGGCGTGTTTTACTCCATCAACAGCCTGCCATCGTTCTGGTACGCCGTGTCGCACGCCAACCCGGTGTTCTACATGATAGACGGCTTCCGCTACGGCTTTTTCGGCCAGGCCGACGTCAGCCCCTGGCTGTCGGCCGGCGTGGTGGCGGGCAGCTTCGCTGCGCTGGTGTCTTTGGCCCTGTGGTTGATCCACTCCGGCTACAAGATGCGCCACTGAATATTATTCGCTCTGGATGTCCCCAATGATGACCGAACAGCAAGTCAAGCAATACATCGAGGCCGGCCTCGAATGCACCTATCTGAACGTGGAAGGCGACGGCCACCACTTCTACGCCACCGTGGTCTCGGCCGCCTTCGAGGGCAAGCGCCTGATCGACCGCCACCGCCTGGTGAAGGAAGTGATCGCCGCCCGCCTGGCCAGCAATGAAATCCACGCGCTGTCCATCGTCAAGGCGGCCACGCCGGACGAGTGGGCCAAACTGCAAGCTTGAAAGCCACACCATGGATAAACTGAAAATCATCGGCAACGGCCCGCTCAACGGCGAGATCCGCGTCTCCGGCGCCAAGAACGCCGCGCTGCCCATTTTGTGCGCCAGCCTGTTGACCGGCGACACCATGCGTTTCACCAACGTGCCGATGCTGCGCGACATCGCCACCACTCAGAAGCTGCTGCAGGGCATGGGCGTGCGGGTGATGACCGACAATGTGCACGAGATGGAGATCACTGCCGGGCAACTGGACAGTCTGGTGGCGCCATACGATCTGGTGAAGACCATGCGCGCCTCCATTCTGGTGTTGGGCCCGACGCTGGCGCGCTTCGGCGAAGCCACCGTGTCGCTGCCCGGCGGCTGCGCTATCGGCAGCCGGCCGGTGGACCAGCACATCAAGGGCCTGGTGGCGATGGGCGCCGAAGTCAGCATCGAGCACGGCTACGTCAAGGCGCGCGCCAAGCGCCTGCGCGGCGCCCGCGTGGTGATGGACATGGTCACCGTCGGCGGCACCGAGAACCTGCTGATGGCCGCCACCCTGGCCGAAGGCACCACCGTGCTGGAAAACGCCGCGCGCGAGCCGGAAGTGACCGATCTGGCCAACTGCCTGGTGGCGATGGGCGCCAAGATCTCCGGCATCGGCAGCGACCGCCTGGTGATCGAGGGCGTGGACCGGCTGCATGGCGCCGACTACGCGGTGATGCCGGACCGCATCGAGGCCGGCACCTTCCTGGTGGCCGGCGCGATGACCCGCGGCCACGTGGTGCTGAAGAACGCCGCGCCCAAGAGCATGGAGGCGGTGCTGGACAAACTGGCCGAAACCGGCGCGCTGATCGAATGCGGCGACGACTGGATCTCGCTGGACATGAAGCAGCGCCCCAAGGCGGTCAATTTCCGCACCCTGCCGTATCCGGCTTTCCCCACCGACATGCAGGCGCAGCTGATGACGCTGAACTGTGTGGCCGAGGGCGCCGGCGTGGTGACCGAGACCATCTTCGAAAACCGTTTCATGCACGTGCCCGAGCTCAACCGCATGGGCGCCAACATCGAAGTGGAAGGCAACACCGCCATCATCAAGGGCGTGGACAAGCTGTCCGGCGCCACGGTGATGGCCACCGATCTGCGCGCTTCCGCCAGCCTGGTGATCGCCGGCCTGGTGGCCGAGGGCGAGACCATTGTCGACCGCATCTACCACCTGGACCGCGGCTACGAGCATATCGAGAGGAAGCTGGGCGCCGTCGGCGCCTTGATCGAACGCGTCAGCTGATCCGCTCCGCTCCGCGCCTGCCGCGCAGCCACGCCACGCCCCTTTGGGGACGTGGCGTTTTTGTTTCCTGGGCGGCGATTAAAGATATCGCCGCCGTTGCCGCTGGCATTGCGATGCTTTTATCATGTCAATCCAGCCAAGGACGACATCATGGACGAAGCAACATCTTGCTACCGCATCCTGTCGATAGACGGAGGCGGCTTGCGCGGCATCATTCCGCTGGTGATTCTCGACCGGCTGGATCAGGCCGTGCCGGGATGGCGGGCCGGCGTCAATATGTACGCCGGCACCTCCACCGGCGGGATGATCGCGCTGGGCCTGGCCAAGGGTATGGCGCCGCGCGAAATCCTGCAGGTTTATCTACAGCAGGGTGCGAAGATTTTCTCCCGCAGTTGGTGGTGGCGGCTGAAAACGCTGAATGGACTGACCGGCCCCAAGTACGATAGCCAGGTCAAGGAGCGGATTTGCCGCGGCCTGCTGGGGGACGGCAAGCTGAGCTCGCTGTTGAGCGATGACGGCCGGCGCGGCCATGTGCTGGTGCCGGCTTTCAATCTGGATGGCTATGCCAGGTTGCCGGAAGGGCTGCGGTATTGGCGGCCCAAGGTGTACCACAATCTGCCCACCGTCGATGGCAGCGACGACGGGACTCAACAGCTGTACCGGGTGGCGATGGAGACCTCGGCCGCGCCGGCCTATTTCGCTTCGTATGCCGGCTTTGCCGATGGCGGAGTGTTCGCCAACAATCCGGCGATGTGCGCGCTGGCGCAAACCCGCGATGCGCGGCTGAGTCTGGCGATCGCGCCGGACGCGGTGGCGATGTTGTCGTTGGGCACCGGCTACAGTCCCTTCCATCTGAACGGGGGCGAGAGCTGGGGACTGGCGCAGTGGGGTCCCAAGATGGCGGATCTGTTGATGGACGGCATCAACGAGGTGGCGGATTTTCAGGTGCGGCAGATGCTGGGCGGCGGGCGTTATCTGCGCGTTTCGCCACTGTTGCCGCGGCAGGTGGCGCTGGACGATGCCGCCAGCCTGACATTGTTGCAAGGCCTCGGCCGCCAGGCGGATCTGCAGCCTGCGGAGGCGTTCATCCGCTCGCGGTTTCAGACTGCCGGCGCCTAGCGCGGCGGTGGGCTTGCGCCCGCCGGATCGGGCTCGATCGTTTCTTGAGCGCCGAGCCATGCTCGGCCAGATAGCCATCAAGGCCCTGGCCTAAGCGCAGCAAACCCGGATGCGCGGCGGGCGGTGCCAGGCGCTGTACGCACAGCCCGCCGCGTCGGATGGGCGAAGGCCGGTCAGGCCTTCTTGACGAATTCCGACTTCAGGCCCATTGCGCCGATGCCGTCTATCTTGCAGTCGATGTCGTGGTCGCCGTCGACCAGGCGGATGTTCTTCACCTTGGTGCCGACCTTGACCACCAGCGACGATCCTTTCACCTTCAGATCTTTGATCACGGTGACGCTGTCGCCGTCCTGCAGCAGGTTGCCGACGGCGTCGCGCACCACGCGGGTCTCCTCCTCGACGGCGGCGGCCGAGCCGGACCATTCGTGCGCGCATTCCGGGCAGACCAGCATTTCGCCGTCTTGATAGGTGTATTCCGATCCGCATTGCGGACAGGGGGGAAACTGGCTCATGGCGATTCCTGATAGATAAAAAAGAAAGGCTGCCGTCCATCCGGACGGCAGCGATTGGGTTCCGCCCGCGCCGCAGGCTTTACTGCGGGGTGGAGGCCGGCTTGTCCGCCTGGGCGGCGGCGGGCGCCGAACTGTCGCGGCTGCGGGCCGCCGGCGCGGAGCTGTCGCTCTTGCCGCCTGGTCCCGGCGAATCCATCAGTTCGTCCAGATTGAGGCTGTCGGCCGGCTGGGTCGGGTCTGGCTGGCCCAGCTGCTTGGCGCGCAGCTGCATGTAGACATCGCGGGTGTAGCTGTAGCGATCCACCGCGGCGGTGTCCAGCAGGTTGTCCACGCCAAGGTACTTGGCGCGGGTGTTGACGCCGTACAGGGTGTAGAAGGCGATGGCTTCGTTGCCGTTGTGGTAGATCAGCCGCTCGGGACCGGGGCCAGCCAGCGAGGCGGCCAGACCGGTGCTGTCGCGCACGGTGGACGGGCCGAAGAAGGGCAGCACGAAATAGTTGCTGCTATTCCAACCCCAGGTGGCCAGGGTGTCGCCCAGCGTGGTCTTGTTGTTCTTCAGGCCCGCCTGGTCGGCGATGTCGATCAGGCCGAACAGGCCGAAACCGGTGTTGATCGCCACGCGCATGAAGTCGTTGGCGGCTTTTTCCGGCTCGGCGCGCAGCAGGTTGAAGGCAAAGCTGTAGACGTCCTTCAGGTTGTCGAAGAAGTTGCCGACGCCGGTGCGCACCGGCGAGGGCACTACTTTCTGGTAGCCCTTGGCCAACGGCTGCAGCACCCATTGGTCGGCGGTGTCGTTGACTTTGAACACCGTGCGGTTGTAAGGCTCGTACGGATCGTACGGGGCGGCCGGGTTGCTGGCGCAGCCAGCCAGCAGCAGGATGGCGACTAGAGGCAGGATGCGGCGCATTTCACTCTCCGGCGGATAGCAGGGGGGCCAGATTGTACAGGCCGGCCAGGGTGGCGAGGTCCGCCGGCATGCCGGCGAAGGTCAGCGGATGGCCGGCCGCGGCCGCGGCGCGGCGCGCCTGCAGCAGCAGCGCCAGCGCCGAGGAGTCGGCCGACGCGATGCCGGACAGTTCCAGCCGCAGCGGCCCGCGCGCGGCCAGCTCGGCGAGCGGCCGCGCCAGCGCGGCGCTGCTGGCCATGTCGATGCGCCCGCTGAGGCTGGCCTCGCCGGGGGCGGTGGTTTTCAGCATCAGCCCTTGCCCTTGCCGGCCGGCGCTGCGGCGACCGGCGCCGCGTTCTTGTCCTGCAGCAGCTTGATCAGGCCGTCCACGCCGGTTTTCTGGATTTCTTCGTTGAAGCTGTTGCGGTAGACGGTGACCAAGCTGGCGCCTTCGACGCTGACGTTGTAAATCTTCCAGCCCTTGTCGCCCTTGTACATCACGTAGTCGACCGATACCGGATTGGTGTTGCCCGGCAGGGTGACGCTGGACTTGACGGTGGCGTCGCGGCCATTGGCGGCGACCACCGGGTTGGGCTTCACGTCGACCTGGGCGGTTTTGAAGCGGGTCATGGTGGTGGAGTAGGTGCGCACCAGCAAGGTTTGGAATTGCTGGGTCAGCTGACTGCGCTGCTCCGGGGTGGCCTGGCGCCAGCCCAGGCCGACCGCCAGCGCGGTCATGCGCGGGAAGTCGAACAGCGGCACCGCCGCGGCTTCCGCCTGCTGGCGGACCTGCCGGGTATTCTTGCCGTTGTCCTGCTTCAGGATGTCCAGCACCTGGCGCGAACCGTCCTTGACGATTTCAACCGGGGAATCGCCGGCGGCGATGGCCTGGGCGGACGACAGGCCGACAATGAGACAGAACAGGGTAAACAGTTTTTTCATTTTCGATATTCCATGTTTCACAGTTCATGCGGCACCCAGCGGCGGCAGGCGCCTGCCGTTGAGTATCCGCGTTGAGGGTTGCCCTTTTGCGACGCTATTTGCTTGCGTCTTTGCCGGAAAATCCGGTCATGAATTTGCCGATCAATTGTTCCAGCACCATGGCCGACGAGGTGATGGTGATGGTGCCGCCGGCCGCCAGCGTGGTTTCCGAACCGCCCTGCTGCAGGCCGATGTATTGCTCGCCCAAGAGGCCGGAGGTCAGGATCGAGGCGCTGGTGTCGTCGGACAGCTGGTAGGCCTTGTCGACGCTCAGCGTCACACGGGCGCGGAAGGTCTTGGGGTCCAGCCGGATGTCGGTGACGCGGCCGACCAGCACGCCGGCCTCTTTCACCGGCGCTTTCACCTTCAGGCCGCCGACGTTGTCGAAATCGGCGTACAGCACATAGCTTTGCGCGGCGCTTTGCGGCGTCAGGTTGGCCACCTTCAGCGACAGGAAGGTGACGGCGGCGATGCCCAGCGCGACAAAAATGCCGACCCACAAATCAATGGTAGAGCGTTTCATTCGGTTTTTTTCCTAGAACATTAAGGCGGTCAACACGAAGTCCAGCGCCAGGATCACCAGCGCCGAGGTAACCACGGTGCGGGTGGTGGCCGCGGACACGCCGGCGGCAGTCGGCGTGGCGTCGTAGCCTTCGAATACGGCGATCAGGGTGACGGCCACGCCGAAGCACAGGCTCTTGATCAGGCCGTTGACCACGTCGTAATGTAGATCGACGTTGCCCTGCATCTGCGACCAGAAGGTGCCGGCGTCCAGGCCTATCATCACCACTCCCACCAGATAGCCGCCGAAAATGCCGACGACGTTGAATAGCGCGGCCAGGATGGGCATGGAGATCACGCCGGCCCAGAAGCGCGGCGCGATCACGCGGGCCATCGGATTGACCGCCATCACGCTCATCGCGTCCAGCTGCTCGGTGGTTTTCATCAGGCCGATCTCGGCGGTCATCGCGCTGCCGGCGCGGCTGGCGAACAATAGCGCCGCCAGCACCGGGCCCAGCTCGCGCAGCAGCGACAGCGCCACCATCGCGCCCAGCGCGTCGGCCGAGCCGAACTTGGCCAGCGTGGTGTAGCCCTGCAGGCCCAGCACCATGCCGACGAACAGGCCGGACACCACGATGATGATCAGCGACATCACGCCGGCGAAGTAGATCTCGCGTATGGTCAGCTGCAGCCTGAGCAGGCTCTGGCCGCTATTGAGCAGGATGGCCACCAGGAAGCGGCTGGCGAAACCCAGCCGCCACACCGCGTTGATGGTGACGTGGCCCAGGCGGCGCAGCGGCGAAGTGAGGAAATCAAGCATGCGCGCCTCCTTGCAGCCCCAGGTCGGCGGCCAGCGTGCTGGCGGCCGGGAAATTGAAATGCACCGGGCCGTCGGCCTCGCCGTTGACGAACTGCCGCACCCACGGCGAATCCGAGCCGCGCACCTCGTCCGGGGTGCCCTGGGCGATGATCTGGCCGCCGGCGACAAATAGCACGTGGTCGACGATCTCCAGCGACTTGTGCACGTCGTGGGTCACCATCACCGCGGTGGTGCCCAGCGCGTCGTTGAGCTTCTTGATCAGCAGCGCGATCACGCCCAGCGAGATCGGGTCCAGGCCGGTGAAGGGCTCGTCGTACAGCATCAGCTGCGGGTCGAGCGCGATGGCGCGCGCCAGCGCCACCCGCCGCGCCATGCCGCCGGACAGCTCGGCCGGCATCAGCTTCTGGGTGCCGCGCAGTCCCACCGCCTCCAGTTTCATGGTGACGAGGTCCTTTACCATGCTGTCGGGCAGCTTGGTGTGTTCGCGCAGCGGGAAGGCGACGTTGTCCTCGACGTTGAGGTCGGTGAACAGCGCGCCGAACTGGAACAGCATGCCCATGCGGCGGCGGTGCTGGTACAGCTCGGCATGGCTCATCCTGGCGATGTCGCGGCCGTCTATCAGCACCGCGCCCGACTGCGGGCGGATCTGGCCGGAAATCAGCCGCAGCAGCGTGGTCTTGCCGCTGCCGCTGCCGCCCATGATGGCCACCAGCTTGCCGCGCGGCACGCTGAGGCTGAGGTCTTTCAGAATAGGCCGGTCGCCGTAGGCGAAGCTGACGTTCCTGAATTCTATGAAATGGTCTGAGGACACGAAAGTTCCAAACTGCTTGCAAGAGGAGTTCTGTTGAGACTCCGGTGAGACGGCGAAATTCACGCGAGCTTCACTGCCGCGGCAGAGCGGGGCCGCCGCATGGGTGAGGAAGGGCCGCCACTCTGCGGTGCCGGGCAGGCAGCTTGCCGGTGGCGTGCTATCCAGTCTCGAATAGCTGGATTTTATAGCGTTGCGGCCGCGCCGCCAAATCTGGCTATGTTACTGAGTGCAAATTTGCCGCATTGAAATGCTTTTGTCTTGACTTGTGAAGTCAAGAGGCTTGTCGCAAAAGCTGCGCCGGCGGGGCCCGGCGCAGCCCGCCGGGTGCTTACACGCCGCGCAGCAACTCGTTGATGCTGGTCTTGCTGCGGGTTTGCGCGTCGACTTTCTTGACGATCACCGCGCAGTACAGGCTGTGGCTGCCGTCCTTGGACGGCAGATTGCCGGACACCACCACCGAGCCCGGCGGGATGCGGCCGTAGCTGACTTCGCCGGTTTCGCGGTCGTAGATCTTGGTGGACTGGCCGATGTAGACGCCCATCGAGATCACCGAGCCTTCGCCGACGATCACGCCTTCCACCACTTCCGAGCGCGCGCCGATGAAGCAGTTGTCCTCGATGATGGTCGGGTTGGCTTGCAGCGGCTCCAGCACGCCGCCGATGCCGACGCCGCCGGACAGATGCACGTTCTTGCCGATCTGGGCGCAGGAGCCGACAGTGGCCCAGGTGTCCACCATGGTGCCTTCGTCGACATAGGCGCCGATGTTGACGTAGGACGGCATCAGCACGGTGTTCTTGGCGATGAAGCTGCCCTTGCGCGCCACCGCGCCCGGCACCACGCGGAAGCCCGCTTCCTGGAAGCGAGCCTGGTTCCAGTCGGCGAACTTGGTGTCCACCTTGTCGAAGTAGCGGTTGACGCCGTCGTCCTGCACCGCGTTGTCGCGGATGCGGAAGGACAGCAGCACCGCCTTCTTCACCCACTGGTTCACCACCCAGTCGGCGCCCTGCTTCTCGGCGACGCGCAGGTGGCCGTTGTCCAGCTCGGCGACGACCTGGTCGATGGCGGCCTTCAGCTCCGGCGATACGGTGGCGGGAGTGATTTCGGCGCGGTTTTCGAATGCCTGTTCGATCAGGCTTTGGATCGGATGCATCTGGTTCAGTCCTTTGGCAAGGTGTATCGGGGTATTCATTTATCTCTGTCTGCGGATGTTAAGCGTTTATGCCAGCGTGGCGGCAGGATGGGTCTGGCAGAATTCTACAATCCTTTGCGTGGCGGCCGCGCATTCCTCTTGTCCGGCCACCAGCGCGATGCGCACATAGCCCCGGCCCGGATTGCCGCCGTGGGCATCGCGGGCCAGGAAGCTGCCCGGCAGCACCGTTACGTGCTGCTGGGCGAACAGCGCTCGGGCGAAGGCGACGTCGTCGCCGCCAGGCACTTGCGTCCACAGGTAGAAGCCGGCGTCGGGCCGCGCCACCTTCAGCGCCGGCGACAGCAGCGGCAGCGCTGCGTCGAACTTGGCGGCATAGGCTGCCCGGTTGGATTCGACATGGGCCTCGTCGTTCCAGGCGGCGATGCTGGCGGCCTGCACCGTCAAACTCATCGCGCTGCCGTGGTAGGTGCGGTAGAGCAGGAATTTTTCCAGGATGGCGGCGTCGCCGGCGACGAAGCCGGAACGCATGCCTGGCACGTTGGAGCGCTTGGACAGGCTGGTCAGCATCACCAGCCGCGCGAGGCTCCGGCCCAGCTGGCGCGCGGCGGACAAGCCGCCCAGCGGGGGCTCGCCGAAATGGATTTCCGAATAGCACTCGTCGCTGGCGATGACGAAGCCGTATTGATCGGACAGCGCGAACAGCTTTTTCCAGTCGGCCAGGTTCATCACCGCGCCGGTGGGATTGCCGGGGCTGCAGACGATCACCAGTTGGGTTCGGCGCCAGACGGACTCCGGCACGCTGTCCCAGTCGGGCTGGAAGCGGCGCGCCGCGTCGCAGTTCAGGTAGTAGGGCTCGGCGCCGGCCAGCAGTGCCGCGCCCTCGTAAATCTGGTAAAACGGATTGGGGGAGATCACTACCGGCGGCTCGATGCCGCTGGCGTCCACCAGGCACTGTGTCAGCGCAAACAGCGCCTCGCGGCTGCCGTTGACCGGCAGCACCTCGCGCGCCGGATCGAGCTTCACGCCGTAGCGGCGCTCGGCCCAGCCGGCGCAGGCCTGGCGCAGCGCCGGCGAGCCCTGCGTCGCCGGGTAGCCGGACAGGCCGTCCAGGCTGGCGCACAGCGCGTCCTTTACCAGCTGCGGCGCCGGATGTTTGGGCTCTCCCATCGCCAGGCTGATGTGGGGCAGGCCGGCGGGCGGCGCGGCGTCGGCCAGCAAGGCGGCTAGGCGTTGGAACGGGTAGGGGTGCAACTGGGCCAGGCGTGGGTTCACCGGACATCTCCAAAAATCGGCACGGGCAATCGACCATCTTAAGAACAGCCATGACACCTGTAAAACAAAAATTTGTCGCCACTTCCGGCATCCTCACCACCGCGCTGGTGTGGGGGCTGATGTGGTATCCATTCCGCAGCCTCAACAACCAGGGCGTCAGCGTGGCGATGGCCTCGCTGGCCAGCTATCTGGTCACAATCGCGCTGGGCCTGACAGTGTTCTTCAAGCTCTATCGCCGCCAGTTCCGTTTCGAGCCGGTGCTGGTGCTGCTGACGCTGGTGTTCGGCTGGTGCAATTTCAGCTATACGTTGGCGGTGGCGGAGGGGCAGGTGATGCGGGTGTTGCTGCTGTTCTACCTGTCGCCGCTGTGGACGGTGCTGCTGTCGCGGCTGATGCTGAACGAGCGGCTGACCCGCAGCGGCTGGCTGGTGGTGGGGCTGTCGCTGCTGGGCTGCTTCATCTTCATATACCATCCGGGGCTGTTCGCCGGCGAACTGCCGTTGAGCCACCGCTACGAATGGCTGGCCTTGTCCGGCGGCATGGCCTTCGCCTTCGGCAATGTGGTCAGCCGCAAGGCGCACGCGATACCGGTGCCGGTGAAGTCGGCGTCGATCTGGTTCGGCGTGGCGCTGATCGGCGCGGTCAGCCTGCTGCACAGCGGCGAGATGGGCAAGATGCTGACCATTCCGCTGGACAGCTGGCTGGTGCTGGCCATCCTGGGGGTGGTGCTGATGTGCACCAGCGTGGTATCGCAGCATGGCCTGTCCATCCTGCCGGCCACCCAGGCGATGACGCTGATGCTGATGGAGCTGGTGTTCGCCGCTGTGTCCGCCTACCTGTTGGCCGGCGAGGCAATGACGCTGCGCGAATGGCTGGGCGGGGCGCTGATCGCCAGCGCCAGTCTGCTGTCCGGCCAGATGACGCAGCCGGCGAGCAAGCCGCAGCCGACGCCGTAACCATCGTTTTCTCGAGGCGCGCTCGCCGCGCCGCCAAACCATCAGGAAGCAAGATGCAGATCAGAGCGATGCAGCCGCAGGATTTCGCGGCGTTCTGGCCGGTGTTCCACGCGATTGTCGCCGCGCGGGAAACCTATGCCTACGAGCCGGACCTCAGCCTGGAGCAGGCGCGGCGGCTGTGGTGCGAGGTGCCGCTGGAAACCTGGGTGGCGGAGGAGCAGGGACAGTTGCTGGGCAGCTATTTCCTGAAAGCCAACGCCGCCGGCCCCGGCGGCCATGTCGGCAACTGCGGCTATATGGTGGCGCCGGCGGCGCGCGGCAAGGGCGTGGCGCGGCTGATGTGCGAGCACTCGCAACAGCGGGCGCGGGCGCGCGGCTTTCTGGCGCTGCAGTTCAACAGCGTGGTGGCGAGCAACGCGGCGGCGGTGGCCTTGTGGCAGAAGCTGGGCTTCGACATCGTCGGCCGCCTGCCGCGCGCCTACCTCCACGCGTCGCTAGGCCTAGTGGACTGCCTGGTGATGTACAAATGGCTGGGAGAGTCGGCCAGGCCTGAGAGGGCGTAGTGGATGCGGCGGGATGGCGCGCAAGAATATTGAGGCGCAGGTGTCGCGGTGCAAGCCGTGGACCAGTCGAGTGAAGAGGCCGACATGGTTGTAACCCTTGGCCAGACCGGTAGCCGGAGTACGTCGGTCAAACTTAAGGCCGGTATCAAGGCGCTGGCCTATCGGGAAAACAGTGTCGCATCATGGCAGGGCGTGGCGTTATCCCCAAGGCTTGTCGGGCAAAGGCAAGGCGTGGTGCTGTGGGGCCGGGTTCGTCCGGCGCAATGGCATTGGCAGCGGGCTTTTGCCTATGATGGCGATTTCGAGATCCGGATAGGTTGACGCTTGATAACGGTGTCAGCTTGCATCTGACGCGTGTGCGATAGGTGTTTCGCTTGCGCTGCTCATCGGGGGAGCGGGCTGAGAGGTCGCTCAGCCGCGGTCGCCAAGTTGCGGCCGGATGACGCGGGCGAAGCCCCGCGGCGGGGTGGCGGCCATCCTCAGTAGTGCGGCGGAATCTCGTCGCGCAGTCCGGCGCCGTCGTCCGGCTGGTTGCTGCGCAATTGCTGGTACAGCAGCCGCATCTGCTGCTGCAACAGCTCCATTTCCTTTTGCTGCCGCGCCACGGTGGCGTTCAGCGCGTCCAGCAGCTCGTCCTGGAAGGCCAGCTTCACTTCCAGTTCGGCCAGGCGGGTGTCGATTTCGGTATTCATGCGCCTATTCTACAACACCATCGCCGCAATCCAGCCGGCGGCCATCAAGGGCAGGTTGAAATGCAGGAAGGTGGGAATCACCGTGTCGCGGATATGGTCGTGCTGGCCGTCCAGGTTCAACCCGGAAGTCGGCCCCATGGTGGAGTCGGACGCCGGCGAGCCGGCGTCGCCCAAGGCGCCCGCGGTGCCGATGATGGACACCGTCGCCAGCGGCGAGAAGCCCAGGTGCGCGCATAGCGGCACGTAGATGGCGGTGAGGATGGGCACGGTGGAGAACGACGAGCCTATGCCCAACGTCACCGTCATGCCTATCGCCAGCATCGCCAGCGCGGCCAGCGGCCGCTGGCCTTCGAACAGCGCCGCGCCGGTCTGGACCAAGGGCGCGATCTGGCCGGTGGCGCGCAGCACTTCGGCAAAGCCTTGCGAAGTGATCATGGTGAAGCCCACCATCGCCATCATCTTCATGCCCTCGTTGAACACGCCGTCGGCGTCCCTCCATTTCACCACGCCGGTGGCGAGGAACAGCAGGAAGCCGGCCAGCGCGCCCATGATCATCGATCCGGTGTACAACTGCACCGAGAACGCCGCGACGATGGCGGCCAGCGCGGTGGCCAGCGACTTGGGGCTGACGCGGGCGCGGGTGCGTTCGGCGTTTTCTATCTTGCCCAGCGAATACTGGCGCGGCTTGCGGTAGCTCGCCAGCACCGCGCACAGCAGCCCCGCCAGCATGCCCAGCGCCGGAATCGCCATCGCATGCATCACGTTGACGCCGCGAATGTCCATGCCGGCCTTAGCGGCATTGCCCAGCAGGATCTGTTTCAGGTAGATGTCGCCAAAACCCACCGGGAACACCATATACGGCGTCACCAGGCCGAAGGTGATCACGCAGGCCACCAGCCGGCGGTCCAGCTTCAGCCGCGCCATCACATACAACAGCGGCGGAATCAGCATCGGGATGAAGGCGATGTGGATCGGCACCAGGTTCTGGCTGGCGACGCTTACGCCGCCCAGCAGCAGGATCAGCGTCCACTTCAGCCGGCCGTGGCCGCTGCTGTGCTCCAGCCGCTTGACGGCGATGTCGGCCATCGCGTGCGGCAGGCCGGATTTGGCTATGGCGACGGCGAAGGCGCCCAATAGCGCGTAGGACAGCGCCACCGCGGCGCCGCCGGTGATGCCGTTGTTGAAGGCGGCCAGGGTGGCGGACAGCGATAGGCCGCCGGCGAGGCCGCCGATCAGGGCGCCCAGCAGCAGGCTGATGACGACGTGGGTGCGCAACAGCGCCAGGGTGAGCATGGCGCCCACGGCAAGGACAACGGCATTCATTTGTATAGACAAATCAGTAACTTATGCGCGGCGGCGCGGGGCGGCAGGGTAACGGGTTTTGTCCGCGCTGTCGAGTTCGGCGGGAAAGAGGCGGTCTTTATATATCAAAAAGAGATAGTATTAAAATTTCATATTACTAGAGGAAATTAGAAGCCGGCTTTACAGTCAAGTCATCACCTGAATCCGTGTGACACGGCAAGGAGGCAAGATGGAGGCGCTGCTGGTAGGAGCTGACAGTCTGGGCAATATTCCGCAAGTGCTGCAACAGTACAACATCCGCATCGGCCGCCATATCTGCGGCCGCAACGTCGCGCACCAACGCAAGACGCCGCTGCCGGGGAGGCCGGACGTGCTGATCCTCTTGACCGACTTTCTCGGCCACAACGTGATGCGGCATTACCGCGACAGCGCCGCGGCGCTCGGGATTCCGGTGTTGGCCTGCCGCCGCTCCGCCACCGCGGTGGAGCAGCGGCTGCGGCACCATGGCTGGAGCCGAAACGCATGATCTTTTCCGGCAATGAAAACTGGCTGGCCTGGCAGCTGAAGCAGACGCCGCAGCAGGCGCTGCCGCGGGTGGAGTGGCTGAAGGTCAATCATAGTCCCGAGCCGGCCAAACCGCCGGCGCCTCCGGCCCGCTGATTCACGCTTGCCGCGCGCGCGTCTTCCCGGCGCGCCAGCTGGCCCATCGCCCGCCATTCTGCGAAAATCCCCGCCGCTTTACTCGTCCAAATAACCGCCGTCCGCCGTGGACGGCGGTTTCTTTCCCTCACCAGCACAGGATGCGTCAGATGTCGGTTTTTTCCGTTGAATTCAAGGTGCGCGATTACGAATGCGATATGCAGGGCATCGTCAACAACGGCGTGTACTTCAATTATCTGGAGCATGCCCGCCACGAGTTTTTGCTGGCAAAGGGCGTCGATTTCGCCCAGTTGGCGCGCGATGGCGTCAATCTGGTGGTGGTGCGCTCGGAGATGGACTACAAGGCTTCGCTGACCAGCGGCGACCGCTTCGTCGTCACCGTGGCGTTCGAGGCGGTATCGCGGGTGCGCTTCGGCTTCCGCCAGCGGGTGGTCCGCCTGGCGGACGACAAGGTGGTGCTGGAGGGGCTGGTGATCGGCACCGCCATCAACGAACGCGGGCGGCCGGCGATTCCGGACACCTTCGTCGAGCGGCTGGCCGGCTGAGTCAGCCGGCGATATCCTGCGGCCGCAAGCCCCATTGCCGCCGCAAAAAATCATAGCCGGCCGGGCTGACGCGCAGCGCGCGGCCATTCTGGCGCCGCTCCACCCAGCCGCGCTGCAGGAAGGCGCGGCATAGCGCGGCGCCCAGCTGCCCGGCCAGGTGGGGCCGGCGCTCGCTCCAGTCCAGGCAGGCGCGCACCAGCGGTCGCCGCGATCCGCCGGACTCCGCCGCCTCCACGCCAAGTTCCCCGGCGAACCATTGCCGCCCGCGCGCGGTCAGCTCGAATTCCCTTTGTTCATTCAGCAGCAGCAGCGCGTCCGCCTGCATCGCGTCGGCCATGGCGATCCCCAGCCGGCCCGCCAGGTGGTCATAGCAGGTGCGCGCCAGCCGCAATTCCGGCGCCACCCGGCTGGCGATCGCCGGCCGCGCCAGGTCGTGGCCATGGGCGGCGGCGCTCAGCGCCTCTATCGCCTGGGCGATGGCGGAGTCCGCCAGCAGGTAGTAGCGGTGGCGGCCATGCTGCTCCACCTTGACCATGCCGCCGTGCAACAGCTTGGCCAGATGGTTGCTGGCGGCCTGCGGCGACAGGCCGGCGTGTTGCGCCAGCTCGGAGGCCGGGAAGCTTCTGCCGTCCAGCATCAGCAGCAGCATGCGGGCGCGGCCGGGATCGGCCAGCAGGCTGGCCAGGCGGCTGATGTCGGGCAGGGCGGAATGGTCGGCGGTCATGATTCACTCCAGCGTGAAACATCGAGGAGGATGGCTGGCTACGATAACGGCATCTTCAGGACAAGCCAAGGAGTTTTGCCATGCGGACCTATCTGCACACCGATTTGCTGAGCGAGTCTCAGCTGCCGTTCCGCCGCGGTCTGGCGCCGGAGCGGCGCCAGTCTTGGGGAGGCGCGGCATGAGCGCCTGGCCCCAACACGCGCTGGCCGCCGCCAGCCATCCCGATCCTTATCCTTATTATCGCGATCTGGCGCGGCGGGGCTGGTGTTACGACGCGGAGCGGCGGATGTGGCTGGCGGCATCGTCCGACGCCGCCCAGGCGGTGCTGTCCAGTCCGGCCTGCCGGGTGCGGCCGCCTGAGGCGCCGGTGCCGCCGGCATTGGCAGATAGCGGGCTGGGAGAGGTATTCGGCCGCTGGCTGAGAATGTGCGAGGCGCCGGCCCATCCGTCCTTGCGCGCCGCTGTGCAGGCGAGCCTGACGGGTTTGCCGCTGAATGGCGTGCGCGACCGCGCCTTTTCCTTGGCCGGCCGCTATCAGGCGGGGAGGCCGGTCGACGGCGCGGCGCTGGATGGCCTGACGGCGTATCTGCCGGTGGCGACGTTGGCGGCGCTGCTTGGCTGGCCTGGCGGGCAGCTGCAAGCGCTTGCGGCGCGGATCGGTATGCTGGCGCGGGCGCTGGCCGCCGATGCCGGCGGCGACGCCTTGCGGAACGGCGAGGCGGCTTGCGCAGATGTGCTGGACGGGCTGCGGGCTTTGCCCGCGCCGGACGGCAGCTGGCTGCGGCAATGGCGGCGGCAGTTCGCCGAATTGGACGAGGCGGCGTTGCAAGCCAATCTGCTGGGCGTGCTGTTCCAGAGCCTGGATGCGACCGCCGGCTTGTTGTCCGCCGGCATTGCCTGGCGTTGTCAGGAACGGTGGGATTGGCGCGACGACGCGCAATGGCGGCGGCGCTTGCAGCGCGATCCGGTGCTGCACAATACCCGTCGTTTCGTCGAGGCGGATGTGGTGCTGGCCGGCCAGGAACTGCGGGCCGGCGATCAGGTGCTGGTTTTGCTGGCCGCCGCCGCGCAGGACCCGGCGGGGCCGGGCGAGGCGATGGACTTCGGCTGCGGCCGGCATGCCTGTCCCGGCGAGGCGCTGGCTTTGGCCATCGCCAGGGGCGCGCTGGACGCGTTGGAGGAGAGTCGTCCGGATTGGCGTAGCCTGGGCGGCGGCATCACGTTTCGCAGCCTGCCCAATGTCAGAGTGCGCCGCTTCGGCGCGGGAGAGAGAACATGATCGCAGTGATTTTCGAGGCTACGCCGGCGGCAGACGGCCGCGATGGCTATCTGCAATGGGCGGCGCGCCTGGGGGAACAGCTGGCGCAGATGGATGGTTTTGTCTCCATTGAGCGTTTCCAGAGCCTGGCCCGGCCCGATACGTTGCTGTCCTTGTCGTTCTGGCGCGATGAGGAGGCGGTGGCGGCCTGGCGCAATCTGGAATCGCACCGCATGGCGCAGGCCGCGGGACGGGAGAGGCTGTTCGCCGGCTACCGGCTGCGGGTGGCGGCGGTGTTGCGCGACTATGGCATGAACGAGCGGGAGCAAGCGCCGGCCGACAGTGGCGCCGCGCACTCAGCCTGAGGCCAGCGCCTTGATCACGTAGAGGTCGAAGCGGGTGGACTTGCCGTCCAGCACCGCCGACGGCTTGACGCCGGCGATGGCCGCGCCCAGGCGCGGCCGCTTCACCACCACCCTTACCTTGGCGGCGGCGATGGCCGCCGTCAGCAGTTCGGAACTGTCCATATCGTCGCCGATGACATGCTGGAAAGCCTGCATGTCCTTCTTGGCCGCTGCGGATTTCTTGTCGGTGTCCGGGAACATCGGGTCGACAAACACCACGTCCGGCCGCTCGGCTTCCGCCAGCGAGCCCAGCCAGGCGATGGAGCTGGCATGCACCAGCGTCATCCGCGCGGCGATGTCGCGGGTGGCGTCGTCGCGCAGGGCGCGTTCCAGCGCGTCGGCCAGCAGTGCCGCCGCCGCTGGCGAGCGCTCCACCATCGTCACCCGGCAGCCCAGCGTGGCTAGCACGAAGCTATCGCGGCCGAGTCCGGCGGTGGCGTCGACCACCGAGGGCAGGTCCTTGGCGCCCTTCAGGCCCACCGCCTTGGCCACTGGTTGGCCGCGGCCGCCGCCCTGTTCGCGGCGGTGGCGCGCCGCGCCCTCGACGAATTCCGCATATACCGCGCCGTGCTTGCCGGTGGTGACCAGCTCCAGCCGCTCCGGCCCCAGTTCCAGCCAGTAGCCAGTGGCCGGACGCTGGCGGATCAGGAGGAGGTCGAAGCGCTCGGCCAGACGGCGGGCGGCATCGATGCGGGCGGGTTCGGCGCAGTACAGCGGGGTGGCGGTCATCGGCATTCCTTGAAAACTGTTGCGCACGATACGGGATGAGCCTGTTTGCCGCAAGCCGGCGCCGATTTTGCCGCGGTCCTTGCAGACTAAGTAGATTTATCTAAAACCTATTTACTCAATCAACATTTTTTATATGGGCAACTAGTCTATCTATTTAAGTAGGTGTTCTTTATTTATGCCTTTGGCGGTATCGCCGGGGGTGGTCAGGAGAATCAGCATGGCATGGTGGAAATCGGCAGGCCGGCAGCAGGCGGCCAAACAGGCGGACCGTCCGGCCAATCGCTTGCTGTTGCAGGCGCTGGAGCCCCGGATGATGTTTGACGGCGCAGTGGCTGCCACCGCCAACCATGTCGCGCAGCATGTCGGCGTGATGCACGACCCGCAGGACGCCGGCGCGCAGCAGCATCACGGCGAGGCTAGGCCGGCCGCCGCCGCGGCGCCGTCGGCCGCAGAAGCGCCGCGCGCGGTCGGAGCGCGGGACGGCGCGGCCAACGTGCCGCAAGTGGTGTTCGTCGAAAACGACGTCGCCAACCTGCAAAGCCTGGTGTCGCAGTTGCCGTCCAATTACCAGGTGGTGATTCTGGACAGCAGCAAGGACGGCCTGGCGCAGATCGCGCAGTGGGCGCAAACCCACAGCGGCTACGGCGCCATCCACATCATTTCGCACGGCCAGGAAAACGATCTGCAGCTGGGCACGACGCAGCTGACGACGGCCAATGTCGCCAGCTATCAGGCGGAATTGGCCACGATAGGACAGGCCTTGCGCCCCGGCGGCGACATCCTGCTGTACGGCTGCGATGTGGCCGAAGGCAGCGACGGCGCGGCGCTGGTCAATGCGATCGCGCAGGAAAGCGGCCGCGTGACAGCTGGCTCTACCGACCTTACCGGCGCCGCCAGCCTGGGCGGCGACTGGACGCTGGAATACGCCACCGGCAAGCTGCACGTGGCGACGCTGGACCTGTCGGGCTATGACGGCCTGCTGACGCAACCCACTTCCGGCACCACCAGTTTCGATTCGCTGGATGGTTCCACCACCGTGGTGCCCACCGGCAACGCCACGCTGACGGTAAGCAATTACCTTGGCTGGAATTTCACCATGAACATGAACTCGAACAGCGACGGCCAGAACGAGATGATCATCGTCGAGAAAGATGGTTCGAGCACCACGGAAACGGTGGACGCGCTGAGCGACGGTGTCAAGCAGATCAACTACTTATCGGTCAAGCCCAACGACAGCAGCCTGTTCACGCTGAACTCCATCACCGTGGTGATCAACGGCTACGACTCCACCTTCAACGGCGGCACCATGCAGCTGGTGGGCTATCTGAACGGTTCCGCCGTCGCCGGCGCCACCTTGAGCCAGAGCGTCAGCGACATCGACAACAGCGGCTCGCCGGTCACCTTCAATGTGTCCAGCAACAGCAATTTCGTCGGCATCGACTCCTTCCGCGTGATCGCGGCCAATGGCCACAACGTCACCGGCCTGGTGGGCATCGGCGCCATCAACGCCACCACCTTCCATTTCCCGGGGCCGACGCTGACCGCCAGCGGCGGCAGCAGCGCCTACAGCTCCGGTAGCGGCAACGCGGTGACGGTGGACAGCGGCATCACGCTCAGCGATACCGCGGCCTCGACCCAAACCAGCGCCACGGTATCGATTACCGGCAACTTCCACAGCGGCGAGGACGTGCTGGCATTCACCAATAACGGCAGCACCATGGGTAATATCAGCGGCAGCTACAACAGCGGCACCGGTGTGCTGACGCTGACCTCCAGCGGTTCCACCGCCACCAATGCGCAGTGGCAGGCGGCGCTGGAGGCGGTGACTTACCGGGACAGCTCGCTGTCGCCGAATACCAGCACCCGCACCCTCAGCTTCGCCATCACCGACGCCAGCAGCAACACCAGTTCCACGGTGACCAAGACCGTCACCGTGGCGGCGGACAGCGCGCCGGTGATCAGCAACCTGAACGGCGACAGCAATACCTACTACGCCGGCAGCGGCGCGGTGAGCCTGGACACCGGCACCGCGGCCACGGTCAGCGATAGCGATACTTCGAATTTCAACGGCGGCAATCTGACGGTGCACATCTCCGCCAACGGCCACAGCGGCGAGGACGTGCTGGGCATCAGCACCGCCGGCACGGTCACGCTCAGCAACGGCACCAACTCCGGCAGCACGGTGTCGGTAGGCGGCGTAGCGGTCGGCACCATAGACAGCAGCGGGGTGGGCAGCGGCGGGCAGGATTTGATCGTCGACTTCAACAGCAACGCCACTGCCTCCAGGGTGGGCACGCTGGTCAACGCGCTGACCTTCAACGACACCGCCGGCACGCCCAATACCTCCACCCGCACCGTGCAGGTGACGGTCAACGACGGCCGCGGCGGCACCAGCTCGGCGTCTAGCGTGACGATGGCGATCAGCGACGCGCCGCTGCTGAGCACTAGCGGCGGCAGTTCGGCCTTCACCGCCGGCGACAACGCCACCTCCACGCCGGTGGCGGTGGACGGCAGCGTCAGCGTCACCGACAACGCCAGCAGCACGCTGGCCAGCGGCACCGTGTCGATCACCGGCAACTTCCACAGCGGGGAGGACGTGCTGGCGTTCACCAATGACGGCAGCACCATGGGCAACATCAGCGCCAGCTACAACAGCGGCACCGGTGTGCTGACGCTGACCTCCAGCGGCGCCACCGCCACCATCGCGCAATGGCAGGCCGCATTGCGGGCGGTGACGTATACCGACAGCGCGGTGACGCCGAACAGCGCCACCCGCACCATCAGCTTCCAGGTCCAGGACGGCGGCAGCAATACCAGCACGGCGGTGACCAAGACGGTGACGGTGGCGGATACCGACCAGACGCCTATCGCCTCCGCCAGCGGCGGCAGCACGGCCTTCACCGCCGGCGACAACGCCACCTCCACGCCGGTGGCGGTGGACAGCGGCATCACGGTGTCCGACCTCGACAACACCACGCTGGCCAGCGGCACGGTGTCGATCACCGGCAACTTCCATAGCGGCGAAGACTCGCTCAGCTTCACCAATACCAGCGCCGTCACTTACGGCAACATCGTCGGCAGCTACAACAGCGGCACCGGGGTGCTGACGCTGACTTCCAGCGGCCCGACGGCGACGGTGGCGCAATGGCAGGCGGCCATGCGCGCGGTCAAATACACCGACAGCGCGGTGACGCCCAACAACGCCACGCGCACCATCAGCTTCGTGGTCAACGACGGTTCCAAGAACAGCGCCGCTACCACCAAAACGGTGACGGTGACGGATACCGACCAGACGCCGCTGCTCACCGCCAGCGGCGGCAGCGCCGCGTTCACCGCCGGCAACAACGTCACCTCCACTCCGGTGGCGGTGGATAGCGGCGTCACGGTGTCCGACCTGGACAACACC
Source organism: Chromobacterium sphagni (assembly GCF_001855575.1). NCBI lineage: Bacteria > Pseudomonadati > Pseudomonadota > Betaproteobacteria > Neisseriales > Chromobacteriaceae > Chromobacterium > Chromobacterium sphagni. The sequence continues at coordinate 346,250 of NZ_MKCS01000001.1, forward strand.
ACGCTGGCCAGCGCGACGGTGTCGATCACCGGCAACTTCCATAGCGGCGAGGATGTGCTGGCCTTCAGCAATACCAGCTCCGCCACCTTCGGCAATATCAGCGCCAGCTACAGCAGCGGCAGCGGCGTGCTGACGCTGACGTCCAGCGGCGCCACCGCCACGGTGGCGCAATGGCAGGCGGCATTGCGCGCGGTGACGTACACCGATAGCGCCATCACGCCGAACAACAGCACCCGCACCATCAGCTTCACGGTGAACGACGGAACCAACAACAGCACCGCGGCCACCCGTAGCGTGACGGTGGCGGACACCGACCAGACGCCGGTCACCACCGCCAGCAGCGGCAACAACTCCTATATCATCAGCGCCACGCCCACCCCGGTGGTGGTGGACTCCGGCGTCACGGTGTCCGACCGCGACAACGCCACGCTGTCCAGCGCCACGGTGTCCATCACCGGCAACTTCCAGAGCGGCGAGGATGTGCTGGCTTTCAGCAATACCAGCTCTGCCACCTTCGGCAATATCAGCGCCAGCTACAACAGCGGCACCGGTGTGCTGACGCTGACGTCCAGCGGCGCCACCGCCACCGTGGCGCAATGGCAAGCGGCGCTGCAGGCGGTTACCTACAACGACACCTCGGGCACGCCCAATACCGCCACCCGCACCATCAGCTTCGTGGTGAACGACGGTCAAGTGAACAGCGCCGCCGTCACCCGCAGCATCGCCATCCAGCTGCCGACGCCGACGGTGAGCGGGCTGACCGCCGGCACCGACACCGGTAGCAGCAGTTCCGACGGCATCACCAGCGACACCACGCCGACAGTGACCGGCAGCGCCGAAGCTAACAGCACCGTCACCGTTTATCTTGATGGCGTCAGTGTTGGCACCACCACCGCCAATGGTTCCGGTGCCTGGAGCTATGCCTTCGGCACGGCGATCAGCAGCGGCTCGCACACCATCACCGCGATGGCGACCAGCGGCAGCGTAAACAGCAGCGTATCCAGCGGCTATGCGGTGACGATCGATACCACCGCGCCGGCCGCCCCCAGCGGCCTGGCCTTGAGCGCGGCGACGGACACCGGCAGCAGCCACACGGATGGCATCACTGACAACAACCAGCCAACCATTACCGGCAACGCGGCAGCGAATAGCACGGTGACGGTATACGTGGACGGCACGGCGGTGGGCAGCGCCACCGCCAATGGCAGCGGGGCGTGGAGCTACAACCTCGCCAGCAGCCTGGCCGACGGCAACCACGCGATCCGCGCCACGGCGACCGACGCCGCCGGCAATGTCAGCGCGCAATCGACGGCGGATACCATCACCATCGACACCGCGACGCCGGCAGCGCCGAGCGGCATTGCCTTGAGCGCCGCCACCGACACCGGCAGCAGCCATAGCGACGGCATCACCGACAACAACCAGCCCACCATCACCGGCAGCGCGGAAGCCAACAGCACGGTGACGGTGTACGTGGACGGCACGGCGGTGGGCAGCGCCACCGCCAATGGCAGCGGGGCGTGGAGCTACAACCTCGCCAGCAGCCTGGCCGACGGCAACCACGCGATCCGCGCCACGGCGACCGACGCCGCCGGCAATGTCAGCGCGCAATCGACGGCCTACAACATCACGGTGGACACCGCGACGCCGGCAGCGCCGAGCGGCATTGCCTTGAGCGCCGCCACCGACACCGGCAGCAGCCATAGCGACGGCATCACCGACAACAACCAGCCCACCATCACCGGCAGCGCGGAAGCCAACAGCACGGTGACGGTGTACGTGGACGGCACGGCGGTGGGCAGCGCCACCGCCAATGGCAGCGGGGCGTGGAGCTACAACCTCGCCAGCAGCCTGGCCGACGGCAACCACGCGATCCGCGCCACGGCGACCGACGCCGCCGGCAATGTCAGCGCGCAATCGACGGCCTACAACATCACGGTGGACACCGCGACGCCGGCAGCGCCAAGCGGCATTGCCTTGAGCGCCGCCACCGACACCGGCAGCAGCCATAGCGACGGCATCACCGACAACAACCAGCCCACCATCACCGGCAGCGCGACGGCGGGCAGCACGGTGACGGTGTATGTGGACGGCACGGCGGTGGGCAGCGCCACCGCCAATGGCGGCGGGGCGTGGAGCTACAACCTCGCCAGCAGCCTGGCCGACGGCAACCACGCGATCCGCGCCACGGCGACCGACGCCGCCGGCAATGTCAGCGCGCAATCAACGGCCTACAACATCACGGTGGACACCGCGACGCCGGCAGCGCCAAGCGGCATTGCCTTGAGCGCCGCCACCGACACCGGCAGCAGCCATAGCGACGGCATCACCGACAACAACCAGCCCACCATCACCGGCAGCGCGACGGCGGGCAGCACGGTGACGGTGTATGTGGACGGCACGGCGGTGGGCAGCGCCACCGCCAATGGCGGCGGGGCGTGGAGCTACAACCTCGCCAGCAGCCTGGCCGACGGCAACCACGCGATCCGCGCCACGGCGACCGACGCCGCCGGCAATGTCAGCGCGCAATCAACGGCCTACAACATCACGGTGGACACCGCGACGCCGGCAGCGCCAAGCGGCATTGCCTTGAGCGCCGCCACCGACACCGGCAGCAGCCATAGCGACGGCATCACCGACAACAACCAGCCCACCATCACCGGCAGCGCGACGGCGGGCAGCACGGTGACGGTGTATGTGGACGGCACGGCGGTGGGCAGCGCCACCGCCAATGGCGGCGGGGCGTGGAGCTACAACCTCGCCAGCAGCCTGGCCGACGGCAACCACGCGATCCGCGCCACGGCGACCGACGCCGCCGGCAATGTCAGCGCGCAATCAACGGCCTACAACATCACGGTGGACACCGCGCCACCGCAGGTGCAAAGCTTCACCACGGTCGGCGCTGTCGACACCTTGGACAGCACGCTGTCCTACCAGGTGGTTTTCTCCAAGCCGGTGACCGGCTTCACCGCCGACGATCTGACGGTGGTCAGCAGCGGCAGCGCGCATGGCACGGTCGGCAGCGTGACTCAGATCAGCGCCACCACCTATGTGATCGGGCTGACCGGCGTGGGAGGCAGCGGCTCGCTGTCGGTGGCGATCAAGGCCGGCACGGTCAGCGATGCCGCAGGCAATCCGCTGTCCGGCAATGCCACTGCGCCGGCTTATCAGGTTTCGGCGCAGATGGTGGTCGTGAATCCGGTCGCGCCGACGTCCATTCTGCCGTCTGAGGTGGTCTCGACAAATATCCAGTTGCCGGCGATCACACCGAATATCGTGCTGACTGCGGTCAGCAATGCGGCGGCCAATGCGCCCCTGGTCCAGGGGGATGCCACGGTTGCCACCACTACGACTACCGAGCGTTCCGCCTTGTCTCCTGCGTCTTTCGGCACCACCAGCGTCGATAACGTCAACGGCAATGCGGCCACCTACATCAGCAATACCAACAGCAATCTGACTACGTCGCTGCAGGTGAATCCAGATCTGGGCGCGCGGCCGTTGATCGCCGGGCAGTCGTTCAGCATCGTGTTGCCGCCGGCTACCATCATCACCCGCGACGCGACCGCCAGCCTGAGCATCCAGGTGCGGCAGAGCAATGGCCAGCCCTTGCCCTCCTGGCTCAAGTTCGACCCGGTGACCGGGCGCTTCTCCGGCCAGGCGCCGGCGGGCTGGAACAAGCCCATCTCGATAGAAATGCGGGTGCAGGACAGGTCCGGCCATCATGGCAACAGCCATCTGCAGCTGAATTTCGGTCAGAAGCAGCCGGCCACGCAGTCGACGCGCAACGCCGCGCCGCAAGGCAAGCAGGCGTTGAACGAGCAGTTCGCACGACATGGGCACCAGGCACTCGCGCAGCAGTTGCAGGCTCTGCTGGGAGACGATGCGCAAGCGTAGTGGCAGGCGAGGCCGGGCGCAGAGCAATGTAGGGAACAACCCTGACAACCTTCAAAGCTTAAGGGGCAGCAGCATGCAATCGAGCAATCAGGCAGCACCAGCGGACCTTGTTCATGCACCGGCTAGCCGGCTCCGTTTGTTGCCGCTGGTTCTGGTCATGGCGATGGCGGGCTGCGCGGTGACGCCGCAGCCGCTCAGCCTGTCCGATCGGCGGGCGACGCTGGCTGCCGACCGGCAAGCGATGTTCGGCAGCCAGGAGGCGCTTTCCGGGCCGGTCACCTTGCAGGAGGCGATGGCGCGCGCGCTGAAGTACAACTTGGACTACCGGGTGAAGCTGATGGAGGAGGCGATGGCGCAACGCCAGCTGGACCTGTCCAGCCTGGACATGCTGCCCAAGCTGGCGCTGGCGGCGGGTTATACCTCGCGCAGCAAGGACAATGCGTCGTCCTCGCAGAATATCGCCACCGGCGAGCAGTCGCTGGTGCCGTCCATCTCCACCGAAAAGCGCGATCACACCGGCGATCTGAACCTGAGCTGGAACGTGCTGGATTTCGGCGTCAGCTATTATTCGGCCCAGCAGCAGGCCGACCGGGTGCTGATCCTGCAGCAGCGCAAGCGCAAGGTGGCGCAGCAGCTGATGCAGCAGGTGCGCGAGGCCTGGTGGCAGGCGGCCGGGGCGCAGCAGCTGCAGGGACGGATAGACGCTTTGCTCAAGGAGGCGGAATCCGCGCTGGAGGACGCCCGCCAAGTGGAGCGGCAGAAGCTGCGCGCGCCGCTGGACGCGCTCAACTACCGGCGCCAGCTGCTTGACGTGGAGCGGCAGATGTCAGCGGTGCGCAATGCGTTGTCGCAGGCCAAGCCCAGGCTGGCAGCCATTATGAACGTGACGCCTGGCCAGGACTTCCAGATCGCGGTGCCTGCCGACATGCCGGTGCCGGGGTTGGGCATGGAGCTGGACAAGATGGAGGAAATGGCCCTGCTCAACCGGCCCGAGGTGGTGGAGGCGCACTACAACCAGCGCATAGGCGCGCTGGAAACCCGCAAGGCGATCGCCAAGCTGCTGCCGGGGCTGGAATTCAGCGTCGGCCAGCATTACGACAGCAACAAATTCCTGGTCAACAACGCCTGGAGCGACGCCGGCCTGCGCATCAGCTGGAACCTGCTCAACCTGTTCAGCGCCGGGCCCATCACCCGCGCGGCGGATGCCCAGGTGGCGGTGGACCAGGCGCAGCGGCTGGCGCTGAACATGGCGGTGCTGACCCAGGTGCACGTCGCCTATCTCGACTATCGGGGCCGCGCGCGTCAGTTCGAGCTGGAGCATGAGCTCAACGGCGTGGATCAGGCCATCTACGAGCAAACCCGCAACGCGGTGGACAGCGGCGCCACCGCGCGGCTGCAGGGCATTCTGGCCGACGCCAACGCGGTGTTCTCATCGCTGCGGCTGTTCCAAACTTACGGCGACTTGCAGAATGCCTACGGCCAGATGGGCGCCAGCCTGGGGCTGGACCCGCTGCCCGCGACAACCAGCGGCTACGATCTGGCTTCGCTCAGCGCCGCGTTCCGCGGCTCCGAAACCAAATGGCAGGGCACGGTGGCGGGAGGCGCGGCCAAATGAGAACGCGCTGGCTCACTCTCGCCGCCATCGGGCTGGCCGGCGTCGCCGGCGCGGCCACGCCGCCGGCCTCGACGCTCAACGCCGCCGACGGCCGCATCCGCGTGCAGCTGATGTCGCGCCACGCGGTGACCCTGTCCAGCGAAATCCCCGCCAAGATCTCCGCGCTGCCGGTGGTGGAAGGCGGAAGCTTCCATCGCGGCCAGCTGCTGGTGGAGTTCGATTGCAGCAGCTACCGGGCGCAGCTGCGCAAGGCGCAGGCCTCGCTTGAGGCGGCCAGCCAGCTGTTGAAGGTCAACAATCAGCTGGCCAAATACAACTCGGTCGGCACGCTGGAGCTGACCCAGGCGCAGGGCAAGGCCAAGGAGGCCGCCGCCGATGCCAGCTACGCGCAGACGCTGGTGTCGAAGTGCAGCATCGCGGCGCCGTTCGACGGCCGGGTGGCCAAGCGCAGCGCGGCGGTGCACCAGTATGTCAGCCCGGGCAACCCCATTCTGGACATCGTCGATTCCGATTCGCTGGAATTGCGCATGTTGGTGCCGTCGAAGTGGCTGGCCACGCTGAAGCCTGGCAGCCGTTTCACGATCTCGGTCGACGAGCTGGGCGCCAGCTTCCCGGCCCGGATAGAGCGGCTGGGCGCGCAGATCGACCCGGTGAGCCAGTCCATCCTGGCGATAGGCGTGATAGACGGCAAGGCTGGCAACCTGCTGCCCGGCATGAGCGGCTGGGCCAGTTTCAAATAAGGCCATGGGACACGCCGACAAAAGCCTGGAACTGGCCACCCTGCTGCAGCTGCAGCGCCATGCCCGGGAGGCCGACAGCGCGGCGCAGCTGGGCTTCGTGATGGTCAACGAAAGCCTGCAGCTGCTGCCCTACCGCCAGGCCGCCTTCTGGCGGGAGGGGCTGCACCGCCATGTGGCCTCCCTGTCCGGCCTGGCCGAACCCGATCCCACCGCGCCTTACCTGCAATGGCTGAGCGCCGTGTTCCGCCATCTGCGACGCGAATCCGGAGAGGCGGCCAGCCGTTGTTGCACCGCCGCCGATCTGCCCGAGGCCCTAGCCGAGGAGTGGCGGCAATGGCTGCCGGAGCATGGCCTGTGGCTACCGCTGGGCGAGCATGGCGCCTTGCTGTTGGCGCGCGATCAACTTTGGAGCGACTACGAGCTCAAGCTGGCGGAAGAGCTGGCGCACGCCTACGCCCATGCCTTGCGGCATTTCGCGCCGCGCCGCAACTGGCGGGCGCTGTTGCGGGAGGGCCTGAGCGCCGGGCCGCGGCGGCGGCGCGCGTTGTTGGCAGCCCTGCTGGTGGCCTGTTTTCCCATTCGCCAAAGCGTGCTGGCGCGCGCCGAAGTGGTGCCCAGCGACCCGATGCTGTTGCGGGCGCCGGTGGCGGGGGTGATAGACCGCGTCGAAGTGTTGCCCAACCAGCCGGTGAAGCGTGGCGCGCCCTTGTTCGATCTGGACGCCACCTTGTTGTCCGGCCAGTTTGAGCTGGCCAAGGAAGAAAGGCGGGCGGCTGAGGAAAGCTTCCGCGCTAGCGCGCAATTGGCGGTCACCGACGACAAGGGCAAGCTGGCGATGGCGCAGGACAAGGCCAGGCTGGAGGAGAAGGACATCAGCGCCGATTTCGCCGGCCGCGAGCTCAAGCGCCTGCATGTCACCGCTCCGGCCGACGGCGTGGTGGTGTTTTCCGACCGCAACGACTGGCAGGGCAAGGCGGTGGCCCAGGGCGAAAAGGTGATGACGCTGGCGGACCCGGCCAAAGTGGAGCTGACCGCCTGGCTGCCGGCGGCCGAAGCGATCGCCATCCAGCCCGGCAGCCAGGTCACGCTGTATCCCAACGCCTCGCCATTCCGCTCCTACGATGCCACTTTGCTGCGCGTGGCCTACAAGGCCGAAGTCAGCGAGGGCAATCTGCTGGCCTACCGTCTGCAGGCGAGCTTCGTCGCCGGCCAGCGTCTGCCGCAATTGGGCCAGATGGGCACCGCGCGGGTGTATGGCGACTGGGTGCCTTTGTCCTATTACGCGCTGCGGCGGCCGTTGACGGCGGCGCGGCAATGGCTGGGCTGGTGATGGGCTCCGCGGCGCTGCCGCCGCTGCGGCAGGAGTTGACGCTGCACGCCGGCCCGGCGCAGGCGGACGGCTCGCCCAGCTGGATGCTGCACGATCCGGGAGCCAACCGTTTCTACCAGCTGGGTTGGGCCAGTTTCGAGATGCTGTCGCGCTGGCCGCTTGGCGACGCCGCGGCGGTATTGGCGGCGGTGAATGCCGAAACCACGCTCGAACTGGGCGAAGACGATCTGCTGCAGCTGCTGCTGTTTTTACGGCAGCACCAATTGCTGCAACCGCTTGCCCCCGCCGATTGCGAACGGGTCTGGCGCCAGTACCAGGCCGGCAAGCCCGGGCATGCGATGTGGCTGTTGAAGAACTACCTGTTCTTCCGCATTCCGCTGGTGCGGCCGGAGCCGGTGTTGAACCGGCTGCTGCCCTGGCTGACGGCGGTGTTTCGGCCGGCGTTCTGGTGGCTGATGGCGGCGTTGGCTGCGCTGGCGCTGGCGCTGGCGTCCCGGCGCTGGGATGAGTTCACTCATACCTTCTCCGGTTACGGCGGCTGGAGCGCCGCATTGGGCATCGCGGCGTCGCTTAGCTTGGCCAAGATATTGCACGAGCTGGGCCATGCGTTGACGGCCCGGCATTTCGGCTGCCGGGTGCCGGCGATGGGAGTGGCCTTCCTGGTGATGGTGCCGGTGCTGTACACCGATACCAGCGACGCCTGGAAACTGCCGTCGCGGCGGCAGCGGATGCTGATCGGCGCCTCCGGCATGCTGGCGGAGCTGACGCTGGCGGCCTGGGCCACGCTGGCCTGGTGCTTCCTGCCGGACGGTCCGCTGCGGGCGGGGGTGTTTCTGCTGGCCACCACCACCTGGCTGGCGACGCTGGCGATCAACTCCAGCCCCTTCATGCGCTTCGACGGCTATTTTCTGCTGGCCGACTGGCTGGGCATTCCCAATCTGCACGCCCGCGCCTTCGCGCTGGCGCGCTGGAAGATGCGGCAGTGGCTGTTGGGGCTGGACGACCCGGTTCCGGAATTCTTCCTGCCCGCCCGGCGCCGCGCGCTGATCCTGTTCTCCTGGGCCACCTGGCTGTACCGGCTGGTGCTGTTCCTCTCCATCGCCTTCCTGGTTTACCACCTGTTTTTCAAGACTTTGGGCCTGCTGTTGCTGGGCGTCGAACTGGGCTGGTTCATCGCGCGGCCCATCGTCGCCGAGCTGCGTTGCTGGTGGGCGCGGCGGGCGGATTTGCGCTGGCAGCTGGAAACCGCGCGCAGCGCCGCTTTGTTGGCGTTGATCACCCTGTTTCTGTTGCTGCCGTGGCAGCGCGATGTCTCCAGCCCGGCGGTGCTGGCCGCCGCGCAATCGCAAGGCTTGTACGCGCCGGATGCGGCGGAGGTGGTCGAGGTCAAGGCGCGGGATGGCCAGCAGGTGCGGGCGGGCCAGGTGCTGGCCAGGTTGTACTCGCCGGAATTGGCCCGGCAAATGGCGCAGGCCCAGGTGGTGGAGCGCCACCTGGCCTGGCAGGCGTCGCAGCAGCCGTTCAACAGCGAGTTGCAGCAGCAGGGGCCGGCCTTGCAGAAACAATGGCTGGCCGCGCAGCAGCAGGTAGCCAGCCTATCCCGGCAATTGGCCAGACTGGTGCTGACGGCGCCGTTCGCCGGCCGGGTGGCGGACAGCAGCGAGGCGTTGCGGCCGGGCACCGTGGTGGCGGAGGGCGAGCATCTGCTGGATCTGGTTGGGCCGGACGGGTCGCGGGGGGAGGCGTTCGTCGACGAGGACAGCCTGATCGGGCTGCGGCGCGGCGGCCGGGCCAGCTTTGTGCCAGACAGCGGCGAGGGCTGGGCGGTGTCTTGCCGGCTGGGACCGATAGACAGCCTGAATCTGGCCACGCTGGACCAGCCGCTGCTGGCTTCCACTTTCGGCGGGCCGATCGCCACCGAAGCGCGCGACCATGGCCTGGTGCCATTGAGCGCGGTGTTCCGGGTCCGGCTGGAGGACTGCGACCGCCAGGTCGCGCCGCTGCGCGAAACCGCGGGTTGGGCGAAGTTGCGCGGCGAGCGCTACAGCCTGTTGCAGCTGGGTTGGCGGCATCTTCTGGCCGTTGTCGAGCGCGAGGCCGGGTTGTAGCCGTTACGCGCCGTCCGATCGAGACGGCGCTGGTTTTCCCATCATTCACCGTGTCAATTCCAAGGAGAGAGCATGGCCGCCGAACTCAATTTCGCCTCACTGGCCCAGGGCCTGACCCTGAGGCCGGCGCAGTCCGCCGACGCGCCTTTCATCGACAGGGTCTACCGCAGCGCGCGGCCGGACCTGCAATGGATACAAGGGGAGCGCGAACTGATCGACACGGTGCAGCGCCAGCAGTTGCAGGCGCTGTTGCAGGGCGCTGGGCAGAATCATCCGAACGCGATGCATTTCGTGGTGGAGCAGACCGGCGCCGCCATCGGCGTGGTGATGGTGGATTTCGGCCATAACGAGGTGCGGGTCATTTTCCTGGCCATGCTGCCGGAGACGCGCGGGCGCGGCTATGGCAAGCAGGTGCTGCAGGGCTTGCAGCAGGCGGCGCGCCAGGTGCGTTGCCCGCTGGCGGTGGTGGTGTGGCATGGCAACGAGCAGGCGAGGCGTCTGTATCAGTCGCTGGGTTTCGTGCTGGAAGAGGCGGGCGCGGTGGCCGACAAGCTGGTGTGGTATCCGGACGGCCGTTCCATCATGGTCGGCGCGGTTTGAAGTCGCCAGCCGCTGGCGGCTGGCGTTGGCTGCGTTAATTGAACGGCAACTGGAAATAGCAGTACTGGCGGTCGCGGCCCATGGCGCCGGTGCGGCTGATCCAGACGTTTTCCAGCCGCCGCTCGGGCAGGCCGTCTGCCGCCGGCAGGCTCAGGGTGCCGACGGCGTCCACCAGTTCGGTGGCGTGGGCGGCGACCAACTCGACCACGAAAGGCGTGCGCTGCGTGTCCTCCCGGCCAGGCACTTGAGCCAGCGGCTTCTGGCGGACGGTCTGGATTCGCAATTCCAGTTCGGGCTGCTGCTCCACGCTGAACAGACAGCTCTGCCCCAGCAAGGGAGCGAAATCTTCGCTACGGAGTTCGGCCAGCATCGGGTTCTCCTCGGCGGCGCGGCCGGGCCGCCGCCGCCTGCAGTGGCGTTATTGTCTGGTGGGGAAGATGCCTTGCACGGCGATGCAGAAATTCAGCGCCAGGTAGGGGTTGAGCACGCTGACCGGGGCGGTGCCGCCGGCGGTGTCGGTATTGCCGCTCAGTCCCAGCCCTTTGACGGTGACCGGGCTCTCCAGTTGCTGGCTCCAGATGGTGGCGAGGCCGGTGCCGCCGCCAGAGGCGCCCAGATAGGGGTTGCTGGTGCTGGGCGCGCTGGCCGGCGTCGTCGGGTTCGGGACGGTGGAGGCCTGGAAGCTGACGTTGACAGCCGAAGTGCCGTGGTTGTGTAGCGGCATGTTGGAGGTCAGCAGGTTGACGGTCTGTTGGCCGCCGAAGTTGCCTATCGCGTAGGACGGCAGGTTGTAGGTGGGTTGCGCCGGCCCGATGCTGATGGGCATCCGGCCACACAAATTGGGCAACTGGAATACGGTGCTGCCATTGCCGCCGTAAAAACTGCCGATGGTGGCGAAAAGCGCCTGGTTCTGGGAGACCTGCAGGGTTTGGCCCTGGCATTGCGCCCAGTCTATCGGGGGAAAGTCGAAGCCAAAGGCGAGAATGGTGCCGATATATGCGTCCACGTTTGCTCCTTCGTCAGTGATCCCGCTGGCGGGATGCCGGCAGGGCTGTAACTTCCGCGATTGCCATAGGTTCAGCTTATACAGAATTGCATTTAATCCACATTGTCATTTGCCATGATGGTATTTCCACTTAATCGGCGGCCGGGCAGAGGCGAAATGCCGGATGGCCGCGAACGGCGCGCCAGGGCCGCCCCCGGCATGGCGGCGTTGATTGCCTGGGTCGTCGGGGTGGGGTGCTGCGCCTTCCTGCCGGCTTTGCCGGACCTGCGCGGGTATGCGCTGCTGCCGGCGGCGCTGGCCGCTTGCGCCTGGCGCTCGGGCTTGCCGCTCCGCCGATGGCTGCTGGTATTGCTGGCGCTGTCCCTGGGTCTTGGCTATGCCACGGCGCGCGCGCAGTGGCGGCTGCAGCATGAGCTGCCGGTGGCCTGGCAGCAGAAGCCGATTGCGTTCGTCGCGGTGGTGCGCGGCCTGCCAGATCCCGGCGAGTACGGCGTCCGGCTGGTGCTGGAGGTGGAGCGGGCGCTGACGCCGGGCGCGGCGCTGCCGGAGAGGGTACAGCTGCACGACTATCTGAAGCGGGACTGGCCGCCGGGCAGCCGCTGGCAATTGAGCGCGCGATTCAAGCCCATGCGCGGCAGCGCCAACGCGTTCGGCTTCGACGCCGAGCAGTGGCTGTGGTCGGAGGGGCTGCTGGCCAGCGGCTCGGCCGGCAAGGAGCGGCGGAGGCTGGCCGATGGCCAGGGCCTGATGGCCTGGGTGGACGGCTGGCGCGCGCGCCAAGTGGCGCGCATCGAACGGGCGCTGGGCGCCGGCAGGGAGTCGGCGTTGGTGGCCGCGCTGACGGTGGGCGCGCAGCAACGGGTGGCGAGGGAGGATTGGCAATTGTTCGCCGCCACCGGCCTGACCCACATCGTGTCCATCTCTGGTTTGCATATCACGATGTTGGCGGGATTGGCGGGCTGGGCATGCGCCAGCCTGCTGCGCCGCTGGCCGGTGGCGCGCGCGCCGCGCTTGCTGGTCGCCGGCGCCGCCCTGTCGGCGGCCACCGTCTATGCGCTGTTGGCCGGCTTCACGGTGCCGACCCAGCGCACCCTGTTCATGTTGGTGGCCGGCTGGGGCTGTTTGCAGCTGCGCCGCCAACTGTCGCCGTTCCAGGTGTGGTGGCTGGCGCTGTCGCTGACCTTGCTGCTGGACCCGTTCGCGGTGCTGGCGCCTGGCCTGTGGCTGTCGTTCGGCCTGGTGGCGACGCTGATGTTTTGTTCGCTGGCGCGACGGCGACCGCCGCCGCACTGGCGCGCCGCGCTGGATGGGCAATGGGCTGCCGGCGTGGCCAGCCTGGTGCCGCTGGCGGCGCTGTTCGGCGGTTTTCCGCTGTTGTCGCCGTTGGCCAACGCTCTGGCCATACCCTTCGTCTCAATGCTGCTGACGCCGTTGTCGCTGCTGGCGGTGGCGCTGCCGTGGGACGGCCTGTTGCCCATGGTCGGGTGGCTGGCTCGAGTGTTCTATTCCGGCGTGGCGTGGTTGGCGCAGGGGCCGGCCTGGCATGTGGCCGGCTCTCCCTGGCCGCTGCTGGCATTGGCGAGCCTGGGCACGCTGTGGCTGATTGCGCCGCGCGGCGTGCCGGGCAAGCCGTTGGCGGGTCTGTTGCTGTTGCCTGTGCTGGTGTATCGGCCGCCGGGACCCGCGCCGGGAGAGTTCCGCGCCACGGTGCTGGACGTGGGCCAGGGCTTGTCCATGCTGGTGCAGACGGCGGAGCATGCCTTGCTGTTCGACACCGGCGCCGGCGAGGCCGGCCGGGTGGTGTTGCCGCAGCTGCGCGGCCTGGGCGTGGAGCGGCTGGATATGCTGATATTGTCGCATCACGACAGCGATCACGATGGCGCGGCCGCCGGCGTATTGGCAGCGCTGCCGGTGGCCCGCGTGCTGGCCGGCCAGCCGCAGGCCCTGCCGCAAGCGCGGGCCCGGCCGTGCCGCCAGGGACAGAGCTGGGAGTGGGATGGCATACGTTTCGATGTGCTGGCGCCGGGACCAAGCCCGGCGGCCGGCGAGGACAACGCCTACAGCTGCATCCTGCGGATCGCGGCCAGCCGGCATGCGTTGCTGGTCAGCGGCGACGCCCCGCAGCAGGTGGAGGAGGCGCTGGTGGCGCAGCCGGGCGTCCGGCTGGCCAGCAGCGTGCTGATCGCCGGCCATCATGGCAGCCGCACTGCCAGCGGCGAGGCGTGGCTGGCGGCGGCGCGGCCGCAACTGGCGGTGATCAGCGCCGGCTTCCTCAACCGCTACCGCCATCCCCATCCGCAGGTGCTGCAGCGCCTGCGGCAGCATGAGGTCGGCGTATTGCGCACCGATCTGGACGGCGCCATCACGCTGGACTTTGCCGCCGAGGTGCGATGGCAATGCCTGCGACAGCAGCAGCCGCGCTACTGGCGCGCCCGCGGCGCGTGCGCCGCACCCGGCCTCAGTCCAGGTTGACGCAGGCGATCACCCGGTTGCCTGGGCCTTCGTAGTGCAGGCTGTCGAAGGACAGCTTGCGGGCGATCAGGATGCCGCGGCCGTGGCTGGTCATCAGCGAGGCGGGTTCGGCGTTCTGGTAGTACTCCCAGTCGAATCCCGAACCCATGTCCTCTACGATGAACTGCAACTGGCGGCCGTTCAGACTGAACTCCACCGAGACTTCGCGTTCGCGGTACTCCGGCGCCTGCAGCCGGCTTTCCAGCTCCTTTTCCCAATCGCCGCTGGCGAGCAGCTGGCTTTTCTGCTCGTAGCTGATGTCCAGGTTGCCGTGTTCGATGGCGTTGACCAGCAGTTCGAACAAGCCAGTGGCCACCCGTTCCGGCTGGGAGCTGGTCTTGGCCAGCAGCGCGGTGACGGCCTGGGCTTCGCGGTGGGTACGGCAGCGGAAGCAGGCGCTTTGCAGGTGGCGCAGCGCGTCGACATGCAGGTTGGCCAGCTCGCGGAAATGGACGTAGCGGTCCCAGTGGCCGACGGCGGCGCCGACAATGGCCAGCAGCATGTCGCGCGAGAACGGTTTGGTAAGATAGTAGAAGGCGCCGGCCGCCAAGCCCTCCTGCACGCTGGATGCGGCGCCCATCGCGGTCTGCATGATGACCGGCAGAAACTCCAGCCGCGGTTCGGCCTTGATGCGCTTGAGCACGTCGAAGCCGCTGATGCCCGGCATCATCTTGTCCAGCAGGATGGTGGAGAAGTGTTCGCCCTCGCGTTCCAGTATCTGCCAGGCGGCTTCGCCGTTTTCGGCCAGCTGGGTTTCGTAGCCGGCGTCCTCCAGCAGTTCGGACATCAATTCCAGATTGAACGGCTCGTCGTCAACGAGCAAGAGTTTGTGAGGCATCCGGCGTTCCCTCCTCTAGGTTACGCTGAAAATGGCGGGGAATCGAAAAGGCGAAGATGGCGCCGCCCGCCGGCAGGTTGTCGGCGCTGATCCGGCCATGATGGGCGTGGATGATTTCGCGGCTGATGGCCAGGCCCAGGCCGGTACCGCCAGCGCCGGTCTTGGTCGTGCTGCTCTGGATGAACTTGTCGAAGATGGTTTCCAGCTCTTTCTCGGGGATGCCCGGGCCGGCGTCGGCGACGCTGACGTGCACCCACTCCTGGCCGTCCTGTTCCGCCAGTTGCGCCTGCACCCGGATTTCCGCGCCGTTGGGGCTGAACTTGACGGCGTTGGACAGCAGGTTGCGGATCACCTGGCCGATGCGGAAGGGGTCGATGTCGGCCGCCAGCATCTCCGGCGAGCATTCCAGATCGATGCGGATCTGGTTGAGCGAGGCCAGCGGCGTCATTTCGTCGCAGGCTTCGCGCAGGCACTGGGTGAGGTTGCCGCGGCTGATGGTGTAGTCCATCCGGCCGACTTCCATCTTGGCCATGTCCAGCAGGTCGTTGAGCAGGGTCAACAGGCGGCTACCGCTGGTGTTGATGCGGGTGAAGTACTGCTCCAGCTTGACTTCGCCCAGGCTGTGCGCGCGCAGCTGACCCATTTCGGTAAAGCCGAGGATGGCGTGCAGCGGCGTGCGCAACTCATGCGACATATTGGCCAGGAATTCGGTCTTGGCGCGGCTGGTTTCCTCGGCCAGGATCTTGGCGTGGCGCAAGGTCTCCTCCACCGAGCGTTGCGCCGAGATGTCCTGATACACCCAGATGGTGCCCAGCTTGGGCACCGAGGGATTGACCGCCTTGCCGTGCAGCCGGCACCAGAACAGCTTGTTCTTGCCGGTGCGCAATTGCAGTTCGGTCTGCACCACCTTGCCGTCGTTGAGCAGACTGTACAGGGCCCTGCCGGTGCGCTCCCATTGTTCGCGGCTTTCGAAATAAGGCATGGTGGAGTGGCCGATCACGTTGCGGCCCTGTTGCTGGAACAGCTCGAGGAAGGCGTGGTTCACCTGTCGCAGGTTGCGGTCGACGATGTAGGCCATCGCCAGCGGGCTGGCATCCAGCAGCGCCGCCAGCTGCCGGCTTTGCACTTCCACCTGCTCGGCCAGACTGTTCTTCAGCCGGATCAGCGCCTCTTCCTGTTCTTTGCGCAAGGAGATGTCGCGGCAGACGGTGACGTAGAACCAGTCGTCCGGCATCACCACCCGGCTCAGCGACAGCTCAACCGGCAACTGCAGTTCGTCGCTGCGCAGCAGGCTGGTTTCGAATGGGCGGCCTTCGTGCTGGCGCGCGATCTGTTCGAACACGCTGTTGGGGTCAGGGTTGTACAGCTCGGGGAACAGCACGCCGACCGGCAGGTTTTCCAGCGATTGCGCGCTTTGCTCCACCAGCCTGGCGGCGGCGGGGTTGGCCTGCATGATGTGGCCGCTGCGGGCGATCAGGATGATGGCGTCGGAGCTGGCCTGCAGGATGGCGCGCTGGCGAGCCTCGCTTTGCGCCAGCGCCTGTTCCGACATTTCCCGGTCGCCGATCTGTTCGCGCAGCGTGCGGTTGTTCTGCTCCAATTGCTGCTGTTGCAGCTGGAGTTGCTTGCGCAGCCGGCGATTGGCCTGCAACTGGCGCTGCTGCAGCAACAGCAGCAGCGCCAGCGTCCAGGTCGAGGCGATCAGCAGCGTCCAGGCCATGCTGCTGAGCAGCGGCCGCACCGGTTGCAGCGAATAGGCGCCCAGCAGCAGCTCATTGCCGCCGACCTTGCTGCGGCGCGAGAACATCGGCGGCTCGGTGGGGATGGGACGGCCCGGCGACGAATCCAGCAGTGGGATGTCCGGCTGGCTCTTGCTCCAGATCAGCAGCCGGACATGGTGCAGCGGATTGTCGGTGATCAGTTCGTTGCCTATCGGCTGCATCAGCTTGTCCTGGCGCAGATTGAGCAATAGCAGCGTATGGTCGTCTCCCAGCCGGGTGATGATGTCGAGCCGGGTACTGCCCGGGCCGGACGGCTGGCTGGGCAGCAGCATCGGCTGGTCGCTGCGGCGCGCCAGGTCCAGCAGCCATTTGGAATCGCCCTGGTGGCTGAGGTCCAGCCCCTGCGGCAGGGCATTGGCGTCGTCTGGCAGGTAGCTGGCCACCGGGTAGTATTGCAGCTGCGCCGGGCTGAGTTGCAGGTGCTGGTTTTTCAGGAAACGTATGCTGGTGGCGATGCGGTTTTCGAAGGCGTCGCGCTGGTTCTGCTCGACCAGCGCCACGGTGCCGATGCCGGCGAACAGGCTGTCGTCGCGAACCACGCGGCGGGCCAGCTCCGACAGGCCGTGCGCCTGGCTGTTGCCGGCCAGCTGTTGCGCCATGATCCGGGTATGCTCCAGAGCGTCTTCCAGTTGCAGCACCACCAGGCCGGTGCCCAGCGCGCCCCAGTGCTGCTGTTCCTGCAGCCGTTCGGCGCGATCATGCTCCAGCAGCAGCCAATATTCGGTGAGCAGCAAGCCGGCGCCCAGCAGGCAGCCCAGCAATAGCGAGGTGAGTCGGTTCAACCTCGGCATCTGTTTCCTCGTCAGCGCTCGCTCAATTCTTGATACAGGGCCTCGAATTCACGGGACAGCTTGTGGCGCGGGTCCAGGTACACCATCGGGCAGGCGGCCTGATGCGATTCGCGTATCTTGACCGACGCCGATAGCGGCGAGGCCAGCACTGGCAGCCCCTCGGCCTTCAGTTCCTCCACCAGCCGCACCGGCAGGCTGGCGCGCGGTTGGAACTGGTTGACCACGATGCCTTCTATGTACAAGCCGGGGTTGTGGTCGGAGCGGATCTCGTCGGCGCTTTCTTTCAGGTTATAGAGGGCGTGCCGGGAGAATGCATCGCAATCGAAGGGGATCAGGCAGCGGTCGGCGGCGATCAGCGCCGAGCGGGTGTAGAAGTTCAGAGCCGGCGGGGTATCGATCCAAATTTCATCGTAGTGCGGCGCCAGCTGGTCCAGCGCCTCCTTCAGCTTGAACATCTTGTAGCGCGATTCCAGCTTGGCCATCAGCTCGGCCAGTTCCGGCTGCGAGGCCAGCAGCGACAGGCCGTCTATGCCGGTGGCGCGGACGAAGTCGCGCGGCTCCTTGCCGAACAGCGAGATGTTGAGCATCTGCTGGAACAGGTCGGCCACGCTGGGGCCGGCCTGTTTCCATGCCTCGCCCAGCAGGTAGTGGCTGGCATTGCCTTGCGGGTCCAGGTCGATCACCAGCACGCGCCTGCCGCGGCTGGCCGCCACGGCCGCCAGGTTGACGGTGATTGTGGATTTGCCCACCCCGCCTTTCTGATTGAATACCACGCGTCGGATAGTCATGGGGGATCCCTGTTGATTGGCGGTGCGGTGGGCGATTTCAGAAGCCGGGCTGTCCTTTGCAGACCAGCAGCATCTGCTGGTAGCTGGCCGAGTTCTGCACGACGGGCATGGCTTTTATTTGACTGTCATTATAGGAGAAGCTGGCGATCTGGCGGCCGTTTTCATCGAACAGCACCATGTCCAGCAAGCGGAACGTATGCTGGGAACAGTCGATCCGCCAGCTATTGAGCGACACCTTGTGGCGCGGCGTGGAGAGGAAGTTTTCCTGCTTCAGGTTGAAGATGGTCTTGCGGTCGCGGAATGTGACCAGCGGGCCCTGGCGCTTGATAGACAACTGGTCCAGTTCATTGAGGATGTTGCCATTGGGCGAGACGCCCAGATTCTGCCAGTCGGCGCTTGCCGGGGCGGCGGAGGGTTCCGCCGGTTTGACGGTGGCCGGGGTGGTGGCTGGCTGCGGCGTGGTGGCACAGCCGGCAAGCAGTAGCAGGACGAGCAGGGGGGCGGAACGAATGCGCATGATGATCTCCAGAATATCCCGCCAGTGTCGCATAGCCGTCCGCAAGGGGAAACCGGCCGGAAGGTTGCGGCACGAATTTGCGAAAAGCGCGGAACTTTATCGCGGCGAGGCCGGTCTGTCACAGTGCGAGAGCATTTTTCCTCTTCGTTTCACATTGTCTCCATCCAACTTGTGGCCGCCATGACCTGGCGGCTTCTTTTTTGTCCCGTCGCATCCACCGCTGCCGCTTGCCGTACAATGGCGTTTTTTCCCGCAGATCGCTTCCGGCATGCACGACGCAGTCTCCATCCTCAATCATATTTTCGGCTATCCCGAATTCCGCGGACAGCAGCAGGAGATCGTCGAGCAGGTGGCGCACGGCGGCCACGCGCTGGTGCTGATGCCTACCGGTGGCGGCAAGAGCCTGTGCTTCCAGATTCCGGCGCTGCTGCGCGACGGCGTGGCCATTGTGGTGTCGCCGCTGATCGCGCTGATGCAGGACCAGGTGGCTACCTTGCAGGAACTGGGCGTGGCGGCGGCCTGCCTCAACTCCGCCACCTCGCCAGATGATGCGCGCGACATCGCCCGCCAGGCGCGCGCCGGCACGCTGGATCTGTTGTACGTGGCGCCGGAGCGCTTGCTGACGCCGCGCTTCCTGGAGTTTCTTTCCAGCCTGAACATCGCGCTGTTCGCCATCGACGAGGCGCATTGCGTCAGTCACTGGGGCCACGACTTCCGGCCGGAATACCAGCAGCTGGGACTGCTGGCCGAACGCTTCCCGCAGGTGCCGCGTATCGCGCTCACCGCCACCGCCGACGAACAGACCCGGCTCGACATCATCCACTATCTGCAACTGGCCGAGGCGCGGGTATTCCTGTCCAGCTTCGACCGCCCCAACCTGTTCTACCAGGTGGTGGAAAAGCACAACGCCAAGAAGCAGCTGCTGGACTTCATCCGCCAGGAGCACGCCGGCGCCACCGGCATCGTCTACTGCCTGTCGCGCAAGCGGGTGGAGGACACCGCGCAGTGGCTATGCGACAACGGCATCGAAGCCTTGCCCTATCACGCCGGTCTTAGCCACGCCCAGCGCGAGGCGCATCAGCGCAGCTTCCTGCGCGAGGACGGCATTGTGATGGTGGCCACCGTCGCCTTCGGTATGGGGATCGACAAGCCGGACGTGCGCTTCGTCGCCCATATCGACATGCCCAAGAGCCCGGAAAACTTCTATCAGGAATCCGGCCGCGCCGGCCGCGACGGCCTGCCCGCTGCCAGCTGGCTGTGTTACGGCCTCAACGACGTGGTGCAGCTGCGGCAGATGATAGAAGGCGGCGAGATGGCTGAACTGCAGAAGCAGGTTGAGCTGTCCAAGCTGGATGCGATGCTGGCTTTCTGCGAGGCCGCCAGCTGCCGCCGTCAGCACATTTTGGCCCATTTCGGCGAAGACAGCCGGCCCTGCGGCCATTGCGACAACTGCCTGCATCCGCCCATCACCTTCGACGCCACCGTGCCGGTGCGCAAGCTTTTGTCCTGCATCTATAGGGTCGGGCAGCGCTTTCCCACCGGGCATGTGATAGACGTGCTGCTGGGCCGGCAGAACCAGAGCGTCAGCCATCACGGCCACGACCAGCTCACCACCTATGGCATCGGCAAGGAGCTCAACCAGCGCGGCTGGCGTTCCATCGTGCGCCAGCTGGTGGCCCGCCAACTGGTACAGGTGGACATCGCCCGCGGCCAGTCGCTGGTACTGACCGACGCCTGCCGCTCGCTGCTCAAGGGCGAGGAGAGCATCCATCTGCGGCCGCTGGCCGACGAGAAGAAACCGCGCGGCAGCGCCGCGACCGAGCGCTGGCTGCGCACCGAGCGCGAAGAGCGGCTGTGGCAGGCTTTGCGCCGCTGGCGCCGCCAGGTGGCCGACGAGCACAATGTGCCGGCCTACGCGGTGTTCTCCGACCGCACCTTGCGGGATTTGGTGGAAAAGCGCCCGGACAGCCAGGCTGGCCTGCGGCATATCTACGGTCTGGGCGAGCTCAAGCTTGCCCGCTATGGTGATGCGTTGTTGCAATGCCTGCGCCAGGCGCAGGAATAAGCCATCTCACGCCATGGCTGACCAAATTCTTATATAATTAGTCGCATATTTGTAAGTTATGGAGAGTTGCATGGCTGTGAATCTGAATCCGCCGCAGGCTGATCTGCTGCCGCCGCTTGCCGGCGTTGAATTGCTGGTGGCGGAAGCTGGCATCAAGACCCCGGGACGCAAGGATGTATTGGTGGTGCGTCTGGACAAGGGCAACACCGTCGCCGGCGTGTTCACCCGCAACCGTTTCTGCGCGGCGCCGGTGCAGCTGTGCCAGGAGCATTTGGCCGCCGGCGTGCAGATTCGCGCGCTGGTGGTGAACACCGGCAACGCCAACGCCGGTACCGGCGTCGACGGCCGCCAGCGCGCGCTGAGGGTGTGCCAGGCGGTCGCCGCGCAGAGCGGCTTAGAGACCGAGCAGGTGCTGCCGTTCTCTACCGGGGTGATTCTGGAGCCGTTGCCGGCCGACAAGATTATCACCGCGCTGCCGACGCTGCGCTCTGCCAGCTGGGCCGATGCCGCCCAAGCGATCATGACGACCGACACCATCGCCAAGGCGGCCAGCCGCACGCTGCTGCTGGATGGCCAGCCGGTTACCGTCACCGGCATCGCCAAGGGCTCGGGCATGATCCATCCCAATATGGCCACCATGCTGGGATTCGTCGCCACCGACGCGGCCATTACCCGCCCGCTGCTGAACCAGTTGCTGCGCGAGGTGGCCGACCTCTCCTTTAATAGTATTACGGTGGATGGCGACACCTCCACCAACGACAGCTTCATCCTGATCTCCACCGGCAAGAGCCAGGCGGGGCTGATCGACTCGGTGGAGCAGCCGGCCTACCAGCAATTGCGCCAGGCGCTGCTGGAAGTGTCGATTGAGCTGGCGCAGGCTATCGTCCGCGACGGTGAGGGCGCCACCAAGTTCATCACCGTTGAAGTCAACGGTGGCCGCTCGGTGGCCGAGTGTAAGGACGTGGCCTACGCCATCGCCCGTTCGCCGCTGGTGAAAACCGCCTTCTTCGCGTCCGATCCCAATCTGGGTCGCCTCCTGGCCGCCATCGGTTATGCCGGTGTTGCTGATCTGGATGTCGACCGCCTGTCCTTATATCTGGATGACGTGTTGGTGGCCTGCAATGGCGGCCGCAGTCCGGACTACCGCGAAGAGCAGGGACAGGCGGTGATGAACCAGAGCGAGATCACGGTCAGGGTGGAACTGGGGCGCGGTGCCGCCAGTGCCCGGGTCTGGACCTGCGACTTCTCCTATGAGTATGTGCGCATCAACGCCGACTACCGCAGCTGATCCCCTTATATAGATAAGTTGCAAAACCGGCTATCTGTGCAAAAAGCTCCCTTCCGAGGGGGCTTTTTTCATTTCAAGCCATGAGTACGCCCGGTCTGCCGGCCATTTCGTTGGATGGTTCTGGTGGGAAATAAAAAATTTCATATTCATATATTGTTGCTTATCAGTAATTTGCGCTGCATCTCGTGAAAAACGTGCGTTTTTCTCAAAAAAGCAGTTGACCGAGGGTGAGGGCGCAGGTATAGTTCGTCTCCTCAGCTGACGCAGCGAACGAAACAAGCCGAACGAAACAGGTTCCGGCGGTGTTCGAAGCGGCCGGCACTGCTCTTTAACAGAACGAATAACCGATAGGTGTAAGTGCTTGGCGAAAGCCAAAAACTTGCACTGCAAGAGACAAGAAATACTTGTTTTATTTCTTTGAACTTGCGTGCCAGAAAATTTGCTATGAGATTGAACTGAAGAGTTTGATCCTGGCTCAGATTGAACGCTGGCGGCATGCTTTACACATGCAAGTCGAACGGTAACAGGGAGCTTGCTCCGCTGACGAGTGGCGAACGGGTGAGTAACGCATCGGAATGTACCGTGTAATGGGGGATAGCTCGGCGAAAGCCGGATTAATACCGCATACGCCCTGAGGGGGAAAGTGGGGGACCGTAAGGCCTCACGTTATACGAGCAGCCGATGTCTGATTAGCTAGTTGGTGAGGTAAGAGCTCACCAAGGCGACGATCAGTAGCGGGTCTGAGAGGATGATCCGCCACACTGGGACTGAGACACGGCCCAGACTCCTACGGGAGGCAGCAGTGGGGAATTTTGGACAATGGGCGCAAGCCTGATCCAGCCATGCCGCGTGTCTGAAGAAGGCCTTCGGGTTGTAAAGGACTTTTGTTCGGGAGGAAATCCCGCTGGTTAATACCTGGCGGGGATGACAGTACCGGAAGAATAAGCACCGGCTAACTACGTGCCAGCAGCCGCGGTAATACGTAGGGTGCAAGCGTTAATCGGAATTACTGGGCGTAAAGCGTGCGCAGGCGGTTTTGCAAGTCTGATGTGAAAGCCCCGGGCTCAACCTGGGAACGGCATTGGAGACTGCAAGACTAGAGTGCGTCAGAGGGGGGTAGAATTCCGCGTGTAGCAGTGAAATGCGTAGAGATGCGGAGGAATACCGATGGCGAAGGCAGCCCCCTGGGATGACACTGACGCTCATGCACGAAAGCGTGGGGAGCAAACAGGATTAGATACCCTGGTAGTCCACGCCCTAAACGATGTCAATTAGCTGTTGGGGGTTTGAATCCTTGGTAGCGTAGCTAACGCGTGAAATTGACCGCCTGGGGAGTACGGCCGCAAGGTTAAAACTCAAAGGAATTGACGGGGACCCGCACAAGCGGTGGATGATGTGGATTAATTCGATGCAACGCGAAAAACCTTACCTGCTCTTGACATGTACGGAACTTGCCAGAGATGGCTTGGTGCCCGAAAGGGAGCCGTAACACAGGTGCTGCATGGCTGTCGTCAGCTCGTGTCGTGAGATGTTGGGTTAAGTCCCGCAACGAGCGCAACCCTTGTCATTAGTTGCCATCATTAAGTTGGGCACTCTAATGAGACTGCCGGTGACAAACCGGAGGAAGGTGGGGATGACGTCAAGTCCTCATGGCCCTTATGAGCAGGGCTTCACACGTCATACAATGGTCGGTACAGAGGGTCGCTAAGCCGCGAGGTGGTGCCAATCTCATAAAACCGATCGTAGTCCGGATCGCACTCTGCAACTCGAGTGCGTGAAGTCGGAATCGCTAGTAATCGCAGATCAGCATGCTGCGGTGAATACGTTCCCGGGTCTTGTACACACCGCCCGTCACACCATGGGAGTGAGTTTCACCAGAAGTGGGTAGGCTAACCGTAAGGAGGCCGCTTACCACGGTGGGATTCATGACTGGGGTGAAGTCGTAACAAGGTAGCCGTAGGGGAACCTGCGGCTGGATCACCTCCTTTCTAGAGAAGGCGATCGTCAAGTACTTACAGCCTATCGGTTATTCTGTTAAGGGCAGCCAGCTCCTTGTGGGGCTGGCGTAGAAGTTTACTGGGTTTGTAGCTCAGCTGGTTAGAGCACTGTGTTGATAACGCAGGGGTCGTAGGTTCGAGTCCTACCAGACCCACCAGTTGGGGGATTAGCTCAGTTGGGAGAGCACCTGCTTTGCAAGCAGGGGGTCGTCGGTTCGATCCCGTCATCCTCCACCACAACTCAAACACAAGCGAACTCGGAAGAGTTTGGTTCTGTTTGCGTTGTAATTTTAACGCCCGATCTTTAACAAACTGAAGAAGCCGAATATATAAGACGGCGAAATGAAAGCGTAGAGTTAATTCTGTACGCGGACAAATCGTCATCTTGGGTATTTGATTGTATCTAAGGCTGCGTCGCCATATCAAAAGGGGCGGTGCAGTCGTCGCACAAACACGCTCTGTCATGAAGTGACGTAGGTTACTGAAATGATAGGGTCAAGCGACTAAGTGCATCTGGTGGATGCCTTGGCGATCACAGGCGATGAAGGACGTGTAAGCCTGCGAAAAGCGTGGGGGAGCTGGCAATAGAGCTTTGATCCCACGATATCCGAATGGGGAAACCCGGCCCTTAGGGGTCATCCCGTGCTGAATACATAGGCACGAGGAAGCGAACTCAGCGAACTGAAACATCTAAGTAGCTGAAGGAAAAGAAATCAACCGAGATTCCGTAAGTAGTGGCGAGCGAACGCGGAACAGCCTGTATGTGATAGAGATTGCGTTAGTGGAAGGTTCATGGAAAGGACCGCCATAGTGGGTGATAGCCCCGTACACGAAAACGCATTCTTGGTACTAAGCATACGAAAAGTAGGGCGGGACACGCGAAATCCTGTTTGAAGATGGGGGGACCATCCTCCAAGGCTAAATACTCGTGATCGACCGATAGTGAACCAGTACCGTGAGGGAAAGGCGAAAAGAACCCCGGGAGGGGAGTGAAATAGAACCTGAAACCGGATGCATACAAACAGTGGGAGCGGACTTGTTCCGTGACTGCGTACCTTTTGTATAATGGGTCAGCGACTTACATTCAGTGGCAAGCTTAACCGAATAGGGGAGGCGTAGGGAAACCGAGTCCGAATAGGGCGAATCAGTCGCTGGGTGTAGACCCGAAACCGAGTGATCTATCCATGGCCAGGATGAAGGTGCGGTAACACGCACTGGAGGTCCGAACCCACTAGTGTTGCAAAACTAGGGGATGAGCTGTGGATAGGGGTGAAAGGCTAAACAAACTCGGAGATAGCTGGTTCTCCCCGAAAACTATTTAGGTAGTGCCTCATGTATCACTTCCGGGGGTAAAGCACTGTTATGGCTAGGGGGTCATTGCGATTTACCAAACCATGGCAAACTCTGAATACCGGAAAGTGCCAGCATGGGAGACAGACAGTGGGTGCTAACGTCCATTGTCAAGAGGGAAACAACCCAGACCGCCAGCTAAGGTCCCAAATGATCAGTTAAGTGGTAAACGAAGTGGGAAGGCATAGACAGCCAGGATGTTGGCTTAGAAGCAGCCATCATTTAAAGAAAGCGTAATAGCTCACTGGTCGAGTCGTCCTGCGCGGAAGATGTAACGGGGCTCAAACTGATAACCGAAGCTGCGGATGGGCACAGTCAAATGTGTCCGTGGTAGGGGAGCGTTCTGTAGGTCTGTGAAGGTGTGTCGAGAGGCATGCTGGAGATATCAGAAGTGCGAATGCTGACATGAGTAGCGATAAAGCGGGTGAAAAGCCCGCTCGCCGAAAGCCCAAGGTTTCCTACGCAACGTTCATCGGCGTAGGGTGAGTCGGCCCCTAAGGCGAGGCTGAAAAGCGTAGTCGATGGGAAACGGGTTAAAATTCCCGTACTTTTGTGTAGTGCGATGTGGGGACGGAGAAGGTTAGGTCAGCAGACTGTTGGAATAGTCTGTTCAAGCCGGTAGGTGTGAAGAGTAGGCAAATCCGCTCTTCTTTAACACCGAGACGTGATAACGAGGGTCTACGGACCTGAAGTGACTGATACCACGCTTCCAGGAAAAGCCACTAAGCTTCAGCTACACAAGAACCGTACCGCAAACCGACACAGGTGGGCAGGATGAGAATTCTAAGGCGCTTGAGAGAACTCAGGAGAAGGAACTCGGCAAATTGATACCGTAACTTCGGGAGAAGGTATGCCTGTTGTGGTGTAAGACTTCGCGTCTGAAGCTATGACAGGTCGCAGAGAATCGGTGGCTGCGACTGTTTAACAAAAACACAGCACTGTGCCAACACGAAAGTGGACGTATACGGTGTGACGCCTGCCCGGTGCCGGAAGGTTAAGTGATGGGGTGCAAGCTCTTGATCGAAGCCCCGGTAAACGGCGGCCGTAACTATAACGGTCCTAAGGTAGCGAAATTCCTTGTCGGGTAAGTTCCGACCCGCACGAATGGCGTAACGATGGCCACACTGTCTCCTCCTGAGACTCAGCGAAGTTGAAGTGTTTGTGAAGATGCAATCTACCCGCTGCTAGACGGAAAGACCCCGTGAACCTTTACTGTAGCTTTGCATTGGACTTTGAAGTGGTTTGTGTAGGATAGGTGGGAGGCTATGAAGCCTGGACGCTAGTTCAGGTGGAGCCAACCTTGAAATACCACCCTGACCCCTTTGAGGTTCTAACCTTGGTCCGTGATCCGGATTGGGGACAGTGCATGGTAGGCAGTTTGACTGGGGCGGTCTCCTCCCAAAGTGTAACGGAGGAGTTCGAAGGTTACCTAGGTACGGTCGGAAATCGTGCTGATAGTGCAATGGCAAAAGGTAGCTTAACTGCGAGACCGACAAGTCGAGCAGGTGCGAAAGCAGGACATAGTGATCCGGTGGTTCTGTATGGAAGGGCCATCGCTCAACGGATAAAAGGTACTCCGGGGATAACAGGCTGATACCGCCCAAGAGTTCACATCGACGGCGGTGTTTGGCACCTCGATGTCGGCTCATCACATCCTGGGGCTGTAGCCGGTCCCAAGGGTATGGCTGTTCGCCATTTAAAGTGGTACGTGAGCTGGGTTCAAAACGTCGTGAGACAGTTTGGTCCCTATCTGCAGTGGGCGTTGGAAGTTTGACGGGGGCTGCTCCTAGTACGAGAGGACCGGAGTGGACGAACCTCTGGTGTACCGGTTGTCACGCCAGTGGCATCGCCGGGTAGCTAAGTTCGGAAGAGATAACCGCTGAAAGCATCTAAGCGGGAAACTCGCCTGAAGATGAGACTTCCCTGGAGGCTAGACCTCCCTGAAGAGTCGTTCGAGACCAGGACGTTGATAGGTCGGGTGTGGAAGCGCTGTGAGGCGTGAAGCTAACCGATACTAATTGCTCGTGAGGCTTGATCCTATCATTTGAGTGGCTTGGGAAACTGAGTGACGAAGATGGAGTGTGAGTGCGACACAATTGAGTACCCGAAAAAATATTCAGAACGCGTTGAGAGACGAGTTCAGGCTTCTTGAGTTTGTACCAGTTTATGTCTGGTGGCCATAGCGAGGTGGTCCCACGCCTTCCCATCCCGAACAGGACCGTGAAACGCCTTAGCGCCGATGATAGTGTGGCATTCGCCATGTGAAAGTAGGACACCGCCAGACGCCCGATAGCGGAACCCCAGCTCAATGAGCTGGGGTTTTTGCGTTTGGCGCGCCGGATGAATTTGTTGAAACCCCATGGACCGATTCCATGGGGTTTCTGCGTTTGGGGCTGATCGCCCGCCCGCGCCCGTCGTGCCGGCTTCTCCCCAAGACTGTCAGGATTCTCGCCGGGCTATGCCGTTTCTGCGGTCTCAATTGCGCTCGCCATGGGCAGGCAAACTGTTGTGGCCGGGCTAGCGGATGCCGTTTGCTAGGCTTGCGACCGCTTGTCGCGATTGTCAGTACTTTCGTCGGGGCGGCTTGCCGAGGCGGATGGCGTTTCTTCTATGCTTACATGAATGCTGGATGGATGGCGGCGCGACTTGAGCGGGAGGCCGGGCGATGACGTGTTGGCGGCGGCGGGCGGAAACGGGCTTTACCATGTTGGAGGTTCTGATCGCCCTTTTGGTGCTGGCCATGGGGGTGTTGGCGGCGATTGCGGTGATGCTCAACGCCGAGCGCGCCAGCGGTTCCAGCTATCTGCGCCAGATGGCGAATCAGTACGCCTACGATATGGTCGACCGGATGCGGGCCAACTCCGCGCAGGTTAGCGCCGGCTCCTACGATGTCGCCTCCGGCGTCAGCGCATCCACTTTCCAAAGCAACTGCGTGGCCACGGTCTGTACGGCGTCGGCGATGGCCACCTTCGACAAGTACCAGTGGCTGACCGATCTGCAGAATAATCTGCCGAACGGCACCGGCAGCATCTACCAGCCGGCCAGCGGCGCGACCACCGAGCGGGTAGTTCAGGTTTGGTGGACCGATGGCAATGCGGCGAGCGGCGGAGCGGTCCTCACCCAAAGCGTGAGGACCATCATGTGAGACAAATACGCGGGCAGCTTGGGTTTTCGCTGGTTGAGCTGATGGTGGCGGTCACCATCGGCCTGCTGTTGCTGACGGCGCTGGTCGGCGTGATGGTGGCGGGACGCAAGGATTATTCGACCGACTCGGGCCAAGGGGAGCTGCAGAATGCCGGCGCCACCGTTTCCGGCCTGTTGTCGCAGACCGCGAGGGGAGCCGGTTTCTTCGGCTGCTCCGGCGCCACCACCACCAATGCGCTGGTGGCGGCCAACGGCTTGCTGGGAAATTTCAGTTCCCCGGTTACCGGGTACGACGCAGTGATCGCCTCTTCCACGCTGACGCTGAGCAGCCTGAACGGCAGCAACGACAGTTCTTTGACGGACTGGAGCCCGGCGCTGGACAGCAGTCTGCAAGGCAAGGTGCAGCCAGGCAGCGATGTGCTGGTTTTCAGCGGCCAGACCAATGGCACGGTGCCGGTATGGGTCAGCGTCTACGCTTCGGCGGGCTCCACCTCGCTGCAGGCCTTGTCGGCATCCGGGGTGGCGGCAAGCAACCTGTTGTCGGTCTCCAATTGCGGCCACTCTTCGATCATGCAGGTCGGCAGCGTCGGCAGCGCCAGCGGCGGGAGCCTGATCAATCTCAACCAGGCGCTGGACAGCGATTATCCGGTCGGATCGGTGGTGGCGCTGTTGTCGCAAACGGCGTATTTCGTCGGCCAGGCTTCCGGAGCGCAGAGCGCCTTATATCAGGCGGTATATAACGGCACGGGCAGCGGCTGGCAGGTGACGCCTATCGTCCCCGGAGTGGACATTATGCAGGTGTGGTATGGCATAGGCAGCGCGCCGGGTTTGACCACCGAGTATCTGCCGGCGAACCAGGTGAGCAACTGGAGCCAGGTCAACAGCCTGCGCATAGCGGTGCTGCTGGAGGGGCCGCAGGGTACGGCGCCGATCAGCAAGACAGGGGGGAGCTGCGCCAACCAGACGCAGTGGACGGTGCTGGGCAATACCGTCAACGTGCCTTGCGATACCCGTCTGCGCCACGTCTATACCATGACCGTATCCTTGAGGAACGCAGGGCTATGAATCCGCTACGACAACGAAGCCGGGAGCGCGGGGTGGTGCTGATCGTCGCGCTGATCTTCATGCTGGTGATCATGATCCTGGGGCTGGCCGGCAGTTCGCAATCACTGAGCCAGCTGCACATGGCCAGCAACAATGTGCAGTACCAGAGCAATCTGGAGCTGGCGGAGGGGACCTTGCGCCAGGCCTACTCCTCGATGCTGCAGGGGGTGTTCGCCAGCCAGACCTTCACCGTGGCCGGCAGCAACGGTTATTACCAGTTCAATGCCAGCGCGGTGCCGGCCTGGCAGCAGAACCTGAACACCTCGTCGTTCTGGACCAGCACTTCGACGTCTATCCCCGGCTATACCGGCACGCCGCCGATTTCCGGTGTGACCAGCAGCTATGTGGTGGAAAGCATGCCGGCCTCCTGTCGGGCGGGAACCAGTTGCGGCAATCGCGGGATCTATGGCCAGACGGCCGGCGGCAACAATTACCGCGTGACGGCCCGGGTGGTGACTTCCAGCGGGGCCAGCCCGGTGGTGGTGCAGGCAATCTTCACGCAGTGAGGCGGATATGACTGACTGGAAACCGGCAGTAGGCATCGCGGCCCGCATTCTGTTGCTGGCGGGGCTGGTGCTAGCCGCTTATTGGGTGAAGGGCGGCGGGTCGACCGCCACGCTGGCGATCTCTCAAGTGCCGCTGACCATCACCACGCCGGCGCGGCCGCAGGTGGTGATCGCCGTCACCAATTCCGAATCGATGGACGGCAGCACCATCACCTATTGCAATGGCACGGGCAATAGCGCCGCCAACTGCAGTAACGGCTTCTCCACCACCTACACCGGCCGCGGCGGCGCCTTGATGACCGGTTCGGGGGCGGTGGGCGGTTTGAGCGGCTCGTCCTCGCCAGTCAACTATCCGGTGCCGTCCGGCTTCACTCCGCCGGTCAGCGGAGGGGCGACCGGCAGTTCGCAGCCTTATACCTCGACCTCGGGTTTCCAATTGGTCGACAACAGCCCGTCCCGGCTGAACGTCGCCAAAGCCGGCGTCCTGTCCATCCTCAACACCTACCTGGCGACGACGGACTTCGCCCTGCTGTCCTACCAGATGAGCAATACCAGGATGTATACCACCTGGGTGTACTACATGTCGCCTGCCGGCGGCTTCACCTTCACTAACACGCCCACCGCCACCAGCGGCACTGATACGGTCTACAACCCCTGTTACAACTATCTCACCTCGTCCTCAATGACGGTGGCGAGTAACTGCGGTTCAATCGCGTTGGCGCAGGGTCTTAGCGGATTGTCGGTCAACGGTAGCCAGTACATGACGGTGGCGGCGACCAGCGACGATGCCAATATCAACGATGTGTTGTATTCCTCCTCGCTCAACCCGGTGTTTATGACCTATGGTACGGTCAGTCCCAGCAATCCCTACACTTATTACTCGTTGAGCAGCTACAAGTCCGGTTCGGTGTCTGTGTCCTACAGCACGATGGCGCCGGGCGGGAGGACCAATTGGGGTACTAGCCCGACCAACGCCGGCTACGTGCCTTACGCGCCGCAGGTGATGTATGTGCAGCGCGGCTGGGGCTATGGCGGTTCGCAGTCGTATTCTGCCGCCAGCGCCAACGTGGCGATGACCAGCCTGAGCAGTCCGTCATCCTCGCAGCTGACCAGCGCTTACAACACCTTTACCCCCTATTTGCAGCCGGAGACCAACTCCACCAGCAGCTCCGAGATCAAGGCGGCAGCCGGCCAGTCGCCGATCTATGCCTTGCTGAAGACGGCGCAAACCTCGTTCAACAGCTCCAGCTCGTCCAGCAGCGGCTGCACCTCGCAGAAATACGTGGTTCTGGTAACCGATGGCCTGC
The DNA here is from genome assembly GCF_001855575.1 of Chromobacterium sphagni. NCBI lineage: Bacteria > Pseudomonadati > Pseudomonadota > Betaproteobacteria > Neisseriales > Chromobacteriaceae > Chromobacterium > Chromobacterium sphagni. Next base: position 377,530 of record NZ_MKCS01000001.1, read on the forward strand.
CCACTCAGGACAAGAGCGGTTACTTCTGGCCGCCGGCCGGGTCCGCCGCGGCCAGCGGCTACGGCGTGACCGCCAGCTTCAATGCCGACGGTTCGCTGAACATGACCAGCGGAACCAACGACCAGGCGCTGATCGACGCCGTTACCCAGATTCAGACGCTGGCGAGCAGCGGCATCAAGACCTATGTGATTGGCCTGGGGGCCGGGGTGGCGCCGGCGGAGAACCCGACCGCGGCGCAGGTGCTGACGGCGATGGCGGTGGCCGGCGGCACCGGCTCCTACTATCCGGCGGTGAATGCGGCGGCATTCTCCAGCGCCTTGAGCAGCATCCTGGTGCAAATCCAGAAGGGCAGCTACGACCAGGCCTCGGTGGCGTTGAACAGCACCACGCTGAGCACCAATTCGCAGGCTTTTCTCGCCAGCTTCAATCCCAGCGACAGTCCGTACAACGACTGGACCGGCAATCTGGCCGCCTATTCGCTCTCCACCAGCAGCGGCCTGAATGTCGGCACCAGCGCCAACTGGCAGGCGCAGACCCAGGTGGACACCTTCTCCAGCAGCAACGCCTGGCAGAATACCCGGCTGATCGCCACCTGGGACGGCATCAACAACAAGGGCGTGCCTTTTGAATGGCCGGCCACCGGGGTGACGGGCATCAACGCCACCCAGCAGCTGCAATTGCAACCGTCCGATCTGAAAGGCAGCCTGCGGCTCAATTACCTGCGGGGCGACAAATCGCAGGAGGCGCAGAACGGCGGGGGCTTCCGCAACCGCAGCCACCTGCTGGGCGACATCATAGACAGCGGTCCGGTCTATGTCGCCAAGCCGGACGGGCCTTATAGCGACGCCAGCTATCTGAGCTTCATCAGCGCCAACGCCAGCCGCACGCCGCTGCTTTACGTCGGCGGCAACGACGGCATGCTGCATGCGTTCAACGCCAGCACCGGGAACGAGGCTTTCGCCTTCATTCCCAACGGCGTGTTCGCCAACCTGTATCAGCTGACCAGCACGTCGTACAACAACAACCATATCTATTTTGTCGATGGCTCGCCGCAGGCCGGCGATGTGATGTTCTCCAACGGCTCCTGGCATTCCATACTGGTCGGCGGCCTGGGCGGCGGCGGCTCGACCGTCTACGGGCTGGATGTCACCACGCCGTCCAATTTCACCACCGAGACGGCGCTGGCCAGCTCCGTGCTGTGGGAGTTCAGCGATAGCGGCCTGGGTTACACCTACGGCCGGCCGACCATCGCTCGCGTCAACGCTTCATCCTCGTCCTTTGCGGTATTCTTCGGCAATGGCTATGCCAGCAGTCTCAACCACGCGATCCTGTACGCGCTGAATCCGCAGACCGGCGCGACCCTGGCCAAGATAGACCTGTGCAGCTCGGTGCCGTCGGCCTGCAGCAGCAGCGCGCCGCAGGGGCTGTCGGCAGTGGTGGCGATCAACAGCAGCGGCAACGCCGGCGCGGCAGTGGACATGGTCTACGCCGGCGATCTGCAGGGCAATCTCTGGGCGATCAATGTTAGCAGCGCCAATCCGGCCAGTTGGACCGTTCGCCTGCTGTTCTCCGCAACCGACAGCAGCGGCAACCGCCAGCCCATCACCGCCGCGCCGGCGGTCACCTTGAACCCCAACTTCCCCAAGCAGAAGGGCACGATGGTCTACTTTGGCACCGGCCAGCTGCTGGCCCAGGCCGATCTGACCAACACCAACACCCAGGCCTTCTATGGCGTATACGACAATCTGAGCATTTCCGGCCTGACGCCGTCCAACCTGGTGCAGCAGACCGAGTCGCTGGTTACCACCGCCCAGTCCGGTTTCTCCAACGTCGCGGTGACGTCCACCACCTATAACTGGCAGAGCCCGAATCCGCCGCTCAGCTGTGTGGTGGGGCGCACCTGCCCGACGCTGTATGGCTGGTATTACAACTTGAACTTCGCCGGCAGCGGCACGCGGATGCTGACCGATCCGCAGGTTTTCTCCGGCAATGTGGTGTACACCACCTTCGCGCCGTCCTCCACGCCTTGCACCAGCGGCGGGCTGTCGTTCCTGATGGCATCCAGCTACATCACCGGGGGGCCGCCGGCCCAGCCCTTCCTCGACGCCAGCGGCAACGGGGTGGTCAACGGCCAGGACGTCTACAACCAGTTGCCGGTGTCGGGGGTGCAGCTGGGCAGCTTCTTCGCCTCCACGCCGGCCTTCGTCACCTCCAACCAGGGCGGGTACAGCGCCAGCGTCCTGGTGGGCGGGGGCAATGGCAACAGCACCAGCAATTGCGCCAATGGCAAGCTAAGCTGCACCAGCAGCAGCCCGTCGCAGCAGTACTACTCCTGGAGCGGCTGGTGGCAGATACAGTGAGCGGGCTGGGCGGACGGAATGAGTACCGGACAAGGAGGATGGCGGATATGCGCGGCATGACCCTGGTTGAGCTGATGGTGACATTGGCGATCGTCGCCATTCTGGCGGCGATCGCCTATCCCTTGTACACCAACTATCTGCAGCAGTCGCGGCGCGGCGACGCCTGGCAGGCGCTGACGACGGCGCAGTCGCAGATAGAGCAGTGCTATGCCCAGTATTTCGCTTACAACAATGCGGCCTGCACCGTGACCGCCAGTTCGCCCAATGGCTATTATCAGGTGCAGATCGCCTCCGCCACCACGTCCAGCGGCTATGTGCTGACTGCCACGCCGGTCGCCAGCGGCCTGCAGGCGACGGACAGCACCTGCAGCAGCTTCAATGTCAGCAACAGCGGCCTCCGCAGCGCGGCGAACGCGCAGGGCGCCGATACCAGCAGCACTTGTTGGCCGCATTGATGCGAGGGGATGACATGGGCGGAAAGAGCCGGGGATTCTCGCTGCTGGAGCTGATGGTCACCATTGCGGTGCTGGTGATCCTGCTGACCGTGGCGATGCCGGCCTGGCAGACTTTCGTGCAGAACCAGCGGCTCATCACCACCCGCGACAACCTGATCAATGCGATGAGCCAGGCCCGGGCGACGGCGATCAACGACGACGATGTGGCCACCATCTGCCCATACAGCGCGTCGTCCAGCAGCAGCTGCGGCAGCAGCTGGAGCGCCGGCTGGGTAATCAGCGAGCAACTGGCGAGCGGCACGGTGCTGTTGAAATCGCAGCCGCTGGTCTCCGGCTCCTCCCCGACCATAGGCACCCTGGCGGCGGGAACCTCCAGCGGCACCATTGCCAGCGTCAGCTTCAATCCGCGGCCGCCGTATGTGGCGGTGGCGCAGACCGGCGATTTCCGCATCTGCGACAGCCGCGGCGCCAGCTTCGCCCTGTCTTTCAATCTGCAGAGCACCGGCTATGTCCAGTCGGCCGCGAGCGCCGGCGCAACGTTGAGCGGCGCCGCGCTGAGCTGTCCCTGAGCGGCGGGAGTTGGGCAGGCGCGGGCGACGGTGGTATGCTTCGCGACTCGTCCCATTTGCGGGCGCGCCCGCGGTTGCAGCCTTGTCTCCCGCCCGCGCCGGCATGATTCGCGCAAGGAACAGCATGACTTACCCGATGCCGTCGTTTGAAGACAAGATCTGTCCGCCGGAACAGCTGGCCGAGCGTCTGGCAGCGCTGCCGCGTCCGCTGGTGTTCACCAACGGCTGCTTCGACATCCTGCATCGCGGCCATGTTACCTACCTGGCGCAGGCCAGGGCGCTGGGCGCCAGCCTGGTGCTGGGCTTGAATACCGACGCCTCGGTCAAGCGCCTGGGCAAGGGCGACGACCGGCCGATCAACAACGAGTTGAACCGCGCGGCGGTGCTGGCGGCGCTGGCAAGCGTCAGCCTGGTCACCTGGTTCGACGCCGACACCCCGGCCGAGCTGATTGAGCAGATCCAGCCCGACGTGCTGGTGAAGGGCGGCGACTGGACGGTGGCCAACATCATCGGCAGCGCCGAAACGCTAGCCCGCGGCGGCCAGGTGCATTCCATTCCCTTCCTGTTCGACACCTCCACCACCCAGACGCTGAACAAGATCCGCGCCGGCGAGGGCAGGACGTGAGCGAGCACGCGTTCGCGGTGCTACACCACCTGTCAGACGGCCGCTTCCACTCCGGCGAAGACATCGCCCAGGCGCTGGGCTGTTCCCGGACCCTGGTGTGGCAGGCGGTGCGCGCGATCGAGGCCGATCTCGGCCTGACCGTGTTCAGCGTGCGCGGCCAGGGCTACAAGCTGGCGCAGCCGTTTTCCTGGCTGGACGTCGCCAGCGTGCGCGCCGGGCTGTCCGATGCGGCCGCCGACACCTATACCCTGGCGGTGGCCGAGCGCACCGATTCCACCAATAGCCAGTTGATGGCGCGCGCCGGCAACGGCGGGCTGCACGGGCTGGTGCTGGCCTGCGAGCAGCAGACAGCTGGCCGTGGCCGCCTGGGCCGGCGCTGGCAGGCGCGGTTGGGCTCCGGCCTGACCTTCTCGCTGCTGTGGCGCTTCGAGCGCGGTATGGCCGAACTGGCAGGACTGTCGCTGGCGGTGGGGGTGGCGCTGGCGCGGGCCTTGCGCGGGCTGGGCGCGCCGGTGCGCTTGAAATGGCCGAACGACGTGCTGCTGGACGGCAAGAAGCTGGCCGGCATCCTGATCGAGCTGTCCGGCGACGCGCTGGGGCCGGCGGCGGTGGTGATCGGCATAGGGCTGAACGTAGACGACCCGGGCGTGGTCGACCAGCCGGTGGCCACGCTGCGGCAAGGCGGGGTGGCGTTGGAGCGCAACCGCATCCTGGCGGCGCTGCTCAATGAATTGCAGCCGGTGCTGTCGGCGTTCGACCGCGACGGCTTCGCCCCCCTGCGCGATGAATGGTGCGCGCTGTCCGCGCATCAGCAGGCGCCGGTGCGGCTCAGCTTCTCCCATGGCCAGCCGGTGGATGGCATCGCTTGCGGCGTCGCCGACAACGGCGCCTTGCGCGTAGAGACTGAACAGGGGACGCGGACCTTCCATGTCGGAGAGGTCAGCCTCAGGGAACGCCAATGAAGTTATTGATAGATGCAGGCAACAGCCGGGTGAAGTGGGCGGCGTATCGCGGCGCGGAGTGCGTGGCGAAGGGCGCGGCCGAGCATGGCGAATTGGCCGGTTTAGCCGAGGTTTGGGGCAAGCTGCCCCTGCAGGGCGCCTGGATGTCGTCGGTGGCGCGCCAGGAGGTGGCCGACGCGTTGGCGGCGGCGCTGAGCTGTCCGCTGCACCGCATTCATGCCCAGAGCCAGTTGGGCGAGGTGTGTAACCATTATCGCAACACCGCCGAACAGGGCGCCGACCGCTGGCTGGCGATATTGGCCGCGCGCGAGCTGTGCCGCGGCGACGTGATCGTCGCCTGCGCCGGCACCGCGCTGACGGTGGAAACGTTGACCGCCGAGGGCGATTACCTGGGCGGGTTGATCCTGCCCGGCCACGGCCTGATGCTGCAAAGCCTGGCGCAGGGCACCGCCAATCTCGACCGCCAGGCCGGCGAGGTGGTGGATTTCCCGCGCGGCACCGAGGATGCGCTGGCCAGCGGCGTGATGGCGGCGCTGGTGGGAGCCATCGAAGGGCAGCGGCGCAAGTTGGCGGAACAGACCGGCCGCGAACCGGCGACGGTGATCCTGACCGGCGGCGACGCCGGCCGCATCGCGCCTTGGCTCGCCGCTCCGCTTGAGATCGTGGATAATCTGGTGCTGATGGGTTTACTCAAGGTGGCGAACGCGTGATCAAGTGGTTTGTGGCGCTGGTGGTGGTGCTGAATCTGGTGGTGGCCATGTATGGCTCCTTCAAGCAGCGGCCGCCTATGGATGTGCATGCGCAGGAGGTGAGTCCCGGCCAGGTGAAACTGTTGCCGACGGGCTGGACGCCGGACGCGTCGGCCGCGCAGGCCAGCGCGCCGCATGCGGCGGCGAGCGCGCCCGCGGCGCTGGCGAAAGCGGCATCGGCTCCGCATGAGGCGGTGAAAGCCGCAGGCAAGGCGGCGGCCAAGCCTGTCGCCAGCGCGCCCAAGGCGCTAGCCAAACCGGCGAAGCCGGAGCTCAAGCCTGCGGCCAAGCCCGAAGCCTCCGGGGCGGTGGCAGTCAAGGCCGCGGAGGCCAAGCCGCTGGCCTGCTATCGTTGGGCCGGCCTCAACGACAGCCTGCTGGCCCGGGTGAAGGGCGGCGTGCCGTCGCTGAAGCTGAAGTCCGGCCAACTGCAGCAGGACAGCAAGGAAGAAAACAAGGGTTCGGGCCGCTTCTGGGTGTATTACCCGCCGCTGGCCACCCAGTCCGAGACCAAGACCCTGTCCGCGGAATTGAAAGACAAGGGCTTTGACAACTACATCGTCAGCGGCGACGAGTTCAAGGGCAACCTGTCGCTGGGCCTGTTCGGCAAGGAGGACGCCGCGCGCACGCTGGTGGCGCGGCTGAAGGCCGCCGGCTACGACAAGGCGGTGGTCAAGTCGAAGGACCAGCCGGTCAAGCAGACCACGCTGTCCTTCAAGGATCTGGACGCGGCGCAGGCCGAGCATCTGAAGGCGCTGCAGAAGCGGCTGACGCCGGGCATCGCGCTGAAGGGCTGCTGATTCCCGCCGCGATGTGAGGCAAGTTTGATCCGGCGGCTTGCCTCTCGGCATGTTGCGGCGCAGTATCGGAAACGGCGACAAATTGTCGCCGTTTTCCTCGTCTACTGCATATGGCGCGATACTTCCACATTACCAGGCTGCTGGACCGCGGCCGCTTCAACGACAGGGTGCTGCGCCAGCTGGGCTGGTCGATGGCCTTCATCGCCGGCGCCATCAACGCCGGCGGCTTCCTGGCGGTGCACCGCTATACCTCCCACGTTTCCGGCGTCGTCTCCGGCATGGCCGACGCCTGGGCGATGGGAGAGGTGCGGCTGGCGCTGTCTCTGCTGGTGATGCTGTGCTGCTTCATCGGCGGCGCGATGCACAGCACCTGGCTGATCCTGTGGGCGCGGCGGCAGCGGCTGCGCGGCGGTTACGGCGTGTCGATGATGGAGGAGGCGGCGCTGCTGTTGCTGTTCGGACTGCTGGGCGCCGGCTTGTCGCTGCACAAGGGCCTGTTCACGCCGCCGACGGTGATGCTGCTGTGCTTCATCATGGGCATGCACAACACCATCGTCACCAAGCTGTCCGGCGGGCTTCTGCGCAGCACCCACATGACCGGCATCGCCACCGACATCGGCATCGAGCTGGCCAAGATGAGCTACTACAACCGCCAACAGGGGCCGCGGGTCCAGGCGGTGCGCGCCAATCGGAGCAAATTCCGCGTCTACAGCCTGATCTTGCTGTCCTTCTTCGCCGGCGGGGTGGTGGGCGCATTGGGCTTCAAACACCTGGGTTTCGGCTTCACGCTGCCTTTGGCGCTGCTGCTGTTCCTGCTTGGCCTCAGGCCGGCCTGGTACGACGTCAAGCTGCGCTGGCGCTGGTGGCGGATCCGGCTCGCGGCGGCCAAGGCGCAGTCCGGCGCTTTGCGCCGGACTTGAACTACGTCCCTCATCCCGGCACACTGCGGGTTTCCGCGCCACGGGGCGCGGCAGCCTCAAGCCGTCGGCTGTGAAAGATGGACGGCAATCGCCGCAATTGTCATGAAAAATCATGGTTTTGAATGATTTCGGCGTACTCTCGCCTGGAGAGTGGAATGAGTGAAGAAATGATCTACGGCGACGGCGCCATCCGCCGTCAGGGCCTGTACGGCTCGTCCATCGAAAACACCTATGCCGGCGTGCTGTCCTTCATGCGCCGCAACTACAGCCGCAATCTGGAAGGCGCCGACGTGGTGGTGTCCGGCATCCCGCTGGACCTGTCGGTGACCTTCCGTTCCGGCGCGCGCATGGGCCCGCAGGCCATCCGCGCCGCCAGCGTGCAACTGGCCGAGCTCAAGCCCTACCCGTGGGGCTTCGATCCGTTTGAAGACCTGGCGGTGATCGACTATGGCGACTGCTGGTTCGACGCGCACAATCCGCTCACCATCAAGCCGTCCATCATCGAGCACGCCCGCACCATCCTGGCCTCCGGCGCCAAGATGCTGACCTTCGGCGGCGACCACTTCGTCACCTACCCGCTGTTGATCGCGCACGCCGAGAAATACGGCAAGCCGCTGGCGCTGCTGCACTTCGACGCCCACTGCGACACCTGGCCGGACGACAGCCCGGACAGCCTGAACCATGGCACCATGTTCTACAAGGCGGTGAAGGAAGGCCTGATCGATCCGAAGAAATCGGTGCAGGTGGGCATCCGCACCTGGAACGACGACTTCATGGGCCTGAACGTGCTGGGAGCGCCGTGGGTGCACGACAACGGCGTCGACGCCACCATCGCCGAGATCAAGAAGACCATAGGCGACGCGCCGGTCTACGTGACCTTCGACATCGACTGTCTCGACCCGTCGTTCGCGCCGGGTACCGGCACTCCGGTGCCGGGCGGCCTGACCACCGCGCAGGCGCTGAAGATCATCCGCAATCTGGGCGATCTGAACATCGTCGGCATGGATGTGGTGGAAGTGGCTCCCAGCTACGACCAGAGCGAAATCACCGCGCTGGCCGCCGCCCACATCGCCTGTGACATGCTGTGCCTGATGCGCAACAAGAAGGTGGCGGGCACGTTGTAAGCGGATTGCCGCAGCCGGAATCAGCCGACCATCCCGCGGGGTGGTTTTTTCATGGCGCGCCAAAAGAGGGCTATGTTGAATGGTAGGCGGAAGAAATGACAGGGGATTGATTGCCGGGACCGGTAGCCGCGACGCAGGCAAGCTGCCGCAGCGATGGGAGCGGAGGTGAGAATAGCGTGGACCATACACTTGAGACTGGCGTTGTTGGCGGGGGCGATGGCCCTGCTGCTGTCGATGCTGTCGGTCTGGTGGGGGTATCTGGATAGTTGCCGGGCGTCGCAGGCTGATGGCGAGCGCGCGGTGCTGCAGCTGATGGCGGTATTGCGCAGGCCGGCGGCGGCGGCTGCTGCCAGCGGCAACCGGCCGCTCGCCGCGGAGGTGGTGGCTAGCCTGACGAGCAGCGACTTGGTGCGCTATGCCCGCCTCACCGGTCGCAATGGGCTGGATGTCCGCGCCGGTCTGAGCCGGCATCAACTGCGGCATTGGCTGGCCTTGCCGTCGCCCTCCGCCTCTGGCGAAGCGTCCGGCTGGCTGGAGGTCGAGCCGGACCTGCCGCGGATGGCCGAGCAGGCGCGGCTCAATGCCTGGCATGCGGGACTGTTGCTGGCGGGGCAGGCGCTGATCGTCGCGCTCACGGTCTACCTGGCGGCCAGTGGCCTGGTAAGCCGTCCATTGGCGGGCTTGTCCTCCCGATTGCATCGCATCCTGCCCGGTTCATCGGAGCGGCTGTCCTTGCGCGCGCGCTTGCGCGGCAGCGAACTGGAGCGGCTGACCGACGACATCAACGGCCTGCTCAACACCGTGCAGATGGTGGTGAATATCGAGAGAGGCCTGCGAGAGCATCTGCGCTTGCTGGAAAAGCGCTTTCGCGGCGTGTTCGAGCATGCCGGCGTCGCCATCCTGCTGATGGACGGCAATGGCAAGCTGCTGTTGTCCAATCCGGCGTTCCGGCTATTGCTGGGGCGGGAGGTGGCGCCGGATGAGCAGGGAGAGTGGATTCCCGAGTTGCTGCTGCAGCCGCAGCGGCTGTGGCTGCGCGCCGACGAGAGCCGCCGCAGCGGCGCGCCGATGGCGGAGGATCTGCAAACCGGCCGCGGCTGGCTGCATGCGATCGTGAGCGCCTGCCTGGATGACGATGGCCGCCAGCTGTACCAGTGCCTGTTCTACGATATCAGCGAACGCAAGGCCTCGGAGGAGGTGATGCGGCGGATGGCGGACTACGATCACCTGACCGGGGTCTACAGCCGCCTGGCCGGCGAGCAGTTGCTGACGCGGCGCGTGGCGCAGGCGGCCGCCTCCCATCACTCGCTGGCGGTGATGATGCTGGATCTCGACCATTTCAAGCTGATCAACGACAGCTACGGCCATGAGGCGGGCGATGCGGTGCTGAAAGAGGTGGCGCGCCGCCTGCGCGCCCTGCTGGTCCAGGACGAATTGCTGGTGCGGCTGGGCGGCGACGAGTTCATGGTGGTGTTGAGCGGCGGCGAGGCGGTTCCGCGCGCGGTGGCGCTGGCCGGGCAGATGCTGGAGGCCGCCGCCGCGCCGATTGCGCTGGGGCGGGAGCGGCAGGCGCGGGTGGGCGCCAGCATCGGCATCGCCTTCTACCCCGAGCACGGCGACACCGCCAGCGATCTGCGCTGCAACGCCGACCGCGGGATGTACGAGGTGAAGCGGCGCGGCCGCAACGATTACGCGATCTTCAGCGGCAAGCGCCAGGATGTGCCGCCCAAGGTCGACGCCGACGACTGAGCGCCGCCTCAGGCCAGATGCGGCGCGGCGCGGCACAATAGCAAGCCCAGCAGCGCGATCTCGCACACCTCCACGCCCGCGCCCAGGCAGTCGCCGGTCATGCCGCCCAGTTTGCGCTGCAGATACGCGCGCCAAGCCAGGCCCGCCAGCGGCGCCAGCAGCAGCGCCGGCGCCAGCCAGGCCGACAGCGCCATGAGGGCGGCGCCATTGAGGGCCATGCCGGCCCAATCCTTGCGCCAAGCGAAACGTTCGCCGCTGCCCGGCGCCAGCGCCGGCAGCGTGGCCGACCAGAACACCGCGAAGGCGCGCGCCCAGGCTGGAACCAAGAGCAGGCCCCAGGCGGGAGAGCCGCCGCGGGCGATCAGCATCAGCAGCACCAGCTTGGCTATCACCGCCAGCAACAGCGACAGCACGCCGAAGCTGCCCAGATGCGGGTCTTTCAGCACCTCGAAAAAGCGCTCGCGCGAGCGGTGCGCCGCGCCTAGCGCGTCGGAGAGGTCGGCCAGGCCGTCCAGGTGCAGGCCGCCGGTGACGGCGACCCAGGCGAGCAAGGCCAGCAGCGCCGCCAGCCAGGGGTCGACCTGGGCGCCAAGCCGCATTGCTGCCAGCAGCAGCGCGCCTATGATCAGGCCCACTGCCGGAAACCAGCGCGCGCTGGCGGCCAGCCATTCCGGGCGGAAATCCGCCAGCTGCGGGGTGGGCAGCCGGGTGAGGAACTGCACCGCCAGGATCAGTCCACGCATGAGGACTCCAGCCGCAGCAGATAGGCTGGATGGTCTTCCAGCATCGACAGCTGAACGAAGCCGCCGCGCTGCACCGTCATCAGCTTGGCGACGGAGAAGTTGGTGCCCAGCAGCTCCGCCATCAGCACCGTGATCACGCCGCCGTGGGTCACCAGCAGGCGGTGGCTGCCGCGCGCGGTGGTCATCCATTCGGACAGGCCGGCCAGCACCCGGGTGCGGAACTGCTCGTAGCTTTCGCCACCGGGCGGGGTGAAGCCGCCGTCGGCCAGTTGCTGCCTCCAGTCGGGATGCTGGTGTTCCAGCTCTGCCAGCGGCTGGCCGTCCCAGTCGCCAAAGTCGATTTCGGCGAAGCGCGGGTCCACTTTAAGGGCCAGCGAGCCGGAGAGCGCCTGGCGCACCGCGAATTCGCGGCAGCGCTGCAACGGCGAGCTGGCGATGGCGGTCACCGGCGCCAGGCTGCTGATGCGCTGCCAGCTGCGCGCCAGCTGCTGTTGGCCGTGTTCGGTCAGCGGCAGGTCGGTCAGGCCGATCAGGCGGCCGTCGTGGTCGATCTCGCCATGGCGCAGCAGGGTGAGGGTGTACGGATTCATGCCGATTGGCCGCTGATGCCCGCCTCGGCGAAGGTGGCCATCTCGTTGTGCAGTCTCACCGCCATTTGCAGCAGCGGCACGCACAGCGCGGCGCCGGAGCCCTCGCCCAGCCGCAGCCCCAGATCCAGCAGCGGATGCAGCTGCAGCGCCGCCAGCGCCAGATCGTGGCCGGACTCCGCCGAGCGGTGGCTGGCCAGCAGCCAGTCGTGCAGCGACGGCTCCATCGACTTGGCGCACAGCGCGGCGGCGCTGGCGATGAAGCCGTCCACCAGCGAGGGCACGCCCAGGCGGGCGCCTTCCAGATAGAAGCCGGCCATCGCGGCGATTTCCAGTCCGCCCAGCTCAGCCAGCGTGTCCTGGCCGCTGAGGTTTTCCCAGGCGACCCGCGCCAGCGCGGTCTTCACCACCCGGCGCTTGTTGGCCAGGCCGGCATCGTCCACGCCGGTGCCGCGGCCCACCACCAGTTCCGGCGCGGCGCCGGTGAGGCGGCAGATCAGCGCGGCGGAGGCGGTGGTGTTGCCTATGCCCATGTCGCCGGCGATCAGCAGGTTGGCGCCGGCCTCCACCGCGCGGCGGGCGGCGGCGCGGCCGGCCTCCAGCGCGGCCAGGGTGTCCTCGGCGCTAAGCGCCGACTGCTTGGCCAGATTGTGGCTGCCGGCGCGCACCTTGGCGTGGACGATGGGCAAGGCGGCCACGTCGCCGGCCACGCCCACGTCGACGACTTCCAGCCTGGCGTCCAGCGCGCGGGCCAGCACGCAAATGGCCGCGCCGCCATTGGCGAAGTTGCGCACCATCGCGGCGGTGACTTCGGCCGGAAAGGCGGATACGCCTTCGACGGTGACGCCGTGGTCGCCGGCGAACACGGTGATGGCGGGTCGCAGCGGCTCGGGGCAGGCGCGGCCTTGCCAGGCGGCGAAGCGGCAGGCCAGCTCCTCCAGTTGGCCCAGGCTGCCGGGCGGTTTGGTGAGTATGGCCTGGCGGCTACGGGCGGCGTTGCGGGCGGAGAAGTCCAGGGGTTTGCTGCTGTTCATGGTCGAGCCTGCTGGAAGACGGGGCCGAGAGGCCCGGTGATCGATGAAATATGCCTGCCGCCGGCACCGGCGGTTTGGACTCTAAGCATATTACCGCTTGAGCGATGCCGCCATAAGCCCGGCAAGGTATAATCCGCCGCTTGCAGGTGCCCGCAGCCGCCAAATCAGGCGCGCGGGTGAAACGGGAAGCCGGTGGACAATCCGGCGCTGCCCCCGCAACGGTAAGGTCTGGCGCCACGCGCCCAGGCGGCATTCACACGCCACTGTCGGTTTCGACGGGAAGGCATGCCGCTGGCAGGACCAAGCCCGGAGACCGGCCTGCAGCAACGTCCGGATGGAAGCCGGACGGCTACTGGAGTATCGCGGGGAGGCGATCCGACAGACGGTCCGGCATCGCCGCGGCGCGCTCTCAAGTCATATCCTCTTCGCACTCGCGATTTCCCGCCAGGCGGGACACTGTTCAAACCGTGGAGTGTGTTTCATGTTCAAGCCTCAAACCTGCGCCGCCCTGGTGGCGATGGCCTGCGCCGGCCTTGCCCAGGCCGCCGATCTGCCCGAATTCGCCGGCGATCCGGTGATCGTCACCGCCAGCCGCGCTCCCCAGCCCTTATCCAAGACCCTAGCCGACGCCACCGTGATCACCCGCGAGGAAATCGAGGAGAGCGGCGCGCAGACTCTGCAGCAGGTGTTGTCGCGCCAGGCTGCGATAACAATCACTGGCAATGGCGGCCCAGGAACCCTCAGCAATATCTTCATGCGCGGGACCAACAGCAGCCATACGGTGGTGTTGGTGGATGGGGTGCGTATTTCTTCGGCTACTTCTGGTACGACGGCAATCCAGAGCATTCCGTTGGAGCAGATCGAACGCATTGAGATCCTGCGCGGCCCGGCTTCCAGCCTGTATGGCGCCGATGCGATAGGCGGCGTGATCCAGATCATTAGCCGCAGGGGCGAGGGCGAGCCGCATTTCAACGCGGGTCTTGAGGTAGGCAATCGCGGCACTGGCAAACTGACCGCCGGTGTTGCGGGGGTGCAAGGCAATACGGCTTATAGCCTGCAGTTGAGCCATGCGCAGTCGGATGGTTTCTCGGCTACCAATCCGAGCAATGCTTATTCTTATAATCCGGACAATGATGGCTACAACACGGATAGCTACAGCGCCAATCTGACCCAAACGCTTGCGCCGGGCCACGATCTGACGGTGCGGCTATTCCAGAGCTTTGCCAAGGCCGACTTTGATCAGAACCCCATTGGCCAGGATTGGACTAAGACCCGGCTGACTGGCCAGAGTCTAGAGTCGAAAAATCAGTTCACCGATATCTGGACCAGTACGCTGCGTTTCAGCCACAGCCAGGATAAGCAGGAAACCTTCAGCGACGTTACTGGTGGCCAGCGCAACAGCCTGTACCAGACCACACAGAACGAGTGGTTGTGGCAAAATGACCTGTCGACTGATTTCGGCAAGTTCATACTGGGAGCCACGCATGGCGATCAGAAAGTCGAAAGCGATAGCGTGTTTACCAAGAATACGCGCAGCACCAACGCCGGTTTCCTGACTTATCAGTTGGACCTGGATAAATACCTGCTGCAAGCCAGCGTGCGGCGCGATCATGATGACCAGTTTGGCGGCAAGACCACCGGCAAGGTCGATTATGGCTATCGTTTCGCCGAAGGCTGGCAGATTCGGGCCGGGTATGGTACGGCTTACAAGGCGCCGACCTTCAATGACCTCTACTACCCGCTGGCCTACGGTTATCAGGGCAACCCTAATCTGAAGCCGGAGAGTTCGATCAATACCGAGCTGGGGCTGGAATATCGGCATCAGGGTAGCTCCTTCCGTCTGACAGGTTTCCATAACCAGATCAGCAATCTGATCTCCTCTGGCTCGCTGGGCAATGGCATCAGCACTTCGTTGAATATCAAACACGCAACCATCCGTGGTTTGAGCTTGGAGGGGCAGACCAAGTTGGCGGATGTTGATCTGAGCGGCAACGTCACCCTGCTGGACGCCCGCGACGACTCGACTGGTCAATGGCTGGCTTTCCGGCCGCGCCAAAGCGCCAACTTCACCGCCAGCCGTGATTGGGGACGCTGGACGACCGGTGTGGAGCAGCAGATCGCCTCGGTTCGCTACGACAATTATTCCAATGTGACGTTGCATGGCTATGGCGTGACCAACGCCTATGTCGATTACCATTTCGCCAAGAGCTGGACCGCCACTGCTAGGGTGGAAAACCTGTTTGATCGCGAGTATCAAACTGTCTATGGCTACAACACCGGCGGCTTGGGGGCCTTCCTCGGTGTGCGTTACAGCCAGTAAAGGTATAAACCATGCCCCATCTGATCAGCGGCGGCGCCCGCAGCGGCAAGAGCGCTTATGCGGAAAGCCTGGCGCGCCGGCATCGCGGCCCGGTGCGCTATCTGGCCACCGCCGAGGTGCGCGACGCCGAATTCGCAGCCAGGGTGGAACGGCACCGCGCGCAACGGCCGGCGCACTGGCAGCTGGCCGAGGCCGGCCGCGGCCTGGCGGCCGTCATCGCCGCCCATGACCGCATCGACGGCTTGCTGCTGGTCGATTGCCTGGGCATGTGGCTGATGCGTTTCTTCGGCGCCGAAGGCTTCGATCAACCCGGCTATGATGCCGAGCGCGATGCGCTGCTGGCGGCGCTGGAGCAAGGGCGCGGCGAAATCCTGCTGGTCAGCAACGAGGTGGGCTGGGGCGTGGTGGCCGGGGATGCAGAAACCCGCCGCTTCGTCGACGAGCTGGGGCGGCTCAACCAGCAGGCGGCGGCGCGTTGCGACCGGGTGACGCTGATGGCCTGCGGCCTGCCGCTGGCCTTGAAGGGAAACGTGGAATGAAACATTGGCTGGGCCTGCTGGGCCTGTTGCTGGCGGGCATCGCGCAGGCCGCCATCAGCGTGACGGATGGCGCTGGAAACGTGGTGACGTTGCCGCAGCCGGCGCGGCGCATCGTCAGCCTGGCGCCGCATGCGACGGAGCTGCTGTTCGCGGCCGGCGCCGGAGATAGGGTCGTGGCCACCGTCGAATACAGCGACCACCCGGATGCAGCGAAAAAGCTGCCGCGGGTAGGCGGCTTCACCGGCTTCAGCCTGGAGGCGGTGTTGCGCCAGCGCCCGGACCTGGTGGTGGCCTGGCGGGACGGCGGCACGCCACGCGAACTGGAGCGCCTGCGGCGCATGGGCGTGCCGGTGTTCATCAGCCACCCGTTGCAGCCGGGCGATGTGGCGCTGGAAATCGGCGAGCTGGGCCGGCTGTCCGGCACCGAGGCGACCGCGGTGCGGGCCGCCGCCCAATACCGGCAGCGGCTGGCGGCGCTGCAGCAGCGCTACGGCGGCCGCGCGCCGGTGCGGGTGTTTTACCAGTTGAGCCAGACGCCGATTTTCACCATCAGCGGCAAGAGCTATATCGATGCGCTGATCCGCATCTGCGGCGGGGTCAATGTGTTTGCCGACCTGCCGCTGCCGGCGCCGCAAGTGTCCACCGCCTCGGTCGTGGCGGCGCAGCCACAGGCCATCCTGGCGGCCGACGAGGCGACGCTGGCGATGTGGCGGCGTTGGGGCGGCGTGCCGGCAGTGGCCCACGCGGCGCTGTTCGCGCTGCCGGGCGACGCCATCAGCATTCCCGGGCCGCGGTTGGTGGAGGGCGCAGCCGCCTTGTGCGAGCGGCTTGACGCCGCGCGCCAGCGGCTGGGTTTGACGCCCAACTAGCCGCCCGTTATCCTCGCCGGCATGGACAATGAACTGGAATATCTGGAATCCCGCGTCGCGGCGCTGATCGCCCGCATCCGGGAGTTGGAAACCCAGAACGGCCGCTTTGCCGAGGCGCTGTCCGAAGCGCTGAAGGAAAATGCCGAGCTGAATTTCCGCGTCAACGAAACCCGCAGCCGGGTGGCGGCCCTGGTGGCCCGCCTGCCGGGCGCGCCGGAGGATGAGCAATGAGCGACGTGGTTCAGGTCGAGATCGAACTGTTGGGCCGTCATTTCACCATCGGCACGCCGCAAGGCGAGCAGGAAACCCTGTTGGAGGCGGTGCGTCTGCTGGAGGGCAAGATCTCCACCATCCAGCAGCACGGCAAGGTGATGGACGCCGACAAGATCGCCATCATGGCCGCGCTCAACATCGCGCACGACCTGCTGAAAACAAAAGTGGGCGAGGGCTTGGAGATGGCGGCGTTTCAGCGTAAGATACGCGATATGGGCGAAGCGGCGGATGCCGCGCTTCGCCAGAGTCAGCAACCGCTGTTCTAGCGACAGCCGGTTTCAGGCTCGCACTACAGGTCAGTTTATCCCCTGCGGTGCTCGTGACGGCGCACAATTCCTTTGTACCAATGCGTTCGCTTCTGGTTGCCAGCGTGAGACATGGGCGTGCCGCGTTCCTTCGTGAACGCGCCCGAAATGTCTGGCAGGCGGCCCATCCTGGAAACAGGGTACAAGCGAATTTAGCCCGAACGGCACTCGCGGGGGTCTCCCCCCCATGACCGATATCTCCCAAAAAATCGATAAGCCGGCGCTGCGCCGTGAGCTCCGACGCGCCCGCATGGCCTTGACGCCGGCCTATCGCGCCGCCGCGACGCAGGCCATCGCCCGTCACGCCTCGCGCCTCTTGAGGCGCGGCAAGCGCATAGGCGGCTATCTGGCCGCCGGTTCCGAGCTGGATCTGGCCGCCTTGCTGAATGCCGCCTTGTGGCGCCGCGCGCGGGTCTATCTGCCGCAGATTCCGCGCCGCGGCCGCCGGCTGTGGTTCACCCGGCTGGGCGCGGCGGACCGCTGGTATCTGCATCCCCGCTACCGCATTCTGGAATACGCCGGCGCCCGCTTGCGCGCCGAACGGCTGGACGTGGTGTTCGTGCCCTTGCTGGGGATAGACGGCGATGGTTACCGGATAGGGCAGGGCGGCGGATTTTACGACAGCACGCTGGCCTTCCGCCGTCGCCACGCCCTGCACGGCAAGCCGCTGCTGGTGGGCGTGGCTTTCGATTGCCAGCGGGTGGCGGCGCTGCCGCGCGAACCCTGGGACATTCGTCTGGACTATCTTTTGACCGAGTCGGGCCTGCGGCGGCTGAGCGCGCGGGGAGAGGATTGATGCCGCTGCTATTGCTGCCGCTGCTGGCCGCCAGCCTGCTGGGCAAGCTCAGTTGGTGGTGGTGGCTGCCTTGCGCGCTGGCGGCGTTGCCGACATTCGCCGCCTACTGGTGGGACAAACGCGCCGCCTTGCGCGGCGCCTGGCGCATACCGGAGGCCAGGCTGCAGCTGTTGCATCTGGCCGGCGGCTGGCCGGCCGCTTTTCTGGCGCAGCGCTGTTTCCGCCACAAGACCCGCAAGCAGCCTTTCCTGCTGATCTACCGGCTGGCGGCGCTGGCCAATCTGGCGCTGCCCTATGCATGGTTATGGTTTTACCGGCCATCCTGACCCGGATGGGCGCGGCTCAGCGCCAGCCGTAGTGCGGGCCGTAATAATAGTAGGCCGGCGCCACCGGCACCACCACCGCGGGCCTCACCACGACGGGCGCGATGCCCACTCGCGGCGGCTCCACCACACAGCCGCTCAGGCTGCCGATCACGGCGACGGCCAGGATCCATTGTTTCATTTTCGTTCTCCCGATTCTGCTATGGGCCGGACCACGCGCGGATCCGGTTGAAATCAGCATACGCCGCAATCTTTCCAGTAAGATTGAGCAAGTCTTTCTCCTTTTGCTCAGCGATTAACAGATATTGCCCATGCGCTACTGGCTGATGAAGTCCGAACCGGACGAAACCTCGATCGACCACCTGGCCGCGGAACCGCTGCGGCTGTTCGAATGGACCGGCGTGCGCAATTACCAGGCGCGCAACTTCATGCGCGACGACATGCGGCCGGGCGACCTGCTGCTGTTCTGGCACTCGTCCTGCCCGGAGCCGGGCATCGCCGGCATCGCGGAGGTGGCGGCGGCCGCCCACCCCGATTCCAGCCAGTTCGACCCCGACAGCCCCTATCACGACCCCAAATCCGATCCGGCCAGCCCGCGCTGGCAGTGCGTGGACGTGCGCTTCGTGAAAAAGACGCGGCTGGTGCCGCCGGCTGAGCTGCGCGCGCATCCGGCGCTGGACGGCATGGCGGTGCTCAAGCGCGGCAACCGCTTGTCCATCACGCCGGTCAGCGCCGAGGAATGGGCCTATCTGACTGCGCAAGTGCTCGGATGTTGAGCCTGCCCTTGATCGCCGCGCTGCTGGCCTGCGGCGCCGTCGCCGGTTTCCTCGCCGGCTTGCTGGGCGTCGGCGGCGGGCTGGTCATCGTGCCGGTGCTGGCGGGCGTGTTGTCCGCCGCGGCGCTGGGCGGCGAGCATGCGCAGCACCTGGCGGTGGGGACTTCTCTGGCGGTGATGGTGTTCACCAGCGCGTCCAGCGTGCGCGCCCACCATCGCAAAGGCGCGGTGGATTGGCGCATCGTGCGCGGCATGGCCCCGGCTATGGTGCTGGGCACCTTTGCCGGCAGCCTGCTGGCGGGCTGGGTGCCCGGGCTGGCGCTGCGCTGGTTCTTCGTGGTCTATGCCTACGCGGTGGCGGCGCAGATGCTGATCGGCCGCCAGCCGGCCGCCGGGCGCGAGATGCCGGGCTGGGCCGGCCAAGGCGCGGCGGGAGGCGTCATCGGCATGGTTTCCAGCTGGGTGGGGATAGGCGGCGGCTCGATGAGCGTGCCTTTCATGAGCTGGTGCAATGTGCCGGTGCCCAGCGCCATCGGCACCAGCGCCGCGCTCGGCTACCTGATCAGCGGCTGGACGGCCACCGGCCTGCCCTGGGGCAGCGCGGGCTTCGTCTATCTGCCGGCCATGCCGGCGCTGATGGCGATGACGGTGCTGCTGGCGCCGTTCGGCGCCCGGATGGCGCACCGGCTGCCGGTGGCGCGGCTGAAGAAGGCGTTCGCGCTGCTGATGGCGGCGATGGCCAGCGAGATGCTATACCGCCTGCTATGAACGCCTTGTTTTTGTAAAGAAATCGGACATCCTGTCCATTTCATCCCGTCCCCTTTTTACCGCTTTTGCCGATATAATCGAGTCATTCTTCCCGAATTTCTGAATAAAAAAGACACCGGACATGCAAGAACACTACTCCCCGCGCGAGCTGGAAAGCGCCGCGCAGCAGAAATGGCAGAAAACCGCAGCCTTCAAGGCGGTGGAAGACGTTTCCCGTCCCAAGTACTACGCGCTGTCGATGTTCCCGTATCCGTCCGGCAAGCTGCACATGGGCCATGTGCGCAACTACACCATCACCGACGTGCTGGCGCGCTTCAAGCGCTTCCAGGGCTTCAACGTGCTGCAGCCTATGGGCTGGGATGCTTTCGGCCTGCCGGCCGAGAACGCGGCGATGAAGAACGGCGGCGCGCCGGCCGCTTGGACCTACGCCAACATCGAATACATGAAGACCCAGCTGGACAGCCTGGGTTTCGCGCTGGACTGGGAGCGCGAGCTGGCCACCTGCAAGCCCAACTACTACCGCTGGGAGCAGTGGCTGTTCACCCGTCTGTTTGAAAAGGGTGTGATCTACAAGAAGAACGGCATGGTCAACTGGGACCCGGTGGACCAGACCGTGCTGGCCAACGAGCAGGTGGTCGACGGCCGCGGCTGGCGCTCCGGCGCGCTGGTGGAAAAGCGCGAAATCCCGATGTACTACTTCGGCATCACCCAGTACGCCGAAGAATTGCTGAACGACCTGGACAAGCTGGAAGACTGGCCGGAACAGGTCAAGACCATGCAGCGCAACTGGATAGGCAAGAGCCATGGCTCCGACGTGTCCTTCGCCTACGACGTGGCGAGCGTCGGTCACGAAGGCGTGATGAAGGTCTACACCACCCGTCCGGACACGCTGATGGGCGCCACCTACGTCGCCGTCGCCGCCGAGCACGCGCTGGCGGCCCAGGCCGCAGCCGGCAAGCCGGAGCTGCAAGCCTTCATCGCCGAATGCAAGGCTGGCTCGGTGGCCGAGGCCGATGTGGCCAAGATGGAAAAGAAGGGCATGGACACCGGCCTGTTCGTCATCCATCCGCTGACTGGCGAAAAGCTGCCGGTATGGATTGCCAACTACGTCTTGTCCGGCTACGGCGAGGGCGCGGTGATGGCGGTGCCGGCGCACGACGAGCGCGACTTCGAGTTCGCCAACAAATACTCGCTGCCGATCAAGCAGGTGATCGCCAAGATCGCAGGCGACGGCGGCTACGACGCGACGCAATGGCAGGAGTGGTATGGCGCCAAGGACGACACCGTCCATACCGTCAATTCCGGCAAATACGACGGACTGGGCTACCAGGCGGCTTTCGACGCCATCATCGGCGACCTGCAGGCCAAGAACGCCGGCCAGAAAAAAACCCAATACCGCCTGCGCGACTGGGGCATCAGCCGGCAGCGCTACTGGGGCTGCCCGATTCCCATCATTCATTGCGCGGTTTGCGGCGACGTGCCGGTGCCGGCCGATCAGCTGCCGGTGGTGCTGCCGGAAAACGTCATCCCGGACGGCAGCGGCTCGCCGCTGGCCAAGATGCCGGAATTCTACGAGACCAGCTGCCCGAAATGCGGCGGCGCGGCCAAGCGCGAGACTGACACCATGGACACCTTCGTGGAGTCCAGCTGGTATTACGCGCGCTACGCCAGCCCCAATTGCGACACCGCGATGGTGGACAAGCAGGCCGCCGACTACTGGCTGCCGGTAGACCAGTACGTGGGCGGCATCGAACACGCCATCCTGCACCTGTTGTACGCGCGCTTCTTCAACAAGCTGATGCGCGATGAAGGCCTGGTCTCCACCGACGAGCCGTTCAAGAAGCTGTTGTGCCAGGGCATGGTGATCTGCGAAACCTTCTATCGCGACCTGCCCAACGGCAGCAAGGACTGGATCGCCCCGCAGGACGTGGTGCTGGAACGCGACGCCAAGGGCAAGATCGTCGGCGCCACGCACCGCGTCGACGGCCTGCCGGTGGTGGTGGGCGGGGTGGAGAAGATGTCCAAGTCCAAGAATAACGGCGTCGACCCGCAGGAATTCATCGAGAACTACGGCGCCGACACCGCGCGCCTGTTCATGATGTTCGCCGCGCCGCCGGAGCAAAGCCTGGAATGGTCCGACGCCGGGGTGGAGGGCTCGTTCCGCTTCCTCAAGCGGCTATGGAAAGTGGCGCGCGAGCATGTCGAGGCCGGCGTGGTCGCGCCGTACGCCGGCGGCGACTTGAACGCCAGCCAGAAAGAGCTGCGCTTCAAGCTGCACGCCACCATCCAGAAAGTGGCCGACGACTACGGCCGCCGCCAGCAATTCAACACCGCCATCGCCGCGGTGATGGAGCTGCTCAATACCTACGACAAGGCCGATACCCGCGGCGCGGCCGGCCGCGCGGTGGCGCAGGAAGTGCTGGAAGCCGTCGCCATCATGCTGTCGCCCATCGTGCCGCACATCACCGATGCCATCTGGAGCCAGCTCAAGCCTGGCACCGACATTCTGGCGCAGGCCTGGCCGGCGGTGGACGAGGCGGCATTGGTGAAGAGCGAGATCGAGCTGATGGTGCAGGTGTGCGGCAAGCTGCGCGGCAGCGTCACCGTGGCCGCCGACGCCGGCAAGGATGTCATCGAGGCCGCGGCGCTGGCGCACGACAACGTGCAGAAGTTCATGGAAGGCAAGCCGGCCAAGAAGATCATCGTGGTGCCGGGCCGCCTGGTGAACATCGTAGTCTGAAAACCGGCCGCGGCGCGGGGCAGCCTGCTCTGCCTTCGCCGCTTTGCCTGGCGGGCCTTCCGCCATCTGGGGAGTGATATGAAACAAAGCCTGAACTGCCTGTTGCTGGCCGGCCTGGTCGTGCTGCTGAGCGCCTGTGGCTTCCATCTGCGCGGCCTGGGCGGCACCATCAAGGAGTTGCCGTTCTCCACCCTGTATCTGGAGGCGGCCAATGTCAGCATCGGGAGCGATTTGCGCACCGTGCTGGCGCGCAACCCGAAGCTGACGCTGACTGCGGGTCCGAAGGAGGCGCAGGCGGTGGTCAGCGTGCTGAACGAGAACCAGTCCAAGGACATTCTCACCATCAACGCCGGCGGCAAGATCAACGAGTACCAGCTGACCTATACCGCCACGGTGCGGGTGGTGCTGGGCGGAGTGCCGATCGAGCCGGACATGGATGTGAGCGTGCGCCGCAGCATGAACTATTCGGATAACGCGGTGCTGGGCAAGGAGCAGGAGGAGAACCTGCTATGGGCCGACGCGCGCCGCGACGCCGCCGAGCAGATCGTGCGCCGCCTGGCCTATCTGAAAGTTCCGTCCGCCGCGCCGGCCGGACCGCAAAGCCTGAAGCCGGCCAATGCCGTCCCTCAGCCCTGACGCGCTGAACGCGGCGCTGGGCAAGGGACTGGCGCCGTTGTACCTGGTGCACGGCGAGGAGGCGCTGCTGGCGCTGGAGGCTGCCGATGCGGTTCGTCTGGCGGCGCGGCAGGCGGGCTATCTGGAGCGCGAGGTGCTGACGGTGGAGGCGGGTTTCGATTGGTCGCAGCTGGTCGACGCGATGAGCAGCGTGTCGCTGTTCGCCTCGCTGAAGCTGCTGGAGATCCGCATTCCCGGCGGCAAGCCCGGAACTGAGGGCAGCGAGGCGCTGCAGCGTTTGGCGGCGAATCCTCCCGAGGACACCATCGTCCTGATCACCCTGCCCAAGCTGGACAAGACCCAGCAGCAGGGCAAGTGGTTCGTCGCGCTGGAAAAGGCCGGCCTGGCGGTGGAGGCGCGGCCGGTGGGGCGCTCCGAACTGCCGGGCTGGATTGCCCGCCGGCTGAAGGCCCAGGGCCAGCAGTTGGGCAGCGAGGCGCTGGAGTTCTTCGTCGAGCGGGTGGAGGGCAATCTCTTGGCCGCGCGCCAGGAGGTGGACAAGCTGGCGTTGCTGTACCCCAAGGGCGAACTGAGCCTGGCGGATTTGCAGGTGGCGGTGGCCAATGTCGCGCGTTTCGACGTGTTCCAGCTGTCCGAGTCCTGGCTGGCGGGCGATACGCCGCGGCTGATGCGGATGCTGGATGGCCTGATGGCCGAAGGCGAGGCGCCGGTGCTGGTGTTGTGGTCGTTATCCGAGGACGTGCGCATGCTGCTCAGGCTGCGCCAGGGGCTGAAGGACGGCCGCCAGCTGCGCGACATGGCGCGCGAGCTCAGGCTGTGGGGCGACAAGCAGAAGCTGGCCGAACCGGCCTTGCGCCGCATCGGCCCGCGCAAGCTGATGCAGGCGTTGTCCGAGTGCGCGCGCATCGACCGCCAGATCAAAGGCGTGGAGCCGGGCGAGCCCTGGCAGACCATGCGGGCATTGGCGACCTTGCTGGCCGCCTGAGCCGATGTCTACTATCACGACGGGTCGCAAATGCGGCCTGTTTTTTTTATGCATTGGCGAAGCGTGCGCGCTGGGCAGCACTGCCATGCAATACGCCAAGCGTAGCGAGCAAGGTCAGGCCGGCCAGGCCCGCGGCGAGTAGGCTGAGTCGCTCTAATGATCCGCCTTGATCCAGCAGCCCACCGGCCAGCCAGGCTCCCAGCGCGTTACCCAGATTGAAGGCAGCGACATTGAACGTGGAGGCGCGAGCTGCGGCTTGCCCCGCCAGACGGATCACCAGTGCCTGCAACAGCATGCACAAGGCGAACGCCATGCTTCCCCACATCGTCATCAGCGTTAGCGCCAGGCTCAGCCGCGCGGCGAGCAGATAAAAGCAAATCAGACTGGCGCATAGCAGAAGCAATGTCAGCACCAGACCACGGCTCAGGTTCCAGTCCGTCAAGCGGCCGCCCAGCCACCCGCCTATCACCAAACCCATCCCGCACAGCAGCAAGACCGGGCTGGCGTATTCCAGCGGCAGGCCACTGATCTGGTTCAATAGCGGCAGCAGATAGGTGAAGAAAGCAAACATGCTGCTGGCAGCCAGCACGCTGCAGAGCAGCGCGCACCAGACCATGCCAGGTAGACGCGGTGGCTGGATGCCGGTCTGTTTGTCGCCGGTCCGGTCCGGGACCTGCCAGCGTATCAACAGCAAGGCGACTATGCCCAGCGTCATCACGACGGCGAAACTGGTCCGCCAGCCGCTCAGTTGGCCGATCAGCGTGCCCGCCGGCACGCCCAGCACATTGGCTAGCGTCATGCCAGAAAACATCAAGGCCATTGCGCGTCCCTCCATGCCCGGCGGCGCCAGCCGCGACGCCATGACCGCTGCGGCACCGATGAAGCTGGCGTGGCAAAGCGCGGTCAGCACGCGCGCAAGCAATAAAGGCATCAGTTTGGGTGCCAGCAGGCAGGCGAGGTTGCCAGCGATGAAAATCAGCATCAGCGCCATCAAGGCGCGTTTTTCCTCTAGGCGGGCAATGAGGCCGGCCAGCAAGGGGCCGCCGGCCACGACGCCCAGCGCATAGGCGGAAACCAGATAGCCGGCGCGGGGCAGGTCGATTCGTAAATCTGCAGCGATGATGGGCAGCAGGCCCATGATGACGAATTCGGCGGTGCCGATGGCGAAAGCGGCTACCACCAGCGTCAACAAGGCGGGGCTCAACAGGCGTGGAGAAGACATGGCGATACCTGGGTGCAAGAAAAGCTCCAGCCTAACCGCCTGCTCCGGCCGGAAACAGCCAGCGGCCGCTCCGCACTCTGCGGAGCTATTTGGCATGAATGGCGTTACACTTTCCGCTCCGGAAAGGAGGGAATGTGCTGGCTTCAATCAGTGATCTGGCGGTGTTCATCGCGGTGGCCGAACAGGGCAGCTTTGTCGGCGCCGGACGGGTGTTGGGCGTGTCGGCGTCGGCAGTGGGCAAGCGCGTCGGCCGCCTGGAGACGGCGCTGGGCGCGCGGCTCTTGCAGCGCAGTACCCGCGCGCTGGCGTTGACGGCGGAAGGCGCGACAGTGTTGAGTCGCGGCCGGCGCATGCTGGAGGAGGCCGCAGCCATGCGCGCGGAACTGGAGCGGGCGGGCCGCTTGCCCGACGGCCTGTTGCGGCTGAGCCTGCCGCCGATAGGCGGGGTGATGATGGCGGAGCTGGCGGCTTTCCAGCAGCGCTACCCCGAGGTGTCGCTGGAGCTGGACTACAGCGAGCGCAATGTGGACCTCATCGAGGAGGGCTTTGACGCCGCCATCCGTGTGGGCACGGGCGATGGGGGCAAGCTGCGCAGCCTGGCCTTGCCGGGTTTCCGCCGCCTCATCGTCGCCGCGCCGGACTATCTGGCCCGCCATGGCCAGCCGGACATCCCGGCGCAGCTGGCGGGCCACAGGCTGATCCATTACCGCTCGCCCAATAGCGGCAAGCTGGAGGCGTGGCCCTTGGCCGATGCCGTTCTGCCGCGCGCGCTGGTGTGCAACAGCGTGCATGCGCGGCTGGAGTTTGTGTTGCAGGGACAAGGCATTGCCTGTCTGCCGGACATCTCCATCCGCCGCGAACTGGAAGATGGCAGCTTGCGGCCGCTATTGAACAGCGAAAACGGAGAGGAGATAAGGCTTTGGCTGCTGTGGCCGTCGTCGCGCGGCATGTCTGCCCGGTTGGAGGCGTTTGTCGGCTGCATGCGCGAGTGGGCGGCCGCATGCTGTGGATAAAATCGTCATCGCGGGATAGTTGTTGATAAGTTGAATGGCTCGCCGGCGCGCAGCAATCGGAGGTGCGGAGCCCCATCCGACTGGCTAAGTTTAAAACGTTGATCTATTGGCGGAGGCGAAGGCATGAGCGGATTGCGCGACTGGACGGGCGGACGCTTCCACTATGCCTGGATTGCGATTGCCGTGACCTTCCTGGTGATGCTGATCACCGCCGCCATCCGCTCCGCTCCCGGGGTGATGATGGTGCCGCTGGAGCATGAGTTCGGCTGGAGCCGTTCCGCCATCTCCACCGCGCTGGCGATCAACCTGGCGCTGTTCGGCCTGATGGGGCCGTTCGCGGCGGCGGCGATGCTGCGTTTCGGCTTGCGCCGCACGGTGTTGGCGGCGCTGGCCATGCTGGCGGCCAGCGTGGCTTTGTCCAGCCTGATGCGCAGCAACTGGCAACTGCAATTGTTGTGGGGGCTGATGGTTGGCTGCGCCACCGGGGCGACCGCCATGACGCTGGGCGCATCGGTGGTCAGCCGCTGGTTCGTCCGCCATCGCGGTCTGGCGATGGGCATCCTCACCGCCAGCTCCGCCACCGGCCAGCTGGTGTTTCTGCCGCTGATGGCCTTTCTGACCGAACAGCATGGTTGGCGCAGCACGGTGTGGCTGCTGGCCATCGCTGCCGCCTGCATCATGCCGCTGGTTGTCTTGCTGTTGCCGGAGCGGCCGTCCAGCGTGGGTTTGCGCGCATTGGGCGAGCCGGAAGACGCTCCGCTCCAGCCGGCTCTGCACCACAACCCGGTGCGGATAGCCTTCGACGCGCTGGGCCGCGCGTCGAAGTCGCGCGACTTCTGGCTGCTGTTCGCCAGTTTCTTCGTCTGCGGCGCCAGCACCAATGGCTATATCGGCACCCATTTCATCGCGATGTGCGGCGATTACGGCCTGACGCCGGTGCGCGGTGCCAGCATGCTGGCTGCGATGGGCATGTTCGATCTGCTGGGCACCACGTTGTCGGGCTGGCTATCCGACCGCTTTCCTCCGCAAACCCTGCTATTTTGCTATTACGGCCTGCGCGGGCTGGCGCTGATCTACCTGCCGTATGCCTTCGGGCTGGAATATTTCTTTGGCCTGCCGCTATTCGCCATGTTTTACGGGCTGGATTGGGTGGCGACGGTGCCGCCTACCGTGAAGCTGACCACCAACAGTTTCGGCAGCCAGCAGGCGCCGGTGGTGTTTGGCTGGATCGTCGCCGGGCATCAGCTGGGGGCGGCTTTTGCGGCGCTCGGGGCCGGGATGCTGCGCAACAGCCTGGGCAGCTACACGCTGGCGACGATGATTTCAGGCGGACTTTGCCTGTTGACGGCGGTCTGGGTGCTGTTGATCAACCGGCGTCTGCGCGGCTGGCGGATGGCTTGAACCGTGAGTTTGTGGATAAGGCCGGGTTTTGTGGTTTGCTGTGGATAACTGAGGCGCGTTTTACCGTTCCCGGCGTCATTGCTGGATAAGGTGCGGGCAGCTTGCTGCCCATGCATTAAAAATAGGCACTGGCGTGCCGGTGCAGTGCGTCGTTTTGCGTTCAATACCTTAAAGGGGGCTATATGGGCACTTGGTATGTGAGAGCGTGGGCGTTTGCGGCTATCGTCAGCGCCATCGGCCATCTGACGGCGCCGCAATTCATGGCGGCGGGCACAGTCTGGGCGGTGTCGGAGGGCTGGCAGTGCGAGATCGCGATTTTCGATCTGGTATTGGCGACTTATCTATTGTGCCGGCTGCACGCCGAGCCGGAGTCCGAGCGCCAGTTGGTGGGGCTGCTGTGCGGGCTGTCCTTGCTGCTGGGGCTCAATCACCTGTATGGCGGGTTGCTGGGCCACTGGGGCTATCTGCATATTGCGGGCGTGCTGGCCAATGGCCTGGCGGTGCTGTTGGGCATCGGCCTGCTGTGGCCGCTGAGGAGGAGCCGGGTGAGCGCCGCGCTGAGCAAGCGCCCGCAAGGCTAGGCGCGGCGATGCGCGACGGGGCCACGCGTTCGGCGTGGCTTTGTCATTCGCGGTGGTAGGGATGGTTGTTGAGGATGGAGTAAGCGCGGTAGATCTGTTCGGCCAGCATCACCCGCACCATGCCATGCGGCAGCGTCATCGCCGACAGCTGCAGCAGCACCTCGGCGCGCTGCTTCAACTCCAACGACAGGCCGTCGGCGCCGCCGATGATGAACACCACGTCGTCGCCGCCGGCCATCCATTCCTTCAATCCCTCGGCCAGCTTGAGCGAGGTCCAGCTCTTGCCGCGCTCGTCCATCACCACCAGCCGCGAACGCGGCGGGATGGCGACGATCAGGCGTTCGTGCTCGGCGGCGATGCCCTTTTCCGCAGTGACGCCGCCGCCGCGTTTTTCCGGTTTGATCTCTTTCAGTTCCAGCGTGATGTCGCGGCCGAAGCGTTTGGCGTAATCGGAATAGGCTTCGTCCACCCAGCGCGGCATCTTGGTGCCGACGGCGAGAATGGTGATTTTCATCGGGAATGGGGCTTGCGGGATGAAACGGGAAAGAGGATGACGGGGAAGGGCCTCCCCGTCAGCGCGTCAGCGGTTTATACCGCCGACCACGGCTTGGCGGCGCCGATGGCGAAGCTGGGCTTCTGGCCGCCCCACAGCGCCTCGATGTCGTAGTAGTCGCGCACGGCCGGCAGCATTACGTGGATCACCACGTCGCCGGCGTCAACCAGCACCCATTCGCCGCTTTCGTGGCCTTCGCTGCCGACGATGTCCACGCCGGCTTCCTTCAGGGTGACCTGCACGTTGTTGGCCAGCGCCTTGACTTGGCGGTTGGAGTCGCCGGTGGCGACGATCATGCGCTGGAACAGCGAGGTGAGGTTGCTGGTGTCCAGCTCGATGATGTCCTTGCCCTTGATGTCTTCCAGGGCTTCCACTGCCAGTTTGCTGATTGCTTGAATATCCATGATTCCTTTTCCTGTGCCGGTACGTAGCAGGCACAGGCGCCGGCAAGAGGTACCACAAAGAGCGAGGGCGGCTGCGCCGCCGCCCGTTTATTGGTATAGCCGCTGCTGGCGAATGTAGGCCAGCACGGCCGGGTCGATCAGGCCATCCACCGGCTGCCCGGCGGTCAGCAACGCCCTCAGGCGGGTGGCGGACAGATCGAGCGGCGGCAGGGCCAGGGGGCGGATTGTACCGGAAGCCGTTCGATTTGAAAAATCAGATACTTGGCGGGCTTGCCACTGCTGTTGCACTTCCGTCGGCAGCGTCTGCCAATCGAAGCCGGGACGCATGGCGACGGCGAGGTTGGCGAGCTGGAACAACTGCCGCCATTCCTTCCAGCTGTCGAGGGCGGCCAGCGAGTCGCCGCCGATCAGAAACCACAACTCGGCGCCATCTCCCAGCTCGCCGCGCAGCTCGCGCAGTGTGTCCACGGTATAGGCCGGGCGGCGGCGGCGGATTTCGCGGTCATCGACTTGAAACCGGGCGTCGCCGCTTATCGCCAGCCTCACCATTTCCAGCCGCTGCTCGCCGCTGGCGCGCGCGCCGCGGGCGCGGTGGTAGGGCAGGCCGGCGGGGATCAGCAGCACCCGGTCCAGCGCCAGCTCTTCGGCGAAGGCGCGCGCCATGCGCAGATGGGCCAGATGGATCGGGTCGAAGGTGCCGCCGAACACCCCGATGCGCGCGCTCATGCGGCGGTGTGGCTCTCTTCGCCGTAGCCGTTGATGATTACTTCCAGCCGACCGGTGGACGGGTGGATCACCAGGCCGTGCACCGGAATGTCCTTGGGCATCAGCGGGTGGTTGCGTATGGTCTGCACCGAGTGGCGCACGCTGTCGGAGACGTTGTCGAAACCTTTCAGCCAGTTGTCCAGGTCGATGCCGGCATTGCGCAGAGTGGCGATGGTCTCTTCCGGGATGCCGCGCTCCACCGCGTGGTCGAGGATGTGCTTGGGGTCGATTGCGCGCATGCCGCAATCGCGGTGCGCCACCACGCAGATCTCGTCGGCGCGCAGCTCGTACACGGCGACGATCAGGCTGCGCATCACTGAGCCCCAGGGGTGGGTGATCAGCGCACCGGCGTTCTTGATCAGCTTGGCGTCGCCGTTCTTCAGGCCCATCGCCTTGGGCAGCAATTCCACCAAGCGGGCGTCCATGCAGGCCAGCACCGCCAAGCCCTTGCCGGGAAACTTGTCGGTCTTGTATTGCTCGTATTCGCGGCTTTCGACAAAGGCGCGGTTGTGGTCGAGCAGGGTATTCAGTCGGTCCATGCTTGTGGTTTTCCTGTGCAGATGACGGAAATGGAACGTATTCAGCTGTATTTTCCCGCATCGCCGCCATGACGGGTAGGAAAACGCAGCTCAATGCGCTCTAGAGGTTTTGCTCCAGTCCGCGCGGCATGCTATCACCAGTTGCCCCCGCCGGGGTGGAATTTGCGGCATTGGCGACGGAAATAACTGGAGTGGCGGCCGGCTCTTTTCAAGAGCGCCGCCGCCGGGGCGGCGCGCTGCCGGGCGCAAGGTTTGATCCAGGTGCTTGCCGGGGAGGGCGGGCTTGCCTAGAATCGCGCCTCCCTAATATTAATGACCGCTTATCTGGAGCGCTTTCGTGAACGAAAAACTGGCCAACCCGGCGCCGCTGGGCCTGATGGGCTTCGGCATGACCACCATACTCTTGAATATCCACAACGCCGGCTTTTTCCCGCTCAGCGCCATGGTGCTAGCGATGGGCCTGTGCTACGGCGGCCTGGCGCAACTCGCCGCCGGCGTCATGGAATTCCGCCGCGGCAACACCTTCGGCGTCACCGCCTTCCTGTCCTACGGCCTGTTCTGGCTGAGCCTGGTGCTGCTGCTGGTGCTGCCCAAGCTGGGCCTGGCCGACGCTACCCCGCCAGGCTATATGGCCTGGTATCTGCTGCTGTGGGGCGTGTTCACCTTGTTCATGCTGGCGGGCACCGTCAACTATCCGCGCATGAAGCAATTTGTTTTCGCCTCGCTGACCGTGCTGTTCTTCCTGCTGGCGGCGCGCGACTTCACCGGCAGCGCCGCCATCGGCGTCATCGCCGGCTTTGAGGGCATCGTGTGCGGCGCCAGCGCTGTGTATCTGGCGATGGCCACCGTGATCAACGAGCAATACGGTCGAAGCGTGCTGCCGATCGGCGCGCGCTGAACGCATCCGTCGGCGCCAAGCGCTGCCGTCCGCCTGTCGCAGGCGGGCGGCATTTTTCATTCCGGAGCGCCGAACGCCAAGCATGGCTTCAGTCATGGCGCCGGCGGCCGGGGGGCTAATGGCGATGCCGGCTGCGCCACAGCACCGCCGCCTGCACCAGAGCCGCCAGCAGCAAGGCGAATAGAAAGGCCGGTGCCAGCGCCATCCCGGGCAGCGCCCAGGCCAGGCTTAGGCAGAAGGCGACAAAGGCGTAGAAACCCTGCACCATGCCGCGCAGCAGCCGCACCGTGGCGGCGCTGCCGGCGCTCTGCTGGCTGAATACCGCCAGCACGCTGCCCAATACCGGAAACACCGCCAGCAGGCCGCTCAAGGCTGGACCCAGGCTGGCGGACACGCTGGTGATCAACAGCACCAGCGCCGCGCCGGCCAGCATCCGCGGCGCCATGCCGGCCTCGCGCAGCACGGCGCCGGGATCGGGAGGCGGCGGCTTGGGAAACAGATAGCCGGCGGCGGGCAGGAAAGCCAGGCCCAGCAGCGCGCCCTGCCCGGGCGACAGCCCGGCCAGCTGGCTCAGGCCGACGGCGGCGGCGTAGCCGGCCAAGCCCAAGGCCAGGCACGCCGGCCAGCGCCAGCGCAGCGCCGCCCAGCTGTAGGCGATGCCGAAGGCGATATTGGTGCTGGTGCCCAGCGCCGCGGCCAACGCGGCGCGCTGGGCGAAGGCCGGGCCGTGCTCCAGCGCCAGGATCAGCAGGATCGAGCCGGTGATCACCGGAAAGCCGGCCAGGGCGCCCGCCACCGCCGGACCCCATTTTTTGGCGGCGGCGCTGATCAGCCAGATCAGCGTCGGCACCAGCAGTAGTTTCAATAACAGCATCGAGTCTTTCTACCAGCGCGACAGGTGGTCTTCGGTGACGCCGGCCAGTTGCCGCACCGGATGGCGCTCGCCGCTGGCGGGATCGGTCAGGGTGCCGTCGAAGCGGCCTATCGGCTGCACGTACCGGCTGGCGGCGATGAGCAGGTTCTTGTCCTCGCGCCGCGCGCCTTCGGGCGTGAAGGCGAGATCCACCAGCCCGTCCTGGCTGCGGACGCGCCACGGCGCCAGCGGGTCGTCGGTCAGGTAGTCGAACTCCACCGCGCCGACGCGGAACAGCCGGCCGTCCAGCCACACCGCGTTTTCCGCGTTGCCCATATAGCCTTGTTGCAGATTGAACCCCATATGCCGGCCATGGGCGCTGGCCCAGCGCCAACGGGTTTCGCGCGCCAGCAGGCCGTTGGAGTAGTCCAGCGAGGCCGCCGCGCCTGACAGGGCGTAGCGGCCAGCCGGGCCGCGCGCCTCGCCTTCCACCGTCAGGCCGCCGCTTTTGTGGGTGCTGTGCGCCAGGTAGTTGGCCGGCGCGACCACCGCCAGCACCGGAGGCATGGCTGCCAGCGAGATGGCGGCGTTCAGCTGCAGTTCGCGGCTGTCCAGGCTCAATCGCAGCGTGTCGCCGTCGCGGGCGAAGCGCAGATCGACCCCGCCGAAGCGGAAATGGGCGTCGCCGAATGCGCGGTCGGCGACGCGGATGCCGACGCCGGGCAAGCCGTTGGCGCTGGCGGCGGCCGCCACCCGGCGGCTGCGGCGGTCGAACAGATAGGCGAAAGCGGTGCCGTTCCAGCCCACGTCCACCACCGCCGCGGCGATGAGGAAGTCGTCATGGGCGATGGCGGCGTATTGCCAGCGCTTGTGATGCAGGCGGCGGCCCAGCCGTTGCAGCGGCGACATCGCCAGGCCATTCCAGCTCAGGTCGGGAATGATGCCCTGATAGACGCCGAAGTCGGCCTGACCGGTTTCGGTGGCGAGCCTGGGCGGGGCAGGGGGGAGAATGGACATGGCGGCGGCTGCGGGAGTTCTGACTGCAGTCGAGTCTAGCTGGAATCCCCGTGTCATGACAGTCCGGCGGCCGGGCAACAATTGTTTAGCTTTGATCAAGGCGACAGGCATGCAACTTACGCGGCTTCGCGGCTATCATAAGCCCCATGATGAAACGCCGCCTGCTGTGCGCGCTGCTGGCCTCCGTGCTGGCGCAGCCGCTGATCGTCCGCGCCGATCTGCCCGACCTGGGCGAGATTTCCGACGCTTCCCTGTCCCTGACCGACGAGGCCCGCATCGGCCGCGACGCGCTGCGCGCGATGCGCGAGGCCGGCGACGTGCTGGACGATGCCGAGGTCAGTTCCTACCTTAACGATATCGGCGGCAAGCTGTCGGCGTCGGTGACGCTGCCCGGCGTGCATTTCACCTATTTCTGCGTCGCCGACACCGGCATCAACGCCTTCGCCATGCCCGGCGGCTACGTCGGCGTCAATATCGGCTTGATCCTGGCCACCCAGAGCGAGGGCGAGCTGGCGGCGGTGATGGGCCATGAAACCGCCCACGTCGCCCAGCGCCACATCGCGCGGATGCAGGCGGCCAGCAGCGCCACCAATCCGCTGTTGCTGTTGGGCACCATCGTCGCCGCCGCGCTGGCGGCCAAGGCCGGCAGCGGCGAGGGCGCGATGGGCGCGGTGTCGGCCGGCATGGGCCTGTCCATTTCGCGCCAACTGGCGTTCTCGCGCGATTTCGAGCGCGAGGCCGACCGCGTCGGCATGCAGTTCATGGGCAATGCCGGCTACGATGTGCGCTATATGGCGACCTTCTTCCAGCGCCTGGAGCAGGCCGGCCGCTACAGCGACACCATGGCCTACGCCTTCCTGCGCACCCACCCGGTGACGGTGGAGCGGATCAGCGAGGCGCAGAACCGCGCACTGGACTATCCGGTGCGGATGCGCGCCGACAGCATCGACTATCTGCTGGTGCGGGAAAAGCTGCGCACGCTTACCATGACGCCGGACGAGGCGCTGTTCTACTACAACAGCACCCTGCAGCGCGGCCTGTACTTGAACGAGGGCGCCAGCTGGTACGGTCTGGCGCGCGCCAAGCTGTTGCAGCACGACCGCGCCGGCGCCAGCGAAGCGCTGGCCAAGGCCCGCGCCAAGTTGCCGGACAATCCGATGTTGTATGGGCTGGAGGTGGAGATCGCCCGCGACGGCCGCGACTGGAGCGCGGCGGCGGCGGCGGCGCGCAACGGCCTCGCAGCCTTCCCGCGCAATACCGCGCTGCAGCTGTCGCAGATCGACGTCGCGCTGGACGGCGGCGACCGCGCCGGCGCGCAGAAGCTGCTGCGCCAGCAACTTAACGACCGCAGCGCCGATCCGGCGCTGTACCGGCTGCAGGCCAAGCTGTACGCCGACAAGGACCCGCTGCGCTACCACGAGGCGCTGGGCAACGCTTTTTATTACGAGCAGCGCTATTCATCGGCGCTGGAGCAGTACCAGCTGGCCAGCCAGGCCAAGGGCGATGACTTCTACCTGCGTTCGATGCTGGAGGCGCGCTTGCGCGAAGTGGAGCGGCTGGCCAAGGACGAGCGGAAGGCTGCGCGAAATTGAAACAATTGTTTCAAGTTCGCGCTTCTTATCGCAAAAAAACAACATGATGCGGCGCAGCATCGGTTTGTTTCGCGACTTCCCGCCGTCTTAGCCGCTGTCGGCTATTCCTTTGCGAATCCTTCCGGACGTACACTGGCTGGGTCGTAGCGAACACATTCGCAAATGAACATTTTTATTTGCGAATGTGTTCGTTTATAATCTCAAATCAAATAATTGGCTCGCTTTCGAGCCGATAGCATAATTGCGGGGCCGGCCGGTACTGACGCGGTCCCCGATGTCACCCGCTGTGAGGACCAGAGATGGCTGCAACTTTCCCTGACGATATCGATCCGTTGGAAACCCAGGAATGGACTGAAGCGCTTGAGTCGGTGCTGGATAACGAAGGCCCGGAACGCGCGCATTACCTGTTGGAAAAGCTGGTGGAGCGCACCCGCCGCCGCGGTGCCCACCTGCCGTTTGACGCGACCACCGCGTACCTGAACACCATCCCGGTCGGCAAGGAAATCAAGTCGCCCGGCAACCACGAGCTGGAACACCGCATCCGCTCGATCAACCGCTGGAACGCCGCCGCCATGGTGCTGCGCGCCGGCAAGAAGGATCTGGAGCTGGGCGGCCACATCGCATCGTTCCAATCCTCCGCCACCCTGTACGACGTCGGCTTCAACCATTTCTGGCGCGCCCAGAACGACGAGCAGGACGGCGATCTGATCTACTTCCAGGGCCATATCGCGCCCGGCGTCTACGCCCGCGCCTTCATGGAAGGCCGCCTCTCCGCCGCCCAGCTGGACAACTTCCGCCAGGAAGTGGACGGCCAGGGCCTGCCGTCCTACCCGCATCCGTGGCTGAAGGACGATTTCTGGCAGTTCCCCACCGTATCGATGGGCCTGGGCCCGCTGATGGCCATCTACCAGGCCCGCTTCCTGAAGTACCTGGAAAGCCGGGGCCTGGCCAAGACCCACGGCCGCAAGGTGTGGTGCTTCTGCGGCGACGGCGAGATGGACGAGCCGGAATCGCTGGGCGCCATCGCCATGGCAGCGCGCGAAGGCCTGGACAACCTAGTGTTCGTCATCAACTGCAACCTGCAGCGCCTGGACGGACCGGTGCGCGGTAACGGCAAGATCATCCAGGAACTGGAAGGCGACTTCCGCGGCTCCGGCTGGAACGTGCTGAAAGTCATCTGGGGCTCGCGTTGGGACCCGCTGCTGGCGATGGACACCAAGGGCCTGCTCAAGAAGCGCATGGACGAGTGCGTCGACGGCGACTACCAGACCTTCAAGTCCAAGGACGGCGCCTACGTTCGCGAACACTTCTTCGGCAAATACCCGGAGCTGCGCGAAATGGTGGCCAATATGTCGGACGAGGAAATCTGGAACCTCAACCGCGGCGGCCACGACCCGCACAAGGTGTACGCGGCTTACCATGAGGCCACCCACAATGCCAACGGCCGCCCGACCGTGATTCTGGCCAAGACCATCAAGGGCTACGGCATGGGCGCCTCCGGCGAGGCGATGAACATCGCCCACCAGGCCAAGAAAATGGATCTGGAAAGCCTGCGCAAATTCCGCGACCGCTTCGGCATCCAGGTTTCCGATGAAGATCTGGCCAAGGTGCCGTACTACCTGCCGGCGGAAGACAGCCCGGAAATGAAGTACATGCGCGAACGCCGCGCGGCCCTGGGCGGCTACCTGCCGGCCCGCAAGCCGGTGAAGACCGTGCTGGAAGTGCCGCAGCTGTCGGCATTCGACGGCCAGCTGCAATCGTCCGGCGAGCGCGAGTATTCCACCACCATGGCCTTCGTGCGCATGCTGGGCACCCTGCTGAAGGACAAGAACATCGGCAAGCGCGTGGTGCCGATCGTGCCGGACGAGTCCCGCACCTTCGGCATGGAAGGCATGTTCCGCCAGTACGGCATCTGGTCCACCCAGGGCCAGAACTATGTGCCGCAGGACGCCGATCAACTGATGTTCTACAAGGAATCCAAGGACGGCCAGATCCTGCAGGAAGGCATCAACGAGCCGGGCGCGATGGCCGACTGGATCGCCGCGGCGACCAGCTACGCCAACAGCAGCCAGCCGATGATTCCGTTCTACATCTACTACTCGATGTTTGGCTTCCAGCGCATCGGCGATCTGGCCTGGGCTGCCGGCGACATGCGCGCCCGCGGCTTCCTCTTGGGCGGCACCGCCGGCCGCACCACGCTGAACGGCGAAGGCCTGCAGCACGAAGACGGCCACAGCCACATCCAGGCCGGCCTGATTCCGAACTGCATCAGCTACGATCCGACCTATGCCTATGAGCTGGCTGTGATCATCCAGGACGGCCTGCGCCGCATGTACGTGGAACAGCAGGACGTGTTCTACTACCTGACGCTGATGAACGAGAACTACGCCCACCCGGCGATGCCGGCGGGCGCGGAAGCCGGCATCCTGAAGGGCATGTACCTGCTGCAGGACGGCGGCGACGCCAAGGCCAAGGTGCAGCTGATGGGCTCCGGCACCATCCTGCGCGAAGTGCTGGCCGCGGCGGATCTGTTGAAGAACGACTTCGGCGTGGCCGCCGACGTCTGGAGCGTGACCTCGTTCAACGAACTGCGCCGCGACGGCATGGACGTGGCCCGCCACAACCTGCTGAACCCGGTGGGCGAACAGCGCGTGTCCTACGTCGAGCAGCAACTGGCCAGCCGTCAGGGTCCGGTGGTTGCCGCAACCGATTACATCCGCAACTACGCCGACCAGATCCGCGAATACGTGCCTGGCCGCTACGTGGTGCTGGGCACCGACGGCTTCGGCCGCTCCGACAGCCGCGCCAACCTGCGCTCGTTCTTCGAGGTGGACCGTCACTACGTGGCGGTGGCAGCGCTGTCCGCCCTGGCGCGCGACGGCAAGATCGAAGCGGCCAAGGTGGCCGAGGCGATCGCCAAGTACGGCATCAAGGCCGACAAGCTGGCGAGCTGGAAGGTTTAAGCCGCCGACCGGGTAGGTCGCAGGCTCCGGCAGCCGGGCGGGAACGCCGGGAAGCGCCGGAGCTTGCGCCGTAACGAAGCCGAATATCGACGGGCCGCCAGCCTGCGCAGACCAAACGCTGCGCAGACCAGGGGGACCGCTCCACGGATGGAAAGCTCATGAGCAATCTGATCGAACTGAAAGTGCCCGACATCGGCGGGCACAGCAATGTAGACATCATCGAAGTATTCATCTCCGCCGGCCAGACCGTGTCGGTGGATGACTCCCTGATCACCCTGGAAACCGACAAGGCGACCATGGAAGTGCCGGCCGAAGCCGCCGGCGTGGTCAAGGAAGTGAAGGCCGTCGTAGGCGGCAAGATTTCCGAAGGCGACGTGATCGCCATCATCGAAGTGGGCGCGTCCGCCGCCGCGCCGGCTCCGGCCGCTGCGGCCCCGGCGCCCGTCGCCGCTCCTGCCGCGGCCCCGGCAGCCGCGCCTGCGCCAGCGGCCGCGTCCGCCGCCCCGGCCGCCAGCGGCCGCAGCGAAATCCGCGTGCCCGACATCGGCGGCCACAGCGGCGTCGACGTGATCGAAGTGTCGGTGAAGGTGGGCGATCAAATCGCCGTCGACGACAGCCTGATCACGCTGGAAACCGACAAGGCCACCATGGAAGTGCCGGCCACCGCCGCCGGCAAGGTGGTGGAAGTCAAGGTCAAGGTCGGCGACAAGGTCGGCGAAGGCGATCTGATCGTGGTGGTTGAGGGCGCTGTCGCCGCTTCGGCACCTGCCGCAGCCCCAGCGCCGGCTGCTGCCCCGGCTGTTCCGGCTCCGGCGGCCGTTGCGCCCGCAGCCGCGCCGGCCGTGGCGCCGGTTGCAGCCGCGGTGTCCGCCGCCATCGACGAAATCGCCTTCTCCAAGGCCCATGCCGGTCCGTCGGTGCGCCGCCTGGCGCGCGAACTGGGCGTGGATCTGGGCAAGGTCAAGGGCAACGGCCGCAAGGGCCGCGTCACCGAAGACGACGTCAAGGCCTTCGTCAAGGGCATCATGCAGAACCCGGCCGCGCTGGCTCCCGCCGCGCCGGCAGGCTCCGGCTCGGGCCTTGACCTGTTGCCGTGGCCCAAGGTGGACTTCGCCAAGTTCGGCCCGATCGAAACCAAGCCGCTGTCCCGCATCCAGAAGATCTCCGGCGCCAATCTGTCGCGCAACTGGGTGATGATCCCGCACGTCACGTTCAACGACGAGTGCGACATCACCGAGCTGGAAGACTTCCGCAAGACCGTGGGCAAGGAATGGGAAAAGTCCGGCCTGAAGATCAGCCCGCTGGCCTTCATCATCAAGGCCGCCGCCGAAGCGCTGAAGGCCTTCCCCAATTTCAATTCCTCGCTGGACGGCGACAACCTGGTGCTGAAGCAGTACTACCACATCGGCTTCGCCGCCGACACGCCGAACGGCCTGGTGGTGCCGGTGATCAAGGACGCCGACAAGAAGGGTCTGCGCCAGATCGCGCAGGAGCTGACCGACCTGTCCAAGCTGGCCCGCGAAGGCAAGCTGAAGCCGACCGACATGCAGGGCGCCACCTTCACCATCTCCAGCTTGGGCGGCATCGGCGGCACCAGCTTCACGCCTATCGTCAACGCGCCGGAAGTGGCCATCCTGGGCGTCTGCAAGTCGCAGATCAAGCCGGTGTGGAACGGCAAGGAATTCGAGCCGCGCCTGATGTGCCCGCTGAGCCTGTCCTTCGATCACCGCGTGATCGACGGCGCCGCAGCCGCGCGCTTCACCGTGCACCTGGGCAAGCTGTTGACCGACGTGCGCCGCCTGATCCTGTAATGGTAGGGCGGACGCCCCGCCGGGGCGCTCCGCCTTCTCCTTGCCGCTTGGAATACGGCGGAACGCCCGCGCCGCGGGCTTCCGCCCTAAGGATGGAAAGCCATGAGCAATCTGATTGAATTGAAAGTCCCGGACATCGGCGGCCACAGCAACGTGGACGTGATCGAAGTCTTCGTCAAGCCGGGCGACGTGATCGCCAAAGACGACAGCCTGATCACGCTGGAAACCGACAAGGCCACCATGGAAGTGCCGGCTGAAGCCGCCGGCACCGTCAAGGAAGTGAAAGTCGCCGTCGGCGGCAAAGCGTCCGAAGGCGACGTGATCGTCATCATCGAAGCCGCCGGCGCAGCCGCGGCTCCGGCAGCGCCCAAGCCGGTGGAAACCGTGGGCGTCGCCTCCGCCACCACCCAGGCCGGCTTCGCGCCGCAAGCCGCTCCGGTAGCCGCCTCGCACAGCGGCGGCGCCGATGTGGAATGCGACGTGATGGTGCTGGGCGGCGGCCCCGGCGGTTACTCCGCCGCCTTCCGCGCGGCCGACCTCGGCCTCAAGGTCGTCATCGTCGAGCGCTACTCCACGCTGGGCGGCGTCTGCCTGAACGTGGGCTGCATCCCGTCCAAGGCGCTGCTGCACAACGCGGCGGTGATAGACGAAGTGAGCCACCTGGCCGCCAACGGCATCAAGTTCGGCAAGCCGGAAGTGGACATCGACATGCTGCGCGGCTACAAGGAAAAGGTCATCGCCAAGCTGACCGGCGGCCTGGCCGGCATGGCCAAGGCGCGCAAGGTGGAAGTGGTGCGCGGCGTCGGCCATTTCCTCGACCCGCACCATATCGAAGTGTCGGTCACCACCGGCAGCGGCAGCGAAACCACCGGCGACAAGAAGGTGGTCAAGTTCAACAACGCCATCATCGCCGCCGGTTCGCGCGTGGTGAAGCTGCCCTTCATCCCGAACGACCCGCGCGTGGTGGACTCCACCGGCGCGCTGGAGCTGAAGTCCGTGCCGGGCAAGATGCTGATCGTCGGCGGCGGCATCATCGGCCTGGAAATGGGCACCGTCTACTCCACGCTGGGCGCGCGCCTGGACGTGGTGGAAATGATGGACGGCCTGATGCAGGGCGCCGACCGCGACCTGGTGAAGGTATGGCAGAAGTGGAACGCCCACCGTTTCGACAACATCATGCTGAACACCAAGACCGTGGGCATCGAGCCCAAGGAAGACGGGGTTTGGGTGACGTTTGAAGGCGCCAGCGCGCCGAAAGAGCCGCAGCGCTACGACATGGTGCTGTACGCCACCGGCCGCGCGCCCAACGGCAAGCTGCTGGGCGCGGAAAACGCCGGCGTGGCGGTCACCGACCGCGGCTTCATCCCGGTGGACAAGCAGCAGCGCACCAATGTGCCGCACATCTACGCCATCGGCGACATCGTCGGCCAGCCGATGCTGGCGCACAAGGGCGTGCACGAGGGCCACGTGGCGGCGGAAAATTGCGCCGGCCAGAAGGCCTACTTCGACGCCCGCGTGATTCCGGGCGTGGCTTACACTGATCCGGAAGTGGCTTGGGTCGGCGTGACGGAAGACGATGCCAAGAAGCAGGGCCTGAAGATCGAGAAGGGCGTGTTCCCATGGGCCGCTTCCGGCCGCGCCATCGCCAACGGCCGCGACGAAGGCTTCACCAAACTGATCTTCGACGCCGAAACCCACCAGATCATCGGCGGCGGCATCGTCGGCCCGCACGCGGGCGACATGATAGGCGAGGTGTGCCTGGCGATCGAGATGGGTTGCGACGCGACCGACATCGGCAAGACCATCCACCCGCACCCGACGATGGGCGAGTCCATCGGCATGGCGGCGGAAGTGGCGCACGGCACCTGCACGGACCTGCCGCCGCAGCGCAAGAAGTAAGGTTGGATCGGCGGTCATTTGATCGCCGTCGGATGAAGAAAGGGCAAGCCTGGGGGCTTGCCCTTTTGTTTTGATTGGATTGCATGATGATTGGGTTTTGTGGCGGAAGGCTGCCAAGCAGGTGGTTCGCCTCCACGGGTAGGGTGCGTCACCCCGCAGGGGCGACGCACCGGTTGTTGTGTCGCGGTTTTGTGTCCGCTTTGCGGACGATGGATTTTGATGGTGGGGCTGCCCGCCGGGCAGGTCAGGGCGCTGTGCGGGTAGGGTGTGTCACCCCGCAGGGGCGACGCACCGATTGTGGTGTTGTGGTTTTGTGTCCGCTTTGCGGACGATGATTTTGGTGCCGGTTCCGCCCGGCGAACGGGCCAGGGGCTGTGCGGCCAGCCCCTTGGCAATCCCAGGCTGCCCCAGCAGCGCGGCGAAACCCCGTCTCCAAAGCCATTCCCAAGGAGCCGCCGGAACTAGCGGGGCGCTAACGTCGCCCCGCGTCGAACAACCGGCGGCTTAAAACCTTGGAAATGGCTTCGGAGCCGGCTTGCGCCGATGGGGAATTAGGTGCATCGATATAGTCTTATCTTAATGTCAAGCAAAAAGACATAAAGAGCAATAATCGAATGGAAAATCTAGGTTACTAGTAAATATAAAAATGCCGCCCAAGGGCAATATTTATATTCAAATTAATATGTCGATCAACTCAATTAGATTTAGCATTCAATAAAATTCTATGATAAATCTCAACAAGCTTATTTTTTTCGCCCGCGATAGTCTTTGCCTCTTTAAAAGAGCAAAAAGAAACAACATTGTTTAACTGTTTCTCTTTCAACACTACTTCATCTATTTCAAAAAGAGATAATTGCTTTGGATTATTTTTCATTTTTTAGCTCCTCAATTAAGCTCTTACTATTTAAATTATCTGTAACAAAAGCCTCTAAACTTTTCAAGGCTGCTAAAGACTTTTCATGCCTAGGTATCGCTTCCTGCGGCTTAATCTTTATTATTTTACCATCTTTTTTCCTGCCAGGCAAGGGGAAGGAAAATAAGTCTAGATATCTACGAGGTGATACACCCTCATAAGCAAGCAACCTAAGCTTTGAATCATCCTTTTCATTCTCGGTTATCGAATCATGATGCAGAGAAGTTGCCAAACTTTTTCTATATGGCTCAATATAGTAAACTTCCTCAATTCCAGCAGCAACAATATGCCTTGCACATGAATGACATGGATAGGTAGTACAATATAGTTTAGCTTGACTTAAAGGTCTACCTGCAGAAACAATTGCATGCATTTCTGCATGAACTGCCCTAGAAAACTCTATTAATCCCTTTAACTTATAATTACGCTGAAGGCTAGATATTGCTTCTTGCTTCTTATTCTTATGCAACAGACCCGCAGAAATTAGTTCATCTGCAATCAATCTAGCTAGTTTACTTTTTTCATTATCATTGTAGCACTTCCCACCTTTATTCCAGCATCGATTATCTACATTGCGGCCATTAGAGTACAAGCCACCGCCAAAACGTGGTACATCGTTCCATCCAACGGAAATTATAACTCCATTTTGATCCGTGATAGATGCACCAACTTGCCGAGATAAACATGCAGAATTATTAGCTGCAGCAGCTGCTGCATACATAGCAGCTTCTGCTTGAGATGGTGTAATAACTTTTGTTCCAAAAATTAGATCTAAATATCTTCTTACTTTCTCTTCTATAACTGAGTTAGTTTGCTCTTCAACTCTAATGAAGATATCTGAAAGTGGAAACGTTTCAGACACCCTCTGGCCAAAGTTCATTTCCTCCCCAGAATCACGATCCATTAACTGATAAATTTTATCACTCGACACTCCTCTATTCTCTAAGTTCTTAACTCTTTCTTCCACCGGAGAAAATAC
Source organism: Chromobacterium sphagni (assembly GCF_001855575.1). Taxonomy (NCBI): domain Bacteria; kingdom Pseudomonadati; phylum Pseudomonadota; class Betaproteobacteria; order Neisseriales; family Chromobacteriaceae; genus Chromobacterium; species Chromobacterium sphagni. Next base: position 420,939 of record NZ_MKCS01000001.1, read on the forward strand.
TCCTATAGAAAAAAGTATTTCACCGTAAATATGGCGTAAGATATCTAGCTCCGCCTCATGCTTAATCGAGTTTATTATGTAGCAAGACCGCTTATTTTCTTGATTAAATCGTTCTCTATCAACAGCTATTTGATTAATTGCAAGTTCAGCAAGAATAGCATTCCCATGTTTATTACGTAGCGCATCCCCCTCAGCTATCGATTCGCTTATTCTAGTGTATTCATCTACTTCATCTTCAAATAGATCACTCCCTTCTTTTGCCTTATGTTTTTTAATAAAATCACTTAACCTTATTACCTCACATTCATACCCATATTCTTTATCAAGAACATCAAAAATAATCTGGCATACTTCATGAATCGGGGAGCCAATTGGACCACATAGTGCTATTACCAGCTCATGTGTATATGTTTTCCTCACTCTCTCCCTAGAATCATTCGAACCATCAGTATTGATTTGATCATTTGCAGCCAGATTTAGTTTTGGTGCTTCTTTAGGGAGTGCGGACATTTTAATTCCTAGTTATTAATAGAACTAATTCCTGACATAAATCTATATGACAAAGTATTTATTTGCAAGATTTTTATTACATCGCGGCAAATAACATAATAACGTTATACACACTCATCTTATTTTCAAAATCACATCTATAAATGCGACATCATCACTCAATACCGTGTTAGGAAAACAGAACCAACGTACCATTATCCCCATCAGCGCAAGCCGGCTCCGAAGCCATTCCCAAGGTCTTAAGCCGCCACTTGTTTGAGCGGGGCGACGTTAGCGCCCCGCGAGTTGGGCGGCGCCTTGGGAATGGCTTTGGAGACGGGGTTTCGCCGCGCTGTTGGGGCGGCTTGGGGGTGCCGGGGGGCTGGCCGCGCAGCCCCCTGGCCCGCCCTCTGGGCGGAACCCAAACGTGATAAAACGACATGTTCCGATCAGAGATGAACTGCGGTATCACGTAGTACAAGCTGCTGATTACGCACTAATGCTTAATGCATTGACATGGACTGGGCGGAGACTTACTTTGATGCTTCTCTCAAAGCATAAGCTGCACCCGCCCAGTTCTGGCGGTATCATTACGCCTTCTTTCTAGGCGTGCGTTCGCACGTCGCAAGAGATCAAGGGGGGTGTCGGGTATCCGCAAGGACCCGGACGACTTATGCCGTTGAGAGCGCCCCCACCCCGATACGGTGGACTTCTCATCTCAAAGCATAAGGAGGCCATCATGGCCATGATCAATCGTATTGCTGAGGCGCTTCTTGTCCTCGGTCGCTACCCGCTACATATCGCTAGTTCCCAAGCATCCAGCCTGCTTGAGGAGACTCAGCCATGAACCACCACCTCGACCTCTCCGTAAACCTCCCCCTCCGCCTCGACTACGCCAAAAACTTCCCGCTGCGCGTCATCCGCCGCGAGGAGGGTTTCTGGTTCGTCGCCGCCGAAATCGCCGCTTCGATGAAGCAGGAAGTGGAGGACCTGCTGCACACGCTGGAACAACCCGCCGGCCGCTTGCTGTTGCTGGCAGGCGAGGACGAGCCGGTGCTGTGCCTGTCGGAAGGCGAGCTGGACGAGGTGGTCAGAAGAATCAAGAAGCCGGGCGCGCGGCGTTTGCGGCGCTGGTGGCAGGAACAGACGCGGCCGGCGCTGCTGCATGAGGGCGGGCCGGCCACCACGGCGGAGAGTCTGCATCTGGCGCTGGCCTTGGCTGCCGAGGCGGCGCAGCAGGTGGGCAGGGCGGTGATGGAGGCGGTGCTGCGCGGCCCCGGGCCTTGGCAGCATTCGCGCTGGGTGGTGGCCTTGGATTACGAGCGCCACAACAAGCAGCGCTGGCCGCATGGCAAGCTGATCGGCCTCACCAGCTCCGTCGCCACGCTGGAGGGCTTGGCGGAGCTGATTGCCGAACCGGGCAGGATACCGGTGAACAATACCGATCTGGTCAAACTGGCTTCCGCCTGCCACTTGCGGCTGGCGGAGCGGATGGGGCGGATGGCCGGTTGATCGTACAGAGGGTTCATGATGCGGGGCAGGCTGGTGGCTGCCCTGTTTTCTGCGGCTGAGCGGCTGGTTTGGCTAAGCAGCCTAGCGCCCTTCGCCCTTTCCCGCAGGCGGCTCCACCCCCACTACCCGGTCGCGGCCGCCGTCCTTGGCCTGGTACAGCGCCTTGTCCGCCCGCGCCAGGGTGTTGTGGATGCGCTCGCCTTCCGCCCACAGCGTGACGCCGACCGAGAAGGTCTGGTTGTCAGGCAGGTTTCGCCGCAGCGAGTCAATGCGGGTCATCGCTTGCGGCAAGTCGCAGTCCATCAGCGCCAGCACGAACTCCTCGCCGCCGAAGCGGGCGAACAGGTCCGATTGCCGCATCCGCGACTTGATCAAAATGGATACTTCCCGCAGCAGGCGGTCGCCTTCCGGGTGGCCGTGGCTGTCGTTGAATTGCTTGAAATGATCCAGATCGAACAGCGCCACCGCGATCGGCTGGCGGTAGCGCTTGGCTGCGGCCAGCATCATTTCTATCTGGATGTCCCAGGTGCGGCGGTTGGGCAGCTGGGTCAACTCGTCGGTGCCGGCCAGCGACTCCAGCTTCTGCATCAGGCCGCGCATCTGGCCCAGCCATTTGTGCAGCAGCCGGACCAGCAGGATGCCCATGGCGCTGGCGATGATCCACATTACCAGCATCATCCAGCGGGCGACGATGCCGTAGGAGTTGGATTGCGCCACTTTCTTCATCAGGTCCAGCGTGATGGATACCGCCAGCGCGTTGGTGTTTTGCGAGATGTGGTTGAAGATCTGGATCTCCTCGCCCATCACCAGATTGGACGCCTTGTCGCGGGCGGCGGGCGCGCCGCTGCGGTACATGGCGATGATCTGGGCGTCCAGCGCCATGAAGCTGTCGAAATCCTGTTGCACGCTGTCCAGCAGGTTGCGCTGGTCGCCGGCCAGCGGCATCGTGCGCAGAACGTGAATGTCGCGGCGGAAATTGCTGGCGGAGCGCAGGAATTCGGCGCGGGATACGGCGTCGTTGCCGGCGGCGCCATCGACGTGGCGGATGATGTCGAAGGCGTAGCCGGTCTGCCAACCGTTGAGGTCGGCGGCGTCGAACTTTACCGCCATCGCCGCCTGGGCGATGGAGATGTAGTCGACGATCTCCGACCGGCCGTTTTCCTCCAGCTTTTCGATGTAAAACGACAGCACTGGCAACAGGCCCATGCAGATCAGGATGGGAGCGGCCACCATAATGGTCTTCAGGATGATGCCCTTGTCGCTTTTGTCGAACATGGCGGCCTCGCCGAAGTTTTAACGGACATTCACAAGCTTTGCGCGCAAGACGAGGCGGTGCCGATGTTTGCCCGGCCGCAGCGGCCGGCCGCAAGGCGGATGGCGGCGGGCTGGAGCCTGCCTGATTCACGATAGATGGTTTTGCCGCGGTCGCGGGCCGGGACGCGGAAATGTCCCGTTTTTGCTAAACCATCGACGCCAAGCATGCCGTATGGCCATGGCTTCGGCATGACGACGCGGTTTGCCGCGTGATGGCCGTTGCGAGCGACGATGCGGGCAAGACGGTTGTTGCGGGCCATGGGACTGGGCGCCGCCGGTGCAAGTGAACGGTTGCGGTTGGGTCCGCATGGACGAGGCGCGGATTTTCATGGTTTCATCATATTGTCCGCCATTGAACTACCTGATGCGCGCGGCTGTCTGACACCCCTTGTTCGACAATCGTTTGCCGTCGCCAGCCCGACCGACTTCCGTTACCATGCAGCATTCCCCAATGAACCGGACCATGCCAAGCGCTTCCCTCGTTTTCGACCGCCCGCATCCCCTCCGCCGCTGCGTCCGCAACGGGCGGCTGCTGGCGTTGGCGGCCTACCTGCTGGCCGCCCAGGCGCAGGCCAAACTCGACTACACGGTGGAGATAGACGCGCCGTCCAATCTGGCGCAGTTGTTGCGCGACAATCTGGAGCTGGTGGAAAACCAGCAGGATCCGGATATCGACCAGAGCTGGCTGGAGGCGCTGGTGAAGAGCACGCCCGACGACGCGAAGAAACTGCTGGAGACCGAAGGCTATTTCGGCGCCAACGTGGATGTGGCGCTGCAGAGCGGCAACCGGGTTAAGGTGAGGGTCGTGCCGGGCGAGCCGGTGCTGATCGACGATGTCACCATCCGCCTGGATGGCCCGATCCGCCAGGAGAGCGACTATCAGCAGCGCTTCGCCCAAGTGCTGGAGGCCTGGTCCTTGCCGATGGCCGCGCCGTACCGGCAGACCGATTGGGACGTCAGCAAGCGCGCGGTATTGCGCAAGGTGCAGGCCGACCGTTTTCCCAAGGCGCGCATCGTCAGCAGCGAAGCCAGGATAGATCCGTCCACGCGCCGAGCCGTGCTGGAGGTGGTGGTGGACAGCGGTCCGCTGATTCGCTTCGGCGCGATCAAGGTCAACGGCCTGAAGCGCTATCCGGAAAAACTGGCCACCGGCATGGCCGATTTCAATTCCGGCTCGCCCTACCAGCAGGACAAGCTGCTGGCTTTCCAGTCGGCGCTGGAGCAGTCGCCGCAGTTCTCGTCGGTGATCGTCAGCGCCGATTTCGACCACATCGCCGACAACCGCGTGCCGGTGACGGTGGATGTGGTGGAGCTGCCGAAGAAAAAGCTGGAACTGGGTCTGACCTATGATTCCGACGTCGGACCCGGCGTGCGGGTGGGCTACGACCACTACAATCTGTTCCAGCAGGGCTGGACCGGCTCGGCCTTGATCGACTGGAAGCGCGAGCAGCAGTCGCTGAGTTTCGGCCTGGGCTTCCCGCGCGAGTCGGACGGCTATTCCCATTCCCTCACCAGCTCGTTCAAGTCGGAAGACGTGCAGGGCGTGAAGACCAAGACCATAGACGCCGGCGCCTGGCGCCTGCGCAGCCGCGGCAATATCGAGGCGCGGATGGGGGTGGAGTTCCTCAAGGAAAGCGCGGAGGCCGGTGGCGTCACCTCCAGCGACACCCACGTCACCCAGCTGGTGTACGGCTGGACCCAGCGCGCGGTGGACGATCTGATGCGGCCGCGCAACGGCTATCTGCTGGATGGCCAGTTGTCCGGCTCGCTGGGCGCGCTGGCCTCTTCCACTTCCATGGTGCGCGCCTATGGCCGCGCGGTCGGCTACTGGTCGCCCTTCCCCAAGTACGGCACCTTCGTCGCCCGGCTGGAGCTGGGTCAGGTATGGGCCAAGGAGGGCGCGCAAGTACCTTCGGCGCTGCTGTTCCGCGCCGGCGGCGCCAATAGCGTGCGCGGCTACGATTACCAGAGCCTGGGCTTGCCCGGTCCCAATGGCTCGGTGCTGGGCGGCCGGGTGGTGGCTACCGGCAGCGTGGAGTACCAGATCCCGGTAAAGCCGGACTGGTATCTGGCGCTGTTCTCCGATGCCGGCAATGCCGCCGACAGCTGGAAGGGCTTCCAGACCATGCGCGCCAACGGCGTGGGCGTGCGTTGGATGAGCCCGGTGGCGCCGCTGTCTTTCGATATCGCCAAGGCGGAGGGGGACGGCAAGATACGCTGGAACCTCAGCCTGGGCCTGGCTTTCTAGACCGCTGCAATCATGAGCGAAAATCAAAACCATACCCCCGAAACGCCGGAAACCGCGCCCGCCGCGCCGGTCCGGCCGCGCCGCTGGCGCATGGCGTTCTCTTGCCTGGCGCTGCTGCTGGCGCTCTTTCTGGCCGCGCTGGGCTGGCTCAGCGCCAGTCCGGCCGGTTTCGCCTGGGCGCTGGGCCAGCTGGGCAAGCTCACCGGCCAGCAACTGAGCGTGGGCTCGGCGCAGGGTACGCTGTGGCAGGGCTTCACCCTGCGCGACATCCGTCTGCGCAGCGCCGCCGACGACGTAGACATCGAATCGCTGCGGCTGGACTGGCTGCCGGCGGCGCTGTGGCGCGGCGAAGTGCACGTCCGCCGGCTGGCGCTCGGTCATGTGCGGGTGCTCAGCCGGCCGGCGCCGGAGCAGAAGAGCGCGCCGTTTGAAGTGCCGCGTTCGCTGGCGCTGCCGTTCCGGCTGAAGGTGGACCAACTGAGCTTGGCCAGCCTGACGCTGGAGCCGGCGCATTTCAGCCTGTACCGGCTGCAGGCGGCATACGATTACGACGGCGCGCGCCACCGGCTGCAATTGCAGCGGCTGGACTCGCCCTGGGGCGAGGCGCGCGCCGGCCTGACCCTGGCCGCCGCATCGCCGTTCGCCTTGTCCGGCCAATTGGCCGCCAGCGGCGAGCTGGAGCAGGTGCCGGTCAAGGCCAGGCTGGACCTGTCCGGCAATCTGCTCAAGCCGTCCTTCTCCGGCGAGATGGACGGCAAGGGCGTCAGCGTGGACCTGAGCGGCGCGCTGCGGCCCTTCGACGCCAATCCCTTCAACCGCCTGGTGCGGCTGGACGCCCGCGTCGGTAACATCAATCCGCAAGCGATACTGCCCAGCTGGCCCAAGGCGCGGCTCAGCTTCGCGGTGTTCGCCGAGCCGGACGCCGGCCAGCGGGTGAAGGGCGGGCTGACGCTGGTCAACACCGATCCCGGCCCGCTGTCGGCGCAGCGTCTGCCCTTGTCGCTGCTGGTGGGCGAATTCCGCGCCGACGAGCAGGCGCTGGAGCTCTACAACAGCCATGCCGAGCTGGCCGGCGGCCGGCTGGGCCTGTCCGGCGAGATCAGGCCGGACCGGCTGAAGCTGGCGCTGGATCTGGACCGGCTGGCCTTGCGCCAGCTGCACGCCTCGGCGCCGGACGATGCGATCAGCGGCCGCGTGACCGCCGAAGGCGAGTTCAGCGCTCCGCGCTTCGACGCGCAGCTGAAAGGCAAGTGGCTGCAGGCCAGCGCGCTGGCCGAGCTGAGTGGTGGCAAGCAGCCGGCGCTGCTGTTGAAGAAGCTGGAGCTGGGCGCCGGCAGCGGCGTGGTCAGCGCCAACGGCAAGCTGAGCCTGTCCGGCAAGCGGCTGTTCGAACTGAACGGCAAGCTGGGCCACGCCGACCCGTCGCGGCTGCTGGACAGCCTGCCCAAGGGCGACCTCAACGCCACGCTGAAAATGGCCGGCCAACTGGCCGAGCCGATGGAGGTGGGCGCCAAGCTGCAGTTCGCCCCCAGCCGGCTTTCCGGCGCGCCGCTGTCCGGCAGCGCCAGCGTGCTGCTGGGCGAGACGCGGCTGAAACAGCTGCTGCTGGACCTGAAGCTGGCCGACAACCGGCTGCAGGCCAGCGGCAGCTACGGCGTGGCAGGCGACAAGCTCAAGCTGGCGGTCAACGCGCCGAATCTGTCGCTGCTGGGGCCGGGTTTCGCCGGCACCGTGCAGGGACAGGGCGAGCTGGGCGGCGTGCCCAAGGCGCCGCTGCTTAACGCCAAGCTGCAGGCCGAACGCTTGCGGCTGCCCGGCGGAGTCACGCTACAATCCATGCAGTTCGCCGGCAACATCAAGGCCGACCAGGCCAGCCCTTTCCAGCTGAGCCTGGACGTGGCCGCGTTGCAGGTCGGCGATTTGCGCGCCGAACAGCTGCATGCCCGCTCGGCCGGCACCCGCGCCCGCCACAGCCTGCAACTGGACGGCCGCTTCCATCTGGAGCAGCAGAATTACGCGTTGCAGCTGGCGGCGGCGGGCGGACTCAGCCTGGACAACCGCTGGCAGGGCAGCCTGCAGAAGCTGGAGTTGGCTGGCAAGCCAAGTCTCAGCCTGCAGGCCCCGGCTGATCTGGCGCTGGGCGCCGACGGCCAAGTCAAGCTGGGCGCCGCTCGCCTGGCGCTGCTGGGCGGCAATCTGAACCTCGCCGAGCTGACGCGCCAGGCGGGCGGCGCGCTCAGCAGCCATGGCAGCGCGCGCGGCCTGCGCCTGAGCGAGCTGGGTCCGTGGCTTAAGCTGCCGGTGGAGCAGAACCTGCAATTCGACGCCGACTGGAGCCTCAATCCTGCCGGGATCGGCCAACTGGCGCTGTGGCGCAGCGGCGGCGACGTGCAGTTGCCGCTGGAAAAGGGCAGGCATGTCGCGCTGGGCCTGAAGACCGCGCGGGCGGAACTGAAGCTGGACGGCAGGCAGCTGGCCTTCACTGTCAGCCTGGACAGTCGCTTCGCCCAGGCCCAGGGCCAGGGCAGCCTGCCATGGAACGGCGGCCGCATCGACGGCCATACGCCGTTGTCCGGCACGCTGCGCGCCAGCCTGCCGTCGCTGGCGGCGCTGGCGGAGCTGACCGGCCCGGGGCTGGAGCTGGCCGGGCAATTGTCGGCCAACCTGGAGCTGAGCGGCCCGCTGCAGATGCCGCAGGCGCAAGGCCAGATACGCGGCGACAAGCTGAAGCTGGCCGACCGCCGCACCGGGGTGTCGTTGGCTGACGGCAGCCTGCTGGCGCGGATGGACGGCCGCCGGCTCACGCTGCAGCAGCTGCGTTTCATCAGCGGCAAGGGCGAGGTGAACGCCAGCGGTTCGCTGGATTTCAGCGATGCCCAGCCCGACGCCCGGGTGAAGGTGACGCTGCAGAAATTCAGCGTGTTCGACCGGCCCAACCGCCGGCTGGTGGTGTCCGGGGAGAGCGAGCTGGCCTTCGTCGGCGGCAAGTTGTCGCTGACCGGCCGCATTCGCGCCGACCAGGGCCGGGTGGGGCTGCCCAAGCTGGGCGCGCCTGATCTCGGGGCCGATGTGGTGGTGCTGGGGCGGCCGGCGGCCGAGCCTTCGGCCTTCGCCGCCATGCCGCTGACGGTGGCGCTGGACCTGGACCTGGGCGAGCGCTTCCGTTTCTCCGGCCAGGGGCTAGACGTCGAGCTGTCCGGCCTGGTGCACGTCAGCGCCAATCCGGGCGAGGCGCCGGCGGCCAGGGGCCAGGTCAAGGTGGACAAGGGCCGTTACAAGGCCTACGGCCAGGATCTGGACATCACGTTCGGGGCCATCACCTTCAACGGCCCGCTGGACAACCCGCTGCTCAATGTCCAGGCCAAACGCCGGCTGTCGCCGGTGGGGGCGGGGGTGGAGGTCAGCGGTTCGGTGGCGGCGCCCAAGGTGCGGCTGATCACCGACGACCCGATGACCGACAAGGACAAGCTGGCCTGGCTGGTGCTGGGTCGCGCCGCCAGCGGCGACCGCGACAACAACGATCTGGCGGCCTCGGCCGGCATGATGCTGGCCGGCTCGATCAACGATCACATCGGCCTGTTCGACGACCTGGGTGTGTCCAGCCGCAAGGAGAAGACGCTGGCCAACGGCACGGTGAGTCCGGCGGAGCAGGTGGTGACGGTGGGCCGCCAGCTGACGCGCGAGCTTTACCTGGGCTACGAATACGGCATCAGCAGCGCCGACCAGGCGGTGAAGCTCGCCTACCAGCTGTCCAAGGGCTGGTCGGTGGTGTTGCGCGCCGGCACCGCGATGTCGGCCGAATCGCGCTATACGCTTCGTTTTGATTAGTAATGTCTAGTTATTTGACCTTGTTGCTGTTGGCAGATGCTAAAATGGCCAGATAGTACAAGGTAGCAGGCCGCAGTCGGCTGGCGCCGATTGCAGCCGGAATGGGAGGCTGCCGGCGAACCGCCGGCGGCCTTTTGTTTTGCGTATGGTTATTGGTGCGATAGATGCAGCGGCTCAATTCGGTAGTGATTGCAGGTTTGGCCTTGTTGGCGGCGGCTTGCGCCGATCCGGGCGCGCAGAGGCCGCAGTCGCGGCTGCTGGATCCCAACAGCTTGGACGCCGGCAGACTGATACAGCAGGCGGCGGCCAAGGCGGCTTGGCCGCAGGCCGACTGGTGGCGCGGGCTGCACGACGAGCAGCTGAACCGGCTGATCGCCGCCGCGCTGGCGGACAATCCCAGCCTGCATGCCGCCGAGGCGCGGCTGCGCCAGGCGCAGGCGATGTCAGGCGTGGCCGAGGCCGTCACCCGGCCACAAGTGGGCGGCGAAGCGTCGTTCACCCGCCAGCGCTATTCCGAACAGGATTTCATCCCGCCGCCGGAAGCCGGCAATTATTCCTGGTACAACCACGCCGCCCTCAACGCCAGCTACGACCTGGACCTGTGGGGCCGGCAGCGCGCCGCGCTGTCCGCATCGCTGGACGAGGCGCAGGTGCTCGCGGCCGAAGCGCAGTTGGCGCGGCTGAATCTCACCGCCGCGGTGGTGCGCAGCTATGTGCAGCTGGCTTTGCAATACGCCGAGAAAGACCTGCTGCAGGACAATCTGACGCAGCGCGAGCGCAGCTGGCAGCTGGCGAAAAAGCGCAAGGCGGCCGGTCTCGCCACCGAGGCCGAGGTGCTGCTGCTGGAGGCGCGGCTGCCGGCCGCGCGTAACCAGATCGAGCAGGTGGATGAAGCCATCACTCTGCTGCGCAACCAGCTGGCCGCGCTGTGCGGCCAGGGGCCGGCGGCGGGGGAGGGCCTGCTGCGGCCGACGCTGCGGCTGGACGAGGCGGCGCCGCGCCTGCCCAGCGCGCTGCCGGCCGAGCTGGTGGGCCGCCGGCCCGATGTCTCCGCCCAGCGCTGGAAGGTGGAGGCCGAAGCCAGGAAGATAGACGCGGCCAAGGCGGCCTTCTATCCCAATATCAATCTGTTGGCCTTCGCCGGCTTCCAGTCGATAGGCTTCGACAACTTCCCGTCCGCCGCCACCGCGGTGCGCGGCATCGGCCCGGCGGTCAGCCTGCCGATCTTCGAGGGCGGCCGGCTGCGCAGCGCGCTTTCCGCGCAGACCGCGGCCTATGACGCTGCGGTGGACAGCTACAACGCCAGCGTGGTGCGCGCGCTGAACGAGGTGGCCGGCGCCATCGCCAAGGTGGAGTCGCAGGCCGGGCAGCAAAAACAGACCGAACAGGCGCTGGCTTCGGCGCAGAAGGCGTTCAAGCTGGCGTTGCAAGGCTACCGCGCCGGCCTGTCCGACCAGGATAACGTGATCGCCGCGCGCTTGGCTTGGCTTGCCGCCCAGCAGCAACTGGTGCGGATACGCAGCGAGCGGCTGGACAGTTTCGCCGCGCTGATGAGCGCGCTGGGCGGCGGCGCGGCGGTGCACCAGCCTGCTGAGGAACAGCCGCAATGAGCGGCGGCCTGCTGGCGGCCGGCCGGCGCGTCGGCCGCGACTGGCTGGCCACCGAGGGCGAGAACTGGAGCTTCGTCGCCAAGACGCTGCTGGCGGCCTTCGCCTCGCTGTGGATCGCTTTCCGCCTGGGTTTCGATTCGCCCAGCTCGGCGATGACCACGGTGTTCATCGTCACCTTCCCGCGCAGCGGCGCGGTGCTGGAGAAGAGCGCCTACCGGATTCTGGGCACGCTGGTGGGCAGCGCGGCGGCGCTGGGCTTCGTCGGCCTGTTCGACGGCCAGGCGGCGCTGCTGCTGATCAGCCTGGCGCTGTGGGTGGGCGTGTGCACCGGCGGCGCCACCCTGTACCGCGACTCGCGCTCCTACGCCTTCGTGTTGTCCGGCTACACCGCCTGCATCATCGCGCTACCGGCGCTGAACCATCCGATGGCGGTGTTCAATCTGGCGGTGACGCGGGTGTCGGAGATCTCGCTGGGCATCCTGTGCTGCGCCATCGTCAACGACTTCATCTTTCCGCGCCACCAGGGCGATCTGGTGGTGAGCACCGTGCGCGGCCGCTACCACGGCTTCGCGCTGCTGTGCCAGCAGGCGCTGGCGCAAAGACTGGACGCGGCCACGCTGGAGGCCACCCAGCTGCGCTTCGCCTCCGACATCGCCGCGCTGGAGGCCGGCCGCGCCGCGGCCTTCTTCGAGGCCGGCAATGTGCGCGCCCGCAGCGATCAGCTGCACGCCTTCAACGCCACTTTCATGGCGGCGCTGACCACCTTCCATACCCTGCACCGGCAGATGGAGCGGCTGCGCCGCGACGCCGCCTCGCCGCTGCCGGAGCTGTTCTATCCGCTGTTCCTGCAGGCCTCCGCCGCCTTGAGCAACGAGGACGGCCCGGCCCGTACCGCGTTGGAGGCCGGGCCGACGCTGGCGCGGCTGGACGCGTTGCGTCCGGTGTTGCGTCGGGAACTGGGCGACGCGCGCGCGAGCCTGCTGGCGCAGCCGCACGACGAGGGCCTGCGCATAGAGTTCGATACCGCCAGCGAGCTGCTGACCCGCTTCGTCGAGGAGATGCATACCTTTACCGCGGTCTATCACGGCTTCCGGCAGCGCAATCCGCTGCAGGTGGACGCGCTGGCCTATTCGCCGCGCACGCCCGGCGCCATAGCGCTGGCCAGCGGCGCGCGCGCGGCGCTGACCCTGCTGACGCTGTCCATCGCCTGGTACTGGCTGGCCTGGCCCAGCGCGCTGGGCGCGGTGCTGCTGGCCACTATCTTCTGCGGCCTGGCGTCGTCGTCGCCGCGGCCGCTGCTGATGGTGAAGCAAATCCTGATCGGCTTCGCGCTGGCCACGCCGCTGGCCTATGTTTCCACCTTCCATATGCTGAACCAGGCCGACAGCTTCCCGCAACTGGCACTGGCGCTGACGCCCTTCCTGGTGCTGGGCTGTTATCTGAAATGCCTGCCCAAGGCCGCAGGCATGGGCACCGGCATCACGCTGCTGATGGCGCAGGCGGTGAATCCGGAAAACATGATGAATTACGACGTGGTGGCCTTCTTCAACGACGGCATCGCCCGCCTGCTGGGCCTGGCGCTGGCCGGGGTGTTCTTCGTGCTGGTGTTGCCCGAGCACACCATGGGCTCGCGCCGCCATATCGCCGCCGCCTTGTGGCGCGAGGCGCTGAACGCCTGCCGCGCCGCGCTGCCGCACCTGAAGCAGCGTTACGGCAACCGCGTGCGCGACCTGCTCAACCAGTTGAACGCCGCGCCGGGATCGGCCGACGATCCGGCGCGCCAGGCCACCATCAGCCAGGCGATCACCCTGCTGGAATTGGGGCTGGCCATCATAGACTTGCGCACGCTGGCCGGCGACGCCGCGCAGAAGCCGGTTCGGCGCGCGCTGGACGACAGCGTCGCGGCGCTGGCCGCCTATTTCGCCGCACCGCAGGCATCGCGGCGACAGCAGGCGATGATGGCGCTGCTGGCGGCCGGGCCGCCGATACGCGCGGAGCTGGAGATCGCGCTGCCGGAGGCCGCGCAGAGCCTGAACCGGGCGCTGGCCACGCTGCACCTGATCCATACCTCGCTGCTGGACGCTATGCCGCAGCCCGATGCCGGCGAGCCGGCGGGAGACGCCCATGCCACATGAAATCGCCGTGTTCGGCATCCTGATGCCGACCTTGCTGCCGCTGTTCGTGCTCAGCATGCTGTTGCAGATCGGCCTGGACTGGGCGCTGGGGCGGCTGGGGGTGTACGAAAAGGTATGGCACCCGGCACTGTTCCGCTGGTGCCTATTGATCGTGATCTTCAGCGGCCTGTCGCTGCCGCTTTACCGTTGACAACGCATACTGGATTCCTCGCAATGGTCGCAAAATCGATTACCCGTTACCTGATCACCCTATTGCTGCTTGCCGCCGCCGTCTGGGCCGGCAAGGCGCTGTGGGACCACTACATGCTGTCGCCGTGGACCCGCGACGGCCGGGTGAAGGCCGACGTCGTCACCATCGCCGCCGACGTGTCCGGCATCGTCACCCAGGTGGCGGTGAAGGACAACCAGCCGGTGCGCCGCGGCGACGCGCTGTTCGTCATCGACTCCAGCCGCTACCAGGCGGCGCTGGCCCAGGCCGAGGCGACGCTGGCCGGCCACAAGGCCGACAAGAACCGCCGTGGTAAGGAGGCATCGCGCCGCGCCAGCCTGGACAGCGCCATCGTCTCCACCGAAAGCCGCGAGAGCGCCGACTTCGCCGCCGCTGCCGCCGCGTCGCAGTACCAGGCCGCCGTCGCCGCTCGCGATCTGGCCGCGCTCAACCTGCAGCGCACGGTGGTGCGCGCGCCGACTGACGGCTATGTCACCAACCTCAATGTGCATGTCGGCGATTTCGCCGCCACCGGCGCCCCGAGGCTGGCGCTGATAGACAGCGGCTCTTTCTACGTGGATGGCTATTTCGAGGAAACCAAGCTGCCGATGCTGAAAGTGGGGGCCAAGGCCGAAGTCACGCTGCTGAGCAGCGGCCAGCGCTTGCGCGGCCATATCGCCAGCATCGCCCGCGGCATCACCGACCGCGACGCCGGCACCGGCCGCGAATTGCTGGCCGACGTCAACCCCACCTTCAACTGGGTGCGGCTGGCGCAGCGGGTCCCGGTGCGCATCCAGCTGGACGAGCAGCCCAAAGGCCAGCCGCTGATCGCAGGCCAGACCTGCACGGTGGTGGTCAGCGGAAAATAGTCTATTTGCATTGCCAATGCGCTTGCGATTGGCCGTCTTTTATCCTTTATGGATTTTCTGCGCCTGCCGGTGATGGTAGGCTTGGCGATTTGCGGCGCTCCGCTGGCATGGGGCGCCTGACGGGATAAAGAGCAGAGAGGCAGGCGGCAAGATGAAGGAGATTGCAAAACTATTGTTCGGCGGGCTGGCGCTGGCCTTGTGCGCCACCGCGCAGGCGGCGGCCGATCCGATCCTGATAGTCAAAGGGAAGATCGGCGTATTCAACAATGCCAGCCGTACCGAGTACCGCTTCGATGAAGGCAGCCTATTGCGGCTGCCGCAGCGCACCATCAGCACCAAGACTACCTGGACTGCCAAATCCGCTTTTTCCGGCCCGGCCATCAGCGATATTCTGCGCGTGGTTGCGGCTGGAGGCTCGCAGATAGATGTGGTGACTTACGACGAGTACAAGGTGACGCTGCCCTTGAGCGATCTGGAGCGGTACCACCCTATCATGGCCAGGTTCATCAACGGCAAGCCGCTGCAGCGGCGCGATTTCGGCCCCTTGTGGGTGATGTACCCGGTCAGCGATTTCGCTGAACTGCAGAAGGTGAAGTCGGACGCCAAGCTGGCTTGGCAGGTCAAGTACATCGTGGTGCGCTGATGAGGATTCTCCCCGTGCACCAGGGGCGGCAGTGGCTGGTCTTTTTCTTCCTGGCCGTTTTGTTGCCGATGCTGTGTTTCTTCTATGTGCAGAGCACGCTGTTCTCCAAGCAGGCGCTGGAGCAGGCGGCGGGGCCGGGAGAGGGGTATTACTGGGCGGCGTCGCAGTACCGCTATGCGGTGCAGCGGCTGTATGGCGAAGCCAATGCCTACGCTCTGCGGATCGAGTCCTTCGACGATTTGCAGATCGCCTACGATGTGCTGGAATCGAAATATCTGGTCTTGAACCGCTCGGTCTCGCCGCAGCTGCGAAAAAATGCCGGGTATGCGGCGCTGCTGGAGCAAATCGCCGGTTTCATGCAGCGCGGCAAAACCTTGTTCCCGGCGATACGCCATGACGCGCATGCGATGACGGCGTTGCAGCAAGAGCTGAATGCCATGTCGCCGGTGATTGCGGAACTGGTGATGGCGGCCCATCTGGAGGAGGTCAGGCTGCGGGATTT
This sequence comes from Chromobacterium sphagni, assembly GCF_001855575.1. Lineage (NCBI taxonomy): Bacteria > Pseudomonadati > Pseudomonadota > Betaproteobacteria > Neisseriales > Chromobacteriaceae > Chromobacterium > Chromobacterium sphagni. The sequence continues at coordinate 436,297 of NZ_MKCS01000001.1, forward strand.
GTCGATAGAGCAGACCCTGAGACTGCGCAATTTCGCCTTGGTCAGCCTGATCGTCTGGGTGGTGCTGGTGGTGTTTCTGGCGCGGGAGCTGCTGAAGGCGATACGGCGGCAGGAAATCATAGAATTGCAGCAGGGGGTGATCGCAGCGGCCAGGCAGGCGCAGGAGGAGGCGGTGCAAACCGCGCTAGCGCGCTCCACCATGCTGTCCACCGTCAGCCATGAGATATTGACGCCGCTGCACACGATACAGGGCGGCGTGGAGCTGCTGGCCGACATGGCGGCGGAGCCGCGAACGCTAAGGACGATAGCCAATGTCAGGACCGCGGCGGATTATCTGTCCAAATTGATGCAGGATCTGTTGGATATGGGGAGGCTGGACGCCGGCCGCATGATCCTGCGGCCGACGACCTTCGATGCGAGCCAGTTGATCGCGAGCGTGGTGGGTGAGTTTCAGCAGGCGGCCATGGCCAAGGGCGTCGCTTTGGCATTTGTGGCGGAGGAGGAGATGGCGCAAGCCGTCCATGCCGACATGACGCGGGTCCGGCAGGTGGCCAGCAATCTGATTTCCAACGCCCTGCGCTACACCGATAGCGGGGAAGTCCGCGTGGAGCTGGGGCTGGAGCCGACGTCCTCCCGGCCTTGCCTGGTGTTGACGGTCTGCGATACCGGCATCGGCATCCCTGAAAGCGAACAAGCGGCCTTGTTCGACGCGTTTATCCAGGCGAAGGGCTCCAATCGCGGCGGCGCGGGAATGGGGTTGGCGATTGTGAAGAAAATCGCGGCGTTGATGCAGGGGGAGGTTCGCTTGGCCGGCAGCGAGGTGGGCAAAGGCTCGGTGTTTGTCGTCCGGCTGCCGGTGGAGCTGGTTTGAGCCTGGCTTAGGCCTGCTCCCTTAAATCCTTTTTCAGCTGCGCGATGATGGGTTTGAACAGGCCGGTTTTCTGGAAATAGCGGACGCCGTGGCGATCGATGGCGCGTTCGATTTCCAGTTCGCTGGCTTCTCCGGTCATCAACATGATGGGGGTGCCGGTGGCGTGGCTTTGCCTGATTTCCTCCATCAGCGCTTCGGTGGTCTCGCCGCGTCCCATCGACCAGTCCAGAACGAAGGCATCGTAGCGCACCTGTCGCAATGCTTGGCTCAAGTCGGCGGTGCGGGTGAAGGTGTCCGCTATGTAGCCGGCGTGCTCAAGAAAGCCCTGCATCACTTCCGCAGTCTCGGCCCTGTCGTCCAGCACTGCAACCCGGTATGCGCTTATCGATGCATCGAGGAGCAGGTGGGCGTATACGCGGTGCAGAGCGGCGCCGACGGGCGCCTCGTCGAGCGCGCCTATCCACCAGTTATTGTTCTCGTCGCGCCATCCGACAATTCGTGCGTTTAATGCACGATCATTGCGAGATATCCATGCGATCAGCGCACTTCCACTGTCATTCGGCCCCGGCATCCTGGCGGCGACGGCGATGGCTTCCTGCTCGGGGAGCCGGTCGCAGAGCAAGGTGGCATGGACGCCCAGGCCCTGAAAGGACGGTCCCGGCAGATGATGGGCGCAATGTTCGTCTTTCAAGCCCAGTAGGTAGTCGCTCGAACAGCCCATCGTTTTGGCGACCTTGGCCACTTCTTCGATATTAAAGGCTATTCCGCCTTTCAGTTTGCGGTTCGCGCTGGAGAGATCGATATCGAGCAGGGTGCGGAGCCATACCGTGCGTTCGCGCTCGGCGATGCCGCGAGATTCCAGCAGTTGAACAAGCCGGGCTAGGAAGTACGACTTGAAGTCGTCGATCATATCGGCGCTTTCATCTGCATTGACGGGGGCGAAAATGCTATCAGCAATTGGCAGGACTGACAAACCCGCGTATTTTTTCTAGCGATGGTTAATTGCGTAATTCGCACACTTTTATTATTAAGAGTGCGATAAATGCAAATTTTATGGCATTGGGAAATCGAGTGCTGGTAAGGTGTCGCTGTTGCGCGGCGTGGTTGGCTGGTTTTTATAGTCGGGGCCGATCCGTTGCCGATGCTGCAATTCGCCGTAGTGGCTTGTTTGGATATTGGAAGGGTGAGTTGCGCTAAATAAACTTGTTAAAAATGTCTAAATAAAAATAGTTTTGTGAGTGATTTGATCGGCTATGACCTGTTTTTAAATGCCGATTGAAAAATGCGTGAGTATAGATAGAGGGCAGGCGTCGTAAATGGTTTCGCTGCGGTTGCCATGAATTTGATGGGCGGCGGCAGATTTTCCGCGGCGCTTGCCCTGGTCGGCATCAATTTAGGAGTCGAGGTGTAAACAATGGCATCAACACATCTGGTTCAGAGAATAGAAGACGACGACTTTGCCCTGGATACGATTAATGGCAGGCGCGTCATCGTGACTTGCCCATCGATCCTGGGCGGCAAGGGCTCGGATTGGGAGGGGGCGATGATTTTTGGCCGGGAGTATCTGGTCGATTTGCTCGCGCTCGGCCTGGCGCATCGGGTGTTGAATTTTGCCGATGTGAAGATGGCGATGCTGAAGGCCGGGGAGCATATCGCGGCGCAGAAGGTTTGATGGTGCCCGGCCCGCCTGCCTTGCGCGGCGGTTCGGACGGTTTGCATGCGGTGGGCGTCTGGAGCCTGTAGCGATTGACGGGCGCGCTGCGGCAATATTGCTATGTATATATAGCTATGAGATAGTAGCAATATGAAAACACCAGAGCTGATGCCCACTGTCGAGGCCACCCGGTTGCGTATGCAGCTGATGGCCATGGTGCGCCGGCTGCGCCGACAGGCCAGCCAGGACGTGCTGCCATTCGGTCTGCTGACCGTGCTGGGCGCGATAGACCGCGCCGGCGACGATATCACCCCTACCGAACTGGCGCGGCAGGAGAGCATGCGCTCGTCCAATCTGGCCAGCGCCTTGCGCGAGCTGGAGGCCGGCGGGCTGATCTTGCGCCAGTCCGATCCGGAAGACGGCCGCCGCGTGCGGGTGCGTCTGTCCACGGTCGGAGCGGCGGCATTGCGGCGCAACCGCCAGTTGCGCGACGGTTGGCTGCAGGCGCAACTGGCCGGATTGGCTGAGGACGACAGGACGCTGTTGTTGCGCGCGGGCGAGCTGCTGGAGCGGCTGGCCGCCGCCGAATGATGGCCGCGGCGGCATCCCGCCGCCGCGGATGGAGTGTTCTTGAAAGGATGAGCGCATGAAAACCGCATTGCTGACGCTGGACTACATCATCGACATCATGCATCCGCAGGGCAAGACCGCGCGTTGCGCCGGCCACGCGACCGAGCGCGGCGTGATCGCCGTGGCCAACCAGGCCATCGCGCTGGCGCGCCGGCAGCAATGGCCGGTCATCCACGTCAAGGTGGGTTTCTCGCCTAATTATGCCGAAATGCCGCAGGGATCGCCGATTTTCAGCCGCGCCCGCGAACTGCAGGCGCTGAACTTGGAAGATGCGGGCACGGCGTTTCATCCCGATCTGGATGTGCGACCGCAAGACGCCATTGTCGTCAAGCACCGCATCAGCCCGTTCTACGCCACCGGCCTGGAGGCGGTGCTGCGCGCGCAGCGCATCGAGCGGCTGGTGGTGGCCGGCGTCAGCAGCACCTGGGCGGTGCAGGCGGCGGCGCGCGACGCGCACGACCGCGACTACCGGGTGCTGGTGCTGGAGCCGGCTTGCGCGGCGGCCAATGAGGAAGAGCACCAGATGTCTATGAAGCAGCTGGCGGCCATCGCCGGCATCTTGGATCTGGAGCAGTTGGAAGCGCTGTGATGGCAAGCTGGAGCCGGCAATTGGCGGCGCGCTGCGACGGCTATCTGGCCGCGCGGGTGGCGGCGCTGATCCTGCCGGCCCTGCTGTTGGGGCTGGCCAGCGGCGACGAGCGTTGGCTGAAGGCCGGCATGATGGCGGTGTGCTGCCTGATCGCCGCCGAGCGGTCGCTGCTGGGGTGGCGCGCCGCCGCCGGCCAGGCGTTGTCGGCGGCGGCGGGTTATCTGCTGCTGGCTACGCTCTGGCGCTGGCCTTGGGCGTTCGCGCTGGCATGCGCCGCCATGGCCGAACTGGGCTGCCGGCTGGGCGCGCGTCAGGCGCGCTGGCGCTCGGCGGCCAATTTCACTTTTATCGCCGCCCTCTACCTGGGCTGCGAGGCGGCTGCGGCGCCAGGGATGGACCCGCTGGCGGCGTTGCCTTATCTCGCGCTGGGCGGCGCCGCGGCCGTGCTGTTGCGCGGCATCGGCGGCCGGCCCGGTCCGCTGCCCGGTTCCGCTTCGGCGCCGGGCGTCTCGCCGACCCTGGGTCTTGCGGCCTTGTGCGTGGGGCCGCTGGCCTGGCTGGCGGCGCATTACCGGCTGCCGCACAGCCAGTGGCTGGTGTGGTCGGCGGCCAGCGTCTGCGTCGGCGGCCTGGCCGCCATCCGCGCCAAATGCTGGCAACGCGCCAGCGGCGCGATGTTGGGGGTGCCCTGCGGGGTGCTGCTGGGAGCGCTGCTGCCCGCTTCGGCAGCCTCGCTGATGCTGCTGGGGGCCGGCGCGCTGCTGAGCCTGGCGTTGTTCCGCGATTACCGGCCGGCCTTCGCCGCCCGCAGCGCGCTTGCCGCCGCGCAATTGACGCTGATCGGCGGCGCGGCCGCGTTACGCTTGCTGGACGTGGGCCTGGCCGGCGCGCTGGTGTGCCTGATGCTGGCGCTGGGTCAGTGGCTGGCCGGCCGGACTTAGGCCGGTAGCAGCGGTTGCTGCGCCTCCAGCCGCCGCGTCATCATTTCCTCCGCCAGCGGCGTGCCTAGCAGATAGCCCTGCATAGCCTCGCAGCCCAGTTTTTCCAGGAAGTGCTGCTGGGTCTCGTTTTCCACGCCTTCCGCCAGTGTCTCCATGCCCAGCGCGCCGGCCAGATGGATGATGGCGCTGACGATGGCGGCGTTCTCCTCGTCGCCGGGCAGGTCGGTGATGAAGGATCGGTCTATCTTCACCGTGTCCGGCGCGAAGCGCTTCAGATAGGCCAGGCTGGAATAGCCGGTGCCGAAATCGTCCACCGACAGCCTGACGCCCATCGCCTTGATCACCGCCAGCTGGCGCGAGGCCAGGTCGGCGTCGGTCATCAGCGTGCTCTCGGTCACCTCCAGTTCCAGGCAGTGGCCGGGCAGGCGGTTCTTTTGCAGCGCGTCGCAAACGTCGTCGATGAAGTCGTGGCGCATCAGCTGGTGGGCGGAAACGTTGACCGCCACCCGGATCGGTCCCAGGCCGTCGCTTAGCCACTGGCTGGCCTGGCGGCAGGCCTCGTTCAGCACCCAGCGTCCCAGCGGCACGATCAGGCCGGTGTCTTCCGCCACCGGGATGAAGCGGGCCGGCATGATCAGGCCCTCGTCCGGGTCGCGCCAGCGCAGCAGCGCCTCGCAGCCCAGCAGGCGGTTGCCGGCCATGTCATATTGTGGCTGATACACCAGATACAGCTGCTGCTGCTCCATCGCCCTGCGGAGGCGGTTTTCCATCAGCAGCCGCTCCGCCACCTGGGTGTTCATCTCGCGGGCGTAGAAGCGGAAGGTGTTGCGGCCGTGCGCCTTGGCGTGGTACATCGCCAGATCGGCGTTCATCAGCAGGTTCTGGATGTCGCTGCCATCGTCCGGCATCAGGCTGATGCCTATGCTGCAGCTGACCACCAGCGAGTGCTCGCCGATCTGGAACGGCTGCTGCATGGTGCGCAGGATGCGCTCCGCGATCTGCGCCGCCTCGCTGGGCTGGTTGATCGCCGGCAGGATCAGCACGAATTCGTCGCCGCCAGTGCGGCCGACCGTGTCCAGGCCGCGCACCGACGAGGCCAGCCGCCGCGCCACTTCTTTCAGCAACTCGTCGCCGGCGTTGTGGCCCAGGGTGTCGTTGATGTTCTTGAAGTGGTCGAGGTCGACGAACAGCACCGCCAGCTGGTTGTGCTGCAGCTCGGCCTGGCGTATCGCCTGGTGCAGGCGGTCGTTGACCAGTACTCGGTTGGGCAGGTCGGTCAGCGCGTCGTATTCGGCCATGTGCTGCACCCGCGCCTCCTGCTCCTTGCGTTCGGAGATGTCGGTGAACAGCGCGACGAAGTGGCTGATCGCGCTCTGGGCGTCCTGCAGCACGCTGATGTTGACCCAGCAGGGGAAGTGCTCGCCGTTTTTGCGCTGGTTCCAGATCTCGCCGGCCCACTGGCCGCGCTGGCGCAACGTCTGCCACAACTGCTGGAAGAAGGCCGGATCGTGGCGGCCGGAGAACAGCAGCGAAGGCTTGCGGCCCAGCACCTCGTCCTCGCTGTAGCCGGTGATGTGGCAGAAGGCGCGGTTGACAGTGAGGATGCGGTTGTCCGGGTCGGAAATCAGGATGGCCTCGTTGCTGGATTCGAACACCTGGGCGGCCAGCCTGAGCTGGCGCTCGGTCTGGCGGCGGCCGCTGATGTCGCGCGCGGTGGCGCACAGATAGCTGTCGCCCTCGTATCGCAACTGGTTGACGGTGATTTCCAGGTACCGCTCGGCGTCGCCTTCGCCGTGGCGGGTTTCGAAGGTCAGCGGGAAGGCGCCGGGTGGGTGGCGGAACAGCTGCTCCACCAGCTGCGGCTGCCGGCGCAGCGCCAGGTTGCAGTACACCACCTCGCCGCGGCTGCTTTGCAGCGCCACCAGGTCGGTGGCGTTGTCGATCATGAAATGGCTGAGCCGCAGTTCGCGCGCCTGCTCCTTCAGCGACAGGTGGCTCTGCGCCAGGTCGTGCTGGTAGCGCCGCACCAGCGCGCCCACCCAGCGCACGAAATACCAGCAGAACAATCCGGCGCACAGCATCGCCACCAGGGTCATGCCCAAGGTGGTGACGATGCGTTCGGCCAGGCGGCTTTTCAGCCGCTGGGCGGCGCGCAGGCCGTCGTCCTGTATCGTCTGCACCTTGAGGCTGGTGACCAGGGTCCAATCCCAGCCCGGCAGCTGCCGGGTGTAGGCGAGATAGGATTCGGCCGCGACGCCGGCCTCGTCCTGGCGGCTGTACTCCAGGAAGCCGCCGCGCTTGCCTAGCTGGATCAGCTGCTGCGCGCGGTTGCTTTCGGCCGCTGGCAACGCCCGGTAGGACTTGCCCACCAGCGACGGCCGGGTGGGGTAGAGCCGGATGATGCCCTGGCTGTCGATGATCATCAGCTCGCCGCCGTCCTGGCCGAAACGCATCCTGGCAAGCGTGTCCAGGCCCTGCTGCTGCAGCGCGGCCTCGACATTGCTGATGTATTCGCCGCTGCCCAGCAGCCAGTTGTAGGGCAGGAAGCGGCGGGCGTAGGTGATCTTGTCGTCCATGCGGCGGCTGCCGGGGAGGTACCAGCGGTAGGCGGAGAAGCCGCGCCCTTCCGGTTTGGCCACCGAGTCGATCAGGCTCTTCATGATGTAGCGGCCGCGGTCGTCGCGGCTGTCCAGCAGCGAGCGGCCCTCGCGCTCCGGCGCGGTGGGCAGCAGCACGCAGCGGCCGTCCAGGGTGTCGATGAAGAAATAGCCGCGGCCGTCGAAATAGCGCAGCGGCCGCAGCGCCTCGACGATCAGCTGGCGGACGCGCGCCGGGTTCTGCCGCGCGTGTTCGCGGCGCCAGATGGCGTCGGCCAGGCTCCAGGCCTGGTCCACTTGTTCCTGCAGCTGGTGTTTGACGGTGTCGTTGGTGCGCTCGCGCAAGGCCGACAGCAATAGCGCGGCGTGGTCGGTGTAGGCCTGCAGGTTGTCGCGCGCGCGCGCGGCGGCTTCCTGTTCGATATTCTGTCGCCCGGACTGGAAGTCGTGCCAGCTCATCATCAAGAAATAGCTGGTCAGGGTGAGGGCCAGCGCAAACACGATGGCCAGGGTGCCGAACAGTTGCAAGCGCGATAGCCTGGCTTGGTTCAACTCCATCACGGTCTCGGGACTTCAAAGGGATGATCAGTATACGGGATTATCCTGAATGTCATGAAAGATTGTCGGGCGGCGCGGACGGTTTTCCGTTAGAATCGCGACCGGAAGTCAGTCAGACAGTCGCCGCGCCCGCAAGGGCGGGGAGGAAAGTCCGGGCTCCATAGAGCAGGATGCCGGTTAACGACCGGGCGCCGCGAGGCGACGGAAAGTGGAACAGAGAGCTGAACCGCCGATGGCCGGACTTGTCGTCCGCAAGGACGACAAAGTCTTTTCCAGCAGGGCTTGCCCCGCTGGAATATCCGCAAGGGAGGCACAGGCAAGGGTGAAAAGGTGTACCGGGCTGGTCAAAGCCAGCCGGGACAGGCGGGGCGACCCGCTTGCGGTAAGAGCGCACCGCGGACGTGGCGACACGGACGGCAGGCTAAACCCCATCCGGAGCAAGACCAAATAGGGGGGCGCTAACGCGGCTCGCGTTGTCCCCGGGTAGGTTGCTTGAACCTGTCGGCAACGGCAGGTCTAGAGGAATGACTGTCCAACGACAGAACCCGGCTTATCGACTGACTTCCACCCCATCCTGAATGGCCGATTACCCCCGGCTATCGATCCTGCCTAAAAAATAAGCAAATACTTTTCCCGCTTCAGGGGAAACGCTATACAATACCGACCCTTCCCGGCCATTACCCATATCGAACTTGTCATGCAGATAGGACCGTACCAACTGAAAAACCGGCTGATCGTGGCGCCGATGGCCGGGGTGACGGACAGGCCGTTCCGCATGTTGTGCAAGTCTTTGGGCGCGGGCATGGCGGTGTCGGAGATGATCACCTCCAACAAGGCCTTGTGGACCACCAAGAAGACGTTGCGCCGCGCCGACCACAGCGGCGAGGTGGAACCGATCTCGGTGCAGATCGCCGGTTCCGATCCGGCGCAGATGGCGGAGGCGGCGCGCATCAATGTGGAGCAGGGCGCGCAGATCATCGACATCAATATGGGTTGTCCCGCCAAGAAAGTGTGCAATGTGGCGGCCGGTTCGGCCTTGCTGCGCGACGAGGCGCTGGTGGCGCGCATCCTGGACGCGGTGGTGAAGGCGGTGGACGTGCCGGTGACGCTGAAGACCCGCACCGGCTGGAGCCCCGAGCACCGCAACGCGCTGCGGGTGGCGAAGATGGCGGAAGACTGCGGCATCGCCGCGCTGGCGCTGCATGGCCGCACCCGCGAGGACATGTACCGCGGAGACGCCGAGTACGACACCATCCGCGCGGTGAAGCAGGCGATCCGCATTCCGCTGATCGCCAACGGCGACATCGATACGCCGGCCAAGGCGCGCCGCGTGCTGGACTACACCGGCGCCGACGCCATCATGATAGGGCGCGCCGCGCAGGGCCGGCCGTGGATTTTCCGCGAGATCCAGCATTATTTGGACACCGGTGCCGAATTGCCGGCGCCGGAAGTGGGCGAAATCCGCCAGTTGCTGCTGGGCCATTTGGACGAGTTGTACCAGTTTTACGGCGAATACTCGGGCTGCCGCATCGCCCGCAAGCACATCGCCTGGTACACCAAGGGCCTGTCCGGCAGCAACGAGTTCCGCCAGCAGATGTACCGGCTGGAAAGCACCGAAACGCAGCGCCAGGCTGTGAACGAGTATTTTGGGCGGTTGGCCGATGTGTCCGATCGTCTAATCTACGTAGTCGAAGATGAGAACAGGATGGACCACGACCGGCAAGCCGGCGTGGAGGGAGAGGCCTGCGACCATGCCAGCTGATACCGCGGCGTTGGCGAACCGGCTTCCTGGGGACTCCGAAATCTGGGCACCAATAATAAACATGCAAAACAACGAACATATCGCGCAGTCGGTACGGATTGCGATGGAGCAGTACTTTCGCGATCTTGACGGCGAGGCGCCGTCGGCGATCTACGACATGGTATTGGCCTGTGTCGAGAAGCCGCTGTTGGAGGTGGTGCTGATACACACCCAGGGCAACCAGACGCGGGCGGCGGAGTTGCTGGGCTTGAACCGCAACACGCTGCGCAAGAAGATGAAGTCGTATGATTTGATTTGAAGATAAACCGGCCAGACTGCTGACACAGGATGGCCGGTTTTTTTGTGTGTATCCTGTTAACGCGGTAGAGAATCATGACCAAAATCGAACGTGCGCTGATCAGCGTGTCCGACAAGAGCGGTGTGCTGGAATTTGCCCGTGAGCTGGCCAGCCTGGGCGTGCATATCCTGTCCACCGGCGGCACCGCCAAGCTGCTTCTGGACGCCGGCCTGCCGGTGACTGAAGTGTCCGACTACACCGGCTTTCCGGAAATGCTGGACGGCCGGGTGAAGACGCTGCATCCCAAGGTGCACGGCGGCATCCTGGGCCGCCGCGATCTGCCCGAGCACGTGGCCACCATGGCCGAGCACGATATCGGCAACATCGACCTGGTGTGCGTCAACCTCTACCCGTTCGAGGCCACCATCGCCAATCCGGACTGCGCGCTGGAAGACGCGATCGAGAACATCGACATCGGCGGCCCGACCATGGTGCGCTCCGCCGCCAAAAACTGGGCGCATGTCGCCATCGTCACCGACAGCGCCGACTACGCCGCGCTGACGGCCGAACTGAAAGCCAACGCCGGCCAACTGTCCAAAGCCACCCGCTTCGAGCTGGCCAAGAAGGCCTTCACCCATACCGCCGCCTACGACGGCGCCATCTCCAACTACCTGACCAGCCTGGCCGACGGCGTGGTGGCGGGCAAGCCGGAGCGGGTGGCCTTCCCCAACCGCCTCAACGCCCAGTTCATCAAGATGCAGGACATGCGCTACGGCGAAAACCCGCACCAGGCCGCAGCCTTCTACCGCGACCTGGACCCTGCCGCCGGCAGCATCGCTCATTACAAGCAACTGCAGGGCAAGGAGCTGTCCTACAACAATATCGCCGACGCCGATGCCGCCTGGGAGGCGGTGAAGACCTTCGACGACACCGCCTGCGTCATCGTCAAGCACGCCAACCCTTGCGGCGTGGCCGTCGCCGCCGACACGCTTTCCGCCTATAAGCTGGCTTTCGCCACCGACACCACCAGCGCCTTCGGCGGCATCATCGCCTTCAACCGCCTGGTGGACGCCGCCACGGTGGAGGCCGTCACCGGCCAGTTCCTGGAAGTGCTGATCGCGCCGGCCTTCACCGACGAGGCCAAGTCCATCATCGCCGCCAAGAAGAACGTGCGCGTGCTGGAAATCCCGCTGCAAACCGGCGCCAATCGCTTCGAGCTGAAGCGCGTAGGCGGCGGCGTGCTGGTGCAGACGCCGGACATCCGCAACGTGACGCCGGAAGAGCTGCGGGTGGCCAGCAAGCGCCAGCCGACCCCGCAGGAACTGTCCGACCTGCTGTTCGCCTGGCGCGTGGCCAAGTACGTCAAGTCCAACGCGATCGTGTTCTGCAAAGGCGGCCAGACCGCCGGCATCGGCGCCGGCCAGATGAGCCGCGTCGACTCCACCCGCATCGCCGCGCGCAAGGCGCAGGACGCCGGGCTGAGCCTGGCCGGCGCGGTGGCGGCGTCGGACGCCTTCTTCCCGTTCCGCGACGGCATCGACGTCATCGCCGAACAAGGCATCAAGGCCATCATCCAGCCGGGCGGCTCGATGCGCGACGAAGAGGTGTTCGCCGCCGCCGACGAGCACGGCATCGCGCTGGTGTTGACCGGCGTGCGCCATTTCCGCCACTGAGCATCGCCGCAGGCCGCCGTGGCCATGACGGAAACGGCGGCAATGAAACAGACTTGGCGTTATGCTATTCAGGTAGTCGCCGAGTGACGACGGCGACGGCCGGCCAGAGAGCCGCCGTCGTCCGCCCAAAATAGGATCTCACCCATGAAAGTTCTCGTGATCGGTTCCGGCGGCCGCGAACACGCGCTGGCCTGGCGCATCGCCAAGTCCAGGCGCGTGTCCAAGGTGTTTGTCGCGCCGGGCAACGCCGGAACCGCGCTGGACCCCAATTTGACCAATGTCGACCTCAACGGCGTCGACGCCTGGTTGGCCTTCGCCAAGCAGGAAAAAGTGGATCTCACCGTGGTGGGGCCGGAAGCGCCGCTGGCCGCCGGTGTGGTGGACGCCTTCCGCAGCGAGGGGCTGAAGATCTTCGGCCCCAGCCAGTATTGCGCGCAGCTGGAAAGCTCCAAGGATTTCGCCAAAGCCTTCATGCAGCGCCACGGCATTCCCACCGCCGCCTACCAGACCTTCCGCAGCGCCACCGAGGCGCATGCCTATGTGAACGAGCGCGGCGCGCCCATCGTGATCAAGGCCGACGGCCTGGCCGCCGGCAAGGGCGTGGTGGTGGCGATGACGCTGGACGAGGCGCATGCCGCCATCGACGACATGCTGTTGGGCAACAAGATGGGCGATGCTGGCAGCCGGGTGGTGATAGAGGATTTCCTGCAGGGCGAGGAGGCCAGCTTCATCGTGATGGTGGACGGCGAGCACGTGTTGCCGATGGCCACCAGCCAGGACCACAAACGCCTGCTGGACAACGACATGGGGCCGAACACCGGCGGCATGGGCGCCTACAGCCCGGCGCCGGTGGTGACACCGGCGGTGCACAACCGGGTGATGCGCGAAATCATCAACCCCACTGTGCTGGGGATGAAGAAGGACGGCCATCCGTACACCGGCTTCTTGTACGCCGGCCTGATGATAGACGCCGACGGCAAGCCGCATACCATCGAGTTCAACTGCCGCTTCGGCGATCCGGAAACTCAGCCCATCATGGCGCGGTTGAAAACCGACTTCACCATGCTGCTGGAGGCCGGCATCAACGGCAAACTGGACAAGGTGGAAGCAGAGTGGGACCGCCGGGTGGCGTTGGGGGTGGTGCTGGCCGCCGCCGGCTACCCGGACGCGCCGCGCAAGGGCGACGCCATCCACGGCATTCCGCATGAAAGCGACGACGGCGTGGTGTTCCATGCCGGCACCGCGCTGGACGGCGAGCGCCAGCTGCGCAGCCACGGCGGCCGCGTGCTGTGCGCGGTGGGTCTGGGCGACAGTGTCAAGATGGCGCAGGGCAAGGCCTATGCGTTGGCGGATGCGATAGACTTCGCCGGCAAGCAGTACCGCCGCGACATTGGCGCAAGGGCGATAGGCCGCAAGGTCTGAGCGCTGCGTCGCCAGCAGAACAGCGCCGCCGGGCGCTGTTTTTTTGCGGGCCGGCGGCTCTTTATCATATTTTGATGCGCCGGCCAGGGATTTAGATGAAGGCTTGATACCTGGAGACATACATTAACAGCATGCCCATCCGGCATTTCGAAAGGGGTGTCGCCATGTATGTTCCCGACAATGAAGCCAGCCTGCCGGCAGAACCGGAGCCCGGAAGTCGCAGCCGGCTGATGCATTTTCTGACGCACGAACGCCGCTGCTGGTGCCGTCTGGCGTACTGGTTGAAGCAGTTCAACGCCGAGGCCGGGCCGCCGCCGCGCTGTTACGCCTGGCGCGCCGCGCCGGAAGATGTGCCTGAAGATCACGAGGATTTGCTGTTGCATTGAGGTATCGGTCCGTCGCCGGAGTCGACCGATATCCCGCTAGTCGATTCCGGCGTCTCTCATCGCCATTTCCCCGCCTGTGTTTTTCCCCGGTTGCCGGTACAATGGCGGCTTCCTGTTTTTGTCTGGCCTGATCAATCATGAAGTCCGGTAGTCCGTTGCCGCGCCTGCCCGGCAGACGCCTGCAGCAGCGAGCACGCGCTCAGTTGCGCGATGGCGGCGTGATCGCCTATTCCACCGAATCCTGCTACGGCCTGGGTTGCCATCCGCTGGACGTCCGCGCGATACGCCAGGTGCTGGCGATCAAGGCGCGGCCCAATCACAAGGGCCTGATTGTCATTGCCGCCGACTTCGCGCAGATCCGCCATCTGGTGAAACCGCTGAATGCCGCAGAGCGCGCGGAACTGGAGCGCCATTGGCCGGGTCCATATACCTTTTTGCTGCCGGCGTCGCGGCGGGTGCCGCCCGCGCTGCGCGGCCGGCACGACAAGATCGCGGTGCGGGTGAGCGCCCACGGCGAGGCGGCGGCGTTGTGCCGCAGCCTGGGGACGGCGCTGGTGTCGACCTCGGCCAACCGCGCCGGGCAGAAGTCGCTGAAGACGGCGCAGGCCTGCCGCAAGGCGTTCGGGCGCAAGGTGCTGACCTTGCCCGGCCGCATCGGCAAACGGCGCAAGCCGTCCACCATCATCGATCTGGAAAGCGGCCGCGTGTTACGCTAGGCCATATGTGAATTGAGGAAAACGCTGTGCAACAGATTTCATTTATTAGCCTGATCCTGAACGCCAGCCTGATGGTGCAACTGGTGATGGCGGGGCTGGCGCTGACCTCCCTGCTGTCGTGGGCGCTGATTTTCAACAAGATCTCGGTGCTGCGCGCGGCCAAGCGCCACAGCGAGGAATTCGAGCGCAATTTCTGGAGCGGGGCGGATCTGAACCGCCTGTACGAGGATGTCTGCCGCCGCAGCGACACGGTGGGCATGGAGCGCATCTTCCAGTCGGGCTTCGCCGAATTTCTCAAGCAGCGCGGCCGCAGCGGCGCCGAGCTGTCTGACATCATGGACGGTTCGCGCCGGGCGATGCGCGCGGCGGCGCAGCGCGAGCTGGATACGCTGGACAGCCACACCTCCTTCCTGGCGACGGTGGGCTCGGTCAGTCCGTATGTCGGCCTGTTCGGCACGGTGTGGGGCATCATGCATGCCTTCATTGGCCTGGGCAACGCCGGCCAGGCCACGCTGAGCACGGTGGCGCCGGGTATCGCCGAGGCGCTGGTGGCCACCGCCATCGGCCTGTTCGCCGCCATTCCGGCGGTGGTGGCCTACAACCGCTTCGCCACCGACGTCGACCGCCTGGCCACCCGCTTCGACACCTATATGGAAGAGTTTTCCAACATCCTGCAGCGGCTGGCCACGCGATAGGGCTTGCCGCCGCCGCTTGCATACGGCATGGTCTGGGTTCGAACCAATCGGACCCTGCCATGCCTTTTTCACGCCTCGCGCCGCTGACCCTGGCGGCTTTTTTCGCCCTCTACCTGATCTGGGGCTCCACCTATCTGGCGATACGGATAGGCGTGGAGTCGTGGCCGCCCTTGCTGATGGCCGGCATCCGTTTCCTGCTGGCCGGCAGTCTGATGCTGGCCTTTTTGCGCTGGCGCGGCCAGCCGTGGCCGACGGCGGCGCAGTTGCGCGGCGCCATGCTGCTGGGCGTGTTGATGCCGGCGATAGGCAATGGCCTGGTGACGGTGGCCGAGCGCGAGGTGTCGTCCGGCGTGGCGGCGCTGGTGATCGCGACGGTGCCGCTGTTCACCCTGTTGTTCGCCGGTCTGTTCGGCCACAAGGCGCGCAAGATGGAGTGGGCCGGCATGTTGCTGGGTGTGGCCGGCATCGTGCTGCTCAACCTGGGCTCCAGCCTGCGGGCCAGTCCCCAGGGCGCTTTGTTGCTGCTGTTGGCCTCCGCCGGCTGGGCGCTGGGTTCGGCCTGCAGCCGCAAAGTGCCGCAGCCGGCGGGAGCGATGGGCAGCGCCTGGACCATGATCTTCGGCGGCCTGGCGCTGCTGCTGTCCAGCGTCGCCGTCGGCGAGCGGTTGCAGGCCTGGCCAGGCGCGGCGGGCTGGTCGGCCTTGCTGTACCTGACGGTATTCGGCTCCATGCTCGGCTACAGCGCCTACCTCTATCTGCTGAAAACAGTCTCCGCCGCGGCCGCCACCAGCTACGCCTACGTCAATCCGGTGATCGCGGTGCTGCTGGGAGCGGTTTTCCTCGGCGAACAGGTTGGAGGGCAGGAAATGCTGGCGATGGCGGTGATCGTGGCGGCGGTGGTGCTGATCAGCTGGCGGCGCTAGCCGCAACGCAAAACGCCGCCCGGTTTGGGCGGCGTGGCGGTTTCAAGCCGGGGCGCTGATCAGATGGCCTGCCACAGCGAAGGTTGGCTGGCCGGCGTCCAGCCGGCGCCGGCCCAAGCGGTGTGCGGCTGCAGGCAGCGGTACTTCTTGCCTTGGTAGCCCACTATCTGGCCCGCCTTGTAGGCCGCGCCCTCCACCCAGGCATCCCCCACCGGCGGCGTAACGCCGGTGTTGCCTTTCTTCAGGTCGATGTTGTAGGCGTAGCCCTTATAGCTGTCGTTGAGGTAGACGCGGTTGGCGGTGGCGTCCTTGACCGGGGTGATGGTCACGTTGCGTTGCTTCTGGTTCATCACGCCGATGCGGATGGACTGGGAAGCGGCGTTGACCTTGACCGCCAGCTCGTACGGCCAGTTGGCCGCCTGGCCGCTGGCGGCGGTCAGGTTGACGGCGTGGCTTTCGGCATCGCGGCCATGGCTGTCGAACACGCGCAGCGTGGCGCTGCTGCCTGCCGGCAGGTTTTCATGCGCGGCGACATTGCCGATTTCCTTCCAGGGATTGGCTGCCGGAGGCGGTTCCGGAGTGGTGGCGCCGCCGGAGAACTTCACGTCCGAGCAAGAGTAGAACGCCTCTTCGCTGTCGGCGCGCTTCCATACGTTGAAGATGATGTGCTGGCCGGTTTTGCCCTGCGGCAGCTTCATCGTCATCTTGTAGCGCTTGTTGGCGTCCAGCGGCGGATTGCCGTTGAAGGTGCCAAACAGCTCCAGGTCCGACCATTTCAGCGGCAGATCCGGGTTCCAGCCGTTCTTGGTGACGTAGAACTTGAAGTACTTGGTGGAGTGCGGCGCGCTGGCCTTGTAGACGAATTCGAAGTTGCCGTTGGCGTCCGGCACGATGGCGGAACTGGGCCAGTCGCGGCGCGCCAGGTTGAAGCCCTTGAACTCCGCCTTGCCGCCGCCGCACAGCGTGCCATCCGGCACCACCGCCTGGTGGTTGTCGCCTTGCGGATTCTGGTTGATGCCGTTCCAGTCATACATCGCCTGCGTGCCGCCCACCTGCCTGGCGGCTTGGCAGGCGGCGGTTTTCGGCGATTCCGGGCCTTCCAGGAAGCAGCTGTAGGTGCGGTTGACCGGAACCTCCATGGTCCCATGCGCCCACAATGGGGCGCTGAGGCAGCTTAGCGTCATCACGGCGGGGAGATGCCAATGCGTTTTCATGCGAACTCCTTGTTATGAGTGGTATGCAAGTGCCAAGTCAGCAACAGGACTGGCGGGGCTCATCAAAGTGGTTGATGATTTAAAATTCGATACAAATTTTAAACATTAGTTTACTAACTGGTATTAGTGCCAGCTTCCGCCCGCGCGCTCGTCCTGGCCTGATTCTTGCAGGGATCGCCATTCGCTTGACCTGTTCTCTCGGGCTGTTCCAGCCCAATCCCCACTTTTTGCCAATACAAATCAGCGTGCTGTCGTTTTGTTGCCATGCGGCGAATGTGAACAGGGGATGTCCTGAAAAATGGTATTGACGTGGTATTAATGTGGTATTAACGTTCGCAGTGTAGAGCCGGCATGATGGCGGCTTCGGGATACCGGCGACCGGAGACTAGGCTTACACTGCAATTTTCAGACCACTTGCAGACGACTATGGAAAACCGCTGGCTTGCATTGAAACCGGACGAAAACCTGAGTACCCCGCTGTATCTGCAGCTGTCGCGCAAGCTGGCCGACGCGATCAACGCCGGCTGGTGGCAGGCGGACGAGGCGCTGCCGTCGGAGCGGACCTTCTCGGAAGAGTTGGGCATCTCGCGCGTCACGGCGCGCAAGGCGATGGACGTGTTGCTGGAGCAGGGCATGATCCGTCGGCGCCAGGGCTCTGGCACCTTCATCACCCCCAGGCTGGAGCAGCCGCTGTCGCGGTTGACCGGCTTCACCGAGCAGCTGCGGCTGCGCGGCTTCGTGCCCTCGTCGGTGTGGCTGGAGCGCGGAGTGTTCGCTCCCAGCAACGAGGAGCTGATCCGATTGGGCCTGTCGCCGACCTCGATGGTGGCGCGGCTGAAGCGCCAGCGCTTGGCCGACGGGGTGGTGATGGCGATTGAAATGAGCACGATGCCGGTGGCGTATCTGCCGGATCCGCAGGCGGTGGGCACCTCGCTGTACGCCCATCTGGACGCGGCGGGACACTCGGTGGTGCGCGCGCTGCAGCATATCCGGGCGGTGAACGCCTCCGGCGATGTCGCCCACCTGGCCGGCATCCGGCCGGGCGAGGCGATGCTCTTGATCACCCGGATAGGCTTCAATGCCGACAACGTGGCGATCGAGCTCACCGACACTTACTGCCGCAACGATTATTACGATTTTGTAGCCGAACTGAAACGATGACCCAGAACCTGACCTTGCAGGGCCGCATCCTCACAGCCTCCGGCTGGATGGATGGCCGCGTGCACCTGGCC
Source organism: Chromobacterium sphagni (assembly GCF_001855575.1). NCBI lineage: Bacteria > Pseudomonadati > Pseudomonadota > Betaproteobacteria > Neisseriales > Chromobacteriaceae > Chromobacterium > Chromobacterium sphagni. Next base: position 454,437 of record NZ_MKCS01000001.1, read on the forward strand.
GACGGCCGCATCGCCGCGATAGACGCCGGCCTGGCTTCGGGCCGGCAGCCGGAACGCTACATCCTGCCCGGCTTCATCGACCTGCATGTGCACGGCGGCGGCGGCGTCGACATCATGGAAGGCGGCAACGCCATTTCCCATGTCGCCCGGCTGCATGCCCGCTTCGGCACCACCTCGCTCTTGGCCACCACCATGACCGCGCCGCCGGCCGAAATCAGCCGGGTATTGGCCGATCTGGGCCGCAACTGCAAGGAAAGGGCGCCCGCCGGCGCGCGGGTTCTGGGCGTGCACCTGGAAGGCCCGTACATCAATCCCGGCAAGCTGGGCGCGCAGCCGGACGACGCCTGTCAGGCGGCGATGGCGCAGATCGACGCCTACCGCGCGCTGGCGCCGGTCGCGCTGATCACGCTGGCGCCGGAAATCCCCGGCCATCTGGACATCATCCGCACGCTGAGCGCGCAGGGCGTCAGGATGCAGATGGGCCATACGCTGGGCAGTTACGAACAGGCCGTGGAGGCGCTGCAGCACGGCGCCTCCGGCTTCACCCATCTTTTCAACGCCATGACCGGCCTGCACCACCGCGAGCCGGGCGTGGTGGGCGCGGCGCTGGCGCATGCCGAATACGCCGAGCTGATTCCCGATTTGCTGCACGTGCATCCGGGCGCTATCCGCACCGCGCTGCGCGCCATTCCGCGCCTGTACTGCGTCACCGACTCCACCGCCGCCGCCGGCATGCCCGACGGCGAGTACAAGCTGGGTTCGCACTCGGTGACCAAGTGCATGGGCGGCGTGAGGCTGGCCGACGGCACGCTGGCCGGCAGCACGCTGACCATGGACCAGGCGTTGCGCAATCTGGTGCAGATCGGCCTGCCGCTGGCCGACGCTTCGCACCGGCTGTCGCTGTATCCGGCCGACTATCTCGGCCAGTCCGAGCGCGGCCGCATCGCCACCGGAGCATGGGCCGACATCGTGGTGATGGACGCCGATCTGAATTTGCAGCACGTCTACGTAGAGGGAGAAGAGATTGGCCTCGTTGATGCTTGAAGAAGCGCTGTACGCCGCCGAGGCGGTCGCCGCGCAACATATGTACGCCGATGAAGGCCTGGCCGCGCTGGGGCGCGAGCTGGCCCGCATCGCTCCCAAGCTGGCGCTGACGGTGGCGCGCGGGAGTTCCGATCACGCCGCCAATTACTTCGCCTATCTGGTGATGCAGCGCCTCGGCATACCGGTGGTGTCGCTGCCGATGTCGCTGGTGACGTTGCATCGCGCGCCGCTGGCGGTGGACGGCCAGCTGGCGCTGGCGGTGTCGCAGTCGGGCCAGAGCCCGGACCTGGTGGACACCATGAAGGCGCTGTCGGCCGGCGGCGCGCATACTGTGGCGCTGGTCAACAAGCAGCAGTCGCCGCTGGCCGCTGCCTGCGACTGGGCGGTGCCCTTGTGCGCCGGCGAGGAAAAGAGCGTGGCCGCCACCAAGAGCTATATCACCGCCTTGTCGGCGGTGGCGCGGCTGGTGGCGCACTGGCAGGCCGACGAGGCGCTGCTGGCGGCGCTGGCCAATCTGCCGCAGCGGCTGAGCGAAGCGGCCACCCACGACTGGTCGCGCGCGGTGGAAGTGCTGGCGCCGGTTGAACGCATCATGGTGGTGGGGCGCGGCCTCGGCTTCGCGGTGGCGCTGGAGGCGGCGCTGAAATTCAAGGAAACCTGCGCGATCCAGGCCGAGGCCTTCTCCGGCGCCGAGATCAAGCACGGCCCGATGGCGCTGATAGACGACGGCTACCCGCTGTTGATCTTCGCGCCGCGCGGGCCGGAACAGCTGGGGCTGATCGCCTTGGCCGAGGAAATGCGCGGCCGCGGCGCCCAGGTATTGCTGGCCGCGCCGGAAGACGTGGCCAGCCGCGACCTGACGCTGGCTGTGGCCGACGACGAGGCGCTGGACCCGCTGCTGGCGATCCAGAGCTTCTACCTGATGGCGGCGCGGCTGTCCGAGGCGCGCGGGCTGAATCCCGACCTGCCGCGCCATCTGTCCAAAGTCACCTGCACCCGCTGAGGACGCAGGCTTTCCACCGGGGACGCCGCGGCCTGAGTACGGCGCGGCCCCGAAATAAAAAGAATTGAATAAGGCATTCCGATGACCACGACGCTCGAATTGCTGGCCCCGTTTTCCGGTCCGGCGGTCCCGCTGGAGCAGGTGCCCGATCCGGTGTTCGCCGGCCTGATGATGGGCGACGGCCTGGCGATCGAGCCTTTGTCGTCCACCTTGCTGGCGCCCTGTAGCGGCGTGGTCAGCCAGTTGGCCCGCACCAGCCACGCGCTGACGCTGACCGCCGACAATGGCGCCGAGGTGCTGATCCACATCGGCATCGACACGGTCAAACTGGAGGGCCGCGGCTTCACGCCGCTGGTCAGGCAGGGCGACCGCGTGGCGCAAGGCCAGCCCTTGATCGAGGTGGATCTGGACGCGGTGGCGCGCCAGGTGCCATCGCTGCAGACCATGTTGGTCATCGCCAATTCCGAACAGTTTGCTTTCCCCCGCCGTGCCGAAGGCCTGCTCGCAGCGGGTCGTTCGCACTTCCTGACCCTGGCGGCTCGCGGGGATGTCTCCCTCCGCGAGTCCGCCGGCGGCCCGGAATGCCGCGGCGAAGCGGTGGTCCGCCACGAGGGCGGGCTGCACGCGCGGCCGTCGGCGCTGGTGCAGCAGGCGGCCAAGGCGTTTGCCGCCGAAGTCGCCATTGAATTTGGCGGCCAGCGCGCCAACGCCAGGAGCGTGGTGGCGCTGATGGGCCTGGGCGTGGCCGAGAGCGACCGCGTGGCGGTGATCGCCGGCGGCGCGGATGCCGCCGCGGCGCTGGAGGCGGTGTCGCAAGCGCTGCAAACCTATAGCGCCGCCGGCCATGCTCCCGCCGCGGCCATGGCGGCCGTAGTCGAGGTGGAAGGACGCATCGCCGGCGTCGCCGCCGCTCCGGGGCTGGCCATCGGCCAGGCGGTGCGGCTGGACGCCTTCGACATGCCGCTGCCCGAGCGCGGCCAGGACGCAGAGGCGGAACGCTCGCTCTTGGCTGCCGCCCAGCTGCAGGTGCGCGGCGCCATCCAGCGCGGCATAGATGCGGCGCTGCGCCGCGGCGCCACCGCCGAGAGCGACATTTTCGCCGCCCACCTGGCGCTGCTGGACGATCCCGAATTGCAGGCCGCGGCCGAACGCGGCATCGATGCCGGCCTGAGCGCCGGCTTGGCCATCCGCCAGTCCATCCGCGCGCAGTGCGCGGTGCTGTCGGGGCTGGGCAACCAGCTGTTGGCCGAACGGGTGGCCGACCTCAAGGATATCGAACGGCAGCTGCTGCGCGCCTTGTACGGCGACGCCGGCGCCGCGCCGGAGCTGTTCGCCGCCTCCATCCTGGTCGCCGATGACCTGGCACCGTCGGAACTGACCCGGCTGCCGCGCGAGCGCGTGGCCGGCATCCTGACCGCCGCCGGCGGCGCCAGCGGCCACGTCGCCATCCTGGCGCGGGCGATGGGCATTCCGGCGCTGGTGGCCTGCGGTCCGGCGGCGCTGGCGCTGCGGCATGGCCAGCAATTGATTCTGGACGCGAGCGCCGGCCTGGCCAATCCGCAGCCGGACGCGGCCGAACTGGCGGCGGCGCGCGCAGAAATCGAGCAACTGGCGGCGCGCCAGCGCGCGATGCAGGCCTCGGCCAACGCTCCGGCCATCACCCGGGACGGCGTGGCGATCGAGGTGGCGGTCAACATCGCCAACGCCGACGACGCGCGCGAGGGCGTGGCGCACGGCGCCGACGCGGTGGGCCTGCTGCGCACCGAATTCCTGTTCATCGACCGCCGTCAGGCGCCGACCGAAAGCGAGCAGACCGAAGCCTACCAGGCGGTGCTGGACGCGCTGGACGGCCGCAACGCCATCATCCGCACGCTGGACGTCGGCGGCGACAAGGATGTGCCCTATCTGCAGCTGCCGCCGGAGCCGAACCCGGCTTTGGGTCTGAGGGGCATCCGCACCGGCTTCGCCTATCCGGAGATGCTGGACACCCAGCTGCGCGCGCTGCTGGCGGTGAAGCCGCTGTCGCGGCTGCGCATCCTGGTGCCGATGATCGCCGACGTCGGCGAGCTGATCCGCCTGCGCGAGCGCATCGAGCAATTGGCCGCGGGGATGGGCGTCGCCGAATTGCCGCAACTGGGCGTGATGGTGGAGGTGCCGTCGGCGGCGCTGCTGGCCGACCAGTTGGCCAGGCACGCCGATTTCCTGTCGATAGGCAGCAACGACCTGACCCAATACACGCTGGCGATGGACCGCTGCAACGCCACGCTGGCGGCGCGCATCGACTCGCTGCACCCGGGCCTGCTGCGGCTGATCGCCATCACGGTGGAGGGCGCGAGGAAGCACGGCAAGTGGGTGGGGGTATGCGGCGCGATGGCGTCCGACCCGCAGGCGGTGCCGGTACTGCTGGGCTTGGGCGTGGCCGAGCTGTCGGTCAGTCCGCGGCTGGTGCCGGAGGTGAAGAACCAGCTGCGCGGCCTGTCGCAGCAACAATGCAAAATCGAAGCGGAACGCCTGCTGAGCCTGAGCTCGGCGCAGGCGGTGCGCGGCAGGGTAGTGGAGTTGTGGCCCGCCGCCTGAGGCGGGCATGAGGAGCGTTGGCGTGATGTGCTGGTGAGCCGCCGCGAGACAAGACGGCGCCAGATTAACCTGGGAGATATATGGTGAGTACTCTGAACAAGTTTGCCGGCATCCAGCAATTGGGGCGCGCCCTGATGCTGCCGATCGCCGTGTTGCCGGTGGCCGGCCTGCTGCTGCGGCTGGGCCAGCCCGACCTGCTCGACATCAAGATGATGGCGCAGGCTGGCGACGCCATTTTCAGCAACCTGGCGCTGATCTTCGCCATCGGCGTGGCGGTGGGCTTCGCCAAGGACAACAACGGCACTTCAGGCCTCGCCGGCGCCATCGGCTATCTGGTGATCACCGCGGTGCTCAAGACCATAGACGCCAAGATCAATATGGGCGTGCTGTCCGGCATCCTGTCCGGCCTGGTGGCCGGCGCGCTCTACAACCGCTACAAGGACATCGCGCTGCCCAGCTACCTGGCCTTCTTCGGCGGCAAGCGCTTCGTGCCCATCGCCACCGGCTTCGCCGCGCTGATCCTGGGCGCGGCGCTGGGCTATGTCTGGATGCCGGTGCAGAACGCCATCGACAGCACCGGCCACTGGATGATAGGCCTGGGCGAAGTCGGCGCCTTCGTGTTCGGCGTGCTCAACCGCCTGCTGATCGTCACCGGCCTGCACCATATCCTCAACAATATCTTCTGGTTCCAGCTGGGCGACTTCACCGACGCCGCCGGCAAGGTGGTGCACGGCGACCTGACCCGCTTCTTCGCCGGCGACAAGACGGCCGGCATGTTCATGGCCGGCTTCTTCCCGGTGATGATGTTCGGCCTGCCGGCGGCGTGCCTGGCGATGTACCGCACCGCCAAGCCAGAAAACAAGGCGGCGGTCGGCGGCCTGCTGTTTTCGCTGGCGCTGACCGCGATGCTGACCGGCGTGACCGAGCCGGTGGAGTTCGCCTTCATGTTCCTGGCGCCGGCTCTGTACGCGATCCACGCGCTGTTGACCGGTTTGTCGATGGCCATCATGCATGCCCTCAATGTCAAGCTGGGCTTCGGTTTCTCCGCCGGCCTGTTCGACTACGTGCTGGGTTTCGGCATTTCGACCCACCCCTGGTATCTGCTGCCGGTGGGCGCCGCCTACTTCGCGGTGTACTACGGCCTGTTCGTGTTCTTCATCCGCAAGTTCGACCTGAAAACCCCGGGCCGTGAGGACGGCGCGATGTCGGCCGCCGTCAGCGTCAAGGGAACCGAGCGCGCGCGCGGCTTCATCGCCGCGCTGGGCGGCGCCGCCAATCTGAAGAACGTCGACGCCTGCACCACCCGCTTGCGGCTGCAGGTGGCCAGCAACGACAAGGTGAACGAAGCGGCGCTGAAGGCGCTGGGCTCGCGCGGCCTGATCCGGCCCGCCGCCGGCAGCGTGCAGGTGGTGCTGGGGCCGGAGGCCGACCTGATCGCCGACGAGATCCGCAATGCGCTGGGCTCGGCCGCCGCGCCGCAGGCCGCGGCCGAGACGCTGGTTTCCGCCGCCGCCGCCAGCGGCGCCAGCATAGACAAGGGGCGCTGGGTCGCCGCGCTGGGTGGCGCCGACAATGTGCGCAAGGTGGAGGCCGTCGCCGGCAGTCGTTTGCGGGTGGAAGTGGCTGACAGCGCGCGCGTTGATCAGGCCGCCTTGCAGCAGCTGGGAGCCAGCGGCGTCACCGCGGTTTCCGCCACGCTGCTGCACATCGTCCTGCAGGGTGACGCAAGCCCCTACGCCGCTGTTTTGCAAGGGTGAAGGCGTAATTTCACCAACTCTTGATGTAGCGAGTTGATTACAGCGTCAAATCGGTGGAAAGTGACAGCGCAGGGCGGGAAACGGCCTGCGCTGTTTTGTTTTGCGCCCGCCCGTGGAATTTGCTTTTTCGGTGGCGAGGTTCAGACCATCGAATCGTTCATTGAGCTGTCACAAGCTGACAAGGAGACTTCATCATGGCAATCAAAGTGGGTATCAACGGTTTTGGTCGCATCGGCCGCATGGCGTTCCGCGCCATCGCCAAGGACTTCCCTGAAATCGAAGTGGTCGGCATCAACGATCTGCTCGACCCGGAATACCTGGCCTACATGCTGAAGTACGACTCGGTGCACGGCCGCTTCAACGGCGAGGTCAAGGTGGAGGGCAACAGCCTGATCGTCAATGGCAAAACCATCCGCCTGACCGCAGAGAAAGACCCTGCCAACCTGAAATGGAACGAGATCGGCGCCGACATCGTCATCGAGTGCACCGGCTTCTTCCTGACCCAGGAAAGCTGCCAGAAGCATATCGAGGCCGGCGCCAGGAAAGTGGTGCAGTCGGCGCCGTCCAAGGACGACACCCCGATGTTCGTCTACGGCGTCAACCATCAGAAATACGCCGGCGAGGCCATCGTCTCCGCCGCTTCCTGCACCACCAACTGTCTGGCGCCGGTTGCCAAGGTGCTGCACGACAACTGGGGCATCAAGCGCGGCCTGATGAGCACCGTGCATGCCGCCACCGCCACCCAGAAGACCGTCGACGGCCCGTCGTCCAAGGACTGGCGCGGCGGCCGCGGCATCCTGGAAAACATCATCCCGTCATCCACCGGCGCCGCCAAGGCGGTGGGCAAGGTGATCCCGGAACTGAACAAGAAGCTGACCGGCATGGCTTTCCGCGTGCCAACCTCCGATGTGTCGGTGGTGGATCTGACGGTGGAGCTGGAAAAGGAAGCCGACTACGCCGACATCTGCAAGGCGATGAAGGAGGCTTCCCAGGGCGAGCTGAAGGGCGTGCTGGGCTACACCGACGAGAAGGTGGTGTCCACCGACTTCGTCGGCAACACCGCGCCGTCCACTTTCGACGCCGACGCCGGTATCGCGCTGGACAAGACTTTCATCAAGGTGGTGGCCTGGTACGACAACGAATACGGCTATACCTGCAATATGCTGCGTTTCGTCAGGCACGTCGCGGGTTGAGCAGTATGTAAGGGAGAGTTGTTCTCTGTTCCGGCCGGCGCCCGCAAGGGCCCTGGCCGTTTTTTGCGCCTACTCGTCCTGCTGCAGCGCCGGCATCCTGGGCGAGACCGGCATGTCGATGATGATGGAGGTCTTGGTGTCGCCAAACTGCATCAGCCGGGCGATCAAGGCCTGCAGCGAAGGCATGGTGTCCACCGCCACCTTGATCATCAGTCCGCTGGTGCCGGTGATCGATGCGCATTCGATCACCTCCGGCGTATTGCGGATCTGCTCGATCACCAGGTAGTACTCCAGATGCTTGACTGTCAATTCGATCAGGCAGGAGATGGGCAGGCCCACCCGGCTGGGATCGATCTGAGCGCGGTAGCCGGTGATCACGCCGGCCTGCTCCAGCTTGGCCACCCGGTCGGCCACCGCCGGGGCGGAAAGGTTCACCCGCCGCGCCAATTCGGCGAAGCTGATCCTGGCATTTTCGTGCAGCGCAGCGAGGATTTTTCGATCAAATCTGTCCATGTTTCGATTCTAAGTAAATATGACGAAATAAACATCAAAAAAAAGGCAAAAAAAGAAAAAAACCAATGATTGAATGAGGATTGGCCGGCATTTGCTACGTAGAATGCAGCCCGTATCAAGGAGAAAGCGGCACGTCCCGCCGCGGTCTCCGTCCAAGATTGGTTGCGGATGAGCGAGTCGCTCGACCCCCTCATTTGAGACTGTCCTGGTGATCTCTTTGTCCCTGGTCTCTTGTCAGATCAAACGTTTTTGACGACGACCATTCCGGGTCTGCCCATTCGGCAGGCCCGTTTTTTTTTGTCTGGCGGTGGCGGGCCGGATGGAAGACAATCCGGGCGCGGGAACTTTCCAAGACATGTCATATTACTGTCATCAAGCGTTTGTATCCTTGCCACACAATCAAACGAGGATAGCCGAACCATGGCCGCCAATATCTTGCTTGTCGAAGACGAACCGGCGATTCAGGAGCTGATCGCCTTCAACCTGGCCCAGGCTGGCCACCATGTGTTGCGCGCCGGCACCGCCGAGGCTGCGCTCACGCTGGTGCGCAACGCGTTGCCGGACCTGGTGCTGCTGGACTGGATGCTGCCGGGCGCCAGCGGCGTCGATGTGGCCAAGCGCCTGCGCGCCGACGAGCGCACCCGCCATATACCCATCATCATGCTGACCGCCCGTTCCGACGAGCAGGACAAGATAGTCGGTCTGGAAACCGGCGCCGACGACTACATCACCAAGCCGTTCTCGCCGCGCGAGCTGCTGGCCCGCATCAAGGCGGTGCTGCGCCGCCGCGCGCCGCAAATGACCGACGACGCGGTGGACGTGCAGGGCCTGCGGCTGGACCCGGTCACCCACCGCGTCACCGGCAACGGCAACGTGATCGATCTGGGGCCGACTGAATTCCGCTTGCTGCACTTCTTCATGACCCATCCGGAACGGGTGCATTCGCGCGCCCAGCTGCTGGACCAGGTGTGGGGCGACCACGTCTTCGTCGAAGAGCGCACCGTCGACGTGCATATCCGCCGGCTGCGCAGCGCGCTGGAGAATACCCGGCACGATGGCCTGATCCAGACCGTGCGCGGCACCGGCTATCGTTTCTCCGTGCAACAGTGAGGCTTGATGCGCGAATTTCTGCAACGAACCCTGCTGTGGCTGGTGACCATCGTCATCATCAGCGGCGGTTTCTGGGCGCTGTCCTCGGCCACTGACGCGCTGCTGGCGCTGGCCATCGCGCTGGGCGCCTGGCTGGCCTTCAACCTCTACCACATCGCGCTGCTACTGCGCTGGCTGCGCCACCCGGTGCCGGAGCGGGTGCCGGATGGCTTCGGCGTCTGGCATTCGGTGTTCATGACGCTGTACCGCACCATGCGCAACCAGAGTCAGAGCAAGAAGAAGCTGACCCATGTGCTGGAGCGCTTCATCAATGCCGGCGAGGCGATGCCTGACGGCGTGGTGGTGCTGGACGAGCACGACCGCATCGAATGGGTGAACCCGATGGCGGTGGAGCATCTGGGGCTGGACCGCAAGCGCGACGTCGGCAACCAGATTCTCAACCTGATCCGCCAGCCGGCCTTCCACGGCTATATGAAGACCGCCAGCTTCAGCCAGCCGCTGGTGCTCAGCTTCTCCCAGCCGCGCGAACTGGTGATTTCGCTGCAACTGGTGCCGTTCGACTCCACCCGCAAGCTGTTGCTGACCCGCGACATCACCCAGCTGGAGCGGGTGCAAACAGTGCACCGCGATTTCGTCGCCAATGTTTCGCACGAATTGCGCACGCCGCTGACGGTGGTGGGCGGTTTTCTGGAAACGCTGGGCGACATGCCGGAAGTGGACGACCGCACCTTCCGCCAGTTCCTGCCGATGATGATGGAGCAATCGCGACGGATGCAGAGCCTGGTGGAGGATTTGCTGGCGCTGTCGCGGCTGGAGAACAGCCCCAAGACGGCGAGCTCGGAAAAGGTGGACATGCGCGACATGCTGGACACGCTGATGGTGGAGGCCGAAGGTCTGTCCCAGGGCCGCCATCAGGTGAAGCTGGCGGGCTGTTGCGACGCCGGCTTGTGGGGCAGCGGCCAGGAGCTGCACTCCGCCTTCGGCAACCTGGTGTCCAACGCGGTGCGCTACACGCCGGAGGGCGGCAGCATCACGCTGGCCTGGCTGGAGGAGGGCGAGCAGTTGCGCTTCTCGGTCAGCGACACCGGCATCGGCATTCCGCGCGAGCACATCCCGCGGCTGACCGAGCGCTTTTACCGGGTTGACCGCGGCCGCTCGCGCGGCAGCGGCGGCACCGGCCTGGGCCTCGCCATCGTCAAGCACGTGCTGGCGCGCCATCACGCCCGGCTGGAAATCAAGAGCGAGCCGGAGCGCGGCAGCACCTTCAGCGTGGTGTTCCCGCGCGAGCGCCGCAACGACAGCCAGGCGGCCTGAGCCATCTTCGATCCAGCGCAAGCCGCCGCGACAATTTCCTTGGCGCGGCGGTGTCGGCGCGCTACGATGTGGAACCCTTTACGTTAAGCAATCGCCTGGACCGCATCACCATGAACCGACTTCAAGCCATCCGTCCGTTCGGCCAACGCATCTGGCTGGACAACCTTTCCCGAGAACTGATCGCCTCCGGCGAACTGGCGCGCCTGCTGGCAGATGACGGCATCGCCGGCGTCACTTCCAATCCGGCCATCTTCTACAAGGCCATCAGCAGCGACGCGAGCTATCAGGGTGAGCTGGAGGTTCTGAAGCAGAATGCCGCGCTGTCGGCCGAGGCGCGCTACGAAACCCTGGTGGTGGCCGACATCCGCGCGGCCTGCGACCTGCTGCTGCCGCAGTATGAGTCCAGCCAAGGCAACGACGGTTACGTCAGCCTGGAGGTGTCGCCGGAGCTGTCCAACGACGAAGCCGGCACCCTGGCCGCCGCCCGCCGATTGTGGGCCGAGATCGGCCGCGCCAACGCTATGATCAAGATTCCCGCCACCGCCGCCGGCATCCGCGCTTTCCAGCAGCTGACCCGCGAAGGCGTCAACGTCAACATCACGCTGCTGTTCTCGCTGCCGCAAGTGGAGGCGGTGTGGGACGCCTACATTGCCGGCTTGTCGGCGCGCCTGGCCGACGGCCAGGCGGTGTCCGGCATCAAGGCGGTGGCCAGCTTCTTCCTGTCGCGCGTCGACAGCCTGCTGGACCCGCAGGTGGCCGAGCGGCATAAAGGCAAGGTGGCGATCGCGCTGTCCAAAGCGGCCTACGCCCGCTATCAGCAGCGCTTCCACGGCGCGGAGTTCACCAAGTTGCGCGCCGCCGGCGCCCGTCCGCAATTCCTGCTGTGGGCGTCCACCGGCACCAAGAACCCGGCCTACCGCGACGTGTTGTATGTCGAGAGCCTGATCGGCGACGAGACCGTCAATACGGTGCCGGACGCCACCCTGGCCGCTTTCCGCAACCATGGCGACGCGGAGCTGACGCTGCCGCTGGCCATGGACGAGGCGCAGGCGCTGCTGGCCGAGGTGGAGGCCGCCGGCATCGACCTGGCCGCCGTGGGCGAGAAGCTGCAGAAGGACGGCCTGAAGCTGTTTGAGGACGCGTTCACCCAATTGCTGAAGCTGACCGCCTGAGCCGGGCTGCGCGCAATGAAAAAGGGTTGCCGGCGCAAGCGGGCAACCCTTTTTTCGCAGCCGGACCGGATCAGTCGGCCAGATGGCGGCGCTCGGCCATGCGGGTGCCGGCTGCGCGCAGCTCCTGCTCGCTCAGCGCCTTGGCCGCGGTGGGAAACAGCCAGGCCTCCTCGGCGGCGGCGTGCTCGCGGTATTGGCGGGCGAATTCCTGCAATTCGTTCCTGCTGATCTGTTTGATGCGGCCGTCGCGCAGCGACATCAGATCGTCGCGGATGGCGTTCCAGCACGAGTGCAGGTAGCCGTGCTCGGCTGTCAGCTGTTCCAGCCGCGAGGCGGCGGTGGGAACGCGCTCTTCTATCAGCGGGAACAGCTCCTCCTCCTCGTCGGTGTGGTGGGCGGGGCCGGCGATGTCGAAATAGCGCACCACGCTGTCTATCGCGTTGCGGGCGGCTTCGTCCACGCCGTGCTCCTCGATGTACGGTGGCAGCTTGTCCAGCTGGTCGCAGAAGCGGCGGATCTTGTCGTGACAGGCCTGCAGCATTTCCAGCGGTTGTTCGAAGCTGGGCGCTGCCGCGTCCCCAAGGGTGTCGAGCGTGAGCATGAGGGTGGTCTCCTGCGTTGGTTCTGGCATGATTGTGGCTCAATGCCGAACCCATGGACATGACGCGCCTCAAGCATAAGTTCGATGTGGCTGAACGATCTGCCGCTGACGGAATGCGTGGCGCAAGTTCTTGATACTGCTTTGCGCGATGGAACACAAGCCGGATTTGTACGGGGCAGTCCGGAACCTAGATGACCGAGGACGAGTATGGATTTGCCGTTTGAAGTGAGGGCGCTGGACCGGGACGACGCGGAGCTGGCGCAGCGGGCCTTGCAGCTGCAATTCGCCGCCCACCGGGTGGAGGTGGCGTGGCTGGATTACCCGGCGCTGCCGCTGTTGTGGACCGATCTGGCGGCGTTGCGTTCTTGCCGCGACCGCATCCTGGCGGCCTTCGAAGGCGGGGCCCTGCGTGGCCTGCTGGTGGTGTCGCGCCGGCTGGACGGCGGCCTGCACATCGAGCGCACGGTGGTGGACCCGGAGCATTTCGGCGCCGGCTGGGGCTACCGGCTGCTCAACCACGCGCTGCATGGCGAAGCGCACGCCAGCGTCGACACCGCGGAAGTCAACCAGGCGGCGATCGCGCTCTATCACAAGGCCGGCTTCGTGCTGGAGCGGCGCTGGAACGTGCCGGACGGGCTGGTGCTGTGGCGGATGGACTACCGGCCCGCCACGCCGCCAGCCTTGGCGCTGGGGGCGGACGGCTGGATGCGCGGCGCCCTGCAGCAGGCATCGCCCAATTGCGACGAGCGCAGCCCCGGCTGCGTCCCCGAGCTGCTGGTGATCCACAACATCAGCCTGCCGCCTTGCCGCTATGGCGGCCCCGGAGTGCAGCAGCTGTTCGGCAACAGCCTGAATCCGGACGACGATCCCTACTACCAGAGCATTCACCAGTTGCGGGTGTCGTCGCACTTCTTCATCCGCCGCGACGGCCGGCTGCTGCAGTTCGTGCCGGTGGGGCAGCGGGCCTGGCATGCCGGGGTGTCCAGCTGGCGCGGGCGCGAGAAGTGCAATGACTTCTCGATTGGCGTGGAGCTGGAGGGCTGCGATTTCGAGCCGTTCAGCGAGGCGCAGTACCGGATGCTGGCGGCGCTGAGCGCCGAACTGCGCCGCCATCTGCCCTTGTCGGCGCTGGCCGGCCATGAGCACATCGCCCCGGGGCGCAAGACCGATCCCGGTCCCTGGTTCGACTGGGCGCGCGCGCAGGCGGAGTGCGGCCTGGCGTTGTAGCGCCGTCACTTCAGCGTCAGATAGGGGCGGGGGTGGTCCTGGAAGGTCAGTTCTGCGTCCGGGAGGATGAAGGCGGCGTAGAGGAAGCCGATGTAGAACGCCAGCTCGTCGGACAGCTTGCCGATGACGTCCAGATTGCTGAGCAGGTCTCGGCATGGGATGCTGACCCTGGCGCTTTCGTCGGCGACGAAGGACACGTTCTTGTCGAAGGCGATGCTCTTCAGCCGGAAGTCGCCGCCTATCGCGATCTGGCTGAAGTCGTATTGGGCCAGCAACGGCGGATGGCGGCGGGCCACCTTGCCGGCCACCACCCCCGCCAGCAGGATCTCGTCCTTGTCCAGCCCCTGGATGTCCTGCAGCTTCACCATCTTGTCCAGCGCGATCCGGTAGGTCTTGGCGGTATTCACCAGCCGGATGGTGATGGCGTCGCCGTCGATGTCTTCTATGGTCAGCGGTTTCATAGCACGCCCAGGATCAGCGCCGCCTTGGCTTCCAGTTCCTGCTGCTCCAGCTGCGCGCTTGAGTGGCGGGTGAGGGTGCTGCCGACGCGGGTGGTGGCGACGCCGTCCCGGATCAGCGCGGTGCGGATGATGGTGCCCAGGTTCACTTCGCCGGCGGCGGTGAGGTAGCCGAACGCTCCGCCATACCAGTGGCGGCTTTCCTGCCCGGCCAGCAGCCGCGCGGCGTCGGCGGCGGGGGTGCCGATGATGGTGGCCGGCCACAGGTGGTCGGCGATCGCGTCGCCCGGCGTGCATCCCGCCTTCAGCGTGGCGCCGACATGGGCAGAGGTGTGGAAGACATTGGCGAACTTCTCGATCTCCTTGGCGGCCAGCAATTCGACATCCTGGCAACTGGCCTCCTTGGCCGCGATGTCCGCCCGTATGCACTCGGCCAGTTCGAAGCCGTCTTTTTCCGATGCCAGCAGCGTCTCCATCCGCAGGCGATCCTCCTCTTCGCTTCTGCCCCTTGCCGCGGTGCCGCAGATCGGGCTGGTTTCCACCCGTCCGCCGTGGATGCGCAGGAACATCGCCGGCGACGCGCCCGCCAGCTGAAAGGCTCCGGCGTCGAAGAACAGGTTGTACGGCGCCAGGTTGTTCTCCTGCAAGGCCCGGTAGATCTGGTAGGCGCTGCGGGTGGTCGGGCGGCGGATGACGAAGCTGGGGTTGACCGAACGCAGCGCGCCATCGGCTATCCGCAGGCTGACTGCACGGTATATCTGCTCGTAAGGCTGGCAACGTCCGGCGGCGAAGCGGTCGATGTCGATGAAGCGCGCGAGGTCGGGCGGCGGCGGCGCCTGGCCGTCGTCTGCCGCCGGGCCGATGAAATAGCCGCGCGCCTGGCCATCCGCCAGCAGCCGCTCCGGCAGATGGAAGATGCCCAGCAAGTCGCAGGGCAGGCCCAGTTGGGCGTGGATCAGCTCGTAAGCGAAAAATCCGTACAGGCCGAAGCCGGCGTCGGCCTGGAAATGCGCGGGCAGTTGGCGCAGTTGCTCCAGCCTGTGCCTGAGCGGCGCGGCCGCATCCAGCGCCAGGCTGCGGGCTTGCTCGTCGCGCGCGTCGCGCCGCAGCGGCAGGCGCGCTTCCAGCGCCTCGAGCATGCGCCGGCCATTGCCGCTGCGCGGCAGCAGCACGATGCTGTCGGCGAAGAACAGCAAGGTCAGCGACGCCTGTTCCACCCGCCGCGACTGGCGGCGGTACTTGCTGGTGTAGTCGTAATTGCTTTCCAGCGCGAACAGCGGCGGGGCGGCGGCTTGGTCGGAGGGAGGGCGGTCATGCAGGAGGATGGGATTCATACTTGCAGATACCGTGAGGAAAATTTGACTTTCTTGCTGGACGGCGCGGGTTCCAGCCAGGCCTGGTAGCGGTACAGCAGTTGGACGATGTATTGCGAAATCCAGGACAGGATCACGGTGGACGAGAATTTGAACACCAGGCTGAAGGCGAAAATCTTCACTATCGTCGCAAACGGAAACACGCCGTAGAACGCGATCATGAAGCAGATGGCGGTGTACACCACTTCGCCGACGATGGAGGAGAAGATGTCGCGGATGAAATAGAAGCGGCTAGACCACAGGGTCTTCAGATAAAGCAGGAAGCGGGTGTTGAACTGGCTGCCAATCAGGCAGCCCAGCGCGAAGGAGACGGAGCCTCTGACGATGTGTTCGCTGATCAGGATGTAGCTGCTGTTCAGCGCCTCGCAATGGCTGCGTTCGCCGGCCAGCGCCATCAGGCTGCAATCGCGTTGCGACTGGCTGAGCGCGGAGAAGGAGACGGCGAAGATGATTTCCGCCAGGCAGGTGGCGAACAGGATCTGGTTGGAGCGGTTCTTGCCGTAGACCTCGGCGATCGGGTTGAGCAGCATCAGGATGATGGGCATGGTGAACGTGCCTAGGCTGGCTTCCGTGCCGAAGATCTGGATCACCTTGTAGGAAGTCAGATTGGAGGCGATGGCGGAAACTAGTATCAAGAAGGACAAGATGACGATGGGGTCTATGGCGGTCATGGTTTTCGCCGCCAGTTCTCTGACTATTTTCATTTGTTTTTCCTGAATGTGATGCCGATAATTTTTCCAAGCGGCGGGTGGCCGATATTGCTCAGCGCAAGATAGGAATGATTGAGGTAGGCCAGATTGACGCCATGTTTTATTTCTGTCTGGATCAACAGCACGGAACGGTCTGGAAAAATCGCAGGCCGGAATAGGGACTGATCGATGGCCAGAATATTTTCTTCCGCCATTTGTTCCAGCAGCACATATTCATCCCATACCGGCTGTGAGGCGTGATGAAGCGAATCCAGTTGAGCCAAGCTGGTAATGACGGGCGCCATCCGATTATTGGTTGGCGGATTGTTTCCGGCCAGACTGATATCCAGCGCATTGCTAATTGCGCTAGCGTTGCTGAATGTCAGCTCGCGCGCGTCGAACAGTCCCTTGTGCAAGGTGGATTGTTTGATGCCGGTGATTCTTGCCAATTCGCTGATGGATAACTTTCGGTCGCGGATTTTCCTGATGGCCGCTTGTTTGAATTCATTCAGGAAGTGATTTTTTTTGGCGGGGTCCTCTGCATGCACTGTGCGATTTCTCCTATCGAGTCAGTCTTGTTTTTGATTGTATGGCGCATGTATGTACATGCCGATCTGAAAATTCGGTGCAGGATCAAGGTATTGGGTACTGGCAACGGGATTTCACTTCATGCTACATTGGCATGGTTAATGACATATGTCATATAAAGTTCTTGTTTGGTTTATTTTTGATGCGACTGTTCGATATGTGATTTTTTTCTTTGAATGATTGACAGCCATCCGAATGACCAGGCAGCAAGAAAGTGAGTGGGTCGTGTGGAGTGCGAGTCGATACCAACACAGGCAGAGCATTCAATTCAGTGGGTATTAAAGAATGAAATTCTATGCTTTTGGAATTGATGATTTCAATACTTCAGGTGAAATAAATTTCAACTTGATGCGGGGCAGGACCCGGATGGGATTGGCCGTGGAGCGTGTTTCATGCGCTTATCGGCGGCTAGCGGCGCGGCGGAATTCGGGCTGGCGGGCTTTTTCCAGGCGCGGCGCGCATCTGTGGCGCGGTGGATGGGGTGGACGTGCCGGTATTTTGATCGTTCAGGAGAACGTTTGATGGTGAACGCATTTATCCAGACTGTGTCCGGCCGCTATCTCAATGTGCTGGACCCCAAGCCGGACGACATCGACATCGCCGATATCGCCCATCATCTGGCGCACATCTGCCGTTTCGGCGGCGCCTGCCGCCAGTTTTACAGCGAGGCCGAACATGCGATCCGGATGGCGGAGATATTGCCGCCGCGGCTGCAGTTGGCCGGCCTGCTGTATGGCGCGGCCAAGGCGTATGGCGGCGAGGTGGTGCGGGCCGACTCTTACGACAGGCCGATGTCGTGCCGGGTGACGGAGGTGGTGGAGGCCCGCTTCCGCCTTGACCTGTCCGGCGAGGACCGGGCGATGCTGGCGATGGCGGATACCCGCCTGCTGGCAACCGAGCGCCGTGACCTGATGCCGCCGGACAATGTGGAATGGCCTATCCTGATGGGCGTGCCGCCGCTACCCGACCGAATTTGGCCGATGACCATTTCCCAGGTGCTGGCGACGTTTTGCACGGTTTACGAGCAGTATTTGTGCTGGGGGGACAAGAGGGACGCGCCCCTGCGCAGACTGAGGGGCAGAGGCTGAGAGCCGGATTGCCGGATAAACCAAGGCGCGCCGTCGCGGCGCGCCTGGTGTTTTGCGGAGCGCCGCCGTCGCGCTTACAGTTCCACCTGGGCGCCCAGCTCCACCACCCGGTTGGTGGGCACTTGGAAAAAGTCGGTGGCGCGCATCGCGTTCTTGCTCATCCAGACAAACAGCTTCTCGCGCCAGCGCGCCATGCCGGGGCGCTCGGTGGGAACAATGGTTTCGCGCGACAGGAAGAACGAGGTGTCCATCAGCTCCAGATCGAAACCTTCCCGCTTGCACATTTCCATCACTTCCAGCACGTTCGGGTCCTCCTTGAAGCCGTAGCGCGCCATCACGCGCCAGAACGAGGCCGACATCTGCACCACTTCCAGCCGCTCGTCGTCCGCCACGTAGGGCACATCCTCGGTGCGCACCGTCATCAGCACCACCCTTTCGTGCAGTACCTTGTTGTGCTTTAGATTGTGCAGCAGCGCGTGCGGCACGCCGTGCAGCGTGCTGGTGAGGAACACCGCGGTGCCCTCCACCCGCGCCGGCGGATAGGCTTCCAGGTTCTGGATGAAATCGTCCAGCGGCAGCGCTTGTTCGCGCAGGCGCTTGAACAGCAGTTCGCGGCCCAGCTTCCAGGTGCTCATCAAGGTGAAGATCACCATCCCCATCACCAGCGGCAGCCAGCCGCCGTCGGCCACCTTGTGGACGTTGGCGGCGAAGAAGGCGGTGTCGATCACGCCGAACAGCACGGTGATGCCCAGCGCCAGCGGCAGCGGCCAGCGCCAGTTGACGCGCGCCACCACGAAAAACAGCAGGGTGGTGATCAGCATGGTGCCGGTGACGGCGATGCCGTAGGCGGCGGCCAGGCTGGACGAGGTTTTGAAAGTCAGCACCACCACCAGCACCGCGATCAGCAGCGCCCAGTTGATGAAGGGCATGTAGATCTGGCCGATTTCCTTTTCCGAGGTGTGGTTCACCTCCAGCCGCGGGCAGTAGCCCAGCAGAATGGCCTGGCGGGTCAGCGAATAGGCGCCGGAAATCACCGCCTGCGAGGCGATCACCGTCGCCAGCGTGGCCAGCACAATCATCGGCAGCAGCGCCCAGTCAGGCGCCAGCAGGAAGAATGGGTTCTTGATGGCGGCCGGATTGTGCATCAGCAGCGCGCCCTGGCCGAAATAGTTGAGCGCCAGGCCGGGCAGCACCAGCGCGAACCAGGCGCGGCGGATCGGCGTCTTGCCGAAGTGGCCCATGTCGGCGTACAGCGCCTCGGCGCCGGTCAGCGCCAGCACCACCGAACCCAGCGTCAGGAAGGCGTGGAAGCCGTGCTTGTGCAGGAAGACGAAGGCGTGCCAGGGGTTGAGCGCCTGCAGCACCGCCGGCTGCTGCAGGATCTGGTTCAGGCCCAGAATGCCCAGGATGGCGAACCAAACCATCATCACCGGGCCGAACAGCAGGCCGACGCTGGCGGTGCCGTGGCGCTGCAGCAGGAACAGACCCACCAGCACGCCCACCGCCACCGGCAGCACGTAGGCCTCCATGCCGGAGGAGATGACTTCCATGCCCTCGGCGGCGGACAGCACCGACACCGCCGGGGTGATGATTGCGTCGCCGTAGAACAGCGCGGCGCCGAACAGGCCGAGCATCACGATCTTCCAGCGCGCGGCGTGGGTGGTGTAGTGGCGGGCCAGCGCCATCAGCGCCATGATGCCGCCTTCGCCGCGGTTGTCGGCGCGCAGCACGAAGGCCACGTACTTGATCGACACCACGAAGATCAGCGACCAGAAGATCAGCGACAGAATGCCGAATATGTTGTCAGGAGTGGTGGGGATGTTCTGGCTGACGAAACACTCGCGCAAGGTATAGAGCGGGCTGGTGCCGATGTCGCCGTAGACGACGCCGAGCGCGGCCAGCGTCAGGCCAGCCATCGCCTGTTTGTTGTGATCCTGCATAAGTTTCCATAACGGTTGTGCATCGCTGTCCGCATTGCCGCAGCGACGTGGGGGCCCGGAGGCATTCATGGCAGCCGCCATTACCCTCATTGTTGATGATGGTGGCGGAATAAAAAAGCCATAAAAACTCCGGCTGCGCGCAGGTTACTCCAGACGCGGGGTCGAGCCAAGTACAGGCTAGGACGGTGTGCACACGGTTGTTGTACTGCAGCAACTGGAAAAAAGCGCCGGCCTCGGCGATGGCGCCGGCGCCGGCGCTTGGCCGCCAGCCCCGGTCAACGCTACAATCGAAGCCATTTAGCCGAATTCCAAGGACGCACCATGCGCGCATCGCAGTTTTTCATTTCCACTCTGAAGGAAGCTCCCGCCGACGCCGACATCACCAGCCAGAAACTGATGATCCGCGCCGGCTTCATCCGCAAGCACGCCGCCGGCATCTATTCCTGGATGCCGATGGGCCTGCGGGTGGTGCGCAAGGTCGAGAACATCATTCGCGAGGAAATGAACCGCGCCGGCGCGCTTGAACTGTCGCTGCCGGTGGTGCAGCCGGCCGAGCTGTGGCAGGAAACCGGCCGCTGGGACGCGATGGGCGCCGAGCTGCTGCGCTTCAAGGACCGCCACGAGCGCGATTTCGCGCTGCAGCCGACCGCCGAGGAGGTGATCACCGACATCGCCCGCCGCGAGCTGCGCAGCTACCGCGCGCTGCCGAAGAGCTTCTACCAGATCCAGACCAAGTTCCGCGACGAACGCCGTCCGCGCTTCGGCGTGATGCGCGGCCGCGAGTTCACCATGAAGGACGCCTACTCCTTCGACCGCAGCGCCGACGATGCCGGCAAGAGCTACGAGAACATGTACGCGGCCTACCGCCGCATTTTCGACCGCATGGGCCTGACCTACCGCGCGGTGGCGGCCGACACCGGCGCCATCGGCGGCGACCGCTCGCATGAGTTCCAGGTGATCGCCGACACCGGCGAGGACGCCATCATCTACTGTCCGACTTCGGAATACGCCGCCAACATCGAGCTGGCCGAAGCGCTGGCCCCGGTCGGTGAGCGCCCGGCCGCGTCGGCCGCGCTCTCCAAGGTGCATACCCCCAAGGTCAAGACCATCGCCGAGCTGGTGGACTTCCTCAAGATCGACATCAAGCAGACCGTCAAGGCGGTGGTGGTGGAGGGCGAGCAGGGCGACGCGGTGCTGATGCTGGTGCGCGGCGACCACGAGCTGAACGAGGTGAAGGCGCAGAAAGTGGCCGGCATCAAGAACCCGCTGACCTTCGCCAGCCCGGCCGCCATCCGCGCCGCTTTCGGCGCCAACCCCGGCTCGCTGGGCCCGGTGGGCTTCCAGGGCCGCGTGATCGCCGACCGCACCGTGGCCAAGATGGCCGATTTCGTCATCGGCGCCAACGAGGACGACCAACACTATACGGGCGCCAACTTCGGCCGCGATTGCGCCGAGCCGGAAGTGCTGGACATTCGCAACGTGGTGGCAGGCGATCTGTCGCCGGACGGCAAGGGCGTGCTGGCGATCCAGCGCGGCATCGAAGTGGGCCACGTGTTCTATCTCGGCACCAAGTATTCGGCAGCGATGAACGCCACCTTCCTCGACGAGGACGGCAAACCCAAGCCGTTCGAGATGGGCTGCTACGGCATCGGCGTCACCCGCATCCTGGGCGCCGCCATCGAGCAGAACTACGACGACAAGGGCATGATCTGGCCGGACGCCATCGCGCCGTTCTCCGTGGTGATCTGCCCGGTGGGCTATGACCGCTCCGAGGCGGTGAGGGAAGCCGCCGACAAGCTGTATGCCGAACTGGCGGCCCGCGGCGCGGACGTGATCCTGGACGATCGCGGCGAGCGCCCGGGCGCGATGTTCGCCGACTGGGAGCTGATCGGCGCGCCGCACCGCGTCACCATCGGCGACCGCGGCCTGAAGGAAGGCAAGGTCGAGTATCAGCAGCGCCGCGACGCCGAGGCGACCGCGGTGGCCGCCGATGCTATTCTGGAGCATATCGTCGGCAAACTGGCCTGATGAAGACACGCCTGCTGTTTCTGCCCCTCTGCCTCGTGCTGGCGCATGCGCCGGCATGGGCCGGCGCGCAGAAGGAGGAGGCGCTGTCGGCCAATGTGGCGTCGGCGATGAGCCGCTCGGTGTCCGACGTCAACGCGCCCCGGCTGGTGTTCGACGATGCCCGCCAGGGCCGGGCCTGGCTGGCCGAGATGTCTGCCCGGCTGCAGAAGCGCATCCCCGATCCGTGGGTGCGTGAACGCCTCCTTACCGCCATCCAGTACGAGTCCACCCGCGCCGGGCTGGACCCGCAGCTGGTGCTGGGGCTGATCCAGGTGGAAAGCGGTTTCAACAAGTACGCGATCTCCGGCGCCGGCGCGCGCGGCCTGATGCAGGTGATGCCGTTCTGGACCCGCCATATCGGCACGCCGCAGCACAATCTGTTCGACCTCAGCACCAATCTGCGCTACGGCTGCACCATCCTGCGCCATTACCTCGATGTCGAGCACGGCAACCTCTATCGCGCGCTGGGCCGCTACAACGGCAGCCTGGGCAAGCCGGAATATCCCAATCTGGTGATGGGCGCCTGGAAGGCTCGCTGGCATTGGGAAATGCCAGCCGCGTTGCGGACGGCGTCGCTGCCATGAAAAAACCGGCCTGTCGGCCGGTTTTTTTCGCGCTTCAGTCTTCCTGCGCCTGTAACATCTTCTTCAGCAGCCGCGCCAGCGTGGCGCGCTCTTCCGCGTCCAGCATGTCCATCAGTTCGGCCTCGGCCGCCAGGTGGTGGCCGGCGGCGTCCTCTATCACCTGGAAACCCTTGGCGGTGAGGGTGACGATCACGCCGCGGCGGTCGTCCGGGTCGGGCGAGCGGCTGACCAGCGCGGCCTCTTCCAGCCGGTTGATGCGGTTGGTCAGCGCGCCGGACGAGATCAGCACCATGCCTTGCAGCTGGTTGGGCGAAAGCTGGTAGGGTTCGCCGCCGCGGCGCAGCGCCGCCAGCACGTCGAATTCGCCTACATTTAAATTGTGCCGGGACAGATCTTGCAGCACCCGGCGGGTGATGAAGTATTCCATCCGCACGATGCGGCCGATGATCTGGGTGGAGGAGGTATCGAGGTCGGGACGGACTTCGTTCCACAGGGCGACGATACGGTCAATCTGGTCTGGTACTTGCTGCATGCTGCTGGTTCCTGATCCAAAGGTAAACGCGGCAAACGGGACGGGCGCAAGAGTATCACGACTTGAAAATATACTATCTTCATTTAAAGACAAGTTGTTGAGGGCGGCTAGCTCGGCTTGCGGCGGGATCGAGATTTGCCTGGGCAGGCAAACGGGGTTATATTTGCAAGTGAAGATTCTTTATATGAAGATAATTGCCGGAGGTGGAACGCCGCCGGCGCGATACAGCCGCGGCATGCGGCGGGAGTGAAGCTTGAAGACAGCGGTGCGCGGCGATGTGCTGACTTTCCGGGGCAACCCGTTCCGGGAGGCCGAACAGGACAGCCTGGTGTTCCAGCGCGATGCGCTGGTGGTAATGGAAAACGGCCGCATCGCGGCATGCGGGCCGGCGGCGCAGCTGTTGCCGACGCTCGGCGCCGACGCGGTCTTGGCGCATTATCCCGACCATCTGATCCTGCCGGGCTTCATCGACTGCCATGTCCATTATCCGCAGACCGAGATGATGGCCGCCTATGGCGAGCAGCTGCTGGACTGGCTGCAGCATTACACCTTCATCACCGAGCAGGGTTTCGCCGACGAGGCCCACGCCCGCGAAGTGGCGCGGGTATTCCTCTCCGAGCAGCTGCGCAACGGCGTCACTACCAGCTGCGTGTTCGGCACCGTGCATGCCGGCTCGGTGGATGTGCTGTTCGAAGAGGCGGCGCGCATCGATCTGCGCATCCTGGCCGGCAAGGTGTGCATGGATCGCCATGCGCCGGACGCGCTGCTGGACACGCCCTTGACCGCCTACGAGGAATCGCGCGCGCTGATCCGGCGCTGGCATGGCCAGGGCCGCGCCGAATACGTGATCACCCCGCGTTTCGCTCCCACCTCCAGCCATGGCCAGCTGGAAATGCTGGGCGCGCTGGCGGCGGAGTTTCCCGACGTGCCGATCCAGTCGCACATCGCGGAAAACCTGGACGAAATCGCCTGGGTAAAGCAGCTGTTCCCCGATTGCCGCGATTACGCCGGCGTCTATCAGCGCTACGGCCTCTTGCGGCCGCGCGCGATCTACGGCCATGGCATCCACCTGTCCGACACCGAGCTGGAGATGTTCCACGCCAGCGGCGCCGTGCTGGCGCATTGCCCGACCTCCAATTTCTTCCTGGGCTCCGGCAGCCTGGACCTGCGCCGCTGCGTGCTGGGCGATCGCCCGGTGAAAGTGGGCCTGGGCAGCGATCTGGGCGCCGGCACCAGCTTCTCCATGCTGCAGACCATGAACGGGGCCTATATGGCGGCGCAGAGCCACGGCAAGCCCTTGTCCGCCGCGCAGGCCTTCTATCTGGCCACCCGCGGCGGCGCCGAGGCGCTGGGCATAGCCGACCGCGTTGGCAGCGTGGAGGCAGGTATGGAGGCTGATCTGGCGGTGCTGGACTTGCGCTCCACGCCGCTGCTGGATTTCCGCATGCGCTACGCGAGGGATCTGGGCGAGGCGATGTTTGTGCAGATGATGCTGGGAGACGACCGCGCGGTGGCGGCGACCTATGTGGCGGGAAAACGAGTTTACCAGCGGCAGCCAAACTGATTGTCTGCGGCGGCATGCCTCCCCATGGAGTGGGCGCGCGGCGCGGCAGCGCTATGGATTGTGGATAATTTCCATTTTTCCCGATGTTTGTGGATAAGCCCACAGCGTGGCGCGGATGGCTATGATTTTGCGAGAAAGGTCAGAATGACCGACAGTGCCGAGTCGCTGGCCTCATTCAATACGTCGTGGCCGGCGAATTAAGCAAGTGCGCATGTTTCGCGCGAGCCTGAAACTGGCTCATCTCGTCCAGTTCTAACAGGAAATCGCGACTCCCACCCGAATCAACAAAGTAGGGATGGAGATCTGGCTAATGCTCTCATTGGGCTAGTCTTGGCCTGATTCATCTAGCCAGAGAGCTTTGCCTTCTTGAACCAGCCGGTCGAAACCTGGCTCGGGATTGACCCGCTCATAGTGATCGACCGCGTCAGGAAACTGTAGCCGCCATGAGCGACTATCGATACGGGCATAACGATGCCGAGCCGGTGCCCCGGCAAGCAAGCGCCGGTGCGCGCCGGCAGCGATCAAATGGCTGATGCGCGGATGCCGGGCGGCTGCCAGTCTAAATGCCGCAATGCCGAGAACGATGGCGTCGGGCAAATCAGCTGTTCGCATAGCGCCGCTACATCCGCTTGGTAGCGCCGTTAGCTGAGCGCATCGCTGCCCAATGTGGAACGCCCTTGGCCTCGCAAATCCATTCCGACCAAGCGCAAGCTCGATGGCAAGCGTTCCAGCAAGGCATTGCAGTCCGTCAAACATCCAAGCCCGCCGTGCAGAAACAGCAAAGGCTGGCTCGCAGGGTTGCCGCACTCTTCATAATAAATTTGCGCATGGTCTACTGACAAATGGCCGCCATTTTCATGGGTAAAAGGAATAAATAATCTCTGAATGTTTTGCATTTGAATTTTATGCCTTTGGCTTGACAGATTTTGTCAGCAGCGGCGCGGAACCCCCTTACTGCCTCATCGCCACCGCAATCCGGGTGAAGGCGTTCATCAGCGCGATGGCGAAGGTCAGGTCGGAGATTTCCGCGTCGTTGAAGTGTTCGCGCAGCGGTTGATAGACGCTGTCCGGCGCGCGGCTGTTGGCCACGCCGGTGACGGCTTCAGTCCAGGAGATGGCGGCCGCCTCCCGCGGAGAGAGAACTTCCGCTACGTCCCAGCCGGCCAGCGCGTCCAGCTTTTCCTGGCTTGCGCCGCGGCCGCGCAGCGCCTTGCTGTGCAGTTGCAGGCAGAAGGCGCAGCCGTTGAGCTGGGCCACCCTCAGGTAGACCAGCTCCACCAGCGACAGCCCCAGGCTGCTCTCCGACAGCGCGTTCTTGCAGGCGATCAGCCCTTGATAGGCCTTGGGCGATAGCTTGGCATAGTCGATTCTCATCATGTCATCCTTTCTGGTTGAGCGCCTGTTGAAGCGGCGGCGCAGGCGCGCCGCCGCTTCAACAGGCGCTGGGTGAGTTTGCGCCCGGCCGCGCCAGCAGCTCCGCGCCGGGAGCGACCCGCTGGGCCGACAGCAAGGCGCGCTGCCAACGGGAAACGAATCCGGCTTGCAGGTCCGGGCTTAGCCTGCGGACCCAGGCGGTCATCCGCAGCGAGAGCAGCAGGCGTTGGCGTAGGGTTTGGCTCAATGACGGCGATCTGCATTGGTTTCGATGAGCGGAGTCTAGTAAAAAGATGATTGTGAAAATAGAATCAAAAAATCAATTTCAAATTCCATTTTTGCAATCATGCTGGATGATCTGGATCTGTTTGTGGCGATTGTGGATGCCGGCAGCTTAAGCGCGGCCGCCAAGCGGCATGGCATGCCGGCGCCGACGCTGACCCGGCGCCTGCAGGCGCTGGAAGCGAGGCTGGGCTGCAAACTGCTGAACCGCAGCGCGCGGCGCATGGTGCCGAGCAACGAGGGTTGGCAATATTACGAGCAGTGCAAGCCGCTACTGAGCGCGCTGCGCCAGGCTACCGATTCGCTTGATGCGACGCTGAACCGGGTGGAAGGGCTGGTCAAGGTGATGGCGCCGGTCAGCATGGCCAACGGCCTGCTGCTGCCGGTGTGGCAGCGTCTGCTGCAGCGCCATCCGCAGGTGAGGCTGGAGCTGCTGCTGAACAACGGCATCGGCGACGTGCTGGAGGCGGGCGCCGATCTGGCGATCCGGGTGGGGCCGCAACCGGATTCGCAATTGAACCAGCGCCGGCTGGGGCAGGTCAGCGCGGTGCTGGCCGCCGCGCCGTCGTATCTGGCGGCGCGCAGCTGGCCGCAGTCGCCGGGGCAACTGGCCGGGCACGACCTGTTGCTGACCACGCCGCTGCAAAACTGGAAGCTGCATCATGTCGACACCGACGAGCCGCAGCCGTTGCCGGACGGCGCGCGGCTGTTGGTCAACGATATGTTGCTGGGGGTGAGCCTGGCGGAGGCTGGCTGCGGCATCGTGTTGTGTCCGCTTAGTCAGTGCCGTCGCCAGTTGGCGTGCGGCAGCCTGCTGCGGGTGATGCCGGATTGGCGGATTCCGCCGCGGCCGGTCTATGCGCTGTGGCCGCAACGGCTGGCACTGCCGGCGCGGGTGCGGGCGTTGCTGGACATCCTGCTGGAGTTCGCGGCTGAGGAGCCGCTGTTGCAAGCGTGAGCCGGTTCAGGCCTTGCCGCCGCGCGTCGGTTTGGGCAGCAGCACCAGGCGGGTGCCGGCCAGACGGTCGTGCAGGTGGCGCTTGTCCTTGTCGTAGTAGCGGGCGAGGAAGGGCAGCAACCACCAGATCAGCGCCAGCCATTTGACGGCGGGATGGTCGCCGTAGCTGCGCTGCCAACCGAGGTAGGAAACCACCGGCAGGCCGATGAACAGCATGGCGGCGATCAGGAAGCGCGCCAGCGCCTGCTGCCAGCGCAGCAATTGGCCGTCGGCGGACACCAGGCGGATGTACCAGGTCTTCATCGCCACCGTCTGGCCGCTCCTGGTCCAGCAATAGCCGAAGTAGGCGAACAGCGCGGCGGCCACCGCCAGCTGGATCAGCGTGTGCAGCAGAACCGAGTCCCGGCCCAAAACCAGCTGCAGCGGGGTGAGAGCGGCGCTGACCACCAGCATGATGGCGACCAGCAGCAGCGATTCGTAGAACAGGCTGGCCAGGCAGCGGGACAGGCTGGGGACGGTGGATGGGTTCATTTGGTTTGCGAGGCTTCCGGTATGGCGCTGCGTTCGCGCAGGCGCCGCATCACCAGTTCGCGCTGTTCCGGCGGCAGCTGCTGCAGCTTTTTCCAGTTGGCGCGGATCTGGTCGCGCTGCGGCTGGCTCAGCTCGGACCAGGTTTTCAGTTTCTGTCGCACCCGCTGCTGCTGCTGGGGCGGCAGGCCGATGAAGCGGGGAACGATGGCCAGCAGGTTGCGTTTCTTGTCTGGCGCGTAGCGGTTCCATTCCGCCGCCAGCGGCGACAGGACTTGCTGCTGTTCGCTGTTCAGTTGGTCCCAGAGCGGGTCGGCGGGAGGGGAGGCGTGCGATGACTGCGGGACGAGCAGGCTGGACAGGGAGAGCAGGGCGCAGGCCAGGCGTCTGGCCTTATTCATGCAGCCCCCGGCTGAAATTGGGCTCCAGCAGGGAGTTCAGCGGCAGGTCCTGCGACAGCACCGCGGCGTCCACCGCCTCGCTTTCCACCAGCAGGCCGTCCAGCAGCATCAGGCCGGCGCCGGTGACCACGGCGAAGCCCAGCGCCGCGCCGCCGCGCTTGATCAGCACGGTATGGCGCTGCGCCCATAGCGCCAGCCTTTCCTGCAGGCTGATGTTCTCGGCGGCGCGCTGATCGAAGCGCTGCATCGCCCGGACGCGGGCCAGTTTCAGGCGCTCCAGCTGCTCATGGGTGGGTTCGGCGGTGGGGGTGTCCAGAATACGGGTGATGCGGGCTGGCAAATGGTCGCCCTGGCTATCGTTGGCATGATTCATAGCAGTACTCCCTTTTGCGCAAGAATGGCGGCCAGGGTGTGGTTGGCGCGCGAGCAGTGCGTCTTGACGCTTCCCTCGGAACACCCCATCACCTGGGCGGTTTCGGCAACATCCAGTCCCTCCCAGTAACGCAGCAGGAAGGCCTCGCGTTGACGGGCCGGCAGGAGCTGCAGCGACGCGTCTATCATCAGCGCCACTTCCTTGCGCTGGTACCATTGCTCCGGATTGGTGTGCGCCTCGTCGGCGGCCACATCCAGGGTTTCCAGCGGATCAAGGCTGTCATCCTCGGCATGGGTGGGGATCAGCGAGGACAGCAGGGTGCTGACGAAGCTGCGTACCTTGCTGCGTCGGTAGTGATCGCGGATGGTGTTCTGCAGGATGCGCTGGAAGATGAGCGGCAATTCCGCGGCCGGCGCGTGGGCGTAGCGGTCGGCCAGTTTCATCATCGAGTCTTGCACGATGTCCAGCGCATTGTCTTCCTGGCGCACCGCGTACAGCGCTTGCTTGAAGGCGCGTTTTTCTACCGACTGCAGAAAGTCGGCCATTTCCTTGCGGCTTGCCATCTGTGCGTTTCAGGTTGATGCCAACCTGGGATGTTAACAGAGCAGGAATCACTAGGCTAGCACGAGTTTTTCTCCTGAAATAACCGTGATTTAGCGCTTTTTTGCACCTGCACAAAAGCACTTGACCATGCTTTGAGCAATACGATAAGGTCTTTGAGCAAACGGGATGAAATCAACATGAAATAGAGGCGATATGCAGATATCGGGCGCCGAAATAGTAGTCCGCTGCCTGCAGGAAGAGGGGGCCGAGTTCGTATTCGGCTATCCGGGCGGCGCGGTACTGGAAATCTACGATGCCATCTTCCGGCAAGACAAGTTCAAACACGTGCTGGTCAGGCACGAACAGGCGGCGGTGCATGCCGCCGACGCCTATTCGCGCTCCAGCGACAAGGTGGGCGTGGCGCTGGTGACCTCTGGTCCCGGCGCGACCAATGCCGTCACCGGCATCGCCACCGCCTATATGGACTCCATCCCGCTGGTGGTGATCTCCGGCCAGGTGCCTTCGCCTGCCATCGGCCTGGATGCGTTCCAGGAGGTGGACATGGTGGGCATCACCCGTCCCTGCGTGAAGCACAACTTTCTGGTTAAGGACGTGGGCGAGATCGCCTCCACCATCAAGAAGGCGTTCTACATCGCCAAGAGCGGCAGGCCCGGTCCGGTGGTGGTGGACATTCCCAAGGACATCACCCAGCAGCGCGCGGAATTCCATTACCCGGAAAGCGTGCACATCCGCTCCTACGTGCCGGCCACCCGCGGGCACAGCGGACAGATCAAGAAGGCGGTGAACCTGCTGCTGGACGCCAAGCGTCCCTTCATCTATGTCGGCGGCGGCGCGGTGCAGGGCCGCGCCGAAGCCGAAGTGACCGAGCTGGTGCGCTCGCTCAATCTGCCGTGCACCAACACGCTGATGGGCCTGGGCGCCTATCCGGGCTCAGACCGCCAGTTCCTCGGCATGCTGGGCATGCACGGCACCTATGAAGCCAATATGGCGATGCAGCACTGCGATGTGCTGGTGGCCATAGGCGCGCGCTTCGACGACCGCGTGATCAGCGTGCCGTCGCATTTTCTCGGCCGGGCCAAGAAGATCATCCACATCGACGTCGACCCGTCGTCGATCTCCAAGCGCGTGCGCGCCGACATACCCATCGTCGGCGACGTCAAGCTGGTGTTGAAGGAGATGCTGGAGCAACTGCGGCAGTCCGGCCAGAAGCCGGACGGCTCGGCGCTCAACCAGTGGTGGCGGCAGATCGAGGAATGGCGCGGCCACAACTGTCTGCTGTACGCCCCGTCCAGCGAGCTGATCAAGCCGCAGTACGTGGTGGAGCAGCTGTACCAGATCACCGGCGGCCAGGCCATCGTCACCTCCGACGTCGGCCAGCACCAGATGTGGGCGGCGCAGTACTACAAGTTTGACCGTCCCAAGCAGTGGCTGAACTCCGGCGGCCTGGGCACCATGGGCTTCGGCCTGCCGGCGGCGATAGGCGCGCAGCTGGCCAACCCCGGCGCGCAGGTGGCCTGCATCACCGGCGAGGGCTCGATCCAGATGAACATCCAGGAGCTGTCCACCGCCAAGCAGTACCACACTCCGGTGAAGGTGCTGGCGCTGAACAACCGTTACCTGGGCATGGTGCGGCAGTGGCAGGAGTTCTTCTACGGCACCCGTTACTCGGAGTCGTACATGGACGCGCTGCCGGACTTCGTCAAGATCGCCGAGGCCTACGGCCACGTCGGCTTCCTGGTGGAGAATCCGTCCGATGTGGAGCCGGTGCTGCGCGAGGCCTTCAGCGACAAGCTGAAGGAGCGCCTGGTGTTCATCGACTTCCGCACCGACCAGTCGGAGAACGTGTTCCCGATGATCCAGAACGGCAAGGGCCTGGATGAGATGGACCTGCCGCCGCACATGCGCGACATCCAGCAGGTGCCTTTCGAGAACAACCGTGACTACGGCAATATGTGCTAAGGCGGGCGGCATGCGACATATTTTATCCATACTTCTGGAAAACGAAGCGGGGGCCCTGTCCCGCGTGGTGGGGCTGTTTTCGGCTCGCGCCTACAACATCGATTCGCTGACAGTGTCCACCACCGAGGACCCGACGCTGTCGCGGATGACCATCGTCACCCACGGTTCCGACGAAGTCATCGAGCAGATCACCAAGCAGCTCAACAAGCTGATCGAGGTGGTCAAGGTGATAGACCTCAACGAATCCGAACACATCGAACGCGAGATGATGCTGATCAAGGTCCGCGCCGTAGGCAAGGACCGCGAGGAGATGAAGCGGATGGCCGACATCTTCCGTGGCCGCATCATCGACGTGACGGAAAAGACTTACACCATCGAGCTGACCGGTACGAGCGAAAAGCTCGGCGCCTTTATCGAGGCGGTGGACCGCACAGTGATCCTGGAAACGGTCCGTACCGGCGCATCCGGCATTGGTCGAGGCGAGCGGGTTCTGAAAATCTGAGCGGGGCTTTGCAGTCCCTTAGCAAACAAATACCAAGGACATTAGAGAATGAAAGTTTATTACGACAAGGACGCCGATCTCTCCATCATCAAGGGCAAGAAAGTGGCCATCATCGGCTACGGCTCGCAAGGTCATGCCCATGCGCAGAACCTGAAGGAATCGGGCGTCGACATCGTGGTCGGCCTGCGCAAGGACGGCGCGTCGTGGAAGAAGGCCGAAGCGGCCGGCCACAAGGTGAAGGAAGTGGCCGAGGCGGTGAAGAAGGCCGACGTGGTGATGATCCTGCTGCCGGACGAGTCGCAGCCCGACGTCTACCACAAGGACATCGCCCCGAATCTGAAGAAGGGCGCGGCGCTGGCCTTCGCCCACGGCTTCAACATCCATTACAACCAGATCGTGCCGCCGGCCGACGTCGACGTGATCATGGTGGCGCCCAAGGGCCCAGGCCACACCGTGCGCTCCGAATACCTGAAGGGCGGCGGCGTGCCGACCCTGATCGCCGTATACCAGGATAAATCCGGCAAGGCGCGCGACGTGGCCCTGTCCTACGCCGCGGCCAACGGCGGCACCAAGGGCGGCGTGATCGAGACCAACTTCCGCGAGGAGACCGAGACCGACCTGTTCGGCGAACAGGCGGTGCTGTGCGGCGGCGCGGTGGAGCTGGTGAAGGCTGGTTTCGAGACGCTGGTGGAAGCTGGCTACGCGCCGGAAATGGCCTACTTCGAGTGCCTGCACGAACTGAAGCTGATTGTCGACCTGATGTACGAAGGCGGCATCGCCAACATGAACTACTCGATCTCCAACAACGCGGAGTACGGCGAGTATGTGACCGGCCCGGAAGTGGTGACCTCGGCCACCAAGGAAGCGATGAAGAAGGCGCTGTACCGCATCCAGAGCGGCGAATACGCGAAGATGTTCATCCTGGAAGGCAAGACCAACTACCCGAGCATGACCGCCCGCCGCCGCCTGACCGCCGCGCATCCGATCGAGAAGGTCGGCGCCGAGCTGCGCGCGATGATGCCGTGGATCGCCAAGAACAAGCTGGTGGACCAGTCGAAGAACTGAGCTGTCGGTTTGAACTGCTGTTGTGAGAAAGCCGGGCGCGATGCCCGGCTTTTTCATGCGCTCGGTTGGATCACTCGGTCGGGAAGGCCGGCACCGCTCCGCTTTGCCAGACGGCGGTGATCAGGTTTTGCAGATTGAACATGCTGTCGTAGAAGCTGTTCGGCATCATGTTTTTCGGTTGCGCGGTGTTGAAGCCGGTTTGCAGCTCGGAGATGAAGCCGCGGAAGCCGCTGCTCAGCTGGTTTTGCGCCGTCGCCTGCACCGCCAGTTGCTGCTTGTCGGGATGGGGGATCAGCGGATAGGTGGCGGGAGTCCATGGCGACAAGCCGCCCTGGAGAATATCCAGGATCAGATTGAATTTCAGGAAATGGCTCTGCGCCGGATCGAAATCGCTGGGGTCGTAATTGGCCGGTTTTTCCTTCGGCGGCTGGTCCTTGGGCGGAATCTCCTCGGTGGAGCGGTTGCCTTCGCCCTGTTTGACGATTGCCTGCATCGCTGCCAACGCCTCGTCCAGGCTGTTGATGATCTGGCTGAAACCGACGCTCGTGTGATTCTTCTGGCTGTAATCGGTGAAGTTGGCTTGTTGCTTGTCATTCTTGGTGGCGCCGATGTATAGCGTCTTCCATTGCTGGCTGATGGCGATTTCCAATGCCTGGTACAGCTCGCCTATCGAGTTGTAGCGGGTCTGCTTGTTCCAGTCCGGCTTGCCGGGCGGTTCCGGCAACTCGATCACACAGAACAGCTTCAGCTGGTTGACGTCCAGCGCGCCCAGCTTGACCTGGTAGCCGGCGTATTTGGGCGGCACATCCGGCTTGAGGAAGGGAATGCCTGCCGTTTCCTTGTAGGTGGGGAAGGGATAGCGGGGCGCATAGCCCAGCGCGTTGCACAGGTTGGAGACCAGTTCCAGGTGCAGCATCTCCTGGATCACCACGCTTTCGATCAGCTTGGCCGCGGCGGGGTAGGCTTTTTGATTGCCGGCATCCAATCCCTGCACCGAGTAGAGGGCGGTCAGGTACAGCGGAATGGTCCACAGTTCGACATCTACCGCGGCCTGCAGGTTGTCGTACAGTTCCTGTTTGCTCCAGGTGGCGGGATTGCTGATCCTCATGTTCAGTATGTCGGCGATGTGCATGGCTGGAATCTCCGGTTCGGCATCAAATGAAAGGCGCTCGCGGCTACCGGGCGTCGGCCAACGCCATGGCGCGGCAGCGGGAACGCCTAATCATTTTTGGATAGCCAGCCATGCATTCCAATCGAATAGTTATTTCTACCTAGTAGCAAATTGTCTGCAGATTTCGAACCGCATGGCTTGCCGGACAAGAAAAAACGCGGCTGCAAGCCGCGTTTGTCCGATTGAGACCGCGCAGGCGAACACTCAGTCCGCCATCGCCTCGCCCAGCCTTACCGGGCTGGCGGCGCGCCACTGCCGGTTGAAGGCCAGCGGTCCTTGCGGGAACAGCAGCACCACGGTGGAGCCCAGCAAGAAGCGGCCCATCTCCTCGCCCTTGGCAAGGCGGATGTCCTGAGCGCGGTAATCCCACTTATGCACATCCGGCCGGCGCGGCGGGTTGACCACGCCGTGCCAGACGGTGGCCATGCTGCCGACGATGGTGGCGCCCACCAGCACTATCACGAAAGGTAGACCCTGATTGTCCTCGAACAGGCACACCACCCGCTCGTTGCGGGCGAACAGCCGGTCCACGCCGCGCGCGGTGGCCGGGTTGACCGAGTACAGATCGCCAGGCACGTAAGTCATCTCCAGCAAGCGTCCATCGCAGGGCATATGGATGCGGTGGTAGTCGCGCGGGCTGAGATAGATGGTGGCGAAGCGGCCGTCGGCGAAACAGGCGGCCAGCTCGGCGTCGCCGGCCAGCAGCGCCGTCGCGCTGTAGTCGCGGCCCTTGGCCTGGAAGATGCGGCCGCTGTCTATCGGCCCCAGCTGGCTGACCGCGCCGTCCACCGGACAAACCAGGCGCGCGTCGGCCAGCGGCCGCGCGCCGGGCTTGAGCGCGCGGGTGAAGAAGTCGTTGAAGCTGGCGTAGGACGCCGGGTCGCTGTTTTGCGCTTCGCTCATGTCCACGTTGTAACGGGCGATGAAGCGGCGGATGGCGGCCGTGGTGAAGCCGCCGCCTTTCCAACTGGCGAAGCAGCCGGCGAGCCGGGTCAGCACCAGCTTGGGCATCACGTGCTGCAGCAGCACGAACAGGCGTTCGGACACGGGCATTTCCTGATGATGGGTTAACCGCCCATTATATCGCAGCTAAGCACGGCTGGCCCGCCGTCAGCCGATGACGCGGCGCTTTCGCGCGGGCTATGCCGATTTCCCCTAATGGCCGAGCGCGCGACAGGAGGCGCCGCAGCCATCTGGCGCTGCGCTGAATAGCGGGCCGCCAGCGTGCGCCTTGGCGACGATGGCCGCGCGTTTCGACTGGATCAAAAATGGTAGCCCAGGCCGATGGACACCTCTCGGATATGCGCGTTGAAATAAGCAAGGTCCGAGTTGAAGCGGCCATAGTTGCCGCTGAGAAAGGCGGACCAGGCCTTGGCGCCGAGCAGGTTTTTCCGGGTCAGGCCCAGGCTGAGCAAAGCGTCGCGGCTATCGGCTTTCTGGCCGGCGAAAACCGGATTACCGGCTTGATAGCGGGTGCGAAGCGCGACGAGGGAAACCGTGGCATCCCAGTCCGCGCCTTGGTAGGCGTAAGCCAATTGCATCCCGTAGCGTCGGGTGCTCATGGCCTTGCCATCCAGATCTGCGCGCGCGTATATCATGCCGGGGGTCAGCGTATGCGCGCCCTGGCTGTCCAATTTCCAGGCATAAGAGGCTTGGACGCCGTAGTTGTTGCCATTGCGCTGCAGCAGGGCTTGATCTGCCAGCGTCAAGCCTTGCGCCTGTCCGCTCCGCTCATTGCCCAGCTTTTGCCTGGCGTAGCTGAAGTTGGCGCTGAACGGCGTATTCAGGATGTTCGACCAGCCCAGCGCCAGACCCGCGTTTTTCAGCTTGCCGTCCTGGCGGGCGACATTCAAAGCATAAGGGTCCAGCCAGACTTCGCTCTCGCCATAAGTCAGCGCTGCCGATACCGCGCCGACTTGCGGCAGTTGCTGGCGCACGCCCAACTGCAGGCCGCCTCCCGCAGCGAAGGTGCTGGTATTGGAGGGCGAGATGAAGAGCCGGGTGCCTGTGCCGGCGAAGCCATAGCTCCATTCGCCTTCGACCAGGGGGGCAGTACCGGATTGCGAGGCCGGCGCTTGCGTCAAGCTGGCGGCGCTGGGGCGACCGTCGTTTGGCGCCTTGAGGAAATTGCTGGCCAGTTGATAGTGGCTGACGCCTAGCTGTAAGGCCCCGGAGAAACCGTCTTGTTCATTCTCTGCGGCGACTGCCAGCAAAGGTGCGCTCAGCAGTATCAATACGGCATGATGTTTCATCGGATATTCCTTTGGATGGAGTTAAAAGAGCGGGTCGCCGGGCGGGCAATTCATCCTGGCGTTGGATGGCCAAGCCGATTGTCTGTCTTGAGTGCGCGACCATATACTCCATGGCCAGCGCAAAGAGAGGGCATCCCGTTTGCATGGCGCAAGTATGCGTATGCCAACCTTTTGCTAAGCCAAAGATTGTCGCGGTGAAAACGAAAATGCATCTATTGATTGTTGAGGATGACTTGGACCTGGGGCGGGCTTTACAGGCCGCGTTGAAAGCCGAAGCGGTGACGACCGAGTGGGTGCGGAAGCTGGCGGATGCGGATGCCTTGTTCGAGCCGGACCGGTTCGATTGCGTATTGCTGGACTTGGGCCTGCCGGACGGCAGCGGCTTGGCATTGTTGCGCGCCTGGCGGGCCAGGCAGATCGCCGTGCCGGTGATCATGATCACGGCCAGCGCCGATTTGAACGATAAATTGGCGGGTTTGGACGATGGCGCCGATGATTATCTGTGCAAGCCGTTCGCGGTGTCGGAAATGGTGTCGAGAGTGCGGGCGGTATGCCGCCGCAGCGCCCGCCAGGCCAGCGAAGTCTGGAGCCTGGGCGCGCTGAGCCTCAAACCCCGCGTGCACTTGGCTTGGCTGGACGGCCTGGCGTTGGACTTGTCGCCTCGCGAATTCCGTTTGCTGGTGGAACTGGCGCGCGACCCTGGCCGCATCGTGTCGAAAACGGTGCTGGGGCAACGCCTGGAGCCGCTTGGCGATATTGTCGATGGCGCGACGATAGAGGTGCACTTGTCCAATCTGCGCCGCAAGATAGGCGCCGAACGCATCCGCACCGTGCGCGGCGTGGGCTATCAATATGTGGTTTAAGCGGCTGGCGGATGGTTTGGCGCCGTCGTTGACGAGGCGGGTCTTGCTGGCTTTGTTGCTGGCTTTCGCCTTGATATGGCTGGTGCTGGTCGGGCGGGAATACCATGAGTCGCGGTCATCGGAATCCCGCCGCCAAGTTTTGTGGAAAGTGGCCGATCTGCTTTCCGTGGTGCTGTCGCCCGGCGGAATGGAGCGCAATCGGCAAGCCTTGGAGACGGCGGATCGTTTGTTCAACGCATCGCGGCGCATCAACGTGGCTGCCAAGGTCGAGGTCGATTACCCGGGCGATTTATTGATTTCCGCGCGCACGCGGCAAGGCAAGCGGATCTACGCTTCGCCGGGCATCCCGGCCATCGCGCTGCCGGCGCGCGATTTGAATAAGGGCGTGGTGCAGCTGCAAGGAAAAGCGTATCGGGTGGCGGAGCGTCTCTATCCCGCTGGATATTTGACTGTGTTCGAACCGCTGATTCCAGACGAGGAAGTACTGCCTTTCATCACTAAGCAATATATCGCGCCCCTGGCCATCTCCTTTTCGTTGATCCTGCTGCCGCTGTGGCTCGCCATTTCGCGCGGCTTGCTGCCGCTGAGGCGTTTGGCCGATTATCTGAACCGTCGCGCCTCCGATGATTTTTCTCCTTTGTCCATGCGCTTGCCCTACCGTGAGTTGAAGCCGATTGTCGAGGCGCTGGATCAGTTGCTGAGGCGCAGCCGCGACAGCATCGCTCGCGAACGCGCCATCGTGCAGGATGCCGCCCATGAGATGCGCACGCCATTGGCCGTGATTTCCACGCAGGCGCATGCTTTGGCCCGCGAGGAGGATGCCGAAGCCAGGCAGCAAAACCTGGCCGCTTTGGAGCAGGCGGTGGCACGCCATTCCCATTTGGTGCAGCAGCTGTTGCGGCTGGCGGCGCTGGAAGGCGTGGAGAGCGAGCGCCGGCAACAGGTCGATCTGGTCGAGGTGACGCGCAATGCCTTGATCGGCTTGTCGCCGCGGGCGGAAGAAAAGGGCATGGAGCTGGAGCTGGACTCGCCAGATGGCTTGCTGGCCAGCCTGGCCTTGGTTTCCTTCCTCTCGATTGTGGACAATTTATTGTCCAATGCGGTGGCGTATGGCCGCGCCGGCGGTCGCGTCCAGGTGCGCCTTGCCGCCGCTGATGGATGGATAGAGTTGGCGGTGGCGGATGACGGGCCTGGCATCGCCGTCGACGACAAACCGCATCTGTTCGAGCGCTTTTACCGGGGCAAGACGGCATCTGCGCCAGGTTCCGGCCTGGGGCTCGCCATTGTTTGGCAGGCGGTGCGGGCGCAGGGTGGCCGCATCCGGATCACGGAGGGGCTGGAAGGCCGGGGCGTGGCGTTTCATGTCAGCCTGCCCTGGTTGTCGCCAAGTTAGATGCTTTGCCACGGTTGTGCGGGCGCCAGAGGGCCCTTTTTTTTACGATTAAATTCTA
This sequence comes from Chromobacterium sphagni, assembly GCF_001855575.1. NCBI lineage: Bacteria > Pseudomonadati > Pseudomonadota > Betaproteobacteria > Neisseriales > Chromobacteriaceae > Chromobacterium > Chromobacterium sphagni. Next base: position 492,574 of record NZ_MKCS01000001.1, read on the forward strand.
CAATTTGTCTAAAAAATAAAGTTAGACATATCTTGTGACGAATTTGACACAGATTTTTCCTGTCAAATTTGACCTTGTGTCTCATGTTTGAGTAGTCTGGTTCAAAACATGCTGCAGGAGCACATTGATGCAAGTGGATATTGAACGACTGGTCGCGGACTTCGGCGGGCCGAGCCATCTGGCCGACGAACTGAACCGTCTGTTCCCCGACGAGCCGGTGAGCCGCGCAGCGATATACAAATGGAGGGAACGCGGCAGCCTGCCGCTGGTGCAGCTCAGCCGCCTGGCGCAGCTGGCCGCAGGACAGGGCAGGCGCTTTGATTTCAACGACTATCTGGTCGGCGAGCCGGCACAGGGAGCTGGGAGAACTATCAGCATGGGTGACCGTCTTTACATCTTCGACACCACCTTGCGCGACGGCGAGCAATCGCCGGGCGCCTCGATGACCAAGGAAGAAAAGATCCGCATCGCGCGCCAGCTGGAGCGGCTGGGCGTGGACATCATCGAGGCCGGCTTTGCCGCCGCCAGCCCCGGCGACTTCGACGCCATCCGTTCGATTGCCGAAACGATCAAGGAATCCACCGTCTGTAGCCTGGCCCGCGCCAACGAGCGCGACGTGCGGGCCGCCGGCGAGGCGATCAAGCCGGCGGTCCGCGGCCGCATCCACACTTTCATCGCCACCAGCCCGATCCACATGGAGAAGAAGCTGCGGATGAGCCCGGACGAGGTGGTGGAGGCGGCGGTGAAGGCGGTGAAGATCGCCCGCGAATACACCGACGACGTCGAGTTCTCCGCCGAGGACGCGCTGCGTTCCGACATCGATTTCCTCGCCCGCATCTTCGGCGCGGTGATCGAGGCCGGCGCCACCACCTTGAATGTGCCCGACACCGTGGGCTACGCGGTGCCGCGTCTGACCGAGGCCTTCTTCCGCGAGTTGATCGCCCGCACACCCGGCGGCGACAAGGTGGTGTGGTCCGCCCACTGCCACAACGATCTGGGCATGGCGGTGGCCAACAGCCTGGCGGCGGTGCTGGGCGGCGCGCGCCAGGTGGAGTGCACCATCAACGGCTTGGGCGAACGCGCCGGCAACGCCAGCCTGGAAGAGATCGTGATGGCGGTGAAGACCCGTCGCGACGTGTTCGGCGTCGACAGCATGGTCGACGCCACCCAGATCGTGCCGGCGTCCAAGCTGGTGTCCACCGTCACCGGCTACCCGGTGCAGCCCAACAAGGCCATCGTCGGCGCCAACGCCTTCGCCCACGAATCCGGCATCCATCAGGACGGCGTGCTCAAGCACCGCGAAACCTACGAAATCATGTCGGCCGAGTCGGTGGGCTGGAGCGCCAACCGGCTGACGCTGGGCAAGTTGTCCGGCCGCAACGCGTTCAAGACCAAATTGGCCGAACTGGGCATCGTGCTGGACAGCGAGGAGGCGCTCAACGCCGCCTTCGCCCGCTTCAAGGAGCTGGCCGACAAGAAGCGCGAAATCTTCGACGAAGACCTGCACGCGCTGGTGTCTGACGAGATGGTAGCCGACCACGAGGCCTATAAGCTGGTGTCGTTGCAAGTGGCCACCGAAACCGGCGAGCCGCCGCTGGCGCGCATCGTGTTCGCCGAGCGCGGCCATGAGGTGAGGGCCGAATCCAGCGGTTCCGGCCCGGTGGACGCGGCGTTCAAGGCGATAGAGAGCGTGGCGAACAGCGGCGCCGAGCTGCAGTTGTACTCGGTCAACGCCATCACCAAGGGCACTGAGTCCCAAGGCGAAGTCACCGTGCGCTTGGAGTTGGACGGCCGCATCGTCAATGGCCAGGGCGCCGACACCGACATCATCGTCGCCAGCGCCAAGGCCTATTTGTCGGCGCTGAACAAGCTCAGCAGCGAGGTGAAGGTGCACGCCCAGGCCATCGTCTGATTTTTCGATTTCCCGGCGCGGCGGCGCGGTCCGGGGGAGGCGGCAAGGTTTTCCATCCCGTTCTTGTCGTTGCGCCCACCGGCCCGCCCGCCTAACCGAAAGGCTTTCACTCCATCCCGCGTGAAATCCGCAGGCCCATCCGGCCAAACCATTGCGCCCACGCTCACAAGGCAGACGGCACAACGCCGACCCACGAGGTCGGCGTTGCCACGTCGCGGCGCTGCGGCTTCAGGTTGCCAACACGGGCTGGGCCGTCTGCAGCAGCTTGCGGTAGCCGGCCATCTTCACCCAATGCATCAGCCACAACACGAGGGCGGGGATGAAAGCAATCAGATTGGCGTAAGGCACGAAACACAACGCCAGCAGGATCACCAGCGCCAGGCTGATGCCGGCGGCGCCGTCGCCCGCTAGCCCGCGTTGCGCCAGCTCCCGCTTCAGCGCGCGGGACAGCAGGATGATGTAGACCATGTACCAGATCGCGCCGACGAAGGGAATCAGCGCCAGCCAGATCAGGCCGCCGGCCAGCGGCCGGTTGATCTCGCTCACCGAGTCCATAGTCTGGTGCAGGGTCAGGTAATAGAAGATGCCGACTGCCAGCGCCAGCGCGCCGATCACCACCAGCACCATGATGCCCATGCCGCCCAGCGCGGCGGCGGCTTCGCTTTCACTCATGGTTTGCTCCTCCTCGGGGTTGGGAGCTTGATTCTGGCATGGCGGTTGCGTTGTTTCTTGTGGCCAACCCCAGCATTTATGCCACTTCACAGCCGTTATTTCACCATTCTCCACGATGCGCCGCGGATGCCGGCGCTCGTGACAGCATGCGCGCTCTGGTGTAGAACTGCGGCTGTTTGGCCATTTTCACTCCGGCATGTCGATGCCGGCGTTTTTGCACAGGAAGCCACCGCCATGAAGCAGGGATTTTTCATTACCGGCACCGACACCGAGATCGGCAAGACTCACGCCGCGGTCGCCTTGATCCATCACCACCGCCAGCAAGGCCGCGGGGTGCTGGCGATGAAGCCGGTGGCGTCCGGCTGCGAAATCCTGGCCGACGGCAGCTGGCTCAACGACGATGTGGCCCGGCTCGCCGCCGCCAGCGGTCAGACCGATCTGGAGCTGATGAACCCCTACCGCTTCCTGCCACCGGTGTCGCCGCACATCGCGGCGCGCCAGGCCGGGGTGGAGATCGACCTGAAAGTGATCCAAGAACATTGCGACCGCTTGCAGGCACAGGCCGACGTTCTGCTGGTGGAGGGAGCGGGAGGCTGGCTGGCGCCGCTGTCGGACAGCCTGTTCATGGCCGATCTGGCGCAGGCGCTGGCCTTGCCGGTGATCCTGGTGGTGGGCATGCGGCTGGGTTGCATCAATCACGCGCTGCTCACGGCGCGGGCGGTGCTTGACAGCGGCTTGCCGCTGGCCGGCTGGGTGGCCAACTGCGCGCAGCCGCCGCAGGCGGCCTATGCGGAGAATCTGGCTACGCTGCAACGCCACATCCCGGCGCCGCTGCTGCTGGAGATTCCCCACCAGCCTTGAGTCTGTGCGGTGCCGGGAACATCCGCGCCGTTTGCCTGACAGATGCTGGGGGGGCATCCGTTGCCCCGCATCCGATCATCCAGTCAGGGAAAGATATGAAAAAACTGTCATGCGCGGCGGCCGGTTTGCTGGCCGCCGTTTGCGTCGCCGGGCCGGTGCAGGCCAAAACCATCTGTACGGCGCTGGCCGACGCCGATACCGGCGACATCCTGCTGCGGCAGGGCAATTGCAGCGAGCGCGTCACGCCGGCCTCCACTTTCAAGATTCCGCTGGCGGTGATGGGCTACGATTCGGGCTTCCTCAAGGACGCGCACGCGCCGGCGCTGCCGTTCCGCCAGGGCTATGTGGACTGGGGCGGCGACAACTGGCGCCAGAGCACCGATCCGACGCGCTGGCTGAAATATTCGGTGGTGTGGTATTCGCAGCAGATCGCCCATCAGCTCGGCGCTGACACGCTGAGCCGCTATGCCCGGGCCTTCGGCTACGGCAACGCCGATTTCGCCGGCGACCCTGGCAAGAATAACGGTTTGGAGCGGGCCTGGATCGGCTCCTCGCTGAAGGTTTCACCGCTTGAGCAGTTGGCCTTCCTGGGCAAGTTGCTGAAGGACCGGCTGCCGGCATCGCCGCAGGCGCAGCAAATGACGCGCCGCATTGTCGAACAGACCGCCTTGCCCGGCGGCTGGACGGTGCACGGCAAGACTGGCATGGCCTACCCGCTGCTGCGCGACGGCGCGCAGGACCAAGAGCATCCCTATGGCTGGTTCGTCGGCTGGGCGGAGCGGGGCGAGCGCCGGCTGGTGTTCGCCCGTTTGATCCAGGACGACAGGAAAGAGCCCGGCACCGCCGGCGTGCGCTCGCGCGAGGCCTTTCTGAAGGAGCTGCCGGCGCTGGCGGCCGGTTTGCCGCGCTGAACGCTCAATGCTCCATCAGGGCGTTGGCCAGCGCCATGAACGGCACTTGTTCGTGAGGATGCAGCTTGTCGATGCGCAGGGCGATCTGGCGCGCCAGGTTGCGCAGCCGCCAGCGGGTTTCGCCGATGACGCACCAGAGCTCGCGCTGCAGCTCGTCGTCTTTCTGGTCGTGCGGCAGCTCCCCGGCTCCGGTACTGGAAATGGCACGCTGTATGGTGTTGAAGCGCTGCATGCTGCCATCCAGCAGCTTGCGCGCCGGCGGGGACTGGCCGATGTCCAGTTCCGCCATCGCCCAGAAGCGCTGGGTCAGCCGGCCTATCTGCTGCAACAGTCGCTGCACTTGCTTGGACAGGTCGGGTACGTTCACCGGCGGCGGCGGCAGGTGCTTGCTGCTGAGCCGGTTGATCCGGCATAGCGTGGACACGATGTCGTAATCGAATTCGCCCGGCAGGATTTTCAGCGCGATGTCTATCCGCTGCGGGAAGAACGGCTGGCGGCCGAGCAACTGGCAGATGGTGTCGGCCAGCATCAGGACCTGGCCGCCCGGGTTCAGCTTGTCGCCCTGCGCGCTCAGCGGGTAGCCGCTGCCGTCCAGCCGTTCGTGGTGCTGCAGCACCGCCAGCGCTACCGGCCGCGGCTGTTCCAGCTCGCCCAGCGCCAGCAGCAGCTGGCAGCCCAGCACCGGGTGGTTGACGACGTGGCGCCACTCCTCCGGTTGCAAGGTGTGCTCGGCGGCCAGGTAGGCCGGGTCGATGTAAAGCTCGCCTATGTCGTGCAGCAGCGCGGCCAGCGCGACCTGCTGCTGCTCCTGCGGCGACAGGTTGAGATGGCGTGCCAGTCCAATGGACAGCAGGCAGACGCGCAGCGCGTGGTCCAGTTCGCCGCGTTGGTGCATGATGGCCAGCCAGATGGCGATGGCGCCCTTCAGCGGCAGCAGCTTCAGAATGGCGATGCTGAGGCCGCACTCGTCGGCTTGGCCGAGCAGCGCCTGCAGGAAGCGCGACTCCTGCAGCAGCAGCCGGCTGCGCTGCGGCAGCAGCAGGCGCGGTTCGAACGCGTCTATCCGCAGCAGCTTTTCCAACGGCTGCTTCAGCCGGCGCTGTGCCAGCATTGTTTTCCAGCTGGCATCAGGCATGTCGCCGGCAGGCAGCAGTACGCGTCCTTCCTGATCCAGCGCGTCCTCGATCAGAACCGGCCGATAATCGTCCCGCAGCGCCAGCAAGTGGTCGAGCCAGTGGGGGTTGACCGTGGTGAAGTCGTGGTCGCTCATCGGTGGCGGGCATTCGAAAAAGGGCGGGGCGTTTTTCAGTTAAGGCGATCTGGCCGCGCATGCAAGCCGCTGGTCCGCACTTATCCTGATGTCTCGCTCTGCTACGCCGCATCATGACACCTTCTTGTTTTTCCCCGCCGAACTCCTACGATGAAAGCATGCCGGCTCCAGCCGGCGGCTGTGCATGCATTTCATTGTGTCGGTCATTTGACCACTAGGGGGCGACATGGCTTGTTTGCGCATTCTGTGCTGTTTGCTGCTGGCGGTGGGAAGCGCGTCGGCGGCGGAGTTCAACCTGCAGACGCCGGTTACCCCGCTGGCGCGCACCGAATATCATCTCCACACCCTGCTGTTGATCATCACCGGCGTCATCTTCGTCGTGGTGTTCCTGGTGATGCTGTACGCCATCGTCCGCCACCGCAAGTCGGCCGGCCACGAGGCCAAGCAGTTTCATGAAAACACCACGGTGGAGATCATCTGGACTGTGGTGCCGCTGCTGATCCTGATCCTGATCGCCCTGCCCGCCACCCGCGCGGTGCTGGCGCAGAAGGGCACCCGCAGCGAGGACATGACCATCAAGGTCACCGGCTACCAGTGGAAGTGGCGCTACGACTATCTGGACGACAATTTCGGCTTCGTCAGCCACTTGTCCACGCCGCGGGAGGCGATCGAGGGCAAGATCGCCAAGCCGGCGAATTATCTGCTGGAGGTGGACGAGCCGCTGGTGGTGCCCACCAACCGCAAGATCCGCCTGCTGCTGACCGCCAACGACGTCATCCACTCCTGGTGGGTGCCGCAGCTGGGCGTCAAGCAGGACGCCGTTCCCGGTTTCCTGCGCGACAGCTGGATGCTGATCGAGCAACCGGGCACCTACCGCGGCCAGTGCTCCGAGCTGTGCGGCAAAGACCACGGCTTCATGCCCATCGTGGTGGTGGCCAAGTCGCCGGACGACTACGCCAAGTGGCGCGACGCCAAGATCAAGCAAATGGCCGCCAGCGCCGACGATCCCAACAAGGTGTGGCAGCTGGCCGACCTGAAGGCCCGCGGCGAAAAGATCTACACCCAGAACTGCATACCCTGCCACCAGGCCAACGGCAAGGGCATACCCGGCACCTTCCCGGCGCTGGATGGCTCGCCTATCGCCACCGGCGACAAGGCGGCGCATATCGAGATCGTGCTATTCGGCGGCAAGAAGAATCCGGCGATGGCGGCCTGGGGCAAACAGTTGTCCGATACCGACATCGCGGCGGTGGTCACCTACGAGCGCAACAGCTGGGGCAACCATACCGGCCAGGCGGTGCAGCCCAAGGAAATCAAGGCTGCGCGCGGCAAGGCGGCATAAGGAGACGTCATGGCAATTGCAGAAACCACCCACGCCGGCGGCGCCCACCACGGCAAGCCACACGGCATCATGCGCTGGCTGATGGCCACCAACCACAAGGACATCGGCACGATGTACCTATGGTTCTCCTTCACCATGTTCCTGTCCGGCGGCGTGCTGGCCTTGTGCATTCGCGCCGAGCTGTTTAGCCCCGGCCTGCGCTTCTTCCAGCCGGAGCTGTTCAACCAGTTGACCACGCTGCATGGCCTGATCATGGTGTTCGGCGCCATCATGCCGGCCTTCACCGGCATGGCCAACTGGATGCTGCCGTTGATGATAGGCGCGCCAGACATGGCATTCGCGCGGATGAACAACTGGAGCTTCTGGCTGCTGCCGCCGGCGGCCTTGCTGCTGCTGCTGTCGTTCGCGGTGCCGGGCGGCGCGGCGGCCGCCGGCTGGACGCTGTACGCTCCGCTGTCCACCCAGATGGGGGTGGGCATGGACATGACCATCTTCGCCATCCACATCCTGGGGATCAGCTCCATCATGGGCTCGATCAACATCATCGTCACCATTCTCAATCTGCGGGCGCCGGGGATGACGATGATGAAGATGCCGATGTTCGCCTGGGCGTCGCTGATCACCGCCTACCTGATCATCGCGGTGATGCCGGTGCTGGCCGGCGCGGTGACCATGGTGCTGGCCGACCGCCATTTCGGCAGCCACTTCTTCAATGCCGCCGGCGGCGGCGATCCCATCCTGTACCAGCACGTGTTCTGGTTCTTCGGCCACCCCGAAGTCTACATCATGGCGTTGCCGGCTTTCGGCATCGTCAGCCAGGTGATTCCCACCTTCGCCAGGAAACCGCTGTTTGGCTACACCTCGATGGTCTACGCCACCAGTTCCATCGGCGTGCTGTCCTTCATGGTGTGGGCGCACCACATGTTCGCCACCGGCATGCCGGCCACCGCCCAGCTGTTCTTCATGTACGCGACGATGCTGATCGCGGTGCCCACCGGGGTAAAAGTATTCAACTGGATCGCCACCATGTGGGAAGGCAGCATGACCTTCGAGACGCCGATGCTGTTCTCCATCGGCTTCATCCTGCTGTTCACCATCGGCGGCCTGTCCGGCATCACCCTGAGCGTGGCGGCGGTGGACATCCAGCTGCACGCCAGCTACTACGTGGTGGCGCATTTTCATTACGTGCTGGTGGCCGGGGCCTTGTTCAGCCTGTTCTCCGCCATCTACTACTGGTTTCCCAAGATGAGCGGACGGATGTACAACGAGAAGCTGGGGAAATTCCATTTCTGGTGGTCGATGATCTGGTTCAACGTCACCTTCTTCCCGATGCACTTCCTGGGACTGGCCGGCATGCCGCGCCGGATCCCCGACTACGCGCTGCAGTTCACCGAGTTCAACCAGATAGCCAGCGTCGGCGCCTTCATGTTCGGCTTGGGGCAGCTGATTTTCCTCTACAACATCCTGCATTCGCTGCGGCATGGGGCCATCGCTCCGCAACGGCCATGGGAGGGGGCGAACACGCTGGAGTGGGAGCTGCCGACCCCGGCGCCCTACCACAGCTTCGAGCAGGCGCCGAAGCTGGAGGTGGGAGAGAACGGTGTGATCCTGTCCTGCCGGCAGGACGGCGGCTCGCACCCACATTGAGGATTGCGCGATGGACATGGCCAGGATGCAGCAACGCAATCTACGCCTGATGGGGCGGCTGATGGTGATTGCCGCGCTGATGTTCGGCGTCGCCTGGGGCATGATCCCCTTGTACCGGATCGTTTGCGAACAGACCGGCCTGAACGACGTGGTGAAGGCGGATGAACTGGCCAAGGATGATCTGGTGGCCGGCGGCGGCGAAGTAAGCATGACTTTCGACTCCACCGTGCAGGCTGGGCTGCCATGGCAGGTGAAGCCGCTGACCACCCACCTTAAGGTCAGGCCCGGCACCTTCGTCCAAGTGCAATACCAGATCACAAATGCCAGTTCGCGCGCGGTGGTGGGGCAGGCGCTGCCGCGCTATCTGCCCGGCGAGGCGGCCCAGTACGTGAAGAAGCTGGAATGCTTCTGCTTCACCCAGCAGCGCTTCCTGCCCGGTCAGACCCGCACCTTCCCGGTGGTATTCGTGATAGACAAGGCGCTGCCGGCCTCCATCACCAGCATCACGCTGGCTTATACGGTGTTCGACGTGCCCGGCCAGGGAGGAGGGGCGTCATGAGCTGGGGACAGGGGGTCAGGGCGGTGCTGGGGGCCTTCATCGGGGTGCGCAAGGGTTCCGCGGCCCGAGTGGATCAGATATTGAAGCCGTGGCAGTTGATCGCAACCGCCTTTCTGCTGATGGCGGGTTTGATCGCGCTGCTGTTGTTGGTGGTGACCTGGGTGACCAGCTAGGAGAGAGGCATGGCAACTGAGCAAATGGAGTCTGTCGCCGATCAGGACCGGTACTTTGTGCCGCCGCCGTCGCGCTGGCCCGCGGTGGGCGCGGTGGCGCTGTTCTGCATCGGTCTGGGGGCGGCGTTCGCGGTCAACGGCATGCTGCTGGGCAAGCTGTCGCTGGGGCTGGGCTTCCTGATCCTGGTGTTCATGCTGGTGGGCTGGTTCGGAGACGTGATCCGCGAAAGCCGGCTCGGGGTGTATCTGGGGCGCGAGGACATGTCCTTCCGCTGGGGGATGGGCTGGTTCATCTTTTCCGAAGTGATGTTCTTCGGCGCCTTCTTCGGCGTGCTGTTCTGGGTGCGCACGGTGTCGGTGCCGTTGTTGGGCTCGCTGGACTACAAGATGCTCTACCCGGATTTCGAGGCATCCTGGCCGTTGTCGACCGGCCCCGGCATCAGCCAAGCCTACCAGGCGATGGAGGCCTGGGGGCTACCGGCGCTCAACACGCTGATCCTGCTCAGCTCCGGCGCCACCGTCACCTGGGCGCATTGGGGCTTGCTGCAGGGCAAGCGCGGACAACTGAAGATGGGTTTGCTGTTGACGGTTCTGCTGGGATTCACTTTCCTGACCTTGCAGATGCACGAATACGGCCACGCCTTCTCGGTGCTGCACCTGACTTTGGGCTCGGGAGCCTACGGCATGACCTTCTACATGCTGACCGGCTTCCATGGCCTGCATGTGCTGCTGGGCTCAATCATCCTGCTGGTGGTGTGGCTGCGCAGCTTGAATGGGCATTTCGACGCCAGCCAGCATTTCGCTTTCGAGGCGGCAAGCTGGTACTGGCATTTCGTCGATGTGGTATGGCTGCTGTTGTTCATTTTCGTCTACTGGCTATGAACCGCATGGAGCCTTCAAACCTGGTGCGGGCGCCACCAACCGAACAGCGCGCCCAGCAGTAGTAGCAGAAACAGGCCGATAGAGAGGCCGACCCGCAGGGTCAGCGACCTGACCAGACGTTGAGAACCATGCTCCGCCTTGAGCAGTCCGGTCAACCCCCAGAACAGCGCCAGGACGATACAGGCCAGCAAGAACAGGATGACGAGTTTCATGACCGTATCCTCCACACATTCCGATTCGGAAAAAAAGCAGGCCAGACCAGGGTGGCAGCGGCTGCTATGGCTGTTTCTGCTGCTGATCACGCTGTTGCCTTATGCCTTGGCAGTATGGCAGTGGCAACGGGGTCAAGACAAGGAGCTGCTGCTGCGCTCGCTGACCAGCGCGATGAGCACGGCGCCGGTGGGTTTGGTGTACCGCGAGGTGGAGCCGCCGCCGGAGTTCACCCGGGTGAGGCTGATCCAGGGCGAGCCGGCCGGGCCGCTGCTGGAGTTGCGCAACAGCTATCTGGGCGGCCAGAGCGGCCGCCGCATCCTGCAGCCCTGGCGCCAGGGGCCGGACCGGTCTCTGATCCTGCTGGATCTGGGCTGGCTGGTGGATGGCGCCAGGGTGCCGGACTTCAAGCCCGAGCAGATCCAGCCGCAAGGCTACCGGATGCCGACCCCCCATCACTTTGTCCTGTCCGGCGCGGTCATGGGCGTGGCGGGGCCGGTGGACGAAGTGGACGAGGCCGCGCTGCGCCGCCGTTATCCCGGGCGCTGGTTCCAGGGCGTGGTGGTGCTGGAAAACTCGCCCGATCCGCTGCTGCACTGGCCTGTGGTCCCGGAATTCATGCCGGACCGGCACTATGCCTATGCCATCCAGTGGCTGCTGCTGGGCTTTTGCCTGACCGCCCTGAGCTGGCTGATGTGGAGGCGCAGACATGAAATCCATTAGGCGCGGGCAAAAGGTGTTGATCGCGATGGGCCTGCTGTGCCTGGCGCCGGTGCTGGCGGCGTGGCTGGCCTATGCGCTGCTGCCGCCGGGAGGCGGGCGCAGCTACGGCCAGCTCTTGCCGACCCACCCCTTTGCCGCGGCCGGCCGGCCGGAATGGCCGCGTGGCAAGTGGGTGCTGGCTTCGGTGCTGGGGGCGGATTGTCACAACCGCTGCCAGCAGCGCTGGTATGCGATGCGGCAGATCGAGCGGGCCCAGGGCGAGGCGGCGGTTCGGCTGACCCGGGTGGCGTTGCTGGTGTCGGCGCGGCCGGCGGCGGTGGATGTGCCGCATCAGCTGCCCCATGTCGCCGACCATGCGCTGCCGGCGGGCAACCAGGGCTTCTATCTGGTGGACCCCTTGGGCAATCAGGTGATGTTCTACCAGGACGGCACCGATCCGCGGCGCATCATCGACGAAGTGGCGAAGGTGTTGAAGGTGAACAACGGTTTGGGCTGAGCCGGCGGCTGACCGGCGGACGCGTTGTGCTATGTGGGGGCGCTTGTCATGCGGAAGCTGGTTTGGCTGGCCTTGCTGCTGGCCGCTATCGTGGTGCCGTTGGGCGCCTATGTCCGATTGTCCCATGCCGGCCTCGGCTGTCCCGATTGGCCCGGCTGCTATGGCCAGTTGTCGCCGTCGCATGCGGCCGGCCCGATCCAGCAGGCCCAGGCATTGGCGCCGGACGGCCCGGTCAGCCCCGGCAAGGCCTGGCGCGAGATGTTGCACCGTTATCTGGCAGGCAGCCTGGGGCTGCTGATCGCCCTGATCGCCTGGCGGGCGTGGCGGGAGCGGCGGCAGCGCCTGCCGGCCAGCCTGCTGCTGCTGGCGCTGCTGATGCAAGGCCTGCTGGGCATGCTGACCGTCACCCTATTGTTGAAACCGGCGATCGTGACATCCCATCTGCTGGGCGGCATGTGCGTATTGCAAATTCTGGCCTGGATGGCGCTGGCTCCCGGACTGGCCGCGGTTTCCGCGCCGCCGCTGCTGCACCGGCTGTCCGGCCTGCTGGTGTCGGCATTGGTGCTGCAACTGGCGCTGGGCGGCTGGGTGTCCAGCAATTACGCGGCGCTGGCCTGCCAGGGCTTTCCCGGCTGCAATGGCGACGCCTGGCCGGCCCTGCGTTTCGACCACGCTTTCCATCTGCTGCGCGAGCTTGGCGAGGCGCCGGACGGCAGCCTGCTGGATTTCGCCAGCCTGGTGACCATACATTGGCTGCACCGCTTGGGCGCGCTGGCGGTATCCTTGCTGCTGCTGTCGGTGCTGGCGCAGGGCTGGCGATTGCCGGCACTGAGGCGGCACCTGGCGTGTCTGGGCGCAGCCTGGTTACTGCAACTGGGGCTGGGCATCGCCAATGTGCTGTGGCAGCTGCCTTTGCCGCTGGCGGTGGCGCACAATGCCGGCGCGGCGCTGTTGGTGATGGCCGCGCTGTTGTTGCTGTCGCGCTTGCGGACCTGGGCGCCGGTCGCGCGGCGCGCGTCTGCCGCCGTCGCGGGAATGATCAGACCGGGAGAGGGCCGATGAGCGAACTGAGTTTGCCGCAGTGGCGGCAGCATGCGCAGGCCTTGTGGCAGTTGTCCAAGCCGCGGGTGGTGGCGTTGATCGTGTTCTGCGCGGTGATCGGCATGTTTTTGGCCAGTCCCGGGCAGCCGGATGCCGCCGTGGTGGTGCCGGCCACGCTGGGCATCGGGTTGGTGGCGGGGGCCGCGGCGATGATCAATTGCCTGGTGGAGCGCGGCATCGATGCCCGCATGCGCCGCACCGCTCGGCGCGCCACCGCCACCGGCGAAGTGGGCGGCCTGGAGACGCTGCTGGTGGCGCTGGCCCTGGGCGGCATGGGCCTGTTTCTGCTGTTCGTCGGCTGCAACGCGTTGACGGCCTGGCTGACGCTGGCCACTTTCGTCGGCTACGCCATCGTCTACACCTTGCTGCTCAAGCCCAATACCCCGCAGAACATCGTGATCGGCGGCGCCAGCGGCGCCATGCCGCCGGTGCTGGGCTGGGCGGCGGTCAGCGGCGAGATCAGCGCCTTCGCGCTGGTGTTGTTCCTGATCATCTACGCCTGGACGCCGCCGCACTTCTGGGCGCTGGCGCTTTACCGCCGCGACGACTACGCCCGCGCCGGACTGCCGATGCTGCCGGTCACCCATGGCCAGCGCTTCACCACGCTGTCCATCGTGCTGTACACCCTGCTGCTGACGGCGATCACGCTGCTGCCAGTGGCTTTGGGTGAGGCGGGCTGGATTTACATGGCGGTGGTATTGCTGCTGGACGGCAGGATGCTGTTCCTTGCTGTCAGCCTGCATCGCCAGTATGCTGACGCTCTGGCGCGCCGCACGTTTGGCTGGTCGATCTGGTATCTGACCTGCCTGTTTGCGGCCTTACTGATTGATCACTACTGTCTGATACCCCTCACCTGATGTCCAAAATCCTGCAGATGCTGTTTGGCCTGCTGATGGCTTTCGCGCTGTCGGCCTGTGCGCCGCCTACCGTCAACTTCAAGGGCACGGCGCTCGACGACGATTCCATGGGCGGCAATTTCACGCTGACCGACTTCAACGGCCAGCCGCGCAGCCTGGAGTCCTTCCGCGGCAAGGTGGTGGCGCTGTTTTTCGGCTATACCAATTGTCCCGACGTATGCCCGACCACCATGCTGGAGTACGCAGCGGTGATGAAGCAACTGGGCGCGGATGCGGACAAGGTGCAGGTGTTGTTCGTCAGCGTCGATCCCGAGCGCGATACGCCCAGAGTGCTGGCCGGCTATGTGCCGCATTTCGACAAGCGTTTCATCGGCCTGACCGGCACGGTCGAACAGATCGAAAAAGTGAAGAAACAATACAAGGTGGTGGCGCAGAAGGTGCCGACGCCCGGCGGAGGCTACAGCGTGGACCATAGCGCAGGGTCTTATCTGCTGGACCGGGATGGCAAGCTCAGGGTGTTCCAGTCTTATGGCACACCGGCGGCCAACCTTGCTTATGATATCAAGCAGTTGATACGCTAAACTTGGCGTATCACTCTCATTCGCAGACATGAAGGTCGGAACATCGTGAGCAACGAAATCTCCCCTGGCAGTCCGACAAACCCGCATCAACCGCTGGATCTGGCCCGGTTCACCCTGGCCGCGCCGGCGGAAATCGCCCAGCACCTGGCGAATATCGCCAAGCATGGCCATATGGTGACGGTTTTTGCCAACAAGGGGAAAAACTTCATCCTGACGCGCCTGCTCAGTGTCGACTATCAGGCCGGGCAGTTCACGTTCGACTGGGGCGCGGAGGAGGAAACCAATGCCCAGGTGCTGAACAGCGAGCGCAATGTGTTCGTCTGTTCGCCGGAAGGGGTGAAGACCCAGTTCGTTACCGGACAGGTGAGCAAGGTGATGCTGGAGGGCCGCCCAGCCTTCCTCTGCGAACTGCCGGAGCAGGTGATCAAGCTGCAGCGGCGCGAGTTCTTCCGCATCCAGACGCCGCTTGGCACGCCGATCTTCTGCCATGTCGCCGATTTCAACCAGCGCGAGATAGATCTGGCGTTGTTCGACATCAGCCTGGGCGGCATGAGCCTGTGGCTGCCGGCGGTGGACTCCCCCGGCTTCGACATCGGCCAGCAGTACCGCCAGTGCACGATAGACCTGAAACCGTTCGGCATGCTCAAGCTGGGCATAGAGGTGCGCCACCGTCTGACCGCGCACATGCGCAACGGCAACGAGGCGATGCGAATAGGCTGCTCCTATCTCAACCTCACCCCGGCGATGGAAACGCTGATCCAGCGTTATGTCGGCTTCCTGGAGCGCGAGCGCCGCGCTCTGGTCGGCTGACCCGCAAGACCCACCATAACTTTTTCGTAGTAGAAACATCATGAAGCTGACCATTGCCCTGTCCAAGGGCCGCATCTTTGAAGAAACGCTGCCCTTGCTGGCGGTTGCCGGCATCGTGCCGGCGGAAAATCCGGAATCCTCGCGCAAGCTGATCATCGGCACCAATCATCCCGAGGTGCAGCTGGTGATCGTGCGCGCGTCTGACGTGCCCACCTATGTGCAATACGGCGCGGCCGATCTGGGGATCGCCGGCCGCGACGTGCTGATCGAGCACGGCGGCGCCGGTCTGTATCAGCCGCTGGACCTCAACATCGCCAAGTGCAAGATGATGGTGGCGGTGCAGGAAGGCTTCGACTACGACGCGGCGGTGCGCCACGGCGCGCGGCTGAAGATCGCCACCAAGTATCCGCAGATCGCGCGCGAGCACTTCGCCAAGAAGGGCGTGCACGTCGACATCATCAAGCTGTACGGCTCGATGGAGCTGGCGCCGCTGGTCGGCCTGGCCGACGCCATCGTCGACCTGGTGTCCACCGGCGGCACCTTGCGCGCCAACAAGCTGGCCGCGGTGGAGCACATCATCGACATCAGCTCGCGGCTGGTGGTGAACCAGGCGGCGTTGAAGCTGAAATACGACGCGATCCAGCCGGTGCTGGACGCCTTCGCCGGCGCTGTGCCGGCCTGATCATCCGCCTGAATCGCAGGCGACACCGGTCAACCGAAACCACGCGGCCGGCGTTGGCCCTTGTTCAGGCTCCAAGCATCAGAGAATCATCATGTTGAAACTGTCTTCCTCCCAGCCCGATTTCGCCGAGCGCCTCAAGGCGTTGCTGGCGTTCGAAACCGCACAGGATCCGGCGGTGGACGCCGCGGTGGCGGCGATCTGCGCCGATGTGCAGCGGCGCGGCGACGCGGCGCTGGTCGAGTACACCAACCGTTTCGACCGCATGCAGGCTGCCGGCATGGCCGACCTGACGCTCAGCCGCGCCGAATTGGAAGCCGCGTTCAAGCGGCTGCCGGACGCGGTGCGCAACGCGCTGACCGCCGCCGCCGAGCGGGTGCGCCGCTACCATGAAAAGCAGCTGGCGCATTCCTGGAGCTATGAGGACGAGGACGGCACGCTATTGGGCCAGCAGGTGACGCCGCTGGACCGCGTCGGCATCTACGTGCCGGGAGGCAAGGCCTCCTATCCCAGTTCGGTGCTGATGAACGCGCTGCCGGCCAAGGTGGCCGGCGTAGCCGAAATCATCATGGTGGTGCCGACTCCGGGCGGCGAGCGCAACGATCTGGTGCTGGCCGCGGCTTATATCGCAGGAGTAGACAAGGTGTTCACCTGCGGCGGCGCCCAGGCCGTGGCCGCGTTGGCCTATGGCACCGAAACCATTCCACAGGTGGACAAGATCACCGGCCCGGGCAACGCCTACGTCGCCGCAGCCAAGCGCCGCGTGTTCGGCGTGGTGGGCATAGACATGGTAGCCGGCCCGTCGGAAATCCTAGTGCTCTGCGACGGCGACACGCCGCCAGACTGGGTGGCGATGGACCTGTTCAGCCAGGCCGAGCACGACGAGATCGCCCAGGCCATCCTGCTGTGCCCGTCGGCCGACTACATCGCCAGGGTGGAAGAGAGCATAGCCCGCCTGCTGCCGCAGATGCCGCGCCGCGCCATCATCGAAGCCAGCCTCGGCAACCGCGGCGCGCTGATCGCGGTGAAGGACCTGGCCGAGGCCTGCGAAATCTCCAATTACATCGCGCCGGAACACCTGGAGCTGTCGGTGGCGGATCCGGACGCGCTGCTGGGGCAATTGCGCCACGCCGGCGCCATCTTCATGGGCCGCTTCACCTCGGAGAGCCTGGGCGACTATTGCGCCGGGCCCAACCACGTGCTGCCCACCAGCCGCACCGCGCGCTTCGCCAGCCCGCTGGGCGTGTACGACTTCCAGAAGCGCAGCAGCCTGATCCGCGTGTCGCAGGCCGGCGCGCAGAAGCTGGGCCGCATCGCCAGCATCCTGGCGCACGGCGAGGGCCTGACCGCCCACGCCCGCGCCGCCGAACTGCGGCTGGACGATTGAAGCGCAACGGTTTCGTCCGCGCCGGACACGGCGCGGACGGCTAGAGCGACGGGCCGGTAGCCCGCCGCAGTTGAACGCGGTACGATGAAGCCGCTGCCCGCAACGCGGGCGTACCCATCGCCACACCGCCGCAAGGCCAGATCATGACGACGAAACTTGCAGTCCGACAACTCGTGCGCGAGGAAATCACCGCCATCGGCGCCTACCCGGTGGCCGACGCCAGCGGCTACATCAAGCTGGACGCGATGGAAAACCCGTGGCCGCTGCCGCTGGAGCTGCAGCACGAGCTGGCGGTGGAACTGGCCCAGGTGGCGCTCAACCGCTATCCCGACCCCAATGGCGGCGGGCTGAAGGAGCAACTGCGCCAGGCATTCGCCATTCCGGCCGCGGCCGACATCCTCTTGGGCAACGGCTCGGACGAGCTGATCACGCTGATCACCCAGGCGCTGGCGCGCCCGGGCGCCAAGTTATTGGCGCTGGAGCCGTCGTTCGTGATGTACAAGATGAACGCGCTGCTCTCCGGCCTGCAGTACGTCGGCGTGCCCTTGAGGGAAGATTTCACGCTGGATCTGCCCCTGTTGCTGGCGGCGATAGCGCGCGAGCAGCCGGCCGTGGTGTTCGTCTCCTATCCCAACAATCCCACCGGGCCGCGTTACGCGCGCGAAGAGGTGCTGGCGGTATGCCGCGCCGCGCCGGGGCTGGTGGTGGTGGACGAGGCCTACCAGAGCTTCGCCGACGACAGCTTGATGGATTTGGCCGGCGAGCTGGATAATCTTCTGGTGATGCGCACGCTGTCCAAGCTGGGCCTGGCCGGCATCCGCCTGGGCTACGCCGCCGCCAGCCCGGCCTGGATCAATGAGCTCAACAAGGTGCGCCCACCGTACAACGTCAATGTGCTGACGCTGGCCGCCGCCGGCTTTGCCTTGCGTCATCTGGACGTATTCAATCGCCAGGCGGCGGAATTGCGCGCGGAACGCGGCCGTTTGTTCGCCGAGCTGTCGTGCCTGCCTTTGGTGCGCGCCTTCCCGTCACAAGCCAATTTCATCACCATCAGGGTACCGGACGCGCCGGCGTTGTATCAGCACATCAAGCAGCGCGGCATCCTGATCAAGCAGCTGCACGGCAGCCATCCATTGCTGGCCAACTGCTTGCGCCTGACCGTGGGCAGCCCGGACGACAATGCCGCGCTGCTGTCCGCCATTCAACGTTTTTTCGCCTGAATCATGAGAACCGCCACCGTCACCCGCAATACGCTGGAAACCCAGATCACCGTCAGCCTCAACCTGGACGGCACCGGCGTCGGCCGCTTTGAAACCGGCGTGCCCTTCCTGGACCACATGATGGACCAGATCGCCCGCCACGGCCTGATCGACCTCGACGTCAAGGCCGTCGGCGACCTGCACATCGACGCCCACCACACGGTGGAAGACATCGGCATCACCCTGGGCCAGGCCTTTGCCAAGGCGATAGGCGACAAGAAGGGCATCCGCCGCTACGGCCACGCCTATGTGCCGCTGGACGAGGCGCTGAGCCGGGTGGTGATAGACTTGTCGGGTCGCCCGGGCATGGTTTACAACGTCGAATACACCCGCGCCAGCATCGGCCAGTTCGATGTCGACCTGTTCTCGGAGTTTTTCCACGGCTTCGTCAACCACAGCATGACCACGCTGCATATCGACAATCTGCGCGGCCACAACAGCCACCACCAAGCCGAGACCATCTTCAAGGCCTTCGGCCGCGCGCTGCGGATGGCCTGCGAGGCCGACGAGCGGATGGCGGGTATCACGCCGTCGACCAAGGGAACCTTGTCGGCATGAAAGTCGCGGTCATCGATTACGGCATGGGCAATCTGCATTCGGTGCTGAAGTCCCTGCAAGCCGTCAATGAAAACGGCGCCGACATTTTCCTTAGCAGCGACCCGCACGCCATCGTCAAGGCTGATAAAGTGGTGTTTCCCGGCCAGGGCGCGATGCCGGACTGCATGCGCGAACTAAACCGCCACGGCCTGGCCGACGCGGTGCGTGAAACCACGCAGAGCAAGCCTTTTTTTGGTATCTGCGTCGGCGCGCAGCTATTGTTCGAGCATAGCGAGGAGGGCGATACCGCCGGCCTGGGCCTGTTTCCGGGCAAGGTTGTGCGCTTCGCCGACGATCTGGTCGCCGGCGGCGAGCGCCTGAAGGTGCCGCACATGGGATGGAACCAGGTCTACCAGGCCAGCGCCCATCCGCTGTTCGCCGGCATCGAGGACGGCGAGCGCTTCTATTTTGTGCATAGTTACCACTTTGCGCCCGGCGATGCGTCGCTGACCCTGGCGGAAAGTGATTACCCCGAGCGTTTTTCCTGTATCGTCGGGCGTGGCAATATTTTCGCCACGCAGTTTCACACCGAAAAGAGCCACCGGGCCGGACTTCAGATGATGAAGAATTTCCTCGCCTGGGACGGCAGTCTTTAACTTACGTTTGATTTAGCACCATGCTGCTGATACCCGCGATAGACCTGAAAGACGGTCAATGCGTACGCCTGAAACAGGGCGTGATGGACGACGCCACCATCTTCTCCGACGACCCGGTCAAGGTTGCCGCCCACTGGCGCGACCAGGGCGCGCGGCGCCTGCATTTGGTCGACCTGAACGGCGCCTTCGCCGGCAAGCCCAAGAACCTGTCGGTGATCCGCGACATTCTGGGCGAAGTCGGCGAGGACATGCCGGTGCAGCTGGGCGGCGGCATCCGCGACCTGGACACCATCGAGGCCTACCTCGACATGGGCCTGTCCTATGTGATCATCGGCACCGCCGCCGTCAAGACCCCGGGCTTCCTGCACGACGCCTGCGACGCCTTCCCCGGCCAGGTGATAGTCGGCCTGGACGCCAAGGACGGCATGGTGGCGATCGATGGCTGGGCCAAGATCACCAACCATAACGTCATCGACCTGGCCAAGCGCTTCCAGGATTACGGCGTCAACTCGGTGATCTACACCGACATCGGCCGCGACGGCATGATGAACGGCGTCAATATCGAAGCCACCGTCAAGCTGGCGCAGGCGCTGACCATTCCGGTGATCGCCTCCGGCGGCCTGACCAACCTCGACGACATCCGCGCGCTGTGCGCGGTGGAGGACGAGGGCATCGAGGGCGCCATCACCGGCCGCGCGATCTACGAAGGCAGCATCGATTTCGCCGCCGCCCAGACGCTGGCGGACGAGCTGGCCGAATAACCACGGCTGAAGGCGGCGCGCAGCCGGCTGCCGGGTTCGCACCTGAGGCTTGGCTGTGCGCCGCCGGTTTCTGGACACACACATGCTTGCCAAACGCATCATCCCCTGCCTGGACGTGACCGCCGGCCGCGTGGTCAAGGGCGTCAATTTCGTCGGCCTGCGCGATGCCGGCGACCCGGTCGAAATCGCCCGCCGCTACAACGAGCAGGGCGCCGACGAACTGACTTTCCTCGACATCACCGCCAGCGTTGACCAGCGCGACATCATCCTGGACGTTATCGAGGCGGTGGCCGACCAGGTGTTCATCCCGCTGACGGTAGGCGGCGGCGTGCGCACGCTGGCCGACATCCGCCGCCTGCTCAACGCCGGCGCCGACAAGGTCAGCATCAACACCGCCGCCGTGACCCACCCGGAATTCGTGCAGCAGGCTGCCGACCATTTCGGCAACCAGTGCATCGTGGTGGCGCTGGACGCCAAGGCGGTGACGCCGGAAAACGACCGCTGGGAAGTGTTCACCCACGGCGGCCGCAACCGCACCGGCCTGGACCCGGTGGCGTGGGCGCGCAAGATGCAGGCGCTGGGCGCCGGCGAAATCCTGCTTACCAGCATGGACCGCGACGGCACCAAGGCCGGCTTCAACCTGCCGCTGACGCGCGCGGTGTCCGACGCGGTAGGCATTCCAGTGATCGCCTCCGGCGGCGTCGGCAATCTGCAGCACCTGGTGGACGGCGTGGTGGAAGGCCATGCCGACGCGGTGTTGGCCGCCAGCATCTTCCATTTTGGCGAATACACGGTGGGCGAAGCCAAGCAGGCGATGCGCGCCGCCGGCATCGAGGTGAGGCTATGAGCTGGCTGGACGAAGTGAAGTGGGACGACAAGGGCCTGGTCACCGCCATCGCCCAGGATGCGGCCGGCGGCCGCGTGCTGATGGTGGCGTGGATGAACCGCGAAAGCCTGCAGCTGACCGCCGATACCGGGATTGCCCATTATTTCAGCCGCTCGCGGCAGAAACTGTGGAAAAAGGGCGAGGAGTCCGGCCACCTGCAAACCGTCAAGGAGCTGCGGCTGGATTGCGACGGCGACGTCATCGTGATGCAGATAGAACAAATCGGCGGCATCGCCTGTCACACGGGGCGGGAGAGCTGCTTTTACCGCAAATTCGACAACGGCGGCTGGGTGACGGTGGATGCGGTGCTGAAAGACCCGCAGCAGATCTACCAGGCCTGAGTTGCCGCCGCTCAACGTCGCCCGCGCCGGAAGGAGTACAATGCCAGTCCGGGCCGGCATGTTATCAAAATGCCATGCCAGGGCCGCATACTCGCCGGATGACGGGCGCAAAGGATATGAATATGACGCCGGATGTGCTGAAAAACATCGCTGACACGCTGGAAGCCCGGCGCGAGGCCAGTTCCGAGTCCTCCTACGTGGCGTCCCTGTTCCGCAAGGGCGAAGACGCCATCCTGAAGAAGGTGGCGGAAGAGGCGGCGGAAACGCTGATGGCCTCCAAGGACAAGGACAAGCTGCACCTGGTGCGCGAAGTGGCCGATTTATGGTTCCACACCATGGTGCTGTTGACATATCATGGCCTGCGCCCCGAGGACGTGATAATGGAGCTGCACCGCCGCGAAGGCATTTCCGGCCTGGACGAGAAAGCCTCGCGCAAACCTTCTGCCTGATTACGGAAAAAAAATGAGCGATTGCCTTTTCTGCAAGATCGTGGCGGGCCAGATTCCCGCCAACAAGGTGTACGAAGACGACGACGTGCTGGCTTTTCACGACATCCGTCCGATCGCGCCGGTGCATTTCATGATCATTCCCAAGCTGCACGTCGATTCGCTGGCCCATTGCGGCCCGGAGCACGAGGCGCTGCTGGGCCGGATCCTGACGCTGGCGCCCAGGCTGGCGCGCGAGCAGGGCCTGGAGGCCGGCTTCAAGACCGGCATCAATACCGGCCGCGGCGGCGGCCAGGAAGTGTTCCACCTGCACGTGCACGTATTCGGCCACAAGGGCTGATCGCGACGCGTGGCTTCGCGCCGGGCCGCAGTCCGGCGCCTGTTTCTTGAAAAGGAAGAGTCACAATGGGTTCTCTCAGCATCTGGCACTGGCTGATCGTGCTGCTGATCGTGGTACTGGTGTTCGGCACCAAGAAGCTGCCCAACATCGGCAAGGATCTGGGCAATGCGGTCAAGGGCTTCAAGGAAGGCATGAACGAAGGCGGCAAGGGCGCGGCCCAGCAGCAGCCTCCCGAGCAGACCGGCCGCATCATAGACGGCGAAGCCGACAAGAAATAACCACGGTGACGCGGCGTGCTTGACATCAGCTTTGGCGAATTCATCCTGATAGGCGTGGTGGCGCTGGTGGTGCTCGGGCCGGAGCGCCTGCCGACGGTGGCGCGTACGGTGGGCGCCCTGGTGGCGCGCGCGCAGCGCTTCGTCGCCACGGTGAAGGCGGACATCCACCAGCAGGCCAATCTTGGCGGGCTGGACAGCATACGCCAGGACCTGCAGGACGCCGCCCATACTTTCCGCGGCCAGTTGGAGGCGGAGGTGCAGGAAGTGCGCCAGGCGATGGACAGCCACGCTGCCGAGGCGCGCGCGCTGGCCGAGGAGGCGGCGGAGCCGTTCGACGAGGCCGGGCGCACCATACACCAGAGCCTGCATCCGCAGCCGGAAAGCGCCGCGTCCGCGATGGCGGCGGCGGCCGCGCCGCGCGACGAAAACCAGCTGGACCTGTTCGACGGCACGCCGCATGCCGCGCCGGCTCCCCTCCCACCCACGCACCCGTCCTCCGCGAATGAATGAACAACCGCTGCTCGCGCATCTGATCGAGCTGCGCACCAGGCTGGTGCGCGCCCTATTGGGCATCGCCCTGGTCTTCTTCGGCCTGTTCCACTGGTCGTCCGACATCTACCACCTGCTGGCCAAGCCGCTGCTGGACGCGCTGCCACAAGGCGGCAGCATGATCGCCACCGAAGTCACCTCCACTTTTTTCGTGCCGATGAAGGTCACCATGCTGGTGGCTTTCCTGGTGTCGCTGCCCAACACCTTGTACCAGGTGTGGGCCTTTGTCGCGCCGGGCCTCTACAGCCATGAGAAGAAGCTGGTGGCGCCGCTGGTCGTGGCCAGCCTGCTGCTGTTCCTGCTGGGCATGTCCTTCGCCTATTTCCTGGTGTTTCCGGTGGTGTTCCACTTCATGTCGGCGGTGACGCCGGCCGGGGTGAGCATGATGACCGACATCGACAAATACCTGTCTTTCGTGCTGGGCATGTTCCTGGCCTTCGGCACCACCTTCGAGGTGCCGGTGATCGTGATCCTGCTGACGCGGATGGGCGTGGTGACGGTGGCCAAGCTGCGCGAGGCGCGGCCGTACATGATCGTCGGCGCCTTCGTCGTCGCCGCCATCGTCACGCCACCGGATGTACTGTCGCAGACCATGCTGGCGGTGCCCTTGTGGCTGCTGTTCGAAGTGGGCGTGCTGGCGGCCGCGCTGATGGAGCGAAAGGCGCGCGCGCGCGAACAAGCGGAGTCGGCGCCGTGAACCGCGACGCCTTCCGCCGCGGAGCGGCGGCGGCGCTGATCGCGCTGATCCTGCTGACCCTGGCCTGGGAGCTGTGGCTGGCGCCCTTGCGCCCGGGCGGCTCCTTTCTGGCCTTCAAGGCCTTGCTGCTGCTGCTGCCCTTGCGCGGCATCCTCGTCGGCAGACTCTATACCTATCAGTGGTCCAGCATGTTCATCCTGGCTTTTTTCAGCGAAGGCGTGATGCGAGGCTGGGCTGACAGCGGCTTGGCGCGGCAGATTGCCTTGGGTGAAATTCTACTTAGTACACTATTCTTTATCTGTGTATTGGGATTTGCCAGGAGCTTCAAGCGTCGCGTTTGACCTGAGCGCGCAGAGATATCCGACCGGCGGCCCATGCCGCCGGTTTTTTTTTGAGGTTTTTGATACTGCATTGACGTGAATTCAACCGTTGGGGATGTTGTAACTGGTTTGTAATGTCAGTCGTCAACTAGAATCGCAGCACTAAAACGGATCGGGCTCAGCCCGGCCAGATTCAATCTCATCGGGTATGGGGAAATACCATGCGGAATTTGTCTATCGCGGCCAGGATCACCCTGGGTTTCGGCTTGTTGCTTGCGGCTCTGATTTGCACCGGCTTGCTGACTCAGCTCGGGCTGAGCAAGATTTCCAAACGGGTGGAGGAGGTCAGCTCGCACGACCTGGTGTTCTACACCGACATCGTCCAGTTGCAGCGCGCCATGGGCAATCTGCGGCGCTTCGAAAAAGACTACTTCATCAATATCGCCGACGACGCCAAGCGCGCCGACTACATGGGCAAATGGAAGGGCGCCCAAGCCGACGCGCAAAAGGCGATCCAGCAGGCGGGCAGCCATCCGCTCAATGACGATGCCTCTCAGCAGCTCGCCAAGCTGTCCACGCTGCTGGCCGGCTATGCCGACGGCGTCGGCAAGGTGTCCGGCATGGTGGAGGGCAAGCGGGTCACCGCCACCGCCGACGCCAACAAGATGCTGGAGCAGTACAAGGACAATATCCACCAGATGGAAGGCGTCAGCGAGGGCCTGGGCAAGGTGGCCGCCGACGCGGTGGGCCAACTGGACGACCAGATCGACGCCACCGCCGCCGGGGTGCGCAATCAGCTGCTGACGGAAATCGTCATCGCGCTGCTGGCCGGCATCCTGGTGGCATGGTTCATCATCGCCTCGATCCGCCAGCCGCTGCTGCAGATGCGCGACGCCAGCCACGAGCTGGCCGACCAGCGCAACCTCAAGCTGCAGCTGCCCGATTTCGGCCAGAACGAGCTGGGCAATGTCGCGGGATCGCTGACCAAGCTGGTGGACACGGTGCGCGCGGTGGTGGTGGAGTCGCAAGGCCACTCCACCAGCCTGGCCAAGGCGGCCAACCAGCTGAGCAATGTCAGCGAGCACGTGTCGTCGGCGTCGGCCCATCAATCGGAGGCGGCCTCCAGCGGCGCGGCGGCGATCGAGCAGATGTCGGTCAGCATCAATCTGGTGGCCGACAGCACCCAGGACGTCGAGCGCCAGGCGCGCTTGACCATGGAGCAGGCGACGGCCGGCAACGAGCTGGCGCAGAAGGCGGCCGGCGAAATCCGCCAGATCGCCAGCAGCATCACCGAGACCGCCGCCGTGATGGAAGGCCTCAACCAGCGTTCCGCCGATATCGGCGACATCGTGCGGGTGATCCACGACATCGCCGACCAGACCAATCTGCTGGCGCTGAACGCGGCGATCGAGGCGGCGCGCGCCGGCGAAATGGGCCGCGGCTTCGCGGTGGTGGCGGACGAGGTGCGCAAGCTGGCCGAGCGCACCAGCCAGGCCACCACTGAAATCTCCAGCCATATCGACGGCGTGCTGGCCGATACCCAGCGCGCCTACCAGAGTATGCAGCAGGCCAACAACCGCACCGAGAGCGGGGTGGTCAGCGCTTCCAGCGTGGCCGACGCGTTGCAGCAGATCCGCGATCTGGCCGGACAGTCGGTGGAGCGCATCAGCGACATTTCCAGCGCCATCAAGGAGCAGAGCCTGGCCAGCCAGCTGGTCGCCCGCAATGTCGAGCAGATTGCGCAGATGAACGGCCAGACCACCCAGGCGGCCAACGAGGCCAGCACGCTGGCGTCCGAGCTGCAATCGCTGTCGCACGAGTTGGACGGCTGCCTGCAGCGTTTCCGCACCTGAACACAGACGGAAGACGCGTAAAACGAACGCCCCGGCCGGATGCCGGGGCTTTTCATTGATCAGGCGGTCATTGCAACGCCAGCGCTGCCAGCGTGTTGGCGCGCAGCGCCCGTCGCAGCTCGCCTTGTTCGATGCCGCGCAATTCGGCCAACACCTCGACGAAGCGGGCCAGTTGCGCCGGTTCGTTGGGCACGTCCTGCGCGTATTCCGGGCGGATGTCCGGCGCGTCGGTTTCCAGCACCAGGCTTGCCAGTGGCAGCGCGGCCGCCAGCGCGCGGATGCGGCGCGAGCCGCTGTAGGTCATCGCGCCGCCGAAGCCCAGCCTGAAGCCCTGGCGGATGAAGGCCTGCGCCTGCTGTTCGCTGCCGTTGAAGGCGTGGGCGATGCCGCCTTCCACTTTCTGCTCGCGCAAATGCTTGAGCACCCGGTCGGCCGAGCGGCGCACATGCAGCACTACCGGCAGGCCGTGCTTGCGCGCCAGTTTCAGCTGCTCCGCCAGCAGGGCCTCCTGCTGCGCCGGGTCCAGCTGGGGCAGGTAGAAGTCCAGGCCGATTTCGCCGACGGCGACCGGCGCATGGGCGGCCAGCGCGGCATCCAGCTGCACCAGGTGGTCGTCCAGATGCCGCTCCAGGTAAATGGGATGCAGGCCGAAGGCGATCCAGCAGCCGTAGCGCTCGCGCATCGCCAGCACCGCGGCGAAATTGTCCGCCGCCACCGCCGGCACCAGCAGCTGGCCGACGCCGGCGGCGCGCGCGCGCGCCACCACGCCGTCCAGATCATGCGCCAGTTCCGGCGCGTCCAGATGGCAGTGGCTGTCTATCAGGCAGCCTGGCGGCGGCAGGGCGTCGAAGCGCATCTCACAGTTTCCAGGTAAAGCCCAGCAGCGTTTGCCAGCCGGCGGTGTGGCTGCCGGTGTTTTCCGCCGCCCAGCGGCTGCCGGCGCCGACATCCAGCGTCCAGCGCTGTCCCAGCGGATGCGACATCACCAGCAGCAGATTGCTCTGCTCCAGCTGCCAGCCGGCGCCGTCGTCGCTGTGGCCCAGCGACAGCCGGCGCGTCTGGTTGGCCAGGCTGGCCCAGCCCAGCAGGCTGAACTTCTGGCCGCGCCAGTCGAAGAGCGGCGCGTCCAGGCTGGCCACCAGCAGGTGGCCGGGGTGCTGGTCGCCGATGCGGTCGGCGTAGCCGAAGGACAGGCTGCCGTCCTTGGGCAGGTCGAAGCCGTAGCGGGCCACGCCCATGCTTTGCGACACGCCGCCGCCCAGGCTCCAGATCGGCTCGCTGGCCACGCCCAGCGACACCCAGCCGGCCGGCGCCGGCAGCGCCCAGCCGCCTTCGCCGTCCTGGATGTACAGCGCGCCGAAGCGGGTGCGGTATTGCATGTCCACGCTGGGCTGCAGCCGGGACGAGTTGCCGTAGCTGGTCTGCCGCGTCATCAGCTCGGTGCTGATCGACAGGTCGAGGTCCTTGCCGTCGTCGGCGCGGCAGGGCAGGGTGGCCAGCAGCGCGCAGGCTGCGGCCAGGAATTTCATCAGGCTCATCAAGTCTCCCGTTAACGGGCCCTAGTCTACGCTTTCCGGCTGCATCTGTTGCAGCAGGTAGAGGCGCTGGTAGATGCCGCCTTGCAGCATCAGCTCTTCGTGCGTGCCGGTTTCGGCGATGCGGCCATGGTTCAGCACCACGATGCGGTCGGCGTCGCGGATGGTGGACAGGCGGTGGGCGATGGAGATCAGCGTGATCTTGCCGGCCAGCCGGCTCAGCGCCTGCTGCACCAGCTGCTCGGTGGCGCTGTCGATGTGCGAGGTGGCTTCGTCTAGCAGCAGGATGCGCGGCTGGCCGGCCAGCGCGCGGGCGATGGCGATCAGCTGCTTCTGGCCGCTGGACAGCCGCGCGCCGCTTTCGCCCATATTGCTGTCGTAGCCGTTCTCCAGCGACAGGATCAGCTCGTGCACGCCGGCGGCGCGGGCGGCGGTTTCGATTTCCTGCTGGCTGAGGCTGCGGCCCATGTCTATGTTGTCGCGGGCGCTGGACGCCAGCAGGAACGGGTCTTGCGGCACCAGGCCGATGCCGGCGCGGAAGGCGGCGTCGCCTATCTCGTCCAGCGGTTGGCCATCTATGGTGATTTCGCCCTGCTGCGGCTGGTAGAAGCGCAGCAGTAGCGACAATAGCGTCGACTTGCCGCTGCCGGTGTGGCCGACGATGCCGATGAAGCTGCCGGCCGGGATGTCCAGCGACAGCTCGTGCAGTACCGGATGGTCGGGCTGGTAGCCGAAGCGCAGTCGGCTGAAGCTCACCGCGCCGGCGCCGATCCGGCCTTTTTCTTCCGGCATGGCGGCCAGCGGCTCCTGCAGCAGCTGGCTGACTCGCGAGGCGGCCACCACCGCCTGCTGCAGCTGGCCGAACTGCAGTGTGATCTGGATCAGCGGCTCCACCACCCGGCCGATGTAGCCGACAAAGGCGTACAGCACGCCAATTTCCATGCCGCCCAGCTCGCGCAGGCCAAAGCTGTAGATCACCACCGTCAGCAGCAACACGTTGAGCAGGTCCAGCGCCGGGCGCAGCAGCCAGGCGTTGGCGGTGAGTTCGCGCAGGCGGGCGCGGTAGTAGCGCTGGTTGACGTCGTCGAAGCGCTGGACGAAGCGGCCTTCGGCGTTGCTGGCCTGCAGCACGCCGATGCCGGCGATGGATTCCGCCATCTGGGCGTTGATGTCGCTGCGCAACGCGCGGGCGCGCGCCACCGACGGCGCGCTCAGCCGCTGGTACAGCCAGACGATGGCGAAGGTGGCTGGAAACAGCAGCAAGGAAACCAGCATCAGCCGCCAATCCAGCCAAGCCATCGCCGCCAGCGCGCCCAGCACCACGATGCTGCTGTTGAGGATAACGAACAGCGCCTGCACGTACAGCGCCTTGACCGACTCGGTATCGTTGGTGACGCGGCTGACCAGCTGGCCGGTGATGGCCTTGTCGAAGAAGGGCATCGGCAGGCGGATCACATGGCGGTACACCTGCTCGCGCAGGCGCAGCACCGAACGCATCGCCACGCCGGCCAGCCGCGTCAGCTGCAGGTAGCGCAGCGCTGCGGCGGCCAGGCCCAGCAGCAGCACGGTCGCCAGCAGGCCGCTCATCGCCGGCAAGTCCAGCTGGCGCGGCAGCAGGTAGCTGTCGATGAATATCTTGCCCAGCAGCGGCCCGGCGGCCTCCAGCAAGGCGGCGATCAATAACCAGAAGGCGCCCAGCTTCAGATGGCGCAGGTCGGGGCGGGCGGCTTCGCGCAGCAGTTGCAGCGCGTCGCTGCGGTTCACGGGATTGGCGTCAGATTTCATCCAGGCTGGCCTCCAGTTGTTGATAGCGCCACTGGCTGGCGTACCAGCCGTTTTGCGCCAGGAGGGCGTCATGGCTGCCCTGTTCGCTGATGTGGCCGTTTTGCAGCACCACGATATGGTGGGCGTCGGCCACCGCCGACAAGCGGTGGCTGACGATGATCACGCCGCGGCCCTGCCGGGCGGCGCGCAGGTGCTGCAGAATCTGGCTTTCGGTCTGGGTGTCCACCGCGGACAGCGCGTCGTCCAGCAGCAGCAGCGGCGCGTCGGCCAGCAGCGCGCGGGCGATGGCCAGGCGTTGGCGTTGGCCGCCGGACAGCGCCACGCCCTTCTCGCCTACCGGCGTGGCGTAGCCCAGCGGCAGGCGCAGGATGTCGTCGTGCACCGCCGCCAGCCGCGCCACGCGCTCGATGTCTTCCTGGCCGGCTTCCGGCCGCGCCAACGCGATGTTTTCCGCCACGCTGGCGGAAAACAGGAAAGCTTCCTGCGGCACCCAGCTGATGGAGCCGCGCAGCGTGGCCAGCGTGTAGTCGGCGACGTCGCCGCCGTTCCAGCGGATGGCGCCCTGCTGCAGCGGGTATTGCCGCATCAGCAATTTCAGCAGCGTGGATTTGCCGCTGCCGGTGGGGCCGACCACGCCCAGCGTGTGGCCCACCGGCAGCCGGATGTCCAACTGGCGCAGCGCCGGCTGGGCATCGCCCGGGTAATGGAAGGTGAGCTGGTCGAAGGCCAGCAGGCCCGGCGACAGCTGTGCAGCCTCGCCCAGGTCGGGTACCGAGGGTTCGGCGTCCAGCACCGGTTGCAGCCGCTGCCAGGCGGCGCTGCCGCGCTGCAGCAGCGACAATACCCAGCCGGCGGCGAACATCGGCCAGATCAGCTGCACCAGATACATGCTGAAGCTGGTGAGCGCGCCTATGCTCAGTTGGCCGTGCCATACCAGATAGCCGCCGACGGCCAGCGTGATCACGGTGGCGCTCACCAGGGTGGCGCCCACCACCGGCTCGAAGGCGGCTTCCCAGCGCTGCGCCTCGAAGCTGTGGTCGGAGGCCTCCGCCGCCAGCCGCGACAGCTCGGCGTCGTTGCTCGCCTCCAGGCCCAGCGCGCGCAGGGTGCGCACGCCGGTGAGGGTTTCTTGCACATGGTCGTTGAGCTGGCCGAAGCTGGTGAGCGCCCGGCCCCAGGACTGGTGGATGTGTTCGGAGATGCGGGCGAAGCCCAGCGCCATCAGCGGGAAGGGCAGCAGCGCCGCCAGCGCCAGCTTCCAGTCCACGCCCAGCGTCATCATCGCCAGCACCAGCACCAGAGTGAGCATGCCGTCGAAACCGGCCAGCATCGCTTCGCCTGCGGCCATCTCCACCGAATCGATGTCGTTGGTGGCGCGCGCCATCAGGTCGCCGGTGCGCTGCTGCTGGAAAAAGCCCGGCCCCTGGCGCGATAGCTGGCGGTACAGCCGGGTGCGCAGCTCCACGCCCAGCTGGTAGGAGGTGGAAAACAGCTGCAGTCGCCAGCCCACCCGCAGGAAATAGATGGCCAGGCCCATGCCCAGCAGCTTGGCCAGT
Organism: Chromobacterium sphagni; assembly: GCF_001855575.1. Taxonomy (NCBI): domain Bacteria; kingdom Pseudomonadati; phylum Pseudomonadota; class Betaproteobacteria; order Neisseriales; family Chromobacteriaceae; genus Chromobacterium; species Chromobacterium sphagni. Next base: position 523,446 of record NZ_MKCS01000001.1, read on the forward strand.
TCCCATAGCAGCGCTTCGCCGCCCAGCTTGCGGGCCACCAGCGCGTCGACGATATGGCCCACTTCGCGCGGGATCATCACGGTTAGCGCCGCCACCGCGGCCAGCATCAGCGCGGCCAGCAGGTAGGAGCGCATATGGCGCCGGACGAAGGAAAACAGCAGGCGGGAAAGATTCATGGGCGGGTCTTGGTTGGGGCTGGCGGTTTTAGAGTGCACATTCTAAGCAAAGGCCATTGTCATTGCCAGCCAGGGATTGTGACTAGTGCAGGTAGATTCCATGACGCGGCGGCGGCGCCACTTCCAGCGGCAGGCCCTGCATCTCGCGCAGCGACGATTCGATGCCGTGGCACAGGGTGGAGAGCGGCAGGTCGTTGCCCACGGTGCCGAACGGTTCTTCCAACTCCTCGGCTATCTGCTCCAGCGCGAAATAGGTGTAGGCGATGAACACCGCGATCGGCGGCGTCAGCCAGCCTATGCTGCTAACCAGCCCGGCCGGCAGCAGCAGGCAGTACAGGGTGACGGTGCGGTTGAGCAGCACCCGGTAGGTAAAGGGGATGGGGGTGCCGGCGATGCGTTCGCAGCCGCCGAGGATTTCCGACAGCGTGTTCAGGTTGCGGTCCAGCGCGTGCCACTGCAACTCGCTGAGCTTGCCCTCGCGCTGCATCCGTTGCGCCTGTTCGCCCAGCCACAGCAGGATCAGCGCCGGGCGGAAGCGGCCGGCGGCGATGGTCTGGTTGACTTCCGGGGGCAGCAGCCGTGCCAGGTGGGCATCGGCCGGCTCGCCCCGCAGTTGCGCCTTGAGCGCGTAGGCGAAGGCGCAGCAGCCATCGACGAACCGCCGGCTGTCGGCGCCGCGGCCGGCCAGCGAGATCATTTGCCGCGCCAGCGAGCGGCTGGTGATGACCAGGCTGCCCCACAGCTTGCGCGCCTCCCAGAAGCGGTCGTAGCTGACCGAGTTGCGAAAGCCCAGGAAGATGGCCAGCGACACGCCCAGCAGGGTGAAGGTGGGGATGCTCAGCGACGAGTCGGCCAGGCTGTGCAGCCACCAGTGGCGGATGGCGGATGCGATGACCGCCAGTGCGAAAACCAGCAACAGCCGCGGCAGGATGCGCGGCAGCACCGAGCCGTGCCAGACGAACAGCAGGCGGAACCACGAGGGGATGTTGCGGACTATCATGGCGCGGCGGCATCAGACGGAGATGCTGAATGGTACACAAATATCCGCGTATTGACTGTGTCTATCCGCCGTCGGCGGCCGATGGCGCCGGCAGGGTCAGCGGCTGGTTGATCAGGCCGGTGTTCTCGTCGCGGCTGTCTTCGCTCAACCGCCATTGCAGTACGCGGCCATTGCGGTCGAATAGCACCACCAGTTCCTTGATCTGATGGTTCTGCGCGCGCAGCCAGATGCCCAGATCGGTGAAGTTCTGCGCCTTGGGCGTGTATTTGTCGGAGCGGTAAACCCACAGCTCGCGGCCATTGCCGAAGGGTATGCTGTCGTCCGGCTTGCCCAGCAGCGCCTGCAGCGGCTGGCGGCCGGCCGGCTCTCGGCTCAGCAGGGCGGTGATTTTGGCGCCGTCGGTATCCTGCAGCTTGCCGTTGCCCACGGTGGCGCAGGCGCTCAGGCCGAGCAGCATCGCGCAGGCCAGCGCGCATCTGCGGCGGGTAGTGGCGGCGCGGCGGAAAATCGTCGTCATGATTTGGCCATATTGTCGAAAATCACCAGCGTGTCATCCGGCCAGTCGGCGGAGTCCAGCGGCAGCGAATACAGGTATTCGCGCGGGTATTGCCAGGCGAAGAAGGGGCTGGGTTGCAGCACGCTGCCGTACAGCCAGACGGCGGGCAGGGTGAGCCGTTGTTCGCCGTGCGCCAGCTGGATGGAAAATACCGGCTGATCGGCGATGAACAGGTAGTGGAAGGGCTTGGTCTGATAAGGGCTCTTTTCCACCTGCAGCCGGCTGAATTGGTTCAACTGGTCAAGCAGCGCCAGCGATGCGCCGCGCAGGCAGTCCTCCATTTCCTCCAGGCAGTTGGCCTTGCGGTTCTTGGGCTGGCAGCTGTCGTGGTCGCCCAACTGGTTGAGTCCGCTTTTCAGGTCCACCAGACATTCCAGCCGCAGGTCGCCCAGGCGGCGACTTCCTGGCGGCAGGCCCTGGGTGCGGATGTCCGGCCGCCAGGCGAGCTGTGCGGCAGGCCCGCGCGGGATGGCCACAATGCTTTGCCCGGCGGACAAGCCGGTGGGGTTGAAGCTGGAGTCTTGTCCCAGCTGCAGCATGGTTCTGCCGGCGGAGCCCTTCATCCACAAAGACACTTCCACGGCGGCGCCGTGTCCGCCGGCCGCCAGCACCCGGTAGCGCAGGCTGGCTTTGGGCGCCAGCTGGCGCTGCTGCTCGAAAACCGTCACGCCGTGGCTGAAGACGGCGGTGGGACGGGTGAAGCTGTCGGCAATGGCGGCGGTGGCGGGTATGGCGGACAACACGAGCGCCAGACCCGCGATGGCGAACCGAGCGCCGGCTGCGGCAAGGAATTTCACGCTGACTCCCTGGGAAATTTTATAGCATCGTCATTTTATGTCGGCAATCATACCACACCGAAAATGGCCGAAGTGCAAGCAGGAAGGCAGACCGCGGCCGAGTTCCGCTAAAGCACTCCCTGCGTATTGCAATAAACATGCATGGCCGGTTATTTTGATCTGGCCGAAAATAACCTCGTCATTGTATTTGATGGTTTTGATTGCCAATTCATTTGCCGGATTGGAAAAATGTAAAACCGCTATTACAAGGTTTGATTCACCGCCTGCGCTGGTTTATAGTCTGCGCCATCATTGATAAAGCAAAGGTTCATCGTGCACAACGACGACAGTAGTCGATCTACGATTGCAATGTCGCTTTGCCGGATTCCGCAGAACTGATTTTCTCTGCCGCGTCCTGCAAAGCCAGGATGTGGTTGCCCAGGGCCGTTTCAGGCTTGCCCGCTTCCCCTCCAGTATTCCGCCCATACGGGCCCGCCATGCGCGTCAGCGCATGCTTGATCGATCCGCCATTCCTTGTCGTTTTGCATCAAACCAGCATGCCTTCGGGCTGCTGTCCATCATTCCGCCACACGGAGGCTGTCATGCCCGAAGAGCCAGAACCTCGACCGTGCCGGCCGGCGCGCCTACGCGACTGATCCCGCCCGGATGGCGGGGCCGCCCAGCGCGCCGCCGACACCGCATTTGAATAGCCTGCCCGATTTTTCTTATTGCCCGTTTTGAATCTGGATTCAATGCGCCGATAAAGCGGGTTATTCCATACCTTAATTGCCCGTTTTAAAAATCGGAATGCAATGGCATCGCCTTTTATTTGCCAAGGCGGTGTGGCCGGCTGCGCCTGACGACTTGCGCCGTCGCGCCTCGCCATTTCTTCCCGGCGCGTCCGCCGATATGGACGTGCCGCCCGCTTCAGCAGAGGACGCCGTAATGAATCAAGAACAACTGCAAGTTTCGCTCCGCGCCCAGCTGCGCGCTTTTGACGGCGACGCCTTCGACCGCCTGACCCGCGCGTTGCCGCTGGCCGACGTGGTGGAAGCGCTGATGGCGCATCCGCCGGAGGCGGTGTCCAGCCTGTTGCAGGCGATGCGGCCCAAACTGGCGGCCGAGGTGCTGGCTCTGCTGCCGTCGGAGAGCCAGGACGAACTGCTGCAACGGCTGCCGCAGCAGGTGGTGGTGGCGATATTCGAGCGCCTGCCGTCCGACGTGCGCGCCGACCTCTACAAACGGCTGGGCCAGACCGCGCAAAGCCGGCTGTTGCTGGCTTTGGGCCAGATGGTGCGCGACGACATCCTCAAGCTGTCCAGCTATGGAGAAGACACGGTGGGATCGGTCACCAGCTCCGACTACGCCGCCATCGCCCCGCAACTGACGGTGGCGGAGGCATTGGCCGCGCTGCGTGCCGGCGCGCAGGACACGCGGCAGATAGAAGTGATCTACATCCTGGGCCACGAGCACCAGCTGTTGGGCACCTTGACCTTGCGCGAGCTGGTGCTCTCCCCGCTGGAGGCTAATGTTTCCGAGCTGATGCAGCACAATCCGGTACATGCCGAGGCCGGCTGGGCGCGCCACCGCGCCGCCGACATGATCCGCCACTACGAATTGCTGGCGCTGCCGGTGCTGGACGACGCCCGCCGCATGATAGGCATCGTCGCGATAGACGACGCTATGGATATCGAACGCGAGGACGACACCGGCCGGCTGGCGAGCTTCGGCGGCGCCGCGCCGCTGGACCGGGGCAATCTGGACGTGGTGAATTCCAGCATCAGGCGCATGTTCTCGGTGCGGGTGTTCTGGTTGCTGATCCTGACGGTGTTCGGCGCCATCACCAGCACCTTTGTCGCCCACCAGGCAGAACTGCTGAGCAATGCGGTGATCCTGGCCGCCTTCATCGCTCCCATCGTGGACATGGGCGGCAACGCCGGCAGCCAGTCGGCCACCCTGGTGATCCGCTCGATGGCGCTGGGCCAGCTCAAGCTGCGTTGGCAGGACGTGTGGTTCATCATCAAGCGCGAGCTGCCGGTGGCGGCGGCGCTGGGTGTGGCGGTGGCGGTGCTGGACATGGTGCTGTCGCATTTCAGCAAGGGCGTGGGTGGCGACATTCTGCTGGTGGTGGGCCTGAGCATGATGCTGTGCACGCTGGCCGGCGGCGTCATCGGCGCGCTGCTGCCCTTCCTGGCCAAGCGCCTGGGCACCGACCCGGCCACGCTGAGTTCGCCCTTGATCACTTCCATCATGGACATGCTGGGGGTGTTCATCTACTTCGGCCTGGCCTACGCCTTCCTGGGCCATCTGCTGGCCTGACCCGCCGCGCGCAGCGGGTCATCCCAGGCCGGGATGGCCTGTCTTCCGCGCTCAACTCCACTTGAGCGCGCCCTTTTTCCATTCGTAGACAAAGCCTATGGTGAGGATGCCTAGAAACACCGCCATCGCGCCCAGGCCGAACAGGCCCAGCTCATCCTTCAGCGTGACTGCCCACGGAATCATGAACGCCACTTCCAGATCGAACAGGATGAACAGGATGGCCACCAGGTAGTAGCGGACGTCAAAGCGCATCCGCGCGTCTTCAAAGGCAGAGAAGCCGCATTCGTAGGACGAGAGCTTTTCCGGGTCCGGCCGGTTGGGGGACAGCAGCTTGCCCAGCAGCAGCGGCAGCACGCCCACCAAAAGCCCGACCAAGATGAATAACAAGATGGGAAAGTAGTTCTGCAGCATGTTTCTGTCTACTCCTGTGCAGGGGGTGGAACAGGAATAGACCGCCGCAGCTTATCAAGTGCCGGCGGAAACGGTAAAAGTTTGGTAAAAACGCAGCCGTAATAACAAAGGCCATCCGCTGGATGGCCTGAGTTGATGTTGTCGCGCGCTGGGCGCTGGCAATCTGGCGTCGCAACCTGTTGCCGTCTCGCAGTGTGGCCGTCGCCGGGGTCCTGGCCTAAGGCGCGGTCGGGTGGAAGCTGCGGATGGTTGAAAGGCTGCGGCGCGAGCAAACGATATTCTGGATCGAATGGTGCGCCTGGGTTTGCCGCTATTTATCTCCTCGCGGTGAGATTATCGGAGCTGCTGGCTTTATATCGGTCTTTTATAGCTGGCCTAAATAGCTGTTTTCATTATTTTTTGTTACGGCTGGTACGGTTCTTGTTTGGCGAGGGGCGGTATGGCGGATGCGCGCGCGTGGCTGCTTGCCCGCCGCGGCGAAAGGCCATGCCCGCCGGTCCAGGTTTACAGCACCTTCCTTATTTGGCGGCAAGCCTGATCTAGTTGCTCCTGCAGCGGTTCCAGCAGGCAAGCCAGCCGGCTGGCCTGAACCGCTTTCTCATCGGCGTGGCTCCGCAGCCGCTGGCCAGCGCCTTCACGCCATCGTCGAGTACGTCGCCCAGCGCATCATGCAGATCCAGCAATTGCCGCGCCGTGTTTTCCAGCTTGGGCTGGGGCGCTTGCGCGCAATTCAGGCGCAGCGATTGCAGCTGTTGCTGGATATGGGCCAGGGTAAGGTGGGCGTCGGGAGGAGCGTTGAGCTTGGCCCGGCTGCTGAGGATATTTTGGGGGATGGGGAAAAGCAGGGATGAAGCGAGGCGCTGCATAGCGAGGCCTCCTGTGTGAGTTAGGCCAGCTGCCCCGCTACTAATCGGGGGTAGCAGGCGCATGGCAGGGTTAGCAGACCGGACACCGGACCGGCAGCCTGTAGGCTTCCCACCTCGGCGCGCCATGGTAAAAGGCGCACGCATGGCGTGAAGGCATGATCGCTGGCGCGATGGTGCCCACCTGTGTCTTCAGGCTGCTAAACCCGGTGCCGCTATTGAACAGCACAGGAAGATTGTGGGGGGAAGGCGGGTAGGGGAGTCAACCAAAGGAAGGGTACCTTGGGTTGATGGGGCTTTTGGAAATTGCCGGTAACCGGTTTAGCATGCTGGTAACCGTGATGCGCATCTAGAGAATTGGGGGCATATTGCTAAAAGTTGAGTGATGCGATAACACCTCATAATTATTGCAATAGTCAAATCATTGGCTGTTTAAAATAATTTAGCTAGGCATGCGAAGCGGTATTAGACCGTATGCCGTTGCACGCTCTAATAATTGACTTGTCGTGTTTACATCGAATTTTACATACAGTCTATCGCTAATTGCTGTTTGCACTGCTCGAATTGAGATATCCTTGTCATGAATTATAGACAATATTCTTGCTATCTCTTTGGGTGACTTATAGATGGAAAGATAATAAATAATCTCTTGCTCTCGATTGCTCAGGCTGATTTGCTCTCTATTTATTCTGTCACTTTTCTGATTTAAACCAAGACGTTGATCCAGGATAGAAAGCTTAGTGTGCTGCGCTTCGTTCATGAATTTGTCAACCAAATCAGCTAACTGCAAATGTAGTCTGTCAATACTTCTCTCGCGCTCTATCTCCTGCAACCGCCGCTCAATTGTTACATCCTTACAGAAGCCCACAAGTCCCACGATCTCGCCATCTCGCATGAGGGGATGCTTGATGGTTTCAGACCAAACGACCTCACCGTCTCCAGACGGAATCTGTTCCAACCTTGATACCGTTTGTCCTGCTTCTAAGACTTGCCTATCATCTCTCTCGAATAACTCCCAATTGCGTGCCCAAGGTAGATTGATATCACGTTTTTCAAGAAGGCTATTGATATCTTCGATATCAACCATGTCTAAAAACTTCTGATTACAGCCCATGAAGTATCGTTCAGCATTCTTCCAGAATGTAGGAACCGGGCTATAGTTTATGATCTGAAAGTACTTGTCTGTCTTGTCCATACCGCTTTCCAATATCTGCATCTTTAATCCAGGCGACAAAGGCATTTACTTCGTCCCCACCTTCGTCCGGTGCCCAATCGGCAAATGTTCGATCCGCCTCCGGGCGCCCGTAAATAAAATTACAGTTTCGTATCTCAAGATACGCACAGTCAGACAGGGGGACATAACTGTGATACTGATTGCGTTGTATCTCTATCACGCGATTGCTGCACTGACTCATTTCAAATTTATTCAATATCTTACCTGAGTCATCGAAGATGATGACAAGCATTTCTCCCGATATCCAAGTAACCAGTTCCCATTGGTTATCACTTTCATGCTTATGCGGTTTGATGTAGGAGTCCGATGCCATGCAGTTTACGAAACGCTGTGGAATCTCGTCGTAGCTGTTGTGAACGAGTATCGGGATGCGCTTCCGAGGCGCCCTTTTGCTTTCTTCTATTACAGCTTTGATGTAGTCATTGCTGATAAGTTTAGATTGAATTGGCTGCATGCGAATTGTTCTTTCTAGAACTATTTGGGGCGATACTCTTAAAATATCATACTTTTATGCCATTGGGAACAGTTGTTATTGCGTCATAAAGTTTTTTAAAACCATATAAAATTCCGCCATCTTTGCTCATTGGAATTTTTTGCCATGAATCCAGAAGAATATGCGCATAAACACCCTTCCTGTGTAGGACTGTTGTCTTTCAAGAATTTGTTCGCGCAAGTGGTCTCGCAGCATGTTTCATCATTGCCCGATGACGAACTGTGCCAGCTTGATGCGTGTGAGCGGAAGCATGGCAAGATCTCAGATATGGTCTGCATAGATGAGGTGTCGGTTAGCGATATGCTTGCATCGCCCTTTTATCAGCCAAGAGCTGCTGTTATCGCCTACATCAACCGTAAACCAGTGCTCTATTACACAGGGGCCGGTATCTACCAGTGGAGCGATACGCTCGATAAAGAATGCTTGAGCTACTGGATAAGCTACCCGGAGCTGCCACCTGGCTGGGAACTTAACTAAAATGGTACTCGAATTTTCGCGGGTGAGGAGTCTTAGGCTGGTGAGTGAGGAGGACTGCAATGATACGGTTGTGTTGTTCACCAGTTGCATTAAGCCCCAAGAACTAGATGGTGTGGATATTGACTGTTACAAGGTTAGTAAAGCAGATATGGCATTGATCCGTGATGCTTTTAAGAGATAATAAGAAGAAGTGTGAGGAATAGAAGCCCGCGTAAGCGGGCTTTGTTTTTATTCTTGACTATCTTGTTTTTAACCCCTGCCTTGCTGCTGGATGAGGCCCGCCCGACGTCCCCCGGTATTGAGTAGCATGTGACTTTAGAGTCCAATCCACCGGATCAAAATGGACAACAAAAAAACCGCAAAGCCTTGTGCTGTGCGGGTTTTCTGGTACTTCACGGACTCTCTCGGAGTTGTCGCTGGTGCAAGGCGCTTCTGCCGGTTAACGGTCGCAATTCCTTCAGCAGCTCCAGAGCCTGGCGTGATAGCGGTACAAGGTGAGGCTCGCGCATCTTCATGCGCTCGGCCGGGATGCGCCATTCCGCGCGCTCTTCGTCAAATTCTTCCCAGCGCGCGGCGCGCAGTTCGCCAGGACGGACAAAGGTCAGCATCAGTAGATGCATGGCAATGCGGGTCGGGGTATAGAGTTGTTCGGCCGCCAAACGGCGGTAGAACTCGCGCAGCTCGCCGCGTGGCAGTGCTGGGCGGTGTTCTACCTTCTTTGCGCGTATCGCCCCTACTAGGTTGACTGCAGGGTTATCCGTGGCCCTGCCTGTTTGGATGGCAAAGCGGATGATGGCGCTGATGCGCTGCAAAACCCGTTGCGCGGTTTCGACTGCGCCGCGCTTTTCGATTTTGAGGATGGTGTTCAGGATGAGAGGGGCGGTCAGATCGGGTACGGGTAGCTTGCCCAGGTCGGGGAAGGCGTCAATTTCCAGCGAATCCAGCACCCGCCGCGCATGATCTGGCGTCCAGCGGTCGAGCTGCTTCTCATGCCATTCTCTGGCGACCAGCTCGAAAGCGTTGGTTGCCGCGATCTGGGCGACAACCTTGGCTTCTTTCTTGGCCTGGCTGGGATTGATGCCTTGGGCGAGCTGTACGCGCGCTTCATGGGCTTTCTGGCGCGCATCGCTCAGGCTGACGGCGGGGTATTTGCCCAGGGCGAGGATGCCGGCCTTGCCTTGAAAGCGAAAACGGAAGCGCCAGAGCTTGCCGCCGGATGGGGACACTTCGAGATAGAGGCTTTCGCCGTCGGCGAGTTGATAGGGCTTGTCTTGAGGCTTGGCTTGCCGGATGGCAAGGTCGGTCAGGGCCATGTGCATAGATTCCTGTGTATAGATTCGCTCTTGGTGGCGATGGGCGCGCAGCCTTGAGCTGCGGGCCTCTGAGGAGGGTGTGTATAGATTTTAGCCCTGCGTTGGCATCTATACACGGTTCTATACACAAAAATGCTGGATCTGGCCGGATGAGTCCGGACGGAAATAGACAACAAAAAACCCGCAAAGCCTTGTGCTGTGCGGGTTTCCTGGTACTTCTCGGACTCTCTTGGAGTGATCGCTGGTCAGAGTCTCTCTCGAAAACGTCATTCAATTCATTGAAACTATTGAAGTATTTTTTATTTTAAAAATTAAATACCAACAAATGTACCAACATTGATGCGTCTTTGGTCAAAGTCAGCTTGATTGGACTCAAGACGGTGTGAAGGTCGGTAGTCTTTGAAGAGATCGAATTGATTCTCTAATGTATTGAATTTATTTAGTTTAATTTTGTGAAGCCATTTCATCGTTCCGACAGGAATTGAATTGTTATTTCAATCCATTGATATTTAATGTATTTTTCTTTGGTTAAATTTAATAATTCCCCCAGCAATGCCCCCAGTGCTGAATCCTTACCATCTTTCTTTGAGCAGATGGCCGCTACATGACTGGCTGAGCACATGTTGCAAATCAGATGGGGTACAAACCTGATGGTACACGCTCATACTTTGGTGCCCATTTAGTTTTAGGTGCTACCAGTGAGTGCTCTGGTAGCTAAGATTCGATAAGGGCAATATATCTACGACTTTTCTCATTTTGCACTAAGAATATCAATATCAATTGCAATGGGACCGCGGTAGTTAAATGCTAGTGAAAATTCCACTGCCACGCCTCGGTCAATTGAGCTCCAAACCCCATTAACAATGTTCGATGCCTTGAAGAACGTGTGGAATTTTAGTTCAGGTGAGTCAATGAAAGCGTATCCTGCTTCCCTTTTGACGACTGATCCTTCATAGCGCTTAGGGCAATTATTGGGTAGTGCTACTGTATAGTTAGGTTTATCTTTGTTTTCAATATACACACTTCGAAGAGCTTCAAACTCAGCCTTTCCGCGTTTGACATCACCGTAGAGGAGGCACGCCCTGCCATACAACATTCGTGCTTCATAATGAGTGTCGCCATCTGAAAAGCTTCGGCGGAGATATGACAGAATGGAAGTTGCATTTTTTTGCTCGTCTTGCCACATCAATAGCTTAGCGAGGACCAAATTTACTCCGGTGTCGCCTGGTGCTAATAAGATGGTAGACTTGAGTATTTCAATACCTCGCTCAAGGTCACTTGAGGTTGAAAGGGCCTCTGCAAGCACGCGACTAATGGACGTGTTATTCGGATTGTCCTTGTGAAACGATTCAAGTACCAATAGAGCACGAGGATGCTCACCAATACGCCGTAAGAATTCAGAGCGAAGCAGCGTTAAAGGACCATCCCCAGGGCTTCTCTTCAAGCTCTCGTCAATCAAATACGTCAATTCATTTATCACGCGAACAATTGGCTCGTTGGATTCTCTTGATGAATTGTTATCTTGACCAGATGCGTGCTGATTTTTTGAAAAATAATCTTTGATCTCATCGAGCAAAATCTGCCCGTAAAGGTGTTCGGGGTAAGAATTATCACGTCGGCCAATCTGTGCCTTTAGAATTCCTCTTGCTTCCCCTCTATATCGTTCCCTTTCAAGCTGCGTTTTGGCGCTGAGTGCTTTTTTTCTAAGTAGATTTGCCTTCGTGTGCTGGAGGCTGGCATCACGATATCCAGAGTCCTGATTGTGTCTTTCTGCTTCTCGAAGGTATTCGAGGGCAATATCAAGATGTCCCGTCGGATGGTTCAATTCAAGAATTGCACGCTGGTGTGCAATAAAGCCTTGAGGTGCTGAAGTTTCCTGTGCCGCGGCGAATACTTCTAGAGCAAGCTCCTTCTTGTCAAACATCTCGGCAAGCTTCTTCCCTCGGATAAGTTCGAAGAATGCCTTTTTGTCGCTTGAATAGTCCAAATCTATTTTGGATAGCATTCGCACAAGTTGGTGAGCTCGCATTTTTGGGTCTTTAATAGCGAGCGAAAACACCATTCTCGCAATCTCTGAGTGGCGGCTAGAGTAGACGTTGTCGCGATACCTTCTGTCATAATTCGAGCGGATAACTCTGGAAAGAGGTCCATTCAGCATTCTATCGAGTTCAACAATTGGATAGCCGGTGATACGTGATAGTAGTCCAGCACGAACACCAACGCCGCACTGGTGTAGTGTACAGATGTCTAGGTATAGCTGCTGGGCCTCGCGAGGGAGAATATTTTCAAATTCATTGACAATTATCTGCTCGAAAGTGCCTCCATAAGTTAACTCGTGCAAGGCCACAAGTAGCTGATGGTCATAAAATTTTTGAATAAATAATTCACGGTCAGAGAGGCTATATTGCTCGAGATTGCCGAGGACCCGTGCAGTCGCCAGTTTATCTAGAAGTTGAAGGGCTTCATTTCTTTCAAGATCCTGTAATTCGAAGTCCCTTGTAACTCTATTTTGAAGGGCCCGGCCGTAGATGTTTAGCTCGTTGGTCCTAATGCAAGCAACTATGGTGATGGGAATATCGGAATTGAAAATGGATTCAATCAAGATTCTAAAAGAATCCGAGTGCTCTACAATGTCGTCGACGAATACAAAGAGGCGGTCTTGAACAAGTTGTTGCAACTCAATCAGGAGCTTGTTTCGGAGTATGGCACCTTCCCGTAACGAAATGACAAGCGGTGTGTCGAGAAGATCACTTGCTTCTATTGCTATGCGTTTGGCAAGAACTGATTTGCCTGCTCCTGCGTAGCCCTTGATCAAGAAAAGTTTAGGTTTTGTACTGGCTATTGTGTCCAGGACGGCCCGTTCCAATATTGTGTCTGTTATTGCACGCCGAACATCGAAACCAGCATAAATGGGGCCAAAGCTAATATCTAATCCGCAGTAAAAGTCCTTGGCATTTGTAGAGTTGGTACTTGACTTTGTCGGGAGTACATGAATTAGCTCTTCATTTAGATATTGTGCAAGGGCGTCTGAGGGTTTGGCATGTGATGGAATCCATTTTGAGATGGAAAGGCTTTTATTGCTAAAGAGAGATGCTAGCTTTCTATTTGCTTTCGGAATCTCACCATCTATATGAGTGAGGAATCCCGCAAAAGTATTTTGAAAAGGAACTATTCGCCTTTGCAGCCAGTATCTAGTCTGAATTTCGTCAAACGCAATGTCGACATAGAGGTATTGGTCACGATTTTGGCTTGCGTCACCGATGTCAAATAGAATTTCTTTGATGTTTTCATCACTAAGGCTATAGCCGCAGAAGATTATGGGCGACTGCATTGCCCACTCTGTAAAAGTCTTGACGAGATTCTCTCGTCCCTTCTTGAATTTCGCGTACTCGTTTGAGTCGAGCACTATTGTAGTGTTTGGTTCATTGTAGTTGTTGATACATCCATGGAGTTTTAGATACGGAACTGTGTTTTGGGCAGATAAAGCTACCTCCAGGTCATCGCCATCCCGAGTCACTGGCATGAGTTCTTGGAGGCGTTCAGGGCACTGACTATATGCTCGTTCAATGACTAAGTCGTAGTTCGTACTTACGATGGCCTTCCATCTGAAGGTTGGTATCTTGAGATGGAAGTCTGCCGGATTAAGGTTAAGAAACAAATCCCGAATACATTGTTGAACTTTGTTAAGCGAGGCTTCGCTCCGCGCAAAGTCCGCGACCGCCATCAATGAAAGCTTCTTATGTGCACCGCCGAGGAACTTGTCTGATAGAGTGTCCCTTACCGTATCCGCATATATGCGAGTAGGTTTGCCGGAAAGCAAAGCATCATATGATGCTCCTGCACCCAGAAAAAGAATCGCATGGCCGCTTTCTATCGCGGACTTTATCGGGGCTGGTATGTTGCTTGCCATGGCTTTCCTTTTTTATGACAGCCTAGTTTTCAGATTTAGATGAATTATCTCTGCCGATTGGAAACTGCAGTTTTCCACTAGGCCAGCCAGGTACACACACCTAAAATCCCCCCGAAACCGTGGTTTGGACCCTAAGTCATTGTCTTGTAATAGATTTCCATCCACGGTTTGTCCACCACCTCTCTCCCCGATTCCGTGGATGTTCCAGAAACCTCAATAAAATCAATGCCATGAAGGGAAGGGCGAATCCACCATTTCCACAACATGGGCCGGCAAACCCGTGGATTAATTTTTAAGCAGCTCTCTGAAACCGTGGATGGCCTCTTGCTTCCTTTTTCACTGCTTTCCTTCTCTATCTCTTTGTTTTTTATAAAAGAAGAAGAGAAGAAGAGGGGCGGAAGCGTAAAACGGCGATGTGGAAGAATCGGGGCAAACCGTGGAAGTGGGAGGGGAAACCGTGGATTTCAGAGGGCAAACCGTGGATGGGTTGTTCTCAATAATCAATGGCTTAGGTGGTGAATAGGGGCCGATCCACGGAATTTTTTCACATCCTCCCATACCCAATGGCGTGGAAACCGGCGATTTCCGGCCGTTCTCGCTGCCTGTTGCGTGCCAATGTCATATTTCATGTAGGGAAGGGTTTGCTGTTGCGCAGTTTGTACGGGGCAAAGCGTGACAGCCCACACAAGACGGGCTGTCGAGGGGACGGGCTGGTTTGGATTTAGGGCTGGACGTCCGGCGCGGCGTACAGGCCCAGCTTTTCCAGCTGCGCCAGGCTGATGGCGGTCAGATGGCCCTGACGGCGGCCGTGGATGGTCTTCTCGACGCCATCGGCCAGCACCACCGGACTTTGCAGTAGCTGGTTCTTGAATATGCGCCCAGTCTTCACTGGCAGCGCGTCGAACTTGGCGCGCAGATGCGGCGCGGTGGAGAGATGGTCCATCACATGGTTCGGCCGGATGAACAGCGCCATTTCGGTGTGGCCGTCTGCATGCTTGACCCGGTCCCAGCAGTGCGGGTAGTCGTAGCGCCGGGCCTCCAGCTCGGACAGCAGGATTTCCATGATCCACACCCAGGGCAGGCGGCTGCCGTCGGTGTCCACGATGTGGCTGTTCATCTCGGCCAGCAGGTCTTCGATGAAGCTGCCTTGCTGCGGGTCGAGGTCGGCGAACTCGCACAGCAAGGCCCAGCTGCACAGCAGGGCGGCGTAGTTCTCCATCATCCGCCGCGCGGTGGCGTCGCCGGCCGGGGCGCGGCTGTGCCGTTCGCACACGCCCAGGTAGTGGCGATGCAGATCGCGCAGCCGGGCCGGCTCGACGTCAGCCAGGAACTGCAGCCACGGCCACAGCGGAAAGACCGGCAGATCATGCGGAATGATCGCCCCTTGCCGCTCTTTCGACAGGCTGCTGCGGCACAGCTTGGATTGCAGGCTTTGCGCGTCCACCTCTTCGCCGGCCAGCAGCACCGGCGCGCACATCAGGTAAGGCGTCAGGCTGGCGCCGACGCGGGTGAACTCAAAGCGATAGGTCGATTGCAGCAGCGCGTCGATGTCGGACAGCACTGTCTTCGGCAGCTTGGAGAATTCATCCCAGCCCACCGGCTGGGAGGTGAAGGAGACCGACGCCCGCCGGCGGTGGTCGGTCTTCAGCATCTGGCCGGACAGCACCTGAAACGCCAACGTCGTCTGCAGGCTCTCCAGCAGCTTGGACTTGCCCGATCCCTTCTCGGCTTGCATCTGGAAGTGCGGATAGAAGCCCAGCAGGTTTTTCAGATGGGTGCCCAAGCCCCAGACCAGCACGATGGCGGCCGCATTGTCGCGGAAGGTGTCCTGATACGCCTGAATCACCGTCCGCGCCTGCTGCTGCGTGCCGCGTGGGAAGGTCAGGTTGTAATAGAGGCATTGCTTCTGCGGCTCGACGAAATAGCAGTCTTGCCCCTCCTGCGCCGCCAGCGCGCCGGCCTTCCACGACAGGCCGACGAAGTTGACCACATCGCGCGCGCCCAGGTCGGCCGCCCGCTCCATCAGATTGACCAGGCGCTGGAACTGCGCCGGCTTCCAGATCGCGCCGAAACGGCCCTTCCACCATTCCAGGTTGTACAGCTTGTCGTCGGTGGCCACCTCTCGATGCAACACCGTGCCATGGCGCGCCAGTTGGGCGCTGATGCCGAACACCGTTTCCGGCTGATGGTCAGCCGCGCCGCTGATGGTGGCCAGATGGCTCTGAATGCGCAGCCGCGACAGGCTGGCCACGCGGAAGGAACACAGATCGCCCAAGGTTTCCGAGCGCTTGCCGTCGTCGTCGGTCTTGAACTCGTCCACATATTGAGTGAAGTCCTCCTTCACCCGGAAACGCCAATACACCGCGAAGTCATGGCCCGGCAGCTGCACCCGCCGCGTGCCTTCCAGTCGCTCGCCGCCGCCGGGCATGCCGGGCACCAGCCACGGCTCCAGCTTGCGCAAGCGCGCGGTCAGTTCGTCCTTGCCATGGCGCTGCAGCACATCGTTGATGTCCTCGCCTTCGTCCCACTCCTGCATGTCCACCAACAGATGGCCGATGTCGGCGGCAATCAGCTTCTCCGACAAGCGCCAGGCGGCGGCCAGGCCCGGCCGCAAGCCGGTGGCTGGGTTGACCGGGTCGCTGTGGTCCAGCGCCACCAGCACCCGCTTGCCGCGCAAGGCGGTCCAGTCGATGCTGTCCACGTTGCCGACGCCGCGCAGCGCCAGCGCCGCCACATCGGACGACGCGCAGCACTCCACCGACAAGGCATTGATCGGACTTTCCACGATCACCACCATCCGCGCCCGCTTCAGCCGCGCCGGATCGCTGCACCAGCCGTGGCCCTCGCGCTCGCCCTGGCATTGCGCTTTGACGCCGCCGTTCAAGGCCGGATCGGCATAGCGCAGATCCACCGCCGCCAGTCGGCCGCCGCTGCGCACCAGAAAGGCGACGGCCGGGCCGCCGTGGCCGACTTCGCCGGCCGCCACCTTGGCGCTGTGCCAATCGTTCCAGCCCAGCGTCTTGCACTGGATGGCGCGGCGGATCACCGCCTCGTCTATGCCTCGGCCGGTCAGGTAAGCGATGGCCGCATCGGCTTGAGCCAGGCAGCGCTCGGCAATGTAATCGAGGGTGGACTTGCGCGCCGGCGCGGCCCTTTCCTTCATCGCCGGTTTCGGTTGCGGCATGCCGTACCAGTCGCCCAGCAGCCGCGCCGCCGCCAGCGGGGTGTCCAGCTCCGGCCGGCAGAACTGCACCAGGTCGATGCAGCTGCCGCCGGCGTCGCCGCTCCAGTCCTTCCAGCCGCGGCCGTCGGCGAAGATCGACAGCGAGGCGTTGCTGTCCGGGTGATGCGGGCTGTGATAGTTGCCCTTGCCGCCCTGGCGTTTCAGGCCCAGCCGCTCGGCCAGGTCGTGCAAGTCGATGGCGGTCTTGAGCTGGACGAACCACTGGCCCAGCTCGCTGTTTGGAAGGCGGGCATTCATCGCAGACCTTTCAATGACAGAGAAGCGATAGACAAGCCGGTAGCGGCTCGCCCGCGAAGGGAGAGAATCAAAAGCGTGTGCATGGGATTGCCTTAGAGGATTTGGCCGATTTCGGAGCAGGCGTGGACCACCTGCTGTTGCAGCGGGGCCAGCAGGCCGACCACGCGATTGGCCGGCAACGGCCGGTCCTCGGCATGGCGCAGCAGGTCGAGCAGCCCTTGCAGCGTCTCGGTGGTGCCAGACAAGCGGCAGATGCCGCCGGACACCACGTCTTCGACCGATTCGCACAGGCCGGCCAGCTGGGCCACCGGCTCGCGCAAGGCGGCGTACTCCGGCAGGCCGGTCAGCTGTTGCAGGTGGGACAGTTCCCGATGGATGGCGGCCAGCGCCAGCGGGGCGAGGATGGGCAGGGCGCTCATGCGATCACCTCCACGGCGAAGCCAGCGGTAGTGCGATGAAACACGGCGCGTTGACCCTGAGCCACCAGCAAAGTGGCGAGCGCGCGCGCTTCGGCTTCGTTGGGCAGGGTGGAAATCGGGCGGGTAGTGTGCGGAAATAGGGCGCGGAGAGCGCGCAGGGTGATGCCAGGCATGGGGTGCCTCCTTAGTGAGATTCGACCCACCATCCCGAGACCAATCGGGGGTGGCAGGCATATGGCGGGATTGGTCTACCGGCACTAAGGAACCGGCGCGTGCAAGCACGCTCCCACCACTGCCCGCCATAAAAAGAGACGCACCAATGGTGTGAAACGGACGTAAAAAATGCCGCAATAGGCGGCTGTCCGCCTTAGTGTTCAGGAGACCAATCCCGGTCGCGCTATTGAACACGACGGGGTAATGGTGCGGGAATCGGGCGGGGCTGTCAAGCATGTGATTCACATATTGGATTTGAGCGGTGCATTTCATACGGATATAATGGGCGTTAGATGGTTTGAATTATGGTGATGGAATCAAGGCCCTGGCAGGGGCCTTTTTTATTTTGGAGTGGCAATGGCAGGTGCATTTAGTTTTGTGGTGTGTCCGAAGTGCGGCGAAAAGGGAACGGCTAAAGTCAGAAGTAGTCGCCAGATAACCAAAAACTTTACCGAGTACTATTTGCGGTGCAGCCACTGCGATGGAAAGATCAAAGGGTTTTATTCGGTTGAAAGCCATATCTGGCCAAGCAAATTGTGGGATGAAGACAAAATCCGCAGCGAGTTCAAACCCTGGCAGGTAGTGGAAAACATCTTTGAAATTCATCAGACTTACAAAGCGCGAACCAAGGATGCCAAGGCTGAAATCGCCAGGTTAAAAACCGCGTTGAAGGCGGCTAAAGACGAAGTCG
Source organism: Chromobacterium sphagni (assembly GCF_001855575.1). Classification (NCBI taxonomy): domain Bacteria; kingdom Pseudomonadati; phylum Pseudomonadota; class Betaproteobacteria; order Neisseriales; family Chromobacteriaceae; genus Chromobacterium; species Chromobacterium sphagni. Next base: position 541,778 of record NZ_MKCS01000001.1, read on the forward strand.
AAAACATAGAGCGAACCTATAATTTATTGCTGGATATTGGCCATGAAGCCAGTGCCAAACAGAGAATCTGAAGCGTCAAAATGGCCCGCCCTAAAGCGGGCCATTTCTTTTACTTCAACACGGTATGGCGGATGCGCCCCTGGCTGGTGGTCAGCGCCAGGGCGGGCGCAGTGGCCAGCCCCGGCAGCTGGCGCAACTGCTCCAGCGGAATCGCCATCCCGCCCTTGATCGGCTGCGCCAAGGTGCGCGGGTCGCCCTCCAGGGTCTTGTACTGGTGGCAGCAGTCGTCATTGCTGCAGTTGTAGTAAATCTCCTTGCTGGTGGCGCTCATCATCCGGCTGGTGCGGACCCGCGACATAGCGCCGCACAGGGGGCAGGGGAAAGCCATCTCGCGTCCTTTAGCAGTCGGTGTGTTGGGGAATGTCGCTCAGCGTGCGCTTGCGGTGGCTGAAGCCCGGCTGGTCGCGCTCGGCGTTGCCGCAGCCCTCGCAGACTTTGCCGGTGTTGCGCTCCACCCGCACCGCCTTGTCGTCCCATAGCTCGATCATGTCGCGGTCCTTGAGGTGGGTGACTTCCAGGCCGGCCAGGCCGTTGCGGCTCAGCCAGTCCTTGACCTTGCCGATCTGGTTCGGGTCGGCGGCGCGGGCGGTAAAAATCCGCACCTCGTAATCCCCCTCATTCAGCCAGGCTTTGACCCGGTTCATCATCGCTTCCACCGGCCGGCCTATCATGCCGAAATTGCCGTGGCTCACTTGCGCCAGCGTGCCGTCCAGATCCACACCAATCCATTTAGTCATCTTGTTCATCCCGGTTCTGTTTATCAGTTATTGGTTAGCGGCTTCCAGCGCCTGGCGACGCTCGGCAAAGGCTGCTTTCTGCTTGTTGTACTTGCAGAGGCTCAGGCCTCGGGCCTCCTCCAGGCCATGCGCCCAGGGCACTACTTGATGGACCGAGTCGGCGTGATGGTCGTACTGGTAGCTCGACAAGCGCCGGGTCAGCTGGGTATTGAATTCCGACAGCGCGGCGGCTTGGGCGCTTTCAAAGCCCAGCTGTCGCCAGGTGGCAAACTGGCCTTCGCGCAGCAAGCCATCCTCATGCATGGCCAGCGCCTTGAGCAGCGGCTCCAGCTGGCTGGCCTGATCCAGCAAGCCGGCGGTGTAGACCTGCAGCGCGTATTGGCGTTTCTCCACATAGTCGCGGCCGATATCCAGCATCGCCAGCGCGGCCTCGTCGCGGTCCAGCTCCAGTTCGGCCAGGAAGGTGCGGTAGTCTTCGGCCTCGCTGTAGGCGGCGCGCTCCTCGGAGCGCAAGTCCTGCATTTGCTTGGAGGGCTGGCCCATCATTTCGCGCAGCAGCGCCCGGGCTTTGCCGCGCAGGGTCTTGGCCTTTTGCTCGGCGTCGTCGGCCGCCTGCTGTTGCTTGGCGAACAGCTCGGCTTTGCTCTGGTGGTCTTGCTGGGCTTGCTGATAGCTGGCGAACAGCTGTTTGCAGATATCCAGTTGTTCGCACAGGTAGGCATTGCGTTTCGGGTCGGTCAGGTGCATGGGAAGGTTCCTTGTGGGTTAGGGTTGACGGGCGGCGATGCGCTCGGACATCCAGCCTTCGATCTCGGAGGACAGCCAGGCCACGCTCTTGCCGCCCAAGGACACCGGGGCCGGGAAGTGGCCGCGCTTGATGGCGTCGTACACCGACGAGCGGGACAGGCCGCAGGTGGTGATGACTTCCGGCAGTCGCAGAAAGCGCAGCGGCTGGGAGGGAGAGGGGGCAACAGCATTCATGTTTGGCGTCCTTGTCGTCTTGTCTGGATAGCAGGGGATGCAGCCGGATACGTCGGTCAGCGGGGCCAGTATCCAGCAAAAAACAAATGCTGTTTTGGGGCGGTGTTGTGTGGGATCGCCACACAACAACGAAACTTTTTGAGCTGAAAAAACGCCGTTTTGGCTATTGACGGGCAGAAAGTTTCGTGAGGCGTTTGATGGGAGGCGAGGGGTGAAAACAGGCAAATGGACGGCGTCGGACGCAGGGGGACGGCGCGGGAAGGATGCGAGCGGATCGAGGAAAAGAAGAAGGAAGGGCTACACGGCCAGGCGCTGGCGGCCGGCGTTGAGACTGCATGCGCAGAGTGCATGAAAACGCATGAGTTTGCAGAGGGGTGCAGACGTGAACAAAGCCCGGTGGCGCGGGCTTTGGGCGGGTTCATGCGGTTGCATGATTAGCGGCACATGAAGCGCGGGGGCGAGGCGGGGCTTCGATTGCGCGCGCCGGGGGCTGGGGGTAAAAGAAGCCGTTAACGCCCCGTAGCGCTGCCTGGTGCGGCAAACCTGCGGGACAGCTCATTGTAGGGTGGCGTTCAGTGGCGGGTGTTTATGAGGCAGGCAGGTGGTGAAACTTGAGCGTTAGCCTGGAATGGCAGGAATCGACCCTAAGCGGTCATTAACCTCGTATCGAAGCCAACCAATCTTTAAAAAATTCTTTTTGAAGTGTCACAGGGGATGGGATGACATCAGCTCCTTCTTCGAAGATGCGTACCAGATTTTCTCTGGTTGCTGGCTTTCCCATTTCCATCTTGTATGCAACTTTCCCTTTCCCCATGTCACGAGCCATAGCGGATGGGTACACGTTAATACTGGCACCGTAACAAAACGGAATCAGCCCTTCATTCTCTAATTCCAATCGAATCGTACAAAGAGCCTCGAAGTAGTCGTGAGCCTCTGATGAAATAGTCTTTCCTCTGTACTCACATACAAGGCGAAACAGCCCATTTGCCTCGTCCTCTATGAAGTTCGCAGTTTCATCATCTGCACCGCCAATCAAGAATATTTGATGTTGCGTCATAAAATTCCGGGTCTGTCGAGAGAGCAACGATACGCTCAAGAATTAAGAGAGAAAGTCAGCTTCTGGCCGCTAGCTGCCATCATTACCTTCATTTAACACGCTTGTCCTCGACCCAATGGGGGGCATGTACATGCCAATGAGAGCTAAGTCTTACATAAAGAACTCTTCTTGAGGAACGTCTAAATCCAGTGCCCCAAAGACAAAAGTAATTTTTGCACCTCTCATGAATGGAAGTAGTTCAAGATCACCTAGAATGATGCCATATAGGGTTTGTGCGCTATGACAGGAAAAGACCGCCTCGGCATCTCCGCCGTCAATTGCCATGTCATCTCCCAAATACTCTCCAGCCCCGTTTCTCTCTAGAATTGGGCGCAATTTATCAATAAACTCGCTATAAGGAATAATGTCTCGGATACCGTGCTTAAAATTGATAATAACGTGCTCCATCGAATGCCCCCAACTCCTGACCTTAATATTGTGCTGCTGCTTTTGGCCGAAAGTGGCCGTATTTTTCTGCCTTGCTAAGCGACACCGTTCTCTTGATGTCTACCTAAGAATTCTGCGTACCACTGCATCATTTTCCTACGCTCTTCCAGATACTCCGCTCGATGGTAAGCGGCGCGTACTTTGTTGCGCTCCGCATGAGCGAGCTGCTTCTCTATGATATCTGGATCGAAGCCTTCTTCATTAAGAACTGTCGAAGCTAGCGCGCGGAAGCCGTGCGGTGTCGCAGTGCCTTTATAGCCCATGCGGCCCATGGCATAGCCCAACGTGTTCTCGGACATCGGTTTCTTGAGGTCTGTCACAGCGGGGAAGAGCAAAGCGCTTTTACCTGTCAGTGGGCGCAGTTCTTTCAGCAGCTCCAGAGCCTGCCGCGATAGCGGCACAAGGTGAGGCTCGCGCATCTTCATGCGTTCGGCTGGTATCCGCCATTCCGCGCGCTCTTCATCAAACTCTTCCCAGCGTGCGGCGCGCAGTTCACCAGGACGGACGAAGGTCAGCATCAGCAGATGCATGGCAATGCGGGTGGGGATGTAGAGAGGTTCGGCCGCCAGGCGGCGGTAGAACTCGCGTAGCTCGCCGCGCGGCAGTGCAGGGCGGTGTTCTACCTTCTTTGCGCGTATCGCGCCTGTAAGGTCTGTTGCCGGGTTGTAGACGGCGCGGCCGGTCTGGATGGCATAGCGGATGACTGCGCTGATCCGCTGTAGCACGCGCTGGGCGGTTTCCACTGCGCCGCGTTTTTCAATCTTGCGGATGGTATCCAGGATAATCGGGGCGGTGAGTTGGGAAACCGGGAGCTTGCCGAGGTCGGGGAAGGCGTCAGCCTTGAGGGAGTCGAGAATTCTGACAGCGTGGTCATCGGTCCAGCGTGGCAGCTGTTTGTCGTACCACTCGCGGGCGACAATCTCGAAGGAGTTTTCAACGGTGAGCTGCCTCTCGCGCTTCTGCTCTTTCTTGGCTGCGTTTGGGTCGGTCCCTGCCGCCAGCAGTTTGCGCGCGGCCTCGCGCTTCTCCCGTGCGTCTTTTAGCGAGGTGGCGGGGTAGACGCCGAAGGCGAGGGTTTTCTGCTTGCCGTCGAATCGGTAGGCCATGCGCCAGTACTTCGCGCCGTTGGGCATCACCCAAAGAAAGAGGCTGCCGCCATCGGCCAACTTGGCAGGTTTTCCGTCTTCCCTGGGCTTGGCATTGCGGATGGCGGTATCTGTTAGTGGCATGTTGGCATTTCCTGCTGTTGGTATCAGCAGTGATGGTATCTCGTACCAAAATATATACCAACATTTTGCGCCGGCTTTGGCTGGATGGTGCTGGACGGAAATGGACAACAAAAAACCCGCAAAGCCTTGTGCTGTGCGGGTTTCCTGGTACTTCTCGGACTCTCTCGGAGTGATCGCTGGTGCCCAGAGTCGGACTCGAACCGACACGCCTTGCGGCGGGGGATTTTGAATCCCCTGCGTCTACCAATTTCGCCATCCGGGCGACACCTGCGAGACACGGATATTAACCTTGCGCCAACGGCTTGTAAATAGTTGGCGCTCAGTCTTTTTTCAGTTTCAGCGCGTGGTCATACAGCTGCTTGCGGTTGGCGCCGGTGATCTGGGCCGCCAGCGTGGCGGCTTGCTTGGTGGGCAGCTCCGCCGCCAACAGTTGCAGCACGCGCACGGTTTCGGCTGGCAGCGCGTCGTCGCTGGCTTCCACCGCCGGCGCGGCGTCTATGATCAGCGCGATTTCGCCGCGCTGCTGGTTGCTGTCGGCCTTCACCCACTCCAGCAGCTCCGCCGCCGGCAGCGCCTGGAAGGTTTCGAAGGTTTTGGTCAGCTCGCGGCTGAGCATCACCCGGCGCTCCGGTCCCAGCTCCGCCACGATGTCGGCCAGCGCGTCCACGATGCGGTGCGGCGCTTCGTAGCAGATGGTGAGGTGGGGCGCGTCCTGCCATTGCTGCAGCGTCTTGCGGCGCTCGCCGCTTTTGGATGGCAGAAAGCCGTGGAACAGGAAGGTGGGCGCGGTGAAGCCGCTGGCGGATAGCGCGGCGATCACGGCGCTGGCGCCGGGCAGCGGGCGCACCGGATGGCCGGCGGCGCGCACGGCTTCCACCAGGCGGGCGCCGGGATCGGATACCGCCGGGGTGCCGGCGTCGGACACCTGAGCGACGATCTGGCCTTCGCCCAGCCAGCGGATCACCTGTTCCGCCATGCTGCGTTCGTTGTGTTCGCGCAGGCTGACCAGGCGCTTGGCGCGTATGCCATATGCGGATAGCAACTGGCCGGTAACCCGAGTATCCTCGGCGCAGACGACATCCGCAGCCTCGAAGACCGCCAGGGCGCGGGCGCTGATGTCGGCCAGATTTCCAATGGGCGTGGCCACCACATATAATGTGCCGCGACAGAAACTTTCCCTGGCAGCATCAAGCAGGTGGGCGAACGAAGTATGCAAAGACTGACTCCGCTGTTGGTTGGCGTCTTGTTGACGTGGTTGACGCCGACAATGGCGCAAACCCCCGACTATATCATCCAAAGCAATAGCGCGCCGATCCGCTCGCTGAGCGCGCCGCCCGGCCAGACGCCGCGCTTGGCGCCGGCTCCGGCCGCCGCCGCTCCTGTCGGCAGCCCGCAATCGTCCTTGCCGACCAGCGCGCCGGCAGCCAGGGCCCCTGCCCACGCCAGGGTGCGCATCGGCGTGATCCTGCCGGTGGAGTCGTCAGCGTTGGGTGAGGCGGCGGCGGTGGTGCGCAGCGGCGTGGAGGCGGCGGCGCAGGTGGACCAGAGTGCTGAGCTGATCAGCGTGGACGCCACCACCGACAATGTGGTGCAGCGCTACCGCGCGGCGGTGGCCGATGGCGTCAACGTGGTGATCGGCCCGCTGTCGCGCGACGCCATCGCCCAATTGGCGCCGTCGGTGACGGTGCCGACGCTGGCGCTCAATTCCGTCGGCCGCGAGGTGGCGGCCAATCCCAGGCTGTATTCGCTGTCGCTGATCGTGGAGGGCGAGGCCCGCCAGCTGGCGCGGCTGATGCGCGACGACGGCCGCACCAGCCCGATGTTGGTGGTGGGTCGCGACGCGCTGTCGCAGCGGCTGGGCGCAGCCTTCGCCGACGAGTGGCGCGCGCTGACTGGCAAGCCTGCGCTGCAGCAGCCGTTTGACGCCGACAATCTGCCTGCGCTGCTGCAGGCCAGTGGCCAGGCCGACGCGCTGGCGCTGGCGCTGGACGCCGCGCAGGCGGCGAAACTCAAGGCGGCGCTGACGCCGGACATGCCGGTGTACGGCACTTCGCAATTGAATGTGGGCGGCAGCCAGCCGGAGTTGGCCGGTGTGCGCTTCATCGACATGCCATGGTTCCTGATGCCGGACCATCCGGCGGTGAAGCGCTACCCGCGCCCGGCCAACGCGCTGACGCCGCAGACCGAGCGTCTGTACGCGCTGGGCATCGACGCCTACCGGCTTGCGGTGCAGATGGCCGGCAGCCGTCCCGGCGCGATCATCCGGCTGGATGGCGTGACCGGCGATTTGAGGCTGGGCCGCGACCGGGTGTTCGAGCGCCAGCTGCCCGCCGGTGTGATGGGCGGCAACGCGCTGCAATGAACCAGGCCGGCCGCGAAGCCGAAGACCGCGCGCTGGCGCTGCTTGAGGCCCGCGGCCTGAAGCTGGTGGCGCGCAACTGGCATTGCCGCGGCGGCGAGATCGATCTGATCATGCGCGATGGCGGCTGCTGGGTGTTCATCGAAGTCCGCCATCGCGGCGGCAGCCGCTTCGGCAGCGCCGCCGACAGCATTACCCAGGCCAAGCAGCGGAAACTGCTGCTGGCTGCCGAGGTCTATCTAGCCAGCCACAATATCGACGCTCCCTGCCGTTTCGACGCGGTGGTGAGCGTGGGCGGCGATCCGCCGCAGTGGCTGACGAACATTTTCACGCAGTAAGTAGAGAAAAGGGGATCCCCCAATGGATCTGATTGACCGGGTCAACGGCCACTTCCTGGAAAGCATCGCCACCAAGCAGGAGGCGATGGAACTGCTATCGCCGGGCGTGGCGGCCGCCGCGGAGCGCATGGTGGCCTGCCTGATGAACGAGGGCAAGATTCTGGCCTGCGGCAACGGCGGCTCTGCCGCCGACGCCCAGCATTTCGCCGCCGAGATGTTGGGCCGCTTCGAGAAGGAGCGCCCGGGCCTGGCGGCGATTTCGCTGGCCACCGACACTTCGGCGCTCACCGCAATCGGCAACGATTACGATTTCGACATGGTGTTTTCCAAGCAGGTGCGGGCCTTGGGGCATACCAACGACCTGCTGCTGGCGATCTCCACATCCGGCAATTCCGCCAACGTGATCGAAGCCATCTACGCCGCGCATGAGCGTGGCATGAGCGTGATCGCGCTCACCGGCAAGGACGGCGGCAAGATCACGGAAATCCTGTCGCCGGAAGATATCCATTTGAACGTGCCGTCGCTACGCACCTGCCGGATCCAGGAAGTGCATATCCTGCTGATCCACGCGCTATGCGATGCCATCGACTGCATGCTGTTGGGAGGGGAGTGAAATGAAGCGTAGCGTATTTGCGTTGTTGCTGGCGGCCGGTTGCGCCAGCGCCTTGAGCGGTTGCGTGGGCCTGGTGGCGGCTGGCGCCGCCGGCGGCGCGCTGGTGGCGTCCGACCGCCGCACCAGCGGGTCTTATGTGGATGATCAGGGCATAGAGCTGAAGTCCGGTGAGCAGATCGCCAGCCGGCTGCCGTCGGCCCACGTCAACCGCACCAGCTTCAACCGCGCGGTGCTGCTCACCGGCGAGGTGCCCAGCGACGAGGCGCGCCAGCAGGCCGAGTTGATCGCGCGCGGCATCCCCAATGTGCGCCGCGTCTACAACTATACGGTGGTGGCGCCGGTGTCCGGCTTCTCCGCGCGCAGCAACGACACCTGGATCACCAGCAAGGTGCGCGCGCGGTTGCTGGACGGCAAGGGCGTGAATCCCAACGACGTCAAGGTGGTGACGGAGGCCGGCGTGGTCTACATGCTGGGCCTGGTGACCCAGGGCGAAGGCGCCGAAGCGGCGCGCGTGGCCAGCGAAACCGCCGGCGTGCAGAAGGTGGTGACGCTGTTCGAATACATTCAGGATGTGACCCCGGCGCAGTAAGGTCGGGACGGCGGGAAGGAGAAGGGCGGCCCAGGCCGCCCTTTTTCATACCGTGCTGCTTTGCGGCACCAGCAGGTCGGCGCACAGCACATGCATGCACTCGTCGATCTCTATCGCCATCGACATCGTCAGGCAGGAGCGCGGATCGGTCATCGACAGGTAGGGCTCGCTCATGTACAGCACGCCGGGCTGGTCGACCGCGTGCTGGAAATAGCTGCGGCGCGACCACACCGCGCCGGTGGTGTCGGCCAGCGGCGCGTAGCGCGGGTCGGTGGCGGCGGGCGACTGGCGGCTGTTGAGGTTGCGGCCTATCTGCCGGCCTTCGCTGTCCAAAAGGAAGCAGCGGATCACGTCCGGCAGGCTCAGCATGGGTTTGGCGGCTAGGTCGAACGGCGTGCCCTGCATCAGCGAGATGGCGCTTTGCACGAAGCATTGCCGCGCCAACTCGATCTGGCGGCGGGTGAGCTTGCGCTTGAGCAGCGAGTGCGCCATCAGTTCATCCCAGCGCTCGTCCAGCCTGGGGGTGATGATCTCGTCGCTGGTCGGCTGCTCGGCCGGATGGGCGATGAAAAAGCCCTGGATCAGGTCGCAGCCCGAGTCCATCGCAATCAGCACGTCGCGTTCGGTTTCTATCCCTTCCACCACCACCAGCGCACCAATTTCGTGCATCAGCCGCACCAGCCTGGTCAGCAGGCTGCGGCTGCGCGGCTGCAGGATGGCGTTGCGCAGCAACTGGCGGTCGAACTTCACCAGGCTGGGCTCCAGCTGGCATACCCGCTCCAGGTTGGAGTGGCCGACGCCGAAGTCGTCGATGGCGATCATGAAGCCATGGTTCTTCAGGATGTTGACGCCTTCGATCAGCGCCTCGTCCACTTCCAGCACGTGCTCCAGCACTTCCAGCACCACTTTGTGCGGTTCCAGGCCGGCCTGGCGGATGTTGTTGACCAGCGCCATCGCCCGGTCCGGGCGCGACAGCGAGGCGGCGTCGATATTGAGGAACAGCCAGTGCGGCTTGTCGGTCGGCAGCTGCAGGAAGCGCTGGATATGGGCGTGGCAGACGGCCAGGTCGAACTGGTGGCGCTTTTCCGGCGACACCATGGTGTAGAAGGCCTCGGCGGGGCTCAGCGCGGTAATGCCCTGCTCGGCACGCAACAGCGCTTCCATGCCTATGCTGCGTCGATGCGCCAGGCTGTAGATGGGCTGAAAGTGGCTGCCGATTTTCAGGCCGGCGTGCTCGAATGCTGTCATCGCGATACTGCCTCCATGTGTCCGGGCTCTATTGGTCCGTATCCCCGCTGCTCAAGCAATCGGCATTCCAGTTTAGTGCATGGGCAATAAAATAAAAAACGGGCCCGAGGGCCCGTCGTCAACGAATGTTAAGTTGACGGGGAAAACAACAGCCCCGTCGGCCGAACAGTCAGTTTTGCTGGATGCCGGCCACCAGCCACTTGCCGCCGGTGCTGCCGTCCTTGATGTAGTGCCAGGTTTCGCTGAACGGCACGATGGGAGAGCCCACTTCTTCGCTGACGTTGCCGCTGAACTGCACGCTGGCCACGTAACGGCCGTTTTCCACGGTGGCGTCGGCCAGTTGGCAGTCCAGCTGCGGGAAGTCGGCCACCGCGCTGTTGCCGCCGATGTCGTCGCGCAGCGCGTTGAACAGCTCAGGCGTCATGTACTTGCGCACTTCCTCCAGGCTTTCCGGCGTGTTCAGGCTTTGCAGGTGCAGGAAGGTGGCCTTGGCCTGGCGCAGGAAGTTGGGGGTTTCGGTGCCGTCGGGCAGGCGCGCCGGCGCGCTGGCCGGCGCGGCATTGAAGCCGCCGCCATTGCTGAAGCCGCCATTGTTGCTTAGGCCGGAGCCTATCTTGGGGATGGCGTCAAAACCGCTGGCCTGGCTGTTCATGCCCTGCGGCATGCCCGCCGGTTGCGGCGCGTTGCCCACCGGATTGCCGGCTTTGCGGCGGAAGTACATCATGCCGCCGACCAGGGCCAGACCCAGCAGCGCCAGCATGCCCCAGGGCATGCCGCCTTTTTCCTGCTGCGCCGGAGCCGATTGCGCGGCTTGTTGCTCGGTCGGCGCGGCGTTCTGCTGCGCCGGAGCGGCCTGCTTCTCGTTGCCGGAGGAGCCGATCATGTAGCCGGCCGCGGCGCCGACTGCGCCAGCCGCCAGCGCTGTGCCGATGCCCGGGCCGGATTTCTGCGGAGCCTGAGCCGGGATGCCGCCTGCCTGCGGCGCGGCCATCGGCTGCGGGGCCGGGGTGCTGGGTTGATAGGTACGGGTGGGGGCGGAGCGCTGCATGCCTGCGCTCTTGCCTTTGCCCAGGCGCGCGGCCTCGGCAAATGGACTGGCCAACACGGAAACCATGGTGAAGGCGAGTACGATCGTCTTCGCACGAGTGGTCATGTTTTATTTTCCTGAGTGGTTTGAGTTGCCCGGATATGACCGGGAAGATGCAATTTAGTTTTGGTTTTAATCAAGAATTTCAAGCACAGTGGCGATTTCTTCGCGGATGCCGAAGCGGACATTGTAGCAGTATAGCGACACGCCATAGATCCGGCCGGGATCATCCTGGTAGGCCGGGCGGGGATCTTGCGCCAGCACCTGCTCCACCAGCAGGGCGAAGTCCGGCGGCGCATCCAGGCCGGCGAGCTGTTGCAAGGCGTTCGCGCTCCATTCCACCCGCAACTGCGGCGGGGGGCCGCTGACAAAGCCGCCGCTGGCCTCCGGCCGGGCTTCCGCAAACGGTATGTAAGGCTTGATGTCCACCACCGGCGTGCCGTCCAGCAGATCGGCCCCGGCCAGCCGCAACCGCACGCCATGGTCGCATTCCACTGCCGCCAGCTCCACCAGCGACAGGCCCAGGGGATTGGGCCTATGGGTGGAACGGCTGGCGAACACGCCCACCTTGGCGTTGCCGCCCAGGCGGGGAGGGCGCACCAGCGGTTGCCAGCCGCGGCCCATGGTCTGATGGAAGATGAAGCTGATCCAGACATGGGAGAACGCCGCCAGGCCGCGCACGCAATCAGGCTGATTGTAGGGCGGCAGCAACTCCAGGGTGACGCGGGCGGCATTGGCCAGAGAGGGCTGGCGTGGAATGCCGAATTTTTCCCGGTAAGGCGAGCGGATCACGCCCACTGGTTCGAAAGCGTAAGTCATGGCCGGATTGTAGCATCTGCGCGCGCCGCATCCGGCGGCGGCGCGGATGGCCGGCGTCAGCTGATAAAATGTTTGTTGTAGCGGGCGTTAAGCTGGTTCATCGGCAGCAGCATGAAGAAGTCGGCGCAGTTGAAGTCAGGGTCCCAGGCCGGCTCGCCGCAGACGTGGGCGCCGGCGCGCAGATAGCCCTTGATCAGCGGCGGCAGCGGCACCGGCGCGGAGTTGTCGATCACGCGGTCCAGCGGCAGCGGCAGGTGGGGGAACACGCGCCAGTCGGCCGGCGCCAGGTGCTTGCCTTCCAGCTGGCGGTATAGGCTCACCGCCTGGTGGCCGCCGTCGGTCAGCGACACGCTGGCGCAGCCGGCCAGATAGGCGCCGCCCTGCTGCTGTACATAATCGGCCAGGCCGGACCACAACAGCGCGATCACCGCGCCGGAGCGGAAGTCGCGGTGCACGCAGGAGCGGCCCATTTCGATCAGGCTGTCGCGCAGGTGGGCGAGGCGGCCCAGGTCGAACTCGTGTTCCGAGTACAGGCAGGGCGCGCGGCGGGCGGCCGCGGGCGGCAGCATGCGGTAGGTGCCTACTATCAGGCCGCTGGTGTGGTCTTCCACGATCAGGTGGTCGCACAGTTCGTCGTACTCGTCGCAGTCTATGCCCAGCTCGCGCGAGGCAAGTTCGGCGCCCATTTCGCCGGCAAACACGTCGAAGCGCAGCTTCTGCGCGCGGCGGATGTCTTCTGCGCTGTTGGCCAAGCGGACGGCCAGCCTCGGTTTGGTCCTGCCTGCAAGCTGTTCATTTAGCAGCATGTTTTGCCCCTCGTGGTGATGAGCCACATGCTAGGGGCGCTGTTTGACGTGTTAATGTCTGTGCGATGACCTTGTTATGACTGTGGCTTGACGATAGCGTTACGCGCTTGGATTTATTGAAATCAAGGACTTATCAGCTAAACCGTTTTGGCGTAGAATAGGCCGTTTTTCCGCCAGATTTGCTCCTTCAGCCATGATTTATCCGACAAGCTTCGACGTGATAGTGGTGGGCGGCGGTCACGCCGGCACCGAGGCCGCGCTGGCCGCGGCGCGCATGGGGTGCGCCACCCTTCTTCTGACGCACAATATCGAGACCCTGGGTCAGATGTCGTGCAACCCGTCGATCGGCGGCATCGGCAAGGGCCATCTGGTGAAAGAGGTGGACGCGCTGGGCGGCGCGATGGCGCTGGCCACCGACATCGGCGGCATCCAGTTCCGCACGCTCAACGGCTCCAAGGGCCCCGCGGTGCGCGCCACCCGCGCCCAGGCCGACCGCGTGCTGTACAAGGCCGCCATCCGCGAGATGCTGGAGAACCAGCCTAATCTGACGTTGTTCCAGCAGCCGGTGGACGACTTGTTGATCGAAGGCGACCGCGTCGCCGGCGCCATCACCGCCATCGGCATCACCTTCCGCGCCAAGACTGTGGTGCTGACCGCCGGCACTTTCCTGTCCGGCAAGATCCACGTCGGAATGGAAAATTACACCGGCGGCCGCGCCGGCGACCAGGCGGCGTCCACGCTGGGCGCGCGCTTGCGCGAACTGAGCCTGCCGGTGGGCCGGCTGAAGACCGGCACGCCGCCGCGCATCGACGGCCGCAGCGTCGATTTCTCGGTGATGGAGGAGCAGCCGGGCGACATCCCGGAGCCGGTGTTCTCCTACCGCGGCAAGCGCGAAATGCATCCCAGGCAGCTGCCGTGCTGGATCACCCACACCAACGAGCGCACCCACGACATCATCCGCAGCGGCTTCGACCGCAGCCCGATGTTCACCGGTGTGATCGAAGGCGTCGGCCCGCGCTACTGCCCGTCCATCGAAGACAAGATCAACCGCTTCGCCGACAAGGACAGCCATCAGGTGTTCTTGGAGCCGGAGGGCCTGACCACCCATGAGTTCTACCCTAACGGCATTTCCACCAGCCTGCCGTTCGATATCCAGCTGGCGGCGGTGCGCAGCATCCGCGGCATGGAGAACGCCCACATCCTGCGCCCCGGCTACGCCATCGAGTACGATTACTTCGACCCGCGCGGCCTGAAGGCCTCGCTGGAGACCAAGGCGATCAAGGGCCTATTCTTCGCCGGCCAGATCAATGGCACCACCGGCTACGAAGAAGCCGCCGCGCAGGGCCTGCTCGCCGGCCTCAACGCCGGCCTATACGTCCGCGAGCAGGACGCCTGGTGCCCGCGCCGCGACGAGGGCTATCTGGGCGTGCTGGTGGACGACCTGATCACCAAGGGCGTGTCCGAGCCGTACCGCATGTTCACCAGCCGCGCCGAGTTCCGCCTGCAGCTGCGCGAGGACAACGCCGACCTGCGCCTGACCGAGATGGGCCGCAAGCTGGGCTTGGTGGGAGACGCGCAATGGGACGCCTTCTGCAAGAAACGCGATGCCGTCGAGGCCGAGAAGGCGCGTCTCGCGACCACCTGGCTGCATCCGTCCAAACTGTCCGATCCGACCGGCCTAGAGCGCCTGCTGGGCAAGGGCATCGAGCGCGAGTACGCGCTGTCCGACCTGCTCAAGCGCCCCAATGTGCGCTACCGCGACCTGATGTCGGTGCCGGAAGCCGGCGCCAGTGCCCCCGAGCTTGACGAGGTGGTTGCCGAGCAGGTGGAAATTCAGGTCAAATACCAGGGATACATCAACCGCCAGAACGAAGAGCTGGCGCGCCGCGACAATCTGGAAGACATCCGTCTGCCGGGCGACATCGACTACAGTCTGGTGAAGGGCCTGTCCAAGGAAGTGCAGCAGAAGCTTAACCAGCAGCGCCCGGAAACCATGGGCCAGGCTTCGCGCATCCAGGGCATCACTCCCGCCGCCGTCGCCTTGCTGATGGTGCACCTGAAGCGCGGCTTCACCGACGCCACGAAAACCGCATGACACAACATATCGCAGAATTGCACCAGGGGCTGGCCAAGCTGGCCCTGGACTTCACCGAACGGCAGCAGGAATTGCTGCAGCGTTACCTGGCGCTGCTGGTGAAATGGAACCAGACCTACAATCTCACCGCCATCCGCCAGGAAGAACGCATGGTCAGCTATCATTTGCTGGACAGCCTGAGCCTGGTGCCGCACCTGGCCGGCGGCGCGCGCATGCTGGACGTGGGTTCCGGCGGCGGCATGCCGGGCATTCCCACCGCCATCGCGCGGCCGGACCTGCAGGTGGTGCTGCTGGATTCCAACCACAAGAAAACCACTTTTCTACGCCAGGTGGTGGTGGAACTGGGCCTGCCCAACGTCCAGGTGGTAACCGACCGCGTCGAGGCCTACCAGCCGGAGGCGAAGTTCGACCGCATCACCAGCCGGGCGTTCTCCGAGCTGTCCGAGTTCGTCAAGCTGACCCGCCACCTGTTGGCCGAAGACGGCCAGTACGTGGCGATGAAGGGCGTGTACCCGTATGAGGAAATCGCCTTGCTGCCGCAAGGCGTGGCGGTTTCGGAGGTGCTGCCGGTAACGGTGCCGGGGCTGGACGCCGAACGCCATCTGGTGAGGATGGTGCTGCAATGAATCCACGCGTGATCGCGGTGGCCAACCAGAAGGGCGGAGTGGGCAAGACCACCACCGTCGTCAATCTGGCGGCCGGTTTGGCCGATCTGGGCCGGCGGGTGCTGATCGTCGATCTCGATCCCCAGGGCAACGCCACCATGGGCAGCGGCATCGCCAAGCAGTCGCTGGAGAAGTCCGGCTACGACGTGCTGCTGGGCGAGGCCACCGTGGAGGAGGCGCGCCAGGATGCCAAGGCGGGCGGCTACCACGTGCTGCCGGCCAACCGCGATCTTGGCGGCGCCGAGCTGGAGCTGGTCAACGAGCTGGCGCGCGAGGCGCGGCTGAAAAATGCCTTGGCCGCGGTGGAGGACCAGTACGACTATGTGCTGATCGACTGCCCGCCGTCGCTGAACCTGTTGACGCTGAACGGCCTGGTGGCCGCGCACAGCGTGCTGATCCCGATGGTGTGCGAATACTACGCGCTGGAAGGCCTGTCCGATCTGGTGTCCACGCTGCGCAAGGTGCGGCTGGCGGTCAACCCCAAGATCGAGATCATGGGCCTTTTGCGCACCATGTTCGACGCCCGCAACAATCTGTCGCAACAGGTTTCGGCGCAACTGGCGCGCCATTTCGGCGACAAGGTGTTCCAAACCGTCATCCCGCGCAATGTGCGCCTGGCCGAGGCGCCCAGCCACGGCTTGCCGGGCCTGGTCTACGATCGCAACTCCCGCGGCGCTCAGGCGTACCTGACGCTGGCGCAAGAGCTGATCGAGCGCCTTGAACCCGCAACCGCAACTCCCACCGTCTGACAATATGGCCAAACTCAAAGGATTGGGGCGCGGACTTGACGCGCTCCTGTCCACCGCTGACACGGTGGACGACAGACTGACCACCCTTCCCATCGACAGCATCCGTCCCGGCAAGTACCAGCCGCGCAGCTTCATGGACGAAACCGCGCTGGAAGAGCTGGCGGCCTCCATCCGCGTGCAAGGCATCATCCAGCCGCTGATCGTGCGCGAGCTGGGATTGGGCGACTATGAGCTGATCGCCGGCGAGCGCCGCTGGCGCGCCTCGCGCAAGGCCGGCCTGGCCGAGGTGCCGGTGGTGATCAAGAGCGTGCCCGACGAGGCGGCGCTGGCGATGGCGCTGATCGAGAACATCCAGCGCCAGGAACTGGACCCGATCGAGGAGGCGCAGGGCATCAAGCGGCTGATAGACGAATTCGGCCTCACCCACGAAGCCGCGGCCGACGCGGTGGGCCGTTCGCGCAGCGCGGTGTCCAATCTGCTGCGCTTGTTGGTGCTGCCGCAGCCGCTGCAGCAGATGATGCACGAGGGCCAGCTGGAGATGGGCCACGCCCGCGCCTTGCTGTCGCTGCCTACCGTTTCCCAGCTTGAACTGGCGCAAGAGGTGGTGCGCAAGGGCTTGTCGGTGCGCGAGGTGGAGCGCCGGGTGCAACAGCATGATGTGCAAAAAACCACAGTTGCTCCGCAACAAAATCGCGTCGATCCCGATGTGGAGCGGCTGGAAAACCAGGTGTCGGAAGCGATAGGCGCCAAGGTCAGCATTCGTCATGCCAATGGCGGCAACGGCAGGCTGATCATAGAATATGCCAGTCTGGACGAGTTGGATGCGCTGCTGGAGAAATTGCAGAAAAAACCCCAAAAATGAGAATGTTGCGCCGCAAAAGCCGCCCAGCGGCAAAGTTGACGCAACTCAAGCGCAAAGCCTATAATCCAGCGGTTTTTTTGCACTGGCAGTCATGGTAAATCCGGAAGTGAGGCGCGTGCTGCGCCTGCAGGCCAGCCTGGTCGGGCTGGCGGTGCTGATTTCACTGCTTGTCGGCGCCGGAAGCCTGGTAGTGGTGGTGTCCACCCTGCTGGGCGGAGTGGTGGTGCTAGTGCCGGCCCTGGTGTACGCCAGGATCGCCTATGCCAAACGTCATGTCCCTCCCGCGGCGTTGATCAAGGCGCATTTTCTGGCCGAAGCGGTAAAGTTTTGCCTGACCGTGCTGTTAAGTGGCGCGGTTTGGGCTGGTTTCAAGGATTTGTCCGTAGTCGGCTTTCTCGGTGGGTTCTTTGCCGCCATCTCCGGCTACGGTTTCGGGCTTCTAATCAAAAATTGAGAAAAGAGCGATGGCAAGCAACGCAACTGATTACATCAAGCACCACCTAACCTTCTGGAACTCGGATCCCTCGGCCGGCTTCTGGAGCCTGCACGTCGACACGTTCTCCATCTCCCTGCTGCTTGGCTTCCTGTTCGTAGGCGTGTTCGCCATGGTGGCGCGCCGCGCCAGCATCGAAGCGCCGGGCCGCCTGCAACTGTTCGTGGAGATGATTATCGAACTGGTGCAGACTCAGGTGCGCGAAGTGTTCCACGGCAAGAGCAAGATGATCGCCCCCCTGGCGCTGACCATCTTCTGCTGGGTGTTCCTGATGAACTTCATGGACCTGTTCCCGGTGGATCTGTTCCCGATGGCCGCGCAGTGGATCGGCTACACCTTCTTCGGCCTGGAGCCGCATCACGTGTATTTCCGCGTGGTGCCGTCCGCCGACGTCAACTCCACCTTCGCCATGTCGCTGTCGGTGCTGATCCTGATCGTCGCCTTCTCGATCAAGGCCAAGGGCCTGGGTGGCTGGGGCAAGGAGTTGCTGACCGCGCCGTTCCATTCGTCCCATCCTGTGGGCGCCGTGATCCTGGCTCCGCTGAACTTCGCGTTCCAGCTGGTCGAACTGGCCGCCAAGCCGATTTCGCTGTCTCTTCGTCTGTTCGGCAACCTGTACGCCGGCGAACTGATCTTCATCCTGATCGCGCTGCTGCCTTGGGGCCTGCAGTGGGTGCTGGGCGCGCCGTGGGCGATCTTCCACATCCTGATCATCACCCTGCAGGCCTTCGTGTTCATGATGCTGACCATCGTGTACCTGAGTCTGGCAGTGGAAGCGCACTGATTTACCCGTAGATTGACCATACTTTTTTACCAACCATCCTTGCTTTAAGTCTTAGGAGATACACAATGGAAGCACTCGTTTCTCAGATCCAGTCGATGACCGCTATCGCTGCAGCCCTGATCATTGGTTTGGGCGCTCTGGGCACCGCTATCGGTTTCGCCATTCTGGGCGGCAAGTTCCTCGAGTCCTCCGCTCGTCAGCCGGAAATGATCCCGGTTCTGCAAACCAAGCTGTTCATCATCGCCGGTCTGCTTGACGCGATCTCCATGATTGGTGTCGGTGTTGCCATGCTGTTCACCTTCAACAACCCGTTCCTGGCTGCCGCCCTGGCCGTTGTCAAGGCTGCCCACTAATCCGTTTTCCAACGGACGTGTAAACGGTTGTTGTAGTCATACTCTGGAGGAAAACAAGCGTGGAATTTAACGTAACACTACTGGGCCAGGCGATCACGTTCGCCATCCTGGTATGGTTCACCATGAAGTTTGTTTGGCCTCCGCTTACCAACATGATGGATGAGCGGGCCAAGCGCATTGCTGATGGCTTGGCCGCTGCGGAACGTGGCAAGCAGGATCTGGAAGCCGCTGAAAAACGCGTAGCGGACGAAATCCGCAAGGCGAAGCAGCAGGCTACCGAGATCGTGGTTGCAGCCGAGAAGCGCGCCAACCAGATCGTGGATGAAGCCAAGGAAGCGGCCCGCACTGAGGGTGCCCGCATCGTGGCCGACGCCAAGTCGGAAATCGATCAGGAAGTGCTGCGCGCCAAGGAATCCCTGCGCGCGCAGGTGGCCGAGCTGGCCGTCGCCGGCGCAGAGAAGATCCTGCGCAAGGAAATCGACGCGGCCAAGCACGCCGACCTGCTTGCCTCCATCAAAGCGGAGTTTTAATTAACTCATGGCAGAACTCATTACCGTCGCAAGGCCCTACGCCGAAGCGGTATACAGCCTCGCCACCGAACAGCGTAGCCTCGATCAGTGGTCGGATGCGCTGTCGTGGCTGGCTGCCATGGTGAACAACCCGGATCTGGCGCAGGTAGTCACCAATCCGAAACATACCGCACAAGAGGTTGAGGCGCTGATGCTGGATGTGCTCGGCAACCGCGGCAACGAGGAAGTGAAACGCTTCCTCGCCGCGCTGATCGAGAACGCCCGTTTGACGCTGCTGCCGGAAATCGCCGCGCAGTTTGAACTGCTGAAGGCGCAATCGGAAGACATAGTGGACGCCCAGGTGGAGTCCGCTTTTGCCATGTCCGATGCACAACAAGCCGAACTGACCACCACGCTTTCCAGGAAGTACGGCAAGACCGTACGTCTTGACGTGCGTGAAAACCCCGCGCTGATTGGCGGGGTGCGTGTGCTGGTTGGCGACGATGTCATCGACGCTTCCGTGCGCGGCAAACTGCAAGCAATGGCAGCAAGCCTCAAGAATTAGGAGAGATCATGCAGTTGAACCCCTCTGAAATCAGCGATCTGATCAAGGCCAAGATCCAGAATCTGGCTGAAGGCGCTGAAGTTCGCACCAAGGGCACGGTTATCTCCGTGACCGACGGTATCGTCCGCATCCACGGCCTGGCCGATGTGATGCAGGGCGAAATGCTCGAATTCCCGGGCAACACCTTTGGCCTCGCCATGAACCTGGAGCGCGACTCTGTCGGCGCCGTGGTGCTGGGCGAGTACGAGCACATCTCCGAAGGCGACGAAGTCAAGTGCACCGGCCGCATTCTGGAAGTGCCGGTTGGTCCGGAACTGATCGGCCGCGTGGTCAACGCGCTGGGTCAGCCCATCGACGGCAAGGGTCCGATCAACGCCAAGCTGTCCAGCCCGATCGAAAAGATCGCGCCGGGCGTGATTGCGCGCCAATCGGTATCGCAGCCGATGCAGACCGGCCTGAAGGCCATTGACTCGATGGTTCCGGTCGGCCGCGGCCAGCGTGAGCTGATCATTGGCGACCGTCAGACCGGCAAGACCGCCGTGGCTCTCGACGCCATCGTCAACCAGAAGGGCAACGGCGTCATCTGCATCTACGTAGCCGTAGGCCAGAAGGCATCGTCGATCGCCAACGTGGTGCGCAAGCTGGAAGAGCACGGCGCGATGGAACACACCATCATCGTCGCCGCCACCGCTTCCGAAGCCGCCGCGCTGCAGTTCATCGCGCCGTACTCCGGCTGCACCATGGGCGAATACTTCCGCGACATCGGCGAAGACGCGCTGATCGTATACGACGACTTGTCCAAGCAAGCCGTTGCGTACCGTCAGATTTCGCTGCTGCTGCGCCGTCCGCCGGGCCGCGAAGCCTACCCGGGCGACGTGTTCTATCTCCACTCCCGTCTGCTGGAGCGCGCTTCCCGCATCAACGAGGACGAGGTGGAAAAACTGACCAAGGGCGCCGTGAAGGGCAAGACCGGTTCGCTGACCGCTCTGCCTATCATCGAAACCCAGGCCGGCGACGTATCCGCCTTCGTTCCGACCAACGTGATCTCGATCACCGACGGCCAGATCTTCCTGGAATCCGACCTTTTCAACGCAGGTATCCGTCCGGCCATCAACGCCGGTATCTCGGTATCCCGCGTCGGCGGCGCGGCCCAGACCAAGGTCATCAAGAAGCTGGGCGGCGGTATCCGTCTGGCCCTGGCCCAGTACCGCGAACTGGCCGCGTTTGCGCAATTCGCTTCCGATCTGGACGAAGCGACCCGCAAGCAGCTGTCGCACGGTGAAGTCGTGACCGAGCTGATGAAACAGAAGCAGTTCTCCACCCTGTCTACCGCCGAAATGGCGCTGACGTTGTGGGCGGTGAACAAGGGTTCGTACGAAGACGTACCGGTGAAGAAGGCTCTGGCGTTTGAAGCTGAGTTCCTCGCCAACGTGCGCGCGAACCACGCTGACGTGCTGAAGGCGATTAACGCTTCCGGCGATCTGTCTGCCGACAACGAGAAGGTACTGGCCAAGGCGATGGAATCGTTCAAGGCTGGCTACAGCTTCAACTGAGCCTTCGACTCACGTCGTAGCTAGAGAAAGGTTCAGGATATGGCAGTCGGTAAAGAGATTCTCACCAAGATCCGCAGCGTGCAAAACACGCAGAAGATCACCCGCGCTATGCAGATGGTGTCGACCTCGAAGATGCGCAAAACGCAAGAGCGTATGCGCGCTGCCCGTCCTTACGCCGAGAAGGTGCGCACGGTTATGGCGCACCTCGCTCAGGCGAACGCGGAACTTGGTCACCCGCTGCTTGCCCGTCGTGACGTGGTCAAGCGCGCCGGCATCATCCTGGTTTCTTCCGACAAGGGTCTTTGCGGCGGTTTGAACGTGAACACGTTCAAGCGCTTCTTTGCCAAGGTCAAGGAACTTAAGGATCAGAACGTCGAAATCGACGTTTGCTGCCTGGGCCAGAAAGGCCTGGCGGCTGCTCAGCGCGCCCGTCTCAACGTGGTGGCTAGCGCGGTCCATCTCGGCGACGTGCCGAAGATGGAAAAACTGATTGGCCCGCTTACAGTTCTGTTCAAGCAGTACGCTGAAGGCGAACTGGATGCGGTCTACATCGTCTACTCCGGCTTCGTGAACACCATGAAGCAGGAGCCGGCACTCGAACAACTGCTTCCGCTGACCCCGCATCATATGGTGGTGGAGCATTCGCACTCGTGGGATTACCTGTACGAGCCGGATGCGCCGACGCTGATGGAATTCCTGGTGCGGCGTTATCTGGAGTCGGTGGTGTATCAGGCTCTGGCCGAAAACATGGCCTCTGAGCAAGCCGCCCGTATGGTGGCGATGAAATCCGCCACCGACAACGCGGGCAACACCATCAAGCAGCTGCGCCTGGTTTACAACAAGGCGCGTCAGGCCGCGATTACCACCGAGTTGTCGGAAATCGTGGCAGGTGCCGCAGCGGTGTAAGCCGTTCACGGACTGTAAAAGTTTATTGTTTAGGAAGCGATAATGAGCCAAGGCAAAATCGTACAAATCATTGGCGCGGTAATCGACGTGGAGTTTCCGCGCGATGCCATGCCGAAGATTTATGATGCCCTGAAGCTGGTTGACGTCGATCTGACGCTTGAAGTTCAGCAACAGCTGGGCGACGGCGTGGTCCGCACCATTGCTATGGGTAGCTCCGACGGTCTGAAGCGTGGCATGCAGGTTGCCAATTCCGGTGCACCGATTTCGGTGCCGGTTGGCACCGCCACTCTCGGCCGCATCATGGACGTATTGGGTAACCCGGTGGACGAAGCTGGTCCGGTGGCTACCGACAAGCGTCGCGCCATTCACCAGACTGCTCCGAAGTTCGACGAGCTGTCCCCCGCCACCGACCTGCTGGAAACCGGCATCAAGGTGATCGACCTGCTGTGCCCGTTCGCCAAGGGCGGCAAGGTTGGTCTGTTCGGCGGCGCCGGCGTGGGCAAGACCGTGAACATGATGGAACTGATCAACAACATCGCCAAGGCGCACTCGGGTCTGTCCGTGTTCGCCGGCGTTGGTGAGCGCACTCGTGAAGGCAACGACTTCTACCACGAGATGAAGGACTCCAACGTGCTGGACAAGGTGGCGATGGTTTACGGCCAGATGAACGAGCCGCCGGGCAACCGTCTGCGCGTGGCGTTGACCGGCTTGACCATGGCCGAGCACTTCCGCGACGAGAAGGATGAAAACGGCAAGGGTCGCGACGTGCTGCTGTTCGTCGACAACATCTACCGTTACACCCTGGCCGGTACCGAAGTGTCCGCCCTGCTGGGCCGTATGCCGTCCGCGGTGGGTTACCAGCCGACCCTGGCCGAGGAAATGGGCCGTCTGCAAGAGCGTATCACTTCGACCAAGGATGGTTCCATCACCTCCATCCAGGCCGTATACGTGCCTGCGGATGACTTGACCGACCCGTCCCCGGCCACCACCTTCGCCCACTTGGACGCAACCGTGGTACTGTCGCGCGACATCGCCTCGCTGGGTATCTACCCGGCGGTCGATCCGCTCGACTCCACCTCGCGCCAGCTGGACCCGCTGGTGGTAGGCGACGAGCACTACTCGGTAGCCCGCGGCGTGCAGTCCACGCTGCAGCGCTACAAGGAACTGCGCGACATCATCGCGATTCTGGGCATGGACGAACTGTCCGAGGAAGACAAGCTGGTCGTGGCTCGCGCCCGTAAGATCCAGCGCTTCTTGTCCCAGCCGTTCCACGTGGCCGAAGTATTTACCGGTTCTCCGGGCAAATACGTTTCGCTGCGCGAAACCATCAAGGGCTTCAAGGCGATCATTGCTGGCGAATACGACCACCTGCCGGAACAAGCGTTCTACATGGTTGGTGGCATCGAAGAAGCCGTCGAGAAAGCCAAGACGCTTAACTAAGGAGAGGGCTAATGTCCAAGATGCATGTGGAAGTGGTTAGCACCGAACAACTCATCTATTCCGGTGAGGCCGAGTTTGTAGTGGCGCCGGCTACCGAAGGTGAGATCGGCATCTATCCGCAACACGTGCCGCTCCTGACCCGTATCAAGCCTGGTGTGCTGCGCCTTCGGGTGCCGGACAGCAAGGAAGAAGTACTGGTGGCGGTGTCCGGTGGCATGATGGAAGTGCAACCGACGCTGATCACCGTACTCGCCGATACGGCGATTCGCGGCGAGGATCTCGATGAGGCCCGCGCCAATGAGGCGAAACGCGCTGCCGAGGATGCCCTCAAGCACGCGACCGACGACATGAGCACGGCCAAGGCCCACGTTGCATTGGCGCTGGCCATTGCCGAGCTCAAGACGCTGGACTACCTCAAGAAGCGCGCTCACTGAATGCGCGAGACGTAATCGTGTATAGTGCAGGCTGCCACGCAAGTGGCAGCCTTTTTCCGTTTTTGGCCCAAGCAAAAAATCATCATGGATAGTCTGAGTATCGTTATTCTTGCCGCCGGCAAAGGCAAGCGCATGTATTCCTCTATGCCGAAAGTGTTGCACCCGATAGCCGGAGAGCCGATGCTGGCGCGGGTGATCCGCACCGCGCGCAGTCTCAATCCCTCCCGTCTGGTGGTGGTGTACGGCCACGGTGGTGAACAGGTGCGCGGCCGGATTCAGGACGCCGACATCGTCTGGGCCGAGCAGGCCGAACAACTGGGCACCGGCCATGCGCTGAAAATGGCGCTGCCGCATCTGCCGGCCAGCGGCAAGACCCTTGTGCTGTATGGCGACGTGCCGCTGACGCTGTCCGCCACCTTGCGGCATCTGGTGGAGGCGGCCGGCGACGGCATGGCGGTGCTGACCGACGTGCTCGCCGACGCCAGCGGTTACGGCCGCATGGTGCGCGGCGTCGACGGCAAGTTGAAGGCCATCGTCGAACACAAGGATTGCACGGCCGAACAGCTGGCGATCCGCGAAATCAACACCGGCATGATGGCACTGCCCAATGCGCAGTTGGCCGGCTGGCTGAACGCCCTGAAAAACGGCAATGCCCAGGGCGAGTATTACCTCACCGACGTGCTGGAGCTGGCGGTGAAAGATGGCGTGGCGGTGGAAAGCGCCAGCGTCGCGGCCTCGTGGGAGGCCGCCGGCGTCAACAACAAGCTGCAACTGGCCGAGCTGGAGCGCATTCTGCAGCAGAACCAGGCGCGCGCGCTGTTGGAAGCCGGGGTGACGCTGGCCGACCCGGCGCGCATCGACATCCGCGGCACGCTCAGGCACGGCATGGACGTGGCCATCGACGTCAACTGCGTGTTCGAAGGCCTGGTGGAGCTGGGCGACAATGTCGAAATCGGCGCCAATTGCGTGCTCAAGAACGTGAGCATCGCCGCCGGCAGCAAAATCGCGCCGTTCTCGCATCTGGAAGACGCCGTGGTCGGCGCGGATTGCCGAATCGGTCCGTACGCCCGCCTGCGCCCGGGCGCGGAGCTGGCCGACCATGTCCACATCGGCAACTTCGTCGAAGTGAAGAAGAGCACAGTGGGCGAGGGCTCCAAGGTCAATCACCTGAGCTATATCGGCGACGCCGAGATCGGCAGTAAGGTCAATGTCGGAGCTGGTTCGGTCACTTGCAACTACGATGGCGTCAACAAGTTCAAGACCGTGATAGGCGACAATGTTTTCGTCGGCTCCGGTACGTTGATGGTGGCGCCGGTGACGCTGGAGGATGGCGCAACCATCGCCGCTGGTTCGGTGATCAACAAGACCGCGCCGGCGGGACAACTGACGGTGGCGCGCGCGCGGCAGATGACTGTGCCGGGCTGGCAGCGTCCGCAAAAGAAAAGCTGATTCAGTTTGACCCGCCGCGCAGGCGGGGCTGGCAGGACCGCGAACGGCGTCCGGTTCTCCCCGGAAAATGGGGAGAGCCGGACGCCGTTTTCGCATTGAGGGGTAAGGGGCTTGCCATGCTGAAACTTGCGCTGCTATCATTACGAAACTTTCGAAACGAAACTTTTCATGACAAAGCGAAACACCCAGCAACGCCGCCATGCCATCGCCACCCTGGTGCAGGAGTACGGCGAAGTCAGCGTGGACGAGCTGACCAGGCGTTTCTCCACCTCGGAAGTGACCATACGCAAGGACCTGGCGCTGCTGGAGACCGGTGGGCTGCTGCTGCGGCGCTACGGCGGCGCGGTGTCGCTGCCCAGCGAGATGATGGCGGAGGCGGATGCGGAACAGGTTTCAAAACGAAAGATGACGATCGCCCGCGCCGCGGCCGAGCGCATCCGCGACCACAATCGCGTGATCATAGACAGCGGCACCACCACCAGCGCGATGATCCCCTTGCTGGGCAACAAGCGTGGCCTGGTGGTGATGACCAATTCGCTGAACGTGGCTGGCCAATTGCGTGAACTGGAAAACGAACCGACGCTGCTGATGACCGGGGGAACCTGGGACCCGCACTCTGAATCGTTCCAGGGCCAGGTGGCGGAGCAGGTGCTGCGTTCCTACGATTTCGACCAACTGTTCATCGGCGCCGACGGCATAGACTTGGCGCGCGGCACCACCACCTTCAACGAACTGGTGGGCCTGTCGCGGGTGATGGCGGAAGTGGCGCGCGAGGTGATCGTGATGGTGGAGTCGGACAAGATAGGCCGCCGCATTCCCAATCTGGAGTTGCCTTGGGACAAGATCCATACCCTGGTCACCGACGATGGCTTGGCGGTGGCGGCCAGGGAAAGCATTCAAGCGAAGGGCGTCACGCTGATCTGCGCGTCCTCGCCAGTCGATAGTTCAAGGAGAAAGTAATGTGCGGCATAGTTGGCGCCATCGCGGCGTGTGATGTGGTTCCGGTGCTGGTGGAAGGCCTGAAGCGGCTGGAATACCGGGGTTACGATTCGGCCGGCGTGGCCGTATTGGCCGGCGACGAGATTCGCCGGGTGCGCCGCGTAGGCCGCGTGGCGGAGATGGAGGGCGCGGCGGCGGAGGAAAACCTGCACGGCCTGCTGGGCATCGGCCATACCCGCTGGGCCACCCACGGCGGCGTAACCGAACCCAACGCCCACCCGCATGTGTCTTTCGACAAGATCGCGGTGGTGCACAACGGCATCATCGAAAACCATGAAGAACAGCGCCAGCGCCTGAAGGGCCTGGGCTACGCCTTCGAATCGCAGACCGACACCGAAGTGATCGCCCACCTGGTGCATCACTACTACCAGGCCGGTGGCAGCTTGTTCGACGCGGTGAAACAAGCCACCCGCGAGCTGACCGGCGCTTACGCCATCGGCGTGATCGCGTTGGACCGCCCCGACGAACTGGTATGCGCCCGCATGGGTTGCCCGCTGCTGGTGGGTCTGGGCGATGGCGAAAACTTCATCGCCTCCGACGTCTCCGCCATCCTGTCCGCCACCCGCCGGGTGATTTTCCTGGAAGAGGGCGATATCGGCCTGCTGACCCGGGACGGCGTCAAACTGATAGACAAGGATGATCAACCGGCGGCGCGCCCGGTGCATTTGTCCGACGTGTCGCTGGCATCCCTGGAACTGGGCCCGTACAGCCACTTCATGCAGAAGGAAATCCACGAGCAGCCGAAGGCCTTGTCCGACACCATCGAGGCGGTGCAGGACGCGGGTTTCAACGCCGCGCTGTTCGGCGAGGCCGCGGCCGAAATTCTGCCGCAACTGGAGGGCGTGAAAATCCTCGCCTGTGGCACCAGCTACTACGCCGGTCTGACTGCCAAGTACTGGATAGAGAGCATCGCCGGCATCGCCTGCGACGTGGAGATCGCCAGCGAATACCGCTACCGCGCCGCCTTCGCCAATCCCAAGCACCTGGTGGTGACCATCTCGCAATCGGGCGAGACGCTGGACACCATGGAGGCGCTGAAATACGCGCGCGAGCTGGGCCACGCCTACGCCTTGTCCATCTGCAACGTGCGCGAATCCGCGATCCCACGCGCCAGCGACCTGGTGTTCTACACCCGAGCCGGCGCCGAGATCGGCGTGGCCTCCACCAAGGCTTTCACCACCCAATTGGTAGGCCTGTTCGCGCTGGCGGTGACGCTGGGCAAGGTGCGCGGCAAGGTATCCGCCGCCGATGAGGCGCAATACCTGGACGACTTGCGCCACCTGCCGGGCAGCGTGCAACACGCGCTCAATCTGGAGCCACAGATCAAGGCCTGGTCGGAACGCTTCGCCGTTAAGGACAACGCGCTGTTCCTCGGCCGGGGCCTGCATTACCCGATCGCGCTGGAAGGCGCGCTGAAGCTGAAGGAGATCTCCTATATCCATGCCGAGGCCTACCCGGCGGGCGAGCTGAAGCATGGCCCGCTGGCATTGGTGGACGAGGACATGCCGGTGGTGGTGATCGCCCCCAACGACGCGCTGCTGGAGAAAGTGAAGTCGAACATGCAGGAAGTGCGCGCTCGTGGCGGCGAGCTGTTCGTGTTCGCCGACGCCGACAGCCACTTCCACGAGTCCGACGGTGTGCATGTGATCCGCACCCCGCGCCATGTCGGTGTGCTCAGCCCCATCGTCCACACTATCCCGGTGCAGATGCTGGCCTACCACGTGGCCTTGTCGCGCGGCACCGACGTCGACAAGCCGCGCAATCTGGCTAAGTCGGTAACCGTAGAATAAGGGGATACGGCAGAGCTGACTAGTGATCAGAAAGAATAAAGTCTGTCACGAGGTAATGAAGTCTGTCACGACTATGACATGATCAGCTTGTTGCCAGTAGTACTCAGCAAAGAGGCCCGGAAGGGCCTCTTTTCGTTTGAGATTGTTGGGTTTGGGGATGAGCAAGGGTAAGGGTCGAAGGGGCTGCTCGTCGGCCGAAGCGGTCGATAAGCGGTCCAAAAACGGATGTCCGGTTTGTACAGATCGGACATTGCGGTATTTCCTAGAACTGGATTGCCTAGATGGGTTTCGAGATATCTAGCGAAGTAGGGGCGATTCAGATATACGGGAGGGGCAATGCTATAAATTTTTGTGCCAACATTAATGCTCTATAACTTTTACCATTAGGCTTGTGCTCTGCCCTGAGAAATATCCGGAAGGCATTTTGAAGCTACCTACCTGCTTGAATCCTGCCTTCATGTAAACGCGTTTTGCTCTAGGATTTTTTTCGTCTGGGTCAATAAGGAAAACACGAGCCTTTGGTTCTATTTTAGAATTGAAGAAAGTAATGAAGTTATTCAATGCATTGGCTGCTAAACCTTTTCCAAGGAAAGACATGTTTCCTATGCAAAAATCGATACTAAAATTTTTTTCTGTTTTTGATAAAAATTCCATCCAGATGGAGGGAATGTCATCTCCCTCCGAGATTGGGGATGTCATCAAAAGACAAAAAGGAATATCTTCATACTTCCCGATCCAATAGCTGAATATCCCCTCGAAATATGTGGATTCAACTTTTCGTCCGTTGGCGAATATGTTGATGTCCTCTCGATGCTCCAGACTGTTATCCCAAAATTCTTGGACGTGAGGGCTATCAAGCCAGTTCATGAGCATGGTGAGATGTTGGCTAGAAACTGACTCAAATGAAAGCATTTGAATTCCTTGATTGCGTTAGTAGGTGGTTGTTGTTGGGTAGGTATCCAACTATCTCGGCCCTGGTTAGGCATTCCAGATGCATTTGCTTATATAATCGTCTGGGATGCAACATCTAATTCCCGTGTAACTCATTTCCCTTTGAATAAATATTATTTTTAAAAAGAGGCTCAAATCCCAACTTTTCATAGACCCCAATCCCATGACCGGATGATTCTAAAAATGAATATTTTGCGCCTAATGTTTTTGCCTTGGATAGCGCATAATGCACAAGATGAGTTGCATACCCTTTTCCTTGAAACTCAGGCAATGTTCCTACATCGTCCACCCTCGCAATACCATTATTAAGTGAAACAGTAATGGATGCAATTGGCGTTCCTTGTTTGTACAAGCTGTAATGAGAAAGATTGACATTATTTTTTAAAGCGATTTCATGTCTGTTTGCATAGATCGAACAAGTTTCAAAAGTAGACTTAAATGCACCTGCCAATGGCACAATCCAATCGCTTAATTTATCATCATTCGCCTTGATCACAGTTTCTGAATCAAAGCTGGAAGTTCTATCAATTGTAAATCTATCCAGATTCATAATCATAGAAACGGATTTTTCTTGCTGTTCATAATCCATGGAGTTTAAAATACTCACCACTTGAGAGTCACACCACTCTTGCGGGATGATAACGTCAAAAGAAAGATTATCTTGATCGTAAAACTGCTTTCCTTTGATTAAAATCTTATCAATACCGTTCGTGACTCTTGCAATGTAAATAAGATTTAGCCCAGCACCGCCTGTCATATAAGCATTGGCTCCATAATCTAGATCCAAGCATTTGGATGAGATGCCTCTGAAAAAATAATCTTCGGCTTGGCGGTATGAGTTTATTAATGCAGCATTCATATTTCAACTCGTTTTTGATTGCAATGCATGGGCAATTTAATTGATTATTTGATTGGTTGTCTCAGTTTATTTCATGTGAGAATTTTGTAAAACCATAGACTCTATTCGTAGCTATCTATTTTAATGGTAGTGAGGTAAGACATTTTTTATGAATATTAGTTCATTAGCCTGAACCGCCCCCCGCTTCGCTAGATATCTCGTGAGCCTCATTGAACCTCGTCCCAAGTATGCAATCCTGTCCTATGAAAACGGCAATGCCCTGTCTGTACACAGAACCGGACATTTGTTTTTGAACCGTTCATCGACCGCTTCGGCCGAGAACCAGTCGCCAGCCCTCTTTGGGCATCCTCCTTGCGCGGGGAGATTTGTGTTTGGGAGACGCGGGGAGTTGTGTCGTTGATCAATCGCTAGCAGAGGCCACTCATGCTTGGTGCTGCTTTATAGAAAATTCTGGGAAACCCATAATTATTGGTTTCCCAGAATTTCCCATAAAACGATCGGCTGCAGTTGTGTCCTGCTTCTTGCGTGTGAACCGCAGCATGGTACGGATGACCTCCTCCCGCAAAAACGTAGCGGCGAAAAGTAGAGATTTCTGGCAAATTTAAGCCCATCCGGGCAGGAGGTCTGTCATGAAGAAATCGAAGTTCAGCGAAGAGCAGATCGCTTTCGCGCCGCGAGCGGCATCGCCGCCAGGGCTGGAGCGCTAATTCGGAGAGAACGTCCGGCCATCCATTTTAACGTTTGCGCCCAGCCGCTGCGCCAGCCCCCTGGCGCCTTCCCGCATGACCACGTCGTGGTTCCAGCGAAACAGCCGGCAAGCCAGTGGTGCTAGCAAATTCATCCACCAAGTAGTGGTATGGATATGCCAGTTGTACCTTACGATGGTACAGCCTTCGTGGTTGGAAAAACTCCATACTCCCTTTCCCTCCACCGCGCCGCTGGCCTGCCCCTCCAAGATACGCAAGGGTTCGATGCGAATCACCCGCATATCGAAAGTCAGCTGGTATGGCAAGGCTCCTTTCCAGGTATAGCGGTGCAGAGCTCCTACTCCGCGCACACCGCCCCTTTCGATTTCGACAACCCGTATTGCGCTTTTCCACCAGGTCGGCCAAACATCGGCATGAAATATCGCATCCCAGACCGCAGGTAGCGGCGCGTGGATCCGCCATGTGGTGGAAAATCGATACTCTGCCATCTGGCTTCCTGGCGCTCAGGGGTCGAAGAAATGATTGGGAAAAGACGCGTTGACTTCCATATCGTCCATTTGCACGGTTTCCAGAGGCTCGTCTCCCACGGCATAGCTGATCACTCGCAGCGGGAAGCCAAGACCGGCATCCAGCCAAATCTGATAGCGGTGAATCCCAGCCACGGAGCTTCCGGCAGCGCCCTTTATGGCCAAGTGTAAGGCTGGCCGGCGACCCAGGGTTTCCTCCCCCAGTGTCATGATCTCTCCTCCGCGCTGCAGGGTCCGGATATTGCGCAGCAAGCTCCCGACATCTGATTGATCCACCCGGTGGCCGCTTCCATCCCGCAGCAATGGATTGGCGGGTGAAAGCGTCAGCGCGGGAAGCGAGCCGACTCCAAACGGCCAGACGCGTACTTTGTGGGTGTTCGGGTTGTAGATCAGGGTGGCACCGCGATGCGGTTCGAGAAAGTCCATTCTGATGTAGCCGGGCTTGCGGTAGCTGTAACGGATTTCACTACGCGCGCCGTGAGCGGACCAAGAATGTACCGTAGTCCGGTAGGACGCGGCCTGATTGAAGCGCTGCTCGGCAAAGGCGATGGGGTCCATCGTGCCGGTTGCAAGCAAGACTGCTGTCGTCAGGGCAGCAAGCATGGCTATGGCACCGCCTTGGACAGCCCCCCGGCGATGGCGTTGTCGGAATGAAGGCAATAGCACCTGCCGGCTATCGGCTGCGGAACGGCGGTTCTAGACATGGCATTTTCCCTTTTGCAGACGGGCTTAAAAAGCAGGTCTTGTTTACGTGCCCGCATATTGCGCGGTCAGTTATGGGGAGGTGGCTGGTGAGATCATGCGGCGACGCCAAGCATCGCGCCGACCCCAGCGGTCATGCCCATTGCCAGCGCTCCCCAGAAGGTGACGCGGATGGCGCCGGTGGCGACCGGCGCGCCTCCCGTCCAAGCCGCCAGTGCGCCCAGCAACGCCAGAAACACCAAGGATG
The DNA here is from genome assembly GCF_001855575.1 of Chromobacterium sphagni. Taxonomy (NCBI): domain Bacteria; kingdom Pseudomonadati; phylum Pseudomonadota; class Betaproteobacteria; order Neisseriales; family Chromobacteriaceae; genus Chromobacterium; species Chromobacterium sphagni. The sequence continues at coordinate 573,826 of NZ_MKCS01000001.1, forward strand.
CGGCCGAAACAATAGGAATCAGGCTGGTACCGCTGGACAAAATCGCCACCGCGATGGGAAAAATTGCCCCGACGGTAAAACTGGCGGCCGAGGCCAGCGCGGCCTGTAGCGGCCGTGGGCGCTGCGTAGCCGAAATGCCGAGCTCGTCGCGCGCATGTGCGCCGAGCGCGTCATGTGCCATCAATTGTTCCGCGACCTGCCTGGCCAGCGCCGGATCCAGCCCACGACGTACATAGATGGCCGCCAGCTCCTTATGCTCTGCCGCATTGTTGGTCTGCAACTCCATTTTCTCCAGCTCGAGCGCGGCCTGCTCGGTGTCTTCCTGCGAGTGGACCGATACATATTCCCCGGTAGCCATCGACATCGCCCCGGCTACCAGACCGGCGGCACCGGCAACCAGGATATTGTTGTGGCTCCCATGTGCGGCGGCCACACCCACGATCAGGCTGGCGGTGGAGACAATACCGTCGTTTGCGCCAAGCACCGCGGCGCGCAGCCAGCCTATCCTGTCTGACAGATGCCGTTCCCTATGGTGGCCTGCCTGCATGCTCAAGCTCCTATACATCCCGCCTGTCGACTGCAACGCGTTACGCGAAATCTGCTGCTCCAGCTTATTTTTTAGGCGAGTGCTGGCTCACTCGTCCTTGTGTTTGATGCCCGAGCGTTCCAATGCGCCGTTTCGGCTAGGTTTGTGTGCTGGCGAACAGACGCAATTCTCCCGGCTGGATATCTGATGGCAGAGCCGAATGTGGCGTGAGCGGCAGTCAGCCTGGGTTTGCCGCCGGATCCAATCGTTCATGATCTGGAGCGCTAAACCATGACCCCAATCCATGTTGATGTGGCCATCATCGGAGCCGGCACTGCCGGGATGGCGGCCTATCGGGCGGCCCGGGCGCATACCGATTCCGTGCTGCTGATCGAGGGGGGCGCATATTGCACGACTTGTGCCAGGCTTGGCTGCATGCCAAGCAAATTGCTGATCGCCGCGGCGGAGGCGGCCCACCATGCGCGGCAGGCTGTAGCATTTGGAGTCCGCGTGGATGGCGTGGCGGCCGAACATCTAGGTCATCTGCTGGCCTGGGTGGCACAACAATGGATGACAGTGGATGAAATACTGCAGATGCCTTTCTATCATCCGGTGATTGCAGAGGGGCTGCGTACCGCGCTATTGGACCTCAAGCGCAAGCTGCATGGCGGACCGGATTTTGGCCGACACGCTGGAGCGCTATGTATTGCTCTATAACCAGCATCTGCTGCAACTGGCGCTCCAACATCGGACGCCGATTCAGGCCATGAAGGACTGGCAAAAACAGCGGCCCGATTTATTCAAAAAACGCGTGAGCAATCGTACGGGACTGGACACATAAGCCGGATACTGAACAGACTGTCAATATGAAGATAAATAACCTTTACCTACCTGCAGGTGCTAACACCTTATCGTCTGTTTTGGCCGAGAAATGGTCGTTGCGTTGCAGTCGATCCAAAGTCTTTGAACAGACCGCAGCATACGGCTCAGATTTGTCTACTAGAGCTGAGGCCATCCACGCTTCATTTTAGTTTCCCCTTCTCCCGCGATAGCCAAACAGCAAGAAAGAGATGATCACTACGGCAACGATCAGTCCGATAGGGCCAATTCCCCAGCCCATGCCCAGACCCCAATATAAGCCGCCGCCGCCGCCAAACAGCAGCAAGAACAAAATTGCGATAATGAGCAAGTCCATGTTTTCTCTCCTAATTTAAGAAGCAAAACTTTGACCGTCAACATTGGCGCACACCGATTGCCACTACACTAGTGCTGACGGCCACGATTAGCCGCTAGCGCGGCATAACGGTCAGGTTGTTGTGAACCGCGATGACCGATTTGACCTGCGATGCCAGTTCCGTGGCATGATCGGATTGATTCTGGCTGTTGACGGTGCCATTCAGGTCGACAACGCCATGGTCAGTGCGGACATTGATGCTAAATCCTTTGACCCACTTGTCTTCGGCGAATGCAGCTTTGACCTTGGTGGTGATGACAGAATCATCTAGGTACTGTCCAGGTGTGTCTGTCGTTGAGTCTTCAGCGTATGCACCTACTGGACCGAGCATGGCACCCAACAAAAGCAGGGTACCGGTGAGTTTGATGTTCATGATTTCTCCATTTGCTTTGTTTCAACCAAACGGGCGTCGAACGAATTCATACGACGGTTCCGCGTGGTGATTAAGGCGTGTTCTGCTTCTTCGCGAGATATGCTTTCGCGTCGCCTACAGATGCCTGAACAGTGCCAACGTTTTTCTGAAAGTTGCCTTTCTCTTCCAGGTTTCCTTGTTACCCACGGCCTTGCCGACGGCCTCCTTCACTTTGCCCTTCATCTCTTCCGTACATTTTTTGACTGATCTTTGTCGATGCCCATCATGCGTTCCTGAAAAAATTCAGCAGACTCGATGTCGACACATGATGACAGCCACACATTCGCACCGTAGTGCATCGGTTGCGTCAGGTCTGTTCGTTGTCAGACACATTTGGAAGTTTCGGGATTTTCAGGATTGATACTGTTAAGACAGGCGCTATTCCGGAACGTCAGAATGATCCTGTGTTATGTGGCTGAAACTAAGCCTCATATCGGTTCAGCATTGGTTAGCGGGTAACGCGAATACGCCACACTTTGCTAGCCACATTAATGGCTGCGTTCCGATGTGAAAGCAGTCATTTCTCATTATGGGCTTGAGCGACTGCGCGCCGGCGCCGGCTTCTGCCAGCAACTGCTGACGCTGCGCTATGGATTGCGGCGTGTCCTGTCCGGGTATTACGGGCCACGGATCGACACCTGGATCACCACGCACGAAGAGCTGCGCTACTGTCTCGCCGGCAAGGCGGTGTTCGACGTTCTGGTCGAGGGCATGCAGTGTTACATGGGATATCGCGCCCCCGATTGATTAGCCGCGACGAAGGCGGGCGGCTTCTTGGCGGAGCACGCCTTGCGCGGCCGCTGCGGGTGTCGGCGTTCTGGATAGTGGGGCGATTTCGTAAATGGCCGCGTTGCAAATGAGGCGGCTTAAACCATCCGCGCAGGGCTGGCAGTGGTTTTGCCGCAGTATCCCTTAATATGGTATGGCTCCGATTGCCGCAGGCCTGGTTGCGGTATGCTTGGCAAGCAGGAGTTTGCCCACCAATTTGCTCCCCATTGTTTTCCGCCAGGCTAGCGCGTCCAGCCTGTGTCGCGATTGGATAGGGCTGCCGCCGTGATCCCTGCGGAAAAAGTAGGAATCCCATTTCGGAGAAGCCTCATGACCTTGAATTCGTTTGCTCTTGCCGGTTTCGCCTGTGCCACGCTGCTGAGCGCCGCGATGGCATCCGCGCAGAACGGCGCCGTTGCCCCGTCCGCGCCGATCAAGAATGTCGTGCTGGTTCACGGGCTGTTTGCAGATGGCTCGAGCTGGCAGAAAGTGATTCCGCTGCTCCAGGCGAAGGGCCTGCATGTCACGGCGGTGCAGAATCCGACGACGTCGCTCGACGCGGATGTGGACGCGGTCAGGCGCGCGCTTGCACAACAGGATGGCCCGACGCTGCTGGTCGCGCATTCTTACGGCGGGATGGTGATCAGCCAGGCCGGCGATGATCCTACGGTAGCCGGCCTTGTGTATATTGCCGCGCGCGCGCCGGACGCCGGCGAGGACTATCCGGCGCTGACCAGGAAATTCCCTGCCGCGCCTGCGTCGGCGGGGCTGCAGTGGTCGGCCGATGGCTACGGCAAGCTATCCGAGCAGGCATTCGTCCAAGACTTCGCCGGCGATCTACCGGCTGCCGAGGCCGAAACCTACTATGCGGTTCAGCAGCCGGTAGGCAAGGCGATCACGATGGCGAAGACGACCGTCGCCGCCTGGCGCGACAAGCCAAGCTGGTATGCGGTGTCGAGCGAAGACCGGACGATCAATCCCGATTTGCAGCGCTTCATGGCGAATCGGATGCACGCGCGCACGATCGTGCTTAAGTCCAGCCACGTGTCGCTGCTATCGCATTCGGCCGAAGTGGCGGGTCTGATCCTGCAAGCGAGCGGCGAGTAGAGGCAAGGCGGGGCTGCCTTGCATTGCGCATGGAACGTCGGAGCTGACGAATTTGAAGGCCCTGCCATGAGCAGACCGTTGCTTAAGTCCTTCGTGAACTGGCTTGCCAATCATCGGCAGGCGCAAAGCCTGCAGGACAGGTAGTGAGAGCAAAAAGCCCGCCTTGCCTGGCGAGGCTTTTTTCATTTTTTATCACCTGAGGTTGTTGGTGCAAAAAAACGGATTTATGCGCAGGGTGATGAAAAAAACCGCTCAAGCCTCGGCTGCGGTCGCCTCGTGGGGGAGGGCTGGAACCATGTCTGTTGATCGGTCAAAGCGGAATTTTGTTCTCGAAAAGGGATATGACTGCTTTTCGAGCAGAAGCGGCCATGGAATATCTAGTAAACAGGGGGCGGCTCAGTGGATGGTCGCCATGTGAGTCACCGCACAGACGCTAATGAGTCTTTTTCTGCAGATTAAGCTCCGCTCAATACAAATCCCCCCGGTTCATGAAGCCTTTATCAGGAGCGCAATCATGGAAAACCCAGATTCATCCATCTACGTTTTCAACACCCATATTGAGGCTGAAGAGGCGATTCGGTTGCTGAGTCGGTCTGGTTTCGATCTGCAGAAATTGTCCTTGGTCGGCAAGGGCTATCACAGCGACGAGCATCCGGTCGGTTTCTATACCGATGGCGACAAGATAAAGTCCTGGGGAGGGGTTGGCGCCTTCTGGGGTGGGATTTGGGGCTTATTGTTCACGCCCGCCGTTTTCTTTTTGCCCGGCGTAGGCCTTATCGCGCTGGCCGGGCCTCTGGTGTCTACGTTGATCAGTGTGCTTGAGGGCGCAGTGGTCGTGGGCGGCCTTTCCGCCCTCGCCGCGTCGTTGACCCGGATAGGCATCCCGCAAGATCGGGTCATCAAGTATGAAACCCTGCTGAAATCAGATCGATACCTTCTCGTCGTGCATGGCAGCATCGATGACGAAATGAAAGCTCGTGCGGTGTTGGAAGGCGCCAAAAAGGTGAAGTCCGTTTAAAGACAACATCATGAAATCCAATGCCGGGCAGTCCAAGACGCTTGCATCCAGGCCCGGGCAGCCATCGCCGCTTAGTCCGCAAGATGCCTGGGAAACCCTCCCCCTGGCGGAGGTGGAGCAGGCATTGGGATCGTCGGCGGATGGGCTCAGCCAGGCCGAGGCGCAGAAACGGCTGGCCCAATACGGGCCGAACGAGATCCGGGAAAAGCAGGTCAATCCTTTCCTGAAATTCCTCAGTTATTTCTGGGGACCCATCCCGTGGATGATTGAAGCGGCGGTGATCCTGTCGGCTCTCGCCAGGCATTGGCCGGACTTCGGCATCATCCTGGCGCTGCTGCTGGCCAACGCTGCGATCGGCTTCTGGGAGGAACGCGAAGCCGGCAATGCCATCGCCGCCCTGAAAGCCAAGCTGGCGATAAAGGCCCGGGTGAAACGGGAGGGGAAATGGATCACCCCGGCCGCGCGAGAGCTGGTTCCGGGCGACATCATCCGCCTGCACCTGGGCGACATCGTGCCGGCGGACGCCCGCCTGCTCGCGGGCGATCCGGTCGAAGTGGATCAATCGGCGCTGACCGGCGAGTCCTTGCCCGCGGCACGCAAGTCCGGCGATGCGGTCTTTTCCGGATCCATCATCCGCCAGGGCGAAATCAACGCCCTGGTCTATGCCACCGGCGTCCACACCTATTTCGGCAAGACGGCGCAGCTGGTGCAGGAGGCGCACACCGTCAGCCATTTCCAGCGCGCGGTGTTGAAGATAGGCAATTACCTGATCATGCTTGCGGTATTGCTGGTGACGGTGATCATCGGCGTCGCCATTTATCGCGGCGATGCGGTGCTCACCACCCTGCAGTTCGCCCTGGTGCTCACCGTGGCCGCGATTCCGGTGGCGATGCCCACGGTATTGTCCGTGACGATGGCCGTCGGCGCGCGCCTGCTCGCCAAAAAACAGGTGATCGTAAGCCGCCTGGTCGCCATCGAGGAGCTGGCCGGCGTGGACGTGCTGTGCGCGGACAAGACGGGAACCCTCACTCAAAACAAGCTGACGCTGGGCGAGCCCTTCGTCGTGGGCAAGATCTCGGCTGAGCAAGTGATATTCAACGCCGCGCTGGCGTCGAGCCTGGAAAACAACGACGCCATCGATCTCGCCATCTTTGGCGCGCTCAAAGACAATCAGGCCTTGAACGGCTATCAATTGACGCACTTCCAGCCGTTCGACCCCGTGCACAAGCGCACCGAGGCCACCGTCCAAGGACCGGACGGCAAGATTTTCAAGGTGACGAAGGGCGCGCCGCAAGTGATTGCGGCCTTGTCCGCCAACATCCGCAGAACCCAGGCCGCGCTGGACAAGGCGGTCAACGAATTCGCGGCGCGCGGCTTTCGCTCGCTGGCGGTGGCCCGAGCCGAGGGGGATGGCCCATGGAAGCTGCTGGGCGTGCTGCCGATGTTCGACCCGCCGCGCGAAGACGCCAAGGCGACCATTGCCAGCGCGCGCGCGATGGGCGTGAAGATCGAGATGCTGACCGGCGATGCCTTGGCCATCGCCAAGGAAACCGCCAAGAAACTGGATATGGGCGTCGCCATCCTCGATGCCGGCAACCTGGACGACGCCAAGCGCCGGGAGACGGCCGCGATATCCGACCTCATCGAACAAGCCGACGGATTCGCCCAGGTGTTCCCCGAGCACAAGTTCCACATCATCGATGTCCTGCAAAAGCGCGGCCACATCGTCGGCATGACCGGCGACGGAGTGAACGACGCACCGGCGCTGAAGCAAGCCGATTGCGGCATCGCCGTCGCCGGCGCGACCGACGCGGCGCGCGCGGCGGCGGCCATCGTGCTGCTGGCCCCGGGCCTGTCGGTGATCATCGACGCGATCAAGGAGAGCCGGAAGATTTTCCAGCGAATGAACAGCTATGCGATCTATCGCATCGCCGAGACGCTGCGGGTGCTGTTCTTCATGACGCTGTCCATCCTGATCTTCAATTTCTACCCCTTGACCGCGGTGATGATCGTGATGCTCGCGCTGCTCAACGACGGCGCCATTCTGTCCATCGCTTACGACAACGTCCGCTACAAGAACCAGCCCGAAGCCTGGAACATGCGCATGGTGCTCGGAATAGCGACCGTACTGGGGCTGATCGGCGTCGTATCGGCATTCGGCCTGTTTTATCTGGGCGAGCGCGTGTTCCATCTTGACCGCGCGCACATCCAGACGCTGATGTATTTGAAGCTGTCCGTGGCCGGGCATCTGACCATTTTCCTGACCCGCGCGCGCGGACCGTTCTGGTCGATACGGCCTGCCGCAGCGCTATGGGCGGCGGTGCTCGGCACGCAGGCCATAGCGACGCTGATAGCGGTCTACGGGCTGTTCATGACGCCGCTGGGCTGGGCTTGGGCCGGATTTGTCTGGGCCTATGCGCTGGCTTGGTTCCTGGTGAACGACCTAGTGAAACGGCTCGCCTACCGGATTCTGGACCCCGTCAAAACCGCGGCCGGGATGGCAAGCGCGGCCAAGCCGCCCGAGGCGAAACCCGACGGCGAGATCAAGCCGATATTGGGCGCCGGCAACGGCTCTCAAGCCGATGCCGAGCTCAAGGCCGTGGCAGAACCGGCGCCGCAGACCATAGAACGGGTCCACCGGCTTTATGAGGAACTGGGGCGCGAAGATGTCCGCGCCGTTCAGGAGTGGGAGCAAAGCAAGCGGAATCGCTCGCGAGACGGGAGATGAACATGAACCGGCACGAGGCCGCGGCAACCATTCTGAGCGCTGGCCGGCCATGCGAAGACGATGCCGCCGACGCCATTGCGGCAGGTAGCATGGCGATGGCCGCCAGCCAGGCGCCATCCGCCACGCTCCCGTCGGGCGTTGAGCCGCCGGCATGGCCGAGCCCCGCCTCCGTGTTCTCCGGCAGACTGGCCGCGGCGTGGCGGGAGTATGCGCTGGACGCGTTCCAGCGCGGCGCGCTCTTCCTGGATCTGCTGCGGCAACGCGGCAACGAACAGATAGAGATCACGTCGCGGCCGATGGCGACCGTCCTGCTGTTCGAGCAGGAAATTCTGATGCACGGACGGTCTCTGCCGCGGCCGATCAATTATGCGCTGTCGCGCATCCTGCCGCCGCCCGGCGTGGCGACCGACCCTTGCATGCGGCCCGTGGTGGTGGTGGATCCGCGGGCGGGACAGGGGCCAGGCATAGGCGGCTTCAAGGCGCAGAGCGAGATCGGCGATGCCCTGAACGCGGGCCACCCGGTCTACTTCATCGGCTTTGGCGCGATGCCCGAGCCCGGCCAGCAGTTTCTTGATGTCGTCGAAGGTCAGGTGAAGTTCTTCGAACGCGTGGCCGAGCTGCACCCGGACGCGCCGCGTCCGTTCGCCATCGGCAATTGCCAGGCGGGCTACCAGACGCTGATGGTGGCGATGCTGCGCCCCGATCTGTTCGGCCCCTGCCTGCTCCCCGGCTCGCCGATGTCGTACTGGCAGGGGGTGCGCGGCAAGGCTCCGATGCGTTACTCGGGCGGCCTGCTCGGCGGCAGCTGGCTCGCCGCCATGATCAGCGATCTGGGCAAGGGAAAGATGGACGGAACCAATCTGATCCTGAATTTCGACAACCTGAATCCCGCCTACTGGCTGTGGGGCAAGCAATACCAGATCTACGCCGATATCGACGCCGGGGCGCAGCGCTACCTCCAGTTCGAGCGGTGGTGGGGAGACTTCACCCAGCTGAACGGCGACGAGTTGCAGTTTCTGGTGGACCAGCTCTTCATCGGCGACAAGCTTGCCCGCAACCAGCTTCAAGCCAGCGACGGCACGACCTTCGACATACGCAATGTGGTCTCGCCCATCATCGTGTTCACCTCCTCGGCCGACGATATCAGCCCGCCGCCCCAAACGCTCGGCTGGATACCCGATTTGTACCGCGACGTCGACGATATCCGCGCCGCGGACCGGACGATCGTATACTGCCTCAGCCACAAGGTCGGCCATCTGGCGATCTTCGTCTCCTCCAAGGTTGGCGCGGAGCAAGATCAGGAATTCGTGCAGCTGATGGATGTCATCGACTGCCTGCCGCCCGGCCTCTATGAAATGGCCATCTCCGCGCGGAACGCCGACCTGGTGCCGGGGGGATTCGATACCGGCAACTGCTTTGCCCGCTTCGAGGCCCGCACCCTTGACGACATCCGCGCGCTTGGCCGCAACAGCCCGGAGGATGACCGCGCCTTCGCCGCCGTGGCGCGGCTGTCGGAATGGAATCTCGCGGTGTACCGCATCCTGGCGCAGCCCTGGGTGCGGGCGCTGGTCAGCCAGCCGGCGGCGGACCTGGCCGGCATCTTGAACCCTCTCAGGCTCAGCTACGCGATTTTTGCCGACGGCAATCCGTGGATGAGCGGCGTGCCCGCGCTAGCCGCCGAGGCTGAAGCCGCGCGCCAGCCCGCCGCCGCCGACAACCCCTTCCTGGCCTTGCAGGCCAAAGTCTCGGACCAGATAACGGCCGCTCTTGAAGCCTACCGCGTGGCGCGCGACGACTGGGTCGAACAGGCTTTCTTCGCTTTCTATGGCTCGCCGCTGGTGCAGGCCTTGCTCGGGCTCGACGCTGACAGCGAAGTCCGGCCAAGCCCGGACGCTTCGCCAGAGCAGTCTGCGGCCCGGCGTGCCTTGGCGGCGACGCACGCGGCGAAGCTGCAGAGCGGCGGCTTCAACGCGGCGTTGACCCGGGCCGTGCTGTACATCGTCGGGGCGGACCGGTCTTTCGGCCAGCGCAGCGCGTTCGCGTTGAACACCGCGCGCCAGACACTGATGAAACTCTCGCTGGACCAGTTCAAAAACCTGGTGCGCGACCAGTTCTTCGTGCTGCAGCTCGACCGCGAACGCGCGGTGCAGGCCATTGCCTTGATGGTGCCGGCGGCAGGCCTGCGCAAAGAGCTTGTCAAACAGGCGGAGGCGATCGTCAGCGCCGGCCGGCCCATGAGCAGCGAAGCGAGCGCCTTTCTGGCCCGGCTCTCGCAAATGCTGGAGTCGCCTGTCGAACCCGCGGTTGCCCGTCAGGCTCACAAGCAGGCCTCCTGACGTTCAAGCCGATGGGACGCCTCTAGCCATGACGGCCCGCAGGTCCTGGATGCGGCGGTGGACGCGGCGGCGCAGGCCAAGCGGATCGCCTCCCGGTGGCGGGCATCGCCGACGCGCTGCTCGCGCCCAATATCGAAGCGGGCAACATGATCTACAAGGACCTCGTCTTCATGGCCAATTCCCAAAGCGCGGGCCTGGTCGTCGGCGCGCGAGCGCCGGTGATGCTGACCAGCCGCGCGGATATCGCCGCCCCCCTTTTATTCTCGGCACCCACCGCCGCCTTGTGCGCCGATGCGCTGGCGGCATCCTGCCCGACCCGAGGGATTGAGCCGCCATGGCCAACGCCATCATCGTGATCAATGCCGGCTCCACCAGCCTGAAGTTCGCCGCCTATGCGCTGAATGCCGCCAGGTCGCTGCCGCTGATTTGCCGAGGCCGGATAGCGAGCATGCGTGACGCCCCGCATTTCGCCGCCGATGACCCGGCCGGCCAGCCCTTGGGCCAACACGACTGGGACCGCGGCCATCCGCTTGACCATAAGACCGCGCTGCGTTTTGTCGTCGCCTGGCTGGAAACCGGCATCGCCGGCATCAAGGTGATCGCCGCCGGCCACCGCGTGGTGCTTGGCGGCAGCCGTTTCGCCGCTCCGGTCCGCATCGACGACGACGTGCTGGACTATCTGGACTCTCTGGCCAAGATGGAGCCATCGCACCAGATCTTTAACGTGGCCGGCATCAGGGCGCTGGCAGAGGCCTTTCCCGGCCTGCCGCAGCTCGCATGCTTCGACACCTCTTTCCACCGCACCATGCCGGAGGCGGCGCAAACCTACGCGCTGCCCAAGGATGTCCGCGATGCCGGCGTGCGCCACTGGGGCTACCACGGCATCTCCTATGACTACATCAGCCGGCAACTGCCCAAGTTCGCGCCCGAAGCGCGGCGGGTGATCGTCGCGCATCTGGGCGGCGGGGCCAGTCTGTGCGCCATGCTGGACGGCCGCAGTGTCGAGACCACCATGGGCTTTTCGGGATTGTCCGGCCTGCCGATGTCGACCCGCTCGGGCGATGTGCCGCCGGACGCCTTGTTCTACCTGCTGCGCAGCAAGCTGTTCGACGACGCGTCGCTGGAGGAGATGCTTTACGAGAAAGCCGGGCTGCTGGGGTTGTCCGGTATCAGCGACAGTATGCAGATCTTGCAGGAAAGCGCGGATCCGGCGGCGGCGTCGGCAGTGGAGTATTTCGTATACGCGACGCTGAAGTACGTAGGCGCCTATGTGGCGGTGCTGGGCGGGCTGGATGCCTTGGTGTTCACCGCGGGAATCGGCGAGCACTCGGCTCCGGTGCGCGCGGCGCTGTGCCGCAAGCTGGCCTGGCTGCGCGTGAAGCTGGATCCGCAGGCCAATGAGGCCAACGGCCCGCGCATCTCCGCCCCGGACAGCGGCGTATCGGTCTGGGTGATACCAACCGACGAGGAATGGATGATCGCGCAGCATGTGCAGACGCTTGTCTGTTGACACTCCACCGCTGAACTGCGAACCTTCCCGCTTCAATTTATTTGCCATTGCCCGCCATGAAAATCACCTCAAACACCGCCGTCACTCTGCGAATGAAAGTCACCGACAGCCAGGGCCTGGTTTACGACGATGGCAAGAAACCCGTCTCCTACCTGCATGGCGATTACGACAGCCTGTTCCCCAAACTGGAAGCCGCACTTGAAGGTCAGGAATCAGGTTTTCAAACCACGCTGGAACTCGCTGCCGAAGATGCCTTCGGTGAACGCGACGAAGCCCTGGTCACCACCATGCCCAAATCCGACTTCCCGCCCGGCGTCAAGGTAGGCGGACAGCTCCAACGCACCGGCCCGGATGGCGAACCGCGCTACTATTTCGTCACCAAGATCAAAGGTCCAACCGTATTGCTGGACGGCAACCATCCGCTTTGCGGCAAAACCCTGCGCTTCGCCCTCAAAGTTGTGGACGTGCGCGCGGCAACCGCCGAGGAAATTGCCCACCAGCATGTACATGGCGAGCACGGGCATCAGCACTGACGCCGCCCGCCCGACATAAACAAAGCCCTCCCGATTCGGGAGGGCTTTGTTTCGCCCGGACCCTGCCGTGTCCGACATTCTGTGTAAAGCCATCATTTCGCAACTGCTGCCAACTGACCGCTGGGCAGACTTATGCCGTCACTTGGAGTATCGCTTAGTCGGGTGGAGGTCATTTCCAATCAATTCGCGCGAATAAAGTCCGTCGGAGTTTGACAACAGAGAAGGGGCCGTTGGCCCCTTCTTCGTTATGTCTGATCAACTCTTCAGAGATGCTGGCCTAGCGTCCGCAATACGACAAATGCAGTATTTCCACCTAGCCTATTCGTGCTTGGCATAGTGTTTGCGCTGTACCAGAATCAACCTTAGCCTCGAGCAAAGCTCGTCATTGAGCAGTAACCGAGGCGCGGCAGACCCGTATTGCCATGGCATGGACGTTGGGCGGCATCGGTTTGCCTTTCTCTTAACGACTTGGTTCAAATCGTTTACGGACTCTGGTGACAACTGGAAAAGTTTGCGTGCTGATTGACGGTAGAAAGGATTGAGATGAGTACCAATGTGTACCAACAGCCATTTTACGTTCCACCCAGGACGTCGCAGCCCTACCCCCGCGAGTGTCCGTCTGGGCAGATCATTCTCTTCAGGGATAATAACTGGGGCAGCAATTCACTCACAATCGACACCAATAGTCCGCAATATCCTTCAGAGAGATTTTTCTCATTCTCCGGCACTTCGATGCAGGATCAGGCAACATGGCTTGTGTTCAACCTGCCCGAGAACGTTGTCTGCACGCTGTGCAACAATGTGGTCCAGAACGCCAATCCTGCTGACTTCTCCAATGCCGGTGTGTGCGTAGACTTGATCGGCAACGGTCAAACCCAGACCATCGATTTGAAGGCGTACGGCGCCAATGACTGTCTCAGCGGCGGTATTTGGCGCGAAGTGGACTCGGATCAAGGCTGGTTTCAACTGTTCTATGACATCAATGAAAGCGGGACATTCGCTACGATTTTCCTCTCGGAATGGTCGACGGCCAAACCGATCTCGATTGCCAAATGGTGGCTTCAGGATCAGGCCTCATCGCTCAACTTTCCCTGCCTGACGCCGCCGCAGCAGCTGACGCTCTCTGACAATGCTGATGGCAGCGGCCAGTCAATGACGGTTGGCGCCAGCAATCCCTTCGGCTCGTGGAACACCCAAGCTGCGGTGAACTTGACCGATAGCGGCATGAACGACAAGGTCAGCTCATTCACATACAGCCTGGTTTCTCCGGTCAAAACGGTGATCTCATCGGTTTCGGTCAATGTGGCAGCGCAGATTGTATCGGGCCAGACGTTTACCGAAACCATCTCGGGGACAAATGCGTCGTCAGAGGTGCTCACGCTCACCGATACGGTCGCAGTCGGCAAGTCGGTGCAGATCTCGAATACAACGACTCAGCAATATGAGACGACTGCGTCGATTTCTGCAACCGTCACGGCAACCGAGGGGGTGCCGGATGTCGATTCCATCCAGACGAGTTTGACCGCATCGTTTTCGGTGACGCAAACCACATCGTCGTCCCAGACGACATCCACTACCAACAGCGTCGATCTGCAGCAGCAGATTACCTTCAACGTGCCGCCGCATTCGAGTTATTCCGGCATTGCCACCATTGCAATCGGCCAAGTGCCGCCGACGACCGTAACTCAGACCGGCTCCTTCTACTACAAGCAGAACCTGCCGGGCTCCATCAAGCAGAGTGACGGAACCTATCTACTGACCATGCCGATCACCGTCACCATCAACGGCGAGGTAGGGTCGTCCGTTCAGTTCAACATCACGTCAACGCCGCTTAATTTGGCATAGGTTAGCAGCGCCACGGCCCGCTCCTGGTTGCTCCAGGGCGGGCCGCGACCGCTCTGTTGAAACCCTTGCTATTGTTGGTGTTGCCAAGCGATGGCAACAAGAACGCAGGTAGTCGCTTGAATCGTCGTTCTGTGGTGGGCTTAATGTTTTGGCGGTGTTGATTTATCTTCAATTTGCTCGAGAAAAGAGGCCCGGAAGGGCCTCTTTGCCTGAGCGCGCAAGGGTGCCTTTCCGCGCGGGTTGCCAGTATTGAGATGGCGAGTCAGAAGAGCGAAAACGCAGGTGAGGCCGTCGTAAAGTGACGGTCGGCGCCGAATTGCCGGCACCGACCGTTCCCATTGGCGGGACTAGCGGGTGTCAGGCCATCACTTCAGGTCAAAGCGGTCCAGATTCATCACCTTGTTCCAGGCGGCGACGAAATCGCGCACAAACTTCTCCTGTGCGCCGTTTTGGGCGTATACCTCCGCCAGCGCGCGCAGCTGCGAGTTGGAGCCGAACACCAGGTCGACGCGGGTGCCGGTCCACTTGACCTGTCCGGTCTTACGGTCGCGGCCTTCATACAGGTCGTTGGCGGCGGAGGCGGGCTGCCAGACCACGCCCATGTCGAGCAGGTTGACGAAGAAGTCGTTGCTCAATACCTGCGGGCGCGCGGTGAACACGCCGTGCTTGGCATTGCCGACATTGGCGCCCAGCACGCGCAGGCCGCCCACCAGCACGGTCATTTCCGGCGCGCTCAGCGTCAGCAACTGCGCCTTGTCGATCAGCAGCGTCTCGGCCGGCAGAGAATAGGCCTGTTTCTGGTAATTGCGGAAGCCGTCGGCCTGAGGTTCCAGTACGTTGAACGACTCGACGTCGGTCTGCGCTTGGGCGGCGTCGGCGCGGCCCGGAGCAAACGGCACCTGGACCGCATGGCCGGCGGCCTTGGCGGCGGCTTCGATCGCGGCGCCGCCGGCGAGCACGATCAGATCGGCCAGCGACAACTGCTTGCCGCCGGTTTGCGCGTCGTTGAACGCTTTGCGTATGCCTTCCAGCGCATTCAGGACGCGGGCCAGTTGGGCCGGCTGGTTGACGTCCCAGTCCTTCTGCGGAGCCAGGCGGATGCGGGCGCCGTTGGCGCCGCCGCGTTTGTCCGAACCGCGGAAGGTGGAGGCGGAGGCCCAGGCGGTGGAGACCAGTTCGCCAATGGACAGGCCGGAGGCCAGCACCTTGGCCTTGAGGGCCGCGACGTCCTGGTCATCGATCTGCGGCTGACAGGCGGCTGGCACCGGGTCTTGCCAGATCAGATCCTCGGCCGGCACTTCCGGGCCGAGATAGCGGGACTTGGGACCCATGTCGCGATGGGTCAGCTTGAACCAGGCTCGGGCGAAGGCATCGGCGAAGGCCTGAGGATCCTGGTGGAACCGGCGGGCAATCGGTTCGTAGATCGGATCGAAGCGCAACGACATGTCGGCGGTGGTCATCATCGGCGGATGCTTTTTCGCCGGATTGTGGGCGTCGGGGATCAGGTGTTCCGGCTTGACGTTCTTGGCCACCCACTGGTGCGCGCCGGCCGGGCTCTTGGTGAGCTCCCAGTCGTAGCCTAGCAGCATGTCGAAATAGCCGTTGTCCCATTGCGTCGGGTTGGGTTTCCAGGCGCCTTCGATGCCGCTGGTGGTGGTGTATTCGCCTTTGCCGCTGCCGAGGCGGTTGATCCAGCCCAGGCCTTGCGCTTCGAGCGGGGCGGCTTCCGGTTCCGGGCCCACCAGCGCCGGATCGCCGGCGCCGTGCGCTTTGCCGAAAGTATGGCCGCCGGCTACCAGCGCCACGGTTTCCTCATCGTCCATCGCCATGCGGGCGAAGGTTTCACGCACGTCGCGGCCGGAGGCCAGCGGGTCGGGGTTGCCGTCCGGACCTTCCGGATTGACGTAGATCAGGCCCATCTGCACCGCGGCCAGCGGGTTGTCCAGCTGGCGGTCGCCGGAGTAGCGGCTGTTGGCTTCCTGGCTGGTGGCCAGCCATTTGGTTTCTGCGCCCCAGTAGACGTCTTCCTCCGGCTGCCAGATGTCCTGGCGGCCGCCGCCGAAACCGAAAGTCTTGAAGCCCATCGACTCCAGCGCCACGTTGCCGGCCAGGATCATCAGGTCGGCCCAGGAAATGTTGTCGCCATATTTTTGCTTGATCGGCCACAGCAGGCGGCGCGCCTTGTCCAGGTTGCCGTTGTCCGGCCAGCTGTTGAGCGGCGCGAAGCGCTGGTTGCCGGCGCCGGCGCCGCCGCGGCCATCGGCGGTGCGGTAGGTGCCGGCGTCATGCCAGGCCATGCGGATGAACAGGCCGCCGTAGTGGCCCCAGTCGGCCGGCCACCAGTCCTGGGAGGTGGTCATCAGCGCCTTGAGGTCGTTTTTCAGCGCCGCGTAATCCAGTTTTCCGAAGGCTTCCGCGTAATCGAAATCCGGATTCAACGGATTGGAGGCCGGCGCATGCTGATGCAGAATGTTCAGGTTGAGCTGATTGGGCCACCAATCGCGGTTGGATCGGGCATTTACCACGGCCGGATTGCCTACGGTCTGGTGGAATGGGCATTTGGATTCGCTACTCATGACAGACTCCTCTGGTTAGAGGGTTGAAAGGACATCCTGATAAGCAGACTAATCAAAATAGTCATTGGCCGCCATTGAGCAATATTAATGGCGGTCATCACTTTTTTAAATCGAAAATTATTTTTAATAGTTATTTTTTGGCCCGAGTTCATGCTGTGGAGCCGTGGCGCAATCAGGACTTGCCGGTGGCGCCCGCCAACCAGCGGCGGCACACCAGGCAGCCTCATCATAGCAAGCTGTTTGGCATGGCGTCGTCAGGCGGCTTGTAAAATTAGATATGGCTAATGTAACTCGGGAAGTTGGCGCGAGCGGCAAGGACAGTTGCGGGCTGGCGCGGCCGCTGCGCATGCCGATTCCGTTTGCTGGCGGCGTCGGCCCGAGGGGGCGAACAATTGATGGCCATGGCCGGCAGTACAAGCATATGCAGGTGAAAATCGTTTTTTTCATATTAATATCAAGGCATTGCCATTTGGTTCGTCTCATCCGACCTTTGCAAGGAAAAGCCATGCAAATCGCCCCTTTGCCTGTTGATGAGAATGACCGCGTCGCGTCCTTGCGCCGGATGCAATTGCTTTGTACTCCGGACGAGCAGGTGTTTGATCAAGTGGTGCGCGTGACGAAACGGTTGTTCGACATACCCATCGTATTGATCTCGCTGGTGGATGAAAACAGCCAATGGTTCAAGTCCTGCATCGGCCTGCCGATGCGGGAGATCGATCGCGATGTGTCTTTCTGCTCGTACGCCATTCTGGGCGATCAATTGTTCATCATCCCGGATGCGACCCGCGACGACAGGTTTGCCGATAATCCGCTCGTCACGGGAAACCCTCACGTCATTTTTTATGCGGGCCGTCCGCTCAAGAATGTCGAGGGCTACCGGGTCGGCACGCTTTGCCTGATTGACCATCATGCCCGGGTGTTCTCCGAAGAGGACCAAGCGGCGCTGCATGACCTAGGCAACTGGGTGGAGCTGGCCTTCTTGAATCGCGAGCTAAGCCATACGCAAATGGAGGTGATTTCCGAGCTGGATCAGATCAAACGCAAATCCATGCTGGATGCGATGTTGAATGTGTGGAACCGCGCGGCGGGAATGGAAATCCTGGGGCGGGAAATCATCCGCTTGGGGCGTGAGGACTCCCATCTGGCGCTGCTGATGATAGACCTGGATTATTTCAAGCAAATCAATGACCAGTTCGGCCATCCTTGCGGTGATCAGGCGCTGATCGAGTTTGCCAAACGCATCTGCGCCAGCCTGCGCTCTTACGACTCGGTTGTCCGCTATGGCGGCGATGAATTCATGGTGATACTGCCCGGCATGAGTCTGGCGAGCGCCAGGGAGAGGGCGCAGCATATTCTGGATGCCATCCGGCACTCTCCGCTGATCACCGACAACGCCAATCTGAGCTTGTCCGCCAGCATAGGTGTCAGCGCGATTGCCGTTAGCAGGAGCAGGTTGGCGGGCAACGAGCTGATCCACCAAGCCGACGACGCCTTGCTTAAGGCCAAGCGGGCAGGGCGGGGCCGGGTCGAGGTTTTCGCCGATGGCTGACGCCGCGCCATCGAGGCGGCGTTTTGCTGGATTGTGATCGCCAGCATGTGAAAGAGGCCTGTCTCGGCTTCTTTGTCTTTTCGGCGGCGGCCCGCGGCGGATGGTCTCCGCATCGGAATGGATCATGGCGCAGTGGCGAAGGCGCGTGAATCGACCGCTCCGGGCGGCGGCGCGGCGATGACATGTTCCGCTGTCTGCATGATATGATTAATCTTATGGCATATATTGGCGAGTGCCGGTTTGCATGACGGCCGCCATCGTTTTGCGGCGCAGGACGAGCCAGCCAGTTCTTTGCTGTAACCCCTTGCCGCGCCGCGACGCCGGGCATTCACTGGACGCGCTTCCCCATCCCAAAACCTATATGAGGATACTCATCGCCATGCGTGCCATCCATTCGCTGATCTTCAGCGCGCTATTGCTTGGCGGCTTTGCCGCGTCTTCAATCGCAGCGACAGAGCAGGCCGCGGCTCCGCGCATCGCCGTGGCGCCTCAATACAGCACGACCCACGTGTATGTCGCGCCGGAGGACTTCGACCGCTTCACCGACAGCCTGATCGCTACCTTCGGCGGCCACAAGTCGCAACAAGGGGTGTTCCAGGTTACCCCCACGCCAAGCCAGACCATGTCGCAGTTGGTGTTCACCCCGGTGGGCACACTGTCGGTGTTCGGCTTCAAGACACCGATACCTTATCCGTTCGGCATCGAGCGCACCGGCTATCTGGTGACCGATATGGACGCCGCGGTCAAATCCGCGAAGGCCCACGGGGCGGATGCCGTGGTGGCGACCTTCCCCGATCCGATAGGCAGCGACGCCATCATCGAATGGCCGGGCGGCGTGCACATGCAGCTGTACTGGCATACGCAGAAGCCGCAATATGATCCGCTGCAGACAGTGCCGGAAAACCGCGTCTACCTGTCGCCGCAGCGCGCCGACGCCTTTGTCGGCGGCTTCGTGGCATTCGCGCACGGCCGGGTCGTTTCCGACGAGCGCAAGGCGCCGGGCATCGAAATCGGCCGGGCAAAGGAAAGCTACCGTCGCGTGCGCCTCGAGTCGCCTTTCGGCAAATTGGCGGTCATGGTGACGGATGGCCATCTGCCATATCCGTTCGGGCGCGAGGTGACGGGATACGAAGTCGGCGATCTGGCCGCTACGCTGCGCAAGGCGCAGGCCGCCGGAGCCGCGATATTGGTTCAGCCCTTTGTTTCCGACAAGCGCGAAGCCGCGATCGTGCAGTTTCCTGGCGGATACATCGCCGAGATTCACGCCGCCGTCAGGTAGGCCAGCGTTCCGCAGCGATGGCTCCAATAAGAAAGAGGCTCCCGTGGGAGCCTTGTTGCGGTACAGCGCGGCTGATCTGCGGCGTAGATCGGCCATCAGCCGGTTTCTGCGCGGCAGCCTGGCGGCATCTTAGCGCAGACGCAGCTTCAGTTCCTCGCTGGCCTGATGAAGAGCCGCGCGGGTAGCCGGCAGCGCGGACAAAGCATTGAGCAGGCCGAAATCGTGAATCATCCCGTTGTAGCGGGTGGCCACCACGTTGACGCCGGCGGCGTCCAGCTTGCGGGCGTAGGCCTCGCCTTCGTCGCGCAAGACGTCTTTCTCCGCAGTCTGCACCAGCGTCGGCGGCAGTCCTTTCAACTGCTCGGGCGTCGCCTGCAGCGGAGAAGCGTAGACTTCCCGGCGTTGCTGCGGATCGGTGGTGTAGGCATCCCAGAACCACTTCATCATGTCCTTGGTCAGGAAGTGGCCGTTGGCGAACTCATCATACGACGCGTCTTCGAAGTTCGCGTTGGTCACCGGCCAGAACAGCACCTGGGCGCGCAGCTTGGGGCCGCCGTAGGCCTGGGCCATCAAGGCGACGACCGCCGCCATGTTTCCGCCCACGCTGTTGCCCACAACCGCCAGGCGCTTGCCGTCCACCTGGATCTGCGCGCCGTTTTCGGCGACCCATTTCGTCGCGGCGTACGCTTCGTTGATGGCTACCGGATAGCGGGCCTCCGGGGACGGGGTGTAGTTGACGAATACCGCGGCCGCGCCGGAATCGGCCACCAGATCACGCACGAAGCGCTCGTGGGTGGGGTAGTCGCCCAAAATCCAGCCGCCGCCGTGGAAGAACATGAATACCGGCAGAACCCCCTTGGCGCCGGCCGGCCGCACGATGGTGAGCTTCAACGGCTTGCCATCCACCGTGATGGTCTTTTCGCTGACGTCGGCGGGCTGAAGCTTGGCGTCTTTCTGCGCGCCGGTCAGCACATTGCGCGCATCGGCCGGCGATAGCGTTTCCAGCGGCTGGCCGCCGCTCTTGGCAAGCGTTTCGAGAAAGGCCTGGGTATGGCGTTCGACTCCGGGGCTGCCTGCAGCCAGCGCGTTGCCGGCAAGCATGGCGGCAACCGATGCCGCAACGATATTGAACTTGGTTTTCATGATGGTTTTTCCTGATTGGGCTATAGCGGCGATGGTTCAGACCAGACTGAGGCGCACGTCGATGTTATTGCGCGTGGCATTGGAGTAAGGGCAGACCACGTGGGCCTTCTCCACCAGCGCCAGCGCTGTTTCGCGGGGCAGGCCGGGCAGGGATATCTGCAGTTCCACTTCGATGGCGAAACCGGTAGGGACCGTTCCGATTCCGACGGCGCCGGTGACGCTGCTCGCATCGGACAGCGCGACCTTTTCCCTGGCGGCGACAAACTTCAGCGATCCGAGGAGGCAGGCGGAATAGCCGGCGGCGAACAGTTGCTCGGGATTAGTGCCGGCGCCGCCAGCGCCGCCCAGTTCGCGCGGCGTGGACAACTGGACTTTCAGGGCGCCATCGGAAGAGGCGGCGCTTCCTTCCCGGCCTCCGGTTGCGGTGGCCTGGGTGCGGTACAGAACTTTCTCGATCGACATGCTGTGCTCCTTTGCAACTTGACTGGTTTGCGTGATGCCGTTTGGCAAGACGAACTTTACGCTTGGATCTGATACTTATGGTTGCGTAAAATATTGAAAAATTGATAAGGAGTATCGATTTGACCGATGCATGTACGGATCGCCTGGACGCGCTGCTGAATCATTTTCCGGTGCGCGCGCGGATGTTCCATTCCGGCGCCTTATGCGGCGTCACTGATTTCGCCGCGCCGGGTGCTGGCGGTCAGATACACCTTGTCAGGTCTGGCGCGATGGATATCATCCATCCCGGCCAACCCGCGTTGCAGGTGAGCGTTCCCAGCTTGCTGCTCTATCCGCGGCCCATCTCCCGGCGTTTCGTCACGGATGCCGAGCGCGGTGCCGACCTGGCGTGCGCGGAGCTGCGCTTCGATGGCGGCGCCGACAATCCGATCATCGGGGCGCTGCCGGATGTGGTCTGCCTGCCGCTGGCGGCCATCGACGGCGCCGAGCATGTGCTGGAGCTGTTGTTCGAGGAGGCCTTCGGCAATAACTGCGGCCGGTATGCGCTGGTTGACCGGCTGTTCGAGGTGGTGCTGATTCAGGTGTTGCGTCAGTTGATGGAGGCGAACCAGATCCGCGGCGGCATGCTGGCCGGCTTGTCCCACCCCAAATTGCGCAAGGCGCTGGTGGCGATGCATGAACAGCCGGCGCAGGAGTGGTCGCTGGATGCATTGGCCAATGCATCGGGAATGTCGCGCAGCGTTTTTGCCGGCGCTTTCCGCAGCATTGTCGGTTGCACGCCTGGGGCCTATCTGCAAGGGTGGCGCATCAGGCTGGCGCAGCAGGCATTGCGGCAGGGACGGCAGTTGAAGATGATTGCGATCGAGGTAGGTTATGGCAGCGAAGCCGCGCTGTCGCGGGCATTCAAGGCGCAATGCGGCATCACGCCGCGGGAGTGGCGGCAAACACGGCAAGCAGGCTGAGGAATGGGCTAGGCCAGCTTTTCGGCCGGGATGGACAAGCAAACGGATCAAGGGCCATTATCACGTGTCCAAGCGGATGCAATCCGCGGCGCGTCGAAACGAGCCGGGACGAATCGAACAAGGAAGCGCTGACGCCGGGTCTCTGGGAGCCCGCCGCCCGCCGCGCCGGAACAGGGCGGGCCGGGCGCCGGGTGGAGGCGAATGCCAAGACTATTCTGGTTTGCGGCGTGCGTTGCGTTGAGGGCGCTAGCGCCCGGATAGGCGATGCACGTCGTGGGTGGTGAAAGGCTGGTTGGCCGGCGGCATGTGCAGCCATTCGGGATGGGACAGGCTGTGGCGGATGTCCAACAGACCGCTCTGCCAGTGTTCGCGCATGGTGCTGGCACTGAACTGGAAGTCCTTGTAATGACCTTCGCAGGGACTGTCCTGGTAGATCAGATGGATCACGTTGAACACCCGGTCGCAGGCCTGCTCCGCCGCCCGCTGGTAGGCCGGAGAGTGGGCGCGGTCTTCCGGAACCAGCTCCATCACCTCGCGCAGCAAGCGGCGGAAGCGCTGGGTTTGCGCCATGTAGTCGGTGATCATCCGGGTACGGCTGGAGTACTGGATCTCTTTCTGTCTTTGCGTCACCTTGGACAGATCGGTAGGCGGCTCGCCGCTGGCATTCCATAGGTCCACCTGGAACACCAGCGAGTTCTTGCGCGGCTTGCCGGCGAGCACTTGCTGCAGCGGGGTATTGGACACCATGCCGCCGTCCCAGTAGTGCTCGCCGTCGATCTCCACCGCCGGGAAGCCCGGTGGCAGCGCGCCGGAGGCCATGAAGTGTTCGGCGCGCAGCCGCGTCTGAGTATTGTCGAAATAGACGAAGTTGCCGCTCTTCACGTGCACGGCGCCCACCGACACCCGCATTTCGCCGCTATCGTTGAGGCGGTCGAAATCCACCAGGCTTTCCAGCGTGCTTTTCAGCGGCGAGGTGTCGTAAAAGCTGGCGTTGCCGGGTTGCAACAGGCTGTCGGCGCCCAGCAACTGGCGCGGCACGAAGAAGCCGTTCTGGCCTTCGGTCAGCGCGCGCCAGGCTTCCCAGCCGTTGAACAGGGTCTGCATGGCCGACGGCAGGGCGTGGCCAAGGTTCAGCAGGTTGTGCGGGCTGGGCGGCAGCAAGGGCTGCCGGCTAATGGTGTGCCAGAATTGTTCCAGCTTCTCGGCGCGCTGTTCCGGCGGATTGCCGGCGATGATGGCGGCGTTGAGCGCGCCGATGGAAATGCCTGCCACCCAGTTGGGGTGCAGCCGGGCCTCCGCCAGCCCCTGGTAGACGCCGGCCTGGTAGGCGCCCAGCGCGCCGCCGCCCTGCAGAACCAGCGCCACCACCTGGTAGTGGTGGCCGGCAGGTAGCGCGGGGCTATGATAGACGCCGGCATCAGAATGGCAGGCCGGATTGAGCTTGGATTGCGCCATGCCTGCTCCTTATTGCATGTACCAGCCGTGGCTGACGACGAAGGACTGTCCGGTCAGCGCGTTGCTGGGGAAGGCCGCCAGGAACAGCGCGGTTTGCGCCACATCGTCCACCGTGGTGAATACGCCGTCCACGGTATTGCCCAGCATCACTTTCTTGATGACCTCTTCCTCGCTGATGCCCAGTTCCTTGGCTTGTTCCGGAATCTGCTTGTCCACCAGCGGAGTGCGCACGAAGCCGGGGCAGATCACATGTGAACGCACATTGTGCGGCGCGCCTTCCTTGGCGAGCACCCGCGCCAGGCCCAGCAGCGCGTGCTTGGCGGCGACGTAGGCGGACTTAAGCGGCGAGGCCTCGTGCGAGTGCACCGAGCCCATGTAGATGACGGTGCCGCCGCGATTGTCCTGGTACATGTATTGCAGCGCGGCCTTGGTGGTGAGGAAGGCGCCATCGACATGGATGGCCTGCATCTTCTTCCAGTCGGAGAAGCTGTAGTTGATGATGGGATTGACGATCTGGATGCCGGCGTTGGAGATCAGTATGTCCAGATGGCCGAAGGCGTCCACTACCGCCTTGGTGCCTTGGTTGACCGCTTCCTCGCTGGTCACATCCATCGCCACGCCGATGGCCTTGCCGCCGGCGCGGTTGATCTCGTCCGCGGCTTTTTGCGCGGCGTCCAGATTGATGTCGGCGATGGCCACGGCCGCGCCGGCCCTGGCGTAGACCTGGGCGATATCCTTGCCTATGCCGCTGGCGGCTCCAGTAATCAAGGCGACTTTTCCGTTCAATTGCATTTCGTTCTCCTGTTGGTTGCGGGATGGATACGGTATGGCAATACGGTGCTGCTGATGCTGCGATTACGGTTGGCGGCGTGGTCGGCCGGGCATTCGCGCGGAAAAGGCCGGTGCCGGGTTTGCGTTGGTGCGTGTTGTCTTTAAGAAGTCGGCTCTGGAGCTAAGTTCCCAGGGACGGCTGGAGCTTAACGGTTATGCTTTTGGTATTGTAGTGCGGTTCCGGCCCTTGCGGGGCGTACGCCGGGTGTCGCCGTTGCTGGTCCGGAGCAGGGATGATGGTTTACTGGTTGGCGGGGGAAGCGTAGCGGGATGGGAAGGCTGCGATCGGACACGCTCCGGTGAATGATTCGTCAGCGCCGCGCTCTCGCTTGGGAGCCGATGGCTTGGCATCCGGCACAAGGCGATGGGAAGCGAGAAATCCTTTTGTCACGATACAATCTGCTGAAACTGGGCATTTTTCTGAATTTTTCAGACTATTTTGCCTCTATTTTTAATTTTCCCGGGATTGGCGCGGTTGCCGTTGGCGATGTACAGTATTGGATAATTTCAATCATCCTGTTCCGTGTTTAAATAAATCAAGGCCGGGAAATCTGGCGCCGCCGAGGATATCTTGGCGCCGGTCTTTCGGGCTGGATTCTTGATAATCTATTCGCAATGAAGATTTTGATTCTATCGTGCCTGCTTGTCGCAGTATTGGCTTATGTATCTGGCAATAGCGTGTTGTGGGGACTGGCGCCCGTCATGGGAGCCGTCATACTGTTGCTGTTGCTTATTGTGATGGCGTTGGCGCAGTTTCGGCGGCAGAAGTGACCTCTGCCGCCTGGCTTTTTCATTAGGGCAGCATGGTTTGCCATTCCTCCCATTTTTTGCTGATGGGGGCGTCCGGCGCGGGCTGGGGGGGCGGTGAATGCGATGGTGCCGGTTTTGAGATTCAAGCTTTGGTTGCCAATGCCGTTGCCAGATAGTCCACCAGGCAGGCGATCCGCGGCAGCGGTCGGCCCTGTTTGTAGTACACGGCCCAGATCGGTTGGCGCCGCTCCAGTTTTTCCCGCAGTCCAATTTCTTCCAGACGTCCTTCCCGAATATCCGCTCCCACCAGAAAATCCGCCAGGCAGGCGATGCCGCATTGCCGCAGCGCCAGCGCGCGCAAGGTGGCGCCGCTGGAAGCCGCGAGGCCGGGCGCGATGGCAAGTCCATCCTTGCCGTTGGCGCGCAGCGGCCAGACGTTCAGCGTGGCCGGACTGCTGAAGCCCAGCAGCTGGTGTTTCAGCAGCGCCTCCACATTCTCGGGGCGGCCGCGGGCATCCAGATAGGCCGGCGCGGCGACGATGCGCAGCGGGCTTTCGCACAACAGCCTGGCGTTGAGGCTGGAGTCGGCCAGCGGGCCGACGCGGATGGCGAGGTCGGCGCGCTCTTCTATCAAATCCACCACCGCTTCGGCGCCGGTCAATTCCAGCCTGACCAGCGGGTAGCGCGCCTGGAAGCCGGCCAGCAGCGGCGCCAGCAGGTGGTCCAGCACCGGGATGGCGGCGTTGACGCGCACCAGGCCGGAGGGCTGCGCGGCGGCGGCCTGCAATTGCTGTTCGGCATCCTGCAGGTTCTGCAGGATGGCGCGCGCGCGCTCCAGCAGCCAGGCGCCTTCCTCGGTCAGGTCCAGCCGGCGGGTGGTGCGGGTGAGCAGTCGCACGCCCAATTGTTGCTCCAGCTTGGACAGGTTGCGGCTGACACCGGAGGCGGTGAGGCCCAGCTTGTCGGCAGCGGCGGAGAAGGAGCCGTTATCTATGATCGCGGTGAACGCAATCAGGCTTTCCGTGCTTAGCATTATCAACTTTTACGCAAAAGACCTTGTCAGTACAGCCCATTTTTCTCGGGCTGGCAAGCGCGGACAATCGGCAGCCTGATTTCATCGACAGGAGCCATCCATGCCACTCGCACTATGGGCGCTGACGCTCAGCGCCTTCGCCATCGGCACCACCGAATTCGTCATCGTCGGCTTGATTCCCACCATTTCCTCCAGCTTGCAGGTTTCGCTGCCATCGGCCGGCCTGTTGGTTAGCCTGTACGCGCTGGGCGTCGCCATCGGCGCGCCGCTGCTCACCGCGCTGACCGGCCGGTTGCCGCGCAAATTGCTGCTGCTTTTCCTGATGGCGCTGTTCACCGTCGGCAACCTGGTGGCTTGGCAGGCGCCGGGCTATGAGGCGTTGATCGCGGCGCGCATCCTCACCGGGCTGGCGCACGGCGTGTTCTTCTCCATCGGCTCCACGCTGGCCGCCGGCCTGGTGCCGAAGGACAAGGCCGCCAGCGCCATCGCGCTGATGTTTTCCGGCCTGACCGTGGCGCTGGTGACCGGCGTGCCGCTGGGCACCGTCATCGGCCAGCATTTCGGCTGGCAGGCCACTTTCCTGGCGGTGTCGCTGCTGGGTGTGGCGGCGTTCATCGGCAGCCTGCTGCTGGTGCCGGCCAATCTGCCCAAGCCGGCGCCGGCCCGGCTGTCCCGTCAACTGGCGGTATTGGCCCAGCCGCGGCTGCTCTTGGTGTACGCGATGACCGCGCTGGGCTATGGCGGTTCACTCACCGCCTTCACCTTCCTCGCCCCAATTTTGCAGCAGGAGGCCGGCTTCGCGCCGGGCAGCGTGGCGGCGATCATGCTGCTGTACGGCGTGTCGGTGGCCGTCGGCAATATTTGGGGCGGCCGGCTGGCCGACCGCAAGGGTCCGGTGCCGGCGCTGCGCATCATTTTCGCCGGCTTGGCGCTGGTGCTGCTGGCCTTGAGCTTCGCCGCCGTCTCCAAATGGCTGGTGGCGCTGACGGTGCTGGCCTGGGGCGGGTTCGCCTTCGGCAACGTGGCCGGCTTGCAGCTATACGTGGTGCAGCAGGCCGAGCGCAGCGCGCCCCAGGCGGTGGACGTGGCTTCCGGCCTGAATATCGCGGCTTTCAATGTCGGCATCGCCGGCGGCGCCTGGCTGGGCGGCCATATCGTGGCCAGCCTGGGCCTGCTGGCCACGCCGTGGATAGGCGCGCTGATCGTGCTGGGCGCCTGGCTGCTGACCGGCTGGTCCGGTGCGCTGGATAGGCGCGCGGCGCACAATGACGGTGGCAAGGCTGCGCCGGCGGCACAGCGGTCCTGAATCTTTCCGCCGGGCGCGTGCTGCCCGGCGTCACTCTCGCAATAAGGAATACATGATGAAAATGCCAAAACTGGGTCTGGGAACCTTCCGCCTGACCGGCCAGCAAGCAATAGACTCGGTGGCCACCGGCCTGGAACTTGGCTACCGCCATATCGACACCGCGCAGATCTACGGCAACGAGGCGGAGGTCGGGCAGGCGCTGGCCGCCGGCGGCGCGGCGCGCGGCGAGGTCTACGTCACCACCAAGATCTGGACCGCCAACCTGGGGGCCGGCCGCTTGATTCCCAGCTTGCGCCAGAGCCTGGACAAGCTGCAGCTCGATCAGGTGGACATGACGCTGATCCACTGGCCGTCGCCGAACGGCGAGGTGGCGGTGGCGGAGTATATGGCGCAACTGGCCGAGGCCAAGCAACTGGGGCTGACGCGCGAAATCGGCATTTCCAACTTTCCCATCGGCCATATCGAGCAGGCCATCGCCGCGGTGGGGGAGGGCGAGATCGGCACCCATCAACTGGAAGTGCATCCCTACCTGCAAAACCTCAAGGTCAGGGCCTTTTGCCGCGAACACGGCATAGCGCTCACCGGCTACATGCCGCTGGCCTACGGCCGGGCGGTGAACGACGAGTTGTTACAGCGGATAGGCGCGAAGCACGGCGCCAGCGCGGCGCAGGCGGCGCTGGCCTGGCAGCTGCAACAGGACATCACGGTGATTCCGTCATCCACCAAGCGCGCCCATCTGGCGGCCAACCTGGAGGCGATGAAGCTGCGTTTGGACGAGGACGACATGGTGCGCATCAACGCGCTGGAGTGCAATGGCCGCATCGTTGATCCGGACTTCGGTCCGGCCTGGGACGACTGAGCCGCTGGGCTTTATTGCTGACCGATGAGCTGGACGCTGATTCTGCTGCTGGCGGCCATCGTCTTCGCCAAGCGCGGCGACTTTCTGGAGCCGCGCGTGCCGGCCCTGCTGGAGCAGGCGCTGCAATACGCCGCTGCGATCTGCCGCCCCATCATCCTGCTGGATCAGGGGCGCTGCGCGACTTTCCGGGCAATCCGTACCTGTGGGGCGCGTTGCTGAGCGTGCTGCTGGCCTGCCGCGTCCGCAATATGGCCAGCCTGGCCTTGTTCTACGGCCTGTGCGCGCTGCGGTGAGGCCGGCGCCGCAAGGTACAATGGCGGTTTGGCCCAAACAGGCATGGCTATCAGGAGGCAAGGCGATGAGCGCGGAATTGAAGATCGAAGACGTGGTGGTGGGCGAGGGCAAGGAAGCGGCGCGCGGCGCGCTGATCACCACCCATTACACCGGCTGGCTGGAGGACGGCGCCAAGTTCGACTCCTCGCTGGACAAGGGCCGGCCTTTCCAGTGCGTGATCGGCACCGGCAGGGTGATCAAGGGCTGGGACCAGGGCCTGATGGGCATGAAGGTGGGCGGCAAGCGCAAGCTGTGGGTGCCGGCGCACCTGGCCTACGGCGAGCGCCAGATCGGCGAGCGCATTCCGGCCAACTCCAATCTGGTGTTCGAGATCGAGCTGCTGGAAGTGCTGACGCGGGACGATTGACCCATTGGCGGGATCAAGATGAAAGAGGCCCATCCGGGCCTCTTGTCGTTTGCGGGAAACCCTGGTCAGTAACCGATGTTCTTCACCGCCTGCGGCCCCAGCCGCTGGCACAGCTGCGCCAGGTACAGGCTTTGCGGTCCGACATGCACGCCGGCGGAGTCGACGGTGCCCAGCTTGGGCGCCACCGGCACGCCTTGCGCGTCCGGCACGTTGGGCGTCAGCTGGCCGCTGCTGCCTATCGCCCAGTTGGTGCCGCCAGGCGGCGCGGCGATGGCCAGTTGGTCGGCCTTGGAATTCCACACCACGCCCCAGCCCATGCTCCAGCCATGGCCGCTGCCGTCGGCGCCGCGGTTGCCCAGCGCGATGGCGCCGCTGATATTGGCCTGATCCACCAGCAGGCCGGTGGACCAGCGCTGGTGCGGCTCGATATTGCCGCAGGCTTCGGCATGGCCGCTGAAGTTCAGCAGCACGTTGGGCCCGGTGTTCTGCGCCTGGGTGGCGTAGTAGAAGGCCTGCTTGCTGCCGTTGGACGCGCTGCGGTCCACCAGCACCTGGCTGCCGGCGATGCTGAACTCGAATTCCTTGGCGCCCTGGCAGCCGACGTTGTTGTGGTCGTGGCTGAGCGCCACCGCCTCCAGCGTCAGCCGGCGCGCCAGCTTGCCCACCACCACGCCGCTGGTGAAGTTGTGCGCCTGGATGTCGTTGATCCAGCCGTCGGCCAGGTTGTCCAGATTGGCCACGCCGTAGTCGGTGCCGCTGCCGCGAGGCAAGCCTTCCAGCGCCAGATGCTCGATGCCGATCTGGCTGGCGATGCCGCTGGCGGCGTATTTCTGCACGCTGCCGCCGTTCGGGCCCAGATAGCCGCTGTCCAAGGAGTCGGACAGCGGGATGTCCAGCGTCAGCTGATTGCCGTTGACGGCGGCGACGGTGCGCAGCCAGGTTTCGTTGTTGTTGCCGGCGTTGATCCAGGTTTGCGGGCTGCCATCGCGCACCAGGCTGTCCATGTCCATGAAGTGTATCCATTCGGCGCTGGCGCGGCGGCGGATCATCACCGCGTCGCCGGGCTGGAGGCCGGAGGCGCTGGACACGTGGATGACGCGGCTGCCGGACGGCACATAAGCGTCGCTGATGGCGGCGGCCGGTCCGATAGGCGTCAGGCTGGCGCCGGCGCCGCCCAAGTTCAGCATCGCGTGACCGCTGCCTTGCGCCTTCAGCACGGTGCCGCCTGCGCCGGAACCGCTGCCGCGCAGCACCACGCCGTCGCTGGCCAGCTGGATCGGGCTGTTCAGCAGGAAGGTGCCGGGCGCGAGCAGCACCGCGCCGCGCACGCCGTTCACCGCCGGCAGGGCGGCAACCTTGGCGAGGGCGGCCTGGATGTTGGCGAGGTCGCCTGCCGCGTTGCCGCTGGGCTTCACCGTGGCCTTCACCGGCGCGGCCGGCAGCGCCACGCCGCCGCCCATGTAGCCGGCGCTGGAGAAGTCCATGATGCGGTCGCCGTCGCCGTTCAGCGGCGTATAGGCGAGGCCGCCCTGGCCGTCGTCCTTCACCCAATGGCTGCGCGCGCTTGCGCTGCCCCATTGCGCCTGGCAGGCCTGGGCGAAGGCGTCGTGGCGGATGGGCTGCAGCGGCGCGGCGGCGGCGGCCTGGCAGGCGAGCGCGGCGGCGGTGGCGAGCGCCAGCCGCTTGATCGAATGCTTCATTGCTGGGGGTTTCCTGTCTGCGTTGAATGAAAGGCGAAGGCGCCGCCGGCCGGGCCAGCGATCATTTATTGTGTCGGCATATTGATAGCATGCAGTATATGTAAACGTCTGTTACAAGATGGGGGGCGAATGTAAATCCTGGCCTCGGGGACAGCACGAAAAAAAGCCCCGGCCACAGGGGCGCGGGGCAAGCTGGTGAAAAACGAAGGGAGACGCTCAGTGCGCCTGGCTGGTGTCGGCCACTCGGCCGGGCTTGGGCGCCAGCCAGATGGCGCAGGCGGCGATCACGAAGGACAGTCCGCTCAGCCAGAAGATCTGGTTGGTGGCCAGCATGATGCTCTGTCCCTGCAGCGTCTGCTCCATCACCCCGTAGGCGGTGGCGCTGGACAGGCCGCTGTCGGTCAGCGCGCGCAAGGCGCCGCCGCCGCTGTCCAGCATGCCGACCAGTTCGGCGTGGTTGTAGCTGGCCTTGTCGTCCCAGGAGGTGGTGACCAGCGAGGTGGCGAAAGCGCCGGACAGCGTGCGCATGAAGCTCATCAGGCCGGCGGCGGAGGCCATCTCCTCCGGCTCCACGCTAGCCATCGCCAGCCCGGTCAGCGGCACGAAGAAGAAGGGCATGCCCAGGCCCTGGAACAGCAGCGGCAGCGCCACCTGCCAGAAGCCCATGTCGGTGCTGGAGAAGCTGCGGTACAGCGTGACGCAGCCCAGCCACATCACGCCGCAGAACACCAGCCGGCGCGGGTCCACCCGGGTGGACAGCTGCGCCGCCAGCGGCGCCACCATCACCGCCAGGATGCCGCTCATCGCGGTGGCGTAGCCGGCCTGGGTGGCGGTGTAGCCCATATAGCCTTGCAGCCATTGCGGGGTGAGCACGGTGGCGCCGAAGAACGATCCGAAGGCCAGCGAGATGGTCAGCACGCTGGCCCAGTAGCCGCGGTGGCGGAACACCCTGAGGTTGACGATGGGGTTCGCTTCGGTCAGCTCCCAGATCATGAAGGCGGCGAAGCCGATCAGCGCGGCGATGGCCAGCGCCACGATCAGCGGCGAAGCGAACCAATCCAGCTCCTTGCCCTTGTCCAGCATCAGCTGCAGCGAGGCTACCCACACCATCAGCAGCGCCAGGCCCACGGTGTCGATGCGCAGCTTCTCGGTTTTGCTCTCGTAGCGTTTGAGCAGTTTCCAGCCCAGATAGCCGCAACCCAGCGCGATCGGCGTGTTGATGAAGAAGATCCACGGCCAGCTGGCCTGGTCGCACAGCGTGCCGCCCAGGATGGGGCCCATGATGGGGGCGATCAGCGTGGTCATGCTCCACAGGCCTATCGCCGCACCGGCTTTCTCCTTGGGGAAGATGCGCAGCAGCAGCGTCTGCGACATCGGCATCAGCGGGCCGCCGGCCAGGCCCTGCAGCACGCGGAACAGCACCAGCGTCTCCAGCGAGCCGGCCAGGCCGCACAGCACCGAAAACAGGCCGAACAGCAGCATGGAGCCGACGAACAGCCGCACCGTGCCCAGCCGCGCCGCCAGCCAGCCGGTCAGCGGCACGGTGATGGCTTCCGCCACCGCGTAGGAGGTGATGACATAAGTGCCCTGGCTGGAGGACACCGCCAGGCCGCCGGCGATATTGGGCACCGACACGTTGGCGATGGTGGTGTCCAGCACCACCATGAAGTTGGCGGCGGCTAGCACCAGCGCCGCCGCCCACAGCATGTTGCCGGTGAGCGGAGCCGGCGCGCTTGAGCTTGCGCTAGACATGACGGCTCCTTACTCGCTGGTGTCTATGGTGGCTTCCATTGACAGGCCCACCTGCAAGGGGTGCGCCTTCAGCTCGGCCGGATCCAGCGCGATGCGCACCGGCAGCCGCTGCACCACCTTGATCCAGTTGCCGGTGGCGTTCTGCGCCGGGATCATCGCGAACGACGAACCGGAGCCGCCGGACAGGCCGGCCACCTTGCCGTGGTACACCACCTTGCCGCCGTAGAGGTCGGCGGTGAGTTCCACCGGCTGGCCGACGCGCACCTTGCTCAATTGCACTTCCTTGAAGTTGGCGTCGACGTGCGCGTCCTGCAGCGGCACCACCGACAATAGCGGCGTGCCGGCCTGCACCCGCTGCCCCACCTGGGCCTGCCGCTTCGCCACCACGCCGTCGACCTGGGCGCGGATCACGGTGCGGGCCAGATCCAGCCGCGCCTGGTCGCGTTTGGCGCGCGCCAGCGCCACTTCCGGATTGGTGTCGACGCTGGTGTCGGCGGTGAGGGTCTGGTTGGCCTTCAGCGAGCCGACGGCGGCGCGGTAGCTGGCCTCGCTCTGTTTCGCCGCGGCTTCGGCCGCCTTCAGGCTGGCGTCGGCGGTGGCGAAAGCGTTCTGGGCGTTGCTCAGCTCCTCGCCGGAAACCGATCCGCTCTTCGCCAGCGCCTGGCGCCGACTCAGGTCCAGTTTGGCGCGGGCGAGATCGGCGCGCGCCGCAACCAGCTGCGCCGCGCTGCGCGCCTGGTCGGCGCTCCTGGCCTGGGCCTGGGCGGCGAGGCCTTCGTCGTTGGCGAAATAGCCTTGCACCCGGCGCTCGGCTCGCGCCAGCTCGGCCTCGGCCTGCGCCAGATTGAGGCGGGCGTCGTTGTCGTTCAGCACCACCAGCACGTCGCCGGCCTTCACCGGCTGGGTGTCCACCACTTTCACTTCCTTGACGGTGCCGGCCACCTCCGGAGTGAGTTGGGCGATTTCGGCCGCGACATAGGCGTTGTCGGTGCTGACATGGTGGGAGGCGATCAGCGTCCAGTAAGCGCCATAGCCGATGGCCGCCGCGGCGACGACGCCGAACAGCAGGGTGAACAGCTTTTTGCGTTGCATGGGGTTGCCGGCGGCGGCGGGCGCTTCGGAGGCCGGCAGGGCTTGTACGTTTTCGCTCATGGTGGGTAGTCCTTGTTTGGGTTTGCCGGCGGCCTCAGCGGGCGGCCTGTTGTTCGGATGGTTGATAGCCGCCGCCCAGCGCCTTGATCAGCGCGATGTCCAGCGAGAAGCGGCGGGCTTCCAGCGAAGCCAGGCTGCGGCGGCTGGCGATGACGCCGTCTTCCGTGTTCAGCACGTCCAGATAGTTGGCCAAGCCGCCCTGGTAGCGGTTCTGGCTGACGCGGTAGGCCTCATCGGCGGTTTGCAGCGCCAGGCGGCGTTGTTCCAGCTGCGGCGTCAGCGCGGCTTGGCTGCTGACGGCATCGGCCACTTCGCGCAGCGCCTGGCTCAAGGTAGCGTCATAGCTGGCGACGGCGGCGTCGTAATCGGCGCGGGCCACGCGGTACTGGCCCTGTAATTGGCCGCCGCGGAAAATAGGCAGATTGATCGCCGGGCCGATGCCGGCTATGCCGGAACCGCTCTTGGCAAACAGGTCCAGCCCCAGCGACTGGGCGCCGACGAAGGCGGTGAGATTGACGTTGGGGTAGAACTGGGCCTGGGCCACGTCGATGCGTTTGCCCGCGGCTTCGGCGCGGAGGCGGGCGGCAGCCAGATCCGGTCGGCGGCCCAGCAGCTCGGCCGCCAGCGTGGCCGGGCGCGGCTGGCCGCGAAACAGGCCGGATGCCGGCCGGGCGATGGCCAGACCGCGGTCCGGCCCGGCGCCGATCAAGGCCGCCAGGCTGTGGCGTTGCAGCGCGATGCTCTCGTCGGCGGCTTCCAGGTCGGCGCGGGCGGCGGCCTGGCGCGATTCGGCCTGGCGCACGCTGCCCAGCGTTTCCAGCCCCTGTTGCTGGCGCTGGCGCATCAGCTCCACGGTATGGCCGCGCACGTCCAGCGCCTGGGCGGCGGCGTCGCGTTCGGCGAACAGCCGTGCCAGCTCGGCGTAGCCGGCGGCCAGCGAGGTGGTCAGCACCAGCCGCGCCTGGGCGGCGTCTGCCTGGGCGGCGGTCAGCTCCGAGGTGGCGGCGGCGACGGCCGCGCGGTTCTTGCCCCAGAAGTCCAGCTCGTAGCTGAAGTCCAGCGTGGCGCGGCCGCTGGTGTTGAAACCCGTCGGCGCCGGCATGCCGTTGTTGTAGCTTTGTTTGTCGCGGTTGATGGAGGCGTTCAGGTCGGCGCCGGGCAGCAGCGCGGCGCCGACCTGCTGCGCCAGGCCCTCGGCCTGGACCACGCGGGCGCGGGCGGCCGCCATATCCGGGGCCTGGCGCAACGCTTCGTCCATCAGCGCGTCGAGCTGGGCGTCGCCATATTTGCGCCACCACTGGGAGTCGGCCCACTGGCCATTGGCGGAGGAGGGCAGGCTTTGCGAGTTCTGGTATTGTGGCAGCGCCTTGGGCTGCGGCGGCTGGCCCAGGTCGGGCGCCGCGGCGCAGCCGGCCAAGAGCAGCGCCAGGCTTATCAGCAGGCCGGGGCGGCAGGGCGCGATCGTGGGTGGGGCGAAAGTATTCATGGGATTTTGCTCGGTCGGTCCAAGACAATAACTGTACGGTACGGTATAGTTATAAGACCGGTGGGATTCTTCTGTCAAGAAAAACTAAACTGAACGGTTCAGTTTTGAGGTCGATATGCGGACAAAAAGCGAAAGCAAGCGGCAGGCATTGGTCGCGGCGGCGACTGAGGTATTCATCGAGCGCGGCTACGAAGCGGCGTCGATGTCGGAGATATCCAGCCGCGCTGGCGGCTCCAAGGCCACGCTGTATAACTACTTCTCGTCCAAGGAGGAGTTGTTTTTGATGGTGATGCGCGAGCTGACCATCGAGATGTCGCAGGGTTATACCCGGCTGACCTCAGGCGCGGACCTGGGCCAGTCGCTGCGCAGTTTTGGCGAATTCTTCATCGCCAGGCTGTTCAGCCCCGAGCTGCGCGCGCTGCACGCCATCGTGATGGGGGCGGGCAGCCGCTCCAGGGTGGGGCGCTTGTTCTTCGAGAACGGCCCCAAGATAGGTTGGGGCAAGCTGGCGAGCTTCCTCGCCGACGAGATGGAGGCCGGGCGGCTGCGCCGGGCCGATCCGATGGTGGCGGCGCAGCACCTGCTCGGCCTGTTGCAGGCCGAGTGCCAGGCGGCGCTGATGACCGGGATGATAGAGGAGCTGGCGCCGGAGGCCGAGCGGCCGGTCAAGGTGGCGGCGGCGGTCGAGGTGTTTCTGGCGGCATACGGCGCGGCCTAGTTGTCGTCGCGTTGCTGTTCCACCCAGACCAGGCCGCCGATGTCCGACTGCAGCGCCCTGGCCTTGGCGAGGAAGGCGCGCTTCACGCTGTCGTCCGGCCGCTTGTCGCGCGCCAGCAGCCACAGGTAACCGCGGCTGGGGCCCATCACCACCGCCCAGCGGTAGTCCGGGTCCAGCGCCACCACGCGGTAGCCGATGTAGAAGGGGCCCAGCAACGTTACCCTGAGCGAGGCCACGCTCGGGCTGCCGTCGAAGCAGGCATGGTTCACCGTCACGCGCCAACTGCCGCTGGCCGGGTCGTAGCCGCGGTTGACTATGCGGATGCTGCCGTCGGGATTGCGGCTGTAGTCGGCGCTGACCGCCGTCAGGCCGCGCTCGACGCGGTTCTCCAGCCGGGCGATTTCATACCAGCGGCCCTGGTAGCGCTGGATGTCGAAGCCGCTGACCGGCATGCCGTCTTCCGGCGCGGCGACGCCGCGGCCGGCGAGGAGAGTCAGCGCCGTCATCCAGGCGCAGGCCAGGGGGCGGTTCAGTGAGGGCATCGATGCCTCCTTTCCTGCCGCGGGCTCAATCAGCGGCCAGGCGCCGCCGCAGCCAGGCGATCGGCGCGCCGATCAGCGGCAGTTTCTGCAGCAGCTCCTCTGCGGCGTCCCAGTAGTCGCGGTGCCGGTCGACCAGGCCACTGTCGTCGAAGTACAGGTGGCTGCCGCCATGGATGCGGTACTGGCGGCCGCCCAGGCCGAAGTAGAAGTCCCTGCTGACGAAGGCCTGGTTTCGCTGCCGCAGCGCCGCGACGACGAAGCGGGGCGCCGCGAGGCGGTGGAACATGTGGCGGAAAACCGCCTCGATGGCGCGGACCCCGGCCACGTCGTTGAACGGGTCCTTGAGGCGGGCGTCCGGCGCAGAGTAACGGTCGATGTCGTCCAGGTTGTCCGGACTCAGCGCCTGGTACCAGTCCAGCAGCGCTGAGAGGGCGGGGAAATCGTCGTCGGGTTTCATGTTCTGGCCAGTCTTTTCAGCAGCGGCAGCCGCAGACGATAGGGCAGCATCCGCAGCAGCTTCAGCCACAGCGTGAAGCGGTAAGGGAAGTGGATTTCAAAGCGGCCGCGTTCCAGGCCGCGCCGGATATGGCCGGCGGCCT
Source organism: Chromobacterium sphagni (assembly GCF_001855575.1). Classification (NCBI taxonomy): domain Bacteria; kingdom Pseudomonadati; phylum Pseudomonadota; class Betaproteobacteria; order Neisseriales; family Chromobacteriaceae; genus Chromobacterium; species Chromobacterium sphagni. The sequence continues at coordinate 610,697 of NZ_MKCS01000001.1, forward strand.
GCGGCGGCGTCAACAGCGCCGGCATGGCGAAGTGGTTGCGGGCGGTGAGCGCGGTTTTGACGAAGCCGGGATTGATCAGATACACCGCCAGTCCGCGCGGATTGAGCTCGGCGTACAGGAGTTCGGCCAGATTGATCAGCGCCGCCTTGCTCGGCCCGTAGACCGCGGCGCCGGGCAGGCCGACGTAGCCGGCCACGCTGGCGATCAGCGCGATGCCGCCGCGGCCTTGCGCCAGCATGTGCGGCAGTATGGTTTCCAGGCCGTAATAGACGCCGGCCAGATTGACCGCCAGCGTGCGGTCCGCCAGCGCGGATTCCACCTGCCAGATGTGTTCCGGCCGGTAGTCGGCGGCGCAGAACACCACCAGGTCGGGCAGCTTGTCCTGGCGGAGCAGCGACAGCCAGGCGGCATTCCAGGCCGGCGGCTGGCTGACGTCCAGCGGCTCCACCCTGGCGCGGGGGTAGTGGTTGGCCAGCCGCCGCAGCGGTTCGATGCTGCGGGAGGATAGGATCACTTCGGCGCCGGCCTGCAGCAACTGCTCGGCCAGCGCGGCGCCGATGCCGCTGGAGCTGCCTACCACCCAGACCCGGCGCAGGCTCCAGTCATCGATGGCGGGGTTGAGGGTGAGGGCCATGGTCTACTCCGGTTTGCGGAAGAACAGCGTGACTTCGCCCAGGCCCAGTCCCAGCTTGCTCATGCTGGCGCGGTTGAGCATGGAGCGCTTGTCGATCAGGAACATCCAGTCATCCATGTCCACCAGGTACTCGTTGCCGTCCACCGGCAAGCGCAGCTGGTAGCGCCAGTGCAGCGCGTTGCCGGCGGCCGCGCCGCGCGCTTCTCCGGCGACATCGCCGGCCAGGCAGTGCCATAGGCGGTCGCTGCCGTGCCGCAGGCGCCAGACGCGTCGCTGCCGGCTGCCGTCGGCGTAGAGGAAGCGCTCGTCCAGCACCAGCTCGCCGTCTTGCAGACGGCCGTCCATTTCCACGCTGAAGCGCTTCGCCAGCCGGCCTTGCCGGTCCTGGAACATGCCCCAGGCCTGGGTTTTGCCCAGGAAGAACTGAGCCGGATCGAAAATCGGCTGCGCGGCGGCGTAGTCCTCCACCCTGGGGCCGGCGCAGCCGGCCAGCAGCAGGGCCAGGCAGGCGAGGCGGCGCATGTTCAGTCTCCCGCCAGCAGGAATTGCGACACGCCTATGCTGGCTTCGTCGAAGCCGGCCTCGCAGTAGCACAGGTACAGCCGCCAGATGCGGATGAAGGCCTCGTCGAAGCCCTGAGCGCGCACCGCGTCCAGCCGGGTTTCGAAGGCCGCGCGCCAGCGGCGCAGCGTCTCGGCGTAGTCGGGGCCGAAGTCCAGCCGGTCGACGCAGGGCAGTCCGGACTTGGCCGCCAGTTGCTCGAAGCGCGGCACGCTGGGCAGCATGCCGCCGGGAAAGACGAAGGTCTGGATGAAGTCGCTGCCGGCGCGGTATTGCAGGAAGCGCGCCGGGTCGATGGTGATGCTTTGCACCAGCGCGCGGCCGCCCGGCTTCAGGCAGCGCTTGAGGGTGGCGAAGTAGCCGGGCCAGTAGCGCTCGCCCACCGCCTCGAACATTTCTATCGACACGATGGCGTCGTATTGCCCGGATAGGTCGCGGTAGTCGCGCCATTCCAGTTGCGCCAGCGGCTGCCCGGCCAGCCTGTGCCGCGCATGCGCGAGCTGGGCGTCGGAAATGGTGACGCCGCGCACCGCCACGCCCAGGCGCCCGGCATGCTCGGCGAAGCCGCCCCAGCCGCAGCCTATCTCCAGCACCCGCATGCCGGGCCGCAGTTGCAGCGCCTCGCAGATGCGCTGGTATTTGGCGTTTTGGGCGGCCGCCAGGGTTTGCGCGTAGTCGCCGTCGAACCAGGCGCTGGAGTAGGTCCAGCCAGCGTCCAGCCACAGCCGGTAGAAGTCGTTGCCGATATCGTAATGGGCATGGATGTTGCGCTGACTGCCGCCCCGGCTGTTGCCGCGCAGCCAGTGGCGCAGTCGGTGCCACAGCTTGTTCAGGCTGCTGCCCAACGCGCCCAGATGCATGTCTTGTTCGTTTTTCAGCGCCAGCCGCAGCAGGGCGGTGAAGTCCGGGCTGTCGAGCTGGCCGTCGCGGTAGGCTTCGGCCAGGCCGATGTCGCCGCCGCGCAGGAGCCGGGAGCAGGCCTGCCAGTGCTTGAGGTGCAGCACGGCGCTGGCGGGCGGATACGGCGAGCCGAACCACAGTTCCTCGCCATCCGGGGTGATCAGCTGCAGGCTGCCGTGGCGCAGGCCGGAGAGCAGCGACAGCAGGACGCGGCCGCTGGCCGGGATGTCGCACAGTCGGGCGGGAAGGCGATGGGTGGCGTTCATCGGGGGATCTCCTGGCTGTGGCTAAGAGGCGCGGCAGGCGGCGATGGCTTGCGGAAAAACGGCACTTTCTTCAGCCACAGCCGCGCGGCCTGCCAGTGGATGCGGACGGCGCAGCGCGGCGGGGCTGAAGGGAATGAGTCTGCCGCCGATGACGGTGTCGAGCAGCGCGCCGGCATCGTCGTGGTAGTCGATGCGCGCTCGCGCGCCGTCTTCGGCGAAGCGGAAGCGGTAATGTCCCTCCACCTGGCAGAATGGCGACAGGTGCAGCAGCTTGCGGCAGGCCAGCTCGCAGCCGGAGGCGATGGTCTCGCCGCCCGGGCGGCTCAGCAGGTGGCAGTGGTGTTCGCCTAAGGTGTTGTTGACCTCGGCCAGCACCGCGCGCAGCTTGCCGCGCTGGGCGAACAGCGCGATCAGATTGGGATAGGTGTGGTCGTTGTACACCAGGAGGCCGGTGTCGACGGCAAACTGCCGGCCATGCGCGGCCATGTCTACGCTGTGGGTGTGGCCGCCCAGGTAGTCGGCCGATTCAAACAAAGTCAGCTGATGGCGGCGGCCGAGGAAATAGGCTGCCCCCAGGCCGGAAATGCCCGAGCCTATCACGGCGATGCGTTGGCGCTTGGAGTGGTTCACAGCGGTTCCTGTCAGACGGTTTAGCGCTTGGCAGCGGCGGCTTAGCTGCTTATAGTCAGCATATAACCTGTCTGTTAAAAAAGATACCAATCAGTAAAAGGTGTTACCAATGAGTATTTTCGGCAAGCTCAGCTTCAAGGACCAAGCCTTCAAACTCCGGGAGGCGGCGGTGCTGGACGCCACGACCCGGCTGTTGGCGAGCAAGGGCTTCGACCTGATGACGATGGACGACGTGGCTGGCGAGGCCGGCATCTCCAAGCCCAGCCTGTACAAGCATTTCAAATCCAAGGACGAGCTGGCTACTGAAGTGATGATCCGCCTGCTGGACGATGCGATGGCCTATCTGGCAGAGCAGGACGCCGAGCTGACGCCGTTGCAGCGGCTGCAGGATCTGCTGGCCTGGGCGCTGCGGACGCGGCTGCAGGGTGGGCTGCCCTTCCTGCCGTCCACCAGCCCGCAGGTAAGGGCGATGCTGACGCGCAGCCTGGGCTACGTCAGCCGGGCCCTGAAGCTGCACCGCCAACTGGACGCCATCGTCACCGTCGGCAAGAAGGTGGGGGAACTGAGAGCGGAATTGCCCAACGATGTCATCTTGTACAGCTACTACGCCCGCACTTGCGATCCGTCGGTGGAGTACCTGCGGGTGTACGGCAAATACGCCGACGAGGAGATTGTCGGCCATATGCTGGCTGTCGGTTTCGGCGGGTTGTCTGGCCGCGGCGCTTTATGATATTGAAATCCTGCCTGTGCGATAATGCCGCACTTGCCCGTGAAACGCGCCGACCGGCGCAGAAAGCCGCAAGATGAGCACCTCCAGCCTGCTGACCTCGCTGTTCCGCTACAAGGCCTGGGCCAATGACGAACTGTTCGCCGCGGCGGCGGCGCTGGAGGATGGCGCGCACGCCGAGGCTCTGCATGGCGTCATCCGCATCCTCAACCATATTCATGTGGTGGACAGCATTTTCGCCGCCCATTTGCAGGGCGGGAACATGGCTATGCCGCCACCAATACCCCAGAAACGCCCGCATTGGCCGATCTGCGCGCCGCGGTGAGCGAAACCGACGCCTGGTATCTTGCGCATGTCGCCGGCCTGGATGAGCAGGGGCTGGCCTAGCGGCTGGACTTCGTCTTCACCGACGGCGGCCATGGCAGCATGAGCCGCGAGGAAATGCTGATGCATGTGATCACTCATGGCGGCTACCACCGCGGCGCGGCGGGCCGCATCCTGGCGCAGCAGGACATCGCGCCGCCGCGCGACCTCTACACCCGCTTTCTGCACGACAGCCAGCCGGCGCGCCGCGCGGCGGATTGAGCACGGATGAAAAAACACCCCGGCTGCGTGAGCAGCCGGGGTGTTTGCTTTTGGCGGAGGTGCTCAGTCGCTGACGCGAATGGCAAGCAAAGCCTGAGGCGGCGGAGTGTTGCGTGAATCAGTCAATATGAAGATGTCTTGCTGCAAATATTCATATTGAACATATGCAAGCTTGTTACAATTGCGGCCGCTATTGCAGCGGCGCGGCTTGAAGCCTGATTTGGGCAGTCGATGCGGCGCCGCATCGTAATTTTTCCGGCTGGCGCAGCGCGCGGGGGCAATCCCGCGGCTGTGGCCGGCCGCTGTTGTGTCCGGGCCAGGCGCCGGACGTTTTCAGTCCTTATTCAGGTAAGCAGCAAGCATGTTCAAGAACTGGTCGGTCAAACAAAAAATCCTGGTCAGCGTGGCGCTGATCCTGTTCACGTCCTTGCTGATCGCCGGCGTGGTGTCCACCCGGATGTTCCAGGCCGCGCTGACCGAGCGGCTGGAGCAGCATGAGCTGAAGGCCACGGTGGAAGGCATCCGCAACGAGCTGGACGCCTCCATCGCGCTGCCTTTGAGCCAGACCCGGCAGATGGCGGCCAACACCTATCTGTTGGACTGGACCGCCGCGGGCGAGCCTGAGTCCGGCGTGGCCGGCTGGCAACGCTACGCCAAGGCACTGATGCAGACCTCTGGCGCGTCGATCATCTCCTGGACTTCCGAGGCCACGCTCAATATCTACATCGACCACGCCACGGTGAAGGCCGATCCCAAGGGCAACGACAAGTGGCTGGCCGACTTCCTGGCCTCCGGCCGCGAGAGCCAGTTCACGCTGGGCTCGGAAACCGGCAAGCAGCAGGTGATGATGTTCGTCAACGTGCTGGCCAACAAGGGCCAGAGCGGCCATCGCGCGGTGGCGGCGCTGGGCTTCGACGTGACCTCGATGGCCGAGCGCGTGCGCAAGATGGCGGTGGGCGAGCACGGCCAAGTGTATGTGGTGGACGCCACCGGCCAGGTGCGTCTGCACCGCGACCCGGCGATGATGCAGAACAAGGCCATGTTGGCCGGCCTGCCGGGTATGGCCGACGTCGCGCCGTCGTTGTTGAACAAGTCCGGCTTCAACCTGGCGCATTTCAACGGCCCGAACGGGCCCACCATCGTCGCCTCCAGCTATATGCCCAACGCCGACTGGTTCGTGGTGGTGGAGATGGACGCAGGTGAAGTCTACGGCGTGGTCACCCGCACCATCTGGTGGGTGATGGCGGTGGACGCGGTGGTGCTGCTGCTGTCGCTGCTGCTGATCTGGTGGGTGTCCGGCTTCATCAGCCGGCCGCTGGTGCAGCTGCGCAACGCGATGCGGGCGCTCGGTTCCGGCCACGGCGACCTGACCATCCGCCTGCCGGTGCACAGCGGCGACGAAACCGGCCAGGTGGCCGACGCCTTCAACCGCTTCATGGAGCAGTTGCGCGGCATGTTCCTGCAGGTGCGCTCGCAAAGCGGCCAGTTGCACAACAGCGCCGGCGAGCTGTCGCGGATGACCCAGCGGCTGGCGACCGGCTCGCGCAACAATGCCGATCTGAGCGAAACCACCGCCGCCACCATCGAGCAGCTGTCGGTCAGCGTCAGCCATATCGCCGGCAACTGCCATGGCACCGCCGAGGCGGTGCAGCAGGCGGGCGCGCTGTCGGAGCAGAGCGCGCAGGCGGTGGGCAAGGTCAGCGTCGAGATCGGTTCGGTCGCGCAGTCGATGGACGAGGTGAAGGCGGTGATGGAGCAGCTGGAAAGCCGCTCGGCGCAGGTGGGCAGCATCGCCGGCGTGATCAAGGACATTGCTGACCAGACTAATCTCTTGGCGTTGAACGCGGCGATCGAGGCCGCGCGCGCCGGCGAGCAGGGCCGCGGCTTCGCGGTGGTGGCGGACGAGGTGAGGAAGCTTGCCGAGCGCACCAGCCAGGCGACGGTGGAGATAGATCAGGTGGTCGGCGGAATGCAGCAGGGCTCGGGACAGGCGAAAGCCCGCGTCGGCGAAACCTACGGCGTGGTGCGGGGCGGAGTGGAGCTGGCCGAGGAGGCGCAACGCCAGATTTCCGAGATCCAGTCCAGCATGCAACTGGTAGTGCGCCAGGCGGCGGAAATCCGCGATGCCGCCAGCGAGCAGTCCAAGGCCACCGAGGACATGGCGCGCACCGCCGAGCAGATGTCGTCGCAGGCGCTGCAGTCCGACGCCGAAATCACCCGCGCCAGCGCGGTGGTGGCCGATCTGGAGCAGCTGTCGCAGGCGCTGGAGCAGGTGGTGGGCCGCTTCAAGCTGTAGGCGGCGCGGGCGGGGAGGGCTGGTCCAGGCTACCCTCCCCTGCGGCGTAGCCGCAGACGAAATCGATGAACACCCGAACTTTCTCCGCCAGGTGGCGGGTAGCGGGATAGACCGCGTACACGCCCTGTTGCGGGAAGGCGTATTCCGGCAGCAGGCGCCGCAGGCGGCCGGCCGCCACCGCCTCGCGCGCCAGCCAGTCCGGCAGCAGAGCCACGCCGCAGCCGCGCAGCGCAAAATCCAATAGCGCGCCGGAAGTGTCGGCGACTATCCTGGCGCCGCCCCTGACATCCAGCTCCACCGTCTCGCCCTCCCTTTGCAGCGGCCAGCGCAGCGGCGTGGCCAGCCGGCTGTGCGCCAGCCAGTCGGCCCGAGCCAGGTCGTCCAGCGTGTCTACCGAGCGGCCGGGCTGCGCCAGATAGCTGGGCGAGGCCAGCGGCCAGATGTCGAAGCGCTCGATCAGCCGGGCGCGGTAACTGGAGTCGACCAGCGTGCCCAGGCGGATCGCCACGTCGAATTGCTCCGAGATCAGGTCGGCCTGCTGCGACGACGAGGAGTGGCGGATGCGCAGCTGCGGATGCAGCCGGGCGAATGCCGCCAGCGCCGGCACGATGCGGTAATGGCCGTATTCCACCGTGGCGCTCAGCCTGAGGGTGCCTTGCAGGCCGCCATGTTGCTGTCGCGCGTTGTCCATCGCCGTTTGCGCCTGCTGCAGCACTTGCTGGCAGTCGTGGTAGAAGCGCCGGCCGGTTTCGGTCAACTCCAGCCGGCGGGTGCTGCGCGCCAGCAGCGATACCCCCAGCTCGGTTTCCAGCTGCTTGAGGTTGAAGCTGACCACCGCCTTGCTCAGGCCCAGCGCGTCGGCGGCGGCGGTCTGCGAGCCGGCGTCCACCACGGCGACGAAGATTCTGAAGCGTTGCAGACTCATGCCTTTCCCATCGTTATTGTCAAAATTATTTTGATATTCTAATCGTAATTGTCCTGTTTTTCCGTGATTTTAGCCTTGCTAAGCTGCGTTTCCGAATATGCTGGAGGATGCGCGATGGAGTATCGCAAACGCGTAGCGGCGGTGTACCTGCTGGGGTTTTTCGTCGACCTGGTCAATCTTTTCATCGGCAATGTCGCCTTTCCGGACATCGCGCTGGCTTTCCGCTGCGATGTCGCCGCGCTGGCCTGGGTCAGCACCGCCTACATCCTGGGGCTGACGGTGGTGATTCCGCTGGGCAACTGGCTGGCGGCCGCCTATGGCGGCAAGCGGGTATTCATCGCCTCGCTGCTGCTGTTCATGGCGGGCTCGCTGGGCGCCGGGCTGGCGGGTTCGCTGGCGCAGCTGATCGCCTGGCGCGCGCTGCAGGGCCTGGGCGGCGGCCTGCTGATCCCGCTGGGCCAGACCATGACCTACCGTTTGTACCAGCCGGCGGAGCGGCCGGGGCTGACCGCGCTGATCCTGCTGGTGGGGCAGCTGGCTCCGGCCTTGTCGCCGGCCGTCGGCGGGCTGATCGTCGACAGCCTGGGCTGGCGCTGGGTGTTCTTCCTCAATCTGCCCCTGGCCGCCTTGCCCTTGCTGCTGGCTTGCCTGTGGCTGCGGGACGAGCGCGAGTCCTTGCCGGTCGGACGGCTGGACTGGGCCGGCCTGTTGCTGGGCAGCCTGGCCTTGCTGGCGGTGCTGCAGGGGCTGAGCGAGCTGGCGCAGCCGCAAACCTGGTTGCGCGGCGGCGTCGCGCTGCTGGCCGGGCTGGGTCTTGCGGCGGCCTATGTCCGCCATGCGCGGCGTTGGCCGCAGCCCATTTTGCGGCTGGAGTTGCTGCGCGAGCCGCTGTTGCGTTCGGCCATGCTGATGTATCTGCTGGTGCCCGGCGTCTTCATGGGCGTCAGCCTGGTGGCCATGCTCTATCTGCAACAGGTGTTGGGCCTGGCGGCGGCCAGCGCCGGCATGCTGATGCTGCCGTGGTCGCTGGGCGCGTTCAGCGCCATTTCGCTGACCGGCCGCCGCTATCGGCATTGGGGGCCGAGGCCCCTGCTGCTGGCGGGCGCGCTGGCGCAGGCGTTGGGCTTCCTGCTGCTGTGGAGGGTGAGCGCGGCGGCGCAGATGCCGCTATTGGCCGCCGCTTACCTATTGATGGGCCTGGGCGGCACCTTGTGCAGCAGCGCCAGCCAAAGCACCGCTTTTCTGCGGGTGGCGCCGGAGAGGATGGGCGAGGCCAGCGCGCTGTGGAACATCAACCGCCAGGTCAGCTTCTGCCTGGGCATGGTGGCGCTCAGCATGCTGCTCAATCTATTGCTGGCCTGGCGCGGGGTCGTCGACCCGGCGCAGCCGGCCTGGCGCGAAGCGGCCACCGAAGTGTTCCACCTGTGTTTTCTCGTCGCCGCCGCCTGCATGCTGCTGCCCCTGTGGCTGGGCGGACGCATCGGCAACCGGGCGGTATTGCAGCTGCTGCGGCAGCCTTGAAGAGGAGAGTGTGCATGAACCAAGAAGCATCCGAAGTCTTCGCCTGCGTCGCCGACACGCTGGCGCGGATCCAGCATTGGCTGGGCGACGGGCCGCAGTCGGCCCGGGAATTGGAGGCGCTGATGGCGTGCTTCGCGCCGGAGTTTTCCATGATCACGCCGCGGGGCGAGCGGCTGGACCGTGACGGTTTGCGCGCTTTCTTCGAGGTGGCGGCGGGCAGCCGGCCGGGTCTGGCGATTGCGCTGGATGGAATGGAGCTGGTGTGGCCGGGGCCGGACTGCGCGATGGTGGCGTACGGCGAAACCCAGACGCTGGGCGACGGCAGCGGCAATTACCGGCTGGCGAGCGCGGCGCTGCAAAGGGACGGCGCCGGCGGCTGGCGCTGGCGCCATCTGCAGGAAACCGGCAGGCCCGGATGAGGCGCTGCCGGTTGGCGCGGGGCGATGGCCGCCGGGAGGCGGCCAGGCCGGCTTAGTAGCCTACGGTGAAGCGGCTGCGTTGATGTTCGGCCTTTTCCAGCTCGTCTATCATCGCGACGGCGTAGTCCTGCACCGAGATGTGGCTGTTGCCGGCGTCGTCAACCAGCAGCTGGTCCTTGCCCAGGCGGAACTTGCCGGTGCGCTCGCCCGGCTGCAGCATCGCCGACGGGCTCAGCAGCGTCCAGTTCAGTTCGGTTTCGGCGCGCAGCAGGTTCAGCGCTTCGCGGGCGCCCAGCGCCGAGGCCTTCCATTGTTCCGGGAATTCCGGGGTATCCACCAGTTGCACGCCGGGAGCCACTTCCAGGCTGCCGGCGCCGCCGACCACCAATAGGCGCGGGGCTTTGGCGGCCTTGGCGGCGACGACGATGGAGCGGATGCCCTTGACGAAGTAGTCGAACTGTTCGGCCTGGGCGTGGCCGCTGAAGGCGCTGAGCACGGCGTCGAAGCCTTGCAGCTGCGCGGCCAGGGCGGCGCTGTCCTGCACGTCGGTTTTCACCGCGGTCAGATTGGCTTGCGCCTCGATGCGTTCCGGACGCGATACCAGGGCGGTGACGTGGTGGCCGCGTTGCAGCGCTTCTTGCAACAGGGCGGAACCGACATAGCCGCTGGCGCCGATCAGAGCGATTTTCATGGTGTGACTCCTTCAATCAAGTTTGCTTGGGTGCGCCGCGGTGCAGCGCTGATGGACGTCATCATGCGCTGTTGCATTGATTCGATAAACAGCTGTTATCATAAATGATTGTTATCAAATAATTGACAATTACGATGAAGCGCGGCGCGGAACACAATCTGGAAGGTTTGCAGATCTTCACCGTGGTGGCGGAGGCCGGCGGTTTTACCGCCGCCGCCGAACGGCTGGGAATGACCAAGGCCAATGTCAGCCTGCAGGTGGGGCGGCTGGAGGCGCAGCTGGGCGCGACGCTGTTCACCCGCACCACGCGCCGGGTGAAGCTGACTGAGGCCGGCCAGGCCCTGTACCTGGACGCGCAGCCGGCGCTGGCGGCCCTGCGCGAGGCGCTGCTGCAGGCCGGTCACGGCGCGGCGGCGCTGTCCGGCGTGCTGCGCCTCACCGCGCCGGTGGGGCATATGGTGGAGTCGGTGGCGCCGGCGGTGGCGCAGTTCGTCCGCCTGCATCCGGAACTGCAGCTGGAGCTGCACGCCAATGACCGGATGGTGGACCTGGTGGCCGAGGGCATGGACCTGGCCATCCGCCTGGGCACATTGCGCGATTCATCGTTGCGGGCGCTGAAGCTGGGGGAGTTCGCCCAGCAACTGGTGGCTTCGCCCGATTACCTGCTGCGGCGTGGCCTGCCGCAAAGGCCGGAAGACCTGGCCGATCACGACTGGGTGGCGCTGACGCTGCTGAAGACGCCGCTGACCTGGCGCTTTGTCGCCGCCGACGGCGCGGAAGCCCCGGTGCGGATGCGTTCGCGGCTCAAGGTGGATTCCGGCGCGTCCTTGCGCACGCTGCTGCTGGCCGGCGCCGGCCTGTCGGTGCTGGATTCCTTCAGCGTGCAGGACGACATCCGCGAGGGGCGGCTGGTGCATGTGTTGCCGCAATGGACCTTGCCCAAGGGCGGCGTCTACGCGGTGTTCCCGCCCGGCCGCCATGCGCCGGCCAGCGTGCGCGCCTTCGTCGAATTTTACCGGGTGTTCCTGGCGCGGCCGGCCTAGACCCTACTCGCGTCCGCTGCGGCGCTGATTGTCCGGCAGGGCGGCGCGCACCCGCGGCAGCGTGTAGTCGATGAAGGCCTGGTACTTGCGCGACAAGGGCGTGCGGAACGGGTGTACCAGGTAGATAGGCCAATAGTCGCAGTGCCAGTCCGGCAGAACTTGCCGCAGCGCGCCGCTTTGCAGCTGTTGCTGCACCGAATAGTCGGCCAGCAGCGTGATGCCGTGGCCGGCCTGCGCCAGCTCGGAGCGCAAGGGGTAGCTGTTCAGATACAGCCGGGCGGCCACCGGCTGGCGGACGATGTTTTCGCCGGATTGCAGCGCCAGGCCGTTTTTCTGCTCCGACTCCAGCAGCAGCAGCCGGTGCCGCGCCAGGTCGGCGGGCTGCAGGATGGGCGGATGGCGTTCCAGATAGGCCGGCGAGGCGTACAGGTTCTCCCGGGCGTAGCCCGCCAGCCGCGCCACCAGCCTGTCGTCGTGCACCTTGTGCGAGCGCGCCGAGCGCAAGCAGAAATCCAGCACATTGCTGATCGGGTCCTGCAGCTGGTTGTTGACTTGCAGCGACAACTGCAGCGCCGGATATTCCTCGGACATGTCGCTCAATATCGGTCCCAGCACATGCTCCGCCAGCGACGACGTGGTGCTCACCGTCAGCGGCCCCTCCATATCGCACTGGGTCTGGTCCACCGCCATCCTGGCCTGGGCCAGCATTTCGCGCAGCCGCGCCGCATGCGGCTTCAGCCTTTCTCCGGCTTCGGTCAGCGCCACCTTGCGGGTGGTGCGCAGCACCAGCACCGCGCCCAGTTCCTGCTCCAGTTCCTTGACGCGGGCGCTGATCAGGCTCTTGTGGCAGTCCAGCAGCTCGGCGGCTGCGGTGAAGCTGCCGCCGCGCGCCAGCGCGTCGAAGGCCAGCAGCTTGTCGGGGGAGGGCATTGTTTTCATATCAGGACAATCAATCCGGAATGGCGCGTTTATTCGGAGTATTTCCGGAACTATCCTAGCACGCATCGACAATATGTCATCAGAAACGAGGCACGCGATGCGTTACCTGTACCGACTCTATCCCTGGCTGTTCCAGCGCGAGATCGCCCAATGCCGCCGCGTCTGCCAGCGGCATCATTGGGAGGCGGAAATCCGCCGCAACGTGTTCTGAGCGGCATGATCCTGTGGCTGGCGGATGCGCGACGCCGCCAGCGCGCCGCTGAGCGAGGCCAGCGCGGCCAGCGCCATGCCCCAGAGCAGCGCCTGCTGCAGATTGGCGCAGCGGCCGGTGATCAGCGCCGCGCCGGCGGTGCCCACCAGCGCGCCAGTTTGGCGGATGGCGTTGAGCACGGCCGAGGCGGTGCTGCCCATTTGCGGCGGCGCGCTCTCCAGCACTGTCGCCGTCATCGGCGCGATGGCCAGCGCGTTGCCCAGCGCCAGCGGCAGCATCGCCGCCAGTTGCCAGGGCAGGCTGTGGAAGCTGGCCAGCGCCAGGAGCAGGTAGCCGGCGGCGGCCAGCAACAGGCCATCGCGGATCTGGCGGCGCGCGCCGATTCTAGGCAGCAGCCGGCCGGCGATGATATTGCCCGCGGTCAGGCACAGCGCTAGCGGCAGCAGCGCCAATCCCGCCCGCAGCGCGTCCAGATGCAGGCCTTGCTGCAGGTAGAGGCTGAGCAGCAGCAGGCTGCCGAAATAGGCGACGCCGATGACGAAGCCCACCCAGTTGGCGGCGGCGAAGGCCGGGTGTTGAAACAGCCGCGGCGGTACCATCGCCTGCGGATTGCGGCGCTCCAGTCGCCAGAACAGCAGGGCAGAGGCGGCCGCGGCGGCCAGCAGCGCCGGCAGCGGCCAGCCGCCGGCCAGATGCGGCCCTTCAATCAGCGCATAGCAGGCCAGCAGCAGGGTCAGCATGCCGGACAGTTGGCCGGGAACATCGGCCTGGCGTGCCGGCGCGGCCGGCTGGGCCGGCACGGTGCGCGCCACCGCCAGCAATGCGGCCAGGCCCACCGGCACATTGATCAGGAAGGCGCCGCGCCAGCCCAACGGCCCCAGGATCAGCCCGCCCAATACCGGCCCGGCGGCGGCGGCGGTAGCCACCAGGCCGCCAAAAATGCCCACGGCGCGGGCGCGCGCCGCCGCTTGCGGAAAGGCGTGGCGCAGCAGGCCCAGCGAGCTGGGCATGAACAGCGCCGCCGCCATGCCCTGCAGCAGGCGCGCGGCGATCAGCATCTCCACATTGGCGGCCAGGCCGCACAGCAGGGAGGTCAGCACGAACAGGCCCAGGCCCCAGGCGAACACCCTGCGCGCGCCCAGGCGGTCGGCCAGCCAGCCGGCGCTGAGCATCAGGCCGGCGAAGGTCAGAACATAGGCGTCCACCACCCAGGTGAGCTGGCTGAGGCTGGCGTGCAGGCCGCGCTGCAGTTCCGGCAGCGCCAGGTTGACGATATTGGTGTCGAGTATCGCCATGAACATGCCGGCGCTTAGCGTCAATAGCGTGGCCAGGCCGGTTTGGGGGATGGGGCGATGAGGCATGGAACTATCCGTTGGCGAAGGAAACCCGGCCATGTTAGGCGATAATGTGATGCGTAAATATAGACAAATATGACGAATGGTGATGCAATTTCGCATCAATGACGGAGCGGATGCGATGAACTGGGACAATGCGCGTTACTTCCTGGCGCTGGCGCGCGCCGGCAGCCTGCGCGGCGCGGCGCACAAGCTGGAGGTGGACCAGGCCACGGTGGGGCGGCGGCTGCAGGCTTTCGAATCCGAGATCGGCAGCCGCCTGTTCCTGCGCACGCCGCAGGGCTACCAGTTGAGCGAGGCCGGACGCATGCTGCTGGCGGACGCGGAAAGAATGGAGGCGGCGGCCGAGGCCTTCGGCCGCAAGGCGGCGCAGAGCGACCAGCAATTGGCCGGGCCGGTGCACATCGCCGCCACCGACACCGTGGCGGAAAGCTTCGTCATCCCGGCGCTGGCCCGTCTCAGCCGCAGCCATCCCGAGTTGGAGTTCACCCTCAGCACCGGGCTGGGCCTGAGCGACGTGGCGGCCGGCGAGGCGGACCTGGCGATCCGCAGCCTGCGGCCGCAGAAGGGCGATTTGCTGATCCGCAAGCTGGCCACCATCGAGATGGGGTTGTACGCGTCGGACGACTACCTGGCGCGGCGCGGCCGGCCGCAGCCGGGCGGCGGTTTCGCCGGGCATGAGTTGCTGATGTTTCCGCGCGGCACGGTGCCGCGCCACTGGCAGCAGTTGTGCGGCGAGGACATCGGCCAGGCGCGCATCGCGCTGCAGGCCAATTCGCAGCTGACGCTGAGGCAGGCGGCGCTGCAGGGCATGGGCATCGCGCTGCTGTCCGCCTTCATCGCCGACCATGACGCCGGCTTGCAGCGCGTCTGGCCGGATCATGTGGACCAGGTGGAGATGTGGCTGGTGCTGCACCCGGATCTGCAGAAGGTGGCGCGGGTGAGAGCGGCGGTGGAGGCGATCGCGGCGGCGTTTGGGGCTGGGCAGACCGGATGAGGCGAAGCAAAAAAAGCGCCCCGTGACCGGGGCGGAGTGCAAGCAGGGTAGATGGGAGGCGCCGATCAGCGGTTCTGGAAGCTCTGTAGCACAGTCAGCAGGCTGGTCAGGTTGTCGGCGACGCCGCCCTGGGCGACTTTCTCGGTGGCGGCGGCGCCGGCCATGGTGTTCATGCTGTAGATCTGCATCACGCCCATATTGGCGGCGGCCTGCGCCAGCGTGTTCTGCTGCTGCTGGGCCGACACGGAGTTCTCGAACAGGATGCCGGTCGAGTGCGCCATGGTCTGGTAGATCGAACCCATCGCCATCGCCGGGGCTTCTCCCAGCACTTTCACGTTGCTTTGGGTGACGGCGTCGGTGATCTGGTTGTTGACGGAAGTCGGAAATGCCATTTTGTATCTCCTGGTTTAGTTTGAATGAAGGATCAGCGGTTCTGGAAGGATTGCAGCACGGTCATCAGGCTGGACAGATTGTCCGGAATGCCGGCCTGGCTGACCTTCTCGGTGGCGGCGGCGTCGGCCATGGTGTCCAGGCTGTAGATCTGCATCACGCCGGTATTGGCGGCGGCCTGGCTCAGCGTGTTCTGCTGCTGCCGGGCCGAGACCGCGTTTTCGAACAGGATGCCGGTGGAGTGGGATGCGGTCTGGAACAGCGAGCCCATCGCCATGGCCGGGCCTTCGGCCAACACCTTGACGTTGGTCTGGGTGACGGCGTCGGTGATCTGGTCGTTTACTGCGGTGTAAGCCATATCTTATCTCCTTGCCGGGAGCGCCTTAGCGGCGGAACGATTGCAGCACCGTCATCAGGCTGCTCAGGTTGTCGGCCACGCCGGCCTGGCTGACCTTTTCGGTGCCGGCGGCGTCGGCCATGGTGTCCACGCTATAGATCTGCATCACGCCGGTGTTGGCGGCGGCCTGGCCCAACGTGTTCTGCTGCTGCTGGGCCGACACGGCGTTTTCGAACAAGATGCCCGTGGAGTGGGACGCGGTCTGGAACAGCGATCCCATTGCCATAGCGGGCGCTTCGCCCAGCACCTTGACGTTGGATTGGGTGACGGCATCGGTGATTTGGCTGTTTACGGCGGTGTTGTTGGCCATGAGTTAGCTCCGGTATCAAATGGGCGCTGGATCAGCGGCTCTGGAAGGACTGCAGCACGGTCATCAGGCTGGTCAGGTTGTCGGCCACGCCGGCTTGGCTGACCTTCTCGGTGGCGGCGGCGTCGGCCATGGTGTCCATGCTGTAGATCTGCATCACACCCATATTGGCGGCGGCTTGCGCAAGGGTGTTCTGCTGCTGCTGCGAGGACACGGCATTTTCGAACAGGATGCCGGTGGAGTGGGCCATGGTCTGGTACAGCGAACCCATGGCCATGGCCGGAGATTCGCCCAGCACCTTGACGTTGGATTGGGTGACGGCGTCGGTGATCTGGTCGTTTACGGAAGTGGGGAAGGACATGTGTTTCTCCTGATTGGGATTCGAAGGTCTGGGGTGTTGCAGCCGGTAGCGGCGGTCTTGCATCCGGGGCGCCGGCGCCGCGGGACGCGGCAGAGGCCTGGCGGGGGCGTTTCTCGTCATGGCGGCGTTGGCGGCCGGAGCCGGCTTGGCCGATCGAGCGGTTTGCGCAGCCTGCTGCCGGCTGGGGCCGGCTGCAGGTGGGCGTTTGACCGTGGCGAAGCGTGCGACGGGAAACTGTTGCCGCCAGGGCCGAGCGCGCCGACGTTTGCGATGGGGCATCGGTCAGCTCCGCTGGGCCGTGCCGATTAACGGCGGAACGACTGCAGCACGGTCAGCAGGCTGGTCAGGTTGTCCGCGATGCCGCCTTGGCTGACTTTCTCGGTGCCGGCGGCGGCAGCCATGGTGTTCATGCTGTAGATCTGCATCAATCCCATATTGGCGGCGGCCTGGCTCAGCGTGTTTTGCTGCTGCTGCGAGGACACGGCGTTCTGGAACAGGATGCCGGTGGAGTGGGCCATGGTCTGGTAGATCGAACCCATGGCCATGGCCGGGGCTTCGCCCAGCACCTTGACGTTGGACTGGGTGACGGCGTCGGTGATTTGGTCGTTGACGGAAGTCGGAAAAGACATGCGTGGCTCCTTGTTTTAGATGAGGGAAACGAGACACCGGGGGGAGGAGGCGGCCGGCTGGCCCTCCTCTCCTGGTGCTACTGCATGAACGGCGTCGAGGGTGGGCTGTGAACATCACTGGCGGCCGATGCCACAGGCGCAACAAGCGTGTCTGCGACGCCCGGAGCGGCAGCGGCTGGGGGGATGGCAGGGGCGCTCGGCGCGGCGGGCGGCATGGCCGGGGTTGCCGCGTCCTGCGCCGGTCCGGGCTGGGGAGGCGGAGTGGTCTGCGGGGATGACAGTGCGGCGGCATCCATCGCCTGCAACTTCATCACCACTTCCTGCAATTGCGCGGACAGCGGGCCGAAATACTGCTGGAAGCACTGCTCCACCTCCTGCCGCGCCAGATTGGACAGGTGTCCGGCGATCTGGCTCAGCGCCAACTGGCTGCCCGGCTGCAAAGTTCCCATGGCAGGCTGCAGCGACGAGGGCCGCAGCTCGGCCAGGCTTTGCGTGCCTTCCAGCAGCTTGAGGATGGCTTGCTCCTCGGCCTCCTGCACTTGCAGCGCCTGGCTGGAGCTGGCCTGGATTGAGGACAAGAGATCGCGCATATTGGCGTTGGCATGCTGATGGCCATGCGAGATGGCATGCTGGGTCTGTTGCCGGGCCTGCTGGATGGGCGCCAATTGTGGAGAGGCGCTCTGCGCGTTCTGTTGAAACGCCGCTAGCGTTTGCGTCTCTTGCGGCTGTAGCGAGCGTCCCAGATACTGTTCTGCTACTTGGCGCAAGGCGGGGTTCAGCGGTGTATCAGCCATGGCTGGCATCCTGGTGTTGGCTTATCAGCGGGGCCAAGGCGCTGCGCATGGCCAAGAGCGCGTGCAATACCGACAGGAAGCGGTTGTCGTCATGGCCGGCTGTGGCGTTCATCAAATCATTGGCCCAGGCGCCCAGATGGTTGCCCAACAACTGCGAAACCTGCTCGTGCAGATGGTTCAGCTCGTCTTGCATGGCGTTTCTCCGTAAGAAAAGAATGCGAAAACAGCCCGCGCGGCTAAGCCGGCGGGCTGTTGCAAGAACGGTGGAGGGCCGCGTTTGTGAAAGCGTCAGTTGGCGACTGGGGCCTGGAACAAGGCTTGCTCGGCCTGGCGGCGGCGCTGCAGGCCAGGCACTTCTTGGCCGCCAGCCCGGTCCCAGCGCGGAAACTCGCCGGCGGCGCCGGCGTAATCGCGTTGATTCAGCAGCTTGAGCAGGGTGGAACTTTGCAGATTGGCCAGACCCAGGTTGTAGCTGAAGCTGACCAGGGCGGCAAACTGGTTGGCGTTTAGCGATACCTTGACCAGACGACCTACGCCGGCCTCGAAGCGGGCCAGGTCGCCCGCCAGCAATTGGTCGGCCTGCGCCTGGGTGATGACTTGGCCGGGTTTTACGTCAGACCCGGTGTGGCCGTAGCCTATGGTCCACACGTTCACCATGTCCTGATAGGCGATCAGTCTGAGACCTTCGAATTTTTTGATCAGCGCCAGACCGGCGGCATTGGTTTGCATGAGGTTTCCTTTGCGCAGGGATGGGTTTGCCGCGCCTAGGCTACGCGGCGCGGACGGGGAGCGTTCAGTGTGCACGGTGGTTTGTGCCGTGGCCGCAGGACGGGTTTCAGCGATGGCGGGCCCGGGCGCGCGCTTTCAGGCGGTAGGGGCATCCGCCGGCGGCGGCGTCAGCCATTGGCGCAGGCACTGCGCCAGCGCCGGCGGCAGCTCGCTCAGCGTCTGCTGCAGCGACTCCATCCGTTCGTCCCATAGTTGGCGGCCTTCCTGGCTGGCGGCGTTGAGCGCGAGCAAGGCGTCGCCGTCGCCGCGCGCCTGCTGCAGCGCCTGCTGCAGCTTGTAGGCTTGCCCGCGCCAGCCGGCGGCCCATTGCAGCTGCCACAGCAGGCATTGCCTGGCGTATTCGGTCCAGGTGTCATCGCACTGGCGGCCCAGCTCCAGCCAGGAAGCCGCGCCGGCGCGCTGTTGCCAGGCTTCCCGCCATTGCCGCAGCGCTTGCTGCTGCCATTCGCTCAGCTTCTCGCCGCCGTTCAGCCCGGCTAGCAGCCAGTCTTTCCATTGCCGTTCTTCCGGCAGGCCGGCAAAGACGAGCCGGCTCCAGTCATCGGGGGTATTCGCGCTCATGGCGGTCTCCTTAGCGGCGCCGGCTGTTCAAACGGTCCAGCATGGCGCGGATGGCGGCCATCTGCGGCGCGTTCTTGGCGTAGTAGTCCGGGTTGACCGGGTCCTGGCTGCTATAGCCCCAGAAGTCCCAGCAACCTTGCGGGTTGCGTTTGGGGTCGGATTTGATCTGCGGATACAGCACCACGATGCGGTTGCTGTCGGCGATCTCGTTGTAACCGGTGGTGGCGTAGAAGCGCGTGCCGATGCGGCTGTCCTCCTGGGTGCAGCCATGGAACACCACATGGGCGCGGCAGCTGTCCTTGGCGCAGGCGGCCGGGATATAGACATGGCCAATGGCGGCTAGGCCGGTATATCCCTGTTTGGAAAACTCGGTCTGGTCGAAATCCTGCAGTTGGCCGGACAGTTTGGCGGCGGGCGGCTTCAATGCGCCGTACAGCTGGCGCAGGATGTCTTGAGATTGGAAGAAGCCGCAGTTGTTGAGATTGGGCGCGGCGTTGGCCGGGCAGGCCAAATCGGTGCTGTTGGCTGTGATCAGCGCGTGGCCGGCGTTGACGTTGTCCACATAGCGTACTTGGGCGTCCGGCACGCCGGCGCTCTGGTAGAAGGCCCGCGTCTGCGCCACCACCTTGGGCAGCACGATGCTGTCCGACGCGCCGGTGAAGATGTACAACCGCTGGCGCTGGATGTTGTCCACCGGGTCGATCAAACCCTGCCTGGCGAACTGTTGCGCCGCCTGCCAGGCCGCCGCGCCGGACGGCGCCGCGCCCAGCGGGCGCATGCACTGGGTGGTGGCGGTCATCAGGAAACGCTCCGCGCCATTCAGCCCGCCCAAACCGGCGCAGTAGAACGGCCCGCCGGCCACGATGCCGGCGCCGGCCACAGCGGCGGAGTTGGCCACGCTGAACTGCGCCGCCATGAAGGCGCCGGAAGACAGGCCGGACACGGTGTTCTGTTTGCTGTCCGTGCCCAGGGCGGGCAGTGGCGCGGCGGCATGAGCCAGGCCGGCGGTGGCCAGCCACAGCGCGGCCAGCAAAGCGGGTTTGAGGAAGGTGAGGCGCATGGTGGTTCTCCTTGTGTGAGGTTCACTTGTTCAGTTTTTGCAGCTCATTGATGCCGGACCAGCCGATAAATATCAGTCCCAGCTCGGTGGTGCCGAACGAGTAGGGCAGCCCGGCCAAAATCCCCATCGCCAGCCCCTTGGCCAGCGCCATGCCGGCATCGTCCTTTTCCACCCACATCTGCGTCAGCGCGGCGCTGGCCGTGGTGAGCAGCAGCAACAGCAGCCCGGCCAGCAGGAAGAAGCGGATCTTCTCCGGCAGGGCCATGGCCTTGGCCATGTCCAGCAGCATCACGTCCCACAGCTTGTCCGACGCCAGCGCCACGATGGCGGACAGCAAATGCACCGGACTCTTGCCTAGTTCTGGAATGCTGCCGCGCAAGAGGCCCGTTTGCTGGTTGACGCTGCTGTCCTGATCGGCGTTGTCCATGGCGTGGCGTCTCTATTCATGAAAGGCGCGGCGCAAGCGGCGGCCTGGCCGCGCCGTGGTGTTGATGGGACGGCGGCCGGGCCTTGTCGTGAACGGTATCGGACCCGTAGCGCGGGTTGGCCGCAGGCCATACCCGCGAAAGCGTGAGGGTATGGGGTTGGGGGGTATGGTGGCGTTGGTCGCGGGTATGGCCTCAGGCCAACCCCCGCTACGCCGAGGCTGGTCTATCGGCCCGGCGCGCCGGCGCATAGGGCGTGCGAGAGTGGACTTTTTTGCCGAGACCAATATATGGCCCGTTTTCGTCGAGACCGCCTGCCCGGCGCCTGTTATTTCTTCACCGTGGTGACCGAGCGCCGGCAAGCCATTCTGTTAAAACCTGACGTGCGCGCCACCTTGCGCGAGGCCATTCTGGCGGTGCGGCGCGAGCGGCCATTCGCCATCGATGCTTGGGTGTTGTTGCCGGACCATCTGCACGCGATTTGGACCTTGCCGGAAGGCGATGCCGATTAAGCGCTACGGTGGCGCGAGATCAAGCGGCGAGTCACCCGCGCGGTGGGGCAGCGGTATTTCCGGGCCGAATGGTATAGCGCCCGCCGCGCCGCCAAAGGATGCGGCACCTTGTGGCAACACAGGTATTGGGAGCACCGCATCCGCGACGAAGCCGATTTCGCCGCGCATTTGGATTATGTGCATTTCAACCCGGTCAAGCATGGCCTCGCCGCCAGCGCGGCGGCATGGCCGTATTCCACCTTCCACCGCTACGTCCAGGCCGGCCGGTATCCCGCCGATTGGGGTGGGGCCACGTAGCGCGGGTTGGCCGCAGGCCATACCCGCGGAATGCGGCGGAGAAGTGGTGTGTGGCGTTATGGAAGGGGGCAAAGGCGATGAAGGGCGGTGATCGTATGGATCGCGGGTATGGCCTGTTGGGCCAACCCGCGCTACGCCTGGCGTTTACCTGTTTTGTGGGGGGGCAATGACAGGGACGTGTTGGGAAAGGGTGTGTGAAGTGGGGGGATGAGTTCACGGTTCGTTTTAGGCAGTATAAAACGCGTGGGCAAATCCGGAGATTTGCCCACCTAACATGTGGATTCCACAGGTTTGTGATCGCCGGAGTCGGAAATGTTGGGCCGACTTTATTTGATGACTGCGCTTTGCAGTGACTCCTTAGTCACTTTCTTCATGGTTCCTTGCTTTTTGGCTGGTGTTTTTACTTGAAAGATGTCGTACCATTCTTCAACTTTCACTGGTGCAATTTTATTAAGGTTTTTATTAGAATCTTCACTCCATATGCCATCATGGATAGTTGTAATCTTGGTTGTTTTGTCTGTGATGGAAATGGGGGTTCCTATTAATAGACCGTCTGCACTAAGGTGGATGTTGTTTCGGTTGCCCTCGACATAGTCAGAAACAATGATTTGGAAGTCAAGGGGGAGACTGTTGTGTTTTTCTTTGAGTACACCCATTGCGTGCTCAAAGCAAATTTCCAGTCCGAATAGCCGGTCGCTGATATTTACAAGTCCATTTTCGCTTTTTCGATCAATAGATAATACTACATCTTTATTGTTCTGGTTTTCGTAAAACCCACTGGATTTTCTGTGTTTCCATATCTCGCCATTATAGTATATAAATAGTGAATTTGAATAGATTTCTACTGAATTTCCTTGGATGATTTGTTCTCTCCAGTATTTTTTATATCTATCAATTTCAGTTTGTTGGAGTCTTCCATCATGAATGTTTCTGAGGGGGTTGGTTTTATTGGGGTCAAGGATGTAAGGATTTTGCTCTTCGTTCATGCGGGATAGCATTTTTTTAAAGCGATTAATGCCTTTTTCTTCGGATAGATTAATAGTTTTAGTGTAAGCCATCGTCCCTGGTATTAGCACGATGTCTTTGTATTTTCGGCTGGTATTGGCTAAATTTTGCCGGTATTGAAGCATTGTGTCTCTTGTGATGGATAAAGATGAGTTACTTCTGGATAGGAAATATTCCGGTGCTGTTATTATGCCTTTTATTTCCTTGTCAAGAGGAATATTATTGCTTGTTATTTGGTTGTTTAGATCGGCGCATGCTGAGGTAATTATTTCAATGCGTTTGTCAAGTGGTAGAGCATCAAATTTCGTATTGCTGCTGTTTTGCCACTTGATGACGGAGATGTAAGTGTGCATTTTTAATCCTTTGGTTAGTTTGATTGTTGTGATGTTTTTGGGGGGGCTATTTATCGCTTGTTAGTGATTTATATTTCGAGAGGCTTTGATCTATCTTGTCCAACGCAAAATGCGCCGCCTCGCCCTCGATTGCGCCGGCCGCAGCAGCCACCGCCGCGGCGGTGCCGACCAAGAGATCGGTGATCAAAATCCCCAGCGCGTCCTCCACGCCGCCCTTGACGTCCTCCTTGGCGAATTTCTCGGTCATGTTCTTCAGCAGCACGCTCTTGCTGGCCAGGGCCAGTTTGCTGGCGCCGTCGAAGTAGTTGGCGCCGGCCTGGGCCACCAGGCCGCCGGCCTGGGTGATCATCATGTTGGGGGCCACGGCGATCTGGTTGCCGGCGTAGGCGGCGGTTTCGCTGTTGGAGAGCTGCACCGCCTGCACGATCTGGCTGTTCAGCGCGTCGTTGCCGCTGCCGCCGGATGGCGCGGTGCTGAGTTTTTCGGTGAAGCCGCGCAGCGGGCTGGATGACGGCGGCGGGGCGGCGGGCTGCGAGAGCTGAGTGGGAGGCGGAACGGCGGGGGCCGGCGTGCTTGACGGTGATTGGGTTTGGGCCTTCGCTCCGCCGTCTGGCGAGCCTGCTGCATTGTCGGCCTGCATGGTTTGCGTATTGGTCTCGCCGACATTGCTGTCTTGAAGCGCTTCGGCGCCGGCTGTTTGCGATTTTTCCGCTGACGAGCCGCTCTGCGATTGATTTTTTTCGCCGCTATCCTGCTTGCCGCGGAAAAAGCTTTTAATGTCCATGCTTCCATCCTCCCTGGCTTAATGGCGTCAGCTCTTGTCGCCGACGGACAGGATCATCGACACCGCTTTGGAAATCACCGCGCTGTTGATCTGGTTCAGCGCCTGCTGGCTGTGCACCGAGTTCTGCAGCGCCAGGCCGGCGGAGTGGCTGGCCACTTGGTACAGCGAGGCCATGGCCTGGGCCGGGGCTTCGGCCACGACCTTGACGTTGGTCTGGGTGACGGCGTCGGTGATTTGTCCGTTGACTGCGGTGTTGTCTGCCATGTTTGCTCCTGGATCGCAGGTGAGGTTGATGAGGGCGCGGCATGCGCTTGCCATACGGACGCGCCGTCGCCGCGCGTGTGAAAAGTTTTTACCAAGGTTACAAATCCAGGCTGCCGGCGCGGATGGCGGCCAGCGCTTTTTGGTACGGTTCCGGCGAGACGCTGATGTCGCCGTAGAAGGGGGTGTCGTAGATCAGGATGATGGCCAGCACGATGGAGATGGAGACGGCCATGGCGCAGGTGAGAAAGAAGTGCACGCCCTTGCTGGGCACATGCATCAGCCAGGCGAAGAACACAAGCAGCACCTCGCCTATCAGGCTGACGGTCCAGATTTCCCATGGGATGGTCATGGCCTGGTTGAACAGCCGGGCGTGGCGGCTGACGTACAGTTCGTTGAGCTTGTCTTGGGCCAGGGCCAGGTATTCCGCCTCTTTGTGGCCGGCGGGATGGATGGCCGACAACACTTTGCTCAAATAGCCCAGCTGCGGCGAGGAAACGGGCACTTCTTCGCCTTGTTGCTGCAAACGCCATTCTTGGTGGATGACGGCGTCGAGATAGGCTTGCAGCCCCTTCTGTATTTTATGGTTTGTCTCCGGCAGTCCTTGCGCGCTCATCCGGTACAGCGAGGCAGCGAGGCCAGCTTCGCGCTCGGCGATTTCCATCGAGTTATCGAAGTGGGAGATGGCGCGTACCAGCAGGGCGGCGATGATCAGGCCGTAGAAAATGCCCACCACGGCGATGATGACGCCGACTTCGTCGCTTTGCTTTTCCGTTATGTGCTCCGGCGCCAGCCTGCGCATCAGGAAATGGGTGAGTACCGCCAGCAGGCAGCCAAATGAGGCCCACGCGGCGATCTGCAGCGCGGAGGGCATGGAAATGAAATGAATCAGCATGTCGTTCATCCTTGTAGTCTCCGTGGCGAGTGGGGAGAGGCCGGGGGTGCGTCCGTGCGGGAATGGGAGGTTCGTCTGGCCAGAAGAGGGCGCTGGCGGGAGCGGCTCCCGCGCAGGTCTGGCTTAGGTGTTGACCACTGGGGGCTGCGGCGCGTCCGGGTCTGTCGGCGCGAGCGAGGCATCCAGGTTTTTCCCAAATGTCTGCAGCAGCAGCTTCAGGCCTTCCGGCATGGCTTGCTGTTCCGCCTTTACTTCCACGTGGTAATGCGCGTCGTTGCTTCTTTGCGAGGCGCGCTTGTCGTCGCGCGAGCGGGAGCTATCGGAGGATACCGAGCCTTTCAGCTCCACCCCGAAGCTTCCCCAGCCGACACGCGCGTCCCAGGTGGCGCCGGCATCCAGCTTGCTGGCGCTTTGCACATCGGTTTCACGGCTGAAGCTGGACTTCACTTCCATATCGAAGGTGATGTCCACCGAGCGGATCGCCAGCGAGGGGATGTGCATCATGGTCAGCACTGGCAGGTTCAGCGTCAGAGAAGTCTGCGTCGGCGCGGCCGCCCCGCCGGCGCGCGACGATGCCAGCTCTATGGCCGCCGTCAGCGGCCGGTAGCCGAGCAGCTTGCCATTACGGTCGATGATGCGGCTGAAGCCGGTTTCCAGAATCGATTGGGTCTGGGTCAGCGCCAGACTGTGCTGCGCCTGCGAGGCGGCCTGCAATGGCCCGCCGATCAGCGCCTTCATCGGCAGCCCGGAAAACTGTTGGGCCAGGCTCAATACATTGTCGTCAGGCGTATCTGCCATGGGAGCTCCTTATTGGATGTTGATGAGTGGGGCAAGGCGCGCCGGGTTCAGGTAGGCAACTGCGCGTTCAGCAGCTTCTCGTAGGCGGCCACCATGCGTTGGTAGCCGGCGGGCGGCTCCAGGCCGCGGATCACAATCTTGATTTCCGCCGTCTGTTCATCTAGCGGCCGCATCGAAACCAGCACATCCGCGTCTTCCCCGGCCGGGTCCGGTGTTTCTGCCAAAGCCAGGCTGAGGGTGGTCAGCACTTCCACTTGCTCGATGGCAAAGCTTTTCAGCGGCAGCAGCGTGATCAGCGGCACTTGAACTTGGTGGTGTTCCAGTGTGACTACGCCGTTGCGGCTCACTTCGCGGGGGACGTTCATGCCGACCATGCGCGCGGTCCAGGCGCCCTCCGGGAAGCTTTGCGATGGGTCTTGCTCCTGGTCCGGGATGAAGAATTGCTGCAGCTCCTCGATATGCTGGTGGCTGACGCTGCGTTGCGCTTCGATCACGGCCTTTTTCAGGCCACTGATCAGGCTGCCCAGCGTGGCCTTCATTTCCGCTTCTCCTGATGCGCGCGCGCGGGGTATGGCGAGGTGGTCAGATTGCCCAGACGGAAGGAATGGCGCGCGATGCGGCGGGTTGGCGGTGCTGGCGGGCAAGCCGTTGCAGGGTGTGGATTCAAGGCCTGCCGCAACAGGCGGGCCATTCCGGCGATGAGCAAGGCGGCCAGGCCGGCATCCACAGAGGCCGGCAGCAGGCCGGGGCGCAAGGCGTCGGCGGGATGCAAAGGCAGCTGGCTGCACAGGGCATAAGCGATGCCGAAGCCGCAAATGTCGAACGGCAGCGTGCTGGAGGGCCTGGCTGCGGGGAAGGGCGGAGCCAGCAATCGCTCCAGCAGCAGCGCCAGCACCGCGCAGAGCGCTAGCAGAGAGGGAGGCGAGGAGGCGGGGGAACACGTCATGAAATGCTGATCCTGTGAAATTGTGCGGGCGGGCGGCGTGACAGCCAAAGCCGGCGCTGCGCATGGTTTAGCTTCATGCTTCAGGTACGGCGGATGCCGGGCGGCGTGAAGTCTTGATCCAGATGCTTGCGCAGCGCTTTGCGCAGCAGCTCCACGCGCTTGCGCGCCAGGGCTTCATTGATGCCAAGGCTGGAGGCGATTTGCGGATAAGGCAGGTCCTCTTGAAACTTCAGCTGGAACAAGCGCTGCTGTTCCGGCTTCAGTCCGGCCAACGCCGCCTCCATGCGGGCCAGTTGCTGTTTCAGCGTCAGCAATTGTTCAGGTGTAGGCGCGTTGGAGCTGTGGGCATGGACTGTGTCGCAGTCCAGGTCGGAGTTCGGATCGATCACGAGGTTTTCCCGTCCCTGGCGGCGGACGAAGTCTAGAAAGGCGTGGTTGAGCGCCAGAAACAGGAAGCCGGCCAGGTTTTGCACCCGCTCGGCGGAGTGCTGCAGATACAGGTGTACTTTCAGCGCGGTGTCGGACAACAGTTCGTCGGCGCGGTGGGTATCGCCCTTGCACAGATGGCGGGCGCGGCGCTGCAGCTTGGGCTGGATTTCTCGCCATACCGCCGCCAGCGGCTGGATTGAGTCTTCATTCTTTGTGAATTTCACTTGGTAGTCCTGAATGACAAACGGAATTTCAGGATTGCCCAGTTGAAGGTTTGATTCTGTTTCTTGTGTGACAAATGAAATTAAAGAAGTTGAATAATTAAGGCAGGGCTCCACCTTGCTGCGCGATCCGGCGCAACCGTTCCGGATCCTTGATTTGCAAGGCGCGGCGCAATGGCTGAATCAGTCCGCTGCGTTGCCATTCCTTGAGTTGGGCATTGAGTCTGGGACGGCTGGCGTTGAGCATGGCGGCCAGAATGCTCTGGTTGAACTGCATCGGCAGCCAAATGCCGTCCGGCCCGGCCTGGCCCTTGAGCGCCATCTCTTCCAGCAGATGGCGGGCGAGGCGGGCCTCCAGCCGGTACAGGCAGACGGTTTCGACGAAATTGCTCAGCCGCTGCAGCCGCTGGCACAGCTGGGCCTGCACCCTGGACATGAAGGCGGGGTCCTGCTGCAGCAAGGAGAAATGGGGCTGATGCAGCAGCAGCAGCCTGGCGTCGGCGCTGAGCAGGGCGTTGCTGTTGCGCAAACCGGTTTGCAGAAGCGCGCTTTCTCCTACCAGCTCGCCGCAATGGCTGCGGTCTATGATGACCTCCTTGCCATCCGGCTCATCCAGGGTATGGTGCACGGTGCCCTGCATGACCAGGGCGATGAAGTTGGCTGGCTCGTCCTTCCAGAACAGCAGCTTCCGCTTCTTGCCTTGCAGCGGCACCGCGTGTTTTTGCAGATGCAGCAGCAGGGGCTGGGAAAGGCCTTGCAGCAGCGGCAGCGAAGACAGTTGCTGGAGATAATCTAGCGGTGGCGCTGTTGGCGAGGACGGCATGATGGTTTGGCTGGGCATGGTTTTCCGCATGGTGTGGTCTTGGCGGCGAGTGGTTTGACATGTAATGCGACCGGCATGATGTCCTAAGCCTGCTGCGCCGTACTTGCTCTTAGCGGAAAACGCTGCAATTAATGCCGTGTGAATAGTGTGGGCTGAATGGTTGGCGCGGGGGATGAGCGTAGTTATCGATTGGCTTGCATCTGCAATGCCACCCGCATGGCAATCCCATTGGTATTCTCGCGCTTTGAGTGGAGCCAGGGTGGTCTGAATGTTGGAAATCTATGGCACTGTCCATTCCCGCACCTTGCGCGTGCTGTGGATGGCTTGCGAACTTGAGCTGGACTTCGTCCACCACCCGTTGGACTGGCAACGTTGCGGCCAGGACGCGGACTATTTGGCCCTGAATCCGGCCGGCACTATTCCGGCCTTGAAGGACGGTGATTTCGTGCTGGCCGAATCGCTGGCGATCAACCTCTACCTGGCGGGGCGGGAACCGCGGCTGTGGCCGCAGGATGAACAGCGGCAGGCTTTGGCCTTGCAGTGGTCGTTTTGGGCGTAGTCGGCATTGGAGGACGCGTAGGCGCGCTGGGCCGAGCACAGCCTGTGGCTGCCGGCCGCATTGCGTAATAACGCGGCGCGGCGCCAGGCGGAGCGGGATCTGCAAAAGCCGCTGGGGCGGCTGGAGCTTGCCTTGCGCGAGCGGCCCTATCTGCTGGGCGAGGCGTTCAGCGCGGCGGACCTGAACGTGGCGGGGGTGATCAACAGCCTGGCCGGATGCGAGCCGGAGACGTGACCGCGTGTGCATGATTGGCTACGGCGCTGCCTGTCGCGGCCGGCCTATCTGCAGGCGGCGAAACTGCCTTGAGCCGCTTGACGGCGGCGGCACCGGCTAATAAAATGCGCAGCTCTTGGAGGGGTTACCCCAGCGGTCAACGGGTCCGGACTGTAAATCCGGCGGCTCAGCCTTCGAAGGTTCGAATCCTTCTCCCTCCACCAGATACAGAAAAAGCCAGGCGCGATGCCTGGCTTTTTTGCGTCTGCGCGCCGCTCAGGCCAGCAGATGGCGGGCGTGGAAGCGCAGCTGCGCCTCGATGAAGCTGGCGACGAAGTAGTAGCTGTGGTCGTAGCCGGCGTGGCGGTGCAGTTCCAGGCGGCTGTCGCTCTCGCGCGCCGCCTTCTGCAGCGCGTCCGGCTGCAGCTGCTCGGCCAGGAAGGGGTCGGCCAGGCCGATGTCCACCCGGATCGGCAGCGGGCTGCCGCGTTCGGCCAGCAGCAGGCTGGCGTCCCATTCCCGCCAGCGGGTTTCGTCGTCTCCCAGATAGGCGGCGAACGCCTTGCGGCCCCACGGCGCCTTGACCGGATGGCAGATCGGGCTGAAGGCCGACACCGACACGTAGTCCTGCGGCCGCTTCAGCGCGCATACCAGCGCGCCGTGGCCGCCCATCGAATGGCCGGCGACGGCGACGCGGCCGTTGAGCGGGAACTGGCCGCGCAGCAGCGCCGGCAGCTCCTGCGTCACGTAGTCGTACATCCGGTAGTGGCGGCTCCACGGCGCCTGCGTGGCGTTGAGGTAGAAGCCGGCGCCCTGGCCCAGGTCGTAGGCCGGATCGTCCGCCGCCTCTTCGCCGCGCGGGCTGGTGTCCGGCATCACCAGCGCGATGCCCAGCTCCGCCGCCACTCTTTGCGCGCCGGCCTTGTGGCTGAAGTTCTCGTCGCTGCAGGTCAGGCCGGACAGCCACAGCAGCCACGGCAGCTTGTGCTGCGCCGCCGCCGGCGGCAGATAGACGCCGAAGCGCATCGCGCAGCCTAGCGCGGCCGACTGGTGCCGCCACTGTTGCTGGCGGCCGCCGAAGGCCAGGTTGTCGCTGATCTTTTCCAGACTCAAGCCTGCTCCTTCGCGCGGTAGTGGATCACCGAGCGTATGCTCTTGCCCTGGTGCATCAGCTCGAACGCCTCGTTCACCTGCTCCAGCGGCATGGTGTGGGTGATGAAGTCGTCCAGCTGGAATTCGCCTTGCAGATAGCGTTCCACATAGGTGGGCAGCTCGGAGCGGCCGCGCACGCCGCCGAAGGCGCTGCCGCGCCAGACCCGGCCGGTGACCAGCTGGAACGGCCGGGTGGCGATTTCCTGGCCGGCGCCGGCCACGCCTATGATCACCGATTCGCCCCAGCCCTTGTGGCAGCATTCCAGCGCCGCGCGCATCACCTTGACGTTGCCTATGCACTCGAAGGAGAAGTCGACGCCGCCGTCGGTCATTTCCACGATCACGTCCTGGATCGGCTTGCCGAAGTCGCTCGGGTTGACGCAATCGGTGGCCCCTAGCTTTTTCGCCAGCTCGAATTTGCTCTCGTTGATGTCGATGCCGATGATGCGGCCGGCGCCTGCCATGCGCGCGCCTATGATGGCGGACAGCCCGATGCCGCCCAGGCCGAAGATGGCGACGCTGTCGCCCGGCTGCACTTTGGCGGTGTTCACCACCGCGCCCATGCCGGTGGTGACGCCGCAGCCCAACAGGCATACCTCTTCCAGCGGCGCGGCCGGGTTGACCCTGGCCAGCGAGATTTCCGGCAGCACCGTGTATTCGCTGAAGGTGGAGGTGCCCATGTAGTGGTAGATGGGCTGGCCGTCCTTGGAGAAGCGGGTGGTGCCGTCGGGCATCAGGCCCTTGCCCTGCGTCGCGCGTATCTTCTGGCACAGATTGGTCTTGCCGGACTGGCAGAACTTGCACTCGCCGCACTCAGGCGTGTACAGCGGAATCACGTGGTCGCCCACCGCCACGCTGGTGACGCCCGCGCCCACCGATTCCACGACGCCGCCGCCCTCGTGGCCCAGGATGCAGGGGAAGATGCCTTCCGGGTCTTCGCCGGACAGCGTGAAGGCGTCGGTGTGGCAGACGCCGGTGGCCACCAGCTTCACCCGCACCTCGCCGGCCTTGGGCGCTTGCACTTCTATTTGTTCGATGCTCAAGGGCTGGCCTGCGGCCCAGGCCACGGCGGCCTTGCAGCGGATGACGTTCTGGCTCATGCGGGGTTCCTCTTCTGAATGATGATAGGCGGTATCGCCGCGCAATCGGCCATTGTATTTTTCTCTTGGGCATTCATAATCGGCCAAATCGGTAAATGATTTTTTCTGTGGAGAAACAATGGCCGGCTGGGAAGGCATTCATGAATTCGTCGCGGTGGCCGACAGCGGCAGCTTCACCCGGGCGGCGCGGCAGCTGGGGATTTCGGTGGCGCAGGTCAGCCGCCAGATCAGCCAGCTGGAGGCGCGGCTGGGGGCCAAGCTGCTGTACCGCACCACCCGCCAGCTGAGCCTGACCGAGGCCGGAGGCTTGTACCTGACCCACTGCCGCCAGTTGCTGGAGTCGCTGGCCGACGCCGAGCAGGCGGTGTCGCGGCTGCAGGCGGCGCCGCAGGGCAAGCTCAAGCTGACCGCGCCGCTGGCCTATGGCCAGAGCCACATCGCGCCCTTGCTGTTGGATTTCATGCAGCGCTATCCGCAGCTGGAGGTCGGCCTCAATCTGTCCAACCAGTTGCAGGACCTGGTGCACGAGGGCTACGACCTGGCCATCCGCATCGGCCATCTGTCCGATTCCTCGCTGATGGCGCGCAAGCTGTCGCAGCGCCGCCACCACATCTGCGCCGCGCCGGCCTACCTTGCCCGCCACGGCGCGCCGCAGCGGCCGGGGGACCTGGCCGGCCACGCCTGCCTGCTGCTGGGCCAGGACAGCTGGCATCTGCAACAGGGCGGCCGCCGCCAGACGGTGCGGGTGCAGGGGCCGCTGCGCTGCAACAATGCCCAGGTGCTGGCCGACGCCGCGCTGCGCGGCATGGGCTTGGTGCAGCTGCCGGACTACTACGTGGCGGCGCACCTTGAGAGCGGCGCGCTGCGCGAGGTGCTGGCCGACTACGCCGAGCCGGAGGAGGGCATCTGGGCGCTGTATCCGCACAACCGCCAGCTCAGCCCCAAGGTGCGGCTGCTGGTGGATTTCCTGGCGGAGGCCTTGTCTTCCGTCCAGCCATAGAGTCCTTGCCAAGGCGGCGGGCGGCGACAATAATCGCCCATTCTTTTGTGGAGCAATGGCGATGGTGATAGCGGAATCGAGAGTGGAATGCATGGTGGTGCACCGGGTGGGCAACCCGACGCGCGGCGAGCCCTTGCAGCTGTCCGAACGCACCACCTCGGTGGACGAGGCGGTGTCCGGCCTGCTGCTGGACGGCTACCTGAAGGGCATAGTATCCGACCGCAAGAAGCACCAGTTCGTCCACGAGACCGATCTCAACCTGAACGAGATCTACCACTACACCCGCCAGTTCTTCCGCGGCGAGATCGATTTCCTGGCGGTGTCGCAGCGCATCGCCAAGCATCTGTACGGCCGCTCGCAGCATCCCAACATCAGCGCCGGCGATCTGCTGATCATCGAGTTTTCCGGCCTGGGGGACGGCGAGCGCGAGGAGCGCGCGCTAGGGGTGTTCAAGTCGGAAATCCGCGACGACTTCCTCACCATCATCGACGGCGCCGGCGTGTTCGACATCAGCCACGCCTCCGGCATCAATCCGCGGCTGATAGACAAGGGCGCGCTGATCCTGGAGCACGGTCCCACCGTCTACGCGGTGGACCGTCTCAGCCGCGAGGCCAAGTTCTGGCTGGACGATTTCCTCAAGGCGCTGCGGGTGCCGGACAAGGCTTCCAGCAGCAAGATGCTGGCCAGCGTGGTGGAGCAGTTGAGCGGCGAGATCGAGGACCCGATGGAGCAGGCGCGCTTCAAGGACGAGCTGTTGACGCTGGTGGAGAGCCAGCAGGAAGAGGTGGCGGCCAAGTCGCTGACCGACGCCGCCGAGCGCTTCGTGCCGCGGGCCCAGGTGGAGGAGGCGCTGGGCAGCGCCGCCGAATCCTACGGCTTCGAGCTGGACGACGAGGCGCGGCTGCCGGCCAAGGGCATGGCCAAGCAGCTGGAAAAGACGCTGTCGCGCTACGGCGTCGGCCACGGCATCAGCGTGCTGCTGCCTTCCGGCATCACCTTGAAGAACATCCAGTCGGTCAACGACGGCGAAGGCGGCCTCAGCCTGACGCTGTTCCTCAACAAGCGCGACGGCTGAGGCGGCGCCGGTTTCCCGCTGGGCCAGCAGAATGACAAAACCCGCCGGATGGCGGGTTTTGTCATGGCGGGAACGGCTCAGGCCTGCAAGGCCAGGGTGCCGCTGCGGCCGGGGATTTCGCCCATCACCACCCGGCCATTGGGCAGGGAGGCGCGATCCAGGTCGTTGAAGATGTCCAGGCAGCTGACCAACTGGTAGCCCTGGGCCTGCCAGCCCTGCAGCAAGCGGTCGAAAGTCTCGGCCAGGCGCATGCCTTCCAGCTCGGCGTGCAGTGTGTAGACATGGCCGCTGTCCGGCGCGGTCTCGGTCAGTGCCAGCAGGTGCTCGTGCACATTGTCGTTGGTGAGGCCGTTCAGGCCTATCAGCTCGTCCAGCGTCGGCAGCGTGGTGGGCAGCTGCGGCACGCCCAGGCTGCGGCCGGCGGCGTCCACCGGCTGGAACGGGTGGGTGCCGCGGCCGTCGGACGCGTACAGCATGCCCAACTCCTGCTGGTAGGCCAGCGCGGCGTCGTTGATCTGCCAGCCGGCGGCGCCGTGGGTGCGCGGCGGCTCGCCGAAAATCTGCTGGAAGCGGCGCGCGGCCTTGTGCATTTCGGCGCGGGTCCACACCGCGTCTTCTTCCGCCACATGGTCCTGCCATTTGATGTGGTCCCAGCAATGGATGCCCACTTCGAAGCCGGCGTCGCGGACCGAGCGCAGCAGCGCGGCCTCGCGCCGGCCGATGTCGGGGCCCGGCAGCACGGTGCCGTACAGCAGGGTGCGGATGCCGTAGTGTTCCACCACCGAGGTGCGCGACACCTTGGACAGGAAGCCGGGACGGAACACGCGCTTGATGGCGCGGCCGGTGTGGTCCGGCCCCAGGCTGAACAGGAAGGTGGCGTTCGCCTGGCGACGCTGGAGCATCTCCACCAGCCTGGGCACGCCTTCGCGGGTGCCGCGCCAGGTGTCGACGTCTATCTTCAGGGCGAGTTTTTTCATTGTTCTGGCAAGTTCAAGTGTTCGGAATCGCTGGCGAGTTTACCGTGTTGCGGGCTTGCCGTGCGGTTTTCCGGCTGTCATCGCCAACACGGAGGCGATAAACGCGCTCTTGGCGTCGGTGTAGGCGGTGTCCGCCCATGCTTTGCGCCAGTTTCCGCTTCAATGCCTCGTATTCGGCGGCGAGATGGCCATCGGCGCGCAAGGCGTCGGGAAAGGCCAGCTTGTCGCGCCAGAAGGCGCTGTCCAGCGCCACTGCGTGCAAGTGGACCTGGCGCGGCGGTTGGGCGGGACGGGTGAAGTAATGCCGGTCCGGCATGGCGGCGGCCATCTGCGGCTGATGGTGAAAACCCGCCGCGAGCAATGCTGGGATGCGGGGCTTGATGCCTGCTAGTGCCGGCAGGCCCAGCATGATGTCGATGATGGGTTTGGCGGCAAGGCCGGGCACGGCGGTGCTGCCTATGTGCTCGATCCGGCAGGCGTCGGCCAGCGGGGCTAGAGCCGACAGGAGACGCCGGCGTTCGGTCTGGAAGCGCGCAGGCCAGGCTGGGGAATAGGGGGCGAGAAAGATGATGTCGGGCATGTGAAATGGGAGCATCCTTCAAAGCGAGGATATCATTTCTCTAGGGCAAACGGTTTTGCATTCGATGGCGCAAAGCGATGGAGTCCGCAGCGCGGACGATGATTTTCACGGCGGTTCCGCCCGCCAGCACGGGCAAAGGAGCTGTCTCGCCAGCCCCTTTGCGATCCCAGGCGACCCCCGCGGCCCGAGAAACCCCGGCGGAACAGTCTTGTGCCAGGCGCCGCCGATCAAAAAAACGGCGGCTTAAAGGCTCCTGGCCCAACACTGTTCCACCGGCACGGGCCGAAGGGAGATGGGACGGCTGCCGATCAGCCGCTCGCTATGCGGCGCACAGCATGAGCGGAGAGGTTTCTTCGGACAGATTACACCGACAGGTCGCGGCTGGCGGCCACCTGGTCGCGGTAGTAGTCGTAGATGCCGCGCAAGGCGTCGGCCATGGTCACGGTCGGCTTCCAGTCCAGATCGGCCATGGTGTTGCTGATCTTGGGCACGCGGTTCTGCACGTCCTGGTAGCCCTTGCCGTAGTAGGCGCCGGAAGTGGTTTCCTCCACTTTCACCTTGTCGGCGTTGAGCTGGTATTCCGGATAGACGCGGGCCAGGTCCACCATCATTTGCGACAGCTCGCGGATCGAGTAGTTGTTGGCCGGGTTGCCGATGTTGTAGATCTGGCCGGAGGCCTTGCCGTCCTTGTTTTCGATGATCTTCATCAGCGCGGCGATGCCGTCGTCCACATAGGTGAAGGCGCGCTTCTGGTGGCCGCCATCAACCAGCTTGATGGTTTCGCCGCGGACGATATGGCCCAGGAACTGGGTGATCACGCGGCTGGAGCCTTCCTTTGGCGTGTTGATGTTGTCCAGGCCGCCGCCTATCCAGTTGAACGGGCGGAACAGGGTGTAGTTCAGGTCCTGTTCCATGCCGTAGGCGTGGATGACGCGGTCCATCAGCTGTTTGGAGCAGGAGTAGATCCAGCGCGGCTTGTTGATCGGGCCGCAGATCAGCTCGGAGTTTTCCGGGTCGAACTCGTCGTCGTGGCACATGCCGTAGACTTCCGAGGTGGACGGGAACACCAGATGTTTCTTGTACTCTACGCATTGGCGGACGATGGGCAGGTTGGCCTCGAAGTCCAGCTCGAACACACGCAGCGGGTTGTTGACGTAGGTGGACGGGGTGGCGATGGCCACCAGCGGCAGCACCACGTCGCATTTTTTGACGTGGTACTCGATCCATTCCTTGTTGATGGTGATGTCGCCTTCGAAGAAATGGAAGCGCGGGTGGTCTTTCCATTCGGCCACGCGGTCATCGTGCATGTCCATGCCGTAGATGTGCCAGTCGGTGGTCTCGATGATGCGTTTGGTCAGGTGGTGGCCGATGAAGCCGTTCACGCCCAGGATCAGTACTTTTTTCATTGGATGTCCTCACTCGCCCGCAGGCGGAATAATCAAATTTTGTTTAAAGGCTCAGCGGCAGCGCGTCGCCGCCGGCAAGCGCGGCAAAGTTTTCGGCGCCGAGCGCTTGCCCGGCCAGTTCGGCCTGCAGCACCGCCAGGCGTCCGCCGTCGGCGGCGCGCAGCCACAGCCGGCCGGCTTCTAGGTAGAGCTCGGCGGCGGCGGCCGGAGTGGTCCGACCGGCCTGCAAGGTCTTCCACAATAGCAGGCGGCCGGCGCGGGTGTCGGCGAAGGCGCCGGGGAAGGGAAGGGTCAGCGCGCGCACGAAATTGTGTAGTTGCGCCGCGCCGGCCCGGGCGTCGATGCGGCCGTCTTCCGGCTTGCGGCCGCCGAAGTAGGCGCCCTGGCTCAGGTCCTGCATGGCGTGCGCAGCGGTGCCGGCGATCAGGCCGGGCAGGCTGCGCCACAGCACCATCTCCGCCGCCACCGTCACCTTGGCGAACACTTCGTCGGCGCTGTCGTCCGGCAGGATGGGCACCGCCATCTGGTCGACGACGGGGCCGTTGTCCGGCTTGACGTTCATCTGGTGCAGGGTGGCGCCGGTTTCGGTTTCGCCGTGGATCACCGCCCAGTTGATCGGCACCCGGCCGCGGTACTTGGGCAGCAGCGAGCCGTGCATATTGTAGGCCCCGCGATTCACCGCTTCCAGCAGCGGCGCTTTGAGCATGTGGCGGTAGTAGAAGGAGAACAGGAAGTCGGCCTGGCAGGCCTTGACCTGTTCCACCACGTCCGGCGCGTTGGGGTCGTCCGGGGTGATCGCCGGGATGCCGTAGTCGCGCGCGGTTTGCGCCACGCTCTGGAACCAGATGTTTTCGTTCGGGTTGTCCTGGTGGGTCACCACCAGCGCCACGTCCACGCCGCGGCCGATCAGCGCCTTCAGGCAGCGCACGCCGACGTTGTGGTAGGCGAAGACGACGGCGCGGCTCATCGCAGGTCCTTTTTTTCCAATACCGCCTGTATCACGTAGCGCGGGCGGGCGCGCACTTCCTGGTAGATGCGGCCGATGTACTCGCCCAGCAGGCCGATGCCGAACAGCGCGATGCCGATCAGGAAGAAGGCGATGGCGAACAGCGTGAACAGTCCGCCTTCTTCCGGGCCTATGATCAGCCGGCGCAATACCATATAGGCCACCAGCAGGCCGGAGCCGGCCGAGATCAGCATGCCCAACAGCGAGAACAGCTGCAGCGGCACCAGCGAAAAACCGGTCATCAGGTCGAAGTTCAGCCGGATCAGGCTGTACAGCGAGTACTTGGACTCGCCGGCGAAGCGCTCTTCGTGGCCTACGGTCACCTCGGTGGGGTTCTGCGCGAACTGGTAGGCCAGCGCCGGGATGAAGGTGTGCAGCTCGTTGCACTGGTTGATGGTGTCGATGATGCGGCGGCTGTAGGCGCGCATCATGCAGCCCTGGTCGGTCATCTTGATGCGGGTGAGCTTCTCGCGCAGATGGTTCATCGCCCGGCTGGCGACGTGGCGCCACAGGCTGTCGTTGCGCTGGCGGCGGATGGAGCCGACGTAGTCGTGGCCCTTGTCCATTTCATCCAGCAGCAGCTTGATGTCTTCCGGTGGGTTTTGCAGGTCGGCGTCCAGCGTCACCACCCGCTCGCCGCGGCTGTGCTCGAAGCCGGCCAGGATGGCGCGGTGCTGGCCGAAGTTGCCGTTGAACAGTACCACGCGGGTGACGTCGGGGCGGAGCTTGAACTGTTCCGACAGCATGGCCACGCTCTTGTCGCGGCTGCCGTCGTTGATGAACACGATCTCGTAGCCGATGTTCAGCGCGTCCAGCGCCGGATACAGCCGGTCGAACAGCGCCTGCAGCACGTCCTGTTCGTTGTAGACCGGGATGACAACGGAAAGATGGATGCTTGTATTCATGAGTCTCAGCTTAAAACAGGACGCAGCACGGCGCTGACGGTTTTGCAGACGCGGAGCACGTCCTCGTCGCGCATCGCAGGGAATAGCGGCAAGGTGACGGTGCGCTGTCCGATGTCCTCGGCGACCGGGAACTCGCCTTCTCGGTGGCCGCGCTGGCGGAACAGGGTGAACAGGTGCATTGCCGGGTAGTGCACGCCCACGCTTATTCCCTGCGCCTTCATACGGGCGATGAATTCGCCGCGGTCCACGCTCATCCGCTCCAGCGGCAGCAGCGGCTGGAACATGTGCCAGTTGGATTGTTCAAAGTCGGCCGGCGGCAGATCGCAGCCCAGCTCGCGGTCGAAATGCTGGAAGTATAGCTGGGCCAGCTGGCGGCGGCGGGCGTTGAAGCCGGCCAGCTGCTTTAGCTGTCCCAGGCCGATGGTGGCGGCGATGTCGGTCATATTGGCCTTGCCGCCCAGCACGTCGACGTCCATGGTGCCGTCTGGCAGGCGGGTGACGCCCTGCAGCCGCAGCTTTTCGAACAGCCGCGCCTCGTCGGCGTTGTTCAGCACCAGGCAGCCGCCTTCGCCGCTGGTCATGTTCTTGTTGGCGTGGAAGCTGAACGACACCAGGTCGCCGCCGTTGCCTATGTTCTTGCCTTTCCAGCTGGCGCCCATGGACTGGGCGGCGTCTTCCACCACCCGCAGGCCGTGCTTGCCGGCGATGGCGTATAACCGCTCGCGGTCCACCGGCAGGCCGGCCAGGTCCACCGGGATCAGCGCGCGGGTGCGCGGCGTGATCGCGGCTTCCACTTTGTCCAGGTCGAGGTTGCGGGTGGCCGGGTCGGCGTCTACGAACACCGGGGTGGCGCCCACTTTCAGGATCACATTGGCGGTGGCCACCCAGCTCAGCGGGCAGGTGATCACCTCGTCGCCGGGGCCGACGCCGGCCACCAGCAGCGCCATTTCCAGCGCGGCGGTGGCGGACGATACCAGCCGCACCGGGCGGCCGCCGCAAAAGGCGGACAATTCGGCTTCCAGCTGCTGGCAGCGGGGGCCGGTGGTGATCCAGCCGGAGCGCAGCACGTCGCCGACGGCGGCGATGGTGTCCTCATCGATGTGGGGACGGGTAAACGGCAGAAAATCCATCACAGGTCCTTGCAAAAATCAGCTGCGCGCCACCAGCACTACGCCGACGATGATGACGGCGATGCCGATCAGCTTCTGCGCGGTGAGGGCCTCGCCGAACATCCAGTATGCCAGCATGGCGTTGACCACGTAGCCGATCGACAGCATCGGGTAGGCGACGCTGACCTCCACCCGCGACAGCGCCATGATCCAAACCACCACGCTGACCGCGTAGCAGGACAGGCCGCCGATGATGGGCAGGTTGGTGGCCAGCGACCAGCCTATCGGCAGCGCGTTGGCGGCGGAAAAATCGAAGTGGCCGATCTGGCGCACCCCGGCCTTCAAGCACAGCTGCGCGGCGGCGTTGAGCAGCACGCCGAACAGTATCAATCCGAATTCAATCAGCTTCATGCATCCATTTCCAATTTCGCCCGCGCGCAGGCGGCGCGGGACATTTCCCTCTCCCTTCGGGAGTGTTCTAGGGCTTGGCCACCACCTTGCGGCGCGGGTCCTGGTAGATCACCTTCATCGGCAGCCCCTGGCGTTTCAGCAGCTGGTAGGTGTCGTCGGTCAGCATCGCCACCGCCCTGGGCGCCGCCAGCCAGCGCGCGGGGAACTGCGCCAGCTGCGGCAGCCAGCGCTGCGGTTCCTGGCCTTCGCCGAACTCGAACTCGTCGACGAAATCCACCAGCGTCACCGGCCGGCCCACGTAATACGGGAAGGTCTGATCGTAATAGCGGACGGAGAATACCGCGCTGTCCGGCGTCAGATAGGGCTGGATCTGCGCGACGATCTCCTTGCTGCCCTTCAGGCGGCCGTAGCTGTCGTGGCCGCAGGCGGCCAGGGTGACGGCGGCGAGGCTGGCGAAAGACAGCGCGGCCACCGCGGCCAGCATTTTGCCGCGCGAGAGCGCGAACCAGGCATAGGCCGCGCCCAGCAGGAACACGGCGGCGCCGGCGGCGATGAAATGCGCGAACGGCTGCAGCACCTCCAGCGGCGAATCGACGCTGGCGAAGCGGCCGACGAAGGGCCAGGCCGCCAGCAGCGCCAGCCACAGCAGCGCCGGCAGCAGCAGGTGTTTTTTCAGCGCCGCCGGCGCCATCCGGGTGAAGCTGTGGGCCAGCAGCAGCGCCAGCGCCGGGAACAGCGGCAGGATGTAGGACGGCAGCTTGGAGCTGGACTTGCTGAAGAAGGCGAAGATGAACACGCTCCAGATCAGCAGCAGCCGGCCGACGCGCAGGCCGGCGGCGCGGTCGGCCCAGCCTTCCTTGACGATGCGCGGCAGCAGCGTGGTCCACGGCAGCAGGCCTATCAGCAGATAGGGCACGAAATACCAGGGCGCGCCGGTGCGCTTGTGCTCGGTGGTGAGAAAGCGCTCGAAGTGTTCGCGGATGAAGAAGAAGTGGGCGAAGGTCGGATTGCGCTCTGAAACCAGCACGAACCACGGCGCGGTGAGCGCGAAGAACAGAGCCAGGCCGCTGAGCCAGTGCATGCGTTTCCAGAACGCCCATTGCCAGTTGAGCAGGCTGTACAGCACCAGGGTGGCGCCGGGAATCAGCAGGCCGATCAGGCCCTTGCTGAGCGTGGCACCGGCCATCGCCGCCCAGGTGAGCCACATCCAGTTGCGGGCGTCGCGCGGGCTGGCGCCGTCGCGTTGCGCCAGCAGGAAGCCGCACAGCGCGGCGGCGAGGAAAAAGCTGACGCCCATGTCCAGCGACAGGAAATGGCTGTTGGCGACGATCCAGGCGCAGCTGCCGGCGGCCAGCGCGGCGTAGCGGCCGGTTTCCACGCCCCATAGCCGGCGAGCGGTGAAGGCGGTGAGCGCCACGGTGAGGAAGCCGGTGAGGCCGGGCCAGAAGCGGGCGGCGAAATCGTTGACGCCGAAGGCGGCGAAGCTTGCCGCCCCCATCCAGTATTGCAGGATGGGCTTCTCGAAATACAAGAGGCCGTTCAGGCGCGGGGTGATCCAGTCGCCGCTGTGCAGCATGAACAGCGAGATCGTCGCGTAGCGGCCTTCATCGGCGTGGATCAGGCCGCGGTAGCCGAGCGAGCCGAACCAGACCAGGGCGAACAGCAGCCACAGGGCGGGTTCCAGGGCCCGTGGCAGGGCGGTGGCGGAGCCGGAGGATGTGCGCATCGGAAATTTGGGCGGTGAGAGTTGTTGGTTCAAGCCAACTGACTAGCATAACCGATCTGGCCGGCGCTGTACGTTGGCGCTTTGTAACCGGAGCCGGCTCACAGCCAGTCGCGGGCCGGCAGGAAGTCGGTGTACAGCTTGTCTTCCGGGCTGCCGGCTTCCGGCTGGTAGCCGTACTCCCAGCGCGCCAGCGGCGGCATCGACATCAGGATGGATTCGGTGCGGCCGCCGGACTGCAGGCCGAACAGGGTGCCGCGGTCCCACACCAGGTTGAACTCCACGTAGCGGCCGCGGCGGTAGAGCTGGAACTGGCGCTCGCGCTGGCCCCAGGCGGTATCGCGGCGCTTTGCCACGATGGGCAGGTAGGCGTCGAGGTAGCCGTCGCCCACCGCCTGCATGAAGGCGAAGCTCCGCTCGAAGCCCCAGGCGTTGAGGTCATCGAAGAACAGGCCGCCTATGCCGCGCGCTTCGCCCCTGTGCTTGAGGAAGAAATACTCGTCGCACCATTTCTTGTACTGCGGGTAGACCTCGGCGCCGAACGGCGCGCACAGGTCGCGCGCCACCGTGTGCCAGTGCACCGCGTCTTCCGCCACCGGGTAGTAGGGCGTCAGGTCGAAGCCGCCGCCGAACCACCATACCGGCGCCTCGCCGTCTTTTTCGGCGATGAAGAAACGCACATTGGCGTGGCTGGTGGGGATGTGCGGATTGGTCGGGTGGATCACCAGCGATACTCCCATCGCCTCGAAGCGGCGGCCGGCCAGCTCCGGCCGGTGCGCGCTGGCGGACGCCGGCAGCGCCTCGCCGTGGACGTGGGAGAAGTTGACGCCGGCCTGCTCGAACACCGCGCCCTCGATCAGCACCCGGCTGCGGCCGCCGCCGCCAGCTTCGCGCTGCCATGCGTCCTCGACGAAGCGGGCCTTGCCGTCGCTTTGCTCCAGCGCGGCGCAGATGCGGTCTTGCAGGTCCAGCAGGAAGGCTTTTACGGCGTCGCTGTGCGGGTGGCTCATGCGTGGGGTCCCTGCGGGTAGCAAAACCTCGATTGTACCAGACCGCGGTAGGCTGTTTGGCAGCTGAAAAAGGCAAAGCCCGCCGAAGCGGGCTGAGTCAGAGAAGGCGGCGGCTTAGAAGAGGTAGCTGAGGCCGGCCTTGAACCGATTGATGCCGTTGGTTTTCAGACCGGCATCGTCTCCTGCCTGGTAGCGGGCGGGGATGTATTCGCAT
Organism: Chromobacterium sphagni; assembly: GCF_001855575.1. Lineage (NCBI taxonomy): Bacteria > Pseudomonadati > Pseudomonadota > Betaproteobacteria > Neisseriales > Chromobacteriaceae > Chromobacterium > Chromobacterium sphagni. Next base: position 652,874 of record NZ_MKCS01000001.1, read on the forward strand.
TCGCCGCGCATGGGCAGATTCTTGTCGATGGCGTAGCTGGCGCCGAAGCCGACGCCGGCTTTGGCGTTACTGGTATTCGGGCCCTCTAGGCCGTTGCCCTTGAGGCTGAGCTTGCCACACACTTCCAGGTTGTCCGACACCGGAATGATGCCGAGTACAGCCAAGCGCTCGGCGCGCAGAGACAGCAACCGAGTGATCGTGCCTTCATCGGAGGGAATGCCGCCCTGCATCTTGCCGAAGTCGGCGTAGGACAGTTCAGTTGCCAGATTAGGAGTTGATGCGGTAGCCGGCGCCAATTTCCCAACGGGTGCCGCCAGCCCTGTTGTTTTGCAACTGGGTACCTTCGGTATCGCCGACTGATCTGGCATGCGACTGGGGATCTGGGAGGGCGGAAAGCAAAACCGCCTGCGGATGGCAGGCGGGGGCGCGCGGCGGGGAGAAAACCGTTCAGGCGGCGGCGAAGGCTGTCCAGCCATAAGGCTGTTCCGCGCTTTGCGGGCGGGCGTGGCTGTTGAAGAACTTGAGGCTGCGCTGCAGCACTTCGGCGCGCTCGTTGTCCACCATCACCATATGGTAGCTGTTGGACAGCGGCATGAAGTCCACCGGGCCGCCCAGGTATTGCATCAGATAGTGGGCGGAGCGCGGGCTGGTGATGTCGTCCTCGTCGGCGTGGACGATCAGCGTCGGACAGGTGATTTCCGCCAGGCGCGGCATCAGTTGGCGGCGCAGGCGGTCCACTTCGCGGATGCACATCAGTGGAATGTAGGCGTAGTGGAATCGGTCGCCGCGCTCGAAGCGCTGCTGGATGGCTTTGCGGATGCGGGCGTTCTTGATGCCGAACGGCGACACTTCCGGCACGCGCATCTTCTTGGCCAGACCCGGTACATGGTAGACCGCGTGTCGCAGCCAGGTTAGCTTGGGCAGGCTCCAGCCGTCCAGGAACATCGGCGGCGCGTACAGCGCCAGCCGGTCCTGATGCTTTTCGCGGCGAGCCACTTCCAGCGCCACCAGTCCGCCCAGGCACACGCCGGCCAGATGCACCACCTTGTGCTTGGCCTTCAGCGCGCGGTATTCATTGCGAATGCTTTCCACCCACTCTTCCCAGCCTACGCCGAGCAAATCTTCCGGACTGCCACCATGGCCGGGCAGAACCGGGGAGTGGGTGACAATATCGGCATCTTCCAGTGTGCGGCCTAGTGCGCCCAGATCGTAGGCGGTACCACCCAGGCCATGCACCAGCAGTGCCGCCGGTCGTGAGGAAACCATTTCGCAATAATCCTTAATGTGTTGATAGCCTGCATTATCCGCAAGGCGACGACAAGGGTCTGTTGGCTTCCTGTCGGCGCTTTGTGACGGTGAGTGACTTATTGCTGGCGTGCATCCGGTTGCGCAATGATCATGCGGAAACGGGCGCCGCCCAGCTTGCTGGCCCCGGCGCTGGCGTGGCCCAGATGGTGTTCGGCGATCAGCCGGACGAAGGACAGGCCCAGGCCGTGGCCGCCGGTGGCGCGGTCGCGGCTGCGGTCCAGCCTGAGGAAGGGCTCGAAGACCTTCTCGCGGTCTTCCTCGGGGATGCCGCAGCCGTCGTCGTCCACTTCGATGATCAGCTGCGATCCCTGGTGATAGACCTGCATCCGCACTTGCCGGTGCGCATATTTGAAAGCGTTGAGCAGCAGGTTGCGGGTGGCGATGTACATCAGTTTGCGGTCGAAGGCGCCGTCTTCGCGCGCGCAGTCCAGCGTCAGCTCCAGGCCCGGCGGCTTCAGCGGGGTGACCAGGTCGATCAGGTCGTCGAACCAGTCGAACAGGTCTATGGTTTCCAGGTGCAGCGGCACTTCGCTGCGCTTGAGCTTGGCGAACTCCATGCTGGTGCTGATCAGCTCTTCCAGCTCCTGCAGGTCGCGCTCCATGCCGTCGCGGTAGCGCTGCCATTCGGCCGCATCTTCCTCCTCCTCCAGCATGGTCAGGCCGAAGCGCAGCCGGGCGATCGGGGTGCGGATTTCATGGGCGATGGCGTGCGACAGCGCCTGTCGCGTCTCCAGTTGCCGCTCCAGCCGCGAGGCCATGCTGTTGAAGGCCAGCGGCAGCGGCGCGAACAGCCGGCTTTTGGCGGTGCGGGCGCGGGCGCTGAAATCGCCCTCGGCGAACACCTCGGCGGTGCGGCGCACTTCCAGCAGGTCTTTCCACAACGGCTGCAGGCTGAAGTAGAGCAGGGTGCCCAGCGTGCTGCCGGACAGCAGCATCCAGATCAGCAGCACCTCTATGTCTTCGCTGATCCAGTTGCTGTCGCTGGACTGCACGTCCAGCGGCCCCAGCGCCAGCAAGCGCTTGCTGGCGGGCATCGGCGCGTACAGCAGCTGGTTGTCGCCGTCCAGATAGGGTTTGCCTTGCCGCAGCAGCGGGCGGGCGTCGCGCTCCAGTTCGGTCGGCAACTGATCGACCAGCTTCAGCGGATAGCTGAAGCTGCGGGCGATGGCTGCCAGTTGGGCGTCCCAGTTCTGCTGCGGCTGCGCCTGCAGGCGGTCGCGCAGCAGCGAGATGGTGCCGTTCATGAATTCGAGCTTGCTGACCTGGTCGCTTTTCTCGTACAGCTTGGTCACCAGGAAGCCGAAGCCGATGATGATCAACAGCTGCACCAGCATGGTGGCCAGGAAGTAGCGGGCGAACAGCGTGCCCAGCGACGGTTTGAACCAGCCGCGCATAGTCTTCGACGGCATCGTTTATTCCCAGTCGCTGCGCGAGAACAGGTAACCCTTGCCGCGCACGGTCTTGATCCGCGCCGGCGCATCGGGGTTGTCGCCCAGCTTGCGGCGCAGCCGCGAGATGCGGGCGTCAATCGAGCGGTCCAGTCCGTCGAAGCCTATGCCGCGCAGCTCGCTCATGATGTCGTCGCGCGACAGCACCTGGCCGGCGTGGGTGGCCAGCAGCCACAACAGGTCGAATTCGGCTGTGGTCAGCTCGATCTGCTCGTCGCCCAGCAGCGCCTCGCGCGTGCCCTGGCTGATGCTGAACTGGCCGAAGATGATGCCATCGCTTTCGGTTTGGACGCCGCTGCCGTCCTGGCGCCCGCCGCTGCTGTTGCGGCGTAGCAGCGCGCGGATGCGCGCCAGCAGGCGGCGCGGCTCCACCGGCTTGGCCAGGTAGTCGTCGGCGCCCAGCTCCAGGCCCAGTATCTCGTCAACGTCCTCGTCGCGCGCGGTCATCATCAGGATGCGGCCGCTGTAGTGCGGGCGCACGTCGCGGCAGACATCGAAGCCTTCCTTGCCCGGCAGCATCACGTCCAGCACCACCAGGTCGGGCCGGCTGTCCAGGATGGCCGCCGGCGCGGTGTCGCCGCGGCCGTGCAGGCTGACTTGGTAGCCGTGCTTGGTCAGGTAGGCGGCGATCAGCTCGGCCAGCCTGGCATCGTCTTCCACGATGAGAATGTGTTGTGCCATTGCGTACGTATTCCGATTCATCGGGCAAAAATAGTAACACGCGGCTGAATGGCTGACAGGCTTGTGTTTCACCGCCCATGCCGACAGAATCAATAATGTAGAACCACACCCGGATGCAGACCGGCAGATGGGCTGCCGATCAAGTGAGCTGGGGGAGATAGAGAACAGGAACTTCCTTATGCAACAACTCAAGCAGTGTGTCGTCTGGCTGCTGGTGGCGCTGGCGGGGGCTACCGCCTTCGCCATGATGGCGCTGAACCGGGGCGAGACGATCAATGCGGTATGGCTGGTGGTGGCGGCCTTGTCAGTGTATGCCATCGCCTACCGCTTCTACAGCCGCTTCATCGCCGACAAGGTGCTGGAGCTGGACGCGCGCCGGCTGACGCCGGCCGAGAAGTTCAACGACGGGCTCGATTACGTGCCCACCAACAAATGGGTGGTGTTCGGCCACCACTTCGCCGCCATCGCCGGCGCCGGCCCGCTGGTGGGCCCGGTGCTGGCCGCGCAGATGGGCTATCTACCCGGCACGCTGTGGATACTGGTCGGCGTGATGCTGGCCGGCGCGGTGCAGGACTTCATGGTGCTGTTCCTGTCCATGCGCCGCGACGGCAAGTCGCTGGGCGAGATGATACGCCAGGAGCTGGGCGACATTCCCGGCGTCATCGCCTCCGTAGGCGTGCTGATGATCATGGTGATCCTGCTGGCGGTGCTGGCGCTGGTGGTGGTGAAAGCGCTGGCCGGCAGCCCGTGGGGAACGTTCACCATCGCCTGCACCATTCCGATCGCGCTGTTCATGGGCGTCTACACCCGCTTCATCCGGCCGGGCAAGATCGGCGAGGTGTCGGTGCTGGGCTTCATCCTGTTGATGCTGGCCATTGTCTATGGCGGCGACGTGGCCAGGAGCCCCGCGCTGGCGCCGCTGTTCACGCTGTCCGGCACCACGCTGGCCTGGGCGCTGATAGGCTACGGCTTCATCGCCTCGGTGCTGCCGGTGTGGTTGCTGCTGGCGCCGCGCGACTACCTGTCCACCTTCCTGAAAATCGGCACCATCGTCGGCCTGGCAATCGGCATCCTGATCGTGGCGCCGCAGCTGCACATGCCGTCGATCACCCGCTTTGTCGACGGCAGCGGGCCGGTGTTCGCCGGCAACCTGTTCCCCTTCCTGTTCATCACCATCGCCTGCGGCTCGGTGTCGGGCTTCCATGCGCTGGTGGCGTCGGGCACCACGCCCAAGCTGATAGAAAATGAAAAGCAGGCGCGGCTGATAGGCTACGGCGCGATGCTGGTGGAAAGCTTCGTTGCCATCATGGCGCTGATCGCCGCCTGCGTGCTGGACCCGGGCGTCTACTTCGCGATGAACAGCCCGGCGGCGCTGATAGGCAAGACCGCGGCCGATGCCGCCCAGGCGATTTCCGGCTGGGGCTTCGTCGTCACGCCCGACATGCTGACCCAGCTGGCGACGGATGTCGGCGAGCACACCATCCTGTCGCGCGCCGGCGGCGCGCCGACGCTGGCGGTGGGCATGGCGCACATCCTGTCCGGCGTGATAGGCGGCAAGACCATGATGGCGTTCTGGTACCACTTCGCCATCCTGTTCGAGGCGCTGTTCATCCTCACCACGGTGGACGCCGGCACCCGGGTGCTGCGCTTCATGATCCAGGATCTGCTCGGCTTCTTCGTCAAGCCGATGGCCAATACTGAGTCGTGGGTGGCCAACTTTGTCGCCACCGGCTTGGCTGTTTCTGCCTGGGGTTACTTCCTGTACCAGGGCGTGGTCGATCCGCTGGGCGGCATCAACACGCTGTGGCCGCTGTTCGGCATCGCCAACCAGATGCTGGCCGGCATCGCGCTGATGCTGGCTACCGTGGTGCTGGTGAAGATGCAGAAGACGCGCTACGTGTGGGTGACCGCGGTTCCCACCGCCTGGCTGCTGATCGCCACGCTGGTGGCGGGATGGCAGAAGTTGTTCGACCCCAGCCCCAAGATCAGCTTCCTCACCCACGCCGACAAGTTCGCCGCCGCCGCGGCCAATGGCGAGCTGCTGGCGCCGGCGAAAAGCATGGCGCAAATGCAGCAGATCATCTTCAATGATTATGTGGACGCCACGCTGACGGCGATGTTCATGCTGGTGGTGCTGTCCATGCTGGTGTTCGGCATCCAGGTGATTCGCAGGTCGTTGGCGGTGAAATGGGTGACGGCCAAGGAAGTGCCGGCAGTCTACCGGCAGGAGGGAGGTGCCAATGGCTGAATGGTGGCAGGCGTGGGTGAAAACGGCGCGGCTGATGGTGGGGGTCAAGGATTATGACGCCTACTTGCTCAGTCGGCGGCGTTGCAACCCGGACGCCAAGGTGATGAGCCGCGAAGCGTTTTTCCGCTATTGCCAGGACGAGCGCTACGGCGGCAAGTCGATGAAAAAGTGCCCGTGCTGAGTTGAGCGCGGGAGTGGCGATGTGAAAAGCCGCCCGGCGATGCCGGGCGGCTTTTCTCTTGAGGCAGGCTCAATCGGCCTGATGGCTGAGCGCCATGCCGGGCGTGCCGGCGTAGAAAACCAGTAACTCCACCGCTTGATCGCCGGTGACGCCGCGATGCGCCTCCCCCACCATTTCGGGCAGCGTGTCGCCAGCGTGCAAATGCTTGGTCAGACCGTCCGCTTTTCTCTCCAGGACCAGGGAGCCGGACAGCACGTACGCGGCGTTGGGCATGGGGTGGGTATGCCAAGGCAGGCTGGTGTGCGGCGGAATGGTGATTCTGAGCAGGGTGAGTTCCGGTTTGCCGGCAGGATAGGCGGCGTAAGCCTTACCATCCCAGGAGGCGCTGCTTTTGAGCAGCACCTGGGCGCGTACCAGCTACGCTCCCGCGGTCGGCTGCGGTTTGGCGGCCAGGGCCAGCGGAGCGCATAGCCATAGCGCGGCGGCGAGGCGCAGCGCAAGAACGGGGGACGATTTCATTGGTTTTCTCCTTGGTCGACGAAAGCGATGGCGCTGCCAAGAGCCAAGCGGGGCAAAGACGTTGCGCAGGCTTGTGATCCCGTGGGCTGGCGAGTGCGGCGGCGACTTAGCGCAGTACGGTCATCACGCCCATATTGATCAGCGCGCCGCCTATTATCAGCCAGCCGAACAGCACGCTGGCGAGCAGCAGCGGTTTGGCGCCGGCCTGGCGGATGGCCGAGACATGGGTGGTGATGCCCAGCGCGCCCATCGCCGCGGCCAGCAGCAGGTTGTCCAGCGCGATGACCTGGTTCAGCAGCGCGTGCGGCAGCAGATTGAAGGAGTTGAAGCCGGCCACGCCGAGGAAGGCGACGGCGAACCAGGGGATGGTGATGCCGGTCTTCTCATGGCTGTCGCCGCGGTGCTTCTTCGCCAGCCAGCCGGACAGCGCGATCAGGAAGGGCGCCAGCATCATGACCCGTATCATCTTGGTGATCACCGCAGTGTTCATCGCCGCGTCGCTGACCGATTTGCCGGCGGCCACCGCCTGCGCCACTTCATGGATGGTGGAGCCGGCGAACAGGCCGTAGCTGAATTCGGAAATTCCCAGGTAGCGCACCGCCTCGTACATTATCGGCCACAAGAACATCGCCGCGGTGCCGAACACCACCACGGTGGCCACCGCCACCGCCACTTTCTCGGCGTGAGCCTTCAGCACCGGTTCGGTGGCCAGCACCGCCGCCGCGCCGCAGATCGAACTGCCGGCGCCGATCAGGATCACGCTCTGCTCGTCCAGCCCCAGTTTCCTGCGGCCGACCCAGAAAGCCAGGAAGAAGGTGGAAGTCAGCACCAGCGCGTCTATCAATACGCCGGAGAAGCCTACCGCCGCGATGTCCTGGAAGGTCAGCTTGAAGCCGAACAGGATGATGCCGGCGCGCAGCAGCTTCTGCTTGGAAAAGGCGATGCCGTGGTGGCTGGGGTCGGCGATGAAGCGATAGACGGTGTTGCCGATGATCATGCCGCCGACGATGGCGATGGTGAGCGCGGAGAAGCCCAGGTTTTTCATCGCCGGCATGTCGGCGGCCCAGATGGCGGCGCCGGCCAGGCCCAGGGCCAGCAGCAGGCCGGGAATCAGGTTGCGATATTTGGTCATAAGTTAATGCCTCTTCGGTATATGACCAAGATACGCCACTGTATGTCAGTAGAAAAACAGATAAAATTAATAGATATCAGTAGTAAAAATGATTAATTGTCGATGGAGGGCGCAATGAGCCTGCATATCAGCCTGCGCGAACTGGAAGTATTCGTGGCGGTGGCGGAACTGGATACCGTGACGCGCGCGGCGAACCGGTTGGCCTTGACCCAGTCCGCCGCCAGCCAGGCGCTGGACAAGCTGGAGCAGGGCCTGGGGGCGAAGTTGTTCGACCGGGTGGGGCGGCGGCTGCTGATCAATGAGCATGGCCGCCTGCTGTTGCCGCGCGCCCGCGCATTGCTGGACGCCGCCGCCGACGTGCAAGGCTTGTTCGCGGGCGACGCGCTGGCGCTGCGGATAGGCGCCAGCACCACCATCGCCAACTATCTGCTGCCGCCGCTGCTGGCGGCATTCCGGAAGGATTGGCCGCGGGCGCGGCTGGAGCTGGAGGTGGCCAATACCCGCGACATCGTCGAGGCGGTGGCGGCCTTCCGCGTCGATTTCGGCCTGATAGAAGGCCCGTGCCACCATCCGGAGCTGCTGGCCAGCGCTTGGCGGCAGGACGAATTGCTCGTGTTCGTCGGCGCCGGCCATCCGCTGGCCGGGCGCAAGGTGGCGGCGGCGGAACTGGCCGAGGCCGAATGGATATTGCGCGAAGCCGGCTCCGGCACGCGCGAGGAGGTGGAGCGGGTGCTGCTGCCGCACTTGATGCGGCTGGCCATCAGCATGGAGCTGGGCCATTCCGAGGCGATCAAGCACGCGGTGGCGGCGGGCCTGGGCGTCAGCTGCCTGTCGCGCCACGTGGTGGCCGACCTGCTGGCGGCGGGCGTCGTCGTCGAGGTGGACGCCGACTTGCCGGCGCTGACGCGCATCCTGTACCGGATACAGCACCGCGACAAGGCGGTCAGCCGCGGCATGGCGGCGTTCGGCGGCCAGCTGCGATGAAAAACGGGCGGGGCCGCAAGGCCCTCGCCCGTTGTCGCTTCGGCGATCTGAAACGACCGTCAGTGCGCGCCGCTGTCGCCGCCGGAGGCGGAGAACGGCGGCTTGGCGAACCAAACCAGGCCGATCAGGATCACGAAAAGGATGCCGGACAGCCAGAAGATCTCGTTGGCGGCCATGACATAACCCTGCTTGGTGACCTGCAGCTGGGTCAGCGCCGCCTGCTGGCCGGAGTTCAGCCCCAGCTTGTCCAGTACGCCGAACCACTCTTGCGAGGCCTGATCGTACAGGCTGACGTGCTCGGTCAGCTTGGAGTGGTGCAGCGCCTCGCGCCGGTCCCACATGGTGGTGGTGATCGAGGTGCCGATGCTGCCGGCCAGGATGCGCAGGAAGTTGGACAGGCTGGAGGCGCTGGCGATGCGCGACGCCGGCAGGCCGGACAGCGTGATGGCGGTCAGCGGCATGAAGAAGCAGGCCACGCCTATGCCTTGCACCACCTGCGGCCATACCACGTAGGAAAAGTCCATGTCCGGGTTGAAGGTGCTGCGCCAGAAGAAGCAGATGGCGTAGACGCTGAAGCTCACCGTCACCACCCAGCGCATGTCCCAGCGGTGCGCGTTCTTGCCGATGATGGGCGACAGCACCACCGGGATCAGGCCTATCGGCGCGGCGGCGAGGCCGGCCCAGGTGGCGGTGTAGCCCAGCTGGGTCTGCAACATCAAGGGCAGCAGCACCACAGTGCCGAAGTACAGCATGAAGCCCAGGCTGATGGCGATGGTGCCGACGGTGAAGTTGCGCCGGCTGAACAGCGACAGGTCGACGATGGGGTGTTCCTCGCCCAGTTCCCAGATCACCAGGTAGACCAGCGCCAGCACCGCCACCACCGCCAGGGTGACGACCTCGACGGAGTTGAACCAGTCCAGCTCCTTGCCGCGGTCGAGCACCATTTGCAGCGAACCGACACCGATCACCAACAGCGCCAGGCCGATCTTGTCGATCGGCAAGTCGACGGTGTCGGTTTCTCGCGGCTTCATGATGCGCCAGGAAATGAAGGCCGCCGCCAGTCCCACCGGCACGTTGATGAAGAAGATCCAGCCCCAGTGCCAGTTGTCGCTGATCACCCCGCCCAGAATCGGGCCGAATACCGGCGCGACGATCACCGTCATCGCCCAGAGCGACAGCGCCAGTCCTTTCTTGGCTGCCGGATAGCAGGAGAGCAGCAGGCTTTGCGACAGCGGAATCATCGGACCGGCCACCGCGCCTTGCAGTATGCGGAAGAAGATCAGCATTTCCAGGCTGCTGGACATGCCGCACAGCCAGGAGGTGAGCACGAACAGCAAGGTGGAGGCGGTGAACAGCTTCACCTCGCCGATGCGTTTGGCCAGCCAGCCGGTGAGCGGCACCGCGATGGCGTTGGCCACGCCGAAGGAGGTGATCACCCAGGTGCCCTGGCTGGTGGCCGCGCCCAGGTTGCCCGATATCGTGGGCAGCGCCACGTTGGCGATGGTGGTGTCCAGCACCTGCATGAACACCGACATCGACAGCGCCAGCGTGATCCAGACCAGTTTCGAGCCGGTCAGTGGCGGATGGTTCATGGCGAAGGGTTCCTTACTTGCCGGCTTCGGCGTTGGCGGCCAGGATGTCGGCCACCAGCTTGTCGGCCTGCTTCAGGTCGGGCAGCGTGTTGTTGTTCTCGCTGGGGGCGTGTGCCGGAGCGGCCTCGGCCAGCGACTTGCCGTCCTGGTTGCTGGTGTCCACCACCGCGTCTATCGACAGGCCGACCCGCAGCGGGTGGTCTTTCAGCTCCTGCGCATCCAGCGCGATGCGCACCGGCACGCGCTGCACCACCTTGATCCAGTTGCCGGTGGCGTTCTGCGGCGGCAGCAGCGAGAAGGCGCTGCCGCTGCCGGCGGCCAGGCCCTGTACCTTGCCGTGGTAGGTGACCTTGCCGCCGTAGAGGTCGGACTTGATCTCCACCGGCTGGCCGACGCGGATCTTGGCCAACTGGCTTTCCTTGAAGTTGGCGTCCACCCACAGGTTTTCCAGCGGTACTACCGCCATCAGCGGGGTGCCGGCGGCGATGCGCTGGCCCACCTGCACGTTGCGGCGGGCGATGGTACCGGAGAGCGGCGCCTTGATCTCGGTGCGCTGCAGATTGAGCCAGGCTTCCTTCAGGCGGCTGGCGGCGGCCTTTACCGTGGGCTGCTGCGCCAGCGCGTCTTTGCCTACCAGGGCCAGGCCGGCCTTGGCCTGCTCTTGGGCGGCGGTGAGGGAGGCCTGGGCTGCGGCGACCGCATCGTTGGCATGGCCCAGCTCTTCGGCGGACATCGCCTCGCTGCCGGCGATCTGCTTGCGGCGTTTCAGGTCGGCTTCGGCGCGGGACAGCTCCGCCTGGCGCAACGCCACCTGGGCGTTGAGCTGCTGGGTGTTGGTCATCAGCTGGCGGGTCTGGCGCACGGTCTGGGCGAATTCGTTGCGGGCGCGCTCGAACGCCAGTTGGGCGTCGCTGTTGTCGTAGCTCAGCAGCAGTTGGCCGGCCGTCACTGCCTGGGTGTCGTCCACCAGGATCTTGGCGACGGTGCCGCCCACTTCCGGCGTGACCTGCACCAGGTGGCCGCCGACGTAGGCGTCGTCGGTGTTTTCCTGATGGCTCAGCACCAGGGTCCAGTAGGCGCCGTAGCCGATGGCGATGGCGGCGAACAGGGTGGTGGCCACCAGCAGATTGCGTTTGCGGTTGTTCGCGGTTTCTATTTTCTGATCCATTGCTTGGTGTCCTTAGTGGCTGGCGGGCAGGGAGTCGAAGCCGCCACCCAGTGCGGTATTCAGGGAAGCCCAGGCCAGACGGTTGGCGGCCTTGGCGTCGATGTAGGAGGATTGCTGGCTCAGCAGGGCGTCCTGAGCGTCAAGCAGCGACAGCTTGTTGACCAGGCCGGCGCGCAGGCGCGAAACCATCGCGTCGTTGGCCCTGCGGCTGCTGGCGAGCGCGCGCTCGGCCTGCTTCAGCTGGCGCTGGCTGTTCTGCCAGCCGGATACCGAGTCGGCGGCGTCGCGCAGCGCGTCCAGCACGGTCTGGTTGTACTGCTGCACCGCCATGTCGTAGCCGGCCTGCTGTTTGGACAGGTTGGACTGCAGCTGGCCGGAGTGGAACAGCGGCAGATTGATCGCCGGCATGAAGCCCCACAGCGAAGAGCCGCTCTTGAACAACTGGTCCATTTCCAGCGAGCTTTGGCCGGCGAACACCGTCAGCTTCACATTGGGGTAGAACTCGGCACGGGCTTCCTTGACCGAGCTGTCCATTGCCTCGACGCGCGCGCGCTGGGCGGCGATGTCGGGACGGCGGCCCAGCAGATTGGCGTCCAGGCTGTCCAACTGCGGCGCCGGCGGAACGTCCAGCTTGCCAGGTTGCAGCACGGCCTGGGCTTGCGGGCCCTGGCCGGTCAGCGCGGCCAGCGCGTGGCGGCTGCGCTCGATGTCGTTGGCGAACGCGCTTTGCTGCTGCAGCAGCTTTTCGATCGACACCTCGTTGCCGCGCTGGTTGTCGCCCGGCAGCAGGCCGGCGTTGATGCGGGCTTGGGTCAGCTTCTCGCGGCTTTGCGCGATGGCCAGCCGTTGCGTCAACAGATCGGCCTGGGCCTGGCTGCGCTGCAGCTGGGTGTATTGGGCGATCACCGCGTGGGTCAGCGTCAGGCGGGTCTGCTCGCCTTCAAAGGCGATCGCTTGTTGCTGGCCGAGCGCGGCGCTGACCGCGGCGTGGTTTTTGCCCCAGAAGTCGAATTCCCAGCTGCCGATCAGCGCCGCGGTGTAGGCGGTGACGTAGTCTTCATGCAGCAGCGGTTTGAGCTGGTCGGTGTGGATCTGCGCGATGTTGGCGGTGGCATCCAGCTGCGGGCCGTCCTTGCTTTCAACGATGCCGACCGCGGCGCGGGCCTGACGCAGGCGCGCGGCCGCCAGTTTCATCGACGGCGCGTCCTTCAGCGTGCTCTCCACCAGCCGGTTCAGCGCAGGGTCGTTCAGTTGCTGCCACCAATCGCCGCTCAGGCTCTGTTTGCCGGGCGCGGCCAGCTTCAGCTGTTCGGCGCCCAGAGCCTGGTCGGGGGTGACATCGGGGCCGAAGCTGGCGCAGCCGCCCAGCACGGCGCTGATCAGCAGCACGCCGGCGGTCTGTGGCCAAGATTTCTTGTTCACCTTGTCGGTCTCCATCAATGATGTATGCGATGCTGTGATATATCTGATGATAATCACACAAGTTATTATTTGGGCGAAAAAAGCATCTACTAGCTCAACCGCCGAGCTTGCTCAGCAGCTTGCGCATCAGCCGTTCCATCTGCATTTTTTCTTCGTCGTCAAAATCGGCCCACAATTCCTTGTGGATCTTGCGGGAGTAGGGCAGCAGGCTTTCCACCAGGGTTACGCCCGCTGGCGTCAGCTCCAGCACGATCTTGCGGCGGTCCTCGGAGCTGGTCGAGCGCGCCGCCCAGCCGTTCTTCACCAATTCGTCGGCGATGCGAGTGGCGTTGGTGCGCGAGGAGTCCAGCGTATCGCTGATGTCGCTCGGATTGAGCGCCTGGTTCGGGCAAGCGTACAAGGCCAGCAACGCCATCCACACGGTTTCGTTCAAGCCGTGTTGCTTCAGGCTTTCGCACATATGGCTGCTCAGCCGCGGCACGATGTGGAAGATCAGCCTGGTGAGGATCACTTCCTGGCGCGGCACGCCGGGAAAGCGGGCCTCGACGTGGTTGATCGCCTGTTCCAATTGGGCAAAGGACTTGTTTGGGCTCATGTCGGATATTTTAGTAACGTACGGTATTATTTTGCAAGTAATAATAAACCCGTTAATGGCTCATCTGCGCGAGCTGTGGTTAAGATGCCAATGGCATTGAAGGTGGTGTGGTCTTGCGCCGCGAGCGAGGCGTGGGAGAGCCATGCAAAACGGCCTGCGCCGTGAAGGGCAGGCCGCGGGATGGCAAGCGCGGGCGCTTATCGGGTCAGCAGGAGCAGCACCTGTTCCGGCGGACGGCCGATGATGGCGCGGTTATCGCCGATGGCGATCGGGCGCTCGATCAGATTGGGATTGTCCACCATCGCGGCGATCAGATGCTTGCGTTCCAGCGTGATGTCGTCCAGATAGAGGTCAGCGTATTCCTCTTCCTTCTGGCGCATCAACTCGCGCGGTTCCAGCCCCAGCAGTTGCAACAGCCGATCCAGCTCCTCATGGCTGGGCGGGTGCTTCAGGTATTCGACGACTTCGATCTCGGCGCCGGCCTCTTCCAGCAGGGCCAGCGCCGCGCGCGACTTCGAGCATTTGGGATTGTGGTAAAGACGGATCATGTGGCTTCTCCCTTGTTATGGGGCGGGGATCTGCGGCATTGACGCAGCATAACCCTGTCGCTGGGTGATGGGAAGATGGCGGCATCGTGGCATGAAAGACCGCGCCTGCCAAGCCTGCTGCTAGCGTTTGGCAAGCGGAGTGCTTATCGTTAACATGACGATATTGCTTATGATTATTGCCTCATGTCCTCATCATCGCGCAGTCATTTCGGCTTGGTCTTCCTGCTGGCAGCCCTGTCCACCATCGGTCCTTTTTCCATAGATACTTTTTTGCCGGCCATGCGCGCCATCGGCGACAGCCTGGCGGCGACGCCGCTGCAGATGCAGCAGGCGCTGACGGTTTATCTGTTCTGCTACGCGCTGATGATGTTGTGGCACGGCTCCATCTCAGACGCGGTGGGCCGTCGGCCGGTGGTGCTGGTCACCACGCTGCTGTTCGGCCTGGCGTCCCTGGGCTGCGCCTTGTCCGACAGCCTGGCCATGCTGCTGCTGTTCCGCGGTTTGCAGGGCTTGTGCGGCGGGGCCGGCCTGGTGGTGGGGCGGGCGATCATCCGCGACCGGCTGGACGGCGCGCATGCGCAGCGGCTGATGTCCCAGGTGACCATGCTGTTTTCCTTGTCGCCGGCCATCGCGCCGGTGGTGGGCGGCTGGTTGTTCGGCGCCTTCGGCTGGCATTCCATCTTCGTGTTCATGGCGCTGGTGGGATTCGCGCTGTTTGCGCTGTGCTGGTTCGGCCTGGAGGAGTCCCATGCCCATGAAGCCCGCCAGCCCTTGAAGGCGCGCCATCTGCTGGCCAATTACTGGCAAGTGGCGAAGAAGCGCGACTTTCAGCTGCTGACCGCCGCAGTGTCGTTCAATTTTGCCGGATTTTTCCTGTATGTGCCGTCTGCGCCGGTATTTCTGATGCAGCATCTGCATCTGGGACCCAGCCAGTTTCTGTGGATGTTCGGGCCGGCGGTGTCGGGCATCATGTTCGGCGCCTACTTGTCCGGGCGGATGGCCGGCCATTTCTCGCAGCGCGAGATCGTGTCGCGCGGTTATTGGCTGATGTTCGCCGCGGCGGCGCTCAACCTGGGCTATAACCTGGCAGCCAGCCAGCTGGCTTTGCCGTGGGCGGTGCTGCCGCTGGCGCTGTACACCACTGGCATGTCGCTGGCGGCGCCGTCGATCACCATCAATCTGATGGATCAGTTTCCTTCGCTGCGCGGCACGGTGTCGTCGCTGCAGGGTTTTTGCCAGACCATGCTGTCCAGCCTGGTGGCCGGGGCGATCGCGCCCCTGGCCTGGTCCAGCTCTCTGCGGCTGGCGCTGTGGATGTGCCTACTGCTGGTGCTGGGCTTTGCCTGCCGGATGGGTTACCGGCTGCGGATGAGGGCGTTGGGGCGATAGGGGCCACCGCCGCCTGCCGTCCATTTGGCAGGCATCCGGCTGGCGTCTTTGCTCAGTTGTTGTTCTTCATCGCCAGGACCATTTCGCGCTGGTGTCCCTGCTCTTGCTGTTTCACCAGGCGGTCGCGCAGCAAGGCGGTCAGCACGCCAAGGCACAAGCCGGCGAACAGGCCCAGCGCCATGATCAGGCTGCGCTTGGGTTTGCTTTTCAATTCAGGCGGCACCGCCGGGTCCAGCACCTGGATCAGCGAGGAGTCCTTGGCTTCGTCTATCCGCGCCAGTTCGTATTGCTTGGACAGCAGTTCGAAGATGGTTTCCTGGTACTTGACTTCGCGCAGCTTGCGCAGGTATTCCAGCCCGCTTTGCGCCACCTTGCCAGTGGGAACCAGCAGGTCGTGGCCGTTGCCGTTGCCGGTCTCCATCTTCGAGAGTTGTTCGCGTAGTCCCGCCAGTTCCTGTTCGGTGCGGATGTAGAGCGGGTTTTGCGCGGTGGCATAGCTCTTCATCGCCTCCAATTGCACCTCCTTGGCGGCGATGTTGGCGCGCAGCTGGGTGATCGAGCCGACGATGGCCGGCAACTGGCCTTCCGGCAGCACCATGCCGGTGCTTTCCTGGGTCTTGCGCAGCGCGATTTCGGCGTCGGCCAGTTGGTCCTTGATCTGCTTCAATTGCTGCTCGAAGAACAATCTGCGCTTGGCGGCATCGGTCACCGCCAGCGACTGGTTCAACGCCTTCAATTCCCCGACATAGCCATTGGCCAGCATGGCGGCGAATTTCGGATCGTGATCGTCGACGCTGATGGTGATCAGTCCGTCCTTGCCGTTGCTGAAATTGCTCAAATTTTGCAGCGCCTTGCGGGTGCCATCCAGAGTGTTTTCCTGATAGCGCTGCTTCAACTGATAACGCTGGATCAGCTTGTCCGCCACGCTGCGGCTTTGCAGCATGCCGACGTAGAGATCATTGGGGTTTTTCAGTCCCGAGAGCCCTCCCGCCGTGCTGGCCAGCCCGCCCAGCTGTCCCAGCAGCGCGCTCATGCCGTTGTTTTGCTGCTGCGGCGGCATGATGCTGGTGGTGGCGGTGAACACCGGCCTGGCCAGCAGGCAGTAGGCCAGCGCCAGCGCGCCGAGCAACAGCGTGCAGCCAAATATCCAGCGTTTGTGGCGGGTCAGCCGCAGCAGCAGGGCCAGCAGGTCGACTTCGTTCTTGTCGGCGGCGTGGGTTGCGTTTTGCATCTGCGTCTCCTTCTCGATCTGGCCGTTGCTCACTTCAGAACCTTCAGGCCGGCGGCGCCTAGGCCGAATTGGTACAGGATGGAAGTCCATTCCTTCAACGCCTGGGTCCAGCTGCCGGCGTTCAGCTCTTCCGGCACGACGATGGTGTCGCCGGGGTTGATGCGTTTGCCGCCGACGCCGGAAAACCAGTTGCCGTTGTTGCTGCTGGCTACAGTGCCGTCGGCGCGCAATACATAAATGGAGGATTTGTCGCCGCTGTCGACTACGCCGCCGGCCAGCGCCAGATAATCGCTGACCGAGCGCTGCGGCCTATAGATGAAGGCATTGCTCTGGTACACCGCCCCCAGCACGTTGACGGTGCCCGGGCGGCGCGGAATCTCCACCTGGTCGCCGTCCTGCAGTTCCAGATCGGGCAGATCCTTGACCTGGGCGTTGGCGTCTTGCAACTCCAGCACCACTCGGCCCTCGGCCTTGACCGTGCGCATCTTGGCGGCGATCTGGCGCTGGCGCTCCACCTCGGCGGTGACCGAGGCGATCGCATCCTTGTCGGTGAGCCGGGACAGGCGGCCGGCGGCGTTCTGCTCCAATTCCTTTTCGAAACGGCCGGAAACCTCGTCCAGCTTCTGCTGCTGCATCTGGCGTATGCTTTCGCGCTTGAGTTGGGTGGCGAACACATAGCCGTCGTCGTTGACGCCGCCCAGGCGCATGATCAGCTGACGCAGGGTTTCGCCCTTGCGGATCTGGAAGGTGCCGGTGTGTTCGACCTCGCCGCCCACGCTGACGAATTCGTCGTTCTTCTGCACGCTGACCGGCTGGGCGCCGGGCACGTGCAAGCGGAAGATGTCGCCGGCGGTGAGGGCAAGGCTGGACAGCGTCTGGTAGTCGCCTTGCAGGCGGCCCACATTGGCGAAGCGGTTGTTCACGCTTTTCTCTATCCAGAGCTCCTTGCCTTCGGCGGCGGACTCCAGCCCGCCGGCCCAGTGCAGCAGGTTGCGGACGTTTTCGCCGTCGCGGAATTCGTAGATGGCCGGCGTCTTGACATCGCCAAGCAGCGCCACCCTAGGTCCGGCGGCGGGAATCTGGATCACGTCGCCGTCGCGCAGGGTCTGATCCTCGGATTTGTCGCCATCCACCAGGATCGCGTATAGGTCGACCTTGGCCACTTCCTTGCCATCGCGCATCAACGCGACGCGGCGCAGGCTGCCGCTGTCGTCGGGGCCGCCGGCTTTCAGCAGGGCGTTGAGCAGCGTGCTCATCGCATTGAGCGTATAGCTGCCAGGCTGGCGGGCGTGCCCGACCACGTAGACCTGGACGGAACGGCTCTGCGCCAGGCTGACGCTGAGATCGAAGTTGTTGAACACCCGGCTGACGCTTTTTTTCAGCAGGCCCTGCAAGTCGCGGTAGCGCACGCCTGCCACGGCGATGCTGCCGACGCGCGGCAGATAGATGGAGCCGTTGCGATCGACGGTCAGCGCCAGGTCGATGTCCACCATGCCCCAACCCTTGACCTGCAGCTGGTCGCCGCTGCCGATCACATAATCGGGATTGACCTGCACGCCGTCGGCTGATTCGAAATTATTGTATGGATTGCGGAACAGTTTGCTGCCGAATATCGGCAGGGTTTTCTCGGTGGCTTTCTGCACATAGTCGGTGAACGGCGGCAGCTTGGGCTTGCCGTCAAGCGGGTTCAGCTCATAGCCGTTGTCGTCCAGATTGAGCGGGATGCGCTGCGGGTAGGGGGAGTTGCCCCGGCCAGTTTGGGGCGTTTGCGGTTGTTGTTGCCTGTCGTAGCCCGCCTGGGTTGCGGGAAAGGCGTTGATCGATGGCAGCCCGTTGCTGTTGTCGGTTTCATAACCGGGCATGGTGGTGCTGGGGTAGCTGACATTGCCGCCGCCTGCCGCCTGCAAACCGCTGCTGGCCGCCAGCAGGCATAGCGCGAGTATGGTTTTTCCGCTCGATTTCAAGATGCTTGCAGTCATGGCTTGGCTTCCCGCTATTGAGACTTATTGAATAGGAACTTGGACCTGTACCCCAACCTGCTTCGGACTGATGATCACATTGCTGCGGTAGCGGCTGTCGTCGCGCTGGGCTTGCCATAGCCAGTTGCCCATCACATAGCCGAGCAGGCCGCCGACAGCGACGTCCGACAGCCAATGGTCGCGGCTGGCCAACCGGCCGGCCGCGCCGAAGGCGGCGACGCCGTACAGCCAGGGTTGGTCGTACTCCTTGGCGAACGGGGTGACGGCGGCGAACATCACCGCGGCGTGGTTGGAGGTGAAGCTGCTGCTCAACCGCGACTGTCCGGCCGGCTGCGTGCGCCACGGACTGTCGCTGCTGCCCGGCCGTTCGCGATTGACCACGCCCTTGAGCAATTCGCTGCCGGCCAGCGCCGCGGCGCTGGACTCCAGCGCGATCAGGCCGGTATTGCTCAGCCTGTCGTCGCCCAGCGCGAAGGCCGCGCCGGAGAGGGCAACGGCGGCATAGGGCAGATCCTTGCCCAGCTTGCCCCAGTCCTTGACCAGGCGATTCTGCTGGTGGTTCTGGAACAGCCGGTTCACCGGGCGATCCAAGCCCATGGCCGCCAGCGTGGCAACCGCTGCCGTGCCCAGCGCGGCGGCCTTGTCGTCGATCTGCAGCCATTGGGTGCCGGAATCCTCCAATCGCATCCGTATCATCGGCCACGGGTGATAGCTGGGCTGCGGCGGATTGACGGCCGGTAGGCTTTGCTCATCGGGCCGTTCGGCAAAGTTGCCCAGGCCGTCGTAGGAGTTGATGTCGCGTTTGGGGTCGCTGAGAATCTCGTATAGATCGCCCGGCGTCATCACCATCTGGCCGACGTCGCGGGTCCAGGGCGATAGCGAGAAGTCGCCGGCGGTGCGGCTATCGAATGTCAGCAGGCTGTTGAGCGGGATGGTGAAGAACATTCCCTTGTCGTTGTAGGGCTTGGCGGGGGTGCCCGGACTGGTGATGTCGTTGCCGTTGGTCTTGGTGTACCAGAAGCCGGCTTCGATGCCGGAGTGGAATCGCCGCTTGAGTTCGAAGCGCACGCCGTCGTCCTTGGCCAGGAAGCGGCCGGCGCGCATGGTGGCGGTCACGCCCATGGGCAACTGGTAATGCAAGGCAGCCAGCGCGGTGATGGTCTGGTAGTCGCGCTTGCCGAACCAGCCCTGAACGTCGCGTTGCTGCAGCGCGTCCACGGTCAGGTCTAGCGCCCAGTTCTTCACGCTGGGGTAATACAGGATCTGGCCGCCAGCGCCGCGGAACATTTCCTCGTAGATGCCGGCCGAAGCCCGAGCATAGGTGTTGGGAGTCAAGGCCATGTACTGGCTGAGCAGGAAGCGGTTCAGCTTGGGCGTCTTGATACGCTTGTAGTCGGCGATGTCGGAGCGGACGTGGGGCAGCAGGCTGTTGGACGGCTGCGTCACCGCCGTGATGGTGTTGTATAGGTCGGCGCTCAGCGCGCTGTCCAGATACAGGCCGCTGCCCAGGCGACGCTTGTAGGTGGCTTCCGCCATGATGTCGTAGTGGAAGGCGCCGCTGGGGTCGTTGAAATAGACGCCGAACTTGGGCGCCAGGTGGAAGTGGTTGTCTTCCGGGTCGTTGCTGGTGACCTGGACCAGATCACCTTCCTGATTGGTCAGCAGGTTGAGCTGGATGTTCTCCTGCAGTCCTTGGGCCAGGGATTTGCTTTCCAGCGGCTGGGTTTCCTCGTCGCGTCCCGGGCGGATGTTCACGGTTTCGAGAAAGCGGTTGCGATTGACCTTGCCCAGCAGATAGTCGTTGAGCGTCGGCATGTCGTAGAAGCTGTAAGTGGCCACCGGCTGTTCGAACTCGGTGTAGACCACCTTGATTTCCCGTGTTTCCAGCGGCGCGAAATAGAGCGCGGTACGCACCGCGCGGCCTACCGCGCGGCCGACATTGGAGATGCGGCTATTGCTCAGCTCCATCACCAGCGCGTCGCGCTGCATGCCGATGCGAATGTTTTTGAAGTCCTGCTTGCTGAGGGCCGTGGCGAGTTGGCTGGCGTAGTCGGGACTGTTCTTCCATTGCGCCAAAGTGGGGCGGGCAGGCAGATCGGGGCCGCCGCGGAAGTAGTCGGGCTCCTGGATCTTGGGAACGAATTCCTTCACGTTCAGCGGGATGTCGATATGGGCGTTGATGCTGTTGAGGGTTTTCTGGCGGGCGACCTGCAGCCCCAGCCAGCCCCATTGGTATTCGATGCCGACAACCGGCCCCTTTTTGCGGTCCGCAGCCAAGGTAGTCGATTCGTAGGGGTCCTGGCGGTAGTTGTTAGCGTCGTATTCGGCTACCAGCGACCAGTTGGGTAGCGCCTGAGGGGTGTAGCGCAGGCCGCCGAACGCGCCCTGTATGCGGTCTTTGCCGTAGCCCAGCGATGCTTCCAGACCAGGCAGCAGGTTCTTGCTGGCAACCAGGTAAGTGCTTTTCCACAAGCGGTTGCCGACGATGTCGGTGGTGCCCAGCGCAATTTCCGGCATCAGGCCGGACTCGTCCCACAGCTTGAATTTCAGGTCTATGGCCTTGTCTTTATAACGGCCATAATTGCCGCCGTATTGCGGATTGTCAAAGCCAGGAATGCCCGAGATGGAGGTATAGCGGCCGGATACCTCAAGCCAAGGCAATACTGTGGTGGAGGTCCACAGGACGCCGTATGGCTTGTCGTAGCCGTAACCAAGACTGAAGGTGCCATCTTCGCCCACTCTAGCCGATGGCATGTTGATATAGCCGATCTGTCCAGTCAGAGATGGCTGGGCAAACGCACCGCAGGCCAAGATGAGCGGCAGCCCTCCTTGCAGCACCCCCGTAACCAGATAGCGTCTGGATTTATTCTGCATTACTGCGGTCCGGATTTATTAGATGCAGCTGTCGCTGCTTATGTGCCGGCCTGATCGGCGGCCCCCTTTATATGCATCATCAGCGATAAGCAAGAGAGGCCTGAAAACGGTGAGGGTGATCCTGTGCGAACCGGTGGCTGCCGTGCATCTCTAGACGGGTGTGACCGGAATGCAAAACGGATCAAACTTTCAGAACAGTCCCTTGAGTCGCATCAGTTGCGGTATTGCTTGACGGTGTATTTTGCTGTTTTTCGTGTTGGAAGTAATGCCAAAAAATATTATTAAATCTTATTTAAACTCTTTGGCATTTTGCCAGGCGGCACGGTGTAGACCACCAGCCTGCCTGGCGTTTCAGCAGTACGGTTTGCATCCGTGCTTAGTGGTGCGTGGCAGCGGAGTGGGAGGACGAGGAGTTGCTGTTGCTGGATACCGCAACGGCCGCGGCAACGGCGGCGCCGATGGCCGCGATGGTACCGATGCTCAGGCCTGCCAAGCCTGCGGTGGTGCCTGCTACGCCGGCGGCGGCGGTAGTGGTGCCCACGGTGCCGGCAGTACCAGCCGTACCGGCAGTACCAGCCGTACCGCTAGTTCCCGCAGTGCCGGCAGCTTCTTCAGCGGCGAAGGCCGGAGTGGCGAGCATCACGGCCAGGGTAATGGTGATGATTTTTTTTAGCAGCATGATGAATCCTTTGCTCAAGTTGAACTACGGAAATCAAAAAACAGCTACTACTCATCACTGATGGTATGTGAATTTTTACGATTTTCAAGTCGAATCCGATGACAACATTGTGAACGTGGCAATGAGGTCACCGGACAGCCGACTCAGTCCAGCCAGAAATCTACCCGTTGATGGTGGCTATGCAACAGATCGCGGAAGATGGCGGGGTCCTTGGTGTAGGTCAATTCGCCGGTCACCGGCTGGTAAAGATCTTGCAGGCGGGATACCCAGAAACGCAGTGCCGCGGCGCGCAGCATCACCGGCCAGCTGTCGCGCTCGTCCTGATTGAGCGGCCGCTCCGATTGATAGCCGTCCAGCAGTGCTCGGGCCAGGGCGTCGTCGAGACTGCCGTCGTCGCGCCGCGCCCAGTCGTTTACCGCGATGGCGACATCGTACAGCAGGATGTCGTTGCAGGCGTAATAGAAGTCGATGAAGCCGGCGATCTGATCGCCGTCCATCAACACATTGTCGCGGAACAGGTCGGCGTGGATCACACCCGATGGCAGGTGATCGAAGCGGCGGCTGTCCTGGAACTGGATCTCGGCGCGCAGCGTCTCCGCCTCGTCAGCCGGCAGCTGCGGATACAGCCGCTGCGCGATGCGGTTCCACCAGCGCGGCCCGCGAGGATTCTTCATTTGCAGCGGGAAGGTGGCCGAGGCCTTGTGCATTTGCGCCAGCATCTCGCCCACGGCACGGCATTGGGCGGGGCTGGGCGCGCTGACATCGGCGCCTTGCAGGCAACTGACCAGGCAGGCCGGCTTGCCGGACAGCAGCGAGGCAAAGCGGTCGGCATGATCGGCGATCGGAGCCGGACAGGCGACGCCGTGCCTGGCCAGGTGGCTCATCAGCGACAGGTAGTAGGGCAACTCGTCCAGTTGCAGGGTTTCGAACAGCGTCAGCACATAGCGGCCGTGGCTGGTGGTGACGAAGTAATTGGTATTGGTGATGCCTGCGGCGATGCCTTGCAGTTCCTGCAGACTGCCCAATGCATAACCCTGCAGCCATTGCTGCAGGGTTTCACGGCTGACCGTGGTGTAAACCGACATGCAAACTCCTCAGAAACGCACCAGCACCCAGCGTGGGATGAGGATGCGTGTGGCCGGGTCGACCTGTTTCATGGTGCCGGAGCCGTTGTCGTCTATCAGGTAATACGGCACGCCATGGCCCGGCGTCACCTTTATCATGTACAACTGGCCGTTCAGCCGGTACTCCTCGATCTTCTCGTCGCCCTTCTGGATCAGGCGCACTTCCGGTTCCGATTCGGCGGAGTTGTCCGGGCTGATGACGGGCGGCGGCGGCACCAACGCCTTGGCCGGCGCGGATGCGTCGGCGGCGAAGGCGGGGGCCAGCGGCAGGAGGAGAAGCAGGGCGGTGAGGCGGCGCATAGATTGTCCTTATTGATATGCGTTATAGGTTGAGCAGCTGTTCGCGTTCTTCGGGCAGCGCGGCGAAGCCGCGGGTTTCGTAGTGCTTGAAAATGGTGTCGACGATTTGCTGCGGATCGTCGATCAGCTGGATCAGGTTCAGGTCGTCGGCGTTGATCATGCCTTCGCTGACCAGGCGGTCCCTCACCCAGTCCAGGAGGCCGGCCCAGAATTCGCTGCAGCACAGGATGATGGGGATCTTGCGGCATTTGCCGGTCTGGATCAGCGTCAGCGCCTCGAACATCTCGTCCAGCGTGCCGAAGCCGCCGGGCATCACCACGTAGGCGATGGCGTGCTTGACGAACATCACCTTGCGGCTGAAGAAGTGGTTGAACTTGACCGACAGATCTTGGTAATCGTTGGGTTTTTGTTCATGCGGCAGCACGATGTTGAGCGCCACCGACAGACTTCTGCCGTAAAATGCCCCTTTGTTGGCGGCTTCCATGATGCCGGGGCCGCCGCCGGATATCACCGAGAAGCCGGAGTCGGACAGACGCCGCGCCACATCCTCGGTCAGTTTGTAGTATTTGTGATCGCGCGGTGTGCGCGCGCTGCCGAATATGCTTACCGCCGGGGTAATGCCTTGCAGTTCCTCGGCCGACTCGACAAACTCCGACAATATCTTCATCACGTGCCAGGCCTCGCGGGAACGGAAGCGCTGCATCATGGCGTGACGGTCACTGGTCTGCGGCAACTTATCGGACAAGCTCATACTTCTGCCTCTTATGAAAACATTGTTATTGATCGACGGCTCTTCTTACTTGTACCGCGCCTTTCACGCGATGCCCGATTTGCGTTCTCCGGACGGCCGACCGGTGGGAGCTGTCTATGGCATGGTGAACATGCTCAGGCGGCTGGAGAAGGAGGTTGAGTTCGATTATAGCGCCTGCGTCTTCGACGCGAAGGGCAAGACCTTCCGCGACGACCTGTACCCCGAATACAAGGCCAATCGCCCGTCGATGCCCGAGGAGCTTGCCTCCCAGATTACGGCGGTCCACGACGTGGTGCAAGCTTCGGGCTGGCCGATGCTGGTGGTGCCGGGAGTGGAGGCCGACGACGTGATCGGCACGCTGGCGCACGTGGCCGCCGCGGCCGGCATGCAGGTGATCGTCTCCACCGGCGACAAGGACATGGCGCAGCTGGTGACGCCGGCGGTGACGCTGGTCAACACCATGACCAACGAGCTACTGGACGAAGCCGGAGTGAAGGAAAAGTTCGGCGTGCCGCCGAACCGCATCGTCGACTACCTGACCCTGATAGGCGACAAGGTGGACAATGTGCCCGGCGTCGACAAGTGCGGCCCCAAAACCGCTGTTAAATGGCTGGAGCAGTACGACAATCTGGACGCGGTCATCGCTGGCGCGGCCGACATCGGCGGCAAGGTGGGTGAGAACCTGCGCGCGGCGCTGGAATGGCTGCCAAAGGGACGAGAGCTGATCACCATCAAGTGCGACGTCGACCTGGCCGCCGATCTGCCGCATGGCCTGCCCGGCCTGCAGCACGGCCAGAAGGACAAGCCGCGGCTGGCCGAACTGTTCCAGGACCTGGGCTTCCGCACCTTCTACCGCGAAGTGACCGAGGGGGCCCAGATGCCTGCGGTCGCCCAGCGCCTTGACGACAGGCCGGCGGCAATCCCCGCGCCATCGCATCAGGCAGACATGTTCTCCGAGCCTGCAGCCGCAGCGCCTGTCCTGCAAGCCGCTCTGCCCGAGGGCGAGCTGGCGCGCCAGTACGAAACCATTCTCACCGAGGCCCAGCTGGACGCCTGGCTGGAGGCGCTGATGGCCGCGCCCATGGTGTCGTTCGACACCGAAACCACCAGCCTGGAGCCGATGCTGGCGCGCATCGTCGGCGTCAGCTTCTCGATAGAGGCCGGCAAGGCGGCCTACCTGCCGCTGGCCCACCATTATGCCGGTGTGCCCGAGCAACTGCCGCTGGACGCGACACTGGCCCGGCTCAAACCCTGGCTGGAGGACGCGTCCAGGAAGAAATGCGGCCAGAACCTGAAGTACGACTGCCATGTGCTGGCCAATCACGGCATCGCCCTGCGCGGCATCGCCGATGACTCGATGCTGGCCTCCTACGTGGTGGAAAGCCACCAGCGCCACAATATGGACGACCTGGCGCGCCGCCATCTGGGCGAGAACACCGTCAGCTACGAGGACATCTGCGGCAAGGGCGCCAAGCAGATCGGATTCGCCGAGGTGGACGTCGCCATCGCCGCCAACTACGCGGCGGAGGACGCCGA
The DNA here is from genome assembly GCF_001855575.1 of Chromobacterium sphagni. Taxonomy (NCBI): domain Bacteria; kingdom Pseudomonadati; phylum Pseudomonadota; class Betaproteobacteria; order Neisseriales; family Chromobacteriaceae; genus Chromobacterium; species Chromobacterium sphagni. The sequence continues at coordinate 678,563 of NZ_MKCS01000001.1, forward strand.
CATCACGCTGCGGCTTAACCAGTATTTCGCCGGCGAGCTATCCGGCGCGTTGGAGAAGGTGTACCGCGACATCGAGCTGCCGGTGGCCGAAGTGCTGTTCAAGATGGAGCGCCACGGCGTGCTGATAGACCGCGACCGGCTGGCGGCGCAGAGCCACCAGCTGGGCGGCCAGATGCTGACGCTGGAGCAGCAGGCTTACGAGCTGGCCGGACAGCCGTTCAACCTCAACTCGCCGAAACAGTTGCAGGAGATTCTGTTCGGCAAGCTGGCCATTGCCACCAAGGGCGTCAAGAAGACGCCGTCCGGCGGCTATTCCACCGACGAGTCGGTGCTGGAGCAGCTGGCGCTCGACCACCCGCTGCCCAAGTGCATCTTGGAATACCGCGGCCTAGCCAAGCTGAAGTCCACTTACACCGACAAGCTGCCGCTGCTGATTTATCCACAGACCGGCCGCGTGCACACCACTTATTCACAGGCGGTGGCGATCACCGGCCGCTTATCGAGCAACGACCCCAATCTGCAGAACATCCCGGTGCGCACCGCCGAGGGCCGCCGCGTGCGCGAAGCCTTCATCGCGCCGCCGGGCTGCAGCATCGTCTCCGCCGACTATTCGCAGATCGAGCTGCGCATCATGGCTCACCTGTCGGATGATCCGGGCATGCTGAGGGCCTTCGCCAGCGGCGAGGACATTCACAGGGCGACCGCCGCCGAAGTGTTCGGCGTCGAGTTGTCCGCCGTCACCGCCGACCAGCGCCGCGCCGCCAAGGCGATCAACTTCGGCCTGATCTACGGCATGAGCGCCTTCGGGCTGGCCGCGCAGCTGGACATCGAGCGCAGCGCCGCCCAGCAGTACATCGACCGCTACTTCATGCGCTATCCGGGCGTGGCCGAGTACATGCAGACCACCCGCGAGACCGCGCGCGAGCAGGGCTATGTGGAGACGGTGTTCGGCCGCCGCCTGTACTTGCCGGAAATCAGGCAGGCCAACCCGGCGCGCCGCGCCGGCGCCGAGCGCGCCGCCATCAACGCGCCGATGCAGGGCACCGCGGCGGACCTGATCAAGCTGGCGATGATCGCGGTGCAAAACTGGCTGGAGCAGGATGGCCTCTCAAGCAAGCTGATCATGCAGGTGCATGACGAACTGGTGCTGGAAGTGCCCCAGGCCGAGCTGGAGCTGGTCAAGCGCCGCCTGCCCGAGATCATGGCTGGCGTGGCCGCACTCAAAGTGCCGCTGCTGGCGGAAGTGGGCGCCGGCGACAACTGGGAGGCCGCGCACTGAGGCTGAGCGGCAACTCATCCGCAACGGCGCCCGCGGGCGCCGTTTTTTTTCCGCAGCCGTTCGGTTGGCGATTTTCTCTTCCGCATCACTTTCAACCTGCACTTTAGTCGCACTGACGATGGCGGCTTTCCGGCTTTGGAACAGGTGGGGACGGCGAAGGGCGCGTTCGTTTTCCAGACTATGGACTCGTCCCATCGTCATCGGAGGATTCATGGGCATCGCCAGCCAAGCCGGCCTCACCTTGCTGGAGCTGATGACGGCGCTCGCCATCGCGGCCATAGGCGGCAGCCTCGCCATGCCGCTGCTAGGCCAGTCGCTGGAGCGGCAGCGGCTGCGCAGCCATGGCCTGGCGTTGCTGGGCTGCCTGCAGTACGCCCGCGCCGAAGCCTTGCGGCGCAATCAGCCAGTCTATCTGTGCGCGGCCAACCTGAAGCGCAACCGCGAATTGCAGGGTTGCCTGCCATCGCCGGGCGGGGCCCGCCAGACCTGGCCGGAAGGAGCGCTGGTGTTCGCCGACCGCGGCGGCGTCGGCAACGGTTATTACGATAGCGGCGAGCGCCTGAGGCTGGCGATGTTCGATGGCGCTCAGGTGGCTGTCCGCGTGCCGATGCGGCAGCTGGCGCTGACGGCGGAGGGGAGGCTGCAGGCGGCGGAGGCGGTGGTCTTCCGCCTGGCCAGTTTGAGTGGCCGCCATTGCCTGAGCCTGACGGTGGCGGCGGATGGCCGCGCCAGCCTGGGAGCGATGGACGATGCTTGCCGCTAGTCCGCGTCAGGCCGGTTTCAGCCTGCTGGAAACCATGGTGGCCTTGGTGATTTGGATGGTGGCCCTACTGGCGCTGGCCGGCATGCAGGCGCGTTCGCTGCAGCATGCACGCGACGCCGAATTGCGCGGCCGCATCGACGATGCGGTCGGCGATCTGGCCAGCGCCATCCAGGCCCGGCCGGAGAGCCATTGGCTGCACTACCTGGAAAGCGGCTATGACGATCATCTGACGGCTGGCGATTGCGCCGGCCAGTGCTCGTCGGCGCAACTGGCGGCGGCCGATCTGGGGCGTTTCAAGCGGGCGCTGCGGTCCGGCAGCAGCCGCATGGAGCAAGTCAGGGCGGTGGTCTGCCGCGGGGATGGCCGCGTGATGCCTTCCGCCGCCAGTTCGGGTTGCGGCGCGAGCGGCGAGCTGGCGATACGGGTGGCCTGGCGCAGCCGCAACGGCAAGGAATGGCAGGAGCATGCCGGTGTCTGGCCGTTGCAGCCCTGAGCGCAGGCGGCAGCGCGGCTCGCTGCTGCTGGGGCAGTTGCTGGGCCTGGCGTTGTTGTCTTTCGTCTTGGCGCAGGCCATGGCGTCGTTCTGCATGGTCCAGCGCACCACTCTCTTGGCCGAGCAGCGCTTGAGCCGCCGCGAAGAGGCGCGTTGGGTTTTGCGGCAGCTGGCGCAGGATCTGTCTTTGCATGGCCGGCTGGGGTGTTTGCAAGTGGCTTGGCGCCGCGATGATTTCAGTCCGCAGGCATGGGCGCTGGCATTGCCAGGGCGCTTGTTGCGGCATCGGTCGCCGGAGCTGGATCAGGAGGGGAGTCTGCGCCGCCTGCCGCTGGAGGCGCAGGACGGCGGCAACTGGCGGGATTGGCGCGACAGCCGGTTGGTCAGTTGCGGCCGGTCTTATCGTCTGGCGGGTACGGGTGGGCATTGGAGCGACGCCGCGGGGGCTTTGGCGCTGGATCTGGAGCCGGCTTTGCCGGCCTGGAGCGCCGATGGCCTGCATCTGCCATCGCTGCAGCTATGGCTGCCGCGGCAGCGCCATTACCGCTTGCAGGGCCGGGGCGCGGATGGGCGGCTGTTGCAGAGGGATGCGCTGGGCGGCATCGATGAGGGCGGCGAGCGGGTGCTGCTGGAGGGGGTGAGGTCGTTGTCGCTGCAGGTGTTGGCGCAGACGGCGTGCGGCCAGGATGCGCGTTGGGCATGGCGCGACATCAATGCGCTGACGGATGGCGAGGCGGACCGTCTGGTGGCGGCGCGGGTCGCGATGGAGTGGTATCCGGACAAGGAGGGAAAGGTGATCCAGCTGAACCACGATGTGGCGTTGACACCGCTCCAGCCCTGCGGGGCCGGGCTGTGAGCGCAGGGCGGCAGGCGGGCGGAGCGCTGTTGCTGGTGATGTCGCTGCTGGCGGCGTTGAGCATGCTGGTGCTGTCCTCGTCGCAGTTGATCATCAGCGCGCAGCGGCTGGTCGACAATGTGCAGGACCGGCGGCGGGCGCGGATTCTGGCGCAGCAGGCTCTGCTGGGCGCAGAGGAGTGGGTGTGGCGGCTGGACCGCCGGCTCGACATGGCCAGCCGCGCCGCCAAGCCGGCCGATCTGTATGGCGAGGGCAGCCTGTTCTCCCCGAGTTGCCGCGGGCCGCAGGGCAAGGGGCTGTGCGAACCGCAAGAGCCGCCGGAGCGCCGCCGCAGCGGCGAAGTGCCCTTGCTGCATCCATGCGGCAACAGCCGCGAATTTGCGCTGGAGCCGGCGCCGGCGCAGTCCTGGTGCCCGCAGCAGGTGCGTAGCGGCGCGCTCAGCTGGGCCAACCCGCGCTACGTGGTGGAGCTGATCGATCCCGGCTTCCGCGCGCCGGATGGTTCGCCGGGGCGCTTGTACCGGATCACGGTGCGGGCCTGGGGCCGCAATGCATACAGCGCCGTCACCCTGCAAAGCTGGTATCGAGTCGGCGAGGGCTCGGCCGAAGGCCGGCGCCTGAACTGGGGGGAGAGCAAGGAATGAAGACGGCCGGAAGCGGAGGCTTCAGCCTGCCGGAGTTGATGGGCTGCCTGGCCATCGCGGCGCTGCTGCTGGCGATGGCGCTGCCCGGCTATCAGTCTTATCTGCAGCGCGCCAGGCTGGCGGAGGCGCGCGCGGCCCTGCTGGAGGACAACCACTTCATGCAGCGCTGGTATCACGAAAGGGGCGTGTTCCATCAGGAGGGGCCGCTTGCCTGGCCGGAGTTGCCGGTGATCGAGACCGCCGCCTTCGACATCGGCTTCAACAGCGCGGTGCCGTCGGCGGAAAATATCGAGCAGACCAGCTTCATCATCGAGGCCCGGCCCAAGACCGGCTCCGGCCTGGAAGAGTGGCTGCTGAAGCTGGACCAGGACGGCAATATCCGCCAGTGCCGGCAGGAGGACGGCGGCGAGCAGTGCCGGTTGTGACGCTTCAGGCCTGTTGCGGCGCCGGGTCGTCGCCCCAGGGCGCCACTTTCACCAGCAGCATCATGCCCGGTATCGCCAGCGCGGTGCACAGGAAGAAGAACGAGGTCCAGCCCACGCTGTCGACGATATAGCCGGTGGCGGCGTTGGCCAGCGTGCGCGGTACCGCCGCCAGGCTGGTGAACAGCGCGAACTGGGTGGCGGTGTAGGCGGGGTGGGTGCTGCGGGCGATGAAGGCGACGAAGGCGGCGGTGCCCAGGCCCACGCCCAGCGCTTCGAAGCCTATCACCACCGCCAGCATGCCGAGCTGCTCGGCGCCCACCTGGCTGAAATGGCCGAAGCTGGACAGCCAGGCGAAGCCCAGTATCGACAGTACCTGCACCACGCCGAAGGCCCACAGCGCGCGGTTGATGCCAAGCCGGAGCATCCACAAGCCGCCCAATAGCCCGCCGGCCACCGCCGGCCATAGCCCGGCATGCTTGGCGACCAGGCCGATCTGCGATTTGGCGTAGCCCATGTCCAGGTAGAACGGCGTGGCCAGCGAGGTGGCCATGCTGTCGCCGAGCTTGTACAGGAAGATGAAGCCCAGTATCCACAGCGCGCCTTGCCAGCCTTGGCGGGTGAGGAATTCGTGAAACGGCTCCACCACCGCCTCGCGCAGCGTCTTGGGGCTGTGAGCGGCCAGTCTGGGTTCTTTCACTAGCAGGGTCATCGCGGCGCCGGGCAGCATGAACAGCGCGGTGATGACGAACACGCTGCCCCAGGCGATGTGGTCGGCGAGGATCAGCGACAGCGAGCCCGGCACCAGGCCGGCCAGCCGGTAGGCGTTGATGTGCACGGTGTTGCCCAGGCCCAGTTCGGCGTCGCCGAGGATTTCGCGGCGGAAGGCATCCAGCACGATGTCCTGGCTGGCGGAGAAGAAGGCCACCGCCAGCGCCAGCGCGGCAATGCTCCAGATGTCCTCGCGCGGCTGGAACAGGCCAAACAGCGCGAGGCTAGCCAGCAGCGCCAGCTGGCTGGCCAGCATCCAGCCGCGGCGGCGTCCCAGCCAGGGCAGCGTGTAGCGGTCCATCAGCGGCGACCAGAGGAATTTCCAGGTGTAGGGCAGGCCGATCAGCGCGAACAGGCCGATGGACTTCAGATCGACGCCCTCGCTGCGCAGCCAGGCCGGCAGCAGGTTGATCAGGGTGTACAGCGGCAGGCCGGAGGCGAAGCCGGTGAACAGGCAGACGAGCATGGTGCGCGAGAACACGTCGCGCCGCCAGTTGATGGGTGCCAGGGTCATGGAGTTCTTGTCGGTAGGGTTGCGGGGGACGCGGCCGACCCCGGCTGGGGCCGGTCCGAACGGCGTCAGCGCCGCAGCGCCTTGGCGATTTTCTGGTCGGTCTTGTACTGGCTGAGCGCGTACACCGACCACAAGGCGGCCGGAATCCAGCCGACTATGGTCAGTTGCAGGATCAGGCAGAATAATCCGGCGAATGGCCGGCCTATGGTGAAAAACTGCAGCCACGGCAGGAAAATAGCCAACAGCAGACGCATGCTCCACTCCTTAATGCTTGACGGTATCAGCCGCGGGCCACCCGGTAGAAAGCCAGGCTGCCGCGCAGGTTGGGCCACAAGGATACCCGCTTGCCCTTGTCCATGACCACCCTCTGGACTATCCGGATGCGGTTCTTGGCGCACAGCGCCTCGAAGTCGCCAAGCATGCACCAGTGGATGTTGGGAGTGTCGTACCATTGGTAGGGAATGGTGTCGGACACCGGCATGTGCCCCTGCAGGATCTGCCAGCGGTTCTGCCAGTAGCCGAAATTGGGGAAGCTGACGATGGCCTCGCGGCCGACGCGCAGCATTTCGTTGAGGATGGCCTCGGTGTGGCGCATCGCCTGTATCGTCTGCGACAGCACCACGTGGTCGAAGCGCTGGTCCTGGAATTCGGCCAGGCCGGTCTCCAGGTCGCCCTGGATGGCGTTGACGCCGGCGGCGACGCAGCGCACCACGTTGGCGACGTCCAGGTCCACGCCGTAGCCCTGCACCTGCTTGCCATCCTGCAGCGCCGCCAGCAGCTCGCCCTGGCCGCAACCCAGGTCCAGCACCCGGCTGCTGGGAGAGACCCAGTCGTAGATCATTTGCAGGTCGGGACGGAGAGTGTTCTGGCTCATGCGTTTACCTCCTTGGCCACGCGGTCGAGATAGGCGCGCATCAGGTCGACATAGGGCGGGTCGGTCATCAGGAAGGCGTCATGGCCGTGCGCGGACTCGATCTCGGCGTAGCTGACGCGCTTGCCGGCGGCGATCAGCGCTTTCACCGTCTCGCGCGAGCGCTCGGGCGCGAAGCGCCAGTCGCTGGTGAAGCTGGCCACCAGGAAGCTGGCTGTCGCCTGCTTCAGCGCGGCGGCCAGGTCGCCGCCGTGGTCCTTGGCCGGGTCGAAGTAGTCCAGCGCCTTGGTCATCAGCAGATAGGTGTTGGCGTCGAAATAGTCGGAAAACTTGTCGCCCTGGTAGCGCAGATAGCTTTCGATCTCGAACTCGACGTCGTAGCCGAAGCGGTATTCGCCGGAACGCAGCATGCGGCCGAATTTCTCGCCCATGCCGTCGTCGGACAGATAGGTGATGTGGCCCAGCATGCGCGCCAGCCGCAGGCCGCGCCGCGGCACTACGCCGTGGGCGTAGAAGTCGCCGCCGTGGAATTCGGGGTCGGTGAGGATGGCCTGGCGCGCCACGTCGTTGAAGGCGATGTTCTGCGCCGACAGTTTGGGCGCGGAGGCGATCACCAGCGCGTGGGCGATGCGTTGCGGATAGGCGATGCTCCAGTGCAGCGCTTGCATGCCGCCCAGCGAGCCGCCTATCACCGCCGCCCAGCGGGCGATGCCCAGCCGGTCGGCCAGTCGCGCCTGCGCGGTCACCCAGTCGGGCACGGTCACCACCGGGAAGGCCGAGCCCCAGGGCTGGCCGCTGGCGGGATTCAGGCTTGAGGGGCCGCTGCTGCCGTGGCAGCCGCCCAGATTGTTGACGCCCACCACGAAGAAGCGGTCGGTGTCTATCGGCTTGCCGGGGCCTATCATGGTGTCCCACCAGCCGGCGGCTTTGTCGTCGGCGTGGTAGCGGCCGGCGACATGGTGGTGGCCGGACAGCGCATGGCAGATCAGGATGGCGTTGCTGGCGTCGCGGTTGAGCCGGCCATAGGTTTCGAAGCGCAGCTGGTACCCCGGCAGCACGGCGCCGCTAGCCAGCGGCAAGGGCGTGTCGAACACGGCGTCTTGGGCCGCGACGATGCCTACCGAACAGTTGGTGTCGGTCATATGTGGTGGTGGCCTCTTTTAATTATCTCCGCGCGCCACCCTCTGTCGGGGCCGGCTGGGCGAAGTCTCCTGCGGCTACTGGACGATTATATCCGCAAGCCGGGCTTGCGCGGGGGGAGATCGCGCCGGGATAATCGCGGCACCTTTTACCTGACTGCCATCATGTTTGGACGCTTGTTCAAGTTTTTCGTGCTGTGCCTGGTGCTGTGGGCGGTGGCCCGCTGGCTGCTGCGGCCCAGCCAGCGCCGCACGCTGCATGAGCTGTTTTCCGCGCTGGCGATCGCGCTGCTGATCAGCGCCGGGCTGTTCTGCGTGCTGTACTGGCTGGGCTGGCACAATATTTGACGCTTGGCGGCGCTCCGCCGGATAGCGGCTGCCGGACAGGCCAGACCGCCCGGCGCCGGCAAGGCCGGCGGGCGGCGAGCAGTGGATGATCAGTCGGCGGCGCTGGCGGGTTTCGTGTCGCTGCCATCGTCGTCGCCATCGGTGCGATTGCCGCCGATATGCCGCACCAGATTGTCCATCCAGCGGTTGACGGTGGGATGGACGTTGGCGCCGAATTCGGTCTGCTGGTAGTTCAGGTTTTCGCTGGAGGCGTAGCTGACCTGATAGCCGGCGGCATCGTAGGCGACGTTCAGCACCAGCGCGTAAGCGCCTTTGACGTGCTTGAGGGTGAGCTTGCCGGGCTGGTCGGCCACTACGTTCCATTGCAGACCGCTCGCGGCGCGGACGATGACCGCCTTGGTTTTGCCGATGTCGCCATTGGGGGCGGTGAGGGCGATGCGCTGGGGTTGCGCCAGCGCATCGCTGCGGGCGAAGGCGGATTGGCAGAGCAGCAGGCTGAGCAGGGTCAGGGTAATGGCGATTAGTTTCTTCATGACATTGTCTGATTGTAGTTGTTGGTCTAAACCGGCACGGATTGCCATGGCGGACGGTCGCCGATGGCCGACCCAGTTTATCACGATGGCATCGGCGCTGAGCGATCTGGCAAGGATAGCCTTTGCTAACACTTTAGCGCTGAACGGTTTGCATCGACCGGTGTCAGAATCGGCATGTTGATCCGACCAAGTCGAAACGACAGGAGCGCCTTCATGCTGATCAGGAAACCCGCCGACCACTTGCCGTCGGAAATCACGCCGGAAAAAGTGTATTTCAACCGCCGCCAGTTCATGCTGGGCGCCGCCGGCTTGATGCTGTCCGCCGAGACCTTGGCCGGACTCAACGCCAGGAAGAGCCCGCTGTCGACGCTTGCCGCCAACGACAAGCCCAACAGCCTGAAGGAAATCACCAGCTACAACAACTTCTACGAATTCGGCACCGACAAGGCCGATCCAGCGGAAAACGCCCACACTCTGCATACCCGGCCGTGGAGCGTGCTGGTGGACGGCGAGGTGGCCAAGCCGCGCCGCATCGCCATCGAGGATCTGCTCAAGTTTCCGCTGGAGGAGCGCGTCTACCGGCTGCGCTGCGTGGAGGGCTGGAGCATGGTGATTCCGTGGGTGGGCTTTCCGCTCGCCAGCCTGCTCAAGCAGATGAACCCGACCTCGCGCGCCAAATACGTGGCGTTTGAGACGCTGCAGCGCCCAAGCGAAATGCCCGGCCAGCGGGACGCGGTGTTGGATTGGCCGTACCGCGAGGGCTTGCGCATCGACGAGGCGATGCATCCGCTCTCCATCCTGGCGGTAGGCCTGTACGGCAATGCGCTGCCGAACCAGAGCGGCGCGCCGATCCGCCTGGTGGTGCCGTGGAAGTACGGCTTCAAGAGCATCAAGTCCATCGTCCGCATCCGTCTGCAGGAAACCCTGCCGGCCACCAGCTGGAACCTGGCCAACGCGCATGAATACGGCTTCTATTCCAATGTGAATCCGGAGGTGGACCACCCGCGCTGGAGCCAGGGCAGCGAGCGTCGCATCGGCGAATTCTTCAAGCGCAAGACACTAATGTTCAACGGCTACGGCGACCAGGTGGCCGGCCTGTACCGCGGCATGGACCTTAGAAAGAACTATTGATGACGACCTTGAGTATGAAGCCCGCCAAGCCGGCATCCGCCGCCGACCGCAGACTGGCCATCGGCAAAGCGCTGTTGTTCATCGCCTGCCTGCTGCCGCTCTCGCGCACCGCCTGGATCGTGCTGTCCGGCGCGGCGGTGAATCCTATCGAATTCATCACCCGCTCCACCGGCACCTGGACGCTGGTATGGCTGCTGGCGACGCTGTCGATGACGCCGCTGCGCCGTTTGAGCGGCCAGGCCTGGCCGCTCAAATGCCGGCGCATGCTGGGCCTATTCGCCTTTTTCTACGCCAGCCTGCACTTCACCACCTATCTCTGGCTAGACCAGTTTTTCGACTGGCATCACATTCTGAAGGACATCGCCAAGCGGCCGTTCATCACCGTCGGCTTCGCCGCGCTGCTGCTGATGAGTCCGCTGGCCCTCACTTCGACCCAGGGCTGGATGCGGCGGCTGAAGCGCAACTGGGGCAAGCTGCACCGGCTGGTGTATCCGGTGGCCATTCTGGCGGTGACCCACTATTGGTGGCTGGTGAAGAAGGACATCACCCAGCCCCTGATCTATGCCGGGGTGCTGGCGTTGCTGCTGGGCCTGCGGTTGTGGTGGAAGTGGAGAAGGCCGTCGCCTTGACCCGCGGGCTTGGCAGCCGGCCGTGCCGGTTTTAAAGTCGGGGTTTTCAGTAATCCGATTACACACCATGTCCAAGGAAAAAGCCCCGGTCACCCAGGCCATCCGCGTGCTGCGCGAGCAGCAGGTCAGCTACAGCGAGCATCTGTACAAATACGAGGAAAAGGGCGGCACCACGGTGTCGGCGCGCGAGCTGGGCGTGGCCGAGCACGCGGTGGTGAAGACGCTGATCATGGAAGACGAGAACAAGCGGCCCTTGATCGTGCTGATGCACGGCGATCGCGAAGTCGGCACAGGCATGCTGGCCAAGCAGATCGGCGCGAAGAAGGTGCATCCCTGCGACCCGAAAACCGCCGACAGGCACAGCGGCTACCAGGTGGGAGGCACCAGTCCCTTCGGTACCCGGCACCAGATGCCGGTGTATATGGAGGCCAGCATCGCGGAACTGGACACCATCTACATCAACGGCGGCAAACGCGGTTTCCTGATCGGCGTCAGTCCGCGGGAAGTGATGCGCGTGTTGCGGCCCACGCTGGTCAACGCTGCGGCGTAGCTTCCGGGAAGTTGCGCTGATAGATCGCCTTCAGGCTGCCGTCATTCTGCATCTGCTCCAGCGCGCGGGCGAAGTCTTCGCGGATGCGCGCCACCTGCGGATAGCTGCGCGAAAACATCAGCCCCAGCGGCGTCTCCTTGTCCAGCGGCGTGGGGATGAAGCCAAACTCCTTCTCATGCCCAGGCAGATTGCTGTGGATCAGAAACAGCCCGCGCTCCAGCGTCATCGGCGCCAGATCCAGATGGCCTAGATAGAGCTGCCGCAGCGCGTGCAGTTCGTCGCTGGTCAGCAGCGTGTTCAGCTTGTGCTGCTGGAACAGCGGGATATACCAATAGCCCAGCTGGGTGGCGATGCGGTAGCCGCGCAACTCGTCCAGCGATTTGAACTGCTGCGGCGGATGCGGCAGGTGCGGCTTGTGGAAGAACAGGTAGCTGGTGGAGCGCATCAGCGCAGCGGAGAAATCGAAATCCGCTCCCCGCTCCGGCGTCGGGCGGTAGGGAAAGGCGGCAGCGGCCTTGCCGGACTTGGTCAGCCATTCCGCCTGCGGCCAGCTCTGGAAGGTGAGGTGCGGCTGATAACCGGCGCGGCGGAAGGCCTCCTGCACGATTTCGGTGAAGACGCCTTGCCCGGGCAGGGTTTGCGAGACATATGGCGGCCATTCCCCGGTGGCGAGCTCGACCACTGGATCGGACGCGGCCGCGGAACGGCACAGCAAGAGAACCAGCGCGGGGAACAGCAGGCGCCACATGGTGTTTCCTTGCGAGGAGGGGATATTGTGTTATCGCACAGTGCTCCCCTCCAACCAAGGACTTACCACCACCAGAACATGAAGCCCCAGGCGCAGTCGACCAGCGCCAGCGCCGCCAGCATGGGCAGCAGCGCCAGATAGCGCGCCGCCGATCCGCCCCAGTGCCGCATGATGCCGCGCGCCAGATGCAGCGACCACAGATTGGCGCCGGCCAGCAGCAGCAGGCGGGCGTGATTGGCCCATTGCATCGGCACGCCCTCGGCCTTCAGCAGCGTGACGGTCAGCGCCGACAGGCCGAGAAACACGCCGCAGCCGGCCAGCGGGATCAAGGCCTGCGCCAGATGGTGCAGGCGCCGGGTCTGCCAGCGGCCGGCGGCGCATACCGCCAGCGCGAGGCAGGCGAGAATGCCGCTGCCCAGCGCCAGCGCGGTGGTGGCGACATAGGTGATCAGCGCGGCCCCGTCCAGCCAGGAGAACACGTCGTTGTGCTGCGGGTAGTGGGTGAGCAGCCACCACGGTGCGCCGGTATCCAGCGGCCACATGATGTCCTTGTCCACCAGCCATTCCGCCGCGGTCTGCTTCAGCGATACGAACCACGGGCTCATGGTCCAGTGGAAGGCGCCCATCGCTACGCCCAGCAGGCCGTAGACGATCAGCGCGGTCTGCCAGCCGTCTGCCTCCCTCTCCGCCACCCGCACCACTTCGTCGCTGGGCGAGCGCAGGCTCAGCTCGATGGCGCCGCGGTGGTCGCTGCAGCGGCCGCACATATGGCAGCCACTGCCGCCCTGCATGTGCCTGAGCGGCTGCAGCGGCGCGCAATCCACCGCCGCCACCCGTTCCCGCTTCTGCTGCGATTGCTTCCAGGCTGCCTCGTCGACGCGGTAATGCATAGGCGCCAGCTTGGACAGCAGGCCGAACACGCCGTTGACCGGGCACAGGTGGCGGCACCAGGCGCGCTTGCCGCGGGTGTAGACGAAGCCGACGGCCACCGCGGCCACGGTGGAGCCGCCCAGCACCAGGAGAGCGGCCTTGGGATATTGGTAGACGCTGACCAACTGGCCGTAGACGGTGGTCAGCACGAAGGCGACGAAAGGCCAGCCGCCCCAGCGCATCCAGCGCGGTATCGGCCGGCCCAGGCCCTTGCGGGCCGCCCATTCCGACAGCGCGCCTTCCGGGCACAGCACGCCGCACCACAGCCGGCCGAACAGCACCATAGACAGCAGCACGAACGGCCACCAGATGCCCCAGAACACGAACTGGGCAAAGATGGTGAGGTTGTTCCACATCCGCGCGCTGTCTTCCGGCAGCTCCAAACAGGCGGGAACGATCAAGAGGAAGGCGTAGACCAGCACCACCGCCCATTGCAGCTTGCGCAGCAGGCCGGCGCGGTCGCGCAGCCAGCCGCCTACGGCCGCCAGCACGCCGCCTGGCTGCCGGCCGTTGCTACAGGAACCGCCGCCCTGGGGGGCGGCGACGATGGGAATCACGCGTTGCGGGCGGACCGGTTTCATGCGGAGATGGCCTGGCGGCGGTTGCGCCACTGGAACAGCGCCCAGATGGCGGCCCAGAACAGCGCGTAGCCTATCAGGCTGGTCAGCGCCGGGTGCGAGCGGTAGCCGGTCAGCGAGGCGACCACGCCGCCGAAGGGGCTCATGTCGTCAAGCAGCGCCGAACTGTCCCACAGCGGGTCCACCAGCGCCGGCAGAATGTCCAGCGAGATCAGTTTCTCCACGCCGCTGAGAAACAGCGAGGCGCCCAGCAGCAGCAGCATGATCTCGGTGACGCGGAAGAACAGTCGCCACGACAGCACCTTGCCGCCCAGCTGCAGCAGATAGAAGGTGAAAAAGGCCAGCAGCAGGCCGACGGCGCCGGCCCCGGCCATCTTGGCCAGCTCCACGCCATTGGCTTCCGCCAGCATGCCGTACAGGAACACCACGCACTCGCTGCCTTCGCGGGCGATGGCCAGGGCGGCCAATACCGTCACCCCCCACCAGTTGTCGCTGCGGGCCTTTTCCGACAGCCCGCTTTCCAGCTCCTGCTTCAGCGTGCGGCCATGCTCGCGCATCCACAGCACCATCTGCACGATCAGCGCGGCGGCGACGAACACCATGCCGAGCTGGAAGTAGTCTTGCGCGCCGGCCATCAGGCTCCCCGCGGCGAACAGCGCCACCGCCAGCGCGACGGCCAGCGCCAGGCCCAGCGCCACGCCCCCCCACAGATAGGGCTTGCCGGCGCGGCCGGCCGCGTTCTGGTTCATCCAGGCATTGAGGATGCCGACCACCAGCAAGGCTTCGACGCTTTCACGCCAGACGATGAAAAGTACCTGTCCCATATTGGCTCCTGCGGTTTATTTGGCGACGATCACGCCCTGGCCGGTTTTCATGTGGAATTCGTCGAAGAACTTGTATTCGCCGGGCGACAGCGGCTGGAACACCAAGAAGGATTCCGCTCCGGGGCCCAGCACCTTCTCCTTGCGCAGCGGCGTGCTTTCGAACTCGGCCGGCGTCTTGCCGGTGTTCATCACTTCCACCTTGAATTTCTTGCCGGCGGGCACCACCAGCCGGGCGGGCTTGAAGATGCCGTCCTTGATTTCCAGCTTGAATACCGGCATGTCTTCGGCGCTGGCGGCCAGCGACAGCAGGCTAAAGCATAGGGCGGCCAACAGGGGGCGCAGAGCTTTCATGGGATGTGTTCCAAATGCGGAACAGCGCAGGCAGAGGCGCGTGCGCTGTTGTGGTTTTCATCGCGCGAGAATGCGGCGGCGCGCATTCTCATCGCCCGGGCTTAGTAGCCGCCCTTCTTGCCGATGCCGGCGAAGGTGAACTCGTAGTTGATCTCGAACGGCTTGAACCACGGACCCACGCCGGTTTCCTTGTCGACGTGGCGGCCGAAGTGGGCGTGCTCGTTGGCCGACGGCGCCATCACGGTGTACTTCAGCTTGTACTTGCCGGGACCTTGCAGCTTGACGTTGTCGCCGTAGTGCGGGCCATCGTTGGCCACCATCGGCATCAGCTCGCCTTTCTGGGTTTTGCCGCCGACCTTGGCCAGTTCGTACTTGACCACCAGGTAAGGCATCCACGCGCCTTCCTCGAAGCCGTTGGGGTTGTTCTTGGTGGCGTGGATGTCTGCTTCCAGATGGATGTCGGAAGCCTCTGGCTTCAGCATCATGCCGTCCGGCTCCATCTTGGTTGGCTGCAGGTAGACGGCGCCGATCTCCATGCCGTTCTTCAGCGTGGGTTTGCCGATCGGGTATTCCTTGGCCATGGCGGAGAAGGAGGCGGACAGGGCGACGCTGGCGATGGCCAGCTGGCAGACAAAGCGGCGCATTATGTTTTCCTTATTCGAGTTGGCCTGACTGACAGGCGCAGAAAGCCATGATAATGCTAGTAATTATCGTTTGCAAACTTCCAATCGAATGATATTGGCCGAACTTGGCTGAACTTTGATGATAATGTCAATTTTGCGCGGCTAAGTTGCGATCGAGCCGGCGATATGGGCGTAAATTAAAACCATTTTTATCATGTGGGAAATAAGCTGCCTGAGGGACAAAGCGTGCGGAATAGGCGAAAACGCGCACGAGAAACGCGCGTTTTCGCCTATTGGAAGAATTTAGTTGCCGGCGTTGCGATGCAGGTCGGGCAGCGCCATCGCTACCACGCCCAGCAGCGGCAGGAAGGAGCACAGCAGGTAGACGAACTCGATGCCATGGCTGTCGGCCAATTGGCCCAGCACCGCCGCGCCGACTGAGGGACAAAGCGTGCGGGATAGGCGAAAACGCGCACGAGAAACGCGCGTTTTCGCCTATTGGAAGAATTTAGTTGCCGGCGTTGCGATGCAGGTCGGGCAGCGCCATCGCTACCACGCCCAGCAGCGGCAGGAAGGAGCACAGCAGGTAGACGAACTCGATGCCATGGCTGTCGGCCAATTGGCCCAGCACCGCCGCGCCGATGCCGCCGATGCCGAAGGCGAAGCCGAAGAACATGCCGGACACCATCCCCACCTTGCCCGGCAGCAGTTCCTGCGCGTAGATCAGGATGGCCGGAAAGGCCGAGGCCAAGATGAAGCCGATTGGCAGCGACAGCAGGCTGGTCCAGAACAGGTTGGCGTGCGGCAGCAGCAAGGTCAGCGGCGCCACCCCCAGGATAGAGAACCAGATCACTCGCTTGCGGCCGATGGCGTCGCCGATGGGGCCGCCCAGCACGGTGCCGGCCGCGACGGCGAACAGGAACATGAACAGATGCAGCTGCGCCGACTGGATGCCGATATTGAAATGGTGGATCAGGTAGAAGGTGTAGTAGCTGGTGATGCTGGCCAGGTAAAAGTGTTTGGAAAACACCAGCAGCAATAGCAGCAACAGCGTCAACTTGACGCGGCCGGAGGACAGCGCCGGCGCGCGGACCGCGGACGTTTTCCTGGCCTGGCGGTGCTGATGGGCATACCACTGGCCGACGCGGAACAGCACGTACATCGCCAAGAGCGCGGCCAGGCCGAACCAGGCGACGCTGTGCTGGCCCAGCGGAATCACGATCAGCGCAGCCAGCAGCGGGCCGGTGGCGCTGCCGGCGTTGCCGCCCACCTGGAAGATGGACTGGGCGAGGCCGGGGCGGCCACCGGAAGCCATCCGGGCCACTCGCGACGATTCGGGGTGGAAGATGGACGAGCCGGTGCCGATCAGCGCCGCGGCAAGCAGCAACAGCGGGAAGCTGGCGGCGCTGGACAGCAGCAGCAGGCCGCACAGCGTCGAGCCCATGCCGAACACCAGCGAAAACGGCTGCGGCTTCTTGTCGGTATAGATGCCCACCAGCGGCTGCAGCAGCGAGGCGGTGCACTGGTAGGTGAAGGTCAGCAGGCCGATTTCGGCGAAGCTTAGGTGGTAATTGCCCTTGAGCAGCGGATAGAGCGCCAGCAGCAGCGACTGCAGCATGTCGTTGAGAAAGTGGGAAAAGCTGATGGCGCCCAGCACGCGGAAACGTGTGTCCTGTGCCGGGGCGGCGGTCTGGATGCTTGCGGACATGAAGTGGATACTCGATACGGGTGGATGAACTCATGCTAACAAGCGCGATCGCGACAGTCCTGCGAAAATAGGGCAAACATCTTTTCGAAAGAGGCGTTATGGGAGAGTTCGATCATTTGCACCAGTATGATCATGGCCTTGCGCCGGTGGTGGGCAAATGGCGCGACTACCCGGCCGGCAAGCAGACTCCGCGCCATCTGCACTCCACCGCGCAGCTGCTGTACGCGGTGGAGGGCTTGTTCATGGTGAGCACCGGGCGCGGCCAGTGGATCGTGCCGCCCTCGCGTGGCATTTGGCTGCCGGCGGGGACCTGGCACGAGGTACGCATGGTCAGCAAGGTGAAGATGCGCAATCTGTATGTGCGGCAGGATGTATTAGCCGGACTGCCGACCGACTGTTGCGTGCTGGAGATTTCCGCCTTGCTGCGCGAGCTGATCCAGACCGCCTGCGCCATCGACATTCCGTATCCGGAGGACGCGCGCGACGGCAGGGTGATGCGGCTGCTGCTCGACGAATTGCGCCGTGCCCCGGTGCTGGCATTGTCCTTGCCGCGTCCACACAGCAGCGCCTTGCAGCAATTGTGCGATGCCTGGCTGCAAAAACCGGACGACGAGCGCGGGGTGGCCGAGTGGGCGCGCGAGCTGGCGCTGGATCCGCGCACGCTGCAGCGCCGCTTCCGCCGCGAGACCGGCCTCAGTTTCGGCCAGTGGCGGCGCCAAGCGCGGCTGATGCGGGCGATGGAGCGATTGGCTTGCGGCGAGAGCGTGCTGAAAGTGGCGCTGGACCTTGGCTATGCCAGCCCTAGCGCCTTCGCCACCATGTTCAAGCGCGAGCTGGGCGTGCCGCCGAGCAGTTTCTTTTCCTCATCGTAGGGCGGAAGCCCGGCAAGGCCGGGTGTTCCGCCATTGTGCAATGGTTATGTGACAGTAGGTCTTGCCCGCGCTCGTATCTATGCCGACCCTCGCGATTCATAGGAGTCCGCTTCGCGGACGATGCTTGGGGCCGGTTCCGCACGGCGGACGGGTCCATTTCTTTTGCGTCGCCAAAAGAAATGGACGAAAGAAAAGGCGACCCAACCGCGCGGCGAAACCCCGTCTCCAAAGCCATTCCCAAGGCGCCGCCCAACTCGCGGGGCGCTAACGTCGCCCCGCTCAAACAAAGGGCGTCTTAAAACCTTGGGAATGGCTTTGGAGACGGCTTGCGCTGATGGGGGAGGGGCGCGTCGGTTCGGTTTCAGGTTATTGGAAGCGGGCAAGCCACATGGGACTGAAGGCAGATTCAGACAGTGCTGCTAGATTCAGGCGGGGGGATGACGGAACGCCAAGAAGGTCGGGCTTCTGTCCTACAAGATGTAGAACGGAAGCGACGCGCCTCTTCCCCTTTCAGCGCGCGCCGGCAAAAAGGCGATGGGCAAGGTTTTAAGCCGCCGATTTGTTCGAAGCCGCGCGACGGTAGCGCGCGGCAAGTTTCGGCGGCTCCTTGCCCAGCGTCTTTTTGTCGGGGTTTCGCGGGCTGAAGGGGCGGCTTGGGGATGAAAGGGGGCTGGCCGCGCAGCCCCCTTTCCCGTTCGCCGGGCGGAATCGGCCCTCAAGCATCGTCCGCGAAGCGGTCTCATCAAATTGTTAAGAAGGAGAGTCTGGTTGAGTGCGCAGGGCGGGCAAGACCTGATGGTCTGCCCGCCCTGCCTGGCTAAGGTCTATTGATTGGTGGAGCGCCAGATGACCAAAGGCCAAAAGTAAATGACGAGTCTTCGTCTTTTGGAGTTATCTGGAGGTCTTTTCGTATCTCAAAGAACAATCTCGACATGAGTCGATCGTGATTCTCTTGAGTTTTTTGACTATTGCTGACCTTGATCTCCTGCTGAAAGTCCTGCATTGCTTTCACGATAGCTTGAGGGGCAACCAAATTGAGCTTATTGCAGGTACGCGCGAACTCACGTTGACCTTCAGGACTTTCTTCACCGATGACGATGCCGCTCAGACTTGCAACGAATTCTTTATAGTGTTCGAGTTTCTCTTTCCGAAGCTCTGCTTCTCGTTCACGTTTTTTTGTAAACCAGTACGTGGCTCCGGCAAGCGCAAATGCCCCTGAGGATGCGATGAGTGCTGTGGCGATTTCGGCTGCCATGTGTGTACTCTCCTGAGATTGTTTCGGTGGGGAAAAGCTCTGGAATAATATTCACATTAATGACAGCGCTTGTATTCGCTGGATAGCTCTAATCGTTTTCAAAATGGCAGGACGGGATCAATTCCGAATTGGTGGCAATCTCTCCTGACGGGGGCTGAACCAGGGGCTTTGCCTATGCGTCCAAGCAGACGTCAGTCTCATCTCACTGCCAGTTTCCCCGCCAACTCCGCCAACCGCTTCCCCTGAGCCAGCGCCAGCGCCTTCTCATGCTCACTAATCGGCTGCCGATTATCTATCCCCGACACATGACTCACCCCATACGGTGTGCCGCCGCTCTGGGTGGCGGCGAGCGCGGCTTCCGAATAGGGCAGGCCGGCGATCACCATGCCGTGGTGCAACAGCGGGATCATCATGGTCAATAGCGTCGACTCCTGGCCGCCGTGCATCGACGCCGAACTAGTGAACACGCAGGCGGGTTTACCGGACAGCGCGCCCTGCATCCATTCGCCGCTGGTGCCGTCCAGAAAGTATTTCATCGCCGCCGCCATATTGCCGAAGCGGGTGGGGCTGCCCAGCGCCAGGCCGGCGCAGTCGGCCAGATCCTGTCTTTCCACATAGGGCGCGCCGCTTTCTGGAATGGCCGGCTCGCTGGCCTCGCATACGGTGGAAACCTTGGGCACGGTGCGCAGCCGCGCCTGGCAGCCAGGCACGCTGTCGACGCCGCGCGCGATCAGCCGCGCCAGTTCGCGGGTGGAGCCGTGCTGGCTGTAATACAGCACTAGGATGTCTAGCATGAAAACCTCGCAATCACGGATAACCGCCGCATGATAGGGCAAAGCGGCTTGTCTTGCCTCATCGCCGCTTTGCCATTACCTTTGCGCCCATGCAAGTTCAACGATTAGAACCCTATTTCGGTTTTGCCCGCTTCCTGGCGCGGCGCATGGGCGGCCTGCGCGTGCTGCAGGTGTCGGGCAGCCTGACCTTCACCACGCTGTTGGCGCTGGTGCCGTTGTTCACCATCGCGCTGACGGTGATTTCGGCGTTTCCGGTGTTTTCCGACTACAGCACCCGCTTCAAGATCATGCTGCTGTCGACACTGGTGCCGGAGTTCGCCGGCAAGGTGATCACCGTCTACATGCGCCAGTTCGCCGACAACGCGGAAAAGCTCACCGCCGCCGGCATCGTGATGCTGGGCGTCACCGCGCTGATGCTGATGTCCACCATAGAGCGCACCTTCAACGCCATCTGGGGCGTGCGCCGCGGCCGGCCCTGGCTGCAGCAGGGCATGGTGTACTGGACGGTGCTGACGCTGGGGCCGCTGGTGCTGGGCGGCAGCCTGCTGTCCTGGCGCTGGCTGTTCCGGGTGACGCGTTTCGAGAAGAACCTGCCTTTTCTGGCCAGCCTGGTGGAGGCCGGCGGCACCATCGTGCTGACCGCGCTGGTGCTGTCGCTGCTGTACCGCATCGTGCCCAACCGCTTCGTGCCGATCAAGCACGCGATTTGGGGCGCGCTGGCGACGGCGGTGCTGTTGGAGGCCACCAAGGCCGGCTTCGGTTTCTATATCGGCCAGATCGCCAGCTACCAGCTGGTGTACGGCGCTTTCGCCAGCATTCCGATCTTTCTGTTGTGGGTGTATTGCCTGTGGCTGGTGGTATTGGCCGGCGCGGTGTTCACTTCGGCCTTGTCCTATTGGGAGGGTGACGCCTGGCGCCGCCGCAACCAGCCGCAGCGTCGCTTTTTGGATGCGCTGGAAGTGCTGCTGCTGCTGGACGCCGCCCATGAGCGCGGCGAGGCGCTGACGCCGCCGCAGCTGCGGGAGGCGGTGAAGGTGGGCTACGACGAGCTGGGCCTGGTATTGGACAAGCTGGCGCAGCTGGGCTACGTGCAGAAAGGCCATGGCGATGCCTGGGTGCTGATGAAGCGCGCGGCGGCGATCCGTCTGTCCGAGTTGTTCGAGTTGTTTGTCTATCGTCGGGAGAACGAGCGCGGCGACCTGCTGGGCGAGGCTTTGACGCAGTTGCTTGCTCCGCTGACCGATGGGCTTCAGGCGGAAACCGTGGAGGATTTCGCCCGCCGCGTCGGGCAGAAATAGGCGGTATTGTCGTAGAAGGCCGGATCTTCGTTGTCCGGCCACCAGCCCGGTATGCCCAGCAGCGGCAGCGGGCACATCGCGCGCGGGCTGGCTATTTGTCTGTCGTCGTCCAGCAGCGCGGCCAGTCTTTGGTCCAGCCGCTGTTGCCGCTGTTCCGCCTTGAGCGCGAAGAACTCCGGCTCCACATCCAGAATCAGCGCCTTGCCGCACCACCCTATGTGCGGCGTCAGTCCCATTTCCATCACCGCGTGGCCCAGCGTGCGCGCTTCCATGTTCAGGCCCCAGTCGGCGCGGCGCGCCATGAACAGCAGCTTCCATTGCATGTCGTCCAGCGCGCGGCCCAGCGCGGGATCGGATGTCGCCACGATCACCCCGCATTCGTCCAGCAAGGTGGCGGCGTCGCGCAGCGGCCCGCGCCGCGCTTCGCCACGCCGGATCGCGCGGACATGGCGTCGGTTGAGCGCCTGTTTGGCGCGCGGCCAGGCCAGCCAGGCCAGCGCGTTGAACCAGTCGTGCCAGTTTTGCAGCCGGGTGGGCACCTGGCCGGTGTCGGCGATGTGGCTTTCGTAATAGTCGTCCGGCTCCAGGCCGCAGACGAAGCGAAGGTTCGCCGGCAGCGGCTGGCCCATGGCGCGGGCGGCGGCCAGCAGGTGGTCGTAATCGCGCTGTTGCGGCCAGCTGCTCGGCTCAATGCCGGCCAGAACCGGGCGCAGCGGTTGGTACAGCGGGTGGGCTAGGTAATCGGTGTGCCAGGCGTTCACGGCGGAGAGGGCGTCGAGAAAAGGCGCCATTCTAGCCGGAAACCGGCAGGTCAGCCGGCAGGATGTCCAGATCGCTGCAGATGCGGTTGCGCCCGGTGCGCTTGGCCTGGTACAGCAGCTTGTCGGCGCGGCCGAGCACTTCGTCTATGTCCGACTCGGCCGGCTGCCGCATCGCCGCGCCGATGCTGACGGTGTAGCCCAGTTCGCCGTTGCCGCCCGGCAGCCGGGTGGCGGCGACCGCTGCGCGCAGCCGTTCCGCCACCAGCAGCGCGTCTTCCAGCCGGGTGTCGGGCAGCACCGCGGCGAATTCCTCGCCGCCCAGGCGGCCGCACAGATCGCTGGCGCGCAGCACCTCGCGGCACAGTTGGGCGAAGTGGCGGATCACGTCGTCGCCTTGCGCGTGGCCGTGTAGGTCGTTGATGTCCTTGAAATGGTCCAGGTCCATCATCAGCACCGTCAGCGGGCCGTCGTTGCGGCGGCTGCGCTCGATTTCGCGGTCGGCCAGCTCGATGAACTGGCGGCGGTTGTTCAGCTCGGTCAGGCCGTCCTGGGTCGCCAGGCGGAACAGCTGCTTCTCGTGGCCGTGGCGCTGCAGCGCGATGGCGATGATGTGGGTGCTGCGGTGGGCTAGCGCCAGGTCTTCCGGCGTCGGGCTGCGCGGTTCGCGGTAATAGGTGGCGAAAGTGCCCAGCAGGCGGCGGTCGCTGGAGAAGATAGGCGTCGACCAGCAGGCGCGCAGGCCGAAGGGCTGCGCCTTGTGCAGCGCGTGCGTCCATAGCGGGCTTTGCTGGATGTCGTCCACCACGATGGTGCGTTTCCAGTGCGCCGAGGTGCCGCAGGAACCGGCGCTGGGGCCGACCGCTACCCGCTCCACTTCCTTGCGGTAGGCCGGCGGCAGGCTCAGGCCGGCGGCGAAGCGCAGCGACGCGCCGTCTTCTTCCAGCAGCATGATGCTGCACATGCCGCGCGGCTGCTGCGATTCCATCATCTGGCAGATCTGGTTCAGCGTCTGCGGCAGCGGATGGTTGCCGGCTATCATCTCCAGCACCGCGTTCTCCTCCGCCAGCAGGCGCTCGCCCTGGCGGCTGGCGGTGACTTCGCGGTCCACCGACAGGATGGTCTTCAGCATGCCGGCGCTGTCGAATTCCGGGAACAGCCGGATCTCGAAGATATGGCGCTGCTGGTTCTTGTACAGCTCCAGCTCGAAGCTGCGCGCCTCCCAGTTGTTGATCAGCTGGCGGCATTCCATTTCGAAGCGGGTGCTGGCCTCATCGGTCCAGCCTTTTTCGCGCGGGGTCTTTCCCAGGTGCTCTTCCAGCGGCAGGTCGGAGAAGCGCACCACGCTGCGGTTGATGAACAGGCAGTGCAGCTCCAGATCGTAGCGGGCGATGATGTCTTCGGAGTTTTCCACCAGTGTGCGGAACTGCTGCTCGCGCCGCATCATCGCCGCCTCGCTGTGCTTGCGCGCGGTGACGACGCGGCAGATCGCCGTCAAGCGGTGCACCTTGCCGGCG
This sequence comes from Chromobacterium sphagni, assembly GCF_001855575.1. NCBI lineage: Bacteria > Pseudomonadati > Pseudomonadota > Betaproteobacteria > Neisseriales > Chromobacteriaceae > Chromobacterium > Chromobacterium sphagni. Next base: position 701,762 of record NZ_MKCS01000001.1, read on the forward strand.
CGCCAGGCGGGCTGCAGGCTCATTTCCAGCCATTCCCAGTGGCCGCTGTGGTGGCGGATGCGCAATTCGTAGCCAGCTTCCGGCATCTGCGGCGGTTGTTGCAGCAGTTGGCTGAAGCCCGACCGGTCTTCCGGGTGAAGCAGGGTCAGCCAGCGCACGCAGTCCATGCCGCGGGTGTGCGCCGGCAGGCCCAGCAGGCGTTGCAGGGTGTGGACGCTGCCGTGCACGTATTGGCGCGGCAGGTTGAACTCCAAGAGGCCCAGGCAGGCGTCCTGCAGGGTGGCGCGGGCCTTGCGCTGCCGCTGGCGGCTCTGCAGCCAGAGCGCGGTGACCAGCATGGCCAGCAGCCAGCCCGCCTGGCTCATCGACGCGCCATGGTTGCCGGCCGCCCAGGCCAGTTGCGGACTGGCGAGGGCGAGGCAGGGCAGGATGGCCGGCGCCGGCAGGCGCAGGGAGAATCGGTGAGTCAAACAGCGCTCCACATGAATGGCGGCAGGCCAAAACGGGAATTTTGACATCAGCGGCGGGGTCTTCCGCGGAGTCGTCGTCGCGCTGCCAGCCAAGCGTCGTATTTATGCAACAAATACAGTATCCTTGATGACGAAAAGGCGGATTATTCCGCGTGGGCAAGCGAAATGGCTGGCGGGGCGGCGAAAGCTGCGCGGCGTGGAGTGCTGAATGGATTTCTTTCCGATTTTTCTCAAGCTGCAACAGCAGCCCTGTCTGGTGGTGGGCGGCGGCGAGGCCGCCTTGCGCAAGGCGCGGCTGCTGGCGGCGGCGGGCGCCCGCCTGCAGGTGGCGGCACCGGAATTGGCGCCGGAACTGGCGGAGATGGCCGCGCGCGGCGAGCTGATCCACCTGGCCGCGGCATACGCGGCGGAGCAATTGCAGGGGCAGCGGTTGGTGGTGGCCGCCAGCGGCGACGCGGATTTGAATCGCCGGGTGGCTGCCGATGCCGAGGTCTTGGGGGTGCTGGTGAATGTGGTGGACGACGCCGAGGCATCGCGCTACATCACGCCGGCCATCATCGATCGCTCGCCGTTGATGATCGCCATCGCCAGCGGCGGCAGCGTGCCGGTGCTGGTGCGGATGGCGCGCGCGCGGCTGGAGAGCATGATTCCCGCGGCCTACGGCCGGCTGGCGCGCTTCGCTGCGCAGTTCCGCGAGCGCAGCAAGGCCCGTTTCCCGGACGTGGACCAGCGCCGCCGCTTCTGGGAGGGCGTGCTGGAGGGGCCGCTGGCCGACGCGGTGCTGAACGGGCATGACGAGCAGGCCGCGGCGGAAATGGAGCGGCAGCTGGCCGGCGCGGGGCCGGACGCCGCCGGCGCGGTCTATCTGGTGGGCGCCGGGCCGGGCAATCCCGACCTGCTGACCTTTCGCGCGCTCAGGCTGATGCAGCAGGCCGACGTGGTGCTGTACGACAAGCTGGTGGCGCCGGAGCTGTTGCAGCTGGTGCGGCGCGACGCCGAGCGCGTTTATGTGGGCAAGGCGCGCGCCAACCACGCGCTGCCGCAGGACGACATCAATCAATTGATGGTGACGCTGGCCAAGCAGGGCAAGCGGGTGTTGCGGCTCAAAGGCGGCGATCCCTTCACCTTCGGCCGCGGCGGCGAGGAGATCGCCACCTTGGCCGAGCATGGCGTGGCCTTCGAAGTGGTGCCCGGCATCACCTCGGCCAGCGGCGCGGCGGCCTATGCCGGCATTCCGTTGACCCATCGCGACTACGCGCAGTCGGTGACGTTTGTCACAGGCCATAAGCAAGATGGCAGCATCGCGCTTGACTGGCCGGCGCTGACCCGGCCGCAGCAGACGGTGGTGGTGTACATGGGCGTGTCCAGCGCCGCCGAGCTGTGCCAGGCTTTTGTCGACAACGGCCGAGGGGCGGCGACGCCTGCCGCCGCGGTTGAGTGGGCCACCACCGAGCGCCAGCGCACGGTGTGCGGCACTTTATCCACCTTGCCCGGTCTGATGGCTTCGCACAGCATCGCTTCGCCGGCGTTGATCATCGTCGGCGAAGTGGTGCAATTGGCGGACAAGCTGTCCTGGTACCGCCGCAGTGAGAATTCAGCTGTTACAATTCAGGAAGATTGATCTGCGGATGCGTGGGCGGAACATGGCCCGCGCGGTTCGAGCTTTGCTCAAATAACGTGGCCGGCAGGCGCTTGGCCGCACCAATTCGAAGACTCAGGCATGGTAGGTGTTCTGATAATTGCACATGGAGACCTGGGGCGTAGCCTGGCGGATTGCGCCAAGCACATCTTGGGCCGAGAACCGGAAAATCTGGCGGTGATGGTGGTGGACAAGACCGAAGACCCGGAACGCAAGCTGGCAGAAGCGCAAAGCCTGGTGGATGGCCTGGACCAGGGCGACGGCGTGATGGTGCTGACCGACATGTACGGCGGCACGCCATCCAATATCGCCAGCCGGCTGATCCGGCCTGGCCGAGTCGAGGCGGTGGCCGGCGCCAGCTTGCCGATGCTGGTGCGCGCGCTGTGCTACAGCAGCCAGCCGCTGGAGATCGTCGTCAGCAAGGCGATCACCGGCGGCTTGGAGGGCGTGCTTTACATTATTCCGGGGGAAGGAAATGTTGCGATCTGAAGTCGAAATCATCAACAAGCTGGGCCTGCACGCGCGTGCGTCCAGCAAGTTCACCCAACTGGCCAGCCGCTACAAGAGCGATATCTTCATTGCCCGCAACAACCGCCGCGTCAACGGCAAGAGCATCATGGGAGTGATGATGCTGGCCGCGGCCAAGGGCGCCAAGGTGGAGCTGGAGATCAGCGGCGAGGACGAACAGCAGGCGCTGGAAGCGCTGATCGCGCTGATCAACAACCGTTTCGACGAGGCGGAGTGATGCGGCGCTGAGTGGGTGGCCGGCTTTCCCCGGCCGTTCAGGGAGTCTGCCGCCAGCGGCGGCAGGGATAGAGGCAGGCACAGCGAAAATAACACGGCCTGCCAGGGGAGGGGGCAATGAGCATCATCCTGCACGGGGTGGCCATCGGCGGCGGCATCGCCATCGGTCGGGCCCATCTGATTTCGCGCAGCATGGACGATGTTGCGCACTATCTGCTGGAAGAGGGCGAGATTCCGGCGGAAAAGGCACGTTTTGACGAAGCAGTGCGCTCCACCCGCAAGGAGCTGGAGATGCTGTGGGGCAGCATCCCGGAGAACGCACCGGCCGAGCTGGGCGCCTTTTTGTCGCTGCACATCATGCTGCTGGGCGACGTCACCATCTCGCGCGAGCCGCGCGAGATCATAGAAAAGCAGCATTGCAACGCCGAATGGGCGCTCAAGCTGCAGTGCGACCATCTGATCGAACAGTTCGACGCCATCGAAGAGGACTACCTGCGCGAGCGCAAGAACGACGTGCTGCAGGTGGTGGAGCGCATCTTCAAGAACCTGGATGGCGATGCGCCGCAGCTGCCGGCGCCCGAAGACCTGGTGGAAGACCACATCCTGGTGGCGCACGACCTGTCGCCGGCCGACATGGTGTACTTCAAGGATTCCAATTTCGCCGCCTTCATCACCGACGTCGGCGGCGCCACTTCGCATACCGCCATCTTGGGGCGCAGCCTGGACTTGCCGTCGGTGATCGCGCTGCATCACGGCCGCGAGCTGATCCGCGAGGACGAGATGATCATCGTCGACGGCCTGCAGGGCGTGGTGATCATCAATCCGGACGTGCTGGTGCTGGCCGAATACCGGCGCCGGCTGCGCGCCTGGCGCGGCGCGCGGCGTAAGCTGTCGTCCATCCGCAAGTCCAACGCCGTCACCCGCGACGGCTCGGTGATCGAGCTCTTGGCCAATATCGAGCGGCCGCAGGACGTCGAGGACGTGCGCGAGTCCGGCGCGGTGGGGGTGGGGCTGTTCCGCAGCGAGTTCCTGTTCCTGGGCCGCGACACTCTGCCCACCGAGGACGAGCAGTTCGAGGCCTACCGCCATGTGGCGATGGCGCTCAAGGGCATGCCGGTGACCATCCGCACCATGGACCTGGGCGCCGACAAGAGCCCGAAATGGCTGGGTCACGACCAGGCCGACAATCCGGCGCTGGGCCTGACCGGCATCCGCCTGTGCCTGGCAGAGCCGCTGATGTTCCGCGCCCAGCTGCGCGCCTTGCTGCGCGCCTCGGTGCACGGCCGCATCCGCGTGCTGTTCCCGATGCTCAATTCACTGCCGGAGCTCAAGCAGGCGCTGGCGCAGTTCGAATACGCCAAGGAAGAGCTGCGCGACGAGGGGATAGGCTACGCCGACGACATCGAAGTGGGCGCGATGATAGAAATCCCGTCGGCGGCGCTGGTGGCGGGCAGCTTTGCCAAGCATGTCGATTTCCTGTCGGTGGGCACCAACGATCTGATCCAGTACACGCTGGCGATAGACCGCAACGACGATACCGTCAGCCACTTGTACGATCCCGTCCACCCGGCGGTGCTGAAGCTGATCCTGCATACCATCAAGTGCGGCATCAAGGCCAATGTGCCGGTGTCGGTGTGCGGCGAGATGGCGGGCGATGCCAAGCTCACCCGCCTGCTTCTGGGTATGGGGCTGCGCAAGTTCTCGATGCACCCCGCCAATCTGCTGTCGGTGAAGCAGCAGGTGCTGACCACCCACCTGGACGAGATCGCCTCGATCACGACGCGCATGCTTAGATCGGAAGACCCTGATAAAATAGCCGATTTACTGCAACTGCTGAATGCAGAGCCGGGCGACTAGGCCCGGTTTTTATTTATGCTAAACGACGCGATCGATCTATCCCAGGTCAGGCGGGCGCTGGTGATACGGTTGATGCATCACGGCGACGTGTTGCTGACCTCTCCGGTGTTTACCGTACTGAAGAGCCATGCGCCGCATATCGAGATTGATGCGCTGGTCTACCATGAAACCCGGGAAATGCTGACCTTGCACCCGGCCGTCTCCCATGTTTTCACCATCGACCGCAATTGGAAGAAGCTGGGCGCCTGGCAGCGGCTGCGCCATGAGTTGGCGCTGTATTCCAGCCTGAAGGCGCGCGGATACCAGCTGGTCGTGGTGTTGAACTCCAGCAATCGGACGACTGCGCTGGTCCGGCTGCTCAAGCCGCGCTGGTCGGTGGTGCCGGACATGCCGGGAAGCGGCCGTTTCTTCCGGAAAACCTTCAGCCATCGTCATGGCTTGCCTCCCGCCAATACCCGGCATATCGTCGAAATGCATCTAGACGCTTTGCGCCGGCTGGGTGTTTATCCCGCCGAGAATGAGATGCGCTTGGCCATTGTCGCCGGGGACGAGGCCGAGCGGACGGTGCGGCGATTGCTGGCTGGGAACGAAGTGCGCCCGGGCCGGTTCATACTGGTGCATCCCGGATCGCGCTGGTTCTACAAGTGCTGGCCGGCTGACAAGATGGCCGGCCTGGTGAATGCCCTGCATGAGCAAGGCTGGCAAGTGGTGCTCAGCGGCGCGCCGTCCGCGGAGGAGGCCGCCATGATCCAGGCGGTCAAAGCCGGCTTGGGCCGGCCTGCGGTGGATTTGAGCGGGCAGTTGTCGCTAAAGCAGTTGGCGGCGCTGATTGCGCAAGCGCGCTTGTTCGTCGGTGTCGATTCCTTGCCCATGCACCTGGCCGCCGCGGTGCAAACGCCGGTCGTGGCCTTGTTCGGCCCGTCGCGCGACAAGGTGTGGGGGCCTTGGCGGGTGGCGCACCGGCAGGTGTCGCTGGATCTGCCTTGCCGGCCTTGCAATCTGGCAGGCTGCGGCGGCGGCGAGCGCAGCGAATGCATCGAGCGGATACCGGTCCGGCAGGTGCTGGCCGCAGTCGAGTCGCTGCTGGCTGAAACCGAGCCGCGCCAAGCTTGCTAACAAAAAAAACATGTCAGCACACGGTCGCTTGGATCTTGCCTGCTACGCTGCGGCGAAATGTCATGTCGGCAGCGCGAGCGCCGTACCCGGCGCTTTTGAATTACAACCTGCAGTTTCGATAGAATCCGTCCATGTCATTCTTAGATAACAAAACCAGTTTCGCTCTCTACAAACGGGTGATGCTCTACCTGCGGCCCTACTGGAAGGTCTTCGTCCTGTCGATGCTGACCATGACCATCGCGGCGGCTACCGAACCGATGTTCGCCCGGCTGATGAAGCCGCTGATCGATGGCGGCTTCGTCAATCGCGATCCCCAGGCGATCATTTGGACTCCGTTGGCCATTGTCGGCTTGTTCATCTTGCGCGGGTTGACCAGCTACATCAATGAATACACCTCCAGTTGGCTGTCCGGCCATCTGGTGCAGACGCTGCGGCAGGAAATGTTCTCCCGCATGGTGCGGCTGCCGGTCAACTACTACGACAACAACCAGTCGGGCAGCATCGTGTCGCGAGTGGTATTCGACGTGACGCAGATCAGCGAGGCGGGCTTCAATGTCATCACCGTGGTGGTCAAGGACGGCATCACGGTGATCGGTCTGCTGGGCTTGCTGTTGTATACCGACTGGCGGCTGACGCTGATCTGCCTGGCGGTGATGCCGATCGTGGCGTGGTGCATCCGCTATGTCAGCAAGCGCCTGCGCGGGCTGTCGCGCAAGAATCAGCAGGACATGGCCGAAATGACCCAGATTCTGGGCGAGAGCATTGATTGCCAGCGCGTGGTCAAGGTTTACGGCGGCCAGACTTATGAAGCGGCGCGCTTCGGCCGTTCGGCCGAGGCCATTCGCCACAATATGGTCAAGGAAAGGTCCACCAGCGCCGCCAGCACCGGGGTGACCCAGCTGATCATCGCCTGCGCGCTGGCGGTGATCCTGTATTTCGCCGGCACGCTGGCGCAGCATGGCAGTTTTTCCGCCGGCGACTTCATGTCCTTTCTGACGGCGATGCTGATGCTGTTCGCGCCGATCAAGCGCATCACCAGCATCAGCCAGACGGTACAGAAGGGCTTGGCTGCGGCGGAGAGCGTGTTCAAGTTTCTGGACGAGCACGCCGAGCCGGATGAGGGCAAGCTTCGCCTAGGCGCCACCAAGGGAGCCTTCCGCTTTCGTCAGCTGTCTTTCCAGTACCCTGGCGCGGAGCGCCCGGCGTTGCGCGACATCAATCTGGATATCCGCTCTGGAGAAACCATTGCCCTGGTGGGCTCCAGCGGCGGCGGCAAAACCACGCTGGCCAGCCTGATCCCACGCTTCTATGAGCCGACTTCTGGGGAGATTCTGCTCGATGATGTGCCGCTGACTCGGATTAGCCTGGCCAGTCTGCGCGAACAGATCGCGTTGGTGAGCCAGGACGTGGTGTTGTTCAACGATACGGTGGCGGCAAACATTGCCTATGGAAGGCTGGGGCAGGTCACGCGCGAGGAGATCCGCGAAGCGGCGCGCGCGGCCAATGCGCTGGACTTCATCGACGCCATGCCGCAGGGGCTCGACACGCTGATCGGCGAGAATGGCACCCGGCTGTCCGGCGGCCAGCGCCAGCGTCTCGCGATTGCCCGGGCAATCCTGAAGGATGCGCCTATCCTGATTCTGGACGAGGCGACTAGCGCGCTGGACACTGCGTCGGAGCGCCTGGTGCAATCGGCTCTGGATAATCTGATGAAGAACCGGACGACGATCGTCATCGCCCACCGGCTGTCCACCATCGAAAGTGCCGACCGCATCGTGGTGATGCACCAAGGGCAGATCGCGGAGGTTGGCAAGCACCAGGAGTTGCTCGACAGCAACGGCATTTATTCAAAGCTATACCTGCTGCAATTCGGCAGTTGAGAAGAAAGAACCCAGATGGCTATCAGTGGTTTGGTGATAACGCTCAATGAGGCACACAATATCATCGATTGTCTGCGTTCATTGAAGGAGGTGTGCGACGACATCGTGGTCGTGGACTCAGGCAGCACCGATGGCACCATCGCTCTGGCTGAGGCCGAGGGTGCCATTGTGATCGTACAAAAACCGTTTTTGGGCGATGGTCCGCAGCGCAGCCTGGGCTTGGGCAGCTGCCGCCACGATTGGGTGCTTAACCTGGATGCCGACGAGCGGCTGGAGCCCGATTTCGTAGCCTATCTGAAGCAGACCAATCTGGATGCATTGGGTGTCGATTTGGTGGAGACCCGCCGCCGCAACTACATTGGCGATCGCTTCACGCCATTCGCTGGTCAGTATCCCGACTATGTTAAGCGGCTGTTCAATCGCCGGCGCGCCGACTTCACCCCAGTGGTGGCGCATACCTATGTCAAAGCGGCCAGCGCCACTCGCGCCAACATCCACATTACGCATTATTCATACCGCAACTACCCGGATATGGTTGCAAAATGCAAGTATGCCGAATGGCTTTCCGTGGGCCTCGCCAAGAGCGGAAAGCGGCTCTATCCGTGGGAGCCGGCGATGCACGGCGGCTGGGCCTTTTTCCGCCATTACGTGATCAAGCTGGGCTTCCTCGCAGGGTTGGACGGGCTGACGCTGTCGATTTGCAAGGGTGTCGGCTCCTATCTGAAATATGCGCATGCGATCGAGCTGCGCCGCAGTGGCAAGGCGTAAGCGGGCACGTGTCGCCAATACGCCTTCGTGGATTGTGCTTATGAAAATTTCCGTCGTCATTTCAACGTATAACCGCCCGGATGCTTTGGCTGCCGTGTTGGCCGGTTTCGCTGCGCAGCGCGGCGCCGAGCCGTCCGACTGGGAGATTGTGATCGCCGACGATGGTTCCGACTCCCGTACCGCTGACGTCGTCGAGTCATTCCGGCCACAACTCGGTGATCGGCTGCAGCATGCCTGGCACGAGGACAAGGGTTTCAGGCTGGCCGAGATCCGCAATCTGGCAGCGAGGTTGGCCCGCGGCGACTACCTGGTGTTTCTCGACGGCGACTGTGTGCCGCAGCGCGACTTTATCGCCTGCCACCTGGCATTGGCCGAGCCGGGTTGGGTGGTAGCCGGCAACCGGGTGCTGTTGTCCGAGCCATTTACCCGCGATTATCTGGCTGGCCGCAGCGCGCCGGTCTTTTGCTGGAGCAGGTTTGCCTGGCTGAGCCACCGTGCAGGCCGGCGCGTCAATAATGGTCTAGGGTGGCTGCGGTTACCGCTGCGGGCTTGGCGCAAAGAGCGGCGTGCTGATTGGAAATTATTGCGCGGCTGCAATATCGGCGTGTGGAAAGCAGATTACCTGGCGGTCGATGGTTTTGACGCCACTTTTTCCGGATGGGGTTATGAAGATTCCGATTTCGCGGTTAGATTGATTCGCCACGGCATCGGTATCAAGAATGGCCGTTTCGCCGTCCCGGTGCTCCATCTTTGGCATAAGGAAAACGACCGCAGCTTTCAGGGCGAGAACTGGGAGCGTTTTGAGGCCTCCCTGCACGGTAGCCATGTCCGCGCTTTGCGCGGGCTGTCGAGTTTAGAGGAAGGAACGGTCGGATGAACGTACCCAGTGGGGTCAATCTAGTGTTTCATTCCATCCGCCCGGGAGGGGGGATGGAACGGTATGTGATGGATGTCATAGCGGAACTTTGTCGTCGAGGCATTTCAGTGCGCGGGATCGCGCGCAAAGTTGACTGGCACGATGCGCCGCAAGGTGCGGAGTTCGTAGTAATGCGGGATCGAACACCCGTCTCTAGACTGAACAATTTGTTGTTCGAGCGTAATGCATTGCATGCTTGTCGGCCGGACTGGAAAACGATAGGCATTTCTCGTGTCCCCGGGGCTGTGGATTTGGCAATCGTGGGCGGCACGCATATTGGTCATTTGCACGACAAGGGAAAACGCTACCCTGGTCTTTTTGATCGATTGACAATAAGACATGAAACGCAGTTTTACCGAAAAGCCAAACTCATTATGCCGCACTCGAAAAGAGTGGCAGGCGAGATCAGTCAGTTGTATGACATTCCTGTTTCCAAAGTGGCTGTGCATTATCCCCCTGTCGATACGCAGAAATTTTCGCTAGCTGCCCGAGAAAAACGCGAGGCGATAAGGCAGACTTTGGGTATTCGCTCAGACCAGTTCATGCTGCTTTTTCCTTCCAATAACCATAAGCTGAAAGGTGCAGAGCTGATTCTACAAGCGCTGCAGGCATTTGGCGGGAAGGTTATTCTAGTTGTTGCCGGTAAAGCTCCGCTGCAGGCGCCCCATGTCGTTAATGCTGGCTTTTGTCAGGACATGCCTGCCTTGTATGCTGCGGCCGATGCGACGATTCTGGCTTCGAAGTACGAAGCATTCGGACTGGTGGGGCCAGAGTCGATTTTGTGTGGGACACCGGTTTTATTTGCCAATACCATTGGTGCTGTCGAGGTATTACGGGAGCCTGGATGCTATGTATTCGGCCGAAGCGTGGATGAATTGATGGATTGCTTACAGAAAGTTGTTAATTTAAGAGAAGAGGGACTTCCTCGCAGTCCAGAATGGGTGGGGCAGTCTCTTGACTATCCTTACTCTATTTTCATGCATGTGAATAATCTTCTCTCTTTGCTCGGGTGATTTATGGGGTCTTTGCCAAAAGTTTCGATGCTGTTGCTTAACTATAATCAGCAGCACTATATTATAGATGCCTTGAATGGGGCGCTTGCGCAGGATTATGAAAATCTGGAAATCATCATTACAGATGATTGTTCGACAGATCCATCTTTTGATATGATATCCCAAGTTTGTGCTAATTATTCTGGGCCGCATAAGCTGATATTGCATCGTAATGAGAAGAATGTAGGGGGTGGTCGAAATTTGCATATTGCGGCATCGCTAGCCTCGGGAGAATTATTCGTTTGCACGGATGGTGATGATATTTCCTTGCCAAATCGAGTTTCGATTTTAGTGAAAAATTGGTTGCTGCATGATAAAAAACCAGATTTGCTTGCCTCCTATCTCCGAGACATGGATGCTGAAGGAAATGTGTACGATGTGATACCTGTGGATGATCTTGCCAAGTACAAAGGGATCGATTCATGGTTGCTGGGCCATCCCGGCTTGGTCGGTGCTGCTCAAGCCTATACACGACGTTTGTTTGAGGAGTTCTCGGGTATCCCATGTGGGGTGAGGGCTGGTGATATGGTATTAGCGCTAAGGGCATTTGCTGCTGGAGGAGCCATTACCATTCCAGAGCCTCTGGTGTTGTATCGGAGAGGAGGAAACTCAACTAAAAGATCGCATTTTTCGGTTGAAGAGGTGATACGTGCATTTGATAAAAATATTGACAATACAAAAATAGAGCTTTTGCACATGATCGAAGTGGCTTCTCGAAAAAATGCCTCTCCAGCAACGTTGAGATATTTTGTGAACCTTTATCAGAAAGAGTCTTTGACTGAGTTCATGTTACGGGGACGCAGAAGTTTAACTGAAAAGATAAAATATATCTGTGGGGCATCTGGTGTGAAATTGGGATTTAGAGCAAGGATATTTATGTATTCTGCATTCCCAAATGTTTTGAAGCCATTTTTCAAATTGAAGACGCTGTTGAGGGGGTGATGTGAACTTTCAAAAAATATATGATTTTTTGATATTTGGGCTTGTTTTTTTAATCATTTCTTGTGGTTTTATTTGGCGCGGGACTGCTACTTCGGCAGCTGCGTTACTCGCTTTGATCGGTATTGCTTCTGCCTTTAAACAGAACTACTTTAAGGTTTGCTGGGATCGTTACTGGCCATGGATGCTCGCAATGTGTGCCATTGGCTTGGCTATTGTTACTAGGCAGTTGGTAGACTTGGATTTTAGGATGCGATTTGCCGATTCTGCGACTCGACTGATGATTGCCATTCCTATTTTTGTTGCATTAATTCACACTAATTTTGTTAACTTTAAGACGATGCGCTGGGCATTGTTTGCTGCAATTTTTCTGATGTTGATTTTTGGCTATTATCATGCGGTTGTAGCTGGTGATCCTCGTATCAGGACGGAGTTCACAAATACTATACCCTATTCAGCATTTTGTTTGATATTTGGTGTGGCCTTTTTTATTTGCTCTTACCGACTAGGTGGTTGGGATAGAGTGGCGGCGATTATTGCTATTTTTGGATCTTATTTGGCTCTCTATCTTTCTCAGTCACGCGGGGTTTGGGTGGCCGGTGCGGTTGTTAGCCTGTTCCTGCTATCTTCAGTATTTGGTTTTAGTCGGAAGAAATTTTTTATCTTCTTGTTTGTTTTGATTGCTGCTTTGGTATCGGCTTATTTTTTTAGTGAGGTGATTCGCGATAGGGTGGTGATGGCTGTTTCTGAATGTCACCAGTTCTTTATGGGGCAGAGGCATGGCTCTATTGGTGAGCGATTGGATATGGCTCTGGTTTCGTATTATATTTTCAAGGCATATCCATTATTTGGTGTTGGTCGTGATATCTCACCCGTTTTACACATGTTGCATGAGCAGGGTTTGGTAATCGCAAGTGTTGTCAATGCCACAGACACTCATGGAGAATTATTCTTCAATGCGGCTAGCTTAGGGGTGGTGGGCTTGCTGTGCTATTGTGCTTTTTATATTGGTGGAAGTTATCCTTTCTGGAAGGCAGCTTTTTCCCAAGAGCCCGAGGCTGTTGCTTTGGGGAAAGTCGGGTTGGCATCTAGCATGATTTTGTTCATTGTTGGGTTTACCCATATTACCTTGGGCTTGGTCATGTATGCTTCAATATATGCTACATTTCAGGGATTATTACTTTCATCCTTATATAAGCTGCAGCAGATGAAAGCAAGTCGGTAAATGCCTACATGAGTTACGGTATCTTGTCAGCATGGCTGGATATATGTCGCCAGTCTGTTGGGGTTATTCTGCTGCTAGGTTATTGTAAGATGTTGTGGTTGCCTGAAAGGTATGCAGTTCAGCGAATCCCAGACCAACTGAGAGTCCGTACTAGGTAAGACAAAGGCCGCTGTTGAATCAGCGGCCTTTTTTGTCGGATCGGACGGAGTGCTTGGCGTCGCGGGCGACTCAGATTTTGACTTCGAACAGCGGTTCCTGAGGCGCCAGTTGGCGGCCATTCTCCTGTATGGTGTGCCAGACCGGCTGGCCCTGCACCTGAGCTTGGACGTCGCGTGCCAGCCGCACATAGGCTTGACTGTCGCGTGCGCTGGAGTAGGCCCGCAGCAGGGTGACCTTGGCGTGCAGATTGTCCGGATCGTCTTTCAGAGAGTCTTTCAACACCCGCACAGCTTCTTTGGTGCGGCCATAGGCAAGGTAGACTTCGGCTTCCCCTACCGGATCGATGCCGCGGTGGGTCGGTTTGGTGTAACGCAGGCGGCGCCAGAACTGGCGAAGCGAATAGTAGACAAGCATCAAGGCCAAACTGCTGGCCAGGGCCGTAAATACATCCATTCTGTTTCTCCCCCTCGGTGGTACAACATCTTATGTAGTCTGTTGATTATTCTGAAGAGGAAGGCGGCTTGGCAATCCGTATAAATCCGTAGCATTGCCTGGGCCGCCGCGGACTTAGCTGTTTTCGAGCAAAATCCTCTCCAGCAGGCTGGTGTCAAGGCCCGCCTGGATCGCTGCCTGGCCCAGCGAACGCAGCAGCACGAAGCGAACGGTGCCGGCCTCGACCTTCTTGTCATGGCTCATCAGCTTAAGCCATTGTTCTGCAGGCATAGCCGGCGCCTTCACCGGCAGGCCGGCGGCGGCGATCAGCCGGCGCACCCGCTCCACATCGGCCGCACCAAGCCAGCCTAACTCTGCAGAGGCGGCGGCGGCCAGCACCATGCCGGCGGCGACGGCTTCTCCGTGCAGCCAGGCGCCGAATCCCAGCCCGGCTTCTATCGCATGGCCGAACGTGTGCCCCAGATTGAGCAGCGCGCGCACGCCGTTCTCCTTTTCGTCCTCCGCTACGATGGCGGCCTTCATCTCGCAGCTGCGACGCACAGCGTATTGCAGGGCGGCGCTGTCGCGTTGCCGCAAAGCCGCCATATTCTGTTCCAGCCAGGCGAGGAAGTCGGCGTCGCCGAGCAGGCCGTATTTGATCACTTCCGCCAGGCCCGCGGACAGCTCGCGATCGGGCAAGGTCTCCAGCAGATCCATGTCGGCGATTACCGCCCGGGGCTGGTAGAACGCGCCTATCATGTTCTTGCCCTGCGGGTGGTTGATGGCGGTTTTACCGCCAACCGACGAGTCGACTTGCGCCAGCAGGGTGGTGGGAATCTGGACGAAGGGGGCGCCGCGCTGGTAGCAGGCGGCGGCGAAGCCGGTCATGTCGCCTATCACGCCGCCGCCCAGGGCGATCAGCGTGGTGCGGCGCTCGGCGTTGCCGGCTAGCAGCGAGTCGAAAATCAGGTTCAGCGTCTGCCAGTCCTTGTACCGCTCGCCATCGGGCAGGATCACGCTCGTGCAGGCCACGCCGCGGGCCCCCAGAGCCTGCTGCAGGCGATGGAGATATAGCGGAGCGACGGTTTCGTTGCTGACGATGGCCGCCTTGGGGATTGGCAGGTGGGGGAGCAGCAGGTCGACCTGTTCCAGCAGTCCGTGGCCAATATGTATCGGGTATCGGGTATCGGGCAGGATCAGGTCGAGAGTGATCACGAGTCGGCTTCCTTGGTGGTGGTCGGGGGGGGCAACTGGTCGATCAGGCGGCTGACCAGCAGATTGACGTTTTGCTGGGTGGTGTCGACGATGATGTCGGCAATTTCCCGGTAGAGAGGGTCGCGTTCGTTGAACAGGCTTTCCAGCTTGGCGCGCGGGTCGGCGATTTGCAGCAGCGGACGGTTCTTGTCGTGCTGGGTGCGGGCCAGCAGGTCATCGATCGGCGCGCGCAGGTAGATCACGGTGCCATAGCGCATCAGCACCTGGCGGTTTTCCTCACGCAGGACGGCGCCGCCGCCGGTGGCCAGCACGATGTCGTCTTGCCGGGCCAGGTCGCGGATCACGCAGGTTTCGCGATTGCGGAAACGCAGCTCCCCTTCGATGTCGAAGATGGTCGCCACCCGCACGCCGGTGCGCGCCTCGATTTCCTGGTCGGAATCATAGAACGTCTTGCCGGTGCGGCGCGCCAGCGCCCTGCCTACCGTGGTCTTGCCCGCGCCCATCAGGCCGACCAGAAAAAAATTGCCTGCCAGTCTCTCCATGGCAGGCATTGTAGCCGATGGATCGCGGCTCTGTCTCGGGCCAGTCAGCGCCAGTCAGCGCCCGGCGGCGACCAGATCGTTGACCACTTTGGGCGTGATGAAGATCAGCAGCTCGCTGCGCTTGTCTATCTTCTGGGAGCTGCGGAACAGCACGCCGAGCAAGGGGATGTCGCCGAGGAAGGGCACCTTGTTGACCACATTGTCCAGCTGTTGCTGGTAGATGCCGCCCAGCACCACCGTGCCACCGTTGTCCACCAGCACCTGGGTTTCGATCTTCTCGGTGGTCAGCGACGGGGTGCCGTTGACGGTCTGCTGGAAGTTGGCCGAATCCTTGTTGACCTTGATGTCCAGCATCACGTGGTTGTCGGGGGTGATCTGCGGCTTGACGTTGAGGCTGAGCACCGCCTTCTTGAACGATACCGAGGTGGCGCCGCTGGAGCTGGCTTCCTGGTAGGGAATTTCCGTGCCCTGCTCGATGGTGGCTTCCTGGCGGTCGGCTGTCATCACCCGCGGGCTGGAGATGATGCGGCCCTTGTCTTCGGCCTGCATCGCCTGCAGTTCCAGACCCAGGATCACCGAGTGGCCGACGTTGTACAGCGCGGTCAGCGTGCCGGAGGGGTTGGCGATCGGCAGGTTGACGCCGGACGGCGTGGTCTGGATCACGTAGGGCTGGCCGGTGTTGAGATTGGTGACGTTGGAGACCGCGGTGCCCAGCGGACTGCCGGAGATGATGCCCTTGGGGTCCATCCGGTCGTAGGTCAATTGGATACCGAGGTCGCGCTCCCAGTTGTCGGTGGCCTCCACGATGCGGGCTTCGATCAGCACCTGCTTCACCGGGATGTCGGTTTTGGAAATGACGTCGCGGATTTTGTCTATCACCGCGTTGATGTCGTTGACGATCAGGGTGTTGGTCTTGGGGTCGATCAGCACGCTGCCGCGCTCGGACAGCAGGCTTTCCTTCTTGCCGGAGGTGATGTCGCCGTCCAGCACCTTCTTGAAGTCCTCGGCGGAGCGGTAGCGCAGCACGAAAGTTTCGGAACGCAGCGGCTCCAGCGTGGCCAACTGCTGGCGGGCTTCCTGCAGTTGCTTGTCGCGCGCCAGCAATTCGTCGCGCGGGGCGATCTGGATGATGTTGCCGTTGCGGCGCTGGTCCAGGCCCTTGGTCTGCAGGATCAGGTCCAGCGCCTGGTCCCAGGGCACGTCCTTCAGCCTGAGGGTGATGTTGCCGGTCACCGAGTCGCTGGTGACGATGTTGAGGCCGGTGAACTCGGCTATCACTTGCAGCACGGTGCGCACTTCTATGTTCTGGAAGTTGAGCGATAGCTTGTCGCCCTTGTACACCGGCTTGCCGTTGTCGCTATTGGCCAGCGTTTCCAGCGCCGGGCGGCGCACTTCCACCACCAGCTTGCCGTCGGTCTGGTATGACGAATAGTCCCAGTCGCCCTGCGGCATGATCTGGATGCGGATGCCGTTGCCCTGGTTGACGGCGTCCACCTTGGCCACCGGGGTACCGAAGTCGGTCACATCCAGCCGGCGTATTTGCTGGCGTGGCAGCGCGGCGCCGGCGATGTTGACGATCAGGTTCTTGCCGTCGCGGCGGACGTCCACCGGCGTGTTGGCGCTGGGCAGGCTGAGCTCGATCCGGCCTTCGCCGTTGCCGCCGCGGCGGAAGTCCAGGCTGGCCTGGCCGCCGGACGTCGGATACCTGTTTTGCTGCGGGGCGTTGGCGGTAATGGTTTGTTCTTGCGGGGTGGCTCCCTGGGCCGGCGTCATCGAGCCGTCCAGCGTCAGCAGCAGCTTATTGCCGTTGATGACGCTGCGGTAGGAGGCATTGCGGGCAAGGTTCAGCACCAGCCGCGAGCGGCCGGCGGCTTCCACTGCGATGGCCGATTTTAGCAGCGGGCTGTCGATGTTCAGCGCGGGCTTGTCCAGCTTGACGGTGGTGTCGGCGAAATCGAGCGCGATGCGCGGCGGATTGGACATGGCGAAGCTGCCGGGCTTGACCGCCGGGCCGTCGAAGGTGATTTGCACGGTCTGCAGATTGCCGTCAACCTTGCCGGGCTCGATCGCCGTGATGGCCGGGCCGGCGCAGGCAAGGCCGCCAGCCAGGCACAGCATCAGTCCCGTCAGCCATCTGATCGAAAGTTTTTTCATTTGTTCTGCCCTTGTTCGTCAAGATACAGACTGCTGTTGCGCTGCACCCAATCTCCATTCAGATCCTCGACGGTTTCGGAAAGCACGACTTCCGAGTCGCTGATGCTGCTCACCTTGCCGAAGTTGGGGCCGATATAGTTGCCGGCCTCTATCCGGTAGATGGCGCCCTCCGGCGTGCGGATCAGCGCGTAGAGCGCGTTGCCCCGCTTCAGCGTGCCCACCATCGCAAGTTTGTCCAGATCATAATTTTCCAGCGCTTCGCGCGGGCGCTTCAGGTCGGGGGCGTTGGCCGAGTTCTGCCGCTTGCCGGCCTGCAGCTTTTGCGGATTGAACGGGTCGCTCAGATCGTATGCCTGGTAGTTGAAGGGTTTGTAAGTTTGCACCTGCGGCAAGGGTTCGATCTGGCCGCGCAAGCCCTGGCTGCTGCTGGCCATCCACTGTTGCAGATCCTCGGTGCCGGGGCCGCCGCATGCGCTCAGCAGCAGGGGCAGCAGGCCGATGAATGTTTTCCTCATCCTGGCGCGCCTCTCACTTCTGCTGCGCGGCGGGCAGGCCGCTGCGTTCGCTGGGCTCCAGCGCGCGGTAGGTGCGCGCCGTCGCGTCCATCGTCAACCGGTTGTCCTTGCCACCGCCCGGATTGAGGGCGATATCGCTGATGGTGACGATGCGCGACAGTTGGGCGACGTCGTTGACGAAGGCGGCGAGGTCGTTGTAGCTGCCCGACAGCCGGATGCTGATCGGCACTTCGGCCATTTCCGCCGAGCGCGACTCGGTGCCGGGCTTGAACAATTCGAACTGTAGGCCGCGCCCCAGGCCGGCCTGGTTGATTTCGGTCAGCAAGGTGTCCATGTCCGATTTGGTGGGCAGCTGTTTGAGCAGCGCGCCGAAGGAGGCGTCGATTTCCTTCAGTTGCTGTTGCAGCGCGTCCAGGTTCACCGCCTGGCGCTTCTTGTCGACGAAGGTTTGCTTGAGCTGGGCTTCCTGCAGGTGAGCCTGGTTTAGCTGGTTCAACTGGTCGCCCAGCACGAAGAAATAGCCCAGGCCGACCACCAGCAGGGCCAGAACGCACAGCATCAGACCCTGCGCCTGCAATGGCCAGTTGGGCATGTCCTTGGGATCCAGGCCGCGCAGTTCGTCCAGCGTCATGGCTTGGCTCCTTGCTGGCCGCCGGCCGGGGATTGGCGCAGGCTGGCGTTGAGGGTGAAGGCGCTGACGCGCTGGTTATTGACGACGGAGGACGAAACTTCAATCAACACCGGCGCTTCGAAGGTTTCCGATTGTCCCAGCATGCGCATATAGCTGGAGACGCGGGCGCCGGACTGGGCGTAGCCGGTCAGTACGATCTGGTTGCCGTTCTGCCGGAAGGTCTTGAGATAGACGCCGTCCGGAGTCTGGCGCACCAGTTGGTCGAACAGGCGCACCGCCTGGTTGCGGCCCTCCTGCAATCTCTCCACCAGTTGCTTGCGCGCCAGCAGGTCGTCGCGTTGTTTCTTCAGCTTGCCGATGTCCTTGATCTGGCCGTCCAGCTTGCCGATCTCGGCCTGCAGGTAGTGGTTGCGCTGTTCCTGGCGCGATAGCTGATGTTCCAGCACCATATAGGCCGTGCCCACCACCAGCAGGGCGAAAGCCGCGGTGGCGCCCAGCAGCAGCTGGAAGCGCAGCCGGTGCGCCGCCTTTTTCTGCTCGCGGTGCGGAAGGAGGTTGATCCGTATCATTCAGTCGAACCTCCTGAGCGCCAGGCCGCAGGCGATCAGCAGCGAGGGCGCCTCCATCAGCAGCTCCTTCAGACGGATGGAGCTGGATTGCACCATGGTGGTGAAGGGATTGGCGATCATGGTGCTGATCTGGGTGCGGCCGGCCACCGCGTCGTCCAGGCCCGGCAGCATGCTGCAGCCGCCGGCCAGCAGGATGTAGTCCACTCTCAGGTATTGCGACACGCTGACCGTGGTGTAGAAGAACTGCAGCGCGCGCTGGATTTCCTGAGCCAGCGAGTCGATGAAGGGGTGCATCAGCTCCGACTCGTAGCCGTCCGGCAGCGCCATGCTGCGCTTGCCGCTTTCGGCCTCGTCGAAGCTGATGTTGTAGCGGCGCTGGATGTCGCGCGTCAGCTGATGGCCGCCGAACGCCTGCTCGCGGTAGTAGATCTGCTGGCCGTTGCGGATGATATTGCAGTGGATGCGGGTGGCGCCGATGTCGAACATCGCGAAGGTCTGGTTCATGCCCTGGTCGGGCAGCTGGTGCTGGATCTGCTCGAAGGCGGTCATCATCGCGAACGATTCCACGTCCACCACCAGGGCGTGCAGGCCGGCCATCTCCACCACGGCCACGCGCTCCTCGACCTTTTCCTTGCGCGCCGCGCACAGCAGCACCTCCAGGTCGTCCATGCTGGATGGCGAAGGCCCCAGCACCTGGTGGTCCAGATTCACTTCATCCAGCGGAAAAGGGATGATCTGGTTGGCCTCGGACTCTATCATCTGGTCCATGTCTTCGGTCTGGCTGACCGGAACCAGCAGTTTTTTGTAAATGGCCATCGGCGTGGGAATGGCGATGGCGACATTGCGGATCGGGCTGCCCAGCCGCTTCCAGGCGCGGCGCAGCGCTTCGGCGATGCCGTCGATCTCCACCAGATTGCCATCGTTGACCGCCTCCTTGGGCAGCGGTTCTATCACGTAGCGTTCCACCTGGTAGTTCTTGCCGTTGCGCGACAGTTCAACTAACTTGACTGCCGTGCTGCTGATGTCCAAGCCAAGCAGGGGGGTATTCCGGGATTGCCCCAGTCCCAGTTGTTCTAGCCATGGCCGCCCAAGCCTCAGTTTGTCGACTAGCATCTGCGCCTCAATCCGGTCTCATGCAACAGATTTCCAACTGTCGCCGCCATTGTTTGTCTTGTTGGCTTTCACAAGACGTTATAATCCGGTTTCCAGTGAAAGCCCATCGTAAATATGCTCAGACGATTTCTTGCAATAATGGCAGGCGTGTTTCTAGGTGGTGTGGTGTTGCTGGCGGGAGCCGCCGCAATTGCCATCATCATAACTTATCCGCGTCTGCAAAGCCTTGATGTAATCACGGACTACCGTCCCAAGATCCCGCTCCGGGTTTACTCGGCTGATAATCAGCTGCTGGGGGAGTTCGGCGAGGAGCGGCGGTCGTTTTCCCGCATCCACGAGGTGCCCCAGTTGATGAAACAGGCGGTGCTGGCTGCGGAAGACGAGCGTTTCTACCAGCACAGCGGCATTGATTACCTTGGCATCATGCGCGCGGCAGTCGGCAACCTGGTGTCCGGCCATGCCCGCTCTGGCGCCAGCACCATCACCATGCAGGTGGCGAAGAACTTCTTCCTGTCCAGCGAAAAGACCTTCACCCGCAAATTCAACGAGGCGCTGCTGGCGTTCAAGATCGAACACACGCTGAGCAAGGACCAGATCCTGGAGCTGTACTTCAACCAGATCTACCTTGGGCAGCGGGCCTATGGCTTCGCCGCCGCGGCGCAGGCCTACTACGGCAAACCGATCAACGAACTGAGCGTCGCGCAGATGGCGATGCTGGCCGGCCTGCCCAAGGCACCGTCGGCCTACAACCCGATCGTCAATCCCGAGCGCGCCAAGCTGCGCCAGCAGTACGTGCTGCGCCGCATGCGCGAGCTGAATTTTATCACCCAGCCGCAATATGATGAGGCCTTGAGCGAGCCGTTGAAACTGGCCAGCCAGGCGGCCGATACCAGCCAGCCGGGACAGTATGTTGCGGAAATGGTACGCCAGGCGATGTACGAGCGTTACAAGGAGGCTGCTTACACCGAGGGCTTCAAGGTCTACACCACGCTGGACAGCCGCCATCAGAAATGGGCGTACGACGCTTTGCGCGCCGGCCTGGTTGATTACGACCGCAAGATGGGCTACCGCGGCCCGGAAAGCACCATCGATCTGCCCAGCGGCGACGGCGAGGACCTGACCGAGGCGCTGGACGAGGCGATGGGCGATCTGCGCGACAGCGGCGATATGCTGCCGGCCATCGTGCTGTCGGTCAGCCCGTCGGAAATCCAGGCGTATATGCGCGGCGGCAAAGCCATTTCGATCAAGGGCCCCGGCCTGGAATTCGCGCGCCGCGCGCTGAGCAGCAAGGCGTCGGCGCAGCTGCAGATCCGCCGCGGCGCGGTGATCCGCGTGTCGGCCAATGCCAAGGGCTACTGGGAAATCGTGCAGATGCCCGAGGTGGAAGGCGCCTTCGTATCGCTGGATACCCGCACCGGCGCGATCAAGTCGCTGGTGGGCGGTTTCGA
The DNA here is from genome assembly GCF_001855575.1 of Chromobacterium sphagni. NCBI lineage: Bacteria > Pseudomonadati > Pseudomonadota > Betaproteobacteria > Neisseriales > Chromobacteriaceae > Chromobacterium > Chromobacterium sphagni. The sequence continues at coordinate 723,146 of NZ_MKCS01000001.1, forward strand.
TTTCAACCGTCGCAGCTTTAACCATGTGACCCAGGCCTGGCGCCAGCCGGGCTCCTCGTTCAAGCCGTTCATCTATTCGTCCGGCATCGAGCGCGGCATCACGCCGTCCACCATGATCAACGACGCGCCTCTGTCGGTGCCGGGTATCAACGGCCAGAACTGGGAACCGAAGAACGATGACGGCAAATTCTCCGGCCTGATCACCTTGCGGCAGGGCCTGACCCGCTCCAAGAACCTGGTGTCGGTGCGGGTGCTGATGGCGGTGGGCACCGACTACGCGCAGCAGTACATCCAGCGCTTCGGTTTCTCGGCCAAGCAGCACCCAGCCTATCTGCCGATGGCGCTGGGCGCCGGTTCGGTGACGCCGCTGCAGATGGTTGAGGGCTACTCGGTGTTCGCCAACGGCGGCTACCGCACCAAGGCCTACTTCATCGACCGCATCGAAGACCAGTCCGGCCGCGTGCTGGCCAAGACCGTTCCCACCGTGGCCGGGCAGAACGCGCAGCAGGCGATAGATCCGCGCAACGCCTTCATCATGAACTCGATGCTGCGGGATGTGGTGCGCTACGGCACGGGCTCCCGCGCGATGAGCCTGGGCCGCACCGATCTGGCGGGCAAGACCGGCACCACCTCGGATTGGAAGGATGCTTGGTTCGTCGGCTTCAATCCGAACCTGGCTGCCGCGACCTGGGTGGGTTTCGACCAGCCGCGCTCGCTGGGCCGCTACGGTTACGGCGGCACGGCGGCGTTGCCGATCTGGATCAACTACATGGGAAATGCGCTGAAAGGCCAGCCGGAAGTGGAGCGGCCGGTGCCGCAGGGCATCGTGGTGAAGCCGGGCGCGGGCCAGCGCGGCGGCGACGAGTACTACTATGAAGAGTTCCAGAAGACCAATCCGGAACTGCACATCGATAACCAGGGCACCGTGCCGGGCAGCGGCGAGGACGCCAGCGCCCCGGCCGCCGACGACAGCGGCAAGCCTGCGGCCCAGGATGCGGTGGAAAACGTCAAGGACCAGCTGTTCTAGAGCGTGTTGCAGCAATGAAGAACCCCGGCGCATAGCAATCGCGCCGGGGTTTTTTCATGGCTGGTGGGCGTTACTCGATCGGACAGGATTGCCGGCTGGAATCGCGGCTCAGCGCGCATTGGATGTCTGCCGGATGCAGCACGTCGTTTTCTATGCCGCGTCGGATCAGCGACATCAGATAGTGCCGGCCGAAGATGGGCGAGCCTTCCCATTCGCTGCCCTGCTTGCCAAGCATGGTGGGCAGGGTGATCAGGACTTTTTCCCCATCAATGACGTCTACCGCGAATTCATCTTCATGAATGCATTCAGTAAGGTTTGGGCTATGCATGGCGAAGCAACCTCAGGAGTGGCGACAGAGTTTTGGATTTGAAATGTTCTACTGCAATATGGAGGTGATGTCAGGAGCGAAACAATTTACTGTCTTGCTTGATATTATATTATCATTTCCCGGCAGGCAATAAGCAGGGCTGCTAGTCAAGTTTAAAAAATACTAATTAGAAATATATCTATAAAGTTATTTTCAATTAAGATTGCTTTGCTGGTTTTGTTTTTAATTAATACGGGTTGGATAACGGGTCTGGGTTTGCAATGAAAGTTTCGCCGCTTTATATTTGGCGTCCCGATTGCCGTCGCAAGAGCGCGGCGGCAAGTTTTCATGGCGGTTTGATTTCGATTGGCCGGCAATGCGCCGCCATTGATCGAATGGGCGCGGTTTCAGTCAACGGTTTGGGATGAGTGAATGGTGAAAGGCGTGGAAAAGGCGCAGCCGGTCAACGATGGCTTGCTGAACGTTATTGCCGGCAATTTGGCCAGCCTGATGCAAAGGCATGGCGTGGACGCCATGCGGCTGAGCGACGAGACGGGTCTGGGCATTGCCACGATCAACAATCTGCGGCGTGGCGTCGGCAACCCCACGCTTTCCACGCTGGGCGAACTCGCCCGCTACTTTCAAGTCAGCATAGGCGAGCTGGCCGAAGCGCGGCTGGACCCGGCCGCTCGGCCGCGGCAAGCGGTCTTTTCCATGCCCTTGGTCGGTATTGGCCATGTCGGCGATTTCATCGACACCGAGGTGGCCGATCAGGGGCATTACTGCGCGGAGGTCGCCGGCTACGCCGACCGGCCGCTGTTCGCGGTGCTGGTCAACAATGACACGTTGTACCCGCATTACGCGCAAGGCACGGTCTTCGTCATGGTGCGGGAAAGCCGACCGCAGGATGGGGACATCGTGCTGATGCGGATCGGCGCCAATCCGCCGTGCTTGCGGCGGGTTTATGTCGAGGAGGAGTTCTTGCTGTTTTCATCGATAGCGGCGCTGAACGATGTGGCGCCGTCGCTTTATAAAAACTATCAGGTGCTGGCCGTGGTATTGAAGGCCATCAAGACATTGTCGGGGGACGCGCGGTGAACGAGTTTCGCTTGTATGGATTGATAGTTGGCTTGACTGTCACCATCATGATCATTTGCGATTCGCTGGTGTACAAGACGGTGGATATCTACAGTTTGAAAATCACCGCCAGCGGCATCGTGTTTTCGCTGTGCTATCTATTGTCCACCATTTCCACCGAGGTGTACGGCTACAAGCTGGGCGGCCGCACGGTATGGATCATCGTGATCTGCCAGACCCTGTTCGTGCTGATTCTCAACGGCTTCGCGCTGGTCCAGCCGGACAACAATGCCATCTCCAAGCAGTACTATCAGCTGTTCCACGAATTCTGGCGGGTGATGGTGGGGACCTGGATTTCGGTGCCGGCCTCCTACTTCTGCAACGGTTTCATCGTTTCGCGGCTGAAAATATTCTTCGCCGGCCGTTTCTTCTTCGTGCGCTATCTGCTCGCCTCGATGCTGGCGCAGGCGGTGCTGTTGCTCACCGCCTATCCGATCAGCCTGTCCTCCAAGTACAGCGGGCATGAGCTGGTCAACATCATTGCCACCACCTGGTCGTACAAGGTGGTGATGTCGGTGCTGCTGCTGCCGCTGGGCTACTACCTGGTTTCGGTGATCAAGAAGATAGAGCGCACCGACTATTTCGACTGGGAAGTCTCCTACAACCCGCTGACGGTATTCCGCGATAACAATGGCGATATCGAGCGCAACCGGTTTGAAAGCGCCAAGGCATGAACATCCTGCAATTGACCGATCTCCACCTGTTTGCCGCCCCGGGCGGCCGGCTGCTGGGTCATGACACCCACGCGGCCTTGCAAAAGGTGCTGGCTGCGGTGCGGGCGTTGGGGCCGGATGCGGTGGATGCGGTATTCCTCACCGGCGACGTGTCGCAGGACGAATCCGAAGAATCGTACCGGCTGGCGGCCGAGGCGCTGGCCGGTCTGCAACGTCCCGTCTATTGGATGGCCGGCAATCACGATTGCCGGCCGACGATGGCCAGGGCGTTTGCCGATTATCCTTTCTTGCAGCCGCTGGAGGTGTTGGCGTTGGCCGGCTGGACCTTCATCGGCGTGGACAGCTGCGTGGCGGGGCGGGACGAGGGGCGGATCAGCGCCGACAGTCTGGCCCGCTTGAGCGAGCGGCTGGCGGCGGTGGAGCAGGGCCGCGCCGCGGTGGTGCTGCATCACCATCCGCTGGCGGTGGGCACCCCGCTGCTGGACGATTGCATGCTGCGGCAGAGCTCGCAGTTCTGGCAGGCGGCGCAGGCGGAGCGCCTGGAACTGGTGATTTGCGGCCATGTGCACGGCGACCATAGCATGCCTTACCGCGGCCGCATGCTGGAGGTTGGTCCAGCCACCTGTTTCCAGTGGCAAAAGGGCGCCAGCGACATCGATATCGATGACAAGCAGGGTTACCGGCTGTTCAGCTTCTCCCCGGATGGCTACCGGGTGGCCACCTCATTTGCGTGAGCGCAGCGGCACCACATTGGCGGCGGCTTCGCCGGCCTCGGTCCGGCCCTGCTCGGCCAGCGCGCGCAGCTGGCCAGATACCTTGCGGCCTTTGTTGAACCCGGTTTCGTAGGCGATCTTGCAGATCTCGTGCGGCGGCAGGCGCTGAAACAGATCCAGATTGCCGCAGATGCTTTCCCCGGAATACACCTCTTCGCGGCCATGGCTGGCAATCCGGTACTGATTGCCGCGCAGGGTTTCCGTCACCTGGCATTCGCCGGCGCTTTCTTTCAGATTGTTCTCGTACAGTGCGATGCCGATCAGATCCTTGGGATTGATCGCGGCCAGAATCTGGACATTGCCGATGATGTCCCTGTGGCGAAGTTTGATGATGTCATGCGTGCCGTATTGCTTGAAAACGTAGACGGTGGCGTTGCTCTCCCGGCTGGGCAGGATTTCGCACAGCGAGAGCTGGTATGGCGGGTTGAACACACCCACAATCCAGTGCTTGAGGTTGCGCAGGCTTTGAAGCGGCATCGGGTTCTCGTGAACTGCAGCGAAGGCCTTGCCGGCATGGCTTTGCGGCAGAGCTTCAGGTTTTGGTTTTGGGGGTAAGGGCGTGGGGCCGGACTCATCGAACTTTCGGGCTCGGCCAGGATGGCATGACGTCGGGTCCGAGCCTCAAGCCGGGCATGGCGCAGTATAACCAGGGAAAACGTAAATGTCATATCAATTTTATTATTAATATCAGTATGATTCTTATGAGAATTATTTTGGGGTGTGAGTGAGATGCGCAAGGTGGAGGCATGGCAGAGTGCCTGACCTTTATCATTAATTTTCATGCCAAGTTCTGCGTAGGAGGCTGCGGCGCTTTACAATAGGCCGCTAGCCTTAACAGGAATACCTGATGCCTTATATCAAGCTTCTGGTGGTGGCGATCTTTATCCTCTCCACCATCTATGTCCATTTTCGCGGCCGGGTGCGGCTGGGCTTCTGGCGCCAGTTGAGCGACCATTCCACCTTCATGGCCCCGATCAACTGCTTCATGTACCTGTTTTCCAAGGTGCCGGCCAAGCCCTACCTGCCGCTGGAGCGCTTCCCGGAGCTGCAGACCCTTACCGCCGACTGGCGGAAGATCCGCGAGGAGGCCGTGGCCCTCTACGAGATGGGCAGCATCAAGGCGTCCAGCCAGTACGACGACCTGGGCTTCAACTCCTTCTTCAAGACCGGCTGGAAGCGCTTCTACCTGAAGTGGTACGGCCAGGACCACCCGTCGGCGCAGGCTTTGTGCCCATATACCACCCAGTTGCTGCGGCAGTACCCCAATATCAAGGCGGCGATGTTCGCCGCGCTGCCGCCGGGTAGCCGGCTGGTGCGCCATCGCGACCCGTTCGCCGGCTCGGTGCGCTACCACCTGGGTCTGATCACGCCCAACGACGACGACTGCTACATCGACGTGGACGGCGAAAAGTACAGCTGGCGTGACGGCGAGGCGGTGATCTTCGACGAAACCTATCTGCACTACGCGGAAAACACTACCGACCATAACCGCATCATCCTGTTCTGCGACGTGGAGCGGCCGATGTGGTTCTGGCCGGCTTTGTGGGTCAACCGCCTGGTCAGCCGCATCCTGGTGGGCGCGGCCAATTCGCCCAATCAGGAGGGCGACCGCGTCGGCGGTCTCAACCGCGCCTTCCGCTATGTGCAGCAGGTGCGTCTGTTCGGCAAGAAGATCAAGGCGCAGAGCCGCTTCACTTACTATCTGCTCAAGTGGCTGATCTTGGGCGGCCCCATCGTGCTGTGGCTGTTCTGGGGCAGTTGGGGCTGAAATCGACCGGGTGCGAACAAAAAAACCGCGTGGCTGTGCCGCGCGGTTTTTTGTTGCCAGAGCCCGGTGGCTAAGCCATGTCGGCGCTCAAGCTCCGCAGCAGCGGGATGAAGGCACGCATCGCCGCGCTTTGGTAAGCGCCCTGGCGGCTGAGCAGGGCGGCGCCGCGTTCCGGCAACGGAAACTGCAGCGCCGCGGCGCGCAGTTGCGGGTGTTGTCGCGCGATGGCTTGCGGCAGAATGGTGGCCATCCGGCCTTGGCGGACGATTTCCAGAATGGCGCTGATGGTGTTGGCCTCGACGGCGATGCGCGGCGCGATGTTCTGTTGGCGCAGATACTGGTTGATATGGCCGCGGGTGGCGAAATCCTTGCTCAGCAGCGCCAATGGCGTTTGCTCCAGCTGTTGCGGACCTATCGGGGGCCTGCCGCCGCTCCAGGGATGGTTGTGGCCGACCACCACCGCCAGTTTCTCGGCGAACAGCAGCTGTTGTTCGATCTCGGCCCCGCGCGCGCCGTGGAAGGCGATGCCCAGGTCTATCCCATCCGCCGCCAGTGCCGCCTCGATGGTGTCCTGCGTCATTTCGCGTATCTCCAGGTCCACGCCGGGATGGCTGGCGGCAAAGCGCTCCGCCAGCGGACCCAGGAGATAGCTGGTGAAGGTGGGCGTCATCGCCAGCCTCAGCTTGCCGCGCGACAGGTCGCCCACGTCGCGGGTGGCCCGCTGTCCGGCCGCCAGCTCACGTAGCGCCCGCTGCGCATATTCCAGATAGGCCGCGCCGGCGTCGGTGGGCCGTACCGTCCGCCCACTGCGGTCCAGCAACTGCGCGCCCACGGTTTCCTCCAGTTGCCTGATCTGTTGCGACAGCGTGGGCTGCGAGACATGCAGCGCCTCGGCGGCGCGGGTGAAGTTACCGTGCTCCACCACGGCCTGCAGGTAGCGGATGTGTCTGAGTATCATGCTGCTTGTTATTGGTAAAAATTATGGTTTTGATTATATATCGGTCTTGGACGCTATAGTCCAATCGGTTCATCCTTGCGCCATTACTTCATCAGCCAGGGAGAACCCCATGCAAGCAGTCATAGACGGATTCCTCAAGTTCCAGCAGGAAGCCTTTCCCAAACGCTCCGAGTTGTTCCGCAAACTGGCCACCAGCCAGACCCCGGGCGTGCTGTTCGTCACCTGCTCCGACAGCCGGGTGGTGCCGGAACTGCTGACCCAGCAGGAGCCGGGCGACCTGTTCGTGATCCGCAACGCCGGCAACATCGTTCCCGGTTACGGCCCGGAGCCGGGCGGCGTGTCCGCCACTGTGGAGTATGCGGTGGCTGCGTTGGGCGTCAGCGACATCGTCATCTGCGGCCACTCCGACTGCGGCGCGATGACCGCCATTGCCAGTTGCAAGTGCCTGGACCATTTGCCAGCGGTGGCGGGTTGGCTGCGCCACGCCGATTCGGCCAAGGTGGTGAACGCCGCCCGCAGCCATGCGTCGCCCAAGGACAAACTGGACGGCATGGTCAGGGAAAACGTCGTCGCCCAATTGGCCAATATCAAGACCCATCCGTCGGTCGCGCTGGCAATGGAGCAGGGCAGGCTCACGCTGCACGGCTGGGTGTACGACATCGAAACCGGCTCCATCGAAGCCCTGGACGGCGACAGCAAGCGCTTCGTCTCCCTGGCACGATTCCCGCAAACCAGCGCCACCCCACGCAATTGAAATCAGACCAATCGAAAGGACATGCCATGCAACAATCCCACTCCACCCAGGACGCCCGCATCGAACTGACCAGCCGCGTCATCGCCGCCAAGGCCTTGAAAGACCTGAGCTGGGAGCAACTGGCGGAAGGCTCAGGCCTCAGCCTGGCCTACGTCACCGCCGCGCTGCTGGGCCAGCACGCTCTGCCCAAGGCCGCCGCCGATCTGGTGTGCGACAAGCTGGGTCTGGGCGCGGCCGACTCCGCCAATTTGCAGGCCATTCCGCTGCGCGGCAGCATTCCGGGAGGCATTCCCACCGACCCCACCATCTACCGCTTCTACGAAATGATCCAGATCTACGGCACCACGCTGAAGGCCTTGGTACATGAGAAGTTGGGCGATGGTATCATCAGCGCCATCAATTTCCGGCTGGACATCCAGAAGGTGGCCGATCCCGACGGCGGCGAACGCGCGGTGATCACGCTGGACGGCAAGTTCCTGCCCAATAAGCCGTATTGATCCCGGTCCTGTGGCGGCCGCGTCTCCGACGCGGCCGTTTTTGTTTCCCCGCTTTTCCCTAGGATGGTCATGGATACCCCTTCCCCTGGCTTGAGCCGCGGCATGGCGCTGCTGTTCGCCGTTTCCTGCGGTGCCGTCATCGGCAACATCTATTACTCGCAGCCGCTGCTGGCCGTTATTGCCCACGGTTTCGGCCAGTCGGCCGCCAGCCTGGGCTTTGTCGTCACCCTGACCCAATTGGGTTATGCCTGCGGCCTGCTGCTCTTGGTTCCGCTGGGCGACGTATTGGATCGTCGCCGCCTGATCGTGATTCTTTTGGGTTGCAGCGCGCTGGCGCTGCTGGCGGTGGCCTTGAGTCCTGGCCTGGTCTGGTTCGCCGCCGCCTGCGTGGCGCTGGGACTGTGCACCTGCGCGGCCCAGCTACTGGTGCCGTTCGCCGCTTCGCTGGCGGCGGAACGCGAACGCGGCCGAGTGGTGGGCACGGTGATGAGCGGCCTGCTGCTCGGTATTCTGCTGGCGCGCACCTTCTCCGGACTGGTCGCCCAATTGGGCGGCTGGCGGTTGGTGTACTGGTTGGCCGCCGCGGTGGTGGTGTTGTTCACCGCCATCCTGGCATCGGCGCTGCCTGGCGACAGCCGCAAGCCGCCGTTGCGCTACCGCGCGCTGTTGGCATCGCTGCTGACGTTGGCGCGGGCCCATCCGGCGCTGCGGCTGCGTGCGTTATATGGCGCGCTGGCCTTCGCTTGCTTCAGCCTGTTCTGGACCGGGCTGACCTTTCTGCTCAGCCAGCCGCCGTATGCTTACAGCGAGGCGCAGATCGGCGCCTTCGGCCTGGTAGGCGCGGCTGGCACGCTGGCGGCCAGCGGCGCCGGCCGCCTGGCGGATCGCGGCCACGGCTGGCTCGTTACGCGCGCATGCTGCCTGGGAATTTTGTTGTCGTTCGGCTTGTTGTGGCTGGGCGGCCAGTGGTTGGCGGCGCTGCTGGCCGGGGTGCTGTTGCTGGACGTGTGCGTGCAAGCGCTGCACATTTCCAATCAGAGCGTGATCTACGCATTGGCGCCGGAGGCCCGCAGCCGCATCACCACGGTCTATCTGGTCGGCTATTTCCTGGGGGGCGCGTTGGGATCCGGCACGGCCAGCCTGGCCTATGCCGGCGCCGGCTGGCTGGGGGTGTGTCTGGCGGGCGCGGTGTTTGCCGGTGCGCTGCTGGCGCTGTGTCTGGCGGCCCGTCTGCGCGAGGAGAGCCAAACGGCGCCCTGCTGGAATTGACGACAGCAAGGCGCCATCATGCGGGGAGGCTATGCGTACTACGCCAAGCTGCCATCCGCCGGCTGGGTGGCCAGTAGATCCTGCCAGCGCTCTGCAAGGTGGTTGAACACGCAGCGGATGCGCGCGCTTTGCTTCAGCTCGCGGTGGCATACCAGCCATACCGGCAGCACGGTCCGGGTCAGCAAGGGCAGGATGGAGCGCATCGACGGATAACGGCGGGCGACGACATCGGGTGCAAACGCCACGCCGGCGGCCCCAAGAGCCAGTTGCCAGCCGACGATCTGGTTGTCGCAACGCAAGGAGAAGAAGTCGCGCCCGGTGGTGATGCCGAAGTCCCGCAGCCGTCTGAGCATGAAGTCGGAACGGTCCAAGCCTATCCAGTCGTAGTCTTCCAGCTGTTCGCCCTGGAAGTCCGTTCCCTGGCGCGCCAGATAGTCCTGATGCGCCCAAGCCTGCACTTGCAGCTCTCCCAGCTCGCGGGCGAACAACGCGCCCTGCGCCGGTCGGGTATGGCGGATGGCGATATCCGCTTCGCGCTCCAGCAGATTGTCGACATCGTTGCTCGCCACGATATCGATTTCAATCTGCGGATGCTCGATGCGCAAATCGCGCAGCATCTCCGGCAGCAGAAAGGCGGTAGCCATCTCGCTGGCGGTGATGCGGACGCTGCCCTGCAGCAACTGTTGTTCCTGATCCGCCGCAATGGCCACCTCGGATGCCGCCGTGCGCATCGCCCGGGCGGGGGCGACCAGCGCTTCGCCCGCCTGCGTCAGTCGCAAGCCGCGGGAGCCGCGTTCGAATAGGCTCACCCCCATGGCGGCTTCCAGCGCGGCAACCTGCCGGCTCAAGGTGGGCTGGCTCAACTGCATGGTGGCGGCCGCCGCGCTCATCGAGCCGGCTTCCGCCACTGTCAGGAAAGATTGCACCAGATTCCAGTCCATCCGATAACCATTCAGATATGAATAAGCGGTATCCAATTATGCACCTTCCTTGTCTTTAGGCGACAGCTAGAGAATAAGGCTTCCATTCCAACAGGAGCCCGCCAGATGAATGCACTCGCAGCCGCACGCTTGCTCGGCGCCTTTGGCCGCTTTGGCATGCCGGAGTGCCTGTCATGCGCAGCCTGAACAACGGCTTGTACCGCCATGCCTCCATACCCGCTGCGCTGGTTTTGTTGTTGATGACCGCAGCTTTCATGTACCTGTTCAATTTCTCCTCCGGCGCGCTGTCGATCAGCGCGTTGGCGCGGCAATACGGCGAACCCATCCTGGACCCGCAGTCCTGGTGTTCCACCGATGCCGTGCGGCATCTGCTGGATGCCTATGGCCCGGATGGCCGCCTGCGCTAGCTGTTTTTCTTCGCTTCGACAGCCTGTTCCTGCTGCGCTGCGGCAGCGGATTCGCCATGCTGTTGAGCCTGCTGCGCCGCCATCTGCCGCGACCCGGCTTGTACAACCTGCTGCTGTTGGCGGTGGCTTGCGCCGACGTGCTGGAAAACCTGTGCAGCTTGCACGCTTATCCGGCGTGTTATCCGCCGCTTGCCAGGCTGGGCTACGCAATGACCGCGAGCAAACATCTGCTGACGGCTGCCACGCTGCTGTGTCTGGCATTTTCCTGCCGGAGCGCGCGCATCGCCGGCTGACACGCCGGCGGCGGGATGCGCGTTTCCTTATGGAGCGGGCCTCCGTTGCTGCTGTGCATGCGGGCGCTCTCCGGGCCGAGGACAATATGGCTATTTGTGCCTCCGGTGATGATGTTCCTCCTGCTCGTGGCGGAACAGCTTGTCGGCGATGGCCTTCTGCTCATCCGATAGCACGCCATAAAGCGCATGGAAGGAGGCGGCCAGTTTTTTCATATTGTCGGCATGCAACTGGGCCAAGTCGGCGTAGGACTTCATCGCCTCGTCGGCATTCAATGTGGGCAGCTTCTGACCGCGGTCGCGGAAGGCCTGGTCGGTGCTGTCGGCGTTGTCGCGCATGGTCTTGGCGTAGGCATCCCATTGTGTGGATTGCTTGTCGGTGATCTTGAGCTTGGCGTGAAGCTCCCTGATCCGTTTTTCCAGATAGTCCGCGCGCTTTTGCGCTTTTTGTTCGCTTACCCGCGTGCCGGCATGATTCGGGCTTGCGGTCTGAGCAGTCGCGGATATGGAGAGCGAGGCCAGCAGCAACAGCGCGGGCGCCGTGGCCTTCAATACGAATGTGTTCATTTCGCGGTTTTCCCTAAGAGGGTGACGGTTGCGGTCCTGGCCGGATGGCCTGGTTGTTATCGATATCGATACACCGGCGGATAGCGACTGGGATAGGGGGCGGGATAATAGTAGTAAGCGGCTCCAGGCGGAGGGGGGGGAGGTTCCGAGTACACCACGACCGGCGGTGGCGGCTCGGAGCCGACAATCGTCGCGCCCACCACCGCGCCCAGCAGCGCCCCGACAACCAAGCCATCCCCGCTATGGCCGTGACCATAGTGGTAGTTTCGATGGTAAGCCGGCGTCCTATGGTTTTCGCCGTGGTGGTAAGTCGGCGCCGCAAGCGCCGCCAAGGGGGTGGTGATGGCGACAGCCGCCGCGGGCAGCCAGCGAAGCAGAGGCCAATGCGAATTCATCAACATGAATCAAGCCCTTTTCTGTGTCGGCGCCAGCCAATCAAGCGGCCCGGCGCTAATTTTTCCGGCAGTGCGGCAGGCGCCTGGAGACACCGGCGCTACAAGCGGCCCAGCAAGATCAGCACGATCAATATCAGCAGGATCAGCCCGACTCCGCCGCTGGGGCCGTATCCCCAATCCCTACTGTGCGGCCAGCGTGGAAACAGGCCGATCAGCAGAATGATCATGACGACCAGCAATATCGTTCCCAGCGACATTTCATTCTCCTGACAATGAGCCGGCGGGCCGCTTGAGCCGCGAGGCAGGGCGCCGCTTTGCCACAGTTCCAGCATTAGTTCCAGCATTGCCGGCCCTCGCTGGCAATACTACGCAGCTGGATAAGGGCGTCTGTACGGAGCCGTACATAGGAAAAACTGTGGCGGGAATGGCGTTTGAACGGGGGAAGGCGACTACTGACCGGCCTTCTCCGCGGGCGTGTCGTTTTCCGGCTATGCGCCGGAGAATGGCGCCGCGCACACCTGCCGCACGCAGTCGCGCAGCCAGCGGTGCGCCAGGTCGGCGTCCAGGCGCGGGTGCCACAGCATGGAGAGGGTGATTTCCGGCGCCGCCAGCGGCAGGGAGAAGCTGTGCATGCCGGCGCGCAGCGTGCCGGTGTCGCGCTCCGGCACGCTGGCGATCAGGTCCGACGTCCTAGCCAGCGCCAGCGCGCTGGAGAAGCCGCCCACTATGGTGGAGATCCGCCGCTCCAGCCCCAGCGCCGCCAGCGCGTCGTCAATCGGCCCCTTGTCCAGGCCGCGCCGCGACACCAGGATATGTTTGCCGGCCGCATAGCGGGCGGGCGTGATCTGGCCCCGGCTCAGCGGATGGCCGCTGCGCACCACGCCGATGAAGCGGTCGCGGAACAAGGCCCGAGCGCGCACTTCGGGGCTGGTGGCTTTGCCCACCACGCCAATCTCCAGATCCACGCTGCCGTCGCGCAGCGGCCCGCTGTCTTTGTCCGGTTTGGGCGCGAAACGCAGCCGCACGCCGGGCGCCTCTGCGCCGATGCGGGCCAGCAGGTCCGGCCCGAAGTTCTCCACAAAACCCTCGTTGACTCGCAGCGTGAAGGTTCTGGCCAACTGGCTGAGGTCCAGTGCCCGCGCCGGGCGCAGCACCGCCTCCGCATCCTGCACCAGGCGGCTGACCTGTTCGCGCAGCTCCAGCGCGCGGGGCGTGGGTACCAGGCCGCGGCCGGCCCGCGCCAGCAACGGGTCGCCGGTGGTTTCGCGCAGGCGCGCCAAGGCCCGGCTCATGGCCGACGGGCTAAGCCGCAGCCGTTGCGCCGCGCGCGCCACATTGCCTTCCGCCAGCAGCGCGTCCAGGGTAATCAGCAGGTTCAGATCGGGCTTGGACATGGATGGACCTTAGCACATATGGCGTCATACGCATCAATCAAGTGCAAATGCTGTGTCTTTCGCCATATCAGGCAAAGGGCTACCTTCTAGGCAAGTCCGCGTTGCGGCAACTGCCAGATCAGAAGGAGCCGATGTTGAAGCCGAATACCCAAGAATCCAGCACGGTCTTGCCGCCTGCCGCCCGTTGGGCGCTGGCCAGCCTGTCGCTGTCCACGCTGATGCCCTCGCTGGATACCAGCATCGCCAATGCTGGCTTGCCGGCGCTGGCCCAGGCATTGAACGCCTCATTCCAGCAAGCGCAGTGGATTGTGTTGGCTTATCTGCTGGCCATCACCACGCTTATCGTCAGTGTCGGCCGGCTGGGAGACTTGCTGGGCCGCCGCCGTTTGCTCTTGGCCGGCATCGTCCTATTCAGCGCGGCATCGCTGCTGTGCGGCATGGCGCCCACGCTGGGGCTGCTGATTGCGGCCCGCGCGGCGCAGGGCCTGGGCGCGGCCATCATGCTGGCGCTCACGGTGGCGATGCTAGGGGAGGCGGTGCCGAGGGACAAGGCCGGCAGCGCGATGGGTCTGCTGGGCACCATGTCCGCCATCGGCACCACGCTTGGCCCGTCGCTAGGCGGTTTATTGATCGACGGCCTGGGCTGGCGCGCCATCTTCCTGGTCAATGTGCCGCTGGGCATGATCAATTTCGCGCTGGCGTGCCGCTATCTGCCGGCGGACTGTCAGGCGGATAAGGCGGAGAGGGTGGGTTTCGACCATCTTGGCACGTTATGGCTGGCGCTGACGCTAGCGGCGTACGCGCTGGCCATGACCATGGGGCGCGGCTATTTCGGCGCGCTCAATATCGGGTTGCTGCTGGCCGCCGTTGGCGGAGCCATTCTATTTATATGGGTAGAGTCCAGAGCGGCATCGCCGCTGGTCAGGCTGGCCATGTTCCGTGTGCCGGCCTTGAGCGCCAGCCTGACGATGAGCGCGCTGGTGTCCACAGTGATCATGTCCACTCTGGTGGTGGGGCCGTTCTATCTCTCCCGCGCTTTGGAACTGGGCACGGCGCGGGTGGGGCTGGTGTTGTCGGCCGGCCCGCTAGTGTCCGCGTGCAGCGGCGTGCCGGCGGGCCGACTGGTGGACCGTTTCGGCACGCAGCGCATGAGTCTCGCCGGCTTGGCAGGCATGGCGGGCGGAACCCTGCTCTTGTCGATGCTGCCGACCAGCCTGGGCGTCGCCGGCTATATCGGCCCGATCATGATCACCACCGCCAGCTACGCCTTGTTCCAGGCGGCCAACAACACCGCCATCATGGCGAGCGCCGGCGCGGGACCGCGCGGGGTGGTGTCCGGCATGCTCAGCCTGTCGCGCAATTTGGGTTTGATCACAGGGGCGGCGGCGATGGGCGCGGTGTTTGCGGCGGCATCGGCAAGCGATGGAGGTGGAATGGCGAGCGCGCAGGCGGTGGCCAGCGGCATGCGGACAACCTTCGCGGTGGCCGCGGGGTTGATCGCGGCGGCTCTGGCCATCGCCACGGCCAGCCAGGCATTGGCGCGCAGGAGGTTGGCGGCGCGCGGCGGTTAGGGCGCGGCCGCATCTGGCAGGCAATGGCATCTCGCGCAATGGGGCTGGGCATTCAAGAGACAGCGCGGTTCGGGGTAGGATATACAATCAGTCTCTATATCCTCCGCGAAGGGTTGCCATGAACCGTCATCGTTTCGCCTTGCCCGGCAGCTTCCGCTTGCGGCTGGCCGCCTTGTTCGGCGGGCTGTTCCTCGCCTCGGCGCTGTTGGCCGGGCTATACCTGGACCAGGTATTGTCCGACCGCGTGCTAAAGGACCAGGGCGAGGCGATGGACAGTCTGACCGGAAGCATCGCCCAGGCCATCGAAAGCAATCTGCGCGAGCGGCGCCGCGAGGTGATCCTGCTGGCGCAGTCGCCGGCCTATGTGCATGCGCCGCTGGACGGCGACGAGTTGCGTCAGAGTCTGGAACGCACCAAGCAAGCCTATCGCTATTATGCCTGGATAGGCGTTGCCGACACCAACGGCAAGGTGTTGTCCTCCACCGGCGGCATGCTGCTGGGCCAAAGCGTGGCCCAGCGGCCGTGGTTTATCCGGGGCCAGCATGCGCCTTTCGTCGGCGACATCCATCAGGCGGTGTTGCTGGCCAAATTGCTCCCTTCCGCCAAACCCCAGGGCGAGCCGCTCCGCTTTGTCGATTTCGCCTCGCCGCTCTACGACTCGTCGGGCAAGCTGCGCGGCGTGCTGGCCACCCACGCGCTATGGGACTGGGTGGAGGAGATCATACATTCGCGCCTGCCGGCCAAGGGCGGCCTGGAGGCGTTCATCGTCGACCGGGAGAGCAATATTCTGTCGCCGTTCGAGGCGGTGGGGCGGGTGCGGGCGCCGGCACCGCTGCCGGCGGGACAAACATTTCGGCTGGGCGCTTGGCCCGGTGGCGGCGACTACCTGTACAGCGAAGCCTGGGCGCAGCACGCCGGGGTGGGGTGGCGCATAATCGTCCGCCAGCCGCGGCAGCAGGCGCTGGCGGCACTGAACCAGCTGCGCGGCGCGCTGCTGCTGCTGGGCCTGGCGGCCAGCTTCTTGCTGATGGCCGCGGTATACCGGCTGGCGACCTCGTTCAGCCGGCCGTTGGAGGAATTGGCCGACATCGCCGAGCGCATTGGCCGTGGAGAGGAGGGAGCCGTTTGGGAAATCTGTGGCGGCGCGCAGGAGTTGCGCCAGTTGTCGGAATCGATGCGGAACATGACATCCGCGCTGTTGGCGCGCAAGCAGCAATTGGCAGACATCAACGCCAGCCTGGAGGGGGTGGTGGCGGAGCGCACCAACGAATTGCGAGAAGCCAATCGCTTGCTGGTTGCCAAGGCCACCCAGTTGGCGAAGCTGGCGCGCAACGACGCGCTGACCGGATTGAACAACCGCATGGCCGCCAACGAGCAGCTGCAGGATGAACACCAGCGCTATGGCCGCAGCGGCGAGCCCTATGCGGTGCTGTTGCTGGACATCGACCATTTCAAGCGCGTCAATGACTGCTGCGGCCACGACGCCGGTGACCGCGTGCTGGCGCATATTGCAGCGATCATCCGGCATGCCGCCCGCGGCACCGATTTCGTCGCACGCTATGGCGGAGAGGAATTTCTGCTGCTGCTGCCGGCAACCGATGCCGGCGGCGCGGCGGTGCTGGCCGAGAAGATCCGCGCCGCGGTCGAGCAATCGCAAACCCCGGATGTCGGCCGGATCACCGCCAGCATCGGCCTGGCGGTGGCAGGTCGCGCCGACGCGCAACCCGAGGACGTGGTGAAGCGCGCCGACCAGGCGTTGTACCAGGCCAAGGCTGGCGGCCGCAATCGGGTGAAAGCCAGCGCCGGCTGAGCGGACGGTAGCGCATCGATCCGGCTATCTTTCATCAGACCTGGCTGCTGGCGGCCTTGCTCTCAGTCTTTCCATCCTGCTTACGGGCGGGATCTGGCCGCTGTGAAAGTCGGTCCGGCCAGTCAGGCGGCGCCGGCAGCGAGCGACCGCCTGGCATGATCCGTCCTTAAGAAATTTATATGACTTTGTTATTGAGATGGGCGGCGATGCGCAGCCTATCCGGTCGGCGGCTTGGTTGCAGACGCCGGATGGTTATCGCCCCGACAGGGATCGAACTAAATGCTCAGATCATTGTTTTTAAATTGATTTTTTCCGGCCCGTTGGTTGGATACCCCTAAAGATACCCCCAATACTATTTTTGCTAGCAGGAATGGCAGCTTTCGACCTTAAGCTACCGTTTTCTGGTCATCGAGGATAGCGACAGCTTTGAAGCATGATGCCGCCGTTGCATGGGCTCGGTAGTCGGTAGATCGCGGTATGTTATACAGACAAGTTCATCAATATTAATTGATCTATGGGGTTTGGTGTTTTTTGAATTAACAGGCATTGGGGCACAAAGCGATTATGGTGCCAGAAAGGCTTGTGAAAATGGTGAAATGATAATAATTTTTGGTGTACAGATTTAGCTGTGGTAGAAATTTTCTTATATTTAACATGCTATTCATATTGGTTGGTATGCTCACTCTTTAGATAATTTTTATTAGAAATAAACGATTCAAAGGCATCTATTATCAAGTCGACTACTTGTTGAATCTCCTGAGTTTTCTTACGAAGAATATCTGACCTGTGCCTTTCGCCGATATTTGCTGGCGTTTCACGGCCATGAGCTACCGCGTTGCGATTGTTAACGATCTCATCTATGGTGTAGCGCACTTGCGGACCAAAATCAATGGAAGGTATTCCAAAGCATTCAAGAGTTTCTTGTATGGTCTTATGCCATACATTTTGAAGGCTTGTCGTCAATAAGGTGTTATTTATATCGGAAGACTCATCTGAATCAATTGCACGGAAAATGGCGATTGATTTTGCAATGTATTCTTTGTAACCGGCATTCTTAAATGCCATCATTTTATTATTTAATGATATTGCATTGAATGTGGTTGTGTAATGCTTATTTGTAATTTGTTTGCTATTAATCAAAATCAGGGTGTTTTCCACAACCTCGTTTATTGCCTTTTCTAAGGCGGCATATAGATGAACATAATATAAACCACGAAGGATCTTTGTCTGAATAGATGTTTCATCTTGGGGTGTTTTTGGCTCGGTCGATGTTATATGTGCAAGATTTGTATGAACTTCAGTAAATCGAGCTCGGGAGTTTCTTCTAATGATTTCAAATGACATTTTTTAAATGGCTTTCAACCATGGTTATTCTATCGTTCACCATTTTTTTATTATTAGTTGCACCAGTGGTTAGCCTTTTTAGATTCGAGTCATTGAGCAATTTTTCTGCTGATTCCATTTGTAGTTGCACTCCGCTCTCGAGAGCTAACGCACAGCCGACAGAAATGGCTTCAAAAAGCACAATAGGGGTAATGTTCTTACGCGCCCCTCGAACTATACCGTTTGGCAAGCTAGTTCTTAGGCAATTAAATGTATCATGAAATACTTTCTTTAGGTGTGTCTTGTTTTTCAGAGACTTTGTTTTTTTCTCCATGTATTTGTTTAGGAAATCAGTGACGCTGTGAATAAAGTTTTCCCTATCTTCATAGTAGGCGAAAAATCTAAGGACAAGCTCTTCGTAACTTCCATTTCGCTCAGCCGTTTCTGTCATTTTAACCATCGAGCGGAATGCTTCATCAGTCGCTAGCTCTTTTATCAGGTCATTAAACTCACCGATGTAGATGCAATTTCTTATTTCTTGTTCGTGAAGAGTAATTCCGCCAGTATTAAGTCTTTCAAATAGATCATAGCGGACATTGAAATCACTTCTATCATTTAGCACGGTGACTCTTAGAGGCCTGGTCTGGAGCATGAATTGCATTGACTTTGGTAAGTCTTTGTACTCTGTGCCATTCATTGCGTCGAGTTTTTCCAGCCCATTTAGCTTGAGAGGCGTATGATTTATTTTTGCCTTTTCCATCAGCACAGGGTCACCGATAAAATTCAAAATTGTAGTTAATCGCTGTACACCATCGATTACCTCCCAAGATGAATCCGGATTTGTAGCCATAAATAGACTTGGTATTGGTATTCCGAGCAATAGTGACTCAATTAGAGCAGACTGGCGGGGGGTATCCCATTTGAAATGCCGCTGGTACTCTGGGGCAATATCAATCATTCCCTCCAGAATCATGTCGTACATTTGCTTTACTGATATGTCATAACTGTCAAATGATACTGATCGACGGTTTGCATCTATTTGCTCTTGAATTTTAATGATATTCATTTTGTTAAATTATTCCTTTTCTTTTTTTCTGGGATCGGAAAAATTTTAATACAATTTACACGGATGCTATGATCTGTATATCAATTGATGCGTACCGATAGTCATCGTTGTACACAAATGTCATGTGTTTCAAGCTCTTAACTAAGAGCTTATTCGCATAACAAGCCTCAGTTTACGGCTACCACCGTGTCTTCTTATCTCCTGCAATAGCGACATCATGCCTCAATGTAGTTGCTATTCGCTATGACTGGGAAGAGGCGTCTTCGTGACAGAAGTGAGTGTTCCGCGTTGCCGGCATATGACGAGTGGTGCTAGAGGCAGAGAAATGACTGTTAAGTTTCACTAAGCAAAGCTCGAGATAGGGTGAATCAACGGCAGACTTGTTGGCGGGCAATCTACAGTAACTGGCCGTTAGCTATCGATTGTAAACCGCGTTTTTCGCGTCGCCCAGCCAGGCACTCACACCTAAAATCCCCCCGAAACCGTGGATTGAACCCTAAGTCATTGTCCTGTAATAGATTTTCATCCACGGTTTGTCCACAACCTCTCCACCAAATTCCGTGGATGTTCCAGAAACCTCAATAAAATCAATGCCATGAAGGGAAGGGCGAATCCACCATTTCCACAACATGGGCCGGCAAACCCGTGGATTAATTTTTAAGCAGCTCTCTGAAACCGTGGATGGCCTCTTGCTTCCTTTTTCACTGCTTTCCTTCTCTATCTCTTTGTTTTTTATAAAAGAAGAAGAGAAGAAGAGGGGCGGAAGCGTAAAACGGCGATGTGGAAGAATCGGGGCAAACCGTGGAAGTGGGAGGGGAAACCGTGGATTTCAGAGGGCAAACCGTGGATGGGTTGTTCTCAATAATCAATGGCTTAGGTGGTGAATAGGGGCCGATCCACGGAATTTTTTCACATCCTCCCATACCCAATGGCGTGGAAACCGGCGATTTCCGGCCGTTCTCGCTGCCTGTTGCGTGCCAATGTCATATTTCATGTAGGGAAGGGTTTGCTGTTGCGCAGTTTGTACGGGGCAAAGCGTGACAGCCCACACAAGACGGGCTGTCGAGGGGACGGGCTGGTTTGGATTTAGGGCTGGACGTCCGGCGCGGCGTACAGGCCCAGCTTTTCCAGCTGCGCCAGGCTGATGGCGGTCAGATGGCCCTGACGGCGGCCGTGGATGGTCTTCTCGACGCCATCGGCCAGCACCACCGGACTTTGCAGTAGCTGGTTCTTGAATATGCGCCCAGTCTTCACTGGCAGCGCGTCGAACTTGGCGCGCAGATGCGGCGCGGTGGAGAGATGGTCCATCACATGGTTCGGCCGGATGAACAGCGCCATTTCGGTGTGGCCGTCTGCATGCTTGACCCGGTCCCAGCAGTGCGGGTAGTCGTAGCGCCGGGCCTCCAGCTCGGACAGCAGGATTTCCATGATCCACACCCAGGGCAGGCGGCTGCCGTCGGTGTCCACGATGTGGCTGTTCATCTCGGCCAGCAGGTCTTCGATGAAGCTGCCTTGCTGCGGGTCGAGGTCGGCGAACTCGCACAGCAAGGCCCAGCTGCACAGCAGGGCGGCGTAGTTCTCCATCATCCGCCGCGCGGTGGCGTCGCCGGCCGGGGCGCGGCTGTGCCGTTCGCACACGCCCAGGTAGTGGCGATGCAGATCGCGCAGCCGGGCCGGCTCGACGTCAGCCAGGAACTGCAGCCACGGCCACAGCGGAAAGACCGGCAGATCATGCGGAATGATCGCCCCTTGCCGCTCTTTCGACAGGCTGCTGCGGCACAGCTTGGATTGCAGGCTTTGCGCGTCCACCTCTTCGCCGGCCAGCAGCACCGGCGCGCACATCAGGTAAGGCGTCAGGCTGGCGCCGACGCGGGTGAACTCAAAGCGATAGGTCGATTGCAGCAGCGCGTCGATGTCGGACAGCACTGTCTTCGGCAGCTTGGAGAATTCATCCCAGCCCACCGGCTGGGAGGTGAAGGAGACCGACGCCCGCCGGCGGTGGTCGGTCTTCAGCATCTGGCCGGACAGCACCTGAAACGCCAACGTCGTCTGCAGGCTCTCCAGCAGCTTGGACTTGCCCGATCCCTTCTCGGCTTGCATCTGGAAGTGCGGATAGAAGCCCAGCAGGTTTTTCAGATGGGTGCCCAAGCCCCAGACCAGCACGATGGCGGCCGCATTGTCGCGGAAGGTGTCCTGATACGCCTGAATCACCGTCCGCGCCTGCTGCTGCGTGCCGCGTGGGAAGGTCAGGTTGTAATAGAGGCATTGCTTCTGCGGCTCGACGAAATAGCAGTCTTGCCCCTCCTGCGCCGCCAGCGCGCCGGCCTTCCACGACAGGCCGACGAAGTTGACCACATCGCGCGCGCCCAGGTCGGCCGCCCGCTCCATCAGATTGACCAGGCGCTGGAACTGCGCCGGCTTCCAGATCGCGCCGAAACGGCCCTTCCACCATTCCAGGTTGTACAGCTTGTCGTCGGTGGCCACCTCTCGATGCAACACCGTGCCATGGCGCGCCAGTTGGGCGCTGATGCCGAACACCGTTTCCGGCTGATGGTCAGCCGCGCCGCTGATGGTGGCCAGATGGCTCTGAATGCGCAGCCGCGACAGGCTGGCCACGCGGAAGGAACACAGATCGCCCAAGGTTTCCGAGCGCTTGCCGTCGTCGTCGGTCTTGAACTCGTCCACATATTGAGTGAAGTCCTCCTTCACCCGGAAACGCCAATACACCGCGAAGTCATGGCCCGGCAGCTGCACCCGCCGCGTGCCTTCCAGTCGCTCGCCGCCGCCGGGCATGCCGGGCACCAGCCACGGCTCCAGCTTGCGCAAGCGCGCGGTCAGTTCGTCCTTGCCATGGCGCTGCAGCACATCGTTGATGTCCTCGCCTTCGTCCCACTCCTGCATGTCCACCAACAGATGGCCGATGTCGGCGGCAATCAGCTTCTCCGACAAGCGCCAGGCGGCGGCCAGGCCCGGCCGCAAGCCGGTGGCTGGGTTGACCGGGTCGCTGTGGTCCAGCGCCACCAGCACCCGCTTGCCGCGCAAGGCGGTCCAGTCGATGCTGTCCACGTTGCCGACGCCGCGCAGCGCCAGCGCCGCCACATCGGACGACGCGCAGCACTCCACCGACAAGGCATTGATCGGACTTTCCACGATCACCACCATCCGCGCCCGCTTCAGCCGCGCCGGATCGCTGCACCAGCCGTGGCCCTCGCGCTCGCCCTGGCATTGCGCTTTGACGCCGCCGTTCAAGGCCGGATCGGCATAGCGCAGATCCACCGCCGCCAGTCGGCCGCCGCTGCGCACCAGAAAGGCGACGGCCGGGCCGCCGTGGCCGACTTCGCCGGCCGCCACCTTGGCGCTGTGCCAATCGTTCCAGCCCAGCGTCTTGCACTGGATGGCGCGGCGGATCACCGCCTCGTCTATGCCTCGGCCGGTCAGGTAAGCGATGGCCGCATCGGCTTGAGCCAGGCAGCGCTCGGCAATGTAATCGAGGGTGGACTTGCGCGCCGGCGCGGCCCTTTCCTTCATCGCCGGTTTCGGTTGCGGCATGCCGTACCAGTCGCCCAGCAGCCGCGCCGCCGCCAGCGGGGTGTCCAGCTCCGGCCGGCAGAACTGCACCAGGTCGATGCAGCTGCCGCCGGCGTCGCCGCTCCAGTCCTTCCAGCCGCGGCCGTCGGCGAAGATCGACAGCGAGGCGTTGCTGTCCGGGTGATGCGGGCTGTGATAGTTGCCCTTGCCCTGGCGCGTCAGGCCCAACCGGGCCGCCAGGTCGTGCAAGTCGATGCTGTCCTTCAGTTGGTCGAACCACTGGCCAAGCGCGGTTTGCGAACCGCCAGACAAGCCGGGGGCGTCTCGCCCGGTGCGCGGGAGAGGGTTTCTAGCATTCATGGGAGTTCCTTACAGAATCTGGCCGATTTCGGAGCAGGCGTGGACCACCTGCTGTTGCAGCGGAGCCAGCAAGCCGGCGACGCGATGGGCCGGCAACGGCTGGTCCTCGGCATGGCGCAGCAGATCGAGCAGCCCTTGCAGCGTCTCGCTGGTGCCGGACAGGCGGCAGATGCCGCCGGACACCACGTCTTCCACCGATTCGCACAGGCCGGCCAGCTGGGCCACCGGCTCGCGCAAGGCGGCGTGTTCCGGCTGGGTGGTCAGTTGCTGCAGGAGGGTCAGTTCGCGTTGGATGGCGGCCAGGGCCAGCGGAGCGATCAGCGGCAGGGCGTTCATGCGATCACCTCCACGGCGAAACCGGCGGCAGTGCGACGAATCAAGGCGCGTTGACCCTGGGCGACCAGCAAAGCGGCGAGCGCGCGAGCTTGGGCCTCGTTGGGCAGCGTGGAAACGGGACGGGTGACTTGCGGGAATAGGGCGCGGAAAGCGTGCAGAATGATGCCAGGCATGGAAGCCTCCTTCGTAAGCGTTACGCTTGCCATCCCGACGCCAATCGGGGGTGGCAGGCACATGGCAGGATTGGCGTACCGGTACGAAGGAACCGGCGCGTGCATGCACGCTCCCACCAAGGCCCGCCATAGAAGAAGACGCACCAACGGTGTGTAACGGACGTAAAAAATGCCGTAAAAGACGGCTATCCGCCTTCGTAATCAGGACGCCAATCCCGGTCGCGCTATTGAACACGACGCGATAATGGTGCGGGAATCTGACAGGGCTGTCAAGCATGCAAAATAGTTTTGTTTTGTTGGTTACTCGATTGTTTTGGAATATAATTTTACGATTTATTTTATTGTTGTTCATAAATGGCTGGGTGAGGTGTTTGTGAAGAGGTCAGAATACGGCGAGTATCTGAGTAAGAAATTGAAGAAAATACAGAGGAAAAAAATAGCTAACGGTGTACGTAAGCCGCCTAACTTTTTCTGCCGAGATTGCGATGAAAAAATGTCTATTCGAACAAGTCGGATGGCAGATGAAAATCATAAAGAGTATTTTCTGATATGCTCGAATTGTGGGATGCAATATACTGAGCTGGAGAGGTTGTTTGATCATCGGTACATCTTTCTTGATGACACTTCATTGCCTGATATTGGGAAATATATTACTCAAAGAGATTTAATAGAAAATCACCAGGAGATGGAGAGCCGAATTGCTCAAGAGTATTCATCTATTGATTACCTGTATTCTTTTCATCTTCAAGGCTTAATGGATACTGTGAAGAAATTTCAAACATTAGAAATGAAGATTGATTTGCTGAATCAAATATTGAATAAGAAATAAGAATGGCCCGCCCTCCAGCGGGCCTTTTTCATTACTTCAAGACTTTGTGTTGAATCCGGCCGGGTGTAACGGTCAGCGCTGGCAGCGGCGCGGGTTTGGCCAAGCTAGACAGTGTGCGCAGCCGCTCCGGCGGTATCTGCGCGCCGCCCTTGATCGGCTGGGCCACGGTGCGCGGCTCGCTTTCCATCGTCTTGTACTGGTGGCAGCAGTCGTCATTGCTGCAGTTGTAGTAAATCTCCTTGGCGGTGGCGGTCAGCATGCGGCTGGTCCGCACTCTCGACACCGCGCCGCACAGCGGGCAGGGAAAGGCCATTTCCGTCTCCTCAGTCCACGATTTCCACGTCTTCAATCAGCGCGCAGGCGGCCAGGTTCTCGACCACGTAGGCGTCTTCGCTGGAGTGGTAGAACAGCACGCTGTTGATGGCGGGGTCTTCCTGATAGCGGTAGCGCACGGCGTTTTGGTTGAAGTACAGCGATAGGTTGTCCAGCCGGGTAATTAGGATGCTGTCGCCGGGGAAGAAGGCGGCCGTCGCCGCTTGCAGGCCGCCCAGGCGCTGCTTGTGGAATACCAGATCGTCCCACGGCTCGGCCTGGCCGCTCGGCTCGCATACCGCGTCCGGCAGCAGGTCTACGCCGACCAGCGCCACCAACAGCGGATCATCGCGCCAGGCCGGCGCCAGCAGATTGTTGACGGCATGGCGCACCAGGCGGTGCAGGCTGCGGAAGCGCTGGCCTTCGCCGACGCGCACGCGCTCCAGGCAGGCTTTGGGCGCTTGCTCGCGGATCTGTTGCAGCCAGCCGATATTGACGTCTTGCAGCTGCGGGTTTTGCTCGCGGTCAGAGTCCTGGGCGCGCATCAGTCCACGGAAACCAATCATCACCCGATCCAACAAGATGCGGCGCTCCAGGGTCTGCCGCGCGCGCGCTTCGAACAAGGCTTGGTCCTGCGCCTCGTTCATCCAGGCGTCCAAGGTGGCGTAATCAAAGGCGGCGTCGAAGTTGGTCTGCTGGCAGACATACTGCGCCGGCCTCCAGGTCTGTTGCGCCGGCTGGCGCGGATGGCGGTTGGTATCCACCGTGGCGGCCAAGGTGCCGGCGATGTCGAAGTTTTGCGAGCGGCCTTTGATCTCGGCCACCCCCAGCACATTGATGGCGGACAGCAGCCGGCTTTTGGCTTTCAGCGCCTGAATGCGGGCCTGCGCGGCTTGCGGCTCCGGGGCCGCATGGCAAATCCCTGGGGATTGATGCGCGTCCATATGGCTGAAGTAGCAGCCGATGAAGTGATCCAGGGCTTGGCGGGTCGTGTTTTGCATGATGGGGTGCTCGCTTAACGGTTGATCAGGGCTTGGTATTGCGCGTCGCGCTCGGCTTGATAGCGCATGCGGGTGATGGGGCTCTGGTGCTGGGTGGAGGGCGTCGCCAGCGCCGGCAGCGGCTTATTGAGCAGGGTCAGCAAGTCGTCCGGTTCCGCCTGCGCGGCGGATTTCAGCGCCTGTTGCAGCTCGCCCGGCTGCAGCGCGGCATAGGTTTGCTCATGATTGCTGTGCAATTCGGCGCGGCCGAACAGCCGCTCGATGCACGCCTTCGGCGCTTCAGCCAACAGCAGCGCCAGCACCGGCAGCTGTTGCCCCCATTGCGCGATCTGGTCGTCCAGCACCGCATCCCAATACTGGCGGCGTAGCGCGTCGCGCTCCTTGAGCAGGGCTTGGCGCTGCTCGAACAGCGCCTCCTGCTGCACTTCGGCTTGAATCTTTTCTTCCTCGGCGATCTTCAGCGTTTCTTCGGCCAATTCCAGATTGGCCATTTCCTTGTTTTTCAGCTCGCGCACTGCCTTGGTGGGTATGCCCAAGGTCGAGCGCATCGCCTGGCGGCAGTCCTTGCGCGCCTGCTCGGCTTCGCTGCGCAGCGCTTCGGCGGTTTGGACACGGCGGGCGGCGTTGTCGGCTAGGGCCTGCCAGGCGTTCAGGTCTTGCTCAAAGGCGGCCAGGCGCTCGGTCAGGCTGGCGACGGCGAAAGCGACGGTTTCTTGGGTGTTGGGGTTCTGGATATGCATGTTCTGAGTCCGGGTGCGTTGATTGGGGTTTTAGGCGTGGCGCGCCGCGATGCGATCCACCATCCAGGCATCGATTTCAGACGACAGCCAGGCCACGCTTTTACCGCCCAACGGCACCGGGGCCGGAAAGCTGCCGCGCTTGATGGCGTCGTATACCGACGAGCGTGACAAGCCGCAGGTGGAAATGACTTCCGGCAAGCGCATAAAGCGCAGCGGCTGGGCGGTGAGCGAAGGGGCGGTAGCGGTCATTGGATTTGTCCTTATCGTTTGATCTGAATAGCGGTGGATGCAATCGGATACGCCGATCAGCGAACGCAGTATTTCAGAAATTTCAAATCGAGTTTGGCGGGCTTGTTGTGTGGAATCACCACACAACAACGAAACTTGAAAAGCCGAAAAAACGCGGATTCGGCTATTGACGACGGGAGAGAAAACGGAAAGCAGCGGGGCGATTTTTGAATAACCGGACCATATCGGAAGAATACGGACCGTACCGGACACACTCGGCGGCAGATTTAGGCGGGAAGCGAGAGGAAAGGGCGAAAAGGTCAGTCAGCGAAAAGCGCGACTGCATGCATAGACTGCATGAAAACGCATGAATCAGGACAGGGGGAAGTCTACGCGCCAAGCCATACGGCAAGGGCCTGGCGCGGGTTCATGCAGGTGCATGATTAGCGGCACATGAAGCGCGGGGGCGAGGCGGGGCTTCGATAGCGCGCGCTGGGGATATGTAGTGCCGCCAATTCAATTGGCATGTACCAATATTTATTTGTCATTTTATTTATTGATTTATAAGTTATGAGGAGAGTTTATGCCTTAAAATCTTTATTAGGGCTTATTGATATTTGCCATAGAGGCAATTGCTTTCCTTTGTAATTAAGCGGTATTTCAAGTGAGAGGAGTTCAGGATTGATATTTTTATCAATCGAAGTGATAGTGCCTTCATCGGATGTAAATTTAGTGTAGGCATCGCTGATCATTGAACTTAGGTTGCCGATGATTGCAAATCCTTGTTCTTCCCAGTTTTCTTGGTCAGATGAAAATTCATACTTTATTGACTTTATTCTTTCTCCTTTCATTGTGATTATTGGTTCTCCTACTTCTAATCGTCCAAATCTCATTAGATAGAATGCAATATTTTTTTCATTTTTCTCTGTAATCTCCTTATCGGCACAGTAAATTTTTATATCGGAGATGATTATTCTTGCCTCTCCAGATTTGTTGATGAAGGCCGGTCTGTTTTCGTCTGCGATTAATTCAAGAGCTAACCTGGGAATGGTGCCAATCATTCTGTCATTGAAAATGATGAATTCACTTTTTGCTATGGCTTCGACCATGGTTATCATGTATTTGTTTTTTTGTTCTATCATTGACTCTTTGGATATAAGGCTCCATTGTTTAATTGCTGGGAAATAAATTGCTAACTTTAAATCTCTGTTAAATAGTTTTGCATAATTCTCCAGCTTATTAAAATCTTCTTTTCTAATTGAGTATTGCGATTTTGGATTTTTGAGATTGCTGTTTTTTACTTCCACATAGAAGTTGCTTCCGTCTTTTAGTATCACGTTGTAGTCTGGAATTGCTAGATTCTCATCTTTAAAGAACATGTCGCCTGTGTCTTCATTTTTGACTAATGTGCAATTGCCAAGTCCGCATATGACATATTTAAATAGAGATTCGACTCGTTTTCCGTAAATAAGAGTGGGGTTATTAAAGGATTCCTTGAGAGATTGCTTGAGTGTTAGTAATAAGTCATCAAGGTCTTCTTGTTTTTGAATTGTGTAATCCTTTTCTCGACTGATTGATGTGTACAGGTCGAATATGTCAAACTTTATAGGATTCCTGTTTAATCTTTTCATTTGGTATATTCCGCGAATATTAATTCAAGTATCCAGTTAAATTGTTGGCCCACCATTGCATCATCCTTTTACGCTCCTCCATATATTCAGCTCGGTTGTAAGCCGCTCGTACCTTATTTGTTTCGATGTGAGATAGTTGGCGTTCAATCGCATCAGGATTGAAGCCTTCTTCATTCAGGATGGTCGATGCCGTAGAGCGGAAACCGTGGACATCGGCTTTGCCTCGGAAGCCCATGCTGTGAAGGGCGCGACGTAGGGTTTCCGGCGACATGGGCCGGCGTGGGCTGTTGCGGTTGGGAAAAATGTGCTCGCGGCCGCCGCTGATGGCGTGCAGCTGGCGCAGTACGTCCAGGGCTTGCTTGGATAGAGGGACCAGATGCGCCGGCGCGGTTTTCTTGGATTTTTCAGGCAGCTTGCGATGTTCCGGCGGGATGGTCCACAGCGCCTTGTCGAAATCGATCTCTTCCCATCTGGCCATGGCCATTTCTCCGACGCGGGTGAAGGTCAGCAGTATCAGCTTCATCATCAGCTTGGTTTGCACGTTGCCATCGTACTTCTCCAGCGCTTCCAGAAAGGCGGGGATGTCCTCGCGCATCAGCGCCTTGCGCGGGGTGGATTGCTGGCTCTTGAGGGCGTCGGTCAGCGGCGCGGCTGGGTCGCTGTCGCAACGGCCGGTCAGGATGGCCAGGCGGAAAACGGCTGAGCAGCGTTGCCGCAGGCGCTTGGTGGTGTCGATGTTGCCGGCGCTTTCCACCTTGCGCAGCACTTCCAGCAGCTCAAGCGGGCGAATCTCGTGGATTGGCCTGTCGCCGATGTAAGGGAAGATGTGGGTCTTCATGGCTGCTAGGACGCGCTCGCTGTGGGCGGCGGACCATTCGTGGCTTTCTCTTGCATGCCACTCCAGCGCGATGGCTTCAAAGGTGTTGGCGGCGGCTGCCAGCTTGATCACCTTATCTATCTTGCGCATCGCAGCTGGGTCTTCTCCATCGGCGATCTGCTTGCGGGCGGCATCGCGCTTCAGTCTGGCTTCCTTCAGGCTCACTTCCGGGTAGACGCCCAGCGCCAACAGCTTCTCTTTGCCATTGATCCGATACTTCAGCCGCCAATACTTCGCGCCGGTGGGCATGACCCATAGCGACAGCCCTTGTCCATCCGTGAGCTTGAGGTGTTTGCCATCCTCGCGGGGCTTGGCGCTTTTGATGGCGGCGTCGGTAAGGGGCATGGGGGTACTCCTTGTTGTGGGGGTATCGAAATGTGGGGGTACACAAGATACCACCAATCATACCCCCACGTACCCCCGGCTTTGTCAGGATGGTTTCGGACGGTTTTGGACGTAAAAAAACCCGCAAAGCCTTATTTGGCGCGGGTTTGTGGACTTTCTCGGACTGCTCTGGAAGTGCTGGTGGTGCCCCCGACAGGAATCGAACCTGTAACTGCCCCTTAGGAGGGGGCCGTTATATCCATTTAACTACGGAGACACTTCAAAAAACTGTGGTCAGGCGCTGCGGTCCACCGACAGGCGGGCCAACTCTATCAGAGCCTGGCGGGTTTCCGTATCGGGGATGGTTTGCAAGGCCGCGATGGCCTTGCCGGCCATTTTGGCGGCTTCGTTCTTGGCGTAGTCCAGCGCGCCGCAGGATTGTACCGCAGCGAGCACATCCTGGAAACCGTCGCGGCTGGCATTTTCCAGCGCGCCGCGCACGGTGGTCGATGCTTCCGGACTGCCGTGGCGCATCGTATAGATGAGGGGCAGCGTGGGTTTGCCTTCGGCCAGGTCGTCGCCCAGGCTCTTGCCTATGGTTTCGGCGTCGCCGCTGTAGTCCAGTACGTCGTCGATGATCTGGAAGGCGGTGCCTAGGTACATGCCGTAGTCGGCCATTGCTTGCACCTGTTCCGGCGTGGCGTCCGCGATCAGCGCGCCCACGCGGGCGGCGGCCTCGAACAGTTTGGCGGTCTTGTACTGGATCACCTTCAGGTATTCGTCTTCGCTGACGTCGGTGTTGCCGATGTTCAGGAGCTGCAGCACCTCGCCTTCGGCGATGATGTTGGTGGCTTCGGCCATCACTTCCAGGATTGTCATGTTGCGGGTGGTGACCATCATTTGGAAGGCGCGGGTGTAGAGGAAGTCGCCCACCAGCACGCTTGCGGCGTTGCCGAACAGCGCGTTGGCGGTCTTGCGGCCGCGGCGCAGGTCGGATTCGTCCACCACGTCGTCGTGCAGCAGGGTGGCGGTGTGGATGAACTCTATCATCGCCGCCAGTTCAAACAGGTATTCCCCCTGGTAGCCCAGCGCGCGGCCGGATAATAGGGTCAACGCCGGACGCAGGCGCTTGCCTCCGGCGGAGATGATGTATTCCGCCACCTGGCGGATCAGGACCACGTCGGAGTGCAGGCGGGCGCGGATGACGCAGTCAACCGTCTGCATGTCGTCGGCTATCAGGGTACGGAAAGGCGGGGTGGACACGTTTTCAACCAGTATCGTTGCGATGGTTACGCCAAAGTGCAGAATCTTACCAGAAAAGGCCCGCAGCCCGCCATGCCACTGTGGTTGCAGCCTTAAGTTGATGAAATCATTGACAACTTGAGTTGGGGCACGTATATTCTCGCGTTCCCTGCGCAACAGGCGTGGGGATTTTCAAATCAGGAGCTCATGCGAATGTATGCGGTCATAAAAACCGGCGGCAAGCAGTACAAGGTTGTCGTTGGTGAAAAACTCAAAGTAGAACAGATACCTGCAGACGTCGACAGCCAGATCGTACTTGAAGAAGTGCTGATGATTGCTGACGGTGAACAGGTTGTTGTAGGCGCGCCGATGATTGTTGGCGCCACTGTTAAGGCTACCGTTGTTTCCCACGGTCGTGGCGACAAGATCCGCATTTTCAAGATGCGTCGTCGTAAGCACTACCAGAAACACCAGGGTCATCGTCAAAACTTCACCGAAATCCGCATCGACGCGATTTCGAAGTAAGGATAAACAGTCATGGCACACAAAAAAGCAGGCGGTAGCTCCCGCAACGGTCGTGACTCCGAAGCCAAACGCCTGGGCGTTAAGGTTTACGGTAGCGAACTGATTCCGGCTGGTTCCATCATCGTGCGTCAGCGCGGCACCCGCTTCCATGCCGGTGAAAACGTTGGTCAGGGCAAGGATCACACCCTGTTCGCCAAGGTTGATGGCTACGTTGAATTCACCGTTAAGGGCGCGCAACAGCGCAAGACCGTTAACGTGATTCCGTACACCGGTGTAGACGGCGAATAATTCGCTTTCTAGCATCCAAGAAAGCCCTATCCTGCGATAGGGCTTTTTTCATACCGAGGGGCAAGGCGTGAGGGTTGGCGCTGTCCAGTCCTGACCCCTGACTCCTCGCTGAACAGAGGTTGTAAACATGAAGTTTATCGATGAAGCCCGGATTGAAGTGATGGCCGGACGCGGCGGCAATGGCGTGGCCAGCTTCCGCCGTGAAAAATACATTCCGTTTGGCGGCCCGGACGGCGGCGACGGCGGCAAGGGCGGCAGCGTGTTCGCGGTGGCCGACGAGAACGTCAACACCCTGGTTGAATTCCGTTTCGTCAAAAAATACCTGGCCGAACACGGCGAGCGCGGCCGCGGCGCCGATTGCTACGGCAAGGGCGGCGACGACATCGAACTGAAAATGCCGGTGGGCACGGTGATTACCGACCACGACACCGGCGAGCTGGTGGCCGACCTCACCCACCACGGCCAGCGCGTCATGATCGCCAAGGGCGGCAAGGGCGGCCTGGGCAACATCCATTTCAAGTCGTCAACCAACCGTTCGCCGCGTCAATGCACGCCTGGCGAGCAGGGCGAGCAGCGCACCTTCAAGCTGGAGCTGAAGGTATTGGCCGACGTCGGCTTGCTGGGCATGCCCAACGCCGGCAAGTCCACCTTCATCCGCTCGGTGTCCGCCGCGCGCCCCAAGGTGGCCGACTATCCGTTCACTACGTTGCACCCCAATCTGGGCGTGGTGCGGATGGACGATACCCGCAGCTTCGTGATCGCCGACATTCCGGGCCTGATCGAAGGCGCAGCGGAAGGCGCCGGTCTCGGCCACCGCTTCCTCAAGCACCTGCAGCGCACCGGCCTGCTGCTGCACGTGGTGGACATCGCCCCGTTCGACCCGGATGTCGATCCGGTGCGCGAGGCGCGCGCCATTGTAGAAGAGCTGAAGAAGTACGATGAGGAGCTGCATGACAAGCCGCGCTGGCTGGTGCTCAACAAAGTGGACATGTTGCCGCTGGATGAGCGCGAGCTGACGGTGTCGGCCTTCCTTAACGCTTACGGCTGGCCCACCGAAAAGCCGGACGACAGCTTGGGCTTCGACATCAAGGCGCCGCGCGTGTTCACCATCTCCGCGCTGAACCACGAAGGCACCCGCGAGCTGACTTTCGCCATCATGGCCTATCTGGACGTGGTGCGCGCGGCTGCCCGTAAGCAGGCCGAGGCTGAAAGGGAGCAGGCTGCGGCCGCGCGCCAGACCGTGATCGCGCCGGAAGCGCCGTCATCGGCAACGGAAGGCGACCAAGCGTAACGGAAGGTTCATGTTTGTGTGGTAGTAAAGCGGGTCAGAGGCATATCTGACCCGCTTTTTTATTCAATTTGGGCAAAATGCAGGAGTTTGACCGATTTTTGCCAATTTTTGTCGCTTTGCTGTACACCGATCTCTTCACGTGTCGTTACTTCTCAAGTCGATTGGATGTTGTATTTTGTCCTCAGACAAACACCACGGCGGCAGCCGGTTTTCCTTAGAGATGGCATGAATTCTGCTAAGTGAAGCGCCATATGCTTCAGTAATGAATATGGCATTTCCGGAAAATCGGGCTTGCTAGACAAATTGCTCTAACTATATAACATGGTGCGGCCATCCTCTGGAGGAGCAGGGGCTGGCCACCGATGTGGCGTCAGTTGCAGTTTGCTGTTCCGGTCCGGGCGCGGTTTGCCTGGGAGACAAAGTCCGGCGAAAAGCTGGACAGACCAACAAAGATGTTTGCTTTGATGAGGAGAATCACATGAAGAAGGCACTTGCTGCGCTGGCCGTAGGTTTGCTGGCCGCATCGATGGGGGCTTACGCCAAAGACTGGAAAGAAGTGCGTTTCGGGGTGGACGCCAGCTACGCGCCGTTTGAATCCAAGGCCGCCAATGGCCAGATCGTCGGTTTCGACATCGATCTGGGCACCGAGATCTGTCACCGGATGAAGGCCAAGTGCGTCTGGGTGGAAAACGATTTCGACGGCATGATCCCGGCGTTGAAGGCCAAGAAGTTTGACGGCGTGCTGTCGTCGATGTCGATGACCGAAGCCCGGATGAAGGAAATCGCCTTCTCCGCCAAGCTGTTCAACACCCCGACCCGCATGGTTGCCAAGGTGGGTTCCGGCCTGATGCCGACTCCGGCTTCGCTGAAAGGCAAGCGCGTGGGCGTGGAGCAGGGCACCATCCAGGAAGCCTACGCCAAGAAGCACTGGGCGCCGGCCGGCGTGGAAGTGGTTCCTTATCAGAACCAAACCCTGGTGCTGGCCGACCTGACCGCGGGCCGTCTGGACGCATCGCTGCAGGACGCGGTGCAGGCTGACATGGGCTTCCTGAAGAAGCCGGAAGGCAAGGGCTTCGCGTTCGCCGGCAAGGATCTGGTCGACGCGCAAACTCTGGGCGAAGGCGCCGGCATCGGCCTGCGCAAGGAAGATGCCGACCTGAAGGCCGCCATCGACAAGGCCATCGCCGGCATGCTCAAAGACGGCACCTACAAGAAGATCGAGAAGAAGTACTTCTCTTTCGACGTATACGGCAACTAAGTGCTGACGGACGGGCGGCGCGCCGCTTGTCTGCTGTTGCGATGCGCCCCGGTCCGCCGGGGCGTATTAATCTGGAGGACCCGTCGCCATCCGGCAAGATAAGCCGCAGGGACGGGCCGCTCGAAGGGGGAACATCATGTTTCTGGACGGATTCGGTCCCATTATCTGGCAAGGGACCCTGGTGACGCTGGAGCTGTCGGTGCTGTCGCTGCTCCTGGCTTTCGTCATCGGCCTGCTTGGCGCAGGCGCCAAATTGTCCAGCAATCCCGTGCTGGGCGGGATTTCCACCCTCTACACCACTTTGGTGCGCGGGGTGCCCGATCTGGTGCTAATGCTGCTGATCTTCTACAGCCTGCAGATCGGCATGAACAAGCTGACCGAGGCGCTGCAGATCGAGCAGATCAACCTGGATCCATTCGTCTCCGGCATCGCCACGCTGGGTTTCATCTATGGCGCCTATTTCACCGAGACGCTGCGCGGCGCCTTCATGTCGGTGCCCAAGGGCCAGATCGAGGCCGGCATCGCCTACGGCATGAGCAGCTGGCAGGTTTTCAGCCGCGTGCAGTTTCCGCAGATGATGCGGTTTGCGCTGCCCGGCATTTCCAATAACTGGCAGGTGATGCTCAAAGCCACCGCCCTGGTGTCCATCATCGGCCTGGCCGACGTGGTGAAGGCATCGGTTGACGCCGGCAAGAGCACCTACAAGGTGTTCTTCTTCACCCTGGTGGCGGGCGCCATCTACCTGCTGCTGACCACGCTGTCCAATTTCGTGCTGGTGAGGCTGGAACGCCGCTATTCGATGGGTGTGAGGGAGGCGGAGCTATGATAGACATCATCCAGCAATACTGGCGCGCGTTTCTGTGGAGCGACGGCTACCACCTGTCCGGTCTGGCTGTTACCATGTGGCTGTTGGTGCTGTCGATCGCCTTCGGTTTCGTGGTTTCGGTGCCGCTGGCGGTGGCGCGGGTGTCCAAGGTGAAATGGCTGGCGCGCGGCGTGGGGCTGTACACCTATGTATTCCGCGGCACGCCGCTGTACGTGCAACTGCTGTTCTTCTACAGCGGCATGTACAGCCTGGAGGTGGTGCGCGAGGTCGGCTTCCTCAACCACTTCTTCCGCGAAGGCTACAACTGCACCATCCTGGCGTTTGCGCTCAATACCTGCGCCTACACCACCGAGATCTTCGCTGGCGCGATCAAGGCGACGCCCTACGGCGAGATCGAGGCGGGACGCGCCTACGGCATGAGCACCTTCACCTTGTACCGCCGGGTCATCATCCCGTCGGCGCTGCGCCGCGCTTTGCCGGCCTACAGCAATGAAGTGATCCTGATGCTGCACGCCACCACCGTGGCCTTTACCGCCACCGTGCCGGACATCTTGAAGGTCGCGCGCGACGCCAACGCCGCCACCTACGATTCCTTCAACGCCTTTGGCCTGGCCGCGCTGCTGTACCTGAGCATCACCTTTATCCTGGTCGGATTGTTCCGCAAGGCGGAGTCGCGCTGGCTCGCCTATTTGCGGCCGATCAAGAGCTGAGAATTACTGGGGAATCTTTAAGATGGACAAGCTGAACATCAGCAACATTCACAAGCGCTACGGCGACCACGAAGTACTGAAAGGCATCTCGCTGCAGGCCAAGGCCGGCGACGTGATCAGCATCATCGGCTCGTCCGGCTCCGGCAAGAGCACTTTCCTGCGCTGCATCAATTTCCTGGAAAAACCGAATCAGGGCAGCATCGCGCTCAACGGCGAGGAAATCCGTCTGTCCAAGGACAAGCGCGGAGAACTGATCCCGGCCGACCAGAAGCAGCTGCAGACCATGCGCACCAAGCTCGCCATGGTGTTCCAGCACTTCAATCTGTGGGGCCACATGACTGTGCTGGAAAACGTCATCGAGGCGCCGGTGCACGTGCTGGGCCTGCCGCGCGACGAAGCGGTCGCCCGCGCCAAGAAATACCTGGAAAAAGTGGGCCTGGACGAGCGCGCCCAGGCCAAGTATCCGGCCCACCTGTCCGGCGGCCAGCAGCAGCGCGTGGCCATCGCCCGCGCGCTGGCGATGGAGCCGGAAGTGATGCTGTTCGACGAGCCGACCTCGGCGCTGGACCCGGAGCTGGTGGGCGAAGTGCTGAAGGTGATGCAGGCGCTGGCCGAGGAAGGCCGCACCATGATCGTGGTGACGCACGAGATGGGCTTCGCCCGCAACGTGTCCAACCACGTGATGTTCCTGCACAAGGGCCTGGTGGAGGAGGAAGGCCACCCGGACGAGGTGTTCGGCAACACCAAGAGCGAACGGTTGAAGGCTTTTCTGTCAGGTAGTCTAAAGTAAAACTATCCCTGCCCAAGGGGGTAGGAAACCCGCCGGAGCTGTCAGCCGGCGGGTTTGTTTTTGTCTGTTGCTGTGGGTAACTTTTGAATTTGCGGATTTCTGTGGATAAGTCGTCCGGCGACCATCCCGGGCTCTCCGGCGAGCCGGCGCTTCAGCCCGGATGCTTCTCGCGGAAATAGGCCCACTCTTCAATCTCGCGTCCGTCCGGCAGCCGGCACAGCGCGTATTCGCCGCCGCTGGCGTCTTTTTGCGGAATCAGCTTGCCGCCTTGCTGCACGCAGTACACCGAGGCCGGGTTGGCCATGCCCACCGGGCGCGGCGGGGTGGGGGAGGTTTGCGCGCAGGCGGCGAGACCCAGCGCCAGCGCGGCGGCGGTCAGAATCTTCGTCATTTTCATTTCCAGTTGGGATCGGCTTTCAGCTGATCGTTGAGATAGGCCTTGAGCTTGGCGCTCGGCTTGCCGAACCAGCGGTAGTGGGCGTGGCGGGCCGGATGCTCCATCGCGTCCGGGGCGTCGGCCACCGTCACCAGCAGCCCCCAGGCCTGGCGCTTGTCGGCGCCGAACATGCCGTAGAAGCGGCTGGCGCTGCAGTCGTGCGGTTTGCACATCTCGCCGGCCAGGTAATCCTTGTCTTTTATTCGCACCGGGTGATACGGCGCGCTGGTGGCGCGCGCCTGGCTCAGCCAGCGCGGCACCTTCTTTTCGCCGGCCAGCATGGTTTGCCAGGCGGCGTGGTAGGCCGGTTGGGCCGGCAGTTCGGCGAATACCGCGGTTGCCGTGTCGCCTGCCCGGGCGGGCGGCGCGGACAGCAGCGGAAACAGCAGGATGGGCAATAGGGCGAGGTATCGAAGTTTCATGGTGGCGGCCATGCGGCGGCGGATCAAAAGCGGTTGGATGGCCGCCGCCGGCAAAAATTCCATCAGGCGGTCAACAGCTTGCCCTGCTTGAAGGCGGTGCTGCCCGCCACCCGGGCGATGCCGAGGCCCGCGGTGGCGTAGGGCCGGTCGCTGGTGGCGTACAGCACGCCGCCGCGCTGGGTGCGCACCTGGCTGGAGATGTCGCGCAGCGGGTCGATCACGTCGGCCACCAGGTCGCCTGGGGCCAGTTGGCTGCCCGGCTCGGCGTGGTACACCACCACGCCGGGGTGCGGCGCCAGCAGGTCTTCCGATCCGGCCAGCGGGGTGGCGGGGTGGCGCAGAGGTGGCAGACGCGGCGCACCGCCGGCGATCACGCCGCGGTGCTGCAGGAAGTGGATGATGCCGTCGGCGTCGCGGGCGGCGTATTCGTGGTTGACGTCGTTTTCGCCGCGCAATTCGATGGTGACGGCCAGGCAGGCCATCTCAATCGGAGCGGACAGGCCGGCCTTGGCGGCCAGGTCGCGCAGCTGCCACCACGGCTGGCTGCAGGCTTCGTCGAAGGGCTGGTCGCCGGAGTCTTCCGCCAGCAGGCTGGCGCAGGCGCCGAGGTAGCGCGCCAGCGGCTCGCACTGCTCCCACAGCGGAGTGCCGGTGTAGAGGTGCAGGTCGGCGCGGCTGTCGCAGTGCAGGTCCAGCATGATGTCGGCGTCGCAGGCCAGGCTGTGCAGCGCGTGGCGCAGCGATTGCAGCTCGCTCTGGGCCTGATAGCGCGCCAACTCCGCCTTCATCGCGGCGCGGATCAGCCGGGTATTGGCCTTGGCGTCGCCGCCCAGCTTGCCGAATACGGCGGCGGACACCGGTTCGGCCAAGGCCAGGTAGTGGCGGTTGAAGTTCTGGCCGCTCATCAGTTCGAAACGGCCCTGCAGCCGGCTGCTCAGATTCTGGTTCAGGCCTATCGGGTTGGCGACCGGCAGCACGGCGATTTCTCCCAGGATGGCGCCTTCGCTTTCCAGCTGCAGCAGCCGCTGTTTCAGGTGCCAGGCCACCAACATGCCCGGCAGCTCGTCGGCGTGCAGGCTGGCCTGGATGTGCACCTTCTCGCCGTGGCCGGGCTGGCCGAAGTGAAAGCTGACGAGGCTGCGCTGGCTGCCCAGACTGGGCGACAGCAGCGGATGATGGCGGGTTTGCATGGCGTCTCCTTTATAAATTGTTATGTTTGCCGGCTGGATAAAACGCGCCGCCGCGTTGACTAAGCGGCAAGCGGTCGGGACAATCGCTGCTTTGATTCATCCCAGCTTGTGGAGCGCGTTTGGATTCATTGTCCGATTTCTTCCAGCCAGGCATCGAGCCTGGCTCGCTGCAGGCGGTATCGCGGCTGCAGGGGGCCTGGTCTTATCTGTCCGTATTCGTCACGCTGTTCCGTGGCGGCGACGAGGAAGTGCTGATGCGCCTCCTGGTGCTGCGCGAACTGGGCGGCCGCGCCGAGGCGCCGCTGTGGACGCCGCAGGAAATCGCCCAGCGCTTCTCCTATCTTAACGATACCAAATTGGCCACCATTCTGGGGCGTCTGCGCGAAGGCGAGTTGCTGGTGTACGACAGCGACGGCGGCGTCTACCAGCTGTCCGAGGGCGCGCGGGTGGCGCTGGCGGCGCTGGCCACCATCATCGACTTTTCCGGCGACGACGTCGAACTGGGCTATCTCGCCAGCCAGGTGGCGGCCGGCCAGGCGGTGGGCCAGGTGTCGGACGAGGCGCTCAGGCACCTGCTGGCGCGGCTGAACGAGCTGTACGCGGAATTCGAGGAGGCGCTGGAGTCGCA
Organism: Chromobacterium sphagni; assembly: GCF_001855575.1. Classification (NCBI taxonomy): domain Bacteria; kingdom Pseudomonadati; phylum Pseudomonadota; class Betaproteobacteria; order Neisseriales; family Chromobacteriaceae; genus Chromobacterium; species Chromobacterium sphagni. Next base: position 762,019 of record NZ_MKCS01000001.1, read on the forward strand.
GTCGGAATTCCGCATCCGCGCCGCCCAGCACCGGCTGGAGGCGGTGTGGCGCTGGGTGGCCAAGTCCACCGAGGTGGTGAAGGGCCTGACCCAGGACGATACGCTCAGCCTGCTGGTGCTGAACCAGGCGCAGGCCATCGCGCTGGCGCAAAGCCGGATGCTGGCGCTGGCCGGCACCTTCGAGCGCCGGTTGGCGCAGCTGGCTTCGCAGCGCGTGCATCTGGGCGGCTCCGGCCTCACCTCCACCGACATCGCCGACTGGCTGCGCCACCTGGCGGTGGGCCAGTTGGCCGACAGGCTGGATGGCTGCCTGGCCATCAATCCCGAGCCCGCCTTCCTGTCCACGCCGGAATTGGCCGATGTGGCCGAATTCGAACTGCTGGCGCGCGAACGCGCCAAGGCCGGCGAGCACATCCTGCCCGGCGGTGAGGCGGCGCCGCTGTCCGACGCGCCGGAAATGGAACGCTTGCTGGAAGCGGAGGCGATGTACGACCTGCTGCTGGAGCTGGGCATGAGCGGACGAGCCGACGCGCATATCGGAACGGCGGTGCTGGCCGACAGCTACAACGAAACCGCCTACCGTCTGTCGCTGCTGTCGCTGATCGGCGACCCGGAAACCAGCAACGACCAGAGCATAGTGGCCGCGCTGGCCAAGCTGCCGTTCAGCCTGCATGGCGGCGAGGATGTCATTCATCCCGACCACCCGGAAGTGGCGACGCTGTCAGACGCCCGGCTGGTGGCGAACGGCAGCCGGCAACAGGACCGGTGACGGCCAGCGCCGCTCCGGATCTCCGGCGCGGCGCACAAGATAAAGAAGCGATATGGAACACGAAATCAAGACCCTCACCGCCCGGCTATTGGCCCAGCGGGTGGTGCCGCGCGCCGACGCGCTGGCCAAGAAAGCGCTGCTGGACGACATTTTCCGCCAGGAGCTGGACAAGAGCCTGGCCGCCGTCGGCCTGCGCCTGGTGGAGAATCCCTACGCCGAATACATCGCGGCGGCGCTGCTGCCGGAAATGACCGAGCCGGTGTTCGGTTCGGGCGACGCCTGGATCAACAACAATCTGGGCCTGCCGCGCGACGGCGTGGCGCTGCTGGTGATCCTGTGGGCGTTGATCATCCTGCCCAAGCGCGAGAGGCAGATCGCCCGCGTCGAGGCCGGCAAGGAAAGCCAGAGCGACATGTTCGGCGCGCAAAAGCCGCTGGAAACCGGCGAAACCGTCTCCACCGGCGTATCCGAGGACGCGCTGTACGCCGACTTCGGCAAGGCGCTGGGCGGCCGCACCCGCTTCGCAGCGAATCTGGGCCGGCTGGTCAACCTGGGCTTCATCGTGCGCCGCAACCGCTGGCTGGACGAGGGACCGATGCTGGACCTGATGATAGATTACGCCCAGCTGGCGCCGCGCATCATCGAGGGCGCGCTGGCAGACGTGCTGTTGCGCCGCGAGGGCCGCCACGCGCTGGTGGACAAAAGCGCGGACGCGGAGGCGGACGCAGAGGAAATCGAGGCCGCCGGACTGGATTCGGCAGGCCCCTTGTTTGACTTGCCGCCGGACGACGCGGCGGATGGGGAGACGCGCTGATGTTCCAGATGAAATCGGTGGAGATGGTGCACTGGGACTTCTGGCAGCGCCTGAGCGTGCCGCTGGACGCGCAGATCGTCACCATCATCGGGCCCAACGGCTCCGGCAAGACCACCTTGCTGGACGCGATGCGCACGCTGTTGGCGATCAAGTGCTCCGGCAAGCGCGACTACAAGCGCTATGTGCGCAACAACAAGGAAGCCTTCGCCTACCTGCGCGGCGTGGTGGACAACCCGCGCCGTCCCAGCGGCGGCCTGTATCCGACGCCGTTTTTCCCCATCGTGTCCGAGGCGGTGACGCTGATGTGCCGCATCAAGAAGCAAGGCGGCGACTGGGTGCGCCATTACGCGATCCTGGACGGCGACATCGCGCTGGAGCATGCCGAAGGCCAGGCGCAATGGCTGGGGGTGCAGGAATACCGTCGCCGGCTGGAAATGGCCGGCCTCACTCCGGCGGTGGCCGAGGTGTTGGCGCTGGAGCAGGGCGACACCGACAAGCTGACCGAGTACAGCCCGCGCCAGCTGCTGGACCTGGTGTTCCAGGTGTTCGGCGACAAGGACGTGATGGACAACTACCAGCGCGCCCGCGACGAACAGCGCGCCACCGAGCTGGAGCTGGACACGCTGGGCCGTCAGGAAGAGGCGCTGCAGGTGCGGGTGGAGGCGATGAAGACCCGCGCCAACCGTTATCTGGAATGGCGGCAACTGCAAACCGGCATCGCCCGGCTGCGCGACGAGGCGCTGCCGGTGCTGGCCTATCTGGACGCCAAGGCTTCCTTCGGCAATGTCTGGAACGGCTACCGCGCCAGCTACCGCGTGCTGAACCAGGCGCTGGGCGAGCATGCCGACACGCTGCAGTTGGTGGACAAGCTGAAGGTGGCCGAAGTCAGCGCCGCCGCGGCGCGCCAGGCGGCGGAAACCGCCCGCGCCGGCGCGCAGGAGGCTTTCATGGCGGCCAAGGGCGAGCACGCCAGCGTGGCCGGCCAGTTGAAGGAGCGCGACCGGTTGCAGGCGCTGGCCGGCAAGGAATACGGCGCTGACGCCGCCGGCCTGGCCGACAAGCTGGCCGCGCTGCGCGGCGAGGCCGAGCAGTTGAAGGACGGCCTGCGCGGATTGAAAAAGCAGCGCCAGGAAAGTTCGGAACACCTGCAAGCGCTGGAGATAGGCCGCGGCCGCTCGCCGGAGGACGTCCGCCAGTTCAAGGCGGCGCTGGACGAGGCCGGCATCCCGCATGCCATGCTGTCCGACATCGTGGAAGTGATGGATTCCAACTGGCAGGGCGCGGTGGAAGCGCTGCTGCGCGGCTATCGCCATGTGGTGCTGCTGGACCGGGAAGCCGATCGCCGCGAGGCCTGGCGCATAGGCGAGAAGCTGCGCTACCGCCATTTCGTGGTACCGGAGCGCTCGTCGCCGCCGCGCGCCAACCACGGCAGCCTGCTGGAAGTGGTGGGCTTCTCCGCCGATGCGCCGGACTGGCTTTATCGCCAGATGAACAGCGTGACGCGGGTGGACAGTGCCCAGCACGGCGCCGACGTGGACGGCGACTGGATCACCCGCGACGGCTATTTCCGCGAGCGGCGCGGCGCGCGCCACATCGGCGTGCCGGCGCACGAGTACGCTTTCGGCGAGGCGGCGCGGCAATCGCGGCTGTTGGCGGTGCGCGACGAGCTGAAGGCGCTGAACGTCCGCATCCTGGCCGATGAGGAGCGGCTGGTGGCGGTGACGCGCGAGGCGGCCGGACTGGCCGAGTACCTGGGCGGCATGGACGCCATCCGCATGCTGGACAGCCGCGCCGAGGAATTCGCCGCGCTGGAGGCGCGCAAGCAGGGGCTGGAGCAGGAAGTGGCCCGGCTGGGCGCGGCCTTGGCCGACGCCAGCGCTGAAAAGGAGGCGGCCGACGCCCGCTACGGCGACGCGCGGCTGGCGCACGACCGCGTCTGCCAGCGCGAGCAGGAAAGCCTGGGCAAATTCCAGCACAAGCAGCAGGAAGTGGAACAGGCGCGCCGCCAACTGCGCCGGTTGTTGTCCGAGCTGCGCGAATGGATGCAAAGGCTGCCGGCCGATGCGCTGGCGGCGGAAAACGTCGCGGCGCTGGAAGACGAGTTCGACACCGCCGCCGACGCCCGCCATCAGCTGAACTATCTGGAGGAGCGACTGCAGAACGGCGACTGGGAGCAGGATGATTCGGTGCTGGCGCTGAAGGACAAGCTGGTGGAGGACCTGACCTCGCTAGACCGCGAGCGCCAGCGGCGCCAGAGCGAAGTGGACCGTTCGCGCGAACTCACCGACGAGGCGCGCGCCGCCTATATGGGCAAGCTGCGCGCCACCGTGCGCGCCTACGGCCACAATGTGAAGCGGTTGGGCGAGCTGGCGGGCATCCAGGTGGAAGTGGAATTGCCCAAGCTGGAGAACGACGACGCGGTGCTGGCCCAGGCCGGGCTGGTGTTGAAGTTCAACTTCGACCAGAAGGGCATGATGGGCATGAACGACGGCGAGGCCTCCGGCGGCCAGCAGGTGATGAAGTCGCTGATCCTGCTGATCGGCCTGATGATGGACGAGTCCAACCCGTCTGGCTTTGTCTTCATCGACGAGCCGTTCGCCCACCTCGACATCTTCAACATCGACCGCGTGGCCGGCTTTTTGAAGGCAACCGAGGCTCAATACCTGATCACCACGCCCAACACGCACAACATCAATATCTTCGCCCCGTCCGAGCTGACGCTGGCCACCCGCAAGAAGCGGCCCGGCGAGCAGTGGGCGCCGCCGATACTGCAGACGCGGCGGCGCCTGGATGAGCCGGCGGCGGACTCCGGGGAAGGCTGAGGCTGAGGGAGCTTAGGCTCCCAGCAGCTCCGCCAGCTGCCTGAAGTCGGACGCCACCCAGTCCCAATCCTGTTCCGGCGCAAGGTCGGTGTGCTGGCCGGGGCCGAACTCCTGCGGGCGGGCGACGAAGGCGGTTTTCAGGCCGTGGCCGCGGGCGGCTGTCAGATCGTAGTTGTGGGCCGCCACCAGGCAGACTTGCTCCGGCCGCAGGTCCAGCAGCTCCAGCGTGCGCAGATAGGCTTGCGGCGCCGCTTGTAGGCTTGCGCAGCCTCTGCGCCCAGTATCGCGTCCCACGGCAGGCCCGCGTAGCGGGCCAGGTTCAGCATCAGGCTGGTGTTGCCGTTGCTGAGGGTGGCGATGGCGTAGCGCGCCTTCAGCCGCGTCAGCCCGGCCACCGCGTCCGGCCATGGTTCCAGCCGGTGCCAGGCGCGGTTCAGCCATTTCAGCTCATCCTCCGGCAGCGTGGTCGCGGCGAGGCCGAAATCGGGCAGGATGGCCTCCAGGTTTTCACGGTGCAGTTGGTCCAGCCGGGTGAAGGGCCGGCGTCCGCTGCGGACCTCCTCCATCGCCGGCGAGTAGCGGCGGCGCCAGGCATCGGCGAAGGCGAAGCCATCGGTCTGCTTCGCGCCATGGCGCTGCAGGAAGGCGGCTGCGTCGCGCGCCACGCCGCTGCGCCAATCCACCACCGTGCCGAACACATCGAAAACCAGCGCTTGGATTGTGGATGGCTGCATCGCGGGCTTCGCTTCATGTCATTGGTATGCTTGAAGTGTGGTGCAGCCGCCATGGGGCGTCAAACGAAATAAAAGGCCGTTGCCGGCCTTTTGCCCATCCATCGCGGTTCAGCCGGCCAGCGGGTCGGCGCCCAGCCACCAGCTGGGGTTGGCGCTGCCGTCGACGATTTTGCCGTCGCGCTGCAGATAGTGGCGGACGTCGCGGCCGGGTTGGTTCAGCGCCGGATCGCCGTTCAGCGCGCGCTCCAGCCATTCTGCGCCGTAGCGGAAGATTTCCGCCGCCACTCCGCCCAGCGGGTGGAATTCGTTTTCGTAGACGCGCATCTCCTTGGGGGCGCCGATGCGCTGGTAGCAGGCCAGCGCCTGTTCCAGCGGGGTCAGCTCGTCGAACTCGCCGATGCCCATCAGCACGGGGATGCGGATGTCGGCCACCAGCGCGCCCAGCGGCATCGCGTCGCGCAAGTCGCGGTCGAATGCCGCCTCGTCGCCATAGCCGCTCATATACATGTAGTTCTTCTTGAAGCTGGGCTGGGCGCGCTCGAAGATGGTGAGGAAGTCGCCGGCCACCGCCTCGTAGGCCGCTAGCGCCGCCAGCCTGGGCTCGCGGGCGGCCGCGCGCAGCCCCCAATAGCCGCTCATGCTGATGCCGAACATGCCGATGCGGGTCGCATCGATTTCCGGCCGCGCGGCCAGGTAGTCGATGTAGGCGCTGATCGCGCGCTCGTAATTGTCCAGCGTGACCATCAGGCCGCCGGCGCGGCTTTCGCCCTGGCCCGGGCCTTCTATCGACAGCGCCACCATGCCGCGCGAAGTATAGTAGCGCTCGGCGGCGTACAGATAATCCTCCTTGATCATGTCCATGCCCGGTCCCAGGATCACCGCGGCGGCTTGGCTGGCCTTGCCTTCCGGCAGGTGCAGCAGGCCGTGGATATGGCCGCCTTCGAATGGAATCGCCACTCTCTGCACCCGGTTGTCGCGCAAGGCGCCGATGCGCTCCACGCAGTGGTCGCAACGCGCGCGCAGCGCGGCCTTGCGCGGGTCGCGGGTGTTGAAGATCGAGTACTGCGCGCGGCCCCACATCACGGCGGCGCGAAGGTAGAGGTCGGCGGCGGTGCGGGCGTAGCCGTCGCGTTCGTAATGGGCGGCGCGGCTTTCCGCCCGCGCGGCCACTTGCGACCAGGCTTTGGGCAGCATCGCGCCGCTTTTGACTTGCGCGAACACCGCGTCGAAATCGGCCGGGTCATGGCCCAGCTGCAACAGCGTGTTCTTGCCTTCCGGGTGCAGGGCGTCGAAGCCCCCTTGCGCCAGCGCGATATCCAGCGACCAGCTTTGCGCTTCTGAACGTGACATAATTTCACCTCGTTAAATTGACCGTACCGAAATTAACTAAGTACTTAGTTATATTATTGTGGAGCCACAACGCATGTCAACACTGCAGTCGGGGGAAGAGCGCGCCGCCGCAAGCGCCATGCCGGATGAAGAGGCGCGCCAGGCGGCGCTGGCCACCCTGAGCCGCGCCGCCTACAGTCTGAGCGCCGCGGATGCGCGCTTGCGCGGCCGGGCCACGCGCCAGGCCGGCGCGCTGTCGCTGTCTCATGCTCGGGTGCTGCGGATGCTGGCGGAGGAGGGGCCGGTGTCGGTGGCGCGGCTGGCCGAACTGAGCGAAACCACTGGCGCCGGGGTGACCCAGCTGGTGAACGGCCTGAGCGAAGCTGGCTATGTCGAGAAGGCCAAGTCGCTGCAGGACAAGCGCTCGGTGCAGGTGCAACTGACCGAGCTGGGCCGCCGGCGCCACGAAGAGCGCGAGCGTCTGCTGGAACAGGTGTTGGCGCAGGCGTTGCAGGGCATGAGCGTGGAGGCGATCGCCGCGGCGTCAGGCGTGCTGCGCGCGCTGTCCGGCGTGTACGACCAGTTATGAGCGGCGCGACGGCCCGCGCGGGCCGCCGTCCTGGCGCGCGGATCAGGTTTTCAGGTTTTGTTGCGCGAACTCCCAATCGACCAGCTTGTCCAGCACCGCGTTGACGTAGTCGGCGCGGCGGTTCTGGTAGTCCAGGTAGTAGGCATGCTCCCACACGTCCAGGTTCAGCAGCGGCCGCATGCTGCCGGTGAGGGGCGTGTCGGCGTTGCTGGTCTTCACCACTTTCAGCGCGTCGCCGTCCTGCACCAGCCAGGCCCAGCCGCTGCCGAACTGCGCGATGGCAGCGCCGGCCAGCTGTTGCTTACAGGCGTCCACGCTGCCGAAATAGGCTTCCATTTTTTCGCGCAGCGCCTGCGGAGGAATGCCGCCGCCCTTGGCGCGCATGCTGTTCCAGTAAAAAGAGTGGTTCCATAGCTGAGCGCCGTTGTTGAACACGGCGGCGTCGGCCGTTTTCTTGACGGAGGCGGAGATGATGCCTTCCAGCGACATGTCGGCGTAGTCGCGGCCGGCTATCAGCTTGTTGAGGTTGTCGAGGTAGGCCTTGTGGTGCTTGCCGTAGTGAAAGCCTATGGTGCGGGCCGAGATCACCGGCTCCAGCGCGTTGTCGGCATAGGGCAGCGGCGGCAGCACCTGCGCGGAAGAGGCGTGGGCGCGGGCGGACAGCATGGGCAGCGCCAGTGCGGCCAGGCCGCCGGCGGCGGCGAGCAGGAAGCCGCGGCGGTTCAGTTCCGGTAGCGGGGTGGATGTGCTGTGCATCTGAATTCTCCCAAAGGATGGGGGGCGGAGAAAGCCGTTGCGCGACCGCATGGCGGCGACGCGATGGCCGGATCATATTAATCCAGCATGCAAGCACGATTTGCGGCGATCGGGCGATGGCCTTGTCTGTCCGGACAGGCTGGAGCGGCGGAAAGCGCAAACCGCCAGGCCGGTGGGCGCTGGCGGTTTGCGTGCCGAGCTGCGGGCTTAACGCAGGTTCAGCGACTTCACGGTGTGGCGCAGTTCATCGGACAGCTGGATGTCCTGGCCAATCACTTCGGTCCAGTGGCCGTGTTGCAGGAAGGCGTAGCGGGCCTTGGAGCCGGCATCAGCCTGCCAGCCGCCTTTCAGATGGCCGTCGAAGTGGAAATCCTCGCCCGGCAGCGCGTGAGCCTGCTGTTGGCCTTGCTGGCCTTGGGTCTGCAGCAGGTTGTGGCCGGCGAGGAACAGTTCAATATTGCTGCCGTTCTCCTCGTAGTGGCCGTGCACCGGGCTCTTGAATACCAGCGGTTGGGCGGTGGCGTGGGTGATGACGGCTTCGCCGCTGACGCGGCGCGACGGCGGGTAGACTGACAGCTTCAGCTGCAGATTGTAGCCGCCGGCCACGCCGGGTTTGGAAACGTTGTAGCTTACGATGAACAAGCCGGCTTTTTGATCGCGATCCAGTTGGTTGGCCATGATAGGACTCCTTGGAAATCGGATGACAGTTGATGGCGCCGGTAAGCGCGCATCCCATATTGCTTGCCGTGGCGCCACGGTAGCGGTCGCCACCCGCTCTTTATATAACAAATGGTTAGATTTTTCACTGCCACTTAGGTCAGTATGGAATTTGGTGCGGGTAGCGATGGTCCGCTGCCGGGTGGTATCCACGGCAACCATATCGGACATGGGGTTGAATTCCGCCGGCTTTGCGCCACACTAGCGCCATCCCCAACCCTGAATAGGACTGAGACATGGCAACTGTTACCCTGCGCGGCAATCCGGTGGAAGTGGCGGGCGCGCTGCCGGCCAAGGGCACGGCCGCTCCGGCGCTGCAACTGACTAATGGCGATCTGGCCGAGGTGACGCTGGCCGACTACGCCGGCAAACGCAAGATACTGAACATCTTCCCGAGCGTGGACACCCCGACCTGCGCCATGTCGGTGCGCAAGTTCAACGAGAAGGCCGCCAGCCTGGCCGACGCGGTGGTGCTGTGCGTCTCCGCCGATCTGCCGTTCGCGCAGAAGCGCTTCTGCGGCGCCGAAGGCATCGAGGGCGTGGTGAACCTGTCCACCTTCCGCAATCCGGCTTTCGCCGAGGCCTACGGCGTGAAGCTGGCCTCCGGTCCGCTGGCCGGCCTGACCGCCCGCGCGGTGGTGGTGCTGGATGCCGACAACAAGGTGCTGCACAGCCAGTTGGTGGGCGAGATCGCCGACGAGCCGGACTACGCCGCCGCCCTGGCCGCGCTGTAATCCAGCCGCAGGCAAACAAAAAGCCGACTGCATCGCAGTCGGCTTTTTTTGTCGGCGAAGACGCCGGGTTCAGACGCGTTGGCCAGCCAGCTTGCCGGACGGCTGCTGTTCGGCCTGCATCGCCTCCACCAGCTTGGCATCGTGCTCGTCGCGCAGGTAGCGGGTGTACCAGCCGCTGTTGACGCCCCAGAAATAGAAACCCAGTGCGGCCGCGGCCACCACGGCCATGTCGGCGCCGTAGGGCAGCAGGCCGATGCCGCCGAAGTCCTTGCTGCCGATATAGGACAGCAGCGCCATCGCCGGCAGGTACAGCACCATCCACAGCGCGCCCTTCAGCTCGCGGCTGAATTCCGGCCAGCCGGCACGGGCCTGGTACCAGATGTATACCGGCAGCGCCGCCACGATCAGGAAGATGATGTGGCCGGTCAGCGGCCAGCGCGCCCAGTACAGCACCAGCGAGGCGCAGACGAAGGCGAACGGGGCGACCACGCCGAGGCCGGACAGGCGCAACGGGCGCGGCAGGTCTGGCGCGCAGCGGCGCAGCGCGGCCACGCTGATCGGGCCGGTCAGGTAGGAGATCACGGTGGCGACCGAGATCACCGCCGCCAGCGTGCCCCAGCCGCGGAAGAAGAACAGGAACACGAAGGACACCGCCAGGTTGAACCACATCGCCGGGCGGGGGATGTGGAACAGCGGATGGATGCGGCCGAAGATGGCCGGCATGGTGCCGTTGCGCTGCATGCCGTAGATCATGCGCGAGGTGGTGGCCATATAGGTGGCGCCGGTGCCGCTGGGGCTGACGAAGGCGTCGAAGTACAAAGTCATCATCAGCCAGTTCAGGCCCAGGGCCATCGCCAGCTGGGCGAACGGCGAGCTGAAGTCTATGCCTTTCCAGCCGTGCGCCAGATTGGCCGGCGATAGCGCGCCGAGGAAGGCCACCTGCAGCGCGACGTAGATCACCGCCGCCAGCAGGATTGAGCCCACCACGCCGAAAGGCACGCTCTTGCCCGGATTGCGTGCCTCGCCGGCCAGGTTGATCGGGCTCTGGAAGCCGTTGAAGCTGAACACGATGCCGCTGGTGGCCACCGCAGTCATCACGCTGGCCCAGCCGAACGGCGCGAAGCCGCCCAATGCCGGGTTGTTGAGGTTTTCGCTGTGGAAGCCGCTGTAGACCAGCGCGCCCACCGTCAGCGCCGGCACGATCACCTTGAAGATGGTGATGGCGCTGTTGGCCTTGGCGAACAATCTCACGCCCCAGTAGTTGAGCAGGAAGTAGATCACCACCAGCACGGCGGCCAGGCAGAGGCCGATGCCGCTCAATTCGCCGTGCTGGTACAGCGCCTGCGCCCAGGCGTAGGGCCAGGAGCTCATGTACTGCACCGAGGCTTCGGCCTCGATCGGAATCACCGAGACGATGGCGATCCAGTTGGCCCAGGCGGCGATGAAGCCCAACAGCGAGCCGTGCGAATAGCGGGCGTAGCGCACCATGCCGCCCGATTCCGGGAACATGGCGCCCAGTTCGGCGTAGCTCAGCGCGATGGAGAGAATGATCACCATGCCGACTATCCAGGCGACGATGGCGGCCGGGCCGGCGATCTGCGCCGCGTGGGCGGCGCCGAACAGCCAGCCGGAACCGATGATGGAACCTAGGCCGGTCAGCATCAGCGCAATCGGGCCGATGTGGCGGGAGTGTTGGTGTTGCAAGGGCGAATCTCCTGTCATTTTAACGTTGACGGGCAACAGCGGCCCCTGGCTGGCGCGCACGCGCCATGCCTTCAAGAGGTGTGTTGCCCACGGCGCCGGGTGTCCCGGTCTTATGGAAGTTGCGCCTGCGAGAAGCAGGCGGTGCCTGATGGCGCGGCTCCGGCTCGCGGATAACCTGCCAAGGGGAGGTTTGCGGAGTGGAGCCGGCCAGGATGGAAGTGCTGGCCGGATACGACTAAACCACCCGTGTTGGGCGAGCGATTGTAACGCAATGTGAATGAACTATGCCATGGTTTGCTTATATGTCTTGAAATCTTACTGTCATGAATATTGAATACACTGCGGTTTCCTACGTTTCACGCCTCACCCGCCATGTCTCTGATCAAACGCCTGTGGCTGACCATCGCCTTCACCCTGGCCAGCCTGGTGCTGGTGATGTCGATCACCGGACAGCAGCTTTACGCCTTCACCCGCCACGTCGACAGTTACAACCAGCTGCAGCAGCTGGCCAGCAATCTGCAACAACTCAAGGCCGTCGCGCTGTCGTTTTCGCGCGCCGATCCCCTGCTGCCGGAAACCGGCCGCCGCCTGCAGGCGGCGCAGCGGCAGGTGGCGGGCTTGCAGCAGGAGATTCTGTCCGGCCTGCCGGCGGTCGATAGCCAGGCTTTCGGCGCGGTCCTGCGCGGCCATTGGCAGGAGTACGCGCGCAATCTGGCCAGCGCCATTCATATCGCTGAAACCGCGCCGCAGGACGCGCTGTCGATACCGGAGCAGGCCTATCAGAACGATCTGCTGCCGTTGGCGGCGGAGATCGACCGCCAGGTCGCCAGGCGCGACGGCGAGCTGCGGCAGGAGAAGGCCGCGCTGGCGAGCGCGCTGGCCTGGCTGGCGCCGTTGATCCTGGGGCCGCTGGCGCTGGCCAGCGCGTTGGTGGTGCTGATCCAGCTGACGCTAGCGCGCCGGCTGAAGCGCCATCTGGGCGCCATGGCGCAGGCGGCGGACGCCTTGAGCGAGGGCAATCTGGCCGTGCGGCTGCCGGATCAGGGCGGCGACGAGCTGGCCCACGCCGCCGCGCGCATCAACCGTTTCCTGGATAGGCTGGCGGGCTTGCTGGACGATGTGCGGCGGCACGCCGGCGACAATCTGCGCGACAGCCAGCGCCTGCAGCTGTTGACGCGGCAGAGCGCCGACGCCAGCCGGCAGCAGACGCAGAAAAGCCGGCTGAGCAACGAGGCCGCCGGCGAGATAGCCAGCCACGCCGAACAGGTGGCGCAGCATGTCGAAGCGGCGCTGGACGGTTCGCGCAGCGCCGCCGCCACGACCGAGGACGCGCGCGCGCTGGGCGGGCGCAATATCGTGGCGATGCGGCTGCTGGCCGAACGCATCGACGCCGCCACCCGCGAGATGCGCGAACTGGGACAGGCGGTGGGCGCCATCGGCCAGATCAGCGCGTTGATCCGCGAGGTGGCTGACCAGACCAATCTATTGGCGCTGAACGCGGCGATAGAGGCGGCGCGCGCCGGAGAGGCCGGCCGCGGCTTCGCGGTGGTGGCGGACGAGGTGCGCAAGCTGTCGGAACGGACGGCGGCGGCCACCAGCGGCATTTTCGACAGCCTGCAGCAGATGGAGCGGGCCAAGGGCGCGCTGGGCGAGGCGATAGCGGCGGCCGGCAGCGCCAGCCGCGACAGCCAGCATTCGCAGCTGGCGCTGGATCAGGCGTTGGCCACGGTGGACGGCGCGCTGTCCAGGCTGGCCGGGCTGATGGACGACATCGGCGCCGCGCGCGAGCTGCAAAGCCGCGCCGGCGGCAGCATCCGCCAGCACGGCCACGAGCTGTCCAGCCTGGCGCAGGACATTGAAAGCCAGATGGGCCAGGCCGAGCCCTTGATGTTGAAACTGGCGGAGTCGGCCAGCGGGCTCAATCAGGCGCTGGCCTGGTTCCGCCTGCCAGCAGCCGATGAGCGCGCGGCCAAATCGGCCGGCCAGCGGCTGACCGTTCCCAGGCTGGCGCTGGTCTGAACTTAACGGGCATGTGGGAAGGACGGCGGCGCAACGCGCGGCTTGGGCCGCACCACCACGGTGCGCGCCAGCTTGTCGTGCCAGCCCTGCTTGCGCGGGTCCAGCCCCACCCAGATCAGCCCCAGGCAGAACGGGATGGCGGCGACGAAATAGCCCAGATAGCGCAACACCGCCTGGCGCGGCGTCAGCGGCAGGCCGCTGTCGGCGTCCACCACCCGCGCGCCCAGCATCATCTTGCCCGGCGTGGCGCTCTTGTAGAGCCAGAACAGGATCACCGCCGCGGCCGGCAGCAGGTAGTTGACCAGGAGATCGCCGGCGCTGCCGGTGCCGCCAAGCTGGGCGAGGTTAGTGCCGCCATCGGCCAGATCGGCCAGAGCCGGAGCCTCGTTTTGGGCCAGCAGCCACCATAGCGGGGCCGACACGATCAGCAGCAGCACGGTGTCCACCAGGCTGGCTAGCACCCGTAGCCAGAAGCCCACGTATTCCAGTTCCTCGGCGTCATGCGCCGGCTGGGTCGGATGCATCGATTAGTCCTCCAGATTGGCTTTGTGCTTGTCGGCCACGCGCAGGTAGTGCTCGGCCGAATACTTGAAATACGCCAACTCCTGCTCGGTCAGCGGCCGCGCCTGCTTCACCGGATTGCCCAGGTACAGGTAACCGGACGCCAGCCGCTTGCCCGGCGGCACCAGGCTGCCGGCGCCGACCAGCACCCGGTCCTCGATCACCACGCGGTCCAGCACGATGCTGCCGATGCCGATCAGCACCTCGTCGCCTATGGTGCAGCCGTGCAGTGTCACGTGGTGGCCGATGGTGACGTGCCGGCCGATGATCAGCGGCGCGCCGACCGGATCGGCGGCGCTCTTGTGGCTGACGTGCAGCATGGCGAAGTCCTGCACATTGCTGTTCTCGCCGACGCTGATGGAGTTGACGTCGCCGCGGATCACCGCGCACGGCCAGACCGAGGCGCCCGCTTCCAGTTTCACTTCGCCGATGACGACTGCGGCCGGATCGATGTAACAGCCGTCGGCGATCTCTGGATGATGGCCGTCGTACTGGCGGATATTGCGATTCACGATAATGTCCTTATCTTATTGGCGTTATCCGCGAGGCTATCATTAGCCCGTCACGCTTGCCACACGGCGCGGCCATCTTGCCGCGCCCCAGCCCGAAGGGACTTCCATGCGCCACAGCAACCCGCTGCTCGATTTTACTGACCTGCCGCGCTTCGACGCCATCAAGCCGGAACACATCACCCCCGCCCTCGACGCGTTGCTGGCCGATGCCCGCGCGGCCATCGATGCGGTGGTCGCCGCAGGCGGCGACAGCTGGGACGCCGTGGTGGAGCCGCTGACCGAGGCCACTGAAAAACTGGGCCGCGCCTGGGGCGTGGTCGGCCATCTCAACGGCGTGGTGGGCAATACCGAGGGCCTGCGCGAGGCGTACAACGCTGAAATCCCGCGCGTCTCCGCCTTCTTCACCGAACTGGGGCAAAACCTCGACCTGTTCGCCCGCTTCAAGGCCGTGGCGGCCAATCCCGCTTTCGCCGCCGCCAGCGCCGCGCAAAAGAAAGTGATAGACAACGACCTGCGCGATTTCCGCCTGGCCGGCGCCGAGCTGCCGGACGCGCAGAAAGCGCGCTTCGCCGAGCTGTCCAGCCGCCTGGCCGAGCTGTCCAACCAGTTCTCGCAGCACGTGATGGACGCCACCGACGGCTTCAGCCTGTACATCGATGACGCAGCCGAGCTGGCCGGCATCCCCGAGGACACGCTGGCGATGTACGCCGCGATGGCCGAGGCCGACGGCCAGCCGGGCAAATACAAGCTGGGCCTGCAGTTCCCGCTGTTGTTCCCGGTGCTGCAATACGCCGACAACCGCGCGCTGCGCGAGAAGCTGTACGAGGCCAACGCCAAGCGCGCCTCGGAGTTTGGCCCGGCCGAGCAGGATAACGGCCCGCTGATCCGCGAAAAGCTGCGGCTGGCCGCCGAAGAGGCGCAACTGCTGGGCTTCGCCAACTACGCCGAGCTGTCCTTGTTCACCAAGATGGCGGAAAGCCCGTCGCAGGTCATCGACTTCCTGCGCGATCTGGCGCGCCGCGCCAAGCCCTACGCCGAGCAGGACCGCGCCGAGCTGGAAGCCTTCGCCCGCGATGAATTGGGGCTGGACATCCTGCAGGCGTGGGACATCAGCTACGCCAGCGAGAAACTGCGCGTCGCGCGCTACGCCTTCTCCGAGCACGAAGTGAAGCAGTACTTCCCCGAACCCAAGGTGCTGCAGGGGCTGTTCGGCGTGGTCGGCACCCTGTACGGCGTGCGTTTCGCCGAGCGCAGCGTCGCCGTCTGGCACCCGGACGTGCGCTACTTCGAGATCTTCCAGGGCGACACCTTGCTGGGCGGTTTCTACCTCGACCTCTACGCCCGCGACGGCAAGCGCCCCGGGGCGTGGATGAACGATGTGCGCGGTCGCCGCCGTAAGGGCGATGAAGTGCAGACCCCGGTGGCCTATCTGGTGTGCAACTTCAGCCGCCCGGTGGGCGACAAGCCCGCCTACTTCACCCACGACGAGGTGATCACCCTGTTCCACGAATGCGGCCACGGCCTGCACCACCTGCTGACCCGCATCGAGGTGGCCGGGGTGGCCGGCATCAGCGGCGTGGAATGGGACGCCGTCGAGCTGCCCAGCCAGTTCATGGAAAACTTCTGCTGGGAGTGGGAGGTGCTGCAGGGCATGACCGCGCACAGCGAAAGCGGCCAGCCGCTGCCGCGCGAGCTGTACGACAAGATGATCGCCGCCAAGAACTTCCAGTCCGGCATGCAGATGGTGCGCCAACTGGAGTTCTCACTGTTCGACATGCTGCTGTACACCGCGGCCGAACCCGGCCGCGTCGACTGGCTGGCGCTGCTGGAACAAGTGCGCGACGAGGTGGCGGTCAACCGTCCGCCGGCCTACAACCGCTTCCCCAACAGCTTCAGCCACATCTTCGGCGGCGGCTACGCGGCCGGCTACTACAGCTACAAGTGGGCGGAGGTGCTGTCGGCCGACGCCTACGCCGCGTTCGAGGAGGCTGGCGGCGCCAACGCGCAGGTGGGCCGCCGGTTCTGGGACGAAATCCTGGCCGTCGGCGGCAGCCGTCCCGCGCTGGAATCGTTCCGGGCCTTCCGCGGCCGCGATCCGCAGATCGACGCGCTGCTGCGCCATTCCGGCATGGTGGTGGACGCCGCGTAAAAAAATCGGAAACTTCCGGAACTACCCCGCGACGGGCCGGCTCTAATCACTTGCTCAGGGTTGTCTTCCGGAGCAGCAAGCGAGCCAGACGCGTATCAGGGGTAGTGATAAGTGTCTATTACACGCCTCCGCATCATGCGGGGGCGTTTTTTTGTCCGCCTGACCCTGCACAGCCGGCCGCGCTGCTGTTATGGTGTCGGCCTTTAGTCCTTCACGGAGAACACGCCGATGCGCTTTGCCACCTGGAACGTGCAATAGAGTCCGATGATGGCTGGCGTTGTATGGGTTGATATTATTTTTCTTTTAAAAACAGTACATTATGTTGTGTTCGCGTCTGGTGACGTCTAATAATGTCTGACTGCAGCTGGGGTTGCGAGCGGGTATCAAAGCGGGTATCGTTTCTGTATGCGAAGCGAAAACCTCCTCACTGACATTCAAGTCAGGCAAGCCAAGCCCGGCGATAAGCTCTCAGACGGCGGTGGCCTGTATCTGCTCGTTAAGCCAAACGGCACCAAGTTGTGGCAATACCGTTTCAAGATACTTGGAAAAGAAAGTACGCATGCGATTGGCGAGTACCACCCAACAACGCTGTCGCTGCGTGAAGCTAGGCGCCGACGCAATACCGCTCGTGAGCTTGTCAGTCAGGGACTCAATCCCAACACGGTTCGCCAAGAAGAAAGACGTCGTATTGCGCAGGAGGAACTGCTCAAAAAGACCAATACGTTCAAAGCAGCGTATGAGAAATGGTTAGCTGCTACTGAGAAAAGCGTTGGCCCGAAAACAATCTCTCAGCGGAGAAGGGATATTGAGCGTCACGCTAAATCTCTCTTTGCTAGACCTGTGGACAAGATAACCAGGAAAGATATTGTAGAAATTCTGGAGCCACTGGAGAAGAGCGTTGTTGAAGTCGCGCGCAATATGCGTCAATACTTTATGGCAATATTTGAATTGCTTATTGATGACGGCATTTTGGTAAGCAATCCATGTCCAATAAGGCGGAATGTCAAAAGGGGACCAGTCCGGCATCATCCTGCCATATTGGAAGACGCTATCGTCGAACTCATGGGATGTCTCAACCAAGACAAAGCCAGTGATGTTAAAAGCATAGTGGCCATCAAGCTTGTCATGCTTACCATATGCCGAAAATCGGAAGCTACATCTGCACGGTGGGATGAGTTTGACCTAGAGCAGGGTGAATGGTTTATCCCTAAGACGCGGATGAAGATGGGCGTGGCGCATTGGATTCCATTGTCTACGCAGACGGTGGCCCTGCTTACAGAATGGCGGCACTACTCTAACAGGAATTCACCCTATGTTTTTCCGAACCGACGAGACCCTATGCGCCCCATGGCTGGCAATACTCTTAACGCCATCATGGGTCGTCATGGACTAAAGGGAAAAGGTACGCCGCATGGCCTACGGTCAGGGTTCAGCACTCATTTCAATAAGTTGGGTGCGAACAAGGATGCAATTGAACGCTGCCTTGCACACGAACCTGGAAATAAAATACGGGCTGCCTATAACCGCTGGGACTATGCTCCTGAGCGTCGAAAGTTACTTCAAGACTGGGCTGACTACCTTTTCAATTCCAGAGAGCCCCAGACCACTTGAGTGCCAAGCCAGTCCATCCTTAGCAGCAGTCGACCCGAAGCGGACTGCTTTAACTTGGAAATCAGACATTCAATGTCTGCATTCATCTTTTGTTTTCGCTGCGCTCCACGGTAAATTTAATTAGCAAATAGCTCAAATTCACTTAAATTATCTTGAATAAAGCTCAACAAGCAACTCTCCTCTTCATCCATAAGTTGAAATGTCTCCGTTCTACCCTCAAACTCATCTTCAGCTCGATAGTGCAGTTCCGAAAATTCACTAATTATCAATTGTTCTAATTTATAAAGATTGCAAATCTTCCCTTTGACTTCACAAATGACCTCTACATCATATGAATAAAATCGTTGAGATGTTGTCTTTCTCGTAACTCCAATTTTATGCAAATTACCATCAGCTAGGGCTATCTTGATAAAATACAGAGTCCCAGTAGAGTTTGCAAGTACTGGGTTTTTTTCAAAAATAGATGTCGAGAATCGACCATTGGAAGGCTTGTAAACTACTGCCTGCTCCAGGCTCATGCTGTTGAGTCTGTATGTAAGTTGACTAACAGACAAGTCAAAGGCAGCTGCAATTTCATTCAAAGAGCTATAGGAAACCCCATTTAGCTCATAACGCTCCAATTTCGGCAAAGGGTCTAATCCAAGACAAACTTCTAAAGGCAATCCTTGACTCTTCCTACTTTGGTATGTTGTAAAGTTTGTTTTGCCAATTTCTTCCCAAGCATTCATGGCACTTCTGTATTTCTTGCCATTAATCTCCACTGATTCTGCTATTTCTTCTCTTACCGCTTGCTCTGGGGGCCATCCATTATCACGCATTCGATTGTAAACAAGACGTGCAGGTAACTCATAAGCCCTAGCCAATTCAACTACTGATTTATATATTACGCCGTCGACAACATAAGTTTTTTTCTCAATCTTTCGTCTGTTTTTGTACGCTTCAGATTGAGATAATAAATCCCCATCTTTTATCTCTTGCAGTCCAGTAGCCTGCATTGGCGAAGCACCTCTATTTAATCTATCTAATATTGTTGAATATGGTACATTGTATTTTTCGGCAGCACCTTTGGCTGACAAAACGTCACCGTCAATATTCAACATCCTAACCTTGTTTGTATTTTTCCTTCCATCTGGCTTTGGTTTTATTTCCAATGCCTCATCGATACTCCATCCGCTACGTATTCTTGCTCGCAGTGCATTGAATGTACATCCCGGCTTTATGGAATCAAAGGCCTCTCGAATATTTTCGTACTCCTTCCCGTTTACAAAAACAGCCTTGCCTCTTGATTTTTTTACATTCACTATTTTCAATGTCTTGTTTTTTTTACGGCCAAAGAAAATTTCTTCGTCCGCCCACCCCCTGTGAGCGCGTTTAACTGCGGCTTCATATGATATTTCAGCCTCTTTCGCTAGGGCTTTAAGATTTTTATAACATTTTTCGCCTACTATATAGGTTCGGCTCACGTTTTTATTTTTCTGTTCGCATAGTGCCTTCTCTAGGTCCCACCCATCTCTAATGCGAGTCGCGACAAGGGAGTATGAAATTCCATCACTAGCTTCTGATTCAACTAGAGCGTTGAGTGATGAGTACGTTTTATTTTTATATGTAATAGGGTTACTCATTTGGTAGACCTAATTTTTATTAAATTGACCCACTATCCAATTTGCTGCAAATAGCATGGACGGACAATATTCCTATGAATTTTTTATCAAATTAATTTAAATCTAGTTCAAATCATTTTTCCAATTCATGAACAAGACTAAGCTATAGAATATAGTCATCCACTATAGAGATGAGTGGCGCCATTGCGGAGCTAGGCAAGAACGTCTGTTCCTGGCCGATAGTAGCCATGCTAGCACATGAGCATGAGCGTCTGCCGAAACCGAGTGGCCCGTATAGGGATTGTGGTGGGTTTTGAGTGGGGCAGCCCAATGAAGGGTGGCTTATAAGGGGTGCAAAGGTCTGCTCATGACGCCGCAGCACAGAGTCGTGTAGCTAGTTCGGCCACAACGGTGGTATTCAGCGCGGGCCAGTGCCAGAGGGCGGATACGCCGAATCACGTTCTATCTCCGGCCAGACAGGAAGTCGACCCACTCGGATGCGTAGGCGCACTGCATCGGTATTGGGTCCTCTTCGATGACGGGGCACGTTGAATATTCAATCCGTTTTCTGAATATGCTTGCGACTGGCTCTGGTATCTCATCCAGGCGAACATAGTCGGTACCGCCGGAATGGTGGACAGGAACATTCAATGGCTGAGGGCGCGGGGGGAGATTTTCCTCGCCGGTCAAGGCCACTGCAATTGAGCGGGCAACCAGGTCCCAGATTGACCCCGCGAATCGTGCGTACTTGTGAATCGTCACACGCTCGGGATGGCTGTACATGTCTTCTTGCAATTCCATGACATAGTCGGGGCCACGCAACGATGGAGCCGCCCAAGCTTGGCAGTCGCTATTATCCGACCACGGTTTTGCCCAGGCGAAAGAATTTCAACGGTAATTTTGAGCATGACAAATCCCGAAAGGATGTAGTGTTAGCTACCGCGCCGAGCGCGGCACCGCTCAAGTTCTTTGCTGAGAGCATCGATTTCGGCTTGCATCCCTGCAGCTCGCCTCAGCAACTGGCCGACCTGGTACCAGTAGGCGTACCCCAAGTCACCATCGGCCAGTGCTAGCTCGTGGATTTTCTGAAGCGCAACTGTCAGGTCAATACTGTTCTCTTGAGACATGTTGTCCTCGCCCAATTCGCCATCAGGACTACTCTAGCCGATGCCCCCCTTATTCTCAAAATGCAACAAAGTCTGGCCGGGCCTATGACAGCACACGTATTGGAACCATCTTTCCTGATAATTGCAGTTATCAGGAAAGAACCACCTAGGGCCGAGCCGCGACCGGCAAGGTCACCAAAATTGTGCTGTCTGGTGAGGTCGAACAGGAAAGGTCACAAGAATTGTTCGGCATCGGGTCGTCGCCAGATGAAAGGTCACAAGATTTGTACGTGAGGCCGGGAAAGGTCACCAAAATTGTTCTCTTGAGATGTGAATCCATGCCGAAATTCGCCGGATATTGGCTGCATGCTGCCGTTACAAGGCAATCCCGTACAATTTTGGTGACTTTTCCTCCGGCGGTGGCCGGCTGGCTGGTTGCCTCGTACAATTTTGGTGACCTTTCCCTCCATCCGTCTCTCCTTCACACTGAGTACGTCGTATAGCGAGACGAATGCACCGCCGATTGCAAACTTGAAAGGAGTGACTATGGAGATGCCGAGGGAGGAATCCCAGATTCTGGAGGACCTAGCCACGCTAGCCGCGTCGCCTGGATACGCTCATGCGGTTGCACACATTTGCCATCGCGACAACGTCATTCACATCAAGGGCAAGCTGAAGCCGTCTGACATGGACCGTTTGTTCAGCAGCGAGCGCCTCATTCGGACGGAATTGACGACGCTGATTGGCCTGATGGCGAAGAAGCCATTGGACCTTTCTCAGCAGCCGACTGATGTGGTCGAGGGCTACGTCAATCGCACGGATGCCCTTATGCGGGAACTGCATGACGCGATGTCCTACCCGATGTTCGCGGCCATGTTCGAGGCGATGAAAGCGGGCGCCGAGCCGCCAGACCCATGGAGTGGACCGGGGATGCGAGAGCCCATCTTCTATGGCACCGAGTCGGCCTACGCCTTCCAGTACAGGGACCTCGCGCCCGGGAAGTACGGGGCCGATGATGACTGGATGCTCAAGACTAAAGGCTTCACCTCCGACCAGGCGCGGACCATCGCAAAGACGATGTGCGCCTTGATGGACGAAAAGGGGACGCGACTCTTCGCGGACGCCAGAACTGCCAAGGCGCAGCCGGAGACTTGGCTGTCCGCGTTCGAGTTCTCGTTGGATGAAGTGGCGTTCCACAGTGGAGTTGCGCAGGACGTCGTTGAAGCGTTCTTCCGCGCTTTCCTCCATACGGGAGACAACGCGGCGTTCAAGGAAGTGGGTGACTTCAATGAGGTCGCCGCCCGGCCGCTGCTACCTACCGACCACGGGACCGTGCTCCTCTTCTCGCACTACGCCATTTACGAGGCGCTATATGAGTCTCCGTTCTTCTGGATGTGGGACGACAAGCCCTACCGCCCGACGGCCGCCAAGCATCGCGGCGCCTTCGCCGAGCAGTTCGCTGCGCACCGGCTGGCCGGGGTCTTCGGCCGCGAGCACGTCCATACGAATGTGAATCTGCATCGTGGCAAGGACATCGTGGGTGAGGCTGATGTTTTGGTCGTCTACGCAGACCGACTCATCATTGTGCAGGCGAAGGCGAAGAAGCTGACCATCGCCGCGCGAAAGGGAAACGACAACCAGTTGAAGGCGGACTTCGCTGCCGCCATCCAAGATTCCTACGACCAGGGTTGGACTTGCGCCAACGAAATTCTCGCTGGCGGATGTCGCTTGGTGGACGACAAAGGAAAAGAAATCGACTTGCCCTCGAGCATCAAAGAGGTCTTCCTGTTTAGCCTCGTGTCTGAACACTATCCGGCATTGGCATTTCAAGCGAGCCAGTCGCTGAAGTTCCAGACTACCGATGTCATCCGGCCTCCGTTCGTGATGGACGTGTTCCTTCTCGATACGCTGACGGAAATGCTGACGACGCCGCTGCGATTATTGAGCTACGTGAAGTTGCGCGTGGCCGTCTTGGACAAGCTGATGAGCGGGCATGAGCTGACCGTCCTCAGCTACCACCTGAAACAGAACCTCTGGCTGGATGACAATTACGACACCGTTATGCTCGAGGACTCCGTTGCTCAAGACCTGGACACGGCGATGCTAGTCCGCAGGGATAATCAGCCAGGCGACGACACGCCGGTTGGCATCCTTACGAAGATGCGCGGAACGCGCTACGAGCGACTCATCAAGGAGATAGAAGCCAAGGTGGACCCGGCAACGCTAGAACTCGGATTCCACCTGCTTTCCATGGACGAAGATTCGTGTATGAATGTCCATCGCGTACTCGAGACCATCACGCGGAAGGCACAGCTCGACGGGAATCGACACGACGTGACGCTTGCATTGAGCACACCACCGTGCGGGGTTAGTTTCCATTGCAATCCAACGCCGTCTCTTGAAGCGATTGCCGTGCTGGAGACCCACTGCGTCAAGCGGAAGTACCAGCAACGTGCGGCGCAGTGGTTTGGAGTCTCCGTGAACCCGGATGGGCAAGTCCAGTTCGGTGTCACGTTGGACTTTCCGTGGGAGCCCTCGGAGGAGATGGACCGGCTAACTGCGAACATGAAGCGGGCGGCCAGGGTTCGCGATGTGCTTCCTCAATACACACAAGGGGTCAGCCGCATAAAACTCGGGAGGAACGAGCCGTGCCACTGTGGCAGCGGACGCAAGTACAAGAAGTGCTGCTTGTCCTAGCGCCCTACCAAAACAAAAGCCAGTTACTCGTTGACTTCGTGCCTGAAACTACAGTTTCCCACTACATTACGCGTCAAGAAATCCGGCCAGGGTGTGGGGAGGGCTGTTGTAGAGTGGGAGCTTGACCATGTACGGCAGCTTGGGCAGCTCAATCTCACCCCGACCAAACTTGCGAGCCAGCTTGCCAGCCAGGTGGTTGAGCTTGAGAACCTGACCGCGTACGCCGCTGAATAGCGGCATGGCGGAATGCCGTTCAATCATCGCAATGATGGCGGGTCTATCTCTCTCCCGGACGGTTTGTACAACGGCCGCTTCAAGCTCGGCATAGCGGGCCGGCTCGATTCGCCAGGTCCATGTCGTCGTCTTGACCTTGGGCATGCGCTTTTCGTACTCCAGCAGTTCGTAGGCCAGGAAGCGCAGATGCTGGCCACGGAGGCGGCTATCTTTGACTGCACCGAGGTTCGGAGCATCTGGGTCAGCAAGTCCTCCCTTGCCGGCGGTGGAGAGCAAGCACCAGAACACCTCGCGGTTATCGAACTCCACCACGACCAGGTGCACGGACGCCCGCCGCTTGCGGCGGTCATATGCTCGGCCCGGCGCATCTCGATAGATGCCGAATTGTTCGAGCTTGGGCAGGAACCGCCTAAGGTTGGTGGCGGGCATCTGGCCCGACAAGTAGTAGTAGTGACCAGACGTGGCCAACTGCTGCATCAGCAGCATCGCGGCGGTTTTGGAGCGGGGCAGTTTGATGGTTTTGTGCGTCGTCATACCCCGTATAGCGCCGCGTAGCGGCATGCGATTAGAGGTTTTTCTAATCGCATGAATGAACTGGGAGAGTCGCGCGGATTTTTGGCGCTATACACCGGTAGGAAAGACGCAACCAGGAATGCGTACCTATCGAGGCGCCAACCTCTTCCACATCATGCATGGGGTGAGAGGCGCGCCAACGCCCTCACCCACTCTGGAGCCGTGCTCCCACCCTCCGCCAGAGGGTAGTTCTGTGGCGCCGTATGCTCGTAATGGAGCTTGTACGGTGCGAGGGGGAGGCAGGGGACTAATCCCGGCTAGCGCCGGAGTAACCCCACTGCTTTATCCCATGTCCAATCTGGTGACCAACCAGGTGTAACTGGTGCGAACACGAAACGGACTCGGGGAGCAAATGCCCCGATGTTCCTGACAACATGACCAAGGGGTGCGAGTCCCCTCCACGGCATGCAAGGAATTGCATGACGTGTGCTCGACAGGATGGCTGCGTAATCGCACACCGCGAGGTGTGCCTCGGTTGGATGGGGCAAGTGCCCCAGACCAGTCGGGCGAGCGCGATAGTGACCCAGGGTAGCGCCTGGCGAGCTTCGAGCCGCGCTGAGAGCTTAAACCTGTACCTGCGCCGAGACCCGGTGCAGTCGAGAAAGCAGTGGTGCCGTCTAGGGCCTGCAGTGCCTGCAATATGGTGGAAGCTGCAAGCTGAACACGACGATTGAGTAAGGAAGGGACTTCTCCCGGTTCTCCCTCCCGAAATCCGGTAACCAGCCCGGCCGTCGATGCTTGCTGTGAGTCAGCGGCGTTCCCTGTGAACGTAAGAAGTTGTCTAAGTGGTGCGAAATGCTCTCGGAGGGTCGGTCAGGTGGCACTGACCGGCACAGAGGTAACGACTCTGACAATCCCGAGAGAGTATGAGCGAGGCTTTTCGATGATGACCCCCGGCCGAAATCCGGAGCGAGTTGTGAGGCCGACAGAACGAAGAGAGTAGCGTGATGATGAAACAGGCTCGCGGCGTTGGCGCGTCGCGAGCTGACTTCTTGTCTTGGCGGACGGAAGTCTCATATGTTGTGGTCGAGCGTGTCTGTGACAGCTTGCCATCCCCACAAACCAACCATACACAGGGCAAACTGTACTCAGAGGCCAACCATTCTGGCAGGCCCCGCCACTCTCCTTCTCGGCGGGGCCTGTCCCTTCAGCATTGAAGCGCTACCTTGGTCATAGCATTGCGGTGTGCTCCCAGGTTTTGGTGGGCTCCGCCCCTCGCCCTGTCACCACCACTTCAGCTCGGAGCCCCTCGGCGAGCCTCCCCGAATCTTAGGCTTTGTGCTGCTTCCCCACCCGTTGGGTGCTGCTACCTGATATGGCCTAACCGAACACATTGTCAGGCTACGTCCAGAGATGGCCATACCCTTCCGATAGCGTCGACACCGAGCAGTCGAGCGCCTTTGCCACGGTCCTCATTGAGGGTTTCCAGCCCTCAACCGATAGCCGGGAAATGGCGTCCTGAATATCTTGCTCGCGGCGGTCACGCTTCAAGGCCGCAGTCGCCTCCGCTCCTCGGCGTCCGCGTTCTGCTTGAAGCTCGCGAAAGTCCACAGGAGAGAAGCGCCGCCAGACAAAGCGCGCCACGCTGCGGGCAATACCAGACACCTCTGCGTTGCTCAATCGCACCGGATAATTATTTAGTGCCTCAGCCTGCCTCCTTACCGCTTCGGCCCAAATACCCTGTCCACCAGGACGCCAAAACTGTCTGACCGCCCGGTAAGCCCACACACGTAGCTTTTCGAATAGTTCGCAGTTGCGGCCCACACCCTCCGGTGTGTGGGCCGGTCTGGTCGACAAGCCTGTGAACTCGGCCAAGGTGCTGAGCTCATAAGTAGGTGCATTGGCCGGCTCCCATAGCCGCCAGGAGGGGTGCAGGGGATTTTTTGCCAATGGGCCAGCAAAGG
Organism: Chromobacterium sphagni; assembly: GCF_001855575.1. Classification (NCBI taxonomy): domain Bacteria; kingdom Pseudomonadati; phylum Pseudomonadota; class Betaproteobacteria; order Neisseriales; family Chromobacteriaceae; genus Chromobacterium; species Chromobacterium sphagni. The sequence continues at coordinate 787,954 of NZ_MKCS01000001.1, forward strand.
CAAAGTCCGCCCCGGCCTTCTCAGTGTAAGCACGCTCGATAGCAGCCAGGTAGCACATTGGCGCTATCCGGGCTGCATCGGTTGTACAAACCGGCGATGACAAGGCATAGCCGATATGTGCATGGCTATTTTCCGGATTGATGGCGATATACGTGGGTGGTGGCAAGTCAGCATCGTCCCAAGCCAGGGCGGCACCAGGGCGGTCAATGTCGAGTATCAACCAAGCCTGGTGAGCCGGTGGGTTGAGTTGTATGTACCGTTCGCCAAGTGCGGTTGCCTTGGGTCGAATACGAGCGAAGTGCTTGTCATCGGCACAGTATGGGCGTCGGGGGGCATGCGCTTCGACCAGCGCAGCGAGGGCGGCAGATGCCATGGCACGCTCCAATCAAGGGCGTGCCGCATGCAGCAATAAATGTTGTCCTCAAATAGTCGATATGCCCTCGCGCTGCATACGGCGCGAGTTAGTTGGGGGTAGCGACAGTGCTGGAGCTGATAGAAGCGACCAGCTGCTCAATATCGCTGCGTCGCCAGAGCGAGACGCGCGGACCGAGCTTGACTTGAGCCGGGAACCGGCCATTTTTGATACCTTCGTACCAAGTTGCACGAGAGACAGGGATAATTGCTAGAACTTCCGGCAGACGCAGGAAAGAATCAGTAGTGGTCATTACGCATTTCCATCCCCAATGGGTTTGCCGGGAAATGTGTCCTCGCGAATCTAATATGCCTCAACTGGCAAACGGGGTGGTTCCGCCAGTGTCCGGTGACGTCAATTGATGTCTAGGGACGTATAGGCAAAAACATGAAAAATTGGTGTGAGTATTTCTATTATATTTTTCTATTATCAAATGAATATTGATAGCTTTACTTGAGTGCTGTGAGGTCCCAAAAGGTCATCCTTTTTGTGGGCTACGGTGAGCCCATGTGACAAGTCCGTAGGCATGCTCAAAGGGGCGAGGAGGCAATAGAGACTTCACGCAATTAAGAAGATGATGCGCGGCCTTACTCCTCAATGCGTCGCGCACAGCGCATGACAGATGCGGGTATCCAAGCGGGTATCTTAAAATATTTATAAATAAAATCTCAATATAATCAAAAGGATATATGTAAAATGAAATTTGCCACCTGGAACGTCAATTCCCTGAAAGTCCGCCTGCCGCAGGTGATCCAATGGCTGGCCGACACCGGCGTGGAAGTGCTGTGCCTGCAAGAGTTGAAGATGGATCAGGACGTCTTTCCGCTGGCGGAAATCGAGGCGGCTGGCTACCGCGCCGCCTGGTTCGGCCAGAAAACCTACAACGGCGTCGCCATCCTGGTGAAGGCACCGCTGGAAATGAGCGAGGTGGTGGCCGGCATTCCCGGCTACGACGACGAGCAGCGCCGGGTGATCGCCGCCACCGTGAACGGCATCCGCGTGATCTGCGGCTACTTCGTCAACGGCGAGGCGGTGGATTCGCCGAAATACCCGTACAAGCTGGAATGGCTGTCCCGGCTGGAAGGCTATGTCGCGGCCGAGCTGGCGCGCTATCCCGATCTGCTGCTCCTGGGCGACTACAACATCGCGCCGGAAGACCGCGACGTCTACGACCCGGAAGGCTGGCGCGGCCAGGTGCTGTGCAGCGAGCCGGAGCGAGACGCCTTCCGCCGCCTGATCGCCCTGGGGCTGTCCGACAGCTTCCGCCTGTTCAACCAGGAGGAGAAGCAGTACAGCTGGTGGGATTACCGCCAGATGATGTTCCGCCGCAACAAGGGCGTGCGCATCGACCACATCCTGGTCAGCGACGCGCTCAAGGCCCGCGCGCAGGTTTGCGAGATCGACAAGGCGCCGCGCAAGTGGGAGCGCCCGTCCGACCACACTCCGGTGATTCTCCACCTGAACGACTGAGCGGCCCTGGTTGAAAGGCGCTGGCTGCGGCCCGACCGATGTCGGGCCGTTTGTTTTGCATGGCGCGGCGGTGAAATTGCCCAAGTCATATGAATCTGCGCGGACTATGGCATATGGATGGCAATAGGCACGATGCCGCCCACAACACAGGTTCACGGGGGAATGCGCTGATGGATCCGGTCAGCCTTGCCGATGCCGAGGATCTTCTCAAGACCTTTGCCATCCAGCAGGAGGATTTGCAGCGGGTGCGCGCGATAGGGGATGCGGTGCTGCCCTGTCTGGAGGAGGCGATGGACCGGTTCTACGACGGGATGCCGTCGCTGCCGGAGCCAGACGCGCGGTTTGCCCGGCCCACCGCGCTGCGCAATGCGCGCGAGACGCAGACCGAATTACTGGCGCCGCTTCTTTCATGGCGTGGCGGACCAGTCCTACTTGGCCGAGCGAGTGGCCTCCGGCGAGACCCACGCCAGGATCGGGTTGCCGCTCCGCACCGATTTCGCCGGCGTCAACTATGCCCTTCATCTGTTCTGCGGCCAGCTAAAAAGCGGCAGCCGCGAGACGGTGTCGCAGATGATCCAGTCCTGCAACAAGCTGCTGCACATGGACACTGCGCTGGTGGTGGAAACCTACAGCCGCCCGCAGCAGCAGCGGAGCTGGAGCCAGGCGCTGATGGAGATGTCGACGCCGGTGTCAACGATCTGACCGGACATTCTGTGCTGCCCATCGTCGGCATCATAGGCTCGCAGCCTTCCCAGAGCATCATGGATGGCATACTCAACCAGATCTCCTCCACCCGCCCGCGCGGGTGTTGATCATCGATATTTCCGGCGTGGCGGTGGTGGACTCGGCGGTGGCCAATCACCTGATCAAGATCATCAAAGCCACCCAGCTGATGGGCTGCGAAAGCCTGGTGCCGGGGCTGTCGTCGGCGATCGCCCAGACCATCGTCCACCTGAGCATAGACACCGAGCAGATTTCCATCTTCGCCACCCTGAGCGACGCGCTGGAGGCGGCGTTCCGCATCGGCGGCCTGGTCATCCGCCAGCAGGGTGGAGGAGACGCGCATGCCCGGTGACGCCGCAGCCAAGATCACGCTATCGCAGATCGGCGACGCGATGCTGGCCTGCATGCAGACCGAATTGCGCCCCTCGTTGGTGCGCCGGATGCAAAACCGCTTACTGGAGCGCATCAACGGCAAGGTGGTGCGCAAGGTGATGCTGAACCTGTCCGGAGTCCGCTTCACCTGCCAGGCGCTGGTGGACATGAAGCGCGCCATCACCTTGCTGGGCGCTTCCACCTTTCTGGTGGGCCTGAGGCTCGGAGCGATACAGGGCTTGTCGCAGGTGGGGGTGGACCTGGGGGCCTTTCGCAGCGCGATTTCGCTGGAGCAGGCGCTGGCCATCAAGCTATGAGCGTTCCCCCCTGGACCTGTCCGCTGCCGCCGGCCAATAGCCAGGGCGTCAGCGCCTTGCCGGGGATTCGGCGCGACACCGATGTGCGCATGCTGGTGTTCCAAGTGCAGCAGCTGGCGCGGGGGCTGGGCTTTTCCGCGGTGGGGGCCACCCAGCTGGCGACCGCGGCGTAGGCGCTGGCGATGAGCATTCTCAAGTACGCCGGCTGTGGCGAGATGCGCTGACATGCTGTGGGAAAGGGGCTGCGCAAGGGAGTGGAGCGGTGGGCGGTGGACAGGGGGCCGCGCATCGCGGACCTGGAGCTGCCGATGCTGGCGATGACCGGCGACCGCGAGCGCTGCGTCGAAGCGGGATGAGCGACCACATCGCCAAACTGATCGATCCGGCCAGCCTGTTCGCCACCTTGCGGCACTGGGATCCGCGGGACCGCTCCAGACCAGCCGGCAAGGGCGGGCATCCGCCGGCGCCGGCCAAGCCGGACAGCCTGCCGGCCGGAATGGACGACGATGATCCCCTGCGGCGCATTCCCGGCCTGGACGTCGGCAACGCCTTGCGCCGGCTATTGGGCAAGCGCGCCTCCCACTAGAATCTGCTGTGACGCTTCGTAACGGTCAGGCGGGAGCGCTGGACGATGTGCCGCGCGAAATGGCGCGCGAGGACCGGACTGGCTCCACCCGAGCCGCCAACGATCTGCAACCGCTGGCGGCGCAACTGGGGGCGGCGCTCAACGCCGGGAAAGGCTTGCCGGAGCTTGAAGAGCTGATGGGCGAAGCCTAGCGGGAGTTGCGGCGCCTGATCGAGCAACTGGGCGATGCCTTGCCCAGTCTGGGAACGGCGGCACCGGCCGCAGCCGATGCGAAGGCGGGCGGTGCCCGCTGAGCCGGCGCGCAACGGTCAAGGTTTGGCCTGGCTCAAACCAGAGGGTGGCCGCCCTTGTTAAGCTGAGTCCACATACTTACCGGTAGCCGCCATGACCACACTGAAGACAAGCGCCCCTCCCCACGGGCATTACTACCGCGATGTGCCCGACTACATGACCGAGGTCTACGACTGGGCCTACGTCAATCCCCGCAAGGCCAGGATGCTGGACCACAAGCTGGTGGTGCGCACGCTGCTGTTCGGCAACGACCGGCGGCTGATGCGCGCCTACCTCGATGAAATCCGGCCGGGCGAGCGGGTCTGGCAGGTGGCGCACGTCTATGGCGACCTGGTGCAGCGGGCCGCCGCGCGGATCGGGGGCACGGGCCGCTTCGTGCTGACCGACGTCACCCCGATCCAGGTGGAGCTGGCTCAGGGCAAGCTGGCAGGCCTGCCGCAGGCAAAGGTGGTGCAGGCGGATGCCGCCCGCTACCAGGCGGAGCAGGCGCCGGACTTGGTCTGCAGCTTCTTCCTGCTGCACGAGGTGCCAGAAGACAAGAAATCCGCCATTGTCGACAATATGCTGGCGCAGGTGGCGCCGGGAGGACGGGCGCTGTTTGTCGACTACCACCGGCCGGCGTTCTGGCAACCGATAGGCTGGCTGCTCAAATGGGTGAACCGGCTGCTGGAGCCGTTTGCCGAAGCGTTGTGGCGCAAGGGCATCGCCGCTTACGCCGCAGAGGCGGAACGATTCGACTGGAGCAAGCGCACCGTGTTCGGCGGGGTGTACCAGATCGTCACCGCCAGGCGGCGCGATTGAGTTGTACGTCGCGTTACACGGGCTTACAAGGCGCTAACAGACGGGGAGGTGGGGCGGGGCTAGGATACGTCTCAAGGAAACACCAAACACGGTGCCTCCGGAGGCAAGTCCTCCGTTACCGACCTGGAGATGAATCATGAAAAAGCTGACCCTTCTTGCCCTGTCCGCCGTATTTGGCCTGAGTTCCGCCGCTGGTTTCGCCGCTCAAGCCGTTCCGGCTTCCGCTCCGGCCGCCAAGGTAGCTCCGGCTGCCAAGAAAGCTGAAAAGAAAACCCCGGCCAAGATCCACCACGCCAAGAAGGCCGAGAAAGTTACCGCTTCCGCCCAGAAGGCCCAGGCAGCCAAGGCTGACGCCTCCGCTCCGGCCAAGAAGGTCGTGAAGAAAAAAGTGGGCGTGAAGAAGCACGCTTCCGCTCCGGCCGCGCAAAAAGCCCAAGCCGCCAAGGCCGACGCTTCCGCTCCGGCAGCCAAGAAGGCTCACAAGCACGCCGCTAAAAAGCACGCTGGCAAGAAAGAAGCTTCCGCAGCGCAGAAAGCCCAAGCCGCCAAGGCCGACGCTTCCGCCCCGGCAGCCAAGAAAGCGCACAAGCACCACGCTAGAAAGCACGCCGCCAAGAAAGAAGCTTCCGCCGCGCAAAAAGCCCAAGCCGCCAAGGCCGACGCTTCCGCCCCGGTAGCCAAGAAGGCCCACAAGCACCACGCCAAGAAGCATCACAAGGCTAAGGCTGCCGCTTCGGCCGCCAAATAAAACCAGATCGCATCTGGCTCGCATAAAAATTGGGGAGGCGTTCGCCTCCCCTTGTTTTTGTCCGCAGCCTGTTGATGGGACATGAAAAAAGCCGACCTCAGGGTCGGCTTTTTGTTTGACGGCGTCCGCTTACTTTTCGACGAAGGCGCGTTCGATCGCGTAGTCGGCCGGCTCGCCCATGCGCGGCGATTCCTTGAAGCCCATGCCGTTCAGGATTTCGCACAGGTCGTGCAGCATGCTCGGGCTGCCGCAGATCAGTACGCGGTCGTGAGCCGGATCCAACTGCGGCAGGCCGATGTCGGCGCACAGCTTGCCGTTGGTGATCAGGTCGGTCAGACGGCCCCGGTTGCGGAACGGCTCGCGGGTGACGGTTGGGTAGTAGATCAACTTTTCCTTCACCATTTCGCCGAAGAATTCGTTCTCCGGCAATTCCTTGGTGATGTAGTCGTGATAGCCCAGCTCGCTGACCCAGCGCACGCCGTGGGTGAGAATCACCTTGTCGTAGCGCTCGTAGACTTCCGGGTCCTTGATGATGGACATGAACGGCGCCAGGCCGGTGCCGGTGGACAAGAGATACAGGTTCTTGCCCGGCAGCAGGTTGTCCTGCACCAGGGTGCCGGTGGGCTTCTTGCTGATCATCACCGTGTCGCCCACCTTCAGGTGCTGCAGGCGCGAGGTGAGCGGGCCATCTTGCACCTTGATGCTGTAGAACTCCAGGTGCTCCTCGTAGTTGGAGCTGACGATGGAGTAGGCGCGCATCAGCGGCTTGCCGTTGACTTCCAGGCCTATCATCACGAACTGGCCGTTGATGAAGCGCAGGCCGGCATCGCGGGTGCAAGTGAAGCTGAACAGGGTGTCGTTCCAGTGATGGACGGACAGGACTTTTTCAGCGGACAAATTGGGAGAGGACATATCTCGTGCGGCTCACTATCCAATAGATCGAAAAATGTTGCGTTGCAAAGATTTTAACCCGTTTGCCGGCCCACTGCAGTTTCCTGCGGCTTCGGGTGTTGTATGGCTGCATGGACCGCAGTCCATGTTGGCTGATTGTGCTTGGGACGACGCCGGACCGGGTGGGCGGCGCTATCGTGAGTGGCGCGCGGGCGATGCTTCAAGCCACGCGTAATGGTCGCATGTTAACCGACAGCGACGGCTGGCTGGAAGATTGTTTGCTGATTTTTTTAGCACCGACAGTTATTTGTCTGAGCCACATCAAGCTTGCCAGGCCATAAGTAAGAGGGCGTCCCGGTGGTGGGACGCCCTCTGAGACTTGCTTGGGATCAAACATCGAAGTCGCGCTTGGGAACCATCATGTAACGGCGCGGACCTGACTGACTACACCGCATGCCGCTGAAACTGGCATGCCCGTTGAAGCTGGGAACAGATTGCCGGTGCTTTGCGATTCGGGATACTGCCGGCACATCATGCTGGCCCTCGATGGGCACATAAGCGGAAACAGCGTTTCCGTGTCTTCAACCACAATCTTCCAGTGTGCTGGTCATGAATCTGCAAGTCATGTCTGACAGGCCGGCGGCCTTGGAGATATTCACGCATCCGTCTTGGACGCTGGTTTGGGCATTGCTGGCACCGATGGTGTCGACCGCAGCCGTTCAAACGGGCGCGGTCGCAATGCCGGGTTGAGCACAAGGTGGCCGGATATTGTCGCCTGACACATCGCTCTCCCTTCCGGTTGCTTCAACCTTTCCAATATAGTGCTTATAGCTGCTGAAGCAAGGATCTTTTAATCCAGCGCGCCTTGCGGGGCGGGCGCGGCTTCCGGCGCATTGGGCTTGAGATGGGATTCGAACTGGCGGCTGGCGGCCTGCCAGGAGTAGCGCTCGGCCACCTTGCGCACATGCTGGCGGTCTATGTCCAGCGCCTTCAGGCAGGCGGCGCGCAAATCCCAGTCCAGCGCGCCGGCGCCCGATTCGCCCACCACGTCCAGAGGGCCCGCCACCGGAAAGGCGGCCACCGGGGTGCCGCAGGCCATTGCTTCCAGCAGCACCAGGCCAAAGGTGTCGGTGAGGCTTGGGAAGACGAAGACATCGGCGGCGCGGTAGAAACGCGCCAGTTCGTTCTGCGGAAACACCCCGGCGAAGTGCACGTCCGGATACTGCTGCTTCAGCCGCGGCAGCAGCGGACCATCGCCGACCACCCATTTGCAGCCCGGCAGCTCCAGCTTGAGGAAGGCCTCGATATTTTTTTCCACTGCCACCCGGCCGATATAGACGAAGCGCGGCGGCTGGGTGTCGTCCAGCCTGTGCCGCTCGCCTGGAGTGAACAGCGCGGTATCGACGCCGCGGCTCCACAGCCTGACATTGCGGAAGCCGCGCTTTTCCAGATCGTCGGCGATGGAGCGGGTGGGCACCATCACCGCCTGCGAAGCGTTGTGGAAGCGCCGCATCCAGGCGTAGCTGATGGACAGCGGCAGCCGGCAGCGCGCCGCGATGTATTCCGGGAAGCGGGTATGGTAGGCGGTGGTGAAGGCCAGGCCGTGGCGCAGGCAATAGCGGCGGGCGGCCAGTCCCAGCGGTCCTTCGGTGGCGATATGGACGGCGTCCGGCGCGAAGCCGGCGAGGCGCTGCGCCACCTGGCGGTAGGGCAGCAGCGACAGACGGATATCGGGGTAGGTGGGGCAGGGCAGGGTGTGGAATTCCAGCGGGGTGATCATGTTGACCTGATGGCCGAAGCCGTCCAGTTCGCGCACGGTTTCGGTCAGCGAGCGGACCACGCCGTTGACTTGGGGCTTCCAGGCGTCGGTGACGATCATGATGCGCATGTGGACTCCTTGCTGGTGGGGCTGTCGGGTTGTTCCTCGGCACAGGGCAGCGTCAGCGCGGTCCAGTGCAGCACCTGCAGGCTGCCGTCGGGATGCTCCACCAGCGCCGACAGGCTTTCCACCCAGTCGCCGCTGTTGCCGTAGAGGACACCGTCTATCATCCGCACTTCCGGCTTGTGGATGTGGCCGCAGATCACGCCGTCGAAGCCGCGCCGGCGCGCTTCGCTGGCCAGTATGGTTTCGAACTGGCTGATGAAGTTGACCGCGTTTTTAACTTTGTGTTTCAGGTATTGCGACAGAGACCAGTAGGGCAGGCCCAGGCGGGTGCGCACCCAGTTGAAGCCGCGGTTCAGCTGCAGGATCAGCGTGTACAAGTTGTCGCCGACATAGGCCAGCCACTTGGCGTACTGGATCACGCCGTCGAATTCGTCGCCGTGCAGCACCAGCAGACGCTTGCCGTCGGCGGTGAGATGCTCGGCCTCGTGGCGGATGGATATGCCGCCGAAGTCCAGGCCGCAGTACTGGCGCGCCGCCTCGTCGTGGTTGCCGGGAATGTAGATCACCTGGCAGCCTTTGCGCGCCTTGCGCAGCAGCTTTTGCACCACGTCGTTGTGGCTTTGCTTCCAGTACCAGGATTTTCTCAGCTGCCAGCCGTCGACGATGTCGCCCACCAGGTACAGATATTCCGATTCATGTTCGCGCAGGAAATCGAGCAGATGGTCGGCGCGGCAGCCGGCGGTGCCGAGGTGGACATCGGATATCCAGATGCTGCGCAGGCGGCGCGGGGCGGCGGAAGCCGAGTCTGGCTGCATGGCGGTGTCCGTGGACCGGGATGATGGGGCCATGCTGCAGGCGCAAGATGACAGGCAGATGAGGCTTTGTTGACGGCGGGATGAATCGTCTGTTTTGGAACGATTTCATGCGGCGGGCACGGCCAGGCTGGTGGGATGCGGACGGCGGATGAGGCGTTGGCCGCGGTGGCGCGGCGCGTGCGCCCGGTCTGCGCGGACAGGGCCGGCGTTGCGGTTTTGCCACAACAGCCGGACTTGGCTGATCAGCCTGCCATGATCAGGTGGCGGTTGCTGTAGGCCGCGCGCTGGATGTCGCGGACTTCGCTGGTGACTATCGCCACGTGCGGTAACTGGACGCAGACCGCGCGCGCGATGGCTTCGGTCAGCCGTTTCTTCTGCTGGTCGCTGCGGCCGGCCAGGATGTGGCTGGTCACATGCACGTAAGGCTCGGTCGCGCCGCCCACCAGGTAATGTTCCGACGGCAGCACCCGCACCTTGATGTCGGAGGCTTCGAACAGGCCGCTGGCGGCGGCGGCTTCGTGGACCGCCAGCATCAAGGGCTTCATGTCTTGTCGCCGCGCCAGTTCGGCTGGGCACTCGATCACGCAATGGGGCATTTTCTTCCTCTATCGTTTCTTATTTGGCGGCCATCGGTTTGCCGGCTCCGAAGCGCATGCGCCAGAACAGCGCATTGCAGACGCCGCCGGCCATCGCGCCCAGATACATCGTCATGCCGTCGTTGTACAGCAGCGGTTCGGCGATTCGGGCGTACAGCAGCGTGATCACGCTGCCGCTGAAGGCGCCGGGCGCGAATGCCGCCAGCGCCAGCAGCCAGGCTGGCCACAGCGTTTGCCAGCGGGCGATGGGGCCGGCCAGGACGATGCGCAGCAGGCACAGCATCAGGCCGAAGATCAGCGCCGGCACCGCGCCCATCAGGTAGGCCATCATCGGCACCACGCCGCTGGCCAGCAGCGCCACCAGCGGGCCCAACAGGATGAACAGGGTCAGCCCGCAGGCCAGGATTTTCAGGTAAGGGGTCTTCATCCGCGCTCAGGGGAAGGCAAAAGATGCCCAGCGTAGCAGACTGCCTGGCCGGCGACGAGCGCCGCCGTCATTTGCCGTGTTTGGCGGCGAACGGGTCGGCCAGCCTGGGGTTGTGGATCAGTTTGTCGTCGCTCAGTGTTTTCAGGAAGGCGACGATGTCGGCCTGTTCGCGCCGGTTCAACCGGATGCGGTCGATCGCCGCGTCTTTCCACGGATTGAGCCGGCCATCGCCGGCCTTGCCGCCGCGGCGGCCGTGCTCGGCATGGATGCGCACCGCGTCTTCCAGCGTGGCCACGCTGCCGTCGTGCATATAGGGCGCGGTCAGCGCGACATTGCGCAGGCTGGGGCTGCGGAAGCGGCCCATGTCGGCGGCCTTGCCGCTCAGCTCAAGCGCGCCGCGGTTGGGAAAGGGGTAGCCGCCCTTGCCGTCCAGATTGTAGAGGCCGATGTTGTGGAAGGGCAGGTCCCGGCTGAAGCCGGCCATCTGGTCGTCGAAATCGGCGCTGCCGTGGCAGCGGTAGCACTGGCCCTGTTCCGAGCGGAACAGCCGCAGGCCGCGCGACTCGGCGGCGGACAGTTCGGTCTGGCCGGCGCGGTAGCGGTCATAGCGCGAGTCGAAGGAGACGATGCCGCGTTCGAAGCTGGCGATGGCCTTGACGATGTTTTCCAACGTCAGCGGCCGCGGCTGGCCGGGAAAGGCGCGGGCGAATTCGCGCTGATAATGCGGATCGGCCGCCAGCCGCGCCAGCACCGTCGAGAGATTGCCGTCGTTGATGCCCATCTCCACCGGATCGGTGCGGAACAGCGGACCGTCCATCTGCCGCTCCAGCGTGGTCAGCGAGTAGTTGGCCCAAGTATAGCTCCGGCGCCAGGCGGCGTTGGCCAGCGGCTGGGCGTTGCGCAGCGCGCGCTCGCCTTCCGCGCCGATGGACAGCGCTACGCCGTCGCTGAAGGCGCGCGCCTGCGGGTGGCAACTGGCGCAGCTGATGTCGCCGTTGCCGGACAGCCGCTTGTCGTAGAACAGGTAGCGCCCCAGCTCGAACTTGGCCCGGCTCATCGGATTGTCGGCCGGCACCGGCGGCGGCGCGACGCCGGGTGGCAGTTGCCATTGCCAGTCCGCTCCGGCGGCGGCCGGCTGGCGGCCGCCGGCGTCGTCACCAGGCAGACCGGCGGCGAGCAAGGCAGACAGCAGCCCGCCGCCAGCCAGCGCCCGCAAGGCGGAGCGCTTCATGGTCAGATCTTTTCCAGGCGAAACACCTTGGAGTGGCGGCCATCGGTGAGCGGTTGGCCGCCATCGTTGCCGCCGGGACTGCTTTCGTCCAGGCGTAGGTCCAGTTGGCGGAAGAGGGTCTGGCATTCCTGGTCGGTGACATTGGACTTGCAGCCGAAGTCGGCGCTATCGTCGCGCGCGACATCGCTGCCGGCGAACAGCGACTGCAGATCCAGCACCACCCGGTCCTGCCGCGGATTGAACTGGTCGAACCTCACCTTGACGCGGTTGGGCTTACCGCAGCGGTAGCCGCCAACGACGGCGCTGTCGGCCTGGCAGTCGGTGGAGCCCAGATGGAACGCCCACTTGTCGTTGCTGGAGCCGTCCTGGCGTTTGACGCCGCCTTCCGGCGCCAGGTCCACCCGCATGAAGCGGTGGCCGGACTGCCATTCCCACATCAGCCAGTACACGCCCAGTATCGGGTGCGGCGGCTTGTGCGCCGGCTGATGGTTGAGCGCCACATCCTCGCCCTTGGCGTTTTTGGCGGAGACCGGCACGCCCACTTTGAAGCTGAGCCCGGTGTAGGCGCCGGCGGGCACGCTGCCCACCACCTCGCTGTTGCTGCCGGCCAGCGGCTTGTTGTTGTCCACGCCCGGCTGCTTGCAGCTGCCGCCGGCGAAATCCAGCAGCGCCAGGTTGAGGAACTGCCATGGGCTGCCCTGGTCCAGCTGCAGCGGCACTTCCTGGCCGCGGCTGTTGATCAGCACCACGTCGTGGACGTAGATCATGCCCTCGGTCAGCTTGGCCTGGGCCTGGGAGACGCCGATGCCGCTGAGCAGGCTGTTGCAGTTCACCGCCTGGTTACCGGACTTGAGCGCGAAACGCACGGTGGTGTTGCCGCCGCCGTAGCCCGGATCGGCCGCGGGCTGGCCGCTGTCCGGGTTCGGCGACGGGCTGTCGCTGACGCCGACTCCGCCGCCCAGGCAGGCGGCCAGGCCCAGGCACAGCCCGGATACCAGCATCCAGTGCTTGTTCATCATGGTTCTCCGCTTGTTGTTTGGTGGCTTACCAGTGCGCCTGCAGCTTCAGCCACAGCGTGCGGCCGGGTTCGTTGACGCGCAGCGCGCGGGCATAGCCGGCCACGTCGGCGCCGCTGCTGCTGATGTGCTCGGCGTAGGTGCGGTTGAATAGATTGTCGAGGCCGGCGGTGAGTTTGAGCGCCTTGCTGACGCGCCAGCCGCCGTTGAGCGACAGTGTGGCGAAGCCGGGCGTGGGGCCGATGTCGCTGCTGGCGATATTGCCCTGGCCGATCGCGTAGCGGCCCTGTCCGGCCGCCACGCGCCAGACCAGCGCGCCGGCCCAGGTCTGGTTGTCCCAGGCCAGGCTCATGGTGGCGGACAGCGGCGGCGTCTGCGCCAGCGGCCGGTCGTCGGTGGTGTTGGCGCCCCAGCTGTAGGCGGCGCTGCCGGCCAGCTGCCAGTCGGGCGCGAACTGCCAGGACAGATCGCCCTCCAGGCCGTAGCGGTAAGCCTGGATGTTGCGGGTGGTCTGGCTGGCGTCGTCGTCCACCAGCAGGAAATCGTCGATCCGGCTCAGGTAGGCGGACACGGAGCCCTTGACGCTATCGCCGCGGTACAGCGCGCCGAAGTCCAGCTGGGCATTGCGTTCCGGCTGCAGCACCGCGCGCTTGCCGGCCACGTAGGAGCGCTCCCAGTAGTCCGGCGCGCGCTGGGCGATGCCCAGGCCCAGATAGGGCGTCCAGTTGCCTTGTTGGCGCTCGTAGCGGGCGAAGCCGCTGTACAGCCGGTAATCCTGCAATTGTTCGCCGCGGCCGGGGCTGGCGTCGTAGTAGGCGCGGACGCGGTCGTGGCGCCAGCCGGCGGTCAGCTTGCCGCCGTACAGCGGCAAGCTGCCTTCCAGATAGAGCCCGGCGCGCTGCAGGTGCTGGTCGGCGATGCGCGGCAGGCTGGCATAGTTGGTGCCGCCGACGCGGCTGGTGTGGCGGTCGCGCTGCCAGTCGGCGCCGATGGTGAAGTCGATGCCGTACAGCGCCAGGTCGGCTTCCAGCTTGGCGGCGTCGGTGTTGCGGTCTGGGTTGCTGGCGCGCTGCGCCTTGTCCGGGGCCAGCTGCCGCAGCGAGTAGTTGTCCATCACGTGGTCGGCGTAGCTGCGGTTGGCGGCGACGCGCAGCGCGTCCAGCCACGGCGCGATATTGCGCTGCTCGGCCTTGACGCCCCAGGCGCTGCGGTCGAATTGGCTGCCGTCCATCATCCGGTCGGCGTAGGCGGCGCGGCCGCGGCCAAAGTCGCCGGACAGCTCGATCGTGGTGTCGCGACCGGGCGTGAGGCCGGCGATCAGGCTCTGGCTGTCGCGCTGGTACGCCGAGTGCACTTTCTGGCCGTCGCCGTCGCGGTAGTCGCCGGCCTGGTTGTGGGAGTCGATCAGCCGCAGATAGCCCTGCTTGCCGCCCACGGTCAGGTCGGTGTAGACGTCCTGGCGCTGGGCGCTGCCGGCGAGCAGGCTGCCGTCAAAGCGCAGTCCGCTTTCATCGAAAGGCTTGACCTTGCGCTCGAAGCTGACCGCGCCGCTGATCAGCGCGCCGCCGTATTTCACCGATTGCGGGCCTTTCACCACCACCACCTTGTCGTAGGCGTCGGGAAACAGGTAGGCGGTGGGCGGGTCCATCCGGCCCGGGCAGCCGCCGTATACGAAGCCGCCGTTGGCCAGGATGTTGAGGCGGGAGCCGCCCAGGCCGCGCAGCAGCGGATCGCCGGAGCTGCCGCCCTTGCGCACCACGCTGAAGCCGGGAATGGTTTTCAGCAGGTCGGCGCCGTCGCCGGCCGGCACCGGCTGGCGCGGCGCGCGCGGGTCGGTGGCGACGGTCAGCACCTGGTCGCTCTGGACCGCGGTGACGACTATCCTGTCGCCCTGAAAGGTGGGTAAATCGGCGGCAAAGGCGTGGCAGACCGCCATGGCCAGCGGCAAGGGAAGCAGGGCTTTTTTCAGGTTCATCAGGAAATTGCAAATTTGTTTTAAGTTTGCGGCGATCCTAGTGCAAACCATCCCGGCCCGGAATGCGGCATATTGTCGCAGCGGCCGCCATATGGGCTTGGTGGTAAAGTGGCGGCATGAAGTGGAACCCGATATTCAAGCCCGGCCCGGCTGGCGACGTCCACCACGCCGGACAGCGCGTGCGCCGGCTGCGCTGGCTGATGCTGTTCCTGGCGCTGGCGATGCTGGCCGGCTGCGCGCTGGAGCAGGTGGAGCTGCCCTGGCTGCTGATAGGCCAGGCGCTGGCCACGTTGGCGCTGGTCAACCTGCTGCTGCCCAGGCTGCCGTCCTGGGGGCTGGCCGCGGAGCAGGGCTTGCGGTTGGGCTTGCTGTTCGATGCGCTGGTGCTGACCGAACTGCTGGCCTTCAGCGGCGGCGCCGCCAATCCGCTGGCCTCGCTCTATCTGCCGCCGGTGCTGTTCGCAGCTTTGCTGTCGCCGGGCTGGTTCGCCTGGCTGCTGGCATGGCTCAGCGTGGCCGCCTACGGCCTGCTGTTCGAATGGCATCTGGACTGGCCGCTGAACGGCGGCAACGCCGCTTACGCCTTCAACCTGCACCTGTCGGGCATGTGGCTGACTTTCGCCTTGTCGGCGCTGTTGATCGCCGGTTTCGTTTCCTGGCTGGCGCGCCAGCTGCAGAGCCAGGGCAATGCGCTGGCCGAGGCGCGGGAAACCCAGCTGCGCGACGAGCAACTGCTGGCGGTGGGCATGCAGGCGGCCGGCGCCGCGCACTCGCTGTCCACCCCGCTCAACACCCTGACCCTGCTGGTGGACGAACTGCTGAGCGAACGCGGGCAAGACGAGCCGCTGCGCCAGGACCTGCTGCTGATGCAGGCGCAGCTTGCCAGCTGCAGCGCGACGCTTGCGCGCCTCAAGCACGGATCCGAGCCGCAACTGGGGCCCTTGCCCTTGTTCGCGGCGCTGGCGGAGCGGCTGGAGGGCTGGCGCAGCCTGCGGCCGGACGTGAGGCTTGAGTGGCAGGCGCCGCAGGGGCCGGACCCGGAAGCGAGACTGGATCCGGCGTTCTGGCCGGCGTTGTTCAATCTGGTCAACAACGCGGCGGAGGCGGGCGGCGGCGCGGTGACGGTGAGCGCGCAATGGCAGGCCGGCAGCCTGCAGCTGGACATCGTCAACCGCCAGGGCTGCCTGAGCGAGGCGCAGCTGGCGCGCGCCGGGTTGGCGCCGCTGGACTCGGCCAAGCCGGCCGGCCTGGGCCTGGGGATGATGCTCAGCCACGCCACGCTGGCGCGGCTGGGCGGCACGCTCAGCCTGGACAACCGCGCCGAGGGCGGAGTGCACGCCCGCATCCGCCTGCCCTTGCAGGAGGAGGAAGGGCGATGAGCGATTTCCTGCTGATAGACGATGACGAGGCTTTCGCCATGGTGCTGGCGCGTTCGCTGGCGCGGCGCGGCCATGCCGTGCATTGCGCCCGCAATGCCGACGAGGCGCTGGAGATGGCGGCGCGGCGGCCGGCGCGCATCCTGCTGGACCTGAACCTGGCCGGCGACAGCGGCTTGAGGCTGCTGCCGGCCTTGCGCGCGGCGTGTCCGGCCAGCGCCATCGTGGTGCTGACTGGCTACGCCAGCATCGCCACCGCGGTGGAGGCCACCAAGCTGGGGGCGGTGCAGTATCTGGCCAAGCCGGCCGGGGTGGCGGAAATCCTGGCGGCGTTCGAGCAGCAGGCCGCCAATCCGGAACTGCCGGTGGCGCCGCAGCCGATGTCGCTGCGCCGCGTCACCTGGGAGCATTTGCAGCGAGTGCTGGGCGAGAACGACGGCAATATCTCCGCCACGGCGCGCGCGCTCAATATGCACCGTCGCACCCTGCAGCGGATGCTGGCCAAGAAACCGGTGAAAAGCTGAATCAATGGCCATGACGAATATATAAATCGGGCAATGGCCGGCCATCAGAAAATATGATTGGAGACTATGCTCCAATGCGGCGTAACTTGCGATTTCCATAATCGACAACAAGGGGAGGCAAGATGCTGCATGGACAGATGATGGACCGGCCGTTGTTGATTTCAGACCTGCTCGCGCATGCCGAGCGCTTTCACGGCGACACCGAGATCGTGTCGCGCAGCGTGGAAGGACCGATGCACCGCTACACCTACCGCGACGCCGCGCGCCGCGCCCGCCAACTGGCCAACGCGCTGCAGGCGCTGGGCGTGCGGGGCGGAGACCGGGTGGGCACGCTGGCCTGGAACGGCTATCGCCACTTCGAGATCTACTACGCGGTGTCCGGCAGCGGCGCCGTCTGTCACACCGTCAACCCGCGGCTGTTCGCCGAGCAGATCGCCTGGATCGTCAATCACGCCGAAGACAAGGTGCTGATGTTCGATCTGACCTTCCTGCCTCTGGTGGCGCAACTGGCGGACCAGCTCAGCAGCGTCGAGCGCTTCGTGCTGCTGGCCGACCACGCCCATCTGCCGGCGGACAGCGGCATTCCCGATCTGCAAAGCTACGAAGACCTGGTGGGCAGCCACAGCGACGTTTATCACTGGCCGAGCTTCGACGAAAACACCGCCTCCAGCCTGTGCTACACCTCCGGCACCACCGGCAATCCCAAAGGCGTGCTGTATTCGCACCGCTCCACCGTGCTGCACGCCTACGGCAGCTCGCTGCCGGACAGCTTCGACATCTCGGCGCGCGCGGTGGTGATGCCGGTGGTGCCGATGTTCCACGCCAACGCCTGGGGCCTGCCCTACAGTTGCGCGATGAACGGCAGCAAACTGGTGCTGCCGGGGCCGAAGCTGGACGGCGCCAGTCTGCTGCAGCTGATTCAGGAAGAGGGCGTCACCACCACCATAGGCGTGCCGACGGTGTGGATGCAGTTGTTGCAGCATTGCCAGCGCGAGCAGCTGTCGCTGTCGCCGTTGCAGCGGGTGATCGCCGGCGGTTCGGCGGTGCCGGAAAGCATGATCGAGCAGTTGGCGGAGCATGGCGTGGAAATGCGCCAGCTGTGGGGCATGACCGAGCTGTCGCCCTGCGGCACCACCGGCACGCCCAAGCTCAAGCACGCCGGCCTGGCTCTGGCCGAGGAACGCCTGCTGCTGACCAAGCAGGGCCGGCCGATTTACGGCGTGGACATCCGCATCGTCGACGACGCCGGCCTGCCGCTGCCGCACGACGGCGTGTCCTTCGGCAACCTGCAGGTGCGCGGCCCCTGGGTGCTGTCGCAATATTTCCGCCGCGAGCTCGACGCCAACCACAGCGCCGATGGCTGGTTCCATACCGGCGACGTGGTGACGATAGACGCCGACGGCTTCATGCGCATCACAGATCGCACCAAGGATGTGATCAAGTCCGGCGGCGAATGGATTAGCTCGATCGATCTGGAGAACATCCTGGTCGGCCACCCGGCGGTGGCGGAGGCGGCGGCGATCGCCGTGCCGCATCCCAAGTGGGACGAGCGCCCGCTGATGGTGGTGACGCTGAAGCCGGGCGCGAAAGCCAGTCGCGATGAGTTGCTGGACTTCTACCAAGGCAAGATCGCCAAGTGGTGGACGCCGGACGACGTGGTATTTGTCGACGAGCTGCCGCACACCGCCACCGGCAAGCTGCTGAAGATGAAACTGCGCGAGCAGTTCCGCGACCATCGGTGGCCGAATAAATGAAGAATGGATTATTTGCTCTATTTTGTGGATTTTTGTAGAGCAATTGCGCTAGAATGGCGGCTGCACTGAGAACCGCAAGGTTTTGAGGTGTTAGCCCCTCGAAATATCGCGCTGGCTGAGGCCGGTCCGATGTTTCTTCCTCGTGTTGACCCCTGCAGCATCGCCGCAGGGGTATTTTTTTGCGTCGATGCAAATGTGGTATTCACATCGACTGTTCCCTGCGTTGCACCTATCATATTTAAAAAGGCATGAGCTTGATCAAGCGGCATTCGCCCGGCTTGGATTAGCGTATGTTTCAATAAATCATTACAAGTCCGTCCGGGGATGCAGGATTCGCCAGGGCAATGCAGCGTAGAACCAAAGGGAACAACATGAAATCACTCCGCAGCCGTCTGATCGCGCTCAACGCCTTGTTGATGGCGCTGTTCGGTCTGGTCCTGGTGACTATAGTCTTCATGCAGATGAGATCGGAAATCCTGGACGGACTGGACAACGAGTTCGCCGCCAGCCTGAAGGGACAAAGCTCGGTAGTGACCACCTGGCTGGGCGAAAAAAAGCAGCAGATCGTCGCCCAGACCGGCGCGGCCAATGAACCGGATGCGCTGCGCTTCCTCAAGGTGGGCACCAAGGCCGGCGGCTTCAACGTCAACTACGCTGGCTTCGCCGACGGACACACGCTGTTTTCCGACGACTGGACCGCGCCGGCCGACTACAAGGTAGCCGACCGCGAATGGTACAAGCTGGCGAAGGACGCCGGCCAGCCCATTGTCACCGACCCCTATGTCGACGAGGCCACCAAGAAACTGACCGTCACCATCGCCGCGCCGTTCAACCACAACGGCGCCTTCGCCGGCGTGGTGGGCGGCGACGTGATGGTGGACACGCTGGTGAAATCGGTGCTGGCGCTGAAAGTGCGCGGCAACGGCTACGCCTTCATCGTCGACAAGAAGGGCACGGTGATCGCCCACCCGCAGGCCGACCTGACGCTGAAGCCCATCACCACGCTGGTGCCGGAGCTTACCGCCGACCGGCTGGCGCAACTGGTGCAGAGCGACCGCGCTTCCGATGTCAATATCGGCGGCAAGTCGATGCTGATCTCGGCGCAGGCCATTCCCGGCAGTAACTGGGTGCTGGCGCTGGTGGCCGACCGCGACGAGATCCTGGCCCCGCTGCACACCTTGCTGTACACCGTAGGCGGGCTGACCCTGCTGGTGTTCGCGCTGATGATCCCGTTCGCCAGCCTGGTCATCGGCCGCATGCTGGTGGGACTGGTCCGGCTGAAGGCGGCGATGGAGGACATCGCCCGCGGCCAGGGCGACCTGACGCTCAGGCTGAAGGACGACGGCCAGGACGAGATCGCCGCTACCGCGCGCGCGTTCAATACCTTCATCGCCCAATTGGGCCAGTTGTTCCGCGGCTTGAAGCAGGATGCCGGCGGCGTGGTCGGCGGCGTGCAGGATGCCAGCCAGCTGGTGGCCAACGTGGCGCAGAGTTCGCGCCACATCTCCGACGTGTCCTCGTCCAATGCCGCCACGCTGGAGCAGATCACCGTTTCGATCTCCCACATTGCCGACAGCGCGCGCCAAGCCGACGATCTGGCCAGCGCCACCGGACAGAATCTGGCGGCCAGCGCCGACAATATGCAGCAGCTGTCGTCCGGCATGGAAAGCACTGTGCAGTCGGTGCGAGGGTTGGAGGCGATGTTGTCGTCGCTGGACAAGCGCTCGCAGGAGATTTCCGGCATCACCAATGTGATCCGCGACATCGCCGACCAGACCAATCTGCTGGCGCTGAACGCGGCGATCGAGGCGGCGCGCGCCGGCGAGCAGGGCCGTGGCTTCGCGGTGGTGGCCGACGAGGTGAGGAAGCTGGCCGAGCGCACCGCCCAGGCGACGCTGGAAATCTCCAATATGGTGGGAGCCATCCGCGAGGAAACCGGCCGCGCGGTCGGGGACGTCAACAGCACGGTGCAGGCGGTGGACGAAGGCGTGGGGCTGACTCGCGCGGCGGTGGAGAACATCGCCGCCATCCGCGAATCGATGCTGGAAGTGGTGTCCAAGATGAGCGAGATTTCCGGCTCCACCCAGGAGCAGCACAAGGCCACCACGCTGATCGCGCAAAGCTCGGAAGCCATCAACGGCCATGTGCTGGAAAACGACGACGTGCTGCAGAACGTCAGCAGCACCCTGCAGGGCCTGGCCGGCAACGCCGGCAAGATGGACGCCGAGTTCAACAAGTTCCGGCTGTAGGCGCGAGCCGCCTCGCAGAAAACGCCGCCTTGCCAGGCGGCGTTTTTGCGTCGATTATCCGAACACGTCTTTTGTGGAAAATCCCATGCAGCCTTTGTCCGCCGATACCCTGCGCGCCGCCCGCCTATTGGCGGAAGGCGACTTCCGCTCCGCCTTGCAGGCCGCGCAGCAAGGCTTGCAGGCCGAGCCCGCCAACGCGCCATTGTGGAACCTGCTGGGGGTTTGCGCCGCCCGCCTTGGGCAATTGCCGCTGGCCGCGCAATGCTGGCACCAGGCGCTGGCGCGGGACGCCGCCACGCCGGACGCGCACTACAATCTGGGCTGCCTGCATGCGGAGCAGGGCGAGGCGGCGGAGGCGGAAACGCATTACCGCGCCGAGCTGGCAAGGGATGGCGAACATGTCTCCAGCCTGGGCAACCTGGGCGCGCTGCTGCTCGACAGCGGCAGGATCAACGAGGCCGAAGCCTGCTTCCGCCGGGTTGTGGTCCTGCAGCCGCAGGCCGCCGCCGCCCATTACAATCTTGGCCGCCTGTTGCGGCAGCAGGGGCGGGGCGAGGAGGCCGCCGAGCGTTTGCGCCAGAGCCTGGTCCTGGAGCCGGACGATGCCGAGGCGCTGCAGCTGCTGGGCCAGCTGCTGGTGGAGCTGGGGCAGCCTGCCGAGGCGGAGAACCTGTTGCGCCGGGCGCTGGAATGGGCGCCGGGGCATGCGGCCGCGTTGAACAATCTGGGCTTGCTGCTGTTGGAGCAGCGGCGCTGGGGCGAGGCGGAGGACTGTCTGCGGCAAGCGCATGCGCGGCAGCCGGAGGCGGTGCTGGGCAATTTGGTGGCGCTGCTGTCGGCCACCAACCGGCCGGCGGAGGCTGAGGCGCTGTTGCGCGAGGCGCTGCTGGCGGCGCCGGGCCATGTCGAGTGGTTGTGCCTGTTGGGAGTCGCGCTGCAGGAACAGGGGCGGAGTCGGGAGGCGGAGCAAATTTGGCGCCGCGGCCTGGCGCTGTCGCCGCAACACCGCCGGCTGCGGCAGAATCTGGGGTATCTGCAGCTGGCGCGCGGCGATTATCAGGCGGGCTGGCAAAATCACGAAGCCCGGCTGATGTCCAGCCATTATCCGCAGCCGGATTCGCCGCGCTGGCAGGGCGAGCCGCTGGCCGGCAGGCATCTATTGCTGGTGTTCGAGCAGGGCTACGGCGACGCGATCCAGTTTTTCCGCTACCTGCCGTTGCTGCGGCAGCGCGGAGCGGCCAGGCTGACGCTGATGTGCCGCGAACCGCTGCTGGCGCTTTTTTCCGCCCACGACCCGGCGGCGGAGTGTCTGCCCATCCTCCGCACTTCTCCCGATTTCCCGCCGCACGATTGCCATGTGTTTTCGATGAGCCTGCCTGGCCTGCTGCGCGCCGAGCCTCTGTCCCTGCCTTGCTATCTGCGGGCGGATTCGTCACTGGGCGAGGCGTGGCGCCGGCGCCTGCCGCCGGACGGGCGCAAGATCGGGCTGGTGTGGCGCGGCCATCTGGCCCATCCATTCGATCATTGCCGCTCGCTGCCGACGCCGGCGCTGTTCGAACCGCTTTGCGCGCGGAGCGACGCGCACTGGATCAGCGTGCAGCCCGATCCTGTGGTGGAGGAGCGGGAGTGGGTCAAGCGGCATTGCGCGCTGGAGCTGGGATCGGCATTGGGCGATTTCGCCTCCAGCGCCGCCTTGCTGGCGCAGCTGGACCTGCTGATCACGGTGGACACCGCGATGGCGCATCTGGCCGGCGCGCTGGGCGTGCCGTGCCGGTTGCTGCTGTCCAGCGAACACACCGACTGGCGCTGGGGGGAGGAAGGGGAGGTCACGCCGTGGTATCCGTCCGCGCGGCTGGTCCGCCAGCGCCGCGGCGAGGATTGGGCCGCGGTCATCGGCCGGATGGGCGCGCCATAGTGTACGGCCATGCGCGCCGCGCGGCTAAAGACAAAACGCTTGCCTCGTCGGCGCCGGTATTCGCCTGATGCGGGCCTGCTCTGCGCGGCATGGCGGAAAAGGCCCGGTTACAGCCATTTACCTGGATTCATCAAGCCGTCCGGGTCCAGCGCCTGCTTCAGCTGGCGCATCAAGGCCAAGGCCACCGGGTCCTTGTAGCGGGCGAGCCAGTCCTTCTTCAGCTGGCCGACGCCGTGCTCTGCCGCCAGCGTTCCGCCCAGCCTGTAGACGTGGTCGTAGACGATGGCGTTGACGGCTGCCTCGTCGTCGAACAGGTCGACATTGCCCGGCCGGGTGTAGCTGACGTTGTAGTGCAGATTGCCATCGCCGGCGTGGCCGAAGGCGACGATGCGGATGGCGGGGAAGTCGGCCTCCAGCGCGGCGGCGCAATCGTTCACCAAGGCCGGCAGCGCCGAGGTCGGCACCGCGATGTCGTGCTTGATGCTGGGGCCGTCCAGGCGCTGGCTTTCCGATATTTCTTCGCGCAGCCGCCACAGTTTGCGCCGCTCGGTCTCGTTCTGCGCCACCACGCCGTCGCTCATGTCCCGGCGCGACAGCCATTCCACCAGGCTGTCGTTGAGAAGCGCGGCGTCGCCTCCGTCGGACAGTTCGATCAGCACCAGCCACGGCGCGCTGAACGGCATCAGCTTGGGATGATGGCGCAGCAGCACCTGTTGGCAGTTGCGGTCTATCACTTCAAACGCGGTCAGGCGGTCGCCAAAGCGCGCGCGCAGCGCGTTCAGCCAGGCGATGGCGGTTTCGATGCCATCCACTCCCACCATCGCGGTGGCGTGGGCGGCGGGCTGCGGAAACAGCTTCAGCGTGGCGGCGGTGATCAGGCCCAATTGGCCTTCGGCGCCGATGAACAGCTGCTTCAAGTCCAGGCCGGTGGTGTCCTTGCGCAGGCCGGACAACTGGCTGAGGATCCGGCCGTCCGGCAGCACCACTTCCAGCCCCAGCGTCAATTCGCGCATGGTGCCGTAGCGCAGCACCGCCACGCCGCCGGCGTTGGTGGACAAGTTACCGCCGATCTGGCAGCTGCCCTGCGAGGCCAGCGACAGCGGAAATAGCCGGCCGGCCGCCTCGGCCGCCTGCTGCGCTTCCTGCAGGGTGGCGCCGGCGTCCAGCGTCAGCGTGTCGTTGTCGGTATCGATTTGGCGGATCTGGCGCAGCCGGCGCAAGGCCACGATCAGCTGGCGGCCGCTGCCGTCCGGCGTGGCCGCGCCGCAGGTGGAGGTGTTGCCGCCCTGCGGTACGATGGCCACCTGGTGCGCGCGGCACAATTTCACCAGCTCCGCCACTTCCGCGGTGCTGCCGGGCAATGCCACCGCCAGCGGCGCGCCCTGGTAGCGGCGGCGCCAGTCTAGCGTGTAAGGGGCGGTGTCGGCCGGTTCGGTGAGAATATGGGCCGGGCCGATCAGGCCCGCCAGCTGCTGCAGAAAGGTATGCATGTTCAGAAGGGTCCGTTGCTGTCGCGCAATCGGTCCGGCAGGCCGTCGTGGCCGCCGTCGGGGCGTGCCGGGGCATCCACCCAGTGCTCGACGCCGGCGGCGGCGTTACGCTCGGGATTCAGCGGGTAGTGATAGCGGTTGTCCTGGCGGCGGGCGTCGCCTACCACCAGCAACCGTACCGCGCGCTCGCTGTTGTTGATGAAGGTGTGGCACAGGCCGTCGCCGGCCTTGAAGCCCACCGCATCGCCTTCGGCCAGCCGGTGCAGCGTGCCGTCCAGCCACAGGTCGGGAGCGCCCTCCAGCACCAGGATGATCTCGTCCTCGGTGCTTTCGCAATGCGGCAGGCTGCTGCGCCGGCCCGGCTCCAGCCGGACGTGGTTGACGCCCAGCCGGGCGAAGCCGAAATGCTGGCCGAGGCGGGCGGTATAGCCCATTGCCTCCTGGCTGCCTGGATAATGGCCGGCCTCGGCGCTTTCCAGTTCGCTCCAGCGTTTGATGCAGTCGGGGCGGCTCATTGCGTAGTCTCCATGGTGTCCAGTTCGTTTTCCTCCACCGCCCGGTACAGCGCTTGCGGCGCCTGCGTGACCGCGGCCCAGTAGCGGTCGCCGTATGACCAGTGCCACCACTCGGATGGATAGTTGACGAAGCCGGCGGCTTGCATCGTCTGGATCAGGATGGCGCGGTTGGCGCGCGCGGTCTCGGACAGGTGCGGGTGCTGGGTGTAGCAGGCGCCGTCCGACTCTTCGCTGTCGGCGTTGAACGGACAGCCTAGGTCCAGCTCGTAGCCCGCCGGGTCCATCAGCGTGACGTCCACCGCCGCGCCGGTGGGGTGCGGGGCGACTTCCGGCGGCGCCACATACAGGCTAGCCTGCTGGAATCGCGCGATGTCATCAAGATCGGGCTTCAGCGCGCGCAGCCGCGCCAGATGCTCGTCGAAGGAGCGCCGTTGGCGCGCGAGCGGTCGGTAAGCCTCCTTGATATACAGCCGCAAACCATTCGGCAGCAGCCCGGCGGCGTGCTGCAGCCGTTCGGCCACCGCGCGGCGCGCTTTGAGAAAGTGCCGACTGCGGCTGGAGATCTGGCTGCGGCTGAGATCCACTTGCCAACAGGAGAGGAAGCCGGCCAGATCGACAAAGGGCTCGTCGACGCCGGCCAGAGGGATGTCCAGCAAGAGCGGATCGGCGAGGGTCAGCATGCTTGCGCTCCGCGGTTTATTCGGGAATGTCGGCCGCCATCAGCGCGTCCGGGTGTTGCCAGCCGGGTTGCGCGGCGATGCGTTGCAGCCAGCTGTTCACGTGCGGCCAATCCTCGATGTCGAGGCCGGCGTCGGCCAGCCACCACAGATAGCCGCACAGCGAGACGTCGGCGATGCTGATCTGGTCGCCGGCCAGGTAGCGGCGCGCGGCCAGTTCGGCTTCCAGCACCGTCAGGTCATCGCGCAGCCTGGCTTCCAGCCAGGTTTCCACTTCGCCGGGATAATGGGCGATAAGCCGCGAATAGCGCAGATTGGGCAGCGACTGGCCCAGGCGGTTGCTTTCCCAGCTCAGCCATTCGCGCACGCGCTGGCGTTCACCCAGCGCGCCGCCCAGCGTGCCGTAGCTGTCGGCCAGCCATTGCAGGATGGCGTTGGACTGGCATAGCGGCACGCCATCGGCCACCAGCACCGGCACTTCGCCATAGCGGCTGGCGGCGCGGAAGTCGGCCGGACGCTGGCTGCGCGGTTCGGCAATGTCGATGTGGACGTAGTCGTGCGAGATGTCGGCCAGCATCAGCGCCAGCCTGGCCTTGTAGCTATGGCCGGAGTAGCGGTTGCCGTACAGGATGAGATTGCTCATCGATTGCGCTTTCGAGAATTCGTTGAAACCATCTTAGCTCCGGTTGCGGGAACCCAGCCATGCCGCGGCGAAGGCCAGCGGCAGCGAGAACAGCGCCGGGTTGGAATAGGGAAACAGCGGTTTGGCATGGCCGAGCGCCGCCATCCATACCGCCGGGCCGCAGACGATCAACAGCAGCGAGCCGGCGATGCCGGCTGCGCCTCCCCACACTGCGCCGCGCGCAGTCAGGCCTGGCCAGTGCAGCGCCAACAGCAGCAGCGGGAAATTGGCCGAGGCGGCGATGGCGAAGGCCAGGCCCATCATCACGGCGATATTGAGTTGCTGAAACCGCGTGGACAGGGCGATGGCTAGGAGGCCCAGACCCAGCGTGGCCAGCCGCGACACGTTCAGCTCCTGGCGCGGGTCGGCCTGGCCGCGCTTCAGCCATACCGCGTACAGGTCGTGGCTGACGGCGCTGGCGCCGGCCATCGCCAGCCCGGCCACCACCGCCAGAATGGTGGCGAAGGCGACGGCGGCCACCAGCGCGCCGCCAGTTTCACCGCCCAGCAGGCCGGCCAGGTGCAGCGCCGCCATATTGCCGCCGCCCAAGAGCTTGCCATCGGCGCCGTGGAACTGCGCGGCAGGCCCCACCAGCACCATCGCACCATAGCCGATGACGATGTTGAGGACGAAGAAGGCGGCCACCAGCCAGGTGGCGATGCTGACCGAACGGCGCGCGGCGCGCTCGTCGGCCACGGTGAAGAAGCGCATCAGCACATGCGGCAGGCCCAGCAGGCCCAGGCTCAGCCCCAGGCCCAGCGACAGAACTTCTACTGGGTCGGCCAGCGCCTGGCTGGGCAGGAAGGCCGCCGCGCCGCGCAGTTTCTCCGCCGCGTCGAACAGCGCGGCCGGACTGCCGCCGAAGCGCGACAGCACCCCGGCGGCCAAGAGCAGCGCGCAGGCGAACAGCAGGCTGGCCTTGCTGATCTGCACCCAAGTGGTGGCCAGCATGCCGCCCAGCGCCACGTAGACCATCATCAGCGCGCCCACCAGGCCTACCGCCGCCAGATAGGGCAGGCCGAACAACAGCTCGATCAATTTGCCGGCGCCCACCAGTTGCACGATCAGGTAGCACAGCGTCACCGTCAGCGAGCCGGCTATGCTCACCAGCCGCACGCCGGTGTGGTCGAAGCGCTGGCTCAAGACTCCCGCCACGGTATAGCGGCCGCGCCGGCGCAAGGGTTCGGCCAGCAGCAGCAACAGCAGCGGCCAGCCGGCCAGCGTGCCAACCGCGTAGGCCAGCGAGTCGTAGCCCTGGCCCAGGTACATGCCGGCGGCGCCGAGGAAGGCGGCGGCGGACAGGTAGTCGCCGGCCAGCGCCACGCCGTTCTGCCAGGCGGGCAGATGGCCGCCGGCGGTATAGAAATCATTAAGGGAGGCGGTGCGGCGCCGGGCGGCGGCGGTGATGGCCAGCGTCAGCAGGATCAGCGCCAGGAACAGCAGCTGGGCATGGCTCATGGCGTGTCTCCGTCGGACGAGCGGCCATGCCGTGCGGCGATCAGGCAGAACAGCAGCAGCAGCGAGAGCGCCAGCAGGATGGAGGCGGGCAGGCCGGCGAGGCGGCCGGCAAGCCAGCTCGGGCGCAGCGCCAGGATCAGGTAGTAGCCCAGGCAGCAGGCTATGGTTAGGCAGGCCAGCAGTCGCTGGGATGGTTCAGGCTTCATGCGGCGGGCAATCGGACAAAAGACCGAGTGTAGCGCATGTCAGGCGGATGCGGACGGCTGCCATCGCATCAGCCAGCGCGCCTCGCCGGGTCCGAAATAGCCGGGATCGTGGCCGATCACGGCGAAGCCCAGCCGCTGGTACAACGCGGCGGCCGGGTTGGCAGGGTCAACCGTCAGCTGGATGCCGCGAGCGCGCGGCCGCATCGCCGCCAGCGCCGCTTGCAGCAAGGCCTTGCCGACGCCGCGGCCGCGGCAGGCGGGCAGCAGCGCCAGAGACAACAGCCACAGTTCGTCCGGCTGCTGGCTGGGGGCGCCCAGCACATAGCCTATGGGCGCGCCGGATTCGTCTTCGGCCAGCCAGAACCAGTCCGGCCACAGGTCCAATGCCTGACGGAAGAAGAAGTCCGGATAGACATGGCTGCCGAACACGGCCTGCTCGATGGTGAATACGGCGGCCAGATCGGTCTGGCGGGCTTGGCGCAGTTGCATGGAAGGAGCTGTGCGGAGGGTGCGGGACAAGCCGGCAGAGTAAACGATGGCGGGCGGGCGGGGAAGGGGGGGGCTTAATCAAAAAATCATATTGCTGCAGCACACTGCGCGCTGGCTTGATTTGCTGTCGTCATGAATGTTCAATATTTCCGGAGCGTAGCCATGAGCGAGTTGTCACGTCGTGAGTTTCTCAAACTGTCGGCCGCAGGCGTTGCGGCCGGCGCCATTCCGCCGGGGCTGGCCGCCGCCATGGCGATCCGTCCCGCCGGGCGCAGCCTGTCCGCGGTCAAGCATGTGGTGGTGTTCATGCAGGAAAACCGCTCGTTCGACCATTACTTCGGCATGCTGCGCGGCGTGCGCGGCTTTGGCGACCGCAGCGCGCTGCAACTGCGCAACGGCAACAGCGTGTTCCGCCAGCCGCATGTGTTGTCCAGCGAATACCCGTTCCATCTGGACAGCAGCCGCACCAATGCGCAGTACCTGACCGATCTCGACCACTCCTGGACCGGCACCCACGTGGCCTGGAACCAGGGCAAGTACGATGGCTGGGTGGCGGCCAAGACCAGCCTGACCATGGGCTACTTCAACCGCGCCGACATCCCCTACCATTACGCTCTGGCCGACGCCTTCACCATCTGCGACGGCTATTTCTGTTCGCAGCAGGGGCCGACCAATCCCAACCGGCTGTACCTGTGGAGCGGCACGGTGGACGCCGCCGGCAAGAATGGCGGACCGGTCACCGACAACAGCGAGAAGGGCTACAGCTGGACTACCTATCCCGAGCGCCTGCAGTCGGCCGGCGTCAGCTGGAAGGTGTACCAGGTGGTGGGCGACAATTTCGACGACAACGCGCTGGCCTGGTTCAACCAGTACCGCAGCGCCAAGCCGGGCAATCCCTTGTACGACCGCGGCATGAGCTCGGTGCCCAAGGTCAGCGGCAATTCGGTGCAGGACCTGGTGGCCGCTATCCGCAGCGACGCCATCAACGGCACGCTGCCGCAGGTGTCGTGGATAGTCGCGCCGCAGGACTATTCCGAGCATCCCAGCGCGCCGCCGGCCGCCGGAGCCTATCTGGTGGACCAGGTATTGCAGGCGCTGACCGCCAATCCCGACGTCTGGGCGTCCACGGTGATGCTGCTCAACTACGACGAGAACGACGGCCTGTTCGACCACGTTCCTCCGCCGGTGCCGCCGTCCGGCACGGCAGGAGAGTACGTGTCCGGCGCGCCCATCGGCCTGGGGCCGCGGGTGCCGATGCTGGTGTTGTCGCCGTGGAGCCGCGGCGGCTATGTCTGCTCGCAGGTGTTCGACCATACCTCGGTGATACGCTTCCTGGAAAGCTGGACTGGCGTGCAGGAACCGAATATCTCCGCCTGGCGTCGTCAGACCTGCGGCGACCTGACCGCCGCGCTGGATTTCGGCAGCAGCAACCCCAGCGTGCCGACCTTCCCGGACACCGCGGCGCTGTTGACCCAGGCGCAGCAAAGCAAGAGCTGGCCGGCTCCGGTCGCGCCGGTGCCGGGGCAGATGCCGCAGCCGGAGGCCGGCCGCCGCCCGGCGCGCGCCTTGCCCTACCAGTGCAATGCCTACGCCAGCACCGATGCCGCCGGCGGCATGGTGTGGATTCACATGCAGAACAGCGGCAGCCAGGCGGCGCATTACGCCATCTACGCCAACCAGTACCGTCTGGACGGCCCGTGGCAATACGATGTGGCGGCCGGCGGCAATATCCAGGACTACTTCCATGTCCAGACCTACGGCGGCGGCTGGTATGACCTGACCCTGTACGGTCCCAACGGTTTCCTGCGCCGTTTCTGCGGCAATATCCACAGCGCGGCCGGCGTGCTGGAGACGGTGAGCGGCGTGGCCGTGGTGCAGAGCGTGCCGCAGCTGACCTTGCAATTGAACAACGGCGGCAAGACCGCGGTGACTTTCCAGGTCAGCGCCAATGGCTATGGCGGCGGCGCGGCGCAGCAGGTGAGCGTCAACGGCGGCGGCAGCCAGATGCTGAGCTGGAACTTGGCCGGCGTCTACGGCTGGTACGACATCACTGTCACCTGCACCCAGGACAGCAGCTTCCTGCGCCGTCTGGTGGGCCACGTGGAGAATGGCGCGGCCAGCGTCAGCGGCTGAGCGCGGCGTTCGCCGGCGGCAATAAAAAAACCCCTGTCGCGTTGACAGGGGTTTTTTCGGTTTTGCGGCCGATTACTCGACGCGAACCTGAACAGCTTGCAGACCCTTTTGGCCCTTCTCGACTACGAAGGAAACGGTCTGGCCTTCTTTCAGGCTTTTGAAACCATCGCTTTCGATAGCTTTGAAGTGAACGAACAGGTCGTCACCGCCACCTTGAGGGGTGATGAAGCCGAAGCCTTTTTCATCGTTGAACCACTTTACGGTGCCGGATTGGCGATTAGACATGGGATATCTCCAGGAAACAGGTGTTTTCAGTGCTGTATAGCTCAGGCCGGTAAAGTCCGGCCGATCATGCACCTGTGCCCATCATAAGCGAATTCTCGCTGTTGTGGCTGATTAGTCGACAATGACTGTGCATTCCATCCCCGCGTCATGCGCATAATGTCCTGCTTTCACAGGGGGATTCGGCTGAAATGGTAGGTGTGCGGGCATACTGTCGCTGTACGAAATGCCAGGGCGGCTGACGCCAGGAGCGCTCGCTGGCCTGGCCCCCGTCCGCCTTCTCTATGCCGCCGGGCGCTTCCGACCTGGCGTCGGGCTTCGGCTTCGGCAAGCGACCGTCCCAGCCGGCGCGGCATTGCCGATCTTGGCGGCATCGGCTTGCCAGTCGATCGAGGCCTGGTTGACTGCCGCATTGGCGCGGGTGGTTTGCGGCGCGGCGCGGCGGTTGCCGGGAACGGCGCGGAAAGCCCGCGCCGGGCGATGGCAGCGAACATGCCGCCCGCT
Source organism: Chromobacterium sphagni (assembly GCF_001855575.1). Lineage (NCBI taxonomy): Bacteria > Pseudomonadati > Pseudomonadota > Betaproteobacteria > Neisseriales > Chromobacteriaceae > Chromobacterium > Chromobacterium sphagni. Next base: position 818,764 of record NZ_MKCS01000001.1, read on the forward strand.
GGCGGCGAACGGCATGTGGAAGGTGTTGCGCGGGAGAGACGTTACCACATCACCTTGACCCGGTTATCCCCCAGCCAGTCCGACAGCGACAGCAGCAGGCCGTCGTCCAGCCGCACTCCCCATTCCGGCGGCAGCATCAGGTCGCCCTTCGCTTCGCCGTTGTTGTAATGCAGCCGCACCGGGCAGCCGGATTCCTGGCTCTTGAACGGATGCAGCTCCGCTTTGAGGCGGGCCACGTCCACCTGGCCGGACAATTGCAGCGCCAGGCTGCGGGCGTAGCGGCTGCGCGCTTCGCCAAGGCTGTACAGCTTGTCGACGATGATGCGCAGGCGGCCGGCGCCGGCGAAGCTGTCCTCGCTGACCTTGCCCTCCACCACCAGCACCACGTCTTCCTTCAGCTTGTCGCGGTTGGTCTCGAAGCTTTCGGCGAACAGGCTGACTTCCAGCTTGGTGCTGCCGTCGTCCAGTTCGACGAAGGCCATCTTGCCGCGGTTGCCCACCTTGACGCGAATGCCGGTGACGAAGCCCGCCAGCAGCTGCGGCGTCTTGTTGGGGATCAGCCGCGACAGCGGCGTCTTGATGAAGGCGCGCACTTCCTTCTCGTAGGCGGAGAACGGGTGGCCGGACAGGTAGAAGCCTATGGCCAGCTTCTCTTCGGCCAGCTTCACCGCGTCGCTCCACGGCCGGGTGGCGACCATTTCCACTGCTGCCGCGACATCGTCGCCGAACATGTCGAACAGCCCGCCCTGGTTGGCGTTGGCGTGCTCCTGCTCCGCCGCCTCCATCGCCAGGCCGACGTTGGCGAACAGCAGCGCGCGGTTGGGTTCGATGGAATCGAACGCCCCGGCGCGGATCAGCGCTTCTATCACCCGCTTGTTGACCAGCTTCTTGTCGGTGCGCTTGCAGAAGTCGAACAGGCTGGTGAACGGGCCGCCTGCCTCGCGCATCGCCACGATGTGGTCCACCGCCGATTCGCCGCTGCCCTTGACCGCGCCCAGCGCGTAGCGGATGTGCTTGCGGTCCACCGGCACGAAGCGGTAGCGGCTGTGGTTGACGTCCGGCGGCAGGAACACCAGGCCGTTCTTGTGGTCGGTGGCGTCGTCGTAAAATATTTTCAGCTGGTCGGTGTTGTCCAGTTCGGTGGACATCGTCGCCGCCATGTAGGCGGCGCAGTGGTGGGCCTTCAGCCAGGCGGTATGGTAGGCCACCAGCGCGTAGGCGGCGGCGTGCGACTTGTTGAAGCCGTAGCCGGCGAACTTCTCCATGTAGTCGAAGATTTCGTTGGCCTTGGCTTCCGGAATGTCCTGCTTGCCGGCGCCTTCGACGAACATGGCGCGCTGCGCCACCATCTCCTCGACCTTCTTCTTGCCCATCGCTCGGCGCAGCAGGTCGGCGCCGCCCAGGCTGTAGCCGCCGATCACCTGCGCCGACTGCATCACCTGCTCCTGGTACACCATGATGCCGTAGGTGGGCGCCAGCACCGGCTCCAGCAGCGGGTGCAGGTACTCGAACTTGGCGCCGTGCATCCGCTGGATGAAGTCGGGGATCAGGTCCATCGGACCCGGACGGTACAGCGCCACGAAGGCGATAATTTCCTCGAACTTGCTCGGCTTCGCCTCCACCAGCATCTTTTTCATGCCGCTGGACTCGAACTGGAACACGCCGGTGGTGTTGGCGCTGGCGAACACCTTGTAGGCGTCGCGGTCGTCCAGCGGCAGGTGGGCGACGTCGACGTCCTCGCCGCTGACCTGCTTGATGTACTTCTGCGCCAGTTCGATGATGGTGAGGTTGCGCAGGCCCAGGAAGTCGAACTTCACCAGGCCGATCTGCTCGACGTCGTCCTTGTCGAACTGCGACACCGGCGCCGCGCCTTCGCCGCTGGCGATGTACAGCGGGCAGAAGTCGGTGAGGCGTCCCGGCGCGATCAGCACGCCGCCGGCGTGCATGCCGATGCCGCGCGTCAGGTCTTCAAGCTTCATCGCCAGCTCGATCAGCTCGTTCGCGCCCTCGCTCTCGATGATCTCGCCGATCTGCGCCTCCATCTCCATCGCCTTGGTCAGCGACAGCGGCTTGTTGGCCTCCAGCGGAATCAGCTTGGATAGGCGGTCGCACAGGCCGAACGGCAGGTCCAGCACCCGGCCGACGTCGCGGATCACCGACTTGGACGACATGGTGCCGAAGGTGGCGATCTGGCTGACCGCCTCCTCGCCGTATTTCTGCCGGGTGTACTCGATCACGCGCCAGCGGTTCTCCTGGCAGAAGTCGACGTCGAAGTCGGGCATCGACACCCGTTCCGGATTCAGGAAGCGCTCGAACAGCAGCGCGTACTTCAGCGGGTCGAGGTCGGTGATCGACAGGCTGTAGGCCACCAGCGAGCCGGCGCCTGAGCCCCGGCCCGGACCCACCGGGCAGCCATTGGCTTTGCCCCATTGGATGAAGTCCGCCACGATCAGGAAGTAGCCGGGGAAGCCCATCTGGATGATGGTGTCGCACTCGAATTTCAGCCGGGCGTCGTATTCCGGCCGACTGGCCTCGCGTTCGGCCGGGTCCGGATACAGTTGCGCCAGCCGCGCTTCCAGTCCGCGCTTGGCTTCATAGACTAGGAAGTCGTCCAGCGACATGCCGTCCGGCGTCGGGAACAGCGGCAGGTAGTTCTTGCCCAGCACCACGCTGATATTGCAGCGCTTGGCGATTTCCACCGTATTGGCCAGCGCCTCAGGGATGTCGGCGAAGCGCTGCAGCATGGCCTCGGTGCTGAGGAAATACTGGCATTCGGCAAAGTTCTTGGGGCGGCGCTTGTCGCCCAGCGTGAAGCCTTCGGCGATGCACACCCGCGCCTCGTGCGCTTTGAAGTCGTCCGGCTCCATGAACTGGATCGGATGGGTGGCCACCACCGGCAGTCCCATCTCGCCGGCCAGCCACAGCGTGGCCTGTACCACGTTTTCCACCTGGGCGTTGTCCACCCGCTGGATTTCCAGGTAGAAAGATCCTGGGAACAGCTTTTCCCAGTAAGCGGCGCGGCGCTGGGCCTCTTCGCGCTGCGCCATCGACAGCGCCATGCCCACATCGCCCAGGTGGGCGCCGGACAAGCACAGCAGATTGTTGTTGTCGCCGCTCTCCAGCCAGGCGCGCTTGATTTCGGCGCGGCCGCGGTACTGGTTGTGGCTGAAGGCCTCGGTCAACAGTTCGCACAGCCGGCGGTAGCCCTCGCGGTTCTTGGCTGTGAGCAGCAGGCGGTACGGCTTGTCGCGGTCCTCCTCGTTCTCCAGCCAGATGTCGGCGGAGACGATGGGCTTGATGCCCTTGTTGCGGCAGCTCTTGTAGAACTTGACCATGCCGAACAGGTTCATCAGGTCGGACATGCCCAGCGCGGGCATGCCGTCCTTGACGGCGCGCTTCACCGCGTCGTCGAGGCGGACCACGCCATCGGTGATGGAAAACTCCGAGTGGAGGCGAAGATGGACAAAGCGAGGTGCGTTCATCCCGGCATTTTACCGGGTGGAGCTGTGGCAAACCAGTTGAATCGCCAGCGTCTTGCGGCTGGTGTTCGGCGCGCCATGCGCATTAGAATGATGGCATCATGGTATTAATGCCGGTGCGAGAACCAGATGGAGTTCAATGTGCAGCAATTGGAGCGGTCGAATCTGTATCAACTGCTGGTGGGGTGTATTCTGCCCCGGCCCATCGCCTGGGTCAGCACTCAGGACCTGAAGGGAGCGTGCAATCTGGCGCCGTTCTCGTTTTTCAATGTGATGAGCATCAACCCGCCGCTGTTGGGGATCAGCATACTCAAGCAGGCCTCGGAGCGGGACAAGGACACGCTGGCCAATATCCGTCTGACCGGCGAGCTGGTGGTCAACATCGTCAGTCAGCAACTGGCGGAGGCGATGAACGCCAGCTGCGGCGCCTATCCGGCGGATGTCGACGAATTCGAGCTGGCCGGCGTGGCCAAGGTGCAGAGCACAACTGTGAAACCGCCCGGAGTGGGCGAGGCGCCGGTGCGGCTGGAATGCACGCTGCACCAGTGCTTGACCTTCGGCCACGGCACCGGCGCCGGCAACCTGGTGTTGGCGGAGGTGCGGCATATACACGTGGCGGAACGGGTATGGCGCGACGGCGCGATAGACGATGTCGCGCTGCAAGCGGTGGGCAAGCTGGGCGGCGACCGCTACAGCCTGGGGCAGCCGGCCTTCAGCCTGAGCCGCCCTGAGCCGGGTTTACAGCGCGGCTAGGGTCTGGGCGGACAGATCGTCCAGCAGCGCGTAGCGGCGCTGGTATTCGGCGCGCTTCTTGCTGGCGATGTCGGTGATCGCCTTGCGCGCCAGCGTCAGCGGGATGCGGAAGAAGCGCTTGTTGTCGACGGTTTCCGCGTCCAGGGTTTCCCAGAAGCTGTCGTAGTCGGCGAAGAAATTGCGGCGGTAGCGCCAGGAACTGTAGATGTGCTCGCACTTGCCGACTGCCAGCACCTGGTCGGCGCCTACCCGGCGCGCCAACGTAGTCAGGGTTTCCATCGCCAGCCGCTTGGGGAACAGGCCATGCGCCAGCTTGGTGGCCTGTTGCACGCTTTCGGCGCCGTGCGGCTTGCTCGGCCCCTGCAGTCCGCCTATCACCACCACGACTTGATCGTTGCGGCGGGTCAGGGTGAAAGTCAGGGTGGCCAGCGGAACCTTGTCGGCATTGCACACCTGCAGCGACATTTCGCCTTCCTTGTCGAAGCTGTGCTGTTGCGTCAGCAGGATGTGCAGCTGGCCGTCGTTCTTGCCGGCCAGGGTGGCCAGCGGCAAGGGGCCGTTGGATAGCAACTGGCGGCGGGCTTGTTCGCCGAAGCGCTGCTCCAGCAATTGGTAATGCGTTTGCAATGCCTGCAGTTTGCCGCGCACGCTGAGCGTGCGGTACAGGTAGGGGCGGTGCAGCTTGCAGGCCAGGCGGGGGTTGCGCCGCAGGTAGGTCAGCAAGGCCTGCGAGCGGAAGGTGTCCAGCCAACGCAGGGTCCACGGCAGGGTCAACATGCTGCGGAAGACGAATTTGAAGCGGTTCTTGCCCTCGTCAAAGCCATCTCTCCGGGAAAACTCCCCGCTAGCCAGCGACCAGAACAGATCCACTGAGTTGATTACAGTCATGTGGAACCTCATTCTTAAGCTGGTCAGGATAAGTTAAATTCGCATAAGAAATTGTTAATAGTTGTTTAGTCTAGTGTGACTGTATGTGACGCAAAACCACTTTGTCATGATGGCCGGTGCCGTTTTGTTGCATAACGGGCAGGCGGATGCCCCATCTGCATGGGCTGAGCATGCCGGGAGGGGGCTGGGGTGGTTTCAGGCCCCAGGCGGGTCTTTGGGGCGCATCGAATGCAGCGCGGTTTTCTGCATTTCCAGCGTCTTGATCTGCATGGCCAGCACGCCCAGATTCATCGTCAACCAGCCTTCCACCACTTTGAGCTCGGCCAGCTTGCGGTCTATCTCTTCTTCTGACATCGGCGGTAGGAAGGCCTGCATGCCGGGCGGGGTGGCTTGCTGCCAGAATTGGCGGAACAGGGCGAAGGGATCGTTGTCTTGGCTCATGGCGGTTTCCTGGCAATAAAAAAACGGGCAAGCGCTGCTTGCCCGTTCAGTATAAGCCGGATGGCTCAGACGATCAGCACTGGGCGTCCACCGAGGCCAGCGCCACCATGTTGACGATGCGGCGCACCGAGGCGATAGGCGTGAGGATGTGCACCGGCTTGGCCATGCCCATCAGGATCGGGCCGATGGTCACGCCGTCGGACGCCGACACGCGCAGCAGGTTGTAGCTGATGTTGGCGGCTTCCACGTTCGGCATGATCAGCAGATTGGCCGAGCCCTTCAGCGTGGAGTCCGGCAGCGCCTGCTGGCGGATGCTTTCCACCAGCGCGGCGTCGCCCTGCATCTCGCCGTCGATTTCCAGCGTCGGCTGCGCTTCGCGGATCAGGTCGAATGCAGCGCGCATCTTCTGCGCCGACGCGGTGTTCAGCGCGCCGAAGCTGGAGTTGGACAGCAATGCGGCCTTGGGGGCGATGCCGAAGCGCTTGATCGACTCGGACGCCATCCTGGTGATGGCGGCCAGCTGTTCGGCGCTCGGCTCGGCATTGACGTAGGTGTCGGTGATGAAGATGTTGCCGGTCGGCAGGATCAGCGCATTCATCGCCGCGGCCACCTTGTCCTCGTTGGCGTAGCCCAGCACGTTCTCCAGGATGTCGAAGTGCTGGCGGTACGGGCCGTAGGTGCCGCAGATCAGTGCGTCGGCGTCGCCGCGGCGCACCATCATCGCGCCGATCAGCGTGGTGTTGCCGATCACGCGGCGGCGCGCCTGCTCCTGCGACACGCCCTTGCGCTTCATCAACTGGTAGTAGTCCTTCCAGTATTCGGTGAAGCGCGCGTCGGACTCGTTGTTGACCAGCTCGAAGTCCACGCCCGGGCGCATTTTCAGGCCCAGCTTCTCAATGCGCTTCTCGATCACCGACGGGCGGCCCACCAGGATGGGCTTGGCCAGACCCTGGGTGACGATTTCCTGGGTGGCGTGCAGCACGCGCTCGTCTTCGCCTTCGGTCAGAACCACCCGTTTCGGGTCTTTCTTGGCCTGCGAGAACACCGGCTTCATGAACAGGTTGGTCTTGTAGACGAACTGCGCCAGCTGGTCGGCGTAGGCGTCGAAGTCCTGGATCGGGCGGGTGGCCACACCGGATTCCATCGCCGCGCGGGCCACGGCCGGGGCGATCTTGACGATCAGGCGCGGGTCGAACGGCTTGGGAATCACATATTCCGGGCCGAAGGACAGCTCCTGGTCGCCGTAGGCGGAAGCCACCACGTCGTTCTGCTCGGCCATCGCCAGGTCGGCGATCGCGCGCACGGTGGCCAGCTTCATCTCTTCATTGATGGTGGTGGCACCCACGTCCAGCGCGCCGCGGAAGATGAAGGGGAAGCACAGCACGTTGTTGACCTGGTTGGGGAAGTCGGAACGGCCGGTGCCGATGATGGCGTCCGGACGCACTTCCTTCACCAGCGGCGGCAGGATTTCCGGTTCCGGATTGGCCATCGCCAGGATCAGCGGATCGCGCGCCATCGATTTGACCATGTCCTGGGTCACCAGGCGCGGACCGGACAGGCCCATGAAGATATCGGAGCCGGTCATCGCGTCGGCCAGCTTGCGCCAGCCGTTGTCGTCGATCGCGTAGCGCTGCTTGGACTCGTCCAGCTTCTCGTCGCGGCCGTGGTAGATCACGCCCTTGGAGTCGCAGACGGTGACGTTCTCGCGCTTCACGCCCAGCGCCACCAGCAGGTCCAGGCAGGCGATGGCGGCGGCGCCGGCGCCGGAGGCCACCACGCGCACTTCGCCGATTTCCTTCTTCACCAGGCGCAGGCCATTCAATACGGCGGCGGCGGCGACGATGGCGGTGCCGTGCTGATCGTCGTGGAACACCGGGATGCCCATGCGTTCGCGGCACTTCTTCTCGATGTAGAAGCACTCCGGCGCCTTGATGTCTTCCAGGTTGATGCCGCCGAAGGTGGGCTCCAGCGAACAGATGATGTCCACCAGCTTGTCAGGATCCAGCTCGTTGACTTCGATGTCGAACACGTCGATGCCGGCGAATTTCTTGAACAGCACGCCCTTGCCTTCCATCACCGGCTTGCTGGCCAGCGCGCCGATGTTGCCCAGGCCCAGCACCGCGGTGCCGTTGGTGATCACGGCCACCAGGTTGCCGCGCGCGGTGTACTTGTAGGCGTTGAGCGGGTCTTCGACGATGGCGTCGCAGGGGGCGGCCACGCCGGGGGAGTAGGCCAGCGCCAGATCGCGCTGGGTGGTCAGCGGCTTGGTCGGCGATACCTGGATCTTGCCCGGGGTTGGGAACTGGTGAAATTCCAGCGCGCTTTGGCGCAGTTGCTCGTCCATTCGCAGGCTCCTGATGAGAGATGTTCTTTTGTTGGATGTAAGGGAGATTTAGCCTCGCATTATAAGACTTATGCCAGGTGCGGGCTATGCCGTGTCAGACAAAAAACGCGATGGGCGAGCCCATCGCGTCGGCATGTTTCCTGTGCTGAAATTTCAATTCATCATGCCCAGCATCCGCGGCAGCCACAAGGAGATTTCCGGGATGAAGGTTACGGCCAGCAGGAAGCCCAGCATGGTCAGCAGCCATGGCCACACCGCCACAGTCAATTCGCTTATCCCCATCTTGGTGATCCCTGAGGCGACGTAAAGGTTCAATCCTACCGGCGGGTGGCACATGCCGACCTCCATGTTCACCGCGATCAGGATGCCGAAGTGGATGGGATTGACTCCCAGCTTCACCGCCACCGGATACAGGATGGGCGCCATGATCAGCACGATGGCGGAAGGGTCCATGAAGTTGCCGGCCGCCAGCAGCAGGATGTTGGTCAGCAGCAGGAAGGCGACAATGCCGAAGCCCTGGCTGGCCATCCAGGCCGCCATGTTCTGCGGAATCTGCTCCGACGCCATCAGGAAGGAGAACAGCACCGCGTTGGTGATGATGTACAGCAGCATCGAACTCATCGACGCGGCGTTGATCAGCACCTTGGGCACATCCTTCAGGCTCATGTCCTTGTAGACGTACACCGCGATCACGAAGGCGTACACCGCGGCCATCGCCGCCGCCTCGGTCGGGGTGAAGATGCCGGTGTAGATGCCGCCGATCACCAGCACCATCAGCAACAGCCCCCACACGCATTCGCGGAAGGCCAGCCAGCGCTCCTTCCAGCTGGCGCGCGGCAGGCGCGGGTAGTCGAACTTCTTGGCGCGGTACCAGGTGGTGGCGCCCAGCAGCGCCGACAGGCACAGCCCGGGCAGCACGCCGGCCATGAACAGCTGGCCGACCGAGGCGGTGGACACCGGGTTGCCGTCCGGCCCGGTGACGTTCATGCCGGCGGTGGCGATGCTGAACATCACCAGATTGATCGACGGCGGGAACAGGATTCCCAGCGCGCCGGAAGTGGTGATCACGCCGGCGCCGAAGCGGGCCGGGTAGCCCTGTTTCAGCATCGCCGGCAGGATGATGGAGCCGACCGCCACCACGGTGGCGACGGAAGAGCCGGTGATGGCGGCGAACAGCGCGCACGACACCACGCCGGCCAGCCCCAGCCCGCCGTACCAATGGCCGACCAGCGTGGTGGCGAAGCGTATCATCCGCCGCGCCACGCCGCCGTGCATCAGGAAGTTGCCGGCCAGGATGAAGAAGGGGATCGCCATGATCTCGAATTTTTCTATCCCGGTGAACAGCTTGAGCGCCACCGAAGTGATCGGCACGTCGGTCATGGTGAACAGGAAGGTGAGGACGGTCAGGCCCAGCGAGATGGAGATCGGCATGCCGGTCAGCATCAGCGCCAGCAGCAGGCCGAAGATGATCAGCGCGCTCATGGTCGGCCTCCTTGTTTGTCGCGCGGGTGCAGATTGTCCAGCGCCTCGTCGCCTTCCAGGCCGTCGACATGGCCGTGGTCGTGCTTGGGCAGCGCGCCGGTCCTGACGAAATTCCAGGCCACTTGCAGGAAGCGGAAGCACATCAGGCTGGAGCCGGCGGGTATGGCCAGATACACCAGCCACATCGGCGCTTCAAGATCGGGCGAAGTCTGATCGGTGTGGCCGATCTCCCAGACGAAATTGCCGCCCATCACCGCCACCGCGCCGGTGAACAGCGCGCCGGCCAGCAGGCCGAACACGATGAAGTAGCCGCGGGTCTTGGCGGGCAGGCGGTTGATCAGGACATCCACGCCGACATGGATGCCGGTGCGCACGCCGTAGGCGGCGCCGAACTTGGCCATCCATACGAACAGATAGGTGGTGAGCTCCTGCGCCCACGACAGATTGATGTGGGCGAGGTAGGGTTGCAGGGTGGGAATGCCCGAGCCGTAGCGGTGCAGCACGGCGACGAAAGTGATGAGGGTGGCGGCCCCCATCAGACAGGCAATCATCCACTCCTCGAGGTGGTCGAGGAACTTGAGCATGACAGTCTTTCCTAAGCGCGGGAGTGGGGCCGGACACGCGGAGGGTCCGGCCATGGCGCGCGGCGCGTCAGGCGCCGCGCCGCGGCGGCTCCTTACTTGCTGGGGGTGAAACCGGTTTCCTTGTAGATCTGCTTGAGCAGGTCCGGGCCGATGCGGGCAGCCATCTTCTGGTGCACCGGGGCCAGCGCCTTCTTGAACGCATCGCGCTCCTGCGGCGTCGGGACGTACACCTTGGTCTTGCCGGAGGCCCTGATCGCGGCCACCGCCCTTTCGTTTTCCTGCTTGGCGATCTGGTTGGCGTAGACGGTGGCGTCGGCGACCGCGCTGTCCAGCTGGCCGCGCACGTCGGCTGGCAGGCCGTCCCAGAACTTTTTGTTGACGATCAGCGCATAGCCGAGGAAGCCGTGCTGGGTCAGCGTCAGGTTCTTCTGCACCTCATAGGCCTTGCTGGTGTAGAGGTTGGAGGCTTCCAGCTCGGTGCCGTCCACCACGCCGGTCTGCAGCGCCTGGTACACTTCGGAGAAGGCCATCACCTGCGGCAAAACCCCCAGCGTGCGCATTTCCTCTTCCAGCACTTTCGACGACTGAATGCGGATCTTCATGCCCTTGAGGTCGGCGGGGGTGCGGATGGGCTTGTTGGCGGAGAAGTTCTTGAAGCCGTTGTCCCAGTAAGCCAGGCCCTTGATGCCCTTGCTCTCCAGCTTGCCCAGCAATTGCTTGCCGATCGGGCCGTGCATCACCTTGTTGACTTCGTCGTAGTTGTCGAACAGGTAGGGCAGGTCGAACACCTCGAATTCCTTCACCCCCAGCGGGCCGAACTTGGCCAGGCTGGGCGCCAGCATCTGCACCGCGCCCAATTGCAGCGCTTCCAGCTCTTCCTTGTCCTTGTACAGCTGGCTGTTGGGATAGACCTGCACCTTCACCCGGCCGTGGGTGCGCTGTTCGGCCAGTTTCTTGAAGTATTCTGCGGCCTTGCCCTTGGGGGTGTCCGGCGACACCACATGGCTGAACTTGATGACGATTTCGCCGGCGGCCTGGGCGAAGCCGGACAGGGTGAGGCTGGCGCAGATGGCCAGCGCAGCATGCTTCAGTTTCATGAAAATGTCTCCAATGACTTTGTAGCTTTAGTTATGTATGCAAAACCCGGTTATACCGATGTTATTTTGCATAAAGTAGAAGCTCTAGCCCCGCCTGGCCATTAGGGAATTCCTGCATGCCGTTTTTCGCTGCGGCGCCGGGTGGGCTTGGTATCATCCGGAATCCTCTCCCTAGATGTGACGTCCATGGCCGTATTCGATACCCGCATCCGCCGCGCGCCGCGCCTGTTGTGGCTGAGCGTCAGCCTGGCGCTGATCGCGCTGCTGCTGGCGCTGTGCAGCCTGAGCTATCTGGTGTATCGCGACTGGCGCGACGAGCAGCAAGACAACCTGATCCAGGAGGTGCTGTGGCTGGAGCAGTCGCTGCGCATGCATCTGGAAGGGCATCAGGAATGGGGCGACAACCTGGCGCGCGATATCGCCGCGGGCAAGGTGGACAGCCGGCGCTTCGCCCATCTGGCGGCGTTTTACATGCGGGAAAATCCCGAGCTGGTGACGATAGAACGGGTGGACCCGCAGCATCAGGTGCAATGGGACCCGCACGGCATCCGCCGCGATCGCCGCAGCCTGGGACCGGCCGAGTTCGACGGACTGTGGCGCGCGTCGCGCCTGTTGCGCTCCAGCTACGGCGCGCCGTACCAGGGCGGCGACGGCAAATACCGTTTCGATTTGGCGGTCCCCATCGTGCGCGACGGCCAGCTCTTGGCCGGCCTGCGCTTCTCCTACCAACTGGACGCGCTGCTCTACCACCAGGTGCCGTGGTGGATCGCATCGAAGAACTACATCAGCATTCTCGACCTGGGCGGCAAGACGCTGGCGCAGAAGTTCGACGCCGCCGAGCATCCCGGCAACATCTCGCACCAGACCAGCTTCGACCCGCCCGGCTACGGCCTCTATCTGCGCGCGGTCAGTTACCGCAGCGGTCTGGGACTGACGCTGCCGGTGTTGACCGGGGTGATTGTATTGTTGCTGCTCACGCTGTGGTACGCGGTGTGGCGCATCCGCCGCCACATGCGCGAGCGCGCGCTGGCGGAGCAGAGGCTGGCCAAGGAGGTGTCGCTGCGCCAGGCGATAGAGGATTCGATGAAGAGCGGCCTAGTGGCGATCGGCCTGGAGGGCGAAATCGTCCGCGTCAACCGCGCCTTCTGCGACATGCTGGGCTTCTCGCAGGACGAGCTGGTGGGCAGCTACCCGCCGCATCCGTTCTGGCCGTTGGATCAGCACGGCGTGCTGGCCGAGGCGATGGACGCGGTGCGCGACAACCGCCAGCCGGAGCTCGGCTTCGATCTGACGCTGATGCGCAAGCGCGGCGACATCCTGGTGGTGCGCTTGTTCGCCACGCCGCTGGTGGAGGAGGACGGCAGCCAGCGCGGCTGGATCGCCTCGATGTTCGACATCACCGAACGCCAGCGCCAGCGCATGGCTCTGGGAGCCGCCCACCGCCGCTTCCTCACCGTGCTCAACGGCCTGGCCGCCGGCGTCTGCGTGGTGGACGAAAGCAGCGCCCAACTGTTGTACGCCAATCCCGGCTTTGCCGAGTTGTGGCTGGTGGGCGACGCCGACGCGCCGTGTTGTGTGCTGCTGCCTGGCCTGACGGCCGGAATGGCGGGTGAGGAGATTGGCCAGGAATTCATCTTCACCGGCGACCAGCGCTGCCTGCTGATCCGCCGCCGCCGCATCGAATGGGTGAATGGCGAGGCGGCCTGGCTGGCGATACTCAGCGACGTCACAGCCGACAGGCGGCGCGAAGAGCGCGAGCAAGCGCAGCAGGAGCGTTTCCAGAACACCGCCCGGCTGATCGCGATGGGCGAGATGGCCTCGACGCTGGCGCATGAGCTCAACCAGCCGCTGACCGCCATCAATACCTACGCCGCCGGCGTCAGCCGCCGCCTGCCGGAGCAACTGGAGCTGCCGGCCGGGGTGCGCGACGCCATCCACGCCATCGCCGAGCAGTCGCGGCGCGCGGCGCAGATCGTCAGCAGCATCCGCGCTTTCGTCAAAAAACACGAGCCGCAACTGGAGCGGGTGGAGCCGGCGCGGGTGGTGCTGCGGGCGCTGAGCCTGGCTGAGCCGCTGGCCGCCAAGCACGGCGTCAGCCTGCAACTGGAGCCGGACCGCCGTTCCTGCCTGCTGGACATGGACCCGGTGCTGATTGAGCAGGTGCTGCTCAACCTGATGAAAAACGCCATCGAGGCGCTGGTGGAGGCCGAGACGCCGTCGCCGTCGGTGCAGCTGCATACCTGCGTAGGCGACGGCAAGTGGCGGGTGGAGGTGGTGGACAACGGTCCCGGCCTGGCCGCCGGCATGCAGGACAACCTGTTCACGCCGTTCTACTCCACCAAACCGGAAGGCATGGGCATCGGTCTCAACATCTGCCGTTCCATCGTGGAATTCCACCGCGGCGAGTTCGGCGCGGTCAGCAGCCCGGCCGGCGGCTGCGTGTTCTGGTTCAGCCTGCCGCAGGCGGGCAGGGCGGTTGAATGAAAATGCCAATGCGATTTTCTTTGTCGCAATAAGGGCGTTGCTGCATCGCGCGGCTCTGGACGAAGCATGCTCAAGCCTTGAGGGAAGCTTAGGCGCGTGCCGCCATTACCGGCATGCCCAGCCGCTTGAAGGTATTCAGAGTTGCACTGCGGATATGAGCCTTTGCCGTCTGGCGCTCGGGTTTATATGAGGCTAGCCGGTCACCCAACAATTTGAAGCGCAGCATTGTCGTTCCGCTCAAACTGCGGCGACGATAGTTGTTCCAGTTCTTTCAGAACCGCCTGTCCAGGTAGCGGATCGCGGCCAACGTGGCATTACGCGTTTGGGTAAAATCCGCATCCTCCTACTGTATGGCATGCGCGCTCTCTAGCCGGCCACTTCGGGGATATTTCGCGGCCAGTGCTACTGGACGCATGTCTTGCCGCTCAAACTGGCCAGACATGCGACGCGGCACGTGCCGCGCCGCATGCTTGTTGACGCCGGCGCGATCGGCAGTGCCGGCCTTATGCCGTCTCGCGCAGGGTTTTGGCCGCGGCCACCATATTCGTCAAGGCCGGGATCACTTCCGCCCAGGCGCGGGTCTTCAGGCCGCAGTCGGGGTTTACCCACAGGCGCTCGGCCGGGATGCGCTCGGCGGCCTTGCGCATCAGCTGCACGATATGCTCCTGCGTCGGGATGTTAGGCGAGTGGATATCGTACACGCCGGGACCGATCTCGTTCGGATAGTTGAAGTTGTCGAAGGCGTCCAGCAGCTCCATGTCCGAGCGCGAGGTCTCGATGGTGATTACGTCGGCGTCCATGTCGGCGATCGACTTGATGATGTCGTTGAACTCCGAGTAGCACATATGGGTGTGCACCTGGGTTTCGTCGCGCACGCCGTTGGCGGTGATGCGGAACGACTCCACCGCCCAGTTCAGGTACTCCTGCCATTGCGATTTGCGCAGCGGCAGGCCTTCGCGCAGCGCCGCCTCGTCGATCTGGATTACCCGCACGCCGGCCTTTTCCAGGTCGAGCACTTCTGCGCGGATCGCCAGCGCCAGCTGGTAGCACGATACCGAACGCGGCTGATCGTCGCGGACGAAGGACCAGTTGAGAATGGTGACCGGGCCGGTCAGCATGCCCTTCATGGGCTTGGCGGTCAGCGATTGCGCGTACCGGATCCACTCGACGGTCATCGCCTTCGGGCGGCTGATGTCGCCGAACAGGATGGGCGGCTTCACGCAACGCGAACCGTAGGACTGCACCCAGCCGAATTGGCTGAAGGCGTAGCCGTCGAGCTGTTCGCCGAAGTATTCCACCATGTCGTTGCGCTCGGCTTCGCCGTGTACCAGCACGTCGAGTCCCAGGGCTTCCTGCTCGCGCACGCTGCGGGCGATTTCGGCCTGCATCGCGGCCTGGTAGCCGGCTTCGTCCAAGGCTCCGCTCTTGAACTGGCTGCGGGCCTGGCGGATCTCGGCCGTCTGCGGGAAGGAGCCTATCGTCGTGGTCGGGTAGGCCGGCAGCTTCAGCAACTGGGCCTGTTTTGCCGCGCGTTGCGCATAGACGCTGCCGCGCTGTCCCAATGCCGCGTCGATCTTGCCCAGCGCGGCTTTGACCGCGGGGTTATTGACGCGCGGCGAGGTGCAGCGCGCGGCAATGGCGGCCTGGTTGGCGGAGAGTTCGCTGCGCACCGCATCGCGCCCGGTGTTCAGGGCGGTGGCCAGCACCGTCAATTCATCCAGCTTTTGCAGGGCGAAGGCCAGCCAAGAGCGAATGTCGCCATCGAGCTTCTGTTCGCTGTCCAGATCCACCGGCACGTGCAGCAGCGAGCATGAGGGCGCGATCCACAGCCGCTCGCCCAATTGCCTGGAGATGGGTTCGAGCCAGTCCAGCGCGCTGGACAGATCGGTCTTCCAGATGTTGCGGCCATTGATGACGCCGAGCGACAGCACCTGGTCCGCGGCAAGTTGCGCGAGGACGCGGTCGACTTCGGCGCGCGCATTGATGGCGTCGATATGCAGGCCCTGAACCGGCAGTTGGCAGGCCAGCGGCAGATTGTCTTGCAGTTGGCCGAAATAGCTTGCCAGCAGCAGCTTGACTTTGCCGGTGTTCAGCGCGGTGTAAGCGGTCTGGAAAGCTTTCTGCCAATCGCAGTCCAGTTCGGTCACCAGCGCGGGCTCGTCGATCTGCACCCATTCGACGCCCTGCTTCGCCAGTTCCGCCAGCAATGCGGCGTAAACCGGCAGCAGGCGCGGCAGCAAGGCCAGCCGGTCGGAATCGTCCTTGGCTTTGCCCAGCCAGAGGTAGGTTACCGGCCCGATCAGCACCGGCTTTGCCTTCACGCCCAGGCTGCGCGCTTGCGCCAGCTGCTCGAGCAGGCGCGAGGCGTCGAGCGAGAACTCGGTCGCGGCGCTGAACTCCGGCACGATGTAGTGATAGTTGGTATCGAACCATTTGGTCATTTCGCCGGCGGCGACGCCGCCGCAGCAAGCGGCGTGCTCTTCGGCGCTCTCGGCCGAACGGCCGCGCGCCACGCGGAAATAGTTGTCCAGCGCATCACCGTGGAAGCCACGCACCCTTTCCGGCAGATTGCCGACGGTGAAGCTGATGTCGAGCACCTGGTCATAGAAGGAGAAATCGCCGACCGGCACATGATCCAGCCCGGCCTGGTTTTCCCAATGGCGCTGGCGCAGCTGTGCGCCGACCGCCTTAAGCTCCTCGCGCGAGGACTGGCCTTTCCAGTAGGACTCGAGAGCGAACTTCAGCTCGCGTTTGGCTCCGATGCGGGGGAAGCCCAGGTTATGCGTAAATGCCATGATTTCTCCTTCGCTTAATAACTTAAAGTAGCACCATCGTAGAGCGGCCTATCCATGAAGGAAAATGGTATTGTTTCATTCATCAATGAATATATTTCATGTAAAATGCCGCATGGCCATTCTTGAACGCATCCATCTGGCGATCATCCGCGCGGTCGACCAGCACGGCTCGCTCACCGCCGCCGCCGAACAGCTGCACCTGACCCAGTCCGCGCTAAGCCATACCGTGCGCAAGCTGGAAGATCAGCTGGGCGTGGCGATTTGGCGCCGGGAGGGACGCAGCCTCCAGCCGACCCAGGCCGGCGAATACCTGCTGGCCGTCGCCAACCGGCTAGTGCCGCAGCTGGCCCACGCCGAAGAGCGGCTCAAGCAGTTCGCTCTGGGAGAGAGCGGCGCGCTGCGCATCGGCATGGAATGTCATCCCTGCTATCAGTGGTTGCTGAAGATCGTCTCGCCCTACCTGGCTTCTTGGCCGACCGTCGATGTCGACGTAAAGCAGAAATTCCAGTTCGGTGGCATCGGCGCGCTGTTCGGCTACGAGATAGACATGCTGGTCACCCCGGACCCGCTCTTCAAGCCGGGGCTGCGCTTCGTGCCGGTGTTCGATTATGAACAGGTGCTGGTGGTGGGGCCTGGACATCCGCTGCGCGATGTCGCGCATGCCAAGCCGGAACATCTGATCGAAGAAACGCTGATCACTTACCCGGTCTCGATAGACCGGCTAGACATCTATACTCAGTTCTTGATGCCGGCGGGCATCCGCCCAAAGCGGCACAAGCCGATCGAAACCACCGACATCATGCTGCAGATGGTGGCCAGCGGCCGTGGCGTCGCCGCCCTGCCGCGCTGGCTGGCGGAGGAATATGCCGCCAAACTCGACGTCGCCGCCGTGCGGCTGGGACGCCATGGCATCGCCAAGCAGATCTTCCTCGGCATTCGCGAGACCGATGCCGACATCGACTATATCGGCGCCTTTATCCAATTGGCCCGCGCGCATCAGGAACACACGCGGAAAACGACATGAACGACTTCAAACGCCAATCTTTGCCGCTGCCCAACGGACAAGACAAGGTATTGCTGCATTCCTGCTGCGCGCCGTGCAGCGGCGAAGTGATGGAGGCCATGGTCGCCTCCGGGATCGACTTCACGATCTTTTTCTACAACCCCAATATCCATCCGCTCAAAGAGTACGAACTGCGCAAGAACGAGAACATCCGCTTTGCCGAGCAGTTCGGCGTGCCGTTTATCGACGCCGACTATGACCGCGACAACTGGTTTGAACGGGCCAAGGGCATGGAGCACGAGCCGGAACGGGGCATCCGCTGCACCATGTGCTTCGACATGCGCTTCGAGCGCACCGCGCTGTACGCGCACGAGCATGGCTTCCCGGTCATCAGCAGCTCGCTGGGAATTTCGCGCTGGAAAGACATGAACCAGATCAACGACTGCGGCCATCGCGCCGCAGCCCGCTACCCCGGCCTGAGCTATTGGGACTACAACTGGCGCAAGGGCGGCGGCTCGGCGCGCATGATAGAAATCAGCAAGCGCGAAAACTTCTACCAGCAGGAATATTGCGGCTGCGTGTATTCGCTGCGCGACAGCAACAACCATCGCGTATCGCTGGGACGCGAGCGGATCAAGCTGGGCGTGCTCTTCTATGGCCAGGAGAAAGTCTGATCAGGTTGGGGCTAGGCTGATATCTTCCGGAACTTGCCGGTGGTATGACCGTTTACCTCTAAGGCGTCCTGGCTACGTGCCGAAAGCGCGATAACACGGGTTTGTGTGAACGTGGCGGGCTCGCTTATGTTTTCCCATGGGCTTTTCTCATCGCCCGCCATTTCCGCAGTATTCTTCTTCACGCGGCATGAGGCAGTCGAACCTGCGCCAGGCAAGCTTCTCCCTGCACGGCGTTTTTGCTGGGGCGCTTTGCGTCTTGGCCAACTGCCGTTTCCGAGCTGTGGAGGTTGTTCCGGCAGTAGGGCGGCTCGAAACAAGCCAGGGCCGTGTGGCGTGGACTGGATGATTCCGCCGAGCGCTTGGGTTAGGGCGGCGCCGAAAGCGCTAGTCCTGCCTCAGCGTTGCTATCACCAATGCCACGGCGCGCGATGCCTGGCGGCGGCTGGTGTAATAGAGATGGTATCCGACATGGGTGGGAAACCAGTCCTTCAGCACCCAGGCCAGCCGTCCAGCATCGACGTGGGCTTCGACCAGCTCTTTGGGCAGATAGGCCAGGCCCAGGCCCCCCAGCGCGGCATCGAGCATCTGGTAAGTGGAGCTCAGCACCAGTTGCCCATCCACGCGCACTTGCAACTCGCGCGCGCCATTGCGCAACTCCCACGGCATCAAGGACTCATGGGTAGGCAGCCGCAGATTGATGCAGTTGTGCCGCGTCAGGTCCTGAGGCGTTTCCGGTGCGAGGCGGTCAGCCAGGTAGGCCGGCGCGGCCACGATGGCCATCGTCATGTCCGGACCGATGCGTGCGGCAATCATGTCTTTTTCCACCTGGCCGCCCAGGCGGATGCCTATGTCGTAGCCTTGCTCGGCGATATTGACCAGTCCATAGTCATTGCTCAACTCGATGCGCAGATCGGGATACTGCCGCAGCAAGGGGTGCAGCCGCGGCCACACATAGGTGTTGGCGGCGTAATCCGTTGTGGTGATGCGCACCGTGCCGCTGGGACGGTCGCGTAATTTGCGCAGCGTTTCGAGTTCTCGATCGATTTCCTCAAGCCGCGGGGCGATGGCGGCCAGCATGCGGCGGCCGGCCTCGGTAAGCGCCACGCTGCGCGTGGTGCGGGTAAACAGCAATAGCCCCATGCGCGCCTCTAGCGCCCGGATGGTGCGGCTGGTTGCCGATTGCGAGAGGCCTAGCTGCGCTGCCGCGCGGGTGAAGTTGCGCTCGCGGGCCACAGTGATGAAGGTCAGCAGGTCGTTCAGGTTTTCTCGAATCATTCATGCTCCATGGCATAAGCGCATGCCGATTCTGCCAGCTTATCGGCGTCGGCGGCATTCTATAAAGTATTCACCACTGAGACGCTACCGTATCGGCGCCGCCAATCATCGTTTTTGATCAGGAAAATTCGCCATGGAACTGAAGCGCGCAGGTTCGCAGCCTTCGATACAAGGATCAGAAGATTATTTCACCGGCACCGTGCGCATCGACCCGCTCAACGCTCCGCCAGAACCGGCCCGGGTATCGGTGGCTAGCGTGACGTTCGAGCCGGGCGCGCGTTCGGCATGGCATACCCACCCCTTGGGGCAGACGCTGATCGTGACCGCTGGCTGCGGCTGGACCCAATGCGCGGGCGGGTCTATCGTCGAAATCCGCGCGGGCGACGTTATCTGGTGTCCGCCGGGCCGCAAGCATTGGCATGGCGCGTCGGCAACCACCTCGATGACCCACATCGCGGTGCAGGAGTCGCTCAACGGCAAGAATGTGGAGTGGCTGGAGAAAGTGACCGACGAGGAATACATGGTCGGCCCGACCGGCTCTGCCCATTCTCATAGCCATGCTTGACCGGCGCCGCGATACGGAGAATACGTTATGAGCGGCACCACGCAAGCAGGCCCCAGCCTGGAGGCTATCCGCAGCGTCGCCCCGGCGCTGGCACACTTTACCGAGACCGCCGTCGGCGGACTGTGGGATCGCCCCGAGTTGAGCCGGCGCGACCGCAGCATGGTCACGCTGGCCGCGCAGATCGCGTGCAACCAGACCGGCCAGTTGGGCGGCACTCTGGATTACGCGCTCGCCCACGAAGTGAGGCCGGGAGAAATCGCCGAGGTACTGATCCATCTGGCGTTTCATGCCGGTTGGGGCAACGCCATGGCCGCGGTGTCGCCGGTGCGCGACGCGTTTGCGCGCCATCAGGTCAACCCGGCCGACGGACCTTGCCTTGCTGCCCTTGAACGAAGCCGCCGAAGCGCAGCGCGCGGCCAATGTGCAGGACAATTTCGGCGCGGTGGCGCCGGACGTGGTGCGCAATACCGCCGACCTGCTATGCCGCAATCTGTGGCTGCGTCCGGCGTTGGCTCCGCGCGACCGCAGCTTGGTTACGGTCAGCGCGCTGGTGGCGGCTGGCCAGGTTGCGCAGATTCTCTACCATCTGAACCGTGCCATGGACAATGCTCTGACCCAGGCCCAGGCGGCTGAAGCGCTGACGCAGCTGGCGTTCCATGCCGGCTGGCCGCATGTGTTCTCCGCCATGCCGGCGTTCAAGGAGGTCTTTGCCAGCCGGGCGCAATGATGCGGCGCGGTGAAAACGCCGCGCGCCTGATCTTGATCGCTGCCTTGATTGCCGGCTGTCTATTCGCATGCGTTTGCGGCTGGTCTGTTGCCGCCGTTTCCGTCGGCATTCTGCGGCGATGCCGGATTGGCGTTTGCCAAGGTCGGCAGATGTCGGCAAGACCGCCCCGCGCGGAGTGTGCCGTTTCAGGGGAACGCTTGGGTTCCCACTGGCATTCGATGGTTCGTCTTTCCCATTCTTCCGAATATGATTTCGGCATTTTTCTGCGTAGAATCAGACTCCTGCACCCGCTGGGCGACTCCTATCCGATGTCGGGGCTGGTCTCTGTCAAATCCGTGCGTGCCGGTTCCGGCACGCAAGCGCAGGAGAGTCATCGTGTCAAAACCGTTCATCGCCCGAGGCGCAGCCTTGCTCGCCCTGGCCTGCCAATTGCCAGGCGCGCATGCGGCTGCCGGCTATCAGGCGCTGGTGCAGCGCACCGCATACGGCATTCCGCACATCACCGCCAGCAATGAAAGAAACCTGGGATACGGCGTCGGCTATGCCTACGCGCAAGACAATTTCTGCCTGCTGGCCGAGGAGATTGCCACCGCGCGCGGCCAGCGTTCGCGTTATTTCGGCATGTCTGGCAGCTATGACAGCCCGGACAGCGAACCGATACCCAATACGCTCAGCGATTTCTATTACGCGTTTTTGAATTCGGATCAGGCCGTCGGGGCCAGTTACAATCGCCAGCCCGGCGAGGTGAAGAACCTGATCGACGGCTATGCGGCCGGGG
Organism: Chromobacterium sphagni; assembly: GCF_001855575.1. Lineage (NCBI taxonomy): Bacteria > Pseudomonadati > Pseudomonadota > Betaproteobacteria > Neisseriales > Chromobacteriaceae > Chromobacterium > Chromobacterium sphagni. Next base: position 840,133 of record NZ_MKCS01000001.1, read on the forward strand.
TCAACCGCTATCTGCGCGAGACCGGTGTTGGCAGCCTGCCGACGGCTTGCCGAAACCAGCCGTGGGCGCGGCCGCTGGAGGGCCTGGACCTGATCCGCATGATGCGGCGTTACGCGGTGACATCGTCCGGCGCGCAATTCATCGCGGCGCTGCAGGCGGCCGCGCCGCCGGCGCCCGGCGCTGCGCGCCAGTTGCGGCTGCCGTCCGCCGGGGAGCCGCTGCGCGGCTTGTACGGCAGGCAGCGCAATAGCCGGCATATGGGTTCCAACGCCATCGCGCTGGGACGCGAGGCCACCCAGTCTGGCGCGGGCATGCTGTATGCCAATCCGCATTTTCCGTGGACCGGCGCTTACCGGTTTTACGAGCAGCACCTGACCATACCCGGCAAGGTCGATGTGATGGGCGTCTCTCTGGGAGGGCTGCCGCTTGTCAACATAGGTTTCAACCGCGCCGTCGCCTGGACCCATACCGTCAACACCTCGCAGCATTTCACCCTGTTTGCTTTGCATCTGGTGCCGGGAGACCCGCTGCGCTATGTCGTCGACGGCGAGGTCAAACCATTGAAGCCCGCCACGGTGAGCATTGTCGGCCGCGACGCCAATGGCGCATACCGCACGCTGAAACATACTTTCTACCTGAGCGAGCTGGGGCCGATCGTGGCGCTCCCGGGACAACTGGATTGGGATGGCGCCACCGCTTATGCGCTGGCCGACGCCAATCAGGCCAACGATCGGTTGCTGGATGCCTGGTGGCGGATGAGCCAGGCCGGCTCATTGCCGGCGCTGCGCGCCGTAGTGGAGTCGACGCTGGGCTTGCCATGGGTGCATACGCTGGCGGTGGACCGGGCCGGCAGCGTTTATTTCGGCGATATCACCGTGGTGCCCAATGTCGACAAGGCCAAGCAAGACGCCTGCGTGCCGGCAGCGGCGCGCCCGCTGCTGGGCCAGGGCGTGATGGTGCTGGATGGCGGCAGCGCCGCTTGCCGCTGGGGCAATGCCGCGGGAACGCCGCAACCGGGCATTTTTGCTGCCAGGGATCTGCCTGCCATCACGCGCAGGGACTTTGTCCAGAACAGCAACGACAGCGCCTGGCTGACCAACCCCGCGCAGCCGCTGACCGGCTACCCCGATATCGTCAGCGCGGCCGGCAAGGAGCTGAGCGCGCGCACTCGCTACGGCTTGCAGGAAATCCAGGCGCGGCTGGGAGGGCGCGGCTGTGGCCGTTTCTCCGTGGCCGGCGTGCAGGCGATGGGGCTGGCCAACCGATCTTACTATGCGTCCTTGCTGCTGGATGATCTCAACGGGCTGTGCCGGACATCCGGCGCCGGCCAGGCGCCCGCGGACGCTTGCCGGGTGTTGGCCGGTTGGGATGGCAAGGCGGAGCTGGACAGCGTGGGCTGGCCGCTGTTCCAGGCCTGGAGGGAGCAGATGAACGGCAGCGGCGTGGATTACTGGACGCAGGCTTTTGATTCCGCCCGCCCGCTGGATACGCCGCGCGGCCTGCGCATCGGCGATCCGGCCGTCGCCGCCGCCGCCCGTACCGCGCTGTTCAATGCGGTCAAGGCCTTGAAGTTAGCCGGCATCGATTATGCCAAGCCCTGGGGCGATATCCAGGTGGCGGTGCGCGGCGCGCGGCAGATTCCCATCCACGGCGGCGGCGGGGAGGACACCTACAATGTCATCGAAAGCAGCCCGTTGGGCAATGGCGAGCTCAATCCCGGATTCGGCTCCTCATTCGTGATGACGGTATCGTTTGAAACCGGCATGCCGCGCGCGCAGGCTTTCCTCACCTATTCGCAGTCCAGCAATCCCGACTCGCCGCATTACGGCGACCAGACCGAGCGCTTCAGCCGCAAGCAGTGGATCAGTCTGCCATATACCCAGGGCGAGATCCGCCGCGATCCGGCGTATTCCTTCCGCTGGCTGAGGGAGTAGTCCGGGCGCAGGTGAAAAATTGCCGGGAAACGCGCAAGCGTTTTCCCGGCACTGTGGTTCCGCGGCGGCCCGCACGCCATGCATGGGATTAGCGGCCAGGGTTCAGGCCGGCGTCTTCACGCTTACTTCAGCTGCCAGTCGGTGACCTTTAGCACCGCCGCATCGGCGTTTTTCAGATCGGTTTCGCCAATGCCCAGCAAGGTGCTCCATTGCTTGACGCGGTTCTTGCCGTTGGGCGGCTGGTTGTAGTCGTTGGTGTCCACAATCTTGCTGCGCTGCGCATAGAAGCTGGTCATGAAGGTTTTTTCGTCGGAGCTGCTGCCGGAGCGGGACAACACGCCGGCCAGCGTGCCGGAGTCGCCGCTGGCACCTTGATTGAGCGCGGTGTCGACGAAGGCGCCTATCGTCAGCGCGGTGCTGAAGCCGCGCTGGCGGGCCTGCTGGATGCTGAATTTGATATAGACGTTGTAGAAGGTGTGCCACATCGCCTCGCGCCAGGCGGCGTTGCTCTGCAGCGCGCCTATCTTGCCGCAGAAGGTTTTCTTGTCGTCGCTGATCTTGAGGATGGCACCCTGCATCGAGCCGTGCGCGCCGGCGCGGTTCAGGCCGCCGATGATGGAAGGATTGGCGGCGCCGCTGGCGGCGTCGAACTCCTTGAATAGCGCCGGGCCGTCCGGGCCGCCGTCGTTGGGGCCGCCGGTAGTGGCGCCGAAGATGCCGATGGTGAAACCGCGCCTGTCGCCGATGTCCTCGCAATAGCCGTAGAACTTGGTCCAGTCCAGCGAATCCTGCTCCGGCTTGTTGATCAGCTTCATGATGTTGTCCCACTGCTCGCCGTCCAGACCGGTGTTGGTCTTGAGAAATTGCAGCGTGGCCGGCGAGAAGTTGGCGTCGTGGTCGGATGTCTTGGCGGCGGTTTTCGCCGCGGGCCGGCAATTGGCGCCGGCGATCCAGGGCTGGCCGCCATTGGCGGAGGCCCCGGCGGACGGGATATTGCCCTGGGTCCAGTAGGCGGCGGTGTAGTTGACGCCGTCGCGGCTGGCCGCGCCGCCGGCGGAGTAGGCCGTGGCGCGGTTCCAGGCGGGGCTACAACTCTCCATCCGGGCGGCCTGCCTGGCGGGAGCGCCCGCGCTGGAGCCTTGGGCGGAGGCCTGGCCTGCCAGGGCCAGTGCGCCAACAGCGGATAGGCAGGTCAACATGATCTTGGACATATTTCTTGCGGTTGCGTTTTCCAAAGTATTCTCCGAAACGGCTGAAGGGAAGTGTTTTCGAGGCTGAGCCCCGGGTGAGACAATTTCCGTTGCGACATCGGAACTGCGGATAAAGCGTGAAGCGCCGGAAATAAGCTGATGCAGGCAATATGAGGCATTTATATGTCAATTGAATTATTTGCGCAACTCGTCTGTACAACTGTTGCAAGAATATAACGGTTTGATTTGAAAAATACTTTCCTTGAATTGACTGACCGCTTCGTGCGGTCTGGTTGGCATTGGTCCAGAGCGCCGGTTTTCGCTGCAGATGGTTTAGCGTCGCGCCGGCTATATTGAACTGATGCATGCGTAATGTTTTGCGGCGGCATGGCGGCGCAGAAGCGCTGACAGAGTCTTTAATCGGGTGAACAGTTCATGAATGGCGCCAGGTGGACCGATACGGCGACGCCGGCTGGCCAAGGCGATGCCAGGCGTGTGGATAAGGCGAGGACGCTGGCATTGCATCCGGCCATGTCGCCGTCCCGGGCGATGCGGGTGGTAGCGGCGGAATGCCTGCGCCATCTGCAGGCCAATCTGCCGGGCGCGCGGCTCGGTGCGGACCGGGAATTTGTTCATCAGGCGCGGGTGGCGCTGCGCCGGCTGCGCTGCGCATGGAAGATATTGCCTCCCAGCACCAGGGCGCTGGCCAGGAGCGGCATCGCCGAAGATCTGAAGTGGCTGGCATCCGTGTTGGGCCAGGCGCGCGATCTGGATGTGCTGCTGGATGAAACCCTGCCGGCGATTGAGGCCGCGGCGGATGAGGCTATCGGTTTTGACGCGCTCCGGCGCGCATTGCGGCTGCGCGCCGATGTTTGTCGGCGGGAAGCGCGCGCGGCGTTGGACTCCGCTCGCTGCGCGGGGCTGCTGTCGTCCCTGCAGGCCTGGCTGGATGAAAAAGCAGAGGCTGAGGGCGATGGCCGACTGCTGCCGTTTGCCCAGCAGGTTTTGCGCGGGCAGCGGCGTCGGCTCTGCCGGCTGGCGCGCGGCTGGAAAATATTGAATCCGGAACAGCGGCACGATCTGCGCAAAGAGGCCAAGACCCTGCGCTACGCGGCGGAGTTCTTTGCCTCTTTATACGGGGACGGCGAGGTGTCGCGTTATCTGTCCCGCTTGCAGCATGTGCAGCAGGGGCTGGGCGAAATGAACGATGGCGTGGCCGCCCGGCGTTTGCTGGCGCAGTGTCGGGCGGAGGGGGATGGCGAATTGGCGCGGGCGGCAGGCTTTGTCGATGGCTGGTTGGCCCATGCCGCGAGCCAGGCCAAGGGGCGGCTGGGACAGGCGCTGGAACGCCTGGAGCAAGCCGGCCGCTTTTGGTGAGGCCAGCGCTCAGGCGCGAGCGATGCTGGCTCCGCCATCCGCGAACAAGGCCGCGCCGCTGGTCAAACCGGACAGATCGGCTGCCAGATACAGCACCGATTTGGCAATCTCGGCCGAACTGGCCAGCCGTCTCAGCGCGTGCAGGTTTTCCACCCAGGCTCGCTGTTCCGGTGTTTGCATGCGGCTTGTCCCATCTCGGTGTCCGTGCCGCCGGGTAGCAGCGCGTTCACCCTCAATCCATGCGCGCCGTATTCCGCCGCCAGCGATCTGGCCAGGCCCACCAGCGCGGCATAGGCGGCCATGCCGGGCAGGCCTAGGGCGTGGCCGACAAATGATGAGGTGAAGATCAGCGAGGTGTTTTCTCGCTGCACCATGGCCGGGATCTGGTATTTGGCGCAGAGAAAGGCGCTGGTGAGATTACTGTCCAGCGTCTGCTGCCAGTCCGCCAGCGCGAGATCCGGCAGGCTGCCCAGCGTGCCCAGCGCGCCGGCATTGTTGAAGGCGATGTCCAGTCCGCCAAAGCGACCAAGCGCCAGTGATACCGCCTCCTTGGCGCAACGCTCATCGCTGGCATCCGCTGCCAGTGCGATAGCGCTTCTCCCGCGGCGGAAATCTCGTCCACCAGTCTGTCCAGTAAAGCAGCGCGGCGCGCCACGCCACGGCGACAATGTTGGACCTTCGCTGGCGAACAGTTTGGCTGTGGCGCGGCCTATGCCGGAGCTGGCGCAGGTGATGATGGCGGTTTTGTGGTTCAGCAGGCCCATGTTTTGCACCCTTATATATGGTGTGGTCGAGCCGTCAGTGTCGGCGATGGCGGCTTGCCCGGCATTCCGATTCTTGCCGACCTGTGTGGTCGCGGTCCGGCTAGGCGCATTGGCTGCTTTGGATCCGGAGGCGTCGCGCCAAGCCTGATGGGGAGTGGCCGCACCTGTCTAAAAGACCCTTGCTGTCGTCCTGGCCGCCTCGCCGTTATGCGCACCTGCCCGCGGATCAGGTCTGAAGTGGAACGGCCGCCATCCCTAGGGACGGCGGCCGTGTGTTTTTCGGCGCAGCCGGACTCAGATTCAATCCTTGTGCGCGTGGTCGACCGGCTCCAGTACCGTCTCGCGGGCTTCCGGCAGCAAGTCCGGGTAATCGCGGCTGTAGTGCAGGCCACGGCTTTCTTTGCGCAGTAGCGCGGAGCGGACGATCAGCTCAGCGGTCTGCACCAAGTTGCGCAACTCGATCAGGTCGTTGCTGACATGGAAGTTGCTGTAGTACTCGTCGATTTCGCCTTTCAGCAAGTCGATCCGGTGCAGCGCGCGCTGCAGCCGCTTGTTGGTGCGGACTATGCCGACATAGTCCCACATCGCGCGGCGCAGTTCGTCCCAGTTGTGCGAGATCACCACCTCTTCGTCTGGGTCGGTGACGCGGCTGTCGTCCCAGGCAGGAATCGCCGGCAGCTTGATCTTGTCGGCCGCCAGGATGTCCGCCGCCGCCGCCTTACCTATCACCAGGCATTCCAGCAGCGAATTGCTGGCCAGGCGGTTGGCGCCGTGCAGGCCGGTGCTGGCCACTTCGCCCACCGCGTAAAGTCCGGCCACGTCGGTGCGGCCGGCCAGGTCGGTGACGATGCCGCCGCAGGTGAAGTGCACCGCCGGCACTACCGGTATCGGCTGCTGGGTAATGTCTATCCCCAGCTCCAGGCAGTGGGCATAGATATTGGGGAAGTGATCCTTGATGAACTGCGCCGGCTTGTAGGAAATGTCCAGGTAGACACAGTCCAGGCCGTGTTTCTTCATTTCAAAGTCTATTGCGCGCGCCACCACGTCGCGCGGCGCCAGTTCCGCGCGCGGATCGTGTTGCGACATGAAGCGGGTGCCGTCCGGCAGCTTCAATATGCCGCCTTCGCCGCGCACCGCTTCGGAAATCAGGAAGGACTTGGAATGCGGGTGGTACAGGCAAGTGGGGTGGAACTGGATGAATTCCATATTCCCCACCTTGCAGCCGGCGCGCCAGCCCATGGCGACGCCGTCGCCGGTGGCGGTGTCCGGATTGGTGGTATATAGGTATACCTTGCCGGCGCCGCCGGAAGCCAGGATGGTGTGTTGGGCGGCGATGGTCACCACCTCGTCGCTGTTCTTGTCCAACGCGTATACGCCGTAAGCCTGCTTGCCCGGCTGGCCCAGCTTGGCCGAGGTGATCAGGTCTATCGCGATATGGTGTTCCAGCTCGGTGATGTTGGGATGGGCCTTGATCTTTTGTCCCAGGGTGCTTGTCACGGCGGCGCCGGTGGCGTCGGCGGCATGGATGATGCGGCGGTGGCTGTGGCCGCCTTCGCGCGTCAGGTGATAGCCGGTCTGGTGTTCGTCATCGCGGGTGAACGGCACGCCCAGCTTGATCAGCCAGTCGATCGCTTCTTTGGAGTGCTCGACGATGAAGCGGGTAGTGCCTTCGTTGCACAGTCCGGCGCCGGCGATCAGGGTATCGCGGATATGGTCTTCCACCGAGTCCTCGGTATCCAGCACCGCGGCGATGCCGCCTTGCGCATAAGTGGAATTGCCCTCCAGCAGATCGCGCTTGGTGATTAGCCCCACTTTGCGCTTTTCCGCCAGATGCAGCGCCAGCGTCATGCCGGCCAGACCACTGCCAATAATCAGAACATCAAACTTGAGCATATTTTAGAGTGTCCACGGCAGGCACCACGTGTGCCATATGCATGGGAGCGTAGCAGAATCGCCTGTTGGCGCGTAGCCATGGAGTTGTTTTCAGCGGGGTGTCGCAGTGAACTGTGGCAAATTTCTTGCCGTATCGGACAGACTATGAAAATTCTTTCCAGCCCAGTTTCATTGCACATCAATGACTTGGGTGGGTGGGTGCCGGTTTTTTGCATTTCATCCGGCAAAAGGTGTTGACGAGGGTGGGGCGCGGCGGTATAGTTCGCCTCCTCAGCTGACGCAGCGAACGAAACAAGCCGAACGAAACAGGTTCCGGCGGTGTTCGAAGCGGCCGGCACTGCTCTTTAACAGAACGAATAACCGATAGGTGTAAGTGCTTGGCGAAAGCCAAAAACTTGCACTGCAAGAGACAAGAAATACTTGTTTTATTTCTTTGAACTTGCGTGCCAGAAAATTTGCTATGAGATTGAACTGAAGAGTTTGATCCTGGCTCAGATTGAACGCTGGCGGCATGCTTTACACATGCAAGTCGAACGGTAACAGGGAGCTTGCTCCGCTGACGAGTGGCGAACGGGTGAGTAACGCATCGGAATGTACCGTGTAATGGGGGATAGCTCGGCGAAAGCCGGATTAATACCGCATACGCCCTGAGGGGGAAAGTGGGGGACCGTAAGGCCTCACGTTATACGAGCAGCCGATGTCTGATTAGCTAGTTGGTGAGGTAAGAGCTCACCAAGGCGACGATCAGTAGCGGGTCTGAGAGGATGATCCGCCACACTGGGACTGAGACACGGCCCAGACTCCTACGGGAGGCAGCAGTGGGGAATTTTGGACAATGGGCGCAAGCCTGATCCAGCCATGCCGCGTGTCTGAAGAAGGCCTTCGGGTTGTAAAGGACTTTTGTTCGGGAGGAAATCCCGCTGGTTAATACCTGGCGGGGATGACAGTACCGGAAGAATAAGCACCGGCTAACTACGTGCCAGCAGCCGCGGTAATACGTAGGGTGCAAGCGTTAATCGGAATTACTGGGCGTAAAGCGTGCGCAGGCGGTTTTGCAAGTCTGATGTGAAAGCCCCGGGCTCAACCTGGGAACGGCATTGGAGACTGCAAGACTAGAGTGCGTCAGAGGGGGGTAGAATTCCGCGTGTAGCAGTGAAATGCGTAGAGATGCGGAGGAATACCGATGGCGAAGGCAGCCCCCTGGGATGACACTGACGCTCATGCACGAAAGCGTGGGGAGCAAACAGGATTAGATACCCTGGTAGTCCACGCCCTAAACGATGTCAATTAGCTGTTGGGGGTTTGAATCCTTGGTAGCGTAGCTAACGCGTGAAATTGACCGCCTGGGGAGTACGGCCGCAAGGTTAAAACTCAAAGGAATTGACGGGGACCCGCACAAGCGGTGGATGATGTGGATTAATTCGATGCAACGCGAAAAACCTTACCTGCTCTTGACATGTACGGAACTTGCCAGAGATGGCTTGGTGCCCGAAAGGGAGCCGTAACACAGGTGCTGCATGGCTGTCGTCAGCTCGTGTCGTGAGATGTTGGGTTAAGTCCCGCAACGAGCGCAACCCTTGTCATTAGTTGCCATCATTAAGTTGGGCACTCTAATGAGACTGCCGGTGACAAACCGGAGGAAGGTGGGGATGACGTCAAGTCCTCATGGCCCTTATGAGCAGGGCTTCACACGTCATACAATGGTCGGTACAGAGGGTCGCTAAGCCGCGAGGTGGTGCCAATCTCATAAAACCGATCGTAGTCCGGATCGCACTCTGCAACTCGAGTGCGTGAAGTCGGAATCGCTAGTAATCGCAGATCAGCATGCTGCGGTGAATACGTTCCCGGGTCTTGTACACACCGCCCGTCACACCATGGGAGTGAGTTTCACCAGAAGTGGGTAGGCTAACCGCAAGGAGGCCGCTTACCACGGTGGGATTCATGACTGGGGTGAAGTCGTAACAAGGTAGCCGTAGGGGAACCTGCGGCTGGATCACCTCCTTTCTAGAGAAGGCGATCGTCAAGTACTTACAGCCTATCGGTTATTCTGTTAAGGGCAGCCAGCTCCTTGTGGGGCTGGCGTAGAAGTTTACTGGGTTTGTAGCTCAGCTGGTTAGAGCACTGTGTTGATAACGCAGGGGTCGTAGGTTCGAGTCCTACCAGACCCACCAGTTGGGGGATTAGCTCAGTTGGGAGAGCACCTGCTTTGCAAGCAGGGGGTCGTCGGTTCGATCCCGTCATCCTCCACCACAACTCAAACACAAGCGAACTCGGAAGAGTTTGGTTCTGTTTGCGTTGTAATTTTAACGCCCGATCTTTAACAAACTGAAGAAGCCGAATATATAAGACGGCGAAATGAAAGCGTAGAGTTAATTCTGTACGCGGACAAATCGTCATCTTGGGTATTTGATTGTATCTAAGGCTGCGTCGCCATATCAAAAGGGGCGGTGCAGTCGTCGCACAAACACGCTCTGTCATGAAGTGACGTAGGTTACTGAAATGATAGGGTCAAGCGACTAAGTGCATCTGGTGGATGCCTTGGCGATCACAGGCGATGAAGGACGTGTAAGCCTGCGAAAAGCGTGGGGGAGCTGGCAATAGAGCTTTGATCCCACGATATCCGAATGGGGAAACCCGGCCCTTAGGGGTCATCCCGTGCTGAATACATAGGCACGAGGAAGCGAACTCAGCGAACTGAAACATCTAAGTAGCTGAAGGAAAAGAAATCAACCGAGATTCCGTAAGTAGTGGCGAGCGAACGCGGAACAGCCTGTATGTGATAGAGATTGCGTTAGTGGAAGGTTCATGGAAAGGACCGCCATAGTGGGTGATAGCCCCGTACACGAAAACGCATTCTTGGTACTAAGCATACGAAAAGTAGGGCGGGACACGCGAAATCCTGTTTGAAGATGGGGGGACCATCCTCCAAGGCTAAATACTCGTGATCGACCGATAGTGAACCAGTACCGTGAGGGAAAGGCGAAAAGAACCCCGGGAGGGGAGTGAAATAGAACCTGAAACCGGATGCATACAAACAGTGGGAGCGGACTTGTTCCGTGACTGCGTACCTTTTGTATAATGGGTCAGCGACTTACATTCAGTGGCAAGCTTAACCGAATAGGGGAGGCGTAGGGAAACCGAGTCCGAATAGGGCGAATCAGTCGCTGGGTGTAGACCCGAAACCGAGTGATCTATCCATGGCCAGGATGAAGGTGCGGTAACACGCACTGGAGGTCCGAACCCACTAGTGTTGCAAAACTAGGGGATGAGCTGTGGATAGGGGTGAAAGGCTAAACAAACTCGGAGATAGCTGGTTCTCCCCGAAAACTATTTAGGTAGTGCCTCATGTATCACTTCCGGGGGTAAAGCACTGTTATGGCTAGGGGGTCATTGCGATTTACCAAACCATGGCAAACTCTGAATACCGGAAAGTGCCAGCATGGGAGACAGACAGTGGGTGCTAACGTCCATTGTCAAGAGGGAAACAACCCAGACCGCCAGCTAAGGTCCCAAATGATCAGTTAAGTGGTAAACGAAGTGGGAAGGCATAGACAGCCAGGATGTTGGCTTAGAAGCAGCCATCATTTAAAGAAAGCGTAATAGCTCACTGGTCGAGTCGTCCTGCGCGGAAGATGTAACGGGGCTCAAACTGATAACCGAAGCTGCGGATGGGCACAGTCAAATGTGTCCGTGGTAGGGGAGCGTTCTGTAGGTCTGTGAAGGTGTGTCGAGAGGCATGCTGGAGATATCAGAAGTGCGAATGCTGACATGAGTAGCGATAAAGCGGGTGAAAAGCCCGCTCGCCGAAAGCCCAAGGTTTCCTACGCAACGTTCATCGGCGTAGGGTGAGTCGGCCCCTAAGGCGAGGCTGAAAAGCGTAGTCGATGGGAAACGGGTTAAAATTCCCGTACTTTTGTGTAGTGCGATGTGGGGACGGAGAAGGTTAGGTCAGCAGACTGTTGGAATAGTCTGTTCAAGCCGGTAGGTGTGAAGAGTAGGCAAATCCGCTCTTCTTTAACACCGAGACGTGATAACGAGGGTCTACGGACCTGAAGTGACTGATACCACGCTTCCAGGAAAAGCCACTAAGCTTCAGCTACACAAGAACCGTACCGCAAACCGACACAGGTGGGCAGGATGAGAATTCTAAGGCGCTTGAGAGAACTCAGGAGAAGGAACTCGGCAAATTGATACCGTAACTTCGGGAGAAGGTATGCCTGTTGTGGTGTAAGACTTCGCGTCTGAAGCTATGACAGGTCGCAGAGAATCGGTGGCTGCGACTGTTTAACAAAAACACAGCACTGTGCCAACACGAAAGTGGACGTATACGGTGTGACGCCTGCCCGGTGCCGGAAGGTTAAGTGATGGGGTGCAAGCTCTTGATCGAAGCCCCGGTAAACGGCGGCCGTAACTATAACGGTCCTAAGGTAGCGAAATTCCTTGTCGGGTAAGTTCCGACCCGCACGAATGGCGTAACGATGGCCACACTGTCTCCTCCTGAGACTCAGCGAAGTTGAAGTGTTTGTGAAGATGCAATCTACCCGCTGCTAGACGGAAAGACCCCGTGAACCTTTACTGTAGCTTTGCATTGGACTTTGAAGTGGTTTGTGTAGGATAGGTGGGAGGCTATGAAGCCTGGACGCTAGTTCAGGTGGAGCCAACCTTGAAATACCACCCTGACCCCTTTGAGGTTCTAACCTTGGTCCGTGATCCGGATTGGGGACAGTGCATGGTAGGCAGTTTGACTGGGGCGGTCTCCTCCCAAAGTGTAACGGAGGAGTTCGAAGGTTACCTAGGTACGGTCGGAAATCGTGCTGATAGTGCAATGGCAAAAGGTAGCTTAACTGCGAGACCGACAAGTCGAGCAGGTGCGAAAGCAGGACATAGTGATCCGGTGGTTCTGTATGGAAGGGCCATCGCTCAACGGATAAAAGGTACTCCGGGGATAACAGGCTGATACCGCCCAAGAGTTCACATCGACGGCGGTGTTTGGCACCTCGATGTCGGCTCATCACATCCTGGGGCTGTAGCCGGTCCCAAGGGTATGGCTGTTCGCCATTTAAAGTGGTACGTGAGCTGGGTTCAAAACGTCGTGAGACAGTTTGGTCCCTATCTGCAGTGGGCGTTGGAAGTTTGACGGGGGCTGCTCCTAGTACGAGAGGACCGGAGTGGACGAACCTCTGGTGTACCGGTTGTCACGCCAGTGGCATCGCCGGGTAGCTAAGTTCGGAAGAGATAACCGCTGAAAGCATCTAAGCGGGAAACTCGCCTGAAGATGAGACTTCCCTGGAGGCTAGACCTCCCTGAAGAGTCGTTCGAGACCAGGACGTTGATAGGTCGGGTGTGGAAGCGCTGTGAGGCGTGAAGCTAACCGATACTAATTGCTCGTGAGGCTTGATCCTATCATTTGAGTGGCTTGGGAAACTGAGTGACGAAGATGGAGTGTGAGTGCGACACAATTGAGTACCCGAAAAAATATTCAGAACGCGTTGAGAGACGAGTTCAGGCTTCTTGAGTTTGTACCAGTTTATGTCTGGTGGCCATAGCGAGGTGGTCCCACGCCTTCCCATCCCGAACAGGACCGTGAAACGCCTTAGCGCCGATGATAGTGTGGCATTCGCCATGTGAAAGTAGGACACCGCCAGACGCCCGATAGCGGAACCCCAGCTCAATGAGCTGGGGTTTTTGCGTTTGGCGCGCCGGATGAGTTTGTTGAAACCCCATGGACTGATTCCATGGGGTTTTTGCGTTCGGCGGTAGCGCGTTCAGCGATCCAGCCCGCCCAGCAGCACGTACTTGATTTCCAGGTAGTCCTCTATGCCGTACTTGGATCCCTCGCGGCCCAGGCCCGACTGTTTGACGCCGCCGAACGGCGCAGCCTCGTTGGACAGCAGGCCGCTGTTGACCGCTACCATGCCGTATTCCAGGCCTTCGGCGACGCGGAAGATGCGGCCGACGTCGCGCGCGTAGAAGTAGCTGGCCAAGCCAAATTCGGTGTCGTTGGCCAGGCGGATGGCTTCTTCCTCGGTTTGGAAGCGAAACAACGGCGCCAGTGGGCCGAAGGTCTCCTCGCGGGCGACTTTCATATTGCTGGTGATGTTGCCGATCAGCGTCGGCTCGAAGAAAGTGTGGCCCAGCGCGTGGCGCTTGCCGCCGGCGATCAGCGTGCCGCCCTTGGCGAGCGCGTCGGCGATGTGCTCTTCCACCTTGGCCACGGCGTTGTGGTCTATCAGCGGCCCCTGGGTGACGCCGGCCTCCAGGCCGTTGCCTACTTTCAGCGTGGCGACGGCGGCGGCGAATTTGGCGGCGAAGGCGTCGTAGACGCCGTCCTGCACATAGATGCGGTTGGCGCAGACGCAGGTCTGGCCTGCGTTGCGGTATTTGGAGATCAGCGCGCCTTCCACCGCCGCGTCCAGGTCGGCGTCATCGAACACGATGAAGGGCGCGTTGCCGCCTAGCTCCATCGACACTTTCTTCACCGTGCCGGCGCACTGGGCGATCAGCTTGCGGCCCACTTCGGTGGAGCCGGTGAAGGAGAACTTCTTCACCGTATCGCTGCCGGTCAGCACCGCGCCGATTTCGCCGGAGCCGCCGGTGATGACGGAGAGTACGCCGGCCGGGATGCCGGCGCGCTCGGCCAGATCGGCCAGCGCCAGCGCCGACAGCGGCGTCTGGCTGGCCGGACGGACCACCATGGTGCAGCCTGCGGCCAGCGCCGGGGCGACTTTCCGGGTGATCATCGCGCTGGGGAAGTTCCACGGCGTGATGGCGGCGGTGACGCCGATCGGCTCCTTGGTCACCAGCACGCGGCGGTCAAGGGCAGGCCCCGGCACGATGTCGCCGTAGATGCGCTTGGCCTCCTCGGCGTACCACTCGATATAGCTGGCGCCGTAGGCGATCTCGCCTTTGGCTTCGGCCAGCGGCTTGCCCTGTTCGGAGGTCAGGATAATGGCCAGGTCTTGCTGGTGCGCCATGATCAGGTCGAACCAGCGGCGCAGGATGGCGGCGCGCTCCTTGGCGCTCTTGGCCTTCCAGGCCGGGAAGGCGCGGGCGGCGGCGGCCACCGCGCGTTCGGTTTCGGCCGCGCCCATTTTGGGCACCTTGGCGATTGGTTCGCCGGTGGCCGGGTTGTGCACGGCGATATGCAGGCCGCTGTCGGCCTCCAGCCATTGGCCGTCCAGATAACATTGCTGGCGCAGCAGGGTTGGGTCTTGCAGCTTCAACATAGTGGTGTCCTTGTGCGGATAGGGGCGGTGCGGCCCGCTGGCCCTCCCGCATTTTGGAGGAGGGCTGCATCGCTGATCGGATGTGGTCAGGCCTTCAGCGCGGCTTCCAGTGTGCCCAGCGCCTCGGCGAAGACTTCATCCTCGATGGTCAGCGGGAACAGGAAGCGCACCACATTGGCGTAGATGCCGCAGGTCAGCAGAATCAGGCCGTTGGCCAGCGCGTGTTGCTGCACTTTCTTGGCGAAGTCCGCATCCGGGGTAGGGCTGCCGGGCTGATTGAATTCCACGGCGATCATCGCGCCCAGGCCGCGTACTTCGGCGATCTGCGGCACGGCGCTCTTCAGACTGTTCAGTTTTTCCTTCAGCGCATCGCCCAGGCGCTGGGCGCGCTCGGTCAGCTTCTCGCTTTCGATCACGTCCAGCACCGCGTGGGCGGCGGCCACCGCCAGCGGGTTGCCGGCGTAGGTGCCGCCCAGGCCGCCGGGCGCCGGCGCGTCCATCACTTCGGCGCGGCCGGTGAGCGCGGACAGCGGGAAACCGCCGGCCAGCGATTTGGCCATGGTGATCAGGTCCGGCACCGCGTCGAAATGCTCGCTGGCCAGCAGTTTGCCGGTGCGGGCGAAGCCAGATTGAACCTCGTCGGCGATCAGCAGGATGCCATGGCGGTCGCACAACGCGCGCAGCGCCTTGACCCATTCCGCCGGGGCGGCGTAGAAGCCGCCTTCTCCCTGCACCGGCTCGTAGATGATGGCGGCGACGCGAGCCGGGTCGATGTCGTATTTGAACAGTCTTTCGAGGCCGGTGAGCGATTCCGCTATCGAGACCCCGTGCAGCGCGTTGGGATAGGGCGCGTGGTAGACATCGCCGGGGAAGGGGCCGAAGTTCAGCTTGTAGGGCGCCACCTTGCCGGTGAGCGCCATCCCCATCAGGGTGCGGCCGTGGAAGGCGCCGCCGAAGGCGATGATGCCGGGGCGGCCGGTGAAGGCGCGCGCCACTTTGACCGCGTTTTCAACGGCTTCTGCGCCGGTGGTGAACAGCGCGGTCTTCTTGGCGTGGCTGCCGGGAGTCAGCGCGTTCAGCTTTTCCGCCAGGCTGATGTAGGACTCGTAGGGCACCACCTGGTAGCAGGTATGGCTGAAGCGCGACAGCTGCTCCGCCACCGCCGCTTCCACCTTGGGGTGCAGGTGGCCGGTGTTGAGCACGCCGATGCCGCCGGCGAAGTCGATGTAGCGGCGGCCTTCGGTATCCCATACCTCCGCATTCTTCGCCCGTTCGGCAAAGAAACCGCACATCACTCCCACGCCGCGCGGGGTGGCGTCGGCCTTGCGTTGCATCAGTTGCTGCTGGCTCATGGAGATCTCCTCGGGGCCGCGTGGCGATCGCTTGGCGATGCTCTGGCGTTGTCGATATCGGCGCTGGCGGCATGCCGGCGCGTTAGCAGATCATTCTATGATCGTGTTTAGCAAAAAGCTACATGTGCAATGAAAAGTTAAACACTTGTGGCGGCAGGGGCACAGCGAGACAGCGGGGGCAGGGGCGCGCCGCACGGTTTGGCGGCCATGCGGCGCGGCAAAGGCGGGATTTAGCGGACGATCACCTGGTTGACTTCGCTCAGCACTTGCGGCTCCAGCTGGCCGGCGGATTGCGCCAGCGCCAGCTTGGCGGTGAGATAGCTGTACTTGGCGTTGGCCAGGGTGGTGACGGCGGTGTAGTAGGCCTGTTCCGCCTGCAGCAGGTCTATGCTGGTGCGGATGCCCACTTCCTTGCCCAGCCGGGTGGAGTCCACCTTGCTCTTGGCCGACAGCAGCAACTGCTGCTGGGCGCGCACCAGCGCGGCGCCGTTGGTGACGCCCAGAAAGGCCTTGCGCACATCCTCCTTCACCTGGCGGCGGGTGGCTTCCAGCTGGTCGCGCGCGGCGTCGCGCAGTGCCACCGCCTCGCGTACCTGGGAGCTGATGCCGCCGCCGGAGAACAGCGGCACGCTGACTGTGACGCCGATATTGCTGCCGCGGGTGTGCGGATAATTGCCGGACTGGTTGTTCACATTGTCGGTATAGCCGGTGTTGAGGGTGACGGTGGGCAGGTGGTTGCCGCGTTTTTCGGTGACAGTCTGCTCCGCCAGCTGCAGGTTCTGTTCGGCGCTCTTGATGCGCAGGCTGTTGCGTTGCGCCAGATCCAGCCAAGCTTCCAGGCCGGCGGGTTTTGGCGGGTCTAGCGGCAACTGGTCGCGCACGGTCTGGATGGCGGCCGGGTCCAGACCGGTCAGCCGCTGCAGATTGTGCTGCGCCAGCTCCAGATTGTTGGCATCGTTGATTTCCTGCGCCACCGAGCCATCGTAGCCGGCCTGAGCCTCGTTGGTGTCGGTGATGGTGGCGGTGCCGACCTCGAACGCGGTCTTGGCCTGCTGCAGCAGGTTGAGGTAAGTCTTTTTGCTGGCGCGGGTGGCGGCCAGCGTGTCCTGGGCGCGCAGCACGTCGAAATAGGCCTGGGCGATATCCAGGATCAGCTGCTGCTCGGCGGCGTCGAAAGTGGTGTCGGCCAGCTCCGTGCCTATCTTGCCCTTGCGGTAGCCGGTGTATTTTCCCGTATCGAACAGCGGCTGCTGCAGGCCCAAGGTGTAGCCGTGGGTTTCATAAGGAGAGTTGCGCACCACATTGCCATAGGCGTCGGCGATGGAGGAGGGCTGCAGCGGGTTGTTGTATTGGTAGTTGCCGTTCAGGCTGACCTGCGGCAGCAGCTGCGAGCGGCCTTGCACCAGTTTTTCCTGGCCGGCGTCGCGTTGCGCGCGCGAGGCGGAGAAGTCGGCATTGTAGTCGCGGGCGGCCTGCCAGGCACCGACCAGATCGAAAGCCTGGCTGGGGAGGGCAAAGCCCAGCATCAGCAGGCTGCCCAGTAAGGTGAGACGGTTGTTCTTCATTTAGTGCTCGTTATTTTTGCTGTGGAATCGCTTCTTGCTGCTCATCGCGCCTCACGCCGAACCATTGGGCGTACAGCGCCGGCAGGAACAGCAGCGTCAGGACTGTGGCCACCAACAGGCCGCCCATGATGGCCACCGCCATCGGTCCCCAAAAGGTGCTGCGGGTCAGCGGGATCATCGCCAGAATGGCGGCCAATGCTGTCAGCATTATGGGCCGAAAGCGCCGCACAGTGGAACCGATGATGGCCTCGAAGTGGTCTATGCCCTCGGCGATGTCGTGCTCGATCTGGTCCACCAGGATCACTGAATTGCGCATGATCATGCCGGACAGCGCGATCACCCCCAGCATCGCCACGAAGCCGAAAGGCGCTTGGAAGGCAATCAGCGTAAGGGTTACGCCTATCATGCCCAGCGGCGCGGTGAGCACCACCATCAGCGTGCGCTGGAAGCTCTGCAACTGCAGCATCAGGAGTGTCAGAACTGCAACAATCATCAACGGCGCCACCGCGGCGATGGCCTTTTGCGATTTACCGCTGGATTCCAGCGTGCCGCCGGCCTCGATGTGGTAGCCCAATGGCAGCGTTTTCTCCAGCGCGGCCATTTTCGGCGACAGCTGGGTGGAGACGTCCGCGCCCTGCACGCCATCGGTCACGTCGGCGCTAACGGTGATGGCCGGCAGACGGTTTCGGCGCCAGATGATGCCTTCTTCCGGCTGGTAGTCGATATGGCCGATCTGTGAAACCGGCACGAAGCGGCCGCTGGCGGTTTGCAGCATCAGATTGCCTAGACCGGCGACGTTGTTGCGCTCTTCCGGATTGAGACGGGCGACGATGGCTATGCTCTGGTTGCCTTCGCGGTACTGGCTGACCGCGCTGCCGGAGATCAGCATCTGCAGCTGTTGCGACAATTGTTGCGACGACAGACCCAGCGCGGCGGCCTTGTCCTGGTCGATGTCTATCCGCAGCGCTTTGGCCTGTTCGCCCCAGTTCTGATTGACGTGTAGCGTGGACGGATGGCTGCGCAGCAGTTTCTCCACCTGTTCGGCGATTTTGCGCACTTCATCGTGGTCTGGCCCCATCACGCGGAACTGCACCGGATAGCCCACCGGCGGGCCGTTTTCCAGCCGGATGACGCGGCCGCGAACCAGCGGGAAGTCATTGTCGAAAATCTTCTCCAGCCTGGCCTTGACGGTTTCGCGCACATGCTCGTCGCGCGTCATCACCATCAACTGCGCGTAGTTGGTGTGCTGCTGCTGCTGGTCCAGCGGCAGGTAGAAGCGCGGACTGCCGCTGCCAACATAGCTGGTGACGCTGAGGACATTGCTGTCGGCGCGCGCCAGTTGTTCCATCTTTTCCACTTGCTGCAGCGTGGCCTGGTAGCTGGCGCCGCGCGGCAGCCACATGTCCACCATCAGCTCCGGCCGGTTGGACGAGGGGAAGAACTGCTGCGCCACCAGCAGGCGGAAGGCGATCAGCGATAGCGCGAAGGCGGCCAGCGTGGCGGCAATCACCGTCTTGCGGTGGTCCAGACACCATGTCAGCAGCGCGCGGAAGCGTTGATAGAACGGTTTCTGGTAGACATCGTGCGCTTCATGATGGGCATGGCTGGGCAACAGCTTGTAGCCCAGATAGGGGGTGAACACCACCGCCACTATCCATGACAGCACCAGCGCGATGCCGACCACCGCGAACAGGCTGAACACATATTCGCCGGCCATCGATTTGGCCAGCCCCACCGGCAGGAAGGTGGCAGCGGTGATCAGGGTGCCGGTCAGCATTGGAAAAGCGGTGCTGGTGTAGGCGTAGGTGGCGGCCTGGAACTTGTTCCAGCCTTGCTCCAGCTTCAGCGACATCATTTCCACCGCGATGATGGCATCGTCCACCAAGAGGCCCAGCGCGATGATCAACGACCCCAGCGAGATGCGCTGCAGGTCGATGTTGAAGAAGTACATCGCCAGGAAGGTCATCGCCAGCACCAGCGGAATGGACAGCGCCACCACCACCCCGGTGCGCAGGCCCAGGCTGAAGAAGCTGACCGCCAGCACGATCACCACCGCCTCCAGCAGCGAGCGCATGAATTCGCCGACCGCGTCTTTTACCACCTTGGGTTGGTCGGACACCGCGTGGATCTCCACCCCCAGCGGCAGCTTGCTCTTGATGTTGCCGACGGCGAGGTCCAGGTTGTTGCCCAGTTTCAGCACGTCGCCGCCGCTTTTCATGCTGATGGCCAGCGCCAGCACCGGCTTGCCGTTGAAGCGCACGCTGGTGGCGGGCGGATCGATATAGCCGCGCTTGACGCTGGCGATGTCGCCCAGCCGGAAAGATTTGCCGGCCACGCTGACCGGCGTGGCGGCCACCGCCGCCACCGAATCGTATTTGCCGCTGGGGCGCACCCAGATGCGGTCGGACGCGGTTTCAAAGGTGCCGGCCGGCGTCATCGCGTTCTGCTGCTGCAGCGCCTGCCAGATGGCGCGGGTATCCAGGCCCAGGCTGGCCAGCTTGGCGCTGGCGAGGTCGACATAGATGCGCTGTTCCTGCTTGCCCAGCACCTGCACCTTGGCCACGTCGGGCACCCGCAGCAGCTCCTGCTTGGCGGCCTCGACGTAGCGCCGCAGATCCTCGTAGCTGAAGCCGTCGCCGCTGAAGGCGTAGATGTTGCCGAAGGTGTCGCCGAACTCGTCGTTGAAGAACGGTCCCTGGGTCCCGGCGGGCAGGGTGTAGGCGATGTCGCCCAGCTTCTTGCGCACCTGGTACCACAGCTGCGGCACGTTTTTGGGCGGCACGTCTTCGCGCAGCGATAGCACCAGCAGGCTTTCGCCTGGCTTGGTGTAGCTTTGCACGTAGTCTATCTCGCCCATCTCCTGCAGTTTTTCCTCCAGCTTGTCGGTGACCTGCTGTTCCATCTGCTCGGTGGTGGCGCCCGGCCATTGGGCTTGCACCAGCATCGCCTTGAAGGTGAATTCCGGGTCTTCCTTCTGTCCCAGCTGGGTGTAGGCCCAGGCGCCGGCCAGCATCAGCACCACCATCAGGTAGCGCACCAGTGCCTGGTGCTGCAACGCCCATTCGGAAAGATTGAGTTTCTTCATCATGCCTTCCTTACTGGGCCAGCAGCTTGACGCGCTGCTGCTCGCGCAGCAGGTGCACGCCGGCGGTCACTACCTTGTCGCCGGGACGCACGCCGTCGGCGATGGCGATGCTGTCGTTGTCGACGGTGCCGACGCTGACCGGCTTGCGGCTGACGCGCAGGCTTCGTGGATCGATCAGCCAGACGTAGTGCTTGCCTTGCAGATCCAGCACCGCGGTCAAGGGCAGGCTCAACGCCTGGCCGACCGCGTGGCCGGGGATGCGCACATTGGCGGTCATGCCCAGCTGAAGCGCGTGGCTGTCGCCGGACAGCGCGATGCGGGCCGGGTAAGTGCGGGTGGCGGGGTCGGCGTCCGCTGCCAGCTCGCGCAGTGCGCCTGGCAGCGGCGCGCCGCCCTTCCACAGGCTGATCTGGAAGCCGCCGGCGCGGCGCACCTGCTCCAGCGCGTTTTCCGGCACCTGGATCGCCACTTCGCGCGCGCCGTCCTGCGACAACTTGGCCACCGGCTGGCCGGCCGCCACCACCATGCCGGGCTCGGCCTGCATCTGGCTGACCACGCCGTCGGCGTCGGCGGCGAGCGTGGTGTAGTCGGTCTGGTTGCGGCTGGAGGCCAGGCCGGCGCGCGCCTGGTCCACCTTGGCGCGGGCGGCGGCGACACCGTTCTGCTGCGCGTCCACCTGGGCCTGGCTGATGAAGGCCTTGGCCAACAGCTCGCGGTAGCGCTTCAGATTGAGCTGCTGCTGGGCGAGATCGGATTCGGCCGCCGCCAGTTGCGCCTGCTTGGCCGCCAGATCGAGCTGGTAGTCGCCGGGATCCAGCCGGGCCAGCGGCTGGCCCTTCTTGACGTGCTCGCCGCTGTTGACCAGCTTGGCCACCACCTTGCCGGCCACGCGGAAGGCCAGCTGGGTTTCGTGGCGGGGGCGGATTTCGCCGGCGTAGCTGTCGCCGCTTGGCGCGGCGCTGCCGCCGGCGATAACGTAGCGCACCGGGCGGATGTCTTGCTGCGGGGCGGGCTTGTCCTGGCAGGCGCTGAGGGCCAGTGTCCCCAGTAGGGCCAGCCAGAGGCGGGCGGCGGGATGCTTCATGATTGCGGTTCCATTGCGGCGGACTGATGCAGTCCTTGCAGAATCAGCTGCAGCGACGATTTGAGAAAAGCCAGCGGGTCGGCGGCCAGCGTGTCGCAGCAGCCGGACACCTGGGCGAAGGAGTGGCCGAGGATCATGGTGGTCAGCATCGGCGCGATCAGCGTGTCGGCGGCATGCTCGATGTTGACCGGACGGTATTCGCCGCTGGCGACGCCGCGCTGCACGATGAGGCCGATCAGCTGGCGCGCCGGCCGGATCACCTCCTCGTAGTAGAACTGCGCCAGCTCGGGGAAATTGGCGGCTTCGGCCACCATCAGCTTGCACAGGCCGGCGGAGCGGGTGGAGCCGATATGCAGCCACCAGTCGTCCAGCGCCAGCGCCAGCAGCTGGCTGGAGCTACCCGGCAGTAGCTCCAGCTGTTGCCGCATTTCCTGGAAGCGCGCGACGATGGTGGCGCGCACCACCGCCTTGAAGATTTCTTCCTTGCTGTGGAAGTACAGATAGGGGGTGCCCTTGGTGACGCCGGCCGCTTGGGCGATGTCTTCCATCTTGGTGGCGCGGTAGCCTTTGTCGACGAACAAGGTCAGTGCCGCGTCGAGGATTTCGCCGGGGCGGGCGTCTTTCTTGCGCTGCCAACGGCTGGTGCCGGTTTCCGTCATCAAGCTCTTTCTGAATATTGGTTCAGTAATGTCGGCACTGTATGTCTTTTGGACAGGTGTCGGCAATTAATAAATTACTGTTCAGCAAGCTGGGTGATTAAAATGCAACACCGTAATCCGAATCGCCGCCCAGCCGTTAAACGCTGGGGAAACGAGCCCCGCTACAAGGAGAGAGAAAGTGGCAATCGACGCAGCCGATAAGGCGAACATCCTGGCCGAGGCGCTGCCTTACATCCGCCAGTTCGCCGGCAAGACCATCGTGATCAAGTACGGCGGCAACGCCATGACCGACGACGCGCTGAAAGAGGGCTTCGCCAAGGACGTGGTGCTGCTCAAGCTGGTGGGCATGAACCCGGTGGTGGTGCACGGCGGCGGCCCGCAGATCAACGACCTGCTGGCGCGCGTCGGCAAGCAGGGCGAGTTCATCCAGGGCATGCGCGTCACCGACCAGGAAACCATGGACGTGGTGGAAATGGTGCTGGGCGGCCTGGTCAACAAGGAAATCGTGTCGCTGATCAACAAGCACGGCGGCAAGGCGGTCGGCCTCACCGGCAAGGATGGCCACTTCATCCGCGCGCGCAAGCTGTTCCTCAAGTCCGACAACGAGGAGGAAATCGATATCGGCCAGGTGGGCGAGATCGAGCAGATCGATCCGGCGCTGGTGTCTTTGCTGGACAGCCAGGACTTCATCCCAGTGGTGGCGCCGATAGGCGTGGGCGCCGACGGCGAGGCCTACAACATCAACGCCGATCTGGTGGCCGGCAAGCTGGCGGAAACGCTGAAGGCGGAAAAGCTGGTGCTGATGACCAACACCCCGGGAGTGCTGGACAAGAAGGGCCAGTTGTTGACTGGACTCACCGCGCAGCGCATCGACGAGCTGTTTGCCGACGGCACCATCTCCGGCGGCATGCTGCCCAAGATCAGCTCCGCGCTGGACGCGGCCAAGAACGGCGTGAGCGCGGTCCACATCATCGACGGCCGCGTCAAGCACGCGCTGCTGCTGGAAATCCTCACCGCCGCCGGCGTAGGTACCATGATCCGCGCCTGACCTTTCCCCTGTGGAGCCGGTCATGGCGGTGATCTATAGTTATGGCATACCGTTGCGCGCGGCAGGATGGCAGGCCGGCGCGCGGCGGTACCACAGGCGATAAGGGGAGATAATATGCAAACCGTAAGACAACTGCTGGACGGCAAGCCGGTGCGGGCGCTGGTGTACGTCAGTCCAGACAATACCGTGTTCCAGGCGCTGCAGGTGATGGCGGAAAACGATATCGGCGCGGTGCTGGTGATGGAGTCGGGCGATATCGTCGGCATTTTTTCCGAACGCGACTACGCCCGCCGCATCGTGTTGCAGGGCCGCACCTCGGCCGGCACCAAGGTGCGCGACATCATGACCAGCCGGGTGGTGTACGTGACGCCGCAGGAGACGCTGGAGGACTGCATGGGCCTGATGACTGAAAAGCGCATCCGCCATCTGCCGGTGATGGAGGGGCAGACGGTGCTGGGCATGCTGTCGATCGGCGATCTGGTGCGGGCGACGATAGACGAGCAGGCGCAGGTGATCAACCACCTGGTGCATTACATCCAGTCCGCCTGAACTCCACGGCCCGCCAATGCGGGCCGCAGTTTTTCATCGGCTCAGGCTGGTATCGGCACGATACGTTGGCGCAGCGCCAGCAGCGCCGGCGCTACCTGTGCGCGCATGGCGGCGGCGTCGAAGGCGAAGGCCGGCCCGCTGGCGTTGAGCGCCATCGCCGGCTGGCCCGGCAGCAGCGCCGGCAGGTGCGTGCCCACCGCCATCACATCCGCCTCATACTCGCCGAAAGACGCCGAGTAGCCGTGACAGCGGTAATCGGCGCAGGCCTGCTCCAGTCGATGTTCCAGCTGTGGCCATTCCACGCCGTAACGTCCGGCCAGCCGCGGCAGCAAGGCCTGTTGTTCGGCGCAAGGCAGGCCGGCGAAGTAGGCGCGGCCTATCGCGGTGGTGGCTAGCGGCACCCGCGATCCGGTGGACAGCTGCACTGACACCCGGGACCGGCTGCGGCAGGTTTCCAGATACACCATGTCGCTGCCATCGCACAGCGCCAGGCTGACCGACACATTGTTGGCCAGCGCGAATTCCCGCATCAAGGGCGCCGCCGCCGCGCGCAGATCGTAGCCGGCCAGCGCCGCCGACCCCAGTGACAGCAGGGCCAGGCCCAGCCGGTATGGGCCGCCATCGCCCTCCTGTTGCAGATAGCCCAGTCGCGTCAACGTATGGCTCAGCCGCGACACCGTGGACTTGGGCAGGCCGGTGCGGCGTGCCAGTTCCTGGTTGGACAGCGCGCCCTCGCCGGGGCGGAACGCCGCCAGCATTTCCAGGCCGCGCGCCAGCGCGGTGACGAATTGCCGGTCTTCTTCCTGTTGCATCTTGTTCCTCATCACGACAACGGTTTTGCCACATGACGGGTAAATCGCTTTACAAGCCCGGGGCAGAGTGTTTAGTCTATTTTGCATGGTGAAATTCAATTCCGCAATGCGGAATTAATCGGGAGAAAGCATATGGCAGCACCCTCGCAGCGCGCCCCCTTCGTCTGGGAAGATCCCCTGTTGCTGCTGGATCAGTTGACCGACGAGGAGCGGCTGGCTCAGCAGAGCGCGCAAGACTACTGCCAGCAGCGTTTGTTGCCGCGGGTGCTGATGGCCAATCGCGAGGAGCGTTTCGACCGCGAGATCATCAACGAGATGGGCGAGCTGGGTTTCCTCGGCTGCACGATAGAAGGCTATGGCTGCGCCGGCCTGAGCCATGTGGCCTACGGCCTGGTGGCGCGCGAAGTGGAGCGGGTGGACTCAGGCTACCGCTCGGCGATGAGCGTGCAGTCCAGTCTGGTGATGCACCCGATCTGGGCCTACGGTTCCGACGCGCAAAAGGACAAATACCTGCCCAAGCTCGCCAGCGGCGAATGGTTGGGCTGTTTCGGCCTGACCGAGCCCGACTCCGGCTCCGATCCGGCCAGCATGAAAACCCGCGCCCGCAGGGTGGACGGCGGCTATCTGCTGTCTGGCAGCAAGATGTGGATCACCAACAGCCCGGCCGCCGATGTATTCGTGGTGTGGGCCAAGGATGATGACGACGAGATCCGCGGTTTCATCCTGGAGAAGGGCATGAGCGGCCTGTCGGCGCCGGCCATCCATGGCAAGTTTTCCTTGCGCGCCTCCATCACCGGCGAGATCGTGATGGACGACGTGCTGGTGCCGGAGGAGCAGCTGCTGCCGGGCGTCAAGGGCCTGAAGGGACCGTTCGGCTGCCTGAACAAGGCGCGCTACGGCATCGCCTGGGGCGCGCTGGGCGCCGCCGAGTTTTGCTGGCACGCCGCCCGCCAGTACACGCTGGAGCGCGAGCAGTTCGGCCGTCCGCTGGCCGCCAATCAGCTGATCCAACTGAAGCTGGCCAATATGCAAACCGACATCGCGCTCGGCCTGCAGGCCGCGCTGCGGGTGGGCCGGCTGCTGGACGAGGGCAAGGCGGCGCCGGAAATGATCTCGCTGATCAAGCGCAACAATTGCGGCAAGGCGCTGGATATCGCCCGCCTGGCGCGCGACATGCACGGCGGCAACGGCATCTGCGACGAATTCCATGTGATCCGCCACGTGATGAATCTGGAGGCGGTCAACACTTACGAGGGCACGCACGATGTGCATGCCCTGATTCTGGGCCGAGCCCAGACCGGTATTCAGGCGTTTGCCTGATAAGCCGGCGTGGCCGGAGGGCCGGCCGCGCCGTTGATTCCTGTCTGTCCTTTGGGGGCCCGGCTTGCCGGGCCACTTTTTTTTGCGGCGGGCAGCGGCGGGAGGCGCCCTGGCGGGCGCGAAGCCGAATCATTGAATTTCGCTGGCCAGAAAAGGAGAACGCGATGTCCGGAGCATTAGCGGGTATCAAGGTGGTGGATCTGAGCCGGGTGCTGGCCGGGCCGTGGGCCAGCCAGCTGCTGGCCGATCTGGGCGCCGATGTGGTCAAGGTGGAGCGTCCCGGCTGCGGCGACGACACCCGGCAGTGGGCGCCGCCCAGCCTGCCGGACGGCAAGGCCGCCTATTTCCTGTGCACCAACCGCGGCAAGCGTTCGCTGACGGTGGACATCAGCCAGAGCGCCGGCCAGGAGATCATCCGCAAATTGGCGGCCGAGGCCGACGTGCTGCTGGAGAACTACAAGGTAGGCGGCCTGAAGAAGCACGGCTTGGACTACGCAACGCTGGCCAAGCTCAATCCGCGGCTGGTGTATTGCTCGATCACCGGCTTCGGCCAGGACGGCCCCTACGCCAATTTGGCCGGCTACGACTACATCGTGCAGGGCATGTCCGGCTTGATGAGCATCACCGGCCCGGCCGACGGCGAACCGCACAAGGTGGGGGTGGCGGTGTCCGACCTGTTCACCGGCCTCTACGCCGCCAACGCCATCCAGGCGGCGCTGCTGGCGCGGGAGAAGAGCGGCGCTGGCCAGCATATCGACATGGCCCTGTTCGATTGCTCGCTGGCGATGCTGGCCAATGTTGGCTCCAACTGGCTGGTTGGCCAGACGGTGCCGCCGCGGCTGGGCAATGCCCACGCCAATATCGTACCCTACCAAGTGTTCGCCGCAACCGACGGCTACTTCATCCTGGCCTGCGGCAACGACAAGCAGTTCGCCGAAGTGTGCCGGTTGATCGGCCAGCCGCAATGGGCGCGCGACAGCCGCTACGCCACCAATCCGCAGCGGGTCGCCCACCGCGCGCAGCTGGTGCCCCTGCTGGCGCAATCCTTCCGCCGCCAGAGCCGCGACAGCTGGCTGGACGCGCTGGACAAGGCCGGCGTGCCATGCGGGCCGATCAACAATGTGGACGAGGCTTTCGCCGATCCGCAGGCCCAGGCGCGCGGCATGCAGCTGGCGTTGGAGGATAATGTCGGACAGGAAGTGCCGCTGGTGGGGTGTCCGATCAAACTTTCCGGCACGCCAGTCGAGTACAATCTAGCCCCTCCCGCTCTGGGAGAACATACTGAGCAGATTTTGCGCACGCTGGGTTATGGCGAGTCGGACATTGTCGCATTGCGCAACAGTGGTACCGTTTAAACGCTTGTTTGATTTTGACGGCGTCAGCGCTTCATAGCATGATGTCAATCAAATCAATAAGTCCCGGCGGGCGCAAAGGAGAAACGGTGCAACGCGAATACATGGAATACGATGTGGTGATCGTCGGCGGCGGGCCTTCCGGCTTGTCGGCGGCGATCCGTCTGAAACAGCTGGCGGCGGAAAAGGGCCGCGACATCAGCGTCTGTCTATTGGAGAAGGGCTCGGAAATCGGCGCCCACATCCTGTCGGGCGCGGTGATTGAAACCGGCGCGCTCGCCGAGCTGCTGCCCGACTGGAAGGAACGGGACGCGCCGCTGAACACCCCGGCCGGCGCCGACCGCTTCCTGTACCTGACCGAGACCGAGTCCATCCAGCTGCCGACGCCACCGCAGATGAACAACCACGGCAACTACATCGTCAGTCTGGGCAATTTCTGCCGCTGGCTGGGCGCGCAGGCCGAGAGCCTAGGCGTGGAGATTTATCCGGGATTCGCCGCTGCCGAGGTGCTGTACCACGCCGACGGCTCGGTCAAGGGCGTGGCCACCGGCGCGGTCGGCACCGGCAGGAACGGCGAGCTGGAAGGCGAGCCGGGCATGGAGCTATGGGCGAAGCAGACCATTTTCGCCGAAGGCTGTAGGGGCTCGCTGACCAAGACGCTGTTCGAGCGCTTCAAGCTGCGCGACGGCGCCGATCCGCAAACCTTCGGCCTCGGCATCAAGGAATTGTGGGAAGTGAAGCCGGAAAACCATCAGCCCGGCCACATCACCCACACCGTCGGCTGGCCGCTGGACACCGCTACTTACGGCGGCTCCTTCCTTTACCATTTGGAAGACAATCTGGTGGCGGTGGGCTTCGTGGTGGGACTGGACTACCAGAACCCCTATCTGTCGCCGTTCGAGGAGTTCCAGCGCTTCAAGACCCACCCGGCGATCAAGAAGGTGTTCGAGGGGGGGCGCCGCATTTCCTACGGCGCGCGCGCGCTGAGCGAGGGCGGGATCCAGAGCCTGCCCAAGCTCACCTTCCCGGGCGGCGTGCTGGTGGGCGACACCGCCGGCTTCCTCAACGTGCCCAAGATCAAGGGCACCCACACCGCGATGAAGTCGGCGATGCTGGCGGCGGAGGCGGTGTTCGAGCTGCTGGGCGACGAGGCCCAGGCCGAGGGCGGCGAAGCCAAGGCTTATTCGGCGAAGTTCCGGCAGAGCTGGGTGCGCGACGAACTGTACAAGGTGCGCAACATCCGGCCGTCGTTCCGCTGGGGGCTGTGGCCGGCGATCATCTATTCGGCGCTGGACACCTTCCTGTTCCGCGGCCGCGCGCCGTGGACGCTGCGCCACAAGCACGCCGACAACGAAACGCTGAGGCAGGCCTACGAGTTCAGTCCTATCCAGTATCCCAAGCCGGACGGCGTGCTGACCTTCGACCGCCTGTCGTCGGTGTTCATTTCCAACGCCAACCACAGCGAAGACCAGCCGGCGCACCTGAAGCTGAAGGACGCTTCGGTGCCGGTCTCCGTCAACCTGGCGCTGTACGACGCGCCTGAGCAGCGCTATTGCCCGGCCGGAGTGTACGAGATCGTCGGCCAGGACGAAGGTCAGCCGCGCTTGCAGATCAATGCGCAGAACTGCGTGCACTGCAAGACCTGCGACATCAAGGACCCCACCCAGAACATCAACTGGGTGACGCCGGAGGGCGGCGGCGGCCCCAACTACCCCAATATGTAAGCCGCCCGCCAGGGCCGAAAAATCGGGCCGTTTTCGCGGATGGCCCGGTTTTTTCTTGTCCGATCAGGCTGTTGCCGATCAAGGCAGCGGGAATTATGGCTTGACGGCAGCTGCTATCGTTGGCAGCATGCTGCACATGACTGATCGAATTGCCGTCTTGTTCCACAGCTATTCCTATTGGTACCGCCCATCCTGGCGGCGCCAGGGATAGGCTCGGCCAGACGACAAAGAGGTCAGCGAGCACATTCCCGACAAATGCCGCCGGTTACCGGTGGCATTTGTTTTTTTGACCCGACAAAGAGCGAATGATCTCCGGTCCGATCGCACCGTTTCAGATCCGGAGACACAAGCCATGAACGAAGTCCGCGACGCCCTTTCCCTCGCCCGCAGCCAAATCGCCGTAGCCGCGGGCCAGACGCTGTGCCCGGTCGCTCTGGTGACTGACGGCGAGTGGCTGGCCTATCGTCCCGGACTGCCGGCCGGGCAGTTGTCGTCCTGGCTGGCCGCCTGCGACGGCGGCGTCTGCCTGCTGGAGTCCATGTTGCCGGAAATCCGCCAGCTGGCGTTGCTGCTGGCGTTGCGGCGCGGTCTGCCGCAACAGGCCACGCCGCCGCGCATCGCCGAACCGGCCGACTGGCTGGCGGCGCGCATCCTGCTGCTGCAGTGGCGGCAGGTGGCGCTGGGGTTGGACGAACTGGCTCTGCTGGACTGCGCCAACCGTCGGGCGGCGGAGTGGGCGACGGCGGTCGGACTGGAGCCGCGGCCGGCCTTGCCGGTATTGTTGCCGGCCGGTCGCGGCATCGCTTGCCTGCAAGGTTGGAGCGCGCAGTGGATGGCGGCGGCCGGCGGTGGCGGCGCATCCGCGGCCATCGCGTCCAGCAGGCAGGCACGCGCGGGTTTGGCCGCCCGTTGCGAGATATTGCTGGATTGCTAACCCCCACTGGAGATAGAGTATGGAGCTGGAGCTGCACGACGAAGGCGAACGCAAGCTGAATAATCTGACCCTGGCGGTGTACATCCTGCAGGCGGTCAGCCTGTTTGTCGGTGTCACCGGCCTGGTGGGCGTCATCATTAACTACGTGAAGCGCGACGACGTGCGCGGCACTTTCTACGAAAGCCATTTCGAGTGGCAGATCAAGACCTTCTGGCTGTGGCTGCTGGGTACGGTGGTGGGCGCCGCGCTGTGCCTGATCCTGGTCGGCTACCTGGTGCTGTTTGCGCTGTGGATCTGGTACATCTACCGCATTGTGCGCGGCTTTCTGAACTTCAATGACCGCAGGCCGATGCCGTAGTAATGAAAAGGCGGGCGCCTAAGCACCCGCAAACGGCTCTGCGCGAACCGAAAAACCTGGCCGAACCGTCGCTCCGGCCTGAGTTGCTGTGCAGACATGCTAAACCGCCGCTTTGCCGGCACCCAGTGAAACCCGTTGCGATATTGCGCCACATCAAGCCTGGCAGGCGCAGGCCGGCTTTGGCACAATGCGCAGCCTCAATCTATACCTGCCATCATGCAAGCCGAAGACCTGCAAAGCCTCACCACCCGCGCCATGCCCTTTGGCAAGCACAAGGGTACGCTGATTTGCGAGCTGCCGGGCAACTATCTCAACTGGTTCGCCCGCGAAGGCTTCCCTCCGGGCGAAATCGGCCGCTTGCTGCAACTGATGCAAGAACTCGACCACAATGGTCTGACTTATCTGCTGGACCCGATTAGAAAGCGTTAACAATGGCAATCCAATGGTTTCCCGGCCATATGAACAAGGCGCGCAAGGATATTACCGAGCGCCTGAAAGAAATCGATGTCGTAATCGAGCTCTTGGACGCTCGCCTGCCGGCCTCCAGCGCCAACCCGATGCTGGCGCGGATGGCCAAGGGCAAGCCGCGGCTGATGATATTGAACAAGCAGGATCTGGCCGATCCGGCTATCACCTTGCAGTGGCTGGCCTGGTACAACGCCAAGCCCAATACCCAGGCCATGGGCATGGATGCGGGAGAGCGCGCGCCGGCGCAAAAGCTGGTGGCCGCCTGCCGTGAGCTGGCGCCTAATCGCGGCGGTCTGGAAAAACCGTTGCGGGTGCTGATCTGCGGCATCCCTAACGTCGGCAAGTCCACGCTGATCAACAGCATGTCCAGCCGCAAGATCGCCAAGACCGGCAATATGCCCGGCGTTACCAAGAACGAGCAGCGCATCATCCTGGCCGACGACTTCGAGCTGTTCGACACCCCCGGCATGTTGTGGCCGAAGATAGAAGTGGAAGAGGGTGGCTACAATTTGGCGGCCAGCGGCGCGGTGGGCCGCAACGCGATGGACGAGGAAGAGGTGGCGTTGGAGCTGCTGAAATATCTGCTGGCCCATTACGCCCCGGAACTGGCTGCCCGCTACAAGCTGGACGAGGTGGATGGCCGGCAAGACTGGCAGGTGCTGGAAATGATAGGCAAAAAGCGCGGCGCGGTGCTGTCCGGCGGCCGCATCAATATGCAGAAGGCGGCGGAGATCGTGCTGACCGACTTTCGCGACGGCCAGGTGGGCCGCATCACGCTGGAGCGACCGGACGAATGGCTGGCGTGGGAGAAGCGCGCCAAGGTCATCGCCGCCGAGCGCGCGATCCTGCGCGAAGAGAAGCTGAAGGAAAAGGAAGGCCGCAAGCAGGGTAGCCGCTGACGCCAGAAGCCAAAAGGCCCGGAGAACCGGGCCTTTTGGTTTGGGATGGGCGCGGACTCAGGCGATGGTATCGACGATGCTGCCGTTGGTGCTGTCGGCGACCGCCTGTCCGGCCAGCGCCGGATTGCTCTGCAGTATGGTCGCCCAGTTGCCGTTGAGGCTGGAGGCGGCGCCGCCGCTACTGCCCAGCGTCTGGTTCAGCACTTGCTGGTCGGTGCTCTGCCGAGCGCTTTCGCCGCTGCTGGGACTGAGCGCGCTGCCTTGCAACACGCCGGCGGTGGCGAAGCTGTTGAGCAGGCCGGCCGGGTCGTAGGTGGCGTCGCTGCTGTCGCCGCCGCCCAGCAGCACCACGGTGCTGGCCTCCTGCGACAACTGCGCCGCCTGGGCGGCGAGAGCGGGCGTGGAGTTGCCGTTTTGCACCACCGGGGACGGCACGGTGCCGCCGTTGAGCAGGGCGGCGCTGGCCAGCGAAATCTGTGCGGTCTGGCTGATGCTCATGGCGAACCTCTTGATGGAAAAGCCTGCCCGTGCAGTATGGCAAGTTCGCGCGCCAGACTCAATGGTGGTTAACAGCTGCTAACAAAACAAAGACTTAGCGCCATTTTTTCTCAGCCGCGCAGCAGCATGGCACCGGCGGCGATGAACAGCAGCGCGATCAACTGGCCGGCGCGCACGCTCCAGTGGACGCCGATTTCCAGGCAGGCCTGTTGCGGCCGGGCGGGGTTGTAGTACACCT
Source organism: Chromobacterium sphagni (assembly GCF_001855575.1). Taxonomy (NCBI): domain Bacteria; kingdom Pseudomonadati; phylum Pseudomonadota; class Betaproteobacteria; order Neisseriales; family Chromobacteriaceae; genus Chromobacterium; species Chromobacterium sphagni. Next base: position 872,462 of record NZ_MKCS01000001.1, read on the forward strand.
GAACCGTCGCGCCGGCCGGATAGCGCTGGATGATTTGCTCGGCCAAGGCCTGGTTGGAAGAGAAACCTGGTTCCGGGATGCGGCGCTGTGTCGAGAGATGGCGCTGGCCGGCCACTTCATAACGGTAGGCAAGCAGCGCGCGGTATTCGCGCGCATCGCTGTTGTCGCCGCCGCAGCGCTGGCGCCAGTCAAGCGCGCTGCTTTCCACCCGGCCCGCCACGCTGGGCCAGCCTTGAGCGGCATCGGCCAGTCGGGCTTGTCGCCAGAGATAGGCGAAAGCGGCGACGCCGATGGCGATCAACAGCCAGGCCGGCCATTTTTCCAGCATGGGGTAGGTCTTGTGTCAGACGGCGGTGCCGGGGTGGTCGAACCAGGTGGTGAGGATGGCCTGGGCGGCCACCTGGTCCAGCGCCGGTTTCTGCTTGCGGCCGCGCAGGCCGGCTTCTTCCAGCAGGCTTTCGGCGATCACCGAGGTGTAACGCTCGTCCACCAGCCATACCGGCAGGTTGAAGCGGCCTTTCAGCCGGTTTGCGAAGCGGCGCGACAGCGCGCTCATCTCGTGTTCGACGCCGTCCTGATGCATGGGCAAGCCCACCACCAGCTGCGCCGGCTGCCATTCGCTGATCAGCTTGCCGATGGCGGCGAAGCGTTCGTCGGTGACGACGGTGTCTATGGTGGCCAGCGGATGGGGAATGCCGAGCAGGATGTCGCCGACGGCGACGCCGATGCGGCGCTCGCCGAAATCAAAAGCCAGTACGCAACCGTCAGGCATGGCCGACTTCCGAGGACAGCAGGGTGGGGTCGATTCCCAGCAGCGCCATCGCGGCGTCGTAGCGCTCTTCGCAGGGCAGGTTGAAGACGATGGCCAGATCGGCGGGCACCGTCAGCCAGCCGTTGTCGGCGATTTCCTTCTCCAGCTGGCCGCCTGACCAGCCGGCGTAACCCAGCGAGATCAGCAGCCGCTCCGGCTTCTTGCCTTCCGACACCGCCGCCAGCACATCCTTGGACGTGGTCAGCGCGATGTCGTCGGTGACCATCAGGCTGGATTGCCAGTTGCCGGCTGGAGCATGCAGCACGAAGCCGCGGTCCGGCTGCACCGGGCCGCCGAAGTAGACCAGGCCGGTGCGGGTGTCCTCGTCGTCCAGCGGCAGATCGATCTGGTCGAACAGCTGCGCCATGGCGATGCCGGACGGCTTGTTGACGATCAGGCCCATGGCGCCGTGTTCGCCGTGTTCGCACAGGTAGACCAGCGACTTGGCGAACAGCGGATCGCCCATGCCGGGCATGGCGATCAGGAAATGATTGCTCAGCGATAAGGGTTCCATATGGCCATTATGGCACAACTGGCCAGGAGCCAGGCTAGCGCAAATTGCGTCGGCGCGGCGCTGGCGGCCATGCCGCACCGCTGGCGCGGCGGGCCTGATAAAATGCCGGTTTTGCCTATCTCGACTACGAGCAGTGAGGATGTCTTGCGCCTGACCCATATCAAGCTTGCCGGTTTCAAGTCATTTGTCGACCCCACCAGCATCGCGGTGCCGGGGCAACTGGTGGCGGTGATCGGCCCCAACGGCTGCGGCAAGTCGAACGTGATCGACGCCGTGCGCTGGGTATTGGGTGAATCCTCCGCCAAGCAGTTGCGCGGCGAGTCGATGCAGGACGTGATCTTCAACGGCTCGTCCAGCCGCAAGCCGGTGTCGCGCGCTTCGGTGGAGCTGGTTTTCGACAACGGCGACGGCCAACTGACCGGTCCCTGGGGCCAGTACAGCGAAGTGGCGATCAAGCGGGTGCTGACCCGCCAGGGCGAGTCCAGCTACTACATCAACAACCAGCAGGTGCGCCGCCGCGACATCACCGACCTGTTCCTCGGCACCGGCGTCGGCGCGCGCGGCTACGCGGTGATCGAGCAGGGCATGATCTCGCGCATCATCGAGGCGCGGCCGGAAGAGCTGCGCGCCTATCTGGAAGAGGCGGCCGGCGTATCCAAGTACAAGGAGCGCCGCCGCGAAACCGAAAACCGCCTGTTCGATACCCGCGCCAACCTGGAGCGCATCGCCGACTTGCAGCAGGAGCTGGAGCGCCAGGTGGAGCGCCTGTCCGAACAGGCGGAGGTGGCCGCCCAGTACCACGACCTTAAAGGCGCGCTGACCCACAAGCAGAACCTGCTGGCGCTGGCGCGGCGCGAGGAGGCGGCGCGCAGCGAGGCGCACGCCCGCGCCGAGCTGGCGCGGATAGAAACCGAGGAAGCCGCGCTGGAAAGCGCGGCCACCCATCTGGAGGCCGAACAGGATACGGTGCGCGAAAGCCATTTCGCCGCCAGCGACGCAGTGCACGAGGCGCAGCAGCAGCTGTTCGAGGCCAATGCCCAATTGGCCAGGCTGGAAGAGGCGCAGCGTCACCGCGAGCAAAGCCGCCAGCGGCTGGAGCGCGACCTGGCCGCCGCGCGCAGCGAGCGCCAGCAATTGGTCGACAACCGCCAGCAGGTGGAGGCCGAGCTGGACGACTGGCTGCCGCGGCTGGAAGAGGCGCAATTGCGGCAGGAGGAGGCGCAGATGGCGCTGGAGGACGGCGCCGACGAGCTGCCCGGCGCCGAGGCCGCCTTCCGCGCGCTGGATCAGCAGCAATCGCAGATGGTGGCGCAGCAGGCCAACCTCACCCGCGAGCGCGACCTGTCGCGGCAAAAGATAGAACACTGGCAGCGCGGCCTGCAGCAGCTATCCGGCCGCGAGGCGGCGTTGGCGCGCGAGTTGTCCGATCTGAATCTGCCGGAACACGGCGTGCTGGAAGCCGCCAAGCTGGACGTGGACAAGGCGCGGGCGGCGCTGGACGCGGTGCGCGCGCGGCTGGTGGCGGACGAAGCCAAGCAGGCCGACCTCGCCGCGGAGCGGGAGAAACTGGATCAGCAACTGGCCGCCAAGCGCACCGAGCTGGCGCGCGCCGAGGCCGAGGCGGCCGCGCTGGCGGCGTTGCTGCAACGCGAGGCGGCGGACGAACAGCTGGCAGGCTGGCTGGAAAGCCATCAGCTGGCCGACGCGCCGCAGCTGTGGCAGGCATTGCAGATTGATTCCACATGGCAAACCGCGCTGGAGGCGGTGCTGGGCGAGCGCTTGTCCGCCCGCGCCGCCGGTCTGCCGGATCAACATCCGCCGGCGGCGCTCGTCGTGGTGGATGGCGCGGCCGGCGCGGCGAATCCGCTGCCGCAGCGCAGCTGGCCCAGCCTGTTGGGCAAGGTGCGGGCACCCGCGCCGTTCGACGCCGCGCTGGCCGACTGGCTGGCCGGCATCTACCTGGCCGACACGCTGGATGCGGCGCTGGCGCGCCGGGCGGAGCTGGCCGCCGGCGAGTGCCTGCTGACGCCGGAAGGCCACCGGGTGGATGCGGTCAGCGTGCGTTACCACGCCGAGGTCAGCGGCGACGGCCTGATGGCGCGCAAGCAGTTGCTGGACCAGGCCAGCGCCCGCGCCGAAGGTTTGCAACCGGAGGCGGACAGCCTGCAGAGAAAGCGCGACAGCCTGCAAAGCATGGGCAATATGCTGGCCGAGGCGGTGCGTGGCCAGAGGGGGTCGTTGACCCGGCTGGAAGCGGAGCTGAACGCCGTCACGCTTGAGCATGTCAAGCTGGACCAGGCGGCGCGCCAGGGAGCGGCGCGGCTGGCGGCGATAGAGGCCGAACGCCGGCGGATGGCGGAGGAGCGCGCGCATGCCGAGACAGGCATCGCCGAAGCCGAGCTGATGGGCGAGGAGGCGGCGCTGACCTTGGAAGAACTGGCGCTGCAGCTGGAGGAGGTGAGGCTGGACCGGCTGAACGCCGAAACCGGCCTGCAACTGGCGCGCAACAAGGCGCGCGACGCCGAGCGGGTGCTGCACGAGATCAAGCTGGCGCTCCATAGCGCAGAGCAGAAGGTGGCGGAGCTGTCGCGCCGCGGCCGCGAGTTGTCCGACCGCGACGAGCAATTGCAGCAGAGGCTGGAAACGCTGGCCGGCGAGGCCGAAGTGGTGGACGAGGGGGTGCCGGAAGAAGCGCTGCAGCTGGCCTTGGCCGAACGCGAAACCCGCGAGCGCAAGCTGGCTGCGGTGCGCGACCAGCTCAACCAGTTGACCGAAAAAATGCGCGAGTTGTCGCAGCGGCAGCAGGAAGCCAATGCCGCGCTGCCGGCGCTGCGCGAGGCGCGTTCCGATTGGCTGCTCAAGCATCAGGAAGCCAGGCTGGCAATGGAGCGTTTCGCCGAGGAGCTGGCGCAGGCGGAGGCCGACGAGGCGGCGCTGCTGGCCGATCTCAACGACGGCGTGAAACCGAACGCGCTGGCGGCGGAGATCGCCCGCCTGGCGCGCGCCTTGGAAGGCCTGGGCGCGGTCAACCTGGCGGCGCTGCAGGAGCTGGACGAGGCGAAGAAACGCGGCGAATACCTGGCCAGCCAGTCCGACGACCTCAACCAGGCGATGGCGACGCTGGAAGAGGCCATCGCCAAGATCGACGGCGAAACCCGCGAGATGTTGCAGGCAACCTACGAGGCGGTCAACGCCAAGATGCGCGAGTTCTTCCCGACGCTGTTCGGCGGCGGCCGCGCCGAGCTGGTGCTGACCGGCGAGGATCTGCTGGATGCCGGCGTGCAGATCATCGCCCAGCCGCCGGGCAAGAAGAACAGCACCATCCATCTGCTATCCGGCGGCGAGAAGGCGCTGACGGCGATGAGCCTGGTGTTCTCGCTGTTCTCGCTCAATCCGGCGCCGTTCTGCCTGCTGGACGAGGTGGACGCGCCGCTGGACGACGCTAATACCAGTCGCTTCTGCGATCTGGTCAAGCAAATGTCGGAGCGCACCCAGTTCCTCTATATTTCCCATAACCGGCTGACTATGGAAATGGCCGAGCAACTGGTGGGGGTGACCATGCAGGAGCAGGGAGTGAGCCGCATCGTGGCGGTGGACATCGTCGAAGCATTGAAGATGCGCGAGGCCGTCTGACATCGCCCTTGACGCGGCGCAAGCCGGTCGGCGCGGACGGATGGCATACTGCGCCGCCGGCACGATAGGCCTGATCGAAACCATTCTGCAGACCAAACACTGACGCGCGGGCGCGGCGGGCAGGCATGCCGCCGCGCGCTTGCCATTGTGGAAGTGAAGTCATGACTGTAAGCATCAAACGCTGGGAACCGGAAAACGTCATTTTCTGGCTGAGCCGGGGTCGCGGTATCGCCCGGCGCAATCTGTGGCTGTCCACCTTCTCCCTGCATCTCAATTTCAATATCTGGATGATGTGGAGCATGGTGGTGGTCAACCTGCCGGCGGTGGGCTTCCTGATCTCCGACCAGCAGCAGTTCCTGCTGGTGTCGATACCGCCGCTGGTGGGCGCGCTGATGCGCTTGGTCTATTCCTGGGTCTGGAGTTGGGTGGGCGGCGGCTTGTGGCTGGGCTTCTCCACGCTGCTGCTGTTGCTGCCGGCCTGCGGCGTGGGCGCGGTGGTGCGGGACATCGCGTCGCCGTTCTGGCAACTGTTGCTGGTGGCCGGCTTGTGCGGCATCGGCGGCGGCGCCAGCGCTTCGCATCTGTCCAATACCAGCTTTTTCTTCCCCAGGTCGGAAAAGGGTCTGGCGATGGGGCTCAACGCCGGCCTCGGCAATCTGGGCGTATCGGTGGCGCAGTTGCTGATCCCGCTGTGCATTCTCTATCCCTTGTTCGGCGTCCATGGCGGCGAGCCGCAGGTCTGGGGCCGCGGCGGCGAAGTGCATTTCGTCTGGTTGCAGAACGCCGCCTATGTCTGGCTGCCGCTGGTGCTGATCGTCGCCGCAGCCTGCCTGCTGTACGCGCATGATCTGCCCAGGCTGCGCATCACTCCGCGGGATCAGCTGGATGCGATGCGTGATCGGCACACTTGGTATATCTGTCTGCTGTACATGGGCAGCTACGGCACGTTTCTGGGTTTTTCCGCCGCCTTTCCGTTGTTGGCGCGCAGCATGTTTCCGCTGGTTGACGCCAGCCCCTATCTGTTTGTCGGCCCGATGGCATGCGCCTTGTCGCGTCCCTTGGGCGGCTGGATGGGCGACCGGATAGGCGGCGGTATCGCCACCGTGGCCAGCAATCTGCTGATGGCGCTGGGCACCGCGGGGGTTTATCTGAGTCTGCCGTCGGCTAGCAGCGGCGGCGAGTTCGCTTGGTTCCTGGCGATGTTCTTGCTGATTTTCTTCGCCGCCGGGGTAGGCAACGGTTCATCCTACCAGTTGGCCCCCAAGGTGTTTCTGCTGCTGGCCGGGCGCGAGGCGCAGCTGCGCGGCGACAGCCTGCAGCAGGCTTATGCCCGCGGCGGCAGGCGCGGCGCGTCGGCGATGAATGTCAGCTCGGTGATGGCGGCCTTCGGCGGCTTTGTCATTCCCAAGGCTTTCGGCTCGTCGTTGAGCTGGTTTGGCGGCTTTCTGCCGGCGTTCGCCATGTTCTTTGCGTTTTACCTGCTGTGCACGGCGGTGGCCTGGTGGCATTACAGCCGTCCCCAGGCGGCCATGCGCTGCTGAGCGGAAGATTAGCGCGATGTGGCGGGCCGGTTTGCTGTCCCTGGGCTTGCATGCGCTGGCCATTGCCGGCTGGTGGTGCGGGGGGACGCATCATTCGCTCCCGGTTGTCGCGGAGACGCCGGTGATGGTGACGCTGTCGGACGCGGCGGAGCGTTCCGCCCATATGGGCGGCGCGGCGGCGGCTGGAGGCGGGGTCGAGCGCCGGGCGGACGCGCGGGCGTCGGCGCGCCGCCGCTCGCTCAAGGCCGCAGCGCCTGTGGCGACCGCGCCGCGACAGGCAGCAATGGCGACGGCACCGGCTACCGGGCTTACGGGAGGGGTGGAGGCATCTACGCATGCCGGCGCGGCGCAGAAAGAAGAAGGCCGGAGCGATGGCGACCATGAGGCGCTGTATGGTCCGGCCTATCTGGAGAATCCGCAGCCCTCTTACCCAGAGCGATCGCGTCAGCTGGGGGAAGAGGGCGAGGTGCTGCTCAGGGTGAGGGTCGGCGCAAACGGCCAAGCCCTAATGGTTACGCTGGCGCGTAGCAGCGGCTTCCATCGTCTGGATCAGACGGCGATGGATGCCGTGGCGCGATGGCGTTTCGTTCCTGCCAGGCGTGGTGGTACAGTGGTCGAGTCGGAATTGACCGTGCCTGTGCGCTTTCAGCCATAGCGTGGCGCGCCTGACGGCGATCGGAGTCAGGCTGGTTCGTTCTCCTGCTGTTCCAGCGCCTGGCTGAAGCTGGCGCGCAGCCGACCCAGTTCGTTGCAGAAGCCGGACAGGTCCTGCTCGCCGAATTGCTGGAAGGCGTTGTGCATGTAGTCCAGATGGGCGGGAAAGGCCTGGCTGAACAATTGCTGGCCATGGGGAGTCAAAGCTACGAACACGCTGCGGCGGTCGTTGGGCTGCATGCTGCGGGTGACGATGCCCTTGTCTTCCAGGCGGTCGAGCACGCCGGTCAGGGTGCCTTTGGTGATAAGCGTGTGGTCGGACAGTTCCTTGCAATTCATGCCCTGGCTGTTGCCGAGGGTGGTGACCACGTCGAACTGTGGCGGTGTAAGTCCGAGCCGGCGGATGTTGAAGCTGGCGAACTGTTCAAAGGCCTGGTAGGTGCGCGACAATTCGCGCACGACCGGCAGGAAACTGGCTTGATCGGATTTTTTCATCGTAAAAGAGTCCCCGTGCTGTTCTAAGCAGTGTTGTACAGACTAGTACGGCCCTGTGACAGAGTTATCTCCAATTCTGGCACGCGATCCGGATAAATTCGCCTGTCTGAAATGTCATATTCATCCTGGTGAATTTTTCTGAGCGTTATACAGTGTTACGGAGAAAACCGTAGCTGGTCTAAGGGTCTGGACCCGCTTTGATCGGGCGCCGGCGGCGCGCCGTTCCGCTGTCAGGCGGAGCCGCCGTTTTTGCGCAGAGGTTTTGTCAAGCGTTTTTCTAATGCCAAATGGCGCGAGATGGCGGGCTTTCGTTATAATGATGCTGAAATGCCCGCGGCAGGCGGGCTGGCCGCCGGACGGGCGCGGTCGGAAGATGACAGAATCGAGGGAGGCTGGCTGGCCGGATCGCCATGGGCGCGGCAGTCGGCCTCGATTATTCGCCTTAATGCGGAATGGCTAATGAGCGAATTGCAGATTGGTGTATTGATTTTGGGCGGCGGCGTGATCGCCCTGGTGTTCGGTTTCAACATGTTTCAGGAGTGGCGTTTCCGCAAGCGGACGCACCGGGCTTTCGCGCGTCCGCATGGCGATGTGCTGCTGGACGTGCCCAAGAACAATGTGCGCGACGGCGTGAGGGCCGACCGGATGGAGCCGGTGCTGGTCGATGAGGAGCTGGATCGGGATGAGGACGCGGACGCGTCGCAGTTCGAGATCCCGGCGATGGAGCCGCCGGCCTGGGAACCGCAGATCGCGCCGCGCCATGAGCCGGCGCTGCAGCACGTCGACGTGCCGGTGATGGACGAAGAGGACGAGGCGGAGCTGGCGATGGATTCCGCCGATCATCAGGCGCTGGTGGTGGCGATGCTGGATCCGTCGCTGGACTTCATCGCCGAAGTGATGTTCCACGAGCCGCACGAACTGGCGGCGATGCCGCGCTTCAATGTCGGCAAGCGCACCCAATTGATAGGCCGCACCGAGCGCGGCCTGTGGAAGGTAGCCGAGGCGTTGCCCGGCACCCGCTACAAGCAGATCAATGTCAGCATGCAGATGGTGGACCGCTCCGGCTCGGTCAGCGAACAGGAGCTGGCCGCCTTCTGCCAGCAGGTGTCGCGTTTTGCCGAGGACCACGACGCGGCGGTGAGCTTTCCGCAGCGCCAGCAGAAGCTGGTGGCGGCGCGCGAGTTGGACCGCTTCTGCGCCGATGTCGATGTGCTGATCGGCATCAATATCGTCCCCAGGGCATCGATCGAGGGTGCCCGGCTGCGCAGTTTCGCCGAGGCGGCCGGCCTGCAGCTGGAGCCGGACGGCGCCTTCCATTACCTGGCAGATTCCGGCAACACGCTGTATTCGCTGGTGGCGGCGGACCAGATGCCGTTTACCTTCCATACGCTGTTGGACAAGTCGTTCCCGGCGCTGACCCTGCTGTTCGACGTGCCGCGCGTGGCCGGCGGGGTGGATGTGTTCGACCGCGCCGTGTATTTCGCCAAGCAGTTGGCGCAGGAGTTCGACGCGCAACTGGTGGATGACAACCGCCGGGCGTTGACCGAAGCCGGCCTCGCCCGCATCCGCGACCAGTTGCTGCATATTTACGGCAGCATGGACGACAGGGGCATCGCGCCCGGCAGCGTGGCCGCCTTGCGCCTGTTTGCCTGAATGCAGAACCGATTGTGAAAGGGCCGGCGATGCCGGCCCTTGCCGTTTGAGAATATCCGATGACCCAAGCCCATTCCGAATTGCGCGCCGGACAGCTGCGCGAGCTGCTCAACCGCTACGGCCATGAATACTACGTGCTGGATGCGCCGACGGTGCCTGATGCCGAATACGATCGGTTGTTCCGCGAGCTGCAACAGCTGGAGGAGGCGTTCCCCGAGCTGCGCCGCGACGACTCCCCCACCAGCCGCGTCGGCGGCGCGCCGCTGGCCGAGTTCGGCCAAGTCACCCACGCGGTGCCGATGCTGTCGCTGGCCAACGCCTTTTCCGACATGCAACTGGACGATCCGGCTGAACGCCACGCCGAGTTGACCCAGTTTGACGAGCGAGTGCGCAAGGGGCTGGACGCGACGGATATCGAGTACGCCACCGAGCCGAAATTCGACGGCCTGGCCATTTCCCTGCTGTATGAAAACGGCGTGCTGACGCGCGCGGCCACCCGCGGCGACGGCATCACCGGCGAGCAGGTGACCGAGAATGTGCGCACCATCCGCGCGATTCCGCTGAAGCTGGAGAACGCGCGGCCGCCAGCGTTGCTGGAGGTGCGCGGCGAAGTGCTGATGCTGAAGCACGACTTCGAGCGCCTGAACGCCGATCAGCTCGCCCGCGGCGACAAGGCCTTTGCCAACCCGCGCAACGCCGCCGCCGGCAGCCTGCGCCAACTGGATTCGCGCATCACCGCGCAACGCCGCCTGTCCTTCTTCGCCTACGCCATCGCCCAGGTGGCGGGCGCCGGCTGGCCGGCCACCCACCAGGGCGAGATGGGCTGGCTGGCCGAGCTGGGTTTTCCGGTGGTGGAGGCTTCGCTGCGTCCGGTGGTGCGAGGCGCATCGGGCCTGGCCGGCTATTACGAGACGGTGATGGCGCGCCGCGCCGGCCTGCCGTTCGAGATCGACGGCGTGGTGTACAAGGTCAACCGCCGGGATCTGCAGGATAGGCTTGGCTTTGTCTCGCGCGCGCCGCGTTGGGCGATTGCCCACAAGTTTCCAGCTGAAGAGGCGTTGACCCAGGTGGAGGCCATCGAGGAGCAGGTGGGCCGCACCGGCGCCATCACCCCGGTGGCGCGGCTCAGGCCGGTGTTCGTCGGCGGCGTCACCGTCACCAACGCCACCTTGCACAATGAAGACGAGGTGCGGCGCAAGGATGTGCGCGTCGGCGACACCGTGATCGTGCGCCGGGCCGGCGACGTGATCCCGGAGGTGGCGGCGGTGGTGCTGGAGCGCAGGCCGATGCAGCCGGCGGCCGGCGGCGACCTGTTCAGCGCTGCGGAGGAGCCGCGTTACCCGGCCTACAGCCTGCCGGCGGCGTGCCCGGTATGCGGCAGCCACATCGTGCGGGAAGAGGGCGAGGCCATCGCCCGCTGTTCCGGCGGCCTGTCCTGCCGCGCGCAGCGCAGCCAGGCGATCCAGCACTTCGCCGGCCGGCGCATGATGGACATCGACGGCCTGGGCGAGCGCTACATCGACAAGCTGGTCGAGTACGATTACGTGCGCGGCGTGGCCGACCTTTACCGGCTGAAACTGGAAGACTTGCTGGAAATGAAGCGCCGCGCCGACGAGGACGAGGGCGTCACGCCGGAGACGGTGAAGGCCGGCAAGGTAGCCAGCAAGTGGGCGGAGAACCTGATCGAGGCCATCGACGCCAGCCGCGCGCCGCCGCTCTCGCGGTTGCTATTCGCACTGGGCATCCGCCATGTCGGCGAGTCCACCGCCAAGACGCTGGCCGACTGGCTGGGCCGCATGGCGCTGATCCGCCGCTGCCCGGCGGCGTTGTTCGCGGCGTTGCCGGACATCGGCGCGGTGGTGGCGGATTCGCTGGCGGACTTCTTTGCCGAGGCCAACAATGAGGCAGCGCTGGACGCCTTGCTGCGCGAGGTGCGGCCGGCTGACGAGCGCGAGCCGTCGCCCAGGTTGCGCGAGCGCCTGGATGAGGCCGCGCTGCTTGCCAGCCTGCGCATTCCGCGGCTGACTGAAATCCGCAGCCAGCAACTGCTGGGCCAGATCGCCGGCTTGTCGGCGTTGGCCGGCGCGGAGCGCCGCCGGCTGTTGGATCTGGAACTGCCGGCCGAGGTGATCAACGCGCTGGCCGACTGGCTGGACCAGCCGGACAAGCGCGCGGCGCTGGCCGCGCTGGCGCAATTGCGCGAGGAGGTGCTGGCCGCATTGCCGCAGGCGGCGGAAGCGGAGGTCTTGCCGCTGGAGGGCAAGACCCTGGTGCTGACCGGCACGCTGCCGACCTTGAGCCGCGACCAGGCGAAAGCCATGATAGAAGCCGCCGGCGGCAAGGTGTCCGGCAGCGTGTCGAAGAAAACGCATTACCTGGTGGCGGGCGAAGAGGCGGGCAGCAAGCTCGCCCGCGCGCAGGAACTGGACATTGCCATATTGGACGAAGCCGGCCTGCAGGCCTTGCTGGCCGGAAACTGACAGGAAGACGACATGGCGCTCAAGGCAGTGGTGAAGGCCGATTTCGCCGCAGGCAACCGTCTGGCGGCGGCTGGCGATTACGCGGGAGCGATCGCCGTTTTCGACCGCTGCCTGGCGATAGACGCCAGGGACTGGCAGGCGCTGGCCAACCGGGCCAACGCGCATCTGCAACTGGGCGACAGCGCCCGCGCGCTGGACGATTACCTGGCCGCGGCGGCGCTCAATCCCGCCTCGCTCAACATCAAGAGCAATCTGGCGGTGCTGTTGAAGGAATTGGGCGAGCTGGAGCTGGCGTCCGGCCTGCTGCAGGAAGTGCTGGCGGCCGATCCGGACCATGTCGACGCCTGGAGCAATCTGGGCATCGTCCGCCAGCATCAGCTGCATTATCAGGAGGCCATCGCCTGCCTGCTCAAGGCGATAGAGCTGGGCGGCGCCACCGCCGCGCGCTGCAACAATCTGGGCAATGTCTGCACCAGCGCGCTGTTGCTGGACGATGCCGTCTCCGTGCTGCAGGGAGGGCTGGAGTTGGCCCCCGACGACGCCAATCTGCAGTTCAGCCTGTCTATCGCGCTATTGCTGGCCGGCCGCTACGCCGAGGCCTGGCCATTGTACGAGGCGCGCTGGCGCAGCATTCTGCAAGCCCGGCACGACGGTCCGCGCTGGCGGGGCGAGGCGCTGGGACGGCGCACCCTGCTGCTGTGGTCGGAGCAGGGGTTGGGCGACAGCCTGCAGATGGCGCGTTTCCTGCCGCGCATCCGCGCCGAGCATCCGGACGCCGAACTGTTGCTGGCCTGTCCGGCCACCTTCCACCGCCTGTTTGCCCAGTTTGACGGCGTCAAGCTGCTGGAGGCCGACGCGGCGCCCGCCTACGATTGCCAGCTGCCGCTGATGTCCTTGCCGGGCGTATTGGGCGTGACGCTGGACAATCTGCCGACCAAGGCCTATTTACAGTCGAGGGCTGGCCTCGAGCCGAATCTGCCGGACAGCCCGCGCTTGAAAGTGGGCGTGGTATGGGAAAGCGGCCGCTGGGGCGTGGGCATCGCCGACGCCTGGCGCCAGCACAAGTCGGTGCCGCCGGCCCTGTTTGCCGATATCTGCAGAGTCCCAGGCGTGGATTTCATCGCCTTGCAGCCCGGCGCCGCGCCGGCTGAACTGCAGGGGCTGGTGAAACAGCCGGCCATCGCCGACTTCGCCGATACCGCGGCGCTGGTGGAGGAGATGGATCTGGTGATCTGCGTGGACACCGCCATCCTGCATCTGGCCGGCGCGATGGGCAAGCCGGTGTGGGCGCTGCTGCGCGCCGAGAGCGCGCCGTTTTTCCTGGCGGATGCGCCAAGCGCGCCGTGGTATCCGTCGGTGCGGCTGTGGCGCCAGCCCTTGCCGGGCGCCTGGCAGCCGGTGGTGAAAGGCCTGATTGCCGCCTTGCGGCAGCAACCGGCATTTTGACCTGAAGCCAAGTCGGGCTAGAATGCGGCCCTGTCATTGTTCAAATCGTCATTGCGTTACGGAATCGAGATGAAAAAGATCACCAAAGCAGTCTTTCCGGTAGCTGGCCTGGGGACCCGTTTCCTGCCCGCCACCAAGGCCAGTCCGAAAGAGATGCTGCCTATTGTCGACAAGCCGCTGATCCAGTATGCGGTGGAAGAGGCGATTGCTGCCGGCATGACCGAGTTGATCTTCATCACCGGCCGCAACAAGCGTTCGATCGAAGACCATTTCGACAAGGCTTACGAGCTGGAAACCGAGCTCGAATACAAGAACAAGCACAAGCTGCTGGAACTGGTGCAGGAAATCATCCCGCCGTCGGTGTCGTGCATCTATATCCGCCAGACCGAGGCGCTGGGCCTGGGCCATGCGGTGCTGTGCGCCCGCCCGGTGGTGGGCGACGAGCCGTTCGCGGTGATCCTGGCCGACGACCTGATCGAAGGCGCGCCGGGCGCGATGGAACAGATGGTGCGGCTGTTCGACGAGACCCATGCCTCCATCCTCGGGGTGGAGATGGTGGCGCCGCAGGACACCAGTTCCTACGGCATCGTCAAGGTCAAGCCGGATGCGCATGGCCGCCAGGCCGTCGAGCACATCGTCGAGAAGCCGCGCCCGGAAGAGGCGCCGTCCAATCTGGCGGTGGTGGGGCGCTACATCCTGACGCCGCGGATTTTCGACAAGCTGGTGAACACCGGCGCCGGGGCAGGAGGCGAAATCCAGCTGACCGACGGCATCGCCGCGCTGATGAAAAGCGAGACCGTGCTGGCGCTGCCGTTCAAGGGCACCCGCTACGATTGCGGCTCCAAGCTGGGTTATCTTAAGGCCACCGTCAACTACGGCCTGAAGCACCACGAGGTGGCGGACGAATTTGCCGCCTTTTTGGACGGTTTGAAGCGCAACTGATTGTTTTATCCGTTTACGCCGCCGCATCCCGGCGGCGTCGCCTGTTCAGTCAAGGAGTCATCATGCCTAATATTTCCGAAGCCCGCGGGCTGATCAACAGCGCCGATGTGCTGTTCAGCGCCGAGGAAGTCAGCATTGCCGTCGATCGGATGGCGGTGGAGATCACCGAAAAACTGGGCGAGGAATACCCACTGGTGTTGTCGGTGATGGGCGGCGCGGTGGTGTTCACCGGCCAGCTGCTGCCGCGCCTGGCTTTCCCGCTGGACTTCGATTACGTCCATGTTTCCCGTTACGGCGACAAGACCCATGGCGGCGAGCTGGTGTGGAAGCAGGCGCCGAAGGAAGATGTGCGCGACCGCGTGGTGCTGGTGCTGGACGACATCCTGGACGAAGGCCACACCATGGCTGCCATCCGCGACAAGGTGATGGAGATGGGCGCCAAGGCCTGCTTCAGCGCGGTGTTCGCCAACAAGCTGATCGCCAAGGAAAAGCCGATCGCCGCCGACTTTGTCGGTCTGGATGTGCCGGACCGCTATGTGTTCGGCTACGGCATGGACGTGCGCGGCGCCTGGCGCAATCTGCCGGCGATCTATGCGTTGAAGTAAGACTGCGCATCGGCGGTTCCGCAGCCGCGCCCGGCATTGCCGGACGCGGCTTTTTGTCGCGCCGGCTCAGGCCGACGACTGTTGTATCAGCTCGCGCAGCCGCTGCAGCGATGCCTGCAGCTTCTGGTCGGTGCCGACCTTAAGGTCGAGCTGGCGGATGGTTTCGCCGAATTCGCTGACCGCCATGTCAAGTTTGTATTCCTGTTCGTCGGTGAGGCCGAAGCCTATCGCCAGATGCTGCACCTGCGAGCAGAACTCCAGCACCCGCTCGCTGATTTCGGTGTTGAAACGGGCATGCTGCACTTCCAGCGACGTCAGCGCCTCGGTCATTTCGTGAATGCTGACCCCCAGCACCTGATTCTGGCGTTGCAGCTGCGACTCGTTGCGTATGCTTTGCAGCCGGCATTCGGCCGCGTCGGCGATGATGGCCAGATGGTCGCGCAAGCGGCCGACGCGGTCGGGATCGCTTTCCGGCATATTGTGCAGCAGCAGGGTCAGGTGCGGGTAGTTGATGCACATGCGGTTCTTGAACGAGAAGATGCGCTCCATCGTCTGCAGATTGTCGAGGATGGAGGACGCCAGCGGCGAGCAGTTTTCGCCGTCGGCGCCAATGTCGACCACGCTGTAGTCGGGACGGCGCAGCCGGATGCTGCCTTTCAGATCGTAGCCGTTGCGTATGGTTTCCAGCAGCTGGCTGGCCAGCGTCAGCTCGTTGCCGCATTCCTGGCTGCGGCGCATGAATTCAAGCACGACGCCGAGCTCGCCGGCATTGGTCATCGCCTCGAAGGCCACGCTGCGCACGTTGGCGATCTCGGCGCTCAGCTGGTGCTTGTGCTGGCTGGCGCGCTGCGCCAGCTGGATCTTGTAACGCAGCAATTCGCCGTCTATCGGCTTGTCGAGGAAGTCGTCGCAACCGGCGTCCAGTCCGGCCAGCTTGGCCTCGTTGCCGGTGTTGGACGATAGGAACACGATCTGCATCCTGGGGTCGGCCTGCCGCAATTCGCGGCAGACGGAAAAACCGTCGATCCCGGGCATGATGACGTCGCACAGCGCCAGCGCCGGCGGGGCCTGTTCGCGCAGCGCGGCCAGCACGGCCTCGCCGGAGTCGAACAGCTGCAGCAGCCAGTCTTTCCCCAGTTCGTCCTGGATGAACATGCGTTGCAGCGGATCATCGTCTATTGCCCAGATGGTGAAGTCCGTGTTTGTCATGGCGCGCCCTTGCGGTTGTGCGGTTCTGCTGTGGTCCTGCCTCAATCTATAGCCTGTTCCGCCGCGGATGGTTCGCCCAGGGCCTGACCGATTTGCTGCAGCACCTGTTCCAGTTGCCCTTGCAGCTGTTCCAGCAAGGCCGGCACGGTTTGGAATTGCTGGTCGCGGCAGGCCTGCTCCAGTTGGCTGGCGGTCTCGGCCAGCGGTTCGGCGCCTATGGTGCGCGCGCTGCCTTTCAGGGTATGAGCCTGGCGCTGGAGCGCCTCCCTGGCCTCATTGCCAGGATCTAGCCGGAAGCCGGCAGCCTGCGTCCGCCAGTGCTCGGCGAAGCTGCGCAGCATGCGTTGGTAGCGTTCGGTATTGCCGCGTATCCGCGCCAGCGCGCCGACGGTGTCGAACTGCCGCAGCGTTTCGATGCGTAGGTCCGCGGACGCACGCTGCCGTTCGGATGGCGGCGGCGCGGCGGCCTCCACCGGAGAGGCGCACCACTTGGCCAGGGTTTGCCAGAAGGTGTCCAGATCTATCGGTTTGCTCAGATAGTCGTCCATGCCGGCCGCCAGCGCCTGGTGCCGGTCTTCGGGACGGGCGCTGGCGGTCATGGCTATGATGGGCAGTCCTTTCCGGTCCGGCAGCGCGCGGATCCGCCGGGTGGCCTCCAGTCCGCCCATCACCGGCATCTGCATGTCCATCAGGATCAGGTGGTAGTGCTGGCGCTGGACGGCCTCGAACGCTTCTTGGCCATTCATCGCCGTGTCCACGGCGGCGCCGGTGTCTTTCAGCAGCTCGCAGGCGTATTGGCGGTTGAAGGCATTGTCCTCGGCCAACAGGATGCGGTAGCCCTTGAGTGAAATGTCTTTCTCCGCCAGCTCCGGCGCGGCGTGGATCTGCTGATCGGATTTTTCCAACGGCAGTTCCACGGTGAAGACCGACCCCTCGCCGGGCGCGCTGATCACCCGAATGCTGCCATGCATCGCTTCCACCAACTGATGGCAGATGGCCAGTCCCAGGCCGGTGCCGCCGAAGCGGCGCGTGGTGGTGGCGTCGGCCTGCATGAACTGGCTGAACAGGCCGGAGCGGGTTTCGGCGTCCATGCCTATCCCGCTGTCGCTGATGATGAACAGGCAGCGGCTGAATTGCGGAGAGTCGTCCAGGCAGAGGCCCTGCAGGCTGACGAAGCCGCGCTCGGTGAACTTCACCGCGTTGGACAGCAGATTGGTCAGGATCTGCTTCAGCCGCAGCGCGTCGCCCAGATAGCCGTGGCGGAAGCCGTCCGGCCAGTCCGTGGACAGTTGCAGCCGTTTCTGGTCGATCAGCGGTTCGATCAGCGACAGCGAGCTGCGGCAGATGTCGTCCAGCCGGCAGGGGTGGATGTCCAGCGTGAAGCGGCCGGAGCGGTATTTGGAAAAGTCCAGGATGTCGTTGATGATGCCCAGCAGCGACTTGGCGGCTTCGCGCACGTTTTGTAGGTAGTCGCGCTGCTGCTGGCTGAGGCTGGTGGCCAGCGCCAGTTCGGCGAAGCCGATGATGGCGTTCATCGGCGTGCGGATCTCGTGGCTCATATTGGCGATGAACTCGTCTTTCAGCTGGTCGGCCGAACGCGCTTCGTTCAACGCGTACTCCAGCTCGGTGGTGCGCTCGGCGACCAGCTGCGACAGCCGGGCCTGCTGGTCCACCAGGAAGGCTTCGGCTTCCTTCTGCAGGCTGATGTCGCTGATGGTGCCCCGGATCAGCGCGGAGGGCGCTACGCCGTCCTGCTCCAGCATCGCGCTCTTGTTCAGCACCCAGCAGTATTTGCCGTCATGCCGGCGCACCCGGTAGCGGGTTTCGACGAAGGGCGTCTGGCCGGACAGCAGCGCGCGCATGCTTTGGTTGCGCGAAGGGATGTCGTCGGGATGGATCAGCGCGTTCCACTGGCTGCTGGGGCCGTTGATCATTTCCGGCTGATAGCCCAGCTGGGCCAGCCAGCTGGGGGAAAAGTGGATTTCGCCGCTCTGCACATTATATTCGAACACCCCCATGCCGGTGGATTCCAGCGCCTCGCGCCAGCGCTGCTCGTTGAGCCGCATCGCTTCCGCGGCCTCGATCTGCGAGCTGATGTCGTGCACTTCGGCCACGAAGTGGGTGAGCAGGTTGTGGCTGTCGTAGATCGGCGTCAGCGACATGTTGTTCCAGAAGCGGCTGCCGTCCTTGCGCCGGTTGTGCAGCAGCACCGAAACCGGCTTCGCATGGGTAATGGCATGCTCCAGCACCTGCATGGTGGCGGGGTCGTTGTCGTCGTCCTGCCAGAAGCGGTAATGCTTTTCGTGGATCTCGCCTTTCGAATAGCCGGTTATCCGGCTGACGCCGTCGTTGACGAACACGGTGGGGAGCTCCGGCATGCGGGCGTCGGCGATCAGGAAGCCGGTGGACATCGACTCGATGCCCCGCAGCAGCAGGTGCACTTGTTCATCGGCCTCGTGCATCCGGGTGATGTCGTTGAAGATCAGCACCGTGCCGTCTTGATCCAGGCCTTGCTGCTGCAGCGAAACGCTGTTGAGCTTCAGCCAGATGCGGCTGCCGTTCGGCCGCTGCATCGCCAGCACCATGCCGTCCGGCGCGGGCTGCCGCGCCTGCATGAAGGGCGTGCCGTCCTCCTGCGCGCACTGCCGCCACAGGGAATGCACGTCCATCCGCTCCAGCTGGCTCGGCTTCAGGCCCAGAATCGTCGCGGCCGCCGGGTTGCTGGCCAGGATGCGTCCATCCTTGTCGTGGATCAGCACGCCCTCGCCGAGGGCGTTGACGAGGGCGCGGTAGCGCTGCTCGCTGGCGAGCAGAGCCAGTTCCATCCGCTGCGGCTCGCTCTGGTCAGCGATGATGCCGATGAATTGCCGCTTGCCATCGACCTGGAATTCGCTGGCGCACAGGCGCAGCGGAAAGATTTCGCCATTGCTGCGCAGCCCTTGGGCGTGGATTTCCGGAGCGTCGGATGGGGAGCGGCCGCCGTTCAGGTAGCCGGCGATGTATTTTTCGAACTGGCTGCGGTATGGCTCGGGCATCAGCATGGTGACTGACTGGCCGAAAGTCGCGGCGGCGCGGTGGCCGAAAATGCGCTCGGCGGCGCGGTTGAACAGGCCGATGCGGCCGTCGGCATCGATGGTGATGAAGGCTTCCGCGGCGTTGTCGATGATGCTGGACAGGCAGGTTTGCTGCTGCTGCCATTGTCGCAACCGCCATGCTTGGCGCCGCAAGCGCCATTGCGCGATGGCTTGCGCCAGCAACAGCGCCAGGCACAGGCCGGCCAGCATCCACCCGGAGGATGGAAGCGGTTGCCGCGTGGCCAGATAGACCAGCAGCAGGGCGGCGCCCGACAGCAGGACCAGCGGCATCAGCCGGTTGATGACAATCAACTTGCGCAAGGCCGTACTCCAAGAAAGCTAGAATATTGCTCTAGTTGTAGTACGGCGCGCGGTGGTTTGGCGGATGACGCGCTGGTGCCGGGCAGGGATTACGCCGCGGCCTGGGGCAGGATGCCGCTTTCATGATGCTGCAGCCGCACCGGCCAGCGGTAGACCGCCAGCAGGCGTTCCGGCGTCAGCACCTGGGCCGGGGAGCCGCAAGCCACCACCCGGCCGGCCTCCAGCAGCGCCACTTGGTCGGCGTAGTCCGCCGCCAGCGTCAGATCGTGCAATACCTGCACCACGGTACGGCCCTGGCCGGCCAATTCGCGCAGCAATTGCTGCAACTGGTGCTGATGGCGCAGGTCCAGGTGATTGGTGGGTTCGTCCAGCAGCAGCACCGGCGCCTGCTGCGCTAGCGCGCGGGCGATGGCCGCCCGTTGCTTTTCCCCGCCGGACAACTGCTCCAGCCGCTTGCCGGCGTAATGCTCCATCTCCACGGTGGCGAGCGCGGCCTGCACCGCGGCGCGGTCCTGCGCGCCGGGACGGGTGAAGGCGCCCAGGTAGGGCATGCGGCCCAGCGCGACGAATTCGGCCACCGTCAGCGGGATGTCGGTCGGCAGGTGCTGGGGAACCCAGGCGATGCGGCGCGCGCGCTGCAGGGTGTCCATTCGGCACACGCATTGGCCGGCGAGGCGCACCGCGCCGTGGCTGGGGATGGACAGGCCGGCCAGCAGCCGCAGCAGGGTGGTCTTGCCGGCGCCGTTGGGGCCGAGCAGCGCGCTGACCCGGCCGGCGGGCAGGTCCAGCCGGATGTCGTGCAACAGCGTCCGTCCGCCTGCCTGGTAGCCAAGCTCGCGGACTTTCAGGGTGTGGGTGTCAGGCATCGAGCGGTCTCCCTTGTTGACGGCGGAAAATCCAGATGAAGAACGGCGGGCCGGCGAAGGCGGCCATCAGGCCCACCGGCAGGTCCAGCGGCCAGGCGATGTTGCGCGCCAGGGTGTCCACCGCCAACAGGAACAGCGCGCCGGCCCAGGCCGACAGCAGGATCAGCCGGCGGCGGCAGCCGCCCACCAGGAGCGCGAGCGCGTTGGGGATCATCATGCCGACAAAGCCGATCACGCCCGATAGCGCCACCGCGCCGCCGGTGGCCAGCGCCGCGCCTATGGCGGCCAGCCGGCGGGTGCGCACAGTATTGATGCCCAGCGAGCGGGCGGTTTCCTCGCCCAGCAGCAGGCAATCCAGGTCGCGGCCTATCGCGCACAGCAGCGCGATGCCCAGCGCCGCCACTGCGAGGCATAGGCCCAGCCGGCCGGGCAGGGCGGCGGACAAGTTGCCGGCCAGCCAGCTGCTGGCCGAGCGCAGCGTCAGATCGTCCGACATGAAAAGAATCAGGCTGGAGAGCGCGCCGCAGAAGGCGCCCACCACCAGTCCCATCAGCAGCAGGCCGGCCAGGCCGCCCTTGACCAGCCGGGCCAGCAGCAGGATCAGCCAGGTGGCGGCCAGGCCGCCGGCAAACGCCGCCAGCGGCAGCGTCAGGCCAGTCAGGCCCAGCGCCAGCACCGCGATCACCGCCAGGGCCGCGCCGCTTGAGGTGCCGATCAGGCCGGGGTCGGCCAGCGGGTTGCGGAACAGCGCCTGCAGCGCGGCGCCGCTGGCGGCCAGTGACGCGCCCACGCCCAGCGCGGCGACGATGCGCGGCAGCCGCAATTGGCTGACCAGCGGGTCGGCCAGGTCCGGCCAGGCGAACTGGCCGGCCGAACTCGACAGCGCCAGCAGCGGCAGCGCGATGCTGGCGAGGATCAGGCCGGGCCACAGCAGGCGGTGGCTGATGGCGCTCACATCTTCACCATCTGTTCCACCACCGCCGGGCTGTCCAGGCCTATCAGCATGGCTTGCTGCGGCGGCAGCAGATAAATCCGCCCTTGCTTGCCGGCTGGGGTGGCGGCGACCTCAGGCCGTTTGGCGAACGCGTCCTTGCCGCCGTAGACCGCCGCGGTGTGGCTGCCCAGGATGATCACGTCGGGCTTCAGCGCCTGCCAGGCATCGCGGCTCAGCGGTTTGAAGCCGTTGAGGCCGGCGGCGGCGTTGATGCCGCCGGCGGAGCGGATCAGGGTGTCCGGCGCGGTGTCCTTGCCGGCCACCAGGCTGCCGTCGTAACTCACCAGATAACGGATATTGCGCGCCGGACGCGGCTGCATCTGCTGCTGCCAGCCGCTGGCGAGCTTGCCGGCGGCGTCGGCGCGGCCCAGCAGCTGCCCCACCTTGCGGATGGCGTCGGCGAAGTCGCCGCCGTCCTCGCGGGCCGATACCTCTTCGGCCCGCAGTTTCAGCAGCTTCAGTTGCGGCCACAACGTCGGCGGCTGGGCGGCGGCGCTGCCCAGTACCAGGGTGGGTTTGAGCTTGGCGATGGTTTCCGCGTTCAGCGCGCGTGAAAAGCCCACCACTTGGGCGTGGGCCAGCTGCGGCTCCTTGCTGCTGCGGTCGCGGCCCACCACTTCGTTGGCGGCGCCCAGCGCGACGACGATCTCGGCGATGTCAGGCGTCACCACCACCAGCCGCTCCGCGGCCTGGGCCGAAACCGCCAGCGCCGCCAGCAGCGCGGCTGCGATGAGGGGCTTAGGCGACATCTTCTTGCTCCAGCGGCGGCAGTTCGCCCAACAGTTTCACCCACTCCACCCGCTCGGCGCGGCCGGGCTTGCGCTCGCCGAAGAAGGTGGCCAGCGATTCTCCCTGGTCGTCGAACAGCTCCAGCGAGGTGACCACGCCATTGTCGCCCGGCTTGCGTGTGATCCAGGCCTCGGCGATCAGGTCGGTGCGCAGATGCAGGTTGAAGTCGGGGTCCAGCACGTTGAGCCAGTCGCCCATCACCTGGACATTGCGCACGGCTCCGGTGTGGATCTGGATCATGCCGCGGTTGCCGACGAATACCATGATGGGGGTTTCGGTGCTGGCCGCGCGGCGCAGCAACTGCTCCACCGCGTCTTCGCGCACGCGCCAGGCCTGTCCCGGCGGCGCCAGGCGGAAACCCTGGCGGCGCGACACTTGCCAGCGGCGCAGGAAGGAGTGGAAGGCATGCACGTCGGTCAGGCTCTGCCATTCGGCCTGAAAGGCCGACTGGTCGATCTGCTGGTCGGGCAGTTCGGCGGCGGCGGCCTGGACCGGGTCCAGCTGCAACGCGTCGGCCTGGGCGGCGAAGCGCGCCGCCAGCGCGTCGTAGGCGGCGACGTCGCTGTCCTCGGTCAGGTAGACCTTGTGCACCGCCTCGCCGTGGCGGTCGAAGAACTGCAGGCTGCGTTGCACGCCGCGCGGCGTTTCGTTCCGCACCGCGAAACCGTGGCGCCAGTGGAACAGGAAGATGCGCAGGTCTATCACCGGGTTGATCGCCAGGCCGACCTTGCCGTCGATTTCGACATTGGCGTAGTCGCCCTTGGTTTCATGCACGCAGGCGTGGTTGCGCGTCAGCGCCATCACCCGGCCCAGCGGGGCCAGGGCGGCGAGCAGTTGCGGCCATTCCGGCCGCAGCGGCGTGGCGGCCGGATCGGCGGCCACCAGTTCGCATTCGCTGACGCCCAGTTGCTCCGCGGCGTCGCGCGCGCGCAGGCGGGGTTGGCTGGCTTTGAGCGTCTGGTAGCGATCCCATAGCTGGCTCATGGTGTTCTCCTGTGATGCGCGGGCAGGTCAGCCGCCCGCATGGATGGGGAATCAGAATTGATATTCGACGCTGGCGCTGAAGTTGCGGCCCGGCTGGGTGTAGCGGTCCAGCGTGACGTCGTTGGCGGCCATGCCGCGCACGTCGGCGGCCTTCCAGTATTTGCGGTCGAATACGTTGAACACGCCGGCGCGAATGGTGGTGCGCTTGGCCGGCTTCCAGTAGGCGGTCAGGTCCAGCGTGGCGTAGCCGGGGGTGGCGAAGCCGGGGCTTTGCGCAGTGGAGCCCGGCATGGCGGCTACCGCGGCCACCCGGTTGTTGCGCGCGGCGGCGCGCAGCAGCGCTTCGCCGCCGAATTGCGCCTGGTCGTAGCGCAGGCCCAGCACCGCCGACAGCGGCGCGATCGAGGCCAGCGGAATGTTGTTGTCCAGGTCCTGGCCATGGGCGTAGGCGAGGGAGGCTTGGGTCTGCCAGCCGGGGGCGAAGCGCCAGGCGGCGCGGGCTTCGGCGCCCTTGATGTCGACGCGGCCGATGTTCTGGTACTGGTAGGTCAGCAGTCCATTGATCGTGCCCAGGCTGGCCTGTTCGATGAAGTCGCGGTAGCGGTTCTGGTAGGCGGTCAGGCCGAAGTCGAAGCTGTCCCACTGGCCTTTCAGGCCCAGTTCGATGCCGCGGCTGGTTTCCGATTTCAGGTTGGGGTTGGCGATCACCTGATAGCCGTAGGCACGGTTGACGAAGGCCATGTTGGCGTCGTCGAACGGCGGCGCGCGGAAGCCGGACGACAGCTGGGCGAAACCGGTGTAATGGCTGGCGAACGGGATGCTCAGGCCCAGCTTGGGGGAGAAGGCGCTGTCCTGGAACGAGGGAACCGGCTGGCCGCCGCTATTGGCGTAGGCCTGGTCGGGCTGGGTGCTCATCTTGTAGTGGTCCCAGCGCAGCGACGGCGACAAGGCGATGCCGTTCGCGAACTTCATTTCATCCTGCACGAATAAGCCGACGCGGTCGGAGGTGCTGTCCGGGAAGGTCTTGCTGGGGAAGGTTTCGCCGCCTATCGTGTTGCTGGTGCTGCCGTTGGCGTTGTACTGGGTTTTCAGCCGCGGCCGGCTGGTGTCGGTGCGGGAGAGGTCGGTGCCCCACAGCAGCTGGTGCTCGGCCGACAGCGCATTGAAGCGCTGCTCGGCCTCCAGCGTCAGGCCGAGAATTTTCTGGTAGAAGTTGTAATTGGACTGGACCTGGCTTTGGTTGCCGAACAGGCTGTAGCTATTGTCGGCGTTGTTCAGCTTCTGCTGGTAGAGCTTGACCGCCAGCCGGTCCAGCGGACCCAGTTGGCGCGCCTCCCAGGACAGCGACACGCGGTTGCGCAGGGTGCGGTCGGCGGCGGTCTGGGCCTGCTGCGCCGGCACCGGGCGGCCCCTGGAGACATAAGCCGGATAGAGGGTGTTGAGCAGATTGCTGTCGGTGTCGCGGCGGTAGTGTTCCAGCGTCAGTTCCAGCCTCTGCTGCGGCGTGAGCTTATAGCCCAGCTTGGCCAGCAGATTGTCGCTGCGCCAGTCCTGCGGATTGGGCGCGGTGCGGGCGGTAGTGGCGCTGTCGTTGCCGCCCATATTGTCGGCTTCGTGGCCGTTGCGGTGGGTGTAGATCAGCATGGCGTCGGCGCGTTCGCCCTTGGCGCCCACGCCGGCGCTGCTGCCCCAGCTGTTGTCGGCGCTGGCGCCGAAAGCCTTGACGTTGCCGCCCACGCCTTGTTCTTCCGGCACGAAGTCGTCCACCGTCTTGGTGCGATAGCCGATCACGCCGCCGATGGCGTCGGAGCCGTACAGGCTGGAGGTGGGGCCTTTGACGATGTCGATGGCGCGCAGCGTTTCCAGCTCGACGAAATCGCGTCCGGCGATGGCGCCGTTGCCGTTGCCGCCGCCGTCATAGGCCTCGGGCAGCCGCTCGCCGTCTATCAGCATCAGGATGCGGTTGCCGTCGATGCCGCGGATGGTGTAGCCGGCGTTGCCGCGGCGGTTGGGATCGGTGGCCACTTCCACGCCGGGCTCGTATTTGACGGCGTCTGCGATGCCGCGGGCGAGGCGGTCGTCCAGCTTGTGGCGCGAGATCACGCTGGCGTTGGGCGCGGTTTCCGCCAGCGGTTTTTCGCTGCGGTGGGCGGTGACCTGTACGGTATCCAGCGTGGGAGCGGCGGGGTCGGCAAAAGCCGGCCAGGCGGCAGCCAGGCTCAGCATCAAGGGGGTGGCGCGGAACAGGGCCATGGAAACTCCAGTATTGTTGTCGTTTCCGCTGGCTGGCTGTCGGCTGGCTTGCGGGGTATTACTTGATCAGTATCAGTTTGCCGTTGCGGGTCAGCTGCAGGCGGTAAGTCTCGCCCTGATGCTCGATCAGGATCTCCCGCCCTTCGCCGAACAGCTGGCTGCTGTGCAATCGCGGCGGCGTGGCCGCCTTGCCCGGCAGCTGGGGCGGCTTGCCGTTGTGATGTGTATTCATTTGCTAATGATAACTATTATCATTTAAATCGGCAAGCAGGCCAGCCCGCAATCGCGCGACGGGGGCGGCACCTGTTGTCAAAGGGGTCTCCGGGCGGTTGGCGGGCATTGACGGACGGGTGAATCATGCATGAAGGCAAGTTCAAAGAAATTATTCAAGCAGCCGGCCAGGGCGAGGATTTCCTAGCATCAGCCGAAAGGATTCGGTCATAATCGGGGATAAAATGGCCGCAGCCTGCCGCTTGGCCCATGCCCGATGAAATCGGCTCATGGCGCGGCGGCACATAACAAGCAACAGGGGAGGCGTATATGTTGGCGATTATCGGCGGTAGCGGGCTGGCACAGTTGTCGGTATTGGAAGTGACGCATCGCCAAGTGGTGCGCACGCCTTATGGCGATCCTTCCTGCGCGCTGACTTTCGGCCATCTGGCCGGACAGAATGTCGTGTTCATCGCCCGCCATGGCTACGGCCATTCGCTGGCCCCGCATGAAATCAATTACCGCGCCAATCTGTGGGCGCTGCACAACCAGGGCATCAAGGGCGTCATCGCCATCGGCACGGTCGGCGGCATTCGTCCGGACATGGCGCCGGGGCGGCTGGTGGTGCCCGACGACATCATCGATTACAGCTGGGGCCGCAAACATACTTTTTTCGAAGGGCCAGAGCGTCCGGTGGTCCACGCCGAGTTCACGGCGCCATATGACGACGGCCTGCGCCGGCGCCTGCTGGCGGCGGTCGCGGAGAGCGGCCGCAGCGGCGTGGATGGCGGCGTCTACGCCTGCACCCAGGGGCCCAGGCTGGAGAGCGCGGCGGAAATCCTAAGGTTGGAGCAGGATGGTGCCGATATCGTGGGTATGACCGGCATGCCGGAGGCGGCGCTGGCTCGCGAGTTGGAGTTGCCGTACGCGCATCTGTGCCTGGTCAGCAATTGGGCGGCTGGCAAGGGCGGGGCATCCTCGGTGCAGTTCGACCCGGCCACCGGGGCCTTGGGAGTGGAGGCCGTCACCGCGACCTTGCTCTGTTTGATGGCGGGCAAATAGTCGGCGGCGCGGCAAAGCAGCAGGAGTGTAGCCGATGAAAGCAGTAATTCTGGCAGGGGGGTTGGGCACCCGCATCAGCGAGGAAACCCATCTCAAGCCCAAGCCGATGATAGAGATCGGCGGCAAGCCGATCCTGTGGCACATCATGAAAATGTACTCGGCGCACGGAATCCACGATTTCATCGTGTGCTGCGGCTACAAGGGCTATGTGATCAAGGAGTATTTCGCCAATTACTTCCTGCACATGTCCGATGTCACATTCGATATGAAAAACAACCAGATGGAAGTCCACCACCGCAATGTCGAGCCGTGGCGGGTCACGCTGGTGGATACCGGCGCCGATACCATGACCGGCGGACGCCTGAAGCGGGTGGCCGAATATCTCCGGGATGAAGAGGCGTTCTGCTTCACCTATGGTGACGGCGTGGCCGATGTCGACATTTCCGCGCTGATCGATTTCCACCGCGGGCATGGCAAGCCGGCCACGCTGACCGCGGTCCAATTGCCGGGGCGTTTCGGTGCCTTGCAACTGGATGACGACCAGGTGCAAAGCTTCGTCGAAAAGCCGCCGGGTGACGGCGCCTGGATCAATGGCGGTTTCTTCGTATTGTCGCCTGAGGTGCTGGAGCGCATCGTCGACGACAACAGCAGCTGGGAGGGGGCGCCGCTGGCCGGATTGGCGGCCGAGGGTTTGCTGATCAGCTACCGGCACCGCGGCTTCTGGCATCCGATGGACACCCTGCGCGACAAGGTTTATCTGGAGGACCTGTGGCAAAGCGACAGGGCGCCGTGGAAGACATGGTGATCCGCCTGACTGCGGCGGCCCATTGCCGTTGGCGTGGAATTGCCGGATGGGTAATTGTGCCGCGCCGCCAGAGGATGGCTCAAGAAATGCCGGCGCCGTCCGATGAAGTGGCTAGGTTGTTTGATCGTCTGGTTTAAAACAATAATTAATAATTTTTACATGGTCCGTTCGCGCAGGCCATGCTGGAGACGGAAGTGAAGATGGCGGCAAGCAGCTTGGCGCAGGCGCGGTTGCAGGATCAGGTGGCGGGACTGGCCCAGGCCTGGGACGCCGTCCTGCCTGAGGCGCCGGCCCGGCAATGCCCGTCGGAGCGTTTGTCGGCCTCGGGTCCGCGCCGCTTCGCGGCCATCTTCTTCACGCTGCGGGACGGGAGGACGCTTGCCATGGCGATGGTCTTTCCCGCGCGGCCCGTTCCGGCCGTCCGTCCGGACTCGATTTCAACAGCGCCTGCCGCAGTCCTGCCGCCGCCGGCGCGCCAATTCGGATTGCCCATAATCCGCGCCGCTCCCACCCCGTTTCGATCAGAAGCGCATCGGCGCCGGCTTGCCGCTGCGCGGCAAGCTCATAGTGCGGCGCCCGCCCGCCGGCCGGCAAACGGCTCCAGGCAAGCGCCGCGGGATCGGATGGCGGAACCGTCGTCCGGCCATTCGGTGATGTTCGATTGATGCAGTCGTCGGCAGGGGGGAGCAAGGCGCGGCAGCCGGTGCCCGTGCGGCAGCGGCCTGTTTCTTAGATTTACCATTCCAGATGGAGATGCAAATGAAGTCCTTCCACATTGAAAGCACGCTGATCGCCGATGCTGAACCGAGCTACATCATCGCCGAAATCGGCATCAACCATAACGGCAGCCTGGAGCATGCGCTGCGGCTGATCGACACCGCCCACGAGGCCGGCTGCAATGCGGTGAAGTTCCAGAAGCGCACGTTGGACGTCGTCTACAGCGCCGAGGAAATGGCGCGTCCGCGCGACAGCCTGTTCGGCCACACCAATGGCGACCTGAAGCGCGGCCTGGAGTTCGGCATCAACGAGTACCGCCGCATCGACGAATATTGCCGCGAGCTGGGCATCCACTGGTTCGCCTCCTGCTGGGACGAGGACTCGGTCGACTTCATCGAGCAGTTCAACCCGGTGGCCTACAAGATCGCCAGCGCCTCGCTGACCGACGACGGCCTGCTGCGCCACACCCGCGCCACCGGTAAGCCCATCATCCTGTCCACCGGCATGAGCACGCTGGAGCAGATCGACCATGCGGTCGAGGTGCTGGGCACCGACAAGTTGGCCATCATGCATTGCTGCGCCGCCTATCCGTCCAAGTACGAAGATCTGAATCTGCGGGTGATTCCCACGCTGCGCGCCCGCTACGGCGTGCCCACCGGCTATTCCGGCCATGAAACCGGCCTGGCGTCGTCGGTGGCGGCCGTGGCGCTGGGCGCCTGCCTGCTGGAACGCCACATCACCACCGACCGCGCGCTGTGGGGTTCGGACCAGTCGGCGTCGCTGGAGCCCAGCGGGCTGAACCGCTTGGTGCGCGACGTCAGGCTGGTGGAGTCGGCTCTGGGCTCGGACCAGAAGCGGCTGCTCGATTGCGAGGTGCCGGTGCAGCAGAAGTTGCGCCGCAAATGAGCGCGGCCGCGCCAATCCGGGCGGTATTGCTCGATGTGGACGGCACGCTGACCGACGGGCGTTTCGCCTGGGGGGTGCAAGGCGAGGTCTTGCGCCATTTCTCCTTCAAGGACGTGATGGGCATCAGCCGCTGGCGGCGCAAGGGCGTGCTGTTCGCGCTGGTGTCGGGCGAGAGCGATCCCGCTCTGCAGCGCTTTGCCGACAAGGTCGGCATTCCGGCCGACCTGTGCTATCTCGGCTACGCCGACAAGGGCGAGGCGTTGGACGATGTGCTGGGCCGGCACGGCCTGCGGGCGGAACAGGTGGCGATGATGGGCGACGACGTCAACGATCTGCCGGTGATGGCCAGGGTGGGTTTCAGCGCGGCGCCGGCCGACGCCGTCGACGCCGTCCGCGAGGCGGTGACGATGCTGAGCACGCGCAACGGCGGCTACGGCGCGGTGCGCGAGGTGCTGGATCATCTGGGACGGGCCGGCCGTTTGCCGGCAAGCGATATTCTCCGGCGCTGACAGGCGCGGAGCGAGTGGAAGCGAAATGCGAGTAGCGGATTACATCATGCAGCGCCTGGCGGCGCTGCAAGTGAAGCAGGTCTTTTTTCTGCCCGGCGGCGGCGCCATGCACCTGAACGACGCGCTGGCCATCCGGCCGGAGCTGGAGCCGGTGCTGTGCCTGCATGAGCAGGCGTGCGCCATCGCGGCGGAAGCTGCGGCCAAGCTCAGCGGTGGGCCATCGGCCTGCCTGGTCACCAGCGGCCCCGGCGCCACCAATGCGATCACCGGCACCCTGGGCGCCTGGCTGGACTCCACCCCGGTGTTCTTTCTGTCGGGCCAGGTCAAGAGCAGCGACCTGAAGGGCGACAGCGGCCTGCGCATGCTGGGCGTGCAGGAAGCCGATATCGTGTCCATGGTGTCGTCCATCACCAAGATGGCGGTGACGCTGACCGAGCCGGAACAAGTGGCGGCGGTGTTCGACCAACTGGAGCACGCGGCGCTGAGCGGGCGGCGCGGCCCGGTGTGGCTGGACGTGCCGCTGGACGTGCAGTCGGTCCAGGTGGAGCCTGAGCAACTGGCCCGCTGGCAGCCGCCGGCGCCGGAGGAGGCGCCTGACCTGGCCGCCGCGGCTAGTCAAGCGCTGCAACTGCTGGCCAGGGCCGAGCGCCCGGTGATCATCGCCGGACACGGCATCCGCATGGCCGGTGCCGCCGATGCCTTCCGCGAGCTCTACCAGACGCTGCAGGTGCCGGTGCTGACCACGTGGCTGGGCATGGACCTGATCGAGGACGACCATCCCCTTTATGCCGGCCGGCCCGGCTCCATCGCGCCGCGCTGGGCCAACTTCGCCCTGCAGAACGCCGACTTCGTGCTGGTGCTGGGCGCGCGGCTGGACATGGCGATGACCGCTTACGCGCACAGCCGCTTCGCCCGCGGCGCGGTCAAGGTGGTGGTGGACATCGATCCGGCTGAAATCGACAAGCTGCAGATGGAGATCGCGCTGCCGCTGGCGGCCGACGCCGGCGATTTCATCCGCGAGCTGCAGCGGCGGCAAGACGGCGGCGCATCCGGGAAATGGCAGGTCTGGCTGGCGCGGATCGCGGGCTGGAAGGCCAGTTATCCGCTGCTGCTGCCCGAGCATTACCGTGCCGAGGGGCCGCTCAGCCTGTACCGCTTCAGCGATGTGCTGTCGGAGCGGATGGACGGGCGCGACGTGATCGCGCCGGCCAGCTCCGGCTTCGCCGCCGAGCTGTTCCTGCTGGCACTGAGGCTGAAGGACGGCCAGCGCTGCTTCCACAACCGCGGCACCGGCTCGATGGGCTTCGGCCTGCCGGCCGCGGTCGGCGCCTGCCTGGCCTCCGGGCGGCGGCGCACCATTTGCGTGGAAGGCGACGGCGGCCTGCAGATGAATGTGCAGGAGCTGGCGACGCTGGCCAGCCAGAAGCTGCCGGTCAAGCTGTTCATCATCAACAACTCCGGCTACGCGTCGATCCGCACCTCGCAGCAGAACTATTTCCAGCGCCAGCTGGGCGCCGACGCCCGCAGCGGCCTGCAACTGCCCGATCTGGCCAGCCTGGCGCGCGCCTACGGCCTGCCGTATGTGGCGATACGCAACGAGGACGAGCTGCACTATGGCCTGAGCGCCGTGCTGGACTGTGACGGACCGGTGCTGTGCGACGTCAGCATCCTGCCGGAGGAGCCGCGCGTTCCCCGCGTCGCCAGCCGGGTGGCGGAGAACGGCAAGATCGTGTCGTCGCCGCTGGAGGATCTGTTCCCCTTCCTGCCCCGCGAGGAACTGCAAAGCAATATGCACATTCCCTTGCTGGAGGAGAGCCTGGGCAATGGCTGATCCGCTGTTTTCGCTGCAGGGCCGTTGCGTGGTGGTGGCCGGCGCGTCGCGCGGCATCGGCCTCGCGCTGGCCGAGGGGCTGGCGCGGCAGGGCGCGGCAGTCGTCGGCTTCGGCCGCACCGCCGCGGTAGCGGTCGAGGGTTTCCAATACCATTGCTGCGATCTGAATGATGGCGCGGCGCTCGAGGCCTTGCTGGAGCGGATATGCGCCGGCCATGGCGCGATCGACGCCTATATCCACGTGGCCGGCATCACGGTGCCGGCCGGCGATGGCCTGCAGGGCGTGGAGCAGTTCGAGCAAACGCTGAGCGTTAACCTGGTGGCCGCCTACCGCGCTTGCCGCTCGGTGGGTTTGCGGATGGCGGCGGCCGGCGGCGGCTCCATCGTCACGGTGGCCAGCATAGGCGCGCTGCAGGCGTTTCCGGGCAACCCCGGCTATGTCGCCGCCAAGGGCGGTCTGCGGATGATGAGCAAGTCGCTGGCGTTGGATCTGGGGCCGTCCGGCGTCCGGGTCAACTCGCTGCTGCCGGGCTATTTCCGCACCGAGATGACCGAGCAGAGCTATCAGGACCCCGACAAGCGCGCCGCGCGCGCCGGGCGCACCATGCTGGGGCGCTGGGGGCGGGTGGAGGAGCTGATCGGCGCGGCGGCTTTCCTGGCGTCGGACGCCAGCAGCTACGTCACCGGCAGCGATTTGATCGTAGACGGCGGCTGGAGCGCCAAGGGATTGTGATGAACACCATAGGATTCATGCAGGGGCGGCTGGTCGACAAGGTAGACGGGAAGATACAGGCGTTTCCCTGGCGCGATTGGCGGCTGGAGTTCGAGCGGGCGGCCGAGCACGGCTTCCCGGTGATGGAGTGGACGCTGGACCATCAGGATCTGCGGCGCAATCCGTGCATGACGGCGGAAGGCCGGGCCGAGATCGCCGGGTTGTGCCGGCTTCACCGGCTCGCCATCGACTCCATGACTGGAGATTGCTTCATGCAGGCGCCGTTCTGGAAGGCCGACGGCGAAGCGCGGCGGGCCTTGCTGCAGGAGTTCGACGACGTGGCGGCGGCATGCGCCGCCATCGGCGTCCGTTACCTGGTGGTGCCGCTGGTGGACAACGGCAGCCTGGAGACCCCCGGCCAGTGGGATCTGTTGACCGAGTCGCTGCGGCAGCGGGCCGGCGCGCTGGCGCGGAGCGGAGTGGCGGTGGTTTTTGAAACCGATCTGGCGCCGGACGATTACGCCCGGCTGATGGCGCGCCTGCCGGAGCCGTGCTTCGGCGTCAACTACGACATCGGCAACAGCGCCAGCCTGGGTTTCGATCCCCGCGAAGAGTTCGCCGCCTATGGGCGGCGCATCGTCAATGTCCATGTCAAGGACCGGGTCCGCGGCGGCAGCACCGTGCCCTTGGGCAGCGGCGACGCCGATTTTGCGGCGGTGTTCGCCGGCCTGCGGGCGCTGGGCTACGGCGGCAACCTGATCCTGCAGACGGCCAGAGCGGACGATGGCCGCCATGCCGAAGTCTTGTCGGATTATCGCCGCTTTGTCGTCGATGGCTGGGAGCGGGCGCGTGGATCTTGAACTGGCGGGCAAGCGCGCGCTGGTGACCGGATCGTCGCGCGGGATAGGCCGGGCCATCGCCGGCGCGCTGCGCGCCGAGGGCTGCGAGGTGGTGCTCAACGGCC
The DNA here is from genome assembly GCF_001855575.1 of Chromobacterium sphagni. Taxonomy (NCBI): domain Bacteria; kingdom Pseudomonadati; phylum Pseudomonadota; class Betaproteobacteria; order Neisseriales; family Chromobacteriaceae; genus Chromobacterium; species Chromobacterium sphagni. Next base: position 905,442 of record NZ_MKCS01000001.1, read on the forward strand.
GGGAACCGCTGCGGTTGGCCGAAGCCGCCGCGGCGCTGGGCTGCGACAGCCTGGCGGCCGACGTGACGGACGCCGCCGATTGCGCGCGGCTGTTCGAAACCGTCGAGCAGCGCTACGGTCGTCTGGACGTGCTGGTGTGCAATGTCGGCAGCGGCCGCTCCTTGCCGCCGGGGCGGGAGGATGGCGCCGAGTGGCTGCGTATGCTCAATCTCAACCTGATGGCCGCGGTCAATGCGATCCAGGCCGCCAGGCCGCTGATGGCCAGGACCGGCGGCGCCATGCTGTGCGTTTCCTCGATCTGCGGCCAAGCCGCCTTGGGCGCGCCGCTGGCCTATTCGGCGGCCAAGGCGGCGCTGGACAGCTATGTGCGCGGCGCGGCGCGGGTGCTGGCCGCTGACGGCATACGGCTGAACGCGCTGGCGCCGGGCAATGTGCTGTTTTCCGGCTCGGTCTGGGAGGGCAAGCTGGCGCAGGACGAGGCTGCGGTGCGGCAGATGCTGGAGCGCGAAGTGGCGCTGGCGCGGCTGGGCAGCGATCGCGAGATCGCCGATACCGCGGCGTTCCTGTGCTCCGCCCGTGCGTCGTTCACCACTGGCAGCGTGGTGGTGGTCGACGGCGGGCAGTTGCGCGCGTGATGATGAAAATACTGAACCGGCGCCGTGCTTGCGCCGGAGGCGGGATGGCTGATGAGCTACGATAAATTCAATTTGGCCGGCAAAGTTGCGGTGGTGACAGGTGGCGCCGGTCTGCTGGGCGTGCGCCACGCGCAGGCGCTGATCGAGGTCGGTTGCCAGGTGTTCCTGGCGGATATAGACGAGCGGGCGCTGGCGGCGGCTTGCGCCGAACTGGGCGAGCAGGCGTTGCCGCTGGCGCTGGACGTGACTTCGGAAGCGTCGGTCGCCGCCGCCGTCGAGCAGGTGCTGGCGCGTGGCGGCCGGGTCGATATCCTGATCAACAACGCCGCGATCGACCCCAAGGTCGGCAAGGTGGGGCTGCAGGAGCCGTCGCGGCTGGAGAATTTCTCGCCGCAGCAGTGGGACCGCGAACTGGCGGTCGGTCTGAGCGGCGCGTTTCTGTGCAGCAAGCATTTCGGCGGCTGGATGGCTGCGAACGGCGGCGGAACCATCCTCAACATCGCCTCCGATCTATCGGTGTTCGCGCCGGACCAGCGCCTCTACCGCAAGGATGGATTGCCGGACGACAGGCAGCCGGTGAAGCCGGTGACCTATTCGGTGATCAAGACCGGCCTGATAGGCCTGACCCGTTATTTGGCGACGTATTGGGCGGAGGCCGGCGTCAGGGTCAACGCGCTGTCGCCGGGCGGCGTTTTCAATCAGCAGCCGGACGAGTTCGTGGCGAAGCTGTCCCGGCTGATCCCGCTGGGGCGGATGGCGGAGCGCGACGAATACCAGGGCGCGGTGCTGTTCCTGTGCTCGGACGCATCCAGCTACATGACCGGCCAGAACCTGGTGATGGACGGCGGCCGCAGCGTCTGGTAGCCGTCCAGGCCAGGGGGCCGCGGTTTCTGCAGCGGCTGGAGGAGTGTAGGTTTCGCTTGGGAGTTTTATGGCTTCGATCCATATTGCCGATCGCTGCTTGTGCTGCGGCGGGGAGCAGCTCAGCGCGTTCCCGGCGGTTTTGATGCCTTTTGTCGCCCACCGGGCGCTGGGTTGGCAGCCGGTCAGGATCGCCGAAGACTGGCAGATGGCGCATCTGCAGACCGGCATCGCCTATTCGGTCTGTAATACGTTGTATTGCAGGGATTGCCATTTCGTTTTTCTCGACATGCGTTTTGATGGCGAGGCGATGGCCAATCTGTACCGCGACTACCGCGGCGACGAGTATGTGGCGCTGCGCGACCACTACGAGCCGGGTTACGCGCAACGCAATGCCGGCCTGCTGGACGGCATGGGGTATGTCGATAAGGTCGAGGATTTCATCGGCGGCGTGGCGCCGGGGATAGCCACCGTGCTCGACTACGGTGGCGACACCGGAATCAACAGCCCGTTCCGCCACCGCGCCGAGGTGTTTGTCTATGACATTTCCGGCTGCGAGGTGGTGGATGGCGCGAGAAGACTAAGCCGGGACGAGTTGCGGCGCGGCGCCTACGATCTGATCGTGCTGAGCAATGTGCTGGAGCACGATCCGGACCCGGAGCGCCTGCTGCGGGAGGTTTGCCGTTACATGGACGGCGGGACCCATCTGTATCTGGAAGTGCCGGCTGAGCAATTGTTCATGCGCTTTGGCGAGGGGATGGACGCCGCGCGGAACAAGCATCATTGGCACGAGCACATCAACTTTTTCACCCGGCCGTCGCTGCAGCGCTTGCTGGCGCGGTGCGGCTTGGCGGCGCTAGCCAGCGCCACCCTGGTCATAGACGAGGCGCGGCCGAATCTGCAGGTGGTCGGTGTGCTGTGCCGCCTTGTCGGCGGAGGAGCGGGGAATGGGTGAATATCTCTTGCGCGAAGCGTCTTGTCCGCTATGTCGGGACGCAGCGGCGGTGATGCTGGAACTGACCTTATCCAAGCGGATGGCTTTGCCCCGGGAGGTCGCCATCGGCTGTTGCCCTGCATGTCAGTTTGCTTTTGTCAGCCCCAGGCAGCCGTCCGCCTATCTCGATTATTATGCGGCGGTCTGCAACGACCAGTTGTCCGGCGAGAATGGCATCTCGGAGCGGGAGCGCATCCGCTACCTTGCCCAGATCGATGCGCTGCGAGAGTTTGTCGATACTCCCGGCCCGTTGCGGATTCTGGACCTGGGCTGCGGGCGGGCGGGGCTGTTGCGGACGATGCAGGCCGAATTTCCCCAGCACAGCTATGTCGGCTGCGATCCGGTGATCGCCGGCCACTACCAGCAGATCGATGGGGTGCCCATGTTTCGCGAGTTGGCCGAGCTGCCGGGCAGCTTCGACGTGGTCATCATGTCGCACGTGCTGGAGCATGTCGTCGATATCGACAGCATGGCCAGTCTGCCGGCGATCATGTCGCCGGGCGCGGTGCTGTATGTGGAGGTGCCCGACGCCTTGCGCTACGCCGACTGCCCGCGGCGCGAGTATATGTACTATGTGGATCGGCTGCATGTGAATCATTTCACGCCAACCTCTCTGGCCAAGGTTTTGGGCAGATGGGGGGGAAAGGCGCTGCGGAGCGGCAGGCAGAGTTTCCACTACAAGGATGGCGGCGATTATCCGGCCATTTACCTGATCGCCGGCTTCGATGCTTCGCCGGAGCCGCCCGGCATGGTTGGCGATGACGACCTGCCGCTGGCTCTGGAGCGCTATTTCGCGCAGGAAAAGGCGCGGGCCAGGCAATGGCGAGCGCAGCATCCGCAGTCCGGCGCGGTGGTGGCGTATGGCTTTGGAGACAATTTCTTCCGAGCGCGAATGGCTGGAGGGCCGTTGGCGGAGTTGGAGTTGGCCGGCGTGGTCGATGCGCGTTGGCGCGAGCTGGCGCAAAGCGAGCATGCCAAAGAATACCGTTTTTACAGTTTGGAAGACGCGGTGAGCCGACTCCCCGACGCCTGCTACATGGTGACGTTGTCCTGGGCTGCGGAAGAGGTCGCTGTCCGGCTGCGGCAAGCCGGAATCAAGAATGTGCAGATTATATGATCAACCGTTATTGGAAGTGAGCACGAGTGGTTTCTGATTTGGCAAGCCATCAGCGCCGTCTGCTCGATGAATGGTATGACGGGCTGTCCTGCAAGGTCGGCTGGCGTGGCCTGGAGAGTGGTCATCTGTTGATCACCGGCGGCACCGGCATCATCGGCCGCGCGCTGTTGCGCGCGTTGCGGCACTGGCGCCGCGGCGGCGCGCGGTTCCGGGTGACGGTGCTGAGCCGCGACCCCGCTGCGTTTCTGGATCGGTATCCGGAATGGCGCAACGAAGACTGGCTGGGGTGGCAGAGCGGCGATGTCCGCAAGCTGTTGATACCGGACGATGTCCGCCTGGTGATCCACGGCTCCGGCGAGAGCCATGCCAGCAGCCTGTCGCCGCTGGAGAGCTGGGACCTGAACTACCAGGGCGCCCGGCGGGTGTTCGACCAGGCCGCCCGGCTGCCCGGCTGCCGGGTGCTGCTGGTGGGGTCCGGCGCGGTATACGGCAAGAACCCGTTCACGCAGCCGATCCGAGAAGACTGCGCGATGGGGCCCGACCCGCTGCAGCCGCCTTCGGAATATGGCGAGGGAAAGCGGGCGGTGGAGCTGTTGGGCACGCTGTATCGCCAGCAGTTCGGCCTGCAGGTGGTTTCCGCCCGCTGTTTCGCTTTCGCCGGCCCGGACATGCCGTTAGACGCCCATTTCGCCTTCGGCAATTTTCTCGGCAGCGCGCTCGCCGGCGATGATATCGTCATTCGCGGCGACGGGCGGCAGGTGCGTTCCTTCCTGGCCTACCCGGATCTGGCCTTTTGGCTGTTGCAACTGCTGCAGTGCGGGCGAGATGGCGCGGCATATAATGTCGGTTCGGACCAGGAAGTCAGCATAGTTGAACTGGTCGAGCAGATCAGGCAGCAACTGAATCCCTCATTGGCCCTGCATGTGCAAGGGCAGGCGGTGGCCAGCAGCGCCAGCGGTTATTATGTTCCCGATATCAGCAAGGCGCGCGAAGAGATGGACCTGCAGGTCTGGACGCCATTGCCGGACCTGATTGCGCTTACCGCCCGGTATTACCGGCCGGACCACACGTAAAAAACAGTAGATAGGGAAACCATGCGAACGCTCTATAGTAAACGTCCCCATCCTTATTACATCATGGCTCCCGACTATCGGCGCAATTCGGCCGGGGTGCGGGTCATGCACATGCTGTGCGATGCCTTGAACCGGTCCGGGCAGGAGGCCTACATCACCACGCGCGAGTGCAATCCCGACTTGCGCACGCCGTTCTTGAACGAAGAGCAGTTCGACTACTACAAGGCGAACCACATCGAGCCCATCATCATCTATCCGGAGGTGGTGAGCGGCAATCCCATGCGCGGCAGGGTGGTGGTGCGTTATCTGCTGAATCGGCCCGGTTTTCTGGGCGGCGGCTCCTATGGCAGCCAGGACATATTGTTCGCCTATGGCTCCGGCCTGGTGCAGGAGGGAATGCCCAAGGATCAGTTGCTGTTCCTGCCCCCTGTCGATCTATCGATTTTCCGTCCGCCGGAAGATCCGGCCAAACGGGTGCCGGGCAAGGTTTGCTACTATCAGGGACGCAAGCGCCAGGCCTTGATCGATCCGGCATTGCTGCCGCCCGACGCGGTGGAAATTACCCAGCAGTATCCGGACAGCTGGGAGGCGCTGGCCGACCTGTTCCAGAGCTGCGAGTATTTCTATTCCGGCGAGGTGTCGGCGCTGGCGGCCGAGGCGGTGTTGTGCGGCTGCGTAGGCGTGGTGATGCCCGGCGAGTGGGCGCAGAGCGCCTTCTGCCAGGAGGAGACCGGATCGTTCGGCGTCGCCTGGGGCACCGCCCCGGACGAGATCGAGCGCGCCAGGCAGACGATGCCGTTGCTGCGCGAACAGTTGGAGAAACAGGCCGAGGCCTTTTGGCCGGCGCTGGACCATTTCATCGAGGTGACGCAGCGGGCCGCCGTCGAGAAGGCGGAACAATTGCGCATCGAACGCACCACGCCGCGCAAGCCGCGCATCGGCGTGCTGACGCGCGACAACCTCGACACCGCCTGCTACAAGCTGCGGCTGGGCGACGCGCTGGGGCTGATGGAGCCGGTGTTCGACTGCCATCACTTCAAGTATCAGTCTTCCTATATGTTCGACGGCCAGTATCCGTTCAAGTCGGACAACGAGTTCGTCGAGCAGATGGACCTGTTCATCGTGCAACGGGTGTTTCCCTTCCCGGAATACCGTCCGGTGCTGAACGAGATGATCGCCTCGGGCAAGCCCATCGTCTACGAGCTGGACGACTGGCTGCTGGGCATGCCGGAGCAGCATGCGATGCACAATCTGTGCCAGCCGTCGTTCGAAGGCATCGAATGGCTGCTGCCGCAATGCGCGTTGGTGACGGTGACCACCGAGGCGCTGGCCGAGAAGGTCAGGCCGTATAACGACAAGGTTCTGGTCTTCCCCAACCTGCTCGCCAGCGAGCGCCTGGTCGAGCCTTTGCCGCGCCAGGGCAAGATCACCATCGGCTTCGCCGGCACCAGTACCCACGATAAGGACATGGCGATGCTGTCCGCCGCCTTGCAACGCATCTATGGCGAATACGCCGGCCAGGTGCGCTTCGTGTTCTGGGGCGAGGTGCCGCCGGGCTTCGTCGGCGTCAAGGACGCGCGTCAGGTGTCCGACTTCGTCAGCTACAACGATTACCTGCGGGATCTGGCCGAGCTGCGCATCGACATCGGCATCGCTCCGCTGCTGGCCAGCGAGTTCAACGACTGCAAGTCCGACCTGAAATGGCTGGAGTATTCGGTGGTCGGCGCGGCGGCGGTGGTGTCCGATGTGGAGCCCTACGCCTGGTTGAAGGACAGCGGTCTGGCCACGGTGGTGGAGAATACCGAGCAGGCCTGGATCGACGCGCTGAGTGAGCTGATAGACAAGCCTCAGCTGCGCGAGCAGCGCGTCGCGGCGGCGCGCCGGCACATTGTCGAGCACCGGCTGCTGGAACACCGCGTCGGCGAGCTGTTCCAGAGTCTGGCCGAACGGTTGCCCGAGCATCTGCGTCCCGAGGCGCCGGTCGAACTCGGCCGCATCACCACCCGCACCACGGTGGAGTCGGACATGGAAGCGCTGGGGGTGTACCGCCGCTGGGTGAAGCAGCACAATCTGCGCGAAGTGCATGCCGAGCAGTTGGCCGAACGGATGATGCTGGCCTGGAGCCAGCGGCCGATGTTCAATCTGATCGCGCTGGCGCCGGCCGGCAGCCTGGAGCGGCTGGCGGAAAGCTTCGCGGCGATGGAGCGGCAGCTGTACCGCAGTTGGCGCCTGATCGTGGTGTCGGACAGCTCGGTGCCGGACCCGATCTTCACGAACAGCGATCAATTGGGCTGGGTACAGCTGGACAGCCTGGACGACGACCAGGCGGTGACCACGGTGATCAATGGCGTCATCGCCGACATTCCGGCGGAATGGACGATGCTGCTGCCGGCCGGCTTTCAGTTGCAGCCGCACGCGCTGGTGCGCCTGGGCGAAGCGATCCACACCCATCCCGAGTGGGCGGCGATCTATTCCGACAGCGACATCATTTCGCCGATGGGCGAGCGTTTCCGCCCCGCTTTCCGTCCCGACTTCTCGATCGACTACCTGCGCTCGATGGATTACATCGGCCAGGCGGTGGCGTTTTCGACGATCAAGCTGTCGATGATAGGCGGCTTCCAGGCCTATCCGCAGGCGCATTGCTATGATGCGCTGCTGCGCTTGTACGAACAGTTGGGCGACGGCTGCATTGGCCATGTCGACGATATGCTGATATCGCTGCCCTGGGTCGACCCCAAACTGGACCAGCTGGGACAGGCGTCGCGCCAGATCGCGCTGGAAAACCATGCTGCCCGCGGCGGCTTGCCGGTCAAGGTCGGCGAGGGACTGGTGTTCGGCACCTACCATTACGAATACCAGCTGCTGGCCCAGCCGCTGGTGTCCATCGTGATTCCGACCCGCGACAAGCTCGAATACCTGGAACCCTGCCTGGAAAGCCTGTTCGGCCTGACCGGCTACCAGAACTTCGAGGTGCTGATCGTCGACAACCGTTCCGAACAGCCGGAAACCTTCGAGTATTACCAGCAGATCAGCGCGCGCTATCCGGGCCGGGTGCAGGTGCTCGACTACGACGCGCCGTTCAACTTCTCGGCGCAGTGCAATCTGGGCGCCAGGGCGGCGCACGGCGAATACCTGCTGTTGCTGAACAACGATACCGAGGTGGTGCTGGAGAGCTGGCTTGAGCGCATGTTGGCCACCGCCCAGCAGCCGGGCGTCGGCGCGGTCGGCGCCCGCCTGCTGTACCCGGAGGTGGGCAAGGTGCAGCACGCCGGCATCGTGCTGGGCATGCCGGGCGGCATGTTCTCGGTCGCCGATCACGTGTTCGAGGGTCAGGACTTCATGCAGGGGGGCTATCAGAATCGTAGCCTGACGATGCAGAACTACTCAGCGGTGACCGCCGCCTGCCTGCTGCTGGAAAAGCAGATCTACGACGCGGTCGGCGGCATGGACGAGCAGCAGTTCAAGGTCTGCTTCAATGATGTCGACCTCTGCCTGAAGATCCAGGCCGGCGGCCTGCGCAATGTCTACAATCCCTTCGTCGTGCTCTACCACCACCACGCCAAGAGTATAGGCCGGGTCACCACCGACCCGCGCCATGCGCTGGAGGCCGCGGTGCGCGAGCGCGAGGAAATGGAGGCGATGCTGGCCCGCTGGATGCCGGTGCTGGCGCGCGATCCCGGATTCAACCGCCATCTGTCGCTGCGCAGCAAGCGGGTCGACATCGAGGCGCAGCGCGTCGTCGCCTGGGACCCGCAACTGCCGGGACGCAAACGGGTGCTGGGTATGCCGGTTCCCGGCGGCAGCGGCGAATACCGGCTGAGCCAGCCCTTGTCGGTGTTGCAGGAGAAGGGCAGGCTGGATGGCGAGATCCATCAGCCGTCGGTCGGCATTCCCTCCATCATCGAGCTGGCGCGGCAGGCGCCGGACACCCTGTTGCTGCATACCGGCATCAGCGACTACATCTACGATTCGGTGTCCGCCTTCCGCGAATACCTGCCGGGCATGCGGGTGGTGTTCGGCCTGGACGACCTGGTCGGCGGCACGCCGGAGAAGAGCAATCTGTACGACCACTGGAAGCGCCATTATCCCGACGCCAAGCAGCGCCTGCGTCGGGTGCTGAAGCTGTGCGATGCCGCGGTGGTGTCGACCGAGCCGCTGGCCGAACTGACCGCCGGCATGGTCGGCGAGGTGGTGGTGGCGCCCAACCGCCTGCGCAAGACCATTTGGGGCAAGCTGAGCTCGCAGCGCCGGGCGGGCAAGAAGCCCCGGGTGGGCTGGATCGGCGCCGGCCAGCACCGCGGCGACTTGGAGCTGCTGTACGAGGTGATCCTGCAGACGCACGAGGAGGTGGAGTGGGTATTCATGGGCATGTGCCTGCCGCAGTTCCGCCCCTTTGTCGCCGAGATGCACCACGCGGTGCCGTTTGGCGAGTATGCGCCGGCGATTGCGACGCTGAATCTGGATCTGGCGGTGGCACCGCTGGAGGTGAACAGCTTCAACGAGGCGAAGAGCAATCTGAGGCTGTTGGAGTACGGCGCGCTGGGATGGCCGGTGGTGTGTTCGGACATCTTCCCCTACCAGACCAACGCCGCGCCGGTCTGCCGGGTGTCCAACCAGGCGACCGCCTGGGTAGAGGCGATTCGCGCCAGGATCTACGATCTGGATGCCGCCGAGGCCGAAGGCGATGCGCTTAACGCCTGGGTACGCCAGCATTACTGGCTGGAGGAGCATCACGAGGACTGGTTCCGCGTGCTGCACGGCTGAGGACAGCCTTGTTTCGATGAAATGGCCCTGCGGGGCCATTTTTTATTGCCATGGCGGATGCGCGCATTTTTTTGGTAATAGTGCCATTTTCATACAAGTTCCCCGCGAATGGCCGATCTGTTGGCTAAGCAGCTAGTCAATCATTCGGCCGGTTTGGCCATCTAGGGGAAAAACATGGCAATTACCGTTAATACCAACTTATCGTCGTTGCAGGCGCAGATCAACCTGAACAGCTCCAGCAACTCGTTGTCGCAATCGTTGCAGCGCCTGTCGTCGGGCCTGCGCGTCAACAGCGCCAAGGATGACGCCGCCGGCCTGGCCATTTCGCAGACGCTGACCTCGGCGATCCGCGGCAACAACCAGGCGATCAAGAACGCCAACGACGGCATCTCTGTCGGCCAGACCGCTGAAGGCGCGCTGGGCCAGATCGCCAACAACCTGCAGCGCATCCGCGAAATCGCGGTGCAGGCGTCCAACGGCTCGGTCAGCAACACCAACCGTTCGCAGCTGCAGAACGAAGTGGACCAGCTGACGCAGGAAATTTCGCGCACCGTTCAGACCACCCAGTTCAACGGCACCAACCTGCTGTCCGGCGGCGCCACGCTGACTTTCCAGGTGGGTTCGTCCGGTTCCAGCGACAACCAGGTTTCGGTGTCGGCGACCGACCTGAGCAAGGCCGGCTCGCTTAACGCCTATAACTCCAGCCTGACCAATACCGGCACCATCAACGTCACTACCCAGTCCGGCGCTTCGGCGGTGCTGTCGTCGCTGGATGCCGACATCGCCAGCATCTCCAACGTGCGTTCCACGTTCGGCGCGGTGCAGAACCGTTTCGACGCGGTGGTTTCCAATTTGCAGAACTACACGCAGAACCTGACCGCGGCCAATAGCCGCATCATGGACGTCGACTTCGCGTCGGAAACCGCCAACCTGACCAAGAACCAGATCCTGCAACAGGCCGGCAGCTCCATCCTGAAGCAGGCCAACTCCCTGCCGCAGGCGGCGCTGACGCTGCTGCAGTAAGGATCTTGCCGCGTCGCCGTCTGCTAGGGCGGCGGCGCGGCCGCGCAACGAATGACGATTGGGAAAAGGCGATGGCGATGAAATGATGTGAGGCGGGGCGCTGGCTGACGGATTGCAAAATGTGAAAATTCACACTTTGACCGTAAAGTTCGGAATGGACTGGCCGATATGCAGTGTAAGCAAGCCTCTTTGCCCACACTGAGTATCAGGAGAGTCATCATGGCCATTACCGTCAACACTAATATATCGTCGCTGCAAGCACAGATTAACCTCAACAATTCGCAGAGTTCCCTGTCCCAGTCTTTGGAACGCCTGTCTTCCGGTTTGCGCATCAACAGCGCCAAGGACGACGCCGCCGGTCTGGCCATTTCGCAGACGTTGACGTCTGCCATCAATGGTAACAACCAGGCGATCAACAATGCCAACGACGGTATTTCCGTAGGGCAGACCGCTGAAGGCGCGTTGGGCCAGATCGCCAACAACCTGCAACGTATCCGCGAAATCGCGGTGCAGTCCTCCAACGGCTCGGTCAGCAACACTAACCGTTCGCAGCTGCAGAACGAAGTGGACCAGCTGACGCAGGAAATTTCGCGTATCGTTCAGACGACGCAGTTCAACGGCACCAGCCTGTTGTCCGGCGGCTCCACGCTGACTTTCCAGGTGGGTTCGTCCGGCGCGGCCAACAACCAGGTATCGATCTCCTCGGTCGACCTGACCTCGGCCGGCGTGCTCTGCAGCTACAACTCGTCTCTGAGCGCAACGGGTACGATCAATATCACGACCCAGTCCGGCGCGTCGGCGATACTGTCGTCGCTGGATGCGGACATCGGGGAAATTTCCACGGTGCGGTCGACTTTCGGCGCGGTGCAGAACCGGTTTGACGCCGTAGTGTCCAACCTGCAAAACTACGTGCAAAACCTGACCGCAGCCAACAGTCGTATCGTGGATGTGGACTTTGCATCGGAAACGGCTAATCTGACACAGAACCAGATCCTGCAACAAGCGGGCGCCTCGATTCTGAAACAGGCCAACGCACTGCCCCAAGCAGCCTTGACACTGCTGCAGTAAGTATAGACTGATGGTATAGCCAGTCTGCAACTCCGGTTGGGCAGCCGGAGTTGCAGCCATTAGGAGCGTGATCATGCAAATCCCTTCCATTTTGTCGCCAGCCTCCACGGTTGCGACTAGCCCGGTGCCGCGTCAGCAACAGGTTGAATTGGCGCAAGCGTCTTCTAGTGATCAGAGTCAGCCGGTTTTGGCTGATTCGACTCAGGCTGTGGCTGCGGCTGGGCAGAGCCAGCAGCAACAGTCGTCTGCCGATGCGCAGAAGCAGCAAACCGATCCCAAGCAATTGCAAGATTCGGTGAGCCAGTTGAACAACGCGGCGTCGCTGTACAATAGCTCGCTGCAGTTTTCGGTTGATAAGGACACCGGAGCCACCGTGGTCAAGGTGATCGACAAGTCCAACAACCAAGTGATTCGCCAGATTCCGTCTGAAGAAGCGTTGCGTATCGCCAAGGCGATAGGCGATTTCAAAGGACTTTTGCTGAAGGACAAAGCCTGATTACGACTGTCCCGATGCGGCTATAACATGGGCATAACATGACAGCCATTACCAGTTCCGTGGGTGCATTGGATGTACAGGGCATCGTCAGCCAGCTGATGATGATCGAAAGACAACCGCTGAATGCCAGCCTCAACAGGTCTGACCAGTACAATACGCAGCTCAGCACCGTCGGCAAGCTGAATTCGTCCTTGTCCGCCTTGCAGACCGCGATGACATCCTTGTCGTCCGGCCGTTTCCTGCAGGTGTTCAAGGCGACCGTCAGCGATTCATCGATGGCGGCGGTCTCCACCACCAGCGGTGGCAATTCCGGCACCTACCAGGTGGCGGTGAACAATCTGGCGACCAACCGGCAACTGGTGTTCGACCAGGCCGGCGGGCAGAACATCGCCGATCCCAAAACGGCCATCAGCGGCGCGCCCGACCAGCTGACTTTCCAGATCAACGGAAAGGCCCAGACCGTCAAGCTGCGCGATAAGCCGGGCGACGCGGTGAGCCTGCAGACGATCAACGACAAGATCAATGCCGCGGGCATCGGTCTGAACGCCACCATCGTGCAGAACGGCGGCCAGTACAAGCTGGTGCTGGCCTCGGTGGATTCCGGCACCGACAACCAGTTCACCATTACCGGCGGCGGTCAGGATTCGCATTCGACCGCGGGCTCCTCGCTGGCGGGATTGACGCAGAGCGACAACGGCGCCAAGGAGTCGCAGAATGCCCAGAATGCCAGCCTGACCGTGAATGGCGTGGCCATTACCGCGGGCAGCAACAAGGTGTCCGACGCGATTCCCGGGGTGGAAATTGATCTTTACAAGGCAGGCAGCTTCACCGTGTCGCTGTCGCCTGACAGCGCCGGCGTAGGCAAGGGCCTGCAAGCGTTTGTCGATGCGTACAACCAGGTGGTGAGCGACGTCAAGGCGGCGCGCAGCGGCACCATGAAGGGTAATTCATCGATACTGGATATCCAAACCAGACTGCAGCAGGTGCTGTCGACCCCGGTGGCGGGCGCCGATCCGGTCAACTCGGTGGCTTTCCTGTCGCAAGCCGGCATCTCCTTGCAGAAGGACGGCACGCTGAAGTTGGATCAAACCGCCTTCAACGATGCGTTGAAGAAAGATAAGCAGGCGGTGACCAACCTGTTCGGCAACGCCGCCAATACAGGCTTTGCCCAGCGTTTCAACCAGGAGATCAACGCCATGTTGGGGCCAACAGGCCTGATAGAAACCAGCAAGGCCACGATCAAGAGCCGGGTCAGCACGGAGACGCAGTTGCAAAGTTCGCTGCAGGCCCGGCTGGACTCGAAGCAGACCCAGTTGTTGCAGCAGTACACGGCGTTAAATAAAACCCTCGCGCAGATGCAGGCGGGGTCAAACAGCCTGCTCAGCCTGATTTCCAGGTAAAATCACGCCGGGCGGCACCAGCCGTTCGGTGGCTTTAGAAATGATGGTGACCCATGCTGAATTCACGAATGCTCAAGCAGTTCAATCAGGCATATGCCAATGATGCTTTGAAGACTGCGGTTTATGGGGCCAGCCCGGTTGGTATCGTCGTGATGCTGTATGAAGGGGCGATCAAGGCGATCAATTCGGCAAGCGTTGCCATTGATGCCGGCCGCTTCGACGAAAAGGCGCGGATGATTTCCAAGGCCGTGGACATCCTGGAAGGCTTGCGGGTGGCGCTGGATCTGGATCTGGCTTCCGAGGCCGCGGTCAATCTGAATGACCTGTACCTGTACATGAAGTTGCGTCTGGCCAAGGCCAGCCTGAAGAACGACAAGGATATGCTGGCGGAAGTCCGGGGCCTGCTGGAAACCATTCTTCCGGCGTGGCAGCAGGTCGATAAGGACAATGGTATGAAGCCGCAGAGCGCCAACGGCCAGCCTGGAGCCTGAAGGTCGCCATGGAGCAGCAATTTGCAATGACCGAAGGCGGTTTGGCTGAACTGATCAACTCTTTGGAACCGTTGGCTCAACAGACGCTGGAGGTGGCAAGGAACCATGAACGGCGGCGCTTCGTCGAGTTGTATCGCCGGCAGGAAGCCTACACCCAGCAGTTGTTGAAAAGGCTCGAAGCCGGCGAGCGCCAAAGCCTGAATGCTGAACAGCGCGACACCCTGCGCCGGGTGCTGGCTTTGCGCGGACAGATCCAGCAGCAGATGGCTGGCTGGGCGGAGCAGCTCAAGCACGAGTTGCAGGCGCTGCGTCAAAGCTCCAAGTTGAACCGCCAGTACAAGCTGTAAGGGCTGACTGGTTTGCCAATGCTGGATCGACAGGGGGCGGACCAGGCCGGAACTGAGTATCGGGTGGTGGGGTTTTGACTTGGGTTGTGCTGTATTTCGCCATACACTTAAAGTCAATGCGGATGTTCACCCGAGGGGAATTCTCCATGTCCGGCGCCTTGTTCCCTTATCTGATGGTCGTACTATGGCTGATGCTGGCGGTTGTGGTAGTTTATCTTTTCGGCAGGGTGCAGCGGCTGGAAAGCAAGCGGGACAGCCTGACTTCGCTGTACCTTGATCAGCATCAGCAGCAGATCAGCTCGCTGCAGCGCGATGTCAGCCGGCTGCAGTCGCGGCTGGAGCTGCACTCCCAGGCCGAGCCTGGGCTGAGCCCGTATAATCAGGCCATCGAGATGATACGCCAGGGGTTGACCGCCTCCGAGGTGGCGTCGCGTTGTGGGATTTCCCGCAGCGAAGCGGAGCTGATCGTCTCACTTTACCGTAACAGTCCCACTTCATGATTCCGTCCTTACCCAATGCGGTCGCCACCACCACGCAAGGTGCGCAAAGCCTCAATCAGCTGCGGACCTCGGTAGACGGCGCCCGGCTGCTGGAGGCGTTGGTCCAGCCCTCGAAACCGCCATCGCTGATGGTGGGAGAGTTGTTGACCGCCAAGGTGGCGGATCAACTGGGCAATAACCAGCTGGCGGTGCTGATCAAGAACGGCTTGTTCACGCTCAGCCTGCCGCCGGGCGTGAACCCTTCCGGCGATACCCTGAATCTCAAGGTGGTCTCGCTGGAGCCGGCCCTCACCTTCGCGCTGCAGGACGGCGGCAAAGACGCGCCGCCGCCTCAGGATAGCTCGGTGGCGGTCAAGCTCAGCCAGGCGTCCCGCTACCTCACCACCTTGCTCAGTTCCGGCGAGTCGGCCGCGCCGAGCAAGCCGCTGCAACTGGACGCGGCCGAACATCCTCCCGCCCAACTGGCTAGGCAACTGCAGCAGGACGTCAAGCAGAGCGGCCTGTTTTACGAATCGCATCTGAAGGACTTCAGCAATGGCCTGCATCCGCTGGAGCAGCTCAAGCAGGAGCCGCAGGCCAAGCTGACGCTGACGCTGCAGGCGTTGGACGAAGGCTCGAAAAGCAGCCAGAGCCAGGCTCAGACCAAACCGCAGCTGCAGGAGCTGGGCGGCCTGGTGCAGCGTCAACTGGATGGCTTGGAAAACCGGGCCGTGCAGTTTCAGGGCCTGGCCTGGCCCGGCCAGCCGATGCAGTTGCAGATCGAGCAGGAGCAGTTGCAGAACGAGCGCCGCGGCGACGGGCAGGAGGAGATTCCGGTCTGGAATACCAGCTTGTCGTTGGAGTTGCCGGCCTTGGGCGGCATGGCGGTGAGAGTGCGTTTGGTCGGCCAGGCGGTGCAAGTTTCTTTCAGCGCCGACGAGGGCGATACCGGGCAGAGAATCCAGCAGAACGCCGCTCGGTTGCAAAGCGGCATGGCGGCGGCCGGACTGACCCTTGCCAGTTTGGTAGTAAATCAGAATGAACCAACAGAATGACGACAAGCGCCGCTCAGCGGTGGCGCTTTCCTATCAGGATGGGCATCGCTCGCCGCGGGTGGTGGCCAAGGGCTACGGCCAGATGGCGCAGCGCATTATCGAGTGCGCGCAGGACGCGGGGGTTTTCGTCCACGATTCGCCGGAGCTGGTTTCCCTGCTGATGCAGGTGGACCTGGACAAGCACATTCCTCCCGAGCTTTACCGCGCCGTGGCGGAAATCCTGGCCTTTGTCTATTACCTGGAACGGCAGGCGGGCGCTGGCGGCGCCGAATTCGAAGACTGGCTCGCCGGCCGCAAGACGCCGGTCAACAATCCCTGATTTCCCCCTCTGGCGCACCGCGGCGCAATCCCCTATGCTCAGCCGATTGCGGATCATCAATCGGAGAATGGCATGCACATCGGATATATCGGCCTTGGCATCATGGGCCGTCCCTGCGCCCTCAATCTGCTGAAGGCCGGGCATCGAGTCAGCGTCTGGGCGCGGTGCCCGGAGAGCGCGGCCGCCTTGCTGGACGCGGGAGCCAACTGGGCGGAAAGTCCGGCTGCGCTTGCCGGCCAAGTCGAGGTGCTGGTGACCAATGTATCGGATACTGCCGATGTCGAGGCCGTGCTGCTGGGCGAACAAGGCGCGGCGCAGGGCGCGCGCAGCGGTCTGATTTGTGTGGACATGAGCACCATTGCGCCCAATGGCGCGCGCCGGATTGCCGCGCAGTTGGCTGGGCATGGCATCGAGTTTCTGGATTGCCCGGTCTCCGGCGGCGAGGTGGGCGCGGTCAACGGCACGCTTACCATCATGGTGGGCGGCAACGCCGATGCGCTGAAAAAAGCCCGCCCGGCGCTGATGGCGATGGGCCAGACCATCACCCATATCGGCGCTAGCGGAGCCGGCCAGGTGGCCAAGGCCTGCAATCAGATCGCGGTGGCGGTGGGCGTGGCGGCGGTGGCGGAAATCGTCAAGCTGGCGCGCGCCTGCGATGTCGACCCGGCCCCGGTGCGCGCCGCGCTGCTGGGTGGATTCGGCCAGAGCCGAGTGCTGGATGTGCATGGCCAGCGAATGATAGACGACAATTACGCGCCGGGCTTCAAGGCCAAGCTGCACGCCAAGGACATGCATATCGTGATGGATACGGCGCGGGAGCAGGGCATCAGCCTGCCGGCGGCCGAGCGTACCATGCAGCTGATAGACCAGCTGGTGGCGCAAGGCGAAGGCGAATTGGATTCATCGGCGATTGCCCGGCTGATCTGGCGGCAGAACTGAAGCTGCAATGTGAAAACGGGCCGGCGTGACGCCGGCCCGTTTCACATGTCGGTAGTCCGCGCGAATTTAGGCGATGCGGTCTTTCAACTGCTTGCTGGCGACAAAAGCCACTTTGCGCTTGGCGGCGATCTGGATGGTTTCGCCGGTTTTCGGATTGCGGCCGGTGCGGGCTGCGCTTTCCTTAACTTTGAACTTGCCGGCAACGATGCTTAGCTCGCCGTTGCCGGCCAGGGTGTCCAGCAGTACTTCGTCGAAAGCGCCCAATACACGCAGTACATCGGCTTTGTTGAGGCCGGACTTGTCGGAGAGGAGGGCAATCAGTTCGGCTTTTGTCATGGTGTGCGTCTTTCGCGAGGAGTAAAACCTCATTTTCTGCGATTTTGCAGCGCTGATAAAGGTGAAAAAGCATAATTCGCTTATAAATGCCTATTCAATGCGCGTGACCGTGGTGGCTCCGCCGCAGATTGCCGCTTTACGGGCCGGAATTATCCCATATGGCTGTGATTAATACCGGATTTCTTCTGGCGATGGCCGTCGAGGCCGGGCGCGCCGGTTTGCCGGCGTTGGAGCTTCGCGATCGGGCTGATGGCCGGCATGCGGCAGAATTGGACTGCCCCGGCTCCTGTAGGCATTCCTGCCTTATGATTTGAGCATAGGAGGATGTCCATGAGCACACCGCGTTTCACCCCAGAATTCAAAGAGGAAGCCGTCAAACAAGTCACCGAGCGTGGCTACTCCGTAGCCGAAGTTTCTGCTCGGCTTGGGGGTTCCAGCCACAGCCTGTACAAATGGGTGAAAGCAGTCAGTCCGGATAACTCGGAGAAACAGGCTGCCGAGCTGATCGAGGCCAAGAGCGAAATCCTTCGCCTGAAGGCGCAACTGCGGCGCACAGAAGAAGAGCGAGATATTCTAAAAAAAGCCGCGCGGTACTTTGCCAGGGAGTCCGAGTGAAGTACCGCTTCATGAACGAGCATCGTCATGCCTGGCCACTGACGACCATGTGTCGTTTGTTGCAAGTTGCCCGCGCCGGCTTCTATCAATGGCTACATCGCCC
The DNA here is from genome assembly GCF_001855575.1 of Chromobacterium sphagni. Lineage (NCBI taxonomy): Bacteria > Pseudomonadati > Pseudomonadota > Betaproteobacteria > Neisseriales > Chromobacteriaceae > Chromobacterium > Chromobacterium sphagni. The sequence goes on from NZ_MKCS01000001.1 coordinate 923,557, forward strand.
CGAGTCCGACCACGCCAAGGAAGATGCTAGATTACTGGCTCTGATTCGTGACTCGTGGCGGGCCAGTGGTGGGGTATATGGATCTCGCCGCGTTCTGGGTGACCTGCGCGAAATCGGCGAGCAGTGTGGCAAGCATCGTGTCGCCAGAATCATGCGGCAACACAGAATCAAGGCTCAGCGCGGCTATAAAGCCCCACGGCCCATTGCAGGGCGCCCCTCTTTGTTGGCCCCCAACCATCTGAACCGTGAATTCACGACATCACAGCCTGACCAAGCTTGGGTAACGGACATTACCTACATCCGCACCTGGCAGGGCTGGCTTTATCTAGCGGTGGTGATCGACTTGTTCTCACGCAAGGTGGTGGGCTGGTCGATGAAACCGACATTGAACCGCGAATTGGCGCTGGACGCCCTGCTGATGGCGCTGTGGCGGCGCAAGCCGACTGGTCGCGTGCTGGTTCATTCGGACCAAGGGTCGCAATATGGCAGTGATGACTGGCACCGTTTCTGCGTCTCCCACGACCTTGAACCCAGCATGAGCCGACGTGGCAATTGCTGGGATAACGCCGTAGCTGAGTCCTTCTATCAGCAGTCTGAAGAAGGAGCGTATCCGCAAACGGATTTACAAAACCCGCGACTTGGCCAAGTCAGATGTATTCGATTACATCGAAGTTTTTTACAATCGAACCCGCCGCCATAGTTACCTGGGCGGCATCAGCCCCGAGGCTTTTGAAAGGGCTTCGGCGTGAGGCAGAAATTTGTCTACGGTACCCGGGACAGTCCAGCCCAGGATTTATGCAACAGCGCCGTGTCAGGCCGTTTTCTTCCGGCCCTTGGTAATCGGCGTCACGTTGTAGGCCTCGCCCTTGTCCAGGGCATCGAGCAGCCCGGCCCACTTGTTCAGGGCGTCGCGGCGCTCATTGAAATAGTCGTGCCGGTTGTAGATGCCCTCCACCCCGCCAATCTTGTGATTCAGGCAGCGCTCGGCAACAACGGGATCTATTCCCAGTTCAGCCAGGTGAGTGCGGGCCGTGCGGCGTAGATCGTGGATGGTGAAGTCCGCCACGTCCGGCATGTGTGGCTTGACCTTGCCCAGGGCGGTGCCGATGGTGCCTTCGTGGATGTGCGGCACCATGCGGTGTTGCATCTTGCGGGCCGGCAACACCCAGGCGCTGGGGCCGGCCAAGTCAAACAGCTGCTGCAGCCATTCCACGGCCAGGACGGGCAGGGGGATGTCGATAGGCTTGCCGGTCTTGCTGCGCTCGCCTGGCAGGTGCCAGACGCTGGCCGGCAAGTCGAACTCTTCTTTGCGCGCGGCGCACAGCTCCATCTTGCGGACGCACAGCAGCAACAGCAGGCGGATGGAGAGGTCGTTCTCCACGCTGAAGCCGCGGGCCAGCTTCATGGCCTGGAACAGCTTGGCCAGCTCGTCGCGGCTCAAGGCGCGGTCGCGCGACTCTTCCTTGCCGCCGGCGTCGCCCAGGTCGAAGGCGCTGGCCGGGTTGATCTCGATGATGTGGCGCTTGATGGCGTAGTCGAACATGCGGCGGGTCCAGCGCAGCACGTCGTTGGCGATGGTGGGCGCGCCGCGCTTGACGATGGATTGGAGCATGTCGTCGATGTGGCGGGGCTTGATGTCCTTCACCTTCATCTTGCCCAGCATGGGGCCGATGTCCTTGTCGATCCGGCGCCGCACGATGTCCGGGTGCTTCCAGCGGCCCAGAATCATCCGCTCGTAGTACTCGTTGGCCAGAACCAGCATGGTGATGGCGTTCTTCTCTTCCTCGATCTTGGCCAGCGCCGCGGCCTTGCGTTCCTGCTTCTCGCCGGCCACGTCGTAGCCCAGCGCCACGCGGGCGGCCATTTCACGAGCGGCTTCCCGTGCTTTGGCCAGGGACAGTTCCGAGTAGGTGCCCAAGACGATGACGCGTGGTTTCCCTGCGAACTTGTAGCGATAGCGCCAGACCGGCACGCCGTAGTTCTCGCGGAATATCAGATAGAGGCCATCTCCATCTGCACGGCCTTCAAAACGTTCGTCTGCTTTGATCCAGGCCCGGATTTGCATGTCGGTCAGCTTGCCCAATGTCCACACCTCGAATACTGAGTAGACCCCTCAAGTCCGCGCCGCTGCTGGATCAGGAAAATTCTGAACAGCGAATAGCGGCGTGTACCCCTAACTTCTATGCAAAATGTCAGGGTGTACACCCAGGGGTACACGGAAAGTATGCGCTTTGTTGACACTCCATGACACAACTTGCAATGAATAAAGCCCCGACTGGCGGGGCTTTTGTGGTTTCGATGACACGCCGTGGCGCGTCGTGAAAGCTTACTCGATGTTTTGAATTTGCTCGCGCATTTGTTCGATCAGAACTTTCAGCTCCACCGAGGCCTGGGTGGTGTCGGTGGATACCGATTTGGAGCCTAGGGTGTTGGCCTCGCGGTTCAGTTCCTGCATCAGGAAATCCAGCCGCTTGCCGGACTGGCCGCCAGACTTGAGGATACGGCGCACTTCGGAAAGATGGGTGGTCAGGCGCGACAGCTCCTCGTCCACGTCTATCTTTTGCGCGAACAGCGCGAATTCCTGTTTCAGCCGGTCTTCATCCACGCTGCCCAGCGCCTCTTGCAGGCGGCCGGACAGCTTGGCCATGTAGTTTTCCAGGATCTGAGGCAGCTTGGGCTTGATCGCGGCGACGATGGCCTCCATCGACTCGATGCGCTCGATCAGCACGGCCTTCAGCTTTTCGCCTTCGCGGCCGCGGGAGGCGTTGAAGTCGGCCAGCGCGGTTTGCAGCGCGTCCAGGCACAGCTGCTGCAGCACCTCGGGCGCCAACTCGTTGCTGCGCAGCACGCCGGGCCAGCGCATCAGCTCGCCTACCGACAGGCCCTTGCTGTCGCCGGTTTGCCGCTGGATCTCGCCGGATACTTCCAGCAGGCGGGTAAGGAAGGCCTGGTTCAGCTCAAGGGTGGGGGCGGCGCTGTCCACCTGGTTGAGGCCGACGCGGCATTCCAGTTTGCCGCGGGTGACGCGGGCGGCTATCTGCTCGCGCAATTGCGGTTCGATGATGCGCAGCTCCTCCGGCAGGCGCATCTGCACGTCAAGGTAACGGTGATTGACTGCGCGAACTTCAAGGCTCAACATGCCGCCAGGGAATTCCCGGGTAGCGGCGGCAAAGCCGGTCATGCTTAGTATCATGCGGGGCTCCTGATATCTGTCCAAATTGCAAATGCCGGGCCCGAATTGCTTTGCTAAGCTCAATTCAGGGCCAGTGGACACTATAACAACTGCCATCCGATGACTCAATCCAGCAAGCAAACCGCGCTATCGGCGGGTTACAGGCTCGCCGAGTACACAATCGTGCGCCAACTGTCGGTTGGCGGCTTCAGTGTTGTCTATCTGGCGTTGGATGATGGCGATCACAAGTTCGCCATCAAGGAGTATTTGCCGCGCAACCTGGCCGAGCGCAACCACGATGGCGAGGTGACGGTGCCGCATGAGATGGACCGGGATGCCTTCAATCTGGGCCTGAAATGCTTTTTCGAGGAGGGCCGGGTGTTGTCCGGCATTGCCCACCCCACCGTGGTGAGGGTGAGCAATTTCTTCCGCGCCAACCAGACAGTGTACATGGTGATGGAGTATGCCGACGGCCGCTCGCTGGGGCGCGAGCTGGAGCTGGCAGGCGGGAGGATGGAGGAGAGGCTGATCCGCAAATGGTTTGCCGCGCTGCTCTCCGGTCTGCGCGAGGTGCACAGCCAGCGCCTGCTGCACCTGGACATCAAGCCGGCCAACATCTACCTGCGGCGCAACGGCGTGCCGCTGCTGCTGGATTTCGGCGCGGCCCGCCAGACCCTGTTGCGGCGCGACAAGGATTTCGCCGCCATGTACACGCCGGGTTTCGCGGCGCCGGAGCAATATGAGAAAGATCAGCCGCTGGGGCCGTGGACCGACATTTACGCGATCGGCGCCTGCCTGTATGTCTGCATGGGCGGGCAGACGCCGCAGAATGCCAGGGAGAGGCGGGAGCAGGATTTGCTGGTGCCGGCCGGCAAGCTGTTCCGCCATCTTTACTCGCGCGAATTGACCGAGCTGTGCGACCGCTGTCTGGCGCTGGAACCGGAGGCGCGGCCAACGACGGTGATGGAAGTGCAGAAGCGGCTGCTGGAAACCGAATACAGTAGCCCCGAGCCGCAATCGGCAGAGGGCAACCGGCTGGTTGGCTGGATCAAGGGCCTGGCTGGCGGCCGCCATCGAGAGGGGACGGAATGAAATTGTCGATCTTCCAGGAAAGCAGGGTGGGCGGCCGCAGCTATAACCAGGACAGGTTGACGGTGGCTCATTCGAGCGAGGCGGTGATGCTGGTGGTGGCCGATGGCATGGGCGGTCATATGCGCGGCGAAGTGGCGGCGCAGATTACGGTGGATCTGCTCAGCGAGCTGTTCTACCAGCAGGCCACCCCGGTGCTCAGCCATCCCAACCGCTTTCTGGTCAACGTCATCAGTTCGGTGCACCAGGTAATCCTGGAATATGCCACCGATCACCGGCTGCCGGATGTGCCCAGCACCACGGTGGTGGTGGCCATCATCCAGCAGGGCTATCTGTACTGGTGCCATGTCGGCGATTCGCGCCTGTATCTGCTGGACCAGAAGGGCTTGCGTTTGCGCTCGCGCGACCATTCTCAGGTGCAGCGGCTGATAGACCAGGGCCTGTTGAACGAGGAGGCGGCCAAGACCCACCCGGAGCGCAACAAGATCTACAACTGCCTGGGCGCCTCCAGCGACCCGGAAATCGATATCGGCGATCGGCAGGAGGTCGGGCCGGGCTGTTCCATCGTGCTGTGCACCGATGGCTTGTGGTCGCAGGTGCAGGACGACGAGATGGAGAAGGTGTTCGCCGGCCGCCACGTCAACCAGGTGCTGCCGGCGCTGATCAATGTGGCCGAGCGCCGCGCCGGGGCCGGCGGCGACAATCTGTCGGCGGTGGCGGTCACGCTGCTGGACGACGGGGTGGAACTGGGCGAGCGCGGCGATGCGCTGGACACCGAGAAGACGCCGCCGCAGAAGGGCGGGCGCTTGATCCTGGAGTCCAATCTGGAGACCATGCACCAGGAAATCCTGGCCAGCCAGGTGAGCAAGGGCAGCTGAGGCCGGCGCCGTCGCGGCGGGCTGGTATAATCGCCGCCATTCCCACATTTTCCCCAAGGCCATCATGCGACCTTCCCAACGTAATCCCGACGCGATGCGCGTCGTGCGTCTGACCCGTGGCTACACCAAGCATGCCGAAGGCTCGGTGCTGGTGGAGTTTGGCGACACCAAGGTGATCTGCACCGCCAGCGTGGAGGAGACGGTTCCGTCCTTCCTCAAGGGCAAGGGCCAGGGCTGGGTGACGGCGGAATACGGCATGTTGCCGCGCTCGACCGGTAGCCGCATGCGCCGCGAGTCGGCGGCCGGCAAGCAGTCCGGCCGCACCCAGGAAATCCAGCGCCTGATCGGCCGCTCGCTGCGCGCGGTGATAGATCTGGCCAAGCTGGGAGAGCGCCAGATCGTCATCGACTGCGACGTGATCCAGGCCGATGGCGGCACCCGCACCGCCAGCATCACCGGCGCTTACGTGGCGCTGGCCGACGCCATCGCAGGCCTGATCCGCGCCGGCAAGCTGGACGCCAGCCCGCTGCGCGACCAGGTGGCGGCGATTTCCGTCGGCATTTATCAGGGCCAGCCGGTGCTGGATCTGGATTATCCGGAAGATTCCGCCTGCGAAACCGACATGAACGTGGTGATGACCGGCAGCGGCCGTTTTGTCGAGGTGCAGGGCACCGCCGAGGGCGAGCCGTTCAGCGAAGAGGAGATGCTGGCGATGCTGGCGCTGGCGCGCAAGGGCATAGGTGAGCTGTTGCAGCTGCAGCGCCAGGCGCTGGCGGGCTGACGCCGCCTGCTCGACGCATGAAACAAAGCCGCCCATCGGGCGGCTTTTTCATTTCCTGGCAGGTTTGCCGGACTTGGCGATGAAGGCCTGCAAGGCCTGGCGGAACATGGGCGCGGACACGCTCATATTGTCTTCCTGCTTGCGGCGCGCCGCCGGCGGCGCCGAACTTTGCACCGCGACGATGGTGGCTTGGCCCTTGGCGTCGATGATGAAGATCGGCGAGCCGCTATTGCCTTCCAGCGTGTCGCAGCGGTGGGTCAGGCGGCCGTCGTCGCGCAGCTTGGTGGCTTTGCAAGCGTGGTGCACGCGCAGGTGGCGCTGGTCGTCCACCGGGTAGCCGCCCTGGGTGACGGTCCAGTTCTGCCGGGCCAGCAACTGGCCCAGTTGCGCGCGGTCGCCGGAGAATACGGGAATGGTGCCCTGACGGTTGCCCAGCGGCGTGGCCAGCCGGACGAAGGCGAAGTCGCGCGGCGCGATGCGCGGCGGGATGTACAGTCCGTCGCGCTTATGGATCAGTCCTTTCAGGAAGGCCTTGTCCACCTGGACTTCCTTGACCCGGCTGAGCGCCTGGTATTCATTGCCCCACAGTCCAACGGTGAAGCTGACGGCGGGGTCGAAGCGGCCTTTTTCATCGACGAAGCAGTGGCCGGCGGTCAGCACCACGTCGGGCGCCACCAGGGTGCCGGTGCAGATGGTCTGGGAGCGGGTTTCCAGCTGGCCGACGGTCTGCCACGGCATGTGGTCGGGGCGTTCCAGCACCCGGTCGTCCTTGCCGAAGAACAGGATGCGGTGTTCCTTGCTGAGGGGGGCTGCATGGGCGAGGGTGGACAGCAGGGCAAGACAGAGGGCAATGCGTGGCAGCTTCATCGGATGGCACCTGGCAATGAAAACGGGGCGCATAGCGCCCCGTGCAATACAATGCCGCAGCTAGTAAGCCGCGGCGTCCGCGCCTGAATTACTTGGCGGCGGAAGCAGCGGCTTTCTTGCCAGCGTGCTTTTTAGCTTTCTTGGCCGGAGCGGAAGCGTCTTTCTTGGCTGCTTGGGCTTTCTGAGCAGCGGAAGCTTCTTTCTTGGCTACGTGCTTTTTAGCGTGCTTGTGGGCAGCTTTTTTAGCCGGAGCGGAAGCGTCGGCCTTGGCGGCTTGGGCTTTTTGAGCAGCGGAAGCTTCTTTCTTCGCAGCGTGCTTTTTAGCGTGGTGCTTGTGAGCCTTCTTGGCTACCGGAGCGGAAGCGTCGGCCTTGGCGGCTTGAGCTTTCTGAGCGGAAGCTTCTTTCTTGGCTACGTGCTTCTTGGCTTTTTTAGCCTTCGGAGCGGAAGCGTCGGCCTTGGCGGCTTGAGCTTTCTGAGCAGCGGAAGCTTCTTTCTTGGCAGCGTGCTTTTTAGCGTGGTGCTTGTGAGCCTTCTTGGCTACCGGAGCGGAAGCGTCGGCCTTGGCGGCTTGGGCTTTCTGAGCGGAAGCTTCTTTCTTGGCTGCGTGCTTCTTGGCTTTTTTAGCCTTCGGAGCGGAAGCGTCGGCCTTGGCGGCTTGAGCTTTTTGAGCAGCGGAAGCTTCTTTCTTCACGGCGTGCTTTTTAGCGGCGTGCTTGTGAGCCTTCTTGGCTTTCGGAGCGGAAGCGTCGGCCTTGGCGGCTTGGGCTTTTTGAGCAGCGGAAGCGTCTTTCTTGGCTACGTGCTTTTTAGCGTGCTTTTTGGCAGCTTTTTTAGCCGGAGCGGAAGCGTCGGCCTTGGCGGCTTGAGCTTTTTGAGCAGCGGAAGCTACTTTTTTCTTTTCAACTTTTTTGGCCTTGTGGATGGCCGGAGCGGAAGCAGCAGCTTTTTCAGCGGCGAAACCGTTGGCGGATACCAGGCTGAAAGCAGCGGTCAGGGCGAGCAGAGCCAGCTTTTTCATTTACGAAACTCCTAAGTTTCTTTCGATTGGGGTGAAACGGACCCGTAAAAGTCCTAATTCAGGCCGTGATGCTATCGGTGGCAAGGGGGGAGCGTCTAGGGGAGGCATGTATCTCAATGTTACAAAATGTACATCAGGCTGTTGGCCAACGCAGCAGGAAGCGCGCGCCGCCCATTGGCGAGCTCTCCACTTTGACGCTGCCGCCGTGGGCGCGGGCAATGCCGGCGACGATGGCCAGGCCCAGCCCGTGGCCGCCGGTCTTGCGGCCGCGGCTCTCGTCCAGCCGCACGAAGGGGTCGAATACCCGATCGCGGTCTTCCTCCGGAATGCCGGGGCCGTCGTCGTCGACGATGATGCAGTAGTCCTGCTTGTCGATCAGGATATGGGTGGCGACGATGGAGTTGGCGTGGCGGCGGGCGTTGGATAGCAGATTGTCCAGCGCGCGGGTGATCAGGTGCTCGTCGGCTATGATTTCCAGCGCTCCGCCCACCGGTTCTATCCAGTGGATTTCTTGCGCCAGCGCAGCCTGGCCGGCGATGCGGTCCAGCGCCCACGGTATCGCGTTGAAGCTGGCCAGCCTGAGCGGCGCTTCGGGTCGGTCCAGCTTGGCGTGGAACAGCAGCTCTTCCACCAGTTTGTCGATGGCGGTGAGGTCGCGCTCTATCGCCTGGCGCTCCGGCGACTCCTCATCGCCGTCCAGCAGCGCCATTCGGTAGCGCAGGCGCGCCAGCGGCGTGCGCAGCTCGTGCGCCACGGCATTGGTCAGCGTCTTCTTGCTGTTGAGCAGGATGGAGATGTTGTCCGCCATGTGGTTGAAGGCTACGCCCAGATGGTGGACGCCGGAGTGCGGCGGCAGGTTGACGCGGGCACTGAGGTCGCCGTTGGCCAGCCGGCCTGCGCCGCGCTCCAGCGCCACTAGGTCGCGCCAGTGCGGCCGCATCCACAGGAACACCGGTATGGCCAGCGACAGGCCCAGCAGGCCCAGCAGCGCATAGTCGAACCACTTCAGCCGGTGAAGGAAGAACAGGTAGCGTAGCGGGCCGGCCACCAGCAGGTAGTTGCTGTCCTGCAGCTTCTGCAGGAACAGGTACTTGTCCTCCAGCATCACGATCTCGCCGCGGTCCAGCGCCTGGCGCGATTCGTCGTCCAGGATGTAGTTGCTCATCTTTTCCACTTTGACGCGGAAAGTGAAGCCGTAGTCGGCGTTGGCCAGCGTCTCGCTCCAGCGGTCCTCCGGCACGCCGCGCAGATCGGCCTCGATCAGCGACAGCGTGGTGCGCAGCAGGTCGGCCAGATAGCGTTCGCCGACGTCGTCCACCGCCTGCTTGTAGACCACGCCCACCATGATCACCGCCACCAGGAAACAGGACATCAGCAGCAGGTAGAACTGGATGAAAAGACGGCGCATCCGCGCTTACTCCCAGCCGGACAGCGAGAACAGATAGCCGCGGTTGCGCACGGTCTTGATGCGGAACGGCTCGCTGGGGTTATCGCCCAGCTTTTTGCGCAGCCGCGAGATCGCCACGTCTATGCTGCGGTCCAGGCCGTCGTAGCTGACGCCGCGCATTTCCTTCAGCAGCACGTCGCGGTTCAGCGTCTCGCCGGCGTGGCTGGCCAAGAGCCACAGCAGGTCGAAATCGGAGGTCGACAGGGGAATCTTTTCGCCTTCCAGCACCACGTCGCGGCTGACCGGGTCTATCGACAACTGGCCGAACACCGCCTTGCGCGAAGCCTTGGAGGCCTGCTGGGCGTCCGCCGCCGGCTGCGCCGGGCGTAGATTGCGCAGCTGGGCCCGCAGCCGCGCCACCAGCACCGACGGCGGGGTGGTCTTCAGGATGTAATCGTTGGCGCCCAGCTCCAGCCCCAGGATCTGGTTCATGTCGCTGTCCAGCGAGGTCAGCATGATGATGGGGCCGTCGAACTTGGGCCGTAGCTCGCGGCAGATCGACAGGCCGTCCTTGCCGGGCAGCATGATGTCCAGCAGCACCATGTCCGGCGCCTCGCGGGCGATGGTGTCCAGCGCGGCGTCGCCGCGCGGCTCCACCACCACTTCCATTTCATGGCGCGACAGGAAGTCGCTGATCAGTTCCGCCAGATCGGCGTCGTCTTCTACAAATACGATGCGGTGGGTCATGCGTGGGTCCATGCGATTGATTACCGGTTTGCCGGCAAGTATCTCGCGCCCAAGGCCGCGGCTCAAGTGCGGCGGCCCACGCTGTGGATCGGCAAGCGGCTTAGCCTGGGGCGCGGCCGGGCAGGAACAACGGATTGAAGCCGATGCGCGCGAAGCCGGCTTCGCCGGCCAGCAGGTCCAGCGCCAGGCTGGCCAAGTCGTCGGCGCCGGCCTCCGCGTCGGCGTCCAATAGCTGCGATATCTGCTTGAGCGCGCCATGGCACTCGCCGCAGGCCTCCACTTCCCGCGCGCCGCGCGCCTGGTGCGGCTGCTGATGGTCGGGTTCGGCGGGGGCGCGGTCCTGCGCCGCCAACGAGTAGTAGAGGAGGTCGCGGCTGTTGCCGCAGGACAGACAGCGCACCCGGCCCACCGGCCAGGCGTGGCTACACATCGAACAGACCACGTAGCGCTGGGCGTGGCCGCTGTCGCCGCGCTGCAGCAGCGAGGCCAGCGGCAGGCCGCCGCAGCATGGGCAACGCGCGCCCTGGCTTTGCGGCGCGGGCAGCGGCCGCTGGCGGATGCTGCGGGTGGCCTGCGCCTGCAGCGCGGCGCCCAGCAGCGGCAGCGCGGCGAACAAGGGGCCGTCCGCCGGATAATCGCCATTGAGCAGATTCTCCGCCAGCCGGCTGAGCGCGACGGTTTCCAGCGCCAGCACCGCGGTCAGCGCGGACTGCACCGGCGCGGGCAGCTGCAGGCCAAGCGACTGGGACAGCCGCAGCATGGCCGAATGCGGATCTAGCCGGGAGGCGTCGTGCAGCGCCTGTTGCTGATGGCAGACCGCGGCGCACAGCCGCAGGAAGTCGGCCATGGCGTGGCCTTCCGCCAGTTGCCGCAGGCGGTCGGCGCGGCGGGAGAAGATGTCGGCGGCGGGCCGCAGGATGTCCGGGTGGAGCAGGGGAGCGTGGTCGGCCTGGATTTCCGCCGCCGGCAGCATCGGTTGGCTGTGGTTCATGTGGTGGATGGGCGGAAGAAGGATTTCATTTGCGGCCCATCATCTGCTTGTACCAGCCGGGATGGTGTTTTTTCGCCCAGGCATGGGTGACCATGCCCTCCACCATTGCGCGTATGGTGCCCTTCACCCACAGCGCGGCGTAGATGTGGACGATGATGCTGGCGATCAGCAAGGTGGCGGCGCAGGCGTGCAGCAGCAGCGCGATCCGGATCAGCGGGATGGGGAAATAGCCGGCGAAATAGGGCCGCCAGGCGATGACGCCGGTGATCAGCATGGTGGCCACGCACAGCGTCATGATCCAGAACATTGCCTTCTGGCCGGCGTTGTACTTGCCGGTTTCGCCCACCTCGCGGCCCTTGAGCACGCTTTTCACCGCCCGCAGCCATTTGAGGTCCTCGCCGTTGAACAGGTTGTGGCGCCAGTAGCGGAAGAATTGGCGGAAAAAGCCCAGGAACATCAGCACCCCGACGAAGGGATGGATCATCCGCGCCAGCTGCGGCGTGCCGAACACGCCGGTCAGCCAGAAGAAGCCCGGATAGAACAAGCCCAGGCCGGAGAGGGCCAGCAGGATGAAGCAGGCGGCGACTATCCAGTGATTGATGCGCTCGGCGACATTGTAGCGTTGAATCAGCTGTTCTTTCATGACTTATCCTCCGGATGATCTTCTTCTTCATCGGCGCGGTTGGGGCCGACGCTGAGGTAGTGCAGGAAGCCGAACAGGCCGGCGGCGGCGATGCCCAGGGTGGCCAGCGGCTTGAGCCAGCCCTTCCACAGTTGCACGGTGGGGCTGATCGCCGGGTCTTTGGGCAGGCCGGAATACTGTTCCGGCTTGTCGGCGTGGTGCAGCACGTACATCACGTGGGTGCCGCCGACGTCTTGCGGGTCGTACAGGCCGGCATTGTGGTAGCCGCGCTGCCTGAGGTCGACGATCCTCTCCTCGGCCACTTCCTTCATGTCTTCCTTGGAGCCGAACTGGATGGCACCGGTGGGACAGGTCTTGACGCAGGCCGGCTCCAGGCCGACGGCGACGCGGTCGGAGCACAGCGTGCACTTGTAGGCTTTGTTGTCTTCCTTGCTGATGCGTGGAATGTCGAAGGGACAGCCGGCGATGCAATAGCCGCAGCCTATGCAGTTTTCCTGGTGGAAATCGACGATGCCGTTGCTGTACTGCACGATGGCGCCGGGCGACGGGCAGGCCTTCAGGCAGCCGGGGTCGGCGCAGTGCATGCAGCCGTCCTTGCGGATCAGCCACTCCAGCTTGCCGTTGCTTTCCTCCTCGGCGAAGCGCATCACCGTCCACGCCTTGGCGGACAGGTCGACGGGATTGTCGTAGACGCCGACGTTGTGGCCCACTTCCTCGCGGATGTCGTTCCACTCGGAACAGGCCACCTGGCAGGCCTTGCAGCCTATGCAGGTCGTCACGTCGATCAGCTTGGCCACTTCCAGGGTCTGCCGCGCCTTGGGGCTCTCGGTGGGGCTGGCGGAGCGGCGGTGGATGTCCAGCGATTGCAATGGCATGGCCGTGGCTCCTTACAGTTTTTCCAGTTTGACCAGGAAGGCTTTGTATTCGGGCGTCTGGGTGTTGCAGTCGCCCACCGCCGGCGGCAGCGAGTTGGTCAGGTAGCCGGGCCGCGCTACGCCCTCCCAGCCCCAGTGCAGCGGGATGCCGATCTGGTGCACGGTCTGGCCGTTGACCTTCAGCGCCATCAGCCGCTTGGTGACCACCGCCTTGGCCTTGACGAAGCCGCGCTTGGAGCTGACTTTGACCATATCGCCCTGGACGATGCCTTTTTCGCGGGCCAGCGCCTCGCCGATCTCGACGAACTGCTCGGGCTGGGCGATGGCGTTGAGCAGCACCGACTTGGTCCAGAACTGGAAGTGCTCGGTCAGCCGGTAGGTGGTGCCGACATAGGGGTAGTCCTGGTGGGTGCCCAGCCGTTCGCGGTCGGTCTTGAAGATGCGCACCGCCGGGCTGCTCACCACCTTGGGGTGCAGCGGATTGGTGCCTATCGGGCTTTCCATCGGCTCGTAGTGTTCGGGGAAGGGGCCGTCCACCAGCTTGTCGGCCGAGAACAGCCGGCCCACCCCTTCCGGATTCATGATGAAGGGCTGCATGCCGGAGTCCGGCGCGGCGTCTATCTTGAAGTCCGGCACGTCGCCGCCCACCCACTTCTCGCCGTTCCAGCTGATCAGCTTGCGCTTCGGGTCCCAAGGTTTGCCGGAGGGGTCGCAGGAGGCGCGGTTGTACAGGATGCGGCGGTTGGCCGGCCACGACCACGACCAGCCCGGCGTGTTGCCCAGGCCGGTGTCGGTGTTGTCGCGGCGCGCCATCTGGTTGCCGGCCTGGGTCCAGCAGCCGGAGAAGATCCAGCAGGCGCAGGCGGTGCGGCCGTCGTCCTGCAGCAGCGCGAAGCCGGGCAACTGCTCGCCCTTCTTCACCGCGATCTTGGCCGGATCCGCCGGGTCGGGCAGGTCGGAGAGCGCCTTGCCGTTCATCTCCATCGCCAGCTCGGCCGGGGTGGGCGAGGCCGGGTCGCGGTAGTTCCAGTTGACCTTGAGGATGGGGTCGGCCAGCTTGCCGCCTTCCTTGCGGTACAGCTCGCGCACGGCGACGAACAGCTCGCCGATGATCTCGTTGTCGCCCCTGGCTTCGCCGGGCGGTTCGGCGCCTTTCCAGTGCCACTGCAGCCAGCGCGCCGAGTTGACGATGGAGCCGTCCTCTTCGGCGAAACAGGTGGACGGCAGGCGGAACACTTCGGTCTGGATCTTGGCGGGATCGACGTCGTGGGTGTCGCCGTGGTTCTGCCAGAAGGTGGAGGTCTCGGTGGCGATGGGGTCGATGATCACCATGTATTTGAGCTTGGAGAAGGCCTCGGTCACCTTGGCGACGTCCGGGAAGCTGGCCAGCGGATTGAAGCCCTGCACGATGAAGCCGTTGATCTTGCCCTGGTGCATCAGTTCGGCGATGTGCAGCACGTCGTACATCTTGTCCCACTTGGGCAGCCAACCGTAGCCCCAGTCGTTGTCTTTTGTCGCGTTGTCGCCCCACATCCATTTCATCAGGCTGACGAAGAACTTGGGGGTGTTGCTCCAGTAGTTGAGCTGGCCGGCCTGCAGCGCCTTGGGGGTGGTCTTGGCCAGATAAGTGGCCAGGTCGGGGTGGTCGGCTTCGCTGGGCAGCGTCAGGTAGCCGGGCAGGCTGGTGGACAAGAGGCCCAGGTCGGACAGGCCCTGGATGTTGGAATGGCCGCGCAGCGCGTTCACGCCGCCGCCGGGCATGCCGATATTGCCCAACAGCAGCTGGATCATCGCCATGGTGCGGATGTTCTGCGAGCCGGTGGTGTGCTGGGTCCAGCCCAGCGCGTACAGGATGGTGCCGGCCTTGTCAGGTTTGGCGGTCTCGCCCAGCTGCCTGCACACTTCCAGAAAGCCGTCGGTCGGCGTGCCGCAGATATTGTTGACCGTTTCCGGCGTGTAGCGGGAATAGTGCTGCTTCATCAGCTGCCACACGCTGCGCGGGTGTTGCAGCGTGGGGTCGGTTTTGGCCAGGCCGGCTTCGTCCAGCTCGTAGCTCCAGCTGGACTTGTCGTACTTGCTCTTGGCCTCGTCGTAGCCGGAGAACAGGCCTTCGTCGAAGTGGTAATCCTCGCGCACGATCAGCGACGCGTTGGTGTAGGCCTTGACGTATTCCCACTGTATCTTGTCGTTCTGGATCAGCCAGTTGATCACGCCGCCCAGAAAGGCGATGTCGCTGCCGACGCGGATCGGCAGATACAGGTCGGAGACGGCGGCGGTGCGGGTGTAGCGCGGGTCGACCACGATCAGCCGGGTGCCGCGCGTCTTCTTGGCCTCTATCGCCCACTTGAAGCCCACCGGGTGCGCCTCGGCGGCGTTGCCGCCCATCACCAGGATGAAGTCGGCGTTCTTGATGTCCACCCAGCTGTTGGTCATCGCGCCGCGGCCGAAGGTGGACGCCAGCGCCGATACCGTGGGGCCGTGGCAGACCCGGGCCTGGGCGTCGGTGGCGACGATGCCCAGGCTGCGGATGAATTTCTGCGAGATCACGCCGGTTTCGTTGGAGCCGGCCGAGGCGGTGAGCATGGCGGTGGACAGCCAGCGGTTGATGGGCACGCCGGCGGCGTTTTTTTCCACCACGTTGGCGTCGCGGTCGTCCTTCATGTGGCGGGCGATGCGGCGTATCGCCTCATCCCAGCTGATGCTCTTCCACTCGTTGCCGCCGGCTTCGCGCACTTCCGGATATTTCAGCCGCTTGGGGCTGTGGATGAAATCGAGCAGGCCGGCGCCCTTGGGACAGAGCGAGCCGCGGCTGACCGGATGGTCCGGGTCGCCCTCGATATGGTAGATCGTTCCGCTGGCGTTCTTGGCGCCGTCGCCCAGCCCGTAAAGGATCAGGCCGCAGCCGACCGAACAATAAGTGCAGGTATTGCGGGTTTCGCGCGCGCCCATCAGCTTGAATTGCCGCACTTCCGCCAGCGCCATCTGCGGGGCGAAGCCCATGGCGACCAGGCTGGAGGCGCCCAACTGCGCCGCGGTCAGCTTGAACAGCTGGCGTCGGGTGACTTCCATCGTCCATCTCCTCAAGGGTATCCGCACGCTTGGGAGGACGGATATCCAAAACTGATAGCTTTGTTGCTTTTGCTATTTTTTATGCTACTCCGATGCGGAGGCTATGACCATTTATCAAAAGTGGTTTTGTCTCGTGACGCGCGGAAGCCGGCAGCGGCGGCGATTGGCGGGGGATACTGCAGGAGGGAAAGGGGAAGCCAGCCGCTACAAGGCCGGCCGACCAGCCGCGGGTGGCTGATCGGTCTGTCTGAGCTTATTTGTAGCAGTTTGTTGCAATTCTTACTGTTCTAATTGCGAATAAATATGAATTTATCGGCTACCCTGCCAGCCGCCGCCCAGCGCCTTGAGCAGGCTGACGCTGGCGATCAGCTGGCTGCCGCGCAGCTGAGCCTGCGTGCGCTGGGCGGTCAGCTGGTTTTGTTGGACGATGGCCAGGGTCAGCGCGTTGTCCAGGCCTTCGCGGTAGCGCAGCTTGGCGATGGCGTAGGCCTTGTCCTGGTTGCGCACCGCCTCGTCCTGCTGCCGGCGCGCGGCATCCAGGCCATGCAGCGTGCCCAGCGCGTCCTGCGCCTCCTGCACCGCCTGCAGCACGCTCTGGCGGTAGTTGGCCAGCGCGGCGCGGTAGCCGGCCTGGGCGTAGTCGACATTGGCGCGGGTGCGGCCGTTGTCGAACAGCGTCTGGGTGGCCTGCAGGCCTATGGACCAGATCAGCGCCGGTGTGGAGAACAGGTTGGCCAGGCTGGAGGATTCGCTGCCGGCGTAGGTCGGCATCAGGGTCAACTGCGGAAAATAGGCGGCGCGGGCCACGCCGATCTGGGCGTTGGCGGCGGCCATCGCCCGCTCGGCGGAGGCGATGTCCGGACGGCGCTGCAGTAGCAGGCTGGGCGCGCCGGCCGGAATCTGCGGCGCGCTGGCCGGCAGCGCGCCGGGCGCCAGGCGGAAGCCGGCGGCCGGAGTCCCGCTGAGGGTGGCCAGCAGGTCCTCGTTCTGGCGGCGCTGGTTGAGCAGCAGCTCGCGCTGGGCGCGGTTGGCGGCCACGGCGGCGGTTTGCAGCGCCTCGTCGCCGGCGGCGTCCAGCCCGTTCCGGCGGCGGATGCGGGTCAGCTCCAGCACCCGCTGCTGCGCGGCGACGATGCCGTCCAGCAGGCGTATCTCCTCGTCCTGCTGGCGCAGTTGCAGATAGACGCTGGCCAGCTGCGCTGTGAGCAGCAGCTGCACATTGGCCTGTTCGGCGGCGGCCTGTTCGGCGCTGGCGCGCGCGCTTTCGATGTCGCGACGCACCCGGCCCAGCCAGTCGATTTCATAGCTGACGCCCAGCGTGGGTTTCAGATCGTTTTGCACCACGCTGCTGTTGCTGGAGCCGTAGGCCGACAGCGGCCGGTCGGCGGAGATGCGGCTGCGCGACGCCGCGGCGCCTAGACTGACCGCCGGCAGCGCGGCGGCGCCGTGGACGCGGCTTTGCGCCTCGGCCTGGTCCAGCCTGGCCAGCGCGGCCTGCAGCGTCGGGCTGCGCGACAGCGCCTCGCTTTCCAGCCGGTTCAGTTCGCCGTCGCCGAAGGCGCTCCACCATTCGGTCTTGGGCAGCGCGTCGGCGGGGGCGGCCGGCAGCCAGTCATTGTCGCTTTTCCATTGCGCCGGCAAGTCGCTTGCCGGGCGCTGGTAGTCGGGGCCGACGGCGCTGCAGGCGGCGGCGCCGAAGGACAGGGCGATCAGCAGGGGGAGGGCGCGCATCGCCTCATTCCCCCTTGGCGGCGGCGACGATGGCCACCGCCTGACCGTTGTTGATCGAATCCGGCGGGTTGACGATCACCTTGTCGCCGGCTTGCAGGCCGGCCTTGATCTCCACCTCGTGGCCGTAATCGGTTCCCAGCTCGACGGTTTGCAGCCTTACCCTGTTGTGGACGTCCACCACCGCGACGCGGCTGCCCTTGGCGCCGAACTGCAGGGTGTTGGTGGGCAGGGTCAGGCTGTTGCCCTTGGGCAGCTTGAGCGCGGTGTCGACGTACTGGCCCGGCAGCAGGCCGTGGTCGGCGTTGGCCACTTCCACTTCCACCTGCAGCGTGCGGGTGGCGGGATCGATGGCGCCGGCGGTGCGCGCCACCTTGCCCTTGACCGGCCGGCCCGGCGCTTCCTGGCGCAGGATGTCGACCTTCTCGCCGACGCGGATGTCGCCGGCCTGCGCTTGCGGCACGTAGACATACAGATGCAGCTTGTCGATCTGCGCGGTGGCGAACAGCGCCTGCGCGCTGCCGCCGTTGCCGGCGTTGACCAGGCTGCCGGTATCGATGTTGCGGCGGGTGACGATGCCGTCGAACGGCGCGGTCACGCGGGCGAAGTCCTGCTGGTCGCGCAGCCGCTTGAATTCAGCGTCGGCCTGCTTGTAGGCGCTTTCCTTCTCGTCCAGCTCCTGCTGCGATACGGCGTCCTGGGCGCGCAGCGTCTTCCAGCGCAGCCAGGCGGTTTTGGCCAGCTCCAGGTTGGCGCGGGCTTCCTGCACCTGCTTGTCGATGTCGGGGATGTCCAGTTCGGCCAGGAGATCGCCTTTTTTCACCGGCTGGCCGATGTCCTTGTACCAGCGCTTGATGTAGCCACTGGTGCGGGCGTAGATCTGCGCCTCGGCCATGCCTTGCAGTGTGGCCGGCAGGGTCAGTCTGGCGTCGCCATGGCCTGGCTTGGGCGACACCACGCTGACGACCAGCGTCGCATGGCTGGCGGCGTCGCTGGCCAGCGCTTCGGTATTGGCGCGGCGCACCAGCAGCGTGCGGGCCAGGCCCGCCAGCAGCAGGATCAGGATGATCGCGGCGGCGATGCGTGTCTTGCGCACCACCGCGCTGCGGCTGGTGTGGTGCAGATGCAGTTCGGGCAGGCCCTGATGGGTGTGGCGTGGTTCAGTCATGTCAAGCGTCCTGTGCGGGAGTCCGGGCGTTGGCCGCCGCGTCTGCCGCGTGTTGTTTGCGTTTTGCCAGGTAACGGTGGAAGCTGGCGAACACCACCGGCACGAACAGCAGCGTGGAGACGGTGGCGAACAGCAGGCCGCCGATCACGGCGCGGCCGAGCGGGGCGTTCTGCTCCGAGCCTTCGCCGATGCCGATGGCCATCGGAATCATGCCTATGATCATCGCCAGCGCCGTCATCAGCACCGGGCGCAGCCGGGTGGCGCCGGCCTCCAGCGCGGCGGACAGCGGCGGCAGGCCTTCGTGCAGCCGCTGGCGGGCGAAGGAGACCACCAGGATGCTGTTGGCGGTGGCCACCCCCATGGTCATGATGGCGCCGGTCAGCGCCGGCACGGAAAGGTCGGTGCCGGTGAGGATCAGCAGCCAGGCGATGCCGGCCAGCGCCGCCGGCAGCGCGCTGATGATGATGAAGGGGTCCAGCCAGGACTGGAAATTCACCACGATCAGCAGGTAGACCAGCACGATGGCGCCGAGGATGCCGACGCCGAGGCCGAGGTAGGACGACTGCATGGTTTCCACCTGGCCGCGCATGTGGATCTGGCTGCCCTTGGGCAGATGGACCTGCTCCTCGGCGATGATCTGCTGGATGGCGCCGGCCACCGAACCCAGATCGCGGCCGCGCGCGCTGGCGTAGAGGTCGATCGAAGGCAGGATGTTGTAGCGGGTGACGATGGCGGCTTCGCGTCCCGGCGCGGCGCTGACCAGATTGCCCAGCGTCTGCTGGCTGGCGGCGCGGCCGCCGGCCGGGTTGATCGGCAGCTGCATCAGCTGGTCCAGCGTGCTGATCTGGTATTGCGGCGTCTGCGCCTGCAGGTTGTAGACGATGCTGTTGGCCGGATTCAGCCAGAACGCCGGCTGGGTCTGCTGGCTGCCGGACAGCGGCAGCAACAGGTTCTGCGCCACGTCGAGCGGCGCGATGCCCATGCCCTGCATCCGCGCCCGGTCCATGGCGAGCTGGATCGACGGCGAGTCCAGCCGCTGGTGCACATGCACGTCGGCCGCGCCCGGCACCGCCTTGATCCGCGACAGCAGCCGGCCGGCGAAGGCGGCGTTGTCGGCCTGGCTCTTGCCGACGATCTGCACGTCGATGGCGGCGGGTGAGCCGAAGTTGAGAATCTGGGTGATGATGTCGGCAGGCTGGAAGAAGAACTCCACGCCCGGGAAGCGTTTTTCCAGCACCTTGGGCAGGGCGTCGATATAGCCGCTGCTGGGCTGATGGTCGGGTTTGAGCGAGATCAGCACCTCGTCGTCCAGCGTGCCTATGGTGCCGGAGTTGCTGTAGGACAGGTTGATGCCGCTGTACGGCAGGCCGATGTTGTCGATGATGGAGTCCAGATCGGCGGGCGGAATCACGCCGCGGATGACGGCGTCGACCTGGTCGGCCAGGACTGCGGTGTTCTCGATGCGGATGCCGGTGGGCGCGCGCACGTGCAGCTTGATCTGGCCGGTGTCCACCTCCGGAAACAGGTCGCGTCCCAGCAGCAGGTACAGGCCGCAGGAGGCCAGGCAGAAGCCCAGGAAGCCGGCGATGAAGCTCTTGCGGTGGGTCAACAGGTGGCTGAGCAAGTGCACGTACAGCTCGCGCAGCCGCTCGAAGCGGGCGTTGAAGCCTTCATGTACATGGTGTATCCACCGGTCGACGCGGCCGTTGCCATGGCGGTGGCCCATCAGCAGCAGCGCCAACGTCGGCACCAGGGTCCGCGACAGCACGTAGGAGGCCAGCATGGCGAAGACCACCGCCTCGGCCATGGGCACGAACAGGTAGCGGGCGACGCCCTCCAGGAAGAACATCGGCACGAACACGATGCAGATGCACAGCGTGGAGACGAAGGCCGGAATGGCGATTTCGCCGGCGCCGTCCAGGATGGCGGTATACAGCGGCGAACCCATATGCAGGTGGCGCTCGATGTTTTCTATCGTCACCGTGGCGTCGTCCACCAGAATGCCGACCGCTAGCGCCAGGCCCCCCAGCGTCATCACGTTGATGGTTTCGCCTATCGCGTGCAGCGCGACGATGGACGAGAAGATGGACAGCGGGATGGAGATGGCGATGATGGAGGTGGTGCGCCAGTTGCCCAGGAACAGCAGCAGCATCACCGCGGTGAGCACCGCCGCCACCAGCGCCTCGTGAATCACGCCGCTGACCGCGGTCTTGACGAAGATCGACTGGTCGGCCAGCAGGCTGATCTGGATGCTCTTGGGCAGCAGCGGCAGCAGGCTGGGCAGCTTTTCCTTCAAGTGGTTGACCACGTCCAGCGTCGAGGCGCCGCCGTTCTTGTAGATCGACATCATCAGGCCGCGCTGGCCGTTCTGCTTGACGATGTTGGTCTGCGGCGAGAAGCCGTCGCGCACGTGCGCCACCTCGCGCAGGAATACCGTGGCGCCGTTCACCGTCTTCACCGGGATGTTGTTGAGGCCGGCGATGGTGTCGGGCGAGCCGTTCAGCTCCACATTGTATTCGGTGCCGCCTATCTTGGCGGTGCCGGAGGGCAATGCCAGGTTCTGGCTGTTGACGGCGTTGACCACGTCGGCCGGCGTCAGGCCCTTGGCGGCGATGGCGCGGGTGTCCAGGTCTACCGACAGCAGGCGCACCTTGCCGCCGTAAGGATAGGTGATGGCGATGCCCGGTATCGTCACCAGCTGCGGTCGGAGAATGTTGACGGCGGTGTCGAACACGTCCTGTTCCGACATCGATTTGCTGGACAGCCCCAACTGGATCACCGGCACGCTGGAGGCGGTGTACTTGATGATCAGCGGAGCGGTCGCGCCCGGCGGCATCTGCTTCACCACCGCCTGCGATACTGCCACCACCTGCGCGATCGCGGTCTGGATGTTGACGTTGGGCTGGAAGAAGATCTTGATGATGGAAATGCCGGACAGCGACTGCGACTCGATGTGTTCGATGTCGTTGACGGTGGTGGTCAGCACCCGCTCGTGGGTCTGGGTGATTCGGTCGGCCATCTGCTGCGGCGCGAGGCCGCCGTAGCCCCAAATCACGCTGATCACCGGAATGTCGATTTCCGGCAGCACGTCCACCGGCGTGCGCATGATCGCCAGCGGGGTGGCCAGCAGGATGATGATGGCCATCACGATGAAGGTATAAGGCCGTTTAAGGGCCGTTTCGACAATCCACATGTGGACGTGTTGCCTCTTGATTACGGTGCGCGAATGAGCGGAAGCGAGGTTGGGAAAGGCGCGGAGCCGACCGACCAGGCCGCCGCCGCATGAGCGGGCCAATGGTGTGCTTATTGCAATCCAGACACGGCCTTGTTGCAGCTTATGCCAGCTTTGGGGCGATTTGTGGCCGGATTGTGCTTGGGGACGCCGCGGTTTTTGTTAACGATTGATGCGTTTCACGGCATCAGCGCGCCGGCATATCTCCGGGTGTCCAAGCTGCATTAACTGGTCAAGAGACCATGTCGTTGACACTTTTGGCCGGCGCAGCAAAAAAATAATCTACTTTACTATTCTAGGCAGTAAAAACCCCGCGACGCGCAGGGCGAGGCGGGGCGCTTGACGCAAAGACTGCCGGGTCAGGCGTGCTTGCTGCGGGCGAAGGTGTTGAGTGACACCACCCGGGTCTTGCCGATGCGGTGGCGGTAGATTTCGCGCAGATAGCATACCGCCTTCTGCACATGCTCGCGGGTCAGGCGGATGTCGTTGATCGAGACGAACTTCTTCGAGTCGCGGATCAACTCGCGGTATTTCTTCTCGTACATCGGCTTGATGGCGAACCAGTTGGTGTCGAGGATCTTGGCTGGGTTCTCGTAATCGTTCAGCAGCCTCTCCAGCACCGTTTCGTCGAAATGCTCGGCGGTGATCAGCTCCAGTATCGTCTTGTCCAGACTGTCGTCGAAGCGGTGGTTGCCGTGGGCGAAGCAGCGCTTGATGAAGGCGACGATCAGCGTCAGGAAGTCGTCGCTCAGACAAGGGCTTTTCGCCACCAGCGTGGTCAGCGACAGGTTGGTGGAGGCGCCGATCACCAGCGCGTAGCGCTTCAGCGTGGTGCTGGGGAACAAGTCGTTGAGGTGGCGCTTCAGGCGGTTCAGATCCAGGTAAGACAGCTTGTAGCCCTTGGGCAGAGACAGGATGGCGACGACCGACGAGCAGTTCTGGAAAAAGAACAGCTGGTTCAGCTTTTCCGGCGCGTAGCCGGACTGCTTGTAGTCGGCCAGCGCGGCGCGGTAGCTGGCCGATTCTATCGGCAGCAGGCTGATGCCTTCTATCGCCTGGGTCTGCTGGTTGAAGTGCGGCAGGTCTATCGAGCGGAAGAACAGGTCGTCGATGTCCAGCTTGTTGACGAAGCCGTCCGAGCCCAGCGGGTCGGACACCACCGATTCGGCGTAGGCTACCGCCACCGGGCCTGCCAGGCTCATGAACAGGTCGTTGGCGTCCAGCCGTATCGTCTCGCCCATGTCGATCCCGGCGCGCAGGAAGTAGTTCTCGTCGTAGTCGCTGGTGACGGCCTGGGCGGTGAGGATGTTGAAGATCTGCTGCGAGATGTACTGGTTGGCGTGGCGCTCCATCGCGTTGACGTCCAGATTCTCGATGCTGCCGGCGTCGTTCTCCTCGGCGTAGCGCATGATGTCGTTGGAGATCAGCATCATCGCGTTCCACGGCCGGATGCGGCGCATCACGCTTTCGGCGCCGGCTTCTTCATTGTCGAAGTTGTAGGAGAAGTCCCATTCTTCCGACAGGTATTTGCACAAAAGGCGGCCGGCGTTGATGTGCAGCGCCTCCGAGCCCTCGGCGTGCTGGCCGGATATGTTGGGCAGGATGCAGATGCCGCTGGTGAAGATGGGCTCGAACACGAAGCTGTAGTCGTCGGCCTGCTCAGGCTTGCCTTCGCTGCGGGTTTCGAAGGTCTTGCTCATGTAGGCGTACTGCTGCGCCAGGCCGAACTCCGACGCCATGCCGGAGCCGGTGCCGCCGCCGGCGCTGAAGATGTAGAAATACAGCCGCGACTGGTTGGCCTTGATGCCGCAGGAGTCCACCAGGTAGGAGTGGATCAGCGTCCAGTCCGGGTCGGAGAAGCTCAGCGTGTCTTTGTTGAGGATGATCTTGGCCAGGTACTGGCCCAGGATGGGCGCGTTGCCGGCGCCGCCGGCGTGGATCTCGGCCAGATCCATGATCTTCATCTTGTTGTAGCTGTTGAGGAAATCGCCCTGCTCGCCGCGGCGCGAGAAACGGATGCGGCCCTTGATGTCCTTGTCCAGGTCGCCCAGCATCACCATCGGTTCGATCAGGAAGGCCGGCTTGGCCGTCTTGTGGGTCGACAGCAGGTTGCGGCGTATCCAGCGCCGCGGCCGCTGCTCTTGTTCCGGCGCGCTCTTGTCGTCCTGATTGAACTCGTTCAGGTAGAACTTGCGGGCGTTGTACACCAGGGTGGCCACATCCAGCGCGATATTGGAGCCGCAACGGCCCAGGCCGATCAGGCAGACCGAGGGGAAGGGACGCTCCAGCGGATTGTCCTGGTCATCCTCTGCATCGCGGGTGAAGGCCATGCCGCGCAGCGTGTTCAGATGCTGCAGGATGCGATTGGTGTCGTGTTCGATGAAGTATTGGTACAGCCCGGCGTTGCCGCGTTCGTTCAGGCTGAGCAGATGGCGGGTGGACACCGGCTGCGGGGAGGCGGCGGCGGTGGTGTCGCTGTCGTCGGCGGAGGGGGTGTTCGAGGATTGGTCGTACATTGATTGCATGATCATCCATTCTCTATTCAGGTTACCCGGGTAAGGGGTGGTCGTGCCGGCACTGGGCCTTGCGTCCTGTTTGCAGCGAAGCGTATATGATAATTTTTGGTGTTATTCACACTCCATTGTCAGGGGCAATTACCTTTTTGACTACAAAATTCTGTGTTGCGGGCCGGGAGAGGGAAACCGTCTGCGGCGAACATGCCGCAAGCCGGAGAAATGGGGCGATGGCGGATTGGCGGGGAAATGAAAAACGCCGCCTGGAAACCGGCGGCGTTTGGCGGAGCGGGGTGGTGTCGCGTCAGATGCGGCGCGCCAGCTCTTCTGCCTTGCCCAGGTAGTTGGCGGGAGTCAGCTCCAGCAGGCTGGCCTTGACGCTTTCCGGCAACTCCAGGCTCTTGATGAAGGCGTGCAGCGTCTCGCGGGTGATGCCGCCCTTGCCGCGGGTCAGCTCTTTCAGTTGCTCGTACGGATTGGCCACGCCGTAGCGGCGCATGACGGTCTGCACCGGCTCGGCCAGCAACTCCCAGGCGTTGTCCAGCTCGGCGGCGATCAGAGCCGGGTTGATCTCCAGCTTGTTCAGGCCCTTCAGGCAGGATTTCAGGCCCAGAATGGTGTAGCCGAAGCCGACGCCCATATTGCGCAGCACGGTGGAGTCGGTCAGGTCGCGCTGCCAGCGCGACAGCGGCAGCTTCTCCGCCAGGTGGCCCATGATGGCGTTGGCCATGCCCAGATTGCCTTCGGAGTTCTCGAAGTCGATTGGATTGACTTTGTGCGGCATGGTGGAGCTGCCGACTTCGTCCTTCTTCACCTTCTGCTTGAAGTAGCCCAGCGAGATGTAGCCCCAGATGTCGCGGTTGAGGTCGATCAGAATGGTGTTGACGCGGCTCATCACCTGATACAGCTCGGCCATGTAGTCGTGCGGCTCGATCTGGATGGTGTAAGGGTTGAAAGTGATGCCCAGACCGGTGACAAAGCGGCCGCACAGGCTTTCCCAGTCGATGTCCGGGTAGGCCACCAGGTGGGCGTTGTAGTTGCCCACCGCGCCGTTGATCTTGCCCAGGATTTCCTGGTGGACCAGTTGCTCGCGCTGGCGTTTCAGGCGGTGCACGGCGTTGGCCAGCTCCTTGCCCATGCTGGACGGGGTGGCGGGCTGGCCGTGGGTGCGGCACATCATCGGCACGTTGGCCAGCTCGTGAGCCAGCTTCTGCAGCTTGTGGATAACTTCGTCCAGCGCCGGCAGCACCACGGTGTTGCGCGCGGTCTTCAGCATCAGCGCGTGGCTGAGGTTGTTGATGTCTTCCGAAGTGCAGGCGAAGTGGATGAATTCGCCGGCGGCCATCACTTCCGGATTGCCGGACAAGCGTTCCTTCAACCAGTATTCGATCGCCTTGACGTCGTGGTTGGTGCGCACTTCGATCGCCTTCACCTCTTCGCCGTGCTCGACGCTGAAGTTGGCGATCACGTCGTCGATCTCGCGGATGGTGGCGTCGGAGAACGGCTTGACCTCTTCGATGCCGGGCTCGGCGGCCAGCATCTTCAGCCATTCCAGTTCCACCTTGACGCGGCATTTCATCAAACCGAACTCGGAGAACAGGTTGCGCAGGGCTTCGACCTGGCTGGCGTAGCGGCCATCCAGCGGGCTCAGGGCGGTCAACGTAGTCAGATTCATGCGGGGTATTTCCAAACGTGGTTTGCCAAACAGCGGCAGGTTGCAATACAAACGGCGTGAAACCGGGTGTCGGGCATGGCTTGCCATGCCGTCGCTGCGTTCTCTCAATAGTAGAAGGTCGGCGCGCGCTTGCCGCCGAGCTGTCTTCAGCTCAAAACAAACGGGCGACTGGCGCCCGTTGTTTCCGCTTACATGCCGGGCATCATGCCCTTCATGCCGCGCATCATCTTCATCATCCCGCCCTTGGATGAGAACTGCTTCATCATCTTCTGCATCTGCTCGAACTGGGCCAGCAGGCGGTTCACTTCCTGCACCGTCACGCCGGAGCCGGTGGCGATGCGGCGCTTGCGGCTGGCCTTGATCAGTTCCGGCTTGCGGCGCTCGTCCGGCGTCATCGAGTTGATGATGCCCTCGATGCGGCGCATCGACTTTTCCGCTTCCGCGCCCTGGATGCCCTTGGCCATCTGGCCGATCTGGCCCGGCATCTTTTCCAGCAGGTTGCTCATGCCGCCCATCTTCTTCATCTGCTGCATCTGGGCCTTGAAGTCTTCCAGGTCGAACCCCTTGCCGGACTTCAGCTTCTTGGCCATCGCCGCCGCTTCGTCCTGGTCTATGCCCTTCTGCACTTCCTCGATCAGCGACAGCACGTCGCCCATGCCCAGGATGCGGCTGGCGATGCGGTCGGGATGGAAAGGCTCGATGGCGGCGACCTTCTCGCCGACGCCGATGAACTTGATCGGCTTGCCGGTGACGTGGCGCACCGACAGCGCGGCGCCGCCGCGCGAATCGCCGTCCATCTTGGTGAGGATCACGCCGGTCAGCGGCAGCGCCTCGTTGAAGGCCTTGGCGGTGTTGACCGCGTCCTGGCCCTGCATCGCGTCCACCACGAACAGCGTTTCGATCGGGTTGACCGCGGCGTGCAGCGCCTTGATCTCCGCCATCATCGCTTCGTCGATGGCGAGGCGGCCGGCGGTGTCCACCAGCAGCACGTCGAAGAAGTGGCGGCGCGCGTGGTCGATCGCGGCGCGGGCGATATCCACCGGTTTTTGCGCGATGTCGGACGGGAACCACTCCACGCCCACCTGCGAGGCCAGCAGCTTCAACTGTTCGATGGCGGCGGGACGGTAGACGTCGGCCGATACCACCAGCACTTTCTTCTTCTGGGTCTCTTTAAGCCTTTTGGCCAGTTTGCCGACAGTGGTGGTCTTGCCGGCGCCCTGCAGGCCGGCCATCAGTACGATGGCGGGGGGCACGGCGGCCAGGTTAAGCTCGTCGTTCTTGTCGCCCATCAGCTTGACGAGCTCTTCGTTGACCACGCCGACCAGGGCCTGGCCCGGGGTCAGGCTGCCCATCACATCCTGGCCCAGCGCGCGCTCTTTCACCTGGGCGATAAAGGTCTTGACGACGGGCAGCGCCACGTCGGCCTCCAGCAGCGCCATGCGCACTTCGCGCATCGCGTCCTGAATGTTCGATTCGGTCAGCCGCGCGTTGCCGCGCAAGGTTTTCATCACGCCGGACAGGCGGTTGGTCAGGTTGTCTAGCATGGTGCTGTCCTTACTGTCTGCCAACGGACGGCAGGTTGGTGTAGACTTTCAAACTGTCGATTTTACCACGAGCCGCCGGGTCAGCGCCCGGATTTGATCACACACCATAATATGACCAGCCTCCTGCTCGTTTTGTCCCTGTTCCTGATCCTGTCCTACGGGGCGTTCACCTGGCATTACCTCGCCAACTGGAAAGGCACGGCCCGCTGGCCGCGCAATCCCAGGGTGGAGCATAGTCTGCTCGGCATCCTGCTATTGATCCAGGCGCTGGTGGTGGTGGCGCCCTTGAGCGTCAGCGGCGGCCTGTCGCTGGGCGTCGGCCACGCGCTGGGGGTGATGGTGTGGATCATGTTGCTGATCTATTGGACCTGCAGCTTCTTCTACCGGGTGGAGGGCTTGCAGTTGTTCATGATGCCGCTGGCGATGGCCGCGCTGGCCTTCGCCATCGCTTTTCCCGGCCGCCACATGGTGAATGACCTGTCCAATCCGGCTTTCGTGCTGCACATCCTGGTTTCGATGCTGGCCTATAGCCTGTTCGCCATCGGCGCGCTGATCGCGGTGCTGATGCTGCTGCTGGAGCGTTCGCTGCATCACAAGCGGGCCTCGCTGCTGGCCAAGCAATTGCCGCCGCTGCTCACGCTGGAAAAGATGATGTTCCAGGTGATTGCCGTTGGTTTTCTGTTGCTGACCGTGGCGTTGGTGACAGGAGTGGTCTTTTCCGAAGAGGTGTTCGGCAAGGCTGCGGCGTTGACGCACAAGACCGTGTTCAGCGTGCTTTCCTGGCTGTTGTTTGCCGCGTTGCTGTTGGGCCGGCGGCTGCAGGGCTGGCGCGGCAGGGTGGCGATACGCTGGACTTTGGCCGGCTTCCTGTCATTGATGCTGGCATACGTGGGTAGCAAGGTGGTTTTAGAATTGATCCTGCAGCGCGGATAGCCGCCTGTCGCGTCAATGAAAACCTCTGTCTTGCACCTTCAATAAGGAGTTCTGCCATGAAGAAGCTGTTTGCTGTTTTTGCCGGCCTGCTGCTGTTGTGCAATTTCGCGCTGGCCGCCGTTAATCTGAACACCGCCACCGCGCCGCAGCTGGAGGCCCTGCAGGGCATTGGTCCGGCCAAGGCCAAAGCGATTATCGACTACCGCAGCAAGAACGGCCCGTTCAAGACGGTGGATGATCTGAAAAAAGTCTCCGGCATCGGCGACAAGACGCTGGAAAAGCTGCGCAAGGACCTGACCGTGGGCGGGGCGGCTCCGGCCGCCAAGCCGGCGGCGAAACCGGTAGCCGCCAAATAGTTACAATGATCCGCGCCTGGCGATGCCGGCACGGCAAGATAAACCGCCAATCCGCGAACCGCGGGTTGGCGGTTTTTTCATGCCTTTGGTGTTTTCGTGGTTTTCGCAATGGTGGCGTAGCGCCGCTTTTTTGTTGCTAAATTGAAACATTTTGTGGGATTTGTTGCTTTTGCACCGCATGCAAAGCGGGAGTGGGTGGGCGCAAACTGTTTGTTAACAATGATGTAGCTTAATGCTGTTGTTTTTTTGGTAATTTTTACCGGCCTGCGCCGGGTGATCTTTGTTTTTTTGCAACGTCGGTCTTATATTGCTTTCAGCGATCGACGGAATATACCGTCGGCACATAAATGTCCGGGCTGCCGGCCAGGCCGGTAAGTCAACAGGACACAATCAACTGACTTGAAAGGATCTGCAATGAACAAGAAGCTCATCGCATTGGCACTGGCCGCCCTGCCTGCCGCCGCCATGGCGGACGTCACCATCTACGGCACTATCGCCGGCGGCGTGGAGTCGCTGAAAACCTACAACTCCAACACCACTGCGTTCAATGGCGATTTACAGGCGGGGCGGTTACAAACCCGCACTGAAATCAACGACTGGGTTTCCTATCTCGGTTTCAAAGGCAATGAGGACCTGGGCAACGGCTTGAAGGCGATCTGGCAGGTGGAAAGCCGTTTGAACATCGATGGCAGCTCGTCGACGACCACGGTTAACGGCGTCTCCCGAAACAACAACACCGGTACGCTGGCTACCCGCGATAGTTTCGTGGGTTTGGCTGGGGATGGCTGGGGCAAGGTGCGTATCGGTAGGTTGTCCGACTACGCCAACTCCGACATGGAACAGGTTGATCCGGGCCACTACAGCAACAACGGCGGTGTCGGCAACAGCTCTACCAGCGTAGGCGGCTTGGCCATGTTTACCCGTATCGACGGTCGCCACAATAACGCCGTCCGCTATGACAGCGACAATTGGGCTGGTTTTAGCTTGGCTGTGCTGTATGCCGCCGATGAGGCCCGAGCCAACGTGAACGGCGTCACGACCAACAACCAGTTCTCCAACATCGGCCTGAGCTACGAAAATTCCGGCTTCTTCGGCAAGTACAACTACGGCAGCTATGGCGATTCCAGTCTGGTTAGCGGTGGTAGTCTGAAGGATTGGCACCGTTTCGAAGGTGGCTACAATGCCAACAATATCTACGTGGCTTTGGGCTTCCAACAGGCGCGCGGCTATGTCGGCGTGACTACTGCCGGGGGCGCGGTGACTGGCTTCACCGATAATGGCGGTGCCTACTATAACATCAACGCCTTGGTGGCCAATCTGAGCGGCTTGAATGCGCAGAATCCGGGTGCAGGCTCTCTCACCAGTGGTTCTTTGTATCTGACCCGCACGCGTGAGATTGCCCTGACTGGCGGTTACACCTTCGGCGCCTTCACGCCCTATCTGAGCTACGCCAAGGGCTATAACGCCAACGTGTCCGGTTTTGGCGATCTGAGCAATACGGGTTACGACCAGTGGGTGGTGGCGCTGGATTACGCGTTGTCCAAGCGTACCGACATTTACACTTCCTATGGCCAAGTGAACTGGAAATTCCAGGGTTCGCAGAACGAAAGCTCTTTCGGACTGGGCATGGTTCACCGCTTCTGATCCGGCGCTTCGCCTGTCGTAAAAGGACTGCCTCGGCAGTCCTTTTTTCATGCGGTGTCGAATGATGCTGCTCCGAGACCGTGAAGTCATGCCGATACCGGCATCAAGGCAGGATTTGTGGCGGAGCGCTGACGGTATTTTGCATATACTATCGTCAAAGCCTGTCCCTGATCGTGACTACAACGTCAAAACTGGATCGATTTCGCTTATGGAAGCTTCGGCAGGGATTTCCGGCCTGGGTAGGGCCCTGGTTCAGCATAATATGCTGTTGCAGCAGGATGCGGATGCCATCCTGCGTCAGGCGTCGTCTTCGCATATCAGCTTTGTCGAGCAGTTGATACTCAGCAAGAAGATGAGCTCGCAAGAGATTGCCGTGTTCGCCTCGAAGATATTTGGCTATCCCTTGCTGGACATGGGCGCGCTGGATACCGAGCAGTTGCCCAAGGGCCTGGTCGACGACGAGCTGATCGCCAGCCGCCGCCTGCTGCCTTTGCTCAAGCGCGGCAACAAGCTTTACATCGGCACCTCCGATCCCACCCAGACCTCGGCCTATCATGCCATCACCTTCAAGACCGGCCTGACGGTGGAGATTGTCGTCGTCGAAGACGACAAGTTGACCAAGATGCTGGGACGCTATCAGGATAATTCCACCTCGGCGCTGAAGGAGCTGGAGAACGAGGATTTCGGCGATCTGGAGTTCGCCGATCCCGACGCGCAGGCCGACAGCTCGCCGCAGGTGGAGGTGGACGACGCGCCGGTGGTGAAGTTCATCCACAAAATGCTGCTGGATGCGATCGCAGGCGGCGCGTCGGACATTCATTTCGAACCTTATGAAAAATATTACCGAATCCGCTATCGGGTGGATGGGATATTGAAGGAGGTGGCGCAGCCGCCGCTGATCCTGAAGGAAAAGATCGCCTCGCGCATCAAGGTGATTTCCAAGCTCGACATCTCGGAGAAGCGGCTGCCGCAGGATGGCCGCCTCAAACTGGTGATTTCCAAGAGCCGCGCCATCGATTTTCGCGTCAGCACGCTGCCTACGCTGTATGGCGAAAAGATCGTGATGCGGATACTGGACTCCTCGGCCGCCTCGCTGGACGTCGAGCAGCTGGGCTTCGAGCCGGAGCAGAAGCAGCTACTGCTGACTGCGATCGCCCGGCCTTACGGCATGGTGCTGGTGACCGGGCCTACCGGCAGCGGCAAGACGGTATCGCTGTATACCTTTCTGAATATCCTGAACAAGTCGGACACCAATATCGCCACGGCGGAGGACCCGGTGGAGATCAACCTGCCCGGCATCAACCAGGTCAACGTCAACGAGCGGGCCGGACTGACTTTCGCCTCGGCGCTGAAGGCTTTCCTGCGGCAGGATCCGGATGTGATCATGGTCGGCGAGATCCGCGATTTTGAAACCGCCGACATCGCGATCAAGGCGGCGCAGACCGGGCACATGGTATTTTCAACCTTGCACACCAATAATGCGCCGGCGACACTGACGCGGATGCTGAATATGGGCGTGGCGCCGTTCAACATCGCCAGCTCGGTGCTGCTGATCATGGCGCAGCGCCTGGCGCGCCGCCTGTGCAGCCATTGCAAGAAGCCGCTGGAGATTCCGGAAGAGGCGCTGCTGCGGGCGGGCTTCCGCAAGGACGAGCTGGATGGCAGCTGGCAGCCCTATGGCCCGGTGGGCTGCGAGGAATGCCGCAACACCGGTTACCGCGGGCGTACCGGGATTTACGAGGTGATGCCCATCAGCGACGCGATGACGCGCCTGATCATGAAAAACGGCACCGCGGTGGATATCTCCGATCTGGCCTTGCAGGAGGGCATGGTCGATCTGCGCCACGCCGGGTTGCTCAAGGTGAAGCGAGGGGTGACGTCTTTGGCGGAAATCGAGGCGGTGACCAACGACTGAGCATGGGCGATCCTCAGGCCATGGCGCCGCTTTGGGCCGCCGGCCAGTTCAGACAGGGAAGGCTTGAGCTATGGCTACGACAGCGGGGAAAAAGACGAATCCCGGCTACATCTGGGAGTGGGAAGGCAAGGACCGGTCCGGCAAGGGGATACGCGGCGAATTACGCGCCGAGTCGGAGAACGTCGCCAAGACGCAGTTGCGGCGCCAAGGCATCAATGTGGTGAAAATCCGCAAGCGGCGCACCGGTTTCGGCAAGCGTA
The DNA here is from genome assembly GCF_001855575.1 of Chromobacterium sphagni. NCBI lineage: Bacteria > Pseudomonadati > Pseudomonadota > Betaproteobacteria > Neisseriales > Chromobacteriaceae > Chromobacterium > Chromobacterium sphagni. The sequence continues at coordinate 956,045 of NZ_MKCS01000001.1, forward strand.
TCACCGAAAAGGACATCGCGCTGTTCACGCGTCAGCTGTCCACCATGATGCGTGCCGGGGTGCCGCTGCTGCAGGCTTTCGACATCGCGGCCAAGGGCCACAGCAATCCGGCGGTGACGCGGATGCTGCTGGAGGTGCGCGCCGACGTGGAGACCGGCCTGTCGCTGGCCGAGTCCTTCCGCAAGCGGCCGCTGTATTTCGACAAGCTGTTCTGCAACATCATCGCCGCCGGGGAAACCGGCGGCGTGCTGGACACCTTGCTGGACAAGCTGGCGACCTACAAGGAAAAGGTGATGGCGATCAAGGCCAAGATCAAGTCGGCGATGATCTATCCGTCGGCCATTGTCGGCACCGCCTTCATCATCACCGCGGTGATCATGATCTACGTGATCCCGGCGTTCAAGGACCTGTTTTCCAGCTTCGGGGCCAACCTGCCGGCGCCGACGCTGTTCGTGATCTGGCTGTCGGACCAGTTCGTGCATTTCTGGTGGCTGATCTTCGGCACCCTGTTCGGCGGGCTGTTCGCCTTCTTCTACGCTTTCAAGCGCACGCCCAAGCTGCAGGAACAGATGGACCGCATCCTGTTGCGGCTGCCGGTGATCGGCGACATCATCCGCAAGGCCACTATTGCGCGCTGGGCGCGCACGCTGTCCACGCTGTTCGCCGCCGGGGTGCCGCTGGTGGAGGCGTTGGACTCGGTGAGCGGCGCGGCCGGCAACCAGGTATACGCCGAGGCGACGCGCCGGATCCAGGCGGATGTCAGCACCGGCTCCAGCCTCAATTACTCGATGCAGCGCACCGATCTGTTTCCCAATATGGTGCTGCAGATGACCTCCATCGGCGAGGAGTCGGGTTCGCTGGACCAGATGCTGGACAAGGTGGCCGACTTTTACGAGGAAGAGGTGGATAATGCGGTGGCCGCGCTCTCCAGCCTGCTGGAGCCGGCGATCATGGTGATATTGGGGGTATTGATCGGCGGTCTGGTGATCGCCATGTATATGCCTATCTTCAAAATGGGTCAGGTGGTGGGTTGATGCTGCAGGATATTTCGTGGCTGTTGGCCACGCATCCGGTTTATCTGACAGGCGTGGTCCTGGTGCTGGGGCTGCTGGTGGGCAGTTTTCTCAATGTGGTGATCCATCGTTTGCCAGCGATGCTGGAGGCTGAATTCCTGGCGGACAGCGTCGGCTATCTGGCGGAGAACCGCCGTTTTCCCGAACTGCAGTTGGCCGCGCAAGGCGCGGCGGCCGCGCTGGGGGGCGAGGCAAGCTGCAATTTGTGGCGTCCGGGCTCGCATTGTCCGGCGTGCCAGGCGCCGGTGCGGCCCTGGCAGAATATCCCGCTGCTGAGCTTTGTGCTGCTGCGCGGCCGCTGCCGTGCCTGCAGCGTTGCCATCAGCCCGCGTTATCCGCTGGTGGAGCTGCTGTGCAGCGCCTTGTTCGGCTTCCTCGCCTGGCAACTCGGTTGGGGCTGGCCGCTCGCCGGCGCCCTGCTGTTGACGGCGGCGCTGTTGGCGCTGACCTTTATCGACATCGATATTCAATTGCTGCCGGACTGCGTGACGCTGCCGCTGTTGTGGGCCGGCCTGCTGTTCAATTGGCACACCGGCTTGGTGTCGTTGTCATCCGCATTGCTGGGCGCGGTGTTTGGCTACCTGTCGCTGTGGCTGGTATTTCATGTGTTCAAGCTGCTGACCGGGCGCAACGGCTTCGGCTATGGCGATTTCAAGCTGCTGGCGGCGCTGGGCGCCTGGCTGGGCTGGGGCATGCTGCCGCTGATCATCCTGCTGTCGTCGCTGGCGGGCGCAGTGGCCGGAATGACGCTGCTGGCGCTGTCCAAGGTGAAGAGGGGGCAGGAGATTCCGTTTGGCCCCTATCTGGCGGTGGCTGGTTGGGTGGCGCTGGTGTGGGGGCCGCAAATCGTGGGCGGGTATCTGACATGGCTATCCCGGTAGTTGGCCTGACCGGCGGCATCGGCTCGGGCAAGAGCGCCGCGGCGGACCGGTTTGCCGAGCTGGGGGTGCCGGTGGTGGATACCGACCGCATCGCGCATCAATTGACTGGCCCCGACGGCGCCGCGATGGCGGCGATTGCGCGCGAGTTCGGCCCGGCGGTGGTGACCGAGGCCGGCGCGCTCGACCGCGCGGCGATGCGCGAGCTGGCGTTCGCCGATCCGGCCTGCCGGCACCGGCTGGAGGCTATCTTGCATCCGGCCATCCACGCCGAGAGCCTGCGCCAGCTGGAGGCCGCGCGCGGCGACTATGCGTTGCTGGTGGTGCCGCTGCTGTTTGAAAGCGACCGTTACGCTCCCTTGCTGGCGCGCAGCCTGGCGGTGGATTGCCGCGAGGATATCCAGCTGGAAAGGGTGATGCGGCGCAATGGCCTGAGCGAAAGCGCGGTGCGCGCCATCATGGCGACGCAGCTGCCGCGGGAGAGAAGATGCCTTTTGGCCGACGATATCATCGACAACAACGGCAGCTTGGCCGAATTGAGGCTTCAAGTTGATGCCAAACACAGTTATTATCTGGCAAATCTTGTCAATGCATTGTATAAGGCTTCCCGCAAGCCATGGAGAAGGGCAGATCTGCCGTGATCAGTTTTGAATTTCCTGTCACCGAGCGCACCCGTATTCTGCTTCGCCTGGAATACCTGTATGGGCGGCTGGCCTACTTCGTCGGCAAGGATGACCCTTACGATCACCACGCCGCGTTGCAAGTGCTGTTCGAGCTGATGGAGACGGCGTCGCGCGCCGATCTGAAGGCGGATCTGTTGCAGGAGCTGGAGCGGCAGAAGCAGGTGCTGGAGGCGCTGCGCGAAAACCCGAATGTGGCCGAGGAAACGCTGGAGGGCGTGCTGGAGGAGATCGAGCGCGCGTCGGGCAAGCTGCTGGCGCTGACCGGCAAATTCGGCCAGAACCTGCGCGAGAACGAATGGCTGATGGCGATCAAGCAGCGCGCCGGCATTCCCGGCGGCACCTGCCAGTTCGACTTGCCTTCCTACCACCTGTGGCAGCAACGCTCGGCCGAGACGCGCCGCCAGGACCTGCAGCGCTGGGCCGCCCCGCTGATGCCCACCGCCGACGCCTCTGACATCCTGTTGCGCCTGTTGCGCGACAGCGGCAAGACCCACCATTACGTGGCGCGCAAGGGCGCATTCCAGCAGATGTCCGGCGGCAAGGTGGTGCAGCTGATCCGCGTCGCCTACGACGACAATCTGGAACTGCTGCCTGAGCTGTCGGCCAACAAGTATGCGCTTAATATCCGTTTCATCAGCGCGGTCACCGGCGAAGCCCGGCCGCGCCAGATCGAACAGGATGTCGAGTTCTACCTCACCAATTGCAAATTCTGAGTCCATGTCCGAAACCGTCCGCATTGTCGCCTGTCCCACCTGCCGCGCCGAAGTGCGTTGGGAGCCGCAAAGCCGCTACCGCCCCTTCTGCAGCGAGCGCTGCCGTTTGATAGACCTGGGGCAGTGGGCCAGCGAATCCTACAAGGTGCCGGCTCAGGAGGAGTCGCCGCCAGGCGAAACCCTGCCGCCGACTCACTGAGCCATCCGCGTCAGCCATGAAAAAAACCGCCAGCGTCAGCCGGCGGTTTTGTTTTTGCCGGGGCGCTTCAGGCGCGTGCGGCCAGCGCGGCGCCCGAGGCGAAGTAGTGCTTGACGCCGCTGAAGATGGCATTGGCCATCTGCTGCTGGAAGTCGGCGGTCAGCAGCCGCTGCTCTTCGTCCGGATTGGAGATGAAGGCGGTTTCCACCAGGATGGACGGGATGTCCGGCGCTTTCAGCACCGCGAAACCGGCCTGCTCCACCGCGTTCTTGTGCAGTTTGTTAAGGCCGCCCAACTGGCCCAGCACCGTTTTTCCCAGTTTCAGGCTGTCGTTGATGGTGGCGGTTTGGGTCAGGTCCAGCAGCGTGTGCGCCAGATACTTGTCCTTGCTGCCGATCTTGACGCCGCCTATCAGGTCGGAATCGTTCTGCGTCTGCGCCAGCGCCTTGGCGAAGGCGCTGGTGGCGCCTTTTTCCGACAGCGCGAACACCGACGAACCGCGCGCGGCGCGGTTGGGCGCCGCGTCGGCGTGGATGGAGACGAACAGGTCGGCGTTCAGCTTGCGCGCCTTGGCCACCCGCACGCCCAAGGGAATGAATACGTCGTCGCTGCGCGTCATGTAGGCGCGCATATTGGGTTCCGCGTCTATCAGCTGCTTGAGCTGGTGGCCTATCTTCAGCACCACGTCCTTCTCGCGGGTGCCGACCATGCCGATGGCGCCGGGGTCTTCGCCGCCATGGCCGGGGTCCAGCATCACCACGATGGGGCGGCCGTTGTTCTTGGCTTTGGGCTTGATCTGCGCCGGCGGCTGCTCCAGCTTGCCCTTGTTGTAATCCTGCAGCAGCGCCAGCAGCGGGTCGTCCTGCTGGCCGCTGGCCGGATACAGGTCCACCACCAGCCTATGCTGGTATTCCGCCACCGGGGTTAGCGTGAAAGCCTGCGGCTTGACGTCGGTTTTTAGTTCCAGCACCAGCCGGACGGTGTCCGGGTCGAACTGGCCGGCGCGGGCGGTGGCGATGTAGGGATCGGCGGCGGCGATCTGGCCGCTGATGTCCTTGAGCACGCCGTTCAGCTGCACGCCTTGCAGATCGATCACCAGCCGGCTGGGATTGGACAGCGTGAACTGCTTGAACTGGATGGCGGAGCTGGACTCCAGCGTGATGCGGGTGTAGGTGGACGAGGGCCAGATGCGCAGGGCGACGATCTGGCTGCCGGCGGCAAAACCATTGCGGCTGACGGCAAGCAAAAAGGTGGCGGCGGCTACGCCTAGCAGCGCGCGGCGTTTCGGGTCGAAAGTCGAAGGAGGCATGACTGTCCGGTTTGAGTCTGAGCTTGAAATTGATAAGTGCGACCCTCGCCGGCTACGGCAAGTTCCAGCACGATGTCGGCCGGGGGGAGCAGGCTGTCGGCCTTTTCCGGCCATTCCACCAGGCACAGACTGTGCTGGCCGAAATATTCGTTGAAGCCGGCGTCGTTCCATTCTTCCGGGTCGGCGAAACGGTACAGATCGAAATGGTGGACACTATATTCGCTAAGGGCGTAGCTTTCTACCAGGGTGTAGGTGGGACTTTTCACCTTGCCGGCGTGGCCCAGCGCGCGCAGCAGGCCGCGGGTGAAGGTGGTCTTGCCGGCGCCCAGGTCGCCCAGCAGATGCACGGTCAGGCCGGGCGCCGCGGCGGCGGCGAAGGCCGCGCCCAGCGCCAGGGTCGAGCTTTCGTCCGGCAGGCTGCCGCTATGAACGCTGGTATCATCCATCGCCATGACTGAGAATTCTCCTCAAAAACCGGATTATCCCGAATTGTCGCGCCAAATCAAGGCCTGGGCCGTCGAGGCCGGCTTTGCCGCGGCGCGCATCACCCGCGCCAGCTTGCCGGACGAAGCCGAACAGCGGCTGCAGGCATGGCTGGCGGCGGGTTTCCACGGCGAGATGGATTATATGGCGCGCCATGGCTCGCTGCGCCTGCGGCCCGCCGAGCTGGTGCCCGGCACGCTCTCCGTCATCTCGCTGCGGATGAACTATTGGCCGGCGGCGCGGGCCGCCGAGCAGGTGCTGGCCGACCCGTCGCGAGCCTACCTGTCGCGCTACGCGCTGGGGCGCGACTATCACAAGGTGCTGCGCAACCGCCTGCAAAAGCTGGCCGAGCGCATCCAGCAGCACATCGGGTCTTTCGGTTTCCGGGTGTTCACCGACAGCGCGCCGCTGGCCGAGGTGGCGCTGGCCTCGCAGGCCGGACTCGGCTGGCGCGGCAAGCACACGCTGTTGCTGACCAAGAACCAGGGCTCGCTGTTCTTCCTGGGGGAAATCCTCACCGATCTGCCGCTGCCGGCCGACGACGCCGAGGACGGCCATTGCGGCCGCTGCCGCAAGTGCCTGGATGTCTGTCCCACCGGCGCCATCGTCGAGCCGTACAGCGTGGATGCCCGCCGCTGCATTTCCTACCTGACTATAGAACTGAAGGGCGTCATCCCCCAGGCGCTGAGGCCCTTGATCGGTAACCGTGTGTACGGCTGCGACGACTGCCAGCTGTTCTGCCCGTGGAACCGTTTCGCGGTGGAAACGGCGGAAACCGACTTTGCGGTGCGTCATGGTCTGGACGACGCCAGTCTGGTAGAACTGTTCGATTGGAGCGCCGACGATTTTCGCGAGCGCATGGCCGGCAGCCCGATCTACCGCATCGGCTACCACAAATGGCTGTCGAATCTGGCGGTGGGCTTGGGCAATGCGCCGACATCGCCCGAGGTGATCGCCGCCTTGCGGCGGCGGCTGGATTTTCCCGACGAGCTGGTGGCCGAGCCGGTGCGCTGGGCGCTGTCCCGGCATGGCGAGTCCTGTTGATTCAGCCGCGCGAGGGCGCGATCACCAGCGATTCTCCCTCCAGCACCACTTTGTCGCCCACCAGGCACTGGGTGGCGAGTTTGACCCGTTTCTTTTCCGGAAACAGCTCCACCACGCTGACGCGGGTGGTGACGGTTTCTCCCAGCCGGACCGGCGATTTGAAGCGGGTGGTTTGCGACAGATAGATGGTGCCGTAGCCGGGCAGCTGGGTGCCGATCACGCCGGAGATCAGGCTGGCGGTCAGCATGCCGTGCACGATGCGGGTTTCAAACTTGGTCGCTGCGGCGTAGACCTGGTTCAGATGCACCGGGTTGTTGTCGCCGCTGACGGCTGAGAACAGCAGCACGTCGGCCTCGGTGATGGTCTTGCCGGCTTCGGCGTTGTCGCCGACTGCGATGTCTTCGAAATAGACGGTCATGACGACTCCCGCTGGTTATGACAGGGAAATGCTGCGGTGCATTGTGACAGCTTCCGCCTGAAATGCAAACCACCGGCAAATGTCGTACTATCGACGCCGAGTTGCATTTTCACCACGCGTCATGCGCTGGCGTACAAACCAAACGCTCGTTTGAAATTTGCTTGGGGCATAATCAGGCTCAGCTGGCCGTCGTTGCCTTCCGCGTTCGATTAACCCACAGATGTTTGCTGGAGGAATATGAAAGTTCTAGTCGCAGTGAAGCGCGTTGTCGATTACAACGTGAAAGTCCGCGTCAAAGCCGACGGCAGTGACGTTGATATCGCCAACGTCAAGATGTCGATGAACCCCTTTGACGAAATCGCCGTGGAAGAGGCGGTGCGTTTGAAGGAGGCCGGCAAGGTCAGCGAGATCGTGGTGGTCTCGATGGGCGTCAAGCAGTGCGAGGAAACCCTGCGCACCGCGCTGGCGATGGGCGCCGACCGCGCCATCCTGGTGGAAACCGACACCGAGCTGCAGCCCCTGGCGGTGGCCAAGCTGCTGAAGGCGGTAGCCGACAAGGAACAGCCACAGCTGGTGATCCTGGGCAAGCAGGCGATCGACGACGACGCCAACCAGACAGGCCAGATGACCGCCGCGCTGCTGGGCTGGTCGCAAGGCACTTTCGCCTCCAAGGTAGACCTGGCGGCCGAGACCGTGGATGTGATCCGCGAGATCGACGGCGGCCTGGAAACCGTCAAGCTGCGCCTGCCGGCGGTGGTCACCGCCGACCTGCGCCTGAACGAGCCGCGCTTCATCAAGCTGCCCAACATCATGGCCGCCAAGAAAAAGCCGCTGGACAAGACCAGCCCGACGGATCTGGGCGTCGACGCCGCGCCGCGTCTGAAAACCCTGAAAGTGGCCGAGCCCGCCAAGCGTTCCGCCGGCATCAAGGTGGCAAACGCCGCCGAACTGGTGGCCAAACTCAAGAACGAAGCAAAGGTGCTGTAAGACATGGCTATCCTCGTTATCGCTGAACACGACAACCAGAGCCTGAAAGCAGGCACGCTCAATACCGTCACCGCCGCCGCCAAACTGGGCGAGGTGCATGTGCTGGTGGCCGGCCACAACGCCGCCGCCGCCGCCGACGCCGCGAAGAACCTGGCCGGCGTGGCCAAGGTGCTGCTGGCCGACGCCGCCCATTACGCGCACGGCCTGGCGGAAAGCCTGTCCGCGCTGGTGGTGGACCTGGCCAAGGGCTACAGCCATGTGCTGGCTCCGGCCACCTCCTTCGGCAAGAACCTGCTGCCGCGCGTGGCCGCCTTGCTGGACGTGGCGCAGATCTCCGAGATCGTCGCCATCGAGTCGGCCGACACCTTCGTGCGTCCGATCTACGCCGGCAACGTCCTGGCCACCGTGCAGTCGGCCGACGCCGTCAAGGTCATCACCGTGCGCACCACCGCGTTCGATTCCGCCGGCCAGGGCGGCAGCGCCGCCGTGGAGAGCATCGCCGCCGCTGCTGACGGCCAGCTGTCCGCTTTCGTCGGCCAGGAACTGACCAAGTCCGACCGCCCGGAACTGGGTTCGGCCAAGGTCATCGTGTCCGGCGGCCGCGCGCTGGGTTCGGAAGAGCAGTTCAAGGCGGTGATCGAGCCCTTGGCCGACAAGCTGTCCGCCGCCGTCGGCGCCTCGCGCGCCGCGGTGGACGCCGGCTACGCGCCCAACGACTACCAGGTGGGCCAGACCGGCAAGGTGGTGGCGCCGCAGCTCTATTTCGCCGTCGGCATTTCCGGCGCGATCCAGCACTTGGCTGGGATGAAGGACTCCAAGGTGATTGTCGCGATCAACAAGGACGAGGAAGCCCCGATCTTCCAGGTGGCCGATTACGGCATCGTCGGCGACCTGTTCACCGTGGTGCCGGAACTGATCGCCGAGCTGTCGAAGTAAGCGACAGCCGGGGGAGGGAAGGCTTCTCCCCCGACCGAGCAGGCAATATAGCCGCCGGAACACACAACAGCAGCCGGCGCCCAATTGATGAGCGCCGGCTTTTTCACGGCCCGGCCTTGCTGGGCCAACGCGAGAGAAACAGAGGAGAGGGCGATGATTTATCAAGCACCCGTCAAGGACATGCGTTTTGTATTGAACGAGCTGGCCGACCTGCCGGCAATCTGCGGGTTGCCCGGTTACGGCGAATGCTCGGTGGAGCTGGTGGACGCCGTGCTGGAAGAGGGCGCCAAGTTCGCCGAGGGCGTGCTGGCGCCGATCAACAAGGACGGCGACCAGGGCGCCAAGTGGCGCGATGGCGAGGTGACCGCCGCGCCGGGCTTCAAGGACGCTTGGCAGCAATATGTGGAGTCGGGCTGGGTGGGCCTGCGCGCGCCGGAAGCGTTCGGCGGGCAGGGCATGCCGGCGCTGGTGGCGGCGGCGGTGGAAGAAATGTGGTGCGCTTCCAACCTGGCCTTCTCGCTGGCGCCGCTGCTGACGCTGGGCGCGGTGGAAGCCATCCACCACCACGCTTCCGATGAGCTGAAAGCCATTTACCTGCCGCAGATGGCCAGCGGTCAGTGGACCGGCACCATGAACCTGACCGAGCCGCAAGCCGGTTCCGACCTAGCCCAGGTACGCTCGCGCGCGGTGCCGGCGGCGGACGGCAGCTACCGCGTCAGCGGCCAGAAGATCTTCATCACCTGGGGCGAGCACGATATGGCGGACAATATCGTCCACTTGGTGTTGGCCCGCCTGCCGGATGCGCCTGCCGGGGTGAAGGGCATTTCGCTGTTCATCGTGCCCAAGTTCCTGGTGAACGCCGACGGGTCGCTCGGCGCGCGCAACGACGTGCGCTGCGTGTCGCTGGAGCACAAGCTGGGCATCCATGGCAGCCCCACCGCGGTGATGAGCTTCGGCGACAACGATGGCGCGGTGGGCTATCTGGTGGGCGAACCCAACAAGGGCCTCAACTACATGTTCACCATGATGAACCATGCCCGCCTGGGCGTGGGCATCGAAGGCATGGCGGTATCCGAACGCGCCTACCAGAAGGCGGTGGAGTACGCGCGCGAACGGGTGCAGAGCCGCGCAGTGGGGTCGCCCGATCCGGCCGGCGTGCCCATCATCCAGCACCCGGACGTGCGCCGCATGCTGATGACCATGCGCGCCCAGATCGAGGCGCAGCGCGCGCTTACCTTCTACACCGCCGCGGCGCTGGACCGCGCCGGCCGCCACCCGGCGCCGGCCGAAGCGGCGCGCAACCAGGCGCTGCTCAACTTTCTGATTCCCATCGTCAAGGGCTGGAACACCGAGCAGGCCAACGAGATCACCAGCCTGGCGCTGCAGGTGCACGGCGGCATGGGCTTCATCGAGGAGACCGGCGTCGCCCAGTACTACCGCGACGCCCGCATCACCGCCATCTATGAAGGTACCACCGGCATTCAGGCGCTGGACCTGATCGGCCGCAAAACCGCGATGGACCACGGTGTCACCGCCCGCGCTCTGCTGGCCGAGGCCCAGTCCAGCGCGGACAAGCTGGCGGCGGCCGGCTTCGACAGCATCGCCCGCAATCTGGCGGCAGCCATCGGCGACGCGGAGCGCTGCGTGGCCTTCATCCTGGAAACCTTCGGCCAACAGCCGCAACTGGCCGCGGCCGGCTCGGTGCCCTTCCTCAAGCTGATGGGCATCGTGCTGGGCGGCTGGCAATTGGGCCGCGCCGCGCTGATCGCCCGGGAGCGGCTACAGGAGGCCGACGCCGACCAGGACTTCCTCAACGCCAAGCAGGTGACCGCGCGCTTCTACGCCGAGCATCTGCTGCCGCAGACGGCCGGCCTTGCCGCCGCCATCCTGCATGGCGCGGATAGCGCGCTGGCGCTGGCCGACAGCCAGTTCTGAGCGAAGAAAAAACCGTTTACGACGCCGCGGCCTTGCCGCGGCGTTTTTTTATGCGAAAATGCCAAAAGTTTGCTTTTACATGGTGGCGAATCCATTGCCAATGGGCGTAAAACCAAGAGTAGGGTTGTTTGTCTGTAAATATTAACAATGGCTAAATTTCTACCTGTCATCAAATCTACGGGCAAGCTATTGCAAAATGGCGCTCTTGCTGCTTAATCTAACGAGCCTGCAGCCGCAGTTGTTCTGCATAATTTTTATAACGGGAAGCCGATGGGTTCTGGGGATAAGACAAGATTGAGCCGCAAACCGGATTTCAGCCGCTGGAAGTTGCCGGGCCGGCAATGGCACAAGGGGTTGCCCGCCCTGGCCATGGGACTGGCCGCTTTCTGGCTGGGACAGCAACTGACGGCGCTGCTGGCGCCGTCAGCGCAGGCCTATCGCACTCTTGCCCCGGCCCAGCCGCAGACGGCCGCCGCCGGCACGGCCCAGGCCCACTGGTTTGGCGAGCCGCCGCAGCAGCCGGTGGCCGCGCCGCCGCCGGTGCGCCTGCTGGGCGTGTACGCGCCCACGCTGCCGGGCGTGGAAGGTTTCGCCATCATCGACAGCAACGGCCATGCCCAGGCGCTATTGCAGGGCAAGCAGACCATCGACGGCTGGGAACTGGTGAAGATCGTTCCCAACGGCGTCACCATGCGCTCCGGCGGCAATGAACAGTTTGTGCCGCTGCAGCCGCGCAACGGCGGCGGCGTCGCTGTCGGAGACGGCGATGCCGGCCAGGCCATGCAGCCTCCGCTGCAGCCAGGCCAGATGCAGCCCGCCGGCCCCGGCGCGATTCCGGTGCCCGTTCCAGGCCAGAATTCCGTACCCGAAGCCCCGCCACAACCAGCGGTAGATCCTGCCGCGATGATTCGCCAATAAGAGAGTGCAATGCGAATTTCCAAACTCGTCGCCACCCTGGCCCTGGCATACAGCTGCCAACTGCTGGCAGCCCCGCAAAACGACACGGTCATGCTCAACTTCGTCAACGCCGACATCGAGACCGTGGTCAAGGCGATAGGCGAAATCAGCGGCAAGAATTTCATCATCGATCCGCGCGTCAAGGGCACGGTCAACATCGTGTCCAGCCGGCCGGTGTCGCGGGCGATGTCCTATCAGGTGCTGCTGTCTTCCTTGCGCCTGCAGGGCTTCGCCGCAGTGGAGGGCAACGGCGTGGTCAAAATCGTGCCGGAGGCCGACGCCAAGCTGCACGCCAAGGCCAGCAAGGGTATTCCGCGCGGCGACGGCGACCGGCTGATCACCAAGGTGTTCGCGCTGAAGAACAGTAACGCCAACCAGCTGGTGCCGGTGATCCGTCCCATCGTGTCGCCCAACAACACCGTGGCGGCCTATCCGCAGTCCAACGCGCTGATCGTTACCGACTACGCGGACAATATCCAGCGCATCGAGTCCATCATCGAGTCGGTGGAGTCCGCCGCCGCCGGCGATACCGTGGTGCTGCCGGTGCTGTTCGGTTCGGCGGTGGAGCTGGCCAATACCTTGAACAAGCTGATGCAGGAAGGCGGCGCCGATAGCGGCAAGACCACCATCCTGGCCGATCCGCGCGCCAACGTGCTGATGGTGCGCGCCGACACGCCGGGCAAGATCGGCAAGATCAAGAGCCTGCTGAAGATGCTGGACCAGCCCAGCCAGGCTGGCTCCAACGTGCGGGTGGTGTATCTGAAGAACGCCGAGGCCGGCAAGGTGGCGCAGACGTTGCGCGCGCTGATGACCGGCGACCCCGGTCCGCTGCAGGGCCGTACCGCGGTCACCACCAATGGCGGCAACGCAGCGGGCGGCAGCGCCTTGAGCGGCAATACCTCCAGTTCCAGTCTGGGAAGCGGCAATAGCGCGCCCGGCTCCACCGCTAGCGGTAACGGCAATGCGCCGGCGACCTCCAGTCCCCTGGTCAACGACAGCCCCGGCAGCGGCGGGGGCGGGGCGGGTGGCGGCGGCTCGATGATCCAGGCCGATCCCACCAATAACGCGCTGATCCTCAACGTCCCCGACAGCATGTATCAGAACCTGCGCAATGTGATCGACATGCTGGACAAGCGCCGCGCCCAGGTTTTGGTGGAGGCCCTGGTGGTCGAGGTGTCGGCTACGCGGGCGATGGAGCTGGGCGTCCAGTGGCAGGCTGCCGGCGGTTCCATCGTCGGCGGCACCAACTTTGCCGGCGCGACCACCAGCGGGACGAGCGGCCCTTCCATCATCGGCACCGCCGCCGGGATAGCCGCAGGCGGCGTGACCGGAGGGCTCGCCAGCAATCTGATCAGCTCCGGCGGGGTCAATCTCGGCTGGATCCGCAACGGCAATATCGCGGCGTTGGCCAAGGCGCTGGAAAGCGAAAACGGCAGCAATGTGGTGGCCAGTCCCTCGCTGCTGGCGACCGACAACGAGAAGGCGCGCATCCTGATCGGCCAGGAAGTGCCGATCCCCATCGGCAACCAGAGCACTCCCAGCAGCAGCACTACCGGCCAGCCTGTGGTCACCACTAGTTATGATCGCAAGACTATCGGCTTTAATCTGGAAATCACCCCGCAGATTTCCGAGGGCGGCAGCATCCGGCTGAAGATTCTGCAGGAAACCGCCAGCCTGGTGGCTTCGAGCCCCAATCTGAACGCAGGCGCCAATGCCGGCCCCACCACCAACCGCCGCATGCTGGAAACCATCGCCAACGTCGACGACGGCAGCATCCTGGCGATTGGCGGCTTGCTGCAGGACCAGGTTGACGATACCGAACAGAAAGTGCCGTTGCTGGGCGATATCCCATGGCTGGGCGGGCTGTTCCGCTACAGCGCCAAGAGCCACAACAAGACCAATCTGATGATTTTCCTCAAGCCCACCATTTTGCGCGGCGAACAGGATGGCCGCATCATCGCGCAGGACCGTTACCAATACATTCTGGGCGATCTCAACCGCGATGCGAAAAAGCTGCCTTTGGATCTTCAGTCGGCGATTCAGTCGCTGCCGCCGGGCGGCATCAAGTCCAGCCTGGAGCGGGATCTGAAAGACTTGCCTAAATGAACAAGCCGACGCTGATGCCGTTGCTGGCTTTCCCCTTCGCCCGCGCCAACGGCGTGATTCTGCTGGATGGCGAAAGCGGCCGCCAGTTGCTGCTGCGCGAAGACGCGCGGCCGGCGGCCTGGGCGGAGGCCTTGCGCCTGCACGGCGGGATGCTGGCAGGAGTGGAAACCCTCAGCGCCAGCCAGTTTGACAAGCGCCTGTCCGAGCACTACGCCAGCCGCGACGGCGCGGCGGCGGAGATGGTGGACGACATCGGCCAGGACATGGACCTCAACCAGATGGTGGAGTCCCTGCCGACGGTGGAGGATCTGCTGGAGAGCGAGGGCGACGCGCCCATCATCCGCATGATCAACGCGCTGTTGACGCAGGCCTTGCGCGACGGCGCATCCGACATCCACATCGAAGCGTTCGAAGACCGTTCTGTGGTGCGCTTCCGCCTGGACGGCACGCTGCGCGACGTGGTCAGCCCGCACCGCGCGCTGCACGCGGCGATGGTGTCGCGGATCAAGATCATGTCCGGCATGGACATCGCCGAAAAACGCATCCCGCAGGACGGCCGCATCTCCCTGCGGCTGGGCGGCCGGCCGGTGGACGTGCGGGTGTCCACGCTGCCCACCAGCCACGGCGAACGGGTGGTGCTGCGTCTGCTGGACAAGGAAAACGCGCGGCTGGATCTGGCGACGCTGGGCATGGCTGCCGACACGCTGGCCTCGGTCGACAAGCTGATCAATCAGCCGCACGGCATCCTGCTGGTCACCGGCCCCACCGGCTCGGGCAAGACCACCACGCTGTACGCGGCGCTGTCGCGGCTGGACGCCAGCCACACCAACATCATGACGGTGGAGGACCCGGTGGAGTACCACCTGGACGGCGTCGGCCAGACCCAGGTCAACCCCAAGATCGACATGAGCTTCGCCAAGGCGCTGCGCGCCATCCTGCGCCAGGATCCGGACGTGGTGATGATAGGCGAGATCCGCGATCTGGAAACCGCGCAGATCGCGGTGCAGGCGTCCTTGACCGGCCACCTGGTGCTGGCCACCTTGCACACCAACGATGCCGCCAGCGCGGTGACCCGGCTCACCGACATGGGGGTGGAGCCCTTCCTGCTGGCGTCAAGCTTGCTGGGGGTGATGGCGCAACGCCTGGTGCGCCGCGTCTGCCCGCAATGCAAGGCGCCGCACCCGGTGCCGCTGGAGGACGAGCCGGACATCGTGCATTACCGCCCGGTGGGCTGCCCGGCCTGCAGCCAGTCCGGCTACAAGGGGCGCTATGGCGTGTACGAACTGATGCTGGTGGACGACACCATGCAGAGGCTGATCCACGACCGTGCCTCCGAGCAGCGGCTGCGCGACCACGCCGCCCGCCACGGCATGCGTAGCCTGCGCGACGACGGTCTGCGCTGGGTCAAGGCCGGCGAGACCAGTCTGGAAGAAATTCTGCGGGTGACGAGAAGCTGATATGGCCGCCTTCCGCTACACCGCCTACGACGCGGCGGGAAAAGAGCAAAGCGGCTTGCTGGACGCCGATTCCGCCCGCGCCGCCCGCGCGCAGCTGCGCGAGCGCGGCCTGCTGCCGGTGGCAGTGGACAGCGTCAACGCCAAAACCGGCAACGCCGGCAGCAATGTGCTGCGCCGCGGCCTGCCGCGCGCCGAACTGGTGATGATCACCGAGCAGCTGTCCACCTTGCTCAACGCCGGCCTGACGCTGGAGAAGGCGCTGACGGCGGTGACCGAGCAGGCGGAGAGTCCCAAGACCCGCACCGTGCTGGCGGCGCTGCGCAGCGACATCATGGAGGGCAAGAGCTTCGCCCAGGCGCTGTCCGCCGCGCCCGGCGTATTCTCGCCCTTGTACCGCTCGCTGGTGCAGGCCGGCGAGCAGTCCGGCCACCTCGACATGGTGATGGCGAGGCTGGCGGAATATCTGGACAAGCGCCAGAACACCCAACAGAAAGTGACGCTGGCGCTGGCCTATCCGGCGGTGGTGACCTTCGTCGCAATCCTGGTGGTATCCGGCCTGATGACCTATGTGGTGCCGCAAGTGGTCAGCGTGTTCGCCCAGACCAAGCAGTCGCTGCCTTTTCTCACCCGCGCGCTGGTGGCTTGCAGCGATTTTCTGCGCCAGTGGGGCCTGCTGCTGCTGATCGCCGTCATCGCCGCGGCGGCGCTGACTGCGCGCGCGCTGCGCGCGCCGTTGCTCAAGCGCCGCTTCCACGCCTGGGTGCTCAAGCTGCCGGTGTTCGGCCGACTGTTCCGCGCGCTCAACACCGCGCGCATGGCCAGTACCATGTCCATCCTGGTGGGTTCCGGCGTGCCCTTGCTCACCGCGCTGGAGACCGCGCGCGGCTTGATGACCATGCTGCCGATGCAGGACGCGGTGGCTGACGCGATGAACAAGGTGAGGGAAGGCGTGTCGCTGTCGCGCGCGCTGCACGCCAGCCGGCAGTTCCCGCCGGTGCTGATCCACCTGATCTCCAGCGGCGAGGCCAGCGGCACGCTGTCGCAGATGTTGGACCGCGCCGCGCAGCAGCAGGAGCAGGAGGTGGAGCGCAAGCTGGCCACTTTCACCACGCTGATGGAGCCGCTGCTGATCCTGGTGATGGGCGGCATGGTGCTGCTGATCGTACTGGCGATCATGATGCCGATCATAGATATGAACCAGATGGTGCATTGAGCGGTCTGTCCGGCAGGGCGCCGCTCATGGCGACGAATTGAAGCAACCCGGCATGGCTGAGGCCCGCCGGATCAAATGACGGAGATGCAATGAAACAGTTGAAACGCACCGCCCAGCGCGGGTTCACCCTGATCGAGATCATGGTGGTGATCGTCATCCTCGGCGTGCTGGCCGCGCTGGTGGTGCCCAAGGTGATGAGCCGTCCGGACGAGGCGCGCGTCGTCGCCGCCAAGCAGGATCTGGGCGCGATCAGCCAGGCGCTCAAGCTGTACCGCCTGGACAACGGCCGCTACCCCAGCACCGACCAGGGCCTGCAGGCGCTGGTGCAGAAGCCAGCCGCCGCGCCGGAACCCAAGAACTGGAAGCCCGGCGGCTACCTGGAGCGCCTGCCTAAAGACCCGTGGGGCAACGCCTACCAGTACGCCAATCCCGGCACCCACGGCGAGATCGACATCTGGAGCTTCGGCGCCGACGGCGAGCCGGGCGGCGAGGGCAACGACGCCGACATCGGCAACTGGGATAGCGGCAAATAAGCGCGCCGCTGCGTGGATCCCGGCATGACTAGCCTGCGCCAGCGCGGCTTCACGCTGATCGAGGTGATGGTGGTGATGCTGATTGTCGGCGTCCTCGCCACCACCGTTACGCTCAGCCTGCGGCCCGACACCCATCGCCTGCTGAACGACGAGGCCTACCGCTTCGCGCGGGTGCTGGAGCAGGCCGGCGACGCCGCCGAGATGGGAGACACGCTGGCCTTGAGCTATGGCGCCAAGGGCTATGTCTTCAGCCGGCTGGACGACGACGGCAACTGGGTAGCGGTGAGCGACGACTTGCTGGCCGACCACCCATGGCCGGACGGCATCCAGGGCGAGGGCGTGCTGCTGGATGGCAAGCCCTGGCCGGCCGGCAAGCCCCTGCTGCTGTGGCAGGACGGGCGGGCGGCGACGCTGGCTGTCCGCTTGGGCGGCGCCGGCAGGCTGCTGACGATATTGCAGTCGCCGCTGGGGCGGGTGACGGTGGCGGACGGCTCATGAAACGGCAAGAGGGCTTTACCCTGTTCGAAGTGCTGGTGGCGTTGGCCATCATCGCGGTGGCGCTGGGCGCGCTGCTGCGCGCCACCGGGCTCGCCGCCGACAACGCCGAGGGCATGGAGCGGCGGATGCAGGCCAATTGGGAAGCGCAGAACCAGATCGCGGTGCTGCAGGCGCTGCGCCAGTTCCCGGAGCCCGGACAGCAGGCGGGCGAGAGCAAGAGCGATGGCATGGAATGGCGCTGGGAACGCGACATCACCGCCACGCCCAATCCCAATTTCCGCAAGGTGGCGGTGCGCATCCTGGCGCCAGGCGCCGGGCATTACGTGCTGGCGGAGATGACCGGCTATTTGCGGCAGGCCCCGGGAGGCGGCGGTTGAGCGCGCAGCGGCAGGGCGGCATGACGCTGCTGGAAATCCTGGTGGCGATGAGCCTGTTGGCCATCCTGTCGGTGATGGGCTACAAGGCTTTCGGCTCGCTGCTGATCGCCCGCGAGCGGCTGATGCAGACCGGCGAGCAGTGGGTGGATGTGGCGCGGGCCTTCCGCCGGCTGGAGAGCGACCTCACTGGCCAGCAGCCGCAGCCGACGGCGGCGGATCAGCAGCAGGGCCTGACGCTCGGCGCTAGCAGCCTGACGCTGATGCAGGATGGTAAGGGGCAGTCGCTGGTGCTGGAGGCGGTTTCCACCCGTTATCCGGGCGGAGTGGAGCGCGTCTCCTACCATGCCGGCAATGGCGGATTAAGCTGGTCGGCCGGCGATGCCGGCGGCGGCGCGGCGATCAGCTACGCGTTGCTCGGGGCCGGCATGCAGGTGAGCTGGCGGGTGATGTTGAACGACGGAAGCTGGCAGGATGCCTGGCCGATAAGCGACGCCGCCCAGGGTCGGGTGGCGCGGGCGTTGGAGATGAGGGTGCTGATGCCGGGCAAGCAGCAGGCCCATCGCGTATGGGTGCTGCCATGAAACGGCGGCAATCGGGCATGGCGGTGATCATGGCGCTGCTGATCGTGGCGCTGGCCACCACCGCGGCCAGCCTGGTGCTGTGGCAGCAGGGCCTGTGGTGGCATCAGCTGGAAAACGACCGCAGCCGCGCGCAGCTGCGGCTGGTGGCCGATGCCGGCCTGGGCTGGGCGATGGAGATCCTGCGTTTCAACAACGGCGCCGCCGGCAACGGCGTGGTGGCCTTGTCGCAGCTGTGGGCGCAGCCGCTGCCGCAGACCGAGGCGCAGGGCGTGAAGGTGAGCGGGGGGCTCGGCGATCTGCAAGGCCGCTTCAATCTGAACTCGCTGGTGGTGAACGGCCAGACCAATACCCGCCAGGTGGTGTTCTACAAGCGGCTGCTGGTCAATCTGGGCTTGCCGAGCAAGCTATCCGAGCCGCTGCTCAAGTCGCTGCGCGGCGGCCGCGACGAGGGTGACAAGCCAGCCGGCGACAACGGCGCGCCGGCGGCGCCGCAGCCCAATCACCCGCTGGTGCGGGTGGAGATGCTGCGCTGGCTGCCGGGCTACACGCCAGAGGTCATGGACAAGCTGGCGCCGCATGTGGCGGCGCTGCCGCCCGGAGTCAGCCAGATCAATGTCAACACCGCGACCGACATGGTGATGAAGACGCTGCTGCCGGGTGTCGGCGACGGCAATCTGCTGGTGCTGATGAACCAGCGCAAGAGCAATTATTTCAAGGACGCGGCCGATTTCAAGGCGCGGCTGCCGGGGCCGGGCATCATCGCCGATACCGACTACGCCGCGGCGTCCAATTACTTTCAACTGGAGAGCCGCGCCAGCTTCGGCAAGGCGCGGCTGCAGATCCGGGCGATGATTTACAGTAGCCAGAACGTCGTCAAGCTGTTGTGGCGGCAGGACGGCAATGATGGCCGCAGCCAGTTGGCGCGGCCGGGTGGGGAGAAACATGACGACGCTGCGACTCTATCTGCGGACGGGCTGGCCCGATAGCGAGCCCGGCTTGCCGTGGGCCCTGCTGGGCGCCCGTGGCGAGCTGAGCGCCCAGGGCGACAGCGCGCCGAGCGGCTGGCCCAGGGCCGACCACTGCGAGCTGGTGCTGCCGGCCGGCCGCACGCTGTTTGCCGAGGTGCGGCTGCCGGAAGCGGTGAAGCAGCCGACGCCGGCGGTGATGGGCTTCGCGCTGGAAGAGCGCCTGGCCAACGATCCGGCCGCCAATCTGTACGCGCTGGGCGCGACGCTGGCGGACGGCCGCCGCGCGGTGGCGGTGACCGAGGCGATGCCGCTGCGCCGCGCGGTGGCGATGCTGAAAAGCCTGGGCCGGCTGTGCGACCGCATTGTGCCGGAGGAGTGCCTGCTGGCGCCGCCGCCGGCCGATGGCTGGAGCGTGACGCGGCTGACCGACCGTTGGCTGGTGCGCGCCGCCTCGCCCTATGCCTCCAGCCTGCCGCGCGGCGGCAGCCAGGTGGAGCAGGCCTTGTTCGCCTCGCTGCTGGCGTTGGCGCCGCCTGCTCGCCTGCGTTTGAGCGGAGTGGACAGCGCCGATGAATTGCTGAGCCGCTTGCCGGGCTGGCAGGGCGAAAGCGTGCGCGGCGAAGCCTATGATTGGCGCCAGGGACGGCGCGAGGGCGGATTCGATTTCGCCCAGGGCGAACTGGCGGCCAACCGCCGCTGGCGCGATTGGGCGCCGTCGCTGCAGCGTTGCGGCTGGCTATTGGGCGGCCTGCTGGCGGCCCAGCTATTGCTGACGCTTGGCCAGGCGGGCTGGTACGCCTGGCAAAAGCACAGCCTGTCGCAGCAGATCCGCAGCGCGGCGACGCCGTGGATCGGCGGCCAGGCATTGCCGGGCAGCAGCGCGCTGGCGATGATGCGCTCGGTGGACAAGCTGCGGCTTTCCCATGGCCAGCCGGCGCGCGACGACATGCTGGAACTGATGGGGGCGCTGGCGGCTGTGAGCGGACGCGATCTGCAGGTGCGCACGCTGGAGTACGAGGCCGGCAGGCTGAAGCTGCAGGTGGCCGAGGTGCCGGCGGAAAGCCTGGCGCGCTGGCGCAAGCTGCTGACGGCGCGGCAGATCATGCTGGACGCGTCCAGCAGCCAACCCGGCAGCAAACAACTGGTGGTGGCGCGGGAGCCGTGATGAAAGCCTACACGCAACAATTTCTCGATTACTGGCGGCAGCGCAGCGTGCGCGAGCAGCGCCTGCTGGCGGCGATGGGGCTGGTGCTGGGCGTGGCCTTGCTCTATTTGGCGGTATGGGAGCCGGCCAGCAGCTCGCTGCAGCGCAACCGGACGTCGGTTGCCAGGCTGCAGGCGGAGCTGGGCGCGGTGCAAAGCCTGGCCGCCGAGGCCAACAAGCTCAAGCGCCAGCCGACGCAGACCCCGCTGCCGGCCAAGGAACTGATTCCCTTGTTGCAGCAGACGGCCAAGAGCCAGGGCCTGACGGTGGCGGCCTTGCAGTTCAGCCCGGACGGCGAGTCCGGCGTGGACATGGAGGGCGTAGTGGGCTTCGACGCCTGGGTGCGTTTCGCCGGGGTGCTGGCGGCGCAACAGCAGGTGCGGGTGGTCAGTGTCCGGATGGACGCGCAGCCGGTGCCGGGCCAGGTCAAGATCAAGGCGTTGCTGGCGCATGCGGGAGCGGCGACATGAGGCAGCGCATGGTGAAATGGCTGTTTCTGGCGGCGCTGCTGCTGGCCGGGGTGGTGTCGGCATTGCCGGCCAGCCTGCTGGGCTTGCCGGTGGCGCGTTTGAGCGATGGCCGCTGGGGCGTCGGCGACGCCAGGGGCACGGTCTGGAACGGCGGCGCCCAGCTGGTGTACCTGGGGCCGGCCGGCGAAGTGCAGGGCATGAGCCCGCTAGCCTGGCAATGGCAGCCTAAGGCCTTGCTGTCAGGCCTGCTGGTCTGGCATCTGGACAGCGCCGGCCAGCCGGGTTTGCTGCAGCTTGGGCTGGGCAAGCAGGAAGTGCGCGGCCTGGCCTTGTCGCTGCCGGTGGCGGCGCTGGCCAATCTGTCCAAGACCTGGCAGGCGGCGCGGCTGGGCGGCGAGCTGCAGCTCTTGGTGCCGCAGCTTTCGCGCCAGGGCAAGGATCTGAGTGGCAGCGTGCAGCTGGCCTGGCGCGGCGCAGCTTCGCCGTTGACCACGGTGCTGCCTTTCGGCAGCTACCAGCTGGACGCCACGGGCACGCCGCAGGGGCTCAGTTTCAATCTGTCCACGCTGGAGGGGCCGCTGATGCTCAATGGCCAAGGCGGCTGGCCGGCGGGCGGCGCCTTCAGCATGACCGGCACGGCGGACAGCCCGCCGGACAAGTACGACGCGCTCAAGCCTTTGCTGCTGATGTTGGGCCAGCCGGCCGGACCGACCAGCGTCAACTGGCAGGTGAAGCCGGGGATGTGACGATTTTTTTGCAAAATAGGCGACTGCCGTATTGTGCAAGCGCAATATGCGCGATATTATAGAAAGGTTTATCCAAACGGGACTGGCGCGAGGCGCCTAGTCCCGTTATTCACATAAGAAATTCGAAAATCCCCAGGGTGGGAAACGGAACCGGCGCAGCCGGTTTTTGTATAAGCGCCCGGGCAAATGCAACAGGAGCCAGCCAGTGTCAACCATCCCCGCAATCCTTGTCTTGGCTGACGGCACGCTTTTCAAAGGTAGTGCTATCGGTGCCACCGGCCATACGGTGGGCGAGGTGGTGTTCAATACCGCCATCACCGGCTATCAGGAGATTCTGACCGATCCCTCCTATACCAGGCAGATCGTCACCCTGACTTATCCCCATATTGGAAACGTCGGCGCGAATTCGGAAGACACCGAATCCAGCGCCGTTTTTGCATCCGGCCTGATCATCCGCGATCTGCCGCTGTTGCACAGCAACTTCCGCGCCGAAGATTCGCTGTCCGATTATTTGAAGAAGCACAAGGTCGTCGCCATCGCCGACATCGACACCCGCCGCCTGACGCGCATTTTGCGCGAGCGGGGCGCCCAGGCCGGCTGCGTCATGGCCGGCGACATCGACGAGGCGCGCGGGCTTGAGCTGGCGCGCGGCTTCGGCAGCATGGCCGGCCAGGATCTGGCCAAAGTGGTGAGCTGCAAGAAACCCTATGCCTGGACCGAACGCCAGTGGAAGCTGGGCGCCGGCTACCAGGTGCAGTCGTCCACCCGTTTCCACGTGGTGGCCTACGACTTCGGCGTCAAGCACAACATCCTGCGCATGCTGGCCGAGCGCGGCTGCCAGTTGACCATCGTGCCGGCCCAGACGCCGGCCAAGGACGTGCTGGCGATGAATCCGCACGGCGTGTTCCTCTCCAACGGCCCCGGCGATCCGGAACCATGCGACTACGCGATCGAGGCGATCCAGCAGATTCTGGACAGCCGGCTGCCGGTGTTCGGCATCTGCCTCGGCCATCAGCTGTTGGGCCTGGCCGCCGGCGCTAAAACCTCGAAGATGAAGTTCGGCCATCACGGCGCCAACCACCCGGTGCAGGACTTGGACTCCGGCCGGGTGATGATCACCAGCCAGAACCACGGCTTCCAGGTGGACGAGACCAGCCTGCCGGCCAATGTCCGCGTCACCCACCGTTCGCTGTTCGACGGCACGGTGCAGGGCATCGCGCTGACCGACCGTCCGGCATTCTCGTTCCAGGGCCACCCGGAAGCGAGCCCAGGGCCGGAGGACGTGGCCTACCTGTTCGACCGCTTCATCGGCGCGATGGCCGAGCGCAAGTGATCCGGAGCACAGCATGTTAGGCATTACCGACCTCACCACCTATCTGATCGGCGCGCTGATCATCGTCCTCTTGCCCGGCCCGAACATGATGTTCGTGTTGTCGGTGGCGGCGCAGCGCGGCATCCGCGCCGGCTTCGCCGCCGCCGGCGGCGTGATGAGCGGCGACCTGACCCTGATGACGCTGGCCGCGTTCGGCGCCGCCGGCCTGCTGCAGGCCAATCCGGCGCTGTTCGCGGTGGTCAAGTACCTGGGCGGCGGCTATCTCGCCTGGTTGGGCTTCAATATGGTGAAAGGCGCCATCGTCGCCTGGCGGCGGATGCGGCGCGGCGAGGAGGCCTCGGCGACGCCGTCGGTGCTGGCCAGCGGCCACCCCTACCGCAAGGCGCTGCTGATCAGCCTGATGAATCCCAAGGCCATCCTGTTCTTCGTGTCCTTCTTCGTCCAGTTCGTCGATCCGGGCTACCCGTATCCGGCGCTGACCTTTGCCGGCCTGGGGCTGATCGTGCAGTTCTTCAGCCTGAGCTACATGACGCTGCTGATCCTGGCCGGCAACCGGCTGGCCGCGGCCTTCCGCCGCCGACGCAAGCTGTCGGCGGCGCTGGGCGGCTCGGTGGGCGCGCTGTTCGTCGGCTTCGGCGCCAAGCTGGCGGCGGCGGGCCTGGGTTGAGAGTGAGTGCGCCGCGCGCGCAGCAGCGCCGCGCGGCCAGACCGAATTGATTATTGAAATAGAGTTAAGACCATGCCAAAGCGTACCGACATAAAAAGCATCCTGATCATTGGCGCCGGCCCCATCGTCATCGGCCAGGCCTGCGAATTCGACTACTCCGGCGCCCAGGCGTGCAAGGCCCTGCGCGAGGAGGGCTACAAGGTCATCCTGGTGAACTCTAATCCGGCCACCATCATGACCGATCCGGACATGGCCGACGTCACCTACATCGAGCCCATCACCTGGAAGGTGGTGGAGAAGATCATCGCCAAGGAGCGTCCGGACGCCATCCTGCCGACCATGGGCGGCCAGACCGCGCTGAACTGCGCGCTGGACCTGGCCAAGCACGGCGTGCTGGAAAAGTACAAGGTCGAGCTGATCGGCGCCAGCGAGGACGCCATCGACAAGGCGGAAGACCGCGGCCGCTTCAAGGAGGCCATGGCCAAGATTGGCCTGTCCTGCCCGCTGTCCTTCGTCTGCCACAGCATGGAGGAGTCGCTGGAGGCGCAGACCAAGGTGGGCTTCCCGACGCTGATCCGCCCGTCGTTCACCATGGGCGGCTCCGGCGGCGGCATCGCCTACAACAAGGAAGAGTTCCTCACCATCTGCGAGCGCGGCTTCGAAGCCTCTCCCACCCATGAGCTGCTGATCGAGCAGTCGGTATTGGGCTGGAAAGAGTACGAGATGGAAGTGGTGCGCGACAGGAACGATAACTGCATCATCATCTGTTCCATCGAGAACTTCGACCCGATGGGCGTGCACACCGGCGACTCCATCACCGTGGCCCCGGCGCAGACGCTGACCGACAAGGAATACCAGATCATGCGCAACGCCAGTCTGGCGGTGCTGCGCGAGATCGGCGTGGATACCGGCGGCTCCAACGTGCAGTTCGCCACCAATCCGGCCACCGGCGAGATGATCGTCATCGAGATGAACCCGCGCGTGTCGCGTTCGTCGGCGCTGGCGTCCAAGGCCACCGGCTTCCCGATCGCCAAGATCGCCGCCAAGCTGGCGGTGGGCTTCACGCTGGACGAGTTGAAGAACGATATCACCGGCGGCGCCACCCCGGCCTCGTTCGAGCCGTCCATCGACTACGTAGTCACCAAGATTCCGCGTTTCGCCTTTGAAAAATTCCCGCAGGCCGACGACCGCCTGACCACCCAGATGAAGTCGGTGGGCGAGGTGATGGCGATGGGCCGCACGCTGCAGGAATCGATGCAGAAGGCGCTGCGCGGCCTGGAGACCGGCCTGTCCGGCTTCGATCCGGTCACCCGCGACGAATCCGCCATCCGCCACGAACTGGGCACCCCCGGACCGGAGCGCATCCTGTACGTGGCCGATGCCTTCCGCATCGGCATGAGCCGCGACGACATCCACGCCGTCAGCAAGATCGATCCGTGGTTCCTGGCGCAGATCGAGGATCTGATCGGCGAGGAAAAGGCCCTGTCCGGCCGCAGGGTAGAAGAGCTGGATTACGCCGAGCTGCGCCGCCTGAAGCGCAAGGGCTTCTCCGACCGCCGCCTGGGCGAGCTGTTGGGCACCGATCAGGCTGCGGTGCGCGCCAAGCGCTGGGCGCTGCGGCTGCACCCGGTGTACAAGCGGGTGGACACCTGCGCGGCGGAGTTCGCCACCAATACCGCCTATATGTACTCCACCTATGAGGAGGAGTGCGAATCGCAGCCCACCGACCGCAAGAAGGTGATGGTGCTGGGCGGCGGACCCAACCGCATCGGCCAGGGCATCGAGTTCGACTACTGCTGCGTGCACGCCGCGCTCAGCCTGCGCGAGTCCGGTTTCGAGACCATCATGGTCAACTGCAACCCGGAAACGGTATCGACGGACTACGACACTTCCGACCGCCTGTACTTCGAGCCGCTGACTCTGGAAGATGTGCTGGAGATCTGCCGCATCGAGAAGCCGTTCGGCGTTATCGTGCAGTACGGCGGCCAAACTCCGCTGAAGCTGGCGCGGGCGCTGGAGGCCAACGGCGTGCCCATCATCGGCACCACTCCGGACATGATAGATGCCGCCGAAGACCGCGAGCGCTTCCAGAAGCTGCTGCAGGAACTGGGCCTGAAGCAGCCGCCGAACCGCACCGCCCGCGCCCCGGCCGAGGCGATGAAGCTGGCCGAGGAAATCGGCTATCCGCTGGTGGTGCGCCCGTCTTATGTATTGGGCGGCCGCGCGATGGAAATCGTCCACGAGCCGGCCGACCTGGAACGCTATATGCGCGAGGCGGTGAAGGTGTCCAACGACAGCCCGGTGCTGCTGGACCGCTTCCTCAACGACGCCATCGAGGTAGACGTGGACTGCGTGTCGGATGGCAAGGACGTGGTGATCGGCGGCATCATGCAGCACGTCGAACAGGCCGGCGTCCATTCCGGCGATTCGGCCTGCTCGCTGCCGCCGTACAGCCTGTTCCCGGCGCAGCAGGACGAAATCCGCCGCCAGACCGTGGCGATGGCCCGCGCGCTGAACGTGGTGGGTCTGATGAACGTGCAGTTTGCCATCCAGGGCGAAACCATCTACGTGCTGGAAGTGAATCCGCGCGCCAGCCGCACCGTGCCCTTCGTCTCCAAGGTGACCTCCGCGCCGCTGGCCAAGATCGCCGCCCGCGCGATGGCCGGCATCGGCCTGGCCGAGCAGGGCTTCACAAGTGAGGTGATCCCGCCGTTCTACGCGGTGAAGGAAGCGGTGTTCCCCTTCATCAAGTTCCCCGGCGTCGATACCATCCTGGGGCCGGAAATGAAGTCCACCGGCGAAGTGATGGGCGTCGGCAAGACCTTCGCCGAGGCCTACGTCAAGGCGCAACTGGGCGCCGGCGACCGCTTGCCCAAGACCGGCAAGGTGTTCCTGTCGGTGCGCGATTCCGACAAGAACGGCGCGGTGGATGTGGCGCGCGAGCTGCAGCGGCTGGGCTTCGGCATTTGCGCCACGCGCGGCACCGCCAAGCATCTGAGCGAGGCCGGCCTGATCGTGCAGGTGGTCAACAAGGTGAACGAAGGCCGTCCGCACATCGTCGACATGATCAAGAACGGCGAAGTGGATCTGGTGGTCAATACTGTGGATGAAAAGCGCCTGGCGATCCAGGACAGCCATTCCATCCGCCGCTCTGCCTTGCAGGCGCGCGTGCCGCAGTACACCACGCTGTCCGCTGCCAAGGCGGTGTGCGTGGGCATGAGCCATGCCGAGGCCTTCGATGTCTACAGCGTGCAGGAGCTGCATGCGCAGATCGGCGGCTGAAGAAAGGGTGATTGACCGGTAGGCTTTGATGCGGAGGCGATTTGCCGTTACAATTCCGCTCAAACCCGCTTGTGCAAGCCGCCGTCCCGTACGGCGGCTTGTGCTTTTGATGAAGGCGGATAACCGCCTGTGGAGAATACTGTAATGATCAAAGTCCCGTTGACTGTACGTGGCGCCGAGCTTCTGAAGGAAGAACTGCAACGCCTGAAGAGCATCGAGCGTCCGGCGGTGATCGAGGCCATTGCCGAGGCGCGTTCGCATGGCGACCTGTCGGAGAACGCCGAGTACGACGCCGCCAAGGAGCGCCAGGCTTTCGTGGAGGGCCGCATCGCCGACCTGGAAGGCAAGCTGTCCAATGCAGTGATCATCAATCCGATGGAACTGGACGCCGACGGCCGCGTGGTGTTCGGCGCCACCGTCGAACTGATGGACCTGGAAACCGAAGAGAGCGTCACCTACCAGATCGTCGGCGACGACGAAGCCGACATCAAGGTCAGCAAGGTGTCGGTTAATTCGCCGATCTCGCGCGCGCTGATCGGCAAGGAAGCCGGTGACGTGGCGGAAGTGGTGGCGCCCGGCGGCATCCGCGAATACGAAGTTCTGGACGTCAAATACATCTGAGTCCGACCTGAACAACGCGCGGCGCCTGGCATCGCGCGTTTTTTCCGGTTGCGGCCATTGCTGAGTTTGGGGGAACGATGGACGGCTTGCGTGCTCTCGCCAAAACCTTCTGGATTGGCGGCTTGTGGGTGATCGGCATCATAGTGGCGCCGGTCTTGTTCAAATCGTTGGATGCGGCCACGGCCGGGATGGTGGCGGGCAGGCTGTTCGCCGTCATCGCCTGGGTGGGGCTGGTGTGCGGTGTGATCCTGCTGGTGGACCAGATCTGGCGCAACGGCGTCGGCGGCGTCAAGCACGGCGGCTTCTGGCTGGTGGTGGGGATGCTGGTGTGCACGCTGATCAACCAGTTCGGCGTGGCGCCCATCATCGTCACCCTCAAGCAGCAGATGAATCATGCTGCGGAAGGGCTGTTCGGCGGCGGCTTCGCCACTTGGCACGCGATTTCCAGCCTGATCTACCTGGCGCAGAGCCTGCTGGGCCTCGCCTATGTCTGGCAGGACCGGGCTTAGCCGCTGGTCGCAAGCGGGCAAAGAGAAAGCGGTGGCCTAGGCCACCGCTTTCTCACATCCGGCACACAGGCTGGACTCAGCCCTTGAGCGCCTGCTTGTTCTTCGGCAGCGCGATGCGCTGCTTGTCGCTGGGGCGCCACAGCACCAGCAGCTTGCCAATGTGCTGCACCGGAGCAGCGTCCAGTTGCTCGCAGATCTGCTCGAACATGGCGACGCGGGCTTCGCGATCGTCGCCCTGCACGCGGACTTTGATCAGTTCATGGGCGTCCAGGCTGATGGCGATTTCGCGCACAACGGCCTCGGTCAGGCCGTTGTTGCCTACCATCACCACCGGGTCGATGCCGTGCGCCAGACCTTGCAAGTATTTGCGCTGGAACGGCTTGAGTTCAATTTTCATGGAAACAGGGAATTCAAAGCAAAAGCCGATTCTACTAGAATTTGGCCCCATACCCAAAGTCCGGGCCTGAAATAACCGAAAAACAACAGGATAGCGCCATGCGAGCCGCGTAATTCGGCTATCCTGACGATTGAACCGATAGAAAGCATTCGCCACGATGGCAAGAAGCAAGAGCAGCAACAGCTGGTTGCATGAACACGTCAACGATCAATATGTGCAGATGGCGCAAAAGGACGGCTACCGCGCCCGCGCCGCCTACAAGCTGCTGGAAATCAACGACAAGGACAAACTGATAGCGCCCGGCACCGTGCTGGCCGACCTGGGCTCCACCCCGGGCAGTTGGTCGCAGGTGGCCGCGCGCATCGTCGGCGACGCCGGCAAGGTGTTCGCGCTCGACATTCTGCCGATGGACCCGGTGCCGGGCGTCAGCTTCATCCAGGGAGACTTCCGCGAAGAGGAAGTGCTCGGACAGTTCGAGGCTTTGCTGGATGGCAGGTCGCTTGACCTTGTAATTTCCGACATGGCGCCCAATATGTCAGGAATGAGCGCCATCGACCAGGCCAGGAGCTTCCTGCTTTGCGAACTGGCTCTGGATTTTGCGCGCGATCATTTGAAACCCGGCGGACACTTTCTCGTCAAAGTATTCCAGGGCAGCGATTTTCAGTCCTACCTCAAGGCCATGCGCGAGCTGTTCGACGAGGTGGTCACCCGCAAACCCAAGGCATCGCGCGACCGTTCCAGCGAAATCTACCTGCTGGGCAAGGGTCGCCGCTGACACAAGTTGCCGCGGGGCGTACAATCGTAGCAATTTACTACAAGCAACCAAAAAGTCAGGGCACAGAGGAGTCCGCTACTCGTGAACAATATCGGCAAAAACATCGCCATCTGGGTGATCATCGGTCTGGTACTGATGACAGTGTTCAACCAGTTCAACAAGCGCCAGGACACCCAGAACCAGCTCGAGTATTCGCAGTTCGTCAGCGATGTCGAGTCGGGCAAGGTGCAATCCCTGACCATCGAGGGGCATCCGCTGCGCGGCCAATGGCTGAAGGGCAAACTGACCGACGGCACGGCCTTCTCCACCTATGCGCCTTATGATCCGCAGCTGGTGGACGACCTGATCAAGAACAACGTGCGCTTCTCAGCCAAGCCGGAGGAGGAGCCTTCGATGCTGATGAGCATCTTCATCAGCTGGTTCCCGATGCTGCTGCTGATCGGCGTGTGGGTGTTCTTCATGCGCCAGATGCAAGGCGGCGGCAAGGGCGGCGCGTTCTCGTTCGGCAAGAGCAAGGCGCGCATGCTCGACCAGGACGCGAACACCGTGATGTTCACTGACGTGGCCGGCTGCGACGAGGCCAAGGAAGAGGTGAAGGAAATCGTCGATTATCTGCGCGATCCTTCCCGCTACCAGAGCCTGGGCGGCCGCATTCCGCGCGGCATCCTGCTGGCCGGTTCGCCGGGCACGGGTAAAACCTTGCTGGCCAAGGCCATCGCCGGCGAGGCCAAGGTGCCGTTCTTCAGCATCTCCGGCTCTGACTTCGTCGAAATGTTCGTCGGCGTTGGCGCGGCGCGCGTGCGCGACATGTTCGAGCAGGCGAAGAAGAACTCGCCGTGCATCATCTTCATCGACGAAATCGATGCGGTCGGCCGCCAGCGCGGCGCCGGTCTCGGCGGCGGCAACGACGAGCGCGAGCAGACGCTGAACCAGCTGCTGGTGGAAATGGACGGCTTCGACACCAATTCCACGGTGATCGTCATCGCCGCCACCAACCGTCCGGACGTGCTGGACCCGGCGCTGCAACGCCCGGGCCGTTTCGACCGCCAGGTGGTGGTGCCGCTGCCGGACATCCGCGGCCGCGAGCAGATCCTGAACGTGCACATGCGCAAGGTGCCGATCGCCGCCGACGTCAACGCCGAGGTGATCGCGCGCGGCACGCCGGGCTTCTCCGGCGCCGACCTGGCCAACCTGATCAACGAGGCCGCGCTGTTCGCCGCCCGCCGCAACAAGCGTCTGGTGGACATGGAGGACCTAGAGTCGGCCAAGGACAAGATCATGATGGGCGCCGAGCGCCGCAGCATGGTGATGACCGAGGAAGAAAAGCGCAACACCGCTTACCACGAGTCCGGCCATGCCGTCGTCGCCAAGCTGCTGCCGAAGTCCGACCCGGTGCACAAGGTCACCATCATCCCGCGCGGCCGCGCGCTGGGCGTGACCATGCAGCTGCCGGAGCAGGACCGCTTCGCCTACGACCGCGGCTATCTGATGGACCGTCTGGCCATCCTGTTCGGCGGCCGCATCGCCGAAGAGCTGTTCATGAACCAGATGACCACCGGCGCCTCCAACGACTTCGAGCGCGCCACGCAAATGGCGCGCGACATGGTCACCCGCTACGGCATGTCGGACAAGCTGGGTCCGATGGTATACGGCGAGAACGAGGGCGAAGTGTTCCTCGGCCGCTCCATCACCACCCACAAGAACCTGTCCGAAGCCACGCTGCAGCAGGTGGATCAGGAAATCCGCCGCATCATCGACGAGCAGTACGCGCTGGCGCGCCGCCTGCTGGAAGAGAACCGCGACAAGGTGGAGGCGATGACCGCCGCGCTGCTGGAGCTGGAAACCATAGACGCCGATCAGATCAACGACATTATGGAAGGCAAGCCGCCGCGTCCGCCCAAACCGGGCAGCAGCTTCGCCGCCAAACCGGATGAAAAACCGGCCGAGCCGACGGCTCCGGTCGAGGCGACTTCCGATCCGGCCCAGGAAGTCTGACACCGAGCAGCATCCAAACCGGGCAAGCCTTCGCGGGCTTGTCCGGTTTTTGCATCTGTGGATGGCTTGGCCTGAGGGGCGCCGCAGTGGCCGGCGCGATGTTTAACCCGAAGCCGATGGTTGTCGGTCGAATCTAAAGAGTTGTTGCATGAAGACTTTGCTGTGCGGGCGTTTCACGCTCGATCTGTCCCGTCCGCTGGTGATGGGCATCCTCAACGTCACGCCGGACTCCTTCTCCGACGGCGGCCGCTTCAACCGCGTCGACGACGCCTTGCTGCGCGCCGAGGCGATGCTGGCGGAAGGGGCGGACATCCTCGACATCGGCGGCGAGTCCACCCGCCCCGGCGCGGCTTTCGTCAGCCCGGAAGAGGAGCTGCAGCGGGTGCTGCCGGTGCTGGACAAGCTGCGCGACATCGGTGCGCCGATCTCGCTGGATACCCGCCGCAGCAGCGTGATGCGCGAGGCGCTTCGGCTTGGCGCGGTGGATCTGGTCAACGACGTGTCGGCGCTGGAGGACGAAGGTGCGCTGCCGCTGGTTGCCGGCAGCCGGGCGGCGATCTGCCTGATGCACAAGCAGGGCAATCCGGACACCATGCAGGATAGGCCGGTCTACCAGGACGTGGTGGCGGAGGTGGCGGACTATCTGCAGCGCCGGGTTCGGCTGTGCCTGGACGCCGGCATCGCCCGCCAGCGGCTGTTGGTGGACCCGGGCTTCGGCTTCGGCAAGACGCTGGCGCACAATCTGGCCTTGCTCAAGCGGCTGGACGAGATAGAGCGCGTGGTCGGCGTGCCGCAACTGGTGGGCCTGTCGCGAAAATCGATGCTGGGAGCGGTCACCGGCGAGGAGATTCCCGCGGAGCGACTGGGCGCCAGCGTGGCTGCCGCGCTGGAATCGGCCAGGCGCGGCGCGGCGGTCATCCGGGTGCACGACGTCAAGGCCACGCGTCAGGCGCTGCAGCTGTGGCAGGCGTTGCGGGAATCTTGATCTGAAACTGGTTTTAGCCACTGAGCTGATGGCAGAATAGCGGCTGTCTTGACCGGCGCTGCCATCGCAATCCGGCATTTAATCGACGATAGAGAATACTGATGAGTCGTAAATACTTTGGCACCGACGGGGTGCGTGGCGAGGTCGGCAAGTTTCCGATCACGCCGGAATTCGTGATGAAGCTGGGCTATGCCGCCGGCCGCGTGCTGGTCAACCACGACCAGGACAGTCGTCCCACCGTGCTGATCGGCAAGGATACCCGCATTTCCGGCTATATGCTGGAGGCGGCGCTGCAGGCCGGTTTCACCGCCGCCGGCGTCAACGTGCTGCTGACCGGCCCGTTGCCGACGCCCGGCATCGCCTACCTGACCCGCGCGTTGCGACTGGAGGCCGGGGTGGTGATTTCCGCCTCGCACAATCCTTTCCAGGATAACGGCATCAAGTTCTTCGCCGAAGGCGGCAACAAGTTGGACGACGCGCTGGAGCTGGAGATCGAGGCGATGCTGGAGCAGCCGATGGCAACCAACGTTTCGCTGGAGCTGGGCCGCGCCCGCCGCATCGACGGCGCCGCCGAGCGCTACATCGAGTTCTGCAAGAGCACCTTTCCCAACGAGCTGAGCCTGAAGGGCCTGAAGCTGGTGGTGGATTGCGCCAACGGCGCCACCTATCACATCGCGCCCAAGGTATTCCATGAACTGGGCGCCGAACTGGTGGAGATAGGTTGCGAGCCCAGTGGCTACAACATCAACGACAAGGTGGGCGCCACCTATCCCAAGACCCTGCAAGCGGCAGTGGTGGAGCACCATGCCGACTTCGGCATCGCGTTGGACGGCGACGGCGACCGCCTGATCATGGTGGATGCCGCCGGCAGCGTCTACGACGGCGACCAGCTGATCTACATCATCGCCAAGGCCCGCGCCGCGCGCGGCGAACTGAAGGGCGGCGTGGTCGGCACGGTGATGACCAATCTGGCGATGGAGCTGGCGCTGGGCAAGCAGGGTGTACCGTTTGGCCGCGCCAAGGTCGGCGACCGCTATGTGCTGGAAATGCTGCACGCCGACGGCTGGCAGGTGGGCGGCGAGGCTTCCGGCCACATCCTGTGCCTGGACAAGCACAGCACCGGCGACGGCATCATCTCCAGCCTGCAGGTGCTGGCCAGTTTGAAACAACTGGGCATGACGATGGCGGAAGCCTGCGGCGATTGGCAGCCTTTCCCGCAGACGCTGATCAATGTGCGCCACAACGGTTGCGACTGGAAACGCGCCGCCGCCGAGCCGTTGGCGCAAGCCGAGACGGCTCTGCAGGGTCGCGGCCGCGTGGTGTTGCGGCCATCCGGCACCGAGCCGGTGGTGCGGGTGATGGTGGAGGCCGACGACAAGTCGCTGGCGGATACCTGGGCGCGGACCATCGCGCAGGCGATCGAACAGGTCGCCTGATCCGATTGCACCGCAAGCCAGCAACAAGATGCCAACCTGTCCGGGTTGGCATTTTTTTTGTAAAAACCTTCATTTTTGGTTAGGTTAAATCCCAATGTCATTGGGCGGCAGCTAGAATTGCCGCTCCTTCACTCAGGATGACAAATAAAAATGAAGACAATGCTCACAATCATGCCGATCCGGCTTGGTCTGGCGGCGCTGTCGGCGATGGCTAGCCTGCCGGCAGGCGCCTCCTGCTCCATCGGCGCGACGCAGCGCATCCATCAGATTCAGGGCCGCGCGGCGGCCAGCCCCTTGCAGGGTCAGATGGTTGCCGCGCAGGGCGTGGTCAGCAGCCTGCTCTACGGCAAGGACGGTCCGGTCGGCTTTTTCATGCAGGAGCCGCCAGAGACCCAGGATGCGGACCCGGCTACCTCGGAAGGCATTTACGTCTATACCGGCAAGCTGGCATTGCCGGCGCTGAAGAGCGGCGATCTGGTCAGCGTGCGCGGCAAGGTGTTGGAGTTTTCCCGCAAGGGCGATGCCTATAGCGAAACCCAGCTGCAGCCGACCAGCGCCGCCGATGTGCAGTCCTGCGGCGCGCAGGGCGAACTCCGCCTTGCGGCCTTGAGCATGCCGCTGAGCGGCGACCCGGCCCAGCTGGAGGCGCTGGCCGGCATGGCTGTGGCGTTCGAGCAGCCGCTGTACGTGGCCGACAGCTACCACTATGGCCGCTATGGCGAGCTTGCCCTCTCCAGCCAGCCGCGGCAGTGGACCGCCACCCAGCTGTACCGGCCCGGCAGCGCGGAAGCGAAGGCGCTGCAAGCGGCGAACCGCCGCGATCGGCTGATCCTGGATGACGGCCAGACCCAGCAGAACATGGATGCCTGGCTGCCCGGCCCTGGCGGCCTGTCGGCTAGCCGCACTTTACGGGCGGGCGACAAGCTGCGGGGTTTGCGCGCGGTGGTGTCGTTCGGCAATGGCAGCTACCGCTTGCAGCCCTTGGGCGCGCCGCAGGTGGAGGGGGCCAATCCACGGCCGGCGGCGCCGGCGCGCCAGGCCGGCCAGTTGCGGGTGGCCAGCTTCAACGTGCTCAACTTCTTCAACGGCGACGGCCTGGGCGGCGGTTTTCCCACCGAGCGCGGGGCGAAGACCCGCGCCGATTTCCTGCGGCAGAAGGCCAAGATCGTCAGCGCCATCCGCCAGCTGGACGCCGATGCGCTGGGATTGATGGAGATCGAGAATGACGGCTTCGGCCCGCAGTCGGCGATCCAGGAACTGGCGGGCGCCCTGAACGATGGCCTGCCGGCGGAAAAACAGTACCGTTTCGTCGATCCGGGAGTGGCGAAGATAGGCAACGACGCCATCAGCACCGGCATGTTGTACCGTCCGGCGCGGCTGAGCCCGCAGGGCGCGGCGCAAGTGGTGGCGGTAGGCAACCCGGCGCGCAACCGACCGATGCTGGCGCAGACCTTCGCGCTCGGCGACGGCCGGCGGCTGACGCTGGCGGTCAACCATCTGAAATCCAAGGGCAGCAGTTGTGCGGACACGCAGGTGGACGGGGTGGTCGATGCCGATCTGGGCGATGGCCAGGGCAACTGCAACCTCACCCGGGTGCAGGCGGCGCGCGATCTGCTCAAATGGGCGCAGGCGCGCGGGCAGAATCCACAGTCCGGCCTGCTGGTCATGGGCGATATGAACGCCTACGCCAAGGAGGATCCGATCCGCACCCTAGAGGAGGGCGGCCTGGCTAATCAGCTGGCGCGCTTCCAGTCCGACGCCTACTCCTATGTCTATGGCGGCGAGTCCGGCAATCTGGACCACGCGCTGGCCGACGCCGCGTTGGGCCAGTGGGTGAGCCAGGCGGGCGAGTGGCACATCAATGCCGACGAGCCGACGGCGCTGGAATACGGCAGCGAGTTCAAATCGCTGGCGCAGCAGCAGAACTACTATGCCGCCGACGCCTACCGCTCGTCTGACCACGATCCGCTGTTTGTCGACTTGAAGGCGGCGACGGATGCGTCGCGGCAGCAGGATCAACCGGCGCCGTCTTCGCCGTCCAGTCCTGCGCCCTCGTCCGGCAGCATCGCGGCGGGGGACCCGCAGGTTCTGAGCCTGCTCGGGCTGGCCGGTCTGCTGGCCTGGCGCCGCCGCAGGCAATGAGGCTCCAGCCCAGCCTGCTGCCGGCGCTGCTGCCCTTGTGTCTGCCGGTGGGGGAGGCGGCGCGGCGCTGGCGCTTCGATCCGGCGCTGGCCGCTGATGAATGGTGGCGCTGCTGGAGCGGCAGCTGGGTGCACGCGGACTGGCGCCACGCGCTGTTCAACAGCGCCGGCCTGTTGCTATTGGCCTGGCTGGGCGGCCCCGGCCATGCGCGGCTGTTGTGCTGGCTGGCCTTGTTGTTGCCATGTCCGATCGCGCTGGTCCAGCTGGCCTTGCCGCACGCCGGACCGTTTCTGGGCGCATCCGGCGTGCTGTACGGCTGGTGGGCGGCTTTGGCCTGGCAGTGGCGGCGCGACGGTTCGGGATGGCTGCTGGCGTTGCTGTTGTTGTCGCGGCTGGGCTGGCAGTGGGTCTGGCCGCAGACGTGGGCTGGCGGCCAGGCGGTGTTGTGGTCGGCCCATGCCAGCGGGGCGCTGGCGGGGCTGCTGCTGGCGGCGTGCTTCAGCCGCGCAGCACGCGCGGCACCCGCGTCGCCACCGCGCACATCAGTTCATAGCTGATGGTGCCGGCGGCTGCGGCAACCTGTTCTATCGGTACCTGGGCTCCCCACAGTTCCACCCGGCTGCCGACGCCGGCCTGCGGCAGATGGCTCAGATCCACCGCCAGCATATCCATCGAAATCCGTCCCACCGTGCCGCTGGCTTGGCCGTCCACTGCGACCGGGGTGCCGTTGGCGGCGATGCGCGGATAGCCGTCGGCGTAGCCGCAGGCGACGATGCCGATGCGCATCGCCTGCCCGGCGATGAAGCGGCGGCCGTAGCCGACCGCGTCGCCGCTTTGCAGCGTTTGGACGGCGATGATGTCGGCGGACAGCGTCATCGCTGGCCGCAGGCCCAGTTCCGTTCCGGTGGCGGAGTCAAACGGCGAGGCGCCGTACAGGATGATGCCGGGACGTCCGATGTCGCCATGGGTATGCGGATGGCGCAGCAGCGCCGCGGAGTTGGCGGCGCTGGTCTCCAATCCGCTGGCTTGCGCCAGCGGCGCGAAGCGGCGCCACTGTTCGTCCACGCCATAGTCGTCGTCGGCGCTGGAGAAGTGGGTCATGATGGTGGAGAGCCGCAGCTGCGGCATTGTCCGCAGCCGGGCCTGGATCTCGTTCAGCCGCGCCGGCGGGAAACCCAGCCTGTTCATGCCGCTGTTGACCTTGAGCCAGACCTCGACGGCGCCCCTGGCGGAACCTTTGGCCAGCCAGTCCATCTGTTCTAGTGAGTGGACGGCGCCGCTCAGCCGGTATTCGGCCATCGCGGCGGCTTCGGCCGCGTCGAACGGGCCCTCCAGCAGGGCGATGGGGTGCTGGATGCCGGCTTCGCGCAGCGCGACGGCGTCTTCGATATTGAGCAGGGCAAAACCGTCGGCCAGATCGGCCAACGCCTTTGCAGTGTCCAATACCCCGTGGCCGTAGGCGTTGGCCTTGATCACGGCGAATAGGCGGCGGGCTTGCGCGTGCTGGCGGGTAAACTGGAAATTATGGCGGATGGCGGAGAGATCGATCTCCAGCCGGATAGGGCGTGTCATGTCAAGAAAGTGTGAACAAGAGGTGTGCTATTATACACCCCCGTTCTTGGACTTTTGCCGAACTGCCGTCCGCCTTGTCGCTATGACTTGATTGCCGGCAGACGGAACAATAATGGATACACTGCAGATACTTCTCGATTTTTTCACCGGCTATGGCTACCTGGCTGTATTTGCGGTGTTGCTGGTTTGCGGTTTCGGCGTGCCGATTCCCGAGGACATTACTCTGGTGGCGGGCGGCGTGATCTCCGGCCTGGGCTACACCAATGTGCACTACATGTTCCTGGTGGGCATGGCCGGCGTGCTGGTGGGCGACGGCATCATGTTCATGGCCGGCCGCACTTTCGGCAACAAGGTGCTGACATTCCGCCCGATCGCCCGCATCCTCACCCAAGAACGTTTCGAGGCGGTGCAGGAGAAGTTCGCCAAGTACGGCAACTGGGTGCTGTTCGTCGCCCGCTTCCTGCCGGGGCTGCGCTCCCCGATCTTCATCACCGCCGGGATGACCCGGCGCGTGCCCTACTGGCGCTTCTTGCTGATGGACGGCTTCGCCGCGCTGATCTCGGTGCCGGTGTGGGTGTATCTCGGCTATTACGGCGCGGCCAACCGCGAATGGCTGATGACCATGGTGCACCGCGGCCAAGCCGGCATTCTCGCCGTGGTGGCCTTGCTGCTGCTGGCGGTCGGCCTGGTTTGGCTCAGGCGCCGCCGCATGGCCTGCGCCAAGAAATAAGCGCGCCGGACAATGGAAAAAGGCCATCGTGAGATGGCCTTTTTTTACGGGCGCTGCGGATGGGATCAGCCTACCTGCAGCAGCTCCACTTCGAACACCAGAGTGGCGTTGGGGGGAATCACGCCGCCGGCGCCGCGCGCGCCGTAGCCCAGTTCGGCCGGGATGGTCAGCTTGCGCTTGCCGCCGACTTTCATGCCCTGCACGCCCTGGTCCCAGCCCTTGATCACATGGCCGGCGGCCAGCGGGAAGCTGAACGGCTGCATGCGGTCCTTGCTGGAATCGAACTTGGTGCCGTTGGTCAGCCAGCCGGTGTAGTGCACGGTGACTTCCTGGCCGGCCACCGCCTCGGCGCCTTCGCCGACAACCAGTTCTTCAATGATCAGTTCGCTCATGGCGTTTCCTTTCGCTTGCTTGGGGTTTGACCGCGCGATTGTAGCAGCCCGGCGGCCGCTTTGTGTTTTCCCCGGTGTGGCATATAACGAAATTCAGAGCGCCAGGTCTCTGCCTTTCCACGCGATGCAAGGGGTGTGCCATGGATGTCACTCAACATGAAGTCCCGCCAGTCCGCCCGGTCGCGCGCCGGGTGGCGTTCCAGCAGCCGTTTGTGTGGTTGAAGAGGGGGTTCCGCGACTTCCAGAAGGCGCCCGCCGACTGCCTGTTCTATGGCGCGGTCTTCGTGCTGATGGGCTATCT
The DNA here is from genome assembly GCF_001855575.1 of Chromobacterium sphagni. NCBI lineage: Bacteria > Pseudomonadati > Pseudomonadota > Betaproteobacteria > Neisseriales > Chromobacteriaceae > Chromobacterium > Chromobacterium sphagni. Next base: position 994,950 of record NZ_MKCS01000001.1, read on the forward strand.
GCTGGGGGTTTACGCCGAACAGGCGCCGGAGCTGGTGATCACCTTCGCTACCATCTTCCTGCTGGCCGGCCCCTTCCTCGCCATCGGCATCTACGACATCGCCAAGCAGATGGAGGCCTTCGACGGCCACGGCCGGGTGAAACTGCTGCACAGCATGGCGGCCTGGCGCGTCAACATGCCGGGCTTCAGCTTGTACGCGGTGCTGCTGGCGGTGCTGGTGTTCGGTTGGTTCCGCGTGTCCTTGCTGATGTTCGCGCTGTTCTACGATACCGCGGCGCTGCCCAATCTGAACGAGATCGTCGTCGACGCCTTCACGCCGGACAATCTGCTGTTCCTGGTCGCCTATTTCGCCGTCGGCTTCCTATTCGCCCAACTGGTGTTCTCGATCAGCGTGGTATCCATTCCGCTGCTGCTGGACAAGGAGGTGGACACCATCACTGCGATGATAGCCAGCGTGCAGGCGGTGTACCGCAATGTGCTGACGATGGGGTTGTGGGCCGTTATCATTGTGGCGATGACGGTGGTGGGCTTCGCCACCTATTACCTGGGCCTGATCATCATCATGCCGGTGCTGGCGTTGTCCAGCTGGCATGCCTATCGGGATTTGATCACCTTCGAGCGATGACCTCCAAGCAATGACTCATAGCGTCGTATTCCTCGACCGGGACAGCCTGTCTGTCCCGGTTCCCGTTTTCAGCTTTCCCGTCCGCTACCGCGAATATCCGGCCACCGCCATCGAACAGATACCGGAGCATGCCGCCGGCGCCGAGGTGCTGATCAGCAACAAGGTGCCGCTGGACCGCGCCGCGCTGGCGCGGTTGCCAGACCTGAGGCTGGTGGCCATCGCCGCCACCGGCTACAACCATGTCGACCTGGACGCCTGCCGCGAGCAGGGGGTGGCGGTGTGCAATGTCCGCCACTATGGTGACCACACGGTGGCGGAGCACGCGCTGACGCTGATGCTGGCGCTGATGAAAAACCTGCCGGCCTACCAGCGCGACGTGGCGGCCGGCGTGTGGAGCCAGGCCAAGCGGTTCTGCCACTTCGGCGCGCCCATCCGCGAGATGCGCGGCGCGGTGCTGGGCATTGTCGGCGGCGGCGGCATCGGTCAGCAGCTGGCGCAGATGGCCACGGCGTTCGGCATGGAGGTGGTGTTTGCCGGGCGCAAGGGCGAGGCGACGGCGCGGGCGGGCTATCTGCCGTTCGATCAGGTGTTGGCGCGCGCCGATGTGCTGTCGCTGCATTGCCCGCTGACCGATTCCACCCGAGGCCTGATCGCCCAGGCGGAGCTGATGGCGATGAAGCCCGGCGCCATCCTGATCAATACCGCGCGCGGCGGCCTGGTGGACGAGGCCGATCTGGTGGCGGCGCTGAAGTACGGCCAGCTGGGCGGAGCCGGTTTCGATGTGCTCAGCAGCGAGCCGCCTGCGCCCGACAATCCGCTGCTCAAGGCCAGGCTGCCCAATCTGATCGTCACGCCGCATGTGGGCTGGGCCAGCGCTGAAGCGATGCGCAGGCTGGCGGCGCAACTGGTGGAGAATATCGAAGCCTTTGTCCGGGATGAGGCGCTGAATCGGTTGGTATAAATGGTTTGCTAAAAGCAGAAGTCGCTTTTATTGATAAAAGCCGGCTGTTTCCTACGGGATAGCCGGCTTTTTCCGTTCATGACGCTGTCTATTTTATTTGATTTATTTAATAAGAATTTGAAATTTGTTTAGTATCTGGCTATGTTGGAAAGGCTCGGTCGGCCATCGCCGGCTTGAGCTGCCCCGCTTGTTGCGCCGTTGCCGGTTTCCCGCCACGGTTTTTTTTGCCTGTCGGCGGCAGGGTTCAGTCCGGAATATCGTTGGGATTGATCCGCGGCTGCTCTTCCTCGCCCAGGCCCAGCTTGCCGCGCACACAGGAAATGTAGCGGTTGACGTCGGGGCCGCCGCCGTAGCGTTGGGCATGCCAGATCATTTCGCCCAGGCATTCCATGATCTCGTGCTGGGCGCGGTGCTCGTCGCCGTGGCGCAAGGCCAGTTGCGCGTACAGCGCGCGGATGCCGAAGGGCTGGTCTATCGAGCGCTGCTCGGCGATGGCGACATGCAGGCCCAGGTGCAGGAAGGGATTGCTCTCCCCCATGTCCGGCGTCCATTCCTGTCCCAGGAAAGTTTCCGGATTTTCCAGGATGGGATGATACTCCGGGTGGTCTATAAGAATGGTTAGGACCACCTGTTCCAGGTCGGACAAGGGCTGACTGGATTTGGACTTGCTCCAGGTGTCGAAAAAGAATCGGCGCGCGTCCTGGCGGCTGGGGTTGAACAGCATGGATATGAACCTCCGGCGGTGACAGTCTGGGCTCGGCGGCGACGCCGCATGCGCAGGCGTTGGATTTCAGAGAGTCGCAGGCGGTTGCCACTCCGGGCTGCGGCATTATACGGGACGGAGGTTGCGATGACCACGCTCTACGATTTTACCGTGCGCACCGCCGGCGGCGCGGCGCGGTCCTTGTCCGATTTTGCCGGCCAGGTGCTGTTGGTGGTCAACACCGCCAGCGAGTGCGGCTATACCAAGCAGTATGCAGGCTTGCAGGAGCTGCAGGACTTTTTCGCCGGCCAGGGTTTTTCCGTGCTGGGTTTTCCCTGCAATCAGTTTGGCGGCCAGGAGCCGGGCAGCGCCGACGAGATTCTGGCGTTCTGCCAGGGTCGCTTCGGCGTCAGCTTTCCCGTGATGGCCAAGCTGGAAGTCAACGGCGACGGCGCCGATCCGCTGTGGCGCTGGCTGACCCAGGCGGGGTCGGAGCATCCACATCCGGTGAAGTGGAATTTCACCAAGTTCCTGATCGACGCGCGCGGCCGGGTGGTGAAGCGCTACGAGCCGGCGGTGGAGCCTTACGAGCTGGTGGACGATGTCCGTGCGCTGCTGGCGCGCTGAGGCGTAAATGAGACAGCCCGCTTAGGGCGGGCTGTAGGCGGCGCAAGCTTATTTGCGGCGGAAGATCAGGTCCCACACGCCGTGGCCCAGCTTGATGCCGCGGGCCTCGAACTTGGTCAGCGGGCGGTAGTCCGGGCGCGGCGCGTAGCCGTCGGCGCTGTTGGCCAGGCCGGCGTTGCCGCTGAACACTTCCATGATTTGCAGCGCGTAGTCCTCCCAGTCGGTGGCGGCGTGGATATAGCCGCCCGGCTTCAGCTTCTGCACCAGCTTGGCCACCAGCGGCGCCTGGATCAGGCGGCGCTTGTTGTGGCGTTTCTTGTGCCAGGGATCGGGGAAGAAGATATGCACGCCGTCCAGGCTGCCGTCCGCCAGCATATTGTCCAATACTTCCACCGCGTCGTGGCGGATCAGGCGCAGGTTGGAGAGCTCTTTTTCCGCGATCAGCTTGCACAGGTTGCCGACGCCGGGGGCGTGCACCTCGATGCCCAGGTAGTCCTGTTCCGGATTGGCGGCGGCGATTTCGGCGGTGGCGCCGCCCATGCCGAAGCCAATCTCCAGGATCTTGGGCGCGCTGCGGCCAAAGGCTTGCTCCAGGTCTAGCTGTTCGGGGCGGTATTCGATGCCCCAGCGCGGCATGCCTTCGTCCATGGCACGCTGTTGACCGGGCGACAGGTGGCCCTGACGCAGTACGAAGCTTCTGATCGCGCGTTGAAAAGCCGGATTTTCCATTTTGCTGGCCTGCTGAAAACTCAAAAAAAACGCGATGTTACCGAATCTTGGCGCGGCTTGCGAGTATTGCCGCCTTGCGCGGCTCATCCCGAGACAGCTCCGCCAGATAGTCCAGCACGGTGGGCCAGCGCAGCGGCGTGCCCAGTTCGCGCTTGATCCGGCTGTTGTCCAGCCGGCGCGACTCGGCCAGGAACGACCATTGCTGCGGCGAAACCCTGGCCTGGACTTCGCTGCGCGGCAGTTGCGGCGGGCAGGCAAGGCCCAGCGCCGCGCCCAGTTGCCGGTACCATTTGCTGACCGGCAGCGGCAGATCGTCGCAGGCGTTGTAGACGCGGATGCCCTGGCGGCGGCGCAGCGCGGCCACGCACAGGCGGGCCAGATCGTCGGCGTGGATATGGTTGCTGTAGCTGTCCTCGTCATCAACTATCAGCGGCGAGCCGTTGGCGAAGCGCGCCAGCGGCAGCCTTTCGTCGGCGTAGATGCCGGGCGCGCGCAGTATCGTCAGCGCGCCGCGATGGCGGCGGACAAAGCGGCGCAACTGGCTTTCCGCGTCGGCGCGGCGGCAGGCCCGTTCGCTTTGTGGCCGCAGCGCCGCAGTTTCATCCAGCGCAATGCCGTTTGCATTGCCGTAGACGCCACTGGTGCTGATATAGACAAACTGCTGTGGTATGCTGTCGCCTTTTGCCAGCGCGTACAACAACTTGCGCATCCTTGGGTCTTTCGCGCCGGACAGCGGCGGCGGCGCGCACAGCAGCAGCGCATCGGCGATGCCGGCCAGCCGCGTCAGGCTGTCGCGATGGTCGAGATCGCCGGGAATGGGCTGGACGCCGAGGCCTCTCCATGCTTCGGCCGCCGCCGCGCTGCGGCATAGGGCCAGGACTCGCCAGCGGCCCAGCAAGGCGGGCAGGGCGCGGCGGGCGACATCGCCGGCGCCGATTATCAGTAAAGTACGCATGGTGTGCATTTTAGCCAGAATTCGGGATTGAGATACGACATGACTTGCCAGGTGAAGGTGCTCCCCAGCGGGCATACATTCGGTGTGGAAGCGCACGAAACCATTCTTGAGGCCGCTCTGCGCCAGGGCGTGGGCCTGCCTTATGGCTGCCGCGACGGCGCTTGCGGCGCCTGCAAAGGCAAGGTAGTGGAGGGAGAGGTCAGCCAGGACGGCTTCCAGGAGAAGGCGTTGTCGGCCAGCGAACAGGCGCAGGGCCTGGCCTTGTTCTGTTGCGCCAGGCCGCAGGGCGACATCAGCATCGAGGTGCGCGAACTCACCGGCATGGGCGACATCCAGATCAAGACGCTGCCGTGCCGCGTGGAAAAGATGGAAAAGATTCATGACGTAGCGGTGCTGAAGCTCAAGCTGCCGGTGTCCGAGCGCCTGCAGTTCCGCGCCGGCCAGTATATCGACATCCTGATGAAGGATGGCAAGAAGCGTAGCTTCTCCATCGCCAATGCGCCGCACGACGACGCCTTCCTCGAATTGCACATCCGCCACCAGCCGGGCGGCTCGTTCTCCGACTATGTGTTCAGCCAGATGAAGGAGCGCGAGATCATGCGCTTCAAGGGCCCGCTGGGTTCCTTCTTCCTGCGCGAGGATTCGGACAAGCCCATCGTCCTCATCGCCAGCGGCACCGGCTTCGCGCCGGTCAAGGGCATCATCGAGCATGCGATCCACCACGGCATCCAGCGCCAGATGGTGTTCTACTGGGGCGCGCGCAGCAAGGCCGACCTTTACATGGCCGACCTGGCCGAGAGCTGGCAGGCCGCTCACCCGCATATCACCTTCATTCCGGTACTGTCCGAGGCGCTGCCGGAAGACAACTGGAACGGCCGCGCGGGCTTCGTGCATCAGGCGGTGCTGGAGGATTTCGCCGACCTGTCCGGCTATCAGGTATACGCCTGCGGCGCGCCGGTGATGGTGGAGGCGGCGCATGGCAGCTTCACCCGCGAGCGCGCTTTGCCGGAAGACGAGTTCTTTTCCGATGCCTTTTTCCTGTCCAAGGACATGAAGAGTGGAAAGTAGACAGATAAATTGCTGATTTGCATACAGAAAGCCCCCGGCTCGTGCCGGGGGCTTTTTATTTGTTCTGCATCAATTCGCGTCGGGCGGCGGTTTGATGTGGGTCAATTTCCATGTCGGCATAATGGCTATTATGTCGTCAGCTAAGGATGTCGAGGCCGCGGGCCGGAAGGAGGAATCATGGAATTGTTGACCCTGTTGATGTCTGACGACGTGGGCCGCTTGAGCCTGCTGACTATCGTCGTGACCATGCTGGTGGTGCTGGGCGCGTTGTGGGTGATTTTCAAGAACATCAACAAACCCGGCAAGTAAGGTTTTGTACTCCTGCAGTTTTGGCATTTCCTCTTGATGTGTGTGTTGGCGGGTACGGCGGTGGGCCGTATCCGCTTTTTTTTGCCATGTCTGGCATCGTGAATGGCTGAACTTTCCCTGCGGGCCCGGGGTCTGTTTAATGATGGCAAAAGAATTTCAGCTCGGCGTTTTGACTTGCCATTGTCCTATAGGAGCTTGCGTCCCCGCTTATCCACACCGGAATACAGCTGGAAATTCTGTATTTTTTGTCCGAGGTCATGGCATCCGCGATGCCGGCTTCTGTTTCGATGCTTCCCGCCTATGCTGAATTTTGCCGCGGTATCCGGCGATGACGTTTTGTCAGGGCATCGACGGGCATGACGCCTTGTCGCAAGCCCAGGTCGCATCTGCAGAGGTCGGCGGGTAGCCTGCCAAGTCCGCTTGATGTAAGTCAACTGAACAGATGACACGTCTGGAAACCCTGCTTTTGCCGGGTATACCATTATTTCAGATGATAAGAATTTAATAATAAACACGAATGCTCGGTTTACATCTCAGATCGGAGAACGAAAATGTCCACAGAAACTGCAAGTCAAGCCGGCATCGCCGAAAGCGCCTCGCCCAGGCTTAAACTGGGCGCGCTGACAGCGCTGGTCGTCGGCTCGATGATAGGCGGCGGCATCTTCTCGCTGCCGCAAAACATGGCTGCCGGCGCCGGCGCCGGCGCCATCCTGATAGGCTGGGCCATCACCTTTGTCGGCATGCTGGCGCTGGCCTTCGTGTTCCAGATGCTGGCCTCGCGCAAGCCTGAAGTGTCGGGCGGCGTCTACGGCTACGCCAAGGCCGGTTTCGGCGACTACATGGGTTTCAACTCGGCCTGGGGCTACTGGATTTCCGCCTGGATCGGCAATGTGTCCTACTTTGTGGTGATGTTCTCGGCGCTGGCCTTCTGGATTCCGGCCTTCGGCGACGGCAACACCCCCACCGCCATCGTCTGCGCCTCGGTGCTGCTGTGGTGCCTGCACTTTCTGGTGCTGCGCGGCGTGCACGGCGCGGCCTTCATCAACACCATCACCACCATCGCCAAGCTGGTGCCGCTGGCGCTGTTCATCCTGCTGATCGTGTTCGCTTTCAAGGTGGATACCTTCAATCTGGATTTCTGGGGCAACGCCAAGCTGGGTTCCATCGTCGATCAGGTGAAAAGCACCATGCTAGTGACGGTGTGGGTGTTCATCGGCATCGAGGGCGCGTCGATGTTCTCCGGCCGCGCCGACAGCATGAAGGACGTGGGCAAAGCCACAGTGATCGGTTTCCTGCTGACCATCGCCTTGCTGGTGGCGGTATCGGTGCTGTCGCTGGGCGTGATGACCCAGCCCGAGCTGGCCGCATTGAAGAACCCGTCCACCGCCTACGTGCTGCAGAAGGCCTTCGGCACCTTCGGCGCCAATCTGATGAACGCCGGTCTGGTGATCTCGGTCGGCGGCGCGCTGTTGGCCTGGACGCTGCTGGCGGCCGAAGCGCCTTACCTCGCCGGCAAGGACGGCGTGATGCCCAAGGTGTTCGGCACCGTCAATGGCAACGACACCCCGGCCGCCTCGCTGTGGCTGACCAACGGCCTGATCCAGCTGTTCCTGGTCATCACCCTGTTCAGTTCGGCCGGCTACCTGGCGCTGCTGTCGCTGGCCACCTCGATGATCCTGATTCCCTACCTGTTGTGCGCCGGCTATTCGCTGTTGGTCGCCAGGCGCGGCGAAGGCTACGCCCAGGGCGAAAGCGCCGCCAAGGAATTCTGGACCGCAGCGCTGGCCACGGTATACGGCGGATGGCTGATCTACGCCGCCGGACCTAAGTATCTGTTCCTGTCGATGATCCTGTACGCGCCGGGCCTGCTGTTCTACCTGTGGGCCAAGAAGGAACGCGGCGAGAAACCGTTCAACCTGATCGAGGCGGTATTGGCCGCGGCGGTGGTGGTGTTGGGCGTGATCGCCACCTGGCAGCTGGCCGTTGGCCATATCAGCCTGTAAGCAAGAATTTCGAAATCCAGTCGCGGGGGCGGATGGCTCGCCCCTGAAGTCAAACAAGACTCAAGGAGTATCGTTATGACCAAGTTCGGTGTTCATTCAGAGTGCGGCAAGCTGCGAACTGTGATGGTGTGCCGTCCCGGCCTCGCCCACAAGCGCCTGACCCCCGACAACTGCCACGACCTGCTGTTCGACGATGTGATCTGGGTGGAGCGCGCGCAGAGGGACCATGCCTATATGGTTGAACAGATGCGCGCCCGCGGCATCGAAGTGATCGAGGTGCACGAGGCGCTGGCCAAGGTTCTGGACGACAAGGCCGCCCGCAACTGGGTGCTGGACCGCAAGGTGAAGGCTGACAACGTCGGCATCGGCATGCTGCACGATCTGCGCGGTTGGCTGAACGAGATGCCATCGTCGCAGCTGGCCGAGCACCTGGTTGGCGGCATCGCCAAGTTCGAGCTGCCGTTCGACCCGAAAGGCCTGTTCGGCGGCTATCTCGACCAGTCCGAATTCGTGATCCCCCCGATTCCCAACAGCCTGTTCCAGCGCGACCCGTCTTGCTGGATCTACGAAGGCGTGACGCTGAACCCGATGTACTGGCCGGCGCGGCGCCAGGAAACGCTGGTGTTGCAATCGATCTACCAGTTCCACCCTTACTTCGCCGGCAAGGCCAATATCTGGTGGGGCGACTGCGACAAGGACCACGGCGCGGCGACGCTGGAAGGCGGCGACGTGATGCCGATTGGCAACGGCACCGTGCTGATCGGCATGGGCGAGCGCACCAGCCCGCAGGCGGTGGTGCAGGTGGCCAAGCGCGTGCTGGGCCGCGAGGGCGGCGCCAAGCGGGTGATCGCCTGCCAGATGCCGAAATCGCGCGCCGCGATGCACCTGGACACCGTGTTCAGCTTTCTCGACGTCGACCTGCTGTCGGTATTTCCGGACGTGGTGGACGACATCGTCTGCACCAGCATGTACGCCGGCGACCGCGAGGGCGAGATCCGCTTCGAGCGCCATGAGGGCGTGAAGCTGGTGGAGATCGTGCGCCAGGCGCTGGGCTTGAAGGAAATCCGCGTGATCCAGACCGGCGGCGACGCCTACCAGCGCGAACGCGAGCAGTGGGACGACGGCAACAACGTGGTGGCGCTGGACCGCCGCGTGGTGGTGGCCTACGACCGCAACACCTATACCAACCGCCTGATGCGCGAGCACGGCGTGGAAGTGATCGAGATTCCGGCATCCGAGCTTGGCCGCGGCCGCGGCGGCGGCCACTGCATGACCTGCCCGATCATTCGCGACGAAATCAAGCTGTAAGGCAATCCATTCTCCGGTCGGCATCCGGCCGGAGAGACCGAATACCGTTTGTTTGCACAAGACAGGTTGACCGCCGGTTTCCACGGAAACGGCGGCCGGCTTGCCCAGACTCTAATCAGGAGCAATATCATGGCTTTCAATCTGCGCAACCGCAACTTCCTGAGAATGCTGGACTTCACCCCGCGTGAGATCCGCTACATGCTGGACCTGGCTCGCGACCTGAAGCGCGCCAAATACTCCGGCACCGAGCAGCAGCACCTGAAGGGCAAGAATATCGCCCTGATCTTTGAAAAGACCTCCACCCGCACCCGCTGCGCGTTTGAAGTGGCCTGCTTCGACCAGGGCGCCAACGTCACCTACCTCGGGCCGTCCGGCTCGCAGATCGGCATCAAGGAATCGATGAAGGACACCGCCCGCGTGCTGGGCCGGATGTACGACGCCATCGAATACCGCGGTTTCGATCAGGACATGGTGGAAAACGAGCTGGCCAAGTTTGCCGGCGTGCCGGTGTACAACGGCCTGACCGATGAATGGCACCCGACCCAGATGCTGGCCGACGTGCTGACCATGTGGGAGAACAGCGACAAGCCGATTTCGCGGATCAGCTACAGCTACCTGGGCGACGCCCGCAACAATATGGGCAACTCGCTGCTGGTGATCGGCGCCAAGCTGGGCATGGACGTGCGCATCGGCGCGCCGAAACACCTGTGGCCGACCGACGAGCTGGTGGCCGAGTGCCGCGAGATCGCGGCCAAGACCGGCGCGCGCATCACCCTGACCGAGGACGCCAGGGAGGCGGTCAAGGGCGCCGACTTTATCCACACCGACGTCTGGGTGTCGATGGGTGAGCCGGCCGAAGTGTGGGCCGAACGCATCCGCCTGTTGAAGCCCTACCAGGTCAACGCCGCGCTGATGGCCGCCGCCGGCAACCCGCAAGTGAAGTTCATGCACTGCCTGCCGGCTTACCACAACAGTGAAACCAAGGTGGGCAAGGAAATCGCCGCGGAATATCCGGAACTCGCCAACGGCATCGAGGTGACCGAGGACGTGTTCGAGTCCGAGGCCTGCATCGCCTTCGAGCAGGCGGAAAACCGCATGCACACCATCAAGGCCATCCTGGTGGCGACGCTGGGCGACTGACGCGATGCCGCAGCCGGCGCAAGCCGGCCCGATATCACACCGACCGGCCAAGGCCTCCTGACCGGAGCCCTTGGCCGGCGTCGTTGAAAAGACCGAGAGAAGGAAACATTATGCGAGTCGTCGTAGCCTTGGGCGGCAATGCCCTGCAGCGTCGTGGCGAAGCCATGACCGCCGACAACCAGCGCGCCAACGTCAAGGTGGCCGCAGAACAACTGGCCGCGGTCACCCGGCTGGGCCACAACCTGGTGATGTGCCACGGCAATGGGCCGCAAGTGGGCCTCTTGGGCCTGCAGAACGACGCCTACGCCCGCCATGTGGACGGCAAGGTGACGCCGTATCCGCTGGATGTGCTGGGCGCGCAGACCGAGGGCATGATCGGTTACATGGTGGAGCAGGAGCTGGGCAATGTGCTGCCCTTCGAAGTGCCGATCGCCACCATCCTTACCCAGACCGAAGTGGATCCTAACGATCCGGCGTTCAAGAATCCCACCAAGTTCGTCGGCCCGGTGTACGGCAAGGACGAAGCCGAGAAGCTGGCGGTGGAAAAGGGCTGGGTAGTGAAGGCAGATGGCGAATACTTCCGCCGCGTGGTGCCGAGCCCGAAGCCGAAGCGCATTTTCGAGATGCGGCCGATCAAGTGGCTGATCGAGAAAGGCGTGGTGGTGATCGCGGCCGGCGGCGGCGGCATTCCCACCATGTACCAGGGCGACAGGCTGGTGGGCGTGGAGGCGGTGATAGACAAGGATCTGGCTTCGGCGCTGTTGGCGCGCGAGGTGGATGCCGATTACTTCGTGATCGCCACCGACGTGAAGAGCGTGTTCGTCGGCTGGGGCACGCCGGAGGCCAAGGCAATCCGCCACGCGCACCCGGACGAGATGGACAAGCTGGGTTTCGCCGCCGGTTCGATGGGGCCCAAAGTGGAGGCGGCCTGCGAGTTTGCCCGCCTGGCCGGCAAGAAGGCGGTGATCGGCGCGCTGGAGGATATCGAGCGCATCGTCAAGGGCGAGGCCGGCACGGTGATCTCCACCGCGCGGCCGGGCATAGAGTGGTACTGATCCGTCCGGAAACGGCGCAGTAAAAACGCAGGGCTGCCAAACGGCAGCCCTTTTTTCTTGCTCTGGCGCGAAAGGGCTTATCCGGATTTGAGCTGGCGGATCAGCGTTTCCAGCTCCGCCGGCTCCCGCGCCTGGCCATCCGCGTCGGAGTCGGCGTCGTCGATTTGCGTCACGCCCTGGTTGACGGCGGCCTGGCCCGCCATGCCCGGTTGCTGCTGGGACGAGGTGGTGCTTTCCCACAGGATGCCGCTGGCGTGGGCGATGGCCTGGTTGACGGCGACGATGGCCATGGCTGGGGCCTCGCCCAGCACCTTGACGTTGCTGGCCTGGGCGTCGGCGTCGGTGATCTGGCTGTTGACTGCGGTGGGGGGCCTTGGGAATCGCGCCGAAATCGCGCGCGTCCGTATCAGATTAACCGGTCGCGTTGGCGGATTGAATCGTTGCGACTACGCAGCCTGGCCGGCCATCGGGATGGCCGGGCCGATCAGGCTTTGATGCTCAGCTGGCGCGCGTATTGCCGGCAAGCGTCCTTGCCGGCCTGGTAACCGGCTTGATACAGCCGCGACAGGTTGGAATACGACCAGTCCAGTTCCTCGCGCGAGGTTTCCTTGCCGATGTGGGCGTCGAAATTGATTTTCAGCACCTCGGTGCGCGGCTGGCCGCGCTCGTCGCGGTTATGCAGCGCTTCGAACAGCCTGAGGTCGTCGCGGGCGATGGCGGTGAGCGGAGCGATGATGGATTGCACCCAGGCGTCGTACAGATTGCGCGGCGGGTGCAGCAGCCTGTCGCTGCCGAGCACGTCGAACACCACGGTGTAGTCGATGTGCGGATGCAGCTCGAACAGGCGCTTGAAGTTGAGGGTGTCGATGGCGGCGCCCTCGATGTAGTCGCCGTCCTCCAGACGATAGGGCGGGTAGATGAAGGGGAAGGACAGCGCGGCCAGGAAATGGTCGTGGTTGATCTCGCGCTTGTCCCAGCAGCGCATGGCGCCGTGGGTGATGTTGTAAGCGTTGAGGTAGAACTGGGGCTGGATGTCTTTCAGCTTGGCGAAGTCGACCACCTGGTCGATGAAGGGCACGTGCGCGCACATGCCCTGGCTGTCGCCGCTCAGGCTGCTGGGGCTGAGGCTGGCCAGCAGCAGCGAGGTCCAGTCGGCCAGCAGCCGCTGTGCCGGCCCCTGGTCGGCCTGCTGCTGTATCGCCTGCAGGACGGGGTTGCGCGCCTGCAGCGCGCGCCAGGCGTCCGCCAGCATGCCGGGCTTGTTGAACACCTTGTAGTTGACCGGGAACAGCTTGTAGATCGGGTCGGACACGCCCAGATCTGCCAGTTTGCCGAGCGCGGAGATGGCGTCGCCCTGCTTGGGGACGGCATATAGCAGGCCGACGAGGGCGCCGGCGCCGGAGGCGGAGATGATGTCGAACTTGACGCCGGCTTCGGTAAGCGCCACCAGCGCGCCGGCCATCAGCGTGGCGTTGGGCGCGCCGCCTCCCAGTACCAGAGCGATGGATGGTTTTGCGGATTGAGCCATGACGTATTTCTCCCATTTGATGTCGTTGGCGAGGACAGGGGCATGTCTGCAGTATGGTTGCTGGGCAGACTTTTGCAACGCAGGCTGCGGCCAAGCGCTTGTAGCGGAAAAACCTCAGTCGGATTCTTTTGTCATTACATAATGAAAGATACCTTGCGATACAAGGTATCTTGTCATACAGTTCAGTCAGACATCCCGATGCAGCAGTCCATCGATGTTGCTTGCAATGCAAGGTATCATGTATTGCCAGTCTATTAGGAAGGCTAAGAGATGAAGACGCAATTGAAAAAGGGCACGCTGGACATGTGCGTACTGGCGGTGCTGGCCCAAGCCGACAGCTACGCCTACGAGCTGGTCAGCAAGCTGTCGCAGGGCATGGAAATCAGCGAAGGCACCATCTATCCGTTGATGCGCAGGCTGCAGAACGAATCCTGGGTCAGCACCTATCTGGTTGAGTCGTCATCCGGCCCGTCGCGCAAGTATTACAAGCTGACCGAAGCTGGGCGGCTGGAGCTGGCGACGATGCGCCAGGAGTGGCAGGAGTTTGTGGCCGAAGTGGAAAACGTGCTGCGGGATGACCCGGCGGCATCGACAGAAGGGACACTGCAATGACGCGCAAAGACTTTTTACAGCAGCTGGAGCGGGCGCTGTCCGGACTGAAGCCGGAAATGGTGCGCGAAATCCTCTCGGATTACGACGAGTATTTCAACGACGCGCTGGCCGACGGCCGCGACGAGGCCGAGGTGGTGGCGGCGCTGGGCAGCCCGCAGAAACTGGCGCGCGAACTGAAGGCGCAAAGCCACTACCGGCAGTGGGAGCAGCACCGCTCCTTCGCCAACCTGTCGCGGGTGATGGTGTCCATCGCCGGGCTGGGCGTGCTCAATTTCTTCCTGGCCCTGCCTTTCCTGGCCTACCTGTTGTTTCTGACGGTCGGCTACATCGTCTCGCTCAGCTTCCTGGTGGCCGGGCTGGCGGTGGTGGTGGGCTGGGGCAGCCACAGCCTGTTCGGCTGGCCGCAATTCACCAGCGACGGCTCCGGCTGGTATATCGGTCGCCATGGCGATTATATCGGTCGCTATGGCGACAATGGGGCGGAAATGGCCTTGAGCAGCGATAAGAACGATCACGCCGGGCAGGTCTGGATTGATAACGGCCGCTTGATGCTGAACCCGGACGATGGCGACCGTTTCGAACTCAAGACCCGGCGGGGCGACTCGCTGCTGGTGTTCAAACAGCAGGGGAAATTGAAGGTCGATGCCAGCCAGCCGACCGTGCGCCAGCTTGCCCAGATTGAGGATGGCGAAGTCAGCATCAATGGCCGCGCGATCCGCGAACTGACTTTGCGTGAAGACAGCGGCGATGTGTTCACCGCCCGCGTCGATGACAACAGCCGCTTGGTGCAGTTTGACGCCTCGGCCGGCGGCACCGCACTTAAGCTTGCCGCCAGTGGGCCGAAAAGCAGCATTTTGCTGAACGATGGCGGCAGCGCGCTGGAAATTTCAGAAAGCAAGATCGCGTTGAAAGATGGCACCGACCACATTCAGATCGACGCCTTGCCCGGCCTGTCGGTGGGAATGAGCGCGCTGGTGGTGGGTTTGGGCTTGCTGCTGAGCGGCGCGCTGGGACTGGTGTTCTGCGTGTGGCTGACCCGGCTGACCTGGCGAGTGCTGGTGTCCTATGTGAAGTATCAGATCGAGCTGGTGTCTGGCAAGGACCGCGAAAACGCCGCGGCCTGAACCAAAACTTTGCAATCCAATGGGAGTGTTGATCATGAAAAACGATGCCTGCCTGCAGTAATTGCAACTGACTCTGGTGGAACTGCCGGAAGCCGAGCTGCGCAAGATCCTCAACGACTACCGCGGCTATATCCGCGACGCGGTGTCCGACCGCGGCAGCGAAAACCGCCTGCTGGCCATTCTGACCGAAACCCGGCAACTGGCCGCCGCCGCCTTCGCCCGCCGCCGCATCCTGCGCCACAGCCGCGGCCAGCTGGCGATCCAGGCGCTGGCCATCAGCGCGGCGGTCATCGTCAATGCCGCCAGCTACTGGCTGTATCTGCACTGAAACCATGGCAAGGAGAACCCTGATGAGCATAGCCAAGATCGCCGCCGGCCTGCTGCTGACAGCCAGCGCCGCGGCCCGCGCCGAGGAGGCCGGCAGTATAGACCGGCTGAATTTCCGCGGCGACGCCGCCAAGCTGGAGCTGACCGCCGACGCGGCCAAGCCTTACAAGCTGAGCCTCGAGAAGCGCAACTGGTCCGACACCGGTTGCAAGGTGCTGACCACCCGGCAGGGGGGCGAGCTGACTTTCCGGATCGACCTGGGAGCGGTGGCCGCCGAGCGCTGCGCGCTGGTGATCCGCGGCAACGTCAAGCCGGGCAAGCAGCTGGATGTAGACCTGAAGGCGGTGAACGGCGATATATCCGGCCAGTTCGACAAGGTGCGGATTCACGGCCAGGCGGTGCACATCGACCTGAAGGGCGCTTACGGCGCGATAAATCTGTCCGGCGATGCGGTCAAGAGCGATGTGAAAGGCAATGTCGGCGAGTTGAGGGTGAAGGGCGAAGCGGTGAACCTGGACTTCAAGGGCGTTAGCAAGCTGGTGGCGCTGGACGGCCAGGCGGTTACGGCCGACCTCGCGCTGCAGGGCGCGCAGCCGGCGGCGAGCGTCGAGGTCAATGGCCAGATGGTGAAACTGGATTTCAGCGCCGGCAAGACGGCGAAGCTGGATTACCAGGTGGAAGGACAGGCCAACAAGGTGAGCAGCGACTGGATCAATACGCCGGGCGCGCCGCTGAAGGTGAGGGTCAAGGGCCAGGCGGTTAAGGTGTCGTTGGCTCAGGATTGAAATACGGTATGACTCCGTGTCCCTTGCCCGGCCTTGCGCCGGGCTTTTTTTCGGCCATGAAAAAAGGAGCCGGAGGCTCCTTTTTCGATGCGGCCAAGACGGGGCTCAATGGCCTTCGTAGCTGCAGACGGTGAACAGGTCCAGGCCGCCGTCGCGCACCAGCTGGGCGCCGCCCAGCTCCGGCAGTTCGATGATGGCGGCGGCCTCCAGCACGTCGGCGCCCATGCGCTTCAGCAGCTTGTAGCCGGCCATCATGGTGCCTCCGGTGGCCACCAGGTCGTCGATCAGGATCACGCGGTCGCCCGGCTTGCAGGCGTCGGTGTGCATTTCCACCGCGGCGTTGCCGTACTCCAGCTCGTACTCTTCCTCAACCGTGGTGAAGGGCAGCTTGCCCTTCTTGCGGATGGGAACGAAGCCGACGTTCAGCTCGTAGGCCAGAACCGAACCGATGATGAAGCCGCGCGCGTCGAGGCCGGCCACCAGATCCACCTTCTCGATCATGTAGCGATGGACGTAGATGTCGATCAGCATGCGGAAGGTTTTCGGGTTTTGCAGCAACGGGGTGATGTCGCGGAACATCACGCCTTGTTGCGGCCAGTTGGGCACGGTGCGAATCCAGCCCTTCAGGTAGCTGGAGTAGTCGAGATTGCTGAGGTTTTCCATGGCGCTATTGTACTTCGAAATCAAGAGACTGCGATATTTGCCGATGGGCGTCGGCCAACAATAAGGCCCGCCGCTGTGGCGGCAGGCCTTTTTGCCAGGCGGTGCTCAAGTTTTCAGGCGAAGAAAGCCAGTTTGAACACCCACAAGGCGGCGATCACCAGCACCGCCGGCTTCAGGTCGGCGAAGCGGCCGGCCAGGATCTTGATCACCGCGTAGCTGATGAAGCCGAAGGCGATGCCGTCGGCGATGGAGAAGGTGAACGGCATCGCCAGCGCCGTCATCACCGCCGGGGCGGACTCGGTCAGGTCGTTCCATTCGATTTCCGCCAGGCCCCGGGCCATCAGCACCGCCACATAGCACAGCGCCGGCGCGGTGGCGTAGGCCGGCACAGTGGCGGCCAGCGGCGACAACCACAGCGCGGCCAGGAACAGCAGCGCCACCACCACGGCGGTGAGGCCGGTGCGGCCGCCCACCGCGGTGCCGGCGGCGGACTCCACGTAGGCGGTGGTGGACGAGGTGCCCATCATGGCGCCGGCGGTGATGGCTATTGAATCCGCCATCAGCGCGCGCTTCAGGCGCGGCAGCTTGCCGTCCTTGTCTAAGAGGCCGGCGCGGTGCGATACGCCCACCAGGGTGCCGGTGGTGTCGAATAGGTCGACGAAGAAGAACACGAAGATCACGCCTATCAGGCCGGCATGCAGCGCGCCCTGGATGTCCATCTGCATGAAGGTCGGCGCCATGCTCGGGATCGGCGATACCACGCCCTTGAACGGCGACAGGCCAAGCGCGATCGACAGCACGGTCACCACCAGGATGCCGATGATGATGGAGCCGGGCACCTTGCGGTATTCCAGCGCCACGATCAGGAAGAAGCCGAAGATGGCCAGCAGGGTGGTGGGGCTGTGGATGTTGCCCAGCGTCAGGTAGGTGGCCGGATGGGCGGTGATCACGCCGGCGTTCTTCAGCGCGATGATGGCCAGGAACATCCCCACCCCGGCGGAGATGGCGAACTTCAGCGATTGCGGTATCGCGTTGACGATGGCTTCGCGCACCTTGAACAGGCTGACCGCCAGAAATACCAGGCCGGAGATGAACACCGCGCCCAGCGCGGTTTCCCATGACAGGCCCATGCCCTTGACCACGCTGAAGGTGAAGTAGGCGTTCAGGCCCATGCCCGGCGCCAGCGCGATCGGGTAGTTGGCCACCAGGCCCATGATGGCGGTGCCCAGCGCGGCGGCGAGGCAAGTGGCGACGAACACCGCGTTGAGGTCCATGCCGGTGCTCGACAGGATCAGCGGATTGACCAGGATGATGTAGGCCATGGTCAGGAAGGTGGTGAAGCCGGCAATGACTTCGGTCCTCACCGTGGTGCCGTGTTCCTTGAGCTTGAACAAGCTTTCCAGCAGTTGCATGAAGCGGTACTCCGGGCGGGTTGCATGAGTATGAAAACGGCGGCATTATCGATCAGCAGGGTCTGAAACACCTAAATCTTGACGTGAAAATATGTCTCTGCTTAACAATCGCCGCCCCGCTGTGCTATCCTGAAAAATTACTCTCCGGCAAACGTTTGTATTTATGAGCCAGCCTATCGGGAACATTTACATCGTGGTTGCGCCGTCCGGCGCCGGCAAGACTTCCCTGGTGGCCGCTTTGCTGCAGGCCGAGCCCAGCGTCGAATTGTCGGTGTCCTACAGCACCCGTCCGGCGCGCAAGGGCGAGATCGACGGCAAGCATTACCACTTTGTCGACCGGGCCGTCTTCGACGCCATGGTGGCGCGCGGCGATTTCCTCGAGCACGCCGAAGTCTACGGCAACTGCTACGGCACCAGCGCGCCATGGATACGCAGCCGGCTGGAAGTTGGCCAGGACATCCTGCTGGAAATCGATTGGCAGGGCGCCGAGCAGGTGCGCAAGGTCTTCCCCGGCGCGGTCGGCATCTTCATCGCGCCGCCCTCGATCGAAGAGCTGGAGCGCCGTCTGCGCGGCCGCGATACCGATACCGAAGACGTCATCCTGCGCCGGCTGGCCTCCGCCCGCGCCGAGATCGACAAGATCGCCGAGTACGACTACATCGTGGTCAACGACGACTTCGAACGCGCCCGCCAGGACCTGATCAGCATCGTCCGCGCGCGCCGTCTGCGCAGCGAGGTGCAGTGCCGCCGCCTGGCCGAGATGTTCCGTTACATGGGCAGCGCCGGCGCGCAGTAAAAATAGTCCGTCCTTGCTGCATTGCAAAGGCGAAAATTCGATATAGTGAACCCCATAACCCTTACATCTAGCTGAGAGAAACCATGGCCCGCATTACTGTTGACGACTGCCTGGACCGCATCCAGAACCGTTTTGACCTGACTCTGGCCGCCGCTTACCGCGCGCGTCAGGTTGCCTCCGGAGCCACCTCTTTCGTAGAGCCGGGCCGACACAAGCCGACCGTGGTCGCCCTACGTGAAATCGCCGCCGGCCATGTCGGCAAGGAAATCCTCAATCGCGGCAAGGCCTGATTGCTGGACGGAGTAGATGATGGGCACCGGCATAGAGACAGGCATTGATTACAACGCCCTGATCGACTCCGACGCGGCGGCGTTCTTCGGGAATGCCGCGCGTTATCTCAAGCCGGAAGACATCGAGCTGCTCCGGTTGGCCTTCTCGGTCAGCCGCGAGGCGCACGAAGGCCAGACCCGCAAGAGCGGCGAACCCTACATCACCCACCCGCTGGCGGTGGCGACCATGCTCGCCGAATGGCGGCTGGACGTGCAGGGCCTGGCGGCCGCCTTGCTGCACGACGTGCTGGAAGACACCGGCGTCACCAAGCCGACGCTGATCGAGAAGTTCGGCAAGATCGTCGCCGATCTGGTGGACGGCCTGTCGAAGCTGGAAAGGCTGGAATACCAGACCAAGGAAGCCGCGCAGGCGGAGAGCTTCCGCAAGATGGTGCTGGCGATGGCGCGCGACATCCGCGTGATCATCGTCAAGCTGGCCGACCGGCTGCACAATATGCGCACGCTGGACTCAATGCGCGAGGACAAGCGCCGCCGCATCGCGCTGGAAACGCTGGAAATCTACGCGCCGATCGCCAACCGCATCGGTCTGAACAAGGTCTACCGCGAACTGC
The DNA here is from genome assembly GCF_001855575.1 of Chromobacterium sphagni. Lineage (NCBI taxonomy): Bacteria > Pseudomonadati > Pseudomonadota > Betaproteobacteria > Neisseriales > Chromobacteriaceae > Chromobacterium > Chromobacterium sphagni. The sequence continues at coordinate 1,014,581 of NZ_MKCS01000001.1, forward strand.
AGGACCTGGCGTTCAAGCATCTGCACCCGCACCGCTACGGCGTGCTGTCCAAGGCGGTGCGCGCCGCGCGCGGCAACCGCCGCGAAGTGGTCAACAAGATTTTGCAGGCGGTCAGCCAGCGCCTGGTGCAGAGCAATATCGAAGCCACCATCAAGGGCCGCGAGAAGAACCTCTACAGCATCTACAAGAAAATGCAGGAGAAGCATCTGTCTTTCTCCGAGGTGCTGGACATCTACGGCTTCCGCGTGGTGGTCAACGACATTCCCGCCTGCTATCTGGCGCTGGGCGCGCTGCACAGTCTGTACAAGCCGATTCCCGGCAAATTCAAGGATTACATCGCCATTCCCAAGGGCAATGGCTATCAGAGCCTGCACACCACGCTGTTCGGCCCCTACGGCACGCCGGTGGAGATGCAGATCCGCACCCGCGAAATGCACAGTGTGGCCGAGGCCGGCGTCGCCTCGCACTGGATGTACAAGAGCGGCGGCGGCGTCAACACCGCGCAGCAGCGCACGCACCAGTGGCTGCAGAAGCTGCTGGACATGCAGGAGGAGAGCGACGACGCGGTCGAGTTCCTGGAACACATCAAGATCGACCTGTTCCCGGACGAGGTCTATGTGTTCACGCCCAAGGGCAAGATCATGGTGATGCCGCAGGGCGCCACTCCGGTGGACTTCGCCTACGCAGTGCATACCGACGTCGGCCACCGCTGCATCGCCGCCCGCGTCAACCACGCGCTGGTGCCGCTGCGCACCGTGCTGCGCAACGGCGACACGGTGGAGATCATCACCTCCACCCAAGCCAAGCCCAATCCGTCGTGGCTGGCCTTCGTGCAGAGCGGCCGCGCCCGCTCCGGCATCCGCAATTACCTGAAGAGCCTGCAGCGCGAGGAAGCGGTGGCGCTGGGCGAGAAATTGCTGCGCCAAGCGGTTGGCGCCTTGGCGACCACGCCGCTGGCGGTCAGCGACGACCTCCGGGTGGAATATTTCGCCGCCTACGGCGAGAAGATGAGCAGTTTCGACGATGTGCTGGCCGAAATCGGCACCGGCAAGCTGCTGCCCATCGTGGTGGCGCGCCGCATGCTGGAGCTGGCCGGCGAGAGGCTGGGCGAGGGCGTGCGTGTCGGCCCCATCACCATCCGCGGCAACGAGGCCGGCATGGTGCAGCTGTCGCCTTGCTGCAATCCCTTGCCCGGCGACGAGATATTGGGCGTGATCACCAAAGGCCAAGGCCTGGTGATACACCGCACCGGCTGCCCGAACGCCCGCCGCGCCGACCACGACAAGCTGCTGGAAGTGAATTGGGAGGCGCAGCGCGACCGGATGTTCGGCGTCACCGTCGGCGTGCTGTCGCGTAACGAGCGCGGCGCGCTGGCCGATATCGCCACCGCCATCTCGCAGGCGTCGGCCAATATAGAGAGCGCCGACACCCAGGATAGCAGCCGCGATGGCGATGGCCTGTTCAACATCCACTTCCGCCTGCAGGTGGAAGGCGTCGAGCATCTGGAGCGCGTGCTGAACGCCGTCCGCCAGCTGGGGGTGGTGCAACGCGTGGAGAGAAGATGAATCAGTTGAATCTGCATATCAACGGCGAGGCCAGGCGCTTCGTCGGCGTGTCGACGCTGGCCGAACTGGTAGTGGCGCTGGAGTTGACCGGCAAGCGGGTGGCGGTGGAGCGCAACGGCGAGATCGTGCCGCGCAGCCAGTATCCGCAGGCGGCGCTGGCCGACGGCGACGAGCTGGAAATCGTGGTGGCCGTCGGCGGAGGCTGAGGCTGTCTTACCGTATCGAAGGGAAGGGGAAGCAGGTGAGCGATCAACTGGTGATAGCCGGCAGGACATTCAGTTCGCGGCTGTTGGTGGGGACCGGCAAGTACCGGGATTTTCAGCAAACTGCGGAGGCGCTGGACGCCGCCGGCACTGAAATCGTCACCGTGGCGATCCGCCGCGTCAATCTGGGGCAAAACGCTAACGAGCCGAATTTGTTGGACTTTTTGCCAAAGAACCGGTATAACCTGCTGCCCAATACGGCGGGGTGCTACTCCGCCGAGGATGCCATCCGGACTTTGCGGCTGGCCCGGGAGCTTCTCGACGACCATCGTTTCGTCAAGCTGGAAGTGCTGGGGGATCCGAACAATCTGTACCCCAATGTAAAAGAAACCCTCAAGGCCGCCGAAGTGCTGGTGGCGGAGGGCTTCGACGTCTTGGTCTATACCTCGGACGATCCCATCGTCGCGCGCGAGCTGGAGCAGATCGGTTGCTGCGCGATCATGCCGCTGGCCAGCTTGATCGGTTCCGGCATGGGGATACTCAATCCGTGGAACCTGCAACTGATTATCGAGCAGTCCAAAGTCCCGGTGCTGGTGGATGCCGGCGTGGGCACCGCCTCCGATGCGGCGGTTGCGATGGAGTTGGGCTGCGACGGCGTGCTGATGAATACCGCGATTGCCGGCGCCCGGCAACCGGTGCTGATGGCGCATGCAATGAAACTGGCCGTGGAAGCTGGCCGAGCCGCCTATCTGGCCGGTCGGATGCCGAAACGTTTTTATAGTGCAACGCCAAGTTCTCCTAGTGAGGGGGTGATTTCTTCCGTCAAGTCGTGATGTTCATGGCCCAGGCTGGCCGCGCCAAACCGCGCAAAACACCACAAGATGACCTGACGTTGTCGTTTCAGACTTTTACAAATGCAGTAACATTGCTAAAATGCTGTTTTTACAGGCGGCGGCCCTGGCCGCGCCCTAAAGAAATCTAAGGACCCTTAAGTAAATGCCGAATATTCGCGTTAAAGAGAACGAACCGTTTGAAGTTGCTCTGCGTCGCTTCAAGCGCGCTGTGGAAAAGACTGGTCTGCTGACCGAACTGCGCGCCCGCGAGTTCTACGAGAAGCCGACCACCGAGCGCAAGCGCAAGCACGCTGCTGCGGTTAAGCGCCACTACAAGCGCATCCGCAGCCAAATGCTGCCGCCGAAACTCTACTAAGAGCTTCCCGGCACCAAGCAGGACCGCAGGCCATGCCTGCGGTTTTGCCATTTGTACTTCCGAATTCCCTCTTCTGCTGCCCCAGGGCAGTGCCTGCATCCTAGTGAGCACGACATGAGCCTCAAAGTTCGCATCACCGACGACATGAAGTCCGCCATGAAGGCGAAGGAAACCGGCAAGCTGGGCGCGATTCGCCTGTTGTTGGCCGCCGTCAAGCAAAGGGAAGTGGACGAGCGCATCGAACTGGACGACGCCGGCATCATCGCCGTCATCGACAAAATGATCAAGCAGCGTCGCGACTCGATCGCCCAGTACCAGACCGCGCAGCGTCAGGACCTGGTGGACAAGGAGCAGGCCGAGATGGACGTGCTGATGGCTTATATGCCGCAGCAGTTGAGCCAGTCCGAAATCAAGGCGCTGATCGTCAAGGCGGTGGCCGAAACCGGCGCCGCCGGCATGCAGGACATGGGCAAGGTGATGGGCGCGCTGCGTCCGCAACTGGCCGGCCGCGCCGACATGGCGCAGGTGTCCGCTTTGATCAAGGCCACGCTCAGTGCCTGAGCGTAGTCGGGTCGCGCTGTTTTGATTCCGCAGGATTTCATTGATCAGCTGCTGTCCCGCGTCGACATCGTCGACGTGGTGGACCGCTACGTTCCCTTGAAGAAGGGCGGGCAGAACTATATGGCCTGCTGCCCCTTCCACAAGGAAAAATCGCCCTCATTTACGGTAAGTCCCAGCAAGCAGTTCTATCACTGCTTCGGCTGCGGCGCGCACGGTTCGGCCATCGGCTTCGTGATGGAGTACCAGGGCATAGGCTTTGTCGACGCGGTCAAGCTGTTGGCCGAAGGCATAGGCATGCAGGTGCCCAACGAGCGGGTGGTCAATCCTGAAGCCAGCCGCAAGGCGCGCGAGAAGCAGGTGTCGCTGGAACAGCTGATGCAGCTGGCCAACGATTTCTACCGCCGCGAGCTGAAAAGCGGGCCCAATGCGGTGGCCTACTGCAAGGGCAGGGGGCTGTCCGGCGAAATCGCCGCGCGCTTCGGCCTGGGCTACGCGCCGGACGGCTGGCAGAACCTGGAGGCAATCACCGACAACTACCAGGATGAAAAACTGGTGGAGGCCGGGCTGGTGATCGTGGCCGAGGACAGCGGCCGTCGTTACGACCGCTTCCGCGACCGGCTGATGTTCCCGATCCGCAACCAGCGCGGCGCCATCGTGGGCTTCGGCGGCCGGGTGCTGGGCAAGGGCGAGCCGAAGTACCTGAATTCGCCGGAAACGCCGTTGTTCGAAAAGGGCCGCGAGCTGTACGGCCTGTACGAGGCGCGCCAGGCGATACGGGATAAAAACCGGGTGCTGGTGGTCGAAGGCTATATGGATGTGGTGGCGCTGGCGCAGTACGGCGTCGGCTACGCGGTGGCCACGCTGGGCACCGCCACCACCGGCGAGCATGTGCGCAAGCTGCTCAAGCATGCCGATCAGGTGTATTTCTGTTTCGATGGCGACAAGGCCGGCTTGAAGGCGGCTTGGCGCGCGCTGGAGAACAGCCTGCCGCAGCTGGTGGACGGCAAGTCGCTGAGCTTTTTGTTCTTGCCGTCCGAGCACGATCCGGACAGCTATGTCCGCGAATTCGGCACGGATGCGTTTGAGCAGTTGTTGGAGCAGGAAAGCCTGCCGCTGTCGGTGTATTTCACCCGCGAGCTGTGCCGGGAGGTCAATCTCAGCACGCCGGAGGGCAAGGCCGACCTGATTCGCCGCGCGGCGCCGCTGTTGGCGCAGATCAGCGCGCCGGCGCTGGGCTTCATCATCAAGAAGCGTTTGGCCGAACTTGCCGGGGTGGAGGTCGACGAGTTCGACATGCTCACCGGCGGCAAGCCCAGGGCCGAGCGGAGCAGGAGCGGGCGGCGCGATTACAAGCTGCCGGCCGAATCGCAGCGCCAGATCAACACCACCATGGTCAAAAAACTGATCAAGTGGCTGTTGATGAACCCCGGCTGGGCCGGAGACGTGCAATTGCCGGACAGCATGGCGCTGTCCGACGAACTGGCCTGCTTCGCGATGCTGGCGGAGCGAGTGCAGGAGCATGGCGAAGAGCCCAATACCGCGCAGCTGATAGAAGGCCTGCGCGGCACGCCCTACGAGGGTCTGATAGACAGCGTGCTGCAGCAGGCGATGCAGGACCCGGACGAGTTTGCCGATCCCAGCGAGGACGACCGGCAGCTGTTCCAGGACGGCAACGCCAAGCTGTTGAAAATGCTGCATGCCGCGCAGTTGGAGCGGCTAAAACTGAAGGACCGGCACGAAGGGCTGACTTCCGAGGAAAAAGCCCTGTTCGGCCAGTTGTGGCGGGAAATGTTCTCGTCGCCGAACTAGCAGGTTCGGCGGAAAAACCCAGGTAGTTGTGTTATAATCAACTGTTTTTTTCGGCTTTTTTTCAAGCAGGAAGCGAAATGGCGGCCTCTCCCGAAAACCAGAAAGATGTGCAGGACAGCCAACAGGAAGTGATGAGCCTGGAAGAGCAGCGGAAACGCTTGCGCCAGCTGATCGCCCTGGGCAAAGAGCGTGGGTATCTGACCTACGCCGAAATCAACGACCACCTGCCGGAAGACGTATCCGACGCCGAGCAGATCGAAAACATCGTCACGATGATTGCCGGTCTGGGGATCCAGGTATGCGAAGAAGCGCCGGACGCTGAAACCTTGCTGATGTCCGACGCCACGCCGGCGGTCGCCGACGAGGACGCGGTGGAAGAAGCCGAGGCGGCCCTGTCTTCGGTCGACTCCGAGTTCGGCCGCACCACCGACCCGGTGCGCATGTATATGCGCGAAATGGGTTCGGTGGAGCTGTTGACCCGCGAAGGCGAAATCGAAATCGCCAAGCGGATCGAAGACGGCCTCAAGTACATGATCCAGGCCATCTCCGCCTGCCCCGGCACCATCGCCGAGGTGCTGGAGCTGATGGAGCGCGTGGCGCGCGATGAAATCCGCGTCGACGAAGTGGTGGACGGTTTCATCGACCTCAATGCTCCGACCGAGCAGGACCCCCAGTTCGTCGAACCTGATGCCGACGACGAGCTGCTCGACGAGGAGGAGGAAGAGGACGAGGAGGCCGAGGAGGTCGACGCCGACGCCGACGCCGCCGCCAATCTGGAAGAGCTGAAGCAGGAAGCGCTGGAGCACTTTGCCGGCGTGCGGCTGTTGTTCGACAAGATGGTCAAGGTGCTGAACAGCAAGGGTCATCAGAGCAAGGAATACCTGGAGCTGCAGGACGCGATCACCACCGAGTTCATGCTGGTGCGCTTCGCCACCCGCCAGGTGGAAAGCCTCTGTGAGTCGCTGCGCGGCCGCGTCAACGAGATCCGCACTTACGAGCGCGATATCCAGGATATCTGCGTCAGCCGCGTGCGCATGGAGCGCGCCCACTTCATCAAGGTGTTCCCGGGCAACGAGACCAAGCTTGACTGGGTGGAAAAAGAGATCGATTCCGGCAAGGCCTGGAGCGAGGCGCTGACCCGCTTCAAGCACGCCATCATCGAGAAGCAGACCCGCCTGTCGGATCTGCAGGACCGCGCGATGCTGTCGATCAAGGCGCTGAAGGAGATCAACCGCCAGATGTCGGCGGGCGAATCCAAGGCTCGCCGCGCCAAGAAGGAAATGATCGAGGCCAACCTGCGCCTGGTGATCTCCATCGCCAAGAAGTACACCAACCGCGGTCTGCAGTTCCTGGATCTGATCCAGGAAGGCAACATCGGTCTGATGAAGGCGGTGGACAAGTTCGAATACCGCCGCGGCTACAAGTTCTCGACCTACGCCACCTGGTGGATTCGCCAGGCCATCACCCGCTCGATCGCGGACCAGGCGCGCACCATCCGCATTCCGGTGCACATGATCGAGACCATCAACAAGATGAACCGCATCTCGCGGCAGATCCTGCAGGAAAGCGGTCGCGAGCCCGATCCGGCGGAGCTGGCCGAGAAGATGGAGATGCCGGAAGAGAAGATTCGCAAGATCATGAAGATTTCCAAGGAGCCCATCTCCATGGAAACCCCGATCGGCGACGACGACGATTCCCATCTCGGCGATTTCATCGAAGACCAGAACAACCTGGCGCCGTCCGATGCTGCGATGTACTCCAGCCTGAAGGACGCCACCAAGGAAGTGCTGGACACGCTGACCCCGCGCGAGGCGAAAGTCCTGCGCATGCGCTTCGGCATCGACATGAACACCGACCATACGCTGGAAGAGGTGGGCAAGCAGTTCGACGTGACCCGCGAGCGCATCCGCCAGATCGAAGCCAAGGCGTTGCGCAAACTGCGTCATCCCACTCGTTCGGAGCGCCTACGCAGTTTCCTCGACAACGAGCCGGGCGGCCAGTAAGCAGCCAGCCTGTCTTGTAAAGAATCCCCAAGCATCCTGAATAAAGGGCTTGGGGATTTTTCTTTTTACCTGCTATAATTGCGCGCTCTGGGCCTCTAGCTCATGCTTGGTTAGAGCAGCGGACTCATAATCCGTTGGTGCCGAGTTCGACTCTCGGGGGGCCCACCAAAAATTCAAGGGGTTGCGCGCAAGCGCAGCCCTTTTTGCTTTGTCGGGTTCAGCAAAGGTTCAACGCGCGTAGTGGGTTCAGTTTGCGGGTTGCGCTCAGATGATCGGGCGAAAGATGGGCGTAGCGCATGGTCATGGTGAGGTTGTGGTGGCCCAGCGCTCTTTGCGGTATCAGGATGTTGCCGCCGTTCATCATGACGTGACTGGGCTTTGTTGCATGACCCCGCCCAAGAACGTGCGTCTCCTTGCCCAGGGCGAATTCAGCCCATCGCTGCTGCTGCCACGGTCTTCGGCAGCCCAGAGCGATAAAATGGTTCAATAACGCCGCGCGTACTTGCAGTTCCGCCACCTGTCGATCAAAGGTGCGCGCCATCACCCGGCTACCCGGTCGCTTGAAATTCCGCCAGACTGCGGCGGTGATAGCCGCTCCAATGCTTCCAGATTCGCCGCCCCAAGCGTTTGCACGCCGCGATCGCGACGTTGCGCACCTTGCTGCCGGTGATTTTCGATTGCCAGGGCTTGGCGTTCTTGCGCGGCGGAATCTCCGGCATGATCCCTCGGCCAAACAGCGCAGCGTAACGACCCTGTGCGTCATCGGCGCCATCCAGCGTCGCCGTGGCAGCCGGCTCATCCGCCAGTTGCATTCACAACTCCGGCAGTATCAGCGCGTCGCCCACACCGTTGCCGGTCACCTCGATAGCTCGGATTTCCAGCGTTTCGGCGTCAATGCTCAGGTGTGCCTTGCGCCACTGCCGACCATCTTCGGCGCCGTGCTTTTTGCGTTTCCACTCGCCTTCGCCGAGAAACGGGATGCTGGTGCTATCGATGCATCCTGGCTCGTTTGGCAGAACGACTGCCAGCGATGCTAATCGACACCTTTCGCGAGCAATGGCGTGGTTTGACCCAGCTGGATCAGCAGATTGATGCGATTGAAAGCCGCTTGCGCCAATGGATGCATACAGATGCCAAGGCCAAGGCGATTGCTGAAATCCCAGGTGTGGGCTTGTTGACTGCTACTGCTGCCGTCGCGGCAATGGGCGATGCCAAAGTACTCAAGTCCGGACGCGAGTTTGCCGCTTGGCTGGGGCTGGTTTCCAGGCAAACGGGCTCCGGCGGCAAGATCAACCTGCACGGCATCAGCAGGCGGGGTGATGCCGACTTGCGCACCCTACTGATACACGGTGCGCGTGCAGTGTATTACTGCCGATCCGAGACATGTCCTTGGTTGGTACAGGTTAGTCAGCGGCGGGCCAAGAATGTAGTGATCGTGGCGCAAGCTAACAAGATAGTCAGAACGATCTGGGCGGTGCTGGTCAGAGAGCAGGCGTATCAGGCAAACCACATCAGCATTAGGCCATGACCTGCTACCGGCAAGGTAAACAAGCCATAGGAATTGCGTTGAAAGGTTGCGCAGGCAATCAAGTGTGATGACAAACCAGGTAGGGCAGAGACTTGTGAAACCTGTATCAGGTGCCGAGCTTATAGGCTCGCGAACAGAATGAGGCGCCAGTCAGCGGATTTCATCGGGGTCCGCAGCAAGATGGACTGGATGGCAGTGTCGGTATATTTGGCAGGCCGGCCGTTGTTGCCGGCGGACTCGGCCAGCCATTGCATGTCTTTGTCAAGCCAGACCAATCATAAGGCAGGAATGCCTGCAGGAGCCGGGACAGTTCACAATGGTTACAACAATGCCCAGGGATGGCGCCACTTGGCGTGGCTATCCAGTGATGCCAAAATGGAAGGCCTAGGCAAAAAAAAGCCCACTAGGGGCTTTTTTAATAGCAGCAATAATTTAGAGAGGCTGAATGCCAGATGCTGCCGGACCCTTTTGGCCCATGGCTCTGGTGAAGCTCACTTTTTGGCCTTCATTCAGCGATTTGAATCCATCGGCGCGAATTTCAGAAAAATGAGCGAACAGATCATCACCACCATTGTCCGGGGTGATAAAGCCAAAACCTTTTGCGTCATTGAAAAATTTAACGATACCAGTTTCCATAATTTACTCCTTGTGTCGGTTAAGGGCAATAAAATGCCGAAAAGCATGATAGTCAAGGAATAGATAAGGAAACAATGAAGACCAGCTGGGTGGGCAACGAGGTGTCGATAGATATGGCGCTTGAAGATCCTGCTTTTTTATTATGCACAGGTTGTTTTTCTATTGTCAACAAGATTTGTTATCTTGAAAGAATGTAGGCTGACCGCGCCCACGGCAAGTTGCATAAATAATTTTAAAATTTATTGAAAATGACTAGGGCCTGTTAACACTAATCGCCATGCTGGCACTTGATCTGAGATAGTGTCGGCATGGAACTGATCCCTGAATAGTTTTCTCGCATCCAACATTGCCTGCCACAACAGCGAGGCAACGTCAGCATGACCAATCTCCAAGTCATTAACGCCATCCTCCTATATGGAAAGTGAAATGGCGCATCTAGTGGAAACCATGGCCGATGTTGGCTCCACGCTATGGCATGGGCTGGGCAATCGTTTGTCTGAGGAGCTGCCGGTGGAGATCTGGCAGCGTGAGGCGGGTATGGATTGGCCGCACCATGCTGCGGGGCATTTGCAATTTGCCAATGGCCAGCGGCCGGCTTTCAGCGGGGTGGCCGCCTGGGTGGAGGATGCGGACAACGGAAGGGTGCTGCAGGCGGTGGCGGCAAGCTGCGCGCGTTGGATGCGATGGCGGATGGCCTGATCAGAGGGGCAGGCTGGCGTGGTTTCATGCCGGTGCTATGATTTTCCGCCTATGCAAGACTGTGCCAGCCATCAAACCGCCAAAGGAGCCTGCTCCGTGTCGCCAGCCGAAGCCCGCCGCATCGTAGAAGCTCTCGCCAATGGAGTGGATCCGGATGGCGGAGAATTATTGCCGCCGCAGGCGGTGTTCAACCAGCCTGGTGTAATACGGGCGCTGTTTCTGGCGGCGCGCGCGTTGCAGTTGGTGGAGAACCGGGAGCAGGCGCGGCGCGCCTTGCCGGACCACGGCGGCCATCCCTGGTCCGAGCTGGAGGATAATCAGCTGTTGCAGGCTTTCGACGCCGGCCTACCCTTGAAACAGATCGCGGCCGACCACGGCCGCAGCCGCAGCGCGATCTCCGCTCGGCTGGTGCGGCTGGGGCGTTTAAGCGAGCCGTCCGCGCTGGAAGCGGTGGGCGACGCGAAGGTAAATAGTCTGGATTAAAAATGTTTTTGGCATGATTGGGGCGGGGCTAAGATTCGCCTTTTCGTCCGCCAGTCTGCCCATGTGCCCGCGCCAATCTTCCTCATCCGGCCATTGCGCCAATTGCAACCACCCGGTCAGCGGCCGGTTCTGCCCGGAATGCGGCCAGAAGACCCATATCAAGATTCCCACGCTGTGGGAGTTCATTCATGAGTATCTGCACCACCATGTCAGCATGGAGAGTGCGCTGACGCGCAGCCTGTGGCTGCTGGCGGCGCAACCGGGCCGTTTGACCGAAGAATATCTGCTGGGGCGGCGGCAGCGTTACGTCAAACCGCTTCAGCTCTATCTGACCATCAGCTTCTTCTTTTTTGTGCTGCTTGGGCTAGCGGGCGGGGCGATGGTGTATTTCGATAAATCGGATGCGAGTCCGCAGACGGCTTCCTTGTCCAAGGCCGTGGCAAGCGATCCGGAGGTGCGGGCGGCATTTGGCGGGGACTCCAGCCAAGACTCGGTAATCCTGCGTACCGGAAACCAGCTATCCGACCTTTGGCTGAAACGCTGGGGCGATCATCTGGGCAAGGAGGTCAAAAGATTCCGCGAGCAGCCGGAAGAGGCCAATGCCGAGCTATTGCATTCCTTGCGCGGCCACGCGCCGTTTGTGTTGTTCAGCCTGATGCCGCTGTTCGCATTATTGCTGCGGCTGGCTTATTTCGGCCGGCACCGGGTGTATGGCATGCACCTGGTGTTCACGCTGCATTTCCATGCCTGGCTGTTTCTGGTGTTGTGCCTGGGTTTCGTTTTGACAGCGGTTTCCGCCTGGCTGTTTTTTGCCGGCACGCCGGTTTATTTGTGGCTGGCGCAGCGTCGGGTGTATGGCGGCGGCAAGTTCGCGCTCGCCTTGCGGACGCTGGGTTTGCTGCTGATATACACCGTGCTGGTTTGCCTGGGGATGGTGGTGCTGGTATCGCTGTAGGTCGGGACGGAAACGGGGCCGGAGCCCCGTTTTATCACAGCGCGGAGGCGGGCGTCAGCCCTTTGGGGAGCAGCAGCCACATGCTGCCTTGCTGTTTCATCCGCCCGGCGTACATGCCGGCTTCGGTGCCGTAGCCCCAGAACAGGTCGGCGCGCAAGGCGCCCTTGATCGCGCTGCCGGTGTCTTGGGCGTGCACCAGCCGCGTCAGCGGCAGGGTGGAGTGTGGCCAGGTGGTGGACAGGTAGACCGGCGCGCCCAGCGGGATGTAGCGTGGATCGACGGCGATGCTGTAGCCGCCGGTCAGCGGCACGCCCAGCGCGCCTACCGGTCCGCCGTTGTCGCCCGGCATGACCTTGAAGAAGATATAGCTGGGGTTGACCGCGAACAGTTCGTCGCGGCGTTGCGGATTGCGCGCGAGCCAGTCTTTGATGCCTTGCATCGAGGCGTCGCCCAGCGTCATCTGGCGCTGGTCTACCAGCCACTTGCCTATCGACTGGTAGGGATAGCCGTTCTGGTCGGCGAAACCCACGTGGATGAAGCTGCCGTCGTCTAACTGGATGCGGCCGGAGCCTTGCACCTGCAGGAAAAACAGCTCTACCGGGTCTTCCACCCAGGCGATCACCGGCGCATTGCCGCTGATGCTGCCCTGATTGATCTGGCCGCGGGTGAAATAGGGCAGCAGGCGCGAGCCCGACAGCCGGCCCTTCAGCCGGCTGCCGCGCGGGTCGGCGGGGAAGTCGGCCGGGTTGATCTCGATATCGCCGGAGGCGGCCAGCACCAGCCGGCCCGGCGCGGCCTGTTTGGCGCGCAGCGCGCCGCGGCCGCGCTGGCTGGCGGGGACGTCGACGCTGACCATGTCGCGAGGCACGCCGTATACCGGCCACGGCGTGCGCTCGGAGCGGGTGCGGCTGCCGCTGAGCAGCGGTTCGTAATAGCCGGTGACCAGGCCGCTGTCGCGGTTGCCGTCATGCAGCTTCCAGGCGGTGAAGCGGTTTTCGAAGAAGCGGCGCACGGCGTCGCCGTCGTTTTCCTGCAATTGGCCGGCTTCGCGGCAGACTCCGCTCCAGGCCGATTTCTTCTGCAGCGGCTTGCAGCTTTGCTTCAGCGCTTGCAGCGAATCCTCCAGCGTCTGGCTGTTCCAGGCGGGCAGGGCGGCCAGGCTGCTGGTTTCATTGCCGCTGGAAGGGTGTTGCGGGAAGCTGCTGGGCGGGGTGGTGCCACAGCCGGCGAGGATCAACAAGGCCAGCCATAGCGGCCAGCGTTTTGGGGACAGGATGTGCGTCATGCCTACTGGCCGTGGCGGCCTTCTCTTGATGGATGGAGTGGATTGTAACCTGCGTGTCGCGCAGCGTGTCGCTGGAATGTTGCAGTTGGCTCAATGTCATTGAGTTGCAACAAAACGGAAAAGTTTCACCGCTAACATGGTGGCGTTCCGTGTGGTCCGCCGGATGTGGATCGTGCCAGCCGGCATTTGTCGCGAGAAATTGGAGAAGATGATGAAACGTTTTGCAAGCCAAACCCTGCTGCTGGCCGCACTGGCCTTCTCTGGCGCTTTCGCCAGCTACGCTTACGCCGACGGCGCCGTTGCCGTGGCCGCGCCGACCGACGCCGAGTTGGCCTCCGCCGTCAAGCAGGCGCTGGACGCCGATTCCGAGTTGAAGGCGCTGGACTTGAAGGTCAGCAGCAGCAAGGGCGAAGTGACCATCGAAGGCCAGATGAGCGACGACCAGCAGATGTTCAAGGCCGGCCAGATCGCCGAGCAGGTTCCGGGCGTCAAGTTCGTGATCAACAAGATGGAACAGAAAAGCTGATCATCCCCAAGGATGAAGGAATGTGCGAAAAGGCCGGGCGACGTCCGGCTTTTTCGCATGTGTTGCCCAGGGTCAGGCTTCCAGCGCCAGCAACTCGGCCATGGTCTGGCGGCGGCGGATCTGGCGGACCTGGTCGCCGTCGACCAGAACCTCGGCCAGCAGCGGCCGGCTGTTGTAGTTGGAGGACATGCTGGCGCCGTAAGCGCCGGCGTCGTGGAAGACCAGCCAGTCGCCGATCTCGGCCGGCGGCAATGGCCGGATTTCCACCGTGCCGCCTTCCTGTTGGGTGAACACGTCGCCGGATTCGCACAAGGGGCCGGCGACGACGGTGTCGATGCTGCCGGATTTAGGCGCGCCTTGGCGGTCCAGAATCGAGATGTGGTGGTAGCTGCCATACAGCGATGGCCGCATCAGGTCGTTGAAGCCGGCGTCCACCAGCACGAAATGGCGGCTGCCCATGTTTTTCACCGCCCGCACTTCGGACAGCAGCACGCCGGACTCGGCGACCAGGAAGCGGCCGGGTTCGATTTCCAGCCGCAACGGGTGGCCCAGCCGGGCCGCTATGCGCCGCCGCGCCTCGTCCCACAGCTGGAAATAGTGCTGGGGATCGATGCGGACTTCGCCGTCGCGGTAGGGGATGGACAGGCCGCCGCCAGCCGAAATGGCCTCGATGTCGCAGCCCAGTCGCTCAACCAGTTCCACCATCGCGCCGCATACCTGCCGCAGGTGGCCGTAGTCGACGCCGGAGCCGATGTGCATGTGCACGCCCACCAGTTTCAGCTTGTATTGGCGGACCGCCGCCAGCGCCTGCTCCAGCTCGGCGTGCCAGATGCCGTGTTTGCTGTTTTCGCCGCCGGTATTGGTTTTCTGGCTGTGGCCATGGCCGAAGCCGGGGTTGATGCGCAGCCACACCGGATGGCCAGGGGAGACTGCGCCCAGTTGCCTCAGCATGTCTATCGAGCCGGCGTTGACCGGGATGCCGCGCTCCACCACCTTGGCCAGCGTGGCGTGGTCCAGCACGTCGGCGGTGAACACGATGTCGGCCTCTTCGCCGCCGCTCTGGTAGCCGGCGGCCAGCGCGCGCTCTATCTCGCCCAGCGACACCGCGTCCACTTTCACGCCCTGTTCGCGCATCAGCCGCAGGATGTGGATGTTGGAGTTGGCCTTCTGCGCGTAGCGGATCACGTCGAACGACCGCAGTTCGGCGATGCGCTGGCGGATGGTGCCGGCGTGGTAGACCCACAAGGGAGCGTTGTGCTGGCGGGCGATGTCGGCGAGCTGGCGGGTGTCGAATGCGTGCATGCTGATGGTTCCGGATAGGTTTGTCCCATCATCAGCCGCTTTTTAGCAAAAATAAAATAGCAATTTGTGGCTATGTCTTTCATTTATGATATGGATTGATTTTTATCGGGGCTGGCCATGTCCATTAATCTGCGTCATATCGAAGTGTTCCGCGCAGTGATGACCAGCGGCAGCGTCAGCGGCGCCGCGCGCCTGCTGCATACCTCTCAGCCCACTGTCAGCCGTGAGCTGGCGCGTTGCGAACAGCTGTTGGGGCTGGTGCTGTTCGAGCGTAGCCGGGGGAGGTTGCGGCCCACCCAGCAGGCGCTGCAGCTGTTTGCCGAGGTGGAGCGCAGCTTTGTCGGCCTGGAGCGCATCGTCGGCAGCGCGGCCGCCATCCGCCAGTTCGCCGGCGGCCAACTGGCCATCGCCTGCCTGCCGGTGTTCGCCCAGGCGCTGTTGCCGGCGGTATGCGCGGAGTTCGTCGAGCGTTTTCCCGATGTCGGCATCGACATCAGCCCGCAAGAGTCGCCGTGGCTGGAGGAGTGGCTGTCGGCGCAACGCTTCGACCTGGGGCTGACCGAACAGCAGCAGGCGCCGGCCGGCTGCCAGCTGCAGCCCTTGTGGCAGGGCGATGAATTGTGCGTGCTGCCGGAGGGGCATCCGCTGGCGGCGAAAAACCGGCTGCGGGCGGCGGACTTCGCCGGGCAGTCCTTCATCAGCCTGGCCGCCAGCGACAGTTACCGCCAGCAGGTGGATGCCTGGTTCGCCCGCGAGGGGGTAGAACGGCGGCTGCAGCTGTCCAGCCACAGCGCCGCTTCGGTGTGCGCGATGGTGCGGCTGGGACTGGGCCTGGCCATCGTCAATCCGCTAACCGCGCTGGCGGAGGCCGGCAATGGCCTGGCGGTGCGGCCGCTGGCGGCGTCGATTCCCTTCTGCGTGCAGCTGGCGCTGCCGCAGTTCCGCCCGGCCTCGCCGCTGCCGCAGCAGTTTGCCGATTTGCTGCGGCGGCAGGCGGCGGTGCTTGACCGGCAACTGGCCGCTCTGGTGGCTTAGGGCTTGGCGGTGGCCCAGGACTTGGGATTGGCCTCCTCGGACTTGGGCTTGTCCGGACAGTCGCTGGCGAACAGACAGCACCATTCCGGCTTGGCCGGGCACATCTGCGCCACTTGGTTCCAGGTCTTGGCCGGGTCGGGTTTCTCCGCGCGGAAATTGTCGTAGTTCTGGCTGACGATCGGGGCGTCCGGTTCCGGGCTGGGGTCGCCGGAGAAGTAGAACGATTGCGGATGGCGGTAGGGCTTGCCGGCGGGCGCGCCGGAGTCGCGCGCCGCTTTTTTGTTGAAGGCGTAGCCGAACAGGATTTTCTGCGGTCCCACCAGCCGCGAGTAGGCTTGCAGGCTGTTGTCCAGATGGCTGCTTTCCGCTTGGTTGTAGGGCAGGTGGCGGATGAAGTCCTGCCGCGGCGGGTGGTTGTTCAGCGAAAACTGGCAGCATTGCGGCGTGCCGGGCGGTCTATCGGCGTAGCGCAGGAAATAGGCCTTGTTGCCGAGCGAGACGAAGCTGCAGCTGTAGTGGTTGCTGCCGGGGAAGATTGGCAGGCAGCGCTTGTCGTAGTGTTCCATCATCGCGCCTGCGCCATCGCCGTCGGCAGGCACGTAACTGGCGTCGTAGTAGCTGGCGCCGTAGGACACTTCGTAGTCGTCCGGGCTCAGGCCGGCCGGCGGCGAAGCGTAGGGCGGCGGATATTGTTCGTAGTTTTTGAACACCCGGTACATGGTCCATTCGCTGACCCACCACTTGGGAAACAGCGGGTTGCTGGGCTGGCCGGGCTGGCGCGGATAAGTGCAGTTGAAGGGCGGCAGGCACCACTTTTCATTGTGCACGCCGCCGGTGTAGTAGGTGTGGCGCAGGCGGGCGGCCAGTTCCTGCCAGGGCAGCGGGGTGGGGTCGAAAGGCGGGTTGGGCGCGGCTTGGGCCCCAAGGGCCAGCAGACACAATAGTGGAAGGCTTAGGCGGGGCAACGGCATGGCGGGCTTCCTCTTCTCTATGGGCTTACTTGGAGGGATAGTCCGCGTGGATGCCAGCCGTGCTGTTCTTTCGATCAGTTTATTCCGTGGCGTTCTTGTCAGTGGCCATCGAAATGGGGTTTCAAGCCCGCGGGTCTTGTTTGCAATTAAATTCTAAAAATAAACATTTTTTGGAATTTAAATTCATTTAGAAATGTTTTTTAAAAACCTTCACGTAAAATTAACCAATGCTTAATCAGATCGTGTTGGTGCCATTGGGATATCTGGGCCGGATTCCGGCCGCCTGCGTTGACAGCTGCGACCGTATGCTTCATCAATAGTTCCTGAACGCTATCTTTCATCAATCCAAGCCGATAATTTCGGTGTTTCTCTGATCGATGGCGGAAGTTTGCTTAACTTTTCAGTAGTGACCACTGTCTGTCCCACCCTGGCGTGACCGGCAACGGCCGGCGCGCTGCGCGTCTTGTCGTCGTCACCGATCCGGCCTGCAGAAGTCTTGACCTGGGTTCGCAGCAGCTGTGGCATCACGAGGAACCCAATATGACGTCGACCGCGCTCAATCCCTTGCGGCAACCCAAGCCGTTTTATCTGATCTTCTCGATCGAATTCTGGGAACGTTTCGGCTTTTACGGCTTGCAGGGCATTCTGGCCGTCTATCTGGTGAAGGCGCTGGGCCTGCGCGAGGCCGATTCCTTCACGCTGTTCTCGTCCTTCATCGCGCTGGTCTACGGTCTGGTGGCGGTGGGCGGCTGGCTGGGCGATAAGGTACTGGGCACCAAGCGCACCATTCTGCTGGGCGCGCTGGTTCTGACCGCCGGCTACGCGATGGTGACGGCTTCCGCCGACCACATCAGCCTGCTTTACCTGGGTATGGGCACCATCGCGGTGGGCAACGGTTTGTTCAAGGCCAATCCTTCGTCGCTGCTGTCCAAGTGCTACGAGGAGAACGATCCTCGCCTGGATGGCGCCTTCACCATGTACTACATGGCGATCAACGTCGGTTCGCTGCTGTCGATGCTGGCCACGCCGTGGTTGGCCGACCAGTTCGGCTATGCCCACGCCTTCGCGCTGTCGGTGGCCGGCATGCTGATCACAGTCGCCAATTTCCTGCTGATGCAGAGCTGGGTGAAGGACTACGGTTCCGCCGCCGACTTCAAGACGCCCAAGCTGTCCACCTGGCTGGCGGTATTGGCGGGCGTGGTAGCGTTCTGTCTGATCGCCGCGCTGCTGCTCAAGCATTCGCTGATCGCCAACATCGTGCTGGCGGTGCTGTCCATCGGTGTGATCGGCGTGTTCGCCAAGGAAACGCTGGCGCTGCAGGGCACCGAGCGCAAAAAGATGATCGTCGCCGCCATCCTGATGCTGCAGGCCACGGTGTTCTTCGTGCTGTACAACCAGATGCCGCTGTCGCTGAACTTCTTCGCCATCCACAACACCGTGCACGAACTGTTCGGCATCGCGGTGCAGCCGGAGCAGTTCCAGTCGCTGAACCCGTTCTGGATCATGCTGGCCAGCCCGCTGCTGGCGCTGTGCTACAACAAGCTGGGCAACCGCCTGCCGATGCCGCACAAGTTCGCCATCGGCATGGTGCTGTGCGCCGGCGCCTTCCTGGTGCTGCCGCTGGGCGCCAAGTACGCCAACGCCCAGGGCCTGGTGTCGTCCAACTGGATGGTGCTCAGCTACCTGCTGCAAAGCATAGGCGAGTTGCTGATTTCCGGCCTGGGTTTGGCGATGGTGGCGCAGTTGGTGCCGCAGCGGCTGATGGGCTTCATCATGGGCGCCTGGTTCCTCACCTCGGCGGCGTCGTCTGTGATAGCCGGCTGGGTGGCGGGCCTGACCGCAGCGCCGGACAATGTGACCGATCCGCTGGCGACGCTGGAGATTTACAGCCGCGTGTTCACCCAGATCGGGGTGGTGACCGGCGGCATCGCCCTGGTCACCATCGTCATCGCGCCGTGGCTGCACCGGATGACGCTGGACGAGAAAGCGGAGAAACCGGAGCACGAGCTGGCGCTGGACGCGCGCTGAGCCTGACGCCCATCCGGACAGTAACGGGGGCTTAGGCCCCCGTTTGCTTTAATCGGCCAGTTCGATCACCACCCGCTTGTTGCGCGCGCCCTTGTTTTCCATCTTCTTCACCCGCACCCGGCCGATTTCGCCGGTGCGCGCCACATGGGTGCCGCCGCAGGGCTGCAGGTCGACGCCGGCCACTTCCACCAGACGGATCTCCGGCAAATGCAGCGGCGGCGTCACCGACATGGTCTTGATCAACTCCGGCTGCGCCTTCAGCGCCTCGCCGCTGGTCATGCGTATTCCCACCGCCAGATCCTGCGCGATCAGCTGGTTGAGGCGGGTCTCGATATCGTCCTTGTCCAGCTCCATGCCTTCGGGCAGGTCGAAGTCCAGCCGGCCGGATTCTGCGGTGAGGTTGCCGCCGGTGACGCCCAGCGGGATCACCACCGACAGCAAATGCAGACAGGTGTGTATCCGCATGTGGCGGTGGCGGCGTTCCCAGTCCAGCTCCAGCGTCACCGCGGTGCCGGGCGCGAGGAGGACGTCGCCCTCGGTCTGGTGCAGGATGGCGCGGCTTTCGCGGTCGCGGCGGGTGTCGACGATGCGCAGCGCGCCGCCGTCCTCCAGCCTCAGCGTGGCGCTGTCGCCGGGCTGGCCGCCGCCCAGCGGATAGCACAGCGTGTCTTCCAGGACCAGGCCGGCATCGCCGTGGTTGAGCACGCGGGTGGCGAGGCGGGTTTGATAAGGATCTTGATAGAATTGTTCTGCCATGGTGCTTCCTTTGTCGTCTTGTCAGGGTAGGGTGATGGCTGCGCCGGCGGATTTCAAGTGACAGCGCCGCGAACAAAAGGTGGTAACAGCTTGTCGCGCAAGGCTTTAGCGCCGATAATCGCCGCCAATCGTTTTTTTGGACCGCAGTCGATGCAAGAACATAATCTGGAACACTACAATCCACCGCCGGACACCGGCCTTTCCGTGATCTACGCCGACAGCTGCCTGCTGGTGCTGGACAAGCCCTCCGGCCTGCTGTCGGTACCGGGACGCGGCGAGGACAAGGCCGACTGCCTGATCAGCCGCGCGCAGAAGGAATACCCGGACGCCTTGACCGTGCACCGGCTGGACATGGCCACTTCCGGCCTGGTGGTGATGGGACGCGGTCCGGCAATGCAGCGCGCGCTGTCGATCGCCTTCATGGAGCGCAAGGTGAAGAAGCGCTACATCGCGGTGGTGGACGGCATTGTCGAGACCAATAGCGGCGTGATAGACCTGCCGCTGAGCATAGACTGGCCGAACCGGCCGCGGCAGAAGGTGGATCTGGAGTGTGGCAAGCAAGCCATCACCCATTACCGGGTGATCTCGCGCGACACCGGCCGCGACCTCACCCGGGTGGAGCTGGACCCGCAAACCGGCCGCGCCCACCAGCTGCGCATGCACATGCTGCATCTGGACATGGGGCACCCGATACTGGGCGACGACATCTACGCGCCGCCGGAGGTGCTGGCCAAGGCCAACCGCCTGTTGCTGCACGCATCAAGGCTGGTGTTGCGGCATCCGGTGACGTTCGAGGAGATGGAGTTCGAGGCGCCGGCGCCGTTCTGACGCCGTGCTGGACTGCAAACAAAAAGGGATGCCATTCAGGCATCCCTTTTTTTGTCCGCCGCCGGCGCCTTACTGGCGCGCGGCGCGGACGTTGTCCTGCGGCGCGGATTCGAAATTGCTGCGCCAGGGGTTGATGTCCAGGCCGCCGCGGCGGGTGTAGCGGGCATAGACGGTGAGCTGTTCCGGCGCGCAGGCGCGCAGCACGTCGACGAAGATGCGCTCCACGCACTGTTCGTGGAATTCATTGTGCTGGCGGAAGCCTATCAGGTAGCGCAGCAGCGCCTCGCGGTCTATCCGCGGGCCGGTGTAGCGGATGGCCACACTGCCCCAGTCCGGCTGGCCGGTGACCAGGCAGTTGGACTTCAAGAGATTGCTGCACAGCGTCTCGCTGACGATGTCGGCCGCGTCGGCCTGGAGAATGTGCGGGCAGGGCGCGTAGTTGTCCACTGCGATATCCAGATCGTCGATGTATTCCCCAGCCAGCTCTCGCACCTGTTCGGCGGCGAAGTCGCGCGGCAGCGTGATGCCCACTTCCACTTGCGCGCCGGCGGCTTCGGACAGGTCGCCCGCCAACTGCGTCGCCAGCGCGGCGACGCTGTCCAGCCGCGTCTGGTTGTAGCTGTTCAGATACAGCTTGAACGATTTGGATTCGATCAGTCTGGGGCTGTCGGCAGGGATGCGGAAGGTGGCGATGGCCACCTGCGGCTTGCCGCGGGTGTTGAGCCAGGACAATTCGAAGCCGGTCCAGATGTCGACGCCGGCAAACGGCAGCGCCGTTTCCTCCACGCCTATCTCGTCGCGCTTGGTCTGGCGGGCGATGGGAAACAGCAGGCTTTTGTCGTAATGGTCCTGGTAGCAGACGGTTTTGCCCAGCGGCGAATGTTCCGGGGTGGCGGCGTGAGTGTTCATATTCGGTTTCCTTGTACTGCCAGACCCTGGCCTGACTGTTTTATAACGGCAGGCGCCTCAGTGTTCCTTGCGCATGAATTCGCGCGGGCGGAAGCCCAGCGCGTACAGCGAGGCGAAATAGGCGACGGCGCCGGCGGCGACCAGCAGGCTCAGCCAAAGCGCGCGCTGCCAGGCGCGGCCATGCCAGTCTATCGGCAGGTAGTGCTGGCAGGCCAGCAGCACCGCCGCCATCACCAGGATGGCCGCCGCCAGCCGCAGGAGGAAGCTTTGCCAGCCGGCGCCGGGGCGGTAGATGCCGCGCTGGCGCAGGCGGGTCAGCAGCAGGCCGGCGTTCAGGCAGGAAGCCAGGCCGATCGACAGCGCCAGGCCGGCGTGCTTGAGCGGAAACACGAAAGCCAGGTTCATCGCCTGGGTGGCGCACAGCGTGATCACGGCGATGCGCACCGGGGTCTTGATGTCTTGGCGCGCGTAGAAGCCGGGCGCCAGCACCTTCACCAGGATCAGGCCCAGCAGGCCGAAGGAATAGGCGATCACCGCCTGCTGCGACATCAGCGCGTCGTGCGGGGTGAACTTGCCGTACATGAACATGGTGTAGAGCAGCGGACCGGACAGCAGGCCCAGGCCCACGGTCGCCGGCACCGCCAGCAGCAGCGACAGGCGGATGCCCCAGTCCAGCAGCACGCTGAATTCGGCGTCGGACTTGCTGGCGGCGTGCTTGGACAAGGATGGCAGCAGGATGGTGCCGAGCGCCACGCCCAGCACGCCGGATGGGAATTCCATCAGCCGGTCGGCGTAATACATCCACGACACGCTGCCGGTGGGCAGGAAGGAGGCGAAGGTGGAGTTGATCAGCAGGGAAATCTGCGCCACCGACACGCCGAAGATCGCCGGGCCCATCTGGCGGATTACCCGCCACACCTCCGGGTCGCGGAAGGCGAACGCCGGCCGGGCCAGCATGCCTATCTGCTTCAGGAAGGGCAGTTGCCATACCAACTGCACCAGGCCGCCGACGAACACCGCCCAGGCCAAGGCCATGATGGGCGGGTGGAAGTAATGGGTGAGCCACAGCGTGAACACGATGAAGCTGAGGTTGAGGAAGGTGGGAGTGAAGGCTGGGATGGAGAATTTGCCCCAGCTGTTCAGGATGCTGCCGGTCATCGACGACAGCGAGATGAAGAAGATATAAGGAAAGGACACCCGCAGGATGTCGGCGAACAGCGCGGCCTTGGCCGGCTCGCGGTAGAAGCCTGGCGCGGAGATCCACATGATCAGCGGCGCGAACAGCATGCCCAGCGCGGTGACCAGCAACAACACCGAGCCGAGCACGCCGGTGACTTTGGCGACGAATTGGCGGGTTTCCTCGTGTGTGCGGTTTTGCTTGTATTCGCCCAGTATCGGCACGAAAGCCTGCGAGAAGGCGCCCTCGGCGAACAGCCGCCGCAGCATATTGGGAATCTTGAAAGCGGCGTTGAAAGCGTCGGCGGACAAGCCGGCGCCGAAAGTCCGTGCGACCAGGGTATCGCGGACCAGGCCGAGAACGCGGGACACCATGGTCATGCTGCTGACTGCAGCCAGGGCCTTAAGCAGGTTCATTGGGAATTAGGCAACACAGGGCGGGTTGAGCAAGGCCGCTAGTTTACGCCGGCCCGTTTATTGTTGCAAAACCTGAGTTTAGGGCTTAGAATCGCGAGTTTCAGATTCCGCTCATCAGGAGATAGATTCATGGCTAACAGCGCACAAGCTCGCAAGCGTGCACGCACAGCCCTTAAGCAGCGCGCGCACAACGCCAGCCTGCGTACTGCGTTCCGTACCGCAGTTAAGAAAGTGCTCAAGGCAATCGAAGCCGGTGACAAGGCTGCCGCTAAGGTAGTATTCCACGCTTCCGAAAAAGTGATCGACCGCATTGCTGACAAGGGCGTGTTCCACAAGAACAAGGCTGCTCGTCACAAGAGCCGTCTGTCCTCGCAGATCAAGGCTATGGCCTGATCCTCAGCCCAGGCTGAAAAGAATACGCAAAGGCTCCGCAGCGCGGAGCCTTTTGTGTTCGGCAAACACCCCCGCCTGCATCGCGCAGCGGGGGTGTTTGCCGTCGCGCATCGACATTCCATGCGGATTTCACGATACTGGCTGTTCCAGCTTTAGCATAAGGAATGGGCCGCCATGAAAACCGCTATTGCCATTCGCCATCTGGCCTTTGAGGATCTGGGCATTCTGCAGCCGCTGCTGCAGGCGCGCGGCTTCCGCATCGAGTACCGCGAGGCCGGCGTGGACCGGCTGGACGGGCTGGCGCTGGAGCAGGTGGATTTATTGATCGCGTTGGGCGGGCCGATCGGCGCCTTCGACGACGAGCTTTATCCCTTCTTGGTCGACGAACTGGGCGCGATCCGGCGCCGGCTGCAGGCGCGCCGTCCGATTCTGGGCATCTGCCTGGGGGCGCAGCTGATGGCGCGG
Source organism: Chromobacterium sphagni (assembly GCF_001855575.1). Classification (NCBI taxonomy): domain Bacteria; kingdom Pseudomonadati; phylum Pseudomonadota; class Betaproteobacteria; order Neisseriales; family Chromobacteriaceae; genus Chromobacterium; species Chromobacterium sphagni. The sequence continues at coordinate 1,038,323 of NZ_MKCS01000001.1, forward strand.
GCGTTAGGCGCGGGCGTGGCGGCGATGGGGCATAAAGAAATTGGTTTTGCCGAGCTGCAACTGACTGAGGCCGGCATGCGCTCGGCGCTGGCGCCGCTGGCCGACTCGCCGCTGGCGTTGCATTGGCATGGCGACCAGTTCGACATCCCGGACGGCGCGCAGCGGTTGGCGGCCAGCGCCCGGTGTCCGAACCAGGCTTTCGCCATCGGCAATCACGCGCTGGGCCTGCAGTTCCACCTGGAGGCCGATCCGCAGCGGCTGGAAAGCTGGCTGGTAGGCCATGCTTGCGAGCTGGCCGCCACCGGCATCGATCCGCGCACGCTGCGCGAGCAGTGCCGCCGCCATGGCGAGACGCTGCGGCGGCAGGGCTCCCTGGTGTTCGCGCGCTGGCTGGACGGGCTGGGGTAAGCGCAGCGAGCGCTATTTTTGAGATGAGAACCGGCCCGCCTGCGCGGGCCTGCTGGTTTACAGCAGCCGGGCGGCCTGGCGCGCCATCTCGCCCTCTTCGTCGGTGGGCAGCACGTAGGCCGGCAGGCGGCTGGCGGCGGTGGTGAGGCGGCGGGCATGGGTCAGGTTGGCGGCGTGGTCTAGCTCGAAGCCCAGCCAGGACAGCTGCTGCAGTATTCTGGCGCGCACCTCGGCCGAGTGCTCGCCGATGCCGGCGGTGAAGATCAGTCCGTCCAGCCCCCTGAGCGCGCCGGCCAGGCTGGCCACTTCGCGCGCTGCCCGGTAGCAGAACAATTCCACCGCCTCGCGCGCGGCCGGCTGCTCGCTGTCCAGCAGCTCGCGCATGTCGGCGGAAATGCCGGACACCCCTAACAGGCCGGAGTTCTTGTACAGCTCGCGCCGCACATCCTTCACCCCCATGCCTTCATGTTCCTGCCAGTACAGGATCACTTCCGGGTCGATATAGCCGGGGCGGCTGCCCATCACCAGACCGTCCACCGCGGAGAAGCCCATGCTGGAGGCGATGCTGCGGCCAGACTCCAGCGCGCAGGCGCTGGCGCCGCTGCCCAGGTGGCACACCACCGTCTTGCGGTGGTCTAGATTCAGCTCCGGCAGGCGGCGGGCGATGGCGGCGTAGGACAGGCCGTGGAAGCCGTAGCGGCGCACGCCTTCGTCATGCCAGTGACGGGCGATGCCGAAGCGGGTGGCGATCACCGGCTGGCTGGCGTGGAAGGCGGTGTCGAAGCAGGCGATCTGCGGCAGCCGGCTGTCCATCGCGGCGAAGGCGTCGATCACCTCCAGGCTCACCGGCTGATGCAGCGGCGCCAGCGCGATGTAGTCCTCCAGCGCGCTTCTCACCTCGGCGTCTATCCGCACCGCCTGCACGAAGCGGTTGCCGCCATGCACCACCCGGTGCGCCAACGCCCGCGTTTCCAGCGCCTGGTCGGCCAGGCTGTCCAACACCGCCGCCAGCGCGGTGGCGTGTTCGGCATCGGGCAGCGCCTGCTCCTCCAGCGTCTGGCCTTTGGCGTTGGCTAGCTGCAGACGGGCGTTGTCGCTGCCGAAACGGTCCACCATGCCGCGGGCTAGCAAGATCTGGCCGTCGGCGCTGAAGGCGCGGAATTTCAGCGTGGCGGAGCCGGCGTTGATGGCCAGCAGGCAGGCGCTCATGGCCGTCCTCCGCCCTGGCGACGCTTGTGCGCCAGCAGATTGGCGATGGCGCTGGAGGCCAGGCGGCCGCTGGCGTCGTCGGCGCGGCTGGTCAGCACCATCGGCACCCGCGCGCCCATCACCACGCCGGCCGAGGCGGCGCCGGCCAGGTAGGTCAGCTGCTTGCCCAGCATATTGCCGGCCTCCAGGTCCGGCACCAGCAGGATGTCCGGGTCGCCAGCCACCGGCGAGACGATGCCCTTGCTGGCGGCGGCCTCCTTGGAGATGGCGTTGTCGAAGGCCAGCGGGCCGTCCAGGATGGCGCCGGTGATCTGGCCGCGGTCGGCCATCTTGCACAGCGCGGCGGCGTCCAGTGTCGAGCGCATCTCGGGATTGATGGTTTCCACCGCGGCCAGGATGGCCACCTTGGGGCAGGCGATGCCCAGCGCGTGGGTCAAGTCGATGGCGTTCTGGCAGATGTCGCGCTTGGTGATCAGGTCGGGCTCGATGTTGATCGCCGCGTCGGTGATGAACAGATAGCGCGGATAGCTTTCCACCTTCATCACCCAGATGTGGCTGATGCGGCGGTCGGTGCGGACGCCGGTGTCGCGCGCCAGCGCCGCGCTCATGAATTCGTCGGTGTGCAGGCTGCCCTTCATCAGGATGTCGGCGTAGCCGTCGCGCACCAGCTGCACTGCCCGTTCGGCGGCGGCGTGGCTGTGTTCCACGTCTATGCACTCGAAGCGCCGGAGGTCGATGCCCAGTTCGTCGGCCAGTTTTTTCAGCTTGGCCAGCGGTGCCACCAGGATGGGGGTGGCGATGCCGTTTTCCGCGGCCTCTACCGCGCCCAGCAACGATTCTCGGCTGCAGGGGTGGGCTACCGCCATCGGCAGCGGGCCCCGTTCGCGCGCCTGTTGCAGGATGTCGTCGAATGCGTGGTCGTCGTGCGTCATGCTGCGCTCCTCAAGCCTTGATGTGGTAGCCGCCGTCGACGTAGATGGTCTGGCCGGTGAGGCCGCTGGCGGCGTTGGAAATCAGGAAGGCGCAGGTGGCGCCCACTTCCTCGATGTCGACCAGGCGGTTCTGCGGCGCGCGGGCGATGGCGTCTTCGATCAATTGGTCGAAGTGGGCGATGCCGGAGGCGGCGCGGGTTTTCAGCGGGCCGGGCGACACCACGTGCACGCGGATGCGCTTGGGGCCCAGTTCGTTGGCGAGGTAGCGGGACACGCTCTCCAGCGCGGCCTTCACCGGTCCCATGATGTTGTAGTTCTCCACCACCTTGTCGGCGCCGTAGTAGCTCATGGTGATCAGGCTGCCGCCGTTCTGCATCAAGGGCTCGGCCAGGCGGGTCATTTCGATGAAGGAATAGCAGGACACGTGCATTGCCTGCTGGAAGCCAGCCAGCGAACAGTCGGTCACCCGGCCGTGCAGATCTTCCGCCGGGCAGTAGGCGATGGAGTGGATGATGAAGTCCAGCGTGCCCCAGTGTTTGGCGATCTGCTCGAACACCGTCCGCATCTGCTCCGGCTGCTCCACGTCCATCGGCATCACCAGCGGCGACTGCAAGGCCTCGGCCAGCGGCCGCACGTATTTCTCGGCCTTGGCGTTGAGGTAGGTGACCGCGCATTCCGCGCCCAGCTGGCGCAGCACGCTGGCGCAGCCGTAGGCTATGCTGTTCTCGTTGGCGATGCCGACGATCAGTCCTTTTTTGCCGGCGAGAATGTTGCGAATGCTTTCCATCTGACCTTCTTGGTAAACCATGTAGACCTCCGGGATAGCGTTGCGGGACGGTGTTGCGGGAAGCGGATGTGAAAGTGGTTTTTGTATTGCCGTTTCAGTCGGATATAATCACCGGTTTGCAAGGCGGCGCACTTGAGTTTGAAAGCCGGTGGCCGCACCTGTACAGTCAAGCCTGTACACAGTTTAGTTCCAAGTGTGGTGCAGTGCAGCATCCAAGGGTATTATGCCATTGTGGTCAATTGGCGGGGAAATAAAGCTATGCCGATCTATGAATATCGTTGCAGCGCCTGTGGCGTTGCCAAGGAACACCTGCAAAAACTCAGCGACGCGCCGGTTGCCAACTGCCCGGCCTGCGGCAGCGCCGACTATCGCAAGCAGTTGTCGGCCGCCGGCTTCCAGCTGAAGGGTTCGGGCTGGTACGCCACCGACTTCAAGGGCGGCGCCAGCGCCGCCAGCAGCAGCGATGGCGGCGGCGGCCACAGTTGCGGCACCGGCTGCGGTTGCGACTGATGTCGGTATCCCCCAAGATAAAAATGACCCTCAAGGGTTACCTGATCGCTGGTCTGGTCATCTGGCTGCCGCTGGCGGTGACCCTATGGGTGCTCAACCTGATCATCAGCTCGCTGGACCAGACGCTGACGCTGCTGCCGCGGGAGTGGCGGCCGGAGGCGCTGTTCGGCATGCATGTGCCAGGCCTGGGCGTGGTGTTCGCCGTTCTGGTGGTGATGGGCACCGGCATGCTGGCGGCCAATGTGCTGGGCCGCAAGCTAGTGGCGTTCTGGCACGGCCTGTTGTCGCGCACCCCGGTGGTGCGTTCGATCTACAACAGCGTCAAGCAGGTCAGCGACACGCTGTTCTCCGACTCCGGCAACGCCTTCAAGAACGCGCTGTTGGTGCGCTGGCCGCACCAGAACGCTTGGACCGTGGCCTTCCAGACCGGCACCCCGGCGCAGCAGGTGCTGCAATACGCTGAGGACGGCGAGGAGCTGGTCAGCGTCTACGTGCCGACCACCCCCAATCCCACCTCGGGCTACTTCATCGTGGTGCCGCGCAGCGACACCCGCCAACTGGACATGAGCGTGGACGACGCGCTCAAGTACGTCATCTCGATGGGCGTGGTGGTACCCAATCCGCCGCCGGAAGCCCAGCGTCCGCGCTTGAATGACGAACATAATCGGCAGGGCTAGGCCGTCACCCTGTCTAGCCCCTAAACGCCTTTCTCCCTTGCGGGAGCTTTACCGGATTCAATAAAAAGGTTTACCCAATGCGTACCGATTACTGTGGACTTATCGACAAGAAATACCTCGGCCAGACCGTCACGGTCAAAGGCTGGGCGCACCGCCGCCGCGACCACGGCGGCGTGATCTTCATCGACCTGCGCGACCGCGAGGGCCTGGTGCAGGTGGTGATCGACCCGGATACCCCGGAAGCGTTCAAGCTGGCCGACAGCAGCCGCAACGAATACGTGCTGTCGATCAGCGGCATCGTGCGCGAGCGCCCGGCCGGCACCGCCAACAGCAAGATGATCTCTGGCGAGATCGAGATCCTGGCCAAGGAAATCGAAATCCTCAACGCCGCGGCCACGCCGCCGTTCCAGATCGACGACGAGAACCTGTCGGAAAACGTCCGCCTGACCAACCGCGTGATCGATCTGCGCCGCCCGGCGATGCAGAAGAACCTGCGCCTGCGCTACCGCGTGGCGATGGGCGTGCGCAACCACCTGGACAAGCAGGGCTTCATCGACATCGAAACCCCGATGCTGACCCGCTCCACTCCGGAAGGCGCCCGCGACTATCTGGTGCCGTCGCGCGTGCACCCGGGCGAATTCTTCGCGCTGCCGCAATCGCCGCAGCTGTTCAAGCAGCTGCTGATGGTGGCCGGCTTCGACCGCTACTACCAGATCACCAAGTGCTTCCGCGACGAAGACCTGCGCGCCGACCGCCAGCCTGAATTCACCCAGATCGATATCGAAACCTCGTTCCTGAACGAGGACCAGATCATGGACATCACCGAAAACATGACGCAGGAGATTTTCCGCGACGTGATGGGTGTTGAGCTGGGCAAGTTCCCGCGCATGACCTATGGCGACGCGATGTTCTACTACGGCTCCGACAAGCCGGACATGCGCGTGTCGCTGAAATTCACCGAACTGACCGATCTGATGAAGACCGAGGAGTTCAAGGTGTTCCGCGGCGCGGCAGACATGGCGGGCGGCCGCGTGGTCGCCCTGCGCGTGCCCGGCGGCGCGGGGCTGTCGCGCAAGGAAATCGACGACTACACCCAGTTCGTCGGCATCTACGGCGCCAAGGGCCTGGCCTACATCAAGGTCAACGACAAGAGCAAGATCACCAACGACGAGAACAGCGGCCTGCAGTCGCCCATCGTCAAGTTCCTGTCGGTGAACGGCCTGAGCGAGATCATGGCCCGCACCGGCGCCGACGACGGCGACATCATCTTCTTCGGCGCTGACAAGGCCAAGGTGGTGAACGAGGCGATCGGCGCGCTGCGCATCAAGATCGGCCACGAGCGCGGCGAAGCCGGCGGCTACTTCGTGCGCGAATGGCGCCCGTTGTGGGTGGTGGACTTCCCGATGTTCGAGCACGACGAGGAAGCGGACCGCTGGACCGCCTGCCACCATCCATTCACCAGCCCCAAGGTCGGCCACGAGGACCTGATGGAAAGCAACCCGGGCGCCTGCCTGGCGCGCGCCTACGACATGGTGCTGAACGGCTGGGAAATCGGCGGCGGCTCCATCCGTATCCACCGCGCCGACGTGCAGGAGAAGGTGTTCGGCGCGCTGAAGATCACTCCGGAAGAGCAGCAGAACAAGTTCGGCTTCCTGCTGGACAACCTGAAGTTCGGCGCGCCGCCGCATGGCGGCCTGGCCTTCGGCCTGGACCGTCTGGTGACGCTGATGTGCGGCGCGGACTCCATCCGCGACGTGATCGCCTTCCCCAAGACCCAGCGCGCCCAGTGCCTGCTGACCAACGCGCCGAACGCGGTGGACGACAAGCAGCTGCGCGAACTGAACCTGCGCCTGCGCCAGAAGGCCGAGCCCAGCGCCTGAGCCTGACCGCGGCGAATCATAAAACGGACACCTGGGTGTCCGTTTTTTTTTCCGGCGGGGCGTCCATGGCTGGGGTGGCGACTGGCGAACGCGCGCCCTTCGGTCTCCGGCAAGTCGCTTGAAACCTTGAGCGCTCATCCCCATATAAGCGTGATAAGCCAGTTGTGGCTGCGGGCCGCCCTGCTGTTGCGGCGATTGCAAAACTTTATCGCAACGATATCGATTTACAATTTGCCGGGTCCGGGCTGGCTGATTTATAAAGCCTCGCAATCCGCGACGTTTTCCGATGCCCGATCAGGGAAGCGTTGTCATACCAAGACCTTTAAGGAGATCCAAATGGCCGTACTCGTTGGCAAGCAAGCCCCCTTCTTCGCTGGTGAAAAAACCTTCTCCGCCGTGCTCGGCGATGGTCAGATCGTTGACAACTACTCCTTCAAGCAGGCCACCGCCGGCAAGTACGCCGTGGTGTTCTTCTATCCGCTGGACTTCACCTTCGTGTGCCCGTCGGAACTGATCGCCTTCGACCACCGCCTGGCCGAATTCAAGGAACGCAACGTGGAAGTGATCGGCGTGTCCATCGACAGCCAGTTCACCCACGCCGCATGGCGCAACACTCCGGTGGAAAAGGGCGGCATCGGCCAAGTTGGCTACACCCTGGTGGCCGACATCCAGCACGAGCTGTGCCAGGCGTTCGACGTTCAGGCCGAAGGCGGCGTAGCCTTCCGCGGCTCCTTCCTGATCGACCGCTCCGGCGTGGTGCAGCACCAGGTGGTCAACAACCTGCCGCTGGGCCGCGACATCGGCGAAATGCTGCGCGTGGTTGACGCGCTGCAATTCACCGAAGAGCACGGCGAAGTGTGCCCGGCTGGCTGGAGCAAGGGCAAGAAGGGCATGAAGCCGTCCGCCGAAGGCGTGGCTTCCTACCTGGCCGAGAACGCCAAGGACCTGTAATCCCGCCTGAGGGATAGCCTGTCCTGACACCCCGCCCGCGCAAGCCGGCGGGGTGTTGTCTTGTCGGCGGGGGGGCGTGTATCAGCGGGGGCGTCAGCCGACCGGGGCCGGCCGCAGCATCTTCCTCAGGGCGCCGTGCTGGATCGCCACGCCCAGGCAGGCCACCAGCGCGCACAGCCACCACAGCGCCGCGCCGCCCAGATGGCCGTACAGCGCCGTGCCCAGCGCCGGCGCCACCAGGGTGCGGCCGTTCCAGGCGGCGTTGTACAGGCCGAGGTAGCTGCCGCGCAGCCGGCCTTCGGAGCGGTGCATCACCAGTTGCGCGTAGCTGGGCGACAGCAACAGCTCGCCGAAGGTCAGCGTCACCATCATCAGGATGGGCCAGAGCACGCTGTGGCCGACGTTCAGCCACAGGAAGGAACAGCCGGTCAGCAGCACGCCGAGCTGGGTGCTGAGGCCCAGGCCCCAGCGCAGGATGCGGCGGCTGATGGGGAGCTGCAGCGCCACCACCATCAGGCCGTTGATGGTGAACAGATAGCCGACCCATTGCGGTCCGAGCTGGTAGTGTTCGCGCAGGAACAGCGCCAGCGTCACGTACATCTGGTCGAAGGCCAGCGTTATCAGGATCAGCGCGGCGATGCTGCGCAGAAAGCTGACGTCGCGCCACGGGCCGACTAGGGTGACGTCCGCCTGTTCGTCGCGGCGTCCGGGCTGGGTGCGCTCGCGCTGGCGGCGGTACGACCAGGCCAGCCAGCAGGCGGCCAGCAGCGTGCCGCTGGCGTTGGCGGCGTATACCCACTGGTAGCCATAGGCGGCGAGAAAGCCGCTGGTGACGCCGGCGATGGCCACCCCCAGGTTGAACGCCACCCGCATCATGCCCTGGGCCACCGGCCGTTGCTGCGGGGTGCAGGGCTCCAGCGCCAGCCGCTGGTTGACCGGACGGAAACCGCCGTCGGCCATGCCGGACAGCACCAGCACCGGCATGAACAGCCATACTGGAATCTGCAGCGCCAGCAGCGCCATGCACAGGCCGGACAGGGACAAGGCCAGCACCGCCAGCGCCCGGCTGTCGAAACGGTCGCTCAGGCTGCCGCCCTTGAGCGAGCCTATCAGCATGCCGGCGCCGTAGAAGGCCATCAGCATGCCGATCTGGCTGTAGGGCAGATGGTAGCCCTCGCGCAGGTACAGCGGCAGGAACAGCTTGGAAATGCCGCCGACGTTGTTGATGAAGCTGCACAGCACCTGGATGTAGACGCTGGGCGGCAGGCCACGGTATGGCCGCAGCCATCGCTGCAGGAAGGACGGGGTGTGGTTTGGCATGTGCGTGGGCCGGCGGGCCGTGGAGTTTTCGCGGGGCGAAGTGCCGAAGCGCCGCTGGCGGATGTTATTATGCGATTCGCCTATTCTGTTCGTGCTGATGCGAACAAGTCAATCATATTGCTGGATTATTTCACTGGCAGTTTCGCCTTCACCGTGCGCATCATGGTGATCTGCTTGTCGGCGCGCGGGTGCAGGCCATCGGGCTGGAAGCTGGCCAGATCGCCGGCGAAGCCCGCCACCAGTAGCGGCACGTAGGCCAGATGGTTGCTTTTGGCGATTTCATCATAGGCGGCGCGGAACTCGGCGCCGTAACGGGGGCCATAGTTCGGTGGCAGCGCCATGCCCACCAGCAGCACCCTGGTCTTGCGCGCTTGCGCCAGGTCGACCATGCGCTGCAGGTTCTGCCGCATGTCGGCCAGCGGCAAGCCGCGCAGTCCGTCGTTGGCGCCCAGCTCCAGCACCAGCACGTCGGGTTGGTGGCGGGCGAGCGCGTCGGGCAGGCGGGACAGGCCGCCGGCGCTGGTTTCGCCGGACACGCTGGCATTGACTACCCGATGGCGCGGCGCCAGGTCCTTGGCCAATAACGCCACCCAGCCCTGCCCGGCGGACAGGCCGTAGCCCGCCGACAGGCTGTCGCCGAACACTAGGATGGTGGCGGCGCCGGCTGGCAGCTGCCACAGCAGCAATAAGGGGAACAGTATCTTGCAGACGATAGAGCGCATGAGCAATCCAGAGAAAAAGGCGGTACTGGCCGCCAAAGAGTTGGCCAAGCAGGTTCATTTCCGCGGCGACGTGCTGCACATCCTGCGCAGCGCCTCGCTCACGCTGTATCCCGGCGAAAGCGTGGCCATCGTCGGCACTTCGGGCTCGGGCAAATCCACGCTGTTGTCGCTGCTGGCCGGGTTGGACCACCCCAGCGATGGTGAGGTGGCGCTGTTCGGCAAGCCGCTGTCGCGCTTGAGCGAAGACGCGCGCGCGCTACTGCGGCGCGACAAGGTGGGCTTCGTGTTCCAGAACTTCCAGTTGCTGCCGCAGCTGACCGCGCTGGAAAACGTCATGCTGCCACTGGAGCTGGCCGGACGCAACGACGCGCGCGAGGCGGCGCGGCAGATGCTGGAACGGGTGGGGCTGGCCGCGCGGCTGAGCCACTACCCGCGCCACCTGTCCGGCGGCGAGCAGCAGCGGGTGGCTTTGGCGCGCGCCTTCGTCATCCATCCCGGCCTCTTGTTCGCCGACGAGCCCACCGGCAACCTCGATCCGCATACCGGCCGCCAGATCATAGACCTGTTGTTCCAGCTCAACGCCGAACAGGGCACCGCGCTGGTGCTTGTTACTCACGACAATGAGCTGGCCAGCCGTTGCGACGCCATCTACCGGCTGGTGGACGGCAAGCTCAACGGAGCGCGCGCCGGATGACAGTGCGAGGACGGCTTACCCTGGTGCTGCGCTTCATCCGCCGCGAACTGGTGTCCGGCGAGTTGACCATCCTGGCGCTGGCGCTGTTGGTGGCGGTGGCGGCGATGAGCAGCGTCGCTTTCTTCTCCGACCGGGTGGAGAAGGCGCTGACCACCCAGGCAACCCAGCTGCTGGCGGCGGACTTGGTGCTGAGCGGCAATGCGCCGGCGCCCGACGCCATCCGCGCCGAAGCGCGCAAACGCGGTCTGGGGATGGCCGACAACATCGTGTTTCCATCGATGGTGTTCGCCGGCGGCCAGGCCGCGCTGGCGCAGTACAAGGCCGTCAGCGGCAACTATCCGTTGCGCGGCGAAACCACGGTGCAACTGGCCGACGGCAGCGAACAGAGCGGCCGTCTGCAACCGGCGCCGGGCAGCGCCTGGATGGACGCCAGGCTGATGAGCCGGCTCAAGCTGAAGCTGGGCGACGAGATCGGCGTCGGCAACCGCCAGTTGAAGCTGACCGGCCTGATCGTGCGCGAGCCGGACGGCAGCATGGACGTGTACAACTTCATCCCGCGGCTGATGTTCAACAGCGCCGATCTGACCGCCACCGGCCTGGTGCAGGAGGGCAGCCGCATCCGCTGGCGGCTGTTGTTTGCCGGCGAAGACCGCAAGGTGGCGGACTTCCGCAGTTGGCTGCGCGGACACAAGCCGGCGGGCTCGCGGCTGGAGGACGTGGAGGAGATGCGGCCGGAAATCCGCACCGGATTGGAGCGGGCGCGGCGTTTCCTCGGCCTGACCGCGATGCTGACGGTGGCGCTGGCGGCATCGGCGGTGGCGCTGGTGGTGCGCCGCTACCTGCAGCGCCACTGGCAGCAGGTGGCGGTGCTGCGCTGCCTGGGCCTGGGCTCGGGCGAGGTGTGGGGTCTGTTCGTCAGCCTGTTCCTGCTGCTGGGTCTGCTGGCCGGCGCCTTGGGCACCTTGGCGGGTTTCCTGATCCAGCTGGGCCTGATGCAGCTGTTCAGCGGCTACGTCGGCGAGATGTTGCCGGACCCCGGCTGGCTGCCTTGGCTGATCGGTCCGCTGGCGGCCTTGCTGCTGCTCTCCGGCCTGGCTTTGCCGCCGTTGATGGGAATACAGGACATATCGCCGGCGGCGGTGCTGCGCAATGAACTGCCGCCGACGCGGCAGGGAGTGATCGCCCCGGTGCTGGCCTTGGCCACGCTGCTGGCTTTGGCCTCGTGGCAGGTAGGAGAGTTCGCGCTGGCCGGTTGGTTGCTGGCGGCGATGCTGGGTTTCCTTGGCGTATCCGGCCTGCTGGCGCTGGGCATGGTGATGCTGCTGCGGCGGCTGCCGCGTGGCGGCAAGGTGGGCTGGCGTTTCGGCATCGCCAATCTGGCGCGCCGGCGCTGGCTGGCGGTGCTGCAGGTGGCTTCGCTGTCGGTGGGGCTGATGGCGCTGCTGACGCTGACCGTGGTGCGCGACGATCTGATAGGCGCCTGGCAGCGCAGCGTGCCGGCGGACGCGCCCAACAAGTTCGTGATCAATATCCAGCCCGGCCAGTTGGACGCCATGCGCGACGCCTTCGCCGCGGCGGGGCGGCCGCAGCCGGAGCTGTCGCCGATGGCGCGGGCGCGGCTGATCGCCATCAACGAGCAGCCGGTGCGGCCCGCCGCCTACGACAGCGAACAGGCGCGGCGGCTGGCGGAGCGCGAGTTCAACCTGTCCTGGCGCCAGGATCTGCCGCCCGGCAATCAGGTGGTGTCCGGCAAATGGTGGCCGGATGAGAAGCGGGTGAAGCCGCAGTTCTCGGTGGAGCGCGGCCTGGCCGATAAGCTGGGCATCCGTCTGGGCGACACGCTGGCGTTCGACCTGGCCGGCACCACTTACCGCGCCAGAGTGAGCAGCCTGCGCGAGGTGCCGTGGGACAGCTTCCGGGTGAACTTCTTCGTCATCGGCACGCCGGGGCAGTTCCGCCAGCAGCCGGCCAGCTGGATCACCAGCTTCCGGCTGGAGGCGGCTGACGAAGGCTTCGCCAGCCAGTTGGTGGAGCGTTTCCCCAATATCACGGTGATAGACGTAGGCAGCATACTGGCCGAGGTGAGGGCGATGGTGGACAAACTGACGCGCGGCATCGAGGCGATGTTCCTGTTGGCGCTGGCCGCCGGCGTGCTGGTGCTGTGGGCGTCGCTGACCGCCACCCGCGACGAGCGTTTATCGGATATCGGCCTGATGCGGGCGCTGGGGGCTTCGCGCCGCCAGTTGCGCAGCGTGGTGCTGGCCGAATTGGTGTGGCTGGGCGCGGTGTCCGGGCTGCTGGCGGCGCTGGGGGCGATGGGAATAGGCGTGCTGGCGGCGGTGAAGCTGTTTTCGCTGCCGGTGCTGCTCAACTGGTGGCTGCTGCCGCTGGGCATGGGCGGCGGCGTGTTGGTGGTGACGCTGGCAGGCTGGCCGCTGGTGGGCAAGGTGACGCGCACTCCGCCGTCGACTGTGTTGCGCACAGTGGCTTGAGCGGCTGAAAAAAAACGAAATGAGCGGGCTTGGCCCGCGGGAGACGCAGGATGGACGCAATGGTATTGGCCGCAATGGCCAAATGGCCGAATGTGCCGGCGGTATTCGGCTGGCTGCGGCTGGACGCGCGCGGCCAATGGTGGATCAAGGACGAGCGCCTGCAGCACGAGGCGATGGTGGACTTCTTCAACCGCAACTATGGCCGCGACGGGCAGGGCCGCTGTTATGTACAGAACGGGCCGCAGAAAGTCTACGTGATGCTCGACGCGGCGCCGCTGGTGGCCAGGCGCACGCCCATGGGCTGGAGCACGCTGCCGTACGACGACGACGTGGCCCCGCGCACCGCCTGGCTGACGCCGGATGGCATGCTGCTGTTGGAGATCGGCGGCGAGCTGGCGGTGGTGGACGACCGCGACCTGCCGGCGCTGCTGGACGAGGCGTTGCCGGCCTGGGACGGAACGATGGACGGCCTGCCCGCTGGCTTGCGCCTGGGCGGGACCGAGGTGCCGCTGGCGCGCGAGGAGCTGGCCGCACTGTGGCGGCGTTACGGCATCGTGGCCAAACCCAGATAGCCAGGCCCGGCCTGAAATGGGAAAAGCCCGCTGGCAAGCGGGCTTTTCCCATTCAGATGGGGGGAGTTAGATGGCTACCGCCTTCACCGCCACCAGCCGCTTGCGGCCGGCCAGCATGCCAACCGTGAACGCGGCGGCGGAGATCAGGCAGAACAGCACGGCCAGCGGCCAGACCGCATGGCTATGGCCGCGGATCAGGCCCACGGCGAAGGGGCCGAGCGAGGCCAGCATATAGCCTATGCCCTGCGCCATGCCGGACAGGTGCGCGGCCACGTGCTGGTCAGGCGAGCGGTGCGCCAGCAGGCTCAACGCGGTGCTGAACAGCCCGCCCTGGCCGAATCCCAGCAGCATCGCCCACAGCAGCAGGCTGTCGGTCGGCGCGTACAGCATGCCCAGCAGGCCGGCGATCACCGCGAACAGCGTGATGGCGATCGGCGGCTGCTGGTTGCGACAGCGGTGCGCCAGCATCGGCACCAGCAAGGATGCCGGTACCTGTACCATGGTGGACAGCGACAGCATCAGTCCGCCCTGCATGGCGGTGAGGCCGCGGTCTATCAGGATGGACGGCAGCCAGCCGAACACGATGTAGGCCAGCGACGATTGCAAGCCCATGAACAGCGTCACCTGCCAGGCCAGCGGATCACGCAGCAGGCCGCGCACCTGCCAATGGCCGGCGGCGGCGGCGTGGCGGGTTTTCAGCTGCGGCCACCACACGGCAATGGCCAGCAGCGCCGGCAATGCCCACAGCGCCAGCGCCGGGCGCCAGTCGTGCTGGAAGTATTCCGCCACCGGCACGGTGAAACCGGCCGCCAGCGCCGCGCCCAGGCACAGCGCCATGGTGTAGACGCCGGTCATCAGGCCGGCGCGGCTGGCGAAGTCGCGCTTGACGATACCGGGCAGCAGCACGCCGATCACGCCGATGCCGGCGCCGGCCAGCGCCGAGCCGGCGAACAGGCCGAACAGGCCCAGCTGAGTGCGCAGCAGGATGCCGGCGGCCAGCGCCACCAGCACTACGGCGATGGTCTTCTCGCTGCCCAGGCGGCGCGCCAGGTGCGGCGCCAGCGGGCCGAAGATGCCGAGGCAGGCCACCGGCAAGGTGGTGAGCAGGCCGGCCAGCGCCGGGGTGAGTCCGGTGTCCTGGCTGACCATGCCCAGCACTGGAGCCAGGCTGGACAGCGCCGGACGCAGGTTGAGGCCCACCAGCACCAGTCCCAGCAACAACAGCAGGGTGCGGCCGCGGCTGGCGGGCGGATGGGTCGCCGGCGGGGCGTCGTCGTCGATCAATAGCTCATCGGCGATCAGTTGATTTTGAGTATCGCGGTCGAACATGGTGCTTCCTTTTATTTTTGCGCCGCCAGCAGTTGGTCCAGGGTGGCCAAGAGCGGGCGGGTGATGGCGGCGGCGGCATTTCCGGCAGCGTCGGGCTGTTGCCGGCGGATGGCGTCGAAGATGGCGGCGTGGGCGGCGAAGTCGGGGTCGGGCAGCGCTTCGTCGCGGATGGAGTCCTGCACGCTTTGTCGCACGGCGCGGGAAAAATAGCGGTACAGGCCGGCCAGAGCCTGGTTGCCGCTGGCGTCGGCGATCGCCAGATGGAAGGCGATGTCGCGCTCGGCGTAGCTCTCCGGGGTGTCATCGTCCTGGCGGGCCAGCGTGTCCAGCGTCGCCGCGATGCGGAGCAGGTCGTCCGCGCCGGCGCGCTGGGCGGCCAGACGCGCCGCGCTTTCCTCCAGCAGGCAGCGCACTTCCAGGTGTTCGCGCAGGCTGGCGCGGCTGATGGCGCGCATCGCCTCGCCGGGATTGACGATGGCGCGCACATAGGTGCCATCGCCCTGGCGCACTTCCAGCAGGCCGGCGTAGAGCAGCACGCGGATGGCTTCGCGCACGGTGTTGCGGCTGATGCCCAGTTGCTCGGCCAGTTCGGGCTCGGTGGGAATGCGGCTGCCCACCGGCCAGCGGCCGTCGGCCAGTTGCCGGCCCAGGCTGTCCAGCGCGATGTCCACCAGCGAGCGTTTGGCGGCGCGATTCATGCGGAGACTCCTAAACATCCAATCATCCGATGAATTTTACCCACAAAGCGCAAGCTGGGTCAAAGACGGGGGTCAGGCGGTGGCGGAGAAGGTGCCGGAGGAGGACAGGCCGAGGCCTTGGCCGACCAGCAGCGAGTCCAGCGCATAGGGCGCGCCCAGCGAGTACACCAGCGCGTACATCGCCAGGCCGCTGATCTGCTGCGCGGACAAGGCGGAGTTGCCGGACGGGTAGCTGAGCAGGTTCTGCAGGTTGTAGGGGAAGGTGTCGTTGAAAGGCACCGATTGCGAACTCAATTGGCTGGAAAACTCCTGGTTCTGCAAGGCGGTCATTTCCTGGGCGATGGTGCCGTTGCCATAGGAGGCGTAGCTGTCGGCCAGCGAGTTCAGCGACTGCTCCACCGTGTACAACAGGTTGGCGGTGCCGTTGGAGTCGCTGTTGTAGGCGGTCTGCAGCGAGCTGGTGTTCAAGCTCAGCGTGCCGCCCAGGCCGTACTGGCTGGGGCTCTGGTAGCTCAGTCCGATCTGGCTGAGGCTGGTAAGCAGCGAGCTGCCGTTGCTGAAGCTGTTTTGCACTTCCTTGTTCAGCAACTGCGGCAACTGGTTGGCGATGGGATCGTTCTGCAGCGCGGCGCCGTTGCCCAGCAGGGTGTTGATGCTGTTTTGCACAGTGTTGAAGGCGTTGGCCAACGATTGCGCGTTGCTGTTGAGCTGGCCGAAGTCCACGTTGACCGCCACGGTACTGCTGCCGGTGGCCAGCAGATTGGCCGACACGCCGTTACCCAGCTGGATGCCCAGATTGCTGCTGCTGGCGCCGGAGGCACCGTTGATGGTGTAGCTGGCGTTGAGCGCGCTCTGGGTTTGCGCCAGGTTCTGGCCGCTGCCCGTCGCCAGGGTCTGGTCGAAAGCCAGACGCGACAGGCCGTTCTGATCGGTATTGTTGCCGTCGCTGTCGCTCACCGCGATGCGGAAGTTGTTGCTGCTGCCGGTGCTGGCGGCGCTGACCTGCAGCTGGTAGCTGCCTGACGCGTTCTGGATCACGTTGGCCACTACGCCTGCATTGGCTCCATTGATGGCGCTGGCGATGCCGGACAAGGTGCCGTTGGTGATGCTGACCGTCACCGGAGTGTCGTTGGCGGTGAAGCTGCTGGCCGAGGTGGAACTGGTGTAGGCGTAGCTGCCGGTGGTGATGGTCAGGCTGCCGGTGCCCACCGAGGTGGAGCTGGTGTCCGCCAGCGAAAAGCTGCTGGTGGCGCTTTGCGCCTGCGCCAGTTGCGATACCGTGAGCAGGTAGTTGGCATTCTGCGCGCCGTAGGAGGAGCTGACGCTGGCCACCGCCGGATTGCTGCTGCTGGCGCTGGCGTTGTTGAACTGAACGGACGGCGCATACAGCTGCTGCAGACTGCTTTGGAAGGTGTTGAGGTTGGACAGCAATTGGCCCAGGCCGGACAGCTCCACCTGCAGAGGATCGGTGGCGGCGGATGCGCTGGCGCTGCCGGCGCTGCCGCTTGAGCCCAGCAGCAGGCCGCTGGACAACAAACTGCTCAAGTTCGGCAGCAAACTGTCGAAAGACGAGAGAACTGAACTGTATCCAGACAAGGAGTTCATCACCAACACTCACAAGCCATACCTTGTTAAAGTGTAGACTATTGCGTCCAAGTCATTGTTGATTGGACGTTTTTCGGCGTCTGGATTGTTTATTTTTTGCGCCGCCGCATCAAACGGCAAAAACGGCATGGGGCCTGGCGCCATGCCGTTTCGCGCATCCGGGCGGCAGGCCGGGCTTACTTGGCCATCGCGTCCTTCACGCACTTCTTGGCGAAGCTTTGCTTGGCGGCGCCCGCCAGCTTCTTGTCGGCTGCCTTGGCGTCACAGCTGGCCTGGGCGGCGGCGGTATCCTTCTCGCATTTCCTCAGGAAGCTCTGCTTGGCGGCGCCCGCCAGTTTCTTGTTGGCGGCCTTGGCGTCGCAGGCGGCGTCGGCCAGTGCCAGATTGGCGCTGAACAGGGCAAACAGGGCGAGCAATAGCGATTTGCGCATGATGGGTAGTCTCCATGGCTGGGTTGTGGCCTGGGGCAGGCCGTTGAAAAGAGTTTATCCGTCTTTTTTCTGCCTGGCGTTCAGCCAGTAGACGGCGGTCAGCGCCGCCAGCGAAAACAGAAGCAGCATTAGCGCCAGCTGGTGTGCGGCGCCGTAATTGGCCTGTTCCACCTGATTGTACAGCGCGATCGAAATTACCCTGGTTTCGCCGTCGATATTGCCGCCTATCATCAGCACCACGCCGAACTCCCCCACGGTATGGGCGAAGCCCAGGCAGGCGGCGCTAAGTACGCCGCTGCGGCAGGACGGCAGGATCACGTGGCGCATCCGCTGCCAGCGGCCCGCTCCCAGCAGCCAGGCGCTTTCCAGCTCCTCCTGGCGCACCGCGCGGAAGCTGGCCAACAGCGGCTGCAGCACGAAGGGCAGCGAGTACAGCACCGAGGCGATGACCACGCCGTGAAAGGTGAAGGCCAGGCCGGGCAGGCCCAGGGAGGCGGTCAGCCTGCCCACCGGGCCGTGGGGACCAAAGGCCAGCAGCAGGTAGAAACCCAGCACTGTCGGCGGCAGCACCAGCGGCAGCATGGCGCCGGCTTCCAAGAACGGACGCAGCCGCGAACGGCTGCGCGCCAGCCACCAGGCGCAGGGGATGCACAGCGCCAGCAGCAGCAGGGTGCTGATGCACGCCAGCCTCAGGGTGAGGGCGATGGCGCTCCAGTCCTGTGGCGTCACGGCTTGAAGCGGTAGCCGGCCTGGGCCATCAGCGCGCGGGCCTGCTCCCCTTTGAGGAAGGCCATCAGCGCGTTGGCGGCCGGGCCGGCCTTGATCAGCAGCGCGTCCTGGCGTATCGGCTGATGCAGTTTTTCCGGCACCAGCCAATAATGATCGCGTATGCCTTGTTCCAGCAGTTGCGAATAGGCGACGAAGGCGAAGTCGGCGCCGCCGACCTCGGCGAACTGCATGGTCTGGCCGATATTGTCGCCGGTCAACAGCTTGGCTTGGACGGCGGCCTCCAGCTTCAGCGCCGCCAGGGTTTCCATCGCGGCGCGGCCGTAGGGCGCGGTGGCGGGATTGGCCACCGCCAGCTTGTTGAAGTTGCCCTGGCGCAGCGCGGCCTCGCCGGCGTCGCCGCGCTTCTTGCTCCACAGCGCCAACTGGCCATAGGCGTAGGTGAACTGGCTGGATGGCAGGCCGACGCCGGCGCGCGCCAGTTCGGTCGGGCGCTCGTTGTCGGCGGACAGGAACACGTCGAAGGGCGCGCCCTGGCGGATCTGCGACGCCAGCTTGCCGGAGGCGCCGGCGCTGGCCTTGACCTCATGGCCGGTGGCGGCCTTGAACGCCGCGGCTATCTTGTCCAGCGTTTGCTGGAAATTGCTGGCCACCGCCACATTCACGGTGTCGGCGAGGGCCAGCGGGGACAGGCAGAGGCACAGCAGGGCAAGGCGCAGGCGCGGCATGGCGGTGGCTCCGGAAAGATGATCTTGCCGTCATTATGCGGCCAAAATCGCCATGCTAGCCAGCGGCGAGGGGAGGGTGGCCGAATTGCAGGATTTGCTGCCAGTTGCAGGCCAGCAGGTCCTGCCAGCCCTGGCCGCTGCGTCCCTGTTCGGCTTGCGGACCCTGCAGGTTGACGCCGCCTCCCAGCAGCCGGCCGTCCCGCGCGTCTTCCAGTTGCACGATGCTGGATATCTGTTCCAAATAGGGGGAGATGCCGCGCACCAATGGCGATTGGCCATCGGTCTGGCGCGCGACGGACAGAGATGGCGGCAGGCTGCCGATTTCGCCCTGGAAGCTGCGCAGCGCCAGACGCAGCCTGGCAACTTGCGGGCCGGCTTCCTCGGCCTGGGGAATAGCCGACATCCAGGCGCGCAACAAGGCCTGCAGGCGCAGGTTCAGGCTGTTCCCCAGCGCGGTGGCCACCAGTTGCCAGCGGCCGTCCTGGCGCTGGTCCAGCAGCCACAGCGGCTCCAGCAGTATCGCCTGGTAGGGTTTGAGCAATTGCGCCGAGCTGGCGTAGACGAACTGGTGGTTGTGGCGGCCCTGGCAAAAAGCCTGCGGCGGCAGCGGATCGAGTCTGCCAGGATAATTGCGGGTCCGCGCCACCCGGCATAGCTCGCCCCAGGCGACCAGCGCGCAGCCGAAGTTGAAGAAAGGTTTCATCGCCGTCCGTAGTGTCGGTGGTTGATCCGCAGTGGCGGATTTCACTATGAAAATAGGCAAAAGCGCGAAGATCACTGTTGATGTGGGGCAAACTATCCTACGGAGGGACAGTCTGACCTGTCATGTCGTACAGGCCGGCTTGCTGGTATGATTCCGCCTTTGCCGCAGGAGCGGCCCAAGACACCGATTTTGCGACGCATTCAAATGAAAAAACTATCCGGCTTTCTGTTGCTGATCCTGCTGTGCGCGGCGGGCTGGCTGGGCTGGGCCGCGCTGCTGCCGGTCAAGCTGCCCGATGCGGGCTACAAGCTGCTGGTGGGGCCCAACCGCACCATGAAGCAGATTGCCCATACGCTGGAGCAGGACGGCGCCATCCGCAACCGCCAACTGATGGTGGCTTTGGCGCGGCTGTCCGGTTCCGACCGCAAGATCAAGGCCGGGCTGTACCGCTTCCAGGGATCGCAGAACATGCTGGATGTGCTGCAGCGGCTGGTGCAGGGCCACCCCGACGAGGCCAGCCTCACCGCGATAGAAGGCTGGACTTTCCGCCAGCTGCGCCAGGCGCTGGACCGCAACCCGGACGTGCGGCACGATGCGCAGAAGCTGGGCGACGCCGCGCTCATGCAGCGACTGGGCATGCCGGGGGCCAGCCCGGAGGGGTTGTTCTTCCCCAGCACCTATCTGTTCACGCCGGGCATGTCCGATCTGGACATCTACCACCAGGCGTTCGAGGTGATGCAGCAGCAGCTGAACGCGGCCTGGGCGGCCCGCAAGGCCGATCTGCCCTACAGTACGCCGTACGAGCTGCTGACCATGGCCAGCCTGATCGAGAAGGAAACCTCCAGCGATGCCGATCGCGCGATGGTGGCCTCGGTGTTCGTCAACCGGCTGAAGAAGGGAATGCGGCTGCAGACCGATCCCTCCGTCATCTACGGCATGGGCGAGCGCTACCGCGGCAATATCGGCAAGGCCGACCTGCGCCGCGACACGCCGTACAATACCTATACCCGCGCCGGCCTGACGCCGACACCTATCGCGCTGCCGGGCAAGGCGGCGCTGTACGCCGCCGCCCAGCCGGACGATTCCGACGCGCTGTATTTCGTCGCCCGCGGCGACGGCAGCTCGCAGTTTTCCAGCACCCTGGAGCAGCACAACCAGGCGGTGCGCAAATACATCTTGAAGAAAGGCCAGTAATGCCGACCGAGCAGCCAGCCCGACGCGGCCGCTTCATCACCCTGGAGGGGATAGACGGCGCGGGCAAGAGCACGCATCTGACTTTCATTCGCGACTGGCTGGCCAGCCGCGGCGTGGACGCGGTGTTCACCCGCGAGCCGGGTGGCACGCCGCTGGGCGAGGACATTCGCAAACTGCTGCTGGCGGTGGACAGCCAGGTGTCGCTGAACGCCGAGGCGTTATTGGCGTTCGCCGCGCGCCAGCAGCACATCGACGGCGTGATCGCGCCGGCGCTGGCGGCCGGGCGTTATCTGGTGTCCGACCGTTTCACCGACTCCACCTACGCCTTCCAGGGCGGCGGCCGCGGCATTCCCTTCGAGCGCATCCGCGTGCTGGAGGATTGGGTGCAGCAGGGGCTGCAGCCGGATCTGACGCTGCTGTTCGACCTGCCGCTGGACGTGGCGGCGCAGCGCATGTCCTGCACCCGGACGCTTGACCGTTTCGAGCAGGAGGCCGCCGATTTCCATCAGCGCGTGCGCGAGGCCTACCTGGCCCGCGCGGCGGCGGAGCCGCATCGTTTCGCCATGCTGGACTCCAGCCGCGGCATCGCCGAAATCCAGGCCGACATCGCAATCCATCTGCAGAACCTGTTGGAGCGCGGCTGATGCTGTATCCATGGCAGAACGATGACTGGCGGCGGCTGAACGCCGAACGCCAGCGGATGCCGGGCGCCTGGCTGTTCACCGGCAGCGCCGGCATCGGCAAGCTGGCCTTTGCCCGGCACCTGGCGCAGTCGCTGCTGTGCGAGTCGCCGCAGGCCGACCATCAGCCTTGCGGCCAGTGTCAGGGCTGCCGCTGGTTCGCCAGCGGCACCCACCCCGATTTCCGCCTGCTGTCGCCGTTCGCCGACGAGGAGGAAGAGGGCAAGGAGGCCAAGGCGGTGCGCAAGCTGCCGCAGATCAAGATAGAGGCGGTGCGCGACGTGATCGATTTCGCCCACCTGTCCGCCCATCGCGCCGGCCGCCGGGTGATCCTGGTGGAGCCGGCGGAGAACCTGAATCTGGCCGCCGCCAACGCCTTGTTGAAAATCCTGGAGGAGCCGCCGGAGTCAGTGCTGTTCCTGCTGGTGGCGCATGCGCCGCAGCGGCTGCTGCCCACCATCCGCAGCCGTTGCCGCCAGTTTGCGCTGGACCGCCCCAGCGCGCAGGCGGCGCTGTCCTGGCTGACGCAGCAGGGCATCGCCGATCCCGAACTGGAACTGGCCCATAACGGCGGCGTGCCGCTGTTCGACCACGATCCCGAACTGGCCGTGCTGCGGCAGCAATTCGTCAAGGGCCTGGGCCTGCCCAACTTCGCCGGCATGCTGCAACTGGCGGAGATGGTGGACAAGAACAAGCAGCTGTCGCTGCTGCAGCCGCTGAACTGGTTGCAGAAATGGCTGCATGATCTGGCCTTGCTGGGCCTGGCGGGCCGGGTCCGCTATTATCCAGATCAGGAGCGCGCGTTGTCGGCCTTGTCGACGCGCTGCGACACCGTGCAGCTGATGGCCTGCCAGCAGGCGCTGACCGCGCTGGCGCCGTTCTCCCAGCACACGCTGAACACCCGCCTGCAACTTGAGGCGGTATTGATGGATTACCTGAAGATTTTCGCCGGCGGCAAGGCCGGCTGAGAGCGAGAAGGGGCCCGAACATGGATGCCGCCAATACCCGGCAGGACCTGAACAATCCCAACCGTCCCGGCGTGCTGTCGCTGCACATCAAGGAGCGCAGCGCGCTGTTCGCCGCCTATATGCCCTTTGCCCGCAACGGCGGCATCTTTATCCCCACCAACAAGGAGATGCAGTTGGGCGAGGAAGTGTTCCTGCTGTTGACCCTGATGGAAGACCCGCAGCGCATCGCGGTGCAGGCCAAGGTGGTGTGGATCACGCCGGCTGGCGCCAACAACAGCCGGGTGCAGGGGGTGGGCGTGGAGTTCGTCTCCGGCGAGGCCGGCAAGCAGGCCAAGGACAAGATCGAGGCGCTGCTGGGCGGCGTGCTCAATTCCAGCCGGCCCACCCATACCATGTAGGCGGCGCGCCGCCGAATCCAACGCGGTAGGCGTGGTATCCTTGCAGGGTTCCCTTTAGAGTTTTGCGGCAGCCCCATCATGCTTATCGATTCCCATTGCCACATCAATTTCCCCGACCTGGCCGCACGGTTGCCCGAAGTGCTGGACAATATGCGCGAGAGCCGGGTGAGCCACGCGCTGGTGATAGGCGTCAGCCGCCCCAAATACCCCCAGGTGCTGGGATTGGCCGAAGCCCATCCCAACCTCTACGCCACGGTGGGCGTGCACCCGGACGATCCCGAAGCCGAGGAGTACAGCGAGGACGAGCTGGTGGAGCTGGCTGGCCATCCGCGGGTGGTGGGAATCGGCGAGACCGGCCTGGACTACCACTGGTGCAAGGGCGATCTGGAGTGGCAGCACCAGCGCTTCCGCACCCACATCCGCGCCGCCCGCCGCGTGAGCCTGCCGCTGGTGATCCACACCCGCGAATCCGCCGAGGACACCATACGCATCATGCGGGAAGAGCATGCCGACGAGTGCCGCGGCGTGATGCACTGCTTCACCGAGACCTGGGAGGTGGCGGAAGCGGCGCTGGCGTTGGGCTTCTACATCTCCTTCTCCGGGGTGGTGACCTTCAAGAACGCCAAGCAGGTGCAGGAAGTGGCACAGAAAGTGCCGCTGGAGCGGATGCTGATCGAGACCGATTCGCCGTATCTGGCGCCGGTGCCGCACCGCGGCAAGCAGAACGAGCCGGCCTATGTCCGCCATGTGGCCGAGTGTGTCGCCCGGCTGCGCGGCATATCGGTAGAGGAGGTGGCGACCGCCACCACGGAAAACTTCTTCCGCCTGTTCGCCAAGGCGGCGCGCTGATCTGATAAGGAGACTGCCATGCGGCAGCGCCTGACGGGATGGTTCCTGCTGGCGGCATCGCTGAGCGCAGCCGCCAACTGCGTCACTCTCGGCGGCCGCAGCTACTGCGCGCAGCCGGGCGGCCAGGCGGTGCTGCATCACGGCAACGCCTATTGCAGCGCCGGCGCCTGCGTGGTGGACGAGTTCGGCAATCTGTTCTGCTCGCCCTATCCCGGCGGCGGCGCCATCCGCGCCAAGGGCGCTTTCTATGCCGGACCGGGCATGTGCCTGCTGGCTCCGGACGGCAGCGCGCAATGCGCGGCCCAGCCTGGCGGCAGCTGCCAGGTGGGTCCGGGTGCCCAGGTGCAATGCGATGGCGGCGTTGTGGCGGCGCCGGCGCCGGCGGTGCGACCGCCCCTGTGCCAATGATCATGCAAGGAGCGTTGTGAATACTTTGGAAGTCACCATCCTGGGCTGCGGTTCCAGTTCCGGCACGCCGGCGATAGGCTGTGCCTGCGCCACCTGTTTGTCGGACGAGCCGCGCAACCAGCGCACTCGCGCCAGCGCCTACGTCACGGCGGGCGAGCTGGGTTTCCTGATAGACACCGGCCCGGACCTGCGCCAGCAGGCGCTGCGCGAGGGCTTGTCCCGGCTGGATGCGGTGCTGTACACCCATCCGCACGCCGACCACCTGAACGGCATCGACGATCTGCGCGCCTTCTGCTACCTCAGGCAGGGACCGATCTCGTTGTACGGCAACGACTTCACCATTTCCAATATCCGCGAGCGCTTCGGCTACGCCTTGCTGGCGCCGTCCAAGATGTGGGACAAGCCGGTGCTGCAGCCGGAAATCGTCAGCGGACCCTTCCAGCATCAGGGCGTCACCCTGACGCCTGTTCCGCTGCAGCACGGCAGTTGGCCCTGCCTGGGCTGGCGCATCGGCAATATGGCCTGGCTGACCGACCTGTCGCATATTCCGGACGACAGCTTGCCGCTGCTGGAGGGGCTGGAGCTGCTGTTCCTGGATTGCCTGAACCACGATCCTTACCCATCGCATCTGGGAGTGGGGCAGGCTTTCGACTGGGCGGCGAAGATCGGCGCCCGCCGCACGGTGCTGATTCATATGACCCACAAGCTGGAATACCATGCCTTGAGCGCGCAGTGTCCGCCTGGCGTGGAGGTGGGATTCGATGGCTGGCAGGCCAAACTGTCGATGGCATGATATCCATCATCTTAAAAAGATGATGGATATCAATGATTTGCGTTGATTATTTTTTCAGCGGAATTTTCTGTTCCAGCACCGCCACCGCGCTGATGGCGTTGTCCGGGCTGCCGTCCACTAGCTTGTCGGAGTAGGTGAGGTAGGTCAGCACATTGCGCTTGGCGTCGACTATGCGCACCACCCGCACATGCTTGAACACGAAGGACGCGCTCTCCTTGAACACCTGTTCCTGCTGCGGCAGCGGCTGGCCAAAGCGGATCGGCCCCACCTGGCGGCAGGCGACGGAGAAGCGCGACGGATCCTTGGCCAGGCCCACCGCCCCCTTGTAGCCTCCGGTCTTGGCGCGCGACACATAGCAAGCCACGCCCTGCACCGAAGGATCGTCGAAGGCCTCCACCACCACCTTGTCGTTGGGGCTGAGCAGTTTGAAGGTGGTGGACACTTCGCCCACTTCTTCGGCCAGCGCCGGAGCGGACAGGCAGGCGAGCAGCAGGATTGTCTTTTTCATCCGGGTTTTCTTCCGCGATAGATTGGGATGCGAACCGACTGCGCCCGAGCGCGGCGCGGCCCATTCCGCCGATTGTATGGAATGCCGGCGTCCGGCTCAAATCCGTTCGCTTGCGCCGTTGTGAAGCGCGTCCAACTCGTCGGCGACGAAGTGGCCGATCATGGCGCGGTAGACGGCGGCGGTCAGCGCGGGATCGGCCCCCAGTTCGCCGGCCAGCCGTTCCACCCGCCGCATCACCTGACCAGTCCGCTTGCCGCCTTCCACCTCCCGGCAGCCGTTCTTGTGCTGCGCGGCCTGGCGCACATAGATGCCGCGCTCGGCGATCAGGGTTGCCAGCGCGCGGTCGATGCGGTCTATTTGTCCCCTGGCGTCATCCAGGTTCTGGCATCGGAAAATACTGTTCATAGGTTGATTCCCTAAATATGGCGAGGCTTGGGCGGCGCTAGGCCGCGCGGGCGGGGCGGGTGGACCGCCAGCACAGCAGCGAGCCGGCGGCGACCATCGCCGCGCCCTGCCAGAAGGCGAAGGACAGCGCGGTGCTGAGGATGGCCGAGGCCAGCGCCGAGGACAGCACCGGAGTGGAATAGGATGCGGCGACCAGCAGCATCATATTGCCCTCGGCGATGGCGATATTCCACGCCGCGTAGCCAGCGGCCATCACCACGGCGGCCAGCAGCAGGATGGCGATGGACGACAGCGCCGGCATGGCGAGGCTTTCCCGGCTGAGGCCGTATTGGAGCCACAATGCCAGCGCGGTCAGCGCGAAGAAGGGCGCAATGCCGTTCTTGCCCTGCGACAGCCGCTTGGTGAAGGTGCAGTAAGCCGCCCACAGCAGCGCGCCGGCGAGGGCCAGCGAATAGCTGAGCGGGTTCTGCAGCGCGTTGCGCAGAATGCCTGCCGGCGACAGCGCGCCGCCGCTCATGATCCAGGCTACGCCCAGCAGCGACAGGCAGAGGCCGGGCAGCAGCAATGGCCCGGCGCGCTGGCCGTTGAACGCCACGGCCATCAGCACGGTGAAGCAGGGCCACAGATAGTTGACGATGCCCAGCTCTATCGCCTGCATCCGGTTCTGGGCAAAGCCCAGCGCCAGAGCCAGCGCGATTTCGTAACAGGCGAATAGTCCGCCGCCGAGCAGCAGGTAGCGCGGCGGAAAGTCGCGCAGGCGCGGCCAGCCCAGCACGGCTGCCAGCAGCGCGGCGCTGACGCTGTACATCAGCGCCGCGCCGCCTATCGGGCCGAAATTTTCGCTGAGCAGGCGGATCAGCGGCGGAACGGCGCTCCACAGGATGACGGCCAGCAGCCCGAGCCAGGTGCCGCGGTGCGATGAGGCATGGATTGGCATGGCGTTTCCATCGGATGGCGGCAAGGACGGCGGCGGCGCCGTCGTCCTTTGCGCCGTGTTGAATTAGTAGTAGTTCAGGCCCATCGCGGTTTTCACTTCGGCCAGCGTGGCGGCCGCCACGTCGCGGGCGCGGCGGGTGCCGGTCTTCAGCATTTCCAGCACCGCGGCCGGGTCGCGCGCGTATTGCTCGCGGCGCTCGCGTATCGGCGCCAGCAGGCTTTGCAGGCACTCTTCCAGATGCCGCTTGATCACCGTGTCGCCCAAGCCGCCGCGCTGGTAGTGGGCTTTCAGCTCCGCCACCAGCGCCTGGTCCGGATGGAACACATCCAGATAGCTGAACACCACATTGCCCTCCACCTGGCCGGGATCGGCCACCCGCAGGTGATTGGGGTCGGTGTACATCATTTTCACCGCCTGGCGGATTTCATCGGCGCTGGCGGACAGGGTGATGGTGTTGCCCAGCGATTTGGACATCTTGGCCTTGCCGTCTATGCCCGGCAGGCGCGCGCCGACTTCCGGCACCACCGCGCGGGCTTCCACCAGCACGGTCTGATCCACGCTCGCGTTGAAGCGGCGCACGATCTCGTTGGTCTGTTCTATCATCGGGATCTGGTCGTCGCCCACCGGCACGATGGTGGCCTTGAAGGCGGTGATGTCGGCGGCCTGGGCGGCCGGGTAGGTGAGGAAGCCGGCCGGAATGTCGCGTTCGTAGCCGCGCTGCTTGATCTCGTCCTTGATGGTGGGATTGCGCTCCAGACGCGCCACGGTCACCAGATTGAGGTAGTAGGACGCCAGCTCGGTCAGTTCCGGCACCAGGCTCTGGATGAAGATGGTGCTTTTGGCCGGGTCTATGCCCACTGCCAGATAGTCCAGCGCCACTTGCAGCACGTTGTCGCGCACCTTGAGGTAATTGCCCATATTGTCGGTCAGGGCCTGGGCGTCGGCCAGCAGCAGGAATTGCTTGCAGCGCTCCTGCAGGATCACGCGGTTCTTCAGCGAACCCACATAGTGGCCCAGATGCAGCTGGCCGGTGGTGCGGTCGCCGGTGAGGATGATGTCGCTGCTGCTGATGGCGTCTAGATTCATATCGGTCTCCGTTGGGGTTGGGAGAGGAGGCCGACAGGGGGAACTGGGGAGGGGACTGTCAAAAACAAACCCGGTGCGCCTTGTCGGCAGCCTCCGGGTTTTTGCGTGCGCGTTTCGCCGGTGCCGCCTAAGAGAGGCGCCACCACCAGAGCTGGATTGCGAATGCGGATGCGGTTTTCATGGCTTCATCAAAACATGAGGCGCGGGACGGCGTCAAGCCTCGGCTTGCAGCAGGAAGCCGGCGGCGGGGCGTTCGGAGGAATAGGCGCGGTTGGCGGAGCGCTGCCGGGCCGGCGAGGAAGGATGGCTGGCTTGCAGGCTGGCCGGAGCATTGGCGAGGGCGAACAGCGGCGCGCTGTGCGGCGGATTCTGCAGCACGGTGCGGAACAGCATCTCGGCGAACTCGTGTTGCTGCTCCGATGTGAGCTGCCGCCCCGCCTGCACGCCGGCCAGCTGTTGCGGCCAGACGCGCGCGACAGCGATGGGCGGTTGGTTGAAGTCGGGGATGTTCATCGTTGCTCTCGTTAGGTTTCGGCTGGGATGACGGCTCCTTATTTTTGAGAGTGTTTGGTTTTTATTGTTCCTGGAATGACGGGAAATTTACAAATAAACAAAGGGATAGCGTTTTATTCCTGTTTGCGCGAATGGCATGTCCGGCTTGCGGGGCTTGTCCGCGCACCGATTCGCCGCAACCATGGCGCCTGCGTACTGGAAATGGATGGAAGCTGAATGAAAGCGAAACGAAGCGAGGGCGGAGGGCTGGTGTACTCCACCGAGCATGGCCGCATGTGTCCGCAGTGCCGCCAGCCGCAACAGCAATGCGTTTGCGCGGCGGAGGCCGAGCCGGCGGGAGACGGCATCGCGCGGGTGGCGCGCGAGACCAAGGGCAGGGGCGGCAAGGAGGTGACGGTGGTCAGGGGCTTGCCGCTGGCTGCGGATGCGCTGGCTAAGCTGGGCAAGCAGCTGCGGACGCGCTGCGGCAGCGGCGGCACCGCCAAGGACGGCGTGCTGGAGATCCAGGGCGACCATGTGGAAACCGTGATGGCCGAGCTGGCCAAGCACGGTTTCAAGGTGAAGCGCGGCGGCGGTTAGCGCCGCCGCGCGGCTGGTTGGCGCAGACCACCTGGTTGCCGGGCTGACCGGGCCGGGATCAGAACTTACGTCCCAGCGCCGCTTTGTGCATGATGGTGGAGGCGATCTCTTCGATCGATTTGTGGGTGGTGCTGATGAAGGTCACGCCGTGGTGGCGGAACATCGATTCCGCTTCGTTCACCTCGCGCCGGCAGTTGTCCATGCTGGCGTATTTGGAGTCCGGCCGGCGTTCCGAGCGAATATTGTGCAGCCGGGCCGGGTCGATGGTGAGGCCGAAGATCTTGTCCTTGAACGGCAGCAGCAGCTTGGGCAGCGTCGGGCTGCCCAAGTCTTCCGGCGTCAGCGGATAGTTGGCGGCGCGTATGCCGTACTGCAGCGCCAGGTACAGGCAGGTAGGGGTTTTGCCGGAGCGCGACACCCCCACCAGAATCACGTCCGCCTCGTCCAGATCCTTCAGTTTGACGCCGTCGTCGTGGTTCAGCGAGAAGTTGACCGCCTCCATGCGGTGGTCGTACTTTTCCTCGTTGACCATGCCGTGGGCCTTGCCCACCGACAGCGACGCCTTCTGGCCGATTTCGGCCTCCAGCTGGCCGATGAAGGTTTCGAAGAAGTCTATCAGCACCACATTGTTCAAGCGCAGCGCCTCGCGCACCTCCGGATTGACTATGCTGGTGAACACCAGCGGGCGCAGATGGTCGCGCTCGGCGATGTCGCTGATGCGCTGCGCCAGCGCCTTGGCCTTGTCCACGGTATCGACGAAGGGCACGGTATCGCGCTTGAAGTCCAAGGTGTCGAACTGGGTCAGCAGCGTGTGGCCCAGCGACTCGGCGGTGATGCCGGTGCGGTCGGAGATGAAGAAGGCGGAGCGGCGATGGGACATGATGCACCTTGGCAAAGTGTATTTGGTTGCGGCAAAGTGTATACCGATGCAAGCCTTGACGATACCTGCGGACATGCGCGGCTTTTCGCGTGTAATCAACGCGCTACATGACATTTGAGTTGAGTGCCGGATGGTTTGCGGATCAACCATTTGATTGTATTGGATTAAACAATTTTCTTGTCGCATAAAATCTTGTGCAGTGCAAAAGTTGCTACGCAATTGGCACGTAATTCGGCTAGAATGCGGCCCTATCGTCCCAATCCAACACAGGAAGTGAAGTGATGGCAGAGAACTACGTCATCTGGTTCGAGAAGCTGCGCATGACCGACGTGGAAGAGGTAGGCGGCAAGAACGCCTCTCTCGGTGAAATGATCAGTCAGCTGGCCGGTTCCGGCGTGCGGGTACCGGGTGGCTTCGCCACCACCGCTCAGGCTTATCGCGATTTTCTTCAGCATAACGGCCTGGCGGACAAGATCAGCGCCGCGCTGGCCAAGCTGGATATCGACGATGTCAGCGAACTTGCCCGCATCGGCAAGGAAATCCGCCAGTGGATCATCGATACCCCGTTCCCTGCCAAGCTGGACGCGGACATCAAGGAGGCCTGGGACCAGATGGTGGCCGATGCCGGAGGCGCCGACATTTCGGTGGCCGTCCGCTCTTCCGCCACCGCCGAAGACCTCCCCGACGCCTCGTTCGCAGGCCAGCAAGAAACCTTCCTGAATATCCGCGGCCTTGACAACGTCAAGGACGCGATGAAGCACGTCTTCGCCTCTTTGTACAACGACCGCGCCATCTCCTACCGCGTGCACAAAGGCTTCGCCCACGACGTGGTGGCCCTGTCCGCCGGCGTGCAGCGCATGGTGCGCTCGGATACCGGCGCCGCCGGCGTGATGTTCACCATCGACACCGAATCCGGCTTCGAGGACGTGGTGTTCATCACCGCTTCCTACGGCCTGGGCGAAACCGTGGTGCAAGGCGCGGTGAACCCGGACGAGTTCTATGTGCACAAGCCGACGCTGCAGGCCGGACGGCCGGCGGTGCTGCGCAAGACCATGGGCTCCAAGCTGATCAAGATGGAGTTCACCGACGCCTCCCAGGCTGGCCGCTCGGTCAAGACCGTGGATGTGGCGCCGGAGTTGCGCAAGCAGTTCTCGATCAGCGACGACGAAGTGGCCGAACTGGCCCGCTACGCGCTGATCATCGAGAAGCACTACGGCCGCCCGATGGACATCGAGTGGGGCCGCGACGGCGTGGACGGCAAGCTGTACATCCTGCAGGCGCGTCCGGAAACGGTTAAGTCGCAGGAAGACCGCAAGGACACGCTGCGCCGCTACCGTCTGAACGGCAAGTCCGAGATCCTGTGCGAAGGCCGCGCCATCGGCCAGAAGATAGGCCAGGGCACCGTGCGCACCATCCGCGACGCGTCGGAGATGGATCAGGTCAAGCCGGGCGACGTGCTGGTGACCGACATGACCGATCCCGACTGGGAGCCGGTGATGAAGCGCGCCGCCGCCATCGTCACCAACCGCGGCGGCCGCACCTGCCACGCCGCCATCATCGCGCGCGAGCTGGGCATCCCGGCCGTGGTCGGTTGCGGCGACGCCACCCGCGTGCTGAAGGCTGGCATGCAAGTGACGGTGTCCTGCGCCGAAGGCGACACCGGCAACATCTACGATGGCCTGCTGGATGTGGAAATCATCGATCTGGAACTGGACAAGATGCCCAAGGCGCCGGTAAAGATCATGATGAACGTCGGCAACCCGGAACTGGCGTTCGACTTCGCCCAGTTGCCCAACGAAGGCGTCGGTCTGGCGCGGATGGAATTCGTCATCAACCGCCAGATCGGCATCCACCCCAAAGCGCTGCTGGAGTTCGACAAGCAGGCCCCGGAACTGCAGGCGGTGATCGCCGACCGCATCGCCGGCTACGCCAGCCCGGTGGACTTCTACGTCGACAAGATCGCCGAAGGCGTGTCCACGCTGGCCGCGGCGTTCTGGCCGAAGAAGGTCATCGTGCGCATGTCGGACTTCAAGTCCAACGAGTACGCCAACCTGATCGGCGGCCAGTTGTACGAACCGCACGAGGAAAACCCGATGATCGGCTTTCGCGGCGCGGCGCGCTACGTGGCCGAGTCGTTCCGCGACTGTTTCGAGCTTGAATGCCGCGCCATCAAGAAGGTGCGCGACGTGATGGGCCTGACCAACGTGGAAGTGATGATCCCGTTTGTCCGCACCCTGGCCGAAGCCGGGAAAGTGGTGGAAATCCTGGCGGAAAACGGCCTCAAGCGCGGCGACAACGGCCTGCGCCTGATCATGATGTGCGAGTTGCCGGCCAACGCGGTGTTGGCCGAGCAATTCCTGCAGCACTTCGACGGCTTCTCGATCGGCTCCAACGACATGACCCAGCTGACGCTGGGCGTCGACCGCGACTCCGGCGGCCCGATCGCCAGCACTTTCGACGAGCGCAACGAGGCGGTCAAGGCGATGCTGTACATGTCGATCCAGGCTTGCCGCAAGCTGGGCAAGTACGTGGGCATCTGCGGCCAGGGCCCGTCCGACCATCCGGACTTCGCCAAGTGGCTGGTGGAAGAGGGCATCGAAACCGTGTCCCTCAACCCCGACACCGTGGTGGAAACCTGGTTGTACCTGGCAAAGGAACTGAACAGCTGATTCGTCGGCCGTCGGTCCATCAGTGAAAAACCGCCCGGCGACGGGCGGTTTTGTTTTGCCTGGACTGGCGCGGGATCAGTTGGGCTCCCTGCCATCGGGCGGGGCGGGCTGTATCTGTTTGACCTTCTCGATCAGCCGCTCGGTTCCTCGCTCCCGCTCCGCCTCCAGTATCAGCCGGCTTTCCTCGGCCTCCCTTTCCGCTTCCAGCGCTTTCTGTTCGGCATCCTGCAGCAGCGTGTTGACGGTGTCGAAATCGAAGAAGTCGCGGGTATTGATCAGGCGTTCGGCGTAGTAGACCACATTGTCGCCATCGGCCAGCAGCAGCGCCGGCGCGGTGTAGCCGCTGAGCGGGAATTCGGCAATCAGCACGCCGTAGCGCTTGTGGAAGTCGCGCCCGCGCAGCGTGGACAGCAGCGCCACCTGCGGCAGGCCGTGTTCCTGGCGCGCCCGCGCCAGCGACGATGGCGAGTCCACCGTGATCACGATCAGCTTCAGGTGCGGCCAACGTTCGGTGAAGCGCCGGGTTTCGCGCAGCAGGAACAGCCCGGCATGTTCGTCTTCGTCCACCGACAGCAGGGTCAGGATCAGCTTGGGCGCATTGGCGAAGCTCTCCAGCGCCACGTCGCGCTTATGATCGTCCACCAGCATGAAACTGGGCAGATAGTCGCCGACTCGCGGAAAATCGCCGATGACCGGCAACATTTCGTCGCCGTATTGCAGCCAAAAATCGCTCATATAGGCCTCCTCCATATTTTTCATCGTGGACGAGAGCAAGGCAAAATCAAGCGATTGCTTCTAGATGCAACAAAAAAACCGCCTGGCGGCGGGTGTGGCTTCAGCGCGTCTGCGGCAGCGGCTCGGGCAGCGGCTCGGGCAGCGGGATCGGGGGCGAGGCTGCGGCGCTTGCCGGCGGCGTCTCGCCGTTCAGCACTTGCTGCATCCGCGGCACGTCCAGCGCCTTTTCCCACTTGGCGATCACCACGGTGGCCACGCCGTTGCCGATCAGGTTGGTGATGGCGCGCGCTTCCGACATGAAGCGGTCTATGCCGATCAGCAGCGCCAGGCCTTCCACCGGCAGCTTGCCGCCCAGCGTCGCCAGCGTGGCCGCCAGGGTGATGAAGCCGCCGCCGGTCACCGCCGCCGCGCCTTTGGAGGTCAGCAGCAGCACGCCGATGATGGCCAGCTCTTCTCCCAGGCTTAGGTTCACATTGGTGGCCTGGGCGATGAAGATCGCCGCCATGGTCAGATAAATGGAGGTGCCGTCCAGATTGAACGAGTAGCCGGTGGGCACCACCATGCCGACCACCGGCTTGGTGCAGCCCAGGTTTTCCAGCTTCTTCATGATGCCGGGCAGCGCCGATTCCGACGACGAGGTGCCCAGCACCAGCAGGATTTCTTCCTTGATGTAGACCAGGAAGCGCCACAGGCTGAAGCCGGAGAGGCGGGCGATGGCGCCGAGCACGATGAAGACGAAGGCCAAGCAGGTCAGGTAGACGCAGGCCATCAGGAAGCCCAGCTGCTTCAGCGAGCCGATGCCGTACTTGCCTATGGTGAAGGCCATCGCGCCGAAGGCGCCGATCGGCGCCAGCTTCATCAGCATATTGATCACGCCGAATAGCGCGTGCGAGAACTCGTCCAGGATGTGGACGATGTTCTTGCCGTTGTCGCCCATCTTGGTCAGCGCCAGGCCCAGCAGTACCGAGAAAGTCAGCACTTGCAGGATCTCGCCGCTGGCGAACGCGCCCACCACGCTGTCCGGAATGATGTGCAGCAGGAAGTCCACCGTGTTCATGTCCTTGGCGCCGGCGGTGTACTTGGCGATGTCCTTGGCGTGCAGCGTGTGCGGGTCGATGTTGAGACCGGCGCCGGGCTGCAGCAGGTTGACCACCACCAGGCCGATCACCAGAGCCAGCGTGGTCACCGCTTCGAAATACAGCAGCGATTTGACGCCGACGCGGCCGACTTCCTTCATATCGCCCATTTTGGCGATGCCCACCACCACGGTGGTGAAGATGATGGGGGCGATCAGCATCTTGATCAGCTTGATGAAGGCGTCGCCCAGCGGTTTCATCTTGGCGGCGAAATCAGGCATGAAGCTGCCCAGCAGCACGCCCAGCGCGATGGCGATCAGCACCTGCACGTAGAGGCGCGAATAGAACGGAGTCTTGGTTTGCATGGTTGTCCCGACTGGCGTTGATGGCATGGAATGCGGACTCTTGTTGGCCCATTTGCATCCGATGCTAACAACTGACTCAAGCCGGGAGCATTGTCGATATCCCTATCCGGGATAACCCTGACGGCGTATCCGCTATGAATAGGCTCAGTGCAGCTGCTTCAGATAGGAGGCGAAGCCGCTGAGCAGCATCTCCACCGAGATG
Organism: Chromobacterium sphagni; assembly: GCF_001855575.1. Taxonomy (NCBI): domain Bacteria; kingdom Pseudomonadati; phylum Pseudomonadota; class Betaproteobacteria; order Neisseriales; family Chromobacteriaceae; genus Chromobacterium; species Chromobacterium sphagni. Next base: position 1,072,942 of record NZ_MKCS01000001.1, read on the forward strand.
GCGGTCAGCACCAGGCCCATCAGCCGCTCCAGCGCGGTGATCGCCTGTTCGCCCAGCAGTTTTTGCAGCCGGCTGGAAAACAGGAAGGTGACGGTGGTGACCAGCATGCAGATGGTCAGCGCGCCCATCCACTCCAGCATGCGGCCCGGCTCGCGGGTGGACAGCAGCAGCACGGTGGCCATCGCCGACGGTCCGGCGATCAGCGGAATGGCGATGGGGACGATGAAGGGTTCGCCGTGCAGCTTGTCGCCGCCGAACACGCTGCCTTCGCCGGGGAAGATCATCTTGATGGCGATCAGGAACAGGATCACGCCGCCGGCGATGCGCATCGATTCGTCGGTCAGGTGCATCAATTCCAGGAAATTACGCCCGAACAGCATGAAGATGGTCAGCACCAGGAAGGCGATCAGGCATTCGCGATAGACCACCCGCTTGCGGCGTTCGGGCTTCACCTGCTTTAGCGCGGAGATGAACAGCGGGATATTGCCCAGCGGATCGGTGATCAGGATCAGCAGGATGGTGGCGGATAGAAAAGAGGTTTGCATGGCGGCGCGCTTGAAGGTGGTTTCGGCCGTGATTATCTCATGCCGCTGGAGTGGCCGCGAGCGCGGATGCGACTGAAAATTAGCTGTTTTTATGGTTTCTTTAACCAGCGGCGGCCAAGAAAAATGCCGCCCGGCCCTGAGGGCGGAGCGGCATGGGCCTAGGCGGGCGGCGCTTACAGCTCTTCGCCGGGCAATTCGGCGCCGGCCGCTTCTGCGTCGTCGTTCTTCTGCTTGCGGGCGCTGCCTTCCACCATATTGATCACGAACAGGCGGCAGGCCAGCGAGCCGTTGTACAGCGGGGTACGGCGCTTGGGCGACAGATGGATCAGCTTGCCAAGGCGCAGGTCGCCGCTGAATAGGCAGGCGGTCCAGCCGGCGAAATGAGCCTTCAGCCAATCGCCCAGCAGCGGATACCACTCGGCCAGCTGGTCCAGTTCGTCCAGGCGCACGCCGTAGGGCGGGTTGCTGACGATCAGGCCGGCCTCTGCCCCCGGACGCACGTCCAGGATGTCGTCGGGTTTGGCTTCCACCAGGCCGGATAGGCCGGCGCGCTCCAGGTTGGCGCGGGCGATGGCGATCATCTTCTTGTCGCGGTCGGAGCCGCGGATGTCCAGCGCGGCCGGCGCTTTTTCCGCCTGGCGGGCGGCCAGTTGCAGCGACTCCCAGCCCACCTGGTCGAAACTGGCCAGCGCTTCGAAGCCGAAGCGGCGGTTGCGGCCCGGCGCGCGGTTGAGCGCGATGTCGGCAGCCTCCACCAGGAAGGTGCCGCTGCCGCACATCGGGTCGATCAGCGGTTTGTCGCCGTCGTATCCGGCCAGCATCAGGATGCCGGCGGCCAGGTTTTCGCGCAGCGGCGCTTCGCCGGCCTCTTCGCGCCAGCCGCGCTTGAACAGCGGCTCGCCGCTGGTGTCGAGGTAAACGGTGGCGGTGTCGGCGGTGAGGAACACGTTGACGCGCACGTCCGGTGCGCGGGTGTCGACATTGGGGCGGCCCAGCTGCGCCTGGCGGAAGCGGTCGCAGATCGCGTCCTTAACCGTCAGCGCGATGTAATCCAGGCTCTTGACCTGGGCAGCAATGCCGTCGGCCTTCAGCTTGATGGTGCGCGATACGTCGAACCAGCGCGGCCAGTCCACGCTCAGCGCCAGGCGGTAGATGTCTTGCTCGGCGTGATAGGGGCCGTGCGCCAGGCGCAGCAGCACGCGGCTGGCGGTGCGCGAGTGCAGGTTGACCGCCATCATCAGGCGCGCGTCGCCGCCGAAGGCCACGCCGCCGTCGGCCGGCGCGATGTCGCCTGCGCCCAGCGCCAGCAGTTCGTCGGCCAGCAGCTGCTCCAGGCCGCGCGGGCAGGGCGCGAACAGCGCCAGCTTGCTGTCCAGCCGGCCGGTGACGGTGATTTCCGGCTTGTTGCCGGTGGTCTGCCATTGCGGCTTGTCGTGGCGGCGCTGGTCAAACTGCTGACGGCGCTCCGGACTGTCTACGCGGTGGCTGTCGCCGAACGGTTGCAGGCCTTGCGACGGGTGCTGGCGCGGGCGCTCGTCGTGATGGTCCTCGCGGCGGAAGCGGTTGTCGCGCTCGACACTGTCGCGTTCGGCGGATGGTTTGCTGAACAGCGGCTTGCGCGGCGCGTTCTCGTCGCGCGGCGCGCGCTCGGCGCGGGCGTCGTGCTGACGGTCCTCGCGCGGCTGCCATTGCGGTTTGTCGTCGCGGCGGAAACGGTTGTCGCGGTCGGCGTAGGACTGGCGCGGGACGTTTTCATTGCGCGGCGCGCGCTCATGGCGGTCTTCGCGCGGCTGCCATTGCGGCTTGTCTTCGCGCGGCGGGCGGGTGTCGCTGCTGCCCTCGGCCTTGCCGAACAGCTTGCGCGGGGCGTTTTCGTCGCGCGGGGCGCGCTCGGCGCGGGCGTCGAGCTGACGGTCCTCGCGCGGCTGCCATTGCGGCTTGTCGTCGCGGCGGAAGCGGTTGTCGCGCTCGCCTTCGGGCTTGCCGAAGGGTTTGCGCGGACCATTGTCGTCGCGGTTTTGCCATTGCGGCTTGTCGTCGCGGCGGAAGCGGCTGTCGCGCTCGCCTTCGGGCTTGCCGAAGGGTTTGCGCGGACCATTGTCGTCGCGTTGGGGGCGGTCGTTGCGCGGCGCGCGGTCGTCGCGGTTTTGCCATTGCGGCTTGTCGTCGCGGCGGAAACGGCTGTCGCGCTCGCCCTCGGGCTTGCCGAAAGATTGGCGCGGGCTGTTGTCGTCGCGGCGCTGCCACTGCGCCTTGTCGCCTTCGGCGCGCGGCTTGAACTGTCGCGGCGCGTCGTCGGTATGCAGCGGCTTGCGGCCGGATGGGCCGCGGTCGCGGCTGTAGCGCTTGTCCTGCGACGGGTCTTCGCGGCGGAAGGCCGGCGCGCGTTCGGCTCCGTTATCCGCCGGCATCGGCTTGCGGCCGGAAGGACCGCGGTCGCGGTCGTAGCGCTTGTCCTGGAAGCCGCCCTCTTGCGGCGGCCGTTGGTCCGGGCCGCGCTTGTCGAAACTGCGCTCGCCCTGGCGCGGCTGCTGCTTCCAGTCGGGCTTGCCCGGTCCCGGCCGCTGGCCGGAGTAGGGCGCGCGCGGATTGCTGGCGTCGTGGCGTTTTTCGAAACGCGGCGGCTTGTCGCCGGCGGAGGGCGGGTTCTGGTTTCCGCCAGCCGGCGAGTTGGCCGAGCGTTCACGGCTGGTTAAATCGCGGCGCTGGTTGGCGCGCTGGCGGGAACGGAAACTGGACATTGAAACGACCTCGAAATGATCAAACTTGTAAGTAATCCTTTAATTTTAACGTATTTAGCCGCCGCCTGCTTGGTGATGCTCGGGCTTTCCGCTAACATGATCGGTTCGATTGGATAATGGATTGCAATGCTGCACAGCAATTTTGCCACCCGCCTGGTGGACTGGCAGCGGCTGCACGGCCGCCACGACTTGCCTTGGCAGGTCAGCGACCCTTACCGGGTATGGCTGTCCGAGATCATGCTGCAGCAGACTCAGGTGAAGAGCGTGCTGGATTACTACCCGCGCTTCTTGGCCCGCTTTCCCGATGTGGCGAGCCTGGCCGCCGCGCCGGTGGACGACGTGCTGGCGCAATGGAGCGGCCTGGGCTACTACAGCAGGGCGCGCAATCTGCACAAGGCGGCGCAGATGGTGATGGCCGAGTTCGGCGGCAGCTTCCCGCCCGAGCGCGAACAGCTGGAGCGGCTGCCCGGCGTCGGACGCTCCACCGCGGCTGCGATTTCCGCCTTTGCCTTCGGCCGCCGGGAAACCATTCTAGACGGCAATGTCAAACGGGTGCTGGCGCGCTGCTTCGGCGTGGAAGGCTTCCCCGGCGACAAGGCGGTGGAAAAGCGGATGTGGACGCTGGCCGAAGGCCTGCTGCCCGAGCGCGACGGCGACATTGGCCCCTATGTGCAGGGCTTGATGGACCTGGGCGCCACCGTGTGCGGCCGCGGTAAGCCGGTCTGCGGCGTCTGTCCGATGGCGGACGGCTGCGTGGCGGCGCGCGAGGGGCGCACCGGCGAATTGCCTGTGCCACGGCCGAAAAAGATTCAGCCGGTGCGGCAGACGGTGATGCTGCTGGCGCGCCATGGCGACAAGGTGTGGCTGCAGCGCAGGCCGCCCACCGGGATCTGGGGCGGTTTGCTGTCGCTGCCGGAGTTCGACACCACCTTCGCGGCGGAAGACTGGCTGCAGCGCCGGGGCGCAGGCGATCTGCTGCCGGCCTGGCCTGAGCTGGAGCATGTATTCACCCATTTTCGCCTGATCATCACGCCCCAGCCGGCAAGGCTGGACGCGTTGCGGGCCGCGGGAGCCTCCGAGCCGGACGGCCAGTGGCTGCAGATTGATCAGGCTGTCGATGCCGGCGTGCCGGCGCCGGTGAGGCGCTTGCTGCTGAGGCTGGCGTCGGCCGATTGACGAGGGCGGGCTAGACCCTGCCCGTGTGGCAAACCCGATGGCCGGACGGATGCGTCCGCCCAGCCATGGTTAAGACGGCAGGTCCGTCCAGATAGACAGATATGGTTTCCGTAGTCCGCACCGTTGCCGATACTCTGGCCGACGCCGCCGATCCGGCGCGTTGGCTGGAACATATGTCCGCCGCCTTCCCCGCCGAGGATGGCGCGCTGCTGGCGCGCGCCTTCGACGCCGCGCGGGAGCTGTACGCGGGCAAGACCGTCCCCGCCACCGGCGAGGATTTGTTCACCCACGCGGTGGCCGCCGCGGCGGTCGTCGCCGACCTCAATCTGCTGCCCGACGCCATCGTGGCCACCTTGATGTTCGCCGTGCCGGACCTCAAACCGGACTGGCAGCAGTGGCTGAGCGACGCCTTCAATCCCACGGTGGCGATGCTGGTGGATGGCGTCGGCGGTGTGCGCCGCATCACCGAGCTGGCGCGCATCGACAAGATGGCCACGCCGGAAGACTGCGCGCGCCAGGCCGAGACCATGCGCAAGATGCTGCTGGCGATGGTGGCCGACATCCGGGTGGTGCTGATCAAGCTGGCCTGGCGCACCCAGACCATGCACTACCTGGCCCAGGTGCCGGACGAGGCGCTGCGCCGCCGCATCGGCACCGAGACGCTGGAGCTGTTCGCGCCGCTGGCCAACCGGCTGGGAGTATGGCAGATCAAGTGGGAGCTGGAGGACCTGGGTCTCAGACACACCGAGCCGGACACCTACAAGAAGATAGCCAAGTTGCTGGACGAGCGGCGGCTGGAGCGCATCGACTACATCGAGCGGGTGCTGGACATCCTGCGCGAAGAGTTGAAGAAGGCCGGCGTCAAGGCCGAGGTGGCCGGCCGGCCCAAGCACATCTATTCCATTTGGAAGAAGATGAAGAAGAAAAAGCTCGATTTCACCGAGCTTTACGACATCCGCGCGGTGCGCATCCTGGTGGACAAGCTGCCGGATTGCTACACCGCGCTGGGCATCATCCACGGCATGTGGCAGCCGATACGCGGCGAGTTCGACGACTACATCTCCCATCCCAAGGCTAACAACTACCGCAGCCTGCATACCGCGGTGATCGGCCCGGAAGAGAAGGCGCTGGAAGTGCAGATCCGCACTTTCGAGATGCACGAGCACGCCGAGTTCGGCGTGGCCGCGCACTGGCGCTACAAGGAAGGCGGCAAGGGCGACGCCGCCTACGAGGAAAAGATCTCCTGGCTGCGCCAGCTGTTGGACTGGCGCGAGGAGATGTCCGACCGCGAAGGACTGGCCGAGGCGTTCAAGACCGAGCTGTTCGCCGACACCATCTACGTGCTGACGCCGCAGGGCCGGGTACTGGCGCTGCCGCAAGGCGCCACGCCGATCGACTTCGCCTACGCCATCCATTCCGGCCTGGGCAACCGCTGCCGCGGCGCCAAGGTTGAGGGCCAGATCGTGCCCTTGTCGACGCCGCTGCAAAACGGCCAGCGGGTGGAAATCCTGACGGCGAAAGAAGGCGGGCCGTCGGTGAACTGGCTGCACGACGGCTGGGTGAAGAGCCATCGCGCCATCTCGCGCATCCGCCAGTACATCCGCCTGCAGAACGCCGACACCGTGCGCGAAACCGGCAAGGCGCTGTTCGAGCGCGAGCTTTCGCGCCGGCCGCACATCCAGCCCAGCCTGCAGCAGCTGGCGGAAAAGCTGGGCTACGACAAGTTGGAGGAGGTGTACGGCGCGCTGGGCCACGGCGAGCTGACTACCCGCGCGGTGGCCAACGCCATCAGCAGCTTCGCGCCGCCGCCCTCGGTGGAGGTGCTGCCGGAAAGCCTGGTCAAGGCCAGCAAGGGTGGGCCGGATACGGGCGGCGTGCTGATCGAGGGGGTGGACAATCTGATGACGGTGCTGGCCAAGTGCTGCAAGCCGGCGCCGCCGGACCAGGTGATGGGTTTCGTCACCAAGGGGCGCGGCATCTCCATCCACCGCAGCAGCTGCATCACGCTGAAGAAGCTGTCGCAGGAAGTGCCGGAGCGCTTGATCGCGGCGGAGTGGGGCAAGCTGAAGAACAGTGTGTTCCCGATAGACATCGAAGTGATCTCGCAGGACCGGCCGGGCCTGCTGCGCGACTTGTCCGACACCCTGTCGCGCGAAAAGCTCAATCTGATAGGCGTGAACACCTTGTCGCGCGATTTGCGAAGCAAGCTGCGCCTGACGGTTGAGGTGCGCAATGTACAGGACATCAGCCGGGTGCTGTCGCGGCTGATGGAACTGTCCGGCGTGCAGGAAGCGCGCCGGGTTTGACGTTCTGTGCCGCCAAGCCGGCTGCGATGCCCATCTGTCGGGCGTTTCGGCCGGTTTGGCTTTTCCGGGGCCGTGATGGCGATGCCGGGTGGTTTGCGTTTAAGCAAGTCCCGCTTGTTTGCGATTTGCTTTCATGTGAAGAAATTTTCATAATCCATGTCATTGCCTTTGGCAAACCGCTGTCATGCCGGCGGCGGTTTTTATCCATTGGCCGCATTTCGAGAAAGATAGACCATGTCTGCATTGATTGAAGCCGCACGCCGCGCCCTGTCGCTGATGGACCTGACCACCCTCAACGACGACGATACCGACGAAAAAGTGATCGCCTTGTGCCGCAAGGCCAACAGCCCGGACGGCACCGTCGCCGCCGTCTGCGTCTACCCGCGCTTCGTGCCCATCGCCAAGAAGACGCTGCGTGAAGCCGGCTGCCCGCAAGTGCAGGTGGCCACCGTCACCAACTTCCCGCACGGCAATGACGACATCGCCATCGCGGTGGCCGAGACCCGCGCCGCCATCGCCTACGGCGCCGACGAGGTGGACGTGGTGTTCCCCTATCGCGCGCTGATGGCTGGCAACCGCGACATCGGCTTCGAGCTGGTGCGGGCCTGCAAGGAGGCCTGTGGCGGCAAGCTGCTGAAAGTCATCATCGAGAGCGGCGAACTGAAGGACGCGGCGCTGATCCGCGCGGCCAGCGAAATCTCCATCCGCGCCGGCGCCGACTTCATCAAGACCTCCACCGGCAAGGTGCCGGTCAACGCCACGCTTGAGGCCGCCGAGACCATGCTGACGGTGATCAAGGAAACCGGCGGGGCCTGCGGCTTCAAGGCCGCCGGCGGGGTGAAGAGCGCGGCCGAGGCCTCAAACTACCTGGCGCTGGCCGAGCGCCTGCTGGGCGATGGCTGGGTCAGCGCCCGCCATTTCCGCTTCGGCGCCTCCAGCCTGCTGGCCAATCTGCAGATCGAGATCGCCGGCGGCGTGGTCAAGCAGACCAGCGGCTACTGATCCGCACCTCATACGCGGGCTGACCGCACTCTGGCCGGGCGATTTCCCGGCCGCATCGCCCATTGCCGTTTGCTTCCGCGACGGCGAGGGGATTCAGACAGGGAAATTGCCATGTTTTTGCCGCAAGAAATCATTCGTAAAAAACGCGACGGCCTGATGTTGTCGCAGCAGGACATCCAGCAGTTCGTCGCCGGCATCACTGACAACAGCGTCGCCGACAGCCAGATCGCCGCGCTGGCGATGGCCATCTACTTCAACGGCATGGAGCTGGACGAGAACGTCCACCTGGCGCTGGCGATGCGCGACTCCGGCCGCCGCATGCAGTGGCAGGACCTGGGCCTGCCCGGCCCCATCGTGGACAAACACTCCACCGGCGGCGTTGGCGACGTGGTGTCGTTGATGCTGGGGCCGATGGTGGCCGCCTGCGGCGGCTTCGTGCCGATGATTTCCGGCCGCGGCCTGGGCCACACCGGCGGCACGCTGGACAAGCTGTCGGCGGTTCCGGGCTACAACCCGTTTCCGGAGCCGGAGCGGTTCCGCCAGGTGGTGAAAGAGATCGGCGTGGCCATCATCGGCCAGACTTCCGACCTGGCGCCGGCCGACCGCCGCTTCTACGCCACCCGCGACGTCACCGCCACGGTCGAGTCCATCGCGCTGATCACCGCCTCCATCCTGTCGAAGAAACTGGCGGCCGGCCTGGATGTGCTGGTGATGGACGTCAAGGCCGGCAGCGGCGCCTTCATGCCGACGATGGAGAAGTCCATCGAGCTGGCCAGCCGCATCGTCAAGGTGGGCAACGGCGCCGGCGTGGCCACCACCGCGCTGATCACCGAAATGAGCCAGCCGTTGGCCTCCACCGCCGGCAACAGCATCGAAACCCGCGAGGCGGTGCGCTACCTGAAGGGCGACGAGCGCAACCCGCGCCTGCACGAGGTGACGATGGCGCTGTGCAGCCAGATGCTGATCGGCGGCAAGCTGGCGCAGGACGACGCCGACGCCCGCGCCAAGCTGCAGGCTGCGCTGGATTCCGGCCGCGCCGCCGAGATCTTCGGCCGCATGGTGACCGCGCTGGGCGGCCCGGTGGATTTCATGGAAAACTACGACCGCCATCTGGCGCCCGCGCCAATCGTGCGCCCGGTATACGCCGACAAGGCAGGCTTCGTGGGTGCGATGGACACCCGCGGCATCGGCATGGCGGTGTGTGCGCTGGGCGGCGGCCGCCGTCTGGCCAGCGACGTGCTGGATTTCCGAGTGGGACTGTCGCAGTTCGTCGAACTGGGTCAGAATATCGCCAGGGACACCCCGCTGATGATGATCCACGCCGCCGACGAGGCGAGCTTCGAAGACGCGGCGCGCCGGGTCAAGGCCGCCATCCGCATCGATGAAATCGCGCCGGCGACCCTGCCGCAGGTTTACCAGATCATCCGTGGCGAATAAGGCCCGGGAGGCAGCATGAAACGCGCAATCATATTAATCCTCGACTCGCTGGGCATAGGCGCGGCGGCCGACGCGCCCAAGTTCGGGGACACCGGCAGCAACACGTTGGGCCATATCGCGATGGAGGCGGCCGCAGGGCGCGCCGATATCGGCCGCAATGGCCCGCTCAAGCTGCCGAACCTGTCGCGGATGGGCCTGGCTCACGCCTGCCGGCTGTCGTCGGGCTATTTCCCGGAAGGAATGGACGCGGCGGCGCCGGAAGCGGCCTACGGTTACGCGCGGGAGATTTCCAGCGGCAAGGACACCCCATCCGGCCACTGGGAGATCGCCGGCGTGCCGGTGCTGTTCGACTGGGGCTACTTCAGCGACCACGACGACAGTTTCCCGCAGGAGCTGCTGGACGCCATCGTCGAGCAGGCCGGGCTACCGGGCTATCTGGGCAACTGCCACGCCTCCGGCACCGAGATACTCGACCGTCTGGGCGAGGAGCATATGAAGAGCGGCAAGCCCATCTTCTACACCTCGGCCGATTCGGTGTTCCAGATCGCCTGCCACGAAGAGACCTTCGGGCTGGAACGGCTGTACCAGCTGTGCAAGATCACCCGCGAGCTGCTGGAGCCTTACAATATAGGCCGCGTGATCGCCCGGCCCTTCGTCGGCGAGGGCGCGGGCAAGTTCGCCCGTACCGGCAACCGCAAGGATCTGGCGGTGGAGCCGCCGGCGCCTACGGTGTTGAAGAAGCTGGCCGACGCCGGCGGCGACGTGGTGTCGATAGGCAAGATCGCCGACATCTACGCTCATGTCGGCATCACCCACAAGCACAAGGCCACCGGCTTCGACCAATTGTGGGACGCCACGCTGACCGCCATGCATCAGCATCAGGACAAGCCGGCCATCATCATGGCCAACTTCGTCGATTTCGACTCCAGCTACGGCCATCGCCGCAATACCGCGGGCTACGCCGCCGCTTTGGAGGAGTTCGACGCGCGCCTGCCCGAGGTGATGGCGGCGCTTGGCGACGACGATATCCTGATCTTGTCCGCCGATCACGGCTGCGATCCCACCTGGCCCGGTTCCGACCACACCCGCGAGCATATCCCGGTGCTGTGCTACGGCAGGAGGGTGAAGCCGGGCGCCATCGGCGAACGCGCCACCTTCGCCGATATCGGCCAGAGCGTCGCCAGCCATCTGGGCCTGCCGGCGATGGATTACGGCACGTCCTTCCTGGACTGATCCAGGCAATGACGGGCCGCTTAGGCGGCCCGTTCCCATTTTCACGGTCCGCGCCGCGGACCGTGGCCAGACCGATTTCTAGAGGAGACCTTGAATGGCAACCCCGCATATCAACGCCAAGGATGGCGCCTTCGCCGAAACCATACTGATGCCGGGCGACCCGCTGCGCGCGCAGCTGATCGCCGAAACCTTCCTGGAGGGCGCCGAGCAGGTCACCAACGTGCGCAACATCTTCGGCTACACCGGCAGCTACAAGGGCAAGCGACTGTCTGTGATGGCGCATGGCATGGGCATTCCGTCCGCCAGCATCTACACCACCGAGCTGGTCAAGGACTACGGCGTCAAGAACATCATCCGCATCGGCTCCTGCGGCGCGGTGACACCCGACATCAAGCTGCGCGAGCTGTTCGTCGCGATGGGCGCGTCGACCGACAGCAAGGTCAACCGCATGCGCTTCCACGACCACGATTACGCCGCTATCGCCGATTACACCCTGCTGCGCACGGTGGTGGACACCGCCGCCGAGCAGGGCAAGAAGATCACCGTCGGCAATGTGTTCTCCGCCGACCTGTTCTACGGCGTGCAGCCGAACATGCTGGAGGTGCTGGCCAGGATGCAGGTCAACGTGATCGAAATGGAGCTGGCCGGCATCTACAGCGTGGCCGCCCAGTACGGCGCGCGTGCGGTGGGCATTCTGACCGTGTCGGACATTATTCCGACCGGCGAGGCCACCAGCGCCGAGGAGCGCCAGACCTCCTTCCGCGACATGATGGAAGTGGCGCTGGACGCGGCGGTGAAGCTGTAAGGCGCTGATTTTGCGGAAAAACTGGCGCGGCGGGAGGGTTCCGTCGCGCCGGTTCATGCTTTGCGCAACATGGTGTGTCATTGGCGCACCGCATTTATCGTGCACTGCACAAAAAGTGCTTGCCTAATCCCGATGGGATACCGATAATTGGTATTGCATCAGGGCGTTACGCACTGTGGCGTTCCTGGTGTTGTCTCCTCCATCCTCCTTCTAAGGTGGAACTTGGCGCAACACGTCTCAGCGTTGCGCTTTTTTTTGTCTGTTTTTCCGCCCGGATTCCGTCGTTTGCCGCCTTGCGGAAATCTGTTGTGTCACAAGGGTTTGACAGCTACCCAGCCACTGCACTAGAATCCGTAACTTTCAAGAATTACGATGGAAGAGTTCCATGAAGACCTTTTCTGCCAAGCCGCATGAGGTAAAGCGCGAATGGTACGTGGTCGACGCCGCCGATAAGGTGCTGGGTCGCCTTGCTGCCGAAATCGCCCGCCGCCTGCGTGGCAAACACAAGCCGGAATTCACTCCTCACGTTGACACCGGCGATTTCATCGTCGTGGTGAATGTTGAGAAGCTGCGTGTTACCGGTACCAAAGCTCTGGACAAAAAGTACTACCGTCACTCCGGTTACCCGGGCGGCATCTACGAGCGCAACTTCACCGAACTGCAAAACCAGTTCCCGGAGCGCGTTCTGGAAAAGGCCGTAAAAGGCATGCTGCCGAAGGGTCCGCTGGGTTACGCCATGATCAAGAAGCTCAAGGTGTACTCTGGTTCCGAGCATCCGCACTCCGCCCAACAGCCCAAAGTGCTGGAAATCTGATTTTAAGGCATAACAATGAACGGTAAATACTACTACGGCACCGGCCGTCGCAAGAGCTCCGTTGCTCGCGTGTTCATGCAAAAGGGTTCCGGCCAGATCATCGTTAACGGCAAGCCGGTTGACGAGTATTTTGCCCGTGAAACCGGTCGCATGGTTATCCGCCAGCCGCTGGTCCTGACCGAAAACCTCGAATCCTTTGACATCAAAGTAAACGTGGTTGGCGGCGGCGAAACCGGCCAAGCCGGCGCGATCCGTCATGGCATCACCCGTGCCCTGATCGACTTCGACGCAGTTCTGAAGCCGGCTCTGTCGGCTGCAGGCTACGTGACCCGCGACGCTCGTGAAGTTGAGCGTAAAAAGGTTGGCCTGCGCAAAGCACGTCGCGCCAAGCAGTTCTCCAAGCGTTAATTCGCCGGATACTGTTTTCGCAAAAAACCGCTTGGCTTCGGCCCGGCGGTTTTTTTGTTTTTTGTGCCGCTGTGCACTTGCCGCCACAGCCTACGCTGCCTAAACTGTCGCCTTTGCGACATTTTTTTATGTAAAGGGCTGGCCATGATCAAGGTTGGGATCGTCGGAGGAACCGGATACACCGGTGTGGAATTGCTGCGCTTGCTGGCCAAGCATCCGCAGGCCAGGGTGACGGCGGTGACCTCGCGCAAGGATGCGGGCATCCGCGTCGACGACATGTTTCCCAGCTTGCGCGGCCGCATCGATCTGGCGTTCACCACGCCGGACGAGGCCCGTTTGCAGAAATGCGATGTGGTGTTCTTCGCCACGCCCAACGGCATCGCGATGCAGGAGGCAAGCGCGCTTCTGGATGCCGGCGTGCGGGTGATAGACCTGGCGGCCGACTTCCGCATCCAGGATGTGCAGGAATGGGAGCAATGGTACGGCGTCAAGCATGCCGCTCCGCAACTGATTGCCGACGCGGTCTACGGTTTGCCGGAAGTCAACCGCGAAGCCATACGCCGCGCGCGGCTGGTGGCCAATCCAGGCTGCTATCCGACCGCGGTGCAACTGGGCTTCCTGCCCTTGCTGGAAGCCGGCGCGATTGATCCGTCCAGCCTGATCGCCGACTGCAAGTCCGGCGTGTCCGGGGCGGGGCGCAAGGGTGAAATCGGCGCTTTGCTGGCCGAGGCCGGCGATTCCTTCAAGGCTTACGGCGTGGCCGGCCACCGCCATCTGCCGGAAATCCGCCAAGGCCTGTCCCGGGCGACGGGCAACGCGGTGGGGCTGACCTTCGTGCCGCACCTGACGCCGATGATACGCGGCATTCACGCTACCCTGTACGGCCGCCTGTCCAGGGAGATCGATCTGCAGCAGCTGTTCGAGCGGCGCTACGCCGGCGAAGCCTTTGTCGATGTGCTGCCGGCCGGCAGTCACCCGGAGACGCGCTCGGTGCGTGGCGCCAATCTGTGCCGCATCGCGGTCCATCGGCCGCAGGGGGGCGACACTGTGGTGGTATTGTCGGTGATAGACAATCTGGTCAAAGGCGCGGCCGGCCAGGCGGTGCAGAACATGAACCTGATGTTCGGTCTGCCGGAGCAGGATGGGCTGGATGTGGTGCCGCTGTTGCCTTGATGGCGCGCAGGGGCTTGAATGCTCGCCATCCGCCCCGATATCCGACTAAAATAGTGGGTGAATGGCCGCATACCGGCCTGATTGAATTGCGAGGTTACACATGACAGAAGCTGCTACCGAAATGCCGTGCCCGATCAACTTCACCGACAGCGCCTGCACCAAGGTGCAGGATCTGATCGCGGAAGAGGGCAATCCCGACCTGAAGCTGCGCGTCTTCGTCTCCGGCGGCGGCTGTTCCGGTTTCCAATACGGTTTCACCTTCGATGAGATCGCCAACGAGGACGACACCGCCATCGAGCGCCAGGGTGTGACTTTCCTAGTGGATCCGATGAGCTACCAGTATCTGGTCGGCGCCGAAATCGACTATCAGGAAAGCCTGGAAGGTTCGCAGTTTGTGATCCGCAACCCGAACGCCACCACCACTTGTGGTTGTGGTTCTTCGTTCTCGGTGTGATACTGGACCATGGTAAGAACCAGGCCCGGGCACTTGCCCGGGCCTTTTTGCTGGAATCCCGTACATGAACAAGCTGCCGCCGGTGGTATTGCCCAAGATTGAATTCAACCGCGAGTTCGCCTTCAGCGACGCCGACTTCGAACGCATACGCAAGCTGATTTACAAAGAAGCGGGCATCGCCCTCAATCCGTCCAAGAAGGACATGGTTTACGGCCGGCTGGTGCGCCGCATCCGCGAATTGAAGCTGCCGGGTTTCGCCGCCTATGTCGATTTCCTGGAGTCCATCGGCGGCAAGCGCGAATTCGAGCAGTTCGTCAACGCGCTGACCACCAACCTGACTTTCTTCTTCCGCGAAGAGCACCATTTCCCCATCCTGTCCGAGCATCTGAAGAAAAAGGCAGCGGCCAGCGGCGAGTTGGCGATCTGGTGCGCGGCGGCTTCCACCGGCGAGGAGCCTTACTCGCTGGCCATCACCGCGCTGGAGGCTTTCCCCGGCATGTCCAAGCCGAATATCAGCGTGTTCGCCACCGATCTGGACACCAGTGTGCTGGAAACCGGCCGCAAGGGCATCTATCCGGCCGACAAGATCGCCAGGCTGCCGGCCGGCCACGCGGTCAAATACTTCGACAAGCTGGCGGACGGCAGTTACCAGGCCAAGGCGGCGCTGCGCAATATGATCACTTTCCAGCGGCTGAATCTGGTGGAAAGCAACTGGGCGGTGAAGAAACAATTCGACGCCATCTTCTGCCGCAACGTGATGATCTATTTCGACCGTGACACCCAGTTCGGAGTGCTCAAGCGCTTCGCGCCGCTGCTCAAGTCCGACGGCCTGCTGTTTGTCGGCCATTCGGAAAACTTCTACTTCGCCTCGGACTACTTTCATCTGCGTGGCAAGACGGTTTATGAACACGCCAAAAAATAGACTGTTTGTCTGACAAAACAGTCGCCGCGGCGGGCGATTGCCATTAACATCACGTCTTGAACGGGCAAGCCAGTCTTGCCCGTTGTCTTGTCGGATGGAGGCAAAATGCGAGTGGCGGTACTCGGCGCCGGGGTGGTGGGCGTGTCCACCGCCTGGTTCCTGGCCAGGATGGGGCATGAGGTGGTGGTGGTGGAGCGCGCCTGCGGCGCGGCGCGGGAAACCAGTTTTGCCAATGGCGGCCAGCTGTCGGTCAGCCAGTCGGAGCCTTGGGCAAATCCGCGCGCGCCGTGGCAGGTGTTGCGCTGGCTGTGGCGCGACGACGCTCCGCTGCTGTTCCGGCCGCGGCTGGAGCCGGCGCAGTGGCGCTGGGTGGCCGGCTTCCTGCGCGAATGCCTGCCTGGTCGCCACCTTGCCAATATGCGGCAGATGGTGGCGCTGGGGCTGTACAGCCGCGACGCGATGCGGCAACTGCGCGACGAGACCGGCATCTCCTACCGCCGCCTGTCGCGCGGCATCCTGAGCCTGCATTACGATGTCTGCCAATTGCGCCGCGCCGAGCGCAGCGCCGCGCAATTGCAGGCGCTGGGAGTGGACAAGCGGGTATTGTCTCCCGGGCAACTGCTGGCGCTAGAGCCGGCGCTGGAGCCGGTATTGCCGCAGTTGGCGGGCGCCAGCTGGTGCCCGGACGACGAATCCGGCGATGTCCACCTGTTCACCCGTGGCTTGGCCGAGGCTGCTGCCGGGCTGGGGGTGGAGTTCCGCTACAATACCCGGATCAATGCGTTGGAGACGGCCGACGGCGAGGTGCGCGCGGTATCGGTGACCCTGCCGGACGGCAGCTACCAGCAACTGACGGCCGATGCCTACGTGCTGGCGCTGGGCAGCCACTCGCCGTTGCTCACGGCGCCTTTGGGGCTGCGTCTTCCCATCTATCCGGCCAAGGGGTATTCCGCGACGGTGCCGGTGAAAAGCCTGATTGCCGCGCCTATGGTCAGCATTACCGACGAGGCTTGCAAGCTGGTGTTCAGCCGGCTGGGCGACCAGCTGCGCATCGCGGGCACCGCTGAGCTGGCCGGTTATTCCTCCAGCCTCAATCCGGTGCGCTGCCAGGCGCTGATCCGGCGCGGCCGGGCTCTGTTTCCCGATGCTTGCGACTGGGACTCCGCCCGCTTCTGGAGCGGCTTGCGGCCGGCCACGCCGGGCAATGTGCCGCTGATAGGCAAGAGCGCGCTTGGGCGGCTGTATCTGAACACCGGCCATGGCACGCTGGGCTGGACCGAAGGGGCTGGCTCGGGCAGGGCGCTGGCCGAGATCGTCAGCGGCAGGCGGCCGCAACTGGATTTCGCCTTTTTAGGCTTGTAATAGCGGTAGCGGCCGCAAAGCGGAACGGGTTGGAACGGGGGTCGCGGCAGGCGCCTGTCTGAAGGATGCGCCGGGTAGATGAAACCGGCCAATGGAGTGCGAATGAGCGAAGTGCAGGAAATGACGCCGTACCAGTTGCTGGGCGGCGAAGGGGTGGTGCGTTGGTTGTGCGACCGTTTTTACGACATCATGGACAGCGAGCCGGCGGTTGCGCCTTTGCGGGCGATGCATCCGGCCGATCTGGCAGGATCCAGGCAAAAGCTGTTCATGTTCCTGTCAGGCTGGCTGGGTGGACCGTCGTTGTATATGGAAGCCTTTGGCCACCCGCGTTTGCGCATGCGCCACATGCCGTTTGCGGTGGACGAGGCGGCGCGCGACCAGTGGATGTTGTGCATGCGGCAAGCGGTGGGCGAACTGGTGGTGGAAGACTGGCTGAAGCATAAACTGCTGGAGGCGTTCTACAACACCGCCGACTTCATGCGCAACCAGTAAGGTTCAAGATAGGCTTGAAGTCGGCGCGGCCTTGTCCATGATTAGAGTATCCACGCGCGGAGTCTGGTCATGGGACGCTGTCCGCTATCGCCGCTCGCCATCGCCCTGGCGTGCCAGGTTGCTTGGGCTGGCTGTCTGCCGCAGGCGCTGATGTGCGCCTCGCCGCGCGATCCTTCGGTGCAGCAGCAAGAGCTGCTGCCCAAGGGCTTGCAGTTGGGGCCGTTGCGCCTGGAGCAGGATCCGGAAAGCCATGCGATGCGTTTGGCCCCGGCGCTGGATCTGGGCAAGCATACCCACTTGTCGGTCAAGATGAACCACAAGGATGTCGGCTTGCGGCTGAAATTCAATACCGACTGATGTCCCCGCCGCGCCGCCTCAATGCGGCCGGTGGCCGCGTTCGATCTGCACCCCCACCCGCTTGACTCCCGGCAGGATGCCTAGCTTGGTGACCGCCACCCGCACCCATGGCGCGCCGAACTCCTCGCGCACCATTTTGGCGATATGTTCCGCCAGCGCCTCCAGCAGCAGGAAGTGCTGTTCCTCCAGCGATTGGCGCAGCCGCTCCACCACCACGCCGTAGTGGATGGTGTCGCCGATATTGTCGCTATGGCAGGGCGTGTCGCTGGGAATGCCGATTTCCAGGTCGATCTCAATGGTCTGAGCGGCTTTGCGCTCCCAGTCATACACGCCGATCACGGTGTCGGCGCGCACTTCGCGCAGGAATATGATGTCCATCTGTCTGTCAGGTGGTTGGGCTTTGCCGCCCGATACCGTAAAATCCGAAGCCTCCTATTCTAATCTAACGGATACTCCTCGACCATGACCACGACAGCATTTGCTTTTGTCATTGCGGCCTACCTGATCGGCTCGCTGTCTTTCGCCGTGATCGTCAGCAAGGCGATGGGCATGGCCGACCCGCGCAGCTACGGCTCGGGCAACCCCGGTGCCACCAATGTGCTGCGCAGCGGCAAGAAGCTGGCCGCGGTGCTGACCCTGATTGGCGACGGCGCCAAGGGCTGGCTGGCGGTGGCGCTGGCATCCTGGCTGGGGCCGCGCTACGGCCTGAGCGATCAGGGCATCGCCATGTGCGCGCTGGCGGTGCTGTTCGGCCACATGTGGCCGGTGTTCTTCGGCTTCAAGGGCGGCAAGGGCGTGGCTACCGCGGTAGGCATTCTGCTGGGCATCAATGTCTGGCTGGCGCTGGCTGCATTGGCCACCTGGCTGTTCATGGCCTTCGTGGTGAAGATCTCGTCGCTGTCGGCTTTGGTCGCCTGCGTGCTGGTGCCGGTGTACGCCTATTTCATCGTCGGCCCCAAGAGCGTGTTTTTCGGCACCTGCATCATCATCGCGATCCTAGTCATACATCGGCACAAGTCCAACCTGATCAAGCTGATGACCGGGCAGGAAGACAAGATAGGCGGCAAGACCGACGCCAGCTGACGCCTGAGCGCCAGCCAAGCAAAAGCCGTCCCTCTGGGGACGGCTTTTTGTTTGTGAATGGATGGTTTAGTGGAAGTCGCTGGCGAAGCGGCTCGAGCGCGGCATCCCGTTGCCGGTGATGTCGGCGGAGGCGATCACGCCCATCGCCCGGCCTATCAGCAGATTGCGCGGCACCGTGCCGAAGTAGCGCGAGTCGGCGCTGTCGTCGCGGTTGTCGCCCAGCATCAGGTACTGCCCGGCTGGCACCTTGAGCGGGCCGAAGCTGCTGCGGGCGTCGACTCCGGCCGGCCATTGCACGCGGTGCGGTGGCAGTACGCCGCTCTCTCGGGAGCGTAGCGCCGGCAGGACGGTATGGGCGGCGACGTTTTCCATCCGCTGCTGCAAGGGCTGGTAATGCGCGGCCTGGCCGTTGATCCGCAGTTCCTCGTTGCGCATTTCCACGATGTCGCCGGGCAGCGCCACCAGCCGTTTGATCAGGCGGGTGCGGTCCTTGGGCGACGAGAAAGTGACGATGTCGCCGCGTTGCGGTTCGCCGGTGCGCTGCAAAATAACGTTGGTCAGCGGCAGCTTCAGGTCGTAGGCCAGCCGGTTGACCAGCACCACGTCGCCCTCCAGCACGGTGGGACGCATCGATCCCGAAGGAATGGTGTTCCAGTCGGCGACGGCGGTGCGGAACAGGCCGAAAACCAGCAGGAAAACCAGGAAGCCGCGGTTGTTTTGCAGCCAGTTCTTCATTGCGTTCCTTGATCGTCAAAAATTGAATCAGCCATCCGACAGCACGCGGATGTGGGCGGCGACGCTGCGGCCCAGCGCCGACAGGTCATAGCCGCCCTCCAGCACCGACACCACGCGGCCGGCGCAGTACTGGTCGGCAATCTGCAGCAGATGGCGGGTGACCCATTCGTAGTCGGCTTCGGTGAGGCCCAGCGAGCCCATGTCGTCCTCGCGGTGGGCGTCGAATCCGGCGGAGATGAACAGCATTTGCGGCTGGAATTCGTGCAAGAGCGGCAGCCAGACGTTTTCCACCGCCTCACGGAATTCGCGGCCGCCGCTGCCGGCCCGCATCGGCACGTGATGCATATTGGGCCCCAGCGGGACATCGCCGCTATAGGGATAGAACGGGTGCTGGAAAATGGACACCATCAGCACCCGCGGGTCGTCGCGCAGGATTTCCTCGGTGCCGTTGCCGTGGTGGACGTCGAAATCCACCACCGCGACCCGTTCGAACTTGTAATGCGCCAGCGCGTGGGTGATGCCGACGGCGATATTATTGAAGAAGCAGAAGCCCATCGCCTTGTCGCTTTCGGCATGGTGGCCGGGCGGGCGGATGGCGCAGAAGGCGTTGGGCGCCTTGTCCTCGGCCACCAGCTCCACCGCCTTGACCACGGCGCCGGCGGCGCGGCGCGCGGCTTTCAGCGTGCCGGGCGACATCGCGGTGTCCGGGTCCATGCGGAACGTGCCCACGCTGGGCGCGCAGGCTTCCAGGTATTCGACATAGCGCGGCGGATGCACGCGGGCCAGTTGTTCGTAGCTGACTTCCGGCGCCTCCACCTCCTGCAGGCTGTCGAAGATCTGCGAGGCCATCAGCTGGTCGCGGATGGCGCTCAGCCGCTCCGGACACTCGGGGTGGCCCACCCCCATATTGTGCTGCAGGCAATCGGCATGGGTGATGTAGGCGGTCAAGCCATTGCGCTGCAAGCGGTTTTTCAGCCAAGTCAACACGAGAGCCCCCTGCGTGCTTACAATGGAATGTCGATTATCTATTTTTGATAAATACTGCGCGCAACCGGGGTCAAATGCAATCACTCTCCCTTGCCTACCGGCAACTGAATACGCTGATTCTGGGCAAGCCGCAGGCTCTGCGGCTGGCCTTCGCCTGCCTGATCGCCCGCGGCCACCTGCTGATCGAGGATGTGCCCGGCGTGGGCAAGACCACGTTGGCGCATGGTCTGGCCACGGTGCTGGGGCTGGATTACCGCCGGGTGCAGTTCACCAGTGACCTGCTGCCGGCCGATATTCTGGGCGTCAGCATCTACCAGCGCGACAGCGCGCGCTTCGAGCTGCACCGCGGGCCGGTATTCACCCAGGTGCTGTTGGCCGACGAGATCAACCGCGCGTCTCCCAAGGTGCAGTCGGCGCTGCTGGAGGCGATGGAGGAGAGGCAGGTGTCGATAGACGGCGACACCCATGCGCTGCCGTCGCCGTTCTTCGTCATCGCCACTCAGAATCCGGGCGAGCAGATGGGCACCTTTCCGCTGCCGGAGTCGCAGCTGGACCGTTTCCTGATGCGCATTTCTCTGGGTTATCCACCGCGCGAGGCCGAGCGCGCGCTGCTGATGGGCGAGGACCGCCGCAGTCTGCTGGAGCGTTTCAAGGCGGTGATGACGCCGGACGAATTGCTGGCGCTGCAGCAGAAGGCGGCGGCGGTGGTGGTGAGCCCGGCGCTGGCCGACTACCTGCTGGCCTTGCTGGAGGCCACGCGCCAGTCCGGCCTGTTCGCCACAGGGCTCAGCCCGCGCGCAGGCCAGGCGCTGGTGGCGGCGGCGCGCGGCTGGGCCTTGCTGGCGGGGCGCGACCACCTGCTGCCGGAGGACATCAAGGCCATCTTCCTGCCGGTGGCGGCGCACCGGCTGCAGGCGGTGGCCGGCAGCGATGCCGAGCAGGAACTGGGGCGCTTGCTCTCGCATGTCGCGATTCCGTGAACGGCTGCAGCGCTGGCTGCTGGCGCGGCTGCCGCTGGAAGAACGCTGCGAACTGTCCCAGCGCCGCATCTATCTGCTGCCCACCCGCTTCGGTCTGCTGCTGCTGGCGGTGGGGCTGGCGGTATGGGTGGGCGCGCTCAATTACCAGGTGAGCCTGGCATACGCGCTGGCGTTCTGGATCGTCAGCCTGGTGCTGGTGGCGGTGCTGATGGCTTATCGCCAGCTGTCCGGGTTGCGGCTGCGGGCGGAGCCGGGCGCGGCGGTGTTTGCCGGCGATCCGGCCTGCTTTCGCCTGGTGCTGGAGAATCCGTCCGCATTGCAGCGGCAGCTGCAGGTGCATTTGCAGGGGGATGACCGGCGCTTGCCGTGCGGCCTGGCGGGGCAGGGCAGCGGCAGCGTCGAGCTGACGCTGCCGACCAGCGGCCGCGGCTGGCTGGCGCTGCCTGCCTGCGTGGTGGCGAGCGAAGCGCCGTTCGGCCTGATCCGCGCCTGGGCGGTATTGCGCTTGCAATCCCGGTTGCTGGTGTATCCGGCCTTGTTGCCGGATGCCGCGCGCGGGGGCAGCGAGGGCGATGGCGGCAGCGGCGGCCGAAGCCGGCCCGGCGGCGACGATTTTTCCCATCTGGACGCATACCGCCATGGCGACACGCCGCGCCAGATCGCCTGGAAAGTGTTGGCCCGGCGCGATGTGCTGACCAGCAAGCGCTTCGCCAGCGAGAGCGGCGGCGACTTGACGCTGATCCGCTGGAGCGACTACGGCGCCGAGGCGGATGCCGAGCGGCGCCTGTCGCGGATGGCCTGGCGGGTGGAGCAGTGCGAGCGCCGCCAGCAGCGCTACCGGCTGAGCCTGCCGGACGACGAGATCGGCCCGCAGCCACGCCAGCGCGAACAGGCGCTGAGCGCGCTGGCCTTGTTCGGGGGGCGGCCATGACGCCGGACGCCGAGCGGGGACGCAGCTGGCCGGTGCTGCTGGCGCTGGGCTGGACCGCGCTGCCCCTGGCCTGGTATCTGCCATGGTGGCTGCTGGCTCTGTTTGTCGCGGCGCTGGCCGGCAGGGCGCGGCTGGAGCATGGCGGCGGCCGCCTGCCATCGCGCTGGCTGCTGCTGCCGACGCTGCTGGCCGCCATCGCCATGCTCTGGCTCAGCCTGCAGACCCTGGTGGGGAGGGAGGGAGGGGTGGCGCTGCTGGTGCTGCTGATCGCCTTCAAGGCGTTTGAAACCGCCAGTCTGCGCGACTGGCGGGTGTTGCTGGCGTTGGGTTTCTTCCTGGCGGCTATGCCGCTGCTGTTCGACCAGTCGCCGCTGATGGCCGCCTGGCTGGTGGCTAGCCTGCTGCTGCTGACCTGGGCCACGGCGGTGCTGGCGGGGGCCTTGCCGCGCGGCAGCTGGCGCAGCGCCGCGCAGGCGCTGTTGCTGTCCCTGCCGATGATGCTGGTGCTGTTCGTGGTGATGCCCCGGCTGCCGGAGCCGCTGTGGAGCATGCCGGGCCAGGAGCGCGCCGCCGCCAGCGGTCTGGGCGAGGATATGGCGCCGGGCAGCATCAGCCAGCTGATACTCAATCGCGAGCCGGCATTTTCCGTGGCGTTCACCGGCGCGCCGCCGGCCCAGGACCAGCTGTACTGGCGGGTGATGTTGCTGGACGACTTCGACGGGCAGCGCTGGATCAATGTCGGCGGCCAGCGCGGCGAACCCTTGCAGCAAGCCGAAGGCAGGCAGGTTGCCTACAGTATGACGCTGAAGCCGGACAAGGGCCGGTTGCCAGCGTTGGACCTGCCGCAGCGGGCGGCCCAGGGCAGCCACCTGGAGGCGGGAGGCTTGCTGCGCCAGGACGAGAAGCAGGACGAATTGGCCCGCTATGCGCTGGCCAGCCGGCTGGGCGGCCGTTATCCGTCGCCGCTGTCGGCCGCCGGGCAGGCTTTCTACCGGCGGCTGCCGCCCGGCAATCCCCGCAGCCGGGCCTTGGCGGCCAGGTTGGCGCGCCAGGCCGGCAGCGAGCAGGCTTTTGCCGGCGAGGCGCTGCAATATCTGCGGCTGGGCGGTTTCAGCTATACCCTGAAACCGCCCTTGCTTGGCCAGCAGGCTGTCGACCAGTTCCTGTTCGACAGCCGGCAGGGCTTCTGCGAACACTACGCCTCCGCCTTCGCGTTCCTGGCGCGCGCGGCCGGGATTCCAGCCCGGGTGGTGGTGGGATATCAGGGCGGAGAATACAACCCGATAGGCCGTTTCTGGCAAGTGCGCTCGTCCGATGCCCATGCTTGGGTGGAGATATGGCTGTCCGGCCCGAGGCAATGGCTGCGGGTGGACCCGACCGCAGCGGTGGCGCCTGGCCGGCTGGAACAGGCTGCGGAGCAGGCGCTGCCGGCCTTGCGCAGCGATGGCGGAGCGGCGGGAGTGCTGCCGCCGCAGTGGCTGCGGCGTTGGCGCCAGCAGTGGACGGCCGCCAATTTCGCCTGGCAGCAGTGGGTGGTCGGCTATGACGCCAGCCGGCAGCAGGGGGTGTTCCAGCGGCTGGGCCTGGGGACTAGAGTGGATGGCGGCAGCGTGGTGCGGGGCTTGTTGATCGGCATGCTGCTGGCGGTGTTGCCGTTGATGCTGTGGTGGCGCCGCCGACCGGCGCAAGCGCCGATGGCCGCTGGCTGGGAGCTGATACGGCAGGGTTTGGCGAAGCGCAGCATCGCGGCGGGTCCTGCACTGGGGCCGCTGGAGTTGCTGAAGGCTGCCAGGGGTTTACCGCGCGACGATTATCGCCGTTTGAAGCGACTGGTCAATGAATACATCGAATTGCGCTACCGGCGGCAGGTGGCGGATGCCGGGAGGGAGCGGCGCTGGTTGCGGCAGGCGAGGCGCTGGAAATGACAAAGCCCGGCTGAGCCGGGCTGGGGTACTGCGCGCCGGTTCGGCTCAGAGCAGGAAATCGCGCGAGATGCCCTTGCGGCGCAGGATGCGGCGCAGTTGCTCCAGGCCTTCGATCTGAATCTGCCTGACCCGTTCGCGGGTCAGGCTGAGCGATGCCGCCAGCTCCTCCAGCGTGCAGATCTCGTAGCCGTTGAGGCCGTAGCGCCGCTCTATCACCAGCCGCTGTTTCTCGTTGAGCTGGCTCAGCCAGTCGTGGACGAACATTTCCAGCTGGTTGTTGTGCAGCTGCAGTTCCGGCTCTTCATGCTGTTCGTCGGGGATGGATTCGCCGATGGACAGCATCGGGTCGATGTCCAGCGGGGCGTCCAGCGAGGCCATGCGCTCGTTCAGGTTCATCACCTTGCGCACATCCTCCACCGGCTTGCCGACCAGGTGGGCGATTTCCTCTATGCTGGGCTCGCGGCCGATCTGGCTTTCCAGATGGCGCGAGGCGCGCAGGTAGACGTTGAGTTCCTTGATCACGTGCACCGGCAGGCGGATGGTGCGCGACTGGTTCATGATCGCGCGTTCTATGCTCTGGCGTATCCACCAAGTGGCATAGGTGGAGAAGCGGAAGCCGCGCTCGGGGTCGAACTTCTCCAGCGCGTGCATCAGGCCGATATTGCCTTCCTCGATCAGGTCGAGCAGCGCCAGCCCGCGGTTGATGTAGTGCTTGGCGATGTTGACCACCAGCCGCAGATTGTGCTCGATCATCTTCTGTCGGGCTTCGAACTCGCCGGCAACCACCCTGCGCGCCAGCGCCAGTTCCTCCTGCGGGGTCAGCAGCGCGTTGTTGCCGATGTCGTTCAGATAGATCTGGGTGACGTCGGCGACAACATCCTCAAAGACCGCGGTGCTTTCCGCGGCCTCTTCCGCTTCTGCTTCGGCGGCGGCTTCCTCGCCGCCTTCCTCGTCCAGAAGCTCGTTCTCGTCCAGGATATCTATTTCGTTGCTCATCTCTCTACCCCCGTCGCTGTCTTGTTCTGACGGGGGCTGTGCCTACCCGTTCAGGACTTGTGTTCAAGATACTGCATCGGGTCCACCGGCTTGCCAAAACGGCGGATCTCGAAGTGCAGTTTGACTTGGTCGGCATCGGAATTGCCCATTTCGGCAATCTTCTGCCCTTTCTTGACAGACTGTCCTTCCTTTACCAGCAGCTGGCTGTTATGCGCATATGCCGACAGGAAGGTCTTGTTATGTTTGATGATGATCAGCTTGCCGTAACCGCGCAGCCCGGCGCCGCTGTACACCACCTTGCCATCACCTGCTGCGAGCACCGCTTGACCCATGCGCCCGCTGATTTCAACGCCCTTGTTGCTGTCCGAGTAGCCTTTCACCACCTTGCCCTCGGTCGGCCAGGACCATGCCACAGCGTCTTCTTCCTGCTTGGCGGCCGGCGCGCTGGCATCCTTGGCGGGAGCCGGAGCGACAGTCGCCGCGCTGGCTTCCGGCTTTTTCCCCGGTGCCGGCGAAACCGCAGGGCCAGACGCCTGAGCGCTGTTCTTGCTGCCAGGACGTCCCTCGCTCTGGGCCGCCAGGTCTTTTACCGCTTCGCTGCCGTACGGCAGCTTCAAGGCTTTGGGATAGGCCTTTACCGTTCCGTTGCCCGTTGCCGGCACCGCCGCGGCGTGTTCGACCGCGGCGCTCGCCGCGACCACCGGCGCCGCCTTGGCCGCGCCGTTCTGCGCGGCGCCGCCGGGCGGCGTCAGACGCAGCACCTGCCCCACCTTGATGCCGGTGTCGGGCAGATTGTTCCAGGCGGCCACGTCCTTGTACTTCAGGCCATGGTTCAGCGAGATGCGGAACAGATTGTCGCCCGGCTTCACCACATAGCTGCCGTCGCCGCCGGCGGCCGGCGCGTTGGCTACCGGCTGCACGTTCAGGCTGCCCTGGTCCCGGTAGGGGGTGGCGACGGTATTGCCGGAGGTCGCCGTCGGGGCCGGTTTGGCCTGGCCGATAGGGGCTGGCGCCGCGTTTTCCACCGGAGCTGCCTGCTGAGCCATGCTGCTGCAACCGGTCAATCCTGCACCAAGTGCGGCAACTAATATATACGCATACCTGCAATGCATTTTTAGCATGTTTTTTTTGTTGAAACGTTGAATAAGAGTTTTGCTTGATTGTCTGACAGCGATAGTGTTGCGTTTTTGCAGTTTCAACTACGCCCGTTCAGCAGCGGAACAAATTTTACCGGGTCCAGCTTGGCCTTCTGAAGGCCTTGCGTGGTTTTTTCCAGCAGCCACAAATGTTGCTCGGTTTCGCCCAGCGGCAGCACCAGCCGGCCGCCTTCCGCCAGCTGTTCCACCAGCGCGTTCGGCACGGCGCGGGCGGCGGCGGTGATGATGATACCGTCGAACGGAGCCGCTTCCGGCAGGCCGACGTTGCCATCGCCATGCACCAGGCGGGCGTGGACCAGCTTGGCGGCGCGAAGATTGCGTCTGGCTTGGTCAAGAATCGCGCCCAGTCGTTCCATCGAATACACTTCGGCGCCGGTTTTCAGCAGCACCGCGGTCTGGTAGCCGCAGCCTGTGCCAATTTCGAGGATCTTTCCCGGTTGGCGCCCCTGCAGCAGCAGTTCGGTCATCCTGGCCACAGTCAGCGGCTGGGAGATGGTCTGGCCATGGCCGATGGGCAGCGACACGTCGTCGTAGGCGCGGGTGGCCAGCGCCTGGTCGACGAACAGGTGGCGGGGCACCTCGTGCATGGCCTTGAGTACTCTTTCGTCGCTGATGCCATGCTGGCGCAGGCGGTCGGTCATGCGCCGGCGGGTGCGCTCGGAAAGCATGCCGTAAGCCTGGCTGTTCGGTATCAGCGGTGAAGCCATGTAGAAATCCTGTCCAATTGCCCATAGGCGGTCAAATCCAGCATCAGCGGGGTGACGGATGCCTGCCCGGCCGCGATGCAGCCGAAATCGGTGCCTGCGCCGGCATCCTGCACGGTTCCCACCGGTCCTACCCAGTATATCGTTTCTCCGCGCGGATTCTGAGATTTGATTACCGGCTGCGCGGCATGGCGGCGTCCCAGACGGCTGACGCACAAGGGACCCAGCGCCTCTTCCGGCAAGTCGGGGACATTGACGTTCAGCAGCATCGGCTGGACGAAAGGCTGCTCCAGGCAGCGCTCCACCAGTTGCTCCACCACTTTGCCGGCGGTGGCGAAGTGCCGCCCGCTGTAGCCTGCCAGCGAGACGGCGATCGAGGGGATCCCCAGCATGAAGCCTTCGGTGGCGGCCGCGACGGTGCCGGAGTAGAGGGTGTCGTCTCCCATATTGGGGCCGTTGTTGATGCCGCTGAACACCATGTCGGGCCGGTAGTCGAGCAGGCCGGTCACCGCCAGATGCACGCAGTCGGTCGGCGTGCCGTTGACGTAGTAAAAGCCGTTGGCGGCCTTGCGCACGGTCAGCGGCCTATCCAGCGTCAGCGAGTTGCTGGCGCCGCTGCGGTCGCGCTCCGGGGCTACCACCACCACGTCGCCGTAGCGTTGCAGCGTCTGGGCCAGCATGGCCAGGCCGGGCGCGGAATAACCGTCATCGTTGCTGAGCAGAAACTTCATACTGTCTTTCGGTTGGTATCGGATGATTGTAGCGCCGCCAGGATGACGGAGAATAGGGTCCGAGCGGCGCGCGAGGCGTAAAAAAACCCGCGGCGGGCGGGTTTCTTGGCCTGGGTCAGGCGTAGTAGCGCTGGCTGAATTCCAGCATGCGCTCGATCGGCACGCGGGCGGCGTCCATCTGCGTGGGCGTCAGGTAGTCGATCTCCAGGCCCAGGCCCTGCTGAGCGCGTTTGACCGCCTCTATGGTGTTCATCTTCATGTACGGACAGGAATTGCACTGGCAGCCGGCGTAGATCGGCGCCTGGCGCAGGTCCAGGTCGGGACGGGCCAGGCCCATGTTGTAGAGGATGCCGTCTTCGGTGGCGACGAAGATCACCGCCTTGGCGCTGCCCTGGTAGTTTTTCACCCAGTTCAGCATGCCGGAGGTGGAGCCGACGTAATCGGCCTTCTTCAATACCGGCAGAGGGCTTTCCGGGTGGGCGATCAGGTATTTGTCGCCGGGAACCGCGGCGAAGGCCTCGCTCAGCGCGGTTTCGTTGAACTTGTCGTGCACCTCGCACACCGCCGACCACAACGGCATGTCGTAGCCGTACTGGTCGTTGAGGTAGCCGCCCATATTGCGGTCGGGAGAGAAGATCACCTTCTTACCCTCGGCGTACAGGTGGGCGATGATGTCGTCGACGTTGCGGCTGGTGACGATCCAGTCGGACACGGCTTTGTGCTCGGCGCTGGAGTTGATGTAGGACACGTGCACATGGTCCGGGTAGCGCTTGCGCCATTGCGTCAGCTCGGCCACGTCGGTCTGGGTGACCAGCGAACAGGTGGAGCCGGCGTCCGGCAGCATCACGGTGGCCTGCGGATTGAGGATCTTGGCGGTTTCGGCCATGAAGCGCACGCCGGCGAAGACGATGATGTCTGCCTGGGCTTCCTTGGCGTACAACGATAATTCCAGGCTGTCTCCCACCTTGTCCGCCATCTGCTGGATTTCGGGCTGGGTGTAATAATGAGCGAGGGTGACGACGCGTTTCGTCATGGTTGAGTCGGCTCCTGCCTGACCGGGCGCATTGGCCGCGGCTGGCTGAATGGTGCAGCGCAATAAAGGTTTGTTGCGAAATAGTAAAGATTAGCAATATTGTAAAGCCAGCGCCACTGGCTGGATACGGCGGCGAGGAAATTTGCCGGCGGCCGTGGCGTGAAATGCATCTGTCGGCGGTTTGTCTGAGGTCAATATGACGTCGAGCTGCCCTGCACATGATTGAGGGCGGGTGGACTGCGTTTGCGGCGGCGGCCCGATGCCGGTTTTCCCGGCCAGATTGCCGTCCGGCGCGGGCTGTCGCGGCCCGGCCTGGATCGCGTAAGCTTGCCGGCGGAATGGCCGCTGCCCGCCCGCCGGCAAGCCGGCGTCTAATTGAATCGTTTCCTGAGGACAAGCACGCATGAGGCCGCATTATCTGACTCCGCTGTTTTCTCCGCGCACGGTGGCCGTGGTCGGCGCGAGCGACCGTCCCGGCTCCATTGGCCAGGCGGTGTTTTCCAGCCTGCTGGCCGGCTCGTTCCAGGGCAAGCTGTATCCGGTCAACCTCAATCACAAGGTGGTGGGCGGCATTCCGGCGGTGGCTTCGGTGCGGCAGATAGACGAGCCGGTGGAGCTGGCGGTGGTGGTGACCGCCATCCGCTCCCTGCCGGCCATCATCAAGGATTGCGGCAAGAAGGGCGTCAAGGCGGTGCTGCTGGCCAAGGAGTTCTCCGACAGCGAGCAGCTGGAGCAGGAACTGATCAACGAGGCGCTGTCGATCGCCCGCCACTTCGGCATCCGCATCCTGGGTCCCAATGTGCTGGGCCTGATGCGCCCGGTGGCCGGCTTCAATGCCAGCAACTACGCCGGCAAGGTGCGGCCGGGCAATCTGGCGCTGGTGTCGGAGTCGTCGGCCTTGTGCGCGGCGATGCTGGACTGGGCCGACAGCAAGGAAATCGGTTTTTCCAGCGTGATCTCGCTGGGCAAGGCGCTGGATGTCGGTTTCGGCGAAATCCTGGATTACCTAGTAGCGGACAACTTCACCCAGGGCATACTGTTGCATGTTCACCACATACACGACGCGCGCCGTTTCATGTCGGCGCTGCGGGCCGCCGCTCGCACCAAGCCGGTGGTGGTGATCAAGTCCGGCCGTTTCGAGAGCGACGCCAGCGGCCTCACCCATTCCAGCAATCTGGTGGCCAGCGGCGAGGTGTTCGACGCGGCGCTGGCGCGGGCCGGCGTGCTCAGGGTGTCGTCCATCGCCCAGCTGTTCACCGCCGCCAAGGTGTTGGCGGCCAATTACCGCGTCGGCGGCAAGCGGCTGGCCATCGTCACCAACGGCTTCGGTCCGGGCATGCTGGCGGCCGATAGCGCCATAGATTACGGCGTGGAGCTGGCGAAGCTGGGGGAAGCAACCCTCACGCTGCTGGACAGCGTGCTGCCGCGCAACTGGTCGCACGGCAATCCGCTGGACATCATCGGCGACGCCAGTCCGATGCGTTTCCGCACTGCGGTGAAGGCCTGCGTCGACGACTCTGGCGTGGACGGGGTGATGGTGATCTTCACGCCGCAGGCCGGCACCGACCACCTGACCACCGCGCAATTGATGATAGGGCTGCAGCGCGAGACCGCCAAGCCGCTGTTCCTGTCCTGGCTGGGCGACGCCAAGGTGTCGGAAAGCCGCGAGCTGTTCTCCAAGGCCAAGTGCGCGCATTTCCGCGCGCCGGAATACGGGATAGAAGTGTTCCGCCACCTGGCCGCCTATCAGCACAACCAGCAATTGCTGATGCAGACGCCGGGTCCGCTGGAGGGCCGGCGCGCCGATCCGGACGTGGCGGCGGCGCGCAAGGTGATAGACCGGGTGCTGGCCGAGGGCCGCACCATCCTGTCCGAGCGCGAATCCAAGCAGGTGCTGGCCGCCTTCCACATCCCGGTCAACCCGACCACGCTGGCGCGCACGCCCGGCGAGGCGGTGAAGCAGGCCGACAAGATAGGCTATCCGGTGGTGCTGAAGATCGATTCGCCGGACATCATCTACAAGTCGGACGTCGGCGGCGTGGAGCTGAACATCAGCAATGAGGCTACTCTCAAGAGCGCGTTCGACGCCATCCTCGCCCGCACGCGCCAGGCGCGGCCGGACGCGCGCATCGACGGCATTTCGGTGCAGCCTATGCGCAAGCGCCGCTTCGCCCGCGAACTGATGGTGGGAGTGGCGCACGACGCCGCTTTTGGCCCGGTGATCACCTTCGGCGCAGGCGGCATCGCGGTGGAAGTGATGCGCGACTTGGCCTTGGCGCTGCCGCCGCTCAACGATTATCTGGTCGACAATATGGTGGCCCAGACCCGCATCGGCCAGTTGCTGGGGCCGTTCAAGAACCTGCCGCCGGTGGATATCGACGAACTGCGCCATGTGCTGCTGCAGGTATCGGAAATGGTGTGCGAGCTGCCGCAGCTGCGCGAGATGGACATCAATCCGCTGGTGGCGGACGAAAAGGGCGTGATCGCGCTGGACGCGCGCATCTTCGTCGAGCCAGCGCGCGCCGACCTCAAGCGCTACGGCCATATGGCCATCATGCCTTACCCCTCGCACATGGTGGTATGCGCCAGGCTGCGGGACGGCACGGCGGTGATGATACGGCCCATCCGTCCGGAGGACGCCGACATGCAGCAGGCCTTCGTGCGCAATCTGTCAGAGGAAAGCCGCTACAACCGCTACCTGTCCAGCATCAAGCAGCTGTCGCAGAGCATGCTGGTCCGCTTCACCCAGATAGACTACGACCGCGAGATGGCGCTGGCGATGACGCGCGACGAGCAGGGCGGCGAGCAGATGCTGGCGGTGGCGCGCTTCATCACCGATCCGGACAACGAGGCCTGCGAGTTCGCGCTGGAAGTGGCCGACGACTGGCAGGGCCGCGGCATTGG
This sequence comes from Chromobacterium sphagni, assembly GCF_001855575.1. Taxonomy (NCBI): domain Bacteria; kingdom Pseudomonadati; phylum Pseudomonadota; class Betaproteobacteria; order Neisseriales; family Chromobacteriaceae; genus Chromobacterium; species Chromobacterium sphagni. The sequence goes on from NZ_MKCS01000001.1 coordinate 1,104,335, forward strand.
CAATCTCTTGATGCAGGCGTTGTTCGACGCGGCGCGCGAGCAGGGGCTGAAGATCATGCGCGGCGAGGTGTTAGCCGGCAACAAGGGCATGCTGAAACTGATGCATAAACTGGGATTTAGCGTCGAGACCCACCCCGAAGACCGAGCGCTGAGCCAGGTGTTGAAGACGCTTTAAGAGGCTGGCGGAACAGGGACTTGCATTAAGCGCTTGCAAGATAAGGGAAATCTGCCCTAAAATCGTGGGCTTTTCTATACACAGTTTTTTTCAAGGACAATCGACAATGGTAGTGATTCGTCTGGCACGCGGCGGCGCCAAGAACCGTCCGTTCTACAACATCGTGGTGACCGATTCCCGTAACCGTCGTGACGGTCGCTTCATCGAGCGCGTTGGCTTCTACAATCCGGTAGCCAACGAAAAGCAAGAGCGCGTTCGCTTCACCATGGATCGCCTGAACTACTGGGTAGGCGTCGGCGCTCAACTGTCCGACTCCGTAGCCAAGCTGCTCAAAGAGCAGAAGGTTGCTGCCTGATCGTTCGTTGATCCAGATTTAACGGACTAAGGGCGCATGCGCAACGAAGATCTCGTACCGATGGGCTTTGTGCGCGGCGCCTTCGGTATCAAGGGCTGGGTGAAAATCCACGCCGATACCGAACACGCTGACGGCCTGTTTGACTACCCGGTCTGGTGGCTGGGCAAGGACGGCAGCTGGAAGCCGTATACATTTGAGAATGGCACCGTGCAGCCCAAGGCGCTCGCCGCCAAGCTGGAAGGCATCGACGACCGCGACGGGGCGGAAGCCCTGTGCGGCATGCAGATCGCCGTGCCGCGCAGCGAACTGCCAGAGGCTGGCGATGGCGAATACTACTGGAGCGATCTGATCGGTCTGGCGGTCGTCAACCAGCAGGGCGAAACGCTGGGCACGGTGGACGGCCTGATGGAAACCGGCGCCAACGACGTATTGGTGGTGAAGGGCGAACACGGCCAAAGGCTGATTCCCTTCGTCGACCAGTATGTGTTGGAAGTGCTACCGGCCGAAGGCCGCATCCTGGTGGACTGGGGTCTGGATTACTGATGCAGATCGACGCGGTTACGCTGTTCCCCGAGATGTTCGACTCCATCGCCCGCTTTGGCGTCAGCCAGCGGGCGCTTGACCTGGCCATCTGGGGCTTCAAGGCCTGGAATCCGCGTGATTTCACCCACGACAACTATCGTCGGGTGGATGACCGGCCCTATGGCGGCGGCCCGGGCATGGTGATGCAGATCGAACCGCTGGAGCAGGCCATCGCGTCTGCCCGCGGCCGCCAGCAGGCGGCCGGCGCCGGGCGCAGCCATGTGATCTACCTGTCGCCGCAAGGCGCGCGGCTCACGCACGCCAAGGCGGCGGAGCTGTCGCAGCGGCCGGGCCTGATCCTGCTGTGCGGACGCTACGAAGGCGTGGACGAGCGCCTGATAGAAACCGTGGTTGACGAGGAGATATCCATCGGCGACTACGTGCTCTCTGGCGGCGAACTGCCGGCTATGGTATTGATGGACGCGGTGGTGCGTTTGCTGCCCGGCGTGCTCAACGACGCGCAGTCGGCCTATGAAGACTCATTTGTGGACGGTCTTTTGGACTGCCCGCATTACACCCGACCCGAAGAGTATCGCGGCATGCGGGTGCCGGACGTGCTGTTGTCCGGTAATCATGCCTTGATCGCCAAATGGCGGCTCAAACAGTCGCTGGGCAGAACGTGGAAACGCCGGCCCGAGCTACTGCAAGACCGCATTTTGACAAAACAGGAATCTCGGCTGCTGGCGGAGTACCAGCAGGAACAAGATATCCGCAAAAAACCGGAGTAAAAAATGGATCTGATCCAGAAACTCGAGCAAGAAGAAATCGCCCGCCTGGGCAAAACCCTGCCGGAATTCGCTCCTGGCGATACCGTAGTGGTTCAGGTCAAGGTAAAGGAAGGCACCCGCGAGCGTCTGCAGGCTTACGAAGGCGTGGTCATCGCCAAGCGTAACCGCGGTCTGAACAGCGCTTTCACCGTGCGCAAGATGTCCGCCGGCGAAGGTGTTGAGCGTACCTTCCAAACTTACTCCCCGCTGGTGGCTTCCGTTGAAGTGAAGCGCCGCGGCGACGTACGTCGCGCCAAGCTGTACTACCTGCGTGGTCGTACCGGCAAGTCCGCACGTATCAAGGAAAAACTGCCGGCTCGCAAGCAGGGTTAATCCTGTCGGCGACAGCCGCTATGATCAAAGCGCAAGGCATGGCCTTGCGCTTTTTTTATTGGGGCGCAGCGCATGGTTTACAGCGCGGTGGTGACAGCGCCGTTTGGGCGGCTGGGGGTCCTGTGCATCGATGGAGAATTGCTGGAGCTGTGCTTCTTGCCAGCCGATCAACCGCTGCAATCGCCGATGGCCGGCAGCCTGGAGGCGGAGGTGGCGCGCCAGTTGAACGCCTATTACGCCGATGCCGGCCACGTCTTCGATCTGCCCTGGCGTTTGCGCGGCACCGCATACCAGCTCAGGGTGTGGCGCGAGATCGCGGCGATACCCTGCGGTCAGACCCGCCGCTATCTGGACCTGTCCCGAGCGTTGGACTCGTCGCCACGTGCGGTGGGCGGCGCTTGCGGCCGCAATCCGATCCCCATCATCGTGCCCTGCCACCGGGTGGTGGCGAGCTCGGGACTGGGCGGTTTCAGCCAGTCCACCGGCGATGCAACCCTGGATATCAAGAAATGGCTGCTGCAGCATGAATACCGATAAGGACAGCATCGACGCCTTCCTGGATCAGCTGTGGCTGAGCGACGGCCTGTCGCAGAACACGCTGGCGGCTTACCGGCGCGATCTGGCGAAGTTGTCGGGCCGTTTGCAGGCGCTGGACTACTCGCTGCAGCGGGCGGATGCCGATCAGCTGCAACAGGCGCTGCTGGCCGGCGTGGACAGCGAAAAGCCGGCGACGCGGGCGCGGCTGGTGTCGGCGCTGCGCCGCTACTACCAGCACCTGTTGCAAAGCGGGCAGCGGCAGGATGATCCCAGCGCCAGGCTGGCCACGCCCAAACAGGGGCTGCGCTTGCCCAAATCGCTGTCCGAGCAGGCGGTGGAGGCGCTGTTGCTGGCGCCGGAGGTGGACACGCCGCTGGGCCTGCGCGACCGGGCGATGCTGGAGGTGCTGTACGCCAGCGGTCTGCGGGTGTCCGAGCTGGTGGGGCTGACGCTGACCCAGCTCAATCTGCTGGACGGCGTGGTGAAAACAGTGGGCAAGGGCAACAAGGAGCGGCTGGTGCCGCTGGGCGAAATCGCCCAGGAATGGCTGCTGCGCTATATGCGAGAGGCGCGGCCGCTGCTGTTGGCGGGATTGCCGTGCGACGCGGTGTTCGTCACCCAGCGCAAGGCCGGCATGACGCGGCAGATGGCCTGGTACCTGATCTCGCAATACGCCAGGCGGCAGGGCTTGCCAGCGGTCAGCCCGCACGTGCTGCGCCATGCTTTCGCCACCCACTTGGTCAACCATGGCGCCGACCTGCGGGTGGTGCAGCTGCTGCTGGGCCATGCCGACATCTCCACTACCCAAATCTACACCCATGTCGCGCGCGAGAGGCTGAAGCAGCTGCACGCGCGCCATCATCCGCGCGGCTAGGCGGCAATGAAAAACGCCCGCTTGCGCGGGCGTTCTGCCATCGGTTTGAACCGACGCGGGTTCAGGCGGGTTCGGCGGCCAGCGCGGGCTGGTCGAACTGCAGCTCCACCTTGTCGTCCACCACGGTGATGGTGACTTCGCCGCCGGCCACCAGCTTGCCGAACAACAACTCGTCGGCCAGCGCCTTGCGCAGCGTGTCCTGGATCAGCCGTGCCATCGGCCGCGCGCCCATCAGCGGGTCGAAGCCGTTCTTCGCCAGGAAGCGGCGCAGATCGTCGGTGAAGTGGATGTCCACGTGCTTCTCCGACAATTGCTGTTCCAGCTGCATCAGGAACTTGTCCACCACCTGCAGGATGATCTGCTCGTCCAGCACGCTGAACGGGATGATGGCATCCAGCCGGTTGCGGAATTCCGGACTGAACAGGCGCTTGATGTCGCCCATCTCGTCGCCGGCGGCCTTGGTCTGGGTGAAGCCCAGCGCAGGCTTGGACAACGATTCGGCGCCCGCGTTGGTGGTCATGATCAGCACCACGTTGCGGAAGTCTGCCTTGCGGCCGTTGTTGTCGGTCAGGGTGCCGTGGTCCATCACCTGCAGCAGCACGTTGTAGATGTCTGGATGCGCCTTTTCGATCTCGTCCAGCAGCACCACCGCGTACGGATGCTTGTTGATGGCCTCGGTCAACTGGCCGCCCTGTTCAAAGCCGACATAGCCCGGAGGCGCGCCGATCAGCCGCGACACCGCATGGCGCTCCATGTACTCGGACATGTCGAAGCGGATCAGCTCGACGCCGAGGATGTAGGCCAGTTGCCGCGCCAGCTCGGTCTTGCCGACCCCGGTGGGGCCGGAGAACAGGAAGGAGCCGATAGGTTTCTGCGGATTGCCCAGGCCGGAACGCGTCATCTTGATGGCGCTGGCCAGCCCTTCGATCGCCTTTTCCTGGCCGAACACCACGTTCTTCAGATCGCGCTCCAGGTTCTTGAGCACGTTCTTGTCGTCCGAGGAGACGGTTTTGGGCGGAATGCGGGCGATCTTGGCGACGATCTCTTCGATCTCTGACTTGTTGATCACCTTCTTCTGCCGCGACTTGGGCAGTATCTTCTGCGCCGCGCCGGCCTCGTCGATCACGTCGATGGCCTTGTCCGGCAGGTGGCGGTCGTTGATGTAGCGCGCTGCCAGCTCGGCCGCGGTGGACAGCGCCGACTGCGTGTACTTGACGCCGTGGTGGGCCTCGAAGCGCGATTTCAGTCCCTTGAGGATTTCCACCGTCTGCTGCACGGTGGGCTCGGAGACGTCTATCTTCTGGAAGCGGCGCGACAGCGCGTTGTCTTTTTCGAAGATGCCGCGGTACTCGTTGTACGTCGTTGCGCCTATGCAGCGAAGGCTGCCGTTGGACAGCGCCGGCTTCAGCAGGTTGGACGCATCCAGCGTGCCGCCGGAAGCGGCGCCGGCGCCGATCAGGGTGTGGATCTCGTCGATGAACAGGATGGCATTGCTGTCGTCAGTCAGCTGTTTGATCACCGCCTTCAGCCGCTGCTCGAAGTCGCCGCGGTACTTGGTGCCGGCCAGCAAGGCGCCCATGTCCAGCGCGTAGACGGTGGATTTGGCCAGGATTTCCGGCACTTCTCCGCCGACGATGCGCCGCGCCAGACCTTCGGCGATGGCGGTCTTGCCGACGCCGGCTTCGCCTACCAGCAGTGGGTTGTTCTTGCGGCGACGACACAGGATCTGCACCGTGCGCTCAAGCTCGTGCTCGCGGCCGATCAAAGGATCTATCTTGCCGTCACGGGCCATCTGGTTGAGGTTCTGGGTGTAGTTTTCCAGCGCGCCGCCAGGGCCGGCGCTCTGTTCTTCATTCTCTGCGTCGTTGTTGCTGTCGCGCGGCTCCTGCGGCGGCTGCTGCGACCGCTGCTTGGTGATGCCGTGAGAGATGAAGTTGACTACGTCCAGCCGCGAAATCCCTTGCTGATGCAGGTAGTAGACGGCGTGCGAATCCTTTTCGCCGAAGATGGCGACCAGGATGTTGGCGCCGGACACTTCCTTCTTGCCGGACGACTGCACATGCAGGATGGCACGCTGGATCACCCGTTGGAATCCCAGCGTTGGTTGAGTCTCGACCTCGGTTTCGCCGGGCACGGTGGGGGTATGCTCGTCGATGAAGTCGGACAGTTGCTTCTTCAGTTGGTCGATATTGGCGCCGCAAGCTCGCAAGACTTCTGCGGCCGACGGATTGTCGGTCATCGCGAGCAGCAGATGCTCCACGCTGATGAACTCGTGGCGCTTGCGCCGTGCGTCCATGAACGCCATGTGCAGGCTTACTTCAAGCTCCTGGGCAATCATCAGTTTTCCTCCATTACGCACTGGAGCGGATGCTGGTGCGCTTTCGCATATTGCAACACCTGCTCGACCTTCGTTGCAGCCACGTCTTTGGTATAAACGCCACACACGCCGTGACCTTGCGTGTGGACTTGCAGCATGATGTGTGTGGCTTTCTCGCGGTTCAAGTGAAAGAACTGCTGGAGAACCTGCACCACGAAGTCCATCGGGGTAAAATCATCGTTCAATAACAACACCTTATACATCGGGGGCGGGTTTTCCCTAACCCGTGACGCCTCAAGCTGGGCATCGCCTTTGACCGAGGTGGACATGTAGACTTTCATGGAAACGGTGCCTTACTTCAATTTTGGTTCCCTCTGACTTTTTTTCAAGGGGGGCTGCAATCTGGCAATCACTTGACGATACCGTCCGGGTTGCGTAGAAATGCAGCTGGTGCTTGGCTTAACTGTTTGGCATTTTGCATTTCAATGTAATTGTCAAAGTCTATTAAGCTCTAAGTTGGTCGGCTTCACCAGCCTTTTTTCGCAAGGAAGTTAAATGGCATTTGGTACCGTGAAGTGGTTCAATGACGCAAAAGGCTTCGGCTTTATTACTCCGGATGAAGGTGGCGAGGATTTGTTCGCTCATTTCTCGGCCATCAACATGCAAGGCTTCAAGACTCTGAAAGAGGGTCAGCGCGTAAGCTTTGAAGTGGTGTCCGGCCCCAAGGGTAAACAGGCGTCAAACATTCAGAACGTGTAAATACGTTTTGGGTCAGTCCCGCCGTGCGGTGGACTGGCTGGCATATTTCGAAGCCCGCTTACGGCGGGCTTTTCATTTTGCTTCAGCGCTTACGCTGGTTTAGCGTTGCATGCTTCCTGTTTCAGAGTATAGACCAGCGAGGGCGGCCTGCCGGGAATGTCGGACAATAATTCCAAGTAATTAAATCCCAGGCGGTCGAGCACGCGTATGGAAGGCAGGTTGGCCGGTCTGACTCTGGCGTAGATCGCGGCGGCCTTCAGATTCCTGAAGGCCAGGTCCCGCGCCGCATGCCCCATTTCACTGGCCAGCCCCTTTCCCCAGGCCGACGGCGCAAAGCGATAGCCCAGGTTCAGGCGCATCTCTCCGCCATAGTCGGTGAAGGCCAGTCCGCCAAAGCCTATCACCGTCGATGGCGCATCGCGCAAAGCCAGCGCCCATTGTCCAAAACCATCCCGTTGCCAGTCGTCCATCCAGCTATCCAGCCGCTGTCGCGCGAACTCCAGGCTCGGGTAAGGGCCGTTCGGGTTGTAGAGGTTGGTTTGCGGGTCGCCGTAAATTTCAAACAGCGACGCGGCATCGTCGGCGGTGGGCGCGCGCAGCAGCAATCGCGCGGTGAGTATGGCGGACATGGATTCGTTCTCTTTTAGTCTGCTAGCAAGCGGAAGGTCAGCCTGCCCGTTGATCGATGGCGCGGCAGCAGGCCGGCCGTGCTGGCTCCCGCGGCAGCAAATAGCGGCGGGTGGCGGGCATCGGCGGCATGGTGCGTCTCTTGGTTTTTGTCATTATTGCGAAGTAGCCTGATATAATGAAACTGGGCAATTTATGATATTTGCTATGGATTTTTATTATGTCTATCGCGTTGGAGGATCTGGAGCTGCTGCTGGAGGCGGCGTCGCTGGGCAGTTTCAGCCAGGCCGCCGCCCGGCGCGGCTGGTCGCAGCCGCAGGTCAGCCAGCGCATCGGGGCGCTGGAGAGGCTGCTGGGAGTGACGCTGTTTCAGCGCCATCGCCGCGGCGCTGAGCCGACTGCCGCTTGCCTGTCTTATTTGCCGGCGGCCAGAGCGGCGTTGGAGATGCTCGCGCATGGACGCGAGTGCCTACAGGGGATGGAAGCACTGCCAACCGTCAGGCTGGCTTGCCTGGCATCGCTGGCGGGCGTGCTGTTCGGACCCTTGCTGCAAGGATTGGCGGATGCTCCGCTGGAAATCCATTGCGATACCGATCATTCGCCGCAGATCATGCAGCGGCTGCTGACCGGCGAGCGGGATATCGGCTTTGTGCTGGAGCGGCCGGCGGTGGCGGGCCTGCGGATGGAGTGGCTGTGCGATTCGCCGATTGCGGCGGTCTGCGCGGCGGGACATCCGCTGGCGGATAAGGCCCAAGTGACGCTGGGCGAGGTCGCGCGCCATCCGCTGGCGCCGCAGTATTGGGGCGCGGAGTGTGACGAATTGCTGCGCCTTCTGCGCCCGCTGCGCGCCGAGGCCAGGCCCATCCACAGGGTGCAGCCTGCTGCAGCGGCGAGGGACCTGGCGCTGCATCACGGTTTTGTCTCCTTCATGCCGGAGCTGGCGGTGCGCGATGAGTTGGAGCTTGGGATGCTCAAGCGGCTGTCGCTGGCCGGCATCGAACTGGGCGGCTGGCGGCTGATGATGGCCTGGCGCGAGGGCAAGCGGCGGGAGCCGGCCAAGCAGCGGGTGCTGGACGCCGCCAGGAAGCTGGCCCAAAGCTGGAGCTGAAACGGGAAAGGCCCGCGCCAGGCGGGCCTGCCGGTTGTGGGACCGGGCGATTACATGCGTTCTATCATCGCAGCGCCGAAGGCGGAGCAGGAGACTTCGGTGGCGCCGTCCATCTGGCGGGCGAAGTCGTAGGTGACCACCTTGTCGGCGATGGCCGCTTCCATCGCCTTGATCACCAGATCGGCGGCTTCCTTCCAGCCCAGATGGCGCAGCATCATTTCGGCCGACAGGATCAGTGAACCCGGGTTCACCTTGTCCTGGCCGGCGTATTTGGGCGCGGTGCCGTGGGTGGCTTCGAAGCAGGCGTACTGGTCGGAGATATTGGCGCCCGGCGCGATGCCGATGCCGCCCACTTGCGCCGCCAGCGCGTCGGAGATGTAGTCGCCGTTCAGATTAGTGGTGGCGATCACGTCGTATTCGGCCGGACGCAGCAGGATCTGCTGCAGGAAGGCGTCGGCGATGGCGTCCTTGATCACGATGCCGTTCGGCAGCTTCAGCCACGGGCCGCCGTCGATCTCCACGCCGCCGAATTCGCGTTTGGCCAGCGCGTAGGCGGCGTCGCGGAAGTTGCCTTCGGTGAACTTCATGATATTGCCCTTGTGGACAATGGTCACCGATTGGCGCCGGTTGTCGATGGCGTAGTTGATGGCGGCGCGCACCAGCCGTTCGCTGCCTTCCACCGAGATCGGCTTGATGCCGATGCCGGAGCTGTCGGGGAAGCGGATCTTCTTCACGCCCATCTCGTCCTGCAGGAACTGGATGACTCTTTTGACCTTGTCCGAGCCTGCCTGCCATTCGATGCCGGCGTAGATGTCCTCGGTGTTCTCGCGGAAGATCACCATGTCGCACAGCTCGGGCTGCTTCAGCGGCGAGGGCACGCCCTTGAAGTAGCGCACCGGGCGCACGCACTGGTACAGGTCCAGCTCCTGGCGCAGCGCCACGTTCAGCGAGCGGATGCCGCCGCCCACCGGCGTGGTCATCGGGCCCTTGATCGATATCGAGAATTCTTTCAGCGCGTCGAAGGTTTCCTTCGGCAGCCATTCGTCCGGACCATACAACCGGGTGGATTTCTCGCCGGCGTAGACCTCCATCCAGTGGATTTTCTTTGCGCCGCCGTAGGCTTTGGCCACCGCCGCGTCCACCACCTTGACCATCACCGGGGTGATGTCCACGCCTATGCCGTCGCCCTCGATGAAGGGGATGATGGGATGGTCGGGAATGGCTTGCCCGGGAATGATCTTCTTGCCGTCTGCCGGAACCTTGATATGAGATGTGCCCATATTTGCTCTCCTGGTTAGCGTGTGCGATGTCATTGGCCGCCGCTTGCCGTCCGATTATCCATCAAACCACCATGAAAATCCCGGGTGCAAAAAAAGCGCCAGGGCCGTGCCCTGGCGCTTTGGCTTGACGGAAGAAGCCTGCTTCCGACTACCGCTCGGCTTAAACGAGCGCGGCGTTGAAGGTGGCGCTTGGGCGCATCACGGTTTCGCACTTCTTGGCGTCGGGCAGGTAGTAGCCGCCGATGTCCACCGGCTTGCCTTGCACCGCCTTCAGCTCGGCCAGGATCTGCTGTTCGTTGCTGGCCAGGTTCTTGGCGATGGCGGCGAAGCGGGCCTGCAGCTCCTTGTCCTCGGACTGTTCGGCCAGCGCCTGCGCCCAATACATCGACAGGTAGAACTGGCTACCGCGGTTATCCAGCTCACCGGTGCGGCGCGAAGGCGACTGGTTGTTGTCCAGAAGCTTGCCGGTGGCGGCGTCCAGCGTCTTGGCCAGGATCTTGGCCTTGCTGTTGCCGGTCTTGATGCCCAGGTCCTCCAGCGACACCGCCAGCGCCAGGAATTCGCCCAGGGAGTCCCAGCGCAGATGGTTTTCCTCCAGCAACTGCTGCACGTGCTTGGGCGCCGAGCCGCCGGCGCCGGTTTCGTACATGCCGCCGCCGGCCATCAGGGGAACGATGGACAGCATCTTGGCGGAGGTGCCCAGTTCCATGATGGGGAACAGGTCGGTCAGGTAGTCGCGCAGGATGTTGCCGGTGACCGAGATGGTGTCCAGGCCGCGGGCCACGCGCTCCAGCGTGAAGCGCATCGCGCGCACCTGCGACATGATGTGGATGTCCAGGCCGCTGGTGTCGTGCTCCTTCAGGTAGGTTTGCACCTTCTTGATCAGCTCGTTCTCGTGCGGGCGGTACGGGTCCAGCCAGAACACCGCCGGCATGCCGGAGTTGCGGGCGCGGGTGACGGCCAGCTTGACCCAGTCGCGGATCGGCGCGTCCTTCACCTGGCACATGCGCCAGATGTCGCCCTGTTCGACGTTCTGGCTCAGCAGCACTTCGCCGGTGGCGAGGTCGACGATGTTGGCGACGCCGTCTTCCTGGATTTCAAAGGTCTTGTCGTGCGAGCCGTATTCCTCGGCTTTCTGCGCCATCAGGCCGACGTTGGGCACGGTGCCCATGGTTTTCGGATCGAAGTTGCCATGCCATTTGCAGAAGTTGATCATCTCCTGGTAAATGCGGGCGAAGGTCGATTCCGGCATCACCGCCTTGGCGTCGTACGGCTTGCCGTCGGCGCCCCACATCTTGCCGCCGGCGCGGATCATCGCCGGCATCGAGGCGTCGACGATGATGTCGTTGGGCGAGTGGAAGTTGGTGATGCCCTTGGCCGAATCCACCATCGCCAGGCGCGGACGGTGCTCCTGGCAGGCGTGCAGGTCGCGGATGATTTCTTCGCGCTTGGACGCCGGCAGGGTTTCGATTTTTTCGTACAGCGTGGCGATGCCGTTGTTGACGTTGATGCCCAGCTCGTCAAACAGCTTGCCGTGCTTCTCGAACGCGTCCTTGTAGTAGATCTTGACGCAATGGCCGAACACGATGGGGTGGGACACCTTCATCATGGTGGCCTTCACGTGCAGGGAGAACAGGATGCCGGCTTCGCGGCAGTCTTCCATCTCGCGCTCGTAGAAGTCGCACAGCGCCTTCTTGCTCATGAACATCGAGTCGATGATTTCGCCGGCCTGCAGCGCGACTTTCGGTTTAAGCACGATGGTCTGGCCGCTCTTGGTCACCAGCTCCATCTTCACGTCGCGCGCCTTGTCCAGCGTGATGGACTTCTCGCCGTGGTAGAAGTCGCCATGGTGCATATGGGAGACGTGGGTCTGCGACCACTGCTTCCATTCGCCCATCGAGTGCGGGTGCTTCTTGGCGTAGTTTTTCACCGCCAGCGGCGCGCGGCGGTCGGAGTTGCCTTCGCGCAGCACCGGGTTGACCGCCGAGCCCAGGCATTTGGAGTAGCGGTCCTTGATGGACTTGTCGGCGTCGTTGGTCGGGTTTTCCGGGAAGTCGGGAATCGCATAGCCCTTGGCTTGCAGTTCCTTGATGCAGGCGATCAACTGTGCCACGGAGGCGCTGATATTGGGCAGCTTGATGATGTTGGTGTCCGGATTCTGCGTCAGCTTGCCCAGCTCGGCCAGCGTGTTCGGCACTTTCTGCGCGTCGGTCAGATACTCGGGAAACTCGGCCAGGACGCGCGAAGCCACCGAGATGTCCGCCGTGGCGATATGGATGCCGGCGGCGCCCGCAAAGGTCCGGACCACAGGCAGGAAGGCGCTGGTCGCCAGTGCCGGGGCTTCGTCGGTAAGGGTGTAAATGATGCTTGGCTGTTCCGAAGGCATTACTCTATCTCCATGTTATCTTGTGACGACAGAACGGTTGCGCGGGGCGGCTGCGGTCGATGGCGGCATCCGCTGCAGGCGCATTGAAAGACCTTGGAAAGACGGGCTCAGGTTCCGGCGGGCGCGGCTTCGCCTCCGCTGGAATGATGCCGGGCGACTCCCGGGCTGCTTTTCAAATGCGAATTATACCTCTCCTCATCCGCTTGGTTCGCAGCGCAACTGAACTTTATATGCTTTATAAGTGGCCGGCGTCGGTTCGGAAGCGAATTATACGGCATATCGGCCACCGCGTTCGACGCGAGGTAAAGGCGGGGCGGAGGCTTTGCGGCGGCGATTTCCGCATCGCCCCCGGGCGAGAAGCGCGGATGGCGCGCAGGCCGGCAGCCAAACCGCGCTTGATCCGCATGCGGCATGCATGTCCGGCGATATCGCCACGACGAGCTCGGCCTGTCCTTGCTATCATCCGCTTAATTGTCCATTGCCTTTGCCCACCACATGTCCCAGCTTATCTTGCTCAACAAGCCGTACGGCGTGATCTGCCAGTTTTCCGAACACCCGCTGCATCCTACGCTGAAGTCCTGCGTCCCGCTGTCCGGCGTGTATCCGGCCGGCCGCTTGGATACCGACAGCGAGGGCTTGCTGCTGCTGACCGGCGAAGGCCCGCTGCAGCACCGCATCAGCGATCCGCGCTGGAAGCTGCCCAAGACCTATTGGGTACAGGTGGAGGGGCAGGCCAGCGACGAGCAGCTGGCGCAATTGCGCGCAGGGGTGGATCTGGGCGATTTCACCACCCAGCCGGCCCAAGCGCGGCGCATCGACGCGCCCGAGCTATGGGAGCGCAAGCCGCCGGTGCGTTTTCGCAAGACCGTGCCGGACTGCTGGCTGGAAATCGTCATCAGCGAAGGCAAAAACCGCCAGGTGCGGCGCATGACAGCCAAAGTGGGCTTGCCCACGTTGCGCCTGGTGCGGGTGGCGATCGGGCCATGGCGGCTGGATGGACTGCTACCGGGAGAGATGCGCAGCCTGGAGGTGAATCTGGAGGATTTGCCGCGGGTGCAGCATGCCGGCCGGGGCGGCAAGCCTGGCGACAGGCCGCAGCAACGCCAGGCGCCGCAGTCGGCCAAGGGCGTGAAAACGCCGGCATTCCGCTTCGCGCGAGGCAAGAAACCTTAAATCCGCTGATGATCTTTATGCGATTTGCATCCGCTGCGCGGATGATGGTTTGGGTGCCGGTTCCGCCCGGTAAACGGGAAGGGAGATTTGTCTGGCCAAATCGCCCTTCACCCTCAAGGCCGTCCTGCAAACCTGGCCTGCGGCTACCCGCCAGGTCCCGTCAGACTCGAGGCGCGGCTGAACTCGCGATTTGCTAACGTCAAATCGCTCAAACAGGCAGCCGCTTAAAACCTCGAGTCTGCCACCCGGTGGCAGGTTTGAAGGGAGGTGGGCGCGTCGAATACGTGGTTTTTCTTGTGCTCGCAGTCTCAGTCGCAGTCGAAGCCTCAAAGGCCATACAGAAGGGTGTTAAACAGGCTTTGAGTCCGTAGATGCGTTTTGTGGTTTCCGAAAGGCAAGCGCATGCAGATACCCGAGTACTACAACCCGGTGGCGCGCGACATCGCCCAGGCGCTGGTGGACGGCTTCGACAAGCACTACCGGTTGTTCCGCGAATGCAACCGCGGCGCCAAGGCATTGTTCGAGGCGGCCGACTGGCAGGGCGTGCAGAGGGCGGTGCAAGGCCGCATCCAGTTCTACGACGAGCGGGTGGCGGAAACGGTGGCGCGGCTGCACGGCGAATTCCACGCCGAACTGCTGGACGACGAGCTGTGGCAGCAGGCCAAGCTGTACTTCGTCGGCCTGCTGGCCAACCACAAGCAGCCGGAGCTGGCCGAAACCTTCTTCAACTCGGTGTTTACCCGCATCCTGCACCGTGACTACTTCAACAACGACTTCATCTTCATCCGCCCGGCCATCTCCACCGAGTACATCGAGTCCGACCCGCCGTCCTACCGCAGCTATTATCCCAGCCGCCATGGCCTGGCAGGCTCCTTGCTGCGCATCTTCAGGGATTTCGGCTGGCGGCGGCCATTCGCCAACCTCAGGCGCGACATCGCGCTGGCGCTGCGCTGCGCCGCCGAGTTTTTGCAGGGGCAGTGGCCGAAGAGAGAGGCCAATTTCCAGATCCAGGTGTTGTCCTCGCCGTTCTACCGCAACAAGGGCGCCTATGTGTTCGGCAAGGTGATCAACGGCGGCGCCGTCTATCCGTTCGCGCTGCCTGTGCTGCACGACGCCGACGGCGGCCTGAGGCTGGACACCGTGCTGCTGGAGCCGTGGCGGATAGGCGTGCTGTTTTCCTTCAGCCGCGCCTACTTCCTGGTGGACATGGAGGTGCCGTCCGGCTACGTGCAGTTTCTGCGCAGCATGCTGCCGACCAAGACCAAGGCCGAGCTCTATACCATGCTGGGCCTGCAGAAGCAGGGCAAGAACACCTTCTACCGCGACTTCATCCAGCACCTGCAGCACTCCAACGACCAGTTCGTCGCCGCGCCCGGCATCCGCGGCCTGGTGATGCTGGTGTTCACGCTGCCGTCCTATCCCTATGTGTTCAAGCTGATCAAGGACGTGTTTGGCAGTCCCAAGGAGGTGGATCATGCCACGGTGATGCGCAAGTACCAGTTGGTGAAGCGCCACGACCGGGTTGGGCGGCTGGCAGATACGCTGGAGTTTTCCAACGTGGCCTTTCCCAGCGCGCGCTTCGCCGACGAACTGCTGCAGGAGCTGCGCCAGCACGCGCCGTCGCAGATCGAGGAGAACAATGGCCGCATCGTGATCCGCCACCTATATATCGAGCGGCGGATGAAGCCGCTCAATCTCTATCTGATGAGCTGCGACGCGGATGAAAAGGCGCGGGTGGTACGCGACTATGGCTTGGCGATCAAGGAGCTGGCGGCAGCCAACATCTTTCCCGGCGACATGCTGTTCAAGAATTTCGGCGTGACGCGCTACGGCCGGGTGATCTTCTACGACTACGACGAGATCGAATACATGACCGACTGCAACTTCCGCGTGATGCCGCCGGCGCCCAATCCGGAGGCGGAGATGTCGGGCGAGCCGTGGTATCCGGTCGCCAGGAATGACGTGTTTCCGGAGGAGTTCGGCACCTTCCTGCTGGGCGACCCGGAGGTGCGGCGGGTGTTCCTGCAACACCACGGCGACCTGTTGCGCGCCGAGTTTTGGCAGCGGCGCCAGCAGCGCATCCGCGATGGCCATCTGGAGGATTTCTATCCCTATCCGGAGGAGATGCGCTTCATCAACCGCTACCCGCAGCGCTTTGGCGCGCGGCCATGAAAAACGGGGAAGACTGGCTTCCCCGTTTGGTGTTGCGCGCTCGGAGGCACGCTATAGTCTGACTCACGGAAGATACCGCTAATGGGAGTGATGGTCCTCGAAATAGGCGATGGGACCGGCGCTGGTCAGGCCGATGTGGAAGTTCGAGTTTTCCGAGAACAACTCGCCGGCGCTTTCCGTGGCGCGGACCAGCTCGAACAGCACTTCGATTTCCTTGAACTTGCGGGCCAGGATCAGGTTGCCGTCCAGCCAGTTATGGATTTCGGCTTGATGCGGATGCTGATTCTCCAATTCCAGCCGACATTGATCATTGCTGACCAGACTGATCGCCGGCGGCATGCTGATGTCGAACTGGTGCAACTCCTGCTGCGCCAGATTGGCGAAGTAGGAGAGTTCCTGGTTGGCCTTTTCCCGAATATCGGAGAGGGCGATGGTTCCGTCGTCCTCGATCTGGCCCAATAGCTGGCTCAGACTGGATACGGCGGAGGCGGTTTCAAACGACATCATATTGCTCCTTTATCAATACTACTATTTAGTAATAATAGATAACGCCCAGCCTGTTAGCTGTTCAATCGGTCAGTTTCTTCAATTCGTACAATATTTCCATTGCTTGGCGTGGACTGAGATTGTCCGGGTTTAGTTCCATCAGTCTGTCCAGCGCCGGATGCGGCTCGGGTTCGGAAGCCGGCGCCGGCGCGGCGAACAGATCCGGCTGCACCCGCGCCGCCGACTGGTTTTCCAGGTCGGCCAGGTGGCGGCGCGCGTCGCGTATCACCTTGCCCGGCACCCCGGCTAGCTGCGCCACGGCCAGGCCGTAGCTCTGGCTGGCCGGGCCGTCTTCCACATGGTGCAGGAATACGATGCGGTCCTTGTGCTCCACCGCCGACAGGTGGACGTTGGCCACCGCCGGATATTCGCCCTCCAGCGTGGTCAGCTCGAAATAGTGAGTGGCGAATAAAGTATAGGCGCGGTTCTTTTCAATCAATGCGCGGGCGATGGCCCAGGCCAACGCCAAGCCATCGAAAGTCGAAGTCCCGCGGCCCACCTCGTCCATCAGCACCAGCGAATGCTCGCTGGCGTTGTTGAGGATGTTGGCGGTTTCGGTCATTTCCACCATGAAGGTGGAACGGCCGCCGGCCAGGTCGTCCGACGCGCCGATGCGGGTGAAGATGCGGTCTATCGGGCCGATGATGGCGGAGTCGGCCGGCACGAAGCTGCCGACATGCGCCAACAGCGTGATCAGCGCGTTCTGCCGCATATAGGTGGATTTACCGCCCATGTTCGGGCCGGTGATCAGTAGCAGCTTGCGCTCGTCTGACAGCCGGGTGTCGTTGGCGATGAAGCGCTCCACCTCGGCCTCCACCACCGGGTGGCGGCCGGCGACGATTTCCAGCCTGGGTTCGGCGACGAACTCGGGCTCGACATAATTGCCGATGCCGGCGCGCTGGGCGAAGGCCGACAGCACGTCCAGCGCCGCCACCGCCTGGGCGATCAGCTTCAGCTCGGCGATGTGCGGCGCCAACTGGTCCAGCAGCGCCTCGTACAGCTGCTTCTCCAGCGCCAGCGAGCGGTCCTGCGCGGTCAGCGCCTTGTCCTCGAATTCCTTCAACTCCGGCGTGATGTAGCGTTCGGCGTTCTTCAGCGTCTGGCGGCGGCGGTAGTCGTCAGGCACCTTGTCCGACTGCGCCTTGGACACTTCGATGTAGAAGCCGTGCACGCGGTTGAATTCCACCTTCAGCGTGCTGATGCCGGTGCGCTCTTTTTCGCGCGCCTCCAGCTTCAGCAGGAAATCTCCGCAGTCGGTCTGGATGGCGCGCAGCTCGTCCAGTTCGGCGTGAAAGCCGTGATTGATCACACCGCCGTCGCGCAGGAAGGTGGACGGCTCGGGCAGGATGGCGGTTTGCAACAGCTCCACCACCGGCGACCGCTCCGGCAATACCGAGGCCAGCTCCTGCAATAGCTTGGCGTCCAGGCCGGCGGCCAGCGCCTTGACGCCGGACAGCGCCGTGAGCGAGTCGCGCAGCGCCGACAGGTCGCGCGGGCGGGCGGAGCGCAGCGCCACGCGGGCGGTGATGCGCTCGATGTCGGACACTTCGGAGAGTTCGGCGTGGATGTCCTGATGGCGCGCCAGCAGCGCGCGCACCGCGCCGTGGCGGCGGGCCAGCTTGGCATGGTTGCGCATCGGGTGGTGCAGCCAGTGGCCCAACAGGCGGCTGCCCATGCTGGTGGCGCAGTGGTCGAGCAGGGAGGCCAGGGTGGGCGAAGCCTCGCCGCGTATGGTTTCGGTCAGCTCCAGATTGCGGCGGGTGGCGGCGTCCATGCGGATCAACTCGCCGGCGTCTTCCACCGACAGCGCCGAGATGTGGGCCGGATTGACTCCCTGGGTGGACTTCACGTATTCCAGCAAGGCGCCTGCCGCGCCCACCGCCACCGGCAGGGTGTCGGCGCCGAAACCGGCCAGGTCGCGGGTGCCGAAGTGGCGGGTCAGCGCCAGCTTGGACGATTCGATATCGAATTGCCACGGCGGCAGCTTCTTCCGGGGGATGGAAATCTGTTCGAACGCCGCCAGGCCGGTGTCGTCCGGTATCACCAGCTCGGCCGGCTTCAGTCGTTCCAGCTCGCTGGCCAGCTCTTCGGCGTCGGCCTGCATGACCTTGAACTCGCCGCTGGCCAGCGACAGCCAGGCCAGGCCCAGCACGCCCTTGACCATGTTCACCGCCAGCACCAGGTTGTCGCGCTTGTCGTCCAGCAGCGCGGCGTCGGTCAGCGTGCCAGGGGTGACGATGCGCACCACCTTGCGCTCCACCGGGCCCTTGGCCAGCGCCGGGTCGCCGATCTGTTCGGCGATGGCCACCGATTCGCCCATCTTCACCAGCCGCGCCAGATAGCCCTCGGCGGCGTGGTAGGGGATGCCGGCCATCTTGATCGGCGTGCCGGCGCTGGCGCCGCGCGCGGTGAGGGTGATGTCCAACAGCCGCGACGCCTTTTCCGCATCCTCGTAGAACAGCTCGTAAAAGTCGCCCATGCGGTAGAACAGCAGCTTGTCGGCGTGGTCGCGTTTCAGGGCTAGATACTGCTGCATCATCGGGGTGTGCTGGGGCGTGCTCATGGGCGGTCGGGCTCTGCTTGGAATGGTGAGTCAATAAACGGCTAACGCCCCGCAGAACCGGGGCGTTGGAATCGCCGCCATTTTAACGCGTGAGAGCAGGGGTGTCAGCCGCGGCGCTCTGCGGCAGAATGGGAACATTGTCGCCGCGGGAGCCGCCATGACTGTCTTGTCCCAGCCGGAGGCGCTGTTGCGCCAATTGTTCGATGCCGCCGTCGCCAGCGCCAGGTCGGAATGCCTGATCGCGCATCTGCCTTCGCCGCCTCGCGGGCGCACCGTGGCGGTGGGGGCGGGCAAGGCCGCCGCGGCGATGGCGCAGGCGCTGGAGCGCGCCTGGCCGGGAGAGCTGTCCGGCGTGGTGGCGACGCGTTACGGCCATGCGCTGCCGACAGAGCGGATCCGGGTGCTGGAGGGCTCCCATCCGGTGCCGGACGAGGCCGGCTGCGACGCCGCGCGGCAAATTCTGGCGGCGGTGCGGGGGCTGAGCGCGGACGATCTGGTGATCTGCTTGCTGTCCGGCGGCGGCTCGGCGCTGCTCACGCTGCCGGCAGAGGGTCTGACGCTGGCCGACAAGCAGGAGATTAGCCGCCAGCTGTTGGCCTGCGGCGCGAGCATCGACGAAATCAACACGGTGCGCAAGCACCTGTCGCGGATCAAGGGCGGGCGGCTGGCGTTGGCCTGCGCGCCGGCGCGGCTGGTGACACTGGCGATATCGGATGTGGTGGGCGACGACGCGGCGGTGATCGCGTCGGGGCCGACGGCGGCCGATCCGAGCACTTACGCCGACGCCCGCGGCGTGGCCGCCAGGTATGGCCTGGCGCTGCCGCCGGCGGCGCGGGCGCTGTTGGAGGCGGAGCCGGACGAAACGCCGAAACCCGGCGACGCGCGGCTGGCGCGCGCCGAATACCGGCTGATCGCCACGCCGCAGCAGGCGCTGGAGGCAGCCGCCGCCCGGGCGCGCCAGGCCGGCCTCAATGTGCTGCTGCTGGGCGACAGCATAGAGGGCGAGGCGCGCGAGGCGGCGAAAGTCCACGCCGGCATCGTCCGCCAGATGGTCCGCCACGGCGGGCTGGCGGCGCGGCCGGCGCTGATCCTGTCCGGCGGCGAAACCACGGTGACGCTGAAAGGCCAGGGCAGGGGCGGGCGCAACAGCGAGTTTCTGCTGGCGCTCGCGCTGGCGCTGGACGGCCTGCCCGGCGTCTACGCCTTGGCGGCCGACACCGACGGCATAGACGGCAGCGAGGACAATGCCGGCGCGCTGCTTGCTCCGGACACGCTGGCGCGCGCCGCCGCGCTGGGCGTGGATGCCCGCGCGCGCTTGGCCGACAACGACGGCTACGGCTTTTTCGCCGCCTTGGACGATTTGCTGGTCACCGGTCCTACCCATACCAACGTCAACGATTTCCGCGCCATCCTGGTGTTGTAGCGTTTCCTCTCCTCATTGCCGGCGGCCATGCGCAGAGATGGCCACTTGCCTTGGCAAGGCAATGTCAAATGGGTATCCGTCAAGCGCACAGATCAGACTTTGTTCGTATTGACCCGGACAATCTTCAGCTATTATGATTCATATCAAAGTTTCAGAAATTACTGAAAATTGAGAAAATCATGAATACACCACCTCTGGTGCAGGCCTTCGTGCTGCACTTCGGCGAGATGGGCAGCCGCTGGGGCATCAACCGCACCGTCGGCCAGATCTACGCCTTGCTGTACGTATCGGAAAAACCGCTGAACGCCGACGAGATCGGCGAGGCGATAGGCTGTTCCCGCTCCAACGTCAGCATGGGGCTGAAGGAGTTGCAGTCGTGGCGCCTGGTCAGGCTGCAGCACTTCCCCGGCGACCGGCGCGAATACTTCTCCACCCCGGAAGACGTGTGGCTGATCTTCAAGACCCTGGCCGAGGAGCGCAAGAAGCGCGAGGTGGAGCCGACGCTGACCATGCTGCGCGGCGCCATCATGGAAAGCCCGGCCAGCGAGGCGGAGCAGCACGCGCAGGCCAGGATGAAGGAGATGTACCAGCTGATCGAATTGGTCACAACCTGGTTCTCCGACATCCAGCACATGGACGTGGAAACGCTGCAGCGGCTGATGAAGTTGGGCTCGCAGGTGCAGAAGGTGCTGCAGTTCACCCAATCGCTGTCCAGGCTGGGCAGCCGTGATCACGACCGGGAGCACATGGAATGATGACCGAAATCGACCCCGTCACGCTGGCGCGCATCCAGTTCGCCACCAATATCAGTTTTCACATCCTGTTTCCCACCATCAATATCGCGATGGCCTGGGTGTTGCTGTTCTTCAAGGTGCGCTTCCGTCAGACCGGCGAGCAGGGCTGGATGGACGCCTACGCCTTCTGGGTGAAGATCTTCGCGCTGTCGTTCGCGCTGGGGGTGGTGTCCGGCGTCACCATGAGCTTCCAGTTCGGCACCAATTGGCCCGGCTATATGCAGACGGTGGGCAATATCGCCGGCCCCTTGCTGGCCTATGAAATCCTGACCGCCTTCTTCCTGGAGGCCGGCTTCCTCGGCATCATGCTGTTCGGCCGCTCGCGGGTGCCGGAGAAGGTGCACACGCTGGCTACGCTGTTGGTGGCGGGCGGCAACACGCTGTCGGCATTCTGGATCATCGCTCTCAATTCCTGGATGCAGACGCCCGCCGGCTTCGTGATGCGCGACGGCCGCGCCCACGTGGTGGACTGGCTGCAGGTGATATTCAACCCGTCCATGCCTTACCGCCTCACCCACATGCTGATCGCGTCCGGGCTGACCGTGGCGTTTTTGATCGCCGGGCTGTCGGCCTACCGCTACCTGAGGGGCGAGCGCGGCCGCGGCGTGATGCTGGCGCTCAAAAGCGGGGTGTTCCTGGCGGCGCTGCTGATTCCGCTGCAGATGTTCGTCGGCGACATGCACGGCCTGAACACCCTCAAGCACCAGCCTGCCAAGCTGGCGGCGATAGAGGGCATCTGGCATACCGAGAAGAACGTGCCGCTGTTGCTGTTCGCGCTGCCCAACGGCGAAACCCGCAGCAACGACTACGCCGTCGCCGTGCCGGAGCTAGGCAGCCTGATCCTCACCCACAAGTGGGGCGGCGAGATCAAGGGCTTGAACGAGTTCGAGCAGCATCCGCCGGTGGCCAAGGTGTTCTGGAGCTTCCGCGTGATGGTGGGCATGGGCATGCTGATGTTGCTGGCTTCGTGGCTGGCGGCCTGGCAGCTGAAGAGGCGCGGCGAATTGGCCAAGCCGCTGGCGTGGCTGCTGGTAGGCATGACCTTCGCCGGCTGGATCGCCACGCTGGCCGGCTGGTTCGTCACCGAGATCGGCCGCCAGCCCTGGCTGGTGACCGGGGTGCTGACCACCGCCCAGGCGGCCGGCAAGGCCACCGCGCCGATGCTGTTCACCTCGCTGGGCACCTATCTCGCGCTGTACGCGCTGCTGCTCTTGGCCTATATCTCGGTATTGTTCCACCTGGCGCGCAAGGCCGGGGAGCATGACGCGGCGGGCGAAACCCAACTGAAGGAGAAACTGGCATGAGCGAGGCATACTACCTGCCGGCGATCTTCGCCGGACTGATGGCGCTGTCCATGCTGGTGTACGTGGTGCTGGACGGTTTCGACCTGGGAGTCGGCATTCTGCTGCCGCTGGCGAAGAACGAAGAGAAAGACTTGATGATCGCGTCGATCGGCCCGTTCTGGGACGCCAACGAAACCTGGCTGGTGCTGGGCGCCGGCCTGTTGTTGGTGGCCTTTCCCATCGCCCACGGCGTGGTGTTCGGCGCGCTTTATCTGCCGGTGCTGGCGATGCTGGTGGGGCTGATTCTGCGCGGCGTGGCCTTCGACTTCCGCGTCAAGGCGCAAGACCCGCACAAGCCGTGGTGGAACGCGGCCTTCGCCGGCGGCTCGCTGCTGGCGGCGCTGGCGCAGGGCGTGATGCTAGGCCGCTATCTCACCGGCTTTGCCGACAGCTCCACCTCCTGGGTGTTCGCGCTGGTGGTAGGCGTCGGCCTGGCGCTGGCCTATGCGCTGCTGGGCGCCTGCTGGCTGGTGATGAAGGCCCATGGCCAATTGCAGGCCAAGGCCATCGTCTGGGCCGAGTACGCGCTGTATGGGGCCGGGCTGGCCGTGCTGGCGGTCTCGGTGGTGACGCCGCTGGCCAATCCAGCCATCGCCGCCAAGTGGTTCGCGCTGCCGCAGTTCCTGCTGCTGCTGCCGCTGCCGCTGGGCTCGCTGGCCCTGTTCGCGCTGCTGGTGATCAGTCTGCCCAGGCTGGCGCGGCGCCAGGCCGCCGGCAACGACAGCTTCTGCTGGCTGCCGTTCGCCGCCAGCGTCGGCATCGTGCTGCTGTCGTTCTGGGGGCTGACTTACAGTGTGTTCCCGGAAGTGGTGCTGGGCAAGATGACCATCTGGCAGGCGGCGGCCGATCCGGAGGCCTTGTGGATAATCCTGTGGGGCGCTGTGGTGGTGCTGCCATGCATCATCGGCTACACCGCCTTCGCCTACCGGGTGTTCTGGGGCAAGGCCGACAAGCTTAGCTATCAATAGTCTGACAATCCGTTTGCCGGAAAATGGCGCGCCTGATGGCGTGCCATTTTTTCATGGCAGCCATGATGATTCGTGCATAAAGACGCTTGCCGTAAATATATTGACATATTAATGTAACGTTCTCGTCATTTCATGCGGCCACAATCCGCCGCTTGATGCCCTGCCGCACCCACGATAAAACGGAGAAACCGATGAGCGTTGCCCTGAGCCGTTCCGCCCGCCGCGCCCAAGCCCTGGCCCCCCTGTTGCTGACGCTGGCGCTGCCGGCCCATGCCCTCACCGAAATCCAGTTCTGGCATTCGATGGACGGCGCGTTGGGCGACCGCGTCAACGCCATCGCCGCCCAGTTCAACGCTTCGCAGAAAGATTACAAGGTGGTGACGGTGTACAAGGGCCAGTACGACGAGTCGCTGGCCGCCGCCATCGCCGCCTACCGCAGCGGCAACGCGCCAGCCATCGTCCAGGTGTTCGAGGTGGGTACCGCCACCATGATTCAGGCGAAAAAGGCGGTCAAGCCGGTATACCAGGTGATGGCCGACGCCGGCGAGAAGCTGGACGAGAAGGCCTTCATTCCGGCGGTGGCCAGCTATTACGCCGACGCCAGGACCGGCCGCCTGTTGTCCTTGCCGTTCAACAGCTCCACGCCGGTGCTGTACTACAACAAGGACGCGTTCAAGAAAGCCGGCCTGCCTGACGCGCCGCCCAAGACCTGGCCGGAGCTGGCCGCCGCCGCCGCCAAGCTCAAGGCTTCCGGCATGCGTTGCGGCTACAGCACCGGCTGGCAGGGATGGGTGCAGCTGGAAAGCTTCAGCGCCTGGCACAGCCTGCCGTTCGCCAGCCTGGACAATGGCTTTGGCGGCAGCAAGGCGACGCTGGAATTCAACAACCCCATCCAGGTCAAGCACATCGAATTCCTGGCCAGGATGGCCAAAGACGGCACTTTCAGCTACGCCGGCCGCAAGGATGAGGCCACGCTGAAGTTCTACAGCGGCGAGTGCGGCATCATGACCGGCAGCTCCGGCTCGCTGGCCAATATCCGCCAGAACGCCAAGTTCGCCTTCGGCATGGGCATGATGCCCTACGACCCGGCGGTGAAGGGCGCGCCGCAGAACGCGCTGATCGGCGGCGCCAGCCTGTGGGTGATGGCAGGCAAGAGCCCGGCGGAATACAAGGGCGTGGCCAGGTTCTTCACGATGCTGACCAGCCCGGCGGTGATGGCCAAGTGGCACCAGGACACCGGCTATCTGCCGGTGGTGACCTCGGCTTACGACCTATCCCGCAAGCAGGGCTTCTACGACAAGAACCCGGGCGCCGACATCGCCACCCGCCAGATGTTGAACAAGCCGCCCAAGTCCTATACCCGCGGCCTGCGCCTGGGCTATATGCCGCAGATCCGCACCGTGATGGACGAGGAGCTGGAAGACGTGTGGACCGGCAAGAAAACCGCCAAGACGGCGCTGGACAACGCGGTGCTGCGCGGCAACGACCTGCTGCGCCGCTTCGAGAAGACGGCCAACTGATTCCGATCCAGAACGGGCGCGCCGCGCAGGCCGCCCGTTGTTCCTGACGAGTCTCGCAGATGCAAAACCGCACCCATTTTCCCCAGCGCTGGCTGGGGCTGGCGCTGATGGCCCCGCAGCTGGCCATCACCGTCGTGTTCTTCCTGTGGCCGGCGCTGGAGGCCTTGTGGCAGTCGGCGCAGCAGCAGGACCCGTTCGGCCTGTCCAGCGAGTTTGTCGGCCTGGCCAATTTCAGCCAGCTGTTCCGCGATCCGCTGTATCTGGGCACTTTTGAAACCACGCTGCTGTTCAGCGCGCTGGTCACCATCATCGGCATGGGCAGCGCGCTGCTGCTGGCGGTGATGGCCAACCAGATCACGCGCGGCCGCCGCGCCTACCAGACCATCCTGATCGCGCCTTACGCCATCGCGCCTTCGGTGGTGGCGGTGCTGTGGCTGTTCCTGTTCAATCCCAGCCTGGGCTGGATCAGCTATCTGCTGCGCGGAGTCGGCTACGAGTGGAACCACGCGCTCAACGGCGGCCAGGCCCTGCTGCTGGTGGTGCTGGCCTCGGCCTGGAAGCAGATCAGCTACAACTTCCTGTTCTTCTACGCCGGCCTGCAGGCGATTCCTGCGTCGCTGATCGAGGCGGCGGCGATAGACGGCGCCGGCCCGGTCCGGCGTTTCCGCGACCTGGTGTTTCCGCTGTTGTCGCCCACCAGCTTCTTCCTGCTGGTGGTCAATCTGGTGTACGCCTTCTTCGACACGTTCGCGGTGATAGACGCGGCCACCGGCGGCGGCCCGGGCAAGTCCACCGAGACCATGATCCTCAAGGTGTATCTGGAAGGCTTCAAGGGCCTGGACCTGGGCAGCTCCGCCGCGCAGTCGGTGGTGCTGATGCTCATCGTCGGCGCGCTGACGCTGGTGCAGTTCCGTTATGTGGAAAGAAAGGTGCAGTACTGATGGTAGAAAACCGCAAGGGGCTGGATCTGTTCTGCCACGCCATGCTGATCGCCGGCGCGCTGGTGGTGGCCTTTCCTTTATATCTGATGCTGATCGCCGCCACCCAGAGCGCCGATCAGGTGACGCAGGTGCCGCTGTCGCTGCTGCCGGGCAGCCGGCTGTGGGAAAACCTGAACACCGTGCTGTGGTCCGGCAGCGGCGGGCTGGCGGTGCCGCTGGCGCGCACGCTGTGGAACAGCCTGTTGATGGCGCTGTTGATCGCGGCGGGCAAGATCTCCATCTCGCTGCTGTCGGCCTACGCCATCGTCTATTTCCGCTTCCCGCTGCGCAGCGTCGGCTTCGCGCTGATCTTCGCCACGCTGATGCTGCCGGTGGAAGTGCGCATCTTCCCGACGGTGGAGGTGGTGACCAAGATGGGGCTGATCAACAGCTACACCGGCCTGACGCTGCCCCTGATCGCTTCCGCCACCGCCACCTTCCTGCTGCGGCAATTTTTCATGACGCTGCCCAAGGAGCTGGTGGAGGCGGCGCGGGTGGACGGCGCTGGACCGATCCGCTTCCTGATCGACATCGTGCTGCCCTTGTCGCGCACCAATATCGCGGCGCTGTTCGTGATCACCTTCATCTACGGCTGGAATCAGTACCTGTGGCCGCTGTTGGTCAGCCACGACCCGGCGATGTCCACCGCGGTGATCGCGATCAAGGGCATGCTGGGCGAGGGCGCCACCCAGTGGCATCTGGTGATGGCGGCGTCCCTGTTGACGCTGCTGCCGCCGCTGGCGGTGGTGATAGGCATGCAGCGCTGGTTCGTCAAGGGCCTGGTGGACAACGAAAAATGAGAGGGGCTGCCAGATGGCGCAATTGAAACTGTCCAATATCCGCAAGCGCTATCCCGGCGCCGACAAGCGGGTGCTGGAGGAGATATCGGTAGACATCGCCGACGGCGAGTTCGTGGTGATAGTCGGTCCGTCCGGCTGCGGCAAGTCCACCTTGCTCAGGATGGTGGCGGGGCTGGAAAGCATAGAAGAAGGCGAGATCCGCATCGGCGCCAAGCTGGTCAACCAACTGGAGCCCAAGGATCGCGACATCGCGATGGTGTTCCAGAACTACGCGCTGTATCCGCATATGACGGTGGCGGAAAACATGGGTTACGCGCTGAAGCTGCGCGGCCTGTCCAAGACCGATATCCTGGAGCGGGTCCGCAAGGTGGCGGCGGTGCTGGAGCTGGAGCAGCTGCTCGCGCGCAAGCCGCGCGAATTGTCCGGCGGCCAGCGCCAGCGCGTGGCGATGGGCCGAGCCATCGTGCGCGAGCCGGCGGTGTTCCTGTTCGACGAGCCGCTGTCCAATCTGGACGCCAAACTGCGCGGCCAGATGCGGCTGGAGATCCAGCGCCTGCACCGGCGCCTGGCCACCACCAGCCTCTACGTCACCCATGACCAGGTGGAGGCGATGACGCTGGCCGACCGGGTGATCGTGCTGAACAAGGGCCATATCGAGCAGATAGGCGCGCCGGACGAGATCTACGACCGGCCGGCGTCGACTTTCGTCGCCAGCTTCATGGGCTCGCCCGGCATGAATCTGTTCGATGGCGAGGTGGATGGGCAGGGCGAGCGGGTCGCGCTGGACGGCGGCGTCAGCCTGACGCTGCCGCAGCCGCGCAGAGACCTCGCTGGCCGCAAGTTGCGCGTCGGCATCCGCCCCGAACACCTGCAGGCCGGCGGCGGCCAGACGCTCAGCCTCAGGGTGGATACGATGGAAATGCTAGGCGCCGACAATTACGTCTACGGTCTGATGGCCGGCCAGAACGTGGTGGCGCGGCTCGCCCATGGCCAGCGCCCCGAGCCGGGCAGCCGGCTGGAGCTATCGGTGCAGGCCGGCGCGCTGCACCTGTTTGACGCCCAAACCCAACGGAGAATTGAACATGCCGCAGCACAAGCAGCCCTGGCCGTATCCTGAAGTCGTCGCCCACCGCGGCGGCGGCACGCTGGCGCCGGAGAACACCATCGCCGGCTTCCGCGAAGGCGTCCGTTACGGCTACCGCGCGGCGGAGTGCGACGTGAAATTGTCGGCGGACAATGTCTGTTTCTTGCTGCACGACGACACTGTGGACCGCACCAGCAACGGCAAGGCCCCGGCCGCCGGCATGTCCATGGCCCAGCTGTCGCAGCTGGATGCCGGCCGGTGGAAGGGCGCGGCCTTCGCTGGCGAGGCGCTGCCGACGCTGAGCAATGTCGCCGGCTACTGCCTGGCGCAGAACATGCTGCTGAATATCGAGATCAAGCCCTGCCCGGGACGATTCGAGGAAACCGGCCGCCTGGTGGCGCTGGAGGCCGCCCGCCTATGGGCAGGCGCGGCGGTGCCGCCCTTGCTGTCGTCGTTTGAAATCGACGCCTTGCGCGCGGCGAAGGCCGCCGCGCCGGCATTGCCGCGCGCCTTCCTGTGTGAGGATATCCCCGGAAACTGGCGCGACATCCTGGCGGAGCTGGACTGCGTTGCGCTGCATTGCGACCACCACGCGCTGACGGCGGAATTGGCGCGCGAGGTCAAGCAGGCCGGCTACCAGCTCTTGTGCTACACGGTGAACGATCCCGCCGACGCCCGGCGCCTGCTGGCCTGGGGCGTGGACAGCCTATGCACCGACCGGCTGGACTTGTTGCCGGCGCGGCGCTGAGCGCCGGCTATTGCGGCCAGCGCTGCAGAATGGCCTGCAGCCCGCCGTTCTGCTGCAGCTTCTTCAGCGCGGCCTCGAACTGCCGCGCGCGCGGATCGCCCTTGGCGAAGGCCACGTAGCGCGGCATCTCCACCAGCGGCTTGGACAGCACCCGCACCTGGTTTGCCGCCTGCAACTGCTGGAGGAAATACAGCAGCTGCACCTTGTCGCCGACGATCACGTCCACTCGGCCGGCCAATAGCATGGTCACCAGCTGGCGCGGCGAGGTGGCGTGCAGATCGCGCGCGAGGTCGGCCTTGTCGAAGTCGGTGTCGTAGCCGTAGCCGTGCACCTGACCGATCAGATAAGGTTTGAGATCGTATAGGCCGCGCCAGTAGCGCAACGAGCTCTGAGCCAGGGTGATGAACACGGTTTGCCCCTTGCGCAGCGGTCCCACCAAATCGTATTGGGCGCGGCGTTCGGCGGTGCCAGTGAAGACGAAGCCGGCGTCGGCGTCTTTCAGCGTCAGCTGCAGCTTCACTCTTTCCCACGGCAGCAGGTTGATGCGGAACGGCACGCCGGTTTCCCGCATCACCGCGCTCACCAGTTCCACGTCCAGCCCCTGCGGCGTGCGGCCGTCCTGGTCCAGATAGCTGTACGGTTCGAAACTGGCGTCGGCCACCAGCCGCCACGACGGTTCGCCCGCCAGGCAGGCCATGCACCACAACGCCGTCATCCAATAGCCGATCGTTTTCATCCGCCTTGTCGCCCCCGTTGCCGATGATGCGTTGGCTCCCAGCTTAGCGCCGGCGCAGTAGCAATTGAATCACTCTGAAGCATAAATGAGGTTTCGCTTTAATTCGCCTGTATTCGACCGTTGTCTTGAAATGGGCGGTGTCGGGGCGAGAAGCGCCGCCGAGAAGAGCGCGTGTTGCGGGATGGTTTCACATTGCCATTCGCATGCCTTGTCCGGCCGGGCCTGGCAAAAGCCAGTCGGCGCCGGTCTTGCGTCGCCTTATATAGCGCTGGCGCCGGGCAATGAATTTTGTTTTTAGCGAGGGAGAGTTTTGATGAATTGCCAGCAATCGCTTTCTTTTGCTAGATTCGACCCAATCGCCGCCGTTTGCGCGGCAGACATTCGGTAGGGGCCCGCACCGAATCCCGTGTTGGTTCTCACGGCATCGTTACCATCCCGGCGTCAGACCGGGACTGTTCCAACCTTCCCATCCCACGTTCCGGCGGCAAGCGCCGCCGGCGGGGGATGCTTTCGCTCAGACGTCCAAGGAGAACCATGGAGTTGTTTCATTCTTTGATCAATGCGGTCAACGACGTGCTGTGGGGCAAGATCCTGATTGCCCTGCTGCTGCTGGTCGGCCTGTATTTCACGCTGCGTTCCGGCCTGTTGCAGCTGCGGCTGTTTTCCCGCGGCTGGCAGGAGATGGTGGGCGGCCGCGGCGGCCACCGCAGCCGGGACGACATCTCGCCGTTCCAGGCCTTCGCCACCGGCCTCGCCAGTCGGGTGGGCACCGGCAATATCGCCGGGGTGGCCATCGCCATCGCCGCCGGCGGTCCCGGCGCGGTCTTCTGGATGTGGCTGACCGCCTTGCTCGGCATGTCCAGCGCCTTCGTCGAATCGACGCTGGCGCAGCTGTTCAAGACCAGCCACCACGACAGCACCTTCCGCGGCGGCCCGGCTTACTACATCCAGAAAGGCCTGGGCCAGCGCTGGTTGGGCGTGTTGTTCGCCCTCTGTCTGATCCTGGCCTTCGGCCTGGTGTTCAACGCGGTGCAAGCCAACTCCATCGTCGCTGCCACCCAGGGCGCCTGGGGCTGGCAGCCGTGGGCGGTGGGCCTGGCGCTGGTGGCGTTGACCGCGCCGGTGATCTTCGGTGGCGTGCGCGCCGTGGCGCGGGTGGCGGAATGGCTGGTGCCGGTGATGGCGCTGATCTACCTGCTGATGGCCCTCTACGTGCTGGCCATCCACGCGGCCGAGCTGCCTGGCTTGTTCATGCTGATCGTCAAGAGCGCGCTGGGCCTGGAGCAGGCGGCAGGCGGCGTGGCCGGCTACGCGGTGAGCCAGGCGATGATGCTGGGCATCAAGCGCGGCCTGTTCTCCAACGAGGCCGGCATGGGGTCGGCGCCCAATGCCGCCGCCACCGCCACTTCGCGTCATCCGGCCAGCCAGGGCGCGATCCAGATGTTCGGTGTGTTCATCGACACCATGGTGATCTGCACCGCCACCGCCGCCATCATCCTGCTGACCGGCGTGCACGACCAGGGGCTGAGCGGGGTGGCGCTGACGCAGAAGGCGATAGAGTCGCAGTTCGGGCCGATAGGCGTTTCCTTTCTGGCGGTGGCGATGTTCCTGTTCGCCTTCTCCTCCATCCTGGGCAACTACGCCTACGCCGAGGGCAATGTCGAATTCATCCGCAACAGCAAGAAGGCGCTGTTGGCCTTCCGGCTGGTGGTGCTGGCGATGGTGCTGTTCGGCGCGCTGGCCAGCCTGCCGCTGGTGTGGGACATGGCCGACCTGGCGATGGGTATGATGGCGCTGATCAACTTGGCGGCCATCCTGTTGTTGTCGCGCTTCTTCTTCGTGGTGCTGGGCGATTATCAGCGCCAGCTGAAGGCGGGCGTGGCGGCGCCGGAATTCAAGGTGGAGGGGTATCCCGAGCTGGCGGCCAAGGTGGAGAAGGGGATTTGGTAGCCAGGGGGTGCTTGTTGGCTTGTAGACACCCATGAATATTGTTCACTGAGCGTGTGGGCAACTGAGCTTGGTTTGGTCGCCATCCTCTTCCCCTTCGGCGCGTGCCGATAAAATAGCCTGGAGCCAGGGGATATAAGCCGCCGCATGTTCGACGCCGAAGGCTAGTTCGGCGGCTACTGGCTCCAGGCTGTTTTGTCGGGGTTTCCCGCGCCGCAGCGGCCGCCTAGGGTTGCAAGGAAACTGGCGGCGCAGTTCCCTTGCCCGTCCGGCGGGCGGAACCGTCATCAAAACAATCTTCCGCGTAGCGGAATCCACTGCTTTTCCCGCGTTGGGTGAGCCATGCCGTCGGCTTCGTTTTACGTGAGCGGCATGGCCTTTAGGCTTTCCTTTACACCGTAAACCGGCTCGCCAGCCCCATCAGCCGCTGTGAAATCGCCTGCAACTCGCCTGCGGTCTGGGCGCTGGCCTTGACCTCGCTGGCGTTCTGCTCCGACATCCGCGACACCTGCTCCACATTCTGCGCCAGCACCTGGCTGGCGCTGCTCTGCTCTTGCAAGGACACCATGATCTGGTTGATGCTGCCCAGCACATCGTCCACGCAATGGCGTATCCCCGCCATGCTGGAGCCGGCGTCGCGGCTGCGCTGCAGGCCGTCCATGATGGCCTGCATGCCCACCTGCATGCTCTCGCTGCCTTTTTGCGCGGTGCTCTGGATCCTGGCGACGATATTGCTGATCTCGGTGGTGGACAGCGCGGTGCGTTCGGCCAGCTTGCGCACCTCGTCGGCCACCACCGCGAAGCCGCGGCCCATCTCGCCGGCGCGCGCCGCCTCTATCGCCGCGTTGAGCGCCAGCAGATTGGTCTGGTCGGCCACGTCGCGGATCACGTCGACGATGCTGACGATAGACTCCGACTGCCGGCTCAGATCGCTGATGGTTTCCGATACCGAGGATACGTCGCGCACGATGCCGTCCATGCTGGTGGTGGTGGCGCTGATCACCTTGTCGCCGGCGGTGGATTGCACCACCGCGGTGCGCGACAGTTGATTGGCGTGTTCGGACTGCTCGGCGCTCACCGTCAGGCTGGCGCTCAGTTGCTCGATGGCGGCGGCCATGCTGAAGGCGGCCTCGTTCTGCAGGGTGCTGCTGGTGGTGATGCTGCGCGCGCTTTGCGCCATCTGGGCCGCCGCGTTGTTCACCTCGTTGGAGGTATCCAGCAGTTGGGCGACGGTTTCGCGCAACTGGTCGCGCATCTGGCGTATCGATGCCAGCAGGCTCTGACTATCCTGCCTGCGCAGCTGGATTTGAGTGTCCAGCCGGCCGGCGGCCAGTTGTTCCACCACTTGCTGCACGTAGAACGGCTCTCCGCCCAGTTGCAGGGTGATGGACAGATAGAGTTGCTGGAACAGGAAGATGGCCAGCAGCATGGCGGCGATGCCTATGCCGATGTAGGTGTTGCGCTGCCAAGCGGTGCGGTCTATCCGCGCTTGCAGCAGCTGATCCAGTTGCTTGAGTTCCAGCGCGATGTAGTCGGCGATGGCGGGGGCGTTTTCCGCGGTGTGGCCGGCCACTTTCAGGCCGCCGGCGCCGCTTTTGCCGGCGACGGCGTCGAACAGCGCGGCGCTCTGGCTTTTCAGGATGGCGGCAAGCTTGTCGGCCTGGGCGCTGAGGCCGGTTTTCAGGCTGGCGTTGTAGGCGATGGCCTTGCCGACGTCGCTGCCCAAGCCGTCGCCGGCCTCCGCGATCAGCGGGCGCAATTCCACCAGGCGGTCGCGCTGCGCCGGCGTCAGCGCCTGGTTGGCTTCGGCCAGCGCGGCGATGGCGTTGGCTTCGCCCAGATGGATGAGCACGCTGGTCAGCTTGGTGGTGGCGGCGTCCATCAGATAGTAGGTGTCGATGTCCGGGTCCAGCGTCAGGTTGGAGTTGTCGCTGATCACGCCGATCAGATTGTTCAGCTGGTCGTTGAGCGCGCCGTAGCCGGCGATCAGTTGCGCCGGCGTGGCCGATCCCAGCGCCTGCAGCTTGTCCCAGCTCGCCGCGGCGCCCTTCCAGGCATCGCCGCTGGCCAGGTCGGCGCCCAGTTGTTCATTGACGGTTTTCAGCGCCTGCCACCGCGCCTGCAACTGCGATGCGCCGGCGGCCAGCGCGTTCTTGGCCTGTCCGTCGCCGAGCGCCGCGTGCACCGCCAAGTCCTGCTGCTGCTGGACCGCGGCCAGAAGGCCGGCCAGCGGCTGCATGTAAACCACGCCCACTCTTTCCTTGGTGGTGGAGTCGATATTGTCCTGGTTGCTGTGATACAGGCCGTACACCAGATAGAGCAGGGCCGCGGCGAAAACCAGGCCTATCAGGGCGAAGCGCTGGGGATAGCTCAGGCGTTGCATCAGCCTGACGATGGGGGTGGACATGCAACGGCTCCTTCGAATCAACCATGACTACAACGTTCTGGTTCCAGACATGCGAACGGGGGTTTCTCGCTGTTCACTGTATAAGTGAATTTGCTTAGCGCAAAGCGGAATTCTTGCAGTTTGCGTTAAGCCGTCTTGTGCGAGTGGAGTGTATGCGGTGGAGCGGGGCAAGACGCCGCCGCCGGCAATTCGGGCGGCGGCAATGGTCAGATGGTTTGCGAATAGCGGGCGTGGGTCTTGCGCTCGCGCAGGTGGCGGTCGAAGACCATGGCGATGTTGCGGATCAGGAAGCGCCCTTTGGGCTCCACCATCAGGAAGTCGCCGTCGAAGGACAACAGGCCCTGTTGCTGGAAATCGCGGATCTGTGGCATTTCCGCCGCAAAATACTGGGCGAAATCGATGCCGTGGATCTCTTCGATCGCTTCGACAGACAACGAAAAGCGGCACATCAGCCCCTGGATGATGGTGCGGCGCAGCACGTCGTCGTTGTCCAGCGTCAGTCCGCGCACCACCGGCAGCCGCCTCTGGTCCAGCGCGGCGTAATAACCCTCCAGTGTCTTGTCGTTCTGGCTGTAACAGGAGCCGACCTTGCCGATGGACGATACGCCGAAGCCCAGCATGTCGCAGTCGGCATGGGTGGAGTAACCCTGGAAGTTGCGTTGCAGCCGGCCCTGGCGCAGCGCCACCGCCAGTTCGTCGTCCGGTTTGGCGAAGTGGTCCATGCCGATGAAGACGTAGCCGGCGTCGCTCAGCATCTGCACCGCGTTCTGCAGGATGTCCAGCTTGGCGCCAGCGCTGGGCAGATCGGCCTCATGGATGCGCCGCTGCGGCATGAACACCGTCGGCAGGTGGGCGTAGTTGTACAGCGCAAGCCGGTCCGGATCGAGGGCGATGGCCTTTTCCAGCGTGCGCAGCATGGAGCCGCGGCTTTGCAGCGGCAGGCCGTAGATCAGGTCCAGGCTGACCGATTTCATACCGGCCTCGCGCCCGGCCTCGATCACCTCCCGGGTTTCCTGCTCGCTTTGCACGCGGTTGACCGCCAGCTGCACGGCCGGGTCGAAATCCTGCACGCCGACGCTGATCCGGTTGAAGCCATATTCTGCCAAACTGAACATGGTTTCTCGTTTTACCTTGCGCGGATCGATCTCGATGGAATATTCTCCGTCGCTCAGAAACTCGAAGTGCTCGCCTAGCATGGCCATCAGCCGTTTCAGCTGCGGGTCGGACAGGAAGGTGGGCGTGCCGCCGCCAAAGTGCAGCTGTATCACTTTTTCCCGACAGCCCAGTTGTTCCGCCACCAAGCGGATCTCCTTCTCCAGGTAGTCTAGGTACTGGTCGGCCTTGCCCTTGTTTTTGGTGATGATCTTGTTACAGGCGCAGTAATAACAAACTGTGTTGCAAAATGGTATATGAGCGTACAATGATAAAGGTTTGCGGTTGGCGCCAATCCGGCGCTGCTGCAGCCTGTGCTGGTAGTCATGTGCTGAGAAGCCCGGCGTAAAGCGATCCGCAGTCGGGTATGACGTGTATCTTGGACCCGATCCATCCAGGCGTTCGATCAGTGCTCTGTCGAACTCGAAATGGGCGGGGGAAAACGGATGGGTGGTTTTCATGTCGTATTCGGATGGTAAAACTTCTGGTGGACTGGTAAATTTGCGCAAAACCTGCGAATTCCGCATTGACGAGGGTCAAGCTTCACCAGCTTGCAGCAAACACAGCATGTCTGAACAAAACCATACAGCTCTACACACACTGAAAATATCCTGCTCCAGCTGCAGCCTGCGCGAGCTGTGCCTGCCGGTCGGACTCAACCGCGAGGAGATGAGCCAGCTGGATACGGTGATCCGCCAGAGCCGCCGCCTGAAGCGCGGCGAATACTTGTTCCGCAGCGGCGAGGGCTTCAAGTCGCTGTACGCGGTGCGCACCGGTTTCTTCAAGACCTGCGTCGCCAGCCAGGACGGCCGTGAGCAGGTGACCGGCTTTTTGATGTCGGGCGAGTTGATGGGGCTGGACGGCATCTCCACCAACAACCACAGCTGCGACGCCATCGCGCTGGAGGACAGCGAGGTGTGCGAGCTGCCGTTCGGCCGCATGGAGTCGCTGAGCCGCGACATCCCCAGCCTGCAGCACCATTTCTACCGGCTGATGAGCCGCGAGATCGTGCGCGACCAGAACGTGATGCTGCTGCTGGGCAATATGAAGGCGGAAGAGCGCATCGCCGCCTTCCTGCTGAATCTGTCGCAGCGGCTGTCGACCCGCGGCTTCGCCGCCAACGATTTCATCCTGCGCATGAGCCGCGAGGAAATCGGCAGCTTCCTGGGGCTGAAGCTGGAAACGGTCAGCCGCACGCTGTCCAAGTTCCAGCAGCAGGGCTGGATCACCGTCGACCACAAGCATATCCAGCTGGTGAAGGTGGAGGATCTGAAAAACCTGATCGCCGGCTGCATTCACGCCAGCGGCCACTGAGCCGGGCGTATCACCGCAATGAAAAGGCAGGCCATCAGGCCTGCCTTTTTTCATGGCTGCGGCAGATTGCTTTGCAGCTCCGCCAGCCGCGCGGGGTCGGGCCAGCCGTCGGGGGTGACGAAGCCGCGCGCCACTTCCTGCCACAAGCCGCCGGCGGCGGGCTGCAGCTCCGCCACCAGCTGCGGCGCCTGGCTGGCCTGCAGCCGCGCACGAAGGGCCGCCTGCTGCTGGATGTCGCCTTCGTCCAGCAGCGCCGGCGCCAGCCAGGACAGGCGCGGCAGCCAGGCCCAGCGCGAGCCTGGCTGCGCTTGCGGCCAATCCTGTTCCAGCGGCGCGTACCAGCCGCGCAATTGCCCGCGGGCCAGCAGGGGTGGTAGCGGCCGGCCGGCGGCGTAAAAGAACCAGCCGGTCAGGCGCGCGCCTATCCGGCAGTCGGCGAAACCATCGGGCAATAGCGCTGCGGCGGCTGGATGGCGGCTCAGTTGCAGCTGTGTGGCGAGTTTGGTCGCCTTCAGCCGCCAGGCATCGCGCAGGCTGGGGCCGATCAGCGAAGCGGGATCGTCGTCCAGCTGCAGATAGAATTTGCTGGTGGTTTCCAGATGCCAGGGCTCGCCGTCCAGCCACAGCAGGAAGTCGAACTCGCCCAGCGTGCGGCGCGTGCTGTTGATGACGTTGAGGTTTTCAGCGGCAATCCGTATGTGTGGCGACCATCTGAACCAGAAAGAAAATAGTCTTTCTGCATATTTTCCCAGCTTGTTGCCGCGGGCGAAGGCCAGCCAGGCCAGCAAGGGCGCCGGCTGCTGGTCCAGTTGGCGCAGCAGCGCGCCGCCGTCCGGACCCAGCAGCCGTTCCGGCGGCAGATCGGCGCCGCACAGCCAGGGGGAGGGGGAGGTCAGCAAAAAGGCGAGATCGCGCACCGCCGGGTGCGCGTAGGGCAGGAAGAAATCCGGCTCAGTCTTCATCCCGTTTCAGGCTGCCGTCGGCAGCGCGCTGCACCTGCTTGAAGAAGCCGCGCAGGATGTCGATTTCGTCGCGCAGCAGCCCCGAGCGGTTGAACAGGGTGCGCATGCGGCGCATCAGCCGCTCGCTGTTGCGGCGGCGGAAATAGCCGATCTCCTCCATCGCCTGCTCCAGGTGGCCGCACAGGCCCTCCACTTCGCCCTGGGTGGCGGCTTCACCGTCGGCGCGCAGGTATTCCACGCCGACGCCGGTATGGCTGAACAGCTCGTAGGTCATCACCTGAACCGCCATCGCCAGGTTCAGCGAGAAGTAGTCCGGATTGCCAGGGATGGTGACCAGGCGGTTGCACTGCTCCACTTCCTCTATCGATAGGCCGAAGGTTTCGTTGCCGAACACCAGCGCCACCAGCTCGCCGTCGCGCGCGCGCGCCACCAGTTCCGGCGTGGTTTCGCGCGGGGTGGACAGCGGGGTGGTCAGCTCGCGGCGGCGGCTGGTCAGCGCGCAGGCCACGGTGACGTCGGACAGCGCCTCAGACAGCGAGGACACCACGGTGGCGCGCTCCAGCACATCCACCGCGCCGGAGGCCAGCGCGTTGGCTTCGTCGCTGGGAAACACCTTGGGTTCCACCAGATAGAGGCGGGTCAGCCCCATGGTTTTCATCGCGCGCGCGGCCGAGCCGATGTTGCCCGGATGGCTGGGCCTGGCCAGCACGATGCGGATGTTTTTCAGAAAATCAGGTACTTGGGGTTTATTCATTGGCGGTTTCACATTAAAATAGCGGGCATATATCAAAAGCCCGCGCCCAGGCGTCGGGTTTTTTTGTTCCTTAACCCAGATTGTTACCAGCAGGCGTCGCGTGATCGAACGCCGCGCCTGCCTATTGTTCAAGTGTAGAGGCCGTCAATGCATCCGATGCTCAATGTCGCGGTAAAAGCCGCTCGCCGTGCTGGCAGTGTTATCCAGCGCGCGTCGCTCAACCTCGATACCATTCGCGTAGAGAAGAAGAAACACAACGACTTCGTTACCGAGGTGGACCGCGCAGCCGAAGAGGCTATCATCCACACCATCCTCGAGGCCTACCCGAAACACGCGATTCTAGCAGAAGAGTCGGGCGCCAAAGGCGTCGGTTCCTCCGAATACGAGTGGATCATCGACCCCATCGACGGCACCACCAACTTCCTGCACGGCCACCAGCAGTACGCGATCTCCATCGCGCTGGCGCACAGGGGCCAGGTGCAGCAGGCGGTAGTCTACGATCCAAGCCGCAACGATCTGTTCACCGCCTCGCGCGGCGTGGGTTCCTTCCTCAACGACCGCCGCATCCGCGTTTCCAAGCGCTTCATGATGAACGAGTGCGTGATCTCCACCGGCTTCCCGGTGTCCGACCAGAGCTATCTCGATCAATACATGGGCATGCTGAAGGACGTGATCGCCAAGACCGCCGGCGTGCGCCGCGAAGGCGCCGCGGCGCTGGACCTGTGCAATGTGGCCTGCGGCCGCGTTGAGGGCTTCTTCGAACTGAACCTGAAGCCGTGGGACATCGCTGCCGGCAGCCTGATCGTGCAGGAGGCGGGCGGCATCGTCACCGACTTCACCGGCGAGCAAGGCTGGCTGGAATCCGGCGACATCGTCGCCGCCAGCCCGAAAGTGCTGGCCCAGCTGTTGCACATCCTGACCCCGCACGTCGCCAAGTAATCGCAAGCAATCAAGCCTTTCATCAGAAAAACGGCAAGCTCAGGCTTGCCGTTTTTTCATTGGCGCGCGGAACCGTTGCCAGCGGCCGCGCTCTAGGCTTCAATATACCTGTGTGGGGTATCTATGGAGTCTGAGATGCAACGTCGTCAAGTGATGCAATGGGGGGCTGCGCTGGCCCTGACTTCCTGGCTGGGCCGGCCGGCGCTGGCCGCGTCCTCCGATGCCGGACACGGTGGGTCGCAACTGGCCGGCGGCATGCCCGATCCGGCCGGCCTGGGTTTG
This sequence comes from Chromobacterium sphagni, assembly GCF_001855575.1. Classification (NCBI taxonomy): domain Bacteria; kingdom Pseudomonadati; phylum Pseudomonadota; class Betaproteobacteria; order Neisseriales; family Chromobacteriaceae; genus Chromobacterium; species Chromobacterium sphagni. Next base: position 1,143,042 of record NZ_MKCS01000001.1, read on the forward strand.
GGACGCGGTGCATCCCTGCCGGCCTTGAGGCGGCTGCCGCTGGAGCTGAAGAACGGCGCGCTGCAAGGCTGCCTGACCGCCGCGCCGCTGAACCTGCCTTTGCTGCCCGGCAAGGCCGCCACCGCTTTCTGGGCCTACAACGACAGCGTGCCGGGGCCGGCGATCGAGCTGTACGAGGGCGAGTCGCTCAGCCTGCGTTTCGACAACCGCCTGCCGCAAGCGACCACTGTGCATTGGCACGGCCTGCCGATTCCGGCCGACCAGGACGGCAATCCGCACGACGCGGTGCCCGCCGGCCAGGGCCGCGACTACCATTTCACTTTGCCGCCTGATTCCGCCGGCAGCTACTGGTATCACCCGCACCCGCATGGCCACACCGCCGAGCAGGTGTATCGCGGCCTGGCCGGAGTGTTCGTGGTGCGGCGCCGCGATGATCCGCTGGCCCATCTGCCCGAGCAGTGGCTGCTGCTGTCTGACCTGAAGCTGGACGATGGCGGGCAGATCGCCGGTAGCAGCGACGCCGACCTTATGGACGGCAGGGAGGGGCAGTTCGTGCTGGTCAATGGCGCTTGGCGGCCGAAATTGACCCTGGGTATGGGCGAGCGCCAGCGCTGGCGCGTCTGGAACGCCACCAGCGCTCGGGTGCTGCGGTTGGCGCTGCCGGCGCATGAGGTGCATCTTGTCGGAACCGATGGCGGTTTGATCGCCAGCCCGCGCCCGCTGGACAGCCTGTTGCTGCCGCCGGGCGCGCGCGCCGAACTGGTGGTGACCGGACGCTTCGCGGTCGGCAAGCCGGCCGGCCTGCTGGCCTTGCCTTATGCGCGCGGCAAGATGATGGGGCTGGAGCAGGAGAGCGCCTTGCCGCTGTTGGCGCTGGAGCGCGGGGCGGATGCCGTCGCCGCGCCCTTGCCAGCCAGGCTGCGCCGCATCGAGGCGCTGGGGTTGCCGCAGGTGAAGCGCCGGGTGGTGTTCAGCGAGGACATGGCCAATCCGGCGGCGATGTTCCTGATCAACGGCAAGATTTTCGATATGGACCGGGTGGACTTCGTCGGCAAGGCCGGGCAGGTGGAGGAATGGGAAGTGGACAACCAGGCCGATATGGACCACCCCTTCCACCTGCACGGCACCCAGTTCCAGGTGGTGGCGCGCCACGACGGTAGGGGCTGGCGGGACGAGCCCTATCTCGCCTGGCGCGACGTGGTCAATGTGCCGCCGGAACAGAAGGTGAGGCTGCGTTTCCGCCAGGAGATGGCGGGGGCGCGCATGTTCCACTGCCACATCCTGGAACACGAGGACGCCGGCATGATGGGCGTGTTGGATGTCAGAGCCTAGTCCGGGCACGCTGCCGCCGGATGCGCGATAATGCCGATATTGATAATCCAGGACAAGCCATGACCGATACCCGCCACCCACACGATGATTGCTGTCACGAGCCGCCGGCCGGCGAGCGCACGGTGGTGCAGCCGGGCAAGGCGGCGCTGCTCAAACGGCTGGCGCGCATAGAGGGCCAGGTGCGCGGCATCAGCGGCATGATAGATTCCGACCGCTATTGCGTCGACGTGCTGACCCAGGTGGCGGCGGTGAAGTCGGCGATGGACGCGGTGGCGCTGCAATTGCTGGAAAATCATATGAAGGGCTGCGTGGCGCGCGCGTTGCAGCAGGGCGACGCCACCGGCATGGTGACCGAGCTGATAGACGTGGTGAAGAAGGTGCGCTAAAGAGTAGGCTATGCCGGCTTGGCAGCGTGTCGAATATCGTCAATTGAATGCGCGGCAGCAGGAAAACTACAATTTTCAGAAGTTGGCGGCTGTGCTAGCTGATTATGGCTTCAACTGCCTGCGCCTGACGGATGACTGGCAAGGAGCCGACTTCATCGCCTGCCATGTCGATGGCCGCACTGTCCTCAAAGTGCAACTGAAGGGGCGTATGGCTTTCGATCGCAAGTATTGTGGCAAGAGCATCCATATTGCTTTCCGAGACCAAGAGCGGTTCTATCTTTATCCACACGATCAGCTGTCGGTTGAGTTGCAGGATGCGGGCATATTGCAGGCACCGATTCTTGGGAGAGAAAAGGGCGATATCACTTCCCTTTTTTGTCCAAGGATATTCGCAGTAGGCTGGAAAAGTTTCGCATCTGACCATGCATTAGGTTCAGGAGAAAGCGAATGACCACGCGATTCGTTGTATTGATCTTGTTGCTAGTGGCCGGCGTCGCACACGCCGAACCGATCCCGTTTGAAACCTTCATCAAGCTGCACAATGGCATGCTGGAGGCGGAGCTGGTGTCCACCGCCGGCAGGCCCGACTATGGCAGCGACAGCAATCAGGGCGGCGTGGCCAGCGGCATCGCCACCGTTTCCACCACTCGCCAGCTGTCCTGGCTGGCGAACGGCAATATTCCCTACACCACCATCGTCACGCTGCGTGACGGCGTGGTGGTGAACATCAAGCGCAGCAAGAAGTTGTAAAATCGCCGCGTTTTGCCGGCTCGGCGCGGCGAAGTCGCTGAAAAATCGCGCTTAAAGTTTGCCTGGCCGCGGCAAAGTGCGTAGAATGCTGCGGTTTACTACCTTGCCTTTTGCAATCGCATGGCAAAAGGCTACGAATAGCCAAAAGGAGTTCACATGCGCCATTACGAAATCGTGTTCATCGTGCACCCGGACCAGTCCGAACAGGTCCCGGCCATGATCGAACGCTACAAGGGTATGGTTCTGGCCGCTGAAGGCAAGATCCATCGTCTGGAAGATTGGGGCCGTCGTCAACTGGCTTACCCGATCCAGAAGCTGCACAAGGCTCACTACGTTCTGATGAACGTCGAGTGCCAGCCGGAAGCCCTGGCCGAGATCGAGCACGCCTTCAAGTTCAACGACGCTGTTCTGCGTCACCTCACCATCAAGATGGACCGCGCTATCAGCGATGCATCCCCGATGATGAAGGACGAAAAGGCCAAAAACCTGCTGGATTCCCAGCAGCCGGCAGCCGAGGCCGAAGCTTCTGCCTAATCGGCAGAGGTAGCGGACTTGCAGAACCGTCTGGTACTGACCGTCACGGTTGAGCGCGAGGATGCTTTGAGGTACACGCCCGCCGGCTTGCCGGTAGTGGAAATGTGGCTCAAGCATCAGTCTAGACAGACAGCTGGCGGATTCGAACGCGATGTGGCCTGCGATATACAGGCCGTGTGGATAGGCGACGACGCCCGGAAACATTCCGGGAAACTGGCGGGACAGGTGATCAACGTCACCGGATTTCTCGGTCAGCGCAGTCTGCGCAATCCACGGTTGGTACTCAATATCGAATATGTTGAATTTGTAAAAGGTTAGTCAAAATGGCTCGTCAACTCTTCAAGCGCAAGAAGTTCTGCCGCTTCACGGCGGAAGGCATCAAGGAAATCGACTACAAATCCGTTGATCTCCTGAAAGATTTCATCGCCGAAAACGGCAAAATCATCCCGGCTCGTATCACCGGTACCAAGGCTCGCTACCAGCGTCAGCTGACCACCGCTATCAAGCGTGCTCGCTTCCTGGCTTTCCTGCCGTACACCGACCAGCACTAAGACCGGGAAAGGAACTTAGAGATGCAAATCATTCTGCTCGAAAAAGTTGCCAACCTGGGTCAACTGGGTGATGTGGTCAACGTGAAGAACGGCTTTGCCCGTAACTTCCTGATCCCGCAAGGCAAAGCCAAGCGCGCAACCGAAAACAACCTGAAAGAGTTCGAAGCTCGCCGCGCCGACCTCGAAGCCAAGCAAGCAGAGATCCTGGCCGATGCCAAGGTCCGCGCTGAAAAGCTGGTTGACGCTGTTATCACCATCGCTCAAAAAGCAGGTGTTGACGGCCGCCTGTTCGGCTCGGTGACCAATGTGGACGTGGCTGAAGCCGTGACCGCGTTCGGCGTGGCCATCAAGCGTTTCGAAGTCCGCCTGCCGAACGGCCCGTTCAAGGCCATCGGCGAATACGACATCGAAATCGCTCTGCACCATGACGTGGTCAGCGCGATCAAGGTTGTTGTAGTTGCCGAAGCCTAATTCCTGATTCAGGAAGGCTTCAAGAAAAGCCCGCTTTCGAGCGGGCTTTTTCACGTTCGGCGTCCAGCGGGTTGGGTGGGGCAACTACGGCGTGCGCGAGCTGAGGAGGATGTATTTCGGCCCGGCTTTGCGCCGGACGCCGCTTGGACGGAAGGCTGTCGCGCCAGGAGCCGACGGCTGGGCGCCGCTATCTGGGAATCGCGGCGGCCTTGGAGCGATACCGGCCACGGCGGCTGGGAAGTTGGCATGCAGCCGGCGGATTGCGGTTCCGGCTGATCTGGGACAATCTGTCTGCGTTGCGATATTGCGACAATAAGGCCTGCAATCCACAACGAGCCGTCTCATGGTTTATCTGCAACTTCTGGTGGTGCTGGGCGCGATTTTCATCGGCGTGCGCATGGGCGGGATCGGCCTGGGCGTCACCGGCGGCGCGGGTCTGTTCATCCTCACCTTCGGCTTCGGCCTCAAGCCCGGCCATGCCCCGATAGACGTGATCCTGATCATCATCTCGGTGATCACCGCCTCCGCCGCGCTGCAGTCGGCCAGGGGGTTGGACTACATGGTGGCGCTGGCTGCGCGTTTCCTCCGACGCAGTCCGCGCCACATCGTGCTGTTGGCGCCGCTGGTGGGTTGGTTGTCCACCTTTCTGGCCGGCACCGGCTTCATCGCTTTGGCCTTGATGCCGATCGTGGTGGAGGTGGCGGAGAAAACCGGCATCCGGCCGGAGCGGCCGCTGGCCGGCCTGACCGTGGCTTCGCAGAACGCTATCGTCGCCTGTCCGGTATCGGCCGCCACGGTCGCGCTGGCCGCCGTGCTGGCGCCGCACGGCGTCGCGCTCACCGACATCATCATGATCAGCATTCCGGCCACTTTGCTCGGCACCTTGGCTGGCGGCCTGACGATGCTGCGCTATGGCCGCGAACTGGCCGACGACCCGGTTTACCGGCAGCGGCTTGCGGACGGCCTCGCGCGGCCGGATCCGACTGCGGACGCGCAGGGGTTGCCGAGAACCGCCGCCTGGTCGGTGTATGGTTTTCTCGCCACGGTGGCGCTGATTGTGTTGCTGGCGGCGCTGCCGCAGTTGCGGCCAGCCTGGCCCGGGGCGCATGGCATGGAGCCGGTGGCAATGGTGGACGTGATCCAGATGTGCATGCTGGGCTACGCCGCGCTGGCGGTGATGGTGTGCAAGGCCGATCTGCATGCCATGGCGGCCGGCGGCATGTTCCGATCCGGCGCGGTGGCGGCGGTGACCATCCTGGGCGCGGCCTGGATGAGCGATGCCTTCATCCAGGCCAATCTGCCGCTGTTCCAGCACAATATCGTCAGCATTGTCCATGCCGCGCCGTGGCTGTTCGCCTGCGCGGTGTTCACCATGGCGGTGATCCTGTTCAGCCAGGGGGCGACCACCAAGGTAATGATGCCGTTGGGGGTGTCGTTGGGACTGGCGCCGCCGCTGTTGATCGCAATCTATCCGGCGGTGGTGGGGGTGTATGTGCTGCCAAGCTACCCCAGCATCATCGCGGCGGTGGAGATGGACTACACCGGCACCACCCGCATCGGCCGCTGGGTGTTCAACCACAGCTTCATCCTGCCGGGCCTGGTGACCACCACGGTGTCGATCGCGGCCGGTTTCGCGCTGCAGGCGCTGCGCTGAGCGGAATCAGCTTTCGCTGGCCAGCACCACGCGCGCGCGCAGGCCGGGGGCGTTGTCTTCGGCGATGGCCAGCAGGCGGTCGATATTGGGATGGCTGCCCGGCGCCGCGCGGGCGGCGGCGGTGTGTTCGGCGAACAGTTCCAGCCCTTCGCGGGCGGCCTTGCGGTCGATATGGCCATGGCGCTTCACCAGCGCGTGGTAGACGCGCAGCGAGCCGGCGGTGCCCGGCTGGTTTTCCAGCCGGTGCACGGCTTCGCCTGCCGGGTTCAGCAGCACGATGGCGGCGATGTCGTCGGTGGCGGGCAGGGTGGACAGCTGTTCCTGGAAGGTGGCCATGGTCATTCTCCTTGTTATGTTTGCGACTGCAGTGGATGAGAATAAGGGCGAAACATGACAGTTCTAGTACGTAGTTGCCATTTGTGTGACAGTAAATGTTAATTTATGTTTCAGTTTGGTGCCGGCCGGCATTGTCTTGCACTAATTTGGTGCGATTTTGACCGGCTGACCTTGAATATCTCCGTTTGAAACGGTCTTTTCAAGCGCTTTGCGGCTGGCACGGTGTTTGCTGAGTAGAAGGCATGCAAGCGAGCGGGGCCGCAAGGTCCACAGCGCCAGTCTGCAAAGGGGAGGATGAGAGCGGCTCAGCCGCCATTGGAACGGGGTTGTCGAAGAGGTAAGCTTCGACAACCCCGCTTCATTTCCGGCCCGCCGGCTAAGGCTGCTCGCCCATCAGGTAGCGTTGGCTCATCTGTTTGAAATGATCGCCGCCTGACTGGCGCAGCAGTTCGAACAACACCATCTCGCGGCTGACTATCGCCGCTCCGGCCGCGCGCATCCGCGCCAGCGCCAGCTCGACGTCGGAAGCCTTGCGGCTGGATACCGCGTCCGCCGCCACGAATACCTGCTTGCCGGTCTCCAGCAGCTCCAGCGCCGTCTGCAGCACGCAAACGTGCGCCTCCATGCCGCAGATTATGATCTGGCGTTTAGCCAGCAACTGGGGCGGCAGGCAGCCGGCTGCCACGCAGGAGAAGTGCAGCTTGTCCACCACCGGCGCTTGCGGCGCGGCCTCGCGCAGTGCCGCCACCGTGCCGCCCAGGCCGCGCGGGTATTGCTCGGAAAACACAATGGGCAGTTCGTGGTCGCGCGCCGCTTGCACCAGCCAGCGGCTGCGTTGCAGCAGGCCGTCGGCGTCGTACACCGCCGGCAGCAACTTTTCCTGGATGTCGACCACCAGCAGGGCGGCGTCCTGTTTTTGCATCAGCATGATCAGCTCCGGTTGAGTCAAGCCGCCAGCTTAGCGCCATTGTCGGCTGGCGGCATCCTTATCGCGGACGGGATATGCTCATGTGTTGCTTGCCTGGTCGGCCAGATAGCGCTCGGTCATCTCGCCCAGCAGCGTGCGGCCGGGATTGTCGCCGCGTATCCACTCCTCCGCCGGGAACAGCTGGAACAAGCCCACCTTGATCAGCGTGGGAATAGCCAGCTGCAGCTGGCGCTCCACCTCGCCGCGCTCGCCCTGATTGTAGGCGGCGATATTGACCAGCATGGCGGCGACGGTGCCGGTCTGCACCGTGCTGCCGTCGCGCAGCTTCACCGCGGGCAGGGTTTCGCCGTCGGCGATGACCTTGCTGTTGATGGCGGCGAGCTCGCCGGTATGGTCGATGGTTTGGGCGTTTTGGCTCATGGTCTGGCTCCTTGTCTGGGGAGTAGCCAGTATCGCGCTGGCGCCATCGGCACGCTTTATATAGAGTGCCAATATATATTGAAAAAGGGCCAGTGATGGAACAGAGCCATCCGATGGTGGGAGTCCGATTGACGGTTCTCAAACGGCGAGCCGGCGATCACACCGCCATGCACACGCATGCTGGCGGCCAGCTGGCTTTGGTCTGCCGCGGGGCGCTGGAGCTGACGGCGGCGGACCGGCGCATGTTGATGCCGATGGGGTGCCTGGGCTGGATTCCGCCCCGCCTGCCGCATGGCGCGCATTACCATGGCGATTTGCATGGCTGGAGCCTGGAGCTGGACAGCGGCTTGTCGGCGGCGCTGCCAGCACAGCTGCAGGCATGGGGCGGCACGCCGCTGCTGGAGGGGATATTCCGGCGTCTGGCCGCCTGGCCCGAGCAGGCCGACGAGGCCGCTGCGGCGCGGCTATTGCAGGTGCTGGGCGATGAGCTGGCTTGGGCGGAACCGTATCCATCCAGCCTGCCGTGGCCGCGGCATCCGGCCTTGCGTCAGCTGGCGCAGGCCTTGCAGGCGGAACCGGCGCGGGATTGGTATCTGCAGCGCTGGGCCGAGCATATCGGCATGTCGCGCCGCAGCCTGATCCGCCATTTTCGCGCGGAAACCGGCCTGGGAGTGGGCGAATGGCGCGAGCGGCTGCGCATGATGCGGGCGCAGGCGCTGTTGGCTGAAGGGCGTTCGGTGAGTTTCTGCGCGCTGGAATTGGGATATTGCGACTGCAGCGCCTTCATCGTCGCCTTCCGCCGTTGCTTCGGCGGCACGCCGGGGCGGTTTTTGTCGGACTGAAAATTATATTGCTATGCACAATAATTATTTGGCATGATGGTCTGCCGGGCCTCGCGGCGATCCCGCCGGCGCCCACCAACTCTGGGAGACCATCATGTCCCAAGCCCAAGCTTATCTGATCCGTTCGATCGAGCCGTCCGACGCCGCCGCGCTGCACCGCATCAAGACCGCGCCCGGCGTATTTCCCAATACTTTGCAGCTGCCTTATCAATCGCTGGCGGTCACTGAAAAGCAGTTGCAGGAGAAGCCGGCCAATATCCACAGCCTGGTGGCCTGTGCCGCCGACGGCGAAGTGGCGGGCAATGGCGGATTGATCGTCAATGACAGGCCACGCATCCGCCACAGCGCCAGCCTGTTCCTGGTGGTGCATGACGACTGGCAGGGCAAGGGTGTGGGATCGGCCTTGATGCGGGTGATCACCGACATGGCCGACAACTGGCTGGGCTTGATCCGCATCGAGCTGAAGGTGATACACGACAACGCCCGCGCCATCGCGCTGTACGAGAAATTCGGCTTCGAATACGAGGGCAGGATGCGCCAGGAGCAGCTGCGCGCCGGCAAGCTGGAGGACGTGCTGGTGATGGCCAGGCTCAACTGGCCAGCGAGAGCGGCATCATGAACGCTTACTCCATTCGCCATCTGGCGCCGTCCGACGCCGGGGCCGTTCACGAGATGATGAGCGATGCCGCCACTTTCGGCACCATGCTGGGCCTGCCTTATCCATCGCTGCATGAGCGCAAGGAGAGGATGCTCGCGCAGGATGGAGCCGCGCAACAACTGGTGGCGCTGAGCGGGGACGGCGGGCTTGTGGGGACCGCGACGCTGATTCCGGCCGAGCGCGAACGCTTGCTGAGCACAGCGGAGCTGGGCATCGGCGTGCACCGCGACTGGCAAGGCCGCGGCGTGGGCAGCGCCTTGCTGGCGGCCTTGCTCGATTTGGCCGACCATTGGGTCGGCATTCGCCGGGTGGAACTGACGGTATTCGCCGACAATCGGCGCGCCCAGGCTTTGTACCGCAAGTTCAGCTTCGTAGAGGAGGCGCATCTGCGCGCCTACGCGCTGCGCGATGGCGAGTATCACGACGTTTTGGCGATGGCGCGCCTGCGCGGCGCGCAAGGGGAAAGGCCATGAGCGATTACCGCATCCGCCATCTGGAGGCGGCCGATGCCGCCGCGCTGAGCGAGTTGATGAGGGATGACAGTGTCTATGGCAACACCTTGCAGCTCCCTCATCTGTCGCAGCAAAGCCTGGAGCGCAATATCCATCATCTGCTGCGGCCCGGGCGCTGGCAGTTGATCTGCGAATCCGCATCCGGCGAGGTGCTCGGTCATGCCGGCTTGTGGCGGCTGGATGAGCCGCGTTTGGGCCATATCGCCGGGTTGGGCATCATCGTGGGCCGCAACTGGCAGGGCAGGGGCGTCGGCAGCGCGCTGATGGCGGCCTTGATGGATCTGGCCGACAACTGGCTGGGCCTCGCGCGCATCGAACTGACGGTGTACGCCGACAATCTGCAGGCGCAGGCCTTGTACCGCAAGTTCGGTTTTGTCGAGGAAGTGCGGATGAAGGCCCATTCCTTGCGCAACGGCGTTTACGAGGACAGCGTGCTGATGGGGCGCCTGCGTCCAGGTGGCCTGGCGGGAAACTGACAGGCCGGACGCAAAACAGCGCCGTGAGCCTGCTGGCTCACGGCGCTGTTCTTTTACCGGCGGGAGGCGGCGCTTATTTTTGCGTCGGGGCTTGGGCCGGGGCTTGCTGGGTCTGCTCGGCGGCCATGCGGTCGCGCATTGCCTTCATATTGGCGTAGCCGTCGCTGCCGGCCATGGCGGCGCCGGACAACAGGATCAGGGACAGGGCGGCAAGGGTGGTTTGTTTCAGCATGGCGGTTTCCTTTATCGGTGTGTGCTTCCAGCAAATGGTTATGCATCAAAAATATTGATGGCTGCTTTGGGCTTTTTGCTGGTGTCTTGCTACGGATGCCATTCTATTCCTAGAAAGGGCGCGATAAAATCGGAAAGAACCGAACAAAGTATTCAAAAAAATTAAATAAGGACGCGTAGTGAAACTGACTTTGGAAGCTTTGCAGGTGCTGGACGCCATTGAACAGCACGGCAGTTTCGCGGCTGCGGCGGAGGCGCTGTTCAAGGTGCCGTCGGCCTTGACCTATACCATCCAGAAGCTGGAGCAGGGGCTGGGCGTGGCGATCTACGACCGCAGCGGCCACCGCGCCAGGCTGACGCCTGCCGGCGAGAGGCTGCTGCGCGACGGCCGCCACTTGCTGGATGCGGCCCGCCAGCTGGAGCTTAGGGTAAGCAAGCAGGCTCAGGGCTGGGAAGACAAGCTGCGGATCGTAGTTGGGGATCTGGTCGGTTTCGAGCAATTGCTGCCGTCCATCGCCGATTTCGACCGCTTGCAGTCCGATACCCGGCTGCATTTCATCCGCGAAAGCTTCGGCGGCATCTGGGACGCCTTGTACGACGACCGCGCTGATCTGGTGATAGGCGCGCCCAACCAGCCGCCGCCGGGGGACTATTTCACCCGCAATATCGGCGATTACAATTTCGCGCTGGTGGTGGCTGCCGGGCATCCGCTGGCCGATGCGCCCAATCCCTTGCCGCCGCATGCGCTGCGCCGCCACCGCGCGGTGGCGGTGGGAGACACTTCGCGCCGCTTGCCGGCGCGCACCGGCGGCCTGCTGGAGGGACAGCAGGTGCTGACCGTGCACAGCAGCCAGGCCAAGCTCAAGGCCATTCTGGCCGGGCTGGGCAGCGGCCATCTGCCGCGCTCGCATGTACAGCCCTGGTTGGACAGCGGCCAGCTGGTGGAAAAGGAGGAAGAGGAAAACGGCAGCTTTCCGCCGATGTGCTTCGCCTGGCGGCTGGAGCAGCCGGGCCGGGCCTTGCAGTGGTTTATCCAGCGGCTGGAGCGGGCGGTGGCGGAGCGGGAGCTGACCATCTGATCCGGCAGGCATGAAAACGCCTGCCGCGGTTTGGCGGCAGGCGGCGTGCGCAATGCGGGGACTCAGCGGTCTGAGGGGATGGAGTTGAACTGCGGCACCGTGGGCGCCGGCTGGTTGTGCAATTGGGCGTCCATCCGTCCGCGCATCGCCCACATCACCGACAGGCCGTCGCTGCCGGCCAGCGCCGATGCGGAAAGTAGCAGAAGGGACAGGGAACTGGCGATTATGGTCTTCAACATGGCTTTATCCTTATCGCTAACTTGGAATTAGGCCGCGTCAAGCCGCTGTGGGCAGATGAAGCTAGGTTGGGCAGCAGTTTGGCTCCGGTCATCGGCGCCGCAGCCTCGGGGCTGAGGCGCTGATTGCAGTGTAGACAGTGTCAGAGGTTTTGACATGTGTGCAATTGCAAACATCTTTTTAGAATCATCGTCTTGCAAGCATGCTGGCTTTATGACAATGCGGCGGCTCCATGGGCGGTAGCCGCCGCCGTGCTAGATGTCCTGGCCTTCGACGATGCCGTCGTGGCTGGCGGCGCGGCGCGGCAGGATCAGATTGAGGCCTATGGCCAGCAAGGAGCACAGGCCGACGCCGGCCAGCGCGAAATCGCCCAGCTTCAGCGTCAGGCCGCCGATGCCGGCGGTGAGCACCACCGAAATGATCACCAGATTGCGTGGCTCCATCAGATCCACCTTGGCTTCAATCAGGGTCTTCAGGCCGATGGAGGCGATGGTGCCGAACAGCAGCACCATGATGCCGCCCATCACCGGCATCGGGATGGACTGCAAAAGCGCGTTGAATTTGCCGAAGAAGGCCATCGCGATGGCGAAGACCGCCGCCCAGGTCATGGTCACCGGGTTGAAGTTGCGGGTGATCATCACCGCGCCGGTTACTTCGGCGTAGGTGGTCACCGGCGGGCCGCCGATCAGGCCGGCCACGCACACGCCCAGGCCGTCGCCGGCCAGCGTGCGGTGCAGGCCGGGGCTCTTGGTGTAGTCCTTGCCGGTGACGCCGCCTATCGCCATCACGCCGCCGATGTGCTCGATGGCCGGGGCGATGGCCACCGGCAGCATGAAAGCCGCCGCCGCCCAGTTGACTTCCGGGCTGTGGAAGGCGGGCAGCGCCAGCCAGGGCGCGTCGGCCAGCTTGGCGAAATCCACTGCGCCCATGAACGCGGCGGCGATGTAGCCGACGATCACGCCGGCCAGGATGGGCACCAGCTTGAACATGCCGCGGGCGTAGATGGAGACGATGATGGTGGTGGCCAGCGAGATGGCCGCCAGCAGCAGCGAAGTTTCATACGGCAGCAGCTGTTTGCCGCCGGCCTGGCCCATCGCCATGCCGGAGGCGGCGGTGGCGACGCTCAGGCCGATGATCATGATCACCGGGCCGATCACCACCGGCGGCAGCAGCGTGTTCACCAGCGCCATGCCGCGCCAGCGCACGATGGCGGCGAAGACGAAATACATGAAGCCGGCGGCGAACAGGCCGAACATGGTGGCGCCCTGGCCCCAGGTGTGGATGGAATAGATGATGGGGCCGATAAAAGCGAACGAGGAGCCGAGGAAAATCGGCACCTGGCGCCCGGTGCAGACCTGGAACAGCAGGGTGCCGATGCCGGCGCCCAGCAGTGCCATCGCCGGGTTCAGGCCGGTGAGCAGCGGCACCAGCACCAGCGCGCCGAAGGCGACGAACAGGATCTGGGCGCCGGACACCGCCAGCTTCAGTTGTTGCATCATGATTGGTGTTTCCTTGTGGTGAGTCTCTTGTTCAAAGCTTTTGGGCTTACACGGTGCAATACATCACCGCTTGCGCCAGCGTGTTGTCGACATCGGCTGCCACGCCGCTGCGCCGTTTGAAATCCAGCACCATCTGCCGCACCGCCTGATAGCACTCGAAGCCGGGCGTGGCCTGGTAATGGATGTCCACCCCCAGCCGCGCCGCCACCTTCTTGACCGTCGTCGGCTTGACGCAAACGTGGAACTGCGGATCGAAGCAGGCCAGGAGGCAGCTGACGATAGGCCATTTGCCGGCGTTGGCCTTGGGGTCGTTGCGCGCCAGGCGCAGCGTTTCGACGTAGGCGGCGAAACTGTCCGGGCCGAAGTCGTGCAGCGCGCCGCGCAGCGACTCGACGAAGGGCAGGTTCAGATCGCGATAGTCCATGTAGTTGCGGAAGGCGATTTTCTCGAAAGTGCTGACCGTGGTGGCCAGCGAGATGATCTGGCGACAGGCCTGGGTGACTTCCGCCAGCTTGCCGCTGGCCAGCGCCGCATCCAGCTTGTCGCGGCTCAATTCGCGCTGGCACAGCGCCTCGGCCTTGGCGTAGCTTTTATGCTTGCGCGCGAGCGCCAGCCAGTCCGGGTCTTGGAAGCCGCCAGGGAAGCGGGCGAGAAAATCGGCGTCGATCTGGGCGTAGCGGTCCATCATTCTGCGGCTCCTTCGCGGGAGAAGAGAGGCGTGCTGAGAATTTGCGACTGCGCGGCCATGCCGTGGCGGGCATAGAAGCCTTGCGCGGCCTGGTTGAACTGCATCACTTCCAGCCGGATTTCGTCCGCCTGGCTGGCGCGCGCCCAGTCCTTGGCGGCGCGCAGCAGCGCCGAGCCGACGCCAGCGCGGCGGCGCGCCTCGTCCACCACCAGGGTGTTCAGCTTGCAGATGCGGCGCGGCAGCAGGAAGGGCAGGGATGGAGTCAGCAGCTGCAGCGTGGCGAAGCCTGCCGGCAGGCCGTCGATTTCGGCCAGCAGCATGGTCCTGCCATCGCCGTCCAGGGCTTCGGTCCAGAAAGCCCGGTCGGCCGCGGCATCCGCCTCGGCCCGGAACAGCGCGGGCAGCGCCAGGTGATGCTGGCGGTTGATCTGCGCGGCCAGCCGGCAGACGGCGTCGATATCCCGCGGTTCAGCCTGGCGTATCAGCATGGTGTCGGCGTCCGTGGCGCTTGCAAAAACGCCGCCGGTCGCAAAAGCAACGGGCGGCGTGTCGGGGGGCATCGGAGATCAGACCTGCTTGGTGCCGAAAATCTTGTCGCCGGCGTCGCCCAGGCCCGGGATGATGTAGCCGTGCTCGTTCAGGTGGCTGTCCAGCGAGGCGGCGTAGATCTGCACGTCCGGGTGGGCGTCGTTGACGATCTGCACGCCTTCCGGCGCGGCCACCATCACCACCGCCTTGATGGTCTTGCAGCCGTTGCGCTTGAGCAGGTCTATGGTGGCGACCAGCGAGCCTCCGGTGGCCAGCATCGGGTCGATGATGATGGCGATGCGCTCGTCCAGATTGCCGACGAACTTCTCGAAGTAGGATACCGGTGCCAGCGTTTCTTCGTTGCGGGCCAGACCCACCACGCTGATCTTGGCCGACGGCACCAGGTCCAGCACGCCGTCCAGCATGCCGATGCCGGCGCGCAGGATGGGCACCACGGTGACTTTCTTGCCCTTGATCTGCTTGACATCTATCTTGCCGCACCAGCCGTCGATGGTGACGCTTTCCAATTCGAAATCGCGGGTGGCCTCGTAGGCGAGCAGGCGCGCCAATTCCTGGGTCAGCTGGCGGAACTTCATGGTGCTGGTGTCCGCTTCGCGCAACAGGCCCAGCTTGTGCTGTACCAGCGGGTGATCGACGATGGTGATGTTCAATTCTGGCTCCCTACCTTGGCAAAAAGCTGCTTGCCGCGGGGTTTCGCATGGCAAACAGCTTTCGAATACATATGACAGCGGCAGCCGCAGGGCTGCCGTGGGGGTATGGGCAGATATTCTAACGCTTCTTGCCGCCTGAAATCCACTGGGAAAATCCGGGGGCGGACGATGGGACGGCGTTGTCGTCGCCAAGAAACGACCCACCCGGCCTGGGCCGGTGGGTGTGGCAGGCTGCGGATCTGTGCTTACAGGTCTTTGAGCAGCTCCTGCAGTTCGCCGTTTTGGAACATCTCGTACATGATGTCCGAGCCGCCGACGAACTCGCCCTTCACGTACAGCTGCGGAATGGTCGGCCAGTTGGAGAAGTCCTTGATGCCCTGGCGGATGTCCGGATCGCGCAGCACGTCCACGGTCAGGAAGTCTTCCACGCCACAGGCCTTGAGGATCTGCACCGCGCGCGAGGAGAAGCCGCATTGCGGGAACTGGGCGGAACCCTTCATGAACAGCACCACGGTGTTGGCGGTGAGCGTCTGTTGAATATCTTGTTGAATCGACATGTTTGCAATCCTTAGCGTTGTGCCGGCGGCTGAGCGGGCCGGCAAATACCCGATCTTTTCAATAGGTTATTCTACGTGCGAGCATCGGACTGGTCAATTTGCCTAACCTTTGCCTGCCACTGCGGCAGGAACAACCGCACCTGGCCCTCGTACAGCGCGCGCCGGGTGATCAGGCGCGACACGGTGGCGGCCACCAGCGCCGTGGCCATCAGCGGGATGATCATCGCCGAGGTGTCGGTCATTTCCATCACGATCACGAAGCCGGTCATCGGCGCGCGGGTCATGCCGGCAAAGAAGCCTACCATGCCCAGCAGCACCACCATGGTTTGCGGCAGGAAGGGCAGCAGCTGCGACATATTGAGGCCGAAGCCGGCGCCCACCGCCAGCGAGGGGGCGAACATGCCGCCCGGCACCGCGCTGATGTGGCTGACGAACATGGTGATCAGCTTGAGCACGCCGTAGTCGTGCAAGGCTGCGCCGTGGCCCTCTATGATGTCGCGGGCGCGGAAGTATCCGGTGCCGAAGGTGCTGCCGTCGCTGGCGATGCCGATCACCGCCAATACCAGGCCGCAGCCGGCGGCGAAGCGGATCGGATGGCTGGCGCGCCAGCCGTGCAGCGGGCCGGGCAGCCGCTGCGACAGCGCCAGCATCACCCGGCAGGCCAGGCCGCCGATCAGGCCGCCTATCGCGCCGCATACCGGGATGGCCAGCCAGGTCTGGCTGTTGTCCATCGCCACTTGCACCACGCCGAAATAGTTGTAATTGCCGTGGATGGCGAAAGTGGTGAGGCCGGCCACGATCACCGACAGCAAAATGGTGGAGCTGGCGCGCATGTCGAAAGTGCGGCCCATATCCTCGATGGCGAACACGATGCCGGCCAGCGGCGCGTTGAAGGCGGCGGCCACCCCGGCGGCGGCGCCGGCCAGGATGAAGCTGCGCGCGGCGCCTTCGTGGCGCAGCGCGGCCTTGCGGTTGAGCGAGTACTTGATGGCGGCGCCGACCTGCACGATGGGGCCTTCATAGCCGAAGGTGGCGCCGGAGCTGATGCCTATCAGCGTCAGCAGCACCTTGCCGAAGGCGGCGCGCAGCGTGAAACAGTATTCGCGCAGCTTTTCCATGCCGGGCTCCAGCGCGGCGATGGATTGCGGGATGCCGCCGCCGGTCGAGCCGGGAAAGAAGCGGTGCATGATCCAGATGGCCAGCGCCAGCCCGGCCGGGGTGATCAGCAGGCTCCAGTAGGGCGAACAGGCATAGGCCTGGTAGAACAGATCGTGCGACAGATGGCTGCCCAGCGCGAAGATGTAGGCCACCGCGCCGATCAGGATGGCGGCGATCCATACCGGCACCTGGCGCCGCCACTGTGCGGCGGATAGATAGAGATAGCGCAGCTGGCGGTTCATTTTCTGCCGTTTGGTGCGGCGGCTGAGGAAATCCTGCATCGGCTTAGGGACCCGGGGGGAGTGGCGTCGCCGCGCGGCGACTTTTATCACAAACCGCTAATGTACAATAAATGCCAGCCCGATACGAGCACAGCCCGCATGCTGGAAGCTGGCGGGCTGTGTCCGGATGCTGCTTGTCGCTTAGCTGGCGCTGCGTTCCAGCACCGCGGCGAAGAAACCGTCGGTGTTATGCCGATGAGGTTTCAGTTCCAGGTAGTCGCCGCATTGCAGCGGGATTTTCTGCTCGGCCAGCACTTCGTCGATCTTCACCAGGCGGAAATCGGCATGCTCGGCCAGGAAGGCTTCGACGATGCCCTGGTTTTCCTGCGGCAGCAGGCTGCAGGTGGCGTACACCAGGCGGCCGCCCTGTTTCACCAGCCGCGCGGCGGAGGCGAGAATGGAGGTTTGCTTGGCGTTGAGCTCGGCCACGCTTTCCGGGCTCTGGCGGAATTTCAGGTCCGGATTGCGGCGCAAGGTCCCGAGGCCCGAGCAGGGCGCGTCCACCAGCACGCGGTCGGCCTTGCCGGCCAGGCGCTTCACCTTGGCGTCGTTCTCGTGCGACAGCAGCTGCGGATGAACGTTGGACAGGCCGGAGCGGGCCTGGCGCGGCTTGAAGTTGGCCAAGCGCTTTTCCGACACGTCGAAGGCGTACAGGCGGCCGCTGGAGGCCATCTGCGCGCCCAGGAGCAGCGTTTTGCCGCCGGCGCCGGCGCAGAAGTCCACCACCATTTCGCCGCGGCGCGCGCCGGTGATCAGGCCCAAGAGCTGGCTGCCTTCGTCTTGCACTTCAAACACGCCGGCCTTGAACAGCTCGTGTTTGGACAGAGCCGGCTTTTCCTTCAGGCGGATGCCGATCGGCGAATAGGGGGTGGCTTCGCAGAGGATGCCTTCGGCGTTTAGGCGGTCCAGCAGCTCTTCGCGCTTCATCTTCAGCGTGTTGACGCGCAGGTCCAGCGGCGCCATCGACATCAGGCCCTGGCCCAGCGCTTCCACCGCCGCCGGCTCTTGTTCGCCCAGGCGCTCGATCACCCATTGCGGCAGTTCGGCGCGGATTTCCAGGCTGTCCTCCAGCGCCTTGCCCTTGATGCCGCCGAGCCACTCGCGCTCGCCGGCGCTGGTGGCCTCGGTCAATTCCTTGACGTTAAGCTTGTTGAACTTCATCAGCGCCACCAGCGCCAGCCGGCGCGGCGTGGCTTTTTCCGGCGCGATCAGCGCGCGCAGCTGGATCAGGCGGCGCAGCGCGCCGAAGGCGGTTTCGGCGATCAGGTGACGGTCGGCGCCGCCCAGCTTGTTGTGCTCGCGGAAATAGGCGGACAGCACCGCGTCGGCCGGGCGGTCGAAGCGGGTCATCTGGCCGATGACGGTTTCCAGGTGTTTCAGTTGGCTGTGGCTAATGTGCATTCTTGTTCCGTATTGTCGGTTGCGGCGGCAGTTCCCACTGCAGCGCGCCATTTATTTCTATGCGGATCGCGCGTAGTTCGATCCGCTTCTTGTCGTCGATGCGTGTGATGCGCACCGGCAGGTTGGCGAAATCTGGCGCCAGCCAGAATTCGGTGATGTCGCCGCCTCCCTTGGCCTGGAATACCACCACGCGCATCTTGCCGGCGTTGGTGTCGTAGTCGAAGGTGCCGGTGGAGGCCATCGGGTAGTCGTAAACTTTTTTGGCGGTGGTGATCTGCAGCGGCTTATCTCCTAACTGCCCACCTTTCAGTCCCAGTTGGAAAGCCAGGCTGTAAATGTCTTGCGCGCCGGGCTGGAGCGGGAGCTGTTGCTCCCCGCGCAGACCGTAATGCAACAAACCGGCGGCGTAGTCGAAGCGGGCTTCTTCTTTCGCTTGCTCGCCCTCGAAGGACTGCATGCTGTCCGGCCGCAGTCCGCTGTTGCCTATCTGTCCCTCCACCCGGTAACTGTAACCCTTGGTAAACAGGCGGAGGGCGAATTTCGGTGTCGCGACAGTTTCCAGCCGGTAGCGTCCATTGCCTTGTTGCCAGTTTAGAACCCCGGTCCCCACGTTTCCGCTATTCAAGTAAAGATCATAGGTCAGCTTGGCGGCGCCGGGGAACTTGCGCAGCGGATGTGGTGGCTGGATAAAACCTTCCGCCGCGGCTGTCGGTCCGCTCGGCGGAGGCGTTTCCTTGTCTTCCGGCTTGATCTTGGCCGTGCTTGCGGCCTCGTGCGAGGGCGAGCTGGACTGGGCGTGCGCGTCCTTGTGATGGCCGGAGCGCTCCTCCGCCTGAGGCAAAGTATTTTCCGCGACGGCTTCCGGGCTCGCGGCGACCATTATCGGCGGCGCGGCGGGCGCTTCCGCCGGAGCCGACGCCGATTGCTTGTCCGCCACGGCTTGCGAGGCGGCCTGCTTGCGTTTCGGCCTCGGTTTGGCCGCCGTTTTTTTGGCTGCGCGGCGCGCTGCCGGCGCCAGGCTGACGCCGGAGCTGACCGGCGGCGGCTTATGCTCCGGTTGGTCCAGCCGCAGCGCTTGCATCTTGACGTCTATTTTTTCCAGCTTGGGCGTTTCCGCCGGCTGTAGGCTGATTTCCGGCAGCAGATCGGATCCCAGCAACAGCAGGTGCAGGGCGAACGACAGGACGAGAGCGATCAGCAGCAGGCGGCGACGGGTCATTTATGCATGTGAGAGTGGTTCGGGCGCCAGCAGGCTGGCGGCGGCGGCGGGTCCGCCGGTCACCTTGCCGCCGACGATGGCGATTTCTCCGGCGGCGAAGCGGCGCACCGCCTCCGGATACAGCCGGTGTTCCAGCTTCAGCACCCGGGCAGCCAGGCTGTCCGGCGTGTCGTCGTCCAGCACGTTCACCGCGCCCTGGGCGACGATGGGACCATGGTCCAGCTCGGCGGTGACGAAGTGTACCGTGCATCCGGCCAGTTTGCAGCCCATTTCCAGCGCGCGCTCGTGGGTGTGCAGGCCAGGGAAGGCCGGCAGTAGCGACGGATGGATGTTGAGCATGCGGCCTTCGTAGCGGCGGGTGAAGCCGGCGGTGAGGATGCGCATGAAGCCGGCCAGCACCACCAGGTCGGGGCTGTGCGCGTCTATCGCGGCGGCCAGCGCGGCGTCGAAATCCTCGCGGCTGGCGTAGGCCTTGTGGTCCAGCGCCACCGCGGCGATGCCGCGCTCGGCCGCCCAGGCGAGGCCGGCCGCGTCCGGACGGTTGGATATCACCGCGGCGATGCGCGCGCCGGGAAGCTTGGCTTCGACGATGGCCTGCATATTGGAGCCGCGGCCGGAAATCAGGATGACGATGTTTTTCATGGTGCCGGTTTCGTATCGATGTTCAGCGGGGTTTGCGCCAAATGACAAGCGCCGCCGGCAAGGCCAGCGGCGCCAATGGCATGCGGAGTCGGGCTTTACGCGATCTGGGTCTGGTGCTCGCCGCCGACGCGGGTGCGCACCGCGCCGATGCGGTAGACGGTTTCTCCGGCTTCGCGCAGCACGCTCATCGCCTGCTCGGCGTGTTCCGCCGCCACCACCACCACCATGCCGATGCCGCAGTTGAAGGTGCGGTACATCTCCTGGATGTCCACATTGCCTTCCTTCTGCAGCCACTGGAACAGCTTGGGCAGCGGCCAGCTGGCGGCGTCGATCTGCGCCACGGTGCCTTCCGGCAATACGCGCGGGGTGTTTTCGGTGATGCCGCCGCCGGTGATATGGGCCATGCCCTTGACCGGCAGGGTTTCCATCAGCTTGAGCAGAGGCTTCACGTAGATGCGGGTGGGGGCGATGATGGCGTCGCGCAGCGTCTTGCCGTCATCGAAGGCCGCGTCCAGTTCCGGTTGCGCGCGGTCTATGATCTTGCGCACCAGCGAGTAGCCGTTGGAATGCACGCCGTTGGACTTCAGGCCCAGCACCGCGTCGCCCGGCTGGATGTCGCGGCCGGAAATCACCTTGCTTTTCTCCACCACGCCTACGGCGAAACCGGCCAGGTCGTACTCGCCGGCCGGGTACATGCCAGGCATTTCGGCGGTTTCGCCGCCGGTCAGCGCGCAGCCGGCCATTTCGCAACCGGCGGCGATGCCCTTGATCACCAGGGT
The DNA here is from genome assembly GCF_001855575.1 of Chromobacterium sphagni. Classification (NCBI taxonomy): domain Bacteria; kingdom Pseudomonadati; phylum Pseudomonadota; class Betaproteobacteria; order Neisseriales; family Chromobacteriaceae; genus Chromobacterium; species Chromobacterium sphagni. The sequence continues at coordinate 1,163,862 of NZ_MKCS01000001.1, forward strand.
GGCCTGCGCCACGTCCAGTTTGCCGCAGGCGAAGTAGTCGAGGAAGAACAGCGGCTCGGCGCCCTGCACCAGGATGTCGTTGACGCTCATCGCCACCAGGTCGATGCCGACGGTGTCATGGCGGTTCCAGTCAAAGGCCAGTTTCAGCTTGGTGCCGACGCCGTCGGTGCCGGATACCAGCACCGGTTCCTGGTACTTCTTGGAAATCTCCACCAGTGCGCCGAAACCGCCGATGCCGCCGAGTACCTCCGGGCGCATGGTGCGCTTGGCAAAAGGCTTGATGTTTTCGACCAGCGCGTCGCCGGCGTCGATGTCTACGCCGGCATCACGGTAACTGAGGGACGTGGTATTCAAGATAAACTCGCTTTCTGCAAACTTGAAATATTTTTACATCAAGCTTTCGCCGGTGCGAAAGCACTGTATTTTAACTGAAAACTGGCGAAAAGGCTGGCAAAAGCGGCAGGCGTTTTTTAGCGGCGGGCCATGGTGCCGTCGTCATGGACGCCGCCGCGGCAAAAGGCGGTTCCACCCGGGGGCCGTATCGGCGTAAAATCGGATCATTGATGTCAAAACACAGCGCAGCACCGTAAATTGGACCAGCTAGTACTCGATCTCACGCCTACGCCGCTGCCGGCCTTCGACAATTTCCTGGCCGAGCGCAACCGCGAAGTGATCACCGCCCTGACCGCCACCGAAGGCGAACGCTTCCTCTATCTGTGGGGCGAGCCTGGTTGCGGCAAGACCCATCTGCTGCAAGCCTGGATCGCCCACGCCGAGCGGTTGGGCCGCGCCGCCATCTACCTGGACGGCAAGGACGGCCACCTGCCGGATTTCGCCCGCGAGGCCAGCTTCATCGCGGTGGATCATGTCGACGACTTGGCGCCGGACGACCAGATCACGCTGTTCTCCTTCTACAACTCGCTGAAGGAGAGCGGGGAGTCGCGGCTGCTGATGGCCGGGCGCAATCCGCCGATGGCGCTGTCGGTGCGCGACGATCTGCGCACCCGCATGGGCTGGGGGCTGGTGCTGGAAGTGAAGGCGCTGTCCGACGACGACAAGCTCGCCGCGCTGCGCAGCCATGCCGCCAACCGCCAGCTGTCGATTCCCGACGATGTGTACCGCTACCTGCTCACCCACTGGCGGCGCGACCTCTCCAGCCTGATCGGCATGATAGACATGCTGGACCGCTACTCGCTGGCGATGCGGCGGCCGATCACTGTGCCGCTGGTGAAAAACGTTTTGCAAACCGCCACTCCGGAATCATGACGACAGCCACCCCCACCAAACGCAATCTCGCCCTGTTCGACCTGGACCACACGCTGCTGGCCGGCGATTCCGACTTCGAATGGCCGCGCTTTTTGATCAAGCGCGGCATTCTCGACGCCGCCCAGTACGATGAGCGCAACAGCTACTTCTACCGCCAGTACCAGAACGGCACGCTGGACATGCAGGAATACCTGGCCTTCATCCTGGCGCCGTTGACCCGCTTCAGCCGCCATCAGCTGGATGAGCTGCACGCCGACTACCTGGAAAACCACATCAAGCCGCTGATCCTGGCCAAGGCGCGGCAGCGCCTGGCGGCGCATGCGGCCGAGGGCGACCAGATCGTCATCATCACCGCCACCAACCGCTTCATCACCGGCCCCATCGCCCGCGATCTGGGTGTGGAGCACCTGATCGCCATCGAGCTGGAAGAAGACGCCGACGGCAATTTCACCGGCCGTCCCACCGGAGTGCTGAGCTTCAAGGAAGGCAAAATCACCCGCATCGAGCAGTGGCTGGCCGAGCGCGGCGAAAGCTGGGACAGCTATGCCGCCAGCTATTTCTACAGCGATTCGCACAACGACCTGCCGCTGATGAAGCTAGTGGACAAGCCGGTGGCGGTGGACCCGGACGACAAGCTGCGCGCCTACGCCGAGGAACATGGCTGGCCGGTGATCTCCCTGCGCGATTAATCGCGTCGGACCAAGCATTCGATGCTGCGTTGCGCCGCCTTGCCGTACGATTTGTACTGTCTGCGGCTGCGGCTTTTGCCTCGAGCGCCTTGTCCGCCGTTTGTGTTCTGAGTGGATCTTCGCAGCCTGTGCTTTGCCGCAGGCTGTTTTGCCATCTGAAAGGAAAGCATGATGGATGCCATGCAGGATTTCCTGCGCCGCGCCGAGGCGGTGCTGACCCGGCTGGAGCCTATGCTGCCGCCGCCCGGGCGCGAGCCGGACTGGAGAGGCCAGGCTTTCCGCTGGCGCCGCCAGGGCCTGGCCGGCTGGCTGGAGGCGGTGCGCGATCCGCACACGGTGGAGCTGACGCGGCTGACCCAGGTGGACAGCCAGCGCGAGCAGCTGCTGGCCAACACCCGCCAGTTCGCCGCCGGCCTGCCGGCCAACAACGTGTTGCTGACCGGCGCGCGCGGCACCGGCAAGTCCTCGCTGGTGAAAGCGTTGCTGCCGCTGTTCGCCGCCGAGGGGCTGAGGCTGATCGAGATCGAGCGCGAGCACCTGGCCGACCTGCCGCAGCTGGTGGAACTGGTGGCGGGGCGTCCGGAGCGCTTCATCCTGTATTGCGACGACCTGTCGTTCGAAGCCGGCGACGCTGGCTACAAGGCGTTGAAAAGCGCGCTGGACGGCGGCCTCTCGCGCCGTTGCGACAACCTGCTGGTGTATGCCACTTCCAACCGCCGCCACTTGCTGGCGGAGCAGATGGCCGACAATCGCGAAGGCTGGCTGAAGGATGGCGAGATCCACCCGGGCGAGGCGGTGGAGGAGAAAGTGTCGCTATCCGACCGCTTTGGCCTGTGGCTGTCCTTCTACCCGTTCGACCAGGACGGCTATCTGGCGGCGGTGCGGCAGTGGCTGGGCCATTTCGGCCTGAAATACGGCGATCGCGCCGAGCGGGCGGCGTTGCAGTGGAGCCTGTCGCGCGGTAGCCGTTCCGGCCGGGTGGCCTGGCAGTTCGCCTGCCACTGGGCCGGCAGCGAGCGCCTGGCGCGGCGCAAGGACAAGGCTGGCAAGTGACGCAACCGGGCGGCCGCGATGCGGCGGCCCACAGAGACGACGGAATATGACGGGCAGCAAGATCATTGAAGTAGTGGCCGGCGCGCTGATGCGGGCGGACGGCGGTTTCATGCTGGGCAGCCGGCCCGAAGGCAAGCCCTATGCCGGCTATTGGGAGTTTCCCGGCGGCAAGGTGGAGGCGGGGGAGACGGCGCTGCAGGCGCTTAAGCGCGAGTTCGTCGAGGAGATGGGCATAGCTGTCACCGATGCCACGCCGTGGCTGACCAAGACCCACCATTACGAGCACGCCTCGGTGCATCTGCGCTTTTTCCGCATCTGGGACTGGCAGGGCGAGCCGCAGCCGCGGGAGGGCCAGTCTTTCGCCTGGCAACTGCCCGGCCGCTACACGGTGGCGCCGATGTTGCCGGCCAACGGCCCCATCCTGAAGTCGTTGGAACTGCCGCCGCATTACGCGATCACTTGCGCGCATGAGATCGGCGTGGCGGCGCAATTGCAGAAGCTCGCCGAGCGCGACTGGGCGATGGTGCAGGTGCGCGAACCGCAGATGGTGCGGGACGAGCTTGCCGATTTTGTCGCCCGCGCCGCCGCCATCGTCCGGCCGCGCGGCGGCAAGCTGCTGGTGAACGCCGATCCGGCCTGGCTGGCGGGTTGGCCGGTGGATGGCGCGCACTTGAACGGCGCGCGCTTGGCCGCGTGCGAGCGGCGGCCTGATTTTGCCTGGGTGGGCGCGTCGATCCATAGCCAGGCCGAGTTGCTGCGCGCGGGTGAGCTGGGCCTGGATTACGCGTTACTGGGCCATGTGGCCGCCACCGCCAGCCATCCCGGCCATGCGCCCTTGGCTTGGGACGGCTTCACCGGCTGTCTGGCGGGCGACGTGCCGTTGCCGGTGTACGCGCTGGGCGGTCTGGCCGCGGATGATCTGCCCATCGCGCGCGAGCACGGCGCGCACGGCGTGGCCTTGATGCGCGGAGCCTGGCGATGAACCGGCAGCAGCGCAAGTGGTTGATCATAGGCGTGGCGCTGATCGCGCTGGCGGCGGTGAAGGCCGGTCTGATCTACTGGTATCTGCACAACAAGCAGTCGAAGCCCAAACCGCAGGCCCTGGCCTGCGCCATGGGCCGCGGCGCCTGCGCCTTGCCGGGCGGCGGTAGTTTGCGCTTCGTCTCGCCGCCGCAACACGGCCAGCCGTTCGAGGTGAGGCTGGAGGGCGTGACGGGCGGCGCCGCGCCGACGGTGGATTTCGCCATGCCGGAAATGGACATGGGCTTCAACCGCTATACCTTTGTCCGCGAGGGCGCTGGCTGGAAGGCCCAGGTGATCCTGCCGATGTGCGTCAGCGGCAGCCGCCGCTGGGTGGCCGAGGTGAAGGTGGGCGAGGCGGCCTATAGCCTGCCGTTCAACGTCAGGTAGGCGTTGGCTGCAATGAAAAAAGCTCCCTCGCGGGAGCTTTTTTTACGCCTGGAGCTTACTTGGCGGCCGAGGCTGCCTTGTGTTCAGCCTTGTGCTTTTGATGCGCGGCGCCGGAAGCGTGCTTCTTGTGCGCTTTCTTGTGCTGGGCCTTCTTGTGTTCGGCCTTGTGTTCCATTTTCTTTTCGGCGGCCGGAGCGGAAGCGGCCGGAGCGGCGAAAGCGGAGCCAGCGAAAGCAGCAGCGATCAGAGCGGTCAGCAGTTTTTTCATGATGTTCACCTTCCTGTGTGACTTATTGGTATCGGCGTGTATGCCCTTTGCCGGGACAGGACCCGGCCATGCTCAGAGCCGGCTGGCGCGGGAGAAGTTCATGAAAATGGGTCAATCTGGATGTAATTTATTGTAAATGTCATATTTTTTTGGGGTCAGCGCAGCCAGTAGCTGAGCAGCACGCCGGCGAAAATCGCGGTGCCGACGCGGTTGTTGTCCAGGAAAGCCTTGAAGCACAAGGCGCGGTCGCGGTGGCGGATGTCGCGGTATTGCAGCGCCATCAGCGCGGCAGCCGCGGCCAGTCCCAAGTAGTAGGGCCATAGCAGGCCCAGATGCAAGCCTATGGCTGCCATCGATGCGAGAAAAAGCATATGGAACAACATCACACTGGCGACATCAAAGTTGCCGAAGGTAATCGCCGCGGTTTTAATGCCGATCTTCAGGTCGTCTGGTTTGTCGGCAATGGCGTAGGCGGTGTCATAGGCCAGTACCCAGAGTAAGTTGGCCAGCATCAGAGCCCAAGCCAGCAATGGTACTCGGCCGGTCTGTGCGGCGAAGGCCATTGGAATGCCAAAGGAAAACGCTATGCCGAGATATGCTTGAGGCATGATGAAGAAGCGTTTGGTGAACGGGTAGCTGGCGGCCACCAGCAGCGCTGGCACGCTGAGCAACCAGGTGAGGTGGTTTAGCGGCAGCACTAGCAGGAAGGACAGAATGGCAAGCGCGGCCGCCAGCAACAGGGCTTCCCTCTCGCTCACCGCGCCGCGGGCGAAAGGGCGCTGGCTGGTGCGCGCCACATGGGCGTCGAAGTTGCGGTCGGCATAGTCGTTGATCACGCAGCCGGCCGAGCGCATCAAGAAGGTGCCCAGGCAGAAGATGGCCACCACCAGCGCATCCGGTTTGCCGTCGCCGGCCATCCAGAGTGCCCACAGTGTCGGCCATAGCAGGAGCAAGGTGCCGATGGGCTTGTCCCAGCGCATCAGCTGCTGGTAGTTGTCGTAGCGGTCGCGGAGCGTAGCAAGCGGCATCACAGGAAATCCTTCAAGGTGGGCAGGAACAGTTCGGTCAACAGCAGCGGCGCGTCGTCCAGCAGGAAACGGCAGCGCCGCGCAGGATACTCTGTTGCCGCCCTGGCGACGGCAGCCGCTTCCGCCAGCGGGTGGCTGGCGGCCAGCAGCTGGTAATGCAGCGCTTCGCGGCGCAGCTGCGGCAGCTCGCCGAACAATGTCAGGCCCAGCGAGCGGCTGCCGCGCAGCAGCACCGGCATCCAGGCCGGACAGTTGTGGCGGGTGGCGCTACGGGCGTATACCACCGGGGTTTCGTCCAAGGTCAGCAGCACATGGCGAGCGTATAGCGGGGCGCCGGCGGGCAGGCCGAGCGCGTCGGCCTCGTCGGCGAGCGCGCGGCTGTCGCCCTGATCGAGCACCTGAACGGCGAAACGGCGGCCGCCGGCCTGCAGGCGCAGGCTGAGCGAGGCGGGTTCGGTCAGGCAATCCCGGATGGGGGCGGGGAGGGCGGGCGGCGCGCAGCGCCATTGAGCATCGTTAACCATGGCGCGCATTATGCCAAAAGCCAAGCCGGCTTGTCGCTATCCGCCAGCGCCGGCTTGCCCTTATCATGCAGGCTGGATGCGTGAAGGGAGGCGGTATGCTGGACCTGTTGTTGTGGCTGCTGGCTTATCAGCTGGCGGGCGAGGCGCTGGCGCGGACGTTGGGCTGGCCCTTGCCCGGGCCGGTGCTGGGCATGTTGCTGTTGTTCGCCACGCTGTGGCTGCGCCGCGCGGTGCCGGCCACGCTCAAGAGCGAGACGCCGCGCTTCCTCGGCCATATGTCCTTGCTGTTCATACCGGCCGGCGGCGCGCTCTTGGCTTACGCGCCGCTGCTGCGGAGCCGGGGCGGACAACTGCTGCTGATCCTGTTGGCCTCCACCCTGCTTACCTTGCTGGTCACCGCCGGCATGCTGAAGCTGCTGCTGCGGGGCCGGCACCGATGACCCCGCTCCTGCCCGCCGCGATTCTGGGCTCGCCGCTGACCGGCGTGTTCGTCACCTTGCTGGCCTACCGGCTGGCGCTGGCGGCGAGCCGGCGCGGCAATGGCCATCCGCTGGCCAATCGGGTGCTGCTCGGGGTGTTGATCCTGTTGCTATGGCTGTGGCTGAGCGGCAGCAGCTATGGGCAGTATATGGAGGGGGCGCGCTTTATTCAGCTGCTGCTGGGCCCGGCCACGGTGGCGCTGGCGGTGCCGCTGTACGGCAATTTGTCTCGTCTCAAGCGCGCCGCCGCGCCGTTGTTGCTCAGCATCTTCGCCGGCGGCCTGGCCGGCATGACCAGCGCGGCGGGCCTGGGGTGGTGGCTGGGGCTGGATCGGACGGTGCTGGTGTCGCTGGCCACGCGCACGGTGACCACGCCGATCGCGATGAGTCTGGCCGGCGGCCTGGGCGGCGCGCCGGAACTGGCGGCGATGTTCGTCATCGTGTCCGGCATTCTGGGCGCGGTGCTGGCGCCGCCGCTGTTCCGTCGCCTGGGCTGGGACGACGACATGCTGCTGGGCGTGGCCACAGGGGTTACCGCCCACGGCATCGGCACCGCTCGGGTGTTCCACCTCTCCGAAGCCGCCGGGGCCTTCGCCGGCTTGGCGATGGGGCTGAATGGCGTGTTCACCGCGATGCTGTTGCCATGGCTGGTGCGCTGGCTGCAGGTCGGTTAGCATGCAGAGCGCGGTTGGCTTGGCATGAAGGCAAGCCGCCGGCGAGAAAAGGAGAGCGATATGGATTTGATCTTGTGGCGCCACGCCGAAGCGGAAGAGGGCGTGGACGATCTGGCGCGGGCGCTGACCCGGCGCGGCCAGCAGCAGGCCAGCCAGATGGCGTCCTGGTTGCGTCAGCGCCTGCCGGACAATTATCTGCTGCTGGCTTCCGAAGCCAGGCGTTCGCAGCAGACGGCCAATTATCTGGCCAAGAGTTATACCGTGCTGCCTGAGCTGAACCCGGGCGCCGAGGTGGACGAGGTGCTGGCGGCGGTGGGCTGGCCGGATGCCGAGCGCGCGGTGGTGCTGGTGGGCCATCAGCCTTATATCGGCTGGCTCGCGGCCAGGCTGCTGGCGGAGCAGCAACAGATGTGGAGCGTGAAGAAGGGCTCGGTGTGGTGGCTGAACCACCGCGAGCGCAATGGTTATGAACAGACCAGGCTGAAGCTGATGCTGACGCCGGGAATGCTGGAGCCGTGATGGACGAACAGCCCCCACCCACGACGCCCCGGCTTGTCCGGGGCGTCTTCCTTTGCGCGCCCGCCTTATGCGGTGTGCGCCAGTTCCTCGCGCAATTTTCTGCTGACCTGAACCATGGTCGCCAACGCCGCTTCCACTTCCGGCCAGTCGCGCGTCTTCAGGCCGCAGTCCGGATTCACCCATAGCTGTTCCGCTGGAATCACCTGCAGCGCCTTTTGTAGCAGATGGCGGATTTCATCCGTTTGCGGCACGCGCGGGCTGTGGATGTCGTAGACGCCCGGACCGATGGCGTTGGGGTAGCGGAAGCGGCCGAAGTCGGCCAACAGCGCCATGTCCGAACGCGAGGTTTCGATGGTGATGACGTCGGCGTCCAGCGCGGCGATGGCCGGCAGGATATCGCCGAACTCCGAATAGCACATATGGGTGTGGATCTGAGTGGCGTCGTCGACGCCGCGGCAGGACAGGCGGAAGGCCTGGCCGGCCCAGTTCAGATAGCCTTGGCGCTCGGCGCGCTTCAGCGGCAGCCCTTCGCGGATCGCCGGCTCGTCGATCTGGATCACGCGGATGCCGGCGGCCTCCAGGTCTCTCACCTCGTCGTTCAGCGCCAGCGCGATCTGGCGGCATACCTCGCTGCGCGGCAGGTCATTGCGCGTGAAGCTCCATTGCAGGATGGTGACCGGCCCGGTGAGCATGCCCTTCACCGGCTTGGCGCTGAGGCTTTGCGCAAAGCGCGCCCACGCCACCGTCATCGGCTGCGGCCGAGTGATGTCGCCGTAGATGATCGGCGGCTTCACGCAGCGGCTGCCGTAGCTCTGCACCCAGCCGCCGGCGGTGAAGGCGAAGCCGGACAGCTGCTCGCCGAAATATTCCACCATATCGTTGCGTTCGGCTTCCCCATGGACCAGCACGTCCAGCCCCAGCTCCTCCTGGCGGCGGATCGCCAGTTCGATTTCGCTTTCCATCGCTTTTTGGTAATCAGCGGCGGACAATTCGCCGCGCTTGAAGGCGGCACGGCTGGCGCGGATGGCGGCGGTTTGCGGGAAGGAGCCTATGGTGGTGGTGGGCAGCGGCGGCAGCTTGAGCCACGCCTGCTGCCGCGCGGCGCGTTGCGGATAGGGGCTGGCGCGGCGGTCGGCGTCAGCCGGCAACGCGGCGATGCGCTGGCGCACCGCCGGGCGGTGGATCAGCGGACTACCCTGTTTTTGCTGCTGGGCGAAGTCGCTGCCGGCCAATTCGCCGGCGATGGCGGCGCGGCCCCGCCGCAGACCGCGCTGCAGCGTTTTCAGCTCGTTAAGCTTCTGCACCGCGAACGCCAGCCAGGACTTGAGATCGGCATCCAGCTGGATCTCGGCGGCCAAGTCGAAGGGGCTGTGCAGCAAGGAGCAGCTCGGCGCCAGCCATAGCCGTTCGCCCAGTTGCGCATGGGCGGCCTGCAGCTGCCGCAGCATGAGCGACAGATCGGCGCGCCAGACGTTGCGGCCGTCGATGATGCCGGCCGACAGCACCTTGTCTTCCGGGAAGCCAGCCAGGAAGGCTTGCAGCTGCTGCGGCGCGCGCGCCAGATCCAGGTGCAGGCCGGCCACCGGCAGCGCCTTGAGCCGTGCCGCGTGCTCCGCCGCGCTGCCGAAGTAGCTCGCCAGCAGGATGCTGGGCGCGCCGGCTTGCAGCTGTTGATAGGCCGGAGCGAAGGCGTCCAGCCAGTCCTGTGGCAGGTCCAGCGCCAGGATGGGCTCGTCCAGTTGCACCCACTCCACGCCGGAGGCCCGCAGCGCTGCCAGCAGATCCCGATAGGCGGCCAGCAGGCCCGGCAGCAGTCTCAGCTTGTCGAAGGCCAGGCCCTTGGCCTTGCCCAGCCACAGCAGGCTGAGCGGCCCCACCAGCACTGGCTTGGCGTGGATGCCCAGAGCCTGCGCTTCGCGCACCTGGCCGAGCAGCCGCTGGGGTTGGGCGCTGAACGCGGTGTCCGCATGCCATTCCGGCACCAGGTAGTGGTAGTTGGTGTCGAACCACTTGGTCATTTCCTGCGCCGGTTGTCCGGCATTGCCGCGCGCCAGCTGGAAGTATTGTTCGGCGTCCAGGGCGGCGGGATCGAAGCCGAAGCGCGGCGGCGCCGCGCCCACCAGCAGTTGCGCGTCCAGCACGTGGTCGTACAGCGAGAAGTCCCCCACCGGCAGCAATTCGACGCCGGCGCCTTTTTGCAGCAGCCAGTGGCGCTGGCGCAGCGCGCGCGCGCCGGCTAGCAGCGCGGCTTCGTCGATCTCCTGCTTCCAATAGTTTTCCAGCAGGGTTTTCAGTTCGCGCTTGGCGCCGATGCGGGGGAAGCCCAGCAGGTGGGTGGTGGTCATGGCTTGTTCCTTGTTCCTGTTGGAACAAGCATCTGTCATTGTACTGTATGATTCAAACTCATTATTTTGTAGTTCAGCATGAATGGAATTAATGATGAGCGTACTGGAGCTTCGGCATCTGAAAAGCCTGCTGGCCTTGGCCGAAACCGGCAGCGTGTCGCAGGCGGCGCAAAGGGTTCACCTGACCCAGTCGGCACTGTCGCACCAGCTCAAGCAGCTGGAGGCGGGCTATGGCCTGTCGCTGTTCGAGCGCAAAACCCAGCCCTTGCGCTTCACGCCAGCGGGCGAGCGCCTGCTGGGCCTGGCGCGCGATCTGCTGGCACGGGTGGCGGCGGCCGAGCGCGATCTGGCGCGCATCCGTCAGGGGGAGGCCGGCGAAATCCGGGTGGCGGTGGAGTGCCATACCTGCTTCGACTGGCTGATGCCGGCGATGGACCAGTTCCGCCAGCACTGGCCGGCGGTGGAGCTGGACATCGTGTCCGGCTTTCACGCCGATCCGGTCGGCCTGCTGCTGTCCGACCGCGCCGATCTGGCCATCGTGTCCGAGGCCGAACCGCAGGCCGGCATCGTCCATCAGCCGCTGTTTTCCTACGAGATGGTGGCCATCGCCGCGCGCGAGCATCCGCTGGCGCACAAGGCGTGTTGGCAGGCGGCGGATTTTGCCGGCGAGACGCTGATCCATTACCCGGTGCCGGACGAGATGCTGGACCTGCTGCGCAAGGTGTTGCTGCCGATAGGCGTCAACCCGGCGCGGCGCACCGCCGAGCTGACCATCGCCATCATCCAGCTGGTGGCCAGCCGGCGCGGGGTGGCGGTGCTGCCGTACTGGACGGTGCAACCTTATCTGGAGCGCGGCTACGTGGTGGCGCGCCAGGTGGGGGACGGCGGCTTGCAGAGCGAGCTGTACGCGGCGCTGCGCGGCGAGGATGCCGCCCAGGTCTATATGCTGGATTTTCTGCAGACGGTGCGCGATTGCAGTTTCGCCGCCTTACCTGGCTTGTCGCCGCTGTCCAGTTGAACGCCGCGCTGGCACGGCCATGCGGTATTCATTCAGAATGACGCATGGCGCGCGGGCGGGCGGAGGCCAGTTGCCGGCGCCGCTTCCGCTGGGCTGGCCTCGAATCGCCTAGCGGATTTCCGGCTGTGATGGCGCGGGGCTTTATGTCAGCGCAGCTGAAGCAACAGGTAGTAAGCGACGTAAAGCCAGCTGAGAAAGCCGTGAATGATCGCCCAGAGCAGCGAGTGGTTGTGGGACCATGACAGGGCGACGGCTATCAGCGTCCCCAAGGTAAAGCCTGTGCGTGTTGCATTCATGAGCGGGATCCTGGATGGCGAATCGGGATTGGAGTGGGTTATACAATATATGTTGACAGCTTTTAAGCATTCGAACGAAAGATAGATCATTCAATGGGCATCAAACGACTCAACCACGCCGTGCTGTACGTCAGCGATGTGACCGGCAGCGCCGCTTTCTACCGTGACGTGCTGGGCTTCCGCCCCAAGGGCGACGCCGCCTCCAGCCGCGCGGTGTTCACCCAAGCCGCGCATTCCGACAACGACCACGATCTGGCGCTGTTCAGCCGCAATCTGGGCCAGCAGCGCTCGGGCCCGTTCAGCCCGCGCGGCGAGACTCCCGGCGCGCACGAGCCTGCCGCCGGCTTGTATCACCTGGCCTGGGAGGTGGACACGCTGAGCGAGCTCAAGCGCATCCGCGACCAACTTGCCGAGTTGGGCAAGCTGGGGATGGAGGAAGACCACGGCGTGCACAAGAGCGTCTACGGACACGATCCGGACGGCTTGCTGTTCGAGGTGTGTTGGTTTGTGCCGGAGGAATTGCAGACGGCAGCCGACAGGGAGCCGGCGGATGGCCAGCTGGATTGGACGCGCGAGCTGGCGCGTTTCATCGTGGAGTAAAGGTTTCCGGCAGGTAGCGCGCGCGCAGGATGGGCATCTGCCGCCACAGGCAGGCCACTTGGCGCGGATGCTGGCGAGCGTAGCCGGTGCTGAACACCCAGTAATAGGTTTTGCTCTGCAGCGGCGGCGAAAGCCGGCGGATCTTCAGTTCCGGGTGATGGCGCAGGTAGAGGTCGCCGGCCAGCTGGTGCAGCGCGTAGGCGTCGGTGCGGCCGGCCTGCAGCTTGGCGAAATTGTCGGCGATGCCGTGGCTTTCCTCCACCGGAACGCCGCGCGCCAGCAGGTCGCGCCCTATCGACCAGCCCTGGTTGATGCCTACCGCGCTGGAGAGGCCGCTCAGCTGATTGCCATTCCAGCGCAGCGGGCTGTCGTCCCTGACATAAAAAGCGTAACTGAAGGTGGCCATCCGCCGTTCCGGATCGGCTTGCCCCCGACGCAGCGGAAACGCCATCTGGCCGGCCCGTTCGCTCTTGTAGGACAGCAACAGCGCGCTGTCGATGCGGTTCAGCTCGAGATTCTGCACGATGCGCTCGCCGGGCTGGCGCAGGAACCGGCCAGCCAGCCGGCAGTGGCTCAGCGCCGCCTGGGCCAACTCGATGGCGCGGCCGCGCGGCGGGCTGGCGGCGGATGGGTCTTCAATCACGTAGGGGCTGGTGAGCGCGTCGCTGACGGCGATCTGGAGCGGGGCGGCCGACAGCGACAGCGGACATAGACAGGCCAGTGCGAGGACAGAGCGTGGCATGAAAAGAATCGGGTGGAGATTTTGCCCGATTCTATCAATAAATATTGAAAATTAGAGCTTTTTTCAGCGCTGATTGATTAATAATTGTCAGCCGGCATCGCCATGCTCCAGGCCCAGCTCCTGGATTTTGCGCGTCAGCGTATTGCGCCCCCAGCCCAAGAGATGGGCCGCCTCCACCCGCCGTCCGCCGGTGTGGGCCAGGCTGGCGCGGATGCAGCAGCTTTCGAAGCGCCGCGCCAGCTCGTCGGCGATGCCGCTTTCCCCCGCCTGCAGGCGGAGCCGGATTTCCTCCTCCAGCTGCCGGTCCCAGTCGCTGTCTTCGCGGCGGCTGGCGGCTTGGCCGTGCGGTTCGCGCAATTCCGGCGGCAGATCGGCCACTTCCACCGTCTGGCCCGGGGCCATCACGCAGATCCACTGGCACAGGTTTTCCAGCTCGCGCACATTGCCGGTGAAGACGCTGCGCTGGATCAGCGCCATCGCCGTCTCGGACAGCCGCTTGGGCTCCACTCCCAGTTGCGCGGCGCTTTTGGCCAGGAAGTGGCGGGTCAGCAGCGGAATGTCCTCGGGCCGCTCGCGCAGCGGCGGCAGCCGCAGCCGGATCACGTTGAGGCGGTGATAGAGGTCTTCGCGGAACTGGCCGTCGCGCACCCTCTGCTCCAGATTCTGGTGAGTGGCGGCGATCACCCGCACATTGGCCTTGATCGGCGTATGGCCGCCGACGCGGTAGAAATGGCCATCTGACAGCACCCTCAGCAGCCGGGTTTGCAGCTCGGTCGGCATGTCGCCGATCTCGTCCAGGAACAGCGTGCCGCCCTCGGCTTCCTCGAAGCGGCCGCGGCGGGTGGCCAGCGCGCCGGTGAAGGCGCCTTTCTCATGGCCGAACAGTTCCGACTCCAGCAGGTCCTTGGGGATGGCGGCGGTGTTGAGCGCGATGAAGGGCTTGCCGGCGCGCACCGAATGGCGGTGCAGCGCCTCGGCCACCCGTTCCTTGCCGGTGCCGGATTCGCCGGTGATCAGCACGGTGACGCTGGATTGCGCCAGCCGGCCGATGGCGCGGAACACGTCCTGCATCGCCGGCGCCTGGCCCAGCAGCACCGGCATCGCCTCCGGGCTGTCCGGGCCGGCGGCCTGCGCCTGGCTTTCCGCCAGCGCGCGCTCTATCAGCAGCACCGCCTGGTCGATGTCGAAGGGCTTGGGCAGGTACTCGAAGGCGCCGCCCTGGAAGGCGGACACCGCCGAGTCCAGATCGGAGTGGGCGGTCATGATGATCACCGGCAGCTGCGGGTGCTCGGTTTTGACCTTGGCCAGGAATTTCAGCCCGTCGGTGCCGGGCATGCGGATGTCGGAAATGATGGCCTGCGGCGTGGCGTCGTACAGAGCGTTGAGCGCGTCGTCGGCGCTGGCGAAGCTGTCGAAGCCGATGTCGGCGCGGGTGAGCGCCTTTTCCAGCACCCAGCGTATCGCCTTGTCGTCGTCGATGATCCAGACCGGCTTGGTCATAGGGTTGCCTCCTGAGCGTTCTTGTTGGTATCTGTCAGTTCGTGGTTTCGGTCAGCAGGGGCAGCAGCACGGTGAAGCAGGTCTGTCCCGGGCGCGATTCGAACTCTATGCTGCCGCCGTGCTGGTGGACGAAGGCCTGCGCCAGCGTCAGGCCCAGGCCGGTGCCTTCGGCGCGGCCGGTGACCAGCGGATAAAAGATATGGTCGCGGATGTCATCGGGGACGCCGGGGCCGTTGTCGATGATCTGCAGTTTCAGCGCCAGTTGGTGGCGCTTGCGCGCCAGCGTGGTCTGGCGCGCCACCCGGGTGCGCAGCACGATCCTGCCCTGGCCGCGCAGCGCCTGCACCGCGTTGTTGACGATGTTGAGCACCACCTGGATCAGCTGCTCCTTGTCGGCGGACAGCAGCGGCAGGCTGGTATCGTAGTCGCGGATCACCGCCAGTCCCTGCGGATGCTGGGCCAGCGCGATGCTGCGCACCCGCTCCAGCACCTCGTGGATATTGATCGGACCGCGGCTGTGGCTGCGGTGCGGCGCCAGCAACCGGTCCACCAGCGCCTGCAGCCGCAGCGCTTCCTCGGTGATGACCGCGGTGTATTCCTTCAGTTCGGGCCGGTCGGACAGCTCGTGCTCCAAGAGCTGCGCCGCGCCGCGGATGCCGCCCAGCGGATTCTTGATCTCGTGCGCAAGGTTGCGGATCAGCTCCCGGTTGGCCTGGTGCTGCAACAGCAGCCTCTCCTCGTTGGCTATCTTCAGCTGCTGGTCCAGCGGCCTCAGCTCGATCAGCGCCAGGCTGCCCTCGGCGTCCATGTCTATCGGCGTGATCGACAGCGCGACGTGCAGCACCGCGTCGTTGTGCTGCGGCTTGAGCTCCAGATCGTGTTCGATGTAGCTGGCGCCCTGCTGCAGCGCGGTGGACAACGCCTGCTGCAGCGCGGAGCTGGGCTGGAACAGCTCCAGCAGGCTGTGGCGCAGCATTTCGCGGCTGCCCAGCGCCAGCAGGTTTTCGCAGGCGGGATTGACGAAGCGCAGCGAGGCCGCGGCGTCGCAGATCAGCACCGGCGTGTCTAGGAGTTCCAGTCCGGCAAAGCTGGGTATCGGCATGAGGTTCCGGTTTCGGGTGGTCGGCGCGCGCGCATCGCGCATGACATTGCACAGCAATAAGCGGGCCAGCTCCAGGGCGGGCGGGGAGGCGCTGCGATGCGGCGCGGCGGAGCGCAGGTGTCGTAGTTTGCACCAACTTGGTGCAAGTAGCCATCACATGCCCAGTTCGCGTTTCAGCGCTTCGACATTCTTCTGGCGGTCGGTGACTTCGTCCTGCAGCTTCTGCACCCGGTCCAGGTATTTCTGATAGTTGCGGGCCTCGTCGCCCAGCCGGGTGGCCTTGCCATCGGCCAGCGCCTTCTTGGCGGCTTCCAGCGCCTTCACCTCGTTGGCCAGTTCCTGTTCCAGTATCTTCTTGCGGCCGCTGTTGCGCTGTTTCTGGGTGTCGGCGTCGACATTGGGGTAGCCGCCGGAGGCGGCGGGCTTGCCGGCGGACGCGCCGTTGTCCCTGCGGCTGGGATAGGACGACAGCGGGCTCAGCTTGATCGGCTGCGCGCCGCGTATCGGCACATTGGTGTAGGTGACGTTGCCGTTGGCGTCGACGTATTTGTAGATGGTGGCCGCCTGGGCGCCGCCGCAGGCCAGCAGCAGAATGAGGGCTAATGTTTTCATCGTCTGTGACTGGTTAGGGTGCTTTTGCATGATAAGCAAATCGGGCGGCGTCGTCATATAAGCTTAAGACGGGACGCAAAAAAACGGCAGCCGCGGCTGCCGTTTTTGCAAGCGCCGGTTGGCGTTTAAAGCGAGTAGTACATCGCGAATTCCACCGGGTGGGTGGTCATGCGGGTCAGGTTGACTTCCTGCATCTTCAGCTCGATGTAGGCGTCGATCCAGTCGTTGGAGAACACGCCGCCGCGGGTCAGGAACTCGCGATCCTTGTCCAGCGCGGCCAGCGCTTCGTCCAGCGACGCGCACACGGTCGGGATTAGCTTGTCCTCTTCCGGCGGCAGGTCGTACAGGTTCTTGTCGGCGGCGTCGCCCGGGTGGATCTTGTTCTGGATGCCGTCCAGGCCGGCCATCAGCAGCGCGGAGAAGCACAGGTACGGGTTGGCCAGCGGGTCCGGGAAGCGGGTTTCGATGCGGCGCGCCTTCGGGCTGGCCACGTGCGGGATGCGCACTGAGGCGGAGCGGTTCTTGGCGGAGTAGGCCAGCTTCACCGGGGCTTCGTAATGTGGTACCAGGCGCTTGTAGGAGTTGGTGCCTGGGTTGGTGATGGCGTTCAGCGCCTTGGCGTGCTTGATGATGCCGCCGATGTAGTACAGCGCGGTATCGGACAGGCCGGCGTAGCCGTCGCCGGCGAACAGGTTGACGCCATCCTTCCAGATGGACTGGTGCACGTGCATGCCGGAGCCGTTGTCGCCGACGATGGGCTTGGGCATGAAGGTGGCGGTCTTGCCGTAGCTGTGGGCCACGTTGTGCACCACGTACTTCAGGATCTGGGTCCAGTCGGCGCGCTGGGTCAGCGTGCTGAAGCGGGTGCCGATCTCGTTCTGGCCGGCGGTGGCCACTTCGTGGTGGTGCACTTCAACCGGTACCCCCAGTTCCTCCAGCAGGAGTACCATGGCGGAACGGATGTCTTGCGACGAGTCCACCGGCGGCACCGGGAAGTAGCCGCCCTTAATGCCCGGACGATGGCCCATATTGCCGCCTTCGAACTCTTCCGCCGAGGCCCAGGCCGCTTCTTCGGCCTTGATCTTGACGAAGCAGCCGGACATGTCGGCGCCCCAGGTGATGCTGTCGAAGATGAAGAATTCCGGCTCGGGGCCGAAGTAGGCGGTGTCGCCGTGGCCGGAGGCCTTCAGGTAGGCTTCGGCGCGTTTGGCGATGGAGCGCGGGTCGCGGTCGTAGCCCTTGCCGTCGGCCGGGTCGATCACGTCGCAGTGCATGAACACGGTCGGCTCGTCGAAGAACGGATCGATGCGGGCGGTGGATGGGTCGGCCATCAGCAGCATGTCGGATGCCTGGATGCCTTTCCAGCCGGCGATGGAGGAGCCGTCGAAGGCATGGCCGCGTTCGAACCAGGCGTCGGCGTCTTCCAGCAGCACGTGGGCCGGGATGGAGACGTGCTGTTCTTTGCCGCGGGTATCGGTAAAGCGCAGATCGACAAATTTGACGTCGTTTTCTTGGATCAGTTTGACTACGTCGGCTACGGCCATGGTTTATCTCCTGAAAGGCAACGTGCACCCAAGGGCAAGTGCGAAAAAATCGGTACGCCCGGCTTTAAGCAGAAAGCGTGCCAGCTCCAAAATCGCTGCTGTTGCATTGTGTCATAGGCGGATGGGCTTAGCCAGCCGGCTGGGATGCCGGTTATCGAACCAAACTGGTGCTGATGATTTTGATGTGCACCAATTTGGTGCGATTTGCCAGTCATGCCGACTGGATCGATAATCGGCGACATTAAGCCAATCGTGTTGCAGGAGGAAACCAGCATGAGCAAAGTGAACCAGATTCTGCAAACCGCCCACCAGCGGGCGGAGCAGCTGCAACTGCCCTACAGCGGCGCGCTGCTGCCCGACGAGGCTTACGAGCTGCTGCAGTCGCTGCCCAAGGCGGTGCTGCTGGATGTGCGCAGCCATGCCGAGTGGCAGTTCGTCGGCACCGTGCCGCAGGCGGTCAACATCGAGTGGCGCAGCTATCCGGGCATGGTGGCTAACCCCAACTTCATCGCGCAGCTGACCCACCAGGTGGACCCGGAGGCGGTGCTGATGGTGATGTGCCGCTCCGGAGCCCGCTCCGACGAAGTGGCCCGCCTGGCGGTGAATTCCGGCTATAGCGAGGTGTACAACGTGCTGGAGGGCTTCGAGGGCGATCGCGACGGCGCCGGCCACCGCAATTCGCTGGGCGGCTGGCGCCAGCGCGGCCTGCCCTGGGTGCAGGGCTGAGCGCAGACCGCGCGGCGGCGGTTGAAGTTTGCCGCGTTACGCGGCAAAGTGTGGCTTGAACCCGCTGCCGTTGCCGCAGCCGCCTAAATTTTTGGAAAAGCGAACATGACCGACCGTTACGCCGTTATCGGCAACCCGATTTCCCACAGCCAGTCGCCGTTCATTCATCAAGAGTTTGCCCGGGCCAGCGGCCAGGACATCAGCTATGAGAGGCTGTCTGCCGAACTGGGCGGTTTTCGCCAGGTGGTGGAGGCGTTTGTCGCCGCCGGCGGCAAGGGCCTCAACATCACGCTGCCGTTCAAGGGCGACGCCTTCCGTTTCGCGCAGGAGCTGACCGAGCGGGCGAGCGCCGCCGAGGCGGTGAACACGCTGACCTTCCGCGACGGCAAGGTCTACGGCGACAATACCGACGGCGTCGGCCTGGTGCGCGACATCGTGGAAAACCTGGACTATCCGATCGCCGGCCGGCGCGTGCTGATCCTGGGCGCGGGCGGCGCGGTGCGCGGCGTGCTGGAGCCCATCCTGGAGCAGAAGCCGGCGGCGCTCACCATCGCCAACCGCACCGTGATCAAGGCCGAGGCGCTGGCGCACCATTTCGCCCGCTGGGGCAAGGTTGAGGCGGTAGGCTACGACGCGCTGCAGGGCCGCAGCTTCGACATCATCATCAACGCCACCTCCACCAGCCTCAACAATGAGATGCCGCCGCTGCCGCACGGCGTGTTTACCGCCCGCACCCTGGCCTACGACATGGTGTACAGCAGCGGGCTGACGCCCTTCCTGCAGCGCGCGCAGGGGGAAAACGCCGGCATGCTGGCCGATGGCCTGGGCATGCTGGTGGAGCAGGCGGCCGAATCCTTCTCCATCTGGCGCGGCATCCAGCCGGATACGCGCAAGGTGACCAATATGCTGAGGGAAGTGTTGGCCTGAGCATGTCGCGACTGATATTCAAGTTGTTGGCGGCCCTGGCGGCCGCCTTTGTTCTGTATAACCTGTGGGTGTTCGGCCATGTGCTCTACTGGCGCGACCACAATCCCAGCGCCAGTTCCTTCATGAACGAGCGGCTAGCCAAGCTGCAGGCCGACGATCCGGACGCCGAGCTGAGCCAGCGCTGGGTGCCATACGAGAAGATTTCGCCCAATCTGAAGCGGGCGCTGATCGCCTCCGAGGACGCCCGTTTCGTCGACCACGAAGGCTTCGACTGGGACGGCATCGAGGCGGCGTTCGAGAAAAACCTGAAGAAAGGCAAGATCGTCGCCGGCGGCTCCACCATCAGCCAGCAACTGGCCAAGAACCTGTTTCTATCCAGCGGCAAGACGCCGTGGCGCAAGCTGGAGGAGGCGCTGATCACGCTGATGCTGGAGGCGGTGCTGGACAAGCGCCGCATCTACGAGATCTACCTCAATGTGATCGAGTGGGGCAACGGCGTGTTCGGCGCCGAGGCCGCCGCCCGCTACTACTACCATACCAGCGCGGCCAGGCTGTCGTCGTTCCAGGGCGCCAAGCTGGCGGCGATGGTGCCCAACCCGCGCTATTACGATACTCACCGCAACGCGCCGGGCCTGGCGCGCAAGACGCGCATCATCCAGCGGCGCATGGCTTACGTCGAACTGCCCTGAGCCGCCTGCCTGCGCTCCGATCCGCGCCTTCCCGCGCTGGTTGGAGCGCATTATTACCGTATGTTACAATCGCAACTTTCTTTCCGATTGCCGCGCGCAAGCTGCGGTAAGCGCAATGGACTTACCCGGTTACCCCGTAATCCAATCCCGTTATACCCTTAGCGAATAAGCCCGCCTCACACCGTCAGCACCCTGTGCGCCCTGTGGGCGGAAGGAGACGTGCATGACGGTTGCCTACAAGCAACAATCCGCCGATCGTCTGCAAGAAAGCCTGGGCCTGGTGCAAAGCCTGATCGAGCGCCAACGCCAGCTGGAACATCTTGTATCGCGCCAGGACGCCGCCGAATCGCCGGCCGTCGACCCCCTGGCGCCGCAACACAATCTGACCGAATTGCGCCAGAAACTGGCGCAGCTGCATCCGGCCGACATTGCCCATATCCTGGAGGCGCTGCCGCTGGAGGACCGCCTGCTGGCCTGGGACATGGCTGACGCCGCGCGCGACGGCCCCATTCTGCTGGAAGTCTCCGACGCGGTGCGCGAATCGCTGATCGAGGTGATGGACCAGGAGCAGCTGGTGGCGGCGGTGGGCGATCTGGACGCCGACGAGCTGGCCGAACTGGCGCCGGACCTGCCGCGCCAGGTCGTGTACGAAGTGATGGGGCGGCTGGACGAGGAGGAGCGCGGCCAGTTGCAGGCGGTGCTGTCCTATGGCGACGACCGCGTCGGCGCGCTGATGGATTTCGAGCTGGTGACCATCCGCGCCGACGTCAGCTGCGAGGTGGTGTTGCGTTACCTGCGCCGCTTCGACGAACTGCCGGGCCAGACCGACAAGATCTTCGTTACCGACGAGGCCGGCCATCTCAAGGGCGTGCTGTCCATCCGCAAGCTGCTGGTGTCCGACCCGGATGCCGGGGTGGCCCGGGTGATGGCCACCGAAGTGGTGAGCTTCCACCCGGACGAGGCGGCGCTGGACGCCGCGCTGGCCTTTGAACGCTATGACTTGGTGAGCGCGCCGGTGGTGGACGAGCGCGGCGTGCTGCTGGGCCGCTTGACCGTGGACGCGATGGTGGACGTGATCCGCGAGGAATCCGACAGCGAAGTGCTGAACCTGGCCGGTCTGAAGGAAGAGGAAGACCTGTTCGCGCCGGTGATGGATTCGGTGAGGAACCGCTGGTCCTGGCTGGCGATCAATCTGTGCACCGCCTTCTTCGCCTCGCGGGTCATCGGGGCCTTCGAGCATTCCATCGCCCAACTGGTGGCGCTGGCGGCCTTGATGCCCATCGTCGCCGGCATCGGCGGCAATTCCGGCAACCAGACCATCACCATGATCGTGCGCGCGCTGGCGATGGGCCAGATGCGCATCGGCCAGACCGGCCGGCTATGGCGCAAGGAGCTGGGCGTCAGCATCATCAACGGCATGGTGTGGGGCAGCGTGATCGGCGCGGTGGCCTGGCTGCTGTACGGCAGCGTATCGCTGGGCCTGGTGATGCTGGCGGCGATGACGCTCAACCTGATGCTGGCGGCCACCATGGGCGTGATGATTCCGACGCTGATGCAGAAGTTGGGGAAGGATCCGGCGCTCGGCTCCAGCGTGCTGATCACCGCCTGCACCGACTCAGGCGGCTTCCTGATTTTTCTCGGCCTGGCCACCTTATTCCTACTCTAAATCATGATGCTGACCATAGAACAGGCGCTGCGCCGCCACCCCTTGCCTCGGCTGGAAAGCCGCATGCTGCTGATGCATGCCTGGCCCGGCCTGAGCCATGCAACCATAGTCGGCTACCCCGAGAGGGAACTGGCGGAAGATATCGCAATGGTTTTTGACGCGCTGGCGGCGCGCCGGCTGGCCGGAGAGCCGATGGCTTACCTGCTGGGCGTGCGCGAATTCTACGGCCGCGACTTCGCGGTGAGCCCGGCGGTGCTGATCCCGCGGCCGGAAACCGAACACCTGATCGAGCAGGCGCTGTCGCGGCTGGACGCGGCCCAGCCGGCGCGGGTGGTGGACCTGGGCACCGGCAGCGGCATCATCGCCGTCACCCTGGCGCTGCAGGCGCCGCAGTGGCGCGTCAGCGCGGTGGACCTGTCGGCCGAGGCGCTGGAGGTGGCGAGCGGCAACGCGGCGGCTTTGGGCGCCCAGGTGGATTTCCGGCATGGCAGCTGGTTCGATCCGCTGGCGCCGGATGACAGATTCGAGCTGATCGTCTCCAATCCGCCGTATATCGAGCGCGGCGACCGCCACCTGGGCGAGGGCGACCTGCGCTTCGAGCCGCGCGGCGCGTTGACCGACGAAGCCGACGGCCTGGCCTGCCTGCGCGAGATTGCCGCTGGCGCGCCGGCTCGTCTGCTGCCGGCAGGCTGGCTGATGGTCGAGCACGGCTACGACCAGGGCGCCGCGGTGCGCGGGCTGTTTTGCGCCGCCGGTCTGCTGCAAGTGGAAACCATCCGCGACCTGGCCGGTCAGGACCGTATCACCATCGGGCAAAAACGGGCGGATTGATGTCTCCACGCTGGATTTCCTACTGGCCGGCGCTGCTGCTGGTTCCGCCGATCGCCGCCTTGTTGCTGTGGCCTGACGCCAACCGCCAGCTGTTCCTGGCGCTGCATCCTTGGCTGCATCATGCGCCGGCGCCGCTGTGGCGCTTCGCCAGCGTGTTCGGCGACTGGCCGACGGTGCTGGCGCTGCTGCTGGCCTTGAGTTGGCGCGCGCCGCAGCGGCTGCCGGCATTGGTGGTCGGCAGCATCGCCGCCATTTTGCTGGCCATTGCCTTGAAGGCCGGCTTCGCGGTGCCGAGGCCGCCCCTGGTGCTGCCGCACGGGATGGTGGATCTGCTGGACAAGCTGCCTGGCAATGGCTCCTTCCCCTCCGGCCACGCGATGGCGGTGGCGGCCTTGGCCACCTTCGCCTGGCATGGCGCGCGTTGGGGCAAGGCCGCCGGCTGGTGTCTGCTGGCGGCGCTGGTGATGCTGTCGCGCATCGCCATCGGCGTGCATTGGCCGCTGGACCTGCTGGCGGGGGCCATGCTGGGCTGGGCGTCGATGCGGCTGGCCCTGAGTCATGCCTGGCCCGCCGGCTGGGCGCGCGACGTCACCCGCACCGCGCAGATGATCCTGCTGGTGCTGTTGGCGGGCGAGCTGGCTTGGTTGCTGGGGCATCACGGGGTGTATGCCGAATACTGGCTGCGGGTGGGGATTGGCGCGCTGGTGCTGTTGTCGGGCTTTGCCAGACTGGCCCGCTCCGGCCGCTAGGCAAAACAAAGGCGGGCCCTGGGGCCCGCCCGAGGCGGCGATGGCGTTTCACGCCGCCTGCGGCGCATCAATGATGATGGCCGTGCTCGCCGTGGGCGTGGCCGTGGCTGACTTCCTCGGCGGATGCCGCGCGCACTTCGATCACCTTGGCGGAGAAGCGGATGCTCTGGCCTGCCAGCGGGTGGTTGGCATCGACGATGGCTTTGCCGTCGGCGATGTCGGTGACGCGGAACAGCAGCAGTTCGCCGGTTTCCGGATCATCGGCTTCGAATACCATGCCCACTTCCACATCGGCCGGGAACACGTCCAGGTCTTCCACGCGGACCAGCTCTTCTTCCGGGTCGCCGAAAGCGTCGTCCGGGGTCAGCTTGACGTCGATGGCATCGCCGACTGCCTTGCCTTCCAGCGCCTCTTCCACCAGCGGGAAGATGCCGTCGTAGCCGCCGTGCAGGTAGCTGATCGGCTCTTCGGTCTTGTCGAGGAGGTTGTTGTCGACATCGAACATCTCGTAGTGGAGGGTGACGATGGTGTTTTTGGCGATTTGCATGAGTTGGTTATCCGTGATGGATGGTAAAAAAACTTGACAGGGACGGTCCCGAGGGTGTTCCTTCCACCGCAAGATAGGGCGCTCGCGCTCCTGGCCATATTGTAAACCATAGACGGGCATCTTAGGCCCGTGAAACCGCAATGAACACTACAACTTTACTGGGCGGCATGTCGCCCGAGCAGTTCCTGGCCGAGTACTGGCACAAGAAGCCGCTGCTGATCCGTGGCGCCTTGACCGAGGTCGGTCCGCATGTCGATTTCTCCGTATTGTCGCAATTGGCGCAGCGAGACGACGCCGAGTCCAGGCTGATCGAATGCCGGCAGGGCCGCTGGCATCTGGAGCGCGGCCCGTTCCGCGCCGCGCGTTTCCGCAAGCTGGCGGAGACCGACTGGACCTTGCTGGTGCAGGGGGTGAATCATCATTTGCCGCATATCGACGAGATTTTGTGGCGTTTCAACTTCATCCCTTATGCCAGGCTGGACGACCTGATGATCAGCTATGCTCCGCCGGGTGGCACCGTGGGTCCGCATTTCGACGCCTACGATGTGTTCCTGCTGCAGGTGGGCGGCAGCAAGCGCTGGCAAATCTCGTCGCAGCACGACGACGATTTCATCGAGGACGCGCCGATCCGCGTGTTGAAAGACTTCCGCATGGAACAGGAGTTCGTGCTGGAGCACGGCGACATGCTCTACCTGCCGCCGCGCTATGCGCACCACGGCGTGGCGCTGGAGCCGGGCATGACCTATTCGATCGGATTCCGCGCGCCGCCGGCGCAGGAACTGGCCACCCAGTTCCTGGTTTATCTGCAGGACCGGGTCTGCCTGGACGGCGTGTATGCCGACCCTGACCTCAAGCTGCAGGCGGAGCCTGCGCGCATCGGCGAGGAAATGATAGAGCAGGTGTCCGGCCTGTTGTCGCAGATCCGCTGGGACAAGGCCACGGTTTGCGATTTTTTGGGCCATTACCTGACCGAGCCCAAGGCCCATGTGTTCTACGATGGCCCGAAAGAAGAGTTGGACGAGGAGGCGTTCATCGAAGCGATGGCAGCCCAGGGACTGGAATTGGATCGCAAGAGCCAGATTCTGTTCTGCGACGCCTGCGTCTACTGCAACGGAGAGAAAGTGGCGGCGGAGAACGGGGATTTTGACCACTGGCGGCAATTTGCCAACCATCGCCGGTTGGCTGCGGGCGAATATTCGGCCGATATGCTGGCTTCTTTGTACGATGGTTACTTGTCAGGTTATTGGCATTTGCTGGCTGATGTAGCACAATAACAACAGTTTTTGCACTTGTATCGAATTGGCAACGCGATGGATGGCTACATTTGGGGGGTAAACGCCCGTTTTTGTGCCTGCGCCATCCGCTGCCCGGCTTAGATTGGCAATGTGGTTTTTTTAGATTTTTGCCCTCTATACAGCTATTTTTTTCGTGATACAATTTGCTCACTGATGGATTTTCAGTCGCCCGGCTTATTGTCGAGACCGTGCGATAACTGACGTCTTGTTCAACTTATCCTCAAAGGTAAAGAAAAAATGAAACAGTCGCTCCTCGTTGCTGCCCTGCTGGCCGTAGCCCTGTCCGCTTGCGGTAAGAAAGAAGCTCCGGCTGAGGCTTCCGCTCCTGCAGTTGAAGCTTCCGCTCCGGCCGCTTCGGCTCCGGCTGCTGACGCTTCCGCTCCGGCTGCTTCCGCTCCGGCTGCTGACGCTTCTGCTCCGGCTGCTTCCGCTGCCAAGTAATTCGCAGCAAGCAACATCAAAAAAACCGGCTTCGGCCGGTTTTTTTGTGCCTGCCATTCAGTGGCTTATTAGCCATAGTTGTAAATTTGGTGGAAAAACCACAGAAATTGCCGCGAAATACAAAACGTTACATATTGCGGGACGAGACGGCTCGGATCGATTGGAATCTGGCAACTTGATTCATCCTATCCGATAAATAGATGTGCCCGGCATAAAAAACAGCCCGCAGATGCGGGCTGTTGTTTTTTCGGCTGGAGCCTGTTGCGTTATTGCAGTTCGGTCTGCAGTTTCCCCAGCGCGGCTTTGACGAACTCGTCGGACAGCGGCTTGCCCTGCTTGTCCTGGATCTGCAGCGTGGTGTTGCCGCCGGACTGCTCCACCAGCTTGATCCGGTATTCCTGCTCGGTCGGCTTCACGGACTTGCCGTCGCTGCTCTTCCAGAAGGCCAGGCTGGACCAGAAGCCGCCGCCGGAGTCTTCCTTGCTGTCGGTCTCGCCCTTGGCCGGCTTCACGTAGTACAGGCCCTGCGAGCGGTCGCGGTCGGTGACGATCAGGCCGACGCGGTCCAGCGCCAGGCCGACGCGGCGCCAGGCGCGGTCGAAGCCGTCGGCGAGCTGCAGCTGGCCATCGACGATGGGGTCTTGCGGCTTGGCCGGCTTGGCCAGGGTCTGCTGCACCTGAGCCTTGGCCTTCTCTTCGGTCATGCCCAGGCGGATCATGAAGCGACCCAGCAGTTCGGCTTCCAGGTTGGGATCGGTCGGGCGCGCCTGCCAGATGGTGTTGGTCTTGCTGTTGTCGGCATAGATCTCTTCCATGCCGCGATGCGAGAAGTACACCTCGGTGCCCTGCGGCGTGTTTTCCAGGCGGATGCGGAACTTGTCGCGTTCGCCGGTGGAGTAGACGCTGCCGAGGCCGACGGTTTCCAGCAGTTTGCGCAGGCCGTCGTTGGGCAGTTTGGCGCGGTTTTCCGCCCAGTCGGTTTCCATGATGCCGACGCCTGGGTCTTCAGTCTTGATGACGAAGCCGTTCTCCTGCCAGAAGGCCTTAAGCACCGGCCACAATTCGGCGGCCTTTTTGTTGCCCACCAGCAGCCAGCGTTGGGTGCCGGCGCGCTCCATGCGGACATTGTCCAGCTGGTTGATGGCAACCGGCGAGGCGGCAGCCGCAACGGCGGGATCGGCGCTGGCAGTGGTGACGCCGCCGGGCAGGTTGTATTTGTTCTGGATCTGCGGGGTGGTCAGATCGGGCGGAACTTCCAGGCTGTTGACCGTGGCTTTCGGCGCGTCGGACTTGTAGTCCAGCGGCTTGGTAAGCGGTTGTTCGGTACTGCAAGCGGCCATAATGCCAGTTGCCAGCAAAATCGCGACGGACGCGCTGTGTTTCATGCGGACTCCCATCGTGCAAGGGATGATCAAAGGACTTCTGCTTGTTTCAGGGCCGCTTCGACGGCTGCCTCGGCAGCCTGGCTGAGCGGGGTGAGCGGCAGGCGGATGCCTTCGGGGATGCGTTGCATCCGCGCGAGGGCCCACTTGGCCGGGATAGGGTTGGGCTCGACGAACAGCTGCTTGTGCAGGCCTTGCAGCTTGTCGTTGATGGCGCGGGCGCGTTCGGCCTTGCCGCCGATGGCGGCGGCGCACAGCTCGCTCATCTGCCTGGGGGCGATGTTGGCGGTGACCGAGATCACGCCGTTGCCGCCGCACAGCATGAAGGCCATGCCGCTGGCGTCGTCGCCGGAATACAGCGCAAAGTCGGCAGGCGCGCGCAGCCTCAGGTCGCACAGGCGGGCGATGTCGCCAGTGGCGTCCTTCAAGCCGACGATATTGGGGTGTTCGGCCAGGCGCAGCGCGGTGTCGTTGCTCATGTCGGCCACGGTGCGGCCGGGCACATTATAAAGGATGACCGGCAACGCGCTGGCGTCGGCGATCGCCTTGAAATGCTGGTACAGGCCTTCCTGGGTGGGCTTGTTGTAGTAGGGCACTACCGACAGCAGCATGTCGGCGCCAGCCTCTGCCGAGCGTTGCCCCAGCTCGATGGCTTCGGCGGTGGCGTTGCCGCCGGCTCCGGCGATGACCTTGACGCGTCCGGCAGCGTATTTGACTACGGCTGCGACCACTTCGATATGTTCTTCCACAGACAATGTGGCCGATTCGCCGGTGGTGCCGACGGCGACGATGCCGGCAGTGCCGTTTTCGATGTGGAACTCAACCAATCGTTGCAACGCTGCAAAGTCTACCGCGCCGTCCTGCGACATCGGAGTGACCAGAGCTACCAAGCTGCCGGTAAGCATAGTTCTGCCTATCTGGGATAAGGATTTACAAGGCTTACGATTGTAGCGGAATTCGTCTGGCTGGCAAAAGTTCGTGGAGAGGCGGCGGCGGGGGCTTCGGGAACGTCAGGTGATTGTGCTAGAATCCTACGTTTTTCCGATACTTACGGCGAGCTGGCTGAAGGATCCTCAAGCGTGATTACCACAAGCAACATTACCATGCAGTTTGGCGTGAAACCTTTGTTCGAAAAGGTGACCGTCAAATTCGGCGAAGGCAACCGTTACGGCCTGATCGGCGCCAACGGCTCCGGCAAATCCACTTTCATGAAGATTCTGGGCGGCGACCTGGAGCAGACCTCGGGGGAAGTCGCCATCGAGAACGGCCTGCGCCTGGGCAAGCTGCGCCAGGATCAGTTCGGCTACGAAGATCAGCGCGTGATCGACGTGGTGATGATGGGCCATACCGAGATGTGGGCGGCGATGAGCGAACGCGATGCGATCTACGCCAATCTCGAAGCCACCGAAGACGACTACATGCACGCGGCCGAACTGGAGGCCAAGTTCGCCGAGTACGACGGCTACACCGCCGAAGCGCGCGCCGGCGAGCTGCTGATGGGCGTCGGCATTCCGGTTGAACAGCATTTCGGCCCGATGAGCGAAGTGGCTCCCGGCTGGAAGTTGCGCGTGCTCTTGGCGCAGGCGCTGTTCTCCAACCCGGACATCCTGTTGCTGGACGAACCGACCAACAACCTGGACATCAACACCATCCGCTGGCTGGAACACGTGCTCAACGAGCGCAACGCCACCATGATCATCATCTCGCACGACCGTCACTTCCTGAACTCGGTCTGCACCCACATGGCGGATCTGGACTACAACACCATCCGCATCTACCCGGGCAACTACGACGACTACATGATCGCCTCGGCCCAGGCGCGCGAACGCCAGTTGAGCTCCAACAGCAAGGCCAAGGAGCGGATCCAGGAACTGCAGGAGTTCGTCGCCCGCTTCTCGGCCAACAAGTCCAAGGCCCGCCAGGCTACCAGCCGCCTGAAGCAGGTGGACAAGCTGAAGTCCGAGATGGTGGAAGTGAAGCCGTCCAGCCGGCAAAACCCGTTCATCCGCTTCGAGATGGACGACAAGTTCAAGCTGCACCGCCAGGCCGTTGAGGTGGAAAACCTCAACAAGGCCTACGACAACAAGGTGCTGTTCAAGGACCTGAACCTGATCCTGGAAGCCGGCGCCCGTCTGGCGGTGATCGGCCCCAACGGCGCGGGCAAGACCTCGCTGGCCAAGCTGCTGGCCGGCGCTTTCGACCCCAAGTTCGCCGAAGGGCTGACTGCCGACTACGGCAGCATCAAGTGGGCGGAGAAGGCGCAGATCGGCTACTTCGCGCAGGACCACGAAGCCGACTTCGACAGCGACTGGACCTTGACCGAGTGGATGCGGCAATGGGGCCAGGAGGGCGACGACGAGCAGGTGATCCGCGCCACGCTGGGCCGCCTGCTGTTCGGCGGCGACGAGGTGGGCAAGCCGGTGCGCGTGCTGTCCGGCGGCGAGAAGGGCCGCATGCTGTACGGCAAGCTGCTGCTGCAGAAGCCCAATGTGATGATCATGGACGAACCCACCAACCACATGGACATGGAGTCGATCGAATCCCTGAACATGGCGCTGGAAAAGTACAAGGGCACCCTGATCTTCGTATCGCACGACCGCCAGTTTGTAAGCTCGCTGGCCACCCACGTGCTGGAACTGGATGGCAAGGGTGGTTACGACTACTACACCGGCAACTACGAAGATTATCTGGCCAGCAAGGGCCTGGAGTAAATTCGGATACGGTCTGTCACAGGCCGTAGCTTTACCGGCGGGAGGGCGTGCGCTATATTGCGGTGCACAAACTCCCGCTTTTCATATGCGCCGTCCGCGGCGCGACAACAACAATCAGGGACCTGGCCGGGAAGGCCGATGCTGGAGACATCACGTGCTCATCCGTCCTGGTGATCTGGTGAGATCTGCAAAGTGAAAAAAGGGAATACCATGCGTTTAAAAGGGAAAGTGTCCATCATCACCGGTTCGGCCAGCGGCATCGGCAAGGCCACCGCCGAGAAATTCGTCAAGGAAGGCGCCATCGTCGCGGTGTGCGACCTGAACACGGAGGCCGTCAACGCCGTGGTTGACGAGCTGAAGGCGCTGGGCGGCGAAGCCTACGGCTACAAGGTGGATGTGACCAACAAGGGCCAGATCGCCGAGATGGTGGCCGATCTGAAAAACCGCTGCGGCCGCATCGACGTGCTGGTCAACAACGCCGGCATCGTGCAGGACGCGCAACTGATCAAGATGAGCGAAGACCAGTTTGACAAGGTGATCGACATCAACCTGAAGGGCGTCTACAACTGTGCCCGCGCCGTGGTGGACAC
The DNA here is from genome assembly GCF_001855575.1 of Chromobacterium sphagni. Classification (NCBI taxonomy): domain Bacteria; kingdom Pseudomonadati; phylum Pseudomonadota; class Betaproteobacteria; order Neisseriales; family Chromobacteriaceae; genus Chromobacterium; species Chromobacterium sphagni. The sequence continues at coordinate 1,194,085 of NZ_MKCS01000001.1, forward strand.
CATGGTGGAGCAGGGCGGCGGCGTGATCCTCAACGCATCTTCGGTCGTGGGCGTCTATGGCAACTTCGGCCAGACCAACTACGCCGCGGCCAAGTTCGGCGTAATCGGCTTCGTCAAGACCTGGGCCAAGGAGCTGGGCAAGAAGGGCATTCGCGCCAATGCGGTGTGCCCGGGCTTTGTCGCCACTCCGATCCTGAAGGCGATGCCGGAAAAGGTGCTGCAGGCGATGGAAGACAAAGTGCCGATGCGCCGCATGGCAGATCCGGCCGAGATCGCCAACGTCTACGCCTTCCTGGCGTCGGACGAGGCCAGCTACATCAACGGCGCGGCGATCGAAGTGACGGGCGGCCTGACGCTGTAAGGGCTCGCCGCGGATGCGGGGTCATCGGCTATGGTTTGCGCGTCTGGAGCGGGCGCCTGCTGCGGTTTGGCGATGGCTCCCGCCGCCGGCCGCGCAAAATCCGGCCAGCCAGGGAGGCGTCTATATATGAGTGGCAAAACGTTTGCCGTGCCGGAGGACGAGGTCGAACTCAGCGCCATCCGCGCGCAAGGCGCGGGCGGGCAGAACGTTAACAAGGTGTCGTCGGCGATCCACCTGCGGTTCGACGTGCGCGCCTCGTCGTTGCCGGACTGGCTCAAGCAGCGCCTGCTGCAGCTGGGCGACCAGCGGGTGAGCAAGGACGGCACGGTGGTGATCAAGGCCCAGCAGCACCGCACGCAGGAGCAGAATCGCGCCGATGCGCTGTTGCGCCTGCAGGCCTTGATCGACGGCGCCAGCCATACGCCCAAGGCGCGCCGGGCCACCAAGCCGACCTTCGGCTCCAAGCAGCGCCGCCTGGCAAGCAAGGCCAATCGCAGCGGGACCAAGGCTTTGCGGGGCAAGGTGGATATCTGAAGAGCAGGCTTGCCGAGTCCGAGGCCGGCGGCGTTGATCGCCGCTGCATGCGCCAACAAAACGCCCCGCGCGCTTGCCGGGGCGTTGTCTTTGGGCGAGGAGCCTTATTCGTCCAGCTCGCCGTCGTGCGCCAGCAGCGCCGAGTCCACTTCGCGCCGGTGCAGGTGCGGGGCGAACAGCTCGATGAAGGTGTAGGCGAAGCCGCGCAGATAGGCGTCCTTGCGTATGCCTATCTTGGTGGTGGACGGCTCGAACAGGTGGCTGGCGTCCATCGCCACCAGGCTCTGATCGCGCTCCGGCTCGAAGGCCATGCTGGCGATGATGCCTATGCCCAGGCCCAGCGAGACGTAGGTCTTGATCACGTCGGTATCGATGGCGGTAAGCACCACATTGGGCGTCAGGCCCTCGTCGGCGAACGACTTGTTGATCTTGGAGCGGCCGGCGAAGGCGAAGTCATAGGTGACGATGGGATAGTTGGCGATATCGGCCAGCGTCATCTTTCTGTCCAGTTGGGAGAGCGGGTGGCCGCGCGGCACCACGACCGAGCGGTTCCATTCGTAACAGGGCAGCATCGCCAGTTCCTTGTACAGCGAGATGCCCTCGGTGGCGATGGCGAGGTCGGCTTCGCCGGATACCACCATTTCACAGATCTGCGTCGGGCTGCCCTGCTTCAGCGACAGGCGCACCTTGGGATAGCGGCGCACGAATTCGGCTATCGCCTGCGGCAGCGCGTAACGGGCCTGGGTGTGGGTGGTGGCGATGATGAGCGCACCTTCCGATTCGCGGGAGAACTCGTCGCCGACGCGCTTGAGGTTCTGCGCTTCGCGCAGGATGCGTTCCGAGATGCGCAGCACTTCCTTGCCGGGCTCGGACACCGATACCACCCGCTTGCCGTTGCGGATGAACACCTGAATGCCCAGTTCGTCCTCCAGCAAGCGGATCTGCTTGGAAATGCCGGGCTGCGAGGTATGCAGCTTCTCGGCGGCTTCGGAAACGTTCAGCCCCTGTTTGGCCACTTCCACCAGGTAGCGAAGTTGTTGTAGCTTCATCTTTTCGACCTGCCCTCTATAAAACCTGTAGTCATTAAATACTAACACAATATTCTTTTAGGTTTATAAGCGCTTTGGTTAGGATAAGCTCGAACCATCCCCGGAGCGCTCGATGAGCCTGGAGTCAAAACTCGCCGCTACCACGGTCCTGCTGCAAACCATCGCCAAAGCGCATCCCGACGCGGCGCTGGCCAACAGCTACGGCGCCGAAGACATGGTGCTGACCGATCTGATCGCCAGCCTGGGCCTGCCGCTGCAGAGCTTCAGCCTGGACACCGGCCGTTTGCCGGCGGAAACCTACGCTTTGATGCAACAGGTGGCCGAGCGTTATCCGGCGCACCCGGTCAAGGTCTACTTTCCCGATACGACCGCCACCGAGTCTTACGTCAACCTGCATGGAATCAACGGCTTCTATCAGAGCGTGGCGCTGCGCAAGTCCTGTTGCCAGGTGCGCAAGATTGAGCCGCTCAAACGCGCGCTGACCGGCCGTTCGGCCTGGATTACCGGTCTGAGGCGCGAGCAGTCGCCCACCCGCCAGGATCTGGCCAGCCAAGAATACGACGCCGACAACGGTCTGGAGAAGTTCAGCCCGCTGTTGGAGTGGACCGAGGCCGAGGTATGGCAATACCTGCGTGAGCGCCAGGTGCCGTACAACGCGCTGCACGACCGCCATTACCCGTCGATCGGCTGCGCGCCCTGTACCCGCGCCATCAGCGTGGGCGAGGATGTGCGCGCCGGCCGCTGGTGGTGGGAGAACCCGGAAACCAAGGAGTGCGGGCTGCACGTCAAGGCCAGTCCGCTGCAACGTCCCGTCTGATCCTGCCGGCCTGCAGCCGTCGGCATTCCCGCTGGAATCCATATATGTATCGATATGATGAAGTAGACCACCGCCTGGTGCGGGAGCGCGTTGTGCAGTTCCGCGACCAGACCCGCCGTTTTCTGGCCGGCGAGTTGTCGGAAGACGAATTCCGTCCGCTGCGGCTGATGAATGGCCTGTATATCCAGCGCCACGCGCCGATGCTGCGGGTGGCGATTCCTTATGGCCATCTGCGCAGCGTGCAGCTACGCAAGCTGGCCGAGATCGCCCGCCGCTACGACAAGGGCTATGGCCATTTCACCACCCGGCAGAACATCCAGTTCAACTGGCCTGAGTTGTCGCGGGTGCCGGACATCCTGGAGGAACTGTCCACGGTGGAGATGCACGCCATTCAGACTTCCGGCAACTGCGTGCGCAACACCACCACCGACGCCTTCGCCGGGGTGGCGGCGGATCAATTGTTCGACCCGCGGCCTTACTGCGAGATCATCCGCCAGTGGAGCACCATGCATCCGGAGTTCAGCTTCCTGCCGCGCAAGTTCAAGATCGCGGTGTCCGGCAGCGAGGAAGACCGCGCGGCCACCCAGGTGCACGACATCGGCCTTCACGTCAGCCGCAATGCGGCCGGCGAAGTGGGCTTCCGCGTGATGGCGGGCGGCGGCCTGGGCCGCACGCCGATGGTGGGCGAGGTGGTGCGCGAATTCCTGCCGCGCCAGCACCTGCTGACCTATCTGGACGCGGTGCTGCGGGTGTACAACCGTTTCGGCCGCCGCGACAACAAATACAAGGCGCGCATCAAGATCCTGGTGAAGGCGATGACGCGGGACGGCTTCGCCGCCAAGGTGGAGGACGAGTGGCGGCATCTGAAGGATGGCCCGTCCACGCTGCGCGACGAGGACGTGGCGCACTACGCCAGCTTCTTTGTCGATCCGGATTATCAGCCGCTGGCCGACCAACCGGCCGAACTGGCCACGGCGCTGGCGGCGGACAAGGCCTTCGCCCGCTGGTACGAGCGCAACACCCGCCCCCACCGCCATGCAGGCTACCGCTCGGTTATCCTGTCGCTGAAGGAAACCGGCGCGCCGCCGGGAGACATCACTGCCGAACAGATGGAAGCCGCCGCCGACTGGGCCGACCGTTTCGGTTTTGGCGAATTGCGCGTGGCGCACGAGCAGAATCTGGTGTTGCCTGACGTGGCGCAGAAGGACCTGCCCGCCTTGTGGCAGGCGGCGCGCAAGGCGCGGATGGCCACGCCCAACATCGGCCTGTTGACCGACATCATCAGTTGCCCAGGCGGCGATTTCTGTTCGCTGGCCAACGCCCGCTCCATTCCGGTGGCCAACGCCATCCAGCAGACTTTCGACGATCTGGATTACCTGTACGACCTGGGCGATATCGCCTGTAACTTTTCCGGTTGCATGAACGCCTGCGGCCATCACCATATCGGCAATATCGGCATTCTCGGCGTCGACAAGAACGGCGAGGAGTGGTACCAGATCACGCTGGGCGGCAGCCAGGGCAGCCATACCGCCATCGGCAAGGTGATCGGCCCCTCGTTCGCGCAGGCGGATGTGCCGCGCGCCTTCGCCAAGATCATGCAGGTTTACCTGGAGCGGCGCCAGGCGGGCGAACCCTTCATCGACACGCTGCGCCGCGTGGGCGTCGAGCCTTTCAAGGAGAGGGTGTATGCCCCAGTACATTAAGGATGGCCGCGTCGGCGAGGATGGCTGGCTGCAATTGCGCCTGGACGAGCAGGGCCGGCTGCCGGCCGCGCCAATCGGGCGGGATGTGATCGTGCCGCTGGCCTGCTGGCTGGCGGAGACGGACAGATGGCTGGCGCATGGCGGCCGGGTGGGCGTGTGCCTGGCGCCGGAAGACGATCCGGCCTTGCTGGGAACGCATCTGGCCGACCTTGTCCTGATTGCCATTGACTTTCCGGCTTTCACCGATGGCCGCGGATACAGCCTCGCCAGGCTGCTGCGCGAGCGCTATGATTATGCCGGTGAGCTGCGAGCGGTGGGCGATGTCTGGCCGGATCTGATCCGACCGTTGTGGCAGGTGGGTTTCGATGCCTTCGTGATCAAGGATGGCAAAGCGCTGGATGGGGGGGATTGTTACAATACCTTCAGCGATAGCTATCAGATGACATATCGACAACCTATACCACTGTTTCGCAGACGCGTCACATGATCGTAATGTGTCGCATAGGGGAGACAGGTAGTCGCAATAATTAGCGAAATGTGATGCATTTCTGCAACGCTATAATGACTTTGCTTCGCGCCCTGTGTTGACATGGTGTTGCCGCATTCCTATAGTGCGGGTTAACTGCATTAACACAGCATGTAGCCATCTCTGATGTTTGCAGTCAACTTGTTCGCGTGGTCTTTGCGTCAGCCCGCATTGCTACCCATTTTATAGATTAAAGAGGGAATAACATGACTAAACAGCTGAAACTGAGCGCACTGGTTGCCGCCCTGTTGGTTTCTGCTAGCGCTTTTGCTGCTAAACCGGGTTACGTCGCAGACCAATCCACCGAAGCAGTGACCCGCAACAACTACGGCGAATGCTGGCACACCACCTACTTCGACAAGGCCAAGGATGGTCTGGTCGAATGTGGCGACCGCGAAGCCGCCAAGCCGGTAGTGGTGAAAGATACTCCGAAGCCGGTTATGGTTTCCGTGAAGGAAAAGGTTACCTTGTCCGCCAAGGTTCTGTTCGACTTCAACAAGAACAACCTGCGTCCGGATGCCAAGAACGAACTGGATCCGCTGGTGGCCAAGCTGAAGGCCCACGCCGGCCAAGGCCACCTGAACGGTGTTGAAATCGATGGTTACACCGACTTCCTGGGTTCCGACAAGCTGAACAACGCGCTGTCCCAGAAGCGTGCTGACGCTGTCAAGGCTTACTTCGAGAACGCAGGCGTTCCGGCGGAGAAAATCACTGCCGTAGGCAAGGGCAAGGCTGAAGCCAAGATGACCGAAGAGTGCAAGGCCAAGTTCCCGCGCTACGTGAAGAACAAGAAGCAGAACGCCGAGATCAAGGCTTGCATCGAGTCTGACCGTCGCGTAGAAGTGGTCATCGACGCGGTTAAAGAATCCGTAGTCGAAAAGCCGGCTGCCAACTAAGCATTCCGGTTTGAATCCAAAACCCCGCCAATGTGCGGGGTTTTTTGTTTTTGGCGCTGCGGATAACGGCTGGACGCTATTGACTGCTGGCGGCTACAATCGAAGGTTTCAGGACGTATGTAAAGACCGCAAATGCAGGTATTTCTGGGGGATCCGCGTCGCTTTGCCCTGCAGGGGTGCGCATTGACCATCGGCAATTTCGATGGCGTGCACCTGGGGCACAGACGCATGCTGGAGCGGCTGCGCGCAGAGGCGCGGGTGCGCGGTTTGCCGACTGCCTTGCTGACCTTCGAGCCGCATCCGCGCGAGTTTTTCAGCCGAACCGCTCCGCCGGCCCGTCTGTCGACGCTGCGCGACAAGTTCGCGATGCTGGGCGAGCTGGGCCTGGTGGACTATGTGTTCGTCTATCGCTTCAATCGTAGCTTCTCGAATATGCCAGCCGGCGAATTTGTCGACAAGGTGCTGGTTGAGGAATTGAAAACCCGTTACCTGTTGATTGGCGATGATTTCCAGTTTGGCGCCGCGCGCAAGGGAAATTTCGATCTGCTGGCCTCCTGTCCCCATTTCGCCACCGAGGCCATGCCTTCGGTACTGGTGCAAGGAGAGCGGGCTTCCAGTACGCTGGTGCGGGAAAGATTGGCGGCTGGCGATCTGGATTCGGCGACATCCTTGCTGGGAGGCTGCTACCGGATATCCGGCAAGGTGATGCACGGGCGCAAGCTGGGGCGTACCATAGGCTTTCCGACCGCCAATATCCATCTGCCGCATCTGAAGCCCGCGTTGCGGGGCGTGTTCGTGGTGGAGGCGGATACGCCGCATGGGCGTCTGGGCGGCGTGGCCAGTTTGGGGCTGAATCCCACAGTCAGCGATACGCCCGACTACAAGCTGGAAGTGCATCTGTTCGATTTTGCCGGCGACCTCTACGGCAAGCGTTTGACAGTACGATTCCTGAAAAAGCTGCGCGATGAAGCGCGCTATGATGATTTGGCAACACTGGTGGCGCAGATAGAACGCGACGCCGCCAGCGCCAAGACCTATTTGACAAGTTTGCAGCGAGAGCAGGCATGAGCATCGATTATCGTAAAACCGTAAACCTGCTGGATACACCCTTCGCCATGCGCGGGGATCTAGCCAAACGCGAACCGGCCTGGGTCAAGCGCTGGCAGGACGAAAGGCGCTACGACAAGCTGCGCAAGCTGTCCGCCGGCCGTCCCAAATTCATCCTGCACGACGGCCCGCCCTACGCCAACAACGACATCCACCTGGGCCACGCGGTCAACAAGGTGCTGAAGGACATCATCGTCCGCTCCAAAACGCTGGCCGGCTTCGACGCGCCTTATGTGCCGGGCTGGGATTGCCACGGCCTGCCGATCGAGCTGATGGTGGAGAAGCTGCACGGCAAGGACATTCCCGCCGCCAAGTTCCGCGAATTGTGCCGCGAATACGCGAAGGAGCAGGTGGCGCGCCAGAAGAAGGGCTTCATCCGCCTGGGCGTGCTGGGCGACTGGGACAATCCCTATCTGACCATGGACTTCAAGACCGAGGCCGACATCGTGCGCACCCTCGGCAAGATTCACGAAAACGGCTACCTAAGCAAGGGCGAGAAGCCGGTGCACTGGTGCATCGAGTGCGGCTCGTCGCTGGCCGAAGCCGAGGTGGAGTACGAGGACAAGGTGTCGCCTGCGATCGACGTCGGCTTCAAGGTGATTGACGGCGCCAGGCTGGAGGAGATTTTCGGCGTCGGCGCCGCTGGTGCGATGGCGGTGATCTGGACCACCACGCCGTGGACGCTGCCGGCCAACCAGGCGGTGGCGGTCAACGCCAACCTGGATTACCAGTTGCTGGACACGCCCAAGGGCAAGCTGATCCTGGGCAAGGACCTGGTCGAATCCGCGATGAAGCGCTACGGCGTCGAGTCCTACCGTGTGCTGGGCGAGGCCAAGGGCGCGGAACTGGACCTGCTGCAGCTGCAGCACCCGTTCTACGACCGCCAGGTGCCGGTGATCTGTGGCGACCACGTCACCACCGACGCCGGCACCGGCCTGGTGCACACCGCGCCGGCGCATGGTCTGGAAGACTTCCAGGCCGGCCTGCAGTACCGCTTGCCGATCGCCAACCCGGTGGCCGACGACGGCCGCTACAAGTCCACCACGGAAATCTTCGCCGGCATGCTGGTGTGGGATGCCAACCCGCGCGTGATCGAGACGCTGGAAGCCCATGGCTCGCTGGTGCACAAGACCAAGCTGGAACACAGCTATCCGCACTGCTGGCGCCACAAGACGCCGATCATTTTCCGCGCCACGCCGCAATGGTTCATCAGCATGGACCGCAAGGCAAATGGCGGCGAGACGCTGCGCGAGATCAGCCAGCGCGCGGTGGACGCCACCGAATTCTTCCCGTCCTGGGGCCGCGCGCGCCTGGACGCGATGATCAAGAACAGCCCGGATTGGTGCGTATCGCGCCAGCGCAACTGGGGCGTGCCGATGACCTTCTTCATCCACAAGGAGTCGGGCGAGTTGCATCCGCGCTCGGGCCAACTGCTGGAAGAAGTGGCGCTGCGCATCGAGCAGCAGGGCATCGAAGCCTGGTTCAGCTTGGACGCCAGGGAGTTGCTGGGCGACGAGGCCGAGCAATACCGCAAGCTGACTGACACGCTGGACGTATGGTTCGACTCCGGCGCCACCCACTTCGCGGTGCTGAAGCAGCGCCCGGAGCTGGCCTGGCCGGCCGACTTGTACCTGGAAGGCTCCGACCAGCACCGCGGCTGGTTCCAGTCGTCGCTGAAAACCGGCTGCGCCACCATAGGCCGCGCGCCGTACAAGCAGCTGCTGACCCACGGCTTCACCGTCGACGACAAGGGCTACAAGATGTCCAAGTCGCGCGGCAACGGCATCGCGCCGGATGAGATCTGCGGCACGCTGGGCGCCGATATTCTGCGCCTGTGGGTGGCCAGCGCCGACTACTCCGGCGACATGTCGCTGTCGCAGGAAATCCTCAAGCGGACCACCGAGAGTTACCGCCGCTTGCGCAACACCATCCGCTTCCTGTTGGCCAACCTGTCCGACTTCAGCCCGCTGGAGCACACCGTGCCGCTGGCCGACATGGTGGAACTGGACCAATACGCGCTGCTGCGCGCCCGCGAGGTGCAGGAGAAGGTAGTGGGCGAGCTGTACTCGCGCTACGCCTTCCACCACGTGGTACAGGAGGTGGTCGGCTACTGCTCGGAAGACCTGGGCGCCTTCTACCTGGACGTGATCAAGGACCGACTGTACACCACCCAGGCCGACAGCCATGTCCGCCGCAGCGCGCAGACCGCGCTGTACCACATCACCCGCAGCCTGCTGCTGATGGTGGCGCCCATTCTGTGCTTCACCGCCGACGAGGCGTGGAATGTGTTGGTGGACAGCGAGGAAGAGTCGACGCTGTACCATATCTGGCACGAGTTCCCGAGCCAGGCGGTAGAGCGCGAGCAGGCGTTGGCCGGCAAGTGGCAGGCCATCCGCGAGCTGCGCGCCCAGGTCAATAAACAGATCGAAGAGCTACGCAGCGCGGACAAGCTGGGCTCCTCGCTGCAGGCCGAGGTGGAGATCGACGCGCCGGTGGCCCTGGCGCAGCAGTTGCTGAGCCTGGGCGACGAGCTCAAGTTCGTGCTGATCGTCTCCAAGGCCGGCGTCAAGGAAGCGGCAGAAGTCGCGGTGCGGGTGCACGCCTCTACGCATGAGAAGTGCGAGCGCTGCTGGCATTACTGCACCGACGTGGGCAGCCACGCCGGGCACGGCGCTGTTTGCGGCCGCTGTGTGGACAACCTGGACGGCCAGGGCGAGCATCGCCGCCACGCCTGATCGTCTGATGCGGGGCCGCAGTCGCTGCCCCGCCAGCCCATGGATACAGATTGATGGATTCTGCAATGACTATGCCTGGGGCCCGCCGCTGGTCCAAATGGTTCGTGCTGGCGGCGCTGGTTATCGTGCTGGACCAGTTCAGCAAGCTTTATTTCAACGGCCGTTTCCAGTACGGCGAAGTGCGCTCGGTGGTGGAGGGCTTTTTCAGCTTCACGCTGATCTACAATCCGGGAGCGGCCTTCAGCTTCCTGCACGATGCCGGCGGCTGGCAGAAATACCTGTTCACCGCGCTGGCTTTCGCCGTGTCCGGCTGGCTGGGCTGGAACATCGTCAAGGGCCGCTTTACCGGCATGATGAACCTGGCCGCCGCATTCATCATCGGCGGGGCGCTGGGCAATGTGATCGACCGCCTGGCTTATGGCCACGTGATCGACTTCATCATGGTGCACTACTACAACCAGTGGTACTACCCGGCGTTCAACCTGGCCGACTCCTTCATCTGTGTCGGCGCGGCGCTGATGGTGCTGGACAGCCTGAAAAAGCCGTCGCGCTGAGACGCAGCTAATCTGCGGCATGGCCCGCGAGAGGGTCGTGCGCGCAATTGCCGGAACGTCCGCCGTTCCGGCCTGATCGAGGAAATTCTGATGACGAAGACCATCATGCTCGCCAATCCGCGCGGCTTCTGCGCCGGCGTGGACCGGGCCATCGCCATCGTCGAGCGCGCCATCGAACTGTATGGTGCCCCCATCTACGTGCGCCACGAGGTGGTGCACAACCGTTTCGTGGTGGATGACCTGCGCGGCAAGGGCGCGGTGTTCATCGAGGACTTGAAGGATGTTCCTGCCGGCAGCACGCTGATCTATTCCGCCCATGGTGTGCCGCTGTCGGTGCGGGCCGAGGCCGAGGCTCTGGGGCTGACCGTGTATGACGCCACTTGTCCGCTGGTGACCAAGGTGCATGTGGAAGTGAAGCGCATGCACAAGGCCGACATGGAGATCATCATGATCGGCCACGCCGGCCACCCGGAAGTGGAGGGCACCATGGGCCAGGTGGGCGGCGGCATGTATCTGGTGCAGACGGTCGACGATGTGGCCACGCTTGAGGTGCGGCGCCCAGATGCGCTGTCTTATGTCAGTCAAACCACGCTGTCGGTGGATGAGACCCGCGACATCATCGAGGCGCTGAAGGCCCGCTTTCCGGCTATCCACAGCCCGAAGAAGGACGACATCTGCTACGCCACGCAAAACCGCCAGGACGCGGTCAAGCAGCTGGCGGCGGAGTGCGACATCGTGATCGTGGTGGGTTCGCCCAACAGCTCCAACTCCAACCGCTTGCGCGAAGTGGCGGCGCTGAAGGGCGTGGACGCCTATATGGTGGACAATGCCAGCCTGCTGGAGCCGCAATGGTTCACCGGCAAGCAGCGGGTGGGGCTCACCGCCGGCGCCAGCGCGCCGGAAGTGCTGGTGCAGGCGGTGATAGACCGCATCAAGACCTTCGACATCAGCCAGGTGACGGAGCTGCCCGGCGTGGAGGAGAGCACGGTGTTCGCGTTGCCGCCGGCGCTGCGGCAAGTTTGATTACCCGCGTGCTCCGTCCTGTGAAAAGCCTGCGATGGTCGCAGGCTTTTTTATTGCCCGGAACCGGATCGGGCATTTACATTCGGCGCGGGCTTGAATAGCATATTTGCATAATTATCCGCCTGCCTTCCGGCCGCTGCGCCCGGGCACGTTCCTGTCGATGATCCGCCATGGATGAAGCTGTGATGAACCCTGCCAAATTGATGCCGTTGCTGTCCTGTTCACTGCTGCTGGCCGCGTGCGCCGCGACGCCTGGCGCAAGCGCCTTGTCAGGCGACGATTCGGGCCGTGAAGAGGCGAAGTATATTACCGGCAGCAATATTCCCCACCGCAGCGGAAAGACGGAGGTGCTGTCGGATCAGGCGATGCAAGACCTTGCCGACCGGATTCGGCGCGGCAGCCTGGTGACCCCAGGCGGAAAGCCTTGAGACGAAGCCCGGCGTAGGCGGGTCCTTCGTTCCCGCGCTGCAGGTGGCGTCAGAACGGCAATTCCGGCTGCGCGCCCTGCGGATGCTCGATGCGGGCCTCGGTGCTGCCTTCGGCCAGCCGCAGCGTCACCTTCTCGTGATTGCGCAGCTCCGCCGGGTTTTTCACCGCTTGGCCGTCCTGCTTTTGCACGATGGCGTAGCCGCGGGCCAGCACCGCTTCCGGATTGAAGGCCGCCAGCGTGGCGGACAGCTGCGCCAGCTGTTGTTGGCGGCGCTCCAGCAACCGGTCTTTGGCGCGCTCCAGCCGCGCCTGCCGTTGTTGCATCGCCTGCGCCAGGCGGGCCAGGTCGGGCTGGTGGCGCGAAAGCTTGCTGCCGGCCAGCTGCAGCCGCCAGCGGCTCTGCTCGAAGGCGCCGTTCACACGCTGGCTCAGGCGCCGCGACAGCGCGTCCAGCCGCTCGCGCTGGGCCTGCAGCTTGAGGCCGGGGTGGACCAGGCGGCGACCCAGGAAGTCAAGTTGCTGGGCCTTGTCCGTCAGCAGGCGGCTCAGCGCCCGCTCCAGAGCGCGGCGGGTCTGCTCCAGTTGGATCGCCAGATGCTCGCGGTTGGGCGATACCAGTTCGGCGGCGGCGGTCGGCGTCGGCGCGCGGCGGTCGGCGACGAAGTCGCAGATGGTGAAGTCGGTTTCGTGGCCGACGCCGCTGACGGTGGGAATCGGGCAGGCCGCCACGGCGCGGGCGACGATCTCCTCGTTGAATGACCATAGGTCCTCGATGCTGCCGCCGCCGCGGCAGACGATCAATACATCCACTTCGCGGCGTTCGCCGGCCTGCTGGATGGCCCTGGCGATCTGCTGCGCCGAGCCTTCGCCCTGCACCTGGGCCGGGTAGAGTATCAGCGGTATGCCGGGCATGCGGCGGCGCAGGGTGCTGGCCACGTCTCGCAGCGCGGCGGCGGCGGGCGAGGTGACGATGCCGATGGCTGCCGGGTGGCTGGGCAGCTCGCGCTTGCGGCCGGTGTCGAACAGGCCCTCGGCCTGCAGTTTGGCCTTCAGTCGTTCGAAAGCCTCGAACAGCCTGCCCAGGCCGGCGGAGCGCATTTCTCCGACATTGATCTGAAAATCGCCGCGCGCCTCGTACAGCGTCACCTGGCCGCGCAGTTCCACCTGCATGCCCTCCTTGGGACGGAAGGGCAGGGCGGACACCTTATGGCGGAACATCACGCAGCGAACCTGGGCGCCGCCGTCCTTCAGCGAAAAATAGGCATGGCCGGAACTGGCCAGCGTCAGGTTGGAAATCTCCCCGCCTATCCAGATCGGCGGTATCCCGCTTTCCAGCAGGTCGCGCGCCATGCGGTTGAGGGAGGAGACGCTGATCACATCTTGGCTGTGATCAAAAAAATTATGTCTTGTCAAGTGATCCACAGTGGCTCGCTGGAGTAATTATTCAATGCCCGCTTGGGCGGCAACGCTTGCGTAGTGTTTGATATCAGAGTTAAAGCACAATTAAATCAATGACTTGCAAAAATCAATCCCCGGATGAGAAAATCATTGAAAGCTTGTGCCGGCGGGCGTTTGCACGGTCTATGCACCGGCTTATCAACAAAGTTATCCACAGCCTTGGCCGGAAAAACAGCTTGCCGGCCGGAGAGCCTGACCTGGCCTGGCGCGGCGTTTTTGACTTGCAAATGGCATGTTGTTTTGACGCCGCAGCCTTGAGTAAACGCTAGCTATTTGCGTCGCAACATGCCGGACGGTTGACCTTGACGGGTATGCAACAGCTGGCCGCGCTGCGGACGCGCCATGATAGCAAGAGCCCGGCCGTCTGGCAGCGCATCATCCGCTTGGCGGGGCGGCATGGAAGGGTGGTTTTCAGCTGACTTGGTCTCTGGAGGGACGCGGCAGCTGACCGCCGCAGTGCTTGCAGAAATGGGCGTCCCAGTCGTGGCCTTCGCTGAAGCAGTGCGGGCACAGCCGGGTGGCCGACTGGTTGTCGGAGCGGGAGGCGGGCTTGCCGCGGGCGATTTCCGCAGTGACGATGCCGGTGGGCACGGCGATGATGCCGTAGCCGGTGATCATCACCAGGCTGGCCAGTGCCTGGCCCAGCGGCGTCTTGGGCGTGATGTCGCCGAAACCCACCGTGGTGAGGGTGACGATGGCCCAGTAGATGCTGATGGGGATGCTGGTGAAGCCGTGTTCCGGCCCTTCTATCACGTACATCAGGGTGCCCAGGATGATGACCAGCAGGATGACGGTGGCCAGGAACACGGTGATCTTGCGCCGGCTGGCCGCCAGCGCGCGCCGCAATTCCAGTGCCTCGCTCAGGTGGCGGCTGAGCTTGAGGATGCGGAACATCCTCAGCAGCCTGAGGATGCGGATGTCCGCCAGGAAGCGGCTTTCCGGGATGAACAGGCCCAGATACAGCGGCAGGATGGACAACAGGTCGATCACGCCGAAGAAGCTTTTCACGTAACGCAGCGGCTTGTGCACGCAGATCAGCCGCAGCGCATACTCCACGGTGAACAGTATGGTGAAAAACCAGTCCAACAGGCTGAGCAGCGCGCCGTAGCGCTGGCGAATGCCGGCCACGCTTTCCAGCATCACGCAGGCGACGGATACCAGGATGGCCAGGGTCAGGGTCAGGTCGAACAGGCGGCCGGCGCGGGTGTCGGCTTCGTAGATGATGATGTAGAGCTTGCGGCGCCAGCCGGATAGCGGAATCAGGGTTTCCTGGGTGGGCATGGGTTTCGGACCTGTGTTTCCATTGACTATAACAAAGCCGCTTAGAGCGGGCATGCGGAACTTGGTTTATTGGTTTGCTGGATATAAGCAAACAATATTAGGTTGGATTCTAGCGATTGATTATGATGCTGGGGAATATCATTACAGCTATTGTCGGTTAATGAGGAATAAGACTATGCGTATCGCCAATACCATTACCGACCTGATCGGCAACACTCCGCTGGTCAGGCTTAACCGCGTCACTGAAGGAGCAGGCGCCACCGTGGTGGCCAAGCTGGAGTTCTTCAATCCGGCGCACAGCGTCAAGGATCGCATCGCGGTGGCGATGCTGGATGCGGCGGAGAGGGCCGGCAAGATCGGGCCGGACACCGTCATCGTCGAACCCACCTCGGGCAACACCGGCATCGGTCTGGCGATGGTGTGCGCGGCGCGCGGCTACAAGCTGGTGATCACCATGCCGGAGACGATGAGCAAAGAGCGCCGCCAGCTGTTGAAGGCCTACGGCGCCGAACTGATCCTGACGCCGGGGCCGGACGGGATGGGCGGCGCCATCGCCAAGGCGCGCGCGCTGGTGGACGAATTCCCCGACACCTATTTCATGCCGCAGCAGTTCGAGAATCCGGCGAACCCGGCCATCCACCGCGCCACCACCGCGGAAGAGGTGTGGAACGATACCGAAGGCCAGGTGGATATCTTTGTCTCCGGCGTCGGCACCGGCGGCACCATCACCGGCGTGGGCGAGGTGCTGAAGGCCAGAAAGCCCGGCGTGCGGATCGTGGCGGTGGAGCCGGACGCCTCGCCGGTGCTGTCCGGCGGCGCCAAAGGGCCGCATCCTATCCAGGGAATCGGCGCGGGCTTTGTGCCGGCGATACTGAACACCGATATTTACGACGAGATCATCCGCGTCAAGAACGACGATGCGCTGCAGATCGCGCGCGACGTCGCCACCAAGGAGGGCATCCTGGTCGGCATCTCTTCCGGCGCCGCGGTATGGGCGGCGTTGCAGCTGGCCAAGCGGCCGGAGAACGCCGGCAAGCTGATCGTGGTGGTGATCCCGTCGTTTGGCGAGCGCTATCTGTCCACGGTGCTGTTCGAACATCTGGCCTGAGCCAGCCGCGCACGCGTCTGCCCAGCCCGGTGCGCCGGGCTTTTGCATTTGATGCCGGGCGGCTTGCGCAATCGATCGCAAGATGTTTGCGATTGACGCCGCGCCGGTCGGCCGGGCTACAATGGCCGGCATGAAAAGACTGCTTATGATATCCCTGCTGGCCGGACTTGCCGGTTGCAGCAGCCTGCAGCAGTTGGGCGCGCCGGTGCACTCCGCCAGCCAGACGTCCCAGCCGCCGGCGCATGCCGCCGGCAAGGTCGATCTGCTGCTGGCCGAGGCCAACCGGTTGGCCGACCAGGTGAAGAGCGGCGCGCTGACCCGCACCGCCGCCGCCGATCAACTGAATGCCGCCCGCCTGCGCATTGTCGGCAGCAACGCCGTCGATAACGACAACTTCGCCGTCTACCGCCAGTTGACGGTGGAGCGCGATGCCGGCCGGCTGGATTCCGACGCTTTCCGCTCCCGGCTGGAGCTGCATTTGCGCGAATGGATGCGGCGCTGGCCCAAGTATGCGCCCAAGCCCGCCGATCCGGCCTTCAGCAATTTCCTGCTGAAGCTGTACGGTTTGCCGCCGCTGGGTTACTGATGAAGTCCCGCAAGCAAGCCAACACCGCCTGTCCCTGCGGCGGCGCCGACCTGTCCGCCTGCTGCGGACGCTATCTGGCGCCGGACGGGCCGCCGGCGCCTACCGCCCAGGCCTTGATGCGCTCGCGCTTCAGCGCGTATGCGCTGGGGCGCGAGGACTATCTGCTGGCTACCTGGCATCCGTCCACCCGGCCGCAAAGCCTGGACTTGGCCGAAGAGGCTGGGGTGGTCAAATGGATAGGCCTGGAGGTGAAGCGCTGCGAAGCCGGCCTGCACGGCGACGAGGCGGGCACCGTGGAGTTCGTCGCCCGTTACAAGGTGGGCGGCAAGGCTGAGCGCCTGCATGAAGCCAGCCGCTTCGTCCGCGAGGACGGCCGCTGGTATTACCTGGCGGGCGAGGTGTCCTGAGCGGCGCTTGCTCTGGCGCAAACACGCCGTCATCAGCATTTGACCGCTGCCGGCCGCGGCGGGAGCATGAGGTTTTCCACCCTTGGAAAATATCATGCTCACCATCTATTCCGATTCCCATCGCCTGCAGCACGGCCGCGCCGAGCTGATAGACGGCACCCTCAAGCCTTGTTTCGAAACCCCGTCCCGCGCCGACATGGTGCTGGCCGCGGTGCGCGGGCGCCAGCTGGGCGATGTGGTCCATCCGCGCCGCCATGGCCTGGCATCCATCCTGCGCGTGCACGACGAAGGCTACGTCCGTTTCCTGGAGACCGCCTGGCAGCGCTGGAGCGCGCTGGGCCGCGATTACGACGCGCTGCCGAAGATGTGGCAGATTCGCCGGCTACGCGAGGCGGTGCCAGAGCATGTGGAAGGCCAGCTCTGTTATTACTCGATGGACTGCGGCACGCCGCTCACCGCCGGCACTTGGCCTGCGATCACCGCCGCCGCCGACTGCGCGCTGACCGGGGTGGAGAGGGTCATCGGTGGGGAGCGGGCGGCATTCGCGCTGACCCGGCCGCCCGGCCATCATGCCGCGCGCGACTATTGCGGCGGCTACTGTTTTTTCAACAACGCGGCCATCGCCGCCCAGGCATTGCGCGATCAGGGCCTGCGCAGAGTGGCAGTGCTGGATGTCGACTACCACCACGGCAACGGCACCCAGGACATCTTCTATTCGCGCTCCGACGTATTGTTCCTGTCCATCCATGGCGATCCGCGCACCGAGTACCCGTTCTTCCTGGGTTTTGCCGATGAAAAGGGCGAGGGCGAGGGCTTGGGCTACAATTTCAACTTTCCCTTGCCGGCGGGCGCCTGCGTCAGCACCTGGTTCGTCGCGCTCGATTGCGCGCTGGAGCAGATCGCCCGTTTCGGGGCCGAGGCGCTGGTGGTGTCGCTTGGCGTGGACACTTTCCGCGGCGACCCGATCTCGCGCTTCCAGCTGGATTCGCCGGATTTCGTCACCCTGGGCGCCAGGTTGGCCGGGCTGAAGCTGCCTACGCTGTTCTGCTTGGAGGGCGGCTACGCGGTGGAGCCGATCGGCACCAATGTGGCCAATGTGCTGGCCGGTTTTGAAACTCGCGGCTAGGCGCAGACTTTCACGCCGGCGTGGCCTATGTTCAAAGAGTCGGTCGCAGCCTGGGAGAGGCTGTCAGGTATTGGGAAAGGGAAGGAAGCCGGGCCAAGCCTGTCGGCCGGCAAGGCGCGGCGCAGGGAAGCATCAGACCGAGGGGCCGGGCATGGGTCCGGCATGATGGCAATCTGACTGGGAGGGACGGGATGGGACTGGCCTTGAAAACCTTGCTGGTCGAGCTGGAAACCCAGCGCGTCGGCAATCCTGATGCGATGGTCGAATTGTCCTTGGCGGTGGTGCGCACGCTGGAAGTGCCGTTGGACATCACCGCCTGCCGCGAGCTGAGAATCCTGGCCCATGTGTTCAATGGCGATCAGACCAGGTTGGCCGCGGCTGTGCTGCGCGCGGCGCTGGTGGATATCCAGGAGCATTTGGATGACGATCTGGATTTATTGGCGGCGGATGCCAGGCGCAGCATAGATTCCTGCAGTTGACCGGGGCGCTGGCGCCCCATGACCCGTCTGCCCGACGGGATAGCAAAGCCAGGCGGCTTGGGTGCCAGCCTGGCTTTTGTCATTTCAGCAACGCCTCTATTCGCGACGCTAGCTTTTCCGGGCGGGTGAAGGGCGCAAAGCGCGCCACCACCCGGCCTTGCCGGTCTATCAGGAATTTACTGAAGTTCCAGCGTATCGGCTTGCCCAGCAGGCCCGGCTTCTGATGTTTCAGATAGCGCCATAGCGGGTGGGCGGCGCGGCCGTTGACGTCTATCTTGTCGGCCATGGTGAAGTCCACGCCGTAGTTTTTCTCGCAGAAGGCACCGATCTCCAGGGCACCGCCCGGTTCCTGGCCGCCGAACTGATTGCAGGGAAAGCCGATGACCGCGAGTCCCTGCTCGGCGAAGCGCCGGTGCAGCGATTCCAGCCCGGCGTATTGCGGCGTGAAGCCGCATTGGCTGGCGGTATTGACCAGCAACATCACTTTGCCGCGGTAGGCCGACAGCGCTTGTTCGACGCCGTCGATGCGGCGGAAGGAAAAATCGTAAAGGCTCATGCCGGATTTTGCAGACAAAGAACCGATCATGGCGGGCTTGGCCGGCGCTGACAACTGTCTGGAGCGCATGGCGGCATCAGGGGACGGCGTTAGGCCGGTGAGGGCAGAGGAGAGCTGAGAATAAAAAGGGGGCGCAGCGGCAAGGGGGAACCGCGACGCCCCAAGAAGAAACAGCTTGCTGTGCAAAGGGTCGGCACAACCGGGATGTCAGCTAACCCTTTGTTTATCCTAGAACAGATGCGAAAAATAGCGAGAGGGTTTTTATCCCCCGGCAAACAAAACAGGATGGCCGCAGCCATCCTGTCGTATGCGGGAGAAGGGCGGTTTCAGGGGCGCGGCAGGGTGACGCCCACCTGTCCCATATACTTGCCCGCGCGGTCGGCATAGGACACGTCGCAGATTTCATCGGATTCGAAGAACAGCACCTGGGCCACGCCTTCGTTGGCATAGATCTTGGCCGGCAGCGGCGTGGTGTTGGAGAATTCCAGCGTCACGTAGCCTTCCCATTCCGGCTCGAACGGGGTGACGTTGACGATGATGCCGCAGCGGGCGTAGGTGGATTTGCCCAGGCAGACCGTGAGCACGCTGCGCGGAATGCGGAAATACTCCACGGTGCGCGCCAGAGCGAAGCTATTGGGCGGAATGATGCAATAGCCCTTGCCGGAGACTTCGACGAAGGAGTCCGGATCGAATTTCTTCGGATCGACGATGGTGCTGTTGATATTGGTGAACACCTTGAATTCGTCGGCGCAGCGGATATCGTAGCCGTAGCTTGAGGTGCCGTAGGAGATCACCTTCTGGCCGTCCACCGATTTGATCTGGTTGGATTCGAACGGCGCTATCATATTGTGCTCCGCCGCCATGCGGCGGATCCACTTGTCCGATTTGATGCTCATAGTCTTGGCCCGTGTGTGTCGATATTTCGCAATGGCTGCGATTTTAACCGCTTAGCCGACCAGTAGGCTATTGAAACGGCGGAGAGTTGCCGATGGCGGCGCGGCGGTGCCGGCCGGGGGCGCTTGATCAAGGTCAAGCCGAGCGCGGATTGCGACAATTTGCCGCAAGAGGCGCGTTGCGGCTTCGATATACTAATGCAAACTATTCGCGTTATTGTCGGAGCAATCAAACACATGCCGTCTCTGGATACTGTTCCCGCCGGCTGCCATGGCGTGGTGGCCAGCTTGGAGCTGAGCGACGAAGCTTTCCGCCGGGTAGCGGCCTTCGGCCTCGCGCCGGGCTGCCGTTTTCATCTGCGCCAGGCGGCGCCGTGGGGCGGCCCGCTACTGTTGGAGGTGGGCGCCACCCGCTTTCTGCTCAGGCGCAGCCTGGCCCGGCTGATCCGGGTGAGGATTGCCGAATGAAGCGCTTCGCCCTGCTGGGACTGCCCAATACCGGCAAATCCACCTTGTTCAATCGCCTCACCGGCATGTCGCAGCGGGTGGGCAACTGGCCGGGCCTCACCGTTGACTTGATCAGCTCTCGCCTGCTGTTGGGCGGCAGAATGGTGGAGCTGATCGATCTGCCCGGCGTCAACGATCTCACCGGCTATAGCGATGACGAGGCGGTGGTGCGCGACGTGCTGCTGGCCAGCGCCTTCGACGGCGCGGTGCTGGTGCTCAATGCCTGCCAGCTAGACCGTCAACTGCCCTTGGCCTTGCAGGTGATAGCCAGCGGCCTGCGCTGCCTGATAGTGCTGAACATGGCCGACGAAGCCAGGCTGCTGGGCGTGAGCGTGGACGCCGGCGCGCTGGCGGCGAAGCTTGGCGCGCCTGTGGTGCTGGTGTCGGCCAAGCGGATGGAGGGCTGGCCGCGCCTCAACGCCGCGCTGAACCAGCTGGCCGGCTTCGAGGGGTCGGCAGTGCGCGCCGGGCTGGAGCGGGTGCCTGAATCGTGGCAGGCGATAGACCAGGCCCGCGCCGCGCTGGACGGTTGCTGGCGGCTGCCGCCGGTGCTGCCGACGCTGCTGACCGAAAAAGTGGACCGCTGGCTGCTGCATCCCTGGCTGGGCCTGCCCTTGTTCTTCGTCTTCATGGCGTTGCTGTTCAACCTCACTTATCAGATAGGTACGCCGCTGCAGGATGGCGTGGGCGGCTGGCTGGACTGGATCAAGGACCAGGCATTGACGCCGGCGCTGTCGGCGCTGCCGGCCATGCTGCAGAGCCTGCTGTTGGACGGCGTCTGGCAGGGCGTGGCCACGGTGCTGACTTTCGCCCCGATCCTGTTTGTATTCTTCGTGCTGATGGCGATGGTGGAGGACAGCGGCTATCTGGCGCGCGCGGCCTTCCTCACCGACGCGATGATGGCGAGGCTGGGCCTGGATGGCCGCGGCTTCGTGATGCAGTTGATGGGCTTCGGCTGCAATGTGCCGGCGATACTGGGCACCCGGGTGATGCGCGAGCGCAGGCAGCGGCTGCTGACCATGCTGGTGATCCCGTTTTCGCTATGCTCGGCGCGCTTGCAGGTGGTAGTGTTCTTCGCCGGCATCCTGTTCAGCAAAAGTCAGGCGCCGTGGGTGGTATCGGTCTTGTATCTGCTGACCTTCGTGGTGGCGGTGTTCACCGCCTGGGTGTTCAAGCGCCGCTATCGCGGCGACGAGGCCTTTCTGCTGGAGGTGCCGCCGTACCGGCTGCCGGGCGCGCGCCACATGCTGACCCGGGCTGCGGGGGAGGTCAGCGCCTTTCTCCGGCTGGCCTCCACCTTCATCCTGGCCGGCGTGGTGATGGTGTGGCTGCTCACCCATATTCCGGCCGGCCACGGCCAGACGCTGGCTTATGCCTTGGGCGAGGCGCTGTCGCCGGTGCTCGATCCGATAGGCATCCGCGCCGAGCTGGCTGTGGCGCTGCTGTTCGGCTTCATCGCCAAGGAAATCCTGCTGGGCAGTCTGGCGGTGATCTACGGCGTGTCCGAGAGCGGCCTGGGCGGCGTGCTGGCGCATCAGCTGGACTGGGCGTCGGCGATGAGCTTCCTGATTTTCACGCTGGTGTACGTGCCCTGCCTGTCCACGGTGGCGGCGATGCACCGCGAATCGAAAAGCTGGCGCTTCGCCGCGATGTCGGTGGCTTGGTCGGTGCTGCTGGCCTGGCTGCTGTCCTTCGCCTTCTACCAGGGCGTGCATCTCGCGCGCTGAGCGCCTAGAATGACGGCTTGAGTCACCAGAACAACAAGGTAACAACATGCAAGGCGATCCCAAGACCATAGCGCTGCTCAACGAACTCTTGGCCGAGGAGCTATCCGCCGCCGACCAGTATTTCATCCATGCCGAGATGTACAAGGACATGGGGCTGAACAAGCTGTTCGAACGGATAGACCACGAGCGCGAGGACGAGCTGGAGCACGCGCGCGCGCTGATCGCCCGCATGTTGTTCCTGCAAGGCAAGCCCAATGTGGCGCGCCGGGTGCCTATCCAGGTGGGCGAGGACGTGCCTGGCATGCTGAAGAGCGATCTGGAGGTGGAATACCGCGTCGGCGCCTTGCTGAAGGAGGTGGTCGCCCATTGCGAGAGCGTGCGCGACTACGTCACCCGCGACGCGCTGATGGTGCTGCTGGAAGAAACCGAGAACGACCACGCCCACTGGCTGGAGCAGCAGTTGCGCCTGATCCAGCTGACCGGCCTGGAGAACTACCAGCAGTCGCAGATGTAAGCGCCTCGTCCTTGCTTGCGGTTTATGGAATGCCCGGCCTTGGCCGGGCATTTTTGCAGGGGGCGTTGCCCGCCGGTTGTCTCCCTCCCGGCGGGAAGAGAGGGCGGCATGCGTCATGGTATTGACCTCGCTCAGCGCGCCGGTCGCGGTTTGGCCGCACACTGCCGCCATCTCCAAGCCATTCCCGAGAGCGGCCATGCCTGATCACTTTGCCATAGACCTGTCCGTAAGCTGGCTGGGCCAGACCCTGCCCGGCTGCCTGTACAACGCCTCCGGCGTGATGTGCCGCGAGGAGGGGGAGCTGGAAGCGGTGCGCGCCTCAGCCGCCGGCGCGGTGGTCACCAAGAGCTGCACGTTGCAGCCGCGCGAGGGCAACCCGGAACCGCGCTATTTTCGCACCGTCATTGGCAGCATCAACTCCATGGGCTTGCCCAACCGCGGTTTCGCCTACTACCTGGACTACGCTCGCCGTTACGACTACCGCTGCGGCAAGCCCTTGTTCCTGTCGCTGTCCGGTCTGATGCTGGACGACAACTGCGCGATGCTGCGCGGGTTGGCGGTCGAGGGCCTGCCGGCGATCCCGGAGATCAACCTGTCCTGCCCCAATGTGCCGGGCAAACCGCAGCTGGGTTACGACTTCGCGGCGACGGCCGAGGCGCTGGACGCTTTTGACGCCGCCTATTCTGGTCTGTACGGCGTCAAACTGCCGCCTTATTTCGATCCCGCCCATTTCGCCGCGATGGCGGAGATATTGAACCGCCACTCGAGGCTGGCCTTCGTCACTTGCATCAACTCGATCGGCAACGGCCTAGTGGTGGACATCGACAGCGAGGCGGTGGTCATCAAGCCCAAGGGTGGCCTGGGCGGGCTGGGGGGAGATTACGTGTTGCCCACCGCGCTGGCCAATGTGCGCGAGTTTTACCGGCTGCTGCCGGGCAAGGACATCGTCGGTTGCGGCGGGGTCAGCAGCGGGCGCGAGGCTTTCATGCACATCCTGGCCGGCGCGCGCGCGGTGCAGGTGGGCACTTGCCTGCATCGCGAAGGCGTGGGCGCGTTCGCCCGCATCGCCGCCGAATTGACGGAATTGATGCGGGCCAAGGGCTACCGCAGCCTGGATGATTTCCGCGGCAGGCTGCGCACGCTGTAGCCGCGTTCAGTCGAAGCGCCAGCAGGCCATAGACAATGCGCCCATGCGCCAGTCGTCGTGCAGCTTGAGCGGCGGCGCGCCGTCGCTGGCCGCGCCCAGTGCCACCAGCAGCGGATTGAAATGCTCGTCGCTGGGGTGGTTTTGCCGCGCCTGCGGCGCTCGTTCCAGCCAATGAATGATGTCGTCGTCGCGGCGCTCAAGCAGCGCCTGGTCCATCCAGCCGGTAAACTCGGCCGCCCATGGCGCAACGCTGCTGCCGTCCTGGCGCAGCTCACGCAGATTATGGGTGTAGCTGCCGCTACCTATCAGCAGCACATTGTCGTCGCGCAGCGGCCGCAGCGCGCGGCCCAGCGCGTAGTGCTCGGCGGCGCTGGCGCGATGGCGCAGCGACACCGTCACCAGCGGGATGTCCGACTGCGGGTACATCAGCAGCAACGGCGTCCATATGCCGTGGTCCAGCGGCCTCTCATGCGTTGATTCCGTGCGCAGCCCGGCGCCGCGCAGCAGGGTTTCCGCTTCGGCCGCCAGCGCCGCGTCGGTGGCGGCCGGGTAGCGCAGCGTGCGCAGCAGCGGCGGAAAACCGCCGAAGTCGTACAGGGTGCCGGGGCGCGGCTGGCGGTTGACGGTGAACGCCTGCGCCTCCCAGTGGGCGGAGACGATGACGATGGCGCGCGGCCGCGGCCAATCCTGTCCCAGCTGTGCCAGGAAATGGCGGGTGGGACTGTCCTCGATCGGCAGCGTGGGCGCGCCGTGGGAGATGAACAGGGCGGCTTGTCGGGTGTTCATGATCGGTTGCCTGCAATGAGGGGATGGCAACAGCTTACGCCGGGCGGACGGGTAAAAAAATCCGCTTTCACTCACTTGATTGTTTCTTATTTTTCAATAGTCTCCGCCGGCGCTGACCGCGTGGGCTGGTGTTTCGCGTTGGCGGGATGGTGGGCATCCAGTGCTTGTTGCAGCAGCAGCAGGCAGCCGGCAAGGAAGATGAGCAGGCCCAGCAGGCGGCGCCAGCCTAGGGGGCGCGGTTGCGAAGCTCTGGGCGGATGACGGCGGGACGGGAAGGGGCTGACGGTATGCATGGCGGTTCTCGCGGGTAGTCTTGATATTATAATGATAATGATTATCATTTAATGCAAGAGGCAAAGAAAAACCGCCCCGCCGCAGCGGCAACCCTGGCGGCTTTGAATGGATTTTTATTCCATGCCCTGCGGGCCTGGATGGTGTTGCACTGGTCTTGCTGCGCCGGTGGCGCCGGATCGACGGTTTGCGCGTTGAGATTGTCGACGGCAGGGGGCTTGTCTAGCTGCTTTTCCTGGTGCGATGGCTCCTATGGCAGGCATCCCGATTACTGCAGCCAGGCGAAGCCGGCCCACATTTCCAGCAAGGCGTTGCTCCAGCTTTGCTTCATTACAGGCTCCCGATAGTGAATGGCTGAAGTATCCGTAGCTTTTATAGCCTTGTTAAATTAATTGTTTTCACCACGCAGTTAGATTAAAGCTATTGCTGGATTTGTATCGATAGCATGCGATATGCCTGGCGTAAAAAAACCCGGCCAGGCCGGGTGTTGTTTGCGGGAGGCGCGGTCGCTCAGTCCCAGGGCACATCGTCGGCGTTGCCGGATGCCGGTGCCGGAGCGGAGCCGGTTTGCGGCGGCATCGCCTGGCTGTCTTCTAGGCCGCCCAGCGCATCCACCAGCGCGGTCACCAGTTCGCCCAGCTCTTCGCTCATCAGCAGGAAGGTGGCGGCGAATAGGCTGTCGCGGTCGTCGCCAGCCTGGCTGGCTTCCTCTTGCAGCACGTCTAGAAACTGGATACGTTTGAGCTGCAGGGTATCGGTCAGCTGGAAACGCACCTTTTCGTTCCAGACCAGACCCAGCTTGGTGGCCTGCTTGCCGGTGGCGATGTGTTGGCGGATTTCATCGCTGGTGAGGTCGATGCGGCTGCAGCGCACCACCGCGCCGTTTTCGCTGCCGTCCTTCAGTTCGCAGTCGGCATCCAGCTCGAAGCCGCCCGGCGCTTCGCCGGCGGCCAGCCAGTCTGTCATCGCGGTGTGCGGAGCGATCTTGGTGCGCGGCAGCGCGGCAGGGAAGGGCGGTAGCGCTTCGCGTAGCTTGGACAGCAACGCCTCGGCCTTGCTGGCGGTGCCGGAGTCCACCATCAGCCAGCCACGCTGGATATCCAGATAGGCGCTGGTGCGGCCGCTGCGGACGAAGGCGCGCGGCAGCAGGTCGTCGGTGACCTGTTCCTTCAGCGCCAGCTTCTCCTTACGGCCAACCTTGCGCAACTCCTTGTCCTCGATCTCCTGCACCTTCATGTCGACGAAGTCGCGGATCACCGAGGCCGGCAATACCTTGTCCTCGCGCCGCATCGAAACCATCAGGCTGCCGCGCGCGGCGTAGACCGGCGCATCCAGATGGCCGGCCGGCGGCACCCAGCCTTCGCTGAACCAGTCCAGGCCCATGCAGGGCTGGAACGGACGTTTTTCCAATGCCTGCAGCAGCTTGTCAGCGCCCACCAGGCTTTCCGCGTTCAAACGATAAAAAGATAGTTGCCTAAACCACATATTTGTTCCATAATGCGCGTCCTCTGAAGCCGCTGATTGTACCGCAGCAAGCGATGCAGCAGCAGTTTTTCGGAGCAAGCAGTTTGGCAAGGTCGTCGGAGTGTAGCTTAGCCTGGTAGAGCGCTACGTTCGGGACGTAGAGGCCGGAGGTTCGAATCCTCTCACTCCGACCAGTTAAACAAAATGCTTGTTTGAAAGCGGAACTTGATGTAAATTGGCTTCCCTCGGCGCAAGTCGAAAAAAGTTGTAAATCGGAGTGTAGCTTAGCCTGGTAGAGCGCTACGTTCGGGACGTAGAGGCCGGAGGTTCGAATCCTCTCACTCCGACCAGAATTCTAAAAAGCCTTGATTTTCCCAAACGAGAATCAAGGCTTTTTTAACAGATTGGCTTGCCGGTATAGCTCAGTTGGTAGAGCAGCGCATTCGTAATGCGAAGGTCGGGGGTTCGACTCCTCTTACCGGCACCATTAGAAATCAAGGGGTTAGGCGAATTAAACGCCTGCCCCTTTTTCTTTTGTGCCACGTTTGTGCCACTTCATCCCAAGATGTTGTCTATCTGTCTGGCGTGTTCCGTCAGGTGCGAGGGGGTAAGGTGCGCATAGCGGCGCACCATGTCTATGCTTTCCCATCCCCCATTTCCTGCAGAACGGATAGCGGCACGCCCGATTGAACAAGCAAGCTCGCCCAAGTGTGTCGAAGATCATGAAAGCGGAAATTCTCTATCCCGACACTCTTCAGAGTGGTTTGCCATGCCCGGTTTGAATCTACCCCCATCTTTCGTGCTTTGGGCGTTTGCGTCCCATCTGCCCGAAAGGCTTCTTCAGTGTGAACAAAGACCCATCGCGGGTGCTTGCCAGCCTGCTGGCGCAATATTCCGCAAGCGGGGTCTGCCGCAACGCCAGCCGGAACAGGTTCTTGACGGTCAAGCAGAACTGAATGGCTGCATCGCTGTAGGTCTGTGATCGACCTTTCTTCCCTTGCGGTCTTGCCTGCCATGTCATGCTTGTGTCAAGCCAGATGGACAGAAAGCCGCGTTGGATCAGGGCTTGGTTGTAGCCTTTCCAGTTGGTCGTTCGGTAGCGTTTCGGAGCGGACTTGGTCATGCCACTATCTTACCAGGCCGCTGCGCTGGCGGATTTGTGCAACAGAGCCCGATACGGTCGAACTCGCCCGCCAACAGCTGGCGGTAGATTCTGATCCTTGATCAGCAGCGACTTGCCAGTCCGGCCGGCGCACGGCAGGCGCGAGGGATTGTCGCCGGGGCTGAAGATACCGGAGGCGATCAGGTATTGGGATAGAACGTATTCGCTTCTGGAGTCAGGTGGTTAGCCGGTCGCAGCGTCTCTACGCGGGGCCTGCTGGCCTCAGTTGTAGCCCTGACATAGCTGGATTGACGCTCTATGACGATTTCGGCGTGCATGCCTCGCCGGAAATGGACTCCAGGTCTTGGCTGGCGATTTCGTCGAGGATTTTGGCGGACTCGCGGCGAAGTTCGTCAAGCATGGTTTGCAAAGATGGACTCTTCATAATGGTTCTCCCTAGCGGCGCCGGTTGCTTATTTTACGATATCAAGCCCTGATTTGGTCGTGCCCGGACCGCTTGATGCGCCGCTCAGGGCGGGGTGACGACGATGCCGCGGTAGCGGTGCAGCATGCCCAGCAGGTAATGGACCTTTTTTTCCGCCAGCGGGTCGTCGACCATCGCGACAATCTCCTCGACGGCGAACTTGCCGCCGCCGTTCAATCGATCGACGATGCCCTCCAGTCCCGGGAAGTTGCCGAGCGCGATCTTGGTGCCGCGCACGTAGAGTTCGAGGCGGCCGGCCTGGGGCGCAGGGCGGCACAGCATCCGGTACGGCGGCTCGATGGCGACGCGGCTGTCCGCTTGCATCGCGGGCTTGTCTTGGCGTGGAATCGGGCTGTTGCGGTAGCCGCCGTTGCTGAACAGCGAATAGCGCAAGTCGCGATAGACCTCGCGCATCAACGAGCGCAGATCGCCGCCGCCAGGCAGCGTCAGCAGAGCCAGCGCGGACTCGGCCGCGCCGATGTCGTCTATTGGATGCCGGTCGGCCTTGAGCATGATCTCGGATGGGCGCAGATAGGCTTCCCGGACCCGATGCAGCAGCTCGCAGGCGAAATCGTGGTCGGAGCGGTTGTAGAACCAGCAGGCGATGCCGACCGACAACTCGTCCTGCATGCCGAGGTGGAAGGTGTTGGCCGGCATGTAGTAGAGCTGGCCCTCGCCGAAGGTGTGGCGCGCGGCGCTGGGCAGATGGGGAGCAATGTCCATATTGTTGCAGCGCTTTTCGCCGGGCGCGGTGACGTAGTCGTCATCGCCCCAGGTATACATGGTCTTGGGGCCGGGTCCGAGGTGGAAATGGATCACGCTCTTGCCGAGCGAGTCCTTGTGTATGCCCAGCGGGGTCATGTCGTAATTGCCGATGAACACCGTGAACAGGATGCCCTCGGTCGGCATGCCTATCATGCGCAGAGCCGGCTCCAGGATGTGCGCGATCGCCTGGGACAGGCCGGAGCTGAACTTTTCGCCCCGGTTCAGGATAATGCCGAACTTGCGTTCGCCGAAGGCGCGGCGCACCCAGTCCCCGATGTCTTCGTGGGGCTGGGGATGCTGGGCGAAGTGTTCGTCCAGATCATCGATCTGCCGGCCATCCAGCCACAGGCGGTAGCCGTATTTCGCCTTGTGTATCTGGCCGATCTCGGCCAGGATGTCCAGCACCTGGCGGCGCATGATGCGCGCTTGCGGCGCGTCCAGCGCGTCGGCAAAGACGCAGGGCCGGCTCATCTGCTCGGTTCGGTCTAGGAAGCGGGTCCACCAACCGGCGTCGAACTGTTGTCGCAGGTGGGCCGGGGCGAGGCTGTTGGCCGTCGTTTCGTTCTCGCTGGGATGATGCATGCTTGGCTCCCTGGCTCGGGTGGGGGAAGGCGATCAGTCCGATGGCGGGTCCAGCCGGCTGATGCCGCGCCAGTGGAGCAATTCGGTCAGCAGATGCAGCCCTATCTTGGCCGGCCAGTGCGGGTCCAGCAGCTCCAGTAGCTCGGCCACGCCGCAGTCCTGGCCTTGGTTCAAGCGGTGAAGCATCGAGATCAGGCCGGGATGGCGGTTCATTTCCAGCTTGTTGCCGCGAACGTAGACGGCCATTCTGCCCGGCGTTGTCTCGCGCGTCAGGATGCGGTATGGCGTTTCTGCCCGTACCCGGTCGGCAGGCGTCAAGCTTTCCCTCGCTTCCTGCGGGAAGGGCGGGCTGCGGTAGCCTGCATTGCTGGCCAGGCAGTGGCGCCAGTCAAGGTAGGCTAGGCGCATCAGTTGGTGGTAATCCCGCCCGCGGTACTCCTCCGGCAGCCGGCGGTTGGCGAAGATCGCATCCAGCGCGCTGGCGTCGTCCGGCGGGGATGGGTCGTGGACGATGGCCTCGTCCGGCTGGCCGTCCAGTTGTTTGAGCAGGAAGGCGTGCAGGTTCCTGGCCATCGCCTGATTGGTGTGGGTGTATTGCCAGACGGTGATGCCGATGGACAGCTCGTCTTGCTCGCCGATGTGGAAGGTGCCTTCCGGCATGAAGAACAGGTCGCCGGCTTCGAAGTGGAAGATTCTGGCGTAAGGTTTGAGCGCGGCGAAGTCGCGCTTGGTGACGCCTTCTTCTTCAGTGAGCCGGCGATATTGTTCCGGATCCCACAGATACATTGTCTTGGCGCCGGGGCCGACATGGAAATGGATGACGTTCTCGCCGCGCAGGTCCTGGTGTACGCCGAGCGGGGTCTTGTCGTAATTGCCGATGAAGATGCTGAACTGGACGCCGTCACGCGGCAGGCCGATTTTCTGGAACAGCGGGCCCAGCATCAGCGCGATCTCGCGCGATAATTGATGGTGGAATTTCTCCCCGGCATTGAGAATGATGCCGTACGGCGTGCCGGGAAACACCCGCTCGCCCCACGTCTCCAGGTTTTCCCCGGGCTGGGGCGGACAGTCGTAGACGCGCTCCAGTTCATCGCGATTCAACAGCCGTCCGTCCGCGTAGACGCGAAAGCCATAGGGGCGCTCGCGCAGGCTAGCCCGGGTGGCCAGCAGCTCCAGCACCGCCTGCCGGAACGCGGCGACCTGGGCATCGCCGAGCGCGCCCTTGAACACGACCGGGTTGTTCAGCTGCCGGGACTCCTGCAGAAAACCCTCCCACCATGCGTCGCTGAAGCTTGGGGTGTGCTTGTCCATCGAATGTGTTCTCCGAAATGGCCGCTGAGCGAGAGGCAAGGGGCGAAGCGCGCCCGGTCTCCTGGCGGAGCCGGGCGCTAATGCGGGCTCTGGGGAAGGCGGGCTGGCTTAGCTGGCGCTCGGATGGACGTGGACATGGTCCTCGTCGGTGTGGACGGGTTCAACGCCGCCGCTGACCGCGCCTTCCTCCAGCGGCGACAGGACGGTGATGCCGAGGATGTCAGCGATTTCCTGGTCCTGATCCAGTTCGGTCTGTTCCACTTGCTTGTCGGTTTGCATGGTGCTTCTCCTAATGCGTGTGTGGGGGTCGACAGCGGTCGGCCCGAACGCGTCAACGAATGGATCCCGCGGCCTGGTTGCGTGGCCGAGCGATGGGTGAGACATGGATCATTCCATTGATGACAGTAAAATATTGAACTGTGCGGATGGGGAAACAATCGGGGTGATTACGGATGCGCGGCAGCGGTGAAACAGCGTCGGATTGTCTGCATTGCGCAACAGATCAGTCATCCTTGCCCAGCATGGTTATTGCCGATGGAGGAGGAGGAACATGTTCGAAATGATGGACATTGACCAGTCCTAATGGACAGTGTGGTGCGCATGTGGTCTGTGATGGGAATTTAAAGAAGAGAACCAGTTGAATTGGCGTCCGCCCACTCGCCGTGGCGCATGAATGCCGTTGGCGCTTTTTGCTTTTTTAAAATGTCATTGGAATTAATGGTAAAGTGCCGAACCTCCGCATGTCGCGACTAGGCATGCCCACCGAAGGCGTCCTATCCGTGCCACTTTTTCGTTCCGCAGCGCTCACCCATGCCTCAGATCGGCGTTATGGCCGCATCGTGTTGTTGCGTCCCGCCAGCTTCGCCTGGCTGACCGCCGTGTTCGCGCTGATCGCCATCGCCATCGTCCTGTTCTTTTCCCTGGCCAGCTATACCCGCAAGGCCCAGGTGCCGGGCGTGCTGCTGCCCAGCCAGGGCCTGATCCGGGTGCAGCCGGCGCAGTCCGGCGTGGTGGCCGAGGTGAAGGTGCGCGAGGGCCAGCAGGTGCGGGCCGGCGACGTGCTGTTCGTGCTCGGCAACGAACGCGAGAGCGCCACCCGCGGCGATACCGGCCGCGAGATCACCTCGCTGCTGCAATCGCGGCGCGACAGCCTGGCCGGCGACCAGGCGATGCTGCGTTTGCAGGCCAGGCAAAAACAGGAAACGCTGCGGCGCAAGGCCGACGATCTGGGGCGCGAGTTGCAGCGGATGGACGAGCAGATCGGTCTGCAGCGGCGGCGGGTGGCGCTGGCCGAGGACACGCTGCGGCGCAACCGCAGGCTGCTGGAGTCGCAGTTCATCTCCGCCGCCGCGTTGCAGGACAAGCAGGCCGAGGTGATAGACCAGCAGACCAAGCTGGCCGATCTGCAGCGCAGCCGCGCCGCCCTGCAGAGCGAGCATGACGCGGCTTTGTCCGATCTGGCCGATTTGCAGCTGCAGGCGAAGCGGGACGAGGCGGCGGCGCAGCGCGGCATGGCGGAGCTGGAGCAGGACCTGACCGAGAACGAAGCCAAGCGCAAATTGCTGGTGCGGGCATCGCAGGCTGGCATGGTCAGCGGCATCGCCGCCCAGCTCGGCCAGACCGTGGCGTCCGGACAGACGCTGGCGAATCTGTCGCCGGCCGGCTCGCCTCTGGAGGCGGAGCTGTACGCGCCGTCGCGCGCCGCCGGCTTCGTCAAGCCGGGCATGGCGGTGCTGATCCGCTACCAGGCTTACCCCTACCAGAAGTTCGGCCAGTTCAAGGGCACAGTGCGCGAGGTGTCGCGCAGCGCGCTGCGGCCGGAGGAGCTGTACCTGCCCGGCGGCCAGGGCGGCTCCAGCGAGCAGTTGTACCGGGTGCGGGTGAGGCTGGAGCGCCAGAGCGTCATCACCTACGGCCAGTCCCAATCCTTGAAGGCCGGCATG
Organism: Chromobacterium sphagni; assembly: GCF_001855575.1. Lineage (NCBI taxonomy): Bacteria > Pseudomonadati > Pseudomonadota > Betaproteobacteria > Neisseriales > Chromobacteriaceae > Chromobacterium > Chromobacterium sphagni. The sequence goes on from NZ_MKCS01000001.1 coordinate 1,226,336, forward strand.
GCGCTGGACGCCAGCGTGCTGCTGGAGCGGCGCAAGCTGTACGAATGGGTGCTGGAGCCGCTCTACAGCATCAGCGGAAAGGTGTGAGATGAGCCATCAGCAACCGACACTGCGATTTTGGGGCCGCCGCCGGCTGCCGCTGCTGCTGCAGACCGAGGCCGCCGAATGCGGACTGGCCAGCCTGGCGATGGTGGCCGGCTATTGGGGCCACCGCATCGACCTGGCCAATATGCGCCGCCGCTTCTCGGTGTCGCTGAAGGGCAGCACGCTGAAAAGCCTGATCGCGATGGCCCAGGGTCTCGGACTGGCGGCCCGTCCGCTGAAGCTGGATCTGCCGCATCTGCCGCAGCTGAAGCTGCCCTGTGTGCTGCACTGGGACATGAACCATTTCGTGGTGCTCAGGCAGGTGTCGGCGCGCCACATCGTCATCCACGATCCGGCGGTGGGCGAGCGCAAGCTGACGCTGGACGAGGCGTCCAAGCATTTCACCGGCGTGGCGCTGGAGCTGACGCCGGACACATCGTTTCAAAAGCGCGAGGAAAAGCTGCAGTTCAGCCTGCTGTCGCTGATGGGGCGGGTGGACGGCCTGGGCGGCGGGCTGTTCCAGCTGTTGCTGCTGGGCATCGCTCTGCAGGTATGCGCGCTGGCCGCGCCGTTCTACCTGCAGTGGGTGGTGGACGAAGCGCTGGTGGCGGCCGATCGCGACCTGATCACCGTGTTGGGCATCGGCTTCCTGCTGCTGGTGCTGTTGCAGACCGCGATCGGCGCGGTGCGTTCCTGGGCGACGACGGCGCTGGCCACCAGCCTCAACTTCCAGTGGCTGGGCAACGCCTTCGCCCACCTGATGCGGCTGCCGCTGCCGTGGTTCGAGAAGCGCCACCTGGGCGACATCACCTCGCGCTTCGGCTCGATCCAGACCATCCAGAAGAGCCTGACCACCCAGTTCGTCGAGGGGGTGATAGACGGCTTGCTGGTGATCGCCACGCTGATCGTGATGCTGCTCTACAGCGCGCCGCTGGCGGCGGTGAGCCTAATCGCGGTGGGCTTGTACGCGCTGTTGCGCTGGAGCATTTTCCGCGCGCTGCGCGAGGCCACTGCCGAGCAGATCATCCACGCCTCGCGGCAGAGCACTCATTTCATCGAGTCGGCGCGGGGCGCGCAGAGCGTGCGGCTGTTCGGCCGCCAGGAGGAGCGGCGCATCGGCTGGATGAACGCGCTGGCCGAGCAGTTCAACGCCGACCTGCGCATCGCCCGGCTCAGCCTGTCGTTCCAGACCGCCAACGCGTTGTTGTTCAACGCCGAACGGGTGATCGTGGTGTGGCTGGCGGCGCTGGCGGTGATGGACGGCCGCTTCTCGGTGGGCATGCTGTTCGCCTTCCTCAGCTACAAGGACCAGTTCAGCCAGCGCATCGCCGCGCTGATCGACAAGCTGTTCGAGCTGCGCATGCTGCGGCTGCACGGCGAGCGCGTGGCCGACATTCTGCTGACCGAGCCGGAGCCGGAGCTGAACGACGTGGAAATCGATCCGGCCCAGGTCCAGGCGGCGATCGAGCTGCGCAACGTCTCCTTCCGATATTCCGACAGCGAGCCCTATGTGCTGCGCGAACTGAGCCTGGCGATTCCGGCCGGCCAGTGCCTGGCCGTCACCGGCGCGTCCGGCTGCGGCAAGACCACGTTGTTGAAGTTGATCCTGGGCCTGATGGAACCGACGGAGGGCGAGGTGCTGATCGGCGGCGTGCCGCTCAAGCAGCTGGGCCTGACCAATTACCGTCAGATGCTGGGCACGGTGATGCAGGATGACCTGCTGTTCTCCGGCTCCATCGCCGACAATATCTGTTTTTTCGACCCGCAGCCGGATCAGGAGCGCATCCGCCGCTGCGCCGGCTTCGCCGCCATCCACGACGAAATCATGGCGATGCCGATGAACTACAACACCCTGGTCGGCGACATCGGCTCCGGCCTGTCCGGCGGCCAGAAGCAGCGCGTGCTGCTGGCGCGGGCGCTGTACAAGCAGCCGCGGCTTCTGGTGCTGGACGAAGCCACCAGCCATCTGGACGTATGGAACGAACAGCTGGTCAACGCCGCGGTGAGGGATATCGACATGACGCGCATCCTGGTCGCCCACCGGCCGGAAACCATCGCCATGGCCGAGCGGGTGGTGGTGCTGGAGCAGGGACGCATCGTGCAGGATTCTCCGGCGGCGGCCGCGGCGGGACAGAGGATGGCGAGGGTGGGCGGCGGTCCCGGGCGGGCCGGCGATCATGTAGAATGATCGCGCCCGGCGGCACCCGCAGACGATCCGCCGCGCATCCCCATGGCTCTGTTGCACAAATCCGCCAGCGCAGCGGCCTGGTAAGATAGCTGCATGACTAAGCCGGCTCCGAAACGCTACCGAACCGCCAACTGGAAAGCCTACAACCAAGCCCTGATCCAGCGCGGCTCCCTGTCCATCTGGTTGGACACGAGCATGTCATGGCGGGCAACGCGACAGGACAAACGCGGACGGACGCAGACCTATAGCGATGCCGCCATTCCATTCTGTCTGACCATCAAGAACCTATTTGGACTGCCTTTGCGGCAGACCATCGGTTTCATTCAAAGCCTGCTCAAGTTGGCGGACTGGACTGGAGCGTCCTGGACTACAGCACGTTGTCCAGCCGGCAGCAGACGCTGCAAGTCAGCATCCCCTATCAAAAGCGTTCAGGCGCGTTGCATCCGCTGGTGGATAGCACCGGCATCAAGATGCTGGGCGAAGGCGAGTGGAAAACCAAGAAACACGGCGCGGAATACCGCCGGCAATGGCGCAAGGTGCATTTGGGCATCGATGCGAAAACCCTGCAAATCCGCGCCATGGAGGTGACAGACAAGCGCCAGGGCGATGCGCAAATGCTGCCTTCGCTCTTGGTGCAAATCCCGGCCGATCAGCCGATAGCCTGCGTGAGTGGCGAGGGGGCTTTCGATACCAAGGCATGTCATGAGGCGATTGCCGCGCGCGGTGCAATCGGGTGCATCCCGACGCGCAAGAATGCGCGGCCGTGGAAAGGAAGTTCGCCGGGTGTGCTGGCTCGAAACGAGATTCTGCGGGCCACCAAACGGCTAGGCAGGGCGATCGGGAAACGCTGGAGCGGCTACCATCGCCGCAGCTTGGTGGAAACCAAGATGCATTGCTTCAAGTTACTGGGTGAAAGAGTGACCGCCCGGTGCTTCGATGGCCAAGTGGCAGAGCTGCAAGTGCGTGTTGCCATCTTGAACCGCTTCAGCATGCTGGGCCGTCCGTGGACGGTGGCTGTGGCGTAAATCCGCTTGGGTCCCTGGCTTGGATTTATGCAACAGGGCCGCTAGAGGGGGGTGATCCGCCGCGAATCGCCCGATTGGTGAGGCGCGTGCCAAGCTAGTTCGCCGCGACTTCACCCAAGCTATTGACTCCCATTGGCGCAAGCGGGCGATAGAGTGGAACCGGATTGATCCGAACAGCCAAGTTAGGGAAGCTAGGTTGTGTCGAGTGTATGACGTAGCTTGTGCCATAGATGTGTCGTGAAGGTGTGAAATACTACCGAGTGTCACTTTGGTGTGTGCGATAAATTTATTTTTAATCAATGATTTAGTAGTTGTGCTGCTGATTCGTAATGCGAAGGTCGGGGGGAGGGGGCGACTCCTCTTACCGGCACCATAAGCAAATAAGGGTTGAGCCAAGCTCAGCCCTTTTGCTTGCCGTCTGGTTGGCGGTTGATTGTTTTTTGATTGCGGTCGGTAAAAAAAATTAAAAAACACTTGCAGAGATAAAAAGCTGAAGGTAATATTATCTTCTCTCGAGACGGAAAGCGAATCGGGAAGTGTTGGCGGTTAGCTCAGTTGGTAGAGCATCGGATTTTGATTCCGAGGGTCACAGGTTCGAACCCTGTATCGCCTGCCAGAATATGAAAAGCCCCAGGTGAAGACCTGGGGCTTTTCGCGTTTGGATTGCTTTGCCTGGTTTATTTGGCAGATAAAAAAGGCCCGCAAATGCGGGCCTTTTTATTTATTGGCCGCTGGCCGCCAGGAGTGGCGAATATCCCAGGTTGCGCAGCTTGCTCATCGCCTCGTCGGCCTCGGCGCGGGTTTTGAATGGTCCCAGCTGGACGCGGGTGACGGTGTGAGCGGCGATGCCGTGTTTTTGCAGGTCTTTGACCAGCTTCTGCGCATTGCCGATGCTGGTGAACAGGCCGAGCTGTACCTGATAGCCGACCGAGCTGCCGGCTGGCAGCGCCTTGTTGGTGGCTTCCGCGGTTGCCTTGGCGGGGGGGCGCTGTCGATGGCGGCTGCCGCCGGTTGCGAAGTGGCTTCCGGCGCGCTGCTGCGGGCAGGTTCGGTCTGTCGGCTGGCGGCGGCAGCGGTTTGGCGGTTTGGCGGCGCGGCCTTTTCCTGCGGGGCTGGCTTGGCTTGGGCGGAGGAGGGTTGGCGCGTGTTGGCGGCATGGCGGCTGGCGGCCTGCTGGTTGGCTACCGCCGGAGTCTTGCTCAGGTCGGGTGTTGCTGGGCTGTTGGCAGCCGGCGCGACCGGGGCGTGGTCGACGGGTTCCACCGCTGGGGCGCTGCTCTGCGTTGCCGGCGCGCTGGCCACCTTGGGCAGGGTGATGGCGCCGGCTTCGGGGGGCGGGACGGCGGGTTTGATGATTTTGCCGGAGCTTGGACTCTGCGCGTCGCTGCTCATTTCTACCTTGGGCTTGGTCAGCGCGTCCATCAATGGGATGGCGGCCAGGGCGACGGCGACCAGGCCGCCGGCTATCCATAGCCGTTTCTTCAGCTTGCTGTTGAGGTCGGATTCGTCGCCGTCGTCGACCGGCGGTTGCTGTTGGTTTTGTTCGCGCATGGTGCCTGGATGGAATGTGCAGCACGTGTTTGAAAACACTGCTAAAATAGCGGGTTCGTCAGAATTGGGTAACCCGAGTGGCGTAATAATACTCAAGTTTAGCCACTTGTCTTGTCGTTAGGGAGAATTTATATGGCAATTGAACGTACCTTGTCCATCGTTAAGCCGGACGCTGTAGCCAAAAACGTCATCGGCAAAATTTACGACCGTTTCGAATCCGCCGGCCTGAAGGTCGTGGCCGCCAAGATGAAGCAACTGTCCCGCGCCGAAGCCGAGGGCTTCTACGCCGTGCACAAAGAGCGTCCTTTCTTCAAGGACCTGGTTGACTTCATGGTTTCCGGCCCGGTGATGATCCAGGCGCTGGAAGGCGAGAACGCCGTTCTGAAGAACCGCGAACTGATGGGCGCCACCGACCCGAAAAAGGCTGAGGCCGGCACCATCCGCGCCGACTTCGCCGAATCAATCGACGCCAATGCCGTTCACGGTTCCGACAGCGTGGAAAACGCTGCCATCGAAGTGGCTTATTTCTTTGCCGCTTCCGAGATCAGCTCGCGCTAATCTCAATAAAGGTAGTTGATTGACCGGAGGCTGCCGTCGTCTGAGGCGGCCTCTTTTCCCTCTTGAGGATTGCATGAAAACCAACCTGCTCGACTTCAATCTGGATCAGCTCACCCAGCATTTTGCCGAAATGGGCGAGAAGCCGTTCCGCGCCAAGCAAGTGATGCGCTGGATGCACCAGATGGCGGAAGCCGATTTTGACGCGATGACCGACCTTGCCAAGAGCCTGCGCGCCAAGCTGCACGAGCGCGCCGAGGTGAGAGTGCCGTCGCTGATGACCGGGCAGGCGTCCAGTGATGGCACCCGCAAGTGGCTGCTCGACGTCGGCACCGGCAACGGTGTGGAAACCGTGTTCATTCCGGAAGACGAACGCGGCACCTTGTGCGTGTCATCCCAGGTGGGCTGTGCGCTGGAGTGCACTTTCTGCTCCACCGGCCGCCAGGGATTCAACCGCAATCTGTCCACCGCCGAGATCATCGGCCAGCTGTGGTGGGCCAACAAGGCGATGGGCGTGACGCCCAAGAACGAGCGCGTGGTGTCCAATGTGGTGATGATGGGCATGGGCGAGCCGCTGGCCAACTTCGACAATGTGGTCAGCGCCTTGCAAATCATGCTGGACGATCACGGCTACGGCCTGTCGCGCCGCCGCGTGACGTTATCGACCTCAGGCCTGGTGCCGCAAATGGACCGGCTGCGCGAGGCATGCCCGGTGGCGCTGGCGGTGTCGCTGCATGCGCCCAACGACGCCATTCGCGACGAAATCGTGCCCATCAACAAGAAATATCCGCTCGCGGAGCTGATGGCGGCCTGCCGCCGCTATCTGGAAAAGGCGCCGCGCGATTTCATCACCTTTGAATATGTGATGCTTGACGGGGTTAACGATAGGCCGGAACATGCTCGCCAGCTGCTGGAGTTGGTGCGGGATGTGCCGTGCAAATTCAATCTGATCCCGTTCAACCCGTTTCCCAACTCGGGGTATGATCGCTCCAGCAACAACGCGATTCGCATTTTCCGTGAAATTCTGCAAGAACGAGGATATGTGGTGACGGTGCGCAAGACCCGCGGCGACGACATCGATGCCGCCTGTGGCCAGCTCGCCGGCCAGGTACAGGACAAGACGCGGCGCCAGGCCAAGTGGATGCAGATAGTCGAGGACAAGAAACTATGATGACGTGGCGAAAGTGGTGGGCTGGATGGCTGTTGGCATTTGGCGTTTCCACTTTCGCCATGGCGGCGGGCGGCGGCCGCGAGCTGGCGCAGATCCGCAGCCAGCTGGCGGTTGAGTATGCGAAGATCGGCAATCTGAAATCGGCGCTGGACAACGCCAACCAGGCGGTCAAGGCCGATCCGTCCTTCATCACCGCCTATGTGACCCGCGCCTACGTGCTGGGCCTGCTGCAGCAGGACGGGCAGGCCGAGGAGGATTTCAGGCAGGCGCTGCGGCTGGACCCCGCCAATCCTGAAGCCAATAATAATTACGGCTTGTTCCTGTGCGAGCATGAACGGGCCAAGGACTCGCTGGCGCTGTTCCAGAAGGCGCTGGCCAATCCCTTGTATGATTCGCCGCAGTCGGCCTATCTCAACCTTGGGCGCTGCAGCGCGAAGTTGGGGCAGACCGATCAGGCCAATGACTATCTGCTCAGCGCCCTGCGGCTGGCGCCGGATTACGCGCCGGCGCTGCGCGAGCTGGCGGAGATGCATCTTGGCCTGGGCAACGCCAAACTGGCCGCGTTTTATTTTGGACGGCTGCGCAACGGCGGTCCAAACGGTTTGACCGCGGCCGATCTGTGGCTGGGAGCCAGAATCGCCCGCAAGACCGGTGACGGCGCGTTGGAGAGCGAATGCGCCAATACGCTGAAAAACCGGTATCCGGACTCTAGGGAAACACAACTGCTGTTGAGTGGAAGCTGAGGATGGAAAAAAAAATCGAACATCATGACTCGCCTATGCCCAGCGGTATCGGCGCTCGTTTGAAAGCCGCCCGCGAAGCGGCTGGCCTGGGCCTGGGGGAAGTGGCCGACAGGCTGAAATTATCGCTCAGGCAACTGGAGGCGATAGAGCGCGACGATTTCGACGCTTTGCCCGGCGCGACATTCGTTCGCGGTTTTGTCCGCAACTACGCGCGTTTTCTGGAGGTGGATTCCGAGCCGCTGATGCAGGCGCTGGAGCAGCACTTTCCTTCCGCGGTCAATGAAGTGGCCAATCTGGTCAAAGGCACCGCCGCGCGCGAGGCCACGCATGTGCCGGAAGAGCCGGAGCCGGAGTCCTCCGGCGACGGCGCCGCCGGCAAATGGCTGGCTCTGGTCGTGGTGGTGGCCGCGCTGGTGGGCGCCAGCGTCTGGTACGCCAACCGCGACAGCGATTCCGCGGCCAAGCCGGCGGACAGCGCCGACAGCCAGCTGGCTCCGATGCTGACTCAGCAGCATGAAGCGTCGGCCGCGGCGGCGAATAAGGTTGCCCAGGCGGCGTCGGCGCCATCCGCGGCGGCGGCATCGGCTCCCGCCAAGCTGGCCAAGCCCCAGGCGTCCGCGCCACCGGCCGTTGCCAAGGCCGCGGTCAAGCCGGTCGCCAGCGCGGTAGTGGCCAAGGCGGCAAAGCCGGCGGCCAGCGCGCCGCAAGCGGAGGGAACGGATCGCGTCAGCGTCAATGTCAAGGACGCGGCCTGGGTTTCGGTGCAGGACGCCAATGGCCGCCGCCTGATTTATCAGGTGATGCAGCCGGGCAGTCCCAGCGAAGTGACCGGCCTGGCGCCGTTCAAGGTGGTGGTGGGCAACGCCAGCCAGGTGGAATTGAACTACAACGGCAAGCCGGTGGATTTGAGCGGCAAGATCCGCGGCACCACCGCTAAGATTCAACTTAAGTAATGCTTAGGGTAGCGAATGGATAGCGTGAACATCGCGCGCCGCCTCACCCGCCAGGTGCGGGTCGGGCATGTTTTGGTGGGCTCGGCCGCGCCGGTGATGGTGCAGTCGATGACCAATACCGACACCGCCGACGCGGCGGCCACCATCGAACAGGTTTACCAGTTGGCCGAGGCCGGCTCCGAAGTGGTGCGCATCACGGTCAACTCGCCCGAGGCTGCGGCCAAGGTGGCGGAAATCCGCCAACGCCTGGACGATATGGGCTGCGACGTGCCGCTGGTGGGCGACTTCCACTTCAACGGCGACCGCCTGCTGAAGGAATATCCGGACTGCGCGCGCGCGCTGGCCAAGTACCGGATCAATCCCGGCAACGTCGGCAAGGGCGCCAAGGGCGACGACAAGTTCGCCTTCATGATCCGCACCGCGATGGAGCACGACAAGGCGGTGCGCATCGGCGTCAACTGGGGCAGCCTGGATCAGGCCTTGCTCGCGCGGATGATGGACGCCAACAGCCGCGCCGCCAGTCCGCTGCCTTTGCCCAAGCTGATGCAGGAGGCGCTGATCGTCTCGGCGCTGGAGTCGGCCGAGAAGGCGGTGGAGATCGGCCTGTCGCCCGACAACATCATTCTCTCCTGCAAGGTCAGCAATGTGCAGGATCTGATCAGCGTCTACCGCGATCTGGGCAGCCGCTGCGATTACCCGCTGCACCTGGGCCTGACCGAGGCCGGCATGGGCAGCAAGGGCATCGTCGCCTCCAGCGCCGCTCTGGCCGTCTTGCTGCAGGAAGGCATAGGCGACACCATCCGGATCTCGCTGACGCCGCAGCCGGGCGAGGCGCGCACCAAGGAAGTGGTGGTGGCGCAGGAGCTGCTGCAGACCATGGGCCTGCGCAGCTTCACGCCGCTGGTCACTGCCTGTCCCGGCTGCGGCCGCACCACCAGCACCTTCTTCCAGGAACTGGCCGACCACATCCAGAGCTATCTGCGCGAGCAGATGCCGATCTGGCGCCTGCAGTATCCGGGCGTGGAGGACATGAAAGTGGCGGTGATGGGCTGCGTGGTCAATGGGCCCGGCGAGAGCAAGCTGGCCGACATCGGCATCAGCCTGCCCGGCACCGGCGAAGTGCCGGTGGCGCCGGTCTATGTGGACGGCTGCAAGGACGTGACGCTGAAGGGAGACAACATCCCCGCGGAATTCACCGCCATTGTCGACAATTATGTGCGGACCCGCTACGGCGAGGGCGGCGCCAAGCGCCGCGAAGGGCCGGCGGAGCGCACCATTCCCATCCACCCGGTGGGCGCCAGATAATTACAGATCAAGCAGATACAAGAAGACAGCAATGACTCAGAAATACCAAGCGGTCAAAGGCATGAACGATGTGCTGCCGGCCGAGTCGTACCAGTGGGAATATTTTGAAGGGGTGCTGCGCAAGCTGCTGGCCGATTACGGCTATCAGAACATCCGTACTCCCATCGTCGAGGGCACGCCGCTGTTCGTGCGCTCCATCGGCGAAGTGACCGACATCGTCGAGAAGGAAATGTACACTTTCATCGACAGCCTGAACGGCGACAGCTTGACGCTGCGTCCGGAAGGCACCGCCGGCACGCTGCGCGCGGTGGTGGAGCACAACCTGCTCTACAACGCTACGCCCAAGCTGTGGTATATGGGTCCGATGTACCGCCATGAGCGCCCGCAGAAGGGCCGCTACCGTCAGTTCCACCAGGTGGGCGTGGAAGCGCTGGGTCTGGCCGGTCCGGACATCGACGCCGAAGTCATCGCGATGACCGCTGACCTGTGGCGCCGCCTGGGCATCAGCCAGTTCGTCCGCCTGGAGATCAACTCCCTGGGCAACGCCGAAGAGCGCGCCGCCCACCGCGAAGCGCTGATCCAGTATCTGGAACAGCACGTCGACATCATGGACGAGGACGGCAAGCGCCGCCTGTACACCAATCCGTTGCGCGTGCTGGACACCAAGAATCCGGCGTTGCAGGACATGGCCGACAACGCGCCCAGGCTGTCCGACTACCTGGGCGAAGAGTCGCGCGCCCATTATGCCGGCTGGAAGGCGACGATCGCCGCGCTGGGCATCGAATTCGTCGAAAATCCGCGCTTGGTGCGCGGTCTCGATTACTATAACCGTTCGGTGTTCGAGTGGGTGACCAGCGAGCTGGGCGCTCAGGGCACGGTTTGCGCCGGCGGCCGCTACGACGGGCTGGTCGAGCAATTGGGCGGCAAGGCCGCGCCCGGCATCGGTTTCGGCATGGGCATGGAGCGCGTGCTGCTGTTGCTGCAGGACAAGAACCTGTTGCCGGCGCAGCGCAGCGTCGACGTCTACCTGGTCAACCAGGGCGAGGGCGCCGGGTTGTACTCGATGAAACTGGCGCAGCAGCTGCGCGCCGCGGGCTACTCGGTGGTGCAGCATCTGGGCGAGGCCAGTTTCAAGTCGCAAATGAAAAAGGCCGACGGCAGCGGCGCCGAGTTCGCGCTGATCGTCGGTGAAAACGAAATCCAGGCCGGTCAGGTGGTGATCAAGGCGCTGCGCGCCGACATCGTTCAGCAGACCGTGGCGGCCGATGCGGTTCTGGCCACTCTTGCCTCTTTGAAAGCTTGATAGAAAGGGGAACGCAATGGCGTTCGACTTGCAGGAACAGGAACAGATTGATTCGTTGAAGGCGTTCTGGCAGCAGTGGGGCAAATTGCTGAGCGGCGCGCTGCTGGCGGTTTGCCTGGGCACGCTGGGCTACAAGGGCTATCAGCTGTACCAGAAGCAGCAGTCGGAGAAGGCTGCCGCGGCCTATCAGGCCGTCGACAACGCGGTGGAAGCCAAGGACATCGCCAAGCTGAAGTCGGCCGCCCAGTTGCTGCAGGGCGAGTATCCCGGCACTGTCTACGCCAGCCGCAGCGCGCTGGTGCTGGCCAAGGCGGCGTTCGACAAGAATGACGCGGCGCTGGCCTCCAGCCAGTTGGAGTGGGTGGTGAAGAACGGCAAGGACGAAGCGATCCAGGCGATCGCCCGCATGCGCCTGGCGTCCTTGCAGCTGGACCAGAAGAAATACGATGCCGCCGTCTCCGAGCTGAACCAGGAGCATCCTGCCGCATTCGACGCGCAATACCTGGAGCTGAAGGGCGATGTGTTCGTCGCCAAGGGCGACAATGCCGCCGCCCGCGACGCTTACAAGGCCGCCCTGGCCAAGCTGGTGGAGGATAGCCCGAACCGCCAACTGGTCCAGACCAAACTCGACGCGCTGGGAGCCTGACTGCATGCGCCGCCAACTGTTGCTTACTACCGTTTTGTCCTCGATGTTGCTGGCCGGTTGCGCCAGCTGGTTTGAAGGTTCTTCGCAGTTCCAGCCGACCCCGCTGGCCAGCATCAAGCCGTTGCAGGCGCTGGATGTCAAATGGTCGCTGCAGCAGGCTGCGCCGGCCGGCAGTTTCCTGCCGGTCTACGAAAGCGGCGATGTGGTGAGCGCCGACGCCGAAGGCCGCATCCGCAGCGTGGACGCGCTCAGCGGCAAAGTGCAGGCCGACGTGGCGCTCAAGCGCCCGTTGGCCAGCGGCGTCGCGGTCAGCGGGGACACCGCGCTGGTCGGCAGCGCGGACGCCCAGCTGCTCGCGGTTGACCGCAAGAGCGGCAAGATACTGTGGCAGCAGGCTTTGACCAGCCTGATGCTGGAGCCGCCGCAGGTCGCCGGCGGCATCGTGGTGGTGCGTACCAACGACGCCCGCCTGACCGGCTTCAATCTGGCCGACGGCAAGCAACAATGGTCGGTGGGCAATGTGCTGCCGCAGCTGACGGTGCGCAACAACGGCTCCATGCGCGCGGTGGGCAAGGAGGCGGTGATGGTCGGCCAGGCCGGCGGCCGCCTTGACATCATCAATCCGCAAACCGGCAACACCCTGTGGCAGGGCGCGGTGGCCACGCCGCGCGGCGCCACCGAGCTGGAGCGCGTCACCGACGTCACCAGCCGTCCGGCATACGACGGCGGCCAGGTGTGCGCGGTGGCTTACCAGGGCCGCGTCGCCTGCTTCGAGGCGCGCAACGGCAGCCTGTTGTGGGGCCGCGAGGTGTCGTCCAGCCGCGGTCTGACGGTGGACGCGCGCAATGTCTACGTGACCGCCGAAGACGGCTCGATCTGGGCTTACGACCGCCAGAGCGGCCGCAATGTCTGGAAAAACGATGAACTCAAGTACCGCAATGTTTCCGGCCCGGCCATGATCGGGCGTTTCGTGCTGGTGGTGGATGGCGAAGGCTATGCGCATCTGCTATCCAACGAGAGCGGCAGCATTGTCGGACGCAGCAAGATCGGCACCTCCGGGCCGGTCAATCAACCGGTATCGCTCGGTTCCTCCGCCCTGATCCAGGGGCAGGACGGTCGCTTGGCGATGCTGAATCTGGGATAAAAAGCAGTATTACATGAAACCTACCGTAGCTCTGGTCGGCCGCCCCAATGTGGGCAAGTCGACCCTCTTCAACCGGCTGACTCGCAGCCGTGACGCACTGGTCGCCGACCTGCCGGGTTTGACGCGTGACCGACACTACGGCCAAGGCCGCGTGGGCGAGAAACCGTATCTGGTGGTGGATACCGGTGGCTTCGAGCCGGTAGTGGACGAAGGCATCCTCTTTGAAATGGCCAAGCAGACGCTGCAGGCCGTGGACGAGGCCGATGCCGTGGTTTTCCTGGTGGATGGCCGTTCGGGCCTGACGCCGCAAGACAAGATCATCGCCAACCGCCTGCGCCAGCTTGACCGCCCGGTATACCTGGCAGTCAACAAGGCCGAGGGCATGCGCCACGCCATCGCCGGCGCCGAGTTCCATGAACTGGCGCTGGGCGAGCCGCTGGTGATTTCCGCCGCCCACGGCGACGGCGTGCGCGAACTGATGGAGCTGGTGCTGGAAACCTTCCCGGAAGAAGTCGAGGAAGAAGACAGCCGCCATCCCAAGTTCGCCGTCATCGGCCGCCCCAACGTCGGCAAATCCACGCTGGTGAACGCCATTCTGGGCGAGGAGCGGGTGATCGCCTTCGACCAGGCCGGCACCACGCGCGACAGCATCTATATTGATTTTGAGCGCGAAGGCCATACCTATACCATCATCGACACCGCCGGCGTGCGCCGTCGGGCCAAGGTCAACGAGATGCTGGAGAAGTTCTCGGTGATCAAGACCATGAAGGCGATCGAGGACGCCAACGTGGCGGTGCTGGTGCTGGATGCTCAGCTGGACATTTCCGAGCAGGACGCCACCATCGCCGGCTTCGCGCTGGAAGCGGGGCGGGCCCTGGTGGTGGCCGTCAATAAGTGGGACAACCTGGACAGCGAGCAGAAGGATAACGTTCGCCGCGAGATTGCCCGCAAGCTGAACTTCCTCGATTTTGCGAAGTTTCATTACATCTCGGCCATTGAGGGCCGCGGTGTGGCAGACTTGTTCAAATCCATCGACGAGGCCTACCGGGCGGCGATGGTGAAGCTCGCAACGCCGAAGCTGACGCGGGTGCTGCAGGTGGCGCTGGAGCGCCAGCAGCCGCCGCGCTCCGGTCTGATCCGCCCCAAGATGCGCTACGCGCACCAGGGCGGCCAGAACCCGCCGATCATCGTCGTGCACGGCAATGCGCTAGACAATATACCGGCCAGCTATACTCGTTATCTGGAACATACTTTCCGGAAAGTGTTCAAACTGCAGGGGACGCCGCTGCGCGTGCAGTACAAGTCGTCGGAAAACCCGTTCGACACCGAGGAAGGCAAGGAAAAGTCTCGCGCCAAGCCCAAGCCGATGTCCAAGATGCGGGGCAGGGAAAAAGAAGTTCGCTACGGCAAAAGCAGCAAAAAATAGTACGGCGGAATGTTTTCTGCTAAAAATAAGCAGGCCGCCACTGCTGTTCGCTGCAGAGTCAATACAACAATCAACGATTCGGAGAAAAACGAATGAGCTCTAAAGGGCAAATGTTACAAGACCCGTTCCTGAATATCCTGCGCAAGGAACACGTGCCGGTCTCCATCTATCTGGTAAACGGCATCAAGCTGCAGGGGCAGGTTGAATCCTTCGACCAATATGTGGTGCTGCTGAAGAACACGGTTACCCAGATGGTCTACAAGCACGCCATCTCCACCGTGGTTCCGGCCCGTCCGGTCAGCATCCCGCACGAACATCCGGTGCAAAAGCAGGAACAGGCGCAGGACGCTTAAGGCGCCGCTGCCGCATCGATCGGGCCGATTGGCTGCATCGCAAGATGCAGTCATTCGGCTTTTGTCATTTATTGCCCCATCCATTTGGCTGATAAACCGTGTTTGATCGTCCCGACTTAGGAGACCAGGCCATCCTGGTCAGCCTGGATTTCGGTGATCCCGACTACCAGGAAAGTGTCGCTGAATGCGCCGAATTGGTGCGCAGCAGCAATGTGGAAATCCTCGGCAAGGTGGAGGGCAAGCGCCAGCGCCCGGATGCCGCGCTGTTCGCCGGCAAGGGCAAGGTAGAGGAGATCGCTGTCATGGTGCGCGCCACCGGCGCCAATGTGGTGATCTTCAACCATGCGCTGTCACCGGGGCAGGAGCGCAATCTGGAGCGCGCGCTGCAGTGCCGGGTGATAGACCGCAACAGCCTGATTCTGGACATCTTCGCCCAGCGCGCGCGCAGCCATGAAGGCAAGCTGCAGGTGGAGCTGGCGCAATTGTCGCACTTGTCCACCCGCCTGGTGCGGGGTTGGACCCACCTGGAGCGGCAGAAAGGCGGCATCGGCCTGCGCGGCCCCGGCGAAACCCAGCTGGAAACCGACCGCCGGCTGTTGGGCATCCGCGTCAAGGCGTTGAAGGACCGGCTGGCCCAGGTGCAGAAGCAGCGCACTACCCAGCGCAGGAGCCGCAGCCGCGCCGGCATCGCCTCGGTGTCCATTGTCGGCTATACCAACGCCGGCAAGTCGACGCTGTTCAACGCGCTGACCAAGGCCAACATCTATGCCGCCGACCAGCTGTTCGCCACGCTGGACACCACCAGCCGCAAGCTGTTCCTCCACCACCAGCTCTCGGTGGTGCTGTCGGACACTGTCGGCTTCATCCGCGATCTGCCGCACACCCTGGTGGCCGCTTTCCGCGCCACGCTGGAGGAGACGCTGCAGGCCAACCTGCTGCTGCACGTGGTGGACTGCTCCAATCCGATGCGCGACGCGCAAATCGAGGAGGTGAACAAGGTGTTGGCGGAGATCGACGCCGATGGCATCGAACAGCTGATCGTCTGGAATAAGTGCGACCTGCGCGAGGAATTGGCGCCGGAGCTGGAGCGCGACGCCGAAGGCAGGATCGTCGCGGTGCGGGTATCGGCGCTGACCGGCGCCGGCCTGGAACTCTTGCGCGAAGCGATTGCCGAAAAGGTGCAACCTTCCGCAAATAACCATAAAGAACCATACGAGCATGTCGCAGAATGACCCGAACCGTGGCCGCAACGGCCAGAATGGGCCGCCGGACCTCGATGAAGTGTTCCGTAACCTGAACCAGAAACTGGCCCGCCTGTTGGGGGGTAAATCCGCCGGAGGCCGGCCTGGCGGCGCCGGAGCGCCTCCCTCCTACAAAGGCGGCGCCGTCGCCGTGGTCGGCGTGCTGGCGGCCCTGTGGCTGGCCAGCGGCTTTTACGTGGTGGACGCCCGCGAAGAGGGCGTGGTGCTGCGTCTTGGCAGCTTCAACCGCCTGACCGAGCCCGGCCTGCAGTGGCATGCGCCCTATCCGTTCGAGAAAGTGGAGATCGTCAACCTGACCGAACTGCGCAGCGTGGAAGTGGGCTACCGCAGCAGCGCGCAGAACCGCGTGCCGGAAGAGTCGCTGATGCTGACCGCCGACCAGAACATCATCGATGTGCAGCTGTCGGTGCAGTACGACATCAAGGACGCCCGGGCCTTCCTGTTCAACAACGCCGCGCGCGAGCGCGACGCCAAGGACATCGTCAAACAGGCCACCGAAACCGCCATCCGCGAAGTGGTGGGCCGCAACAAGGTGGACTTCGTGCTGAACGAGGGCCGCGCGGTGATCGCCGCCGAGGCGCGCAAGGTGATCCAGGACGTGCTGGACCGCTATTCGCTGGGCATCCGCATCGCCAAGGTCAACATCAACGACGTGCAGCCGCCGCAAGCGGTGCTGGCGGCGTTCGACGATGCGGTGAAGGCCGGTCAGGACAAGGACAAGCTGCTGAACGAAGGCATGGCCTACGCCAACGAGGTGGTGCCCAAGGCCAAGGGCATGGCCGCGCGTCTGGAGCAGGAAGCCGAGGGTTACCAGCAGCAGGTGGTGTCGCGCGCCCAAGGCGATGCCGAGCGTTTCAAACAAGTGTTGTCTGAATACAACAAGGCTCCCAAGGTGATGCGCGAGCGCATGTATCTGGACATGATGCAGCAGGTGATGAACAGCAGCAGCAAGGTGCTGGTGGATCAGAAGGGTGGCAGCAACCTGCTCTATCTGCCGCTGGACAAGCTGATGCAGATGTCGGAATCGCCGTCGGCGACCTCGGCCCAACCTCCCGCAGCCACGCCCGCGGCCCCGGCAGCCACACCGCCGGCGGCGAAGAACGGGCGCGATATTTCGCGCGGTCGCGATTTCTTTGGAGCGGAGCGATGATGGATAGATTGATTCCGACTGTGGTGGCGATAGCCGGTGCGCTGTTTGTCGCCAGCCTATCCCTGTTTACCGTGGATCAACGGCAATTCGCGCTGGTATTCCAGTTTGGCGAGGTGGTGAAGATCATCAGCCAGCCGGGCATCCAGTTCAAGATCCCGCTGCTGCAGAACGTCCGCTATTTCGACCGCCGGGTGCAGACCATAGACGCCGAGGCGCCGGAGCTGTTCAATACCCGCGAGAAAAAGAACGTGCTGGTGGACAGCTTCGTGAAGTGGCGTGTGGTAGATGTGTCACAGTTCTACAAGAGCGTCGGTTCCGAGGCCGCGGCGGTGGCGCGCCTGAAGCAGACCATCAACGATGGCCTGCGCGCCGAGTTCGGCCAGAAGACGGTTGCCGACGTCATTTCCGGCCAGCGCGACCAGGTGATGGAGACGGTTCGCAAGCGCGCCGACGCGGATGCGCGTAAAATAGGCGTGGAAATTCTCGACGTGCGCTTAAAACGCGTCGATTTTCCGGATAAAATAAGCAGTTCCGTCTACGACCGCATGCAGTCCGAGCGTCGCACCGTGGCCAGTCAGCTGCGCAGCGAAGGTTCCGCCGACGCCGAGCGGGTGCGGGCCGAGGCCGACAAGCAGCGCGAGGTGATCCTGGCCGAAGCCTATAGCAAGGCCCAGGCGCTGAAGGGGCAGGGCGACGCCAAGGCGGCGGCGATTTACGCCGATGCTTACGGCCGGAATCCGGAGTTCTACGCCTTCTGGCGCAGCATGGACGCCTACAAGGAATCGTTCAAGAACAAGAGCGATGTGCTGGTGCTGGACCCGAGCAGCGATTTCTTCAAGTATCTGAAGAACCCGCAGGCGGGCCAGGGCAAAGGCAAGTAGCGGACTGACAATTTGATTTTTAAAGAAGACTGGCCGGGGAGACCTGGCCAGTTTGCTGATAACAAGGCGGGCTACCATCCCGCCTTTTATTCTGTTGAAACGAAATGCGCAACTGGCTGTTACCCGAATATATCGCTGACATCCTGCCGGCCACCGCCAGGCAGGTAGAGTCGGCCAAGGCCGCGATGCTGGAAGGCTTCCGCGTAGCCGGCTACGAGCTGGTGCTGCCGCCGCTGATCGAATACATCGATTCCCTGGTGAGCGAAGGCGACGTCACGCTGGATCTGAAAACCTTCAAGCTGGACGACCAGCTGTCTGGACGCCAGCTTGGCCTGCGCGCCGACATCACGCCGCAGGTGGCGCGCATCGACGCCCACCTGCTCGGCGGCCGCACCGGTGTCACCCGCCTGTGCTACGCCGGCAGCGTGGTGCACAGCCGCCCGTCCGGCCTGACCAGCTCGCGCGAGCCGCTGCAGGTGGGCGCCGAGTTGTACGGCTACGCCGGCATCGAGGCCGATCTGGAAATCATCGATTTGATGCTGTCCACGCTGGAAAAAGCCGGTGTGAAGCAGCTGCGGCTCGATGTCGGCCATATCGCCATCTTCCGCGGCCTGGCCGCGGCGGCTGGTCTGGCGCCGGAGATGACCCGCGAGCTGTTCAGCCTGTTGCAGAACAAGGATGCGGCTAGCATCGCCGAATTGGTTGCCGGCGTGGCCGAGCCGTACAAGAGCGCTTTCCTCGCCTTGCCCGAGCTGTACGGCCCAGCCAGCGTGCTGGACAAGGCGCGCACCCGCCTGCCTTCGCTGCCGGAGGTGGAGCTGGGGCTGATGCAGCTGTCGGCCATCGCCCGCGCGGCGCAGGGCAGGGTGGAGCTGAGCTTCGACCTGGCCGAGCTGCGCGGCGATTTCTACCACACCGGCCTGATGTTCGCCGCCTATGCGCCGGGCTGGTCCGACGCTATCGCCCGCGGCGGCCGCTATGACAATGTCGGCCGCCGTTTCGGCCGCGCCCGTCCGGCCACCGGCTTCAGCCTGGATCTGCGCGACTTGGTGCGCATCCTGCCGGAGCGCGATCCGTGCCGCGGAGTGCGGGTGGCCGCGCGCCATCTGCCGGCGGCGGCGGAAGAGGTGGCGCGCTTGCGCGCCGCCGGCGAGATGGTGGTGGTGGATTATCTCGGGGAGTCCGCGGTGGCGCTCAATTGCGACCGCGAGCTGGCGCCGGCTGCCGATGGATGGCAGCTGGCTCCTTTTAACTGATTTTTGTTTGAATCTGACTGAAGAAGAGGTTTTTTCCAATGTCCAAGAACGTTGTCGTGATTGGCACCCAGTGGGGTGACGAAGGCAAGGGCAAGATCGTTGACTGGCTGACCGACCATGCGCGCGCGGTCGTTCGCTTCCAGGGCGGCCACAATGCCGGCCATACCCTGGTGGTGGGCGGCAAGAAAACCGTGTTGCGCCTGATTCCGTCCGGCATCCTGCGTCCCGACGTGGAATGCTTCATCGGCAACGGCGTGGTGTTGTCGCCGGAAGCGCTGCTGAAGGAAATCGACGAGCTGGAAACCGCCGGCGTCAATGTGGCCGCGCGTCTGAAGATCGCCGAGGGCTGCCCGCTGATTCTGCCGTATCACGTCGCGCTGGATCAGGCGCGCGAAGCCGCCAAGGGCGAAGCCAAGATCGGCACCACCGGCCGCGGCATCGGTCCCTGCTATGAAGACAAGGTGGCGCGCCGCGCGCTGAAGGTGATCGACCTGTTCGATCCGGCCGGCTTCGCCGTCAAGCTGCGTGAAAACGTCGACTACTACAACTTCCTGCTGACTCAGCTGTTCAAAGCCGAGCCGGTGAGTTTCGACGCCATCCTGGCGCAAACCATGCTGCTGGCCGAGCGCATCAAGCCTATGGTGGCGGATGTGTCGCGCACGCTGTACGACATGAACCAGGCCGGCACCCCGCTGCTGTTCGAAGGCGCGCAAGGCACGCTGCTGGACATCGACCACGGCACCTACCCGTTCGTCACCTCGTCCAACTGCGTGGCTGGCGCGGCTGCGCCGGGCGCCGGCGTGGCGCCGCAGATGCTCAACTACGTGCTGGGCATCGTCAAGGGTTACACCACCCGCGTCGGCTCCGGCCCGTTCCCGACCGAGCAGGACAACGATATCGGCATGTTCCTGGCCAAGCGCGGCAACGAGTTCGGTTCGGTCACCGGCCGTCCGCGCCGCTGTGGCTGGTTCGACGCCGCTGCGCTGAAGCGCTCCATCCAGATCAACGGCGTGTCCGGTCTGTGCGTGACCAAGCTGGACGTGATGGACGGTTTGGAAGAGATCAAGCTGTGCGTGGGCTACATGCTGGACGGCAAGCGGGTGGACATCCTGCCGTTCGGTTCCGACGCGGTGACCAAGTGCGAGCCGATCTATGAAAGCATGCCGGGCTGGACCGAATCCACTTTCGGCACCAAGCGCTGGGAAGATCTGCCGGCCAACGCGCAGGCTTACCTGACCCGCATCGCCGATGTTTGCGGCGCGCCGGTTGCCATCGTCTCCACGGGTCCGGACCGCGAAGAAACCATCGTGCTGGACCACCCGTACGGTCTGTAAGCGATTTGCTTGCAGCATGCGAAAGCCCACCGCGATGCGGTGGGCTTTTTTTGTCAGCCTGCGTCATCTGGCATGGCTTGCCGACGGCGCTATTCGTGCTGCAGGATGTTGACGAGTTTTTCCAGCGGATCGCGGACGAAGAAGCGCCGCACGCCCCACGGTTCGCTGGTGGGACCGTATTCGACGGCGATGCCGGCCTGAAGGACCCGCGTCAAAGCCTGCTCCAGATCACCTCGACCGACAGCTCCGGCACCGGCGCGCCGGAGCCGCCTTCGCTGGCCAAGCTGAGCTGCGCCTGCATTGAGGCAGCGGCTGCGTAGGTGCGAATCCAGCCATGGTCCATGACGACGTTCAGGCCCAGGATGCCACGGTAGAACGCGTCAGCGCGTTCCGGGTCCGCGGCGGCGATATTGGCGACGATGCGCTGCACTTGCATGGGGCCTCCCGAAGGATTTCATGTGAACGATATACGCACATCATGGATTGAATCCGCAGCTTGCCGCCCGGCCTCTAATGGCGATGCCGGACGGGCGCTGGCCTCAGCCGCGTCGTCCCGGCTTGTAGCCATCGTTCAGCGTTTTCAGGAAGACCAGCATGTCGACGATGTCGCGCTCGTTGAAGGCTGGTTTGCCGCCGGGCTTGCCGCCAAACGGCGCTTCCATGTTGACGTTGCCCTGGTAGCGCGCCGGCAGATCGTCGAACTTGGCCGTCTTGCCATCCTTGCCCTTCGGATACCATTTTTCCGGCTTCACGTCGCGTTCGGCGTAGAAGCGCAGCACCTGGCGCAGGTCGTGGAAGGCGCCGTTATGGAAGAACACCTTGCGGGTGGCGACATTGCGCAGGCCGGGCGTGCGGAACAGGCCGCAGTAATCGTCGCGGGTCTTGAAGTCGGTGCGGTAGGGGCCGCACAGGCCCAGGTCGTAGTAACGGCTATTGCTGTTGGCGGCGATGGCCGGATTGCGCGGCGCGCCGACGGCGATGTGGCCGTAGTCGCTGAAGAAGGGGAAGGCTCCGCTTTCGCTGCGCTGGCTGAGGTGGCAGGAGGCGCAGTTGCCCTTGTCCGGATCGTTGAAGATTTTCAGGCCGCGCATTTCCTGGGCGGACAGCTTGACCTGTCCGCGCAGGTAGAAATCGTATTTGCTGTCGTAGGGGTAGAACTCCTGAGGATTTTGCTGGAACACCTCCAGCGCCAGCACCGCCTTGTCGAAAGTCTGTTTGGGCTGTTGGAAGATGTCCTGGCCGAACAGCTGCCGGAATGCGGGCGCATGGGCGGAGGCCTGTAGTTTCCTCGCGACTTCTTCCGGACTGCCGTTGGCCATTTCGTTGGCGGCCAGCAGCGGCAACGCCGCCTGATTGTGGGTATAGTCGGCGCGGCCATCCCAGGTGAAGCCGCCGGTGGGGCCGGCGTCTTCACTGTCGTTGCCGTCGTTGTCATGGAAGTGCTCGCTGAAGGGCGGCACGTTCTGCAGATAGCGCAGGGATGGCACGGTGCGCGTCCCCGGCTGTTTACCGTCCTTGCCGCCCAGTTGAACCGCCAGTCCATTGGGCGGGCCATAGGCATGGGCCGGGCTGTGGCAGGTGGCGCAGGACATCTGGCCGGAGGCGGATAGCGAGCGGTCGAAGAACAATTGCCGGCCCAGCGCCTCCAGCTGCCTGGCGGAGGGGGGATGGGCGCCGGGCGCATAGCTGGCGTCGCTGTAGGCGGGTTTGCCGGGGCTTGCCGCGTGGGAGGCGGTGGCGGCGATCGCCAGGGTGCCGGCGGCGATCAGACTGAGGGTCAAAACCCAAGGGGTGGCAACGTGCATGGCATGGACAAGGGAAGTGAGTTGGCGGCGACTGTAATGCACGAAAATGACAGAAATATGAAAAATGGCGACGGGATTTATACCCAGCATGCCTTGAAAAAAATTAACAGAATGTAAATGGAGTGTAACATTCCATGGTGATAATCCGCGCTTCCCTCCATTTCTAGGAAATGCGCAATGAACCGCCTGACCTGTAGCTTGGCGCTGACGCTGATCAGCGCCGCCGTGTTGAGTGCCTGTGGCAGTTCTTCCTCTTCCGCCAATGCCACCAGCGGCGTCGTCACCGGCAGCTATTTCCGCCATGCCAAGGTCTGCCTGGATGTGAACGGCAATGGCCATTGCGATGCGGGCGAGCCGAGCACGTATACCGATAATGACGGCGCATTCAAATTGATTGGCAGCGGCGGGGTGGTGGTGGAGGTGGGCGTCGACGCCACCCGTTACGACCCCGATACCAATACCGCCGCAGCCGTGACCCAGCCGCTGGTATTCCGCGCCCCGGCTGGCAGCGGCAATGTGGTGGTCAGCTCGCTCACCACTGAAGTGGCCGACCTGATGGACAATAACGGCGGCGACCTGAACGCCGCGCGCAACGCGGTGGCGGACCGCCTGGGCGTGCCGGCCGACAAGGTGATGGCCGATCACAACAAGGAAACCGATCCGGACATCAAAGCCACGCTGAAAGCGGCGATCAACCAGAACATCGACGCGATCGCCGACGCGGTGAAGGAAGCCGGCATGAGCGGCGACATCAAGACCAGCCTGCACAAGCGCATGGCGCTGAGCGATATCAAGAACGTGGTGGTGATCTACGCGGAGAACCGCGGCTTCGACAACCTGTACGGGCTGTTTCCCGGCGCCAACGGCATTCCGGGCGTGAATCCGGCGTCCCGAGGCCAGTATGTGCCGCAGAAGGACTTCGACAATTCGGCGCTGCCGGTCCTGCCGCCGACCTGGGGCGGCCTGACCGCCGCCGGCCAGACGGTGACGCTGAACCAGGCGCAGACCATGAATTTCGCCAACAAGCCGTTCCAGATCGATGACGCCAATGGCCTGAACGGCACCGGCGTGGTGGTTCCGCAATCGGTGGTGACGCGCGATCTGGTGCATCGCTTCTATAACAACCAGATGCAGATCGACGGCGGCGCCAACGACAAGTTCGCCGCCTACACCGATGCCGGCGGCCTGACCATGGGCTACTACGACGGCAGCAAGATGTCGATGTGGAATCTGGCCCAGCAGTACACGCTGGCGGACAACTTCTTCATGGGCGCTTTCGGCGGCTCCTTCCTCAATCACCAATACCTGATCTGCGGCTGCGCGCCGGAATATCCGAATGCCGACACCTCGCCGGCCAAGGGCAGCATCTCCGCGATCGACACCGACGCCAAGGGCAACTTCATCCGGCTGACGCCGGCCGTCAATACCCCGGCGTCGGTGCTTTCCGGCACGGCCAAGTATCTGAACGACGGCAACCTGACGCCGAAGGACGGCGCAGGCAAGTATTACGCGGTGAATACCATGCAGCCGCCGTTTCAGCCCAGCGGCAACGCGCCCACGGCCGACAAGCCGCAGTATGCCGACCCGAGCAAGGCCACCACGCTGCCGGCCCAGAGCCAGGCGACCATCGCCGACCGTCTGGATGCCAGGCAGATCAGTTGGGCCTGGTACGCCGGCGGCTGGGCGGCGTCGCTGTCCGATCGCGGCAACATTTATAATGGCAGCCAGCCCAACTTCCAAGCTCATCATCAGCCCTTCAACTACTTTGCCTCTTTTGATCCGGTGGCGCAGGCAGGCTACCGCAGCGCGCATTTGAAAGATTTCGACCAGAGCTTCCTAGCGGATGCCGCGGCCGGAAAATTGCCGCAGGTGGCGTTCTACAAGCCGCAGGGCAATCTCAACCAGCACTCCGGCTATGCCAGCGTGGCCGATGGCGACGCCCACATCGCAGCGGTGGTCGCCAAGCTGCAGCAGAGTCCGCAATGGAAGAACATGATGGTGGTGGTCACCTATGACGAAAACGGCGGTTTCTACGATCATGCGCAAGTGCCGAAGGGCGATCGCTGGGGGCCGGGCACCCGCATTCCTGCGATCCTGATCTCGCCGTTCGCCAAGAGGGGCTATGTCGATCACACCCAGTACGATACCGGCTCTATCCTGCGCTTCCTGACCCGGCGCTTCGGCTTGAAATCGCTGCCGGGCGTGGCGGCCCGCGATGCTTCGCTGGTGAAGAACGGCGGCCAGCCTATGGGCGACTTCACCACCGCCTTGTCGTTCGGCAATAAATAAGATCGGCAGAATATTCGTCAGCCACCCGGCAGACCGGGTGGCTTTTCGTTTTCTGTCAGTACGGTTCGGCTCGGCGGCTGGCGATGGCCAGTGGTAAACTGCATGCCCCGCCATCATCAGTTCCCCGTCATGCAGTTGAAAATCGCTCCCGGCATGCTGACGCCGTTGATTGTCGCCACCGCCCTGTTCATGGAAAACATGGACGCCACCGTCATCTCTACCTCCTTGCCGGCCATCGCCCAGGATCTGGCTGTCGATCCCATCTCGCTGAAGCTGGCGTTGACGTCCTATCTAGTCAGCCTGGCAGTGTTCATCCCGGTCAGCGGCTGGATGGCCGACCGTTTCGGCGCGCGCCGCATTTTCCGTTCGGCCATCGTGGTGTTCATGCTGGGCTCGCTGCTGTGCGCGGTGACCAGCACCCTGCATGGCTTCGTGGCGGCGCGCTTCCTGCAGGGCATAGGCGGCGCGATGATGGTGCCGGTCGGCCGGCTGGTGATTCTGCGCACCATAGACAAGGCGGATCTGGTGCGGGCGCTCAGCTATCTCACCGTGCCGGCGCTGCTGGGGCCAGTGATCGGCCCGCCGCTGGGCGGCTTCATCAGCACCTATTTCCACTGGCGCTGGATTTTCCTGATCAATATCCCGATTGGCCTGCTGGGGTTGGTTTTGGCCGGGCGATTCATCGCCAATCTGAAAGAGGACGATGTGCCCAGGCTGGACGTGTCCGGCTTCGCTTTGACCGGGGCCGGCTTGTCGATGCTGATGCTGGGGTTGGCCTCGGAGGGCAAGCACATGCTGTCGGCCACTGCCTCCGTCTGGCTCACCGGATTGGGCGCGGTGTTGTTGCTGGCCTATCTCTGGCATTACCGCCGCCAGCAGCATCCGCTACTGGATTTGTCCCTGTTGCGTTTGTCCACTTTCAATGCTGGCGTGGTGGGCGGCTTCATGTTCCGGGTGGGCATCGGCACCATTCCCTTCCTGCTGCCGCTGATGTTGCAATTAGGCTTCGGCTTTTCGCCATTTGAATCCGGCCTGCTGACCTGTTCCACGGCGATGGGGGCGATAGGCATGAAGACGGTGGTGGCCAGGGTGCTGCAGCGTTTCGGCTTCCGCCGCGTGCTGGTGCTCAACAGTATCCTGGCAGGGTGTTCGGTGGCGGTGTATGCGCTGTTCAAGGCGGACACGTCGCATTGGATATTGCTGATGGTGTTTGTTCTGGGCGGTTGCCTGCGTTCGCTGCAATTCACCAGCCTCAACGCCATTACCTTCGCCGATGTCGACAAGGATAGGCTGAGCCATGCCACTAGCCTGTCCAGCGTGGCGCAGCAACTGGCGGCTGGGATGGGGGTGACGGTGGGGGCATTTGCCTTGCAGGCCGCGTCCTGGCTGCAAGGCCATCAGCAGCTGATGGCCGGCGATTTCGGCGATGCCTTCCTGTTCATGGGCAGCCTGACGGCTTTGTCCAGCCTGCTGTTCCTGCGGTTGGAACGCGATGCCGGCCAGCAGGTGTCGGCCGGCCATGAGGGCGGTGAGGGGAAGTAGGCAAGATCGGAAGGCTGGCCTGAGCCGGCTTTTTTCTTGATGAGAATGGACGCAAAAAAGCCGCTGATCAGAGATCAGCGGCTTTTTTATTTGGTGCCCAAGAGAAGACTCGAACTTCCACACCCTTGCGGGCGCTAGGACCTGAACCTAGTGCGTCTACCAATTCCGCCACCTGGGCAAAGCAAATTGTCTACAGCCGGCCAGTAGCAGTTGTACTAACCTTAATGAATTGTGTTGGTGCCCAAGAGAAGACTCGAACTTCCACACCCTTGCGGGCGCTAGGACCTGAACCTAGTGCGTCTACCAATTCCGCCACCTGGGCAACAAAGATACTGCCAGCCGATACCAAGGTACCAGCCTTGAAACTTTAAAACCTGTTTGGTGCCCAAGAGAAGACTCGAACTTCCACACCCTTGCGGGCGCTAGGACCTGAACCTAGTGCGTCTACCAATTCCGCCACCTGGGCCAACCAGATTTTTATGATGCCAGCAAAGCAACGCGCTTACAATAGTAAGATGGTGCCCAAGAGAAGACTCGAACTTCCACACCCTTGCGGGCGCTAGGACCTGAACCTAGTGCGTCTACCAATTCCGCCACCTGGGCTTCGCTTTACTGTATCATCTGTTGCATAGCTGCAACGAGATGCGAATTATAGACATAATATTGAGGGTGTCAATGGCTCAACCGCAAAAAAAACAAAAAAAACTTTCCCTGAGAGACCAGGATCCTTTTCTGGAACGGGAAAAACTTAAATATTCCAATCCCTTGCCTAGCCGTGAATTCGTCATGCAAATTCTCGCCGAGCAAGGGGTTCCGCTGTTTCCGGATGAATTGGCGCAAATGTTGTCGATTCATCAAGATGAGATCATTTATTTCGAGCGCCGTCTGCGTGCAATGGAGCGCGACGGTGAAGTCATCATCAACCGCAAGGGCGCGGTTTGCGTCGCCCAGAAGCTAGACCTGGTCCGTTGCAAGGTTTCTGGCCACCGCGACGGTTTTGGTTTTGCCGTGCCTGACGAAGGCGAGGGTAGTGGCAGCGATATCTTCCTGCCCGAGCGCGAGATGAAGAAGGTTATGCATGGCGACCGAGTCATGGTGCGGCCGTCGGGCGTGGACCGGCGTGGCCGGCAGGAAGGGAAGATCGTCGAGGTGCTGGAGCACGCGGTCAGCCGTCTGGTGGGCCGCATCCAGCGCGAGCGCGGCGTGTGGGTGGTGCGTCCGGAAGACAAGCGCATCAATCACGACATCCTGATCGAGCCGGGCGGCGAAGCCGGCGCCAAGGACGGTCAGGTGGTGATGGTGGAAATCCTGCAGCAGCCGGACGCCTTCCGCCAGCCGATAGGCCAGGTGAGCGAGGTGCTGGGCAATTACGCCGATCCCGGGATGGAGATCGAGATCGCGTTGCGCAAGCACGATCTGCCGCACCGCTTCCCGGACGAAGCGCTGGTCCAGGCCAAGGACACGCCGAGGAAGGTGCGTAAAAAAGACTGGGCCAAGGACCGAGTCGATCTGCGCGATCTGCCATTGGTTACCATCGATGGCGAAACCGCGCGCGATTTCGACGACGCGGTGTATGCGCAGAAGCAAGGCAAGGGCTTCCGCTTGGTGGTGGCCATCGCTGACGTCAGCTTCTATGTGCAGCCGGGCGACGCGCTCGACCAGGAGGCGCTCAACCGCGGCACTTCGGTCTATTTCCCGCGCCGGGTCATTCCGATGCTGCCGGAGGCGCTGTCCAACGGCATCTGTTCGCTCAATCCGGATGTGGAGCGGATGTGCGTGGTCTGTGACATGCAGATCAACAGCAAGGGCGAAGTGAAGAAGTACCAGTTCTATCCGGCGGTGATGCAGTCCAAGGCCAGGCTGACATACAACCAAGTATGGGACTGGCTGCAGAACGGCAGCGACCATCCGATGCTGCCGGATATCAAGGCTTTGTACGCGCTGTTCAAGGTGCTGTTGGCTGCGCGCGGCAAGCGCGGCGCCATCGAGTTCGACTCCACCGAAACCCAGATGATCTTCAACGACAACGGCAAGATCGACCGCATCGTGCCGGTGGTGCGCAACGATGCGCACCGGTTGATTGAGGAATGCATGCTGGCGGCCAACGTCTGCTCGGCCGATTTCCTGCTGAAGAGCGGCCATAAGGCGTTGTACCGCGTGCATGAGGGGCCGACGCCGGAGAAACTGGAAAACCTGCGCACCTATCTGCGCCTGGTCGGCCTGACCCTGAGTGGCGAAGACAAGCCCAGCGCGAAGGACTACGCCAAGCTGGCGGAACAGATCCATGGCCGTCCCGACGCGCCGGTGCTGCAGACCATGCTGCTGCGCTCGATGCAGCAAGCGGTCTATACGCCGGACAACAACGGCCACTTCGGCCTGGCTTACGAGGCTTATACCCACTTCACTTCGCCGATCCGTCGTTACCCCGATCTGCTGGTGCATCGGGCGATCAAGGCGGTGCTGAAGAGCGAAAAATACAAGCCGGGCAAATGGTCGGCTTTGGGCGTGCATTGCTCGATGGCCGAGCGGCGCGCCGACGACGCCAGCCGCGACGTGGAGTCCTGGCTGAAAACCTACTATATGCGCGACAAGGTCGGCGAGATCTTCCACGGCAAGATCAGCGCGGTCACCAGCTTTGGCGTGTTCGTGCTGCTGGATGACGTCTATGCCGAGGGGTTGGTGCATATTTCCGAGCTGGGCAAGGACTACTTCCACTTCAAGAAGGATATCCAGGCGATTGTCGGTGAGAAGAGCGGTATGCAGTACCGCCTGGGCGATCCGCTGACGGTCAAGGTGATGAGCGCCAATCTTGAAAGCGCGCAGGTCGATTTTGCCCTGGTTAAGGAGTCGTCTCCTGTGGCGGAAGGAGGGGAAGCACAGTCCGCTCCCGCCAAGCCGGCCCACCGTGACAGTCGATCGCGATCAACTGCAAGATCCGGACGCGAGGCCAAGCCCCAGTTGCGGACTCAGCCTCAAGTCGAGGCGAGTCGTCAGGTGGCCAAGCCTCAAGCGACAGCCAAGCCTCAAGCGACAGCCAAGCCTCAAGCGACAGCCAAGCCTCAAGCGACAGCCAAGCCTCAAGCGACAGCCAAGCCTCAAGCGACAGCCAAGCCTCAAGCGACAGCCAAGCCTCAAGTGGCGGCCAAACCTCAAGTGGCGGCCAAACCGCCTGTTGCGGAAAACACTGCGCAGGATGTGGTGGCGCCGGAAGGCAAGCCGGCAGGGCTGCCTAACGCACCCAGAGGGCGG
Source organism: Chromobacterium sphagni (assembly GCF_001855575.1). Taxonomy (NCBI): domain Bacteria; kingdom Pseudomonadati; phylum Pseudomonadota; class Betaproteobacteria; order Neisseriales; family Chromobacteriaceae; genus Chromobacterium; species Chromobacterium sphagni. The sequence continues at coordinate 1,255,551 of NZ_MKCS01000001.1, forward strand.
ACGCGCAGCCGCGCCAAGCCGGCGGTTTCGGAGCCGATTGCCCCGGCGTCAACTCCGCAAGGTCAGCGCCGTCAGCCGGCAACGCCTGCCGATGATGCTCAGCCCGTTGCGCGCAAGCGGCGGAATCCCAGAAACGCCAACAAGGGCGGGAGCGAGGAGTAGTCAGATCATATCTATATTAAAGGTATAAGAAAGCCGGCCTGAGCGTGATGTTCGGGCCGGCTTTTTTTGGAGAGGAGGGTGGCTTTGTCGTGCGTTTGATGATGAGATGAACATGGATTGAAAATTCTTTCCAGCCCAGTTTCATTGCACATCAATGACTTGGGTGGGTGGGTGCCGGTTTTTTGCATTTCATCCGGCAAAAGGTGTTGACGAGGATAGGGCGCGGCGGTATAGTTCGCCTCCTCAGCTGACGCAGCGAACGAAACAAGCCGAACGAAACAGGTTCCGGCGGTGTTCGAAGCGGCCGGCACTGCTCTTTAACAGAACGAATAACCGATAGGTGTAAGTGCTTGGCGAAAGCCAAAAACTTGCACTGCAAGAGACAAGAAATACTTGTTTTATTTCTTTGAACTTGCGTGCCAGAAAATTTGCTATGAGATTGAACTGAAGAGTTTGATCCTGGCTCAGATTGAACGCTGGCGGCATGCTTTACACATGCAAGTCGAACGGTAACAGGGAGCTTGCTCCGCTGACGAGTGGCGAACGGGTGAGTAACGCATCGGAATGTACCGTGTAATGGGGGATAGCTCGGCGAAAGCCGGATTAATACCGCATACGCCCTGAGGGGGAAAGTGGGGGACCGTAAGGCCTCACGTTATACGAGCAGCCGATGTCTGATTAGCTAGTTGGTGAGGTAAGAGCTCACCAAGGCGACGATCAGTAGCGGGTCTGAGAGGATGATCCGCCACACTGGGACTGAGACACGGCCCAGACTCCTACGGGAGGCAGCAGTGGGGAATTTTGGACAATGGGCGCAAGCCTGATCCAGCCATGCCGCGTGTCTGAAGAAGGCCTTCGGGTTGTAAAGGACTTTTGTTCGGGAGGAAATCCCGCTGGTTAATACCTGGCGGGGATGACAGTACCGGAAGAATAAGCACCGGCTAACTACGTGCCAGCAGCCGCGGTAATACGTAGGGTGCAAGCGTTAATCGGAATTACTGGGCGTAAAGCGTGCGCAGGCGGTTTTGCAAGTCTGATGTGAAAGCCCCGGGCTCAACCTGGGAACGGCATTGGAGACTGCAAGACTAGAGTGCGTCAGAGGGGGGTAGAATTCCGCGTGTAGCAGTGAAATGCGTAGAGATGCGGAGGAATACCGATGGCGAAGGCAGCCCCCTGGGATGACACTGACGCTCATGCACGAAAGCGTGGGGAGCAAACAGGATTAGATACCCTGGTAGTCCACGCCCTAAACGATGTCAATTAGCTGTTGGGGGTTTGAATCCTTGGTAGCGTAGCTAACGCGTGAAATTGACCGCCTGGGGAGTACGGCCGCAAGGTTAAAACTCAAAGGAATTGACGGGGACCCGCACAAGCGGTGGATGATGTGGATTAATTCGATGCAACGCGAAAAACCTTACCTGCTCTTGACATGTACGGAACTTGCCAGAGATGGCTTGGTGCCCGAAAGGGAGCCGTAACACAGGTGCTGCATGGCTGTCGTCAGCTCGTGTCGTGAGATGTTGGGTTAAGTCCCGCAACGAGCGCAACCCTTGTCATTAGTTGCCATCATTAAGTTGGGCACTCTAATGAGACTGCCGGTGACAAACCGGAGGAAGGTGGGGATGACGTCAAGTCCTCATGGCCCTTATGAGCAGGGCTTCACACGTCATACAATGGTCGGTACAGAGGGTCGCTAAGCCGCGAGGTGGTGCCAATCTCATAAAACCGATCGTAGTCCGGATCGCACTCTGCAACTCGAGTGCGTGAAGTCGGAATCGCTAGTAATCGCAGATCAGCATGCTGCGGTGAATACGTTCCCGGGTCTTGTACACACCGCCCGTCACACCATGGGAGTGAGTTTCACCAGAAGTGGGTAGGCTAACCGCAAGGAGGCCGCTTACCACGGTGGGATTCATGACTGGGGTGAAGTCGTAACAAGGTAGCCGTAGGGGAACCTGCGGCTGGATCACCTCCTTTCTAGAGAAGGCGATCGTCAAGTACTTACAGCCTATCGGTTATTCAAGTTAAGGGCATGGCGGCGGAAGCCGTCGAGTCAACTGGGTTTGTAGCTCAGCTGGTTAGAGCACTGTGTTGATAACGCAGGGGTCGTAGGTTCGAGTCCTACCAGACCCACCAGTATGTATCTGGGTGATCTGAACTGGCACCCGGAGATAAAGCCGAAAGACAAGGCGCGAAGAAGCGACGTGTGCGGATGCACACGAGCGACTGAGCAACGCGGTATTTCGGATTTAGAGGGGGATTAGCTCAGTTGGGAGAGCACCTGCTTTGCAAGCAGGGGGTCGTCGGTTCGATCCCGTCATCCTCCACCACAACTCAAACACAAGCGAACTCGGAAGAGTTTGGTTCTGTTTGCGTTGTAATTTTAACGCCCGATCTTTAACAAACTGAAGAAGCCGAATATATAAGACGGCGAAATGAAAGCGTAGAGTTAATTCTGTACGCGGACAAATCGTCATCTTGGGTATTTGATTGTATCTAAGGCTGCGTCGCCATATCAAAAGGGGCGGTGCAGTCGTCGCGCAAACACGCTCTGTCATGAAGTGACGTAGGTTACTGAAATGATAGGGTCAAGCGACTAAGTGCATCTGGTGGATGCCTTGGCGATCACAGGCGATGAAGGACGTGTAAGCCTGCGAAAAGCGTGGGGGAGCTGGCAATAGAGCTTTGATCCCACGATATCCGAATGGGGAAACCCGGCCCTTAGGGGTCATCCCGTGCTGAATACATAGGCACGAGGAAGCGAACTCAGCGAACTGAAACATCTAAGTAGCTGAAGGAAAAGAAATCAACCGAGATTCCGTAAGTAGTGGCGAGCGAACGCGGAACAGCCTGTATGTGATAGAGATTGAGTTAGTGGAAGGTTCATGGAAAGGACCGCCGTAGTGGGTGATAGCCCCGTACACGAAAACGCATTCTTGGTACTAAGCATACGAAAAGTAGGGCGGGACACGCGAAATCCTGTTTGAAGATGGGGGGACCATCCTCCAAGGCTAAATACTCGTGATCGACCGATAGTGAACCAGTACCGTGAGGGAAAGGCGAAAAGAACCCCGGGAGGGGAGTGAAATAGAACCTGAAACCGGATGCATACAAACAGTGGGAGCGGACTTGTTCCGTGACTGCGTACCTTTTGTATAATGGGTCAGCGACTTACATTCAGTGGCAAGCTTAACCGAATAGGGGAGGCGTAGGGAAACCGAGTCCGAATAGGGCGAATCAGTCGCTGGGTGTAGACCCGAAACCGAGTGATCTATCCATGGCCAGGATGAAGGTGCGGTAACACGCACTGGAGGTCCGAACCCACTAGTGTTGCAAAACTAGGGGATGAGCTGTGGATAGGGGTGAAAGGCTAAACAAACTCGGAGATAGCTGGTTCTCCCCGAAAACTATTTAGGTAGTGCCTCATGTATCACTTCCGGGGGTAAAGCACTGTTATGGCTAGGGGGTCATTGCGATTTACCAAACCATGGCAAACTCTGAATACCGGAAAGTGCCAGCATGGGAGACAGACAGTGGGTGCTAACGTCCATTGTCAAGAGGGAAACAACCCAGACCGCCAGCTAAGGTCCCAAATGATCAGTTAAGTGGTAAACGAAGTGGGAAGGCATAGACAGCCAGGATGTTGGCTTAGAAGCAGCCATCATTTAAAGAAAGCGTAATAGCTCACTGGTCGAGTCGTCCTGCGCGGAAGATGTAACGGGGCTCAAACTGATAACCGAAGCTGCGGATGGGCACAGTCAAATGTGTCCGTGGTAGGGGAGCGTTCTGTAGGTCTGTGAAGGTGTGTCGAGAGGCATGCTGGAGATATCAGAAGTGCGAATGCTGACATGAGTAGCGATAAAGCGGGTGAAAAGCCCGCTCGCCGAAAGCCCAAGGTTTCCTACGCAACGTTCATCGGCGTAGGGTGAGTCGGCCCCTAAGGCGAGGCTGAAAAGCGTAGTCGATGGGAAACGGGTTAAAATTCCCGTACTTTTGTGTAGTGCGATGTGGGGACGGAGAAGGTTAGGTCAGCAGACTGTTGGAATAGTCTGTTCAAGCCGGTAGGTGTGAAGAGTAGGCAAATCCGCTCTTCTTTAACACCGAGACGTGATAACGAGGGTCTACGGACCTGAAGTGACTGATACCACGCTTCCAGGAAAAGCCACTAAGCTTCAGCTACACAAGAACCGTACCGCAAACCGACACAGGTGGGCAGGATGAGAATTCTAAGGCGCTTGAGAGAACTCAGGAGAAGGAACTCGGCAAATTGATACCGTAACTTCGGGAGAAGGTATGCCTGTTGTGGTGTAAGACTTCGCGTCTGAAGCTATGACAGGTCGCAGAGAATCGGTGGCTGCGACTGTTTAACAAAAACACAGCACTGTGCCAACACGAAAGTGGACGTATACGGTGTGACGCCTGCCCGGTGCCGGAAGGTTAAGTGATGGGGTGCAAGCTCTTGATCGAAGCCCCGGTAAACGGCGGCCGTAACTATAACGGTCCTAAGGTAGCGAAATTCCTTGTCGGGTAAGTTCCGACCCGCACGAATGGCGTAACGATGGCCACACTGTCTCCTCCTGAGACTCAGCGAAGTTGAAGTGTTTGTGAAGATGCAATCTACCCGCTGCTAGACGGAAAGACCCCGTGAACCTTTACTGTAGCTTTGCATTGGACTTTGAAGTGGTTTGTGTAGGATAGGTGGGAGGCTATGAAGCCTGGACGCTAGTTCAGGTGGAGCCAACCTTGAAATACCACCCTGACCCCTTTGAGGTTCTAACCTTGGTCCGTGATCCGGATTGGGGACAGTGCATGGTAGGCAGTTTGACTGGGGCGGTCTCCTCCCAAAGTGTAACGGAGGAGTTCGAAGGTTACCTAGGTACGGTCGGAAATCGTGCTGATAGTGCAATGGCAAAAGGTAGCTTAACTGCGAGACCGACAAGTCGAGCAGGTGCGAAAGCAGGACATAGTGATCCGGTGGTTCTGTATGGAAGGGCCATCGCTCAACGGATAAAAGGTACTCCGGGGATAACAGGCTGATACCGCCCAAGAGTTCACATCGACGGCGGTGTTTGGCACCTCGATGTCGGCTCATCACATCCTGGGGCTGTAGCCGGTCCCAAGGGTATGGCTGTTCGCCATTTAAAGTGGTACGTGAGCTGGGTTCAAAACGTCGTGAGACAGTTTGGTCCCTATCTGCAGTGGGCGTTGGAAGTTTGACGGGGGCTGCTCCTAGTACGAGAGGACCGGAGTGGACGAACCTCTGGTGTACCGGTTGTCACGCCAGTGGCATCGCCGGGTAGCTAAGTTCGGAAGAGATAACCGCTGAAAGCATCTAAGCGGGAAACTCGCCTGAAGATGAGACTTCCCTGGAGGCTAGACCTCCCTGAAGAGTCGTTCGAGACCAGGACGTTGATAGGTCGGGTGTGGAAGCGCTGTGAGGCGTGAAGCTAACCGATACTAATTGCTCGTGAGGCTTGATCCTATCATTTGAGTGGCTTGGGAAACTGAGTGACGAAGATGGAGTGTGAGTGCGACACAATTGAGTACCCGAAAAAATATTCAGAACGCGTTGAGAGACGAGTTCAGGCTTCTTGAGTTTGTACCAGTTTATGTCTGGTGGCCATAGCGAGGTGGTCCCACGCCTTCCCATCCCGAACAGGACCGTGAAACGCCTTAGCGCCGATGATAGTGTGGCATTCGCCATGTGAAAGTAGGACACCGCCAGACGCCCGATAGCGGAACCCCAGCTCAATGAGCTGGGGTTTTTGCGTTTGGCGCGCCGGATGAGTTTGTTGAAACCCCATGGACCGATTCCATGGGGTTTTTGCGTTTCAGTCGGTAGTCGTATCATGATGGTTTGTCATGGGAGACGATGATGTTTGATCGATTATTGAGAGTGGGGCTGCTGGGCTTTGGCTATGCGGGGGCGACATTTCATGCGCCACTGCTGGTCGCGACACCTGGCGTCAAGTTGATGGCAGTGGCCTCGAGCAGGCCTGAACTGGTCCGGAGCGCCTTGTCGGAGGTTCGGGTTTTTCCATCGCCGGAGGAGCTGTTGACCGGCTCGGATGTGGATCTGGTCGTGATCGCCACGCCAAACGACAGTCATTTTCCATTGGCTCGGGCGGCGCTGTTGGCCGGCAAACATGTTGTGGTGGACAAGCCGTTCACCGTGCGGGCGGATGAGGCGGGTCAGTTGGCTGCGCAGGCCGAGCAAGCCGGCTTGCTGCTGTCGGTGTTTCATAATCGCCGTTGGGATGCCGATTTCCTCACGGTGCAAAAGTTGTTGGCGGAGGGCGCGTTGGGACGGGTGACGCATTTCGAGTCGCATTTCGACCGCTACCGGCCCCAGGTACGCGAACGTTGGCGCGAGTCGGCCCAGGCTGGCGCCGGCTTGTGGTATGACCTGGGGCCGCATTTGCTGGATCAGGCGCTGCGACTTTTTGGCGCCCCGCTGGCCATGATGCTGGAGCGAGCGGCATTGCGCGACGGCGCGCAAGCCGACGATTGGTTTCATGCCCAATTGCGCTATGCCGACAAGCGGGTGATTCTGCATGCCAGCGCTTTGGTGGCGGATGCCGGCCCGCGTTTCGCGATTCACGGCACCGGCGGCAGCTTCACCAAATACGGACTGGATCCGCAGGAAGACGCGTTGAAGGCCGGTGGCCGGCCAGGTCAGGCGGAATGGGGGCGGGATGCCACGTCCGGACGCTTGCTGCTCGCCGGAAGCGAGCCGGTGGAGTATCCCGGAGAGACTGGAGATTACACCCGCTACTATGCCGGAGTGCGCGATGCGATCCTGGATGGCGCCGCCAATCCGGTGGCGGCGCGAGAGGCCTGGCAGGTGATGGTTTTACTGGAACTTGGGCTGGAAAGCGCTGCCCAACAGTCCTGGAAGACCGTGATGCAGCCTTTGGCCTAGCCTTTGCTCTTGTCTTTGCCGCGGCCGCTTTTTCCGTTGCCGTCCGCTTCGGGCGAGGCTTGCTGCGCAGGGGCGATTTCGGTCAGCAGTTGCTCCAGCAGCTTGCTGCGCGAGCTGATGTGGTGGTCGAAGCGCCAGTCTTTCAGCAGGTCTATGGCGACATCAAAGTAGCGCATGTCGATGTCGTACAGTTGGCTCAGATCGAAAGAGCGGCCCATCTCCAGCGAGGAGGCCAATTCCTTCAGTACCTGCATCTGCTGCGGGTCATGGCCTTCTTCGATGAAGCGGCGGATTTTTTTGGCGGCGTTCATATGCGGTCCTGTGTGCTCGGCTATTGGGCATGTCCAATGGTTGGCAATGCATCCGTTATGATGGGCGGCGACGTCGGCTGCGTCAATTTTCCTTTCATGCTCTTCATTGCCGCTTTGCGAACGGAATAACTGCGGCAAAGCGGCATATCCGTCTGGCAATTCTGCGTATTGAGCCGGATTTCCATCTGGAATATGTTGAGTCAGCTCAATATAAATCAGTAATTTGTCGTTGCATGTTGTCATTCTTCGTGTTTTTCAAGGAGTTTTCTCTATGAAGCCGGAAGAAGTGCGTCGTCGTGCCTTTGCCATGCCCTTGACCAGCCCGGCCTTTCCGCCGGGGCCTTACCGCTTCTGCGATCGGGAATATATGGTCATTACCTATCGTACCGATCCCGAAGCCATCCAGGCGATATTGCCGGAGCCGCTGCAGGCGGATGGGGCGATCGTGAAGTATGAGTTCATCCGCATGCCCGATTCGACTGGTTTCGGCGACTACTCCGAGAGCGGCCAGGTGATTCCAGTGACCTTCCATGGCACGCGTGGCAGCTATGTCCATTCGATGTACCTGGATGATTTGCCGCCGATTGCCGGCGGGAGGGAGCTGTGGGGGTTTCCGAAGAAGGCCGGCAAGCCGCGGCTGGAGGTGCAGCGCGACACCTTGATCGGCAGCCTGGATTTCGGGCCGCTGCGCATCGCCACCGGCACCATGGGCTACAAGTATGAGACGCTGGATCATGCGGCATTGCAAACCAGCATGGCAGAGCCCAATTTCCTATTGAAGATCATTCCCCATGTGGATGGCACGCCGCGGATCTGCGAGCTGGTGCGTTATTACACCAGCGATGTCACCATCAAGGGCGCATGGAGCTCTCCCGGCGCGCTGGAGCTACATCCGCACGCATTGGCGCCGGTGGCGCAGTTGCCGGTGCTGGAGGTGCTGTCGGCGCATCATTTCATTTGCGACCTGACGCTGGATCTGGGATCGGTGGCATTCGACTATCTGCAGCAATAGCCGATGCCGGGGTGGATGGTGCCATGTAAATAAATGTGAATAATCGCTAACATTTAGATACAGACGAACTGGCGGGGCAGCCTTTATGCTCTGGCTTCAACTTTCAGGCGAGTGTACGAAATGAAGTCGAGCATTCTGATGTTTGCCATCGGGCTGGCGCTGTCTGCTGGGGCCGCCCTTGCGGATACCACCACTAATACCATCGTCGGAGGCGCGCTGGGCGGTGCGGCTGGCGCGGCGATTGGCCATTCGGTAGGAGGCCGCGATGGCGCGATCATCGGCGGTGCGCTCGGCGGCGGCGCCGGCGCTGCCATCGGCAATGGTTATGGCAAGTCCGACCGGCGCGAAGCAGCCAGCGATAGGCGCGCTTATCGCTGCAAGCACAGGCATCGCCGCCGGCATTGCCGATAAGCGCTTGCCGCCTCAGTCCGTCCCCCTTTGAAAAACGCCCGGTTTCCGGGCGTTTTTTGCACGGATGTACTAGTAATAGTACTGATGCGGATCATTGTTTTATCGTCCGCCCATGGGGGTGGAGCATGCCGTCATCCGTCTGATTTCAACTGCAGGACGGGGCGGAGCGGGATGCTGTGGCCGATGAGCCGGTTTACGGCTTGCTTGCTCGTCTTGGCCGTGTTTTCGGCATGCTTGCGCGGCAGTCCGCCAAACCTTGGCGTTGGCGGCCGGGATTGTCGTCATCGGATGTTTCCGGCGCGTCGCTTGCGGCCGCCAGCCTCACGTCCGATCCGCCTGGGAGGCTGAATCATGTTGTCGCGCCTGTCGCTGGCCAGCAAACTGTTGCTGCTGATCATTCCCTTCTCCCTTGTCCTGATCCTGCTGGCTGCGGTGCTGGCCATGGGCAGGCTGCGCACGCTGGACGAGTTGCGGCAATCGGACCAGCTGATCAGCCTGGCCGGCAGCGCCAGCCAGTTGATTCACGACCTGCAGACCGAGCGGGGGCTGACCAATGGCTTCCTGAGCGGCAAGGCGGCATCGCCGCCGGATGCGCTGATTCAGGCCCAGGCCCAAAGCGACAAGGATGTGGCAGGTTTCCGCCTGCAGGCGGATAGCCTGGCAGGTTCGGCGCTGGGCGCGGATGCGGCGGGGACCGCGCGAGCGCTGGAGGCGGTGCCGGGGTTGCGCAAGCAGACCGGCAACCGGACGATTGCGGCGGCGGACGCTTTCGCCGTTTATTCCGCGCGGATCGACGGATTGATCGCCATGATCGCTCATCTGGCTCAGGCCAATGACGATGGCGATTTGCTGCGCAGCACGGCGGCGTTGCTCAGCTTGCAATGCGAAAAGGAATTCGCCGGACGCGAGCGCGGTTTTGTCAACGGCGTGCTGAGCGGCGCCGGCTTCAATCAGGCCAGCCTGACCCAGGCGGCCGGCTTGGCGGCGCGGCAGCAGGCTTGCGAGGGACAGTTCAAGTTGATGGCATCGGCGGCGCTGCGCAGCCAAATGGAGGCCCTGGACCAGGGGGCGGAAACCCAGGCGGTGCTGGCGTTGCGCGGCAAATTGTTGCAACAGCCGCTGGGACAAGCGCCGGGTGTGACGGCATCGGACTGGTTTCAGGCAGCCACCGCGCGGATCGCGGCATTGAAGGCCTTGCAGGACCAGCTGCTGCAGGACCTGTCGCAGCAGGTGGCGCGCAAGGTGGAGCAGGCGCGGACCGATCTGGAGCTGACTCTGGGTGGTTCGGGAGCGGTGATCCTGCTGCTGGGCGCGATGGGCTGGCTAATCTATCGCAGCGTGCATGGGCCGGTGCGCTTGCTCGAACGGATGATGACTTCGATGAGCCGGGATCTGGACCTGGGGCCGCGCGCCGGCATCCGCGGATCGGACGAGGTGGCACGGATGGGGCAGGCTTTTGACCACCTGGTGGAGGCCTTCGCCCAGACGCTGAACCAGGTGAAAAACAATGCGCATCAGGTGGTAGACGCAGCCAGCGCCATGCTGGACATCTCGCGACGCGCGTCGGAGGCTGCGACTTCGCAAAGCGAGTCCGCCGCCCAAATCGCGGCGGCGGTGGAGCAGATGACCGCCGGGATCGAGTCGGTATCGGACAATACCCGCCTGTCGCTGACGGTGGCGCGGCAGATGCAGGGCAGCGTCACCGACGGCCGCGAGCGGATGCAGGACACAGCCTCGGCCATCAGTCAGACCGCCGCGGTGCTGGACGACGCCGGCAGCCGCATCGAGACCTTGCAGCAAAAGTCGGAAGACATCCGCTCCATCATCACGGCGATCCGGGAAATCGCCGATCAGACCAACCTGCTGGCGCTGAACGCCGCCATTGAAGCGGCGCGCGCCGGCGAGATGGGGCGCGGTTTCGCGGTGGTGGCGGACGAAGTGCGCAAACTGGCCGAGCGCACCGGCAAGGAGACGCTGGACATCACCACGCTGATCGAGGATATCCGCGATGAAACCCGGACCGCCGCCCTGCATATGCAAGAGGCCAGGCAGCGGATGGAGTCGGGCTTGAAGATGGTGGGCCTCACGGTGGAGGATCTTAACCATATCCATGGCGAGGCGGCGGAGGCCGCCAGCAAGAGCCATGGCACGGCGGCGGCGATGGCCGAGCAAAGCCAGGCCAGCACCGAGGTGGCCAACAATATCTGCGTGATCGCCTCGTTGGCCGAAGACAACTCCGGCATGGTCAAGGAGGTCGCGACGCTGTCGATGAGCTTGAACCGCTCGGCTTCGGAGCTGGCGGCGCTGGTGGACCGTTTCCGTCACGCCTGACGGGCTGACTGCGATGAATGGAAAAACGGCCTTCGCGTGCGAAGGCCGTTTGCGTTGCCAGCCTAAGGCTGGATCAGAACCAGAAGTAGCGGTGCAGCGCCGCGTCCAGGTTGGCGACGTCGGGCGCGCCGACGCCGGTAGCCTGATCGTAGCCGCGGTGCGCGTTGTAGCCCCAGTTGCCGCCGGCGGTGATGTCGCGCAACGGCGCGCCGTGGTGGCCGAAACCGTGATAGGCGTGGCCGGTGGCCAGCAGGCTGTACAGCGAGAAGTTGAGCAGGCCCAGGCGGCCGCCCATCGACTGGTTGAGCAGGGCGGTGATGCCGGCCAGCTGCGGCGCGACGAAGCTGGTGCCGCCGCTGTTGCTCTGGATGGCGAAGCCGTTCTTGTCCGAGGTGTAGTACACCACGTAGCCGGTTTCCGGGTCGCCGTTCATCGAGATGTCGGGCAGATTGCGGCCCTTGAAGTTGGCCGGCACGCTGCCGATCACCTGCGGCGGGGTCTGGCTGCTATCAACCAGTTGCTGGCCGGCTGGGGTGTTCTGCATGCCGGGTATCCAGTTCTGGTAGAACGGACGGCTGATGAAGCCGCTGACGCCGCCGCCGTCGCCCACCGGGAAGATGCCGCACGCCACCTGATCCTTGCCCAGCGCCTTGCACAGGCCGTTCAGGTAGTCCCAGCCCCAGGCGCGCTCGGTGGAGATCTTCACTTTCATCTCCTTGCCGTTGGGGTGGAAGGTGAGAGTGGTGGGAACGGTGGTGGCGCCGGCCGCGGTGATGAATTGCTGGTTGGCGGGGCTGTCCACCGACAGCACCTTGTTGTATTGCGGCAGGGGGGCGGCGCGGTTGACATCGTAGGCTCCGGAGTCGCCAGAGGCCGCGAACAGGGTCTGGCCTTGCAGCGCGGCCTGCAGGAACAGGTCATGGTAGGCCTGCAGCACATTGGTGGTCTTGCCGTTCACCGGGTCCACCGCCTGGCTTTGCTGGTCAAACCATTCCCACTCGCCCCAGCTGACCGACAGCGTGTCGGCGCTGTTGCTTTCTATGGCCTGGGCGAAGGCGTCGACAAAGCCCTGGGTGGTGTTGGGCGCCTGGTAGACAATGATCTTGGCGTCCGGAGCGATGCCGCCGGATTGCTCCACGTCCAGCGTGGTCTCGTCGGAGCCGCCGGTGTCGCTGGGCGCGCCGGGACCGCCGTCGATGTTGACGATGCTCAGGCGGTTGGGGTCGGTGGACAGGCCGACGGCGCTCCAGTATTGGAAGGCGTCGGACGGCGTGAAGCTGGCCAGGGTGACGATGCCGATGGTGCTGCCCTTGCCATGGATGCCTTTGTTGTAAAGTGGGGTGATGTCATAGTGGCGTGCCAGGTCGGTCACGGTCCACTGGCCGGGGGCGTTGCCGCTGGTCACCGCGCTGGCACCCTTGCCGAGAGAGGGTTGCAGATGGTTGGGCACCTGGCGCAGGTGCGGGCGGAAATGCGGGCGGCTGTCCAGGCCGATCACGGCTTGTACTTCGCTCAGGTCAACCTTGGGCGTCGCGGTGCGCACTGGCGCGATGTAGCGGGCTGTGCCTTGGACGGCGGTCTTGTTTTGGAACACATGGACTTCCGCGCCGAAGGCCTGTTGCACGGTGGCGGCCGGACCGCTGACCTGCAGCAGGGTGCTGCCTATGCGCTTTACGGTCAGGCCGGCGGCCTGCAGGTGGGCGCTGACGCGGCTGACGGTGGCGTCGTTGGGCGCGAAGCGGGCGCGGAACTCGGCCGGGGTCAGGAATCTGTGATAGTTGGCGTCGGCGGGGCTGTGAACCGCTTGCAGATAGCGGGTGGCGGCGTCGCGGTCGCGCAGGTTCAGGGCTACGGTCACGGTCAGTTGTTGCGATGGCGCGGCTTGTTCGACCTTGCCCAGATCGAAGGCCGCGGCGGCCATCGCGCTGGAGGAAACCGCTGCCGCCAGGGCGGCGACCACCATTTTTATTTTGAAGGCATTTGCCATGTTTCTAGTTCTCCTTTGAGGGGCCGGGCCGGGTCCGCGCGGCATGGCGGATGGCGGCCCTATCCTGCCGCTTGCGATCTGTGGGCGGGACTTGCCGAGTGTTGGCGAGTCCGGCTGCGCTGTGTTTTCATGATCGGCGGGATATCCAATTTGATTAAACTGGAGAGGCCAGTATAAGAACGGCGAATTGTGACAAGTTGAGTGTTTTTGTAACATTCTGTATGGCAATTTTGTCAGTAAATTATTGCTAACTTGTTGATCTAAATGTTAAGTAGCTGGTGCTTTCAATTAATGTTGCGGGATTTTTCATGCGCATGGCCTGACATTGGTATGATCGATGCCGCGAAGTCGCGGGTTTTGCTGCGGCAATGGTTATGCATTTTGGTTTTGCCAGCTATCGATGATGTTGAGCGGTGAAGCGGGGACTGCTGCAGTACAATTCAGATAGAGCTTGTTAGCTGTTGTGATGAGCGGCAGTGTCAAATTGCCAAAATGGCGACAGATTGCGTCGGCGACGGCGACCAAATGGAATCAAGTGAGAGAAGGTGTTGGAGGATGCATGCTGATTGATCGTTTTGGTCGCGCCATCGAGTATCTGCGGCTGTCGGTGACCGACCGCTGCGACCTGCGTTGCAGCTATTGCCTGCCCAAGGGCTTCAAGGGTTTCGAAGAGCCGGCCAACTGGCTGACTTTCGACGAAATCGAGCGGGTGGTGGCGGTGTTTGCGCGGCTGGGTACCCGTCGCGTGCGCTTGACTGGCGGCGAGCCGCTGCTCAGACGCAATCTGCCCGAACTGGCGGCCAGGCTGTCCGCCCTGCCCGGGCTGGACGACCTGTCGCTGACGACCAACGGCACCCAGCTGCAGCGTCATGCGCTGGCATTGCGGCAGGCCGGCGTGCGCCGCATCAATCTCAGCCTGGATTCGCTGCGCGGCGATTGCGTCGAGCAGATCACCGGCAGCGACAGCCTGCCGCGGGTGTTGGAGGGCTTGATGGCGGCTAAGGCCGCCGGCTTCGCGCCGATCAAGATCAATATGGTGGCGATGCGCGGGGTCAACGAGCAGGACATCGAAGCCATGGTCGCTTTCTGCATCGAGCATGGCTTCATCCTGCGGTTGATTGAAACCATGCCGATGGGCGATACCGGCCGCGCCGCGCATTATCTTGATCTACAGCCGGTGCTGCGGCGTTTATGCGGCCAGTTTGGCCTGGTGGCGCAGACCTGTACGCTGGGAGGCGGGCCGGCCCGCTACTGGGGCAGCGCCGACGGCCGCTTTTCGCTGGGGGTGATCACGCCGATTTCGCAGCACTTCTGCGCGACCTGCAACCGCGTGCGGCTGTCGGTGGATGGCACCCTGTACATGTGCCTGGGGCAGGAGGAGAAGATGGAGTTGCGGCCCTTGCTGCGCGCCGGCATTGACGATGCCGGCCTGGAGGAGGCGATCCGGCTGGCGATAGAGCTGAAACCCGAGCGCCACGAGTTTCTCGAGCAGCCGCAGAAGCTGGTGCGCTTCATGTCGATGACCGGCGGTTGAGCCGGAGCCTCAGCGCTCCAGTATGGCGCGGCGGTGGCGGCGGAATACCCATTTCTCCCACATCAGATGGGTGTCCAGATCGAATGTGCCGCGAATGTCGGCAACCAGCAGATGGTGCTGTTGCGACAGGCTGTCGCACTGGGTGACGTAGCCATTGAGGCACAGGCTGAGCGCGGAGTCCGGGTTGGGGTAGAGCGAGATCAGCAGCGGCTGGCCCAGCGGCCAGGACTGGCTATCCTGCCAGGCCACCGAATTGAGGCCCAGCCGGCAGGGCGTGCAGGTGGGGCGGTCCGGGTGGCGCTCCAGTAGCGAAACCTCCAGCGCCAGGTCCAGCTTGGCTTCCAGTCTAAGCAGCACCGGGTTGCTGTCGTCCGGCGTTTCGCCCGGCGCGGCCAGCACGCGCAGCGCCAGCCGGGTTTCCCTCTGCAGCCGCGGCGAGTAGTCGCCCTCCCGCACCTGCGCCAGAAAAGGCAGATCCGCATCAAAGCTGACGGTATCCAGTTGCAGCAGGTCGGGGGCCTTGGTGTCTTGCATGTCCATCGCTCAGTGATACAGCTGCAGGATGGCGTCCAGGCCGCCGTGCTCGATGGCGATGTCGGCTGCGGCGCTGACCCTGGGTTTGGCGTGATAGGCGACGCCGATGCCGGCCTCTTGCAGCATCGGCAAGTCGTTGGCGCCGTCGCCGACAGCCATCACCTGCTCCGGCTTCAGCTTGAGCGCGGAGCGGGTCGCCATCAGCAGCTGTTTCTTGGCGACGGCGTCGATGATCTCGCCGCTCAGGCGGCCGGTCAGACGGCCATCGACGATTTCCAGCTGGTTGGCGTAGGCGTAGTCCAGGCCGTAGTCGGCTTTCAGCCTGTCGGTGAAATAGGTGAAGCCGCCGGACACCAGCAGGGTCTTGATACCCAGCCTGCGGCAGGCCGACAGCAGCTGCTCCGCGCCGGGATTGAGCCGCAGCCGCTCGCGGTACACCTGTTCCAATGCCGATTCCGGCAGGCCTGCCAGCAGCGCCACCCTTTCCTGCAGCGCGGCGGAAAAGTCCAGTTCGCCGCGCATCGCCCTTTCCGTAATCTCCGCCACTTGCGGCTTGATGCCCTTGATGTCGGCGATTTCGTCTATGCACTCGATATTGATCAACGTGGAGTCCATGTCGGACACCAGCAGGCGGAAGTCGCCCAGATGCTTGCCGTTGTCGATGTAGGCGGCGTCGTAGCCGTGACGGTGGCACAGCGCGATCACTTCCTGGCGGCGTTCCGCTTTGGCTCCGCGCATGCGCACGATATCGGCGCCGGGGTGGTCCAGATGCGGGGCCTCCGCCAGATGGGCGATGTCGGTGATGTGCTGGGGGTCCGGTTGCGGAGCGAGTACTACCAGGGTTTTCAGTGTGCTCATTGTGCGATCGGCATCAGGGTGGTTTGCTTTATTATGCCACGTCTTTTACCGTTTTCCGCTCCGCAACCGGGTTTTGTCAGCTCTGGGAATGGCCGCCGCGCTTTTGCAGCCACCATTGAACCAGCCGGTCCAGCGACACCAGGCCGGGGCCGAAGGCTAGCAGCACCAGGATCTGCGCGCCCCAGAAATAGTGGAACTGGCGCGTGGCTTCGGTCAGGTCCGGATAGCTGATGACGGCGACAGCGTTGAGAATGAACAGGCCGGAGGCGGCGAAGCGTCCGCCCAACCCGAATGCCAGCAAGGAAGACAGGCCCAGTTCGCCGCAGGTGGCCATCACCGCGGCCACGGCCGGCGGCAGCAGCGGTACATGGTATTCGTCGGTGAACAAGGCCAGAGTCACGTCCCAGTCGGCGATCTTGGTCAGGCCGGAGCTGAAGAAGACATGGGCGATCCACAGCCGCAGCAACAGCAGCACCAGCGGCTGCAGCAGATTGCCGGCGCGGATCAACAGCTGATAGGCGCATACGGGAGCTTGGAGAGGTTTGTTCATGTGCTTGAGCCTTGCAAGTGGATGGCGGAGAGCAGGGGTGGCTGAAACAGGCCGAGCAAGGCGGCCTGCAGATCGAAGCCTTCATCGAGCTGCAGGGCCGGGCCGATGGCGTTCCCCAGCGGTTGCCGCTTGAACAGCGCGGCGTAAAAAGCGTGGCGGGCCGGATCCAGCGCCAGCACCTGGACCTCGCCATGCCGGCGCAGCACCAGGGCGTTTTCCGCCGGTCGCTGCAAAATGCCTTCCAGCGAGCCGCCATCGCGGTGCGCGAGCCAGATGCTGGCCGCCGGAGTGGCGGCGGCGCATAGCGCCACGTCCGGCAAGGGTGTGAAGCAGAGCTGGTCCCATTGTTCCGGAGCGATGGCAGCCAGCGCGCCGCTGTCTAGCGGCTGGATGTCGGCGGCGTAGTAGCTGCGGTGCACCGCCCATTCCAGGCGGGCGACATCGGCCAGGTAGGGCAGGTCGCGGCAGTGTGCGAAACCGGCGATGAAATCGGCGAAGGCATCGCCGTACAGGTGCAGATTGCCGCTGTGCGAAGCGTGGCCCTTGACGTATTCGCGCGCCAGCGCGGTGAAGAACTCCTCTCCCACCAGCTGCAGGCAAACCGGGTGGCTGTGGGACAGCGCGTCGATCAGGCCGACCCGGTAGTTGTTGCGGTATACCGCCAGTCCGGCGGCCCGCAGCTGCAACCCGGCGGGAGGCTCTTGCTGGGCGGGGTCGGCAATCGCCTCCAGCAATGCGCTTTGCCAGTCATGCCAATTCATGGCGGGCCTCCAGTATCGCTTGCGCCTTGGCGGCCTCGTCCAGCAGCACCGCCAGCGGTGGAATCTCCATGTCCCATTCGATCAGGGTCGGCCGCGGGCCGATCTGCGCGATCACTTCGCGGAAGAATTGCCAGACGCCGTCATGCACCGGCTGGCTGTGGGTGTCCACCAGCAGGCCCTCGCGCTCGCTGTAGCCGGCCAGGTGGATTTCACCTATCGCGTCGGCGGGCAGGGCTGCCAGCACCGCGCGGGTGTCGGTGCCGAGATTGACGCGGTTGACGTAGAGATTGTTGACGTCCAGCAGGATGCCGCAACCGGTGGTGCGCACCAATTCAGCCAGGAATTCGCCCTCGTTCATTTCATTGCCGGGAAACTCGACGTAGCTGGACAGGTTTTCCAGCAGGATGCGGCGCTGCAGCGTGTCCTGGGTTTCCGCCACATGGCCGGCGATCGCGTCGAGCGCGGCGCGGGTGTACGGAACGGGCAGCAGATCGTTGACGTAGCGCAGCGGCGAATGGTTGAACGACAGGTGCTCGGAGATGGATGCTGGATTGAGCTCGTCCACCAGCCGCTTCAGCGACGCCAGGTGTGCGGCGTCGGGGCGGGGACAGGAGCCCAGGCCCAGGCCGACGCCATGCAGCGACAGCGGCCAGTGGGCGGCCACGCGTCTGAGCATGGCGAGCGGCGTGCCGCCATCGAAGAAGTTTTCACTATGCACCTCAACCCAGCCCAGCGGCGGCAGGGTTTCCAGCGTTTCGCGGTAGTGCGGGGCGCGCAGGCCTATGCCACAGACATTGGGCAGGATGGACATCGATGACTTCCTGTAGGGCGGGAGGACAGCCCGCCGGGAAGCGGGCTTGTTGCGGTCAGGCTTAGTTTTTTTTGACGGCCGTGCTGCCGCCCATCTTTTCGCAACTGCCCTTGGCCACGTATTTCCAGTCGCCCGGGTCCTTGTCCGTCTTGGCCTGGCCGGCGCAGGAATGGGCGCCGGTGGCGGAGGCGCAGTCGTTCTTGCCCGCCTGGGCGATGCCGTAACACTTTTCCTTGTCTGCGGCGGACGCCGGAGCGGCGGTGAGGACGCCCATGGCGATGACGGCGCCGAGCGCGGATGCGATGAGGGCTTTGTTCTGGTTCATGTCTGACTCCTGGGTGGTATGGCCCGGCAGGCGAAGCTGCCGGGCGGTGAACGTATGGTAATCAAAGTGGCTGGGGTTGCCACCAGGGAAAATTACATCGGCTTGCTTTGACCGCCCATTTGCTGACAAGTGCCGGCTGGAACCAGCTTGAAGTCGGTCGGGTCATTGTCCGTTTTGGCCTGGCCCGCGCAGGCGTGGCTGGCGTTCTTGCAGTCGTTCTGGCCGGCCTTGGCGATGCCGAAACACGGGTCTTTATCGGCCGCTGCCGCCGGGGTGCTGGCCAGTACGCCCATGGCGATGACGGCGCCGAGTGCGGATGCGATCAGAGTCTTGTTGCGGTTCATGGCTTTCTCCTGGGAAGTTCACCAAGTCGGTGAATGGCGATTGGTCGCCGGAAGTGGCGGGTCATTACAGTCCTGGTGGGCTGAAGCATCGCCTGACAAAGGTTGAGTCGGGGTGTCTTCGGCTTTCTTACGCGGGAGGGGAAAAAATATTCCAGCGCGCCAGGATCGTCGTGCCGGACGACTGCCACATATCATCCGGTGTTGATGCTCCCGTCGTTATAGTGCGCTTTATCATGGACGCATAGATCGCATGCGCAGGCCGTTTGACCTAATTGGCGTGGCGAGAAGGAGATAGGGGGAAAGCCAGGCCGCATTGCACGGCCTGACTGGGCCTTTAGCGGATATGCACCACCTTGTGGGTCTGCACCGACAGCCGCCATTTCGGGTGGGCCATGCAGTATTCGATGGCGGCGCGGGTGTTGGCGGCGATGTCGGGCCCGTCCATCGGTTGCAGGTAAAAGGTGTCGAAATCCAGATGGGACACGGTTTCCGGCAGTTGCGCCTGTTGCGGGTAGACCAGCTTCAGCTCGTTGCCGGACAGCTGCTTCAGCTCCGATCCCGCCTTGGGGCTGACGCAGATCCAGTCCAGTCCGGCCGGCGCGGCGATGGTGCCGTTGGTTTCCACCGCCACTTCAAAGCCCTCGGCGTGCAGCGCGCGGATCAGCGCTTCGTCCAGTTGCAGCAGCGGCTCGCCGCCGGTGCACACCACGTAGCGCACGCCGCCTGCGTCCTCGGGCCATTCGCTGGCGATACGCGCCGCTAGCTTGGCCGCGCCGCTGAACTTGCCGCCGTCCGGGCCGGTGCCGACGAAGTCGGTATCGCAGAACTGGCAGACCGCCTTGCCGCGGTCCTCCTCGCGGCCCGACCATAGATTGCAGCCGGCGAAGCGGCAGAACACCGCGGCGCGGCCGGCCTGGCGGCCCTCGCCCTGCAGCGTGTAGAAGATTTCCTTGACGGTATAGGTAGTCACAGCGGTATCTCGAAGTGGATGGCTTACAGCAGCGGCCAGCGCATGTCCTGATTGAAGTGCAGCGACACGCCGGCGTGCTCGTTTTCCATCAGGTCGATGCGGGCCAGCTCCGGAACCAGCGGCGACAGTTGGGCATGGATCCACTCGGCCACGGCGGCGTTGTCCCGGCTGCGCAGCCCGGACAGCTTGTCCAGCGGGTTGTGGTCCAACTGGCGGTAGATGGGCTTGAAGCGGTCCTTCACATCGCCGAAATCCAGCAGCCAGCCCATGGTGCGGTCGATGTCGCCGGCCAGCATCAGCCGCACTAGATAGCTGTGGCCGGTGTAGTTGCCGGCCGCGTCGAAGGGCATGGCGCTTTCGAAGCGCTGTTCTTTCCAGATGCGGAAGCGTTGGCCGTCGAACTGGCTGCCGGCGCTGTGCGTCTCGCGCACCTCCACCCAGGCTAGTCCCGGCAGCTCGCCTTGCAACTGCTGATGCAGCCAGTGCGCCAGCACCTCGCTGGTCGGATTGTCCAGCCCGGCGATGTCGTTGAGGTAATGCTGGTCGAGGCGGCGGTGCAGCGGCGCCCAGGCGCGTGCCAGATCATGCTGGTTGCAGCTGGCGGCATCGGCCGCTAGACGCACGCCGAAACCATGGCCGTGCAGGCGGCCGCACTTGTGTCCCGCCGGCACATGCGGCAGATAGTGGGCGGCCTCGAACGACACGTTCAGCCAGACCAGTGTCCGGGCGCCATCCAGCATCACTCCGCGGTCCGGCGCGCCTTGCAGCTTGATGGCTGCCGGATGGGGCAGGGCATGGGCCACATGGCGAGCCAGGGCGAGGTCGTCGCAGGCGGCCAGCACGGCGTTGAGGTCGGCGTAATCCAGTGGCGCCACAGCGGCTTGCAACGCTGCCTGCAGCGCGGCCTGGTCGGTGTATTGGGCTTCGCAGCGGGCGCTGAGGCGGAAGCTGTGGCCATGCAGGCGGGCTTCGCGGCCAGGAGCGGCATGCAGCCGCCGCGCCGCTTCAAAGCCGGCGTCGGCCATCATGTAACAGGCGTGCATGTCAGTTTCCTTGCGCTTCCGCCTGGCAGCGCGCTACCAGCGGGTCGGCCACGCCCACTTCGGCGAAGCCTTTGGCGCGCAGCTCGCATGACGCGCAGCGGCCGCAAGGCGGCACCTCGCCGTTGTAACAGGTGTGGCTCCAGGCCAGGGCGTCCATGGCGCCTACCTGTTGCGCCAGCGTCACAGTTTCAGCCTTGGATAGATACATCAGCGGAGCATGCAGCTCCACCCGGCTATCCATGCCCAGCCGCAGCGCCACTTCCAGCGCCTTCAGCGTGTTTTCGCGGCAGTCCGGGTAGCCGGAGTAGTCGGTCTGGGCGACTCCGGCTACCAGATGGCGGGCGCCGCGGGTGTAGCCGAAGGCGGCCGCGAAGGTGAGGAATACCAGATTGCGGCCGGGCACGAAGGTGTTGGGCAGCGCGTCGTCGTCGCGCGCGCCGGACTCCGGCGCGATGCTGTCGTCGGTCAGCGCGTTGCCGCCGATGGCGGCGAAGGTATCGATCGGGAGCACGGTCTGGCGCACGCCGGCGAGGGCGGCGATTTTCCTGGCGCACTCCAGTTCGACGCGGTGGCGCTGGCCGTAGTCGAAGGTTACAGCTTCCACATTGCCGGCGCCGAAGCGCCGCAGCGCCCAGTACAGGCAGGTGGTGGAGTCCTGGCCGCCGGAGAGAACCACCAGGGCCTTTTCAGATGCTTGATTCATAGTCCGTCGAAAAACAGTCGAGGGTTGCAACGGCGCGCCGGGATCGGTCTCACCCAGCGCAGGTAACCTTAAATTCTACCCCACTATAGCCCAGCGATGTTGGCTATGAAACGAGTGGCATTTTTATGACATGTGGAATTGTTGCAACGATGCGGATTTTATTGATTGCGATCATGGCTTGTTCATGCAATTAATTATATTCGCATGACAAATGCGTTCTTTATAACTTTTCGTGATGTAAAAAACACCCAATAAAGGGGAAAAAAATGGACAAGAGATTGCCTATCGCCGTGTCGGCCCTGCTGTTGGCCGCTTCCGCAGCCCATGCCGCAGATCTGCAGGTCAGTTTGGGACAGCCTGTGATCAGCGCCGGCCAGGAGGTTGATGTGGCCTTGACCTATCGCAATACCGGCAAGGAGACCTTGCATGTCTACCGCTGGTTTGTGCCGGGCAAGGATCTGCAGGAGCAATTCCTGGCGGTGAACGTGGACGGCAAGCCGGTCGAGTATCTGGGGCCGCGCTACAAGCGCGTGGTGCCGTCGCTGCGGGATACCGTGACGTTGGCTCCCGGCGCCACGCTGAGCGCCAAGGTGAGGGTGTCCGAGTACTACGACCTGTCCAAGGCCGGCCAGTTGAGCGTCCGCTTTGAAAGCAGCAGCAACAAGGTGCTCAACCGCAGCCTGCCGGCCGGCGTCAGCGCCAAGCAGGCCGCGGCTCCGCAGGCGGACGAGGCGATTGCCTCCAATGTGGTGGGCGTCTATAGCTCGGGCCACGTCAGCTCCTTGTTGACCAAGTCCCGCACCGCCAAGCAGGAGTGGCAGGCGCTCAGCCGCAGCGCGGTAAGCGGCGTCAGTTACGCCGGCAATTGCTCGGTGAGCCAGCAGTCGCAATCGCGCGACGGCGTGGTGGCGGCGGGCGCGATGGCCGATGAGGCCGCGGCCTATCTGAACGGCTCGCCATCCAGCACTCCGCGCTATTCCACGTGGTTCGGCAAGTTCAGCCAGGCTAACTGGGCCACAGCCAAGTCGCATTACGTGAAGATCAAGGATGCGCTGGACAGCAAACCGATCCAGCTGGATTGCAGCTGCACCGACGGCGGCACTTATGCCTACGTTTATCCGTCGCAGCCTTACACCGTTTACCTGTGCGGCGCGTTCTGGACCGCTCCGACCAAGGGAACCGACTCCAAGGGCGGCACCCTGGTGCATGAGCTGTCGCATTTCACCGTCGTCGCGGGCACTCAGGACCATGTCTACGGCCAGGCCGGCGCCAAAAACCTGGCCAAGAGCAGTCCCGCCCAGGCGCTGGACAATGCGGACAATCATGAATATTTCGCCGAGAATACTCCGGCGCAGCAGTGATTAGGCCGGTTGTCTGACCGTTCCATCCCCGCCGCGGCGCCTGCTGCGTCGGGGATGTTTGCATTGCGGCGCAGATGGCGTATCGGCTAGGCCGGGGCGGGATGGCTGGTCTATTATGTGCCGCAGCGGCGGCCGATAGTGGGCTATGCTATTGACAAGGGCAGGGTTCGGGTGACGGCCCGGCTTAACGGCCAGGCCGCAATGTCATGCCGACCGGCAGCATACATGGGCTAGAGGGAGCGATGTCGTCGACGACCATTTTGCTGGTAGAGGATAGCGCCACCAACCGGTACTTCATCGAGCAGTTTGTCATGGAGCTGGGCTATCAATGCGTGGCGGCTAAGAATGGATTGGAAGCGGTGGCCTATTGCAGGGACAAGGTGCCGGATTTGATCCTGATGGATGTCATCATGCCGGAAATGGACGGCCTGCAGGCAACCGCCGAGCTGCGCCGGATGTTTGGCGAGCATTGGGTGCCCATCATCTTTCTCACCAGCCTGAACGAATTGGAAAGCGTGGTGGGAGGGCTGAAGTCGGGCGGTGACGACTATCTGGCCAAGCCGGTGAGCTTCGATCTGCTGTCTGCCAAGATCCATGTCTTCCTGCGCATCGCCGAAATGCAGAACCAGATCAATCAGGATGCGGTGCGGCTGGAGAAATACTATCGCGAGAACGAGGTCGAGCAGCAGCTGGCGCTGGAGCTGATCGAGCGGCTGATAGGCCAGCGCACCTCCAGGCCGGACCACGTCTGGCAGTATCTCAGCCCGGCAGCCGGTTTCAATGGCGACCTGATCATCATTTGCCAGCCGCCGTCCGGCGGAGAGCACATCATGCTGGCCGACTGCACTGGCCACGGCCTGACGGCGGCCATCAGCGCCTTGCCGGCGATCGACTGTTTCTATGAAATGACCCAGGCGGGCTGCGGCATGGCCGAGATCGCCAGAGGGGTCAACCAGAAGTTGCACCGCCTGCTGCCGGGAGGGCGCTTTGTGGCGGCGGCGCTGATCGCCATCGATCCGGACGGCGTGCGGGTTAGCATCTGGAATGGCGGTGTGCCATGCGTACTGCTGTTCAACGAGCGGGCCGAAGTGGCCGCCAGCTGCAACTCCACCCATCCGCCATTGGGCATTTTGCCGGCCGAGGCGTTCGACGATTCGATGCAGTCGCTTGATTGGCAGCCGTCGCAGGTGCTGGTGGTGAGTTCGGACGGCATCACCGAGGCGAAGGACGGCAACGGCGTGATGTTCGGTTTGCCGGGGGTGGTGGAGGCGGTGGGCAGGGGCTGGCCCGCCCGGATTGGCGAGGGCGTTCTGGAAGCGGTCAGGGCGCATATGCATGGCGACGCGGCGAGCGACGATATTTCCCTGCTGGTGATCCGCCACGCGGCGGCCGAGCAGCCGCCGGGCGGCTAAACGGCGCAAACGCGCGCGCGGCCGGTTTTCTTGGCCAGATAGAGCTGATCGTCGGCCAGTTGAATCAGGTGCTGGCTGTTGTTGTCGGCGTCCGGTTCGACGGTGGCCACGCCCAAGCTGAGGGTGACGACATCGGCGGCCGCCGAGTCGGCATGTTCGATATGCAAGGCGCGGATCGCCGCTTCCATCTTGATGGCCACGGAGACGGCGCCCGCCAGGCTGGTTTCCGGCAGCAGACAGGCAAACTCCTCTCCGCCCAGGCGCGCCGCCAGGTCATAGGGCCGGTTCAGCTGCAGTTGCAAGGTGTGCGCCACCTGTTGCAGACATTCGTCTCCCGACAGGTTGCCGTAGCGGTCGTTGTATTTCTTGAAATGGTCGATGTCGGACAGGATCAGGGCCAGGCTGGCGCGGTGGCGCTGGCAATGCCGCCATTCACGGTCCAGCCTTTCATTGAACAGGCGCCGGTTGGCGATGCCGGTCAGACTGTCGGTGAAGGCCAGCTCCCGCAACTGGTCGGCCTGGAATTTCAGCGTGAGATGGGCATGGACCCGGTTGCGCAGCGTCGCCGGCGTGACCGGCTTGGTGACGAAGTCCACGGCGCCGGCCTCCCAGCAGGCCATTTCCTGCTCCTGGCTCTGGAGTCCGGTCACGAAGATGACCGGGATGTCCCGAGTGTCCGGCCACTGTTTCAACAGCCGGCATACCTCCATGCCGTTCATCCCCGGCATCTCCACGTCCAGCAACAGCAGATCGGGCGGCGTGTTCTGACAGAAGGCGATGGCCTGCTCGCCGTTGGTGGCCATGAAAACCTCATGCAGCGGGTGCAATATCTGGTGGGCGACCACGATATTGGTCGGCTGGTCGTCCACTATCAGTATCCGGCCGCGGCGGCAGCCTTGGCTGCCGGATGTCGGGGAGGGGATGTCGTCGTTCATGACTGGTCTACCTTCTGCCGTTGCAGGATCTCCGCGCACAGGCTGGCGGCTGCCGCGAAGTTCATTTTCATGATGGCGTCGTTGAGCTGGTCGAACTCATTCGGCATGACGCGATAGTATTGCTGCCTCAGCTGGTCGAAAACGTTCATCGCGTCCAGATTGGACATGCTCAGCATGTGCCGCAGGCCGACCAGGCCGATCTGCAGGTCTTCGGCGTCCTGTTCGGTCGGGGCGTCCGAGTTTGTTTCCACGGCGGCGAGCGGCAGCTGCTGAGCCTCAAGCCGGGCGGCAGCCTCCGCGCGCTGCGCAGCCTCTTGCAGCGGCGAAAAGTCTTCCGGCCAAGGCTGGGCGGGATCGCGCATGGCTTTTTCCTCCGCGGCGGCCAGTCCGGCCAACTCTTCGGCGCCGACGGTGGCGGCCAGGCCCTTCAGCGTGTGCAGGGCTTGCACGGCCTGGTCCCGCTGCTGCTGTTGCCGCGCGTTTGACAGATTGGCCAGCAGCGAGTGGATTTCATCGCAGAAACTGAGCAGGGTGTGGCGGTAGATTTCAAGATTGCCGCCGAAGCGCGGGATGGCCGCCTGGCTGTTCATCACCCGATTACCGCCCGCCGTCGCCTGCGGCGGAGGCGACGGGGCCATGGGCGGAGCCGATTGGCGGCTGGTGTGGTGCAGGATGACTTCCACCAGTTGGGTCAGGTCAAAAGGTTTGCCGACGTGATCGTTCATGCCTGCCGTCAGCGCGGCTTCGCGGTCGGCCGGCATCACATTGGCGGTCATGGCGATGATGGGCAGTTGCTCGGCGGAGAAGCTGGCGCGGATCAGCCTGGTGACGGTGTAGCCGTCCATATCGGGCATTTGGATGTCCATCAGCACCAGGTCGTATAAGGGGGAGGCTTTCTGCATGGCAAGCAGCGCCGCCTGTCCGCAATCGGCCACATCCACATGCGCGCCTTCATTGTTCAGCAGTTCGCGGGCGACCTGCTGGTTGGTAAGGTTATCCTCCACCAGCAGCAGGTGAAGTCCGTTCAGCCGGGGCTCGAGATCCGCTGGGCGGCTGGGTTGCGGGGTGGGTTGGCCATGGTTGGCGTGGGCGTCTGCCACCGCGTCGAACAGCATGGAGGCGGTGATCGGCTTGATCAGCAGGCTGTCGAAGATGCCGGGATTCAGCTTCTGCCTCTGGGCAAACAGTTCGCGTCCATAGGCGGTGACCATCACGATCACCGGCGTGTGCTTGCCGCTTTGCATCTGCCGCAGATGGTTGCAGGTTTCCCAGCCGTCCATGCCAGGCATACGCCAGTCTATCAGGATGATGTTGTAGTCCCTTTCCGGGCCGCCTTCCGCTACCATTTCCAGCGCTTCCTCGCCGCTGCGGGCGACGTCCACCTGCCAGCCGAAAGAGCTCAGGATGGCGCCTTGCGCTTCGCGCGCGGTGTCGTTGTCCTCGATCACCAGGCAGCGCAGGCTCTGCAGCGAGATGCGGCTGGCCTCCGGGGCGGACGATGCGCTTTCCGCCCTGTCGCATTCGATGGTGAAGCTGAAAGTGCTGCCTTGTCCCTGCGTGCTTTTCACATCAAGTTGGCCGCCCATCAGGCTGACCAGGCGCTGGCTGATGGCCAGGCCCAGGCCCGAGCCGCCATAGCGGCGCGCGGTGGAGGTCTCCGCCTGTGAAAAGCCTTCGAAGATGCGCTGGCACTGTTCCGGCGAGATGCCTATGCCCGTGTCGCGCACGGCGAAGGCGATTCTCATCAACTTGCCTTCCTGGTGCAGCAGCCGGGCCGACAATACCACTTCGCCGTGCTCGGTGAACTTGATGGCATTGCCTGACAGGTTGATCAGGATCTGCTGCAGGCGCAGGGCGTCGCCGATGATCCAGTTGGGCAGCTCGGGATCGATGTCGAACAGGATTTCGACATCCTTGCTGCCCACATTGGAGGACAGGATCACACCGATGTCGCGCAGCAGCTTGTCCAGGCTGAAAGCATGGGGGTCCAGCGTCAGCTTGCCGGCCTCCACCCGCGAGAAGTCTAGGATGTCGTTGAGAATGGCCAGCAGCGTGCGCGCCGCGGTGCTGGCTTTCTCGGTGTAGTCGGCTTGGCGCATGTTCAGGCCGGTCTGCTGCAGCAGTTGCAGCATGCCGAGGATGGCGTTCATCGGCGTTCGGATTTCATGGCTCATATTGGCCAGAAACTCCGACTTGGCGCGGCTGGCGCTGTCCGCGGCGGCTTTGGCCGCCAGCAGCCAGTCTTCCTGCTGGCGTTGCAGGGTGACGTCGCGGTTGATGCCCAGCATGCGGCGGGGCTTGCCGCTGGCTTCGTATTCGATCAGCGCGGCGGCCTGCACGTAGCGGACTTCGCCGTCCTGCCGGACGATGCGGAAGATGGGGTTGTAGACGTCGGTTCCTTCCAGCGCGCCTTGCAGTTTGAGCTCCGCCATCTCGATGTCGTCCGGATGGACGCGCGAGCGCCAGTGATTGTAGTACAGGCCGAATGCCTTGAAAGATTTGGGGATGTCGTATATTTCGAACATCCGGTCGTTCCACTCCAGCGTATCGCTGTCTATTTTCCAGTTCCAAATGCCCAGCTCGGCCACTTCGGCGGCCTTCTCCAACTGGTCGCGCGCGGACTCCAGCTCGCGCCTGTCCTGCTCGCGCTGAGTGATGTCCGATGCGATGCCCAGGTAGCCGGTGATGGTGCCGACCTCGTTTTCCAGCGTGGAGACCGTCAGCAGCACCGGCAGCAGGCTGCCGTCGCGGCGGGTATAGGTCCACTGGCTTTCGTTGAACTGGCCGTGCCTTGACTTGGCGACGATGGCGTCGAAGCCGGCGGCCACGTTTTCTTGCAATTCCTGGGACAGCATGGCGGCCCGGGCGGCCAATTCGCTCTTGCTATGGAAGCGCGTCAAGGACTGCTGGCCCAACATGTCCTCCGACCGGTATCCCAGCATGCGTTCGGCCGCCGGATTGAACAGGGTGATCAGGCCTTCCGGGTCGGTGGCGATGATGGCATAGCCGGCATTGGCCAGGATGGCGTTCTGCAGCGCGGAGTAGATGCGGATCTGCGCGGTGCGCTCCTCCACCTGCTGCTCCAGGGAGGCGTTCAATTCCAGGATCTGTTTCTCGGCCGCCTTCTGCCGGCTGATGTCCCGTATGGTCTTGGCAATGCCTATCACCTGTTTGTGGCTTCCCAGAATCGGCGACATGGTGATGGCCACATCCATCCACTGGCCGCTGCGGGTGCGGTTGATGCTGTTCATGCTGATGATGGCGCTGCCCTTGCGGACTTGTTCCGTCAACGCCTCCTCTTCCGCCATGACTTCCGCCGGAATGATCAGCTGGGTCAGCTTCTGTCCTATGGCTTCCTGGGCGGAAAAACCGAACAGCTTTTCCGCGCCCTTGTTCCAGCTGGTGATGGTTCCATCCAGGGTCTTGCCGATGATCGCGTCGTGAGAGCTTTCCACGATGGCGGCCAGCTCCGCCTGCCTGGCGCTGGCTTGGCGGTATTTTCTCAGGTAAAGCGAGGATATGGCGCCTATCAGCAGAAAGATGCCGAGCGTGGTGGCCAGCGTGGCGCGGCGGGTGGTGTCCACCATGCGGGCGACATCCTGGTCTTGCAGCACCGCGTGCACGGTGGCGTAATGATTGGGAAAGTCGGAGTTGAACGGGATATCTATCGAACGGACATAGGCGGTGCCGTGAGGCGATGTGTAAGTCTGCAGGTCTTCCAGCTGTTCCGGTTTGGCGGCGGCCGGATGGAAGTCGTCTTGCCAGCGCCATTGCTGTTTCTTCACAAAGCCGAAGACGCGGTTGGCGTCCGGCTGGGCCAGATAGTCGCCGTCCTGGTTGGTGATGTAGAGCTTCAGTTCAACCGGAATGCTCTGGAATAGCGAGTCCAGCAGATTGCGCGCGTTGAAGTTGATGATCACGATGCCGAACACCTTGCCGTTCTGATCGTGGATCGGAGTGGCTACGCGGATGGTGGGGATCGCGCCGGTGCTGGCCGGTTTGCCGTGCGTAGAGCCCAAGTTGATGTCGGAGAAATATATCTGTCCAGGCCGCAGCTTGACGGTTTCCCGCATGTAGTCGCGGTTGCCGTGTGGTGCCAGCTGCTTGGCCGAGGCGGTTTCCACCTGGCCCTGCGCATTGCGTTGCGCCCGCACCAGTTCTTGCCCGCCGTTGGCGACGCCGATGAAGCGGATGGACGAGAATTCCGGGTTGGCGGTGAGGAAGGCGCTGAAAATGGAGGTTAGGCGCGCGTTCCAGGCCGCCATTGTGGAGCTTTCCTGCGGGTCGACGCCGCCATGCTCGCTGGCGCGGACCATGCCGGAAACCGGCGGCGTGGAACTGAGGAAGCGCACATCGCGCGCCAACTGGTCGAATTGGTTTCTCAGCATGACGTTGCGGGTGTGGATCACATAGCCCAGGCGTATCTGGTAGGTGGCAAGCAATTGCTGGCGCTGGTGTAATCCGGTCTGCAAAACGACTACGGTTGTGACGACTATCATCGTGCAGATAAATGCTATGGCGAGGCGCAACTCAGGCCGTGACCAGATGTGGGGACGGGGAATGGGCAAGTTGCCGCTCCTGAAGAGGGATCAAGGAGGTGCAGGCCCCCTGGGGGAGCCTTGTGCTTCATTATAGGAGCTGCTGTAGGTCATTCAAATTGCATCGGTCTCTCCTAGGCCTGCCGCCGGCTGCAAGCAGAAAAAACCCCGCCGCGGCGGGGTTGTAAGCGGAGTCAGCGCAGCTGTTTCCACAGGAAGGCGTATTCCATCGCGGCGATGCGCGCTTCCTCGTCGTGGTTGGCCGCCGCGCCGTGGCCGCCCTCGGTGCGCTCGTAATAGCGGACGTCGGCGCCGATCTGCTTCATGGCGGCGAACATCTTGCGGGCGTGGCCGGGGTGGACGCGGTCGTCCAGCGTCGAGGTGACGAACAGCGTGGCCGGATACGGTGTGCCCCGGCGGATGTTCTGGTACGGCGAGTACTTGCGGATATAGGCCCAGTCGGAAGGCTTGTCCGGATTGCCGTATTCATCCATCCAGCTGGCGCCGGCCAGCAGCTTGTTGAAGCGCTTCATGTCCAGCAGCGGCACCTGGCAGACAATGGCGTTGAACAGCTGCGGGTACTTGGTCAGCATCACGCCCATCAGCAAGCCGCCGTTGCTGCCGCCTTTGATGCCCAGATGATGCGCGTCGGCGATGCCGCGGCGCGCGAGATCCCTGGCGATCGACGAGAAGTCGTCGTAGGCTTTTTGCCGATGCTGCTTGCGCGCCGCCTCGTGCCAGGCCGGGCCGTATTCGCCGCCGCCGCGGATATTGCCCAGCGCGTAGACGCCGCCCTTCTCCAGCCACGCCTTGCCCAAAGTGCCGCTGTAGTAGGGCGTCATCGACACTTCAAAGCCGCCGTAGCCGTAGAGCAGGGTGGGGTTCTTGCCGTTCAGTTTCAGGTCTTTGCGCGCCACCACGAAATAGGGCACTTTGGTGCCGTCATCGGAGCGGGCGAAGAACTGCTTGATCTGGTAGCGGCTGGCGTCGAAGAAGGCCGGCTGCTGTTTCAGCAGCTCGCGCGCGTCGCTGCCGGCATGGGCCAGCGACAGCGTGGTCGGCGTCAGGAAGTCGGTGAAGGTGAAGAAGTAGTCGTCGGAGCTGTCGTTGTCCACCGGGCTGACGTCTATGCTGCCATAGCCTGGCGCGGTCACTTGGCGCGATTGCCATTTGCCGTCCACCACTTTCCATTCCACCAGCCGGCTCTTGACGTTGTCCAGCACGGTCAGGATCAGCGCGTTGCGGGTGCTGGCGTTGCTGGA
This sequence comes from Chromobacterium sphagni, assembly GCF_001855575.1. Lineage (NCBI taxonomy): Bacteria > Pseudomonadati > Pseudomonadota > Betaproteobacteria > Neisseriales > Chromobacteriaceae > Chromobacterium > Chromobacterium sphagni. The sequence goes on from NZ_MKCS01000001.1 coordinate 1,286,628, forward strand.
CAGCGAGGTGGTGGCGGTGGGTTGGAACAGCGGGGTGAAGTCGCGCTTGCCCTGCTGGTAGTCGTCCGCGCGTATCGCCAGCAGGCTGCCGGACTTCCAGCGGCGGCCGGCCACTTTCCAGTCCTGGCGCGGTTTCAGCAGCAGCCAGGGGCCGTAGAAGCCGGCCTCCACGTGGCCGGGCTTGTCCAGCTTCTGCCACTGTTCGCCCTGCTTCAGATAGGTGTCATTGCTGAAGAAGCTGGTGCCCTGGCTGATCAGGTCGTAGTGATGGCCGGCGGTGTCGATATGGCTGGCGTTGACCGAGATGTCGGTGCGCTTTCCCTCGAACAGGGTGCGGGCGGCGCTCAGCGGCTGGCCGCGCTTCCATTCCTTGACGATGCGCGGGTAGCCGGAGTCGGTCAGCGTGTCCTTGCCGAAATCGGTGCTGACATACAGCGTGTCGCGGTCTTTCCAGTTGACTTCGCTCTTGGCTTCCGGCACCAGGAAACCGTCGCCGACGAAGCGCTTGCCGGCCAGGTCGAACTCCCTCACCACCGCGGCGTCGCCGCCGCCGCGGCTCAGGCGGAGCAGGCAGCGGTCTTGCTGCGGCTTGACGCAGTCGGCGCCTTGCCATACCCAGTTTTCCTTTTCATCCTTGGCCAACTTGTCCAGGTCCAGCACGGTCTCCCAGGCCGGGCTGGCCTTGCGGTATTCGTCCAGCGTGCTGCTGCGCCACAGGCCGCGCGGATGTTCTGCGTCGCGCCAGAAGTTGTAGTAGCGGTCGCCTATCTTCTCGATGCCGGGGATGCGCGCGCCGGAGTTGAGAATGGACAGGATGTCCTGTTTCAAGGGCTGGAAATCCTGCCAGTGTTCCACTTCTTTGCTGGTGGTGGCATTTTGCTGGTGTACCCATTGCAGGGCATCCTGGCCTTGTACGGCCTCCAGCCACAGATAGGGGTCGTCGGCCGCATGGCATTGCGCGGCCAGCATCAGAGCGGCGGCGAGCAATTTGGTCTTCATGATGTTCTCCTGAGTGCGGAGCCCTTGCCGCCGGCGGAGCCGGCGTGCAGCGCGTCCTGTTGTCGCGGCGAGCCGCTTGCGGCGGCGGCCAGTCCCAGACTGTAGCGCGTTTCAAATCCTACTGTCATCACCGCGCCGCGACGGTTCTCCCTGCCTCTTGCTTGGTATATGCCTTGATGGCTACGCCCAGAGACTTCCGATGCCGGCGTGGTGTGCGGTGGCCGGGCATGGCCCTGTCACGTTTGAGCAGGCTCCCGCCTGGCTGGCGGAATGGGATAGCGGCTTGCTGAACGCCGCCGCTCCCCTGTTACGCCATTGGCGAGGCTCATTCTCCCCCGCCCATGCTGTAGGTCTGCGGTCTTCCCGCGGCAAGCTCCGCTCCAGCTAGCCGGCTATCCGGAACAGCGCATCCTCCCGCCCGCCCGGCGCGACGAACTGCATGCCGACCGGCAAACCCGATGCCGCGTCCTGAAAAAGCGGAACCGACATGGCCGGCGATCCGGACGCGTTGAAGACCGGAGTGAAAGGCGAACTGCCCATCACCCGCTCGGTCCACTGCTGGCCGTCCATCGTTTCCGCGCCAACTGCATAGGCAGGGGCCAGATCCGGCAACGTCGGCGTCAAAAGCAGGTCGTAGCGCGTGAAGAACGCCGCAACGCTACGGGCGACCGCATTGCGCAGATCGAGCGCCCGCACTATTTCGGTTCCACGGATTGCGCGTCCCGTTCGATAAACCACGAGCGTCTGCGGCTTTAGCGTCGCCAGATCGACCTTGCGTTCCATCGCGGCCGCCATGTCGTCAACCCGGGCGGCGATGTTGACGGCCGACAGCGCCGAGCTGGCGCCAAGGGAAGCTCGCTTCTTCCATGACATGGCCGAGGGATGGATGCCGCGGTGCGCTTTCCGTCCCAGGAATGGGGCATGACGCCGATGCGCAGATTGCCAGGGTCGGCGCCGATTTGCGAAAGATAACCGCCAGCGGGCCTTGAGATGGAGAAAGGCCCTGCGCAGTCCGCTCCGTGCACCGCGTCGACGAGCGCGGCGTTGTCGCGCACCGAACGGCTCACGTCCAGCTGCGCGGCCAGGCGATTGATCGCCTCGTCCTGCGCGGGTCCATCGGAAACACGGCCGCGCGTCGGCTTGAGTCCGGATACGCCGCGGTCGAGCTGTTCTACAGCGGGCGAAGGCGTAGCCTGGGGAGAGCGTCGCGGCGCAATGAAAAAGCCCCGCGGATCGGCGGGGCTGGAGAGTAGCTTATAGCGCGGGGTAGTCGGTATAGCCTTCCGCGCCGCCGCCGTAGAAGGTTTCCGGCTTGGGAGGGTTAAGCGGCGCATTGTGTTTCAGCCGCTCCACCAGGTCGGGGTTGGCGATGTAGCTGCGGCCGAAGGCGGCAGCGTCGATATAGCCTTTCTTCAGCAACGTTTCGGCCTTCTCCGCGGTGTAGCCGCCGGCGCCGACGATCACGCCCGGGTAGCGCTGACGCAGTTCGGCGCGGAAGGCGTCGTCCAGCGCCGGGCCGCCGGCCCAGTCCGGTTCGGAAATGTGCAGGAAGGCCAGCTTGCGCTTGGCCAGCTGTTCTGCCAGGTACAGCGCCATTTCCAACTGGTCGGTGTTGGACACGCCGTTGAAGATGCCCAGCGGCGAGATGCGGATGCCGACATGGCCGGCGTCCCATTCCGCCACCACCGCGTCCACGACCTCTAGCAGGAAGCGGGCGCGGTTTTCCACGCGGCCGCCGTACTGGTCGGTGCGGACATTGGCTTGCGGCGACAGGAACTGGTCCAGCAGATAGCCGTGGGCGCCGTGGATTTCCACCAGGTCGAAGCCGGCGCGGCGCGCGTTGTCGGTGGCGCGGCGGTAGTCTTCCAGGATGTCGTCGATTTCCTCGATCTCCAGCGCGCGCGGGGTGTCGCACTGTTCGCGCACCAGGCTGCCGTCGGCGGCGCGGATATTGGTGCGGCTGTCGGCCTGGATGGCGGACGGGCCCACCGGCGCGTCGCCGTTAGGCTGCAGCGAACGGTGCGAAATGCGGCCGGTGTGCCACAGCTGCAGCGCGATCTTGCCGCCGTCCCGATGCACGGCCGCGGTGACTTCGCTCCAGGCCCTCACCTGCTCTTCGCTGTAGATGCCGGGCGCGCCGGCATAGCCCTTGGCGGTGGCGGAGATGTGGGTGCCTTCGGCCACGATCAGGCCGGCGCTGGCGCGCTGACGGTAGTATTCCTTGGCCAGCGGGCCCGGCACGTCGCCCGGCTCGATGTTGCGCAGGCGGGTCAGCGGCGCCATCGCCACGCGGTTGGCCAGGGTGACGGCGCCCATTTGCAGCGGCGTGAACAGTTTGTCGGCTTGCATGTCTTGGTCCTCAAAGAATGGGGTGATGGCTTACTGCTCGAATCCGAAGCCCTGGCGGCGCGCGGCCGGCGCCACCTGGGGGAAGTACACCTGGCGGTAGTAGCGGGCGGTATTGCTGGTCCACGCTTCGCCGTCGCCGCGGCCAATGTCCTGCCAGTGGCGCTGCAGGATCCGATCGTAGTCGGCGATGTGGTCGGCGAGGCCTTCGGCCTGGTAATGCTCGGTGTGGACGAAACTGGCGCGCGGCAGGCGCGGCTTTTGCTCGCCGTCCTGATCGGTGTGGCCCAGCACCAGTCCCACCAACGGGAAGGTCAGCTCCGGCAGCTGCAGCAGTTCAATCATCGCCTGCGGATCGCGGCGGATGCCGCCGATCGGCACCACGCCCAGGCCGGCGGCGTGGGCGGCGGTCATCATATTGCCCAGCGCGATGCCGGCATCGACCGCGCCGACGGCGAACGCCTCCACGCTGTTGTGTATCACCTGCTCGGCGCCGGCCATTTCCACGCCCAGGCGGGTCTTGTGGAAGTCGATCACCACGGCGACGAATACCGGCGCTTGGGCGATCCAGGGCTGGCCGCCGGCGATCTCGGCGATGCGCTGGCGGCGTTCGGCGTCTCGTACCACTACCAGCGAGACCTGCTGGCCGTTGATGGAGGTGGGGCCTTTCCAGGCGGCGTCCAGCACCGCGTCCAGCGTTTCGGCGGCGATGGGCTTGTCCTGGTAGCTGCGCACGCTGCGGTGTTGCTGCATCAGTTGCAAGGTTTCGTTCATGACAACTCCATTTAGTAGACCAGTCGTCTAGTTTTTGTGTCAACAAAACCCGCTGCGTGCAGCGGGCATTCAGGGGATTAGCCGCCGCAGCTGACTGCGGACGGTATCTTCAACATGGCTTCGGTCAGCTTCAGCGCATTGAGCATCGGTTGGCCGGAACGTTGCACCTTGTACAGCAGGGCGCTTCCCACCCACAGGCTGTATAGGCTGGCGGCCAGTTCGTCCGCCGGCAGATGAACGCACAGGCTGCCTTCCTGCTGGCCGCGGCGGATGGCATCGGCCAGCCGCGCCATCACCCGGGCCATGCCTTCCGCCAGCGCCTCGCGCATCGGCTCGGACAGGTCGGATACCTCGGCGGCCAGTTTCACCGCCAGGCAGGTATGGCTTTGCGCATCGCAGCGGTGCTTGTTCACCCAGCCATCGAAATATTTGAGCAGGGCGTCGCGGGCCGGGCCTGTTTCCGGGCGCAGCAGTACAAGCAGCTGTTCGTCGTAGTTGAGGAAATAACGACGCAGCATCTCCACGCCATAGCCTTCCTTGGACTGGAAGTAATGGTAGAACGACCCCTTGGGCACGCCGGCGCTGGACAGGATTTCCGCCAGGCCGACAGCGGCAAAGCCCTTGCCCAGAATGATTTCCTCTCCTGTGGCAAGCAGGTGCTCACGGGTATCGGCGGTGTGATTGGCTCGTGACATGGATTGATACTACTAGACCAGTCGTCTAGTTTCAAGGCAGTTGATCATTTCTTCGGGCGGAATGTTGCGCAAAGCAGACAAGCATGCGGCGATGGCGGCCAGATTTGCCTGTTTGCGCGCGCTCGCCACCTGCTTGGCCTTCTCATTCGGGCTGGGCATCCCCCCGCAGTCGGCGGCCTTCGGCACGGAAGCGTACGTGTTCGGCGGCCGGCACCAGCGAACCACCGGTGGACCAGACGACATGGGTGGCGTTGGCAAGCAGATGGCCCAGTCCGTGGCGATCCAGATAGGCGCGGCCGGTTTCCGAGCGGCAGATCCAGGCCGGGCCGGGCAGACCGGCGGCCGCGGAGGGCTCCAGCTCGATGCCTTCGGCTTCGAACAGGCTGAGCAGCGCGGCGAACAGCTGCCTGTCTTCCACGGTAAACACGCCGGAGAGCAGGCTGGCCATCAAGGGACTGACCAGCGGGGAGGCCAGACCCACCGCCAGCCCGTCCGCCTCGGTGCGATTGTCCAGGCCGATGTCGTAGACTGACACCGGCGCGCCCAGCCCCGCAGCCAGTTGCACTAGCATGCAGGGCGCGGCGGCCGGCTCGGCGAAGAAGCAATGCACATGTTCGCCGAACAAGGTTTTCAGTCCCAAGGCGATGCCGCCGGGCGCGCCGCCGACGCCGCAGGGCAGGTAGACGAACAGTGGGTGTGCCGCATCCACCATGCGGCCGGCCTGCTGCAATTGGTCCGCCAGTTCCCGGGCAGCGGTGGCGTAGCCCAGGAACAGTTCCAGCGAGTGTTCGTCATCGACGAAGTGGGTCGTCGGGTCGGCCAGGGCGGCGGAGCGGCCGGCGGCCACCGCCTGTGCATAGTCGCCAGCGTGTTCCACCACTTGCACGCCGTGGCGGCGCAGCCGCTCCTTCTTCCATGCTTTCGCGTCCACCGACATGTGGACCACGGCGCGGAATCCCAATGCCGCGGCGATCAATCCTATGCTCATGCCCAGATTGCCGGTGCTGCCGACCATCACCGCATGATGGGAGAAGCATTCGCGCGCGGCGGGCGAGGCCAGCGCGGCGCGGTCGCCGGCTTCGTCCAGCAGGCCGTGGCGCTGGGCGATGGATTCCGCCAGCGCCAATACCTCGTGAAAGCCGCCGCGAGCCTTGATCGAGCCTGCCACCGGCAGCGCGTGGTCGGCCTTGAGCAGCCACATGCCTTCTCGCGCGGCGTCGCTGCCTTGGGCCTGCTGCAGGCTCGCCAGCGGCAGCAGCGGCGACTCGATGGCGCCGCCGTTGCCGGCCAGCTGCGGAAACAGTTTCGCCAGCAGCCCCCGGCAGCGTTGCAGCCTGGCGCGGGCGGACTCTATGTCGGAAGGCGCCGGCTGCGGCGGCACGGGGGCGGATCCCGCATTGTCGTTCAGCCATAGCATGGCCTGTTTGGACAGAAGTCTGGCGGATAGCGGGCTAGGAAGGTGCTGGCTCATGGCGGCGGCGGAGAGTGGGATACCGGCAAATCCTATAAGGACAAGCGGCGGGCGGGAAGCGATAATTGCTGCTTCTATCATTAGCCAGGCTAATGCCAATGCTCGATTCCTCCGTGCTCGGCGCGCTGAAAAGCTTCGAAGCCGCCGGGCGCCTGCTCAACTTCACCCGGGCGGCGCAAGAGCTGCATCTCACTCAGGGCGCGGTGAGCCAGCAGATCCGCAATCTGGAAGACCGCCTGGGATACCGGCTGTTCCTGCGTGGCCGGCGCGCGCTGTCGCTGACGGAGAAGGGGACCGTGCTGCTGCAGACCGTGGCCCGGTCGCTGGACGAGATCGAGCGGACGCTGGCGCGCTTGGGCGCTGACGCCGCGCCGTTGCGGCTCAGCTGCGTGCCTTCCTTCGCGCTGTGCTGGCTGATGCCGCGACTGACCGAGTTTCAGCGCCTGGCGCCGGACGCGCCGCTGCGCATGCTGGCCGAATTCCAGGCGTGGGACGGCCTGGCGGAGGGGCCGGGGGGCGCGGACATTTCGATCCGCTACGACACCGCGTGCTGCGCCATCGCGCAAGCCCGGCCGCTGTTGGACGAATACATGATGCCGGTGGCCACGCCCGCCTACCTGGCGAGCCATCCGGCCTTCGCCGCCGGCGAATCCATCGCAGGCGTCGCGATGCTGCACGACGCCTCGCCATGGGCCGGAGCCGGGGATTTTGCCGAATGGCGCGTGTGGCTGGCGGCGGAGCGGCCAGACTGGCTGCCGATGCTGGGCGGCGCGCAGTTCAACCTGTCCAGCCTGGCTCTCGGCATGGCGTTGAATCACCAGGGCGTGGCGATGGCGCGCAGCGCGCTGGTGTGGGATGAGCTGCGGAGCGGCAGGCTGGTGGACGTGTTTGGCCGGTGGGTGGCGTCGCCGGCGCGCTACATGCTGCTCAGCCGCGATCCCTTGCGGCGGGAGACCCGAGTATTCACGGACTGGATGACGGCTGTCTGCAAACGCTTCGACGCCGAACGCAGACAGGCGTTGTGGCCTGGAAGCCAAGCTTTGCCGGAAGCGTGACCGTCGGGCGGTGGGGGCCTGGGTTCGGATAGACTTGGCGAAATATTTGTTATGTTATAACATTTATATGTTACGGTATAACATGATAATTTATTTCGATGGATGGGACTGGCCAGCGTGGCGGAGGCTGCGGCAAGCGCCAGCCTGCGGCTTTCAAGGAAAATCCGATGCAGAAACTTCCCGTCACCGTATTGTCCGGCTTCCTCGGCGCCGGCAAGACCACCTTGCTCAACCATATCCTCAACAACCGCGAGGGTCGGCGGGTGGCGGTGATCGTCAACGACATGTCCGAAGTCAATATCGACGCCCGGCTGGTGCGCGAGGGTGGTGCCCAATTGTCGCGCGCCGAGGAAAAACTGGTGGAGATGAGCAATGGCTGCATCTGCTGCACCCTGCGCGAAGACTTGCTGCTGGAAATCGGCAAGCTGGCGCAGGCGGGGCGTTTCGACTACCTGCTGATCGAATCCACCGGTATTTCCGAACCGTTGCCGGTGGCGGAGACTTTCACGTTCCGCGACGAGCAGGGGCAGAGCCTGTCCGATATCGCCCGGCTGGATACCATGGTGACGGTGGTGGATGCCTTCAACTTTCTGCGCGACTACGGCTCGCGCGCCAGCCTGTCCGAGCGCGGCGAAAGCCTGGGCGAGCAGGATGATCGCACCGTGGTGGATCTGTTGGTGGAACAGGTGGAGTTTTGCGACGTCATCGTGCTGAACAAGACCGATCTGGTGGGCGAGGACGATCTGGCCCGGCTGGATGGCATGCTGCGCGCGCTCAACCCGCGCGCCGACATCGTGCGCGGCGCGTTTGGCGCGGTGCCGCTGGCAAGCGTGCTGGACACCGGCCGCTTCGACTTTGAAGCCGCCGCCGAAGCGCCGGGCTGGCTGGCCGAGCTGCGCGGCGAGCATCTGCCGGAAAGCGAGGCTTACGGCATCGCCAGTTTCGTCTACCGCGCGCGGCGGCCGTTCCATCCGCAACGGTTGTGGCGGTGGCTGGCGCGCGAATGGCCGGGGGTGGTGCGCTCCAAGGGCTATTTTTGGCTGGCCAGCCGGCCGGATTTCGCCGGGATCTGGTCGCAGGCCGGCGCCGTGGTCCGCCACAGCCGGGCCGGATTGTGGTGGGCGGCGGTGGATCGCCAGGATTGGCCGCGGGATGAGGACAGCCTGGCGATGATAGCGGCGCGCTGGCGAGAACCCCATGGCGACCGCCAGCAGGAATTGGTGCTGATCGGCGCCGGGATGGATCAGGCGGCATTGACCGCCGGCTTCGACGCCTGTCTGCTGAATGACGCGGAGATGGCCGAGGGCGAGCTTGGCTGGCTGCGTCTGTCCGATCCGTTTCCCGCCTGGGCGGATGCCGAGGAGGCGTCATTGCCGGCCTGATGACGGTGGTCCGGGATCAGTTCTGGCTGGCGAGTGGCTTGTACATCAGCGTGGTGGCGTCCAGCTGGCGGCCATGCACGTCCAGCGCGAAGCCGGGAATCACGCCGGCGATTTGATAACCCAGCGCCCGGTACAGCGGCTCGGCCTTGTCGCCGCTGCGGGTGTCCAGGGTCAGCAGGCAGTGGCCCCGCGCGAGGGCGTGCTCTTCCGCCGCGCGCATCAAGGCCTTGGCTATGCCCTGGCGGCGGTTGTCGGGATGCACCATCAACTTGCATATTTCGGCGCGGTGCGGCTGATTCGGCGGCGTGTCGCAGTCCAACTGCACGCTGCCTACCAGTTGTTCCCGCAAGAATGCCGCCAGCAGCAGGCGGCCATCGCGCCGCAGGGCCGGCAGCGCCTTGTTTTGCCAGAAGCCGGCCGCATCCTCGCGGCGGAACGGCAGGATGAAATTGAGGCTGGCGCCGTCCCGCACGCAGGCGCGCAGCAGTTCCGCCAGTTCCGGCAGCAGGGCTTCGGCTTGTTCGGCGCTGAGTGTCACGATTTCCAGCTTGGCCATGGCTTGTTGCCTCATACGATGAACAGCAGATAGCGTGCCGGCGCGTCGCCGGTGCGAAAGGCGCTGGCGCCGGATAGCCGATAGCGCAGGCAGTCGCCGGCCTGCAGCCGGTAGCTTTGCCCGCCCACGCTGATTTCCAGGCATCCGTCCAGCATCAGCAGGTGGTGTTCCAGCCCGCGGCGCGGCGGCGCGTCGTAGCGGATGTCGCAGAACGGCGGCAGCTCGCATCGCAGCACCTCGCCGGCCAGGCCGCGCGCCGGCGGCGAGACCGAATGGCGGCGCTGGCCGCTGGCGGGGTCGGTCCACAAGGGCTGGACGGCGGCTGGCAGCAGCGGCGTAAATTCGTCTTCCACCATGCGCATCAATTGCGACAGCGCCAGGCCGTGGGCGGCGCATAATTTGCCCAGCGCGGCGGCGGTGGCGCTGACTTCGGCGTTTTCCAGCCTCGACAGCGTGGCCCGGCTGAGCCCGCTGCGCCGCGCGAGCTCGTCCAGCGGCCAGCCGCGCGCGCGGCGCAGCGCTTTCAACCTGTCGGCGATCTGGCGGTCAAGGTTGGGATTGTCGGTGTTTTCCACATATGGAAATATATTTCACAAGTGGAAATCATGGCAAGGGATAAGGAGGCAATCCGCGCGTGGCCAGGCGCGCCGGGGCGAAAGCCGCAACCGGCCCCGGCAAGGGGCCGGCCATGGCTCAGGGATCGGGCGGGCGCGGCAGCGGCTTGGCGTCGGGGATGTCCGGCGCGCCGCGCTGGACGTCCGCCTTGGCCACTGGCGCCGCCTCCGGCCGCCAGCTGTTGCCGCCTTTCCTCACCGGCGGCAGCGCCGGCCGGCTGGGGGGATGCCAGGGCGTGGCCGGGGTGGGGCGGCTGACGATGGGCCGGGCCGGCGGCGCGGCAGCCGCGGCGCGTGGCGCGGGAGGAGCGGCCGGCTCTGGAGCCGGCCACAGCCGCCAGGCCGCGCCGCCGGCCGCCGCCATCAGCAGCGCGGCGGACCAGGCGCGGCGCCGGCTCACCAGCTCACCTGATCGTTCAGGCTGAGGCCGCCGCTGGTCGGCGTCGCCATGCTGCGGTTGCCGGAGAGGTTTTCCCAGCTGACGCTGCCGTCGGCGTTCTTGCGGTAGTACTTGTAGGCGATCTGCTGGCCGGCCGGCAGGTTGACGCTGTTCTGCCATAGCGGGTAGTTGGCCGGGTCCACCGGGAGGCCGAGGTCGGTGTTCCAGTTGCCCAGCGCGCGGGCGTTGCCGGTGATGTAAACCTGCTGGCCCCATTGGGTGGCGGCGTTGACGCTGATGCTGACCGGCGCCTCGCCGGCGTTGGGCGCGGCTGCGCAGTTGTGGTAGCGCGCGCATACCACTTGCGGAATGTCGACGATGCGGCCGGCGTGGATCGAGGCCAGCAGGCTGATGTATTCGCCCATCGCCCAGTTCAGCGGCGCCATCGACTTGGTGGGGGCGCCTGCTTGATAGCCGGCCGGCGTGGTAACCGCCCAGCCGTCCGGCAGCGTGGCGCTGTTGGACCATACCTGTTCCGGCAACATGCCTTCCGGCGTGGCCAGCAGCCTCAGCGTGGCGAAGTAGGGCTGGCCGGCGCTGCCTGCGCGCTGGCGGGCGATTTCGTAAATGCCGCGTTCGGCGGTGAAGATGGGCCACAGCCGGCCGGCGCCGCTGCCGTCGAAATCGTTGCCGTCGTTGTGTTCGCCGTAGCCGTCGAAGTTGTAGCGGAACCACGCGTTGGCGGGCAGCGCCGGCGCGCCCGGCAGCGCGAGGCTCTGCCCCAGCACGCTGTCGAACACCCCTATGGTGTTGGCGATGGTGGGGTCGTTGGCGCTTTTCACGCCCATCCGCACCAGTTCCAGGAAGCCGCCGTCCACCACCCGGCGCGCGTCGTGGCTGCCGCCGCCGTTCTTGATCGTCAAGGTCTGCGCGGTGTCCGGGCCGCTTTGCGGCGCGAAGCTGGCGCGGTCGGCGCCTGCGCCTGCGCGCGCGGCCGGGTTGATCCGCAGGTAGTAGCTGCCGTTGCCGAAGCTGCCGCTGCTGGTGTAGGTCCAGGCGGCGACATTCTCTTGCCAGTAGTCGGCGGCGGACAGATAGCGGCCGGCGCTGGCGTCGTCGCCGTTGTTGCGGGCGATGTCGGCGGCGGCCACCAGGCCGGCGATCTCGGCGGCGATGGTGGACGGCGAGTAGCCGGAGTTCTCTTCCCAGCGCTCCTGGTAGCTCCACGGTCCGGTGGCCACGATGTAGTCGGCGGTCAGCTTGATCTTGGGCCACAAGGGATTGGACACCGCCGGCCCCAGCCGCCAGGCCAGCAGGATGGGCATGGCCTGTTCGTCCATCTGGGTGCCTTGCCAGTAGGGCCAGCCGCTGACCCAGGCGTTCTGCGGGAAGCGGCCGATGCGGCTGTAGCCGGCCGCGCAGCCGGCGGCGTTGTATTCGGCCGTGCCGCAGTTGCTGGTTTGCTGCAGTGTATTGAACAGATAGCCCACCACGGTGGTGGCGCTGGCGCTGTCGCCGGCGGTGTAGAGCGCGTTGGCGAACTTGAACAGGTCTCGCGGCCATACCAGGTGGTAGCCGCCCTGGTTAGCGTCGCCCTGGGTTTCGCCCCATGGCGTGCCGATGCCGGCCACCATCGCGCCGTTGCTCTTGTCCTGCATGGTTTTCAGCGTCATCGCCGCCAGGTAGTAGCGGTCGTCGGCCAAGCCTCCCTGGCCGGACAGGCCGGCGGCATAGTTGTGCCAGCCATTGTCGTACTGCTGCTGCGCGGCGGTGAGGTCAGAATCCAGCGAGGCGGCGGCGGTATTGAGCGCGTCGCCCTGGCTGGCGCCGAAACCCAGCACCACGTCGAAGGACACGCTGGCGGCGGCGGGGTCGCCCAGGTCAAGCCAGCCCATCTGCGCGACGTTGCCGTTGGTCGCCGAGCTGTAGCTCCAGTTCATGGCGTTGTCGCCGCTGCCTATCAGGTCGGTCCAGCCGTCGCTGTGGCCGACGAAGCCGTTGGAGACCATGCTTTGGCCGTTCACAACCTTCCACGGCAGGCTGGCCAGCAGCGCCGAGGCGCGGCTGTTGTGGCTGGCGGCCAGCGCGTAGCCGCCGGCGGTGGACACGGTCTGCGCGCTGTTGCCGCTGCCGGCGTTGTCCAGATAGGGCTTGAACAGCAGGTAGAGGTTGAAGTCTCCCACCGTGCGGCCGTTGAGCGCGGTGAAGGTGACGCGCTGCACCAGCGAGTCATGGCTGGGATCGGTGAAGATACGCTTGCTGATCTGCCAGTTGTGGCCGGCGTTGCCGGTGCTGGCCAGCCAGCTCATGGTGCGGCTGTCGCTCTGGCTGGCCGAATAAGCCTGGCGCTTCTCTTCATCGACGAAGGTCTTGCCGGCGTCGCTGACCAAGAATTGCAGATCCACCGATTCCGGCGTGTCCAGCACCGGGTAGTACACCTCGGACACGATGCCGCGGTAGCCGGTGAAGTAGACGCGCGAGGAACTGCCCACCGCTGTGCCGAGGAAGGACTTGGCGGCCTGGCCGCGTACCGGGGCTTGGCCGGGAGAGCCGAATGCCTCATCGGCGCGGGCGAAGGGGTTGAATAAGCTGGCGATCAGAAGGCCCAGCAACGCCGGGCGGGCAAGGGATGGGTGAGGCATGGTGTTGTCTCCATTTGTAGTTTTGTCTGCCCTTTACTACAGGTTTTGCCTGATGTAAATGTAGTTTTACTACTAAATATATCAAATAAATAGCAAATGTCATTTTTTTGGTTGGTGTGAATAAAGGCGGCGCCGTTGTCTTATCGGCGCCAACCCTGTGCGGAGAGGACCCGGCAGTACGGTCAGCGATGGCCGGTGTTTGCGGCGCGCTAGTCAGAAAGGCCAGCTCTCGGCCGTGGCGAAATGGCTACGATGCGTGCAGCCGGTTTGCCGTCTGGCGACGCCGGTTTTGTTTATTTCCATCATTCAAGGGGATTGCCATGAGTCAAACCAAGATGGAGTCGAAAGCCGGCCTGCAGCCCAGGCATGGCCAGGTGTTCAAGCCGGAGTCGCGCGGCCAGTTCTGCGTGGACGGCGTCAACGCCCAGTGTCCGCTGCAAAGCTGGCAGGTGAATGGCCTGGAGGGCGGCAAGTTCTTCCCGGCGGCCGCCGCTGGCCTGATGGATCCGCTGGCGCCGACCGATACCCCGAATGCGGCGCCGCCGGCCGACGGCAAGATCGCCAGCGCCGGCCAGGCGCACTCGGCGGTGCTGGACGAGCAAAGCGCCGAGCGCTGGCGCAAGCATCCGGTCAGGGCCGGGCAGGAGATGGAGTTCAAGTGGAGCTACCATGCCCGCCATCTGACCCGGCGCTGGAACTATTTCATCACCAAGGCCGACTGGAATCCGAACCAGCCGTTGACCCGCGCCCAGTTCGAGGCCACGCCGTTCCACAAAGTGGAGATGACTGCCCAGCCATACTGGGAGCACAGCGCCGAGCTGATGCCGCCGGAACCCACGATTCATATGATGCGCATGCCGCAACGCCAGGGTTACCACGTGGTGCTGGCGGTGTGGGAAGTCGCCGATACCGGCAATGCCTTCTATCAGGTGATCGATTTCGATTTCTCTTGAAGCGCGGATAGCTGACGCGGGCCAGGCGTCCCCGCCGGTTTTTCCGGCGGCCGCCCGGCCCGATCCTTTGCCGCCCGGCGGCGGCGTTGAGTAAAAATGGCAACACTTAATGGATGGCTTTGCATGCTATGGCTGACAGGCGTATCTTTAAGATGTATTATTTTTACATCTTAAGTTTGCAAGCCTCCTTCGCGAGGTATTTTTCGATCATTAAAGATGTATTTTATTTATATCTTATAAGGGGCAAAACATGCTGAGCGAACACACCCGTTCCCTGGTCAAGGCCACTGTGCCGGTGCTGCAACAACATGGCGTGGCGCTGACCAGCCATTTCTACCGCCGCATGTTCGAGCACAATCCGGAGCTGAAGCACCTGTTCAACCAGGGCCACCAGCACTCCGGCCAGCAGCAGCAGGCGCTGGCGATGGCGGTGCTGGCCTATGCCCAGCACATCGACGATCCGTCGCCGCTGCTGCCGGTGTTGACGCGGGTGGGGCACAAGCATGCCAGCTTGGGCATCCGCGCCGAGCACTATCCGGTAGTCGGCAAGCACCTGTTGGCTTCCATCCGCGAAGTGCTGGGCGAGGCCGCCAGCGACGAGTTGATCCAGGCCTGGGCCGAGGCCTATGGCCAGCTGGCGGGCCTGATGGTGGGAGTAGAGAACGAGCTGTATCAGAGCACTACCGCCGGCGATGGCGGCTGGAGCGGCTGGCGGCCGTTCCGGGTGGTGCGCAAGGAGGCGGAGAGCGAGGAGATCACTTCCTTCTACTTACAGCCATCGGACGGCGGCGCGCTGCCCGTTTTCCGTCCCGGTCAGTATGTGTCGGTCAGGCATTTCGTGTCAGAGTGGGGGCTGAGCCAGCCGCGGCAGTACAGCCTGTCCGACGCGCCCAACGGCGTGCACCTGCGCATCTCGGTGAAGCGCGAGGATGCCGGCGCGGGCAAGCCGGCGGGGCGGATGTCCAATCTACTGCACGGCGAAGTGAATGTCGGCGACGTGCTGGACCTGAGCGCGCCGCAGGGCGATTTCTTCCTGAACGAGCAAGGCGATGGCCCGGTGGTGATGATCAGCGCCGGCGTCGGCCAGACGCCGATGCAGTCGATGCTGGGCCATTTGCTGGCCGGCGGCGGCCAGCGCGAAATCCGTTTCCTGCATGCGGCGCGCCACGGCGGCGCGCATGCGATGAAGCACAAAGTGCGCCAGTTGGCCGAGCGCCATCCACAGCTGAAACTGCATGTCTGCTACGAACAGCCGCGCGCGCAGGACGTGGCCGGCACGGATTACCACGCCGCGGGCCGGCTGCAGTTGTCGGACGTGAAGAGCCTGGCGCTGCTGCCGGACGCCGATTACTACCTGTGCGGCCCGCTGGGTTTCATGCACGCGCAGAAGGGCAGCCTGCTGGAGTGGGGCGTGCCGGCGGGGCGCATCCATTACGAGGTGTTCGGCTCCAATCCGTCTGCGGACTGAGCGCTGTCGCGGGTCGATTGAGGCGGCGCGCCAATCCGGGGTATGCTGCCGCCCATTGATTCATGTGAAAACCATCGATGCGACCATCACCATGCAACTGACCCGCTTCACCGACCTCGGCCTGCGCGTGCTGATGTACCTGACCGGCCTGGAGGCCGGCCAACTGGCCACCATTCCGGAGATCGCCGAGCGCTTCGCCATCTCGCGCAACCATCTGGTGAAGGTGGTGCATTTCATGGCGCAGCAGGGTTGGCTGGCCACCAGCCGCGGCAAGGGCGGCGGGCTGGCGCTGGCCAGGCCGCCGGAGCACTTCCGGCTGGGCCAGGTGGTGCGCGCGCTGGAGGGCTTGTCGCAACTGATAGACTGCGCCGAGCCGCCATGCGCGCTCTACGGCGGCTGTCGGCTGAAGGGCGCGCTGGACGCGGCCTTGCTGGTGTTTTTCCAGACGCTGGACGGCTACACCCTGCGCGACATCATCGCCAGTCCCACCGGCGAGGCCATCATCCGCATGCACCGCGGCTTGTCGGCCTTTCAGGCCGAAGGCGGCCCCTTTCGCTCCACCGCCTCGCCGCCCGGATCGGGCAGGTAGCGCGAGGCCTGCGGCTTTCGGCGCCTGGCCGGCTCCACCTGCAATGGCGCCCCGGCCGCGCCGACGGAATGAGGAAGGGAAATAATGGAGATGCTATCTGGTTTGCTGCGGACAACTGGCCTGTTTGTCCTGACCGCGCTGGCGGAAATTCTTGGCTGCTATCTGCCCTGGCTGGTGTTGCGCCAGGGCAGGCCGATGTGGTTGTTGTTGCCGGCGGCGGCTGCGCTGGCGCTGTTCGCCTGGCTGCTGACGCTGCACCCCACCGCCGCAGGCCGCACCTACGCCGCGTACGGCGGCGTGTACGTGGTGGTGGCGCTGGGCTGGCTGTGGCTGGTGGACGGCGTCCAGCCCAGCCGCTGGGACGCGCTGGGCGCCGCCATCGTGCTGGCCGGCATGGCGGTGATCATGCTGGCGCCGCGCGGTTGAACTTAGCGGGCTATTTCAATGCGGCGGTAGCCGCGCGCATCCAGCCCGCGCCGGCGTAGCGCCGCATTGGCGGGGTCCGTGACGAGGCGTGCAACCAGCGTCGCCGTCAGCATGCTCAGTAATAGAAATACCGCCAGCCAAGGAAGGCCCGTGGCGAAGCTCAACTGATCCTTGTTGACCAGATTACGCAATAGCGCCAGCACGATGATGTGAAACAGATAGAGTTCATAGCTGCGCCGGCCCAGCCAGCGCAGTGGCGCGCTCAGGCGCAGCCGCCATATCCCCGGTGAGGATGCGTGGGCCGAACCGATTAGCCAGCAGGCGCTGGTCAGGGCAAGCAGCGAGAAGCCTGCGATTTGATGGCCGTCGATGCCCTGCAGGTAGACGGCCGATATCGACAGCGCCGCCAACAGTCGCAATCCGGCTGCTGTCCGGTCGGAGAGGGTGACGCGATGCGACAGCAAAGCGGCCAGGCAGCCGATGGCGATGGCGTCGATACAGGCGAAATAGCCATACAAATAGAAAATCTCATTGTTCAGATTGGCGGCGCGGTACAACGGGCCGGCGATAACCAGTCCTAGGCAGACCAGCGCCAGCATCCAGGTGCGGCCCAACAACAGGCAGAGCAGTGGCAGAGTCAGATAGAATTTCCTCCACCGCCAGGGCCAGCAGCAGCGGTAGCAGAATGCGGGCAAAGCGCAGGATATAGAATGCGCGCAGTTCCATCGCGGGCAGTTTTTCCGCCGCCGCCGGCCGGCTGGGCTTGACCAAGCCGGCGGCCTGCAGAGCCAGCCGCAGGGCCTGCTGCGCCTCAGCGTGCCGATGGCCTTCGGCCGCTTGCACTTGTCGCCGCTAGTGCCGCAGTTCCTGCGAGAGCATCCGGGCATCCAGTTGGACATGGTGATGGACGACAGGATGGTGGATCTGGTGGAGGGCGGCTACGACCTGGCCATCCGCATCGGCAATCTGCCGGACAACCGCATGGTGGCGCGCCGCCTGGCGCCGTGCCGGGTGGTGATGTGCGCATCGCCGGACTATCTGGCGGCGCATGGCGCGCCCCGGCATCCGGCCGAGCTGGCCAGCCACAACTGCATCCATTATTCCGATTACCGCGGTGGCGCCAGCTGGGTGTTCGGCGGACCGGACGGACCGCACAAGGTACAGCCGCGCGGCAATTACCAGGTCAACAACAGCGAAGCGCGCCGCGACGCGCTACTGGCGGGGCTGGGCATCTGCGAGATGCCCACCTTCATCGTCGGGCCGGATCTGCTGGCTGGCCGTTTGCAGGCGGTCCTGCAGGACTACCCGCTACCGCTGCATGCGATCTATGCGGTGTTTCCCGAGCGGCGGCAGGTGGCGGCCAAGGTGCGCGCCTTCGTCGATTTCATCGAACAGCGGCTGGGACGGGATGCCCCGGACTGGGACCAGGGCCTGAGAATCTGGTCTAGCGGGACCGGCTGATTCATACTGCGTTTCTTTGTCGTCGCTCCGGAGCCTTGCATGTCCGAACTCCATCAAACCGCCCTGGTCTGGCTGCGCCGCGATCTGCGGCTGGAAGACCATGCCGCCTTGTACCATGCGCTCAAATCCAGCCGCGCCGCGCTGCCGGTATTCATTTTTGACCGCGCCATCCTGGATGGGCTGCCGCGCGATGACCGCCGCGTCGATTTCATCTGGCAAAGCGTGGCGGCGCTGAAGGCGGAATTGCAGGCGCTGGGCGGCGATCTGCTAGTGCGCCACGGTCTGCCGGCCGAGGAGATTCCGCGCTTGGCTGTCGAGCTGGGCGCTCAGGCGGTGTTCTGCAACCATGATTACGAGCCGGCGGCGCGGGCGCGCGACGCCGAGGTGGAGCGGCGGCTGGCGCGGCAGGGCGTGGCGATGTTCAGCTTCAAGGACCAGGTGGTGTTCGAGCGCGACGAGGTGCTGACCGGCGCCGGCAAGCCGTTCGGGGTGTTCACGCCGTACAAGAACGCCTGGCTGAAGAAGCTGACGCCGTTCTACCTGCAGGCCTACCCGGTGCGGCGCTATCTGCGGTCCTTGATGCCGCGGACGGCCGAGCCGATGCCGCCGCTGACCGATATCGGCTTTCGCGCGAGCGATTTGGACTCGCTGCCGGTTCAGCCGGGCTCGGCCGGCGCGGAGGCGCTGTTTGCCGACTTCGCCGGCCGAATCGATCATTACCAGGCGGCGCGCGATTTTCCCGCGGTGAAGGGTGTGTCCTATCTCAGCGCCCACCTGCGTTTCGGCACGATTTCCATCCGCCAGCTGGCGGCCTACGCCTGGCATGAGGGCAGCGCGGGCGCCATGTGCTGGCTGGGCGAGCTGATCTGGCGCGACTTCTATCAACAGGTGCTATGGCACCGGCCGGAGGTGGCAGAGCATGCGTTCAAGCCGGAGTACGACGCGCTGCCGTTTCCCAACAATCCGGAGTGGTTCGCAGCCTGGCGCGAGGGCCGCACCGGTTATCCGCTGGTGGATGCGGCGATGCGCCAGCTCAACCGCAGCGGCTATATGCACAACCGGCTGCGGATGGTGGCGGCGAGCTTCCTGGTGAAGGACCTGCTGATAGATTGGCGCTGGGGCGAAAAATACTTCGCAGAGAAGCTGCTGGACTTCGATCTGGCGGCCAACAACGGCGGTTGGCAGTGGGCGGCCAGCACCGGCTGCGACGCCCAGCCGTACTTTCGCATCTTCAATCCGGTCAGCCAGAGCGAGAAGTTCGATGCCGCCGGCCGCTTCATCCGCCGCTACGTGCCGGAGCTGTCGCGGCTGCCGGACAAGCTGATCCACGCCCCGTGGCAGGCCAAGGCGGAACAGCTGGCGGCGGCCGGGATCCAGTTGGGGCGCGATTATCCGCATCCCATCGTAGACCACGCGGTGCAGCGCTTGCTGGCGCTGGCGCTGTTCAAACGCTGAGGCCATCCTGCCACTGGCCATCCTGCAATAGCTGGCGGCGGTAGCGCTCCGGCGAATCGCCCAGCTGTTTCTGGAACATGGCGATGAAGGCGGACGGGGTGGCATAGCCCAGCGCCGCGGAAATATCTTGCACGCTGTCGCCCTGCTTCAGCCGCGACAGCGCCTCCAGCAACCGCGCCCGGGCGCGCCATTGGCCGAAGCTCATCCCCAGTTCGCGTTGAAACAGCCGCGCCAGCGTGCGCTCGGTGCTGAACACCTGTTCCGCCCACTGCTTGAGCGTGGTGGCGTCGGCCGGATCTTGGCGTATCGCCTGCAAGATCGGTTGCAGCAGCCGCTGGGCGCTGTCCGGCAGATAGCTTTCCTCGTGGCTGGCGCGCACCAGCCTTTCCACCAGCAGCTCGGCCTGGCGCGTGTCCCATGGGTCGGATATCACGGTGATCTGGCGCTGGCAGAAATCGTCGAGCAGCGCGCGGATCAGCGACGTCTGTTCGATCAGGCAGATATGCGCCGGCAACCGCGCTGCCTGTTCGCGATTGATGTAGATCGAGGTGTAGTGCATGGCGTGGCGGATATAGGCGGCATGTGGCACTTCGGCCGGCGTCCACAACAGGTATTGCGCCGGAGCCACCACCCGCTGGTCTTCCAGCAACAGCTCCATCAGTCCCAGGCTGATGCGGCTCAACTGCCCCCAGCGGTGGCGGTGGCGGCCGAATTCGCTGTGGGGGGCGAAGCGGTGGTAGCGGAAGGTCAGCGGCGCCGGTTCCGCCAGTCCCTGATCCACCAGAAAGTATTCAGCGTCCATCTTGTCGGATTTGCCTCAGCATCTTGTCTGTTTTGAATTATATAGCCGTTAACGGACGGCACTAGAATAGCAGAGTCGAATATTTGCCGGAGGCTGCGATGGCCATGCTGTTCCCCTTGCTGGCGGTGCTGATCTGGGCCGCCAATACCGTTGTTTCCAAGGCTGCCGCCCAGGTGCTGGACCCGGCGGCGATCTCCTTCTACCGCTGGCTGCTGGCGGCGCTGATCTTGACGCCGTTCTGCCTGCGCCCGCTGTGGCGTTTGCGCCATGAATTGCGCCCCTGGCTGGGCAAATTCCTGCTGTTGTCGGCGCTGGGCATGGTGATGTTCCAGTGCCTGGCCTATTATGCCGCGCACAACACCACTGCCACCAATATGGGCGTGATCACCGCGCTGGTGCCGCTGCTGGGCCTGGTATTGAACGCGCTGGCATTCCGCCAGCCGGTGGGCGGGCAGGCCTGGTTCGGCGTGGCGGTGTCGCTGGCCGGCGTGCTGTATCTGCTGGGGCACGGCAATCCGCTGGGGCTGATCGCCAATGGCATCAACCACGGCGACGCGCTGATGCTGTCGGGCGCCGCCGCCTATGCTCTGTACGGCATTTTGCTGCGGCGCTGGGCGCCGCCTTTCGGCGCCTGGCTCAATCTTTATCTGCAGGTGGGCATGGCGGTATTGTTGCTGGCGCCGTTGACCTTGACCGCCGACAGCATGGCGATTCCGGCGCGCGGCGTCGGCCTAGTGTTGTTCGCCGGCATAGGCTCGTCGGTGCTGGCGGCTTATCTGTGGATGCGCGGCATCCAGCGGTTGGGCAGCGAGCGCACCGCCATCTTCATGAACCTGCTGCCTTTGTTCACCGCGCTGATGGCCAGCGCGACGCTGGGCGAAACCATCCATTCCTACCACTGGCTGGGCGGCGGCATGATTCTGCTGGGGGTGGTGCTGGGACAGGGCATGCTGCGGCTGAAAACGGCTGGCAGGCCGGCTTTTGTAAATAAATAATATAAATCGTTCACAAAAATTTACTGTGTGATTTTGGCGTTTTGTTGCGTGAAAATCGCAATCGGAGCGCCAATTTTTTTCTTTTGGCGAATGCGAGGTTGTCTTGTGGCAGCTTGCCGCCAACCGCGCTGCCGCGCCGCAAAATCTTGATGTCATCGGGTGGTTGACGATGATTTCGCCGCGGGATTAACATCTCGCCGTTTTCGTTACTGGGGGCTGATGCCTTGGAAAGTTGCAGTAGTAGTTGGTTAACGACAGGGTCGTGCCGACCGGCAAAGGCATAGCTTCCATTCTGAATGGCCGCTGTCTTGCCGCGAGGCGAGACGGTGCGCATCTTGAGCGGTCCATCCGGGCCGCCGCCGCGTATCCACCCATACCATTGTTGCTAGTTACTGCTTGATTACTGCGTCCTGCCATGTACTGGGCGCCGAGTCAGGCTTGCGCATGTCGTGTCTGCACCGGGCGGGACTTTCATGTCTTCCGCCATCGCAGCCGCGTTCGTGCCCGCATGCCTTCGTTTGCTTGCAAAACGATGGGCGGTCCTCCCTTGGCCGCCGGTCGGGAGATAACAATGACCAATCCAATCAAAAACGAAGCTGTACTGGATAGCGCCCACGTCGGCGACATCCGCGGTGCTTTCGGCACCATCCGCCATGGCGATGTGGCGGCCCGCAAAGGCGTCTGGCAGCGTCTGCGCACGCTGATGGCCATCCTGGGCCCTGGCCTGATCGTGATGGTGGGCGACAACGACGCCGGCGCTTTCAGCACTTATTCGCAGGCCGGCCAGAATTACGGCACGTCGTTGCTGTGGACGCTGATCCTGCTGATCCCGGTGCTGTATGTGAATCAGGAAATGGTGCTGCGCCTGGGCGCCGTCACTGGCGTCGGCCATGCGAGGCTGATCCTGGAGCGCTTCGGCAAGTTCTGGGGCGCCTTCAGCGCCATCGACCTGTTCCTGCTCAACGCGCTGACCATCGTCACCGAGTTCATCGGCATCACCCTTGCCTTGCAGTATCTGGGGCTGCCCAAGGAGTGGGGGGTGGTGGCGTCCGCGGTGCTGGTGATGGCCGCGGCCAGTACCGGCGACTTCCGCCGCTTCGAGCGCTTCTCGATGATACTGGTGGTGTTCAGCCTGCTGTTGGTGCCGGTATTCATGATGGTGCATCCGCCGCTGGCGCAGATCGGCCATGACCTGTTTGTGCCGGGCATGCCGGCCGGCGGCAAGATGTCCGACGTGATGCTGCTGATCATCGGCATCGTAGGCACCACCGTGGCGCCGTGGCAGCTGTTCTTCCAGCAAAGCTATGTGATAGACAAGCGCATCACCCCGCGTTTCATCAAGTATGAGCGCGCTGACCTGTGGCTGGGCATCGTAATGGTGTTGATCGGTGCCATCGCCATCATCGCGATGGCCGCCGCGCTGTTCGCCGGCAAGCCGGAATTCGGCAATTTCCAGGACGCGGGCGCGGTTGCCGCCGGGCTGGGCAAATACCACAGCCATCTGGCCGGGGTGTTGTTCTCGGTCGCGCTGATCGACGCCAGCCTGATCGGCGCCAGCGCGGTGTCGCTGTCCACCGCCTACGCGCTGGCCGACGTGCTGAACATGAAGCACTCGCTGCACCGCAAACCGACCGATGCGCGCGCCTTCTACCTGGTGTACTTCCTGCTGATCGCCGGCGCCGCCGCGCTGGTGTTGATTCCGGGCGTGCCGCTGGGCCTGCTGACCAATGCCGTGCAAACGCTTGCCGGCGTGCTGTTGCCGTCCGCTTCCGTTTTCCTGCTGTTGCTGTGCAATGACAAGGAAGTGCTGGGTCCGTGGGTGAACGGCCGCTGGACCAATCTGTTCACCGGCGCCGTCGCCGCGGTGCTGGTGCTGTTGTCGGTGATTCTGACCGCTTCGGTGCTGTGGCCGGACATCAGCAGCCAGACCATCATCAACATCCTGGTGGGCGGCGGCATCGTTGGCGGCATCGTGGTGATCGCCGCTCACACCGTCAAGCTGCGCCGCGACGCCGAAACCGGCGCCGATCTGGCGGAGGAGGCCAAGCCGACCAAGCTGTACCTGCACAACTGGCGCATGCCGCCGCTGGCGCAGCTCAAGCCCATGGTGCTGTCGCGCACCAACCGCCTGTGGATGGGTGTATTGCGCGGCTATCTGGTCGTGGCTGTCATCATGGTGGTGTACAAGGTGACAGAGCTCGCCTTGCTAGCCCACTGAGAGGCGGGTTAAGGTGTGGCCGGCGACGTGGAATTTGGCGCCGCCGGCGGTGTGGAAGCCGCCCCTCGTGGGCGGTTTTCGCATTAGGGCCTGGGCATGGTGGTTTTCATGGAAAGCCACGATGCGCGTACCTTATATATCAACACTCAACAAGCAGGAGGACGCATGCATTACAACCTGCATAATCTATTCGATATCGACCTGTTCGGCATGTTGCATACCTTGGTCTGTCTGGCGACGGCTTTCATCTCCGGCACGGTGATCGGCCTGGAGCGGCAATACCGGCAACGTACCGCCGGCTTGCGCACCAACGCGCTGGTGGCGGTGAGCGCGGCGGCCTTTGTCAATATGGCCTTGCAACTGGATGGCACCGGCAGCGCGGCCAGAGTGGTGGCCTATGTGGTGTCCGGCGTCGGTTTTCTCGGCGCGGGCACCATCATGAAGGAAGGCCTGAACGTGCGCGGCCTGAATACCGCCGCCACGCTGTGGGGCTCGGCGGCCACCGGCGCTTGCGCCGGCGCCGGCATGCTGGGCCAGGCTTTTCTCACCACGCTGTTCGTGCTGGCGGTGAACACGCTGCTGCGGCCGGTGGTGAACTCCATCAATCGCCGCCCGATCGACGACGAGACCAGCGAAGTCACTTATCAGCTGTGCGTGATCGCCAGCCGCGACGAGCAGAAGCGGGCGTTGGCGCAGGTGGGCGAGCTGTTGGAGCAGGCCAACTACCCGGTGGGCGATCTGGATGTGGAGTCGTTCAGCGACGACGAGGTGGAGATGACCGCCACCCTGCTGGCGACATCGGTGGATTCCGATGAACTGGACCGCATCGCCGCCGCGCTGGCCGCCCATCCCTACATCAGCCAGGCGTATTGGAATACCAGCACCAGCGAGTAATACGCTGCTTTTTGCGCAAGGCCGCAGCCGCCGCGACTTCCGTCCGGCGGCTGTTTTTGTTGCGGGCGGGCGCGGCGCAGGATGGTTGGCGATGAGATCGTCCGCATGCCTTGTCCGGGATCAAAGTTGGTGACGGACAGTGATACAATTCAGACAGGTTTTTAGTTGTCGCGCGGCGCCGGAATTGCGGGGGCGCCGGTGCGGCGGGGTAATCCACGGGCGGCCGCATCGGCGCCCGGTTTCTCGAGACAGCCTTATGACCATCATCCGGCAGGACGACTTCATCCAGAGCATCGCCGATGCTTTCCAGTACATCAGCTGTTATCACCCGAAAGACTATATCGACGCGCTGTACCAGGCCTACCTGAACGAGGAAAGCGTCGCCGCCAAGGACGCGATGGCGCAGATCCTGGTCAACAGCCGCATGTGCGCCGAAGGGCAGCGTCCCATTTGCCAGGATACCGGCATCGCCGTGGTATTCCTCAAGGTGGGCATGCAAGTGCAATGGGACGCCACCCTCAGCGTGCAGGAGATGGTCAACGAAGGCGTGCGCCGCGCCTACAACCATCCGGACAACAAGCTGCGCGCCTCGGTGCTGCTGGACCCGGCCGGCAAGCGCCAGAACTCCAAGGACAACACCCCGGCGGTGGTCCACTTCGAGATCGTCGAAGGCGACCAGCTGGACGTGATCTGCGCGGCCAAGGGCGGCGGCTCGGAGAACAAGTCCAAGATGGTGATGCTCAATCCATCCGACTCCATCGTCGATTGGGTGTTGAAGACGCTGCCGACCATGGGCGCGGGCTGGTGTCCGCCGGGCATTCTCGGCCTGGGCATAGGCGGCACGCCGGAAAAGGCGATGTTGCTGGCGAAAGAGTCGCTGATGGACCACGTCGACATCCACGAACTGAAGGCCAAGGCGGCTGGCGGCGCGGAATTGTCCCGCGTCGAGCAACTGCGTCTGGAGCTGTTCGAGAAGGTCAATGCGCTGGGCATAGGCGCGCAGGGCCTCGGCGGCCTGACCACCGTGCTGGACGTCAAGATCCTGGATTATCCGACCCACGCGGCGTCCTTGCCGGTGGCGATGATCCCCAACTGCGCGGCCACCCGCCACATCCATTTCCATCTGGACGGCAACGGCCCGGCGCATTTGGAGCCGCCTAAGCTGGAAGACTGGCCGGACATCACCTACGACCCTTCCAACGGCAAGCGGGTGAACCTCGACAACATCACCCGCGAAGAAGTGGCCAGCTGGCAGCCGGGCGACGTGCTGCTGCTCAACGGCAAGATACTTACCGGCCGCGACGCCGCCCACAAGCGCATGATTGACATGCTGAACAAGGGCGAGAAGCTGCCGGTGGACTTCACCAACCGCTTCATCTATTACGTCGGCCCGGTGGATCCGGTGCGCGACGAAGTGGTCGGCCCGGCCGGCCCCACCACCGCCACCCGGATGGACAAGTTCACCCGCCAGATGCTGGAGCAGACCGGTCTTCTGGGCATGATAGGCAAGGCCGAGCGCGGCCCGGCGGCGATCGAGGCGATCAAGGACAACAAGGCGGTGTACCTGATGGCGGTCGGCGGTTCGGCTTATCTGGTGTCCAAGGCGATCAAGGCGTCCCGCGTGGTGGGCTTCGCCGATCTCGGCATGGAGGCGATCTACGAGTTCGAGGTCAAGGACATGCCGGTGACGGTGGCGGTGGATTCCTGTGGCACCTCGGTGCACAACACCGGCCCGGCGGAGTGGCGGGTGAAGATAGGCAAGATTCCGGTGAGTATCGGTTGATATCCGCGAGTTCATAGGCTCGATGTCGGCAATGCCGTTCGCTTGTATCAAGTGGACGGCATTTTTTATTCTGTTTCGGCGGCGGGGCGCGACGCCTGACAGCTTGTGCTGCCTAAGAGATCCCGGCTGAGGAGATATTCTGCAGGGCGGTTTTTATGGTGATAAATGGCGGAGCCTAGGTTGTCCCGCTGCCATTGCTGAACTTCCTGGCGCGGATTGCCACTGTTTTCAGGCTAGCATGGCCTGCAATCAAGCAGTGTTTTTATGGCAAATAAATTTAATATTCAATTATTAAGTTATTTTATTATTTTAATACCATAGAGATGGTAACGGCAGCATTTGCCCCACCCACTGCGGGCACCGCATCGGTGTCGCGGTGTTGTGGATGAGCGTTTTCTTTAAACCATTGATTTTTAATTGATATTGTCGTCGTGTGAAATCGATTGAGAGTGTCCTACTGTTGTTGTAGAGTGGCGGCACTAGTGAGAGAATATGAAAGAAAAAACGCGGTTGGGCTTGCAAATGCCGTGGTTACAGCATAAATACTGAAAATGTTTTCGGCATTGTTTCAGTGGTTCTACCTAGCGAGTAATGAATATGGCCCCCGGTTCCGTAGCAACCTTCAGCCTGTACGCCGATCTGTACGCGCGTTATCGTCCTTCCTACCCGGAAGAGTTGTACGGTTGGCTGCTGCCGTTGTGTCCCGGTTACCAGCGGGCGTGGGATTGCGCTACCGGCAGCGGGCAGACCGCGGTCCGGCTGGGCGAGAGCTTTGCCCGCGTCGATGCCACCGATATCAGCTCTACCCAATTGTCGGTTGCCGAACCGCATACCCAGGTGTATTACCGCGAGTGCCCGGCGGAGGTGACGCCGTTCGACGATGATTGTTTCGATCTGGTCTGCGTGTCGCAGGCCTTGCACTGGTTCCACCACCCTTCGTTCTGGCCAGAGGTGCAGCGGGTCTTGAAGCCGGGCGGGATTTTTGCCGCCTGGGGTTATCACCATTGCGTGGTGACGCCGGAAATAGACCGCGCCTGCAGCGTGTTGTGGTCCATCATCGAACCGTTCTGGTCCAGCCGCTGCCAGCTGCTGTGGGATGACTTCCGCAGCAGCGGCTGTCCATTGCCGCTGCTCAAGGCGCCCTGTTTCACCATCAGCAATGATTGGACGCTGGAGCACTTTCTGGGTTTTCTCAACACCACTTCCGCCAGCAAGCTGTGCAAGCAGGCACTGGGGGAGAATATCCTGGACGACGCCTGTCTGCGCATTGCGCGCGCCTGGGGCTTGCCCAGCCAGACGCGGCGGGTGGAACTGCCGCTGCACCTGATGGTGGCGCGCAAGGATATGCCACGGGATTTTTCCGTTTACGGTTGAGTCAACGCCGGCGCTCGTATTCGGCCTGCAGGTCGGACAGCAGGATGTTGAGCGCGTCCGACGAGCGCACCAGTTCCAGCAGCGACACCGCCAGCGAGCCTATCATGCTCAGCAGGCTTGCGCCGAAAGTGATTTCCCCCCACGCCTGCCAGCCGGTGTAAACCTGAAACATCGCCACCGTGCACAAGAACAGGCTGGCGATGCCGAGAAACTGCATCCATTTTATCAGCGTGATGCGGGTGCGCAGATTGCCGATCTGGCGCAGGATTTTCGGGTCCTGGCTGTCGCGGTATTCTTCGTACAGATTGCGGATGATGCCGGCCAGGCCGAGGAAGCGGTTGGTGTAGGCCAGCAATAGCAGGGAGATGGCGGGAAACAGCAGCGCCGGGGTGCTCAGGGTCAGTGCGGAATGCATCAGGAGTTCTCGTCTATCCATACGTCGACGCCAGTGCGGGTGGCGTCGAACAGTTCAATCACATCGTGGTTCTTCATGCGGATGCAGCCCAGCGAACTGGGTGTTCCCCATGGTACATGATCGCCGGCGCCGTGGATGTAGATGGCGCGATCATAGCTGTCGACATCACCGCCCTGATTCAATCCCGGCTCCTGGCCGCACAGCCACAGGATGCGGGTAAGGATCCAGTCCTTGTTCGGATATTGCGCGTGCAGCTCCGGCGTGTATTTCCATGGCGTGATCTGGCGGCGGAAGATGATGGTGTTTTCCGCCGCGCCGTCGCCTATGCGCTGGCAGACGGTGTGCCAGCCGCGCGGCGTCTGGTAGCTGCCGCTGCTTTCGCCCACGCCGTTCTTCGCCGTGGACACCAGATATCGCTTCTGCTGTAGACCCCAGCCATCGAACAGCCGCAGGCTTTGCGACTTCACTCCCACCCAGATCCAGGGCGCGCCGTAATGGCGCGGATTGGCGTGGGTTTCCCGCAGCGGCGCGTCGGTTTGCGCCTGCAGCAGCATGGCGGCCGGACTGTCGTTCGCCTGGCAGGCCAGGGAGAAGCCGCATAGCAGGATAGCGGCAGGGACGCGCATTCAATCCTCCTTGTTTTGTCGGCGAAGCTGGAAGAAAGCGGATAGTTGTTCCGCGCAGCGTTCGGCCTCGATGCCGCCGAAAACCGCCGCATGGTGGTTCAACTGCGCATTGGCGAACAAATCGACGGTGCTGCCAGCCGCGCCGGTCTTGGCATCGCGCGCGCCGTACAGCACGCGGGCTATGCGGGCGTGCAGGATAGCGCCGCTGCACATCGGGCAGGGTTCCAGCGTCACGTACAGGTCGCAGCCATCCAGCCGGTAATTGCCCAGATGCCGCGCGGCGTCGCGCAGCGCCAGCATCTCGGCATGAGCGGAAGGGTCGTGCAGGCCTATCGGTTGATTATAGCCGCGGCCTACCACCATCCCATTTTTCACCACCACTGCGCCTACCGGCACTTCCCCCTCGACGGCGGCCAGTTCCGCCAATTGCAGCGCCTGCAGCATGAAGCCGCGGCGGCTGGCCTCATCCGGCGGCAGCGCTACCGGAGGATGGCTGGCCAACTGCTGCAACAGGGCTGCCCGGTCTCCGTCGTTCAATTGCTGCCAATGTATGCCACGGGCGGCGGCTTCCAGCGCGAACAGCAGGCGGCGGGTGACGGTGTGGCCGGCGGCCTTCAGTTGCAGAAAGGCCGTGACGGCGCCGCGCTGCTGCAATTGCGGGCGGGTGCGGATGTTCAGGCTGGCAAGCCAGCCTATGGCGGCGGGAGGAAGCGGCGGGGAGCTGAGTGTCACGGCAATGGGCTATCGGGATGTGGTTTAACGCTAGCTGCTGGCGCGAGGTTTTGCAGCCGACGCGGCAAGGTACACCGAAACGCCGCCGCTTGCCAGCGCGGATTGGATGGGCGGCTTCCGCTCAAGCATCGGCGCTTGTGGCCGATATGAAAAGCATAAACACTAAAAAAGAAGCATGCCATGTCCGTGATATCGTCAGCAACCGCCGGGCTGTCGCCCATTGCCGTCAGGCAGGCGGCGCAGTCCGCATCCAAGCCTGCATCTATTCCACCTTCGAACCCTCCGGACTCTATGGCCGGCAATGCCGCTGCCCCATCCGCTGGGGGCGCGTTCCGGGGGCTGGAGCAAAGCCTGTTGGCGATAGCCAATCGCAGCAAGGTGTTCTGGCCGGCGTCGTCAAAGCCCAAGGGGCAGGTGGACCCCTTCATGAAGGAAATGTTGAAGAAAAAGGTGGAAATGCTGCAGTGGATGATGCGTACCGCCGGCCACGACAAGGGCAGCCTCAAGGCGCTGGCGGCCCAGTTGGCCCAGGTGGCGCGCGAGTTGAAGCAACTGGTTGGCGATGCGCAGGGCGGAGGCGACGATACGCAGATATCGGCGAATATCGCCGCGCCGGCCAGTGCGGATGCCTCCGCTGCCGCTTCCGGCGGGCAGGGCGCGCTTGCTGCCGGAGCGGATGGCTCCGCCGATGGCGGGGATGCCGAAAACGATGCGCCGGCAGACCCCGAGGCCGAGGCTGCTGCCAGTGCCAGTGCCAGTGCCAGTGCCAGTGCCAGCGCCACGGTTGCCGCTTCAGCCCGCGGCGGGACCAGCGCGGACGCGGGGGGCGAGGCTGGCTCAGGCGGGAAAGATGCGAGCGGCAGCCAGGTTGCTGCGTCGTCTGGTTCCGCGAAAGCGGGGAATGGCGCAAGCGCCGATCCTGACGTCATGCAGATGCTGCAGACGCTGAAAGCGATTCAGAGTTGGTTGAAGCAGCAGACGAGGCAGATGCGCGGCAGCGACCGGGAGCTGTCGGAGAACCTGGACAAGACGGACAAGGCGTTGCATGGAGTCGATCAATTGCTGGCCGGCCAGCCCGACGATGCCGGCTTCGACGACCTGCGGATCAACATCGATCAGGGGAGCATGTCGTCGCTGGGGGCGACCAGCGCCTGAGGCTCAGCGCCGCAGCCAGCGCCGGGCCAGCCGCCATAACAGCCAACCGCTGCCGCCGGCTTTCAGCAGCCGGCGCAGCCTGGCCGAAGGTATCCAGTCCTCCAGCAATGAAAGCCAGCGTTGCAACTGCTGGTTTTCAGCCAAGAGACCAACGCTGGCTCCCGCAGCCTGCCATGGCTGGCACAGCCTCTCCTTCTCCAGTCTGAGCTTGAGGCGCAGCGCCTCTCCCTTCATCAGCAGCAGTTGTTTCCTCAGTGCGCGGTCTTGCGGACTCATTTGGGCTCCTGTCCGGACATGGCGCCCCAATCCTTGCGCAGCTCTTGTATGGTGAGGGCGAAGGCTGGACCCTGGCGGAGCAGGCGGCGGCGCAATTGCCACAGCAGCAGCAGGCTGCCGCCTATGAACAGCAGCGCCATGCTGGCCATTGCCCATGCCTTGAATGCGACAGGAGTCAGTATCCACAGCAAGAACAGGGTGGCCAGCAGGCCTATGGCCAGCAAAATCAACGCCAGCATGCCGCTGAACAGGTTGGCCAGGATTTCGTCCTTCAATTCCTGGGCTTCCAGCGTCAACAGCTCGGCACGGGTCAGTAGCAGCGAAACCACCCCATCGGCAAATGAGCTCAGGCTGCCGGGGTGGTGAGAGTGCTGTTTTTCAGACATGGGCGGGGCGCGGACTCAGCGGCGGGAAACCAGCATGCCCAGCAGGAAGCCGACGCCGGCAGCGATGCTGATCGACTTCCACGGATTTTCATGCACGTACTGATCGGTTGCCTTGACCGCCTCCTTGGCTTTGCCGACCACCACTTGCTCGGCCTCCACCAGCTTGGCCTTGGCCACGGTCAGCTTGTCGGCCAGCCGTTTGCGCAATTCCTTGCTTTGCTGGCTGCCATCGTCGATGGTGGCATTCAGCAACTCCTCCGTGCTGGCCAGCACCTGGCGCACGTCATCCAGTAACTGTTCTTTTTCCTTGGCAATTGCGGCAGTAGACATAGCAAGCTCCTGGCGAATGAAAATAAGGAAGAATCGGGACGGCGCGGGTTTGCGCAGCGTAGCAACTCGGCCGGCAAGGTTCAAGCTAACAGGCTGGCGCGGCGCCGTCAAACCGCGCCAGCCCAGGTTTCAGCCTTGCTGATACAGCGCTTCATCCAGGGCCGGCGTTTTGCCAGCCTGGGCGCGGCGAGCGCAGAACAGGCCGACAACGGCCATCAGCGCGCAGTAGAACACACAGATCCACGGGCTCCACGGCATGGCGGCGATCAGCAGCAGCGGGGTGACGCTGGCCCAGATCGAGTAGGCGATGTTGTAGGTGAAGGAGATGCCGGAAACGCGCACTCTGGCCGGGAACATGCCGACCATGATGGAGGGCACCACGCCGACGATGCCGCAACACAGGCCGGCTACCGCGTAGGCGAGTCCCGGCCAGCCCCAGCCGCCGATCAGGCAGGCGTACAGCAGGCCGATCCCCAGTGGCAGCAGCAGGCTGTACAACGCCAGGCTGCGGCGCTGGCCGATGCGGTCGCAGGCGTGGCCGGCGATGACGCAGCCGATGTTGAGGAAGACGATGCCTATGCTGCTCAGGCCGAAGGCGTGATCGGCGCTCATGCCGAAGCGTTGTTGCAGCAGTGTGGGGGTCACCACGACCAGCACCACCACCGCGGAGGTGAGCACGCAAGTGAGCAGGGCCGCCGGCAGCAAGGTGGCGCGGTGTTCCCGGATCACCGTCAGCAAGGGATAGGAAACCTGTTCGGCCTGGCGGCTGCGCATCGCCAGAAAGATGGGGGTCTCGTTGAGCCAGCGGCGCAGCCATACGCCCAGCAGGCCGAACGGCCCGCCCAGCAGGAAGGGAATGCGCCAGCCATAGTCCAACATTTCCTGCGGGGTGAAAACGCGCGCCAGCAGGGTAGCGGTGAGCGCGCCCAGCAGGTAGCCGAAGGTCAGCCCGGCTTGCAGCACACCCAGCGCATAGCCGCGGCGCTTAAGCGGCGCATGCTCGGCGACGAAGGACCAGGCGCTGGGCACCTCGCCCCCTACCGCCGCCCCCTGCAAAATGCGCAGCGCCAGCAGGATCAGCGCGGCGGCGTAGCCGATGTCGGCATAGGTGGGGAGCAGGCCTATCAGCAGGCAGGGGCCGGCCATCAGCAGGATGGTCAGGCTGAAGATGCGCTTGCGGCCGAGCACATCGGCGAAGTGGGCCATCAGGATGCCGCCCAGCGGCCGGGCCAGGTAGCCGGTGGCGAAGATGCCGAAGGTCTGCAGCAGGCGCAGCCATTCCGGCATGTGCGGCGGGAAGAATAGCTTGCTCAGCGTGGTGGCGAAGAAGGCGAAGATGATGAAATCGTAGATTTCCAGCGCGCCGCCCAGCGCCGCCAGGCCCAGAGTCTGGTAGTCGGCGCGGGAAAGCGTTGCGGAGTGGGAGTCAGTCATGTGCAATCACGAAGTGCTTGGGCCGCCGGCATGCGGTTCGGCTCTGGTAGTAATGATGGGTCCGCTCAGCTTTGCCGGCGCGCATGCCTGAGCCATGTGGCGGCGGTGCGTAGAAGCGGCGGCAGAGGGCCTGCATGGCGGCCAGTTTAGCGCGTGAGCGGCATTCTGCGGGAATAATGATATTCCTATTGCATTTCTCTGCGCGGGAAGTGCGATCACGGTTTTGCTGGCGATAAAAGCCGCTCGGCCAGAAAGTCGATGAATACCCGCAATTTGGGTGGCTGGTGGCGGCTAGAGGGCCAGACGGCAGAGAACTTTCCCGGTTCGGCGGCGCAATTCTCCAGCACGGGCAGCAACCGGCCATCCGCCAGTTCGCGGCCAACCGCGAAGTCGGGCAGCCAGGCAATGCCCAAGCCGTCGGCGGCTGCGGCGACCAGCGCTTCTATGCTGTTGCAAGTCAGGAAATGGCTCAGTTGCGGCGTTGCCACATCGCCAATATGACGCAAGGCCCAGAGCTGCAGTTGGCCGTTGTACGGAAACCGGTAGCGCAGGCAGGCATGGTCAAGCAAATCTCCAGGATGCAGGGGCAGGCCGCGGCGGTGGAAATAGCCGGGCGAGCCGACCAGCATGAAACGAAATGGTCCCAGCAGCCTGGCCTGAAGCCTCGAGTCGCTCAGTTCGCCGCTACGCACCGCAACATCGAATCCCTCTGCCACCAGATCCACCATGCGGTCGCTGAAGTCCAGCTCCAGTTCGATCTCCGGGTAGCGGGCGTGGAATTCCGGCAGCAGGGGCGACAGCATGCGGTGGCCGATCAAGGGCAAGCTGGCTTTCAGCCGACCGCGAGGCGCGGCGGCATTCTGCGCCAGTTCGGCCGAAGCCTCTTCCAGCTCCGCCATGATGCGGCGGCAGCGTTCAAATAGCAGGAGACCTTCCTGCGTCAGACTGATGCGGCGGGTGCTGCGGTGAAACAGCCGCGCCGCCAGCTTGTCTTCCAGGCGGCTGATGCTTTTGCTGACCGCGGAGGCTGAAATGCCCAGACGATCGCCCGCGGCGACGAAACTGCCCAGCTCCGCCGCGCGGACAAAGGCCAACAGGCCGCTCAAACTGTCCATGCCATTCATGGTAAGCACCATTTGCCGATATTAAGTCATGAATAAGATGACATTGTGCCCATTTATTGGAGTAATTGCCCGGCTTATCATTTTCTTGATTGCAACCAGCGCCTGGCTCAGCCTGGGCGCGCTGGACGGAGGAAGAGGGAAAATGGAGCCAAGAGGTGGAGGAGGCGGGCGATGGTCGGTATTGGCGGCGGTATGCTTGGCTGCGCTGGCGTTGCCGTGGAGCTTTGTCGGCGGCGCGGTGGCCACGCCGGCCGTGGGGCGCGAGTTGGGCGGCAGCCCGCAGGCGCTAGGCTGGGTGACCAGCGCCTTCATGCTGAGTTTTGGCAGCTGCCTGATGGTGGCGGGCGCGTTGGCTGACCAGTTTGGCCGCAAGCGGCTGTTCGGCATCGGCATCGCGCTATTCGGGCTGGTCTCGCTAGCCATCTGCCTGGCGCCGGACATATGGTGGCTGAACGCGCTGCGCGCGGCGCAGGGGCTGGCGGCCGCGGCGGCGATGGCTGGCGGCTCGGCCGCGCTGGCGCAGGAATATGAAGGAGAGGCAAGGGGGCGCGCGTTCAGCCTGCTGGGTACGACTTTTGGCCTGGGGCTGGCCTTTGGCCCGCTATTGTCCGGCTACTTGATCCAGTGCTTGAGCTGGCGGGCCATATTCGCCTGTGGCGCGGCCATGGGCTTGCTGGCCCTGCTGCTGGGATTGCCGCGCATGCACGAGTCGCGTGATCCGAGTGCGGCGGGGCTGGACTGGCCGGGAGCCTGCAGCTTTACGGCTATGCTGGCGCTGTTCACTACGGCCTTGCTGCAGGGGCCGCAACTGGGGTGGTATAGCTTGCTTGTACGCATGCTGTTGCTTGGATCTCTGGCGCTATTGCTGGCTTTTGTCTGGATAGAGCGGCGCGTGGCGCGTCCGATGTTGGATCTATCGCTGTTTCGCTACCCGCGCTTTGTCGGCGTGCAGTGCTTGCCGATTGCCACTAGCTATTGTTATGTGGCGCTATTGGTGCTGCTGCCGCTACGCTTCATCGGCATCGAGGGAGTGGGAGAGGTGGGGGCGGGCTTATGGATGTTGGCCTTGTCTGCGCCGATGCTGGTGGTGCCGTCTCTGGCGGTATCGCTGACGCGCTGGCGCTCCGCCGGCTTCATTTCCGCCATGGGCCTGCTGCTGGCGGCGATCGGACTGCTTGGCTTGAGTCAGGCGCGGGCAGGCTCGCCCGCCATGTTGCTGGCGCTGCTGCTGATAGGCTGTGGCAGCGGCCTGCCCTGGGGCTTGATGGACGGCTTGTCGGTGAGCGTGGTGCCCAAGGAGCGCGCCGGCATGGCCAGCGGCATCTTCAGCACCACCCGGGTGGCCGGCGAAGGCATCGCGCTGGCGATGGCCGGCGCGCTGATGGCCTTGTTTACCGGGAAGGGTTTGGCGGATGCCGGGCTAAGAACCTCGGCCGCTGTCGTGCAGCGCCTGGCCTCGGGGAATCTGACCCAGGCTCATGCCCTGTTGCCCATGGTGAATCCTGCGCGGCTGGCAGAGACCTATGGACTGGCTTTCCAGCAGTTGCTTTATCTGCTGATTGCGCTGACGCTGCTGTCGGCGGGGATGGTGCTGGTTTTTCTGCGAAGCGAAACCGAGAGTCGCGTCTAGCGAGGGGCAATAAAAAACGCCCCGTTCGAATCGGGGCGTTTTGCGCGGGGATGGCCAGAGTCAGGCTCATTCCCACTCAATAGTAACGTTGGTTGAAAACGTAGCATTTATAGGGGTTACAGCGCACCGTAAGTCCGTTGTGTAACTTTTGCGCAACTTTACCATTGTGTATTTAAGCACTCTTTTTTACGTTGGTTGTTGTGTTTGTTAGATTTTACACGCTTATGGTTACACGTTGCGCGGCAGAAACAGAAAACACTTTGAGCTGCTACGAAGCACGAGTAAAATGAAGCGTCGCCACACAACAAATAACATGACGCATGACGCACGAAACACAAACTTGCTACGAAAAGAACCAAAACTTCAATCCGCTTGTAAGTTGGCTACATAGCATTAGGTACAAATATCTGATTGAACTTTTTGACCAGCTAAGAAATGAAAATCCAGACAAGCAACTAAAGGTTGTCGATATAGGCTGCGCACACGCAAAAACGTTTGGCTTATTGAACGAACGATACAACATAAGTTATGTTGGCATTGAACTTGATCAGACGTTTGCTGAAACAGCCAAATCGAGATACGGTTCAAAATCTAACTTTCGAATAATCAACGACAGCATTGAGAACCACTATACAGAGCTTGAAAACGTTGATTTTTTAATGTCTCTCGAAACGTTAGAGCATATTCCAGAAAATATCGTCGTTCGCCTAATCGAGCATATCGCCGCCGCAAATCCAAAATACTTTGTTTGCTCCGTTCCAAACGAAGTGGGCCCGATAGTATGGATTAAAAATGTCGGGAGCTTACTAATGGGCTATATGCGACACACGGAGTATAAGTGGAGCGAAACTTTATACGCTGGACTTTATCAACTCGACAAAGTAGAAACGCACGGAACTGGGCACAAAGGTTTTGATTGGCGCTGGCTTGCGCAGACTATTAGGCACAATAGGAAGATAACTCAAACGCTTTCCAGCCCTTTCCGCTGGCTACCAAAGACATTTTCTGTTTCGGTTATTTTTATTTCTCGTCGTTCAGACTAAACCAACTCAATAGCAGCTTTAATAACAGCTGGGCGCAAGTCAATATAGCGTTGTGTAGTCGCCATATTGCTGTGTCCAGCCAATGCCATAAGCGTTCTCACACCCACTCCACGTTCCGCTAAGTTTGTAAGTCCAGTGCGTCTTCCACTATGCGACGTTGCGCCACTAATGCCTGCGACTTTGTAAATGCCATTCACAATGTGCGTCAACGTGTTAGCTGTAAATCCGTCACTGCGCTGCGTATAAAACAATGGCTGTGTAAGTTGCTTTGGTTTGTGCGCTGACAGATAAGCAGCAAGTTCAACACGTATCTTTTCAGCAAACCAAACCTTACGTGCTTTGTTGCCCTTCGTTTGTGCCGCACTAATCGTTGTCTCCGCTTTAATCTCTCCGTCTGCGTCAACAACGTCGCAATAACGCAAAGCGGCAACTTCGCCAACACGCAACATTGCGTAATACGTCAGTAAAATAATCGCTCTGTTACGCTTGGAGTGTCTGCGTGTTCGCAAGTAATCTAAAACACGTTGTAGCTGCTGCTGTGTCAGTGTTGCTGCCTGTGCCATTTTGTAGCCCTTTCGCTTTGGTGCTGTTTTGCTACATATATTGTGTTTTCTGTTCAAAGTTTTTCCTACCTCTTTTTGCCAGCACAAACCACGTTGATTTTGTTAGTTTGCTTTGTGTATTTTTTGCGCTGCTATTTTCAGCACATACCCATTTTCTTTTGTGCTGGTGATTTTTACCTATACCCCCTTTTTTTGCTACTTTGTATAGCAAACCTACATTGCCATTGCCAGTCTCACTTATTGTTAGCATTCAATAGTCTGTATTGTGTGTTTGAAAGGCTTAGACAATACCAATACAACTAACACTTCATCCAGTGTCAGCAAAGTCGTTTATGTTGTCCAATCAGTTTTTGTTTGTCGCCAGCGCTGCGTCAAACGCCAAGCCGTGCCTATGTGTTGTAGATTAAATCGCTGCCAGTATGTGCTTTGGTGCTTGTGTGTTGCTGTAGTCAATAACTTCCTAGTTGCCTATATGTGCGTCTTTGCTAATATATTCATTCCAACGTTGTTCAGTGCCTTTTGTTAGCTTATCTAACTTTATGTCTGTTGTGCCTACTGCTGTTGCTGCCCATAACTGCCTAATGCCGTCTTCTAATAAATCGTGTGTAGCAGCATTCGGCAAGTTACCTAACGCTATGTGTATGTGTAGTGTTCTATTCTTATCGTATGTGTTTCGCGTGCCTTCAATCGCAGCAACAAACACGGGCACATATTTGTCATTGCGTAGCCAGCCATTACCAGTTAGCAAGCGATTTAGACGAAGACGAAACTGACACAAGCTACTTCGTGTTGCGTCTAAACGCTATTCCATAGTTGTCGCGCTGATAGCGTAAGTTGGTAAGCTGGTTTGTAAAGTCAGTGTGTAGTCACAATGCTGCGCTAATCGTTCCAAATAGTCTGCTTGCGCTGCCACATATGCCGTTTTGTTAGTGTTTTGCTTTTCATTATTCATATCCTTATTTATGTTTGAACAGAAAAAGTTAAATATTTTTACCTTATCTGTTCATACAGCCTTAAAGCCTTGTCCAGCAACGCTTTACGAGCATATTGTTAGTGTTGCGCTGCGTCATAAATCGCTTACGCACACAACTGAAAAACTGAAAGGACTGAAAATGACACTGGCAAACTTAAAACTCACTGCTGCTAAAAAGCCCACTCAAATCTCTGCTGTTGTTCAACGTCGCAATAGGCTCGTTATGCGTTTGCGCGAACAAATAAAACTGGCGAAAGCGGAACAAAATGGCACAGCATATTTGCCAACAAAACTACGAAGCGTGACTGACACTGAAACTGGTATTCGCAAGCAAGTCGCTCTGCCAAAGCGTCTTAAAAGTTGGGCGTTTGTTACTGAAAACGGCAAGCTCTGCGTCAATGTGCGTTACGGCGCACGTATTTTGGAGTTGGCTAAAGGCAAAACAGCGATTGAAGTAGCCACAGCGAAAGAACTTGTCACAACGTTTGAGACAATATGTGCTGCGGTAACTGCTGACGAGTTAGACGCTGCGATTGACGCAGCAAGCAATCAGCTGCGTTCTGGCTTTACCAAATAACATCCAAGCTCGTCGCTTCTGCTGTCACTCTTTCTGTTCAATAAATACATTAGCAACATAGGGACTAATGTATGAGAATATTTGAAATAGCTGACGCAGAAGCACAACTAGTGTTATGGAAGCTGGTAAATGATAGCAGTTTGGACTGCTATACAGACGCAACAACACGAACAAGCTAAACAGAAAGCCGCAGCACAGCAGCAGAAAAAAGCTAAACGCAGCAAACGTGTTGGTAAACGTATTGCCTCTGCGCCAGCACCCATACTAAAAATACCAAAGCCATCACCTAAGTTAGCAGCACCCAATAAGCCCAATGCCAACCCTCAGCAACAACCTATACAAAAAACTGCCACCCCCAGTAACGTTCAACCCAACCCACAGCACGTAACACCATACCCACCCAAAGCCTTACCAACAAAAAGTGCCACCCCCTACATAAACCCAACCAACCCAACCAGCAATGTAGCCACAACTACTAACCCCACCTACCCACAAAGTCAGCAAACATTGCCACAACAAAATGCGTTATCGGCGCAAAAGAAGCGTGTTTTACCCAATAAACGTGTGTAAATAAAAATCTTAAACACACGGACGACAGACATAGCTAAAATGGTTACGACTACTTTGGAATAAGCAAGCCGTCTCTATATTCAAACTGCGGCAGCGCATTGGTAATCATTTTCGCTTCGCTTGTATGGATGTAAGTTTTTTCAATCTGCGCCGTGCTCGTGCCACACGTCTCAGCCACTTGCGTTGGCGTTGCGCCTCTGTTTACTCTGTCCGTAATAAAGTAATGGCGAAAGCTGTATGGCACTAAGTCACGTGTGTCTGTATCTTTAATCTCAGCCAACTCTACTATTTTGTCAAAGTGATAGCCAATAGCACGGGGCGTTAGCATTGAAGTTCCGTTTGCGCTAAAAACAAATGTGTCACCAAATGCTTTTGCTTTTTTGTTGTCTTTGTTTGCTTTTACATAGCGCGGCTGTAGCAACTTAAATAACTCGTCAAAATATTCCGAATCTTTAACAACGAAGTGTCGTGTTTTCCTAACCTTCGTTGTTTCTGCTCGCACCGTTATTTTGACTAAGTTATATGTATCGTCCGATGTTTGTCCTTTTACATTCTTTTCAAGCCATTTAATGCCGCTCCACTTTAGCTGTATCTGCTCGCCTCTGCGTAAGCCAGTAATAATGGATATGAGCAAATAGTAGCCCGTTATTGCTTTCGCTAAGTTGCCTTCTTCTTTTATGTTTTTCTTTGCGTCAGCAATGTATGTTTCAAGCTCTGTTTTAATCCTAACTATTTCGTCGTCTTCAAATGTGCTGCGCCTTAGTGCTTCGTCACATCTGTCAATACGTTTTAACGGCTTAAAATCAAACGCTTCAATGTATGTTTCATTACGCTTATACAGCCAAGCCATCATTGCGTTTATTGAACTTTGTTCATTCGCTACCGTTGTTTGACTGACATTGATTTTCTTTTTTGTTTTAGTGCGCGAATGTAAGTAGTTCTCGCAATCAGTGCGTTCAAGCTCTTTCAGCTTTGTGTCTCGTCCAATAAAATCAAGCCAATGTTCCAAATGCGTTTTAATAGTGCCATAACGTCCTTTCACTATTAGCTCCGCTTCAACGTCAAGCGCACGTTGCTTCAAATATTCTTCAACACCTTGCTTTGTTGTTTTGGAGAAATACGTTTTACCCGCTAACTGCTGTGCCATTAGCTCGTGATAGTATTTTTTCGCTTTATCTATTGCTGTATCTCTATTGCGTGTGCGTAAGCTAAAACGTGCGTATTTCTTTTCCTTTCCTAACCACATACGCATTTGCCAATACTCGCCGCGCTTATACACAACAGCCTCGTCGTATATCTCTATTTCGTCAGCATTAAACGTTTGTTTTTTTAGCGGCATATGTGCGTTGGGTTACTACGTTTTTGAACGGCTACAGCGTTTTGTAGCTTTACGTGTAACTTTAATGCCAACGCCCAACTAAATCAACAACTTAGTTGGGCGTGTGTCTGTTTTGTGTAACTACAAAACATATATAAATCAACAGCTTACGACGGCATTTCTACTCCCACTCGATGGTGGCCGGCGGCTTGCCGCTCACATCGTAGACCACGCGGTTGATGCCGCGTACTTCGTTGATGATGCGGTTGGAAGCGCGGCCCAGCAGCGCGTAGGGCAGTTCGGCCCAGTGCGCGGTCATGAAGTCGCTGGTGACCACGGCGCGCAGTGCGACGACGTAGTCGTAGGTGCGGCCGTCGCCCATCACGCCGACCGACTTCACCGGCAGGAACACCGCGAATGCCTGACTGGTCAGTTCGTACCAGTTCTTGCCGGTTTTTTCGTCCACGGTGTTGCGCAGCTCTTCGATGAAGATGGCGTCGGCCTGGCGCAGCAGGTCGGCGTATTCCTGTTTCACTTCGCCGAGGATGCGCACGCCCAGGCCCGGGCCCGGGAACGGGTGGCGATAGACCATGTCGTGCGGCAGGCCGAGCGCCACGCCCAGCTGGCGCACTTCGTCCTTGAACAGTTCGCGCAGCGGCTCCAGCAGCTTCAGGTCCATGTCTTCCGGCAGGCCGCCCACATTGTGGTGGCTCTTGATGGTGTGGGCCTTCTTGGTCTTGGCGCCGGCCGATTCGATCACGTCCGGATAGATGGTGCCCTGGGCCAGCCACTTGGCGTTGGTCAGTTTGCCGGATTCGCGCTGGAACACTTCGACGAACTCGGCGCCGATGATCTTGCGTTTCTTCTCCGGGTCGGCTTCGCCGGCCAGCTTGGCCATGAAGTCGGCTTCGGCGTTGACTTGAATCACCTTGACGCCCAGGTTCTGGGCGAACATTTCCATCACCATCTTGCCTTCGTTCAGGCGCAACAGGCCGTGGTCGACGAAGACGCAGGTCAGCTGGTTGCCGATGGCGCGGTGGATCAGCGCGGCGGCGACAGAGGAGTCCACCCCGCCGGACAGGCCGAGAATCACTTCCTCATCGCCCACCTGGTCGCGGATCTTCTTCACCGCTTCATCGATGTAGTTGGGCATGGTCCAGCTGGGCTTGCAGCCGGCCACATGCAGCACGAAGCGGTGGAGCATCTCGGTGCCGCGCTTGGTGTGCGTCACTTCCGGGTGGAACTGCACGCCGTAGAAGCCGCGGGCCTCGTCGGCCATCGCCGCGATCGGGCAGGACGGGGTTTCGGCGATGACGTGGAAGCCGGCCGGCAACTGGGTGACCTTGTCGCCGTGGCTCATCCAAACGTCCAGGAAGCCGTTGCCGGCGTCGTCGATCTGGTCCTGCAGGCCTTCCAGCAGCTTGGAATGGTGGCGCGCCTTGATCTGGGCGTAGCCGAACTCGCGCTTGTCGCCGCCTTCCACCTTGCCGCCCATGGTTTGCGCCATGAACTGCATGCCGTAGCAGATGCCCAGCACCGGGATGCCCAGCTCGAACAGCTTGGGATCGGCCTGGTAATCGGACTCGTATACCGAATTGGGACCGCCGGACAGGATGATGGCCTTGGGCGCGAAGGCCTGGATCTCTTCGATCGGCATGTCGAAAGAGTGAAGCTCACAGTAGACGTGAGCTTCGCGTACGCGGCGGGCGATCAGCTGGGTGACTTGCGAGCCGAAATCGAGAATGAGGATCTTGTCCATGCCTATCCTTGAAAGTAATGCAGGCCGTTAAGGCCATTATCGTCAATGCTTGAAAAAATATTTGTGTTTCAGACTATTGGCGGGCGATGTCTTCCATCGCCGCGCGCCGGCCTGGATCAGTCGTCCCGCGGCGGCAGCCGGCGCGGCGGTTCGCGGCGTTCCGGTATGCTGTCGCTGCGCGCCACCAGCATCAGCACGCCCATCAGCACCATGCCCAACGCCGCGAAATGGCTGGCGCGCAGGCCCAACTGGTCTATCGCGTAGATGGCGGCGCCGGTGTAGGCCAGCATTGGGCTGGTCACCAGAGTGGATTTGTTGAATCCGTCCAGCGCCAATAGCAACACGCCCGCCGCGAACAGCAGCAGGGCGAGCAGGGTGGCGGTGCTGGGCAGCAGGGCTGTGCTTTTCAGCAACCAGACGCAGCCCAGGCAGATCAGGACGATGGGGAGGGCGGCGCCGCGCTTCATGCCGCGCCCCGATGATTCTTCATCACGCGCTGCTTCTCGCGCTGCCATTCGCGGTCTTTCTCGGTGTCGCGCTTGTCATGCAGCTTCTTGCCCTTGGCCAGGCCGACGTTGGCCTTGACGTTGCCCTTGGAGTAGTGGAGGTCCAGCGCCATCATGGTGTAGCCGGCGCGTTCCACCTTGCCGATGAAGCGGTTGATTTGCTCTTGCGACAGCAGCAGTTTGCGCGGGCGCACCGGGTCGGGCTTGACATGGGTGGAGGCGGATTGCAGAGGGGTGATGTGGCAGCCGATCAGCCAGAAGGCGCCGTTCTTCCAGTCGACGTAGCTTTCCTTCAGCTGGACGCGGCCGGCGCGGATGGCCTTGACCTCCCACCCTTCCAGCACGAGCCCGGCCTCGAGTTCTTCCTCGATGAAGTAGTCGTGGAAAGCCTTGCGGTTCTGGATGATGCTCATGTGATGGTGAGTTCCTTAGAATCCGGCATTGTACCAGAAGCCGCCGGCCAACC
This sequence comes from Chromobacterium sphagni, assembly GCF_001855575.1. NCBI lineage: Bacteria > Pseudomonadati > Pseudomonadota > Betaproteobacteria > Neisseriales > Chromobacteriaceae > Chromobacterium > Chromobacterium sphagni. The sequence continues at coordinate 1,329,842 of NZ_MKCS01000001.1, forward strand.
AAAGTCACGCAAATTCAGTGGCTTGATGTGGAGATATTTTCGCCGCTGACGGTCTGAGGGGGGGCGGCTGGCGGCGGCAGGACAGCAACGGGTGGTTTTTGCTAAAATCACCGCTTGATTGTTCAGCTTCGAGACCCCGGCGGCGCCGGGTTTTTGCCGATGCAGCTTGTCGAAAAGAGCGTCCTGGTGGCGCATACCCCGGCGCAGATGTACGCGCTGGTGGACGATGTGGATCATTACAGCCGCTTTCTGCCATGGTGCGGCAAGGCGGAGGTATTGTCGCGCGATGAAGAGCAGGTGGTGGCCAGCCTGCATATCGATTATTTGAAAGTGCGCCAGCATTTCACCACCCGCAACCGCAATGTCAAGGACGAGTCCATCATGATGGAGCTGGTGGAGGGGCCGTTTGAATTGTTGGAGGGGCGCTGGCATTTCAAGCCGCTGGGCGACTTTGGCTGCCGGATAGAGTTCAGCCTGCGCTACCAGTTTTCCAGCCGCATCCTGGAAAAGTTGATCGGCCCGGTGTTCGGCCACATTTCCGGCTCGCTGGTGGACGCTTTCATCAAGGAGGCGGACAGGAAATATGGCAGCGACTGAAATGCTGGATGTCGAAGTGGCTTACGCGCGGCCGGACCGGCAATGGCTGATCGCCGTCAGCCTGCCGGCGGGCGCGACGGTGGCGCAGGCGGTGGCGCGATCGGGCATTCTGGCGCAATGCCCGGAACTCGACGCGGAGGCGTTGAGGCTGGGGATTTTCGGCAAGGCGGTCAAGCCGGAGGCCGAATTGAGGCAGCATGATCGGGTGGAAATCTACCGCCCGCTGCTGGCCGATCCGAAGGAAGTGCGAAGGCGGCGTGCCGAAGCCGGCATGCGCATGAAAAAAGGCGGCGGAGCCGCCTGAAACCAAAAGATGGCCGGAGGCCATCCCTCACAACCGGTCCATCCATTCAGTCCTGGCTCAGGGCTTCCTCGGCCGAACAGACCCGGTTCTTGCCGTTGATCTTGGCCTGGTACATCGCATGGTCGGCGCGCTCCAGCACGTCGGCCTCCTGCTCGCCCAGATGCCAGCGGGCGACACCGGCGCTGAAGGTGATCAGCAGCTTGTCGTTGTTGGCCAGGAAGAAGGTTTTGGTCAATTCGCGCTGCAGCCTCTGCACTGTCAGGATCGCTTCGTTCTCGGGCGTATCCGGCATCAGGATCACGAACTCCTCGCCGCCGAAGCGGGCGACGATGTCGGCCGGGCGCAGGCTGTGCTTGATCACGTCCACCAGATATTTGAGCGCGTCGTCGCCGGCCAGATGGCCGTAGCGGTCGTTCAGCTGCTTGAAATTGTCCACGTCTATCAGCGCCACCGACAACGGCGCGGCGGTGCGTTCGGCGCGGCCGATCTCGCGTTGGAAGTATTCTGCCAGGCCGCGGCGGTTGTAGGCGCCGGTCAACTGGTCTTCCTTGACCTTGGCGCTGGCGGTTTCCAGCGCGGTTTCCAGTTCCTGGATGCGGTATTCGGCCGCTTCCACCTGCTCCTTGGCGGAAATCAGCTCGTCGCGCGAGCGGGTGAGGTCCAGCTGCATCACCGATGTGTCTTCCATCAGCGCGCTGATGATGCCGCCCAGATCGTCGACATTCTGCGTCTGCTTCAGCTTCTCGCTGTGGCTCTGGATCTTGGCGTGGAAATCGTCGGTGCTGTCGGTCATCAGGGCCAGCCGGGTGACGAAGCGGTCAAGCAGCGCGCGCAAGGAGCTGGCGGCCTCGTCCAGCGAGCTTTTCAGCATGCCCTGCTTGCGTATCACTTCCTTCAGGCTGGTTTCCAGCTGGTAGATCTGCTGCATGGACAACGGCTCGTGGGTGAGCATTTCCTGCAGCGAGCTCACCTGGCCCAGCAGATATTCGTCCGAGCGGTTCAGTTCCGCCACATTGTCCAGCATCAGGCGCAGCAGGCTGGTGAGTCCCGAGGTGAGGCGGCCCTCCTGCTGCGATTGCAGCTCCAGCTTGATCATGAAGGCCCTGAGCTTGGGCATGAAGGCGTTCAGGCTGGCGTCGTCGGCGATCGCGTCCAGCTCTTTGAGCAGGCTGCCCAGGCTATCCACCAGGTCGGGATAGCTGGCCAGGCGCGGCTCCAGGCCGTGCTTGAGCGCGAAGGCCAGCGTGCGCTGCCAGGACAGCCAGCTGCTGGAAGCGGCGGGCTCTTCGCCTGCGTCGGCATCCTCCGGCGTCGGCACGGTTTCCCTGGCCGAGGGGGAGGCGTTCCAGTTCTGCAGCAGCGCCGCCAGTTTCTGATTGAGTTCTTCCGGCTGATTGCCGTAATTGATCAGAACGCGCTCGAGCGCGCTTTGCTTATGATGCTGAGGCAGGTCGGGCTGGCGCGTGTCCCAGCTGCGCATCAGGCTTTGGATCAGCAGGCCCCAGCTCTGCGACAACTGCTGGGTGGCAAAAGTGCTGCGCAGGAAGTCGATGACCAGTTGCGGCGCCTGCTCCCAGCGGTTTTCCTCAAACGCCTGCCGCAGGCGCGACAGGGTCACCTTGGCCTGGACGTTGTCCTGGGGCAAGGTTTCCAATGCCCGCAACAACAGAACGGCCAGTTTGTTGTCGCGCACCATCGGGGTTTGCGTCAACTCGTGGTAAACCCGCTCGAAGTTCTCCGGCGTCGGCAGCAGCTTCCGCAATGACAACTGCTTCAGGGTTTCGCGTGCAACTTCGATAGGGTTTTGTGTCGTCATTGCCCAAACCTTGGTGCTTTTAAGGCCTGCCATCATGAGTTGTCAGTGGGAGTGAGTGTCCGTTGTCGGGTGGCCCGCCAGCGGGGTATTTTTGCTTGCATCCAGTAACTGGAAAAATACCTCGCCATTGCGAATCATGCCAAGTTCGTTACGAGCTCTTTCCTCTATCGCGTCGCTGCCTTGCTTTAGGTCGCGGACTTCGGCGTCCAGGGCGGCGTTGCGGGCAACCAGCTTTTGGGTGGTCGCCCGCTGTTCCTGCAGCTGCTTGTCCAGCTGCCAGACCCTGAGCCAACTGCCTTTGCCGAACCACAGCGGCCATTGCAAGGCAAGGATCACGGTTACCAGGGTCACGGTCAGCCAGCGCATGCAATCACTTCAGATGGTAAAACGCTGCGCGGCCCGGGTAGTAGGCGGCGTCGCCCAGCTCTTCCTCGATGCGCAGCAGTTGGTTGTACTTGGCCATGCGGTCGGAACGCGACAGGGAGCCGGTCTTGATCTGCATGCAGTTGGTGGCGACTGCCAGATCGGCGATGGTACTGTCCTCGGTCTCGCCCGAGCGATGACTCATAACGCAGGTATAGCGGGAACGCTTGGCCAGATCAACTGCTTTCAGGGTTTCCGACAGCGTGCCGATCTGGTTGACCTTCACCAGCAGCGAATTGGCCACGCCCTTGGCGATGCCGTCGGCCAGAATCTTGGGATTGGTGACGAATACGTCGTCGCCAACGATTTGCACTTTTTGGCCCAAGCGCTCGGTCAGCAGGTTCCAGCCGGCCCAGTCCTGCTCGGCCATGCCGTCCTCGATCGAGATGATCGGGTACTTGTCGGCCAGGTTTTCCAGGTAGTCGGCGAACTCTTCCGAGCTCAGCGACAATTTTTCTGCGGTCAGGTGGTACTTGCCGTCGCGGAAGAATTCGGAGGCGGCGCAGTCCAGAGCGATCAGCACGTCCTGGCCGGCCACATAGCCGGCGGCGTCTACCGCCTCAAGGATCAGCTTGATCGCGTCTTCATGGCTTTCCAGGTTGGGCGCGAAGCCGCCTTCGTCGCCGACGGTGGTGGCATAGCCCTTCTTGTCGCAGATCTTTTTCAGGCTGTGGAAGATCTCGGCGCCGCAGCGCAGCGCTTCGCGGAAGGTTTGCGCGCCAACCGGGATGATCATGAATTCCTGGATGTCCAGGGTGTTGTTCGCGTGTTCGCCGCCGTTGATGACGTTCATCATCGGCACCGGCAGCGCCATCGGGCCGGCGCCGCCCAGGTAGCGGTACAGCGGCAGGCCGGCGTCTTCGGCGGCGGCGCGGGCCACGGCCATCGAGACCGCCAGCATGGCGTTGGCGCCGAGGCGGGACTTGGTCTCGGTGCCATCGAGTTCGATCAGGGTCTTGTCGATGAAGGTCTGGTCGGAAGCATCCAGGCCGAGGATGGCTTCGCAGATTTCGGTGTTGATATTGTCGACGGCCTTGAGCACGCCCTTGCCCAGATAGCGGCTCTTGTCGCCATCGCGCAATTCCAGGGCTTCGCGCGTGCCGGTGGAGGCGCCGGACGGCACCGCGGCGCGGCCCATTACGCCGGATTCCAGCAACACGTCGGCTTCCACCGTCGGATTGCCGCGCGAATCCAGAATCTCACGAGCTACCACGTCAACGATCGAACTCATTGTCTTTCCCTTCATAGCTTTCGGTTGAACTTGCAGAGGCGGTCCGCCGGGCGTGCCCGGCGGACTCTACCGGCTGTGTATTACAGCGAGTGCTCAGGCCAGGGAGTTTGCTTGACCAGCTTGTCCAGCGTCTTGAGCGTGGTCAGCAATTCCTTGATGCGCGACAGCGGCCAGGCGTTCGGGCCGTCCGACATCGCGCAGGCGGGATCCGGATGGGTTTCCATGAAGATGCCGGCGATGCCGGCTGCGACGGCCGCGCGCGCCAGCACCGGTACGAAGTGGCGCTGGCTGGCGAGGCTTGCGCTGCCGGGCAGTTGGACCGAATGGGTGGCGTCGTACACCACCGGGCAGCCGGTCTCGCGCATCATGCTCAGCGAGCGCATGTCCGACACCATATTGTTGTAGCCGAATGAGGCGCCGCGCTCGCAAACCATGAAGCTGTCCTCTTCCAGGCCGGCTTCGCGCGCGGCCTCGCGGGCTTTGAGGATGACCTGGGTCATGTCGTTCGGGGCCAGGAACTGGCCCTTCTTGATATTGACCGGCTTGCCGCATTGGGCGACTGCGCGGATGAAGTCGGCCTGGCTGCTGAGGAAGGCCGGCGTCTGCAGCACGTCGGCTACGCTGGCGACCTGCACCACTTCGTTCTCGGTGTGGACGTCGGTCAGCACCGGCACCTCGATCTGGCGCTTGACCTCGGACAGGATGCGCAGGCCCTCGTCGATGCCGAAGCCGCGGAACGAGTCGCCGTAGGTGTAGCTGGCCTTGTCGTAGCTCGACTTGTAGATGAAGTGGATGCCCAGCGCCTGGGCGATCTCCTTCAGCTGGCCGGCGGTATCCAGCGCCATCTGTTCGCTCTCTATCACGCTGGGACCGGCGATCAGGAACAGCGGCTGGTCCAGGCCGACTTCAAATCCGCACAATTTCATCTACTTCAGTTTCCTTGCTTGTCGGCCTGGTACGCCAGAGCGGCCTTCACGTAGGCGATGAACAGCGGGTGGCCGTCGCGCGGGGTGGAGGTGAACTCGGGGTGGAACTGGCAGGCAAAGAACCAGCGGTGGTTGGCCAGTTCGACCGTTTCCACCAGCTTTTCATGGCCGGACGAGCGGCCGCTGATGGTCAGGCCGGCCTGCTCCAGCCGCTGGATGTAGTAGTTGTTCACTTCATAGCGGTGGCGGTGGCGTTCGACGATCTCGGTGTTGCCGTAGACGCGCGCCGCCAGCGAGCCGGCTGCCAGATCGCACTGCTGGCCACCCAGGCGCATGGTGCCGCCCAGATTGGAGTTTTCGTCGCGCTTTTCCACCTTGCCGTCGTGATTGACCCACTCGTCGATCAGCGCCACCACCGGGTAGTTGGTGTCGAGGTCGAACTCGGTCGAGTTGGCGCCGGCGAGGCCGGCCACGTCTCGCGCGTATTCGATCAGCGCGATCTGCATGCCCAGGCAGATGCCCAGGTAGGGGATGTTGTTTTCTCGGGCGAACTTGACCGCCTTGATCTTGCCTTCCACGCCGCGCTTGCCGAAGCCGCCCGGCACCAGGATCGCGTCCATGTCCTTCAGCGATTCCGCGCCGTCGCGCTCGATCTCTTCCGAGTCGACATAGACGATGTTGACGCTGGTACGGGTGTGGATGCCGGCGTGCTTCAGCGCCTCGGTCAGCGACTTGTACGACTCGGTCAGGTCAACGTATTTGCCGACCATCGCGATATTGATGGCGTGGTCCGGATGCTGGATGGCGTCGATGATGCCGTCCCACACGGCGAGATCGGCCTTCGGCAGGTCCAGTTGCAGCTGTTCGGCGATGATGTCGTCGATGCCTTGAGCGTGCAGCATGCTCGGCACCTTGTAGATGGAGTCGGAGTCGTAACAGCCGATCACCGCGTTCTCTTCCACGTTGCAGAACAGGGCGATCTTGCGCTTTTCGTCTTCCGGCAGCTCGCGGTCCATCCGGCACAGCAGGATGTCCGGCTGGATGCCGATCTCGCGCAGCTCCTTCACCGAGTGCTGGGTCGGCTTGGTCTTGATCTCGCCGGCGGTGGCGATGTACGGCACGTAGGACAGGTGCACGTACAGGGTGTTCTTGCGGCCGTGATTGGAGCGCATCTGGCGGATGGCTTCCAGGAAGGGCAGCGATTCGATGTCGCCGACGGTGCCGCCGATCTCGACGATGGCGATGTCGGCGTCGGCTGCGCCTTCCTTCATCTTCAGCTTGATTTCGTCGGTGATGTGCGGGATCACCTGCACGGTGCCGCCCAGATAGTCGCCGCGGCGTTCCTTGGTGATGACCGATTCGTACACCTGGCCGGTGGTGAAATTGTTGCTCTTCTTCATCTTGGCCTGGATGAAGCGCTCGTAGTGGCCGAGATCGAGGTCGGTTTCCGCGCCGTCTTCGGTCACGAAGACCTCGCCGTGCTGGAAGGGGCTCATGGTGCCCGGGTCGACGTTGATGTACGGGTCGAGCTTCAGCATGGTGACTTTCAGCCCGCGAGACTCGAGGATGGCGGCGATGGACGCAGCGGCAATGCCCTTACCCAGGGAGGACACCACACCGCCGGTAACGAAGATGTACTTGGTCATGAGATTACGGCTCTATGGGAATCCGGGATTTTACCCTGAAATGGTCGTAAGTTAAATCACCTGACAGCATCTTGTTGCAGGAAAGAATGCAACACCGGATGCCGCCCTTAACGATAGTACTCGCGTCGCTGTGGCGAATCCGTTACAATCCTGCCGAATGTTTGATACGAGAATCGCACCCGGCAGCACCAAGGGTGCGTTTTATGCTTGAATGTCTGGCTTTATTTATGTTATAAATCCAGCTTTTACCGGTTTTGGGAGTTTAACCATGGCGCGTGTTTGCAAAGTCACCGGCAAGCGTCCGATGACCGGGAACAACGTTTCCCACGCCAACAACAAGACTAAACGTCGTTTCCTGCCGAACCTGCAATATCGCAAGTTCTGGGTAGAAAGCGAAAACCGCTGGGTACGTCTGCGCGTATCCAACGCTGCACTGCGTACCATCGATAAAGTTGGCATCGATGTAGTGCTGGCTGATCTGCGCGCTCGCGGCGAGATCTGAGCGGTCAACCAGATAAAGCACTGAGGTAGACATCATGCGCGATAAAATCAAGCTGGAATCCACTGCTGGTACCGGCCACTTCTACACCACCACCAAGAACAAGCGCACCATGCCGGAAAAGATGGAGATCAAGAAATTTGATCCCGTTGCCCGCAAGCACGTTCTGTACAAAGAAACCAAGCTGAAGTAAGCCTTGTTTCCGGTTGGTTGAAGAGCCCTTCTCTGGTGCACGGAGAAGGGTTTTTTATTGCCTGCGGCGCGCCGCAGGGCAGCGCATATGAAAAAGCCAGTCCGCGGACTGGCTTTTTGCGTTTGCGCGCGGCGCGGTCAGTTGCCGCCGGCCTGTTCGAACACCCGTTTGGCGAGCAGCAGGTCCTGCCAGGCCTTGGCCTTGTCCGGCTGATTGCGCAGTAGGTAGGCGGGGTGATAGCTGACCACCATCGGCACGTCTTGGTAACGATGTACCTGGCCGCGCAGCCGGCCGATAGACTCTTCAGTTTGCAGCAGGGTCTGGGCGGCGAAACGGCCCAGCGCCAGGATTAGCGTCGGCTGGATGTGATGGATCTGCTGCTGCAAGTAGCCGTGGCAGGCGGCGATCTCATCCGGGGCGGGGTTGCGGTTGCCTGGCGGGCGGCACTTGAGCACATTGGCGATATAGACGTCCTGCTCGCGGTCGAGGCCGGTGGCGGCCAGCATATTGTCCAGCAACTGGCCGGCCTTGCCGACGAAGGGAAGGCCTTGCCTGTCCTCCTGCTCGCCGGGGGCTTCGCCTATCAACAGCCAGCGCGCCTTGGGATTGCCGCGGCCAAATACGGTCTGCGTGCGGGTTTCGCACAGTCGGCAGCGCTGGCAATCGGCAACCTGGCGTTCCAGTTGCGGCCAGTCCAGCGTTTGTTCGGGCCGGGCTTGGACAATGGCGGTGGCAACGCTGGCGGCAAGCGGAGACGGCTCAGGAGATGGCGGCATGACCGGGAGCGGCGCTGGCGCGGCATCCGCCGTCGCCAGCTGGATCGCGATAGGCTCGGCATCCATGGCGTCTTGCATGGCTTGCGGGGATGCAGGCGTGATGCCGGCATCGGTTGCAGCGTCTGCGGCGATTTTGGCTTGCAGCAGGATGGCCGGGTGTTGTTCGAACCAGCTGTCGCGCGGCTGCCAGGCGGGGCCCAGTCCCATGGTTTGCTGCAGCAGGCTATTGCGGCTCACAGTGTGGCCTCCATCAAAATGGCGTGTTCGCGGCCGTTGCCGGCCGGATAATAGTTCTTGCGCAGTCCGCAGGGTTGAAAGCCGCAATATTGGTAAAGGCGCCGCGCCGCCGCGTTGCTCTCTCTGACTTCCAGGAATAGGCGCTTGACGCCGCTGGCGGCCAGCGCCTGCATGCTGGCTTGCAGCAACCGCCGGCCCAGGCCTTGCCCTTGATGACCGCTGGCGATGACGATATTCAGGATTTCCGCCTCGTCCAGTACGCGCATGATCAGCATGAAGCCCAGCAGGGCGTCTTCGCCATCGAACAGGCCGTGACAGGCGTAGCCGGCGGCGATGGCGTCGCGGTACTGGCCGCAGCTCCAGGCATGCTGCGCCGCTTGCTGTTCGATATCGGCCAGCAGTTGGGGATTGTCCGGAGCGAACGGGCGGACCGAACTCATCGATTGCGGACCTGCTGCTGCTCGATCGAGGTGAGCGCTACTTTGTTGCGCACATAAAGTAGTTCCGCCTCGCGCGGATGGCCGGCCGGGTAGCGGCCGCTTCTGGCTAACTGGATATAGGCCTCGGCGTGGGGGCGCGGGTGGGGAGACAGGGGCAGCTGCGCGCGGCTGTCGGCCAGCAGTTGCGGATAGCTGTCGAAACCGTCACCAGCCAGCAAGGTGGAGCCGGCGGGCAGGCTGACTTCCTCCGGCGAGACCACGCTGATCGGGGATAGCCGCTGCCAGTCCGCGCCGGTCTGGTACAGCGCGGTGTATACCTGTTGCATGCGGGCGTCGAAGCAGACCAGCACCTGGCCTTCCCCTGCCTGCCAGGCGAGATTGTCCAGCGTCGGGATGCCGGTTACCGCCAGGTCGGCGGAGTAGGCCAAGCCCTGAGCCAGGCCGCAGGCGATGCGCAGGCCGGTGAAGGAACCCGGCCCCTGGCCGAAGACGATGCCGTCCAGCGCCGACAGGGAGACGCCGGCTTCGGCGAGCAGGCGCGACACCTCCGGCAGCGTGCGCTCGGCGTGCTTCTGGGCAACGCATTGGTGGAAGACCAGCGTTTCCGTTTCCAGGCTCAGCGCCAGGGAAAGATAGGTGGTGGAGGTGTCTAGGGCTAACAGTTTCATTGGGCTTGAGGCAACCTTGCAAGGTTGTGGATTATAAGCCCAGTTCCTCCACCCAGGCGAGCGCGGAGATATGGGCCTGGTTCAGTTGCTCGCTTGAGAGTCCCAATTGATCGCATAGTTGCGGTACGCCATCCAGACTGCCGTCTTCGCAGGCCCTGGTCAGCCGCAGGTAGTGGCTCATGGCGCCGCGTTCGTGCAGCAGCGCGTCGGTGATGGGGGCGGGAAGCTGCAGATGCTCGATGATCTTGTCCATCGGCATGTCGAACAGCACGTCCAGCAGGCTGAACAGGCCGACGATGAACAGGTTGTCGTTGACGTCATGGCGTTCGCCCAGCGTGATGCCCAGCAGCTCCATGAAGCGGCCGCGGGTGACGGCGGTTTTCTGCAGCGCCGGCGGCGCATGGTTGTCGTCTGAGGCGGTGACCAGCAGCAGCGTCAGCCAGCGGTATAGCTTCTGGTAGCCCAGCACGGTGACGGCGTGGGAGAACGAGCTGATCGAGGTATTGAGCCCGGCGGCGGCGGAGTTAACATAGCGCAGCAGCTTGTAGGACAGCGCCACGTCGCGTTTGAGCACCTGCTCGATGTCGCGGATGTCGGCATCCAGCCGCAGCAGATTTAGCAGTTCCAGGGTGTTGCTGAAGGTGGGGTGGATCACCTTGGCAGTCAGGGTTTCCGGCTTGGCGAAATAATAGCCCTGGAAGCCGTCCATGCCGAGTTCCTTGCACAAATGGAACTGGGCATGGGTCTCCACGCGTTCGGCGATGCGGATCAGCGGATAGCTGCGCAGCCGCGCCGCCAGCATCTGGAAGCGGGTGGTGTCCTGATTCTGGATGTCCAGCTTGACGTAGTTGGCCAGCTCGAGAAAGGCGGCGGCGGGTGACTCGAAACTGAAGTCGTCCAGCGCGATGCCGAAGCCCATCGAACGCAGATGGCGCGTGCGCGACAGCAATTCATTGCTGGGCACGATGCGTGGCGAAATATCCAGGATGATGCGGCGCGGCGGCAGCAGCTCGAGGAATTCGCTGTTGAGCATGGCCTCGCCGATATTGATGAAGGCCAGCTTGTTGCCTATCAGCCAGCTGGTGCCCATATTGTTGAGCGTGTTCACCAGCACGTCGGTGTCGGCCTGCAGTTCGGTATGCTTGCCGACGCCCACCGCATCGCCGCTGGGACGAAAAAGCAGCTCATAACCTATGAGCTGCTGATTGCGGTTGAGGACCGGCTGCCGTCCGATGAAGGCGGTGTTTGAGGTCATTATTGCACCTTACGGTAAGGTTAGGTGGCAATCACATCGGTCGTCCGCACCGTGGTGTTGTTGCTTTCGCTGGAGGCGAGCAGGTCTTCCATGTCGAGCACCAGTACGACGGAGCCGTCGCCGGACAGCGTCGCGCCGGCCACGCCTTTGGGGCGGATGTTCTGCAGCGGCTTGATCACGACGTCGTCGCGGCCGACGAAGGAGTCGATCGCCAGGATGAAGGACTTTTCCGCGGACTGCATCAGAACGCCGAAATACGGTTTCTGCGTCGGCGCCCAGCCTAGCAGGCCGGCCAGCGTCTTCAACGGCAGGATTTCATCGCGCACCACGATGGTGGGCTTGCCTGAGACCTCCTGGATCGCGCTGCTGTCGATGGTGATGATTTCACGCACCATGGCCAGCGGAACGGCGAACGGTTGATTGCAGGCACGCACTACCAGCACCGGCAGGATGGCGAGGGTCAGCGGCAGCGAGATGCTGATGCGGGTGCCTTCGCCGGCTACCGAGTTGATGTCGATGCGGCCGTTCAGTTTCTGGATGTTGGTGCGCACCACGTCCATGCCGACGCCGCGGCCGGATACGCTGGAAATCTGATCCTTGGTGGAGAAGCCCGGCAGGAAGATCAGCTGCAGGCATTGCTTCTCGTCCAGCGAGTTGGCGGTTTCCTGGTCGATCAGGCCCTTTTCGATGGCCTTGCGGCGCAGCGCGTCGGGATTCATGCCCTTGCCGTCGTCGGTGATCTCGATCAGGATGTGGTCGCCCACCTGTTCGGCGGTCAGTTGCACCAGGGCCTGCGGCTTCTTGCCGCTGGCAATGCGGTCTTCCAGCGACTCGATGCCGTGGTCCACCGCATTGCGCACCAGGTGAACCAGCGGATCGTTCAAGTCCTCGATCATGGTCTTGTCGAGTTCGGTTTCCTCGCCGGACAGCACCAGCTCCACTTCCTTGCCCAATTGGCGGGCCAGGTCGCGGGCCAGGCGGGGGTATTTCTGGAACAGGCGGCCGATCGGCTGCATGCGGGTTTTCATCACCGCGTTCTGCAGATCGCCGACCAGCAGATCCAGCTGGCTGATGGCTTCGTCCAGCGAGCGCAGCGTGTTGGTGTCGCGGTTGCCCTGCAGGATTTCCGTGCGCAGCGTGGTGAGGCGGTTCTTGGTCAGGCCGATTTCGCCGGACAGGTTGAGCACCATGTCCAGGCGCACAGTGTCGATGCGGATGGTGTTTTCCTGCGGGCCGCTGGCTGCGGGGGCGTTGCCGCTGGGTTTGGATTGCTGCGCAGGTTTTGGCGCTGGCGGTTTTGCCGCCGCGGGTGCAGGAGGCACGGCTTCCACGCGAGCGGGCGTTGCCGGGGCAGCCGCCTGCGGCGCTGCCGGAGCGGGCGCGGCGGCCGCTGCTGCGGGGGCGACGGCTTGGTACAGCTGATTCCAGTCCGGACTGCCTGCGGCCGGAGCGGCTTGAGGCGCGGCTGGAGCAGGCGCAGCCGCCTGAGCGGCGACCTCCGCCAGCGGCTGGCCGGCCAGCGCTGCGTCCAGAGCCGACAGGATGCGCGGATCGGCGTCGCCCGGCATCAGGCCCTGGCCCAGAGTGCCGAACATGTCGCGGACGATGCCGGTGGCGTCCAGAATCACATCCATCACTTCCGAACTGATGTGCAACTCGCCGTTGCGCAGCTTGTCGAACAGGTTTTCCGTGCGGTGGCACAGATTGACCATGGGGATGACATTGAGAAAGCCTGCCCCGCCCTTGATGGTATGGAAGCCGCGGAAGATATCATTGAGCAGCGCTTTGTCTTCCGGACGCTTTTCCAGTTCGACCAGTTTATTGTCCACATCGGACAGAAGGTCGGTGGACTCCATCAGGAAGTCCTGTAGCAACTCTTCCATGCCGCCAAATTCGCTCATTTTTCCACCCCACGCGTCGTGCGTTGTCTGCTTTTGCTTGCGTTGCTCAGAAGCCCAGGCTTTCCAGCAAGTCGTCGACCTGCTGTTGGCTGCCTACCACGTCGGTCCGTCCTTCGGGATTGATGACCGGGCCGTTCAGCAGGCTGCTGTTGAGCTCGCCCTTCTTTTCATCTGGGGAGAACTCGATCAGGAAGCTGACCAGTTCGGTCTCCAGGATCTTGACCATGCCCATCATCTTCTTGATCACCTGGCCGGTCAGGTCCTGGAAGTCTTGCGCCATCACGATTTCAAGCAACTGGGTATTGGTGGCCTGGGTCTGGTTCGGCACGTCCTTCAGGTACTGCCGGGTCTCGTTGGCCAGGTTCTTGAACTCTTCCACGCTCAGCAGGTTGGCGAACAGTTTTTCCCAGCGCTCGCTCAGCGCCTGGGCCTGGCGTTCGAGATTGTCCTGAAACGGTTTGGCGATGTCTGTGGCGTTCAGCACGCGCTCGGCCGAGTTTTCCGTCAGCGTGGCGATATAGGCCAATCGGTCCTTGGCATCGGGAATGGTTTCCGCTACCCTTTCCAGTGATTTGTCATAGCCGAGGTCGCGCAGGGCGTCATGCATCTTGCGGGTCATCTGCCCGATGTGTTCATACATCGTGGAGGGATTGGTTTCGCTTGAGAATATCTTGGAGTCCGCGCCTTCGCCCGCCGATTCGACTGCTGGCGGCTCCGGCTGCTGCTGGCGCGCGACGCTTTCAAACAGGGCTTCGAGCTCTGGCGAGTCTCCATTATTCAAAATAGGGTCCGGCACTTTCAATCCTCCTCAATGCGAATGCGGGCAGTCTTGTGTGATGCTCAGGCTGGCTTGTTCATATTCTGGAAGATTTTGTTCATCTTCTCTTCCATGGTGGCTGCGGTGAAAGGTTTCACAATGTAGCCACTGGCACCGGCCATCGCCGCCTCGATGATGTTTTCTCTCTTGGCCTCGGCGGTAATCATCATGAACGGGAGATGCTTCAGTTGGGGATCTGCCCGGACTGCCTTGAGTAGCTCAATACCCGTCATATTGGGCATGTTCCAGTCGGAAACGACGAAGTCGAAGCTTTGGGTCTTCAGCTTGTGCAACGCCACCTGGCCGTCTTCAGCCTCGTCGACGTTGGTGAAGCCCAACTCTTTCAACAGGTTGCGGACGATCCTTCGCATGGTGGAGAAGTCGTCCACGACCAGAAATTTCATATTCTTGTCTGACATCGAGGTATATCCTGAATTATCTGTGTTCCATCAAGGCGCACATTGTAGCGACTACCTTTGCAGGAATGGAATCAAAGTTTCTGCCAGCACGCCCGGGTCAAACTTCGCCACATAGGAATCCACGCCCACGCTGGAACCCATTGCACGGTTGGCATTGGACGACAGCGAGGAGTGCATGATCACCGGTATGCCCTTGAAACGCTGGTCGGATTTGATCAGCTTGGTCAGCACGTAGCCGTCCATTTCCGGCATTTCGGCATCGACCAGAATGATCTTCAGATAGTCGTGCAGGCATTCGCCTTCTCCCCAGTTGCGTCCGGCAAGCACCTGCAACCGGTCCCAGGCTTCGCGGCCATTGGTGGCCTGCTGGAACTTGATGCCCATTTTCTCCAATACGCCGGTGATCTCCTTGCGCGCGACTACCGAGTCGTCGACAAAGAAGATGTATTGGTCGATTTCCAGCTGCGCGGTGGGCACGTCCGGCAGGCGGGGTTCGCCCACTACGCTGGCGAGGATCTGTTCCACATCGAGAATGGATACCAGCTTGCCGTTTTCCAGTTCGGTGATGGCGGTGATCAAGTTCTGATTGGCGCCGGCGGCCGCCATGATGTTTTCCGGCGCGCGCACCTTGTCCCAGTCCACCCGAATGATGCGGTCCACCGAGTCCACCAGGAAGGCCTGGGTGCTCTTGTTGAATTCGGTGACGATCATGGTGTCGAACTTGCTTTCGTTGTTCTCGTGTCGGATGAACTTGGCGAGCGAGATGACCGGAATGATGTTGCCGCGCAACGACAGCACCCCTTCGACGCCGAACGGCATATTGGGAGTCTTGGTGATGGCCGGCGTCTGCGAAACTTCGCGCACCTTGAACACGTTGATGCCGAATGTCTCACGGGTTCCCAGCGAGAACAGCAGAATCTCCATCTTGTTGGAGCCGGCAAGCTTGGTCCTGGCGTCAACACTGGCAAGCAAGGAGGCGTCGGTGCTAGGCATGTCTTATCCCTATCCCTTGAAAATCTTGAAGAAGACTGTATTTAGTTGCTCGGTTCCAGTTTCAGCATCTGGCGCAGCTTGCTGGCCAGTTTCTGAGGTTCGAACTTGGCAACATAGGAGTCGACGCCGACCGATTCTCCGAGCTTCTGGTTGGACGAGCCGGAGAGTGAGGAGTGCATGAGAACCGGAATGCCGGCAAAGCGCGGGTCGCTCTTGATCATCTTGGTCAGCATATAGCCGTCCATCTCCGGCATTTCAACGTCGGTCAGCACCAGATGCAGCTCATCGCACAGCTGGCGGCCGGCGGCCTCGGCCTGGTGGGCCATCTTCTGCAGGTCTTCCCAGCCGCGCATGCCGTTGATGGCGGAGGTGTACTTGATGTTCATCGCCTCCAGCGTGCGCTCGATCTGCTTGCGTGCCACGGCGCTGTCGTCGGCGAAGAAGATGCGGCGTTCTTCCTTGACTGGTTCGATATTGATGAAGGTATGCCCGTCTTCGACGATGCTGGTTTCCGCCAGCACCTTTTCCACATCCATCATCATCACCAGGGTGCCGTTGTCCAGCTCGGTGACGGCTGTCACCAAGCCGGCCATTCGGTTGGTGATCATGTCGGGCGGGACGCGCATGGCAGACCAGTCCAGACGCAGGATGGTGTCGACAGCCTCAACCAGGAAACCTTGCGTGTGGGCGTTATATTCGGTGACGATCATGATTTCCGGGCGATTGCTGGTCACAATGCCGGCATACTTGGCCAAGTCGATCACCGGCACCAAGGAGCCGCGCAGGCTGACCATGCCTTCGACCGAAGAGGGCATTTCCGGAGCGGATGTGATTTCGGGGGTGCGCATGACTTCACGCACCTTGAACACGTTGATACCAAAAACTTCTTTGCGGCCGGTACGCTGATCATGCCCTAGTGAGAACAGCAGGATTTCCAGCTTGTTGGTGCCTGCCAGTTTGGTTCTGGCGTCGATTTTTTTGAGAAGCTCTGACACAGAAACCTCCGCAGCATCTTTTGGAATGGCGTACTACTTCCCTTTATACGCCAGATATGAGTTTTTCCCGGTTTTTTTTGCTCGCGGCCATGTCGGACGCAAGTTGGCTCACCGTGAATGGATCATTATCATACTGTTTAAGGGGTTTTTACAAATGACAGTGAAGCGATGACGACTATGGTTTCAAGCCTGAAGGATCAGCAGCAGCTTGAGGCGGCATTTGAGCAGTTCAACGCGGTATCCAGTCAACTCATTGATGCATATAGGCAACTTGAGGTTCAAGTCAATGTTTTGAATGCCCAATTGGACGAGGCTAACAATCAGTTGCGAAAGCAACGCGACGAAAACGCGGCTCTGGCTGAACGGCTGGCACTGTTGCTTAAAGTGTTGCCGGCCGGGGTGGTGGAGTTGTCGCCGGAGGGGAGGGTCATCGCGGAGAACCTGGCGGCGGGGGTGCTGTTAAACCGCTGTTATATAGGTGAAAGCTGGTCGGATTTCCTGAGCGGGTTGCAGCGTTCGGAGCAGGACGACACCTATGCCTTGGCGCTGGAAGGCGCGACTAGGCGACTGACCTTGCAATATCAGGATTTGCCGGCATCGGGCGGAAGGATTGTGCTTATTCACGATGTGACCAGGCTGCACCAGCTGACCGGAGAACTGGCGCAGCAGCAAAAGTTGGCTTCGATGGGGAGCATGGCGGCGGCGCTGGCGCACCAGCTGCGCACGCCGCTGGCCAGCGCGATGCTGTATACCGCCAATTTGAAGCAGGACATCCCTCGTCCGGAGGACCGCGCGCGTTTCGTCGACAAGAGCCTGGCGCGGATGCGGGCGTTGGAAGGCCTGATCCAGAACATGCTGGGTTATGTGCGTGGCCAGGTTTCTTCGCTGGAGAAGGTGGAGGTGGTGGCGCTGCTGGAGGATGTCTGTTCGGTATTGGCGCCGCAATGCCATGACAAAGGTGTGTTTTTTGATTGCAATCTGCCGGAAAACTCTGCCATAACGGTCTTGATAGATCGCAAAGCCTTGCAAGGGGCATTGATCAATCTGCTGGAAAATGCCTTGCAGTTCACGCCCGCCGGAGCGAGGGTCGGGCTGGAGGTGGTCCGGGAGCCGGATGGCGTGGCTTTCCGTGTCGATGATGGCGGTCCCGGGGTGGACGTCGCGGTGGCGGACAAGATTTTCGAACCGTTTTTCACCTTGCGTCCGGGCGGCACCGGCCTGGGGCTGGCGATCGTTAAGAAGGTGGTGGAAGAGCTGGGTGGCAATGTACGTTGCTACAACAAGGCGGAGGGCGGGGCCTGCTTCGAATTGAAGCTCCCGGCTTGCCAGGATTAATGCCCGGTGCAGGCGGCGCCCATTCAATTTGTCTCGAATCTAAGGAAAGCCGAGGATCAGTGATGAAACCGATTGTGAGTGTAGAGGGGCGTGTCGGAACCATGCGGCTGATTGGGCAGTTTGATTTCAATCTGCACAAAGACTTCCGTCAAGCCAGTCAGGAATTGCTGGACAACGGGTCGGTGCAGGAGATTCATGTCGATTTCGATCAGGTCCCGTTTCTGGACAGCTCCGCGCTAGGCATGCTGCTGCTGTTGAAGGAGCGCGCCGCAGGACAGAAAAAGTCGATGATCCTGATCAATTGCCGCGAGGCGGTGATGCAGGTCTTCGAAATTGCCTGCTTCAACAAGATGTTCACTATCCGGCCCACCGCCTGAGACTGGGTGCCCCGGTCCGTGCCGACACCGCGCATCCATGCCGGCTTGATGGCCGTCGTCGCTGACCGGTGATGGGCATGGTTTCGTGCGCGGTTGTCGTATTGCGACCATTAAGCGGGGCAGCCGGGATGGTTTCTCCTTGCTAAAGACCCTTGCTTGGTAAGGGCGCAGCGGCTTGTCGCGTCGAGAGCTTGAAGGATGACGGGTATCTGGAACTAAAAACGCGCGTGGCGCGGCCGGCCGGGCATGTGGCGTCACGCCGCTGGCGCCTGATCCGGTTGCTTGCGTTATTGCTGCAAGGGGGCGGGGGGCGCATGCGTCTGGCTTGCTTGGCTTGTGTGCCCGCTCGGCCGATTGGAAGGCAAACCCGAGGAAAGCCGGGGATCCGCGATGAGACCGATAGTCAAAGTTGAGGGAAGCATCGGGCTGATGATTTTAATCGGACAGTTCGATTTCAATATGCACAGGGAGTTTCGAGAAGCCAGCCAGGGGTTGCTGGAAAACGATCAGATCAGGACGATCCGTATCGATTTCGCCGAGGTTCCGTGGATAGACAGCTCCGCGCTGGGGATGTTGCTGCTGCTTAGGGAACGGGCCAGCGCCACCAGAAACATTCCTCTGGAGCTGCTCAACTGCCGACCGGACGTGAAGCAGATTTTCGCGGTTGCCAGCCTTCTCAGAGAGTTCAACTTCCAACCCGCCTGAATGGTTGCCGGCCTGCGCTGCACGCGATTTCCCCGCACTGCGCTGCGTGCGGGGATGCTCCCGCAACGGGGTGGCGGCGGGTTCGCTTTTCCCTTCTTTCGAAACGCCTTTTCCAATTGGGCGCTTTCCCATTTTTCCGGATGTGTCTATGGCGATTCCGTCTGCTGGTTCCCAATGATTGCGTGTCTGCGGATATCCCGCATCTCATTTCGGCTATGTGAATGCTATTGCGCAGAATAAGCTTGATTCGCTACCGATTATTGCTGATCACGTAATGGAGGCGCGGGGGCTCGTGGCCCAGTATTGCCATGGCGACGGGCGGGGAGACGAGTTTGGTCCGTCAGGCGCGCCGGAGAGGCGTGTCTGACCCGATGTCGATAATTATTCTTCGTTTTATGCCGATATTGTCTAATCTGCGAATGGAATAACTGTTTTCGCAGTGGGGAATGCGCTTGCTGTCCGACCGGGCGCGGGCGGTTGCCAGGCTGAGCCTAGGGGAAGGGCGCCGCGAGGCTAGAGCGCCGGTCGGCATCCCGAATGGGCAGGACTGAAAAGGTTGCAGTGGTTGTATCAACTGGAATCACTAAATAGCGGAAATGCCATGTCTAAGAGAATCCTCACAGTGGACGATTCGGCATCGATTCGTCAGATGGTCAGTTTTACCCTCAAGAGCGCAGGTTACGAGGTGGCGGAGGCGGTTGACGGCAATGCCGGGCTGAGCAAGGCGCAGAGCGCGCAGTTCGATCTGGTGCTGACTGACCAGAACATGCCGGGCATGGATGGCTTGACCTTGATCCGCTCGCTGCGCAAGCAGCCGGCCTACACTTCCACCCCCATCCTGATGTTGACCACCGAGTCCAGCGACCAGATGAAGGCGTTGGGCCGCGCGGCCGGAGCCTCGGGCTGGCTGGTCAAGCCCTTCGACCCCCAAAAGCTGCTGGATGTCGTCAAGCGTTTGGTCGGCTAACGCTTCATCGCTACGAGGGGGGACGATTGTGGCGATCGATATGTCTCAGTTTCATCAGGTTTTTTTTGATGAAGCGGATGAGCACCTGGCAACCATGGAGTCGCTGTTGCTGGCGATGGATATCGTCAGCCCGGAGTCGGAAGACCTGCACGCGGTTTTTCGGGCTGCGCACTCGATCAAGGGCGGCGCCGCCACCTTCGGTTTTTCCGACATGGCCGATCTGACCCATGTGCTGGAAAACCTGCTGGACCGGGTGCGCAAGGGCAGTATGGCGCTGACCGCGCCGATGGTGGACGCCTTCCTGCAATCCAAGGATGTGCTGCAAGGCATGCTGACCGCCCACAAGGGCGGCGAGCAGGTGGATCCGGCGCAGGTGGCGGAGGTCAAGCAGCAGCTGGTGGACATCGAGAGCGGTGGTGGCGAAGTGCCAGCCGCGCCGCCGCCGTCGGCGGAGGACGGCCTCCCAGACCATGGTCCGGACAAGATCTGGACGTTGTTCCTCGAATTTACTCCGGCTGATGGCGTAGACGTGCGTCCGGTGCTGGATTCGCTGGCGCAGCATGGCGATCTGACCGTGGTTCAGGAAGGCGGCGCTGCCGAGGAACTGCCCTGGGTCGCGGTATTCACCTCCGGGCTGGAAGCCAGCGAGGTGGCCGAGTCGCTGGCCTTCATGCTGGCGCCAGAACAGTTTCGCATCAGCATCGATCACGGCGGCGAAGAGAGCGGCGATTTCGGTTTTTTCCTGCCTGGCGACAGCGTGAATCCCGGCCAGGGCCGCCCGGCCGCCGGCGCCGACTCCTTGCAGGAGGATGGCGGTTTCGGTCTGTTCGAGCCATTGTCGCATCCTGCGGCCGCCAAAGCGGCGGAACAGGATATCGAAGGCGATGGCTTCGGCTTGTACGCCAAGGCGCCGGGTGTGCCCAAGGCCGCGGACGAGCAGGCAGCCAAGCCTGCGTCGGTCGCCGCCAGCCCCCGCCTGGCGGACAAGGCCGATAAGGCTCCCGCTGCGGCCGGCGCGGCGGCGGCCGGCGAGAACTCGATCCGCGTCAATATCGAAAAAGTGGACCTGCTGCTCAACCTGGTGGGCGAGCTGGTGATCACCCAGTCGATGCTGATGCAGTCCGGCAGCGCGCTCGATCCTGTCGAACACGAGCGGCTGTTGAACGGCATCAGCGCCTTGCAGCGCAACTCCCGCGAGCTGCAGGAGGCGGTGATGTCCATCCGGATGACGCCGATCGCCTTTGTTTTCAACCGCTTCCCGCGCGTGGTGCGCGATCTGGCCAGCAAGTTGGGCAAGCAGGTGGATCTGAAGATGGTGGGGGAGAATACCGAGCTGGACAAGGGCTTCATCGAGAAGCTGTCCGACCCCCTGACCCACCTGGTGCGCAACAGCCTGGACCATGGCATCGAATCCCCCGATATCCGCCGCGGCAAGGGCAAAGCGCCGTCGGGCAGGCTGACGCTGCGCGCTTTCCACCAGGGCGGCAGCATCGTGATCGAAGTCAGCGACGACGGCGCCGGGCTCAACCGCGAGCGCATTCTGGCCAAGGCGCGCGAGCGTGGCATGGCGATAAACGACGGCATTTCCGATTCGGAAGTCTGGGGGCTGATCTTCGAGGCCGGTTTTTCCACCGCGGCCGAGGTCACTGATGTATCGGGCCGCGGGGTGGGGATGGATGTGGTCAAGCGCAATATCCAGAACATGGGCGGGCGGATCGAGATCGATTCGATGGTCGATGTCGGCACCACCATGAGCATCCGCCTGCCGCTGACGCTGGCCATCATGGACGGCATGTCGGTGCGGGTGGGCAAGGAAATCTATGTGCTGCCGCTGGGCTTCATCCTGGAGTCGCTGCAGCCTGAGCCGCGTGAAATCAAGACCGTGGCTGGCCGTGGCGAGGTGGTGCACATCCGCGGCGAATACCTGCCGATTGTCACGCTGGGCAAGTATTTCGGGGTGGCGGACGCCAGGGTTTCCGCCGAGGAGGGCATTCTGGTGATCGTCGAGGCGTCGGACTCGCGGGTGGCCTTGCTGGTAGACGATCTGATCGGCCAGCAGCAGTTCGTGGTGAAGAACCTGGAAACCAATTACCGCAAGGTGGATGGCCTGTCGGGCGCCACCATTCTGGGAGACGGCCAGGTGGCGCTGATCCTCGATATTTCAACCATCGCCCGCTGCAATAGCTGCCAGCGGAGCGCGCAGAACGCCGCGCCGCAGGCGGCGACCGTTGCCGAATAACCGGCGGAGAGGCCAGACATGCAGGCGGACAACCTGAACGATATCCAGGCGCGGGGCGCCGAGGCGCGCGAGCTGCTGGTTTTCACGCTGGGTAGCGAGGAGTACGGCATCGACATCCTGAAGGTGCAGGAGATCCGCGGCTATGACACGGTCACTCGCATCGCCAACGCGCCGGACTTCATCAAGGGCGTAATCAACCTGCGCGGCAGCATCGTGCCGATTGTCGACTTGCGCCTCAAGTTCGGCCTGGGCGATCCGCAATACAACGAATTCACCGTGGTGATCATCCTCAACGTCAGCAAGCGGACGGTCGGCATCGTGGTGGACGGCGTCTCCGACGTGATCCAGCTGGACAAGGATTCGTTGCGCGCGCCGCCGGAGTTCGGCGCTTCCGTCGACACCGCCTATATCGAGGGGCTGGGGACGGTGGAGGAGCAGATGATCATCATTGTCGATATCGAGCGCCTGATGAGCAGCGACGAGATGGCGTTGACCGACGTGACAGCCCGGGCCTGATGCCCGCACCCTTGGGAGAAGCAAACATGAGCGACATCAAGTTGAAGCACCTGCTGACCCTTGGTTTCGGGTTGTTGGTAGTGGCGATGGCGGCGGCGCTGTATTTGGCGCAGTCGCAACTGCACCGGTTGCAGGGAGCTGCGGACGATTTTTCCTCATCCCAGTCGGTACAGGTCGCTCAATTGGTGCAGGCCAGCCGGGCGCAGGAGGCGGCCGGCCAGTTGGCGCGTCAGCTGGCTGGCCTGCTGGCCGGCGGCGAGACTGCGCAGCTGCGCGCCGCGCAGCCGCAGGTGGACGCCGCGCTGGACGGGGTGACGGGCAGGTTGAATACGTTGTCGGCCCACGTGTCCAACGAGGGAAAGCCGCTGCTGGACGCCGCGCGGGGCGGAGACTCGCTGCTGCGCAACCAGGTGGCGAGCTATCGCCAGTTGCTGGCGGCGAACCATGGCGACGAGGCGCGCGGCTACCTGCAAGCCACTTTGTGGCCGACGGCGCTGAAGTATCAGGACGCGGTCAGCCAGTATGCCCGCTTCGAGAGCGAGCTGTCGTTGAAGATGGCCCCGGCCGCAGGAGCGGGCGCGGCCGATCAGGCGGCGAACGAAATCATCGGCATGGGCGGCGCGGTGGCGGCACTGGCCATCGTCCTGGCCTGGCTGCTGACCCGCGCGGCGGAGCGGCAGATCGGCGGGGATCCGCAAGTGCTGGCGGCGGTGCTGCGCGAATTGGCCAGCGGCGAGGTGCGCACCGAGTTCCGCGTCCGCAAGGGCGACCAGAGCAGCCCGTTCGCCTTCCTGCACGACGTGGTGGCGCGCACGCTGGAGAATCTGCGGCTGCGCAGCGCGCTGGACGTGTGCACCACCAATGTGATGATCGCCGACGCGGAGCATCAAGTGGTGTATGCCAACCGCGCGGTGCTGGACATGTTCCAGCAGGCCGAGGCGGACATCCGGCAGGATCTGCCGCAGTTTTCCGCGCGCGGCATCCTGGGCAGCAATATCGACAGCTTCCATCGCAATCCGGCCTACCAGCGCGGCGTGCTGCAGCAGCTGCGCAACACCCATCGCGGCACCATCAAGGTGGGCGGACGCACTTTCAGCCTGGTGCTGACCCCGATACTGGACGGGCAGAACCGCAAATTGGGCTCGGTGGTCGAGTGGGTGGACGCCACGAGGGAGCTTGAGCGGAAGGCTGCCGAGGACGGGCGCCAGGCCGTGGATCGCCAGGCGGCGGCGGAGAACGCCCGCATCCGCAGCGCGCTGGACGTATGCACCACCAATGTGATGATCGCCGACGAGAACCATCAGATCATCTACGCCAACCAGTCTGTCCTCAATATGTTCCGCAACGCGGAGGCGGATATCCGCAAGGATATTCCGCGCTTCTCCGCCAGCAGTCTGCTGGGCGCCAATATCGACCAGTTCCACAAGAATCCCAGCTACCAGCGTGGGCTGCTGCTGCAAGTGAAGGAGACCCATCGTTCATCCATCGTGGTGGGCGGACGCACCTTCGGCCTGATCCTGTCGCCGATATTCAACGACAAGGGCGAGCGGCTGGGCGCGGTGGTGGAGTGGCAGGACAACACCGAGATGCTGCGCCTGCAGCATGAGGCCCAGCTGCGGACAGACAAGGAACGCGAGCAGGCGGCGGAAAACGCCCGCATCCGCAGCGCGCTGGATGTCTGTACCACCAACGTGATGATCGCGGACGAGCAGCATCGCATCATCTACGCCAACCAGTCGGTCCTCGATATGTTCCGCAACGCGGAGGCGGACATCCGCAAGGATATCCCGCGTTTCTCCACCGGCAACCTGATGGGGACCAAGATTGACGAATTCCACAAGAACCCCAGCTACCAGCACGGCATGCTGCAGCAGGTGAGGGAGACGCACCGCTCGTCCATCATGGTGGGCGGGCGCACTTTCGGCCTGATCCTGTCGCCGATATTCAACGACAAGGGCGAGCGGCTGGGCGCGGTGGTGGAGTGGCAGGACAATACCGAGATGCTGCGCCTGCAGGCCGAGGCCGATGTCCGCGCCGCGGAGGAGCGCAAGGTGGCGGCGGAGAATGGCCGCATCCGCAGCGCGCTGGACAATTGCACCACCAATGTGATGATCGCCGACAATGATCGCAAGATCATCTACATGAACCACAGCGTCACCGACATGCTGCGCGGAGTGGAGGGCGATCTGCGCAAGGCCTTGCCCAATTTCGATGTGCGCGCGCTGATGGGCTCCACCATCGACGAATTCCACAAGAACCCGGCGCACCAGCGCGACCTGCTGGCCAATATGCGCTCTACCTACCGCACCGAGATCGTTGTGGCCGGACGTACCTTCTCCCTGGTGGCCAATCCGGTGTTCGGCACCGATGGCACCCGGCTGGGTTCGGTGGTGGAGTGGAAAGACCGCACCGCCGAGGTCGAGATCGAGCGCGAAGTGGCGGAAATCGTCAGCGCGGCCTCGGCGGGCGAGTTCGGCAAGCGCATCGAGGTGGAAGGCAAGCAGGGGTTCTTCAAGCTGCTGAGCGAAGGCATGAACCAGCTGATGGGGGTGACCAGCCAGGGGCTGAGCGATATCGCCACGGTGCTGGGCGCGCTGGCGCGCGGCGATCTCACCCGAACCATTGCGGCCGACTATCAGGGGCTGTTCGGCCAATTGAAGACGGATAGCAATGCCACCGTGGACAAGCTGAAGGAGATCGTCACCAATATCAAGGACTCCACCGACGCGATCAATACCGCGGCCAAGGAGATCGCCGCCGGCAACTCCAACCTGTCCGGCCGCACCGAGCAGCAGGCGGCCAGCCTGGAGGAAACCGCGTCCAGCATGGAGGAGATCACCAGCACGGTGCGGCAGAACGCCGAAAACGCCAAGAAGGCCAATTCGCTGGCAACCGGCGCTTCCGACATCGCCGCGCGCGGCGGCAAGGTGGTGGGCGACGTGGTGTCCACCATGAACGAGATCAATGAAAGCGCCAAGAAGATCGTCGACATCATCAGCGTGATCGACGGCATCGCCTTCCAGACCAATATTCTGGCCTTGAACGCGGCGGTGGAGGCCGCGCGGGCGGGCGAGCAGGGCCGCGGCTTCGCGGTGGTGGCGAGCGAGGTGCGCAATCTGGCGCAGCGCTCGGCGGCGGCGGCGAAAGAGATCAAGTCGCTGATCGGCAATTCGGTGGACAAGGTGGAGTCGGGCAGCCGGCTGGTGGACGAGGCGGGCCGCACCATGAACGAGATCGTGGTTTCCATCCGCCGGGTGGCGGACATCATGAGCGATATCTCGGCCGCCTCGGCGGAGCAAAGCTCGGGCATCGAGCAGGTGAACCTGGCCGTCACCCAGATGGACGAGAACACCCAGAAGAACGCCGCGCTGGTCGAGCAGGCCGCAGCCGCCGCCGAGTCGCTGGAGGAGCAGGCCCGCTATCTGTCCGACGCGGTGGCGGTGTTCAAGCTGGACGAGAGGCTGTCGCATGGCAGGCCGCCGGCCGGCAAGCCGTCGGTCCAGCATGGCTTCACCAGCGGCAGCACCAGCCATCTGAGCAACCAGCACTCCACGCACCAGCTGGCCTCCGCCGCGGCCGGCAAAAGCGCCAGCCATGCCGGCAGCTATCATGTGAAGTCCCGGTCGCCGGAGCCGATCCGCCCGCAGGGCGACTCGGGCGAAGGCTCGTGGGAGGAGTTCTGATCCGCTGAGTCGGCGAGGCTCCCTCCATCCCGCTGCGATGCGCACCGCTGGATGGAGGGAGCCGCGGCGCGGATAGGCCGGCGGAGCGGGCGCAGAGCGAGGATGGCTACATGGCGGAAGACACGGAACTCAAGTTCACCCAAAGCGATTTCCGGCGCGTGCGTGACATGCTTTACCAGCGGGTGGGCATCTCGCTGAACGAGTCCAAGACCCACATGGCGTATGCGCGGCTGGCCAAGCGCGTGCGTTCGCGCGGGCTGCGCAGCTTTACCGAGTATCTGGATTTGCTGCAGGACAGCCAGGAGGCCGATGAGTGGCAGGGGTTCATCAATGCGTTGACCACCAATCTCACCTCATTCTTCCGCGAGTCCCACCATTTCGACATGCTGCGCGAGCATGCCCGCCAGCACCGCCGGGCCGGGGAGACGTTCCGGGTATGGAGTTCGGCCTCCTCCACCGGGGAGGAGCCCTACTCCATAGCCATCACCATGCTTGAGCTGTGGGACGGGGCCGGCGGCGGCTTCGAACTGCTGGCGTCGGACATCGACACCAATGTGCTGCAGCAGGCGGCGCTTGGCGTTTATGGCCGGGAACGCACCGAAAAAGTCTCGCCGCAACTACTGAAGAAGTATTTCGACAAGGGCGTCGGCGCCAACGAGGGCAAGGTCAGGCTCAAGCAGAAGGCGAGGGACGCGTTGTCGTTCTTCCAGTTCAATCTGGTGGAACCGTGCTGGCCGGATATCGGGCGGTTCGACGTGATTTTCTGCCGCAATGTATTGATCTATTTCGACAAGCCCACCCAGGCGGAAATACTGTCCAAGATGGAGAGTTGCTTGAAGCCGGATGGTCTGCTGCTGCTGGGGCATTCGGAGAATATCGTGCATCTGACCGATGCTTTTGTCGGTTGCGGCAGGACGGCTTACCGCCTGGCGCATCCGGAGCGTGGAGGGTAGGAGACATGGCGGCTGCCATCCAGAACAGAATCAGGGTGGTGGTGGTGGACGATTCGGCGCTGATCCGCAATCTTCTGACCGCCATCATCAACGAGGCGCCGGATATGGAGGTGGTGGCGACCGCCTCCGACCCCATCATCGCCCGCGAACGGATACGCGAGACCAATCCGGACGTGGTGACGCTGGACGTGGAGATGCCGCGCATGGATGGGCTGGAGTTCCTGCGCCGCCTGATGCGGCTGAAGCCGACGCCGGTGCTGATGATCTCGTCGCTGACGGAGTCGGGTTCGGAAACCACCCTGATCGCCTTGGAGCTGGGCGCGGTGGATTTCGTGCACAAGCCTTCCGAGGATGTGTCGCGCCGGATGCAGGAGTACGCCGAGGAAATCCGCGAGAAGCTGCGGGTGGTGGCCGGCGCCCGGCTGCGGCAGCCGATGCGCTTCAAGCAGCCCCCGCCGCCGCCGGCGCCGGCACGCAGCGGCCCGCTCCTGTTCCGGCAGAACGCCGTGATCTTCGTCGGCGCCTCCACCGGCGGCACCGAGGCGATCAAGGACTTCCTGATGGGTATGCCGGCCAATTGCCCGCCGATATTGATCGTCCAGCATATGCCGGAGCACTTCACCTTCACGTTTGCCGCCAGGCTCAACAATCTGTGTCCGATGCAGGTGAAGGAGGCGCAGGACGGCGAGCAGGTGAGGAGCGGCATGGCGTATATCGCGCCGGGAAACTGGCACATGCGGGTGTGTCCGGGCGGACCGACCGGCTACCAGATCGCGCTGGATCAGGGGGATCAGGTCAATCGCCATCGTCCGGCGGTGGACCCACTGTTCGATTCGGCCGCGCAGCATCTGCGCAAGAGCGCGATCGGCGTGATTCTCACCGGCATGGGCCGGGACGGCGCCGACGGCATGCTGCGGATGCGCAATGCCGGCGCCGTCACATTTGGCCAGGACGAGGCCAGCTGCGTGGTATACGGCATGCCCAGGGAGGCCTTCAAGGCCGGCGGGGTGATGCACGTCTACCCGTTGGGCCAATTGGCGTCCAGGGTCGTCGAGTGCCTGCAAAATCATGCCGAAAGGGCAAGTACATGAATCATGCCGACGCGATGAACGGCCATCAGTACTACGACAAGCATTTCCAGATCATGGCGGTAAAGGTGTTCCCGGGCGAGTTTCATGCCACCAATCAGCCTAGGATGCTGGTGACGCTGCTGGGCTCCTGCGTGGCGGTGTGCCTGAGCGACCGCACGTCTGGCGTATGCGGCATGAACCACTTCCTGTTGCCCGAAGGCTCGCTGGATCTGGGCGCGGGCACGTCCGCCGCGCGTTTCGGCGTCAACGCGATGGAGCTGTTGATCACCGACATGCAGAAGCTGGGAGCGATGCGGCACCGGCTGGAGGCCAAGATATTCGGCGCCGGCAACGTGCTGGAGGGCATGACCGTGGTGAATGTGGGCGAGCGCAATACCAACTTTATCCGCGGCTATCTGGCCAACGAGCAGATTCCGGTGCTGGCAGAGGACCTGCTGGGCGAATGCGCGCGCAAGGTGTATTTTTTCACCCATACCGGCAAGGTGCTGATCAAGAAGCTCAAGCGCAGCAGTTTGGCGATCAAGGCCGAGCAGCCATACCGCGGCCGCATCCTGGAGCAGAACGAAGGGGCGAAGACCGGCGATATCGATCTGTTCATTTGACGATGCGAGCGAATGGCGAGGATCTTGGGGTGGGCGGACGCTTCGATTGGCCAAGGCGGATGGGCGGGTGGCTGGCAGCCGGCTGCCTGGGCGGATGCGCCTTGCACGGCATCGCCTTTGTCGCGCCGGGAGAGACGGTGAAACCATGGTCTTTTTCTAGCGCGGGCATCACATACCAGTACATGCATGTGTACGACGGCGAGCTGCCTTACGCCGCCGGGTTGGCGGATGGCTATTGCGGCGGCTTGGGCAGGCGCGCGGTTCTGGCGCGGGTGGGGAAGCAGGCCGCGGATCGTAGTCTGGCGATATTCAAATGCCAATAGTTCCGCGATGCGCGAGGGAGCCGGCCGTTGTCACTTTTCCAGGTGTTGCAACTTGCCGGACACCTGGGCCCAATCGGCGTGGTCGGCCGGCGGATCTGCCCGCTGGGTGATGGTCGGCCAGCCTTTGGCCAGTTCGGCATTGAGCTGGATGAAACCTTCCTGGCCCTGGGGCACATCGTCCTCCGCGTAGATGGCGTTCACCGGGCACTCCGCCACGCACAGCGAGCAATCTATGCATTCGTCGGGGTCTATCGCCAGGAAGTTGGGACCCTCGTGGAAGCAGTCCACCGGACACACTTCCACGCAGTCGGTGTATTTGCATTTGATACAGGCATCGGTTACAACGTACGCCATTCGTGTACCCTCATTAAAGCGGAATCGTGAATCGGGATAGTTGTATTTTAGCGATAATTTGTCCCGTTGTAGATTTCGGCCTGCCTAATCAAGATGTCTAAGTCATTATACCGGGGCCGTTTCGCCCCCAGCCCGACCGGCCTGTTGCATGCCGGGTCTCTTTGCACCGCAGTCGGCAGCTATCTGGAAGCGCGCAGCCGCGGCGGCGAGTGGCTGCTGAGGATGGAGGACCTGGACCCGCCGCGCGAGGTGGCTGGCGCGGCGGACGATATCCTGCGCACGCTGGAGGCCTTCGGTTTTGAATGGGACGGCAAAGTGGTTTACCAGAGCCGACGCCACCACCTTTACCGCGCCGCGCTGCAGCAATTGATTGCCAGCGGCCACGCCTATGTCTGCTGCTGCACCCGCAAGGAAATCGCCGCCCGCGCCCAGCGCGGGTTGGATGGCTACGTCTATCCCGGCACTTGTCGCCGCGGCTGCCCGGACGGGCGGGAGGGCAGGGCCTGGCGTTTGCGGACGCGGGATGGGGACCGGGTGGTGATGGACCGCCTGCAGGGCGAAAGCCGGCAGAATCTGGCGCGGGATATCGGCGATTTCGTCCTGCTGCGCGCCGATGGATTCTGGGCCTACCAGCTGGCGGTCGTGGTGGATGACGCCGATCAGGGCATCAACGACATCGTGCGCGGCGCCGATCTCCTGGTGTCCACGCCGCGCCAGCTGCAGGTGTACGACAGCCTGGGGCTGGCGCCGCCTGACTATTGCCATCTGCCGATGCTGACCAATGCCGCCGGAGAGAAGCTGTCCAAACAGACGCTGGCGCCGGCGATATGCGTGGACGACGCCGCCCGCCAGCTGCGCGCCGCGCTGACCTTGCTGGGCCACCCGCCGCCGCCGGAGTGCGGCAGTCTGGGTGAGCTGTGGCGCTGGGCTATCGCCAGCTGGTCCCTGAGCAGGGTGCCGCGCGGCCCGCTGGTCTTGTCCGACATATAAGGCCTTTCTTATTCTTTTGACATAAGCATTTGTCGCGGCACGATTTTTTTGTAAAAAAATCGGCAATGCGACATGTTTTTACGTCAAAACTGTGTTTTAATGCGCCCTTTTTTTCCGGCGCGGCGGTTGGCGCCCAGGCCGGCCGATGTCGAGAGATCGGCCAAGCAGCCAGGGCTGGGCTATCTTGAAGCCTGCAAGACAAGCCAGCCTAAGCCGTCGTTTTCCCCAATCATCCGCATGTTTGCGCCCGACTCTCGCGAGTCCGGCGCGGGATGCTTTCCGCCTCAACGGAGAATCTGGTTTGAGCGAAAACAGTTCCATCCAAAAGAAAGGCTCGCTCGGGGTCTGGATGTGCACCGCCTTGGTGGTGGGCAATATGATAGGTTCCGGCGTGTTCCTGCTGCCGGCGTCGCTGGCGCCGTTCGGCGGCATATCCATGCTGGGCTGGCTGCTGACTTCGTGCGGCGCGATCTGCCTGGCGCTGGTGTTCGCCCGCCTGTCGGCGATGCTGCCGCGCGAAGGCGGGCCGTATGCCTATATACATGCCGGTTTCGGCGACTTCGCCGGCTTCTGGATCGCCTGGGGCTACTGGATTGCGCTGTGGGCCGGAAATGCGGCGCTGGCGGTGGCCGCCACCAGCTATATGCAAGTGTTTTTCCCCATCCTGGGACACAGCGAGCCTTTGGCGGGAGCCTTCGCCATCAGCCTGATCTGGATCGTCACCTGGATCAACAGCCGCGGCGCGCGCAGCTCCGGGATGGTGGCGGTGGTGACCACGCTGCTCAAGCTGCTGCCGCTGGCGGCGGTGACCTTCATCGGCTTTTTCCATTTGAACGCGGATAATCTGGTGTTCAACCCGCATCACAAGCCTTTGATGTCGTCGTTGTCCGCGACCATGGCGCTGACGCTGTGGGCCTTCCTTGGCCTGGAGTCGGCCTCTGTGCCGGCCGGAGACGTGGTGGAGCCGGCCAAAACCATCCCGCGCGCCACCGTGATAGGCACGCTGCTGGCCACCCTGCTGTACATCCTGTCCACCGTGTCGCTGATGGGTCTGATGCCGGCCGACGTGCTGGCGGCTTCGCAGGCGCCGTTCGCCGACGCCGCCCGGCTGATGTGGGGCGATTGGGGCTATTGGGCGGTCGGTTTCGGCGCGGTGGTGTCCTGCTTCGGCGCGCTCAACGGCTGGAGCCTGATGCAGGCGCATGTGCCGGCGGCGGCGGCCAAGGACAAGCTGTTCCCCAGCCGTTTCGCGCGGCGCAACGCCGCGGGCGTGCCTATTTTCGGCCTAGTGCTGTCCAGCACCCTGGTGACCATTCTGATGGCCATCAAGTATGCCGGCGGCGACAGCGGCGTGAAAATCTTCGAATTCATCATCCTGCTGGCCACCGCCGCCACGCTGCTGCCATACGCCTTCTGCTCGATGGCGCTGATTGCCATCATGCTGATGCGCGGCAAGGCGTTTTCCAAGCGGGACTTTGTGGCGCCGGGCTTTTTCGCCGGGATAGGCTTTGTCTACTCGCTGTGGGCCTTGTACGGCTCCGGCGCGGATACCGTGATGTGGGGCATGCTGCTGTTGCTGCTGGGTCTGCCGGTGTATGTCTGGCAGCTGAAGGAGCGGCACGCCGCAGCCTGACGGCGCGATGGCTCACCGTAAAAGCGCAGCGTTCAGCGCTGCGCTTTTTTCATGGCAGGCCGCCGGCAGGTCCATAAGCATCTTGGCAGCGGCTGTTAGCGGATAGGCTGGTTTGACCGGTGAAATTTTCGCATCCGAATGGCAATTATTATTATTTTTGTAATATTCTTTTCTTATAAGAACAGAAAAACAAACTGTTTTACTTCGAAATAAACTCGGCTTGCCAAGCCGCCGCGACTGCTACCATAATCGCCGGGTCATACAGGAGAGAGCGGTCCTTGCGATCGCCGCCGAAGGCGCAAGTGCACCCGCAATCGCTCAGGCAAAAGGACTGTATCATCGGGCTGGCGGCTGCCGGCTTGCAGAATCTGGAGAGCGGCGTCCCCGTGGCGCCCACCGAAGGGGCTAACGGCTGATCCAGCCGGAAAATCTCAGGTGCAGGGACAGAGGGGTGTGGTTGATAGAGGAAACACACACCTGCAAGAGGACCACCGCACCATGACGGCCCCGAAACGTACCCCGCTGTTCGACGCCCACGTCGCCGCCGGCGCGAAGATGGTTGACTTCGCCGGTTGGGAAATGCCCATCCATTACGGTTCCCAGCTCAAGGAACACGAAATCGTCCGCAGCGACGCCGGCATGTTCGACGTCTCCCACATGACGGTGATAGACGTCACCGGCTCCGACGCCAAATCCTGGTTGCAAAAACTGATCGCCAACGACGTCGCCAAGCTCGGTTTCGAGGGCAAGGCGCTGTATTCCGGCATGCTCACGCCGGAAGGCACCGTCGTCGACGACCTGATCGTCTACCTCACTTCCTACGGCTACCGCATGGTGGTCAACGCCGGCACCACTGAAAAAGACTTGGCCTGGATGGACGCGCAGAAGGCCGGCTTCGACGTGGCGCTCAAGGTGCGCCGCGACCTCGCCATGCTGGCGGTGCAGGGTCCGGAGGCCATAGACAAGGTTTGCAGGATCAAGCCGGAACTGGCCGACGCCATCCGCGCGCTGAAAGTGTTCCAGGGCCTGCCGCAGGATGAATGGTTCTACGCCCGCACCGGCTATACCGGCGAGGACGGTCTGGAAATCATGGTCCCCGCCGATCAGGCCATCGCCTTCTTCAATCAGTTGCAAGCCGTTGACGTCGCGCCGATCGGTCTGGGCGCGCGCGACACGCTGCGCCTGGAGGCCGGCATGAACCTGTACGGCCACGACATGGACGAAACCGTATCGCCGCTGGAGGCCGGCATGGGTTGGACCATCGCCTGGGAGCCTAAGGAGCGCAAGTTCAACGGACGCGAGGCGCTGGAAGCGCAAAAGGCCAAGGGCGTGGCGATGAAGCAGGTGGGCCTGGTGCTCGAAGGCCGCGGCGTTTTGCGCGAAGGCCTGAAGGTGGTGGTGGAGGGCGTCGGCGAAGGCGTCATCACCAGCGGCACCTTCTCGCCCACGCTGAAGCACTCCATCGCGATCGCTCGGGTGCCCGCCGCCACCGGCGCCGCCGCCCAGGTGGATCTGCGCGGCACGCTGACCGATGTGCGCGTGGTGAAGATGCCCTTCGTGCGCAACGGCAAGAAAGTATTCGAATAATAGGGCGGCGTCCAAACGACGACCGCCATGACCATTGATCTGATCTTAAGCTGGAGAACTTCAAGATGAGCAACATCCCCGCCGAACTGAAATACGTCGAAAGCCACGAGTGGCTGCGCCTGGAAGCCGACGGCTCCGTAACCGTGGGCATCACCGAGCACGCGCAGGAGCTGCTGGGCGACATCGTTTTCGTAGAGCTGCCCAAGGTGGGCGCGCAACTGGCCCGCGATGAGCAGGCCGGGGTGGTTGAGTCGGTGAAGGCCGCGTCCGACGTGTACTGTCCGATCGCAGGCGAAATCCTGGCGGTGAACGAAGAGCTGGAAGGCGCGCCGGACCTGGCCAACAGCGAGCCTTACGGCGCCGGCTGGTTCTTCAAGCTCAAACCGGCCAATCCGGCCGATCTGGACGGCCTGATGGACGCAGCCGCCTACGCCAAGGAAATCGGCGCCTGATCGCTGAACCCGCCCTGCAGTCGCGAGACTCAGGGCGTTTTTTTTGGCCGCGAACCGTAAACGGCATGAACATCGATGGGCGAGCGCTGGCAGTTCTCGCCGACATCTGGGCATGGCGGGTTTCGCGGCAGCAATGGAAGGTCTTGAACATGTCGCTCTCCGAACTCTTCAATCGCAACGAATTCATCGCCCGCCACATCGGACCGTCCGACGACGAGCGCCAACAGATGCTGGCGGCCATCGGCGCGGCGTCCATCGACGCGCTGGTCGGCGAAACGCTGCCGGCCGACATCCGGCTGAACCGCGCGCTGGACCTGCCGCCGTCGCAGCCGGAGGCCGAGGCGCTGGCCGCGCTCAAGGCAGTTGCCGCCAAGAACGTGGTCAATAAATCCTTTATCGGTCTGGGCTACTACCCGGTGAAGACGCCGGCCGTCATCCTGCGCAATGTGCTGGAAAACCCCGGCTGGTATACCGCCTATACCCCGTACCAGGCCGAGATCGCCCAGGGCCGGCTGGAGGCGCTGCTCAATTTCCAGCAGATGGTGATAGACCTCAGCGGTCTGGAAATGGCCAACGCGTCCTTGCTGGACGAGGCCACCGCCGCCGCCGAGGCGATGGCGATGGCCGGCCGCGTGTCCAAGTCCAAGTCGCGCCGCTTCTTCGTCGACAGCCGCGTGCTGCCGCAAACCTATGATGTGATGTCCACCCGGGCCAAGTACTTCGGCTTCGAGCTGGTGCAGGGCCATCCGGAAGAAGCCGGCAACGGCGACTACTTCGGCGCGCTGTTCCAGTATCCGGGCGAGGCCGGCGACCTGATCGACCTCACCCCGCATATCGCGGCGGTCAAGGCCAAGGGCGGCATCGCCGCGGTGGCGGCTGACGTGATGGCGCTGGTGGCGCTGAAGTCTCCGGGCGAGATGGGCGCCGACATCGCGCTGGGCAATACCCAGCGCTTCGGCGTGCCTATGGGCTTCGGCGGCCCGCACGCCGCCTATTTCGCTTTCAAGGACGAGATGAAGCGCTCGGCGCCGGGCCGCATCATCGGAGTGTCGGTCGACGCCAAGGGCAAGACCGCGCTGCGGATGGCGCTGCAGACCCGCGAACAGCACATCCGCCGCGAGAAGGCCAATTCCAATATCTGCACCAGCCAGGTGTTGCTGGCCAATATGGCCAGCATGTATGCGGTGTATCACGGCGCGGAGGGCGTCAAGCGCATCGCCGCCCGCATTCACCGGCTGGCCGCCATTTTCGCCCACGCGGTGCGGGCCGCCGGCGGCAAGCTGGTGTTCGACCGCTTCTTCGACACGGTGCAGGTGGAGGCCGTCAAGGCCGACGCCATCTATGCCGCCGCCTTGGCCGCAGGCTACAACCTGCGTCGCGCCGGCAAGAATGTGCTGGGCGTGGCCTTCCATGAAGCCGCCAGCGAGGCGGACCTCGTCAAGCTGATCGAGCTGTTCACAGGCCAGAGCGCCGACATCGCCCAGCTTGACGCCGCCGCTCAGGACGCGATCCCGGCGGCGCTCAAGCGCGAGTCCGCGATCCTGACGCACCCGGTGTTCAATGTTCACCATAGCGAGCACGAGATGCTGCGCTATATGAAAAAGCTGGAAAACCGCGACCTGG
Source organism: Chromobacterium sphagni (assembly GCF_001855575.1). Lineage (NCBI taxonomy): Bacteria > Pseudomonadati > Pseudomonadota > Betaproteobacteria > Neisseriales > Chromobacteriaceae > Chromobacterium > Chromobacterium sphagni. The sequence goes on from NZ_MKCS01000001.1 coordinate 1,365,408, forward strand.
CGATGAACCACTCGATGATCAGCTTGGGCAGCTGCACCATGAAGCTGAACGCCACCAGCGAGATGATTCCCGTCACCTGGCCGGAATTCGCCAATATGCACCCGTTCGCGCCGCGCGAGCAGACTGTGGGCTATCTGGAGATGATCGCCGGCCTGGAGACGCAGTTGCGCGCCATCACCGGCTTCGACATCATCTCGATGCAGCCCAACTCCGGCGCTCAGGGCGAGTACGCCGGCCTGTTGGCCATCAGCCGCTACCATGAGTCGCGCGGCGAGGCCCACCGCAACATCTGCCTGATTCCGCGCTCGGCCCACGGCACCAATCCGGCCACCGCGCAGATGATGAACATGCAGGTGGTGGTGGTGGACTGCGACGAGGCCGGCAATGTGGACGTGGCCGATCTCAAGGCGCGCGCCGAGCAGCATTCGGCCAATCTGGCGGCGCTGATGATCACCTATCCGTCCACCCACGGCGTGTTCGAGCAAGGCATCAAGCAGATCTGCGAGATCGTGCACCGCCACGGCGGCCAGGTGTACATGGACGGCGCCAACCTCAACGCCCAGGTGGGGCTGACCCGTCCGGCCGACATCGGTGCCGACGTGTCGCACATGAACCTGCACAAGACCTTCTGCATTCCGCACGGCGGCGGCGGCCCGGGCATGGGGCCGATAGGCCTGAAGGCGCATCTGGCGCCCTTCATCGCCAACCACGTGGTGACGCCGGTGCCGGGCGCCGAAGCCGGCCAGAGCGCGGTGTCCGCCGCGCCGTTCGGTTCCGCCTCCATCCTGCCCATCTCCTATATGTACATCGCGATGATGGGCGCGGAAGGCATGAAGCAGGCCACCGAGAATGCGCTGTTGTCAGCCAACTACTTGGCCACCCGTCTGGGCGAGCACTTCCCGGTGCTGTACACCGGCGCCAACGGCCGCGTCGCGCACGAGTGCATCATCGACCTGCGCCCGCTCAAGGCCGCCAGCGGCGTCACCGAGGTGGATGTGGCCAAGCGGCTGATGGACTACGGCTTCCACGCCCCCACCATGAGCTTCCCGGTGCCGGGCACGCTGATGATAGAGCCCACCGAGTCCGAGCCCAAAGCCGAGCTGGACCGCTTCGTCGCGGCGATGGCGGCCATCCGCCAGGAGATCGACCAGGTGCAGAGCGGCGCATGGCCGGCGGACAACAACCCGCTGGTAAACGCGCCGCACAGCAAGGCCGATATCGCGGGCGACTGGGACCGCCCGTACAGCCGCGAGCAAGGCTTGTTCCCGCTGCCATATGTACTGGAAAACAAGTTCTGGCCGAGCGTGAACCGCATCGACGACGTCTACGGCGACCGCAACCTGGTGTGCAGCTGCCCGAGCACCGACAGCTACGAATAAACCCGTTGCCCTAGGGCAACAGTTGAAAAGCGCCGCCCCGCAAGGCTTTCCGCCTGCGGGGCGGTTTCTTTTGCCGCCGGACAGGGGAGGGGGCTGCTAATTCTACTTAGTAAGAATATCTAAGCTGACACTATGTCCTATGCTGATTACTAAGCCATATAAGTGGTGGTACTTAGTCCGAATGATATGGAATGAGTGCCGGTTTTGTAAGCAAGAGCGAGTAGGGGCAGGAAATGGGTGCTGCTGATTTTGATGGCGTTTATCGCAATAATGGGTCGTTGTATGGAGACAAGCCGTCTCCCTTTCTGGTGCATTATCTGGAGAAGTACGCTGTAGAAGGACGTGGAACGGGGTTGGATCTGGGATGCGGGCAGGGGCGCAATGCCCTGTATTTGGCAAGCTGCGGGTTTGCGATGCATGGCGTCGACGCCTCGTCCGTGGCGGTTGCCCGCCTGGCGAGCCTGGCGGACGAGCGGCATCTGGATGTCAAAGGCAGGGTGGCCGACCTGTCCGCGGTGTCGATTGAGCCGCAACGCTATCACCTCATTGTGGCCAATACCTCGCTCGATCATCTGGACGAGGCGTCGGGGGCGCGGCTGGCGGTGGCGATGATGGCGGGTCTGGCGCCGGGGGGATACCTGTTCGTGTCGGTGTTCATGGTCAATGATCCGGGGTGCGCGGTGCATGGCGGGCAGGCTAGCGAGACCGCCGCCTACGTTCGGCACTATTACCGGCCGGACGAGTTGCGCCAGCAGTTCTCCGCGCTGGCGGTGCTGGCTTATCAGGAGGAGTATGCGCTGGATATCGGCCATGGCCAGCCGCACTATCACGGCATTGCCAGACTGTTTGCGCGCAAGGCGGCTGATTTGCAAGCCAACTGAGCCTGCCGCGGCAGTAAAAGGCAGAACGCGCCGCGTTCTGCTTTTTTTATTTCCGCGCGCAATCGCCGGCGCAAAGGAAACCCTGCGGTTCATAAACGAACGGGCGGAACCGTTGCCGGCCGATGGGCGCGGGCAAGGGCGCCGGCGCTAGAAAAGAGCGGGCGACGACCGTTTGCTTGCTACAATACCCGGCGCCGGCAGTGGCAGCTTTGGCTATTTTCTGATGAATAAATAAAAGGTTAACGGCGATATGCCGATGAAGAATCCAATCTCCTGGCAGGGGGGCAATCTGTCGATGCTGGAGGCCTTGAGCCTGCCGGTGTGGGTTTTCGATATTGATCAAAAATACGTGTTCTGGGCCAATCCGGCCGCGCTGCGGGTGTGGGGCGCGCATAGTCTGGAGGAACTGCAGCAGCGCGACATGTCGCTGGACATGTCGGTATCGGTGGCGCAGCGGCTTTGCCAGTATCAGCAGGACTTCGAGCGCGAAGACGCCAGCTTCGTCGAAAGCTGGACCCTGTATCCCAACGGCCTGCCTTGCGTGCTGAAAGTGGCGTTCCGCGGCATCCGGGTAGACGGGCGAATGATGATGTTCTGCGAGGCGCAGAATCATCTCACCGCCGATCCGGCCAGCTTGCGCAGCGCCGAGGCGCTGATGCACACCTCGGTGCTGATCACCCTGTACGACGCGGCCGGAAGGGCGCTGTACCGCAATCCATCGGCGCGCGCCCAGGTGGCGCACGCCAGCGAGGCCTGGCGCCAGCATTTCATCCACGACGGCGACTGGCAGGCGCTGCAGCAGGGCGTGGCGGCCAGCGGCGAGGCCAGGCGATCGGCCCAGGTGTGCACGCGGCTGGGTACGCGCTGGCACGAGATCGCGGTGCGGGCTTGCCGCGACGCGGTGTCCGGGCAGGACGCGCTGCTGGTCAGCGAGGTGGACATCACCGATCTGAAGCACGCTGAGGGGCGCGCCAATTTCCTGGCCAATCACGACATGCTGACCGGCCTGCCCAACCGCAATGGCATCCGCAGCGATTTCCTGCCTTATTTGCAGCAGGCGCTGCGCGACGGGCGCCAGGTGGCCTTGATGTTCATCGACCTGGACCGTTTCAAGAACGTCAACGACTCGTTGGGGCACGCCAGCGGCGATGAACTGCTGATCGGCATGGCTGCCCGCCTGACGAAGCTGCTGGGGCACGACGAGAAAGCGGCGCGGCTGGGCGGCGACGAATTCCTGGTGATGCTGGCCGCGCCTGAGGCGGCAGAACGCGCTGACGCGCTGGGCCGCGGCATTCTGCAGGCGCTGGGCATGCCGATCCGGCTGGGGGGCATGGACATCAGCGTGTCGGCGTCGATAGGCGTGAGCGTCTGCCGCGCCGGCATGCTGGACATCGAGCAGATGATGCGCCACGCTGACCTGGCGATGTACGCGGCCAAGGATGCCGGCCGCAACAACCTGATGTTCTTCACGCCGGCGCTTGAGGCGCGCACCCAGGCGCAGCTGGCGCTGGAAAGCGATATCCGGCGCGGCCTCGAAAACGGCGAGTTCATCGCCTATTTCCAGCCGCGCGTCGATGTCGCCAGCGGCAGTGTGGTCGGCGCCGAAGCGCTGGCGCGCTGGAACCACCCGCAACGCGGTGTGCTGAAACCGGACAGCTTCATCCAGGTGTGCGAGGACAGCGGACTGATCCTGGCCCTGGGCAGGCAGATCCTGGCGCAGGCTGCAGAGCAGCAGAGACGGTGGCGCGAGATGGGGCTGGACCTGATGGTGTCGGTCAATCTGTCTCCCTGCCAGTTTGTCGATCCGGCGCTGCCGGCGATGGTGGCGGGCGTGCTGGCTGGCAGCGGCTGCCAGGCCGAGCGCCTGGAGCTGGAGATCACCGAGTCCGTGTTGCTGGGGCATGACGATCAGACCATGTGCACCTTGCAGGCGCTGCGCGGCCAGGGCGTGCGCATCGCGGTCGACGATTTCGGCACCGGCTATTCCAATTTGGCCTATCTGCAGCGCTACCCGCTCAGTTCGCTGAAAATAGACCGTTCCTTCATCGCCGATCTCGACAGCACGCCGGCCATCGCCGAACTGATCATCACCATGTGCCGGATGCTGGAATTGAAAGTGGTGGCGGAGGGCGTGGAGACCTCGCGACAGCTGGAATGGCTGCGGCAGCGCGGCTGTCAGGAGTACCAGGGCTATCTGTGCAGCCCGGCGCTGGCCGCCGGCGAGTTTCACAAGCTGTTGTTGTGAGCGGACGCTCGCCTTATATCAATATGTAGATTAAGTCGTTGGTTTTTGCACCATATTGACTTACTCTAGTGCGATTCATGCTGCCGGCATTGACGGTGGCCGCAAGGAGAAAGTCATGAAAACCATCAACGCCCTATTGTTCGCGGCGTGGCTGCCGGCCTTGGCCGCGGCCGCCAAACCGCTTACCGTCTGCACCGACGCCAATCCGGAAGGCTTCGACGTGGTGCAGTACAACTCGCTGGTCACCACCAACGCGTCGGCCGACGTATTGATGGACCGGCTGGTGGAATACGATGCCGCCGCAGGCAAGCTGCAGGCCAGCCTGGTGCGCAGTTGGGAGGCGGGCGCGGATGGTCTGAGCTACACCTTCCATTTGCGCTCCGATGTCGGCTTTCACGCCACGGAATACTTCAAGCCCAGCCGCAAGCTGAACGCCGACGATGTGGTGTTCACTTTCGACCGCATGCTGAATCCTGACAATCCCTGGTACAAGACCGCGCCCACCGGCTACCCGCACGCGCAGGCGATGCAGTTTCCCAAGCTGATCAAGGCGGTGCGCAAGCTGGACGGGCAAACGGTGCGCTTCGAACTCAATTATCCGGAAGCCACCTTCCTGTCCAGCCTGACCATGGGCTTCGCTTCCATCTATTCCGCCGAGTACGCCAGCCAGTTGCTGGCCGCCGGCAAGACGGCCGATCTCAACAGCAAGCCCATCGGCACCGGCCCGTTCATCTTCAAGAGCTTCGCCAAGGACGCGCAGGTGCGCTATCTGCCCAATCCAGCCTATTTCGGCGCCAAGCCCAAGGTGTCGGCGCTGATCTACGCGATTACGCCGGACTCTTCGGTCCGGCTGCAGAAGCTGCGCGCCGGCGAATGCCAGATCGCGCTGTCGCCCAAGCCGCAAGATGTGTTGGCGGCGCAGGGCGACGGCAGGCTGCGGGTGCTGCAGACGCCGGCCTTCATGACGGCATTTGTCGCGTTCAACAGCCAGAAGAAGCCTTTGAGCAATCCGCTGGTGCGCCAGGCGATCAACCTGGCGTTCGACAAGGGCAGCTATCTGAAAGCGGTGTTCGGCAATACCGCCGTCGCCGCCAATCTGGTCTATCCGCCCAATACCTGGAGCTACGACAAGACCATCCGGCCTTATCCTTACGACCCGGCGCAGGCCAGGAAGCTGCTGGCCCAGGCGGGCTACCCCAACGGCTTCGACACCAGTATCTGGGTGCGTCCTGGCGGCAGCACGCTGAATCCCAACCCCAAGGCCGGGGCGGAGCTGCTGCAGGCCGATCTGGCCAAGGTGGGCATCCGGCTGCAGATCAAGGTGCTGGAGTGGGGCGAGCTGATCAAGCGCGGCAAGGCCGGCGAGCATGAGATGCTGTTCATGGGCTGGGCCGGTGACAACGGCGATCCGGATAATTTCCTTACTCCCCAGTTTTCCTGCTCGGCGGTGCAGTCGGGCACCAACTTCGCGCGCTATTGCGATGCGAAGCTGGACAAGCTGATAGCCGACGGCAAGAAGGCCAGCGATTTCAAGGCGCGCGCCAAGCTGTACCAGGCGGCGCAGAAGATCATCCACGACCAGGCGCTGTGGCTGCCGCTGGCGCATCCCACCGCCTTTGGCTTGGCGCGCAAGGAAGTCAGCGGCTATGCGGTAAACCCTTATGGCCGGGTCAGTTTTGCCGCGGTCGGCCTGAAATAGCGTGCGAGAGGCTGATGGACGGAGTCCATCAGTAATTAATGAAATAGAGTGGATTCTATCTTTTGTCGAAATGTTTGCGCCGCCACAAGGCTGGCGCGGCGGCGGCGGCGGACAATGCGTTCCGCCGCCGCATGATGCAGGCTGGCGCGGCAGTCCGCGCAAGCTCAGGCCAGAGCTTGATCCCGCAGGCTTGGCACCTGTTGTTTGGGCCAGTGTGGACTGGCGAAGCAAGTTGCATATTCCCCGGCAGGTTTTGGTAGTATTGCTGTAGTGGCCGGTTTCGATGTGGCTGCAGGGGAGAGAGGAGCGCCTGGTTGTTGGCGTGTCTTGCTTGTTCTTAGAATGTGCCCACCCTCGCTTGCATACGTTGTTTCACGTATCATCTGGCCGGGCTTGGGACGATAAATGATAAAACAATAGATGCAGACCAGACGAACACAGCAAAGCCGCAGGGAGTCCACCATAGGCAAACTGGTGGAAGCGGCGATCGAATGCCTGATGGAGTGCGGCTACCATGGCACCAGCGTGCAGTTGATCTGCAATCGCGCCGGCGTGTCGCAGGGCGCGCTGTTCCGGCATTTCGCCACCAAAAACGAGCTGATGCAGCCGGTAGGCCGCAAGGTGGTGGACGATATCTTCGACTCCGGTCTGGCGCTGGCCGGCCAGTTGCCTGCCAGCATGCCGGAGGAAGAGCGCATCGTCGCGCTGATGAAGGCGCTGGTGATGACGCCGCGGCATATCGTGCTGCTGGAATTGTTGATGGCGGCGCGCACCACGCCGGATCTGCGCGAAATCTTCCTCAGCAATGCCAGCACCTATTTCCGCGACCGCTTCGTCGCGATGATGGCGTCGCTATTTCCGCGCTACGCCATTTCCACCGGCTTTTTCGCCACTCTGCTCACCATGATGACCACCATGCACGGCATGGCGTTGTACCGCACGCTGTCCGAGCATCCGGATGGCGACAAGATGCGCGAGCAATGGCTGCAGAACGCGCTGCGCAGCGAGCTGGAGCGGATACGTCTGGAAGGCGCGGACAGCCGCAATCCGGTTTATCAGCTGCCGTTCTGATCCGCCGCCGGCCTTGCGCCAGCTAAGACCAACCCCGTCGCCGGCGACGGGGTTTTTGCTTGTCCCCGGTTCAGCGCGGCGGCGCTTGGCAGGGGAGGGCCGGCTGCAAGTCGGGGATGGCCGCCGGCTCCGCGTCCACGGCGCTGCCCGAAGGCAACTGGACGAGGTTCAGTCGGCAACGGTCCGCTACGTTGAGCATGGCTTCGTAGTCGGCGCCGGCCTGGGGGGTGAAGCTGGCGGCCTGCGTGTCGCAATGCGGGCCGTTGACCGCATTGAGGCTGGCGCTGAAAGTCACCGCTTGTCCGGGCATCAGCGGGAATTCCTGGTAATAGGCGGTCGAGCCCAGCCTGCTGCGTTGAGATAGTTGCCGGGTATTCAGGCTTTCCGGCATGCCTATGCTCTTGTTGGACACGCTGCCGAACAGCGAGCGGAACGGATTGCCGGCGCCGGCGCGCACCAGATTGCCGGAACGGAGCTTGGGGGGATAGCAGGAGCGGTTGGGATAGAGCCCGACGATGACGCTGTTTTGCATGAATACGCGGATACGGGCCGGGGCCGGCTCGGCAGCCTCATCGGCGCGGGCTGGCAGGCCGTTCAGGACCAGCAGCAGCGCGGGGAGATAAAGAGTTTTCATGGGGAATGCGCTTTATGGACGTAAAAAAGCCCGCCGAAGCGGGCTTTTCTTCTGTTCACGGGTTCTTGCGTCGAACCGGTTAATTAGAAGCTGTGAACCATGTTCAGGCCGAAGGACTTGAGATCCTTGTTGTTGCCCTTGAAGTCCAGATCGCCGTACTGAGCGCCGATAGTGGTGCGCTTGGACAGCGCGTAGTCAGCGCCCACAACGTATTGGTCGTAGCCGGAGTCACCGATGGACTGGCCGCCAACCTTAACGTCCTTGGCCTTAACATAGCTGAACTTCGGAGTGATCGCACCAAAGGTGTAAGCCGCAGTCAGCGCGATTTCCTGAGTCTTCACTTTATCAGTAGCGGCGATACCTACCGGGATAGCTACGCTGGTCAGGTAGCTTTCCCAACCAACGATGTCTTCATTGCCCTTCTGCTGTTGGTAGGCCAGACCTACGAACAGGTTGTTGGCATTGTAGCCAACTTCCAGGCGGTGTTTATCGTTAGCGGAGTCATTCAGCTTGTAGTCATTCAGCTTGGCTACGTTCTTGCTTTCGTGAATGTAAGCATATTTGCCGAAGAAGCCGCTGTTCTCGTAGCCGAGGCCCAAGACGGTGGTTTCGCGGTCATTGTTGGCCAAGCCCTTGACTTCCTTGGTGCCGTATTGCAGAGCGGCGGTCAGGCCCGGAACCACGGACGGTAGGTCGTAGCGTACCGAGTTCTTCAGACGGGTGCCATCACGGGTGAATACGCTCAGGCCCAGAGCGTCGCTGTTATATTGCCATACGTCAACAGTGCCCATGTCGCTGTCCAGGAAGTTGGACACGTTGCCGAAACGCAGGGTACCCAGGTTGCTTTGCAGGCCCAGGAAGGAGTTGCGGTTGGCGAAGGTGCCACTGTTGGAAGGGCTGTATTGGTCTTTGTTGCCGTCAACGGCGAAGCCGGTTTCAACTTGCCAGATAGCCTTCAGGCCGCTGCCCAGATCTTCAGCGCCCTTGAAGCCGATGCGGGAACCCAGATCGTCGATATTGGTTTTCTTGGTGGTGCCGTTGTCGTTGTATTCAACGCCAGCCTTCAGGGTGCCGTAGATGGTTACGTCAGCAAAAGCTGCAGCCGGCAGAGTGGCTACCAGCAGGGCAATCAGACTTTTTTTCATGGTCAAGTCATCCTTTTTAGGTTTTAGGAATGTGAGCAAATGCTATTGGCTGGGTTGTGAAAATGCAACTATGGCTGGCGGATAGTGTTGCGATCAAGCAACGATTGTTGCTATTGAACATGCCTAATGTTCAATTTTTTATTTCGTAACTTGTTGAATAGTCAGGATAGTTACTGTGTATTTGCAAGGCTGTTAATGGTGTTGCGAAAAAGCATCATTCGGCTAGATTGCCCATACAGGCTTGATTCTCAGGCCGATTGGCCTGATTGCGAGTAAAAAAATAGCCCGCCGGTGTGGGCGGGCTGAAAAATCAACGTGACTTGAAGTGAATCCAGGTTGGCGCGGATTGCATCGACTTGAATTCGCTTGTGATCATGTTAAAAGAAAGCGTCAACTATGTAAATGGAAAGAGTGTTGAAACTATATTGCTGTTTCATGTGTAATGTGTGTGCAAGCTATTGGTATTAAACAAAAATATTTCTCCAGGTTTTGTTTTTGCTAGTTTTATACATGTGGCCAGGTGATGCATTTTGGCTACGGATTGGCGCTTGGCGCTTGCGCCGCGGTTTGACGGGGGCCAGGCGCGGCAATCTGGGATGTTCTACAATCCGGGCGGTTGCTGTCGATGACGGGTATTGTGGGGCGGAGCATGAACCGAGGAAGGTATATATAAGGATGCAAGGGATGCAGACGCTGACAGTGATTGGCCCTGGGCGGCTGGGAAGCACCCTGGCGCGTCTGGCGCGCCAGTCCGGAGAGTTTGAGGTGGTGGACGTGATGGCCAGGCGGGTGGAGCCGCTGCGGCTGGCTTGCGACTTCATCGGCGCCGGGCGGCCGGTGAGCGAGATGCGCCAGTTGGCGCCGGTCGATCTATACCTGCTGGCGGTGCCGGATGCTGCCGTCGCATTCTGCGCCAGGGCGTTGGCGGCGGCCGGAGTGGTGCCGGCGGGCAGCGTGGTTTTCCATGCGAGCGGGGTGGGCGAGGCATCGCTGCTGCAGCCGCTGGCCGAGCGGGGCGCGCATGTCGCCAGCCTGCATCCGGCGTTTTCTTTCGCCGATCCGGCCAGGGCGGTGGCGGGCTTTGCCGGCACCTTGTGCGCGCTGGAGGGCGATGAGGCGGCCTGTCTGCGGCTGGAGCCGTTTGTGTTGGCGCTTGGCGGGCGGCCGTTCCGCCTGGCCGCCGGCGGCAAGGCGGCCTACCATGCCGCGCTGTCGGTGGCGTCCAATTATCTGGTGGCGCTGACGGCGATGGCGCAAGGCCTGACCCGGCAGGCCGGGGTGCCCGCCGAACTGGCGGCGCCGCTGCTGGGCGGGCTGATGCGGCAGACGCTGGACAATGCGCTGGAGTTGGGGCCGCGCGCGGCGCTGACCGGGCCGATCTTGCGCGGCGATGTCGGCACCGTGGAGCGGCATCTGTCGGTGCTGGCGGATGTGGAACTGGCATCCGCCTACCGGGCGCTGGGGCGGCAGACGGTGGCGCTGGCCGGGGAGCGGCTGCCGGACGAGGCGCGCCGGCAGCTGATGGCCTTGCTGTACTGAACGCCTATCGCGGCGAACTGATCCGGAACACCTGGCGCAGGTAGGCGAGGAAGGTTTCGTCGCTGCACATGGTCTTGCCTGGGCTGTCGGACAGCTTGGCCACCGGCTGGCCGTTGCAGCTGACCAGCTTGAGGACGATCTGCAGCGGCTCCAGCCCCATGTCATTGGTGAAGTGGGTGCCGATGCCGAAGCTCACCTGGATGTGCGGGCTGAAGTGGCGGTGCAATTGCAGCGCGCGGTCCACTGAAAGGCCGTCGCTGAAGGTCAGCATCTTGCTGGCGGGGTCGATGCGCAGCTTGCGGTAGTGGGCGATGGCTTTTTCGCCCCAGACGTAAGGATCGCCGCTGTCGTGGCGAAGGCCGTCGAACAGCTTGGCGAAGTAGAGGTCGAAATCCGCCAGGAAGGCGTCCATGCCCACCACGTCGGTCAGGGCGATGCCCAGGTCGCCGCGGTATTCCTGCACCCACGATTCCAGCGCGGCGGTCTGAAAGTCGCGCAGCCTCACGCCCAGCGCCTGGAAGGCCTGGAAGAATTCATGCGCCATGGTGCCGATCGGCGTGATGCCCAGCTTGCGCGCCAGGTGCACGTTGCTGGTGCCGCGGAAGATTTCCGGCAGCGTGCCGTTGAGCCTCTCCACCACATGCTCCTGCCAGTCGCGGCTGAAGCGGCGGCGGGTGCCGAAGTCGGCGATCAGCAGCGGGAAGCGCTGGCCGGCGGCCTCTTCGGCGCGGAAGCGCTGCAGCGTGGCGATCTTGTCCTCCAGCCGCCGCACGCCTTCCGATCGCACCTCCACGGTGTCCAGCGGGCGGAAATACAGCTCGTTGACGATGGACAGCACGAAGATCTCGAAGAACATCGCCTGCACCATCGGCCCTTTGATCCGTATTGCCAGCTGATCGCCTTCCTCGGTCACGTCGATGAAGCGGCGTTGCAGGTGGAACAGTTCCAGGTAATCGACGAAATCGCTCTTGATGAAGCGCAGGCCGCGCAGGTAGTCGAGTTCATCCTGGCTGAAGCGCAGCCGGCATAAATGATCCAGCTGCGCTTCCAGTTGTTGTTTCAGCTGGGTCAGCGGCGTATCCGGGTGGTTGCGGCACTTGAATTCGTATTCGCCGTGCGCGGCCGGAAACTGGTGCAGCACCACCTGCAGCATGGTGAATTTGTACAGGTCGGTGTCCAGCAGCGAGTGGATCAGCGGTGGGGTGTGCGGCATGCTTGGGCTCGATCAGGCGGCGTGGATGACGAAGATGGCCGGCCGCTTGTGCAGGTCGGGCGCATTTTGCGGCCAGTCCCGCACCGGGTGGCTGACTATGGTCTGCGTCGGCAGGGTCAGGTCGCAGGCTACCGCAAGGCGGGTGGTCGGCGCCAGCGTCTCGCGCAGTTGCTGCAGCAGCGCGTTGTTGCGGTACGGCGTTTCGATGAACAGCTGGGTTTCATTGTTCTTGCGCGAACGCAGTTCCAGCTCCTTCACCGCCTTGGCCTTCTCCGCCGCGTCCACCGGCAGGTAGCCGTGGAAGGCGAAGCATTGGCCGTTGGCGCCGCTGGCCATCAGCGCAAGCAGGATGGACGAGGGTCCGATCAGCGGCTCGACGCGGATGCCGTGCTGGTGGGCCAGCGCCACCAGTTGCGCGCCGGGGTCGGCCACCGCCGGGCAGCCGGCCTCGGAGATCAGGCCGACATCGTGGCCGGCCTTCAGCGGCGCGAGCAGCGCGGACACCTCGGCCGGCTTGGTGTGCTCGTTTAGCGTGTCCATCGCCAGTTCGCGGATGGGGGCGGCCACCCCCAGCGCCTTCAGGTGCTTGCGCGCGGTTTTCTCAGCCTCCACCACGAAGTGGGTGATGTGGACCACCTTGGCGCGTTCGCCCTCCGGCAGCCAGGCCGCGTTCTCGTCGCCCAGCGGGGCGGGAATCAGGAACAGGGTGCCGCTCATCGCAACACCTCCACGCCTTCGCCCGCCAGCATGCTGATTAGCTGGAACAGCGGCACCCCTATCAGCGCGTTGGGGTCGTCGGACTCCACTTTTTCCAGCAGCGCGCCGCCCAGGCCTTCGCTCTTGGCGCTGCCGGCGCAAAACAGCGCATCCGGTTCGCGGGTCAGATAATTGCGGATCTGCGCTTCGGTCAACTGGCGCAATGTCACCTTGGTGATGCCCACGCATTCCCGCAGCTTGCCGCTGTGGCTGTTGTACAACGCCAGCGCGGAGTGGAAGACCACGGTGCGGCCGCTCATCCACTTGAGCATTTCCACGCCGTTTTCATAGCTGCCGGGCTTGCCTATCTGGCGGCCGTCCAGCAGGGCGACCTGGTCGGAGCCTATGATCAGGGCGTCGGGGTGCTTGTCCGCCAGCGATTGCGCCTTGGTGCGGGCCAGGCGCACGGCGGTTTCCAGCGCGGTTTCGCCGGTTAGCGGCGTTTCGTCGCAGACGGGCGGCTCGGCGCTGAAAGGCAGGCCGAGGCGGGCGATGATCTCTTGGCGATAGCGTGAAGTGGAGGCCAGTACGATTTGCATGTTTCGAGCCGGGTTGCGGCAATGCCGGGCGCGCCATCCGGCCGCTCCGTCCTTGCCTTGTTTCTTTTGACAAATCAGGGGAGTGGATTGTAACATGCTGGGTTTATGTCTAAACCGATTTTGATCGACCCGCTCAAGTTCGCCCGGGAAGGGCGTTCGCAGTCCGGCCAGGTGCCGGTTTGCGAACTGGACGAGCGTGTGCACAGCGACCTGTCCGACACCTCCGGCGAGGTGTCGTATCAGCTCACCGGCTTTCGTGACGAGCTGCAGCGCTTTGCGCTGCGCATCCAGCTGGATGCCAAGCTGCAAGTCACCTGTCAGCGCTGCCTGGACGGCATGCCGTTCAGCCTGGCCACCGATTCGGTGATCACGCTGTTTGCCAGTCAGGACAAGCTGGACGAAGCCTGCGAGCTGGACGAGGAGCTGGACGCCATTCTCGCCGAGCCCGAACTGAACGCGATTGCGCTGATCGAAGACGAAATCATAATGGGCTTGCCGCATTCGCCCAAACACGACGAATGTAGCAGGGATACTCTCTCGCTCGCCAAGGCTGACAAGCCCAACCCGTTTGCGGTGCTGGCGGCGCTTAAGGGACCCAAGTCCGAGTAAAACCCGGATTCGCATTAGAATCTACTTGAATTTCTTAGGAGTCGACCATGGCTGTTCAACAGAACAAAAAGTCCCCGTCCAAGCGCGGTATGCATCGTGCCCACGATTTTCTGACCGCTCCGGCACTGGCAGTTGAAGCCAGCACCGGCGAGGCTCACCTGCGCCACCACATCAGCCCGAACGGCTTTTACCGTGGCCGCAAGGTTGTGAAGACCAAAGGCGAGTAATCGCCCGCCGTTTTTACTTCCTTTCCTTAGTTTGGTGGGCACTTTATACCGCAATCGTTGATGACTATCACCGTCGCGGTTGATGCTATGGGCGGTGACGTTGGCCTCAAGGTTACCGTCCCGGCATCGATCCAATTCCTGCAAGACCACCCCGACATCCATCTGATTCTCGTAGGCGACCAGCCAGCCCTAGAGGCGGAACTGGCCCTGCACGACGGTGCCGTGCGTGAGCGCATCCTCATCCAGCATGCCACCCAGGTGGTGGGCATGGACGAGGCGCCTCAGCTCGCCCTCAAGAATAAAAAAGATTCGTCGATGCGGGTGGCAATCAACCTGGTCAAGGAAGGCAAGGCTCAGGCCGCCGTATCCGCCGGCAACACCGGCGCGCTGATGGCGACCGCGCGTTTCGTCCTCAAGACCATTCCAGGCATCGACCGCCCGGCCATCGCCAAGCTGCTGCCCAATGTGAAGGGCACTTCCTGCGTGCTGGACCTGGGAGCCAACGTCGATTGCACCCCAGAACAACTGTTGCAGTTCGGAATCATGGGTTCCGAGCTGGTGGCCTGCCTGCAAGGGCGGACCAACCCCAGCGTCGGGCTGCTGAATATCGGCAGCGAGGACATCAAGGGTAACGACAACATCAAGAAGACTGCCGAACTGCTGCGCCAGTCGGAGCTGAATTTCTACGGCAATGTGGAAGGCGACGACATCTGCAAGGGCACAGTGGATGTGGTAGTCTGCGACGGTTTCACCGGCAACGTGGCGCTCAAGACAGCTGAGGGGCTGGCGCACATGTTCGCCGTATTCCTGAAGGAAGAGTTCGGCCGTAGTTGGTGGACGCGCCTGTGCGCGCTGGCCGCGCTGCCGGTATTGGGACTCTTCAAGAAGCGCATCGATCCGCGCCGCTACAATGGGGCCAGCTTGCTGGGCCTGCGCGGCATCGTGGTGAAAAGCCATGGCGGCGCCGATGTCACAGGATTTCGTTACGCGTTGGCGCAGGCATGCGAGGAGGCCGGCTCCGACGTAATTGGTCACATCGCCGAACGGGTTGCAAACCAATTAAACAATCTCAAGCAATCCGAGGCAGAAGCGAACTGACAACCATGGGCTATTCCCGCATTCTCGGCACCGGCAGTTTTCTGCCAGCTCGGGTGCTTACCAATGCGCAATTGGCCGAACGTGTGGATACCAGCGACGAGTGGATTGTTTCTCGCACTGGTATCCGCGCGCGCCATATTGCCGACGATCAGCACAAGACCAGCGACCTCGCGTTCAAGGCGGCGCAAGCTGCCATTGAAAGCGCTGGCATAGACAAGCACGAGATCGACCTGATCATCGTGGCCACCACCACTCCCGACATGATTTTCCCCAGCACCGCCTGCATCTTGCAGGAGAAGCTGGGTCTGCCCGGCATTCCCGCTTTCGATGTGCAAGCGGTGTGCGCCGGCTTCATCTACGCGCTTTCTACCGCCAACGCCTATATCAAGAGTGGCATGGCGAAGAAGGCCCTGGTGATCGGCGCCGAGATCATGTCGCGGGTGCTGGATTGGGACGATCGGCGCACCTGCGTGCTGTTTGGCGACGGCGCCGGCGCGGTAGTGCTGGGCGCGTCCGACGAGCCGGGCATTTTGCACGCCAAGCTGGCGGCCGATGGCCGCTACCAGGGCCTGCTCAACACGCCGGCGCAGATTTCCGGCGGCAAGATCCAGGGCATGCCCTATCTGCACATGGACGGTCCGGCGGTATTCAAGTTCGCCGTCAAGTCGCTGTCCGAGATCGCCGTTTCCACTTTGAAGGAGGCCGGCGTCGACAAGGCGGCGGTGGACTGGCTGGTGCCGCATCAGGCCAATCTGCGCATCATAGAATCCACGGCCAAGCATCTGGGGCTGAGCATGGAGCGGGTGGTGGTGACCCTGCCGACGCAGGGCAATACCTCGGCCGCCTCGGTGCCGTTGGCGCTCGATGTCGCGGTGCGGGATGGGCGGATCCGGCGCGGCCAGACCGTGCTGCTGGAAGGCATAGGCGGCGGTTTCGCCTGGGGTGCGGTGTTGCTGACTTTTTAAAAAGTGACGCATAAATGGTGGTTTTGCCGCCTGATCGCCGATAATGACCGGGTTTATTGATCGGCGTGCTTGGCAACAGCCACTGCTTTGCGTCATTCTTTGCGTCGAATTCTCTGGAGTCGACTATGGCTTTTGCTTTTCTTTTTCCGGGTCAGGGCTCGCAAAGCCTGAAAATGATGGACGGCTTCGCCGACCTGCCCGTGGTGCAGCACACGTTTGAAGAGGCGTCCGACACCTTGTCGCTGGATCTGTGGGCGATGCTCCAGGCCGACAGCGCCGATGCGATCAACGCCACCGTCAATACCCAGCCCATCATGCTGGCAGCCGGCTATGCCGCCTATCTGGCGTGGCAGGAGTTGAACGGCAAGCAGCCGGCGCTGGTCGCCGGCCATAGCCTGGGCGAGTACACCGCCCTGGTGGCCGCCGGCGCGCTGCCTTTCGCCGAGGCGGTCAAACTGGTGCGTCTGCGCGCCGAGGCGATGCAGGTTGCGGTGCCGGCCGGCGTCGGCGCGATGGCCGCGATACTCGGCCTGGCCGACGAAGACATCCGCGCCGCGTGCGCGGAGGCGGCGCAGGGCGAAGTGGCTGAGGCGGTGAATTTTAATTCGCCAGGCCAGGTGGTGATCGCCGGTCACAAGGCCGCCGTCGAGCGCGCGATGGCGTTGTGCAAGGCGCGCGGCGCCAAGCGCGCCTTGCCGTTGCCGGTTTCGGTGCCGTCCCACTGCGCGCTGATGCGTCCGGCGGCCGAGCGTCTGGCCGAGGCGCTGAAGGACGTGCACCTGAATGCGCCGGCGATACCGGTTTTGCACAATGCGGATGTGGCCAGCTATGGCGACGCCGCGCAGATCCGCGATGCGCTGACGCGCCAGCTGTATATGCCGGTGCGCTGGACCGAGACCATTCAGCAGCTGGCGGCCGACGGCGTCACGCTGATGGCCGAATGCGGTCCGGGCAAGGTGCTGGCGGGTCTGGCCAAGCGCATAGACGGCAACGTCAAGTGCCTGGCGCTGACCGACCGCGCCGCGCTGGAAGCCGCGCGCGAGCAACTGGCGTAGCAGGATTAAACCGGGCAGGCCGCGAGGCCGGCCTGCGGCGGCCTGCCGGAGTGATGGCGGGCGTCAACAACAGGGAGACACATTGATGAGTCTGCAAGGCAAAGTGGCGCTGGTGACCGGCGCTTCGCGCGGCATTGGCGCGGCTATCGCCGATGCGCTGCTCGCCGAGGGCGCCATCGTGATCGGCACCGCGACGTCCGAATCGGGCGCGGCGGCCATCCACGAGCGTTTGTCCACCGGCGGCGGCGCCGGCCGAGTGCTGAACGTGACCGAACCGGGCGCGGTGGAAGCGCTGATCGAATCGGTGGAAAAGGAGTTCGGCGGCATCGCCGTGCTGGTCAATAATGCCGGCATCACCCGCGACGGTTTGTTGATGCGGATGAAGGACGATGACTGGGACGCAATCATGGACACCAACCTGAAGTCGGTGTTCAGGGCCTCCAAGGCCGTGCTGCGTGGCATGATGAAGGCGCGTTTCGGCCGCATCATCAACATCGCCTCGGTGGTTGGGGTGATGGGCAACGCCGGCCAGGCCAACTACGCGGCGGCCAAGGCGGGCATCATCGGCTTCACCAAGTCGATGGCGCGCGAGGTCGGCAGCCGCAATATCACCGTCAATTGCGTGGCGCCGGGTTTCATCGATACCGACATGACCCGCGCGCTGCCGGAAGCGCAACGCGAAGCGCTGGTGGGCCAGATCGCTCTGGGCCGCCTGGGCGACGCCAAGGATATCGCCGATGCCGTTGTGTTCCTGGCATCGGCTCGTGCGGCCTATATCACGGGCCAAACCTTGCATGTCAATGGGGGCATGCTGATGCCGTAATCCTGCCCGGCTAGCGCCGGAGCAAGATTTAGGTAGGCTGCTCTAATTTTTTTTTGTAGAATACCGGGGTTTTGCGATCCCGAATCAGAAAGGTCAAGGGTTTATACAATGGAAAACATCGAAGCGCGCGTTAAGAAGATCGTTGCCGAACAACTGGGCGTGAACGAGGCTGAAGTCAAGATTGAGTCCTCCTTCGTTGACGATCTGGGCGCCGACTCCCTCGACACCGTTGAGCTGGTCATGGCTCTGGAAGAAGAGTTCGAGTGCGAAATCCCGGATGAAGAGGCCGAGAAGATCACTACCGTTCAGCAAGCCGTAGACTACGTCAGCGCTCACCTGAACAAATAATCCCCTTTTGAGGGACCAGGACCTCTGCCCGGTGCTGCTTCGGCTCGCCTGCAGAGGTTCTTTTGCTAAGAGGATTCCAAACGTGCGTTTGAATTATCATATGGTTCGGACGGGCGGCAAGGTTTCATGGGGAGACTGCCCTCCCATCTCTCACGGAGATTCTTCGTGTCCAAACGCAGAGTAGTAGTAACCGGCCTGGGCCATGTGTCCCCGGTCGGCAATGATGTCGCCACCGGTTGGGCCAACCTGTTGGCCGGCAAGAGCGGCATCGCCAAGATCACCCGTTTCGACGCCAGCGACATGGCATGCCAGATTGCCGGCGAGGTCAAGGATTTCGACATCAGCCAGTACATCTCGCCGAAAGAGGCGCGGCGGAACGACCTGTTCATCCACTACGGCATTGCTGCGGCGCTGCAGGCGGTGGCGGATGCGGGCCTGGACGATGTGCCGGGCCTGGACAAGACCCGCGTCGGCGTCAACATCGGTTCCGGCATCGGCGGCTTGCCGCTGATCGAGGAAACCGGCGTGGCGCTGATGGATGGCGGCCCGCGCAAGATCGGCCCGTTCTTCATTCCCGGTTCGCTGATCAATTTGATCGCCGGCCAGGTATCGATCCTGAAGGGCTATCAGGGGCCGACCTACGGCATCGTGTCGGCCTGCACCACCGGTGCGCACTGCATCGGCGATGCGGCGCGGCTGATCCAGTACGGCGACGCCGACGTGATGGTGGCCGGTGGTTCCGAAGGCGCGATCTCGCGCCTGGGCATTGGCGGCTTTGCCGCGATGAAGGCGATGTCGACCCGCAATGACGACCCCGCCGCAGCTTCGCGTCCCTGGGACAAGGGTCGCGACGGTTTCGTGATGGGCGAGGGCGCCGGCGTGCTGGTGCTGGAGGACTACGAGCACGCGGTGAAACGCGGCGCCAGGATCTATGCGGAGCTGATCGGCTTCGGCATGAGCTCGGACGCCCATCACATCACCGCGCCCAGCTCGGAGGGGCCGGCGCGCGGCGTGGCCAACGCCTTGCGCGACGCCGGCATCAATCCGGACCAGGTGCAGTACGTCAACGCGCATGGCACCTCGACCCCGCTGGGCGACGCCAACGAAACCAGCGCGCTGAAAATCGCGTTTGGCGACCACGCCAAGAAGCTGGCGGTCAATTCCACCAAGTCGATGACCGGCCACCTGTTGGGCGGCGCCGGCGGCGTGGAGGCGATCTACACCATTCTGTCGGTGCACAATCAGGTGTCGCCGCCGACCATCAACCTGGTCGATCAGGATGTGGAGGCCGGTTGCGATCTGGATTACGTGGCCAATACGGCGCGCGACATGAAGATCGACATCGGCATCTCCAACTCCTTCGGTTTTGGCGGTACCAACGGCACGCTGGTATTCAAGCGAGTCTGATACCGCATTCGCCGATTGACAGTCCGAACCGCTGCGTTACACTCGCAGCGGTTTTTCTTTTTTTTGTCACCCGCCGCGGTGCCGGGCGGGGACGCGTATTTCGAATCAGCGCCGGGCCGTTCCGGCCCAGGACTTCAGATGTACACCCAGAAACTCGAATTCATTCCCGATCTGTTGGCGCTGCATGCGGCCGATCGAGCCAACTTTCCCTACCTGATGCAGTCGTCCGGCGACAGCGGTTGGGATTTGCTGCTGATGCAGAGCGAGCGCCGCGTGTTCGCGGCGGACCAGGGCCGGGATTTCCTGCGCGAAGTGCGGGGATTCCGGCCGCAGCCGGTGTCCAATCCGCACCAGCTGCCTTTTGTCGGCGGCTGGTTCGTCTACATGGCGTACGATCTGTTGTCGGAATTCGAACCGCGGGTGCCGACGGCCTTGCCGGACAGCTTTCCGCTGGCGGTGTGGGCGCGCACGCCGGCCGCGGTGCTGGTGGACCGCGCCAATAGCGAGGCCTGGCTGGTAGGCGAGACCGCCGAAGACTGGCACCGGCTGGAGCAACTGGTAGGCTGCCAAGCCGGTTTCGAGCCGGCAGCCGTGGAGCTGGCGGCGCTGGAGGAAGACCCGCCCGAGTGGTATACCGATGCGGTGGTGCGGCTGAAGCGGTACATCTACGAGGGCGACGTGTTCCAGGTGAACATCTCGCGCGGCTGGCGCGCCACCCTGGCCGACGGCATCGCCGCGCCCGACCTGTTCGCCGCGCTGCGCCGCGCCAATCCGGCGCCGTTCTCGGCGCTGGCCGACTTCGGCGATGCACAGATCGTCAGCTCCTCGCCGGAGCGGCTGGTGCGGGTGCGCGACGGCTGGGCGGAAACCCGGCCCATCGCCGGCACCCATCCTCGCTCACAAGATGCCGCCGAGGACGCCGCGCTGAAGCAGCGGCTGATTTCCAGCATCAAGGAACGCGCCGAGCATGTGATGCTGATAGACCTGGAACGCAACGACCTGGGCCGCATTTGCCAACCCGGCACGGTGGAGGTCAACGAATTGATGGCGGTCGCCAGCTACGCCTATGTCCACCATATCGAATCCAATGTGCGCGGCAAATTGCGTGATGACATCGCCCCGGCGGACGTGCTGCGCGCGCTGTTCCCCGGCGGCACCATCACCGGCTGTCCCAAGGTGCGTACCATGCAGATCATCCGCGAGCTGGAAAACAGCGCGCGTCGCGCCTATACCGGCAGCCTGGGCTACCTCAACCGCGACGGCACAATGGACATGAATATCCTGATCCGCACCTTCATGCAGCAGGGCAGCCAGCTGCGCTTCCGCGCCGGCGGCGGCATCGTCGCCGACTCCGACCCCGAGCGCGAGCTGATGGAAACCCGCCACAAGGCGCGCGGCCTGCTGCGCGCGCTGGGCGTCGAGCAGGCCTGATGGCGATGCTGGTCAACGGCTTGCCGGCGGAAGTGGTGTCGGCGCGGGACCGCGGCCTGAGCTACGGCGACGGCGTGTTCCGCACCATGCAGCTGCGCGATGGCAGGCCCCGGCTGTGGCGCTGGCAGTATGCGCGGCTGGCCGACGACGCGGCGCGGCTGAGCCTGCAACTGCCGGATGAGCAACTGCTGCTGGACGAGCTGGCGGCATTGGGGCGCGGGCATGCGCTGGCGGTGGGCAAGATCACGCTGACCCGCGGCGCGGGGGCGCGCGGCTATGCGATGGCGGCGGCCGGCGCGCCAACCCGCATCGTCGCGGCCGCGCCGTGGCAGGGCTATCCGGAAGAGCAGGGTCGCGATGGCGTCCATGTCCGCTGGTGCGAACTGAAGCTATCCCTGCAGCCGCGCTTGGCCGGCATCAAGCACCTCAACCGGCTGGAAAGCGTGCTGGCGCGCTCGGAGTGGGACGATCCGGCGATCCAGGAGGGCCTGCTGCTGGACCAGGATGGCTGGCTGGCGGAAGGCACCATGAGCAATGTCTATCTGCTGCGCGATCGGCAGGTGCTGACGCCCAGGCTGGACAGATGCGGGGTGAACGGCGCAGTGAGGGATTGGTTGACAGAAAATGTTTCTCAATTCGGACTTGAATTTATCGAATCGCGACTTTCTGCCGCCGACTTGATTGACGCTGACGCGGTGTTTCTCTCCAATAGCCTGATGGGCCTCTGGCCGGTGGCCCGCCTGGGCGACCGCGTCTGGACGCCTTCCCCTTTGCTGCAGACGCTGCGGCAAGCCTTATTACAACAAGCCTGATGCCTTGCGCCGGAGGGACTGCCGGCGCGAGGTTCCGCTTGCCGTTTCGGCAGGCTTCCCGTTTTCTCCCGATACCTGCCGGCAGCCATGGCCGGCGGGGACGGTTTTGCCTTGCGCATCGCCGCATGGGAGGACGGCAGGCTGGATAAGCTGACAAGAGGTTGCCTGTGAGGTTGATTCTGAAGTTGCTGGCCGGCATGGCGCTGGGCATCGCGCTGGGGCTGTTCGCGCCGGTTCCGCTGCTGTCGTTGCTGTTGACGTTCAAGGGCCTGTTCGGCCAATTCATCGGATTCATGATCCCGCTTATCATCGTGTTCTACATCATGAGCGGCATCGCCGCGTTGGACCGCGGCTCGGGGCGGATGCTGGGCTGGACTGTCGGCCTGGCCTACGCTTCCACCGTGCTGTCCGGCATGCTGGCTTTTGCCGCGGCGTCGGCAGTGCTGCCGCAATGGGTGGGCGAGGCCGCCGCGGTTCCGGCTGTGGCGGCGCAGACCGCTCCGTTGTTCAAGCTGGAGATCAAGCCGCTGTTCGATGTGATGACGGCGCTGATGCTGGCCTTCGTCTTCGGCCTGGGCATCGCCGCCACCGGCGCGCAGCGGCTGCGTGAGGTGGCGGAGCAGGGCAAGGAGATTGTCGAGCGGGTGCTGGCGCGGGTGTTGGTGCCTTTTTTGCCGGCCTATATCGCCTGCGTGTTCGCCGAGATGGCGGCCGCCGGCAGCGCGCTGGACACGTTGAAGACCTTCGGCGTGGTGTTGCTGCTGGCGGTTGCGCTGCATGGCCTGTGGCTGACGCTGCTGTACGGCGCCAGCGGCCTGTTGCTCGGCCGCAATCCGCTTTCGCTGCTGCGCGCCATGTTGCCGGCCTATTTCACCGCGCTGGGCACCATGTCCTCGGCGGCCACCATCCCGGTGGCGCTGCGTTCGGCCGGCAATATGAAGGTGGCGCCGCCGGTGGCGAATTTCGTGATGCCGCTGTGCGCCACCATCCACTTGTGCGGCTCCACCATCACCCTGGTCAGCTGCGCCACCGCGGTGATGCTGATGACCGGCGGCCTGGAGGTGCCGGGCTGGGAGGTGATGCTGCCCTTCATCCTGCTGTTGGGCGTCACCATGGTGGCGGCGCCGGGCGCGCCGGGCGGCGGCGTGATGGCGGCGCTGGGCATCCTGTCCAGCATGCTGGGCTTTCCCGAGGCCAGCCTGGCGTTGATGATCGCGCTGTACCTGGCGCAGGACAGTTTCGGCACCGCCTGCAACGTGGCCGGCGACGGCGTGATCGCGCTGTGGGTGGAGAAGCTGGTCGGAGGCGCGGCGGAGTCGGCCGCAGAGGCGGCGGCGCAGCGCGGTTGACGGTGATTTGCTAAGCAGAACAAGTGATTTGGTAAGGGCGCGAGCCTTGAGTATATTGATTGCCTAGCCGTTTTCGCTTGCCGCCTCCGGGCGGAAGGTTTCGGTTTCTCTCGTATCGTGTTTCTTTGACAGGCTGGGCCAGGCGCCCGGCCTTTTTCTCGTCCGTGGCGGCTACAGCGGCTGAAACCATTCCCGATGGCAGTCTATGTCCAGGCCGTGTCTCAGGCGGGCGGCCTGCCAGACCTCCAGGAAAGCGGCGCGGTCGGATATTTCCGGGTAGACCTCCATCCAGGTGTCCGCGTCGTCGCAGCGGCGCAAGAGCTGCCCCGGCCAGCCGGCGGCGGCCATTTCCTCCTGCAGCGCGCGCAGTCGCGCCAGTTGCGCGGGATGATCGGTCCCGGCCTTGAAATAGCAATACAGCGTGGGCTTCATCGGCGTCTCCCGGCCATGGGCTGGCCATGGCGGCAAAATCGCTTATGATAGACCTTCATGCCGCCCTGGTGGCGGCGAGCATAGGGGGAGCGCAGTGCAGCAGCAGATAGACACCCTGGTGGTGGCGGGCGTCGGCCTGATCGGCGGGTCGTTCGCGCTGGCCTTGAGGCGGGCCGGCCGGGTGCGGCGGGTGATAGGCGTGGGCCGCACCCTGGCCAACCTGGAGCGGGCGCTGGCGCTGGGGGTGGTGGACGAGATCAGCCAGGACATCGCCGAAGTGGCGGGGCGGGCCGATCTGGTGCTGCTGGCGTCGCCGGTGGGGCAGATGGGCGCGCTGATGGCGGCGTTGGCGCCGGGCCTGCGCGCTGGGGCCATCGTCACCGACGGCGGCAGCACCAAGAGCGATGTGGCGGCGCTGTATCGCGAGCATCTGCCGAATCATCTGGCCTACTGCGTGCCGGCGCATCCCATCGCCGGTTCCGACATGTCCGGCGCGGTGGCCGCCCAGTACGGCCTGTACGAAAACCGCCGGGTGGTGCTGACGCCGCTGGACGAAACGCTGCCGGAGTCCGCCGCCATGGTGGCCGGCTGGTGGCAGGCCTGCGGCGCCGAGATCCACAGCATGAGCGCCGCCGAGCACGACGCGGTGTTCGCCAGCGTCAGCCATCTGCCCCATCTGCTCGCCTTCGCTTATGTCGACCGGGTGGCGGCCAAGGACAATGCCGAGCGCTGTTTCGACTTCGCCGCCACCGGTTTCCGCGACTTTACCCGCATCGCCGGCAGCCATCCGGAAATGTGGACCGACATCAGCCTGGCCAACCGCGAGGCGCTGCTGGCTGAGCTGGCCGACTACCGCGCCGGGCTGGAGCGCTTGAGCGGCATGCTGGAGCGGGGCGACGCCACTGGACTCAATCGGTTGTTCAGCGAGGCGCGCGGCGTGCGCAGCCGCTGGCATCAGCAATTTCTACGCAAGGGATGAGCATGGACGGCAAGGTAGCGCTGGTGACGGGGGGCTCGCGCGGCATCGGCGCGGCGACGGTGCGGCAACTGGTGCGGAAGGGCTGGCGGGTGGCGGTCAACTACCGCAGCGACGAGGCCAGCGCCGCAGCGTTGAAGGGCGAACTGGGCGAGGCGGTGGAGCTGTTCCGCGCAGACGTCTCGCAGGAGGCTGCCATCGTGAGGCTGTTCGAAGATGTGCTGTGCCGCTTCGGCCATCTGGACGCGCTGATCAACAATGCCGGCGTCACCGCGCCGATGTGCCGGCTGGAAGACTACAGCGCCGAGCGCGTGTCCCGTTTGCTGCAAGTGAACGTGCTGGGGCCGATACTGTGCTGCCGCGAGGCGGTGCGGCATATGTCCACCCGCCATGGCGGGGAGGGCGGCGCCATTGTCAATGTGTCGTCGGCCGCTTCCCGGCTGGGCTCGGCCGGCGAATACATAGACTACGCCGCCAGCAAGGGGGCGGTGGACACGCTGACTCTGGGCCTGGCGCGCGAGGTGGCTGCCGAGGGCATACGCGTCAACGCGGTGCGGCCCGGGCTGATTCACACCGATATCCACGCGATCAGCGGGGAGCCGGGCCGGGTTGAAAGACTGGCCCCGAGCGTGCCGATGCGGCGCGGCGGCCAGCCGGAAGAGGTAGCCGCCGCCATCGTCTGGCTGCTGTCCGACGCCAGCTCCTTCTGCACCGGCAGCCTGCTGGACGTCAGCGGCGGCCGCTGAGCCTCAGTCGCGCACGCTGGCGAGGAAATTCGCCACCAGCGGCGAATCTTCGTCATGGCGGGTGGCCAGGCCTATCGCCAGATAGGCGTCGTCGTCCAGCAGCGGCACGTAGCGCACCGCGGGAAGCTGCACGCACTCCAGCGGCGAGGGCAGGATGGCGATGCCGACGCCGGCCGCGGCCAGGCCGATCTGGGTGATGGCCTCTCCCGCCTCCTGCACCACGTTCAATTCCAGCCCGTTTTGCCGCGCCAGTTGGCGGATCACGTCGCGCAGCCCGGCGCCGGAGTCTCGCGGATAGCCGATCAGATTCTCGCCGGCCAGGCGGTTCAGATAGATGCCCGCGGCAGCTGCCAGCGGGTGCCGGTGCGGCACCACCGCCAGCAGCCGGTCGCGGTGCAGCTCGGCGACCCGGATCAGGGTGCCGGGCGCGGGGCCGTTGAAGCGGACGAAGCCCAGATCCAGCTGGCGGTTTTCCAGCGCGTCGAATTGGGCGGCGGTGAACAGCTCGCGCAGCGTCAGCTTGACGTCGGGAAAGGACTGGCGGTATTGCTGCAGGCTGTGATGCAGGATGGGCGTGAGCGGCAGCGAGGAGGTGAAGCCTATTCGCAGCTCGCCGATTTCGCCTTCCGCCGCGCGGCGGACGGCGTTGACGGCACTGGCGCTGTCGGCCAGGATCTGCCGCGCGCGCGGCAACAGCTGCTGGCCGGCGGCGGTCAGCTCGACCTTGCGCTGGTGGCGGCGGAACAGCGCTACGCCCAGTTCGGCCTCCAGCGCCTGGATCTGCTGGCTCAGCGGCGGCTGGCCGATGTGCAGTCGCCTGGCGGCGCGGGTGAAGTGCAGCTCTTCGGCGACGGCGACGAAATAACGCAGATGGCGCAGTTCCATATTGATATTTATAAAGTATGAATTGATACTGAAATATATATTGGACTGCGGGTATGGCCAAGCCTAAGCTGATGGTGTTGTCCTGACCGAGATTGTTGCCGTGCCCGTCCATGCCCCTTCCGCCGCCATTCCCCTCCAAGCCGCTGCCGCCCCGCCCGCAGGCAAGCTGCATGCCGGCACCCCGGCGTTCCGCTCCACCGCGCTGGCGATGTTCGCCGGCGGCTTCTGCACTTTCGCCATGCTGTACTGCACCCAGCCGCTGATGCCGCTGTTCGCCCATGACTTCGGCCTGACTCCGGCGGCGGCCAGCGGCGTGGTGTCGGTGTCCACCGGCACGCTGGCGCTGGCGCTGATTCCCGCCAGCCTGCTGGCCGACCGCTTCGGCCGCCGCGGCCTGATGAACAGCGCGCTGGCCTTGGCGGCCTTGCTGATGCTGCTCTCGGCGTTTGCCGACAGCTTCAGCCGCTTCCTGCTGCTGCGCGCCCTGTTCGGCGTGGCGCTGGCCGGCCTGCCGGCGGTGGCGATGGCTTATCTGAGCGAGGAGGTGGACGGCAGGTCGCTGGGACAGTCGATGGGCCTTTATGTCGCCGGCAATGCGCTGGGCGGCATGTGCGGCCGTTTTCTGGCCTCGGTGTTGGCCGACCACGTCGGCTGGCGCGGCGCGGTGCTGGCGCTGGCGGCGTTGGGAGGGTTGGGCGCCTGGCTGTTCTGGCGCACTTTGCCGCCGTCGCGCCATTTTCAGCCGCGCCGGCATGATTTCGGCCGCATGGGCAGCGAGTTGCGCGGTTTGTTGCGCGACGCCGGCCTGCCCTGGCTGTTCCTGTCGGCCTTTTTGCTGATGGGGTGTTTTGTCAGCCTGTACAACTACCTGGGTTTTCGTCTGCTGGCTGCGCCGTTCAACCTTAGCCAGAGCATGCTGGCGCTGGTGTTTTCGCTGTATATGGTGGGCATCTGGTCGTCGGCCTGGGTTGGCCAACTGGCGGACAAGCTGGGGCGGCGCAATGTGCTGTGGCTGATGGTGCTGCTGATGCTGGCGGGCCTGGCGCTGACGCTCAGCGATTCGCTGTGGCTGCTGGCGCCGGGCATCGCTTTGTTCACCTTCGGCTTTTTCGCCGGCCATTCGGTGGCCAGCAGCTGGGTGGGCTTGCGCGCGCGGCAGGGCAGGGCGCTGGCTTCGGCCTTGTATCTCACCGCCTATTATCTGGGGTCCAGCCTGTTCGGCTCGCTGTCCGGCCTGATGTGGGGGCGCGGCGGCTGGCATGGGGTGGCGACGGTGCTGGCGGCAGGGTTGGCGCTGATGATGGCCATCAGCCTGGGCTTGCGCCGGCTGCGGCCCTTGCCGCAAGCCTAGCGTCCGCAAACGAAAATGCCCCGCGTTGCGGGGCATTTTTCCATGGTGTTGCCGGCGTCAGCGGATGATGCCGCCGCCCAGGCAGATGTCGCCGTGGTACAGCACGGCGGACTGGCCGGGTGTGACCGCCCATTGCTTCTCGCCGAAGGTGAGGGTGGCCTGTCCGTCGACGATGGGAGACAGGCTGCAGGCGGCATCGGCCATCCGGTAGCGGTTCTTGGCGCTATAGGCGCCGGCTTGCGGCGCGTCGGGCAGCGTCCAGCTCAGGTCCGCCATCGCCAGCGTGGGCTTGAGCAGCAGCGGGTGGTCGTGGCCCTGCACCACGATCAGCTGGTTGGCCGGGATGTCCTTGCCGGCGACGAACCACGGCTCGCCGTTGCCGTCCTTGCTGCCGCCTATGGTCAGGCCCTTGCGCTGGCCCAGCGTGTAGTACATCAGGCCGATGTGTTCGCCGACCACCTTGCCGTCCGGCGTCACCATCTTGCCGGGGGAGGTGGGCAGATAGCGCTGCAGGAATTCGCGGAACGGCCGCTCGCCGATGAAGCAGATGCCGGTGGAGTCCTTCTTGGCAGCGGTGGGCAGGCCGGCCTCTTCCGCCAGCTTGCGCACCTCGGTCTTGCGGATGTCGCCCAGCGGGAAGATGGCTTTCGCCAATTGATGCTGACGCAGCCGGTACAGGAAGTAGCTCTGGTCCTTGGTGTGGTCCACCGCCTTCATCAGGTAGTGGACGCCGTCCTGCTCCATCTTGCGCGCGTAGTGGCCGGTGGCGATGCAGTCGGCGCCCAGCTCCAGCGCGTAGTCGAGGAAGGCCTTGAACTTGATCTCGGCGTTGCACAGCACGTCCGGGTTGGGCGTGCGGCCGGCCGAGTATTCCTTCAGGAAGTACGAGAACACGCGGTCCTTGTACTCCTTGGCGAAATTGACCACTTCCATGTCGATGCCGACGATGTCGGCCACGCTCATCGCGTCCAGCGCGTCCTGCTTGATCGAACAGTATTCGCTGTCGTTGTCGTCTTCCCAGTTCTGCATGAACACGCCTATCACTTCATGCCCCTGCTGCTTGAGCAGCCAGGCGGTGACCGACGAATCCACGCCGCCGGACATGCCGACGACAATACGTTTCTTACCCGTCACGGGGAGTTTCCTTCCTTGCTTTGCTGGGCGGCCGCGGCCAGCCCGGATACGGCCGGCGGCTCATATCCCTTCATCCAAACTGAAAGGGGAACCACCACGGGCGGTTCCCCGAAATCCTTGAACCAGGTGTCCACCGCCCAGTCCTGGCCGGCGGCGATATCGTGCAGCACCCCGGTGTAGTGCAGATCCAGGATCCACGGCGCCCGCCATGCAGGTGGCGCCGCATGGTGGAATTTCAACCAGCCTTGCTTATCCAGATAGGAGAGAAAGGCGCTGACGTTGCTGCTGTGGTCTACGCAGTCCATCCGTCCTTCGGCCGGGCCGTCATGGATGTTGCCGCCCTTGTCCTGCCAGATGGGAGTTTCGCGCGCGGCGATGCGGTACAGCGCGGTGACCGCGTCGCTGACGGCGTCGCGCTCGCTGGCGGCGGAGTCGGCCCGCGTCAGGCGGGCGGCCAGCCAGTCGCGGGCTTCATCGGAAATTTCGAAATAGGTCTGCCTGGAACAACGGTAATGATAACAGATGTTTAGCCCGTCGGCGTGGCCGGAGCCGGGGAGCAGGCACAGCAGGATCAACAGCAGCGGCGTCAGGCGTGGCGGCATAGGCGGGCATCCGGTGGGTGGATCAGCGCAGGTCGCGTATCAGTTCTAGCGGATATATTATGCCACTGAGATGATCGGCCAGGCATTGCAGCGCCACCGGGCTGCGCAGCCTGTGGCGCTGCGCCGAAATGTCCTCGAAGCTGAGCCAGTGCACCGCGACGATGCCGGCGTCCAGGCGGGCGGGCTGGGGAGGCGCCGCGGCGCTGCCGTGGAAGGCGAAGCGCAGGTAGGTGATGTCGCTGTCCGGGCGGTCGGCCAGGTAGATGCCGGTCAGCCCCTGGGGAGTGAAATGCCAGCCGCTTTCCTCGCGGGTCTCGCGCACCACCGCCTGCAGCAGGGTTTCGCCGTGTTCCAGATGGCCGGCCGGCTGGTTCAGCCGCAGGCCGTCCGCCGTATCCTCCTCCACCATCAGGAAACGGCCATTTTGCTCGATGATGGCGGCGACCGTGGTGTTGGGCCTCCATTCTCTCTGCAAGTTATTGACAATCATTCTTGTTTGTCTCTATGATGATGATAACTATTCTTGATTGTAAGCCGGAGGGGGCTAACATGTACGTTTGCCTGTGCAATGCCGTGACCGACAGCCAGATCCGCCAGGCCGTCCATGCCGGCGCCAGCCGCATGTGCGACTTGCGCCGCGAACTGGGAGTCGCTTCTGATTGCGGCAAGTGCGCGTGCATGGCCAACCAGGTTCGCAAGGACGCGCAAGCCGAATTGATGGTCTGCTCGGTGGCGCGAACCGCCGCCTGACCGCTGTTTCCTCCTCTGACCAGGCTGGCCTCTGCGCCAGCTAATCCCATTGCCGTCTTGAGCCTTTCCCCCGCTGTGCCATAATGTCTGGATAAATTCATGGGAGGATATGGCATGCAAGGCGACAAGAAGGTCATCAAATACCTGAACCAGATTCTCAAGAACGAGCTGACCGCGATCAACCAGTACTTCCTGCATGCGCGCATGTACAAGAACTGGGGACTGAAGAAGCTCAATGAGCACGAATACGAAGAGTCCATCGATGAAATGAAGCACGCCGACAAGCTGATCGAGCGCGTGCTGTTCCTGGAGGGGCTGCCCAATCTGCAGGACCTGGGCAAGCTGCACATCGGCGAAAATCCGCACGAGATGCTGCAGTGCGACCTGAAGCTGGAGCTGGAGGCGCTGCCGTTGCTGCGCGAGGCCATCGCCTACTGTGAAACCGCCAAGGATTACGTGACGCGCGATCTGCTGGAGGACATCCTGGAAAGCGAAGAGGAGCATGTGGACTGGCTGGAGACCCAGCTTGACCTGATCGAACGTGTCGGCATCCAGAACTATCTGCAAAGCCAGATAGAAGACGCTTCCTGATCCCGCTTGAATTGGATGCGCAATGAAAAAGGGCTGTCTCGCGACAGCCCTTTTTGCGTCCGGGCACTGCCCGGATTACTTTTTCGCCGCCGGCTTGGCGGCCGGTGCGGCAAGCGGGGCGGAGGCGCCGGCCGGGGCCGGTTCTTCGCTTTCCTCCCACGGCAACGCCACTTTTTTCTTGTGGATGGTCAGGCCCTTGGCGTTGTAGTTCAGCTCGGTGGATATCTGACCGTTGTCCTCGACGATGTAGTCTTCGGACTTCCACTGCGCCAGCTGGCTGTCCAGGAGACTCTTGGCCAGGTCGTCCACCTCCTGCATATTGGGCTGGTCCTCCGCGGTGTGGTCCACGGTGAACAGGTTGCGCGCCTGGGTCAGCACCAAGCCTTCCAGCGTCTGGCGCGGCAGGCTGAGCTTGGCCTCGGCCTCGATGCGCTTGGCCAGCAGGGTGATGTCGCCCAGGTCGGCCGGCGTGAAGCCGTTGATGCCCAGACTGCCTTGCAGCGTGGCTTCGCCGCTGGGCATTTTCAGGTAGAACTCGTTGATCAGCAGCTTGGGGTTGTTCTCCAAGAGCGGAATCGCGTTCTTCTTGATGGTGTCGACGTACTGTTTGCGCAATACCGCCGGATCCACCCCCTCGAACGGGATCTGGCTGATCGCCCGGTCCAGCTTGACCAGCGTCGGGCCGTGCAGGTGATTGGCCGACACGTCCAGCCGCATCGGGCCGTAGCGGTTTTCGTTGAAGCTCAGTTCGGCGAAGTTCACCTTGCCGCGGGTGTTGACGAAGTCGTCCTGCTCGCTGGTGACGATCTGGTAGCTGAAGTTCTTCAACACCACCGACGACGGTTTGAACTCGCCGGACGGATTGACGAACTCGCCCACCCGCACCCGGGTCATCAGGTAGATCAGCTCGTTCAGCTTGATGCTGTACGGCACGCTTTCACGCGAGCTGAGCTGGATATTGCCTATGGTCAGTTCGCTGGTGCCCAGTTTGATGTCAGTGTTGCCGGGGCGCATGTCGGAGACGTAACGCACGCCCTCGAACGACACATTGCCCTTGCTGGCGGCTTCCAGCAGGAAACCCGGCGACAGCGCTTCGGTCTTGTATTCGCGGTAGCCGTGGGCGTAGTCGACCTTCAGGTCGAAGCCCTTCCATTTCATCTTGACGCCGGACAGCGCCTCTTCGTAGTCGAAGGACGGGATGTTGACGTCCAGCAGGCCGCCGCCGCCGAAACCGATGTGGTTGACGATGGTGATCGGGTCCTTGTCGCCGAAGAAGGTCTTCAGCGTCTTGCGGGTGGCGTCGCTCATCGCGAACTCGGTCTTCACCAGCGCGCGCCCCGGACGGAAGCTGAAGCCGGAGAGCCCGGGCAGCGGACCATGCTGGATGTGGTTGGTGAACTTGATGGTGGCGTTCAGCAACGGCTTCATATTGTCTGGCAGCATGTTTTCATACGGGCCGGACAGATGGCGGTTGAACACCAGCTCGGTGGTCTCGGTGGAGGAGAACCAGCCGCGTTCGTAACTGTGTGATTTGACCTTGAACAGGGGCAGGCTGGCCAGCATCCGGTGCTGTTCCTGCAGGGTGTCCTCGGCTTTGACCCCGGCCCAGTAGCTGGAGGCCGCATACAGGACGAACAGGCCACCGACGGTGGCGCCGGCAATGATCAGTCGACGTTTTGGCAACACTAGTATTTTTTCTGCACTAGGGTGAAATGATGCTCTATGGTACACCAATGCATGGCGGCATGGGCTGTCAAAGCGCCGCGCCGCCGAATTTGGCGCTGAGCGGGCCTTGCTATAGAATAGAGTTTTACATCTAAGTTACCGGACGCAGATAGATACATGAACTGGCTCAACGGTCTTCTCGATCTCCCTTGGTGGGGCAATATCGTCGCCGCCTTGCTGCTGACCCACGTCACCATCGCGTCGGTCACCATTTTCCTGCACCGCCATCAGGCTCACCGCGCGCTGGACCTGCACGCGGCTCCCAGCCATTTCTTCCGCTTCTGGCTGTGGCTGACCACCGGCATGGTCACCAAGCAGTGGGCTGCCATCCACCGCAAGCACCATGCCCGCTGCGAGACGGAGGAAGATCCGCACAGTCCGCAGGTGCTGGGCATCAAAAAGGTATTGTGGGAGGGCGCGGAGCTGTACCGCGGCGCCTGCAAGGACCAGTCGATCATGGACAAATTCGGCCATGGCACGCCTGACGACTGGCTGGAGCGCAATCTTTACAGCCGCCACAACGCCAAGGGCATCGTGCTGATGCTGATCATCGATCTGGCGCTGTTCGGACCGATAGGCCTGTCGATCTGGGCGGTGCAGATGGTGTGGATTCCGTTCTGGGCGGCCGGCGTGATCAACGGCATCGGCCACTTCTGGGGCTACCGCAATTTCGAGAACGAAGACGCCTCCACCAATATCGTCCCATGGGGCATCCTGGTGGGAGGCGAAGAGCTGCACAACAACCATCATACCTTCGGCACCTCGGCCAAGCTGTCGTATAAATGGTACGAATTCGACATAGGCTGGATGTACATCCGCATCCTGGAAATGCTGGGCCTGGCGACGGTGCGCAAAGTCGCGCCGCAACTGGCTAGGGATCCGTCCCGCCCGCAGCTGGACCTGGAACACCTGCAGGCGATCGTCGCCAACCGCTACGCGATCGCCGCGCGTTACGCCCGCGAGCTGCGGGAAGAGTATTACGCCGAGCTGGGCAAGCTCAGCCTGCCGGAGCTGCCCAGCACCATGCTGGGACGCAAGATGAAAGTGTGGCTGAAGCAGGATGCCAAAGACACGCCCGAGGTCGAGCGCATGCAACTGGCGCAGTTGCTCGAGCAAAGCCAGGTGCTGGCCACCATCTACAATATGCGCCAGGAGCTGACCTGTCTTTGGGAGCGCTCCAATCTTAGCCGCGAGCAATTGTTGAAGGAATTGCAGGACTGGTGCGCCCGCGCCGAGGCCTCCGGCATCGCCGCGCTGCAGCGCTTCTCTTTGAGCCTGCGCCAGACCGCGCTGGCCTGAGCGGTTTTTTCCGCCGCGTCAAACCCGCATCGAACGATGCGGGTTTTTTCATGGCCGCACGGGTATTAGAGCTTTTTTCTATATTCAAATTTCAAATAAAATTTGATTTTAAAATAGCTGTAAGAAATATAATGAGCACCTGATGCTTACCGTAGCGAGGTGGTCGATGAGTGCATTGCAACTGGCGGAAACACAGGCCGATTTGCCCTATATCCATGGTTTCTCGGCTGCCGAACAGGCGCGGCTGGTGCGCCAGGCGCGCTTTTCCGAGGCGATGGTGTACCGGGATGTCGATTTTTCCGGCGTGGAGAGGCTGCTGGAGGTGGGGTGTGGCGTCGGCGCGCAGACCGAAATCCTGCTGCGCCGTTATCCGGAGCTGAACATCACCGGGATAGATTTCAGCCAGCATCAACTGGCGGTGGCGGGCCAGCGCCTGCAGGGCAGTCCTTATCATGATCGGGTCCGTCTGCAGCATATGGACGCCGAGGACCTGGATTTCGCGCCGGCCAGCTTCGACGCCGCTTTCCTATGCTGGATACTGGAGCATGTGCACGCGCCGGAGCGGGTGCTGGCCGAGGTGCGGCGGGTGCTCAAGCCCGGCGCGCGGCTGTATGCCACCGAGGCGATGAACGCCTCTTTCTTCCTGGCGCCGTATTCGCCCAATCTGCAGCAGTACTGGATGGCCTTCAATGACCACCAGCTATCGGTGGGTGGCGACCCCTTTGTCGGCGCCAAGCTGGGCAACATCCTGCAAAGGCTGGGTTTCCGCCAAGTGGAGACGCAGGTGAAGATCTGGCATCTGGACAGTCGAGAGCCGCATCGCCGCCAACTGGTGCTGGATTACTGGACCGAACTGCTGCTGTCGGCGGCGGACCAGTTGATCGAGGCGGGCAGTGTGGACAGCCAGCTGGTGGAGACGATGACGCGCGAATTGCGCCAGTTGCGCAGCGATCCGGAGCTGGTGTTCTTCTACAGCTTCATGCAGGCCAGTGCTGTGGTATGAGGCGATAGCGGCAGATGGCCCGCTGGCGCGCGGGAGGTCTGCCTGGTTTCAAGCTAGAAATTTTTTTGCTTTTTATATAACAAAAAATTACTTATAGTAATTTTATAATATCCAGGAGTTTTGACATGAAAGACGATTCCGTCCTGTCGCTGATAGGCAATACGCCATTGGTCCGCGTCACCCATCTGGATACCGGGCCGTGCGAGTTGTACCTGAAGCTGGAAAGCCATAATCCGGGTGGCTCGATCAAGGACCGCATCGCGCTGGCGATGATCGAAGCTGCCGAGCGCGATGGCAAGCTGGGACCCGGCGGCGCCATCATCGAGGCCACCGCCGGCAATACCGGTCTGGGCCTGGCGCTGGTGGCCGCGCAGAAGGGCTATCCGCTGATCCTGGTGGTGCCGGACAAGATGAGCCGCGAGAAGATCCTGCACCTGCAGGCGCTGGGCGCCCAGGTGGTGCTGACCCGCTCCGATGTGGGCAAGGGCCACCCTGAGTATTACCAGGACCTGGCGGCGCGCATTGCCGGCGAAACCCCGGGCGCCTATTACATT
Organism: Chromobacterium sphagni; assembly: GCF_001855575.1. Classification (NCBI taxonomy): domain Bacteria; kingdom Pseudomonadati; phylum Pseudomonadota; class Betaproteobacteria; order Neisseriales; family Chromobacteriaceae; genus Chromobacterium; species Chromobacterium sphagni. Next base: position 1,400,681 of record NZ_MKCS01000001.1, read on the forward strand.
GACCAGTTCAACAACCCGGCCAATCCGCTGGCGCATGAAACCACCACCGGGCCGGAAATCTGGCGGCAGATGAACCAGGAGGTGGATGCCGTAGTGGTGGGCGTCGGCTCTAGCGGCACGCTGACCGGGCTGACCCGCTATTTCCGCCGGCATTCGCCGCATACCGAATTCGTGCTGGCCGATCCGGTGGGCTCGGTGCTGGCCGACTATGTCGAAACCGGCAGCTTCGGCCAGGCCGGCAGCTGGCTGATAGAGGGCATAGGCGAGGACTTCATCCCGCCGTTGACCGACCTGTCGCTGGTGAAGCGGGCCTACCGCATCAGCGACCAGGAAAGCTTCGATACCGCGCAGGAGCTGTTGCGGCGCGAAGGCATCCTGGCCGGGTCCTCGTCTGGCGCGCTGTTGGCCGCCGCATTGCGCTACTGCCGCGCCCAGACCGAGCCCAAGCGGGTGGTGACGCTGGTGTGTGACAGCGGCAACAAGTATCTGTCCAAGATGTACAACCGCGACTGGCTGGTGGACCAGGGGATGCTGCGCCTGCCCCAGGTCGGCGGCCTGACCGACCTGATCGTGCGCCGCCATCAGGACGGCAGCACGGTGTCTTGCCATCCCGACGAAGCGCTATCGGTTGCCTATCAGCGGATGCGGCTGCATGACGTGTCGCAGCTGCCGGTGCTGAAGGACGACAAGGTGGTCGGTATTCTGGACGAGTGGGACTTGCTGCTGTCGGTGCACGGCGAGCCGGAAAACTTTCGGCAGAACGTGGAAAGCGCGATGAGCAGCCAGGTGCGGACGCTGACGCCGCAAGCCTCGCTGCAGGATCTGCTGCAAGTGTTCAATGATGGCCACATCGCGTTGCTGGTTGACCAGGGCCGCTACCTGGGCCTGATCACCCAGGCTGATCTATTGGCCTTCTGGCGCCGCCAGCCGCGCGCCGCCTAACTTCCCGGGCCCGGCGTATCCGGCTGCCGGGCCGCACCCTTTGATTCGATAGGACTGAACATGACCGATTTCCACACCCTTGCCGTGACCGCTGGCGCCCATGAAGATGCGTTCGGCGCGGTGATGCCGCCGATCTACGCCACCTCCACCTACCGCCAGCACGCGCCGGGCGAGCATACAGGCTACGAATACTCGCGTTCGCAAAATCCGACGCGCGAAGCGCTGGAGCGGGCGGTGGCCGAGCTGGAGGGCGGCGCGCGCGGCTACGCCTTCGGCTCCGGACTGGCGGCCATCTCCACCGTGCTGGAGCTGCTGCCGGCCGGCAGCCACCTGATCGCGGTCAACGACCTGTACGGCGGCACTTACCGGCTGTTCGAGAAGGTGCGCAAAATCAGCGCCAATCTGGAAGTGACTTATGTCGCATCCGACGACAGCGCGGCGCTGCAGGCCGCCATCCGCCCCAATACCCGGATGGTCTGGGTGGAGACGCCGTCCAATCCGCTCAACCAATTGGTGGATTTGCGGCTGGTGGCCGATATCGCCCGCCAGCATCGCCTGATCAGCGTGGTCGACAATACCTTCGCCTCGCCGGTCAACCAGCGGCCGCTGGATTTCGGCTTCGACATCGTGGTCCATTCCGCCACCAAATACCTGAACGGCCATTCCGACGTGGTGGCCGGCGTGGCGGTGGTCAGCCGCGACAAACCCGAGCTGGCCGAACAACTGGCCTTCCTGCACAACGCCGTCGGCGCCATTCTGGACGCCTTCGCCAGCTTCCTGGTGCTGCGCGGCTTGCGCACGCTGGCGTTGCGCATCGACCAGCACAACCGCAACGGCCTGGCGATCGCGCGCTGGCTGGAGCGGCAACCCCAGGTGGAGAAAGTGCTGTATCCGGGGCTGGAGAGCCATCCGCAGCACCAACTGGCGCGCCGGCAAATGCAAGGCTTCGGCGGGGTGGTGTCGTTCTACCTGAAAGGCGATGCGGCCAATACCCGCGCTTTCCTGGCCAAGCTCAAACTGTTCACGCTGGCCGAAAGCCTGGGAGGGGTGGAGAGCCTGGTGTGCCTGCCGTCGGCGATGACCCATGCGTCGATTCCGGCCGAGCGCCGCGCCGCATTGGGCATCCATGACAACCTGATCCGCCTGTCGGTGGGAGTGGAGGGCGAGGCGGCGCTGATCGCCGACCTGGCACAGGCCTGGTAGGACAGGCGCGGCGCTTTGCAGTTAGAATCGTCCATCATGCCCAACCTCGACAGGAGAACGATATGAGCATTTACCGTCACAAGCAGGGCGCCCGTCTGGCCGAAGCCGTGGTCAGCAATGGCCTGATCTTCCTCGCCGGCCAGGTGCCTGAAAACACCGACGCCGATGCCCGCGGCCAGACGGAAAACGTGCTGGGGCAGATCGACGCGCTGCTGAAGGAGCTGGATTCGGACAAGAGCAAGATAGTCGACGTTACCATCTTCCTGTCCAGCCTGGCGGATTACGATGCGATGAACGCCGCTTGGGACGCCTGGGTGCCGGCCGGCCATGTGCCCGCCCGCGCCACAGTGGAGGCCAAGCTGGCCAATCCGGCCTGGAAGGTGGAGATCAAGCTGGTGGCCGCGCGCTGATTCGCCTGTTGGTCCGCAAAGGCCCGTTGCCGCAAGGCAGCGGGCTTTTTTCATGGCGGCGGCAGACGGTATTGCCGGTCTTTATGCTGTCGTCGAGCTGGAGGCCTCCTTGGGTGGTTGCCGACGCTGCCTGGCATTGGGGTTGATCTTCAACCATAGGCGGGACGGCGCGGCGCGGACAAGCGGGCACTGGTCTTCAGGGCAGAAACGGTTTGATTTTTGGCTTTGATTTATGCAGGAGAATATATTTAATTCATTGATTTTAAAGATAAAAATTAAATGGATAGACCTGGTTGGCATTGTTGCTTTGCTGAATAGCCGCCGCTATGACTAGCAATGCATGCTCTGGACATAATCCGGCGGCATGCCGTCATGCACTGCAACCGCATCTCAACCCAGGAGAGTCGAAACATGCAGTCAAATTCCGTAATCATCGCAGTGTTGCTTAGTCTGGCCACGCTGGCTGGAGGCCCGGCGACGGCCCAAGCCGTTCCATCCGCGGCGGCGCAACAAGTCGCCGCCCAAGAGCGCGATGCCGCCGCTGCCGCCAGCCGGGGGCTGGCACAATTCGCGCGGCAGACTCTGCAGGACTTCGGCGGCCGGCTGCCGGAAGGCTTCCCGCTGGACGTGGCGAGAGCGGGCGATCTGGCCGCTGCGCGCGTTGGTCCCGGTTTTCCGCTATACAGCGTCGATCCGCAAAAGCTGCTGACCGGCGGCGACATCAGCCAGTTGATGGCGCCTACCGGCAGCTGGCGTTTTGTCATCTACCTGCAGCAGCGGCCGCTTGGCTTGGTGACCGTTGAGCGGGTGGCCGGACGTTGGGAGGCGGTGGCTTATGGCGCGGCCGGATTGGCCAAGAGTCTGGAATCGCTGCAGGCCGCGTACGGTAACGCCGCGCGCAGCAATACCCGCTTTGTCAGGGTGTACCAGGCGCAGGCCGACTTCCTGGAAGTGACGCCGGCCGGCGGCGGCAAGCCCCGCTTCGCCGCGCTGAATCCGGCTTATCAACCGCTGCAGCGCCAGGCCGCCGGCGCAGGCGCCAATGGTCTGCTGGATAGCGCCGATTTCATCGAATCCCTGCGCGCCACGGTGCGCAGCAACCTTTCCAATGTCCGCTGAACCGGGAGAAAGCCATGATGAACAAGGCAATCGGCAAGATCGCGCTGGCGGCGGCGCTGCTGGCGGGCAGCGCTGTGGCGCTGGCGGACAGCAAAGTGCTGAATGTGCCGCTGACGGTGCAGGAGCATAGCCAATGGTGCTGGGCGGGCTCCAGCAAGGGGGTGCTGGGCCTGTATAAACAGACGCCCAGCCAATGCGCGATCGCCAATTGGGCATTCGGCATCAACTACGCCTGCGGCAACAGCAACTTCAACTGGAACAGCGACGCCAACAGCCCCAACAATATGTATGGCGGCGGCGGCAGCCTGCAGGACATTCTCACCCATTGGGGGGTGTCGAACTTCTCCGTCAACGACTACCTGACCTGGGCGCATGTGGTGCAGGACATCCAGGCCAACCGGCCATTCGTGATGCGCTATGGCTGGACCAGCGGCGGCGGGCATTTCATCGTCGGACGCGGCTATCAGACGGGCAGCGGCGGCAATTACATCTATATGATGAATCCGTGGCCGGGCGAGGGCATGACCTATGCCAGCTACAGCAGCGTGGTGTCGGCCAGCGACCATGACTGGACCGACACCCTGCGGATGAATGTAAGCCCTTGAAGCATCGGGAACTGAATAAAGTAAAACGGCAGGCCGCAAGCCTGTCGTTTTACTTTAACGCCGCCGGTATTGTCAGAATTTGCCGGCGAAGCGCAGCGCTTCGGCTGGCGGCTTGCCTGTCAGGAAGTCTTCCACCGCCCGCACCAGTTGCCCGGCTAGTCCGTCTTGCTGGGCATTCACCGGAATCACGTCCAGGCTGCGGGTCCAGGTCAGCTGGCGTTTGGCCAGCTGACGGGTGGCTGCGGTGCCGCGTTCGATGAATTCCTGGCGGTCGTACAGGCCGTCCTGATGCTCCCAGGCCTGGCGGTAGCCGACGCAGCGCATCGATGGCAGGTCCAGCGTCAACTCGGGGTAGGCGGCGCGCAAATGGCTGACCTCATCCAGGAAGCCCTGCTCCAGCATGATTTCGAAGCGTTGGCCGATGCGCTGGTGCAGCCAGCCGCGTTCTTGCGGCACCAATGCCAGCGACAAGCGGCGGAAGCTGGCGCCGGCCTCCTTGCCCTGAGCGAGCAGCTCGGACATCGGCCGTCCGCTCAGCAGGCACACTTCCAGCGCGCGGTGGATGCGCTGGGCGTCGTTGGGGTTGAGTCGCGCGGCGGTGGTCGGGTCCAGTCGGGCCAGACGGGCATGCAGCGCCGGCCAGCCAAGCCTAGCGGCGTCTGCGTCCAACTCCGCCCGCAACGCGGGATCGGCTTGCGGCAGATCCGACAGGCCTTCCAGCAGCGCCTTGTAGTACAGCATGGTGCCGCCCACCAGCAGCGGGATGTTGCCGCGGGTGGTGATTTCGGCTATCAGGCGATTGGCGTCGGCGTGGAACTGGGCCGCCGAATAGCTCTGCAGCGGGCTGATGATGTCTATCAGATGGTGCGGGCAGGCCGCCATCTCGGCGGCGCTGGGTTTGGCGCTGCCGATGTCCATGCCGCGGTAGACCAGCGCCGAGTCGACGCTGACGATCTCCAGCGGGAAGTGGCGGGCCATCTCCAGTGCCAGGCCGGTCTTGCCGGAGGCGGTGGGGCCCATCAACAGGATGGCTTGTGGGGTGTCGCTCATGGAAATACTCGCTGCAATCAGGGGGTGATTGTCGCATAGCCGGCGCGGGCATGCGCAAAAGGCTTGACCTCGCCGCCCAGCTGTTTACGATGGGAGTATCCATCCGGAGAGCATCCAATGAAAATCGAAGCCGCCAGCGAGAGTCATCTGCCAGCATATCGCCGTTATTTCCAGGCCTGCCGCGCAGAGGGACTGGAATACTATCGGGAGCTGGACGGCGATGCCGGGGAATGGCTGCGGCAGTTGCTGCGGCACGCGGAGCGCGAGTCGCTGCCGGAAGGGTGGGTGCCGTATCAGACCTGGTTCCTGGTGACCGGCGAAGGCGAGATCGCCGGCGCGGCCCGTTTGCGGCAGGGCGAGACGGATGTGATACAGGACGAAATCGGCCATATCGGCTTTGAAGTGTTGCCGCCGTGGCGCGGCAATGGCTATGGCCGGGTGCTGCTGCAATATGTGCAGGCATTGGGCCTTTGTCCGGCTTGCGGTACCTGGGTGGTGGTGTGCGACGCCGCCAGCCCGGCGTCCATTCGCACCATAGAGTCCTGCGGCGGCCAGCGGCTGGAGGACATGCCGCAGAAGGATGGCAGGGTGCTCAGGCGTTTCAGTCTGACTTCGCTGGCCGGAATGCTGGATTAGTTTCCCGCGCGGCGAAAAACGTGTAGAATCCGAGGCTTCCCGCGCTAAGCCCCCGTAATTCTCCGGCATCCCGGTTTAATGTCCACCATTACCGATTTAAAATATCTGAAGATCGTGCTGGAAACAGCCTTGTTGACGGCCCAGGAACCCTTGTCGGTTTTCCAGTTGAAAAAGCTGTTCACCGAGGACGTCAAGGCGGCGCTGATCAATGATATTCTGGACGATATCCAGGGTGATTGGCGCGGACGCGGGATAGAGCTGGTCAAGCTGGCTTCCGGCTGGCGCTTTCGCGCACGGGCCGAGTTCACGCCTTATCTCAACCGGCTCAATCCGGAAAAGCCGCCGCGTTATTCGCGGGCGGTAATGGAAACCCTGGCTATCATCGCCTACAAACAACCTGTGACCCGTGGCGACATCGAGGCGATACGCGGCGTATCTGTCTCCACCAACGTGATGCAGGCCCTGCTGGAGCGGGGCTGGATCGAAGTCATCGGTCACAAGGATGTACCGGGCCGTCCCGGCCTGTACGCCACTACGCGCAAGTTTTTGGACGATCTGAGCTTTGTCTCGCTCAACGACCTGCCGCCATTGGCGGAACTGGGCAGCCTGGTGATGCCGGACACCCAATTGCAAGACGACCGCCCCGATGCGGGCGCAGACGATCTCCCCCTCGACGATGAGGCGGACAATTTAGAGCCTGTCGCAGAATAAGTTTTTCTGCCAGTTGCTCCCACGGAAAGAGCAAACACATGTCTACAAAAGGACAACGTACCCACGCGCGCCAGCCGGCTGCTCGTGCCAAAGGTGGTGAAACCGCACAACCGCGTCAGAACGCCGGCCGCAGCCAGGCTCAGGGCCAGCAGCGCCAGGGCAAGCCCGGCGCCGGCTCCCAGCCCCGCTTCCCGCAGCAGGCCGGCAGCGGTCAGCAGCAGAACCGCCGCAACGGCCCGCCCCGCCAGCAGCGCGATGCTAATGGTAATCCGGTGGTGCCGTCGCAGAACGGCGTGCCGCTGTTCAAGCTGAGCCGCCGCGAACAGGAGCAGCAGGCGCTGGCCGCCGCCCGCACCAAGCCGGTGTACACCCGCGACAGCAATGGCGATGTCAATGGCAATGTGGCGTTTGATCACGAACGCCGTTTCGGCAACAAGAACGCCGCCACGCCTGTCGACGGCAATGCCCCCAAGGCGCGCGGCCCCAGGCCGGAAGGCGAGGGCCGCGGTCGTCCGCAGCCGGTGCAGAAGGCCAAGAAGCTGCGTCTGCGCAGCCCTAGCCAGGACATCAAGAGCAAGTCGCAGAAGCTGAAGGAAGTGCGCGTCGATCTGAACGAGATCGAGCCGATTCGCTTGCAGAAGGCGCTGTCCTCGTCCGGCGTCGGTTCGCGTCGCGAAATGGAAGAATGGATCGAGGCCGGCCTGGTTACCGTCAACGGCAAGAAGGCCAGCCTGGGCGACAAGGTCGGCCCGCACGACCGCGTGATGGTCAAGGGCGATGCGATCAAACTGAAATGGCCTGACCGCCTGCCGCGCGTGATCATGTACCACAAGGAAGAGGGCGAGATCGTCACCCGCGACGATCCGGAAGGCCGCGTCACGGTATTCGACCGCCTGCCACAAGCCAAGTCCAGCCGCTGGGTGGCCATCGGCCGCCTGGACGTCAACACCTCCGGCCTGCTGTTGATCACCACCAGCGGCGAGCTGGCCAACCGCATGATGCACCCCAGCTTCGAAGTGGAGCGCGAGTACTCGGTGCGGGTGATGGGCGAATTGACCCCGGAAATCTCGAAGGAGATGGTCAAGGGCGTGGAGCTGGAAGACGGCCCGGCGCGCTTCGACCGCATTTTCCAGACCGGCGGCCAGGAAGAGTCGGCCAACCAGTGGTACAACGTGGTGATCAAGGAAGGCCGCAATCGCGAAGTGCGCCGCATGTTCGAGCATTTCGGTCTGACCGTCAGCCGGCTGATGCGCGTGCGTTTCGGCAATATCGGCCTGCCGCCGCGGCTGAAGCGCGGCCAGTTCTACGAGCTGAATCCGGCCGAAGTGGCCGCGGTGATGAAATGGTCCAATCTGACCGTCACCGGCGGCAAGAAGGCTCCGACCCAGCGCAAGGCCTCGGCGCGCAAGCCGCGGACGCCGCGTCCGGAGTAAGGCCGGCCGTCCTCGAGGATGGCTTGTCCGCTGAAGCATGGGTGATCGCCGGTTGGCGGTTGCCCGTTTTGTTTTTGGGTGGAGACGCGTGGAAGAATTCGATCAGAACGAAACCGGCCTGCCGTTGCCGCTGGAGCCGCGCAGGCTGCGCGCCGCTATCGTCATCATCGAGGGCGGACGGCTGCTGCTGATGCACAGGATCAAGCAGGGCAAGGATTATTACGTGCTGCCCGGCGGCAACATCAAGAAGAACGAAACCCCGGCGATAGCCTGCGTGCGCGAAACGCGCGAGGAGACTGGGCTAAATGTCTGGCTGGGCGACAAGCTGTGCGTGCTGGAAAGCCATAACCGCACCGAGCATGTGTTTGTGGCGCGGGAGCACCGCGGCATGCTGCGCCTGGGCGGGCCGGAGTTGGCGAAGCTGTCGCCGGACAATCATTACGAACTGGCCTGGCTGGATGCCGACGCGCTGAGGAGGGTCAAGCTGCGGCCCAAGTCGCTGCTGCCGTATTGCCTGGCGTTGCTGGAAGGCGGCGACGGCTCCACGCCTCAGGCATAATGAAGCGGGCGCCGGGCGCGGCGACAGTCAATCAGCAGGACGGGAAGAATCATGAGCAAGGCGTTCACCAAGGAAGAAGACCAGGCGGAAGACGAGCTGCCATCCGAGCAGCGGCTGCCGGCATCGAGCAAGAACTACATCACGCCCGGCGGCTGGCAGCGCCTGAAGGACGAGCTGTACCATCTGGTCAACCGCGAGCGACCGGAGATGGTGCAGGTGGTCAACTGGGCGGCCAGCAACGGCGACCGCTCGGAAAACGGCGATTACCTGTACGGCAAGCGCCGGCTGCGGGAGATAGACCGCCGCATCCGCTTCCTGACCAAGCGGCTGGAGATCGCCGAGGTGGTGGACCCGGAAACCCGCGAGGAGACCGACCAGATCTTCTTCTCCGCCACGGTGCTGATCCGGCGCGGCGACGGCAATGAACAGCGGTTGGCGATCGTCGGCGTCGACGAGATCGATCTGCCGCGCGGCCATATCAGCTGGATCTCGCCGATCGCGCGCGCCTTGCTGAAAGCGCGCGAGGGCGACAGCGTGCTGTTCCGCGGTCCGGATGGCGACGAGGATATCGAAGTGCTGGAGGTGAGCTACCGCAAGGTGGAGTGAGCGTCTGGCGCGCCGGTGGCGCGGATGGCAAGAGAAACGGCCCTGTCGTCATCGACCGGGCCGTTTGCTTTACATCGGCATCTGCCGTTCAGGGCAGAATGTGCTCGGACAGCTTGCCGTTGATCAGAAACCAGTCGCGGGTGGCCTTGTCGCCGCAGTCGCCGAAGGCGGTCTGCAACAGGCGCTGTTGCTCGCGGTGCAGGCTTTCCTCCAGCTGCAGGCCTTCCTCGCTCAGGCTGAGCTGCTTGACGCGCTTGTCGTGCGGGGCGGCCTGGCTGCATATCAGCTCCATTTCCAGCAGCTGGCGCAGCGGGATGTTGATCGCCTGCTTGGTCACGCCGAGAAAGGCCAGCAAGTCCTTGACCGACAGCTTGGGATAGCGGGCGACGAAGAACAGGATGCGATGATGGACCCGCGCCAGGCCGCGCTTGGCCAGCATCTCGTCCGGCTTGTTGGTCAGCGCCTTGTAGGCGTAGAAAAAAATTTCCACCGCGGCCCTGGTGTCCAGGCTGGTTTCGGCCTCCTTCATCACTGCGGTCGTGCTCATGATGTTCCCTGTTGGTTGATCTGCTCTGCCTAGCATAAGCGTAATTCTGCCGGCGCGCGGATTTGTCTGGCTACGGAGAATGGCGGATATTCATCGGTATCCGTTTGCTTCTTGTCGGCAAGTTGTTCATGCTCAATCCACGCGGTGGATCGTTGGTCTTGATCTTGTCGGCATGGTGGCGCCGCGCTCAGTCCAGTATCCTGGCAGTAGGGGAATATTTCAATGACATTCTCATGCCCCCGCCGGCCGGCGGGGGCGCAGTGTTGCGGCCGGGGCGCGGCCTATCCGGCCAGGCCGCGTTTTTGCAGCATCGGACCCGCGCTGGGGGCGTGGCCGCAGAAGGCCTGAAAGGTCAGTTGAGGATCGCGCGCGTTGCCGACGCTGAAGATGTGGCGATGCAGGCCGTCGGCCAATCCAGCGTCAAAGGCGTCGCCCTTGGCCTCGAAGACCGCGAACGCCTCGGCCTCCAGCACCTCGGCCCACATGTAGACGTAATAACCCGCCGCGTAGCCGCCGTTGAACAAGTGATTGAAGTGCGGCAGGCGGTGGGCCAGCCCGGCTTCCGGCGGCAGGCCGTAGCGGCGGCAGATTCCGTCTTCGAAGGCGGCGACGTCGTCCACGCCTTCGCCGGCCTGATGCAGCGCCAGGTCCAGCAGCGCGGAGATGGTGTAGCGCACGGTGGCGTAGCCTTGCTGGAAATTCTGCGCCGCCAGGATCTTGGCCACCAGCGCCGCTGGGATCGCCTCGCCGCTTTCGATGTGGCGAGCATGTCGCGCCAGCACCTCGGGCACCAGCGCCCAGTTCTCCAGCAGCTGCGACGGCAGCTCGACGAAATCGCGCAGCACCTGGGTGCCGGACAGGCGCTGGTAGCGCACATTGGACAGCAGGTGGTGCAGGCCGTGGCCGAACTCGTGGAACAGGGTGCGCACGTCGTCGAAGCTAAGCAGCGTCGGGCTGGCCTTGGCGAAGTTGGTGTTGTTGACGGCGATGGGCAGCGAGACGCCGCCATTGCGGCCCTGGGCGCGGTAGACGCTGGCCCAGGCGCCGCCCGACTTGCCGGGGCGGGCGAAGTTGTCGCTGAGGAAAACGCCGACCAGCTCGCCATGCCGGTACACCTCCCAGCCCTTCACGTCGGGGTGGTAGCGCGGCAGGTCGTCGCGGGCGACGAAGCTGAGGCCGAACAGCCGGCCGGCGACGTCGAACATCGCAGCCTGCATGTTTTCCAGGCTGAAATAGGGCTTCACTTCGGCGTCGTCCAGCGCGTAATGCTCCAGCCGCACCTTCTCCGCCAGATGGCGCCAGTCCCAGGGCTGGATGTCTTCGTTCAGCCCCAGCTTGCGCGCCACCGCCTGCAATTGCAGTTTTTCCCGCGCCAGCAGGGCCTTGGCCGGCTCCCACGCTTGTTCCAGCAGGCGGTGGACGGCTTCGGGCGTGCCGGCCATGCGGTCGGTCAGCGCGTAATCAGCGTAGTTGGCGTAGCCCAGCAGCCGGGCTTGTTGCTGGCGCAAAGCCATGATGCGGGTGATCAGCGGGCGATTGTCGCGCTGCGCCTGTTCGCCGCGTCCCACCCAGGCGCGCCAGGCGGATTCGCGCAGGTCGGCGCGGCTGGAGTGGGCGAGGAAGGTGGTGACGGACGAACGCGCCAGCGTGACCGCGTGGCCGTCCAGGCCGCGCTCGCGCGCGGTTTGCGCCGCGGCGGCGCGCAGGGAGGCCGGCAGACCGGCGAGATCGTCCTCGTTGTGCAAACGCAGTACGAATTCGGACTCGTCGGCCAGCACGTTCTGGCCGAATTGCGCGGACAGTCGGGCCAGTTCCGCGCTGGTGTCGGCGAACTCGCGGCGCGCCTCGCCCTGAAGACAGGAGCCGGCCATCACGAAGTCGCGGTGCAGCCGCTGCAGCAGCCGGCGCTGCTCTTCGTTCAATTCCAGCTGCGGCGCTTGCCGCAGCACCGCGTCCAGCCGGGCGAACAGTTTCTCATCCAGATAGATGGCGCCGTGGTGGGCGGCCAGCTGCGGCGCCAGTTCGCGCTCGGCGGCTTGCAGTTCGGCGTCGGAGTGCGAGCTGCGCAGATTGTGGAATACCAGCGATACGCGCTTGAGCGGCAGCGCGGCGGCGTCCAGCGCCTCCACGGTGTTGGCAAAGCTGGCGGGCTCCGCTTGATTGGCGATGGCGGCGACGGCGGCGCGATGTTCGGCCATCAACTGCCGCAAAGACGGAGCGAAGTGTTCGGCGCGGATGGCATCGAACGGCGGCAGTTGGTGCGGGGTGTCCCAGTTTTGCAGCAGCGGATTGCTCATGATGGTTGCTCTGTGGTGAGAGGTGATGGTTGCGCGGAGGGGGCCGCCGCCGGCGGCCTATCGCTTCGTCAAGGCATGGGCGGCGGAAAACATCGCAATTACTGGGACTGGCTGGCGTTCCAGGGCTGGTACTGGATGTCGCCGGGCGTCACCTTGAATTGCTTGCTGATGTGGGCGACGATCGGGTCCCATTGCGCGCGCTGGCTGGTTGGGTAACGGATGCCGAAGGTCATGAACTGGTCGTCCACCAGATAGGTCTTTTGGTAGAAAATCTTGTCGCCCTCGGTGCCGGAAATCACGAACCAGTCTTTCTTGATGGTTTTGAAGGCGATTTTGCGGGGCTGGCCGGATTCGGATGATTGCTTCAAGTCGTCGTGGAATTCGCTTTGTAGCGTGTCTTCGGTGACGTTGTTGATGCCGGATGCGGTCATGACGGTTTGTCCATCCGGCGAAGTGAAGGTCATGCCGTCGCCGTTATCGGATCCTTCGCCCGCGATCAACAAACCCTTGGGAAAGGGCAGGGAGAAGGGAAAACGGCCGTTTTCATAGGTTTCGTAGCGGACCGGGGCAGCCTGTTTGGCTGCGACATGGTCTTGAGGCGCGGCCTGGTGCGTGGGGTGCTGCGATTTCCAGAATAGCGCGCCGATGGCGACGAGGGCAATGGTCGGGAGTAGCCACTTGATGGCATCGCCGATTTTTATTGTCATGCTTGCAGGGTCACGATTAGTTTAATGGAATGGCAATTTTATCCGTTCCGGGGCGCGGCAGGTATGGACCATTCGGGCGCGGTTGATTGCCGCGCGTGGGAAAAGCAAGCGGGCGGGGGAAGATCCGCCCGGCTGGCAGCGGTCTTACACCAGGCCGCGTTTCTTCAGCATCGCCGCGGCTTGGGGATCGCGGCCGCGGAAGGCGCGGAAGGCGGCGCGCTGCTCGCGGGCGTCGCCGGCGCCGTAGATGTAGCGGTGCAGCTTTTCCGCCAATTCCGGATCGAACGGATCGTCCGCCTCTTCAAAGGCGGCGAACGCTTCCGCCTCCAACACTTCCGCCCACATGTAGACGTAGTAGCCGGCGGCGTAGGCGTCGTCGGAGAAGATGTGGCCGAAATGCGGCGGGCGATGGTTCATGCCGGCTTCCATCGGGATGCCCAGCCGTTCGCGCTCGGCGGCTTCGAAGGCGGCGATGTCTATGCCATCCTGGTCGGCCCGCTGGTGCAGCGCCAAGTCTATCAGCGTGGACGCGGCGTAGCGCACGGTTTCGAAACCCTGGTTGAAGTGGCGGGCCGCCTTGATTTTGGCGACCAGCTCGGCCGCGATAGGCGCGCCGGTTTCGGCGTGGCGGGCATGCTTTTCCAGGACTTCAGGCACCAGCGCCCAGTTTTCCATCAACTGCGATGGTAGCTCGACGTAGTCCCATGGGCTGTTGGGGCCGGACAGCAGCCGGTAGTGGACGTTGGACAGCAGGCCGTGCAGGCCGTGGCCGAATTCGTGGAACAGCGTGCGCACGTCGTCGGCGCTGAGCAGGGTGGCGCCCTGGCTCGCCTTGGCGAAGTTGTTGTTGTTGCTGATGATGGGCAGTACTTTGCCGCCGTTGTCGGACTGCGGACGGTAAACGCTCATCCAGGCGCCGCTGCGCTTGCTCGGCCGCGCGTAGTTGTCGCCGATGAACAGGCCGATCAATTCGCCGTTCCGGCTGACTTCCCACAACCGGGCGTCCGGATGGTAGAGCTTGGCGTCATGCTTTTCCTGGAAGCTCAGGCCGAACAGGCGGCCGGCGACGTCGAACATCGCGGCGGTCATATTGTCTAGGCTGAAGTAGGGTTTGATCTCGGCGTCATTCAGCGCATAGCGGGCGATGCGCACTTTCTCCGCCAGGTAGAACCAGTCCCAGGGTTGGAGGTCGGCCGGCTCGCCCAGGCGGACCGCCTCTTCCCGCAGCATGGTTTTTTCCGACTGGAAACGCGCTTTGGCCGGTTCCCACACCTGGGACAGCAGATCGTGGACCGCTTGCGGCGTACCGGCCATGCGGTTGGCGATGGCGTAGTCGGCGAAGTTGGCGTAGCCCAGCAACTGGGCCTGCTCCACGCGCAGCGCCAGTATCTGTTTCGCCAATGGGCGGTTGTCGCGTTCGGCATGTTCGCCGCGGCTGGTCCAGGCGCGCCAGGCCTGTTCGCGCAGATCGCGGCGGGCGGAGTAGGTGAGGAAGGGTACGATGGACGAGCGCGACAGCGTGATGGCGTAGCCCGCCAGTTGGCGCGCCTTGGCGGCACCGCGGGCGGCATCGAGCAGGAAGGGCGGCAGGCCGGCAAGATCGTCCTCAGCCAGTTGCAGCGCGTATTCGGCTTCGTCGGCCAGCGTGTTCTGGCTGAAGGCGGTGGTCAGCTCCGCCAGTCGCGATACCACTTGGGCGTAACGCTGGCGCGCTTCGCCTTGCAGCTTGGCGCCGGCGCGCACGAAGGTGCGATGGATCAGGTCCAGCAGCCGGCTTTGCTCTTCGCTGAGGTCCAGCTGGCCGCGCTGCTGATGCACGGCGTCCAGCCGGGCGAAGAAGCCCTCGTGCATGTAGATGGCGCTATCGTGTTCCGCCAGGCGCGGCGCCATGTTGCGCTCCACCTCCTGCAGTTCCGGCGAGGTGTGCGAGCTGGTCAGATTGTCCAGCAGCAGCCTGGCGCGTTCCAGCCGCTCGCCGCAGCGGTCGAATGCCGCCGCGGTGTTGGCGAAGCTGGGCGCGCCGGCCAAGGCGGCCAGCGCGTCGATTTCGGCCAGGTGTCCGGCGAACAGGACTTCAAAAGCCGGCTCGAAGTGCTCGGCGCGGATCAGGTCGAACGGAGGCAGCTGGTGCGGGGTGGACCAGTCGTGCAGCAAGGGATTGGCGTTCATGGCGCTTGTCTTTGTCGTGGGTGGTGACGGTGATACAGCCCATGACTTTAGCATTGCTTGCGATGCGGACAAACAAAAAAATCCAGTCAGGATGGCGCCTGGATCAGATGTTCTGTCCGATGAGCCACAGCACGCCTGATGGATCCGACAGCTTGAAGTCGCGGGCGGGGACGAAGGCTTTCTGCTTCACGCTGCTCAGTGGGTTCATTTCATTTCCTTGCCATGTGCCGGGTTGAAAAAATCCCGCAGCAGCGGAGCTGGTGCGGGACGGTCTGTCGCGGCTGGCGGGCCTTTTATTGCAGCTTGGGCTCGTCTTCCAGCATGACGACGCCCGGCAGGCCGGAACGGAACACCGCCTGTTGCAGGGTGTCGATCGCCTTCTTGCGGAAGAACTGCTTGCGGGTCACCAGCAGCACCCGCCGCTGCGGCGTCGGCTGGCTGAACGGCACCACCGACAGCAGCGCCTCGTCGCCGGGGCCGACCGAAGTGGCCGGCATCACGGTGACGCCCATGCCGCTGGCCACCATATGGCGTATGGTGTTGAGCGAACTGCCCTGCAAGGTGTTGGCCAGGCTGTTGCCGAAGTGCTGGCGGCCGGACAGCTCGCTGCAGGCCTGCAGCACCTGGTCGCGGAAGCAGTTGCCCTGGGTGAGCAGCAGCACGCTTTCCTCCGCCAACTGGCAGGCATTGACCTGCGGCTGCTTTTCCCAGGGGTGGCCCTTGGGCGTGGCGACGACGAAGGGCTCGTCGTACAAGGGCCAGGCCTCAATGCCGGTTTCCTCGAAAGGATCGGCGACGATGATAGCGTCGACCTCGCCGCGCTTGAGCATTTCCGCCAGCCGCGAGGTGTAGTTCTCCTCCAGGATCAGCGGCATGTCGGGCGCCAGGATGCGCAACGCCGGAATCAGCTTGGGCAGCAGATAGGGGCTGATGGTGAAGATCACCCCCAGCTTCAGCGGCCCGGCCAGTTCGTTCTGGTGTTCGCCGGCCAGCCGCTTGACCGCTTCGGCCTCTTCCAGCACCCGTTGCGACTGCTCGATGATGCGTTCGCCGATTTCGGTGACCGCCACTTCCTGGCCGCCGCGTTCAAACAGCGTGATGCCCAGCTCGTCTTCCAGCTTCTTGATGGCGATCGACAGCGTCGGCTGGCTGACGAAGCAACTCTGGGCGGCGCGGCCGAAGTGGCGCTCGCGCGCCACCGCCACGATATAGCGCAGTTCGGTCAGCGTCATGGTTTAGCGTTGGTGTTCTGGCAGCACGATGTTGACTTCCAGGACTTCGTAGTCGTCCTGGCGCTCAACCTGCACCTTGATGTCTTCCAGGTTGACGGACACGTACTTGGAGATCACTTCCATCAGTTCGCGCTGCAGCGCCGGCAGATAGTCGGGGGCGTGGCGGCCGTTGCGTTCGTGGGCCAGGATGATCTGCAGGCGTTCCCTGGCGATGGCTGCGGATTTCTGGCGCTTGCCAAAAATCATATCGATCAATGACATGACTTAACCTCCAAACAGGCGCTTGAGGATGCCCACCTTGGGGGCGTCCAGGAAGCGCATCGGGCGTTGCTCGCCCAGGAAACGTGCCACTACGTCGGAATAGGCCTCGGCGACATCGGAACCTTTCAGGTGGATGGCCGGAGTACCCGAGTTGGAGGCTTGCAGCACGCTTTGCGATTCGGGAATCACGCCTAGAAGGGGCACCCGCAGGATTTCCTTGACGTCGTCCACCGACAGCATCTCGCCCTTGTCAACGCGGCCCGGCGCGTAGCGGGTGATCAGCAGATGTTCTTTCACCGCCTCGCGGCCTTCCTCGGCGCGCTTGGACTTGGACGACAGGATGCCCAGAATGCGGTCGGAGTCGCGCACCGACGACACTTCCGGGTTGGTGACGATCAATGCCTCGTCGGCGAAGTATAGCGCCATCAGCGCGCCCTTCTCGATGCCGGCCGGGGAGTCGCAGACGATGTATTCGAAGCCGCTGTCGGCCAGTTCCTTCAGCACCTGCTCCACGCCGTCCAGCGTCAGCGCTTCCTTGTCGCGGGTTTGCGAGGCCGGAATGATGTAGAGGTTGTCGCAGTTCTTGTCCTTGATCAGCGCCTGGTTCAGGTTGGCCTCGCCATTGACGACGTTGATCAGGTCGTACACCACGCGGCGTTCGCAGCCCATGATCAGGTCGAGGTTGCGCAGGCCGACGTCGAAGTCGATCACGGCAGTCTTGTGCCCGCGCAGTGCCAGGCCGGAAGCGAAGCTTGCGCTGGTGGTGGTTTTGCCTACGCCACCCTTGCCGGATGTCACAACGATGATTTTTGCCACGGGGCTTTCCTTTGGAAAAATGTGTTACTCGCCGAGCGCGGTCATCACCAGGCGCTCGTTCTCAAGATAGATCTGGGTGGGTTTGCCCAAAATGCTGTCCGGCAGCGCCTGCTCTATGGTGCGGTACACCCCGGCGATGGAAACCAGTTCGGCCTCCATGCTGCGGGTGAAGATGCGGGCGGCCGCATTGCCGCGCGCGCCCGCCAGCGCCCGCCCGCGCAGAGGCGCATAGACGTGGATGTTGCCGTCGGCGATGACTTCGGCGCCGGCGCTCACTACCGCCAGCACGATCAGATCGCAGCCCTTGGCGTAGATCTGCTGGCCGGCGCGCACCGGCCGGTCGATGATCATCGCGCCGGCGGGAACCGCCGCCGCAGGGGTTTCGACGGCGGACTTGGCCTGGGGTTCCTGCGGCGCTTGCGCCGAGCGGGGCAGAGCGGCGCTGCTGGCGAAAGCCAGGCCGAAGCGGCTGGCCATCGCCGCCAGCGAATTGTCCGGATGGCGCAGCGCCACGGCGCGGATGCCGCGGCGGCTCAGCAGCGGCAGCAGCCGGCCCAGATCCAGTTCGGCCGGTTTGGGCAGGGCTTCCACGTCGAGCACGAAGGCTTCCGCCGGCGCGTCGTTGCTGTTGCCGAAGCGCGCGTCCAGCGCCTGGCTCAGTTCGTCCAGGTTGTCAGTGCGCAGCAGGATCGCCAACAGGTCCAGGTTGGCGGATTTGATATCAAAGGCGTTTGCCACTGGGCTCATGGGTAGCTTTTATATGTAGATAGATTTCTTCTATGGCGCGAGTGTACTGGCTTGCCGGCATGCTTTCAATGGCGATGAGTCGGCGGCGGGCGCGGATTGGCGCGGGAGCGGTAGGCGGGGGAGCCGGAGTGCGTCGCCCAAGCAACAGAATCTGTTGCGCTGCAGAAGTGACTGTCCCGATGGTCGGGTGGCGGCTGGGGTGGCTTGTGTAATGATAATGGAATTTTGCCCTGATAAAACCTGATGTAAAATAGCCGCTTAGTTTATTGTGCGGCGCAGCATTTCCTTGACCGAAGTGTTCTCGCTGCGTTACAGTGTGGTTGTTGCGTTGCAGCATGCGCGGAACAACAGTTTTGTTGCTGTATCACTGAGTCGTTGTCTACCCGACATTTTAGGAGCTGATTACATGTTTACCACCACCCAGGAACTCTCCGCCCTCGGTCAGTCACAGTTCGACAAGGCTGTCCGCCTGTCCTCCATCGTGCTGGCCGGCGCCGAACGCTTTGCCAGCCTGCAGCTTGATCTGTCGCGCAAACTGCTGTCCGACAACGCCGAAGCCTTCAAGGCGCTGAGCGAAGTCAAGGACGCCAAGTCGCTGACCGACCTGCAAAGCGGTCTGGCGCAGCCGGCGCTGGATCAGGCATTTTCCGCCGCCCGCCACGTTTACGACGCCGCCTTGGCTACCCAGAACGAGCTGTCCAGCTTTGTCGAAGAGCAGATCGCCGAAAACAGCAAGGCGCTGCAAACCAGTCTGGATCGCTTGTCCAAGAACGCTCCGGCCGGTTCCGACATCGCCGTCGCCGCGTTGAAGACCTTGCTGAACACCTCGACCGTCGCTTTTGAAAGCGTGTCCAAGACCGCCAAGAAGGTCGGCGCCGAAATCGCCGAGGCTGGCGTCGAAGCCGCCACCAACTCGGCCAAGGCCGCCAGCGCCGCAGTTGGTCGCAAGAAAACCGCCAGCAACGCCGCCTGAGCGATACCACTCTGGCTCGAGTGAGGAAACCCGCCGGTGGCGCGCCACCGGCGGGTTTTCATTTTTGCGGCGGCGGATGGGCGGCGAGAATGGCCCCAAGCTGCTCCAGCAGGGCCGGCCAGTTCTGCTGGTCGGGCAAGGCGAGCATGATGGAGCGGGCCAGGTTGGCGGCAAAGTGCTGGGCTGCCGGCGGCAGCGGCGCAGGATAAGGCGGGGTCTGGCCCAGATGTTTCAGCAGATAGGCTTGGGCCAGCTGGCGCAGCCTGTCCGCCAGCTGCCATTGACTGGCCAGCATTTGCTCCCACTGCAGCGCGCGCGGCTGGCCATCCGGCAGTGGCAGCGCGGCGTGGCCGGCATGGAGCAGGGCGGCAAACACCCGCTGGCAGAAGCGCGCGCTATGCGCCGGGCCGCAGTGCAGCCAGCAGCCGGCCTGCGGCGCCAGCGCATCCAACAGCAGCTGCGCGTCTCCCGCCGGCGGGGCGGCGCAGCCCGCCAGCAGCATGAAGCCGTGTTCCGCGGCAAGCGTTTGCCAGTCTCCGGACAGTTCGATGAACGCCAGCCCTTCCGCCTGGCATCGCGCCTGCCTTTGGGCCAGCGGCTGATCGCCGTCCCGGGCCAGATCCAGCCAGCAGTCCGCCAGCGCGATGCCTGTCCAGTCTGACGGCAGGCGCGCAGGAAGGTCGCTCTCGGACGCAGGCGTCAGCCCTCGCGCCTCTAGCCGGCGCAAGAACCAGGGGAGATGGGGAGCGTGTCCCCTGATGCGGTACGAAACAGCCATGTTGATGCCGGTGCGGGCCGCGAGGCGCGGCATGGTTCCTGTTAGAAGCGTGGCAGATGCGGCGGGGTACGGCAAACCATTATCCCGTGGAATGCTGATATTGTGCAATGCAGCATTCGCTGGGCGCAAAAAAACCGGCCATTGGGCCGGTTTGCCGTTTGGGCTGCCGCTTATTTGCCGAAGCGGGCAATGCCTTCCACCAGTTCGGTCTTGGCGTCTTCCTGCGTGCCCCAGCCTTGGATCTTGACCCATTTGCCCTTTTCCAGATCCTTGTAGTGCTCGAAGAAGTGCACCATTTGCAGACGCAGCAGTTCCGGCAGGTCTTCCAGTTTCTGAATCGCCTTGTACATCGGGCACAGTTTTTCCACCGGTACGGCGATGAGCTTGGCATCAACGCCGGATTCATCTTCCATACGAATCATGCCCAGCGCGCGGCAACGCACCACCACGCCCGGCGGCAGCGGGAACGGAGTCACCACCAGCACGTCAACCGGGTCGCCGTCTTCGGACAGGGTTTGCGGCACGAAGCCGTAGTTGGCCGGGTACATCATGGAGGTGCCCATGAAGCGGTCCACTACCAGCGTGTTCCATTCCTTGTCGAATTCGTATTTGATCGGAGCGGCGTTGGCGGAGATTTCGATGACGACGTTGAAGTCGCCCGGCATGTCTTTGCCCGGGCCGATGCTAGCGAGATTCATGGAGCGGAATCCTTGAGTGTTGTTGAACATTATTGAGTGACCGGGCGATTATATCAGCAGCTGCCGAGGATGTGCCGCGAAGGTATAATCGCGGCTTCGATAGGATGGACGCGCGAGGGATGGTGCCGATGCTGGACAAGTTGATCGTGGAGCTGGACAAGGGGTTGCGCACGCTGTGCGCGCCGGCGCAGAGCGCGCGCGCGCATCCGGACCAGGACATTGCCGAGGCCGATCTGAGCGCGGAGGACAGGAAGCACGCGCTGGGGCTGATGCGGGTCAACCATTGCGGCGAAGTGTGCGCGCAGGCCTTGTACCAGGGCCAGGCGCTGACCGCCCGCGACGCTTCGGCACGCCAGGCGCTGCGTCAGGCGGCGCAGGAGGAAGTGGAGCACCTGGCCTGGACCGAGCGCCGCATCCGCGAGCTGGGCGGCCGTCCCAGCTTGCTCAACCCGTTGTGGTATACCGGCTCGCTGGCGCTGGGAGTGGCGGCCGGCGTGCTGGGCGACAAGTGGAATCTGGGCTTCCTGCAGGAAACCGAGCAGCAGGTAGGCGCCCATCTGGATAGCCATCTGAGAAGCCTGCCGGCAGACGACGCTCGAAGCCGCGCCATCGTCGAGCGCATGCGCGACGACGAGTTGCAACATGCCGAAATGGCGCAGCAACTGGGGGCGGCCGTTCTGCCGGCGCCGATGAAGGCGGCGATGAAGTTATCTGCCCGGCTGATGACCGGCAGCAGCTACCGCATCTGAGTCCGCGGCGCCCGCATGTTCCCGACCCGCGCTCCGCCGGCGCGGGTTTTCTTTTGCCTGCGGTTTGACCGCGATCATGGTTTGCTGGCGCGGCGATGCGCTGTTTGCCGCCTGCTTGATCAAGGTCTACCGCCGGTTCGGCGCCATGTCCTACCGTGCGGTCAGATATTTCTGATTGCCAGCAGGAGGATATGTGAACGCATACCAAGCAGACGTAGTGATAGTCGGCGCCGGCGGGGCGGGCTTGCGCGCCGCCATCGCCGCCGCGCAGTCCGATCCAGGGTTGAGGATCGCGCTGATCTCCAAGGTGTATCCGATGCGCAGCCACACCGTAGCGGCGGAGGGCGGGGCGGCGGCAGTCAAGCAGAGCCATGACAGTTTCGACGCCCATTTCCACGATACCGTCTCCGGCGGCGACTGGCTGTGCGAGCAGGACGTGGTGGAATACTTCGTCGCGCAGTGCCCGGAGGAGATGGTGCAACTGGAACACTGGGGCTGTCCGTGGAGCCGCAAGGAAGACGGCAGCGTCAATGTGCGCGCCTTCGGCGGCATGAAGATAGAGCGGACCTGGTTCGCCGCCGACAAGACCGGCTTCCATATGCTGCACACCTTGTTTCAGACGTCCATCCCGTTTTCGAATATCCAGCGCTTTGACGAGTATTTCTGCGCCGATCTGATCGTGGAGGATGGCCAGGCGCGCGGCGTGCTGGCGATCGAGATCGCCAGCGGCGACAGCGTGCTGATCGAGGCCGGCGCGGTGGTGATGGCTACCGGCGGCGCCGGGCGGGTGTTCCGCGAGAACACCAACGGCGGAATCGTCACCGGCGACGGCATGGCGCTGGTCTACCGCCATGGCGTGCCGCTGCGCGATATGGAGTTCGTCCAGTACCACCCCACCTGCATGCCGCGCACCGGCTTGCTGTTTACCGAAGCCTGCCGCGGCGAGGGCGGTCTGCTGGTCAACAAGGATGGCTACCGCTACCTGCAGGACTATGGCCTGGGGCCTGCCGGGGACCTGCCACGCAACAAGTTCATGGAGCTGGGTCCGCGCGACCGGCTGAGCCAGGCTTTCTGGTATGAGCAGCAGAAGGGCCGCACGGTTGAAGGGCCGCTTGGCTCGGTGGTGTATCTGGACCTGCGCCATTTGGGGCGAGCCAGGCTGCGCGAGCGGCTGCCGCAAATCTGCGAGCTGGCCGAGGAGTTTCTGGGCATCGACCCGGCGCAAGCGCCCATCCCGGTACGGCCGGCGGTGCACTACACCATGGGCGGCATTCTGGTGGACGGCTGCTGCGCGTCGACTATGCCCGGCCTGTTTGCCGCCGGCGAGTGTTCCAGCGTGGGCATACACGGCGCCAACCGGCTGGGGTCGAACTCTTTGGCCGAGCTGTCGGTATTCGGCAAAGTGGCCGGCATCGAGGCCGCGCGCTTCGCCCGCGGGCAAAGGCCGGCCAGCCGCGAAGCGCTGCAGCAGCAAGCCGAAGCCGCTGAGGCCAGGCTGCACGCGTTGCGGGCAAGGCAGGGCTCGGAGCGCATCGCCGACATCCGCCGTGAAATGGCGCAGACCATGGAAGAGGGCTGCGGCATTTATCGGCGGGAAGCCAGCATGCAGGCCACCTGCGACAAGCTGGCGGAACTGAAGCAACGCTTCAATTACGTGAACGTCGAGGACAAGTCCAGCGTGTGGAACAGCGACTGGCTGCTGGCCATCGAGCTGGGCTACCAACTGGATGTGGCCGAGGCGATGGCGCATTCCGCGCTGCAGCGCAGGGAGTCGCGCGGCGCGCACCAGCGTCTGGATGGTTACGAGGCGCGCGACGACGTCAACTTCCTCAAGCACAGCCACGCCATTTACCAGGCGGACGCCGCGCCGCGCATCGAATACGGCGCGGTGAAGATCACCAAGTCCCAGCCTGTGGTGCGCGCCTATGGCGCTGCGGGGCTGGCGGCGGAGCGGGAGACGCAGCATGGCTGAAGCCACTTTCATCATTGAAATCATGCGTTACCGACCGGAGCAGGATCAGCAGCCGTGGCTGCAGAGTTTTGCGGTGCCGTATATCGACGATATGTCGGTGCTGCAGGGTCTGCAATACATCCGCGACTACCTGGACGGCACGCTGGCCTTCCGTTGGTCCTGCCGCCAGGCGATCTGCGGCAGCTGCGGCATGATGGTGGATGGCGCGCCCAGGCTGGCCTGCAAGACCTTTCTGCGCGACTACCCCGGCAAGGCGCGCATCGAAGCGCTCCACCACTTCCCGATCGAGCGCGATCTGGTGGTGGTGCTGGACGACTTCATGGCCAAGCTGGACAGCATCCAGCCCTACATCATCCCCAGGCACGACAAGCCCTTGGCTGAGGGCGAGCACCTGCAGACGCCGGCGCAGATGGAGCGGTACTCGCAGTTCAGCGACTGCATCAACTGCCTGCTGTGCTATGCCGCCTGTCCGCAGTACGGCATCGATTCCCAGTTCCTGGGGCCGGGCGCGATCGCCTTGCTGCATCGATACAATATGGACAGCCGCGATGGCGGCTCGGCATCGCGGATGGAGTTGCTGGCGGCGCAAGAGGGGGTGTTCAACTGCACCGCCGTCGGCTATTGCTCGGAAGTCTGCCCCAAGGCGGTGGACCCGGCCAATGCGGTGAATCTCAACAAGACCCAGGTGGCCAAGGACTACTTCCTGCGTTTTGCCAGACCCAAGGGAGCCTGCAAATGAACAAGCGTCGTCCTTACGTCCGGACTATGGCCGGCTGGTGGAAGAAAAATCCCTACTTTATCGAATATATGGCGCATGAGGGGACGGCGTTGTTCGTCGCCGCCTATGCCTTCTTGCTGCTGTTCGGCCTGTGGCGGCTGAGCCGGGGCCAGGCGGCGTGGAACGGCTTCCTGGCGGCGCTGCATAGTCCGCTGTCCACCTGGCTCCATCTGATCCTGTTGGCGATGATCGGCTACCATAGCTACACCTGGTTCAAGATTATGCCGCGCACGCTGCCGCCGCTGCGGCTGGGCGGCAAGCGCGTTTCGGCGGCGGCGATCACCGGCGGCGGTTTTGCCGCCGTGGCGCTGGCCAGTGCTGCGTTGTTTGCGCTGGTGTGGGGGATTTCGGCATGAAGCGCCAACTGAAACGATCACATGCGCCCATCTTCTGGGTACTGTTCGGCGCCGGCGGTATGCTGGCGGCGCTGCTCGGGCCGGCGCTGGTGTTCATCACCGGCCTGGCGCTTCCGCTGGGCTTGCTGCCGCAGCGGGTTTTGGGCTTCGCCGCCATGCGGGCGCTGGCGCAGAGCCTGATGGGCAAGGGCGCGCTCTGGCTGCTGATCAGCCTCTTGCTGTGGCACGCGGCGCACCGCGTCTACCATAGCCTGCACGACCTTGGCATCCGCGGCGGCGCGCTTGCCAAGGCGCTGACCTACGGTCTGGCCATGCTGGCCACGCTGCTGTCAGCCGCGCTGCTGCTGGGTATCGGCCGTTAGGCCGGCGGAGGGGGCCGGCGAGGCCGGCCTCCATCTGTGGTTTCCACTTAACAGCCAGTCGAAACAGTGTTGCCGGCAGTCTTTAATCGCCGATATGCGCTGTTTTCCAGCCGCGCTGAAAATTTTCCTGCCTATAGTGGATAGTCTGTCATGCCGTTTCCATGCATGGCGCACCATTTTGCATTTGTGCTGGTCTTTGCCATTGTTTTGCCGTTTGACATGGTGTGCGGTTTTCGCCGGAAGGGGAATCGCATCGTCGGCTGCAACCAGTAACGGGTTCCGCAACCTGTGCAAGGAGAAGTGCGATGTCGCTTGGGTCGGTGACTGGCAGCTATTCCATTTCCCAGCAATACACCCCTATCACGGCTCCCGGCGTGCTGGCGCCTGTCGGCAGCGACGGGACGCAAGGCCCGGGGGGGGCGCAGCGCAAGCAGGACAACGGGCCCGACGGTGGCTTCGGCCAGGAGGTGGTGCTGGCCCTGCAGCAGTCGGGCCTGAATCTTTCCGTCGCCGCCGATAACGGCAACACCGGCGTCGGCAACGGCGACGCCAGCCCGCAAAACATCGCCATCGGCGCGCTGTCCGGCAGCACCGGCAGCAATCTGCAGCAGGCCTTGCATACCTTTGTGCATGCGGTGTACCAGGCGGTGCAGGCCGAGGGCTTGTCCAGCAGCACCTCCGGTTCCGGCCAGGGGCCGGCCGCCGGCGGTTACGGCGACTTCCAGAGCAATCTGCAGAAGCTGCTGCAGGATGTGAGCAACGGCACCCAGAACAACGCCACCGCCAGTCTGAGCTCGGCTTTCAAGGATTTGCAGCAGTCACTGGGCAGCGGCTCGGGAACCGGCGCGTCGCAGCAGGCGTCGCTGCATACCTTCTTGCAAAACCTGATCGCGCTGCAGAACAGCCAGACGCTGTCGTCCGGCGGCGTCGGCTCGCTGCTCAGTACCAGCGCTTGAGGGGACCAAGTGCGGTGCGGCTGTGGATGGCGCAGCGCGTCCGCCAGGACGGCCTATACTGAAGCCGGCAGCCTTCGAAAGGGTTGGATTGTGGCTTTTTGGATGGCTTGGTTGAGATTTTTCCCTTAATTAACATAAATTTACAGCTTGTCCCTTTGTCGCCGCCGCTGCATGCCGATATACCGATATCAGCGCAGGCTGAGGCGGGTCGATCAGTTCTTTAAGGAGAGCATCATGTCAGTCGGGTCTCTGGGTAACAGCTCAATCTCTTTGCAGTACACGCAGGTGGATATTCAGGAAAGCTTCTCTTCCGATCAGGGACAGTCTTCCGGAGGCGGAGCGGTCCAGGGCAGCGGCGGTGGCGGGCATCACCACCATGGTGGTGGCGGCGAACTGACGCAGAGCGTGCTGCAGGCCTTGCAGCAGTCCGGACTGTTGCAGTCGGCTTCCGGCGGCTCATCGACGGGGTCCACGGATGGAAGCTCCGACACCTCCAACTCCACTGGCGCGGTGGGTGCGGCGGGAGGCAATCAGCAACAGACGGTGCATGCGTTCATCCACTCGCTGTTTCAGGCGCTGCAGCAGGAGGGAGCATCCTCCGCCTCGGGCGCATCTTCCGCTTCGGGCGTTTCCGGAGGCAGTGGTCAAGATGGCGATGGCGATGTCGACTCAGGAGGCCAGGATCAGGATGCCGGCGCCGGGGGGGTGAGCGGTGCCGGCTATGGCAATCTGCAGAACAATCTGCAGCAGTTGCTGCAGGACATCGCCAATGGCACCCAGAACAGCGCGACTTCAACGCTGGGCTCCGCCTTTCAGAACCTGCAGCAGGCTTTGGGTATTAGCGGCAGCGGCCAGTCGTCGCAATCGTCGCTGCAGTCGTTTCTGCAAAACCTGACCAATAATCTGCAGCAGAATCAACTCGGCAGCAGCGCCGGCGTGGGCGCGCTGTTGAGCACCTCGGCCTGAAGCCAGGCCATTGGCCGCAGGGGAAAAGGCAAGGCCGGGTTTCCCCGGTCTTGCCTTTTGCGCCGGCGCTCAGCGTTTGCCGCGCGACGGCAGGCTGGTGAGGATGCCCAGCGCGATGATGGCGACGCTGATCAGGCCGGTAGCCACCTCTCCCAGCTCGACATGCAGCACGGCGGCGAACATGATGGCTACCAGCGCGGCAATCGCCCAGAACGCCGACGCCTCCAGATACTTGAACTGGCCCATCACGTCGCGCTCCACCAGGTAGAGGGTCAGCGAGCGCACGAACATCGCGCCTATGCCCAGGCCGGCGGCGATCAGCCAGAAGTCGTTGGTGATGGCGAAGGCGGCGATCACGCCGTCCATCGAGAAGCTGGCATCCAGCACTTCAAGGTAGACGAAGCCGATCAGGCCGTTCCTGGCCGCCGCGGTTTTGATGTCCATGCCGCCGAACAGCTGCTTGAACATGTGCAGCGCCATGAACACCACATAGCCCCAGAAGCAGCTGCTGATGAATGCCATCCGCTGCGCGGCGGGAAGCAGCGCGGCAATCGCGGCCACCACCAGAACGGTGACCAGCGACTGCGCGTTCTCCACGCTGCCCAAGCGCGCGAGTAGCGGCTCGATGCCCGGAATCCAGTGCTCGTCCTTCTCATGGGTGATGAAATACTCGATCACCACCATCAGCAGGAAGGTGGCGCCGAAGCCCATGATCATCAGATGGCTGTGATGCATGATTTCCTGGTAGCGCTGCGGCTGCTCGGTGGCGACGATGAAGGCCTCGCCCAGCGAGACGCCGCCGGCGGCGACGACGATCAGCAGCGGAAACAGTATCCGCATGCCGAACACCGCCACCGCGATGCCCACGGTCATGAAGATTCGCCGCCAGCGCGGGCTCATCGCCTTGAGCACGCTGGCGTTTACCACCGCGTTGTCGAAGGAGACGCTGGTCTCCAGCACCGCCAGCACCAGCGCGGTGATCAGAAAGGCCAGCGCGTGCTCGGCGCCGCCAAGCCGGTAGCCGTACCAGCCGACGGCGGCGAGCACGGCCAGGCTGAACAGCAGCGAGCCGCGAAAATAGGAAAAAGTGGAGCGCATGTGCAAATACCTGATTATTTTGCGGTTATTCCGCTGTTTTTTGAATGAGCGAACGGCCGGGGAGGCCGGCCGTTGCGAGCGGAATTATAAGGCTGAATCAGTCGTTTGGCATCATGAAGCGGAGGCGGCGGGCCATTGCGCCAGGCAGCGGCGATAACGGCTGTCCACCCGTTTGGCGAACCACTCGGTGGTCAGCTTGCGGCTGATCTTGGGGCTCTTCAGGTCGATCTGCGGCATCGTCGCGCGCGGCAAGGCCCGGCCCGCCTGCTTTTCCGCCAGCGCAAACACCCGGCGGTACAGTTCGCTTTGGCCGAAGGCGGCGCTCTTCTCCTGTTTCAGGTCGCTCAGCACCGCGTTGGCGCTTAGATCCAGCCGGCCGGCGATGGCCAGCGCGGCCTGCTGGCTGCCGGAAGGCTGGCCGCCCTGATAGTTGAGCAGATCGCCGTCGAGCGCCAGCTTGCAGCCGCCGATCCGCGAGAGCGCGGCCTGGAAGGCGGCGTTGCGGCTGCTGTAGCGGCCGGCGTTGAAGTCGGCGAAGCGGTACCGCATGTCCTGATAGGGGGCGGGGTATTGCAGCAGGATGGCGGCGCCGAAGTAGACGCCGCCTTTGCGGCTGAATACCTGATGGCGGATGCTGTCGCGGTGCGGATAGGGATAGGGCCAGATCCGGGCGTGGGCTTCGGCAAATTCCACGCTGACCTGCATCGGCCCGCCGGTACGGATCGGATTCTTCATGTCGGGCAAGCCCATCTTGCCGGCTTCGCGCGACATGTCCTCGAACAGCAGGTTCATTTCGCGCTCGGTGCGCAGCGCGTCGATGCGCGCCTTGTAGCTCTGGCCATTGGGCGATGTCTTCAACAAGGCGCCCTTTACCACGGTCAGCGGCACCAGGTAGCGGTGCGCCTTTTCTTCAATCTTGCCCCAGACGATCTGGGAGAGGCCCGGCACGGCCGGGTCGGCCTGCCAGCTGGATTCTTGCTCTATCACCGCTGCCAGCGCGCAGGCGTTGTCGACCGTGGCCGGAATCCGCAGATGGCGGAAGGCGTTGTCGATGTCGGCGATCCAGCCCTGGCGGTCGCGCGTCCCGCTGGGGACGGAGCGGGCGATGAAGTCAGGCGAAACCAGCGGCGGTTTGGGCACGATGGCTGTCGGGGCGATTAAGGCCAGCGCCGGAGCTGCGCTGGCGGGAGCCGGGGACGGTTCGTCGGCTGGGACCGGAGCGGCGGACGGCGGCATGATTGCCTCCGCCTCCGGCGCGGGGAGAGGCCGCGAGCTGGCGCAGGCCGCCAGCAGCGCGGTGATCAGCAATAGCGAGGTGCGTTTCATTATGGTATGGGGTTGGGCAAAGGCGTCACCGGCGAGGGTAGGGCAAGCCGGCGAGGCTGGCAAGGCGCGATCAGCGCGGCGGCAGGTAGGGGACGGGGTCCACCGCCTGGCCGCGCAGCCGCAGCTCGAAATGCAGTTTCACCCGGTTGGCGCCGGAGTCGCCCATGGTGGCGATGGCCTGGCCGGCCCCGACCTGGTCGCCCTCGTTCACCAGCAGCTGTTGGTTGTGGGCGTAGGCGGTCAGCGTGTCCTCGTTGTGCTTGATGATCAGCAGGTTGCCGTAGGCGCGTATGCCCTTGCCGGCGTATACCACCTTGCCGGCGGCGGCGGCATGAATCTCGTCGCCAGCGCTGCCGGCGATGTCGACGCCCTTGTTGCGGTTGCCGTCGAAGCTGGCGAGCAAGGCGCCGGCAACCGGCCATTGCAGCTTGATGTCCAGCTTCGCCGGCGGCGGCGCCGGTTTTTCCACCGCTTTGGGCGGCGGCGGGCGGTTGGCCTTGCCGGCGGTCTTGCCGGCAGAAGGCGGCTGGATGCGCAGCAACTGGCCGGTCTGGATGCTGGAACTGTCGTACAGTTGGTTCCAGCGCGCCAGGCTGCCTACGGTCTGTTTGTACTTGCGGGCGATGCGGTACAGGGTATCGCCGGACTGCACCCGGTAATATCCTGCCGGCGCAGGAAGCTCGGCCGGACGCGGTGTGGCGCAGGCCGCCAGCCATAAGCTGCTACAAAGAATAAAGGTTCGCAAAGACATGGCTGGGATTCTATCACTGTCTTTCCGCCGGCAAGCCTGCGGCGGACAAAAGCGGATGGGAGAGGCAATGATGAAATGGGTTTGGCTGGGGGTGGCCTGCTTGGGCTCCGGATGGGTGTGGGCCGCGCCGCCTGTGATCAATCTGTACACGCTGGACTATCCTCCCTTTGTGATCCGCGACAGTCCGCAAAGCCCGCAGCGCGGCATCGCGGTGGAACTGGTGCAGCAGGCTTTGTCGCATGCGGGTCTGCGCGGACAGTTTGTCGATCTGCCGTGGAAGCGGGCGCAGCTGCAGGTGATGAGCGAGGAGGACGGCTGCCTGATGCCGCTGACCCGTTCGCCCAGGCGCGATGGGCAGTACCGCTGGGTGGGGTTGATTGACGACAGCAGCCACTCTCTGTTCGTTTCCGCAGGCAGCACGCTGCAGCTGCATTCGCTGGCCGATCTCAAGGGGCTGCGGGTGGTGGCCCTGCTGGGATCGTCGATGGCTGAGTGGCTAAGGTTGCACCAGGTGACATTTTCCGAACTCGCCACCACCGAGGACGCCTATCGCGAGCTGAGCCTGGGCGTGGCGAATGTCTGGGCGGTGCACAGCGCGGTGGCGCGCTATCTGGTGAAGAAGCAAGGGACCAGCGCGGTGCCGATCCGCGAGGCGATGCGCTTGCAGGATACCGGCATTTATCTGGCCTGCGGCAAGCGCATGCCGGACGAGGTCGCGCAAAGGCTGGGAACCGCGCTCAAGCAACTGCGCGACGAGGGCGCGGTCGCCAGGCTGATGGCCAAGTACCTGGATTGAGCGTCCAGCAAAAAGCCCCCGCGGGCGGGGGCTAGGCTGGGTAGGGCTTAGCGCGTGATCGGCTTGTAGCGGATGCGCTTGGGCTTGGCGCCTTCCTCACCCAGGCGCTTCTTCTTGTCGGCTTCGTATTCCTGATAGTTGCCGTCGAAGAAGGTCCACTGCGATTCCCCTTCCGCCGCCAGAATGTGGGTGGCGATGCGGTCGAGGAACCAGCGGTCGTGGGAAATCACGAACACGGTGCCGGCGTATTCCAGCAGCGCGTCTTCCAGCGCGCGCAGGGTTTCGACGTCGAGGTCGTTGGACGGTTCGTCCAGCAGCAGCACGTTGCCGCCCTTGAGCAGGGTCTTGGCCAGGTGCAGGCGGCCGCGCTCGCCGCCGGACAGCATGCCCACCTTCTTCTGCTGATCGGCGCCCTTGAAGTTGAAGCGGCCAAGGTAGGCCCGGCTGGACATCTCGAACTTGCCGACGGTGAGGATGTCGGCACCGGCGGCCACGTCCTCGAACACGGTCTTGTCGCCGTCCAGGCCTTCGCGGCTCTGTTCGACGAAGGCCATCTGCACGGTCTGGCCGATTTTCACCGCGCCGGAATCCGGCTGCTCTTTGCCGGCTATCATCTTGAACAGCGTCGACTTGCCGGCGCCGTTGGGGCCGATGATGCCGACGATGGCGCCGGCCGGCGCCTTGAAACTCAGGTTGTCGATCAACAGGCGGTCGCCGAAGCCCTTGGACACGCCGTCGAACTCGATCACTTCGCTGCCTAGGCGCTCGGCCACCGGGATGAAGATTTCCTGGGTCTCGTTGCGCTTCTGGGTTTCATAGCTGGACAGCTCCTCGAAGCGGGCGATACGCGCCTTGGACTTGGCCTGGCGGCCCTTGGGGTTCTGGCGCACCCATTCCAGCTCTTGCTTCATCGCCTTCATGCGGGCGCCTTCCTGCTTGCTTTCCAGCTCCAGGCGCGCTTCTTTCTGTTCCAGCCAGGACGAGTAGTTGCCCTTCCACGGGATGCCTTCGCCGCGGTCCAGCTCCAGAATCCATTCGGCGGCGTTGTCGAGGAAGTAGCGGTCGTGGGTGACGGCCACCACGGTGCCTGGGAAACGCACCAGGAACTGTTCCAGCCATTCGACGGATTCGGCATCCAGGTGGTTGGTGGGCTCGTCCAGCAGCAGCATGTCGGGCTTGGACAGCAACAGCTTGCACAGCGCCACGCGGCGCTTCTCGCCGCCGGACAGCGGGCCGATCTTGGCGTCCCACGGCGGTAGGCGCAGCGCGTCGGCGGCCAGTTCCAGCTGCAGCGCCACATTGTCGCCGGCGCCGGCGGAGATGATGGCCTCCAGCTTGGCCTGCTCTTCGGCTAGCGCGTCGAAGTCGGCATCCGGTTCGGCGTAGGCGGCGTAGACTTCCTCCAGGCGCTTTTGCGCGCCCATCACGTCGCCCATGCCGCTTTCCACTTCCTCGCGCACGGTCTTGTCGTTGTCCAGCTTCGGCTCCTGCTCCAGGTAGCCGATCTTGACGCCGGCCAGGTGTTGCACCTCGCCGTCGTATTCCTTGTCCACATTGGCCATGATGCGCAGCACGGTGGATTTGCCGGCGCCGTTCAGACCCAGCAGGCCGATCTTGGCGCCGGGGAAGAAGGACAAGGAGATGTCCTTGATGATCTGACGTTTCGGGGGGACGATCTTGCTCACGCGGAGCATCGACATCACGTATTGGGCCATGGGTGCGTTCACATTGGTTGGAGTGGGACTAGGCGCCGATTATAACGAAATCCGCGCCCGGGACGAGAGTGGTGCTGCAGCCCCGACTGCCATGCGGTAGCGGGAGCGGCGATCGATGCTTTGGTCAGCGGCAGTTTTCGCGGAAGGTCAGCAGCATGTTCATCGCCAGCGCCGGCCGGCCGGCTAGGCGTTTGGGCTGGAAGTCGGGGCCGTAGATGTCGGTGAAGCCCGGGTGGTTGCGGATGGCGGCGGCATCCAGCCGGGTGAAGCCCATGCGCCAGTTGGCGAAGCTGCGCTGCTCGATATCCTCGCGGATGATTTCTATCAGATTGTGGTGGCGCGGGTCGTCCAGAATGCGCTGGTAGGTTTCGCCGACGGCGGCGGCTTCTCCTTCCAGCACCTGGATGAAGCAGCCGGGACCATACAGCAGGACGCCGCTGATGTCGTTTTGCAGGTTGTAGCGCACGCAGGATTCGAGCAGCGTCTCCAGTTCGGCGTTGCTTAGTTCTTTGCGGGCGGTGCTGACATAAATCAGATGCTGCAGGGCCATGATGGGTTTCCTCGTGGCAAGGGGTATCCCTGTTGATTGCGGCAGCATAGCAAAATCATGGGGCGAAGTGGCTGTCCGGCCAGGACAGCCATCCGCATGGCCAGGGCGCAGGGTTTACAGCGCCAGCGCCAGCGCCGCGGTGGCCAGCATGGCGAAGGCGCAGGCCACCTTGGCCACCGCGCCGACGATGAAGCCGATGAAGGTGCCGATGCCGACCTTGCCCGCCTGGAAGGCGTCCTTGCGGACGATGAACTCGCCTATCACCGCGCCGAGCAGCGGCCCCAGAATCACGCCGGCCACGCCGAAGAACATGCCGACCAAGCTGCCGACGAAGGCGCCCCACAGCGCCTGGCGGCTGGCGCCGCTGGCCTTGGCGCCCATCAGGCCGGCGACGAAGTCTATCAGCAGGCCCAGCGCCGCCAGCACTGCGAGTATGGTCAGGCTGATCGGGCCCAGATGCTGGAAATTGTCCAGCCAGGACGCCAGCAGCATGCCGCCGAACAGCAGCGGCAGGCCGGGAATGGCCGGCAGCACGGTGCCGGCCAGGCCGGCCAGCATCAGAGCGACGGCCAGCAGGTAGCCCAGCATGATCATCATTTGTCTTCCGGCGGCTGGGCGGTGTACGACTCCAGCAGCTGGCGTTGCGCGCAGTGCGGTTTGCCGCGGCTGCTGCGGCGTTTGTAGCTGCCGTCCGACTGCATGTCCCAGCTGTTGACGTTGTCTTCCAGATACATCCGCAGCGCCTCCTTGATGATGCGGCGCTTGAGCTTGCCATCGATGATGGGCACGCAGGTTTCGATGCGGCGGAAGAAATTGCGGCTCATCCAGTCGGCGCTGGACATCAGCAGGTCTTCCTTGTGGTCGTTGTAGAAGTAGAACACGCGCGGGTGTTCGAGGAAGCGGCCGACGATGGAGCGCACGCTGATGTTGTCGGACAGCCCCGGCACGCCCGGGCGCAGCGCGCAGACGCCGCGCACGATCAGCTGGACCTTCACCCCGGCCTGGCTGGCGCGATACAGCGCGTGGATCACCTGCGGCTCCAAGAGCGAGTTCATCTTGGCGATGATCTGCGCCGGCTTGCCGGCCTGGGCATGCTCGGTTTCGCGCTCGATCGACTGCATGATCATGCTGTGCAGCGTGAACGGGCTCTGGAACAGCTGCTTGAGACTGCTGGCGCGGCCCAGGCCAGTGAGCTGGACGAAGATGTCGTTGACGTCGCTGGCGATCTCCTCGTTGCAGGTCAGCAGGCCGAAGTCGGTGTACATCCGCGCGGTGCGCGGGTGGTAGTTGCCGGTGCCCAGGTGCACGTAGCGGTGCAGTCCGTGTTCCTCGCGCCGCACCACCATCAGCATCTTGGCGTGCACCTTGTAGCCGATCACGCCGTAAATCACGTGGGCGCCGGCGTCTTCCAGCCGGCTGGCCCAGCTGATGTTGGCTTCCTCGTCGAAGCGGGCCATCAGTTCCACCACCACCGTCACCTGCTTGCCGGCGCGGGCGGCGGCGATCAGCGATTCCATCAGCACCGAGTCGGTGCCGGTGCGGTACACCGTCATCTTGATCGCCACCACGTGCGGGTCGGTGGCGGCCTCGGTGAGGAAGTCGATCACCGGCTGGAAGCTCTGGTAAGGGTGGTGCAGCAGGATGTCGCCTTTGCGGATGGCCTCGAACAAGTGGGCCCTTTTTTGCAGCGGCGGCGGCAGGCTGGGGCTGAACGGCGTGAATTTCAGGTCGGCGCGGTCCACCAGATCGGGCACCTGCATCAGCCGCACCAGGTTCACCGGGCCGTTGACGCGGTAGACGTCGCGCGGCTGCAGATTGAACTGGGTGAGCAGGAAGGATTCCATGTGCTGCGGGCAGGTGTCGGCGATTTCCAGCCGCACCGCGTCGCCGAACTGGCGCTGGCGCAACTCGCCCTGCAGCGCGGTGCGCAGGTTCTTGAAGTCGTCGTCGTCCACCGACAGTTCGCTGTCGCGGGTGACGCGGAACTGGTAGCAGCCCTTCACCGTCATGCCGGGGAATAGCTCGTGCACGTGGGAGTGCAGGATGGAGGACAGGAACACGAAGCAGTGCGGGCGGCCGTCGCAGACGTCGGCCGGCAATTTGATCACCCGCGGCAGGATGCGCGGCGCCTGCACGATGGCGGTGCCGGAGGCGCGGCCGAAGGCGTCGCGGCCCTCCAGCTCCACGGTGAAGTTCAGCGACTTGTTCAGCACCTTGGGGAAGGGATGGGACGGGTCCAGGCCGATGGGCGTCAGGATGGGCATCAGTTCGCGGAAGAAGAAGGCCTCCACCCAGTCCTTCTGCTGCTGGGTCCATTCGCCGCGGCGCAGGAACACGATGCCTTGCTCGCGCAGCGCCGGAAACAGCACCTCGCTCATCACCGCGTACTGGTCGCGCACCAGCTGGTGGCTGGCGCGCGCCACCTTGGCCAGCGCCTGCTCCGGCGTGCAGCCGTCCGCCAGTACGCGCTCAGGCGTGGCGTGGGCGGCGTCTTGCAGCCAGGCGACGCGCACCTCGAAGAATTCGTCCAGATTGGAGGAGACGATGCAGAGGAACTTCAGGCGCTCCAAGAGCGGCAGGTCCGGGTCTTCCGCCTGGGCCAGCACCCGGCGGTTGAATTCTATCAGTCCCAGTTCGCGGTTCAGCAGCAAGTCTTGCGGTTGTGACATACGATGTGCGAGCCAATATTACGGTGATTGGAAACAATAAAGCCCTCGCTTGGAGGGCTTGGCAAGTCGTTTAGTTCTGCGGCGGGGTGTAGCCGGCCGGCGCGTCGGCGCCCTGGCCGAAGAAGTACGCGTCCAGCTGCGCGGCCAGGTACTGGCGGGCGCGGGCGTCTGCCAGGCTGAGGCGGTTTTCGTTGATCAGCATGGTCTGGTAGCGCAGCCAGCCCTGCCAGGCTTCCTTGGAGACGCTTTCGTACACGCGCTTGCCCAGTTCGCCCGGCAGCGGCGGAAAGTCGAGGCCTTCGGCTTCGCGGCCCAGCTTGACGCAATTGACGGTTCTGCTCATGGCTCTATCCTTGCTCTTGAATTCTGAATTGGCGTTAACGGGCTATTCTGTCACATAGCCCGCGTCCTTCCAACCGTGGCGGCATCATGGCCGCCGCCGGTTACAGCTTCTTTACAAATACCTTGGAGCGGCGCTGGTAATTGTAGAACTGCTGTCGCGACAGCGGCAGCGAGTTCTTGTCGGCCTCGGCGAAGCCGCGCTCGACAAACCAGTGCGAGGTCTGGGTGGTAAGCACGAACAGCGACTGCAGTCCCTGAGTGCGCGCCTGGTATTCGACGTGGCGCAGCAGCATCTCGCCGAAGCCGCCGTCGCGTTTGGCCGGCGATACCGCCAGACAGGCCAGTTCGGCGGTGTCGGCTTCGGGGAAGGGGTGCATCGCCACGCAGCCGTAGATCTTGCCGTCATGCTCCAGCACCGCATATTCGCCTATCTCCACTTCCAGCCGCTCGCGGCTGCGCCGCACCAGCACGCCTTGCTCTTCCAGCGGGCGGATCAGCGCCAGGATGTCGCCGACGTCGTCGATGCTGGCGTTGCGTACCCGCACCAAGGGATCGCGCGCGATCATGGTGCCGTTGCCGCCGCGGGTGAAGTGCTCCAGCAGCAGCGCGCCGTCTTCGTGGCGGCTGATCAGGTGGGCGCGGGGTATGCCTTCGCGGGTGGCGCGTATGGTGTATGGCAGGTAGGCCGCCACGTCTTCCGGCAGGCTGCCGGCTTCCAGCAATTGCTCCGCCTGCAAGGCGGTGAGCGAACTGATCAGTTGGCCGTCCTGCTCCACCGCGCCGCGGCCTTCCACCACGAAGATCAGTTTTTCCGCCTTCAGCGCGATGGCGGCGTGGGTGGCCAGCTCTTCCATGGTCAGGTTGAAGCTTTCGCCGGTCAGCGAGTAGCCTACCGGAGTCAGCAGCACCAGTTCGCCCTGGTCCAGCCGCTGGCGGATGGCGGCGGCGTCCACCCGCCGCACTTGGCCGGTGTATTGCATGTCGACGCCGTCCAGCACGCCCAGCGGCTGGGCGGTGACGAAATTGCCGCCGGCCACCCGCAGGTGGGCGCCGTACATCGGCGAATGAGGCATGCCCATCGACAGCCGGGCTTCCACGTCGTGGCGGGTAGCGCCCGCCGCCTGCTTGACGATGTCCATGGTGGCGGCGTCGGTGACGCGGCGGTCGCGGTGGAACAGGCGGGCGATGCCGTGGCGCTTGAGCAACGCCTCGATCTGCGGGCGGATGCCGTGTACCAGCACGATGCGCACCCCGAGGCTGACCAGCAGGTTGATGTCCTGCGCCATGCTGGAGAAGTCGCCGTCCAGCAGGCTTTCGCCGCCCAGGGCCAGCACGAAGGTCTTGCCGCGGTAGGTGTTGATGTAGGGCGCGGCTTCGCGGAAGGTGAGAACGAACTCGCGGGTGAGCATAAGGGCAGACTCCGGCCACTCGATAGGGAATAACCAATAAGAATATCAGGATTGGGCCTGCCGCGGGCGCGCGGCTGGCGCGGCATGCAAAAATGCCGCCAGGCGGGGCCTGGCGGCATCGTGTATGTGAAGCCGACGCTCAGTTGGCGCGTTTTTGCAGGATTTGCTGCACTTTCAGCACATTGAGAGCCTGCGACAGCTGGTAGTCGTTCTTCGGGCTGGGGTCGCGCGGGCCAAACTGGCTGCCGTCGTCCGGGGCCGGCGCGTCCTTGCCCTTTTCCTGCGGGGACGGAGGCGGAACCAGCTTGGGCGCCGGTTTGGCGGCCTTGGCCGGCTTGTCGTCGCCGTTGGGATTGGCCAGGTGGTTTTCCAGATCGGCCTCGCGCACGCGCAGCGCCTGGTCGGCGGCGGTGAGGGTGGCGTCTTCCACCACCACGTCCGGCACGATGCCCTTGGCCTGGATCGAGCGGCCGCTAGGCGTGAAGTAGCGGGCGGTGGTCAGCTTGATGCCGCCTTGGCTGCCCAGCGGCAGGATGGATTGCACCGAGCCCTTGCCGAAGGTCTGGGTGCCCACCAGCACCGCGCGCTTCTGGTCTTGCAAAGCGCCGGCGACGATTTCCGACGCCGAGGCGGAGCCGCCGTTGACCAGCACCACCATCGGCACGTTGCGGGCATCGGCCGGCAGCTTGGCCAGCGGATCGCTGCCGCCGGCGCCGGCGTAGTTCTGCAGCGTGGCGGTCAGGCGCATCTTGGCGTCCGGCGTGCGGCCCTCGGTGTAGACCACCAGCTTGTCCTTGGGCAGGAAGGCAGCGGCCACGCCGACGGCGCCGTTGAGCAAGCCGCCCGGGTCGTCGCGCAGGTCCAGCACCAGGCCCTTCAGCGGCTGCTTGTTGTCCTTGTACAGTTTCTGCAGGCCGGCGGCCAGGTCTTCCGCGGTGTGCTCCTGGAACTGGGCGATGCGGACATAGCCGTAGTCCGGTTCCAGCATCTTGTACTTGACGCTCTTGGTCTTGATGACGGCGCGCGCCAGCGTGAACACCAGCGGCTTAGCTTCATTCTTGCGGGCGATGGTCAGCGTGACCTTGCTGCCCGGCTTGCCGCGCATCTTCTTCACCGCGTCGTTCAGCGACAGGCCGCGCACCGGCGTGTCGTCGATCTTGATGATCAGGTCGCCGCTCTTGATGCCCGCCTTCTGCGCCGGGGTGTCCTCGATCGGGGACACCACCTTGACCAGGCCGTCCTCTGCGCCGATCTCGATGCCCAGCCCGCCGAATTCGCCCTGGGTGCCTTCGCGCAGCTCCTTGAATTCTTCGGGGTCCATGTAGTCGGAGTGCGGGTCCAGACCGGTGAGCATGCCCTTGATGGCTTCGTCGATCAGCTTCTTGTCCGTCACCGGCTCGACATAGCTTTGCTTGATCAGGCTGAACACCTCGGCGAAGGTGCGCAGTTCACCCAGCGGCAGCGGCGAGGCCTCCTTGTCGGCCAGCGCCTGCATGCTCAGGGTCAGTACGCCACCGGCCATGGCTCCTGCCACCAACCAGGCGATTTTCTTCATTCTTTGGCTGCTCATGCTGTGCAAATTCTCCGTACCCGGCACCTTAGCGTGTCCAGGCCTGCGGGTTGAGGGGGCGTCCGAGGTGCCGGATTTCAAAGTACAGTCCGGCATCCCCATTGTCCAGTGTTCCTGTGTTGCCGAGTGTTTCACCGGCCTTTACGCTGCCGCCCGACGATTTGGCGATGGCCGACAGGCCGGTGTACACCGTCATGTAGTTGCCGCCGTGGTCGATGATCACCGCCTTGCCGAAGCCGCGCAGCTCATCCGCATATACTACCGTGCCATCGGCCACGCTGTGTACTGGCTGGCCGCTGGCGGTGCGAATAAAAACGCCTTTCCAGGCGGTGCCTTCGCGGCGCATCTTGCCGAAGGCGCCGGCGATCTGGCCGGCCACCGGCATTTTCATCTTGCCTTGCAGGCTGGCGAAGGCGCGGCCGGCGGCGCTGTCGTCGGCCACGTCGTCGATCTTTTCTTCCTTCTCCGCCTTCACCACCACCGGTTTCTTCGCTTCTTCCGGCACTGGCTTGCCCTGTTTCTTGGCGTTTTCCGCCAGTTTGCGGCGGCGCTCGTTTTCCTTGCGCGCGGCCTCGCGGGCGGCTGCCAGCTTGGCCTTGCGCGCCTCGGCCGCTTTGCGCGCGGCTTCCGCGCGGCGGCGCTGGATTTCGCGGTTGATCTGGGCGATCAGGTTGGACAGATGCTTTTCGTCCTCCTGCAGCTGGGTGAGCTTGCTCTGTCCTTGCTTGATTTCGCCGGATACCTTGCTCAATTGCTGCTGCTGCTGGCTTTTGTCTTGCTCCAGCTCGGTTTTTTCCTGGGCCTTGCGGCTGGACAGGTTGTTCAGCCGCGCCAGCTCCTGCTCCAGCTGGGCCGACAGCGCTTGCAGTTGCTTTTGCTGCGCGACCAGTTGCTGCGCCAGCTGCTGGTCGGCGCGGGCGATATGCTGGTAGTAGGCGAGGTCTCGCGAACTTTGATTGGGGTCGCTGTCGTTGAACATCAGCTTCATCGCGTCGTGCTGGCCGTTCTTGTATTGGCGAACCAGCATCTGGCCGACGCGTTGGCGTACTTCGGTCAGGCTGCGGCGGCTTTTCTCGATCTGCGCGTTCAGGTCGGCCAGCTGCTGCGCCGAGCGGTTCTGCTGCTGCTCCAGCGTGGCCAGCGTCTGCCTGGTCTGGCTGATCGCCTGTTCCGATTCTTTAATGGCGGATTGCGCTTCCTTCTGCACCGATTGTTTCTGCGCCAGGTCCTTTTTCAGGCTGTCGATCTCCTTGCGCACGTTTTTCAGATCCTGCTGGTGCGGCGCGGCGGACAGGGCTGAGGACGAGGAACTGGTGTCGGCTGCTTGAGCGGTTCCGGCCAGCAGGGCTATCAGGAGGTAGCGTTTCATTCCCTGGTTTTCTTTCGCTTGGGGAAGCGGCGGCGGCCATGCCAGGCATGGCCGCCGCCTGTCGGGGCGATTATTGGAAGTCGATCAGCGATTGACCGGTCATCTCGACCGGTTGTTCCACGCCCATCATCGCCAGCAAGGACGGCGAGATGTCGCGCAGCGAACCGCCGTCGCGGATCTTCGCCGGGCGGCCGATATACAGGAAGGGCACCTTGTTGGTGGTGTGCTGGGTGTGCGGCTGGTGGTGCTCGCCGTCGTACATCTGCTCGCAGTTGCCGTGGTCGGCGGTGATCAGCACTTCGCCCCCGGCCGCCAGCATGGCTTCGACGCAGCGCTCTATGCAGCCGTCCAGCGCCTCCACCGCCTTCACCGCGGCGTCGAAGATGCCGCTGTGGCCCACCATGTCGCCGTTGGCGTAGTTGCAGAAAATGGCCTGGTACTGGCCGGACTGGATCGCCGCGACGATCTGGTCGGTGACTTCGCCGGCGCTCATTTCCGGCTGCAGGTCGTAGGTGGCCACCTTGGGCGAGGGCACCAGGATGCGGTCTTCGCCCGGGTAGACTTGTTCCTCGCCGCCGTTGAAGAAGTAGGTGACGTGCGGATATTTCTCGGTTTCGGCGATGCGCAGCTGCTTCATGCCCTGGGCCGACAGGTATTCGCCCATGCCGTTGTGGATCTTCTGCGGCGCGTAGGCGGTCGGCAGCGCGCTGTAGGCCTCGCCGTAGCTGGTGAGAGTGGCGAAATAGCCGAAGCCGGGTTGGCGCGCCTGGAAACCGTCGAAGGCCGGGTCGGTCAGCGCGGTGGTCAATTGGCGGGCGCGGTCGGCGCGGAAGTTCATGAACAGCACCGCGTCGCCGTCTTGGATCTTCACCGGCGCGCCGATGCCGGTGGCCTTGACGAATTCGTCGTTCTCGTCACGGGCGTAGGCGGCCTTGAGCGCTTCCAGCCCGGTTTCGGCGTGGAACAGGCCTTCGCCTTCCACCAGCAGCCGGTAGGCCGGCTCCACCCGTTCCCAGCGCTTGTCGCGGTCCATCGCCCAGTAGCGGCCGGTCACGGATACCAGCCGCGCGTTCGGGCATTCGGCCAGTACCGCGTCCAGGCGCTTGAGGTAGGTTTCGGCGCTGCGCGGCGGCGTGTCGCGGCCGTCGAGAAAGGCGTGGACGTGGATGTTGGGCACGCCGGCGGCCTGGGCGGCGCGGATCAGCGCGTGGATGTGGTTTTCATGGCTGTGCACACCCCCGTCGGATAACAGGCCGAGCACGTGCAGAGCCGAGCATTGAGCTTTGCTCATGGCTTGTTGCAGTGTGTCATTGTTTGCGAAACGCCCGTCCTCGATGTCGCAATCGATGCGGCTGATGTCCTGCTGCACGATGCGGCCGGCGCCGATGTTGAGGTGCCCCACTTCGGAGTTGCCGAACTGGCCGGAAGGCAGTCCGACAAAGTTTTCCGAGGCGTTGATGGTGCCGTAGGCGTAGCGCTGGCGCAGTCGGTTCCAGTTGGGCATGTCGGCGTGCAGGATGGCGTTGTCGTCGCCTTCCATGCGGTGGCCGAAGCCGTCGAGGATTAATAGCAACACCGGTGTGATTGATTTCATGGCATTCGCATTCAGAATATTAGAAAACCTTGATAGTATCGGATTTTGCCGATACTATAGTCCCGCAGTCAAATCAATAAAATGACGCTACATTAGGAGAAAAGCTTTGCTGTTCAACGACGACCAGATCGAACAGACATCCCGGGC
Organism: Chromobacterium sphagni; assembly: GCF_001855575.1. Classification (NCBI taxonomy): domain Bacteria; kingdom Pseudomonadati; phylum Pseudomonadota; class Betaproteobacteria; order Neisseriales; family Chromobacteriaceae; genus Chromobacterium; species Chromobacterium sphagni. Next base: position 1,442,655 of record NZ_MKCS01000001.1, read on the forward strand.
GATGAAGGCCATGTCGCACCCGCTGCGTCTGAAGATCATATCGGTGCTGGAAGACCGGGAAGTGAGCGTGCAAGACATTGTCGAGCAGGTTGGCACCTCCCAGAGCAATATTTCCCAGCATCTCGCCATTATGCGGGACAAGGGGGTTTTGCGCACGCGCAAGGATGCCAACCGCGTCTACTACCGGGTGGGAGACATCCGCACGCTGGAAGTCTTGCGGATGATGCGCGAAGTCTTCTGCGGCTTCGGGGAGTAAGTGCCCAGAATCCATGTAGAAAAAGCCGCGTTTCGCGGCTTTTTCTACATGGGCTTTGCTCAGCGGCGTTCCGGCTTGCGCTTGATGTACAGCGTCTTGTGCACGGTGGCCACCAGCTCGTCGCCGCTATCGCGTATCTCCACCTTCATTTCAGGCAGATACTTGTCGCCCCCGGCGGTCTGCGCGCGGATGTCGCGCAGCATTGCGTCGCTCAGGTTGAAATGCGCGCGCACCAGGCCGCGGCCGGGTTTAACGTATTCGATGCGGCCTTCCTTGTCCCAGACATAGTAGTCGCTGCCCAGCTGGCGCAGCAGCATCAGCATGTAGAATGGGTCGGTCATCGCGTACAGGCTGCCGCCGAAGTGGGTGCCGACGTAGTTGCGGTTGCCGAATCCCAGTTTCAGCCTGACTTCGGCCTGGCGGAAGTCAGGCGACAGGCGGTGGACGCGGATCCCGGCGCCGAGGAAGGGCGGCCACAGGTTGAGCAGCAGCTTGATCAGCCAGATGGGCAGGTTCATGATAGCGATTCAAACGATTGTTTGGATGATGCTATCGTCGACAAAGGCTTGATCGATGTCAATGCCGGCTTGCAGGAGTCCGCCTGGGAACCTGAAAATTTATCCACAAGAATCGCGGAATAACCTTGTGGATAAGTTGAGGCATTCGCCGGTGGCAGCGGCTTTCGCTGGTTCTTGCCCAAAAAAGCGGCAGCCGGCGCTAATTTTTGCCGGCCAGAGGTTGCCTCACCGCGATTGAGGTAATAAAGTCTGACGTTTGTATCGACTACGGAGACAGCTTCCTGTGTGGGCTATCGTTGAAGCGGCCGGCTGGCCGATCTGGACTATTCTCGCGGCTTCAGTCGTGTCTTTGGCGATCATCCTAGAGCGCCTGTTCAGCCTGCGCCGCGGCGTCGTGGTGCCCGAAGGCCTGTTGGCGCAGACCTTGCAGGAATACCGCCGGGTGGATTTGCGCGATGAGCTGATGCGGCGCTTGCAGCAGCACTCTCCGTTGGGACGCCTGTTCGCCGCCGGGCTGCGCAATGTCAGCGGCAGCCGCGAGGTGATGAAGGAGTCGATTGAGGATGAGGGCCGCCAGGTGGCTTACCAGTTGGAGCGTCTGCTGACCACGCTGGGCACCATCGCCGCCATGTCCCCGCTGCTGGGCCTTTTGGGCACCGTGATCGGCATGATTGAGATCTTCGGTTCGCAGAACGGCAGCGGCGCTAATCCGCAGCAACTGGCGCACGGCATCTCCGTCGCCTTGTACAACACCGCCTTTGGCCTGATCGTAGCGATCCCCAGCATGATGTTCTATCGCTTCTTCCGTTCCCGCGTGGACGGCTTGCTGGTGGAGATGGAGGCGCAGGCTATCAAGCTGGTGGAAGTGGTGCACGGCGAGCGCCGGAACGGGAACTGAGCATGAACTTTCGTCGCGGCCGCGGCCGGGAAGAGCCGGAGATCAACTTCATCCCGCTGATAGACGTGCTGTTGGTGATCCTGATCTTCCTGATGGTCACCACCACCTATTCCCGCTTCTCCGAGCTCAAGATCAATCTGCCCAGCGCCCAGGGCGAGCAGTTGAAGAACAAAACCATCGAGATCCGAGTCGCGGTCGCCGCCGACGGCGCGATGGCGGTGGACGACGCCCGGCTGGCAAGAGGCGACAAGGCCGGCCTGCTGGCCAGGCTGAAGGCCGCTGCCGCGGGCAAGAGCGACGTGGTGGTGGTGGTCAATGCCGACGCCAACTCCACCCATCAGTCGGTGATCACGGTGATGGAGGCGGCGCGCGAGGCCGGGCTATCGCAGCTGACTTTCGCCACCCAGAATCTCAAGCCCTGAGCGGGCGGACCCCATGAACGCATGAATCTGATCGAGCAACACTGGTACCGGCCGCGAGGCTGGTTGACAGCCCTTCTGGCGCCGCTGGAAGGGCTTTTTGCGCTGCTGGCCGCCGGCCGGCGGCAGGCGTTCCGCCGAGGCTGGAAAAAGCGCGAGACGCTGCCGGTTCCGGTGGTGGTCATCGGCAACATCAATGTCGGCGGCGTCGGCAAGACGCCGCTGACGCTGGCGCTGCTGGCGGACTTCGCCGCGCGCGGCGTGAAGGCGGGCGTGATCAGCCGCGGTTACGGCGGCAGCGCCGGCCAGCCCACCGAGGCGCTGCCGGACAGCGACCCGGAGCTGGTGGGGGACGAGCCTCTGCTGCTGGCGGCTGCCGGCGCGCCGGTGGTGGTGGGGCGCGACCGCGTCGCCGCCGGCCGCCGTCTGCTGGCCCTGCATCCCGACATCCAGCTGATTCTTAGCGACGACGGTTTGCAGCACTACAGGCTGGCGCGCGATCTGGAAATCGTGGTGCTGGACGGCCGGCGCGGCGTCGGCAACGGCCATCTGCTGCCCAACGGCCCCTTGCGCGAGCCGCTGTCGCGCTTGCGGACGGTGGACGCGGTGGTGGTCAACGGCGCGGGCGCCAGTCTGGCGCTGCCGGCTGGCCTGCCGCGTTTCGACATGACGCTGCGCGCCGGCGCTTTCCATGGTCTGGGCGACGCTTCCCGGACACGGACCGCGGCGGACTTTGCCGGCTTGCGGGTGGCGGCGCTGGCCGGCATCGGCCATCCGCAACGGTTTTTCCATACGCTGGCAGGGCAGGGCATTGCGGTGGCCAGCGAACTGTCCTTTCCCGATCACCATGCTTTTTCCGCCGCCGACATTCCGGCCGCCGCCGACGCGGTGATCGTCACCAGCAAGGACGCGGTCAAGCTCGCGCGCGTGCTTCATGACGCGGCGCAGCGTGCTAGACTATGGGTTTTGCCGGTTCAGGCCACCTTGGCGCCTGAGCTGGGCGACTGGATACTCACCCGCTTGAAGATGGAACATGGACGCTAAATTTCTGGAAATCCTGGTGTGCCCGCTGTGCAAGGGACCGTTGGTGTTCGACAAGAACAAGGACGAACTGATCTGCAAGGGCGACCGTTTGGCCTTCCCGATCAAGGATGGCATCCCGATGATGCTGGAAGCGGAAGCGCGCGAGCTGCCGCCGGAAGAAGAAGTCAAATGACAGGCTTCATCGTGGTGATCCCGGCGCGGATGGCTTCCAGCCGCCTGCCGGGCAAACCGCTGGCCGACATCGCCGGCAAGCCGATGGTGGTGCGGGTCGCCGAACAGGCGGCGAAAAGCCGCGCCGGGCGCGTGATCGTGGCCGCCGACCACTCCGACATCCTGGCCGCCTGCGCCGCGCACGGCGTGGAGGCGGTGCCGACGCGCGAAGACCACGCCAGCGGCACCGACCGCCTGGCCGAGGCGGCCGCCAAGCTCGGCCTGGCTGACGACGCCGTCGTGGTGAATGTGCAGGGCGACGAACCGTTGATCGAGCCGGCGCTGATCGACCGTCTGGCCGATTTGCTGGACACGGCGGGCGACGCGCCGATGGCGACGCTGGCGCATGAGATCCACGATGCCGCCGACCACTTCAACCCCAATGTGGTGAAAGTGGCGCTGGACAAGCACGGCCGCGCGCTGTATTTCAGCCGCGCGCCCATCCCTTACGCCCGCGACGCCTACGCCGCCGATCGCAGCGTATTGCCCGCCGGTCTGCCGGCGTACCGCCACATCGGCATGTATGGCTACCGCGCCGGATTCCTGCGCGCCTATGCCAGGCTGGAGGCCGCGCCGTTGGAACAGTACGAGGCGCTGGAACAATTGCGCGTGCTCTGGCATGGTTATGCCATCATGGTGGCAGTGGCGAGCGAGGCGCCGGCCGCCGGAGTCGACACGCCGGAAGACCTGGAACGGGTGCGCCGGCTGTTGGGCGCCTGAGGGCTAAAAGAATTCATAAATCAAACAAACTGGAGTCATGTACATGCGATTGATCCTGTTGGGCGCTCCGGGCGCCGGCAAAGGCACCCAGGCCAACTACATCCGCGAAAAATTCGGCATTCCGCAAATCTCCACCGGCGATATGCTGCGCGCCGCGGTCAAGGCCGGCACGCCGTTGGGCCTGGAGGCCAAGGCGATCATGGATGCCGGCGGCCTGGTGCGCGACGACATCATCATCGGCCTGGTCAAGCAACGCATCGCCGAGGCAGACTGCGCTAACGGCTTCCTGTTTGACGGTTTCCCGCGCACCATCCCGCAGGCCGAGGCGATGATCGCCGCTGGCGTGGACATCGACTACGTGGTGGAGATCGACGTGCCGGACGCCGCCATCGTCGAGCGCATGGCCGGCCGCCGCGTGCATTTGTCTTCGGGCCGCACCTATCACATCGTCTTTAATCCGCCGAAAGCGGCCGGCAAGGACGATGCGACCGGTGAAGACCTGGTTCAGCGCGACGACGACCGCGAGGAAACCGTGAAGAAGCGCCTGGCGGTGTACCACGAACAGACCGCCGTGCTGGTGGGCTTCTATGGCAAGCTGGCCGCCGCCGGCGATGCCAAGGCGCCCAAGTATGTGAAGATCGACGGCACTCGCGCGGTGGAAGCCGTGCGCGACGAGGTGCTGGCGGCGCTGGGCGCCTGATTCCGGCGCTCACGATTTCGGTCAAAGCGGGCGCGGCCCGCTTTTTCGCTTGCGCAAAGCGCTGGCGGCGGAGCGGCAACAGGCGGACAATTGAACCCTGGAGGCCGCGGGGGGCTCCAAACCGCTTTATGATGTCAGGCCGGAAAGACGGACCGGCTCAAGGATAAATCATGTATCACGGGGAACGTTTCAACGGCTATTCCCACTTGGCCGGCACTTTGCTGGCGGTAGCCGGACTGGTGGTGCTGGTGGCCGAGGCCGCGATGCAGGGCGATCCATGGAAGATCGTCAGCTTCAGCCTGTACGGCGGCACGCTGGTGGCGCTGTACCTGATCTCGACGCTGTACCACAGCCTCACTGGACGGGCCAAGGCCATCCTGCAGAAGTGCGACCACTCGGCGATCTATCTGCTGATCGCCGGTAGCTACACTCCGTTTGCGCTGGTGACTCTGCGCGGGGCCTGGGGCTGGACGCTGTTCGGCCTGAGCTGGGGCCTGGCTTTGTTCGGCATCGCGCAGGAGCTGACCCTTGGGCGCCGTACCCGGCTGCTGTCCATGATCCTGTACGTGGTGATGGGTTGGCTGGTGCTGATAGCGATCAAGCCGCTGATCGATGCGCTGGCGCCGGGCGGCCTGTTCTGGTTGGGGCTGGGCGGCCTCTTGTACAGCGTGGGCATCTACTGGTTTCTCAACGACGAGAAGATCCGCCACGGCCACGGCATCTGGCACCTGTTCGTGTTGGGCGGCAGCATCTGCCAGTATGTCTGCGTGCTCAGGTACGTGGCCTGACGCGCAAGGCGGCGCAAGCAAGAACGGCAGCCGGATGGCTGCCGTTTTGCATGGGGCGCTCGGGACTACTCTTGCTGCGGCACCGGCAGACGCTTCTCGTTGACCAGCCGCGTCAGCGCTTCCACTACATGTGGATCGAACTGGCTGCCGGCGCGGCTGCCTATGTATTTCATCGTCTCCTCCATGCTCCAGGGCTCCTTGTACGGGCGCTTGTTGAGCAGGGCGTCGAACACGTCCACCACCGCGACGATGCGCGCGGACAGCGGAATATCCTGGCCGGCGAGCTGGCGCGGATAGCCTTTGCCGTCGAAGTGCTCGTGGTGGCCGCCGGCGATTTCCGAACCCAGCGACAGATAACTGGTGCCTTCCACCATGCGTGCGGATTTGTCCAGTATCTGCGCGCCTATCGGGGCGTGCTGCTCCATCACCGTGCGCTCTTCAGGATCGAGCTTGCCGGGCTTGAGCAGGATGCTGTCGGGAATGGCCACCTTGCCGATGTCGTGCAGAATGCTGGCCATGCCCACCATGTCCATGAACTCGCGCGTCATCAGTTCCGGATAGTGGTTGCTGTCCCGCATTTCCTGCGCGATGGCGTCGGTCAGCTTCTGCACCCTGAGCACGTGGTCGCCGGTGTCGGTGTCGCGGAATTCCGCCAGGTCGGCCAGCGCCACCACCGTGGCCTCCTGCGCGCTGCGCAGCTGGTTGTACAGGTAGAGATTGTCGTAGGCGGCGGAGATGCGCTGACAGAATACGTCCAGCAAGTCGCACTCCACGCTTTCCAGCGGCCATTGCGGCATGAAGTGCACCGCGAATTCGCGCCGGTTGCGCGAGGCGATGTATAACACGTCGTAAGGGTGCTGGAAGATGCTGCGCTTTTCGCTGAACACGCGCTGGATGATTTCTGCCAGCTTGGGTTCGCTGGAGAGATCGCCGGCTTCGGCCAGGTATTCGTAGGAGCCGGACACCGCCAGGATTTCCAGTTCCGGCCGGCCGCTGTGGTTTTCATTGCGCACGCACAGGATGCCGTCGGTGCCGATGTCGAGCAAAGCGCTGATCTGGCGCAGCACGCCGGAGGCGAACTCGCGCAGCGAGTGCAACTGGTAGAGGTCGGACGCGCTCTCCAGAATCTTGGCCAGGCCCTGGCGGTTCTTTTCCAGCGACACCATGTTCTCGTAGGCGCGCAGCGAGGCGATGGTGGTGGTGAACAACTTCTGGGTGGTGAGTTCGGTCTTGGTCTTGTAGTCGTTGATGTCGTAGTTGAGGATGACTTCCTGCTCCGGCGCCTGGCCGGGTTGGCCGGTGCGCAGCACGATGCGCACCACGCCGTTGGAGAGCTCCTGGCGGATGCGGTGCACCAGCCTGAGGCCGGCATCCTCGCTTTCCATCACCACGTCCAGCATGATCAGCGCGATGTCGGGATGTAGCTGCAATTGCTGAAAGGCTTCGCCGCCGCTGTAGGCGCTGATCAATTCCAGCGGCCTTTCCTTGTAGCTGATGCCGCGCAGCGCGATGCGGGTGGCGGTGTGCACGTCCTTTTCATCGTCGACGATCAGCACTTTCCAGGGCTTGCGCTGTTCCGAAGGGCGAGCGCTGGCTTCATTGTCGCTTTCGCTGTCGTCCAGCAACCAGTTGTCTTCATCCGGAGGCAATGTATCGCTGCTCATGCCACATTCTCCTTGTGCTGGACGGTGGGGGCGATGCAAGGCATTTCCAGCGTGAAGCGGGTGCCTTGCTCCTGCTCGCTGTGTACCTCGATATTGCCGCCCAACCGTTGCCGTACGATGTTGTAGACGATGTTGAGGCCAAGTCCGCTGCCGCCGCTGCCGCGCCGGGTGGTGAAGAACGGTTCGAAGATCCTGCCCAGGTTTTCCGGTGCGATGCCCTTGCCGTTGTCGCTGATGTTCAGCGACACGTGCTGGGCATCGTTGCGATGAGCCTCGATGACGATATTGCCAGCAATTTCGCCGCCTTCATAGCCGTGAACCAGCGCGTTGACCACCAGGTTGGTCAGCACCTGGGCCAGGGCGCCCGGATAGCTGTCCAGCAGGATGTCCTCTTCGCACTGGATATCGATCCCCACCTTCGTGTGCTTGAAGCGCGGCTTGAGGCTGGTGATCACTTCGTTCAGGTAGTCGTGCAGGTGGAAGCTGCGCCTGGCTTCGCTGGTCTGATCCACCGCCACCTGCTTGAAGCTGTGGATCAGGTTGGCGGCGCGTTCCGAATTGGCCAGTATCAGTTCACAGCATTCCTGCGCGGTTTCCAGATAGCTCTGGAAATCGCTCTTCTTGACGTTGCCGCTGTCTAGCTTGCCGGTGATGTGCGAGGTGGCGGTGCCCAGGTGCGAGGCGGCGGTGAGCGTGATGCCCACCGGTGTGTTGATCTCGTGGGCCACGCCGGCCACCAGGCTGCCCAGCGATGCCATCTTCTCCGCTTCCACCAGCGTTTCCTGCGTCGCCATCAACTGGCTGTAGGCCAGTTGCGCCTTTTCCTTTTCCTCCCGGGCCACGGTCTCCGCGGCGGTGCGCTTGACCAGGTCGGCGGCGGTGCGGGCGACGATGCGGTTGAAGCCGTTGACGATGGCGCCGATTTCGTCGTCCGCCAGGTGGGTGATCTGGGCGCCGGTGGCGTCGGGCGCGCGGATGGCGGTGTTGAGCGCCTGTTGCAGGCGCGACAGCGGCTGGAAGATGAAGCGTTGCAGGTTGAACGACATGATGAAGAAGATCATGCCGTCCAGCAGCACGATCTGGGCGACGATGGTGATCAGGTGCTGGTCTTCGCGGGCGCGCAGCGCGTCATGCGACAGATAGACCGTGGCGGTGCCCAGATGCTCTTTTCCCTGATAGATGATGGGGATGCTGAGCATGTCGTCAACCTTGGGCCGTTCGTTGGGCAGCATGTCGCGCAGATTGCCGCCGCTGTCGCGGGTGCGGCCCAGGTTGAGCCCGCTTTCCCCCTTGACGTTGATGGCGATCACCGAAGGCCAGCTTAATTCGCTGTCTAGCGCCAGGCGCACATTTTCGTCGTCCAGCTGCCAGATGCCGTGCGGCAGCGACAAGGACAGGCGGGATTGCACTGCGGCGCGCTGAGTCTGGAAGTCGCTCTGGTCTATGCTGTAGTCATGAAGATAGAAATACAGCCCCGTGCTGCCCAGAATGGTGGTGATCCACGCCATCAGCCATAGCATTAACCTTGTCTTGATGCTTTTCATGGTGCCTGTTTGTTCGTGCCCTCTCAGTGAATCGTAGGCAGAGCGGGACGGAATTGCCATGATGGATCCAATACAGTTTCTTGCGAGTCGTTAACGCCGCTGCTGCCGGCCTCTGGGCGGATCAGTTGGAACCTTCCGCGACCGGGCGCGGCAGCGCGCGCCGCAGCGGCAGCTTCTGCACCGCCAGGCCGCCCAGAATCAGCGCCAGGCCCAGCAGGGTTGAGGTCAGGATGGCTTCGCCGATGATCAGGTGGATCAGCAGCAGCGACAGCAGCGGCGACAGAAAGATCAGATTGGCGATGCTGGCGGTGCTGCGGGTGAGCTTCATCGCCGACAGCCATAGCACGAAGGTGAATCCCATCTCCAGCGCGCCGACGTAGGCGGCGCCGGCCAGCCCCTGCCAGGAGGGGATTACGAGCTGGCCGTGCCAGGCGCACCAGACCAGGCTGAGGGGCAGGCTGAAGGCGAAGTTCAGCGTCAGGCCCAGCACCGGTTCGCGGCGGTCGCGAGTGTTGAAGATCCAGTAGCCGGCCCACAGCAGGGTGGAGGCCAGCGCCAGCAGCACGCCCTGCCGGCTGGAGAAGTGCAGTTCCAGCAATTGGCCGCGGGTGCCGATCACCAGCACGCCGAGATAGCAGATCAGCGCGGCGGCGGCGTCGAGTGGGTGCAGCTTCTGCCGGAGCAGCGGCACCGCCAGCAGGGTCATGGTCAGCGCCCAAGTGTAGTTGATGGCCTGGGCTTCCTGCGCCGGCAGCAGCGCATAGGCCTGGAACAGCACCAGATAGTAGGCGAAGGGGTTGACCGCGCCGAACAGCAGCGAGCTTTTCCAGTGACGGCGCAGCGCGGCGGGGAGCTCCGGCAGGCGGCCCTGCCAGGCCAGGATGGCCAGCAGGGAGAGCAGCGAGGCGATGCTGGCGTACAGCACCAGTTGCATCGGGCTAAGGTGCTGCAGGCTGAGTTTGAAGGCGCTGGCGACGGTGGACCAGGCCAGGACGGCGCCGAGGCCGAAGGCGTAGGCTTTTTTTTGTGATGACAAGTCGGGTCTCCGCGAGGTGGGGCTGCCCGATCCATCTTAAACATAAACCGCCGCCGCCGGCAAAGCGGCGGCGTTGGGCTTCAGCGTCCGGCCAGCAGGCGGTTGAGCACCCGGCTGATGCGGATGGCGGTGGCTGAGGCGGTCAGGCCGATCGGGCCGCCGCTTTCCTGCTGGTAGTCGTCGCCGGCCAGACCGTGCAGATGGACCGCCAGCGCGGTGGCGTCAAAGGCCGGCAGGCCCTGTGCCAGCAGGGCGGCGATCAGTCCGGTCAGCACGTCGCCCTGGCCGGCGGCGGCCAGTTCCGGCCCGCCGCTGGTGTTGAGCAGATAATAGCCGTCGGGGCGGACGATCAGGCTGCCGGCGCCCTTTAGCACCACCACGCAGCGGTATCGCGCGGCCAGTTGCCTGGCGTGGGCGATGCGGTCGCGCTGCACGGCGGCGGTGTCGATTTGCAGTAGGCGGGCGGCTTCGGCCGGATGCGGGGTCAGCACGGTGACGGACGACCGCTGGGCGATCCGGCCGGCAGCGTCGCGGTCGCCGGCCAGCATGTTGAGCGCGTCGGCGTCCAGCACCAGCGGCAGGGGGAGGGCGACGATTTGCGGCAGCAGCCGGGCGGCCAGCTCCTGTTGGCCCAAGCCTGGGCCGAAGGCGATCACGTCGGCGGCGGGCAGCTCGGCCATCTCGTCCAGCGGCCGTATCATCAACTCCGGCGCGATCGCATCCACCGGCAGCCTGTCGTCCAGAGGACACAGATAGACCTTGCCGGCGCCTCCCTGCAGCGCGCTGCGCCCAGCCAGCAGCGCCGCGCCCAGCATGCCTGGCGCGCCGCCTATGACGGCAACGGTGCCAAAGCTGCCTTTGTGGCTGTCGCGGGGTCGGGCCAGCGCCGCGGCGCACGGCGCGTTCAGCGCGCCTTCGCCGGGAGGAAAGAAATGCGGCGGGCAATCCAGCGTCGCCAGCTCCACCTGGCCGGCGAGGTCGGCTCCCTGGCTACAGAACAGGCCGGGTTTGTAGCACAGGAAGGTGAGCGTGTGGTCGGCATGGATGGCGGCGCCCAGGCTTTGGCCGGAGTAGGCGTCCAGGCCGCTGGGGCAGTCCAGCGCCAGGATGGGGCAGTCCAGTGCGTTGAGCTGGTTTATCCTTTGTTTCCAGGTTTCGTCCAGCGGCCGGCTGAGGCCAATGCCGAACAGGCCGTCTATCAGCAGGGCCGGCGGCGGATAATGGGCGGGCAGCGCGTCGAATATGGCCAGTTCCGACGCCTGGGCCTGCTGCAGCGCTTGGCGGCAGGCCAGGCTGGATGGTGGGCAGGGCAGCAGCACATCCACCAGATATTCCCGCTGCTGCAGTTCCAGCGCCGCGTACAGCGCGTCGCCGCCGTTGTTGCCGGGGCCGGCGCAAACCAGCAGCCGCGAGCCCGGCGCGAGATGGCGGCCGACCCAGTCTGCGGAGGCCTGCGCCGCCCGCTGCATCAGCATCAGGCCGGCGGCGTCGGCTGTGCGCTCCAGTTGGCGCAATGCTTCCAGGCTGAGAATGGGGGAGGGTTTCATGGCGATGTTTCTCCCCAGCGCGGAGTCAGGCTCTGCTCTACGCCCAACTGGTCCAGAATCCGCGCGACGACAAAGTCCACCATGTCGTCCACGGTCTTGGGATGAGTATAGAAGCCCGGTGCCGGCGGCAGGATCACCACGCCCAGCCGGGCCAGCTCCAGCATGTTTTCCAGGTGGATCACCGACAGCGGCGTCTCGCGCGGCACCAGCACCAGCTTGCGCTGCTCCTTGATGCATACGTCGGCCGCGCGTTCTATCAGGTTGTCGCTCATGCCGTGGCGGATGGCGGCCAGCGTGCCCATCGAGCACGGGCACACCACCATCGCGTCCGGCGGATTGGAGCCGGACGCGGCTGGAGCGAACCATTCCTCCCGGCCGAACACTTCCAGCAGCTCGGCGTGGGCGGGATGGCGCTGCAACAGCCAGGTTTTCATCTCGGCCGGGCGCGAGGGCAGGGTGAGCTGCATTTCCTGTTTGGCCACCACCTGGGCGGCCTGGGAGTACAGCACCCAGGTGCGGATGCCGGCGGCCAGCAGGGTTTCGATCAGGCGCAGGCCGTAGGGCAGGCCGGAGGCGCCGGTGAGGGCGACGGTGACGGTTTTGCGGCGGGACATCGGAAGCGTTCTCCAGCGGGCGTGCGCGTTAGGCCCGCCCGGGGCGTGGGGCAGGGCGCCGCCCGTCCGTATCAGGTTTCGCGGTACAACTGGCGGTGGCGTACCAGCACCTGCTTGTCGGCGAAGGCGCGCGCCAGGTTTTCTATGATGTAGACCGAGCGGTGCTGGCCGCCGGTGCAGCCCACGGCTACGGTCAGATAGCTGCGGTTTTCCTTGCTGTAGCAGGGCAGCCACTTGGCGATCAGCGTTTGTATGTCGGCGATCATTTCCGCCATCTCCGCATGCTGCGCGAAGAAGTCGATGATGGGCTGGTCGCGGCCGTTGAAGGGGCGCAGTTGCGGGTCGTAGTAGGGATTGGGCAGGCAGCGCACGTCGAACACGAAGTCGGCGTCCTGCGGCAGGCCGTGCTTGAAGCCGAACGATTCGAAGATCAGCGTCAGCCGGCTGCTGTCGGCGTCCACCAGCTCGCGTATCCAGCTCCTGAGCGCGTTGGCCGACAGCTCGCTGGTGTCGATGCGGGTGCCCAGTTCCTGCACGTCGGCCAGCATTTCCTGTTCCAGCCGTATGCTTTCCTCCACCGTGATGCCGGCGTCGGACAGCGGGTGGCGGCGGCGGGTTTCGGAGAAGCGCTTGACCAGGGTCTCGGTGCGGGCTTCCAGGAACAGCAGGCGCACGTCTATGTTCTGCGCGCGCAATTGCTCCACCACCTGCGGCAGCGCGCCCAGGGACGGGCCGGAGCGGGTGTCGACGCTGATGGCGATCTGTTCGTAGCCGAAATCGGCGTACAGCGACATCGCCTCCGGCAGCATGGTGGCTGGCAGATTGTCCACGCAGTAGAAGCCGGAGTCTTCCAGCGCGCGCAGCGCCACCGACTTGCCGGAGCCGGACAGGCCGCTAATCAATATCAGGCGCATTTTCCTGGTCCCGTAGGAAGTTGGTGTGGCGTTCGATGAATTCGCGGGTGCTGTCTATGCCGCGCAGCTGCAGGATGTAGTTGCGCACCGCGGCTTCCACCAGCACCGCCAGGTTGCGGCCGGCGGCCACCGGCAGCACCACCTTGCGCACTGTGACGCCTATGATGTCCTGGGTTTCCGACTGGATGTTGAGCCGGTCCAGCGCCTGCATCGCCTGGTCGTTGGCTTTCACCAGATGAATGATCAGTTTCAGCACCTTCTTGGGGCGGACCGCGGTCTCGCCGAAGATGGTGCGGATGTTGAGGATGCCGAGGCCGCGCACTTCCAGAAAGTCGCGCAGCAGCGGCGGGCAACGGCCTTCCAGCGTGTCCGGGCCGATGCGGTACAGTTCCACCGCGTCGTCGGCCACCATGCCGTGGCCGCGCGAGATCAGCTCCAGCGCCAGTTCGCTCTTGCCCATCGCCGAGTCGCCCATGATCAGCACGCCGATCTCGAACACGTCGAGGAACACGCCGTGCAGCACGGTGGACACCGCTAGCGCGCGCGCGAGGTAAATGCGCAGCACGTCCATCAGGTAGGGGCTTTCCAGCGTGCTGCACATCAAGGGCACGTTGTGGCTGTGGCAGTAGTCGCGCAGCAGCCGCGGCACCGGCTGGCCGTTGGTCACCATCACCACCGACATGCTCTTGTGGAACAGCTGGTCCAGAGCGGTCTTGGCCGCCGACTGCTCCAGCCGGTTCAGGTAGTCCACTTCGGCCAGGCCCAGCACCTGCACCCGGTTGGGGTGGATGAAGTTGAGGTGGCCCACCAGCGCCAGCGTCGGACGTTGCTCGTCGTTGCCGATCACGTTGTCGGCGCCGCCGGTGCCGGCCACCCAGGTCAGATTGAGTTTCTGCTGGTTTTCCTGGTACAGCCTGCGGACGGTGATGCTAGGCATTGGGAGTCCACTCGCTGAGGAGCTGGTAAAGTTCATCGCGCATCCTGATACTCAGCATCTGCTCGCGCATCTGGCGGCTGGAAAACAGCTGCGCCAGTTCGGAAAGCACCTGCAGGTGCAGATCGGTGGCGTGCTCCGGGACCAGCAGCACGAACAGGCATTGCACCGGCTTGCCGTCCGGCGCGTCAAAGGGAATGGGCGCCTTCAGCCGGATGAATACGCCGGTGGCTTCCTTCAGGCCGCGCGCGCGGCCATGCGGGATGGCCACGCCTTGCCCCAGCCCGGTGGAACCCAGTTTTTCACGGCTGAACAGGCTGTCGAAGATTTCACTGCGAGCGATGCCGCGGGTGTTCTCCACCAGCAGGCCCACCTGTTCGAACACCCGTTTCTTGCTGGAGACGTCCAGATCCAGCAACACATGGTCCGGAGTCAGGATCTTGCCGATGAGATTCATATTGGATTATGCATGCGGCTCTTGGATAAACCTGGAATTCTACGTTGCCTTGATAGTACTGAAAACCGGCAAGCGCAAAGAAAAACGGGAACCGTATGGTTCCCGTGGCTTTCCTCAGGGGGTCACAGCGAGGCTTGGGAGACTTCGCCCGAGCTCTGCGCCCGGTGTTCGGTTAGCTTTTCCTTGTATTTCAATACTTGGCGGTCCAGCTTGTCCATCAGGAGGTCGATGGCGGCGTAAAGATCGGCTTCGGAGGCTTCGATGTGGATATCCTTGCCCGACAGGTGGACGTTGACTTCAGCCTTCTGAACCAGCTTGTCCACCGAGAGGGTGACGGAGATGTCGATCACGTGGTCGACGTGGCGGGTGATGCGCTCCAGTTTGCTTTCGATGTATTCACGCAGCGACGGGGTTACTTCCAGGTGCAGACCAGTTACTTTGAGGTTCATACCCTAGCTCCTTCTGGTGTTGGCCGCCCGGTCGGGTTGGCGGGCGGCATGTATTCCCCAAGGCTTGCTACAGCGCCTTGCGCAGATTCACCGCCGGAATCTGCATGGCTTCACGATACTTGGCTACGGTGCGTCTGGCAACCTGTATTCCCAGCTTGCCCAGCGCGTCGGCGATGGCGCTGTCCGACAGCGGCTTGCCGCGGTCCTCGCCGTCAATCATGCCGCGTATGTGAGCCTTGATGGCCGTCGCGGAGCATTCGCCCCCGCTGTCGGTTTCCAGCGAACTGCCGAAGAAATACTTGAGCTCGAACAGGCCGCGCGGGCAGAGCAGGTATTTCTGGCTGGTGGAGCGGGAAACCGTGGACTCGTGCAGGCCCAGCTCTTCCGCGATGTCCCGCAGGATCAGCGGCCGCATCGCCACCTCGCCGTGTTCAAAGAACAATTGTTGCCGTTCGACAACAGCTTCCGCCACTTTCAGGATGGTGTCAAATCGCTGCTGGATGTTTTTCACCAGCCAGCGCGCCTCCTGCAAGCGGCCGGACATTTCGCCGGCCTGGCCGCGCGAGTCGGCCAGCATGCGCTCGTACAGCCGGTTGACGCGCAGCCTGGGCATGGCGGCGCGGTTGAGCTCGGCCACCCAGCGGCCGCGCAGCTTCCTGACGCTGATGTCGGGAATCACGTAGTGGACGTCGCCGTGGGCGAAGCCGGTGGCAGGATGGGGGTTGAGACGGGCGATCAGGGCCTGGGCGGCGCGCAGTTCGGCGTCGTTGCAAGCCAGCAGTTTCTTCAGTCTGGCGTAGTCGCGGCTTCCCAGCAGCGCCAGGTGTTCGCGCGCGATGGCCTGCGCCAGCTGGTGGCCGGGCTCGCCGGCGGCCAAGCGCTGCAGTTGCAGCCCAAGCGACTCCGCCAGCGAGCGCGCGCCGACGCCGGCGGGGTCGAACTGCTGCAGCAGCTTGAGCCCAACCGCCAATTCGTCGCTTTCCAGCTCTAGCTCCAGCGGCAGGTGACTGGCCAGTTCGTCCAGGCTCAAGGGCAGGTAGCCGTCGTCATCCAGTTCCTCGATCAGCAGCCTGACGATGGCCTGGTCGCGGCCGGCCAGGGCGATTTCGCCCAGTTGCGCCAGCAGGTGTTCGCGCAGGCTGATCTGACAGGGAACATTGAGCATGGGGTCGTAATCGTCGTCGCCGCCTTGGCGGCTGCCGGCGCCCCAGTCCAGCAACTCGCCGCTGCCCGCGCCGTCGTCCTGATCGGCGACGCCCGCATCGTCCTTGACGGCTTCGGCGGTCTCGGCATCGCGCGGCTCGTCGCCGCGCTCCAGCAGAGGATTGTCCAGCAGGAAGCGTTCCACTTCGGTCTGCAGGTCCAGGGTGGACAGCTGCAGCAGCTTGATCGACTGCTGCAGCTGCGGCGTAAGCGTCAGCTGTTGCGATACCTTGAGCTGAAGGGCCTGTTTCATCGCTTACAGGTGGAAATGTTCGCCGAGGTAGACCTCGCGTACCTTGTCGTTGTTGACCAGCTCTTCCGGCTCGCCGGAGGCCAGCACCGAACCGTCGCTGATGATGTAGGCGCGGTCGCAGATGCGCAGCGTCTCGCGCACGTTGTGGTCGGTGATCAGCACGCCGATGCCGCGTTCCTTCAGGAAGGAGATGATCTTCTGGATGTCTATCACCGCGATCGGGTCCACGCCGGCAAACGGTTCGTCCAGCAGGATGAAGCGCGGGCGGGTGGCCAGCACGCGGGCGATCTCCACCCGGCGCCGTTCGCCGCCGGACAGCGACAGCGCGTTGCTGTCGCGCAGGTGGGCGATGTTGAGGTCGTCCAGCAGCAGGTCCAGTTCCTTTTCCAGCTCCTTGCCCTTGCGGCCGGAGATTTCCAGGATGGCGGCGATGTTTTCCTCAACCGTCATGCGGCGGAAGATGGACGCCTCCTGCGGCAGGTAGCCCAGGCCCAGCTGCGCGCGCTGGTGGATCGGGTAGCGGGTGATGGACGCGTCGTCCAGCGTGATGTCGCCGTCGTCGGCGCCGATTAGGCCGACGATCATGTAGAAGCTGGTGGTCTTGCCGGCGCCATTGGGGCCGAGCAGGCCCACCACTTCGCCGCTTTCGATCTGCAGGGATACGTCCTTGACCACGGTGCGCTTCTTGAAGCGCTTTTTCAGGCGGGAGACGGTGAGGACGCTGTGCTTCATGTTCATGGTTTGGCGGCTCCGGCGGCGGGCTTGGCGGCCGCGGGCTGCGAGGCGGTGTTCTTGGGTTGCAGGATGACCGTGGTGCGTCCCTTGCCGGCGCTGTTGGCGCCGCCGCCCTGCACCTGATAGGTCTCGGTCTGGGTGTCGTAGCTGATCACATTGCCTATCGCCAGGTCGCCGTTGCGCTTGACGCGGGCGTTGCCGGTGAGGATGGCGGTGTGGGCGGCGCTGCTGTAGTCCAGCTTGCTGGACTGGCCTTCCACCCAGCCGCCGTTGTTGTCCATTTTCTGGCGGAAGGTGACGATGCGGCCGGTGGCCTGCAGCGTCTGGTTGCCCTGTTTGTCCTGGGTGGCCACCACCTTGTCGGCGTTCAGGCGCAGCGTGCCCTGAATCACCACCACATTGCCTTCGCAAGTGGAGACGCCTTTGATCTGGTCCATGGTGCAACCGTTGTCGCTGGTGATTTCCATGGGCTTGGTGCTGTCGGCCTGCTCGGCGTGGGTCAGGGCGGAGGCAGCCAGCAGCAGGCTGGCCAGCAGGATGCGGGTCTTATTTGGCATAGATGATCTTGGTAGTGGACAACAGGTTGAGCAGGCCCAGCTGTTGCTGGTAGACAAAGCCGATGGAGTGGGCGACCGAGTTGCCCTGGTGGATTACCGCGGGCGCCTTGGTGCTGGCGACATGCTTGGCCGAATCCACCAGCATCACGCTGCTTTCCAGCCGGGTTTCCGGCTGCTTGCTGTCTGCGGGTTTGATCAGGGTGACTTTCTTGTCGAAGAAAGCCTGCTGGTTTTTATTGTTGTAGCGGCCGGATTCGCCGAAGACATGGTATTGCAGCACCCCTTGCTGGTATTGGTACAGGTCGGGGTTCTCGAAATAGGCGTCCGGCTTGCTGGGGTATTGCCACATGCGGGTGGCGATCAGACGGTCCGCCATCTTGCCGTGCAGGTCGAAATGGGTGGCCACCAGGTTTTCCGCCACGTATTCGGGCTTGTCAGGGTCCAGCTCGCGATGGCGGGTGTCCCAGCGCGAAATCTGGTCCAGCCACAGGGTGAGCATCGCGGTGAGCCCGATCAGCAGCACCGGAAACAGCCGGTGGGAGCGCAAGAGCCGAATCATGCCAGATACCTGGCGACGATGGCGTCAAAAGTGCCCTGCGCCTGCATGATCAGCTCGGCCAGCTCGCGCACCGCGCCGTGGCCGCCGGCGTTGCCGGTGACGTAATGACAGTGTTGGCGCACCTGCGGCGGCGCTTCCGGCACGGCGACGGCCAGGCCGACGCGGGTGAGGATGGGCAGGTCGATCAGGTCGTCGCCGATGAACGCGCACTCGTCGGCGCCGAGGCCGGTTTTTTCCAGCAGTTCGGCCAGCGCCACGCTCTTGTCGTGCACGCCGCCGTAGTAGTGGTCTATCCGCAGCGCGCGGGCGCGGTGTTCCACGCAGCGGTCGGCGCGGCCGGAGATGATGGCCAGCTGCACGCCGGTGGACTGCAGCAGGCGCAGCCCCAAGCCGTCCTGCACATAGAACGATTTGCTCTCTTCGCCCTGGGCGTTGTAGTAGATGCGGCCGTCGGTCATCACGCCGTCCACATCCATGATCAGCAGCTTCACCTTGCGGGCCTGCTCGGAAATCATGCGCATTGCTTGGTCCTTGCTGCCGCCAGCCCCGAGGGGCTGCGCGGCGAAATCAAAATACGCCGGCCTGCAGCAGGTCGTGCATGTGCAGCACCCCGCTCAGCTTGCCATCGGCGTCCACCGCCACCAGGCTGGTGATCTGGTTCTGCTTCATCACGAAACCGGCCTCGGCCGCCAACTTGCCGGCCAGTATGGTGCGCGGCGCGCGGCCCATCACTTCGTCTATCTTCAGGCTGTAGACATCGGCCGAGCGCTCCAGCGTGCGGCGCAGGTCGCCGTCGGTGTAGATGCCGTGCAGCGTGCCGTCGGCGTCGCAGACAGTGACCATGCCCAGCCGCTTGTGCGACATCTCCAGCAACGCGTCCTTCAGCAGCGTGCCCGGCGCCACGCGGGGCAGGGCGTCGCCGCTGTGCATCAGGTCGCTCACATGCACCAAGAGCCGCCGGCCCAGATTGCCGCCGGGATGCGACAGCGCGAAGTCGCCCTGGCCGAAGCCGCGGGCGTCCATCAGCGTCACCGCCAGCGCGTCGCCCAGCGCCATCTGCGCGGTGGTGCTGGTGGTGGGCGCCAGGCCCAGCGGGCAGGCCTCCTTCTCCACATGGGTGTGCAGCAGCACGTCGGCTTCCTTCGCCAGCGTGGAGTCGGCGCGGCCGGTCATCGCGATCAGGCGGATGCCCTTTAGCTTCAGCGCCGGCAGCAGCGCGGTGATCTCGTTCACTTCGCCGGAGTTGGACAGCGCGATCACGATGTCCTCCCCGGTGATCATGCCGAGGTCGCCGTGGGCGGCCTCCGCCGGGTGGACGAAGAAGGCCGGCGTGCCGGTGCTGGCCAGCGTGGCGGCGATCTTGCGGCCCACATGGCCGGACTTGCCCATGCCGGTGACGATGACGCGGCCCTTGCAGGCGAGGATGGCGTCGATCGCGGCAAGGAAGTCGCCGTTCAGGCGTTCGGCCAGGGTGACCAGCGCGGCGGCTTCGATTTGCAGAACCTCGCGCGCCATCTCCAGGCGGCTGGTGGCGTGTGTTTTTTCCATAAGGCAAAAGTATATCAAAGGTTATAATCGATTGACGCGCGAGCTGGTGCAACTTTTGCTTGGTCGTCGCATTTTCTCCGCTTTTCGTCCACCAGATATCCGTTTTTTCCCGGGAGATTCTACCGCCGATGCATTCCATGGCCCCCATCGTTCTCGTCCTGTTGGCTGCCGTGTTGGCGGTAACCTTGTGTCGCAGCCTGAAAGTCCCGCCGATGCTGGGTTATCTGGTGGTGGGCTTTCTGGCGGGGCCGGGCGTGGCCAGCCTGATTCCGCAAGGTGAGGAAACCGCCTTCCTGGGCGAGATCGGCATCGTGTTCATGATGTTCACCATCGGCCTGGAGTTTTCGCTGCCCAGGCTGAAGGCGATGCGGCAGCTGGTGTTCGGCGTCGGTTTTGCCCAGGTGGCGGTCACCATGCTGCTGGTGGCGCTGGCCATGGGCTATCTGACCGG
Source organism: Chromobacterium sphagni (assembly GCF_001855575.1). NCBI lineage: Bacteria > Pseudomonadati > Pseudomonadota > Betaproteobacteria > Neisseriales > Chromobacteriaceae > Chromobacterium > Chromobacterium sphagni. Next base: position 1,462,673 of record NZ_MKCS01000001.1, read on the forward strand.
CAGCCCGCTGACAGGTTTCGCCATCGGCGGCGCGCTGGCGATGTCGTCCACCGCCATCGTCAGCAAATTGCTGACCGAGCGGCTGGAGTTGAGCCAGCCGCACGGCCAGCTGGCGATCGGGGTGCTTTTGTTCCAGGACATCGCCGTGGTGCCGCTGTTGATCCTGCTGCCGGCTTTCGCCGGCCATAGCGACACCTTGTGGCTGGACCTGGGCAAGGCGGCGCTGAAGGTGGCGCTGGTGCTGGCGCTGCTGCTGTTCTTCGGCCAGCGGCTGGTGCGGCCCTGGTTTCACCTGGTGGCGCGCCAGCGTTCCGGCGAGTTGTTCATGATCAATGTGCTGCTGGTGACGCTGGGCGTGGCCTGGCTGACCGAGCTGTCCGGTCTCAGCCTGGCGCTGGGCGCCTTTGTCGCCGGCATGCTGATCTCGGAAACCGAATACCGCTTCCAGGTGGAAGAGGACATCAAGCCGTTCCGCGACATCCTGCTGGGTTTCTTCTTCATCACCGTCGGCATGCGGCTGCAGCTGTCGGTATTGTTCAGCCGCTTTGGCGAAGTGCTGCTGCTGCTGGCCTTGCTGCTGCCGCTGAAACTGGCGGTGGTGTTCGGCGTGGGCCGTGTGCTGGGTCACCGCGCCAACGATGCCATGCGTTCGGCGCTGGCGCTGGCGCAGGGCGGCGAATTCGGTTTCGTGCTGCTGGCGCTGGCGATGACGCTGGGCCTGGTGGCGCCGGGCACCGGGCAGGCCGCCATCGCCGCGATCCTGATTTCCATGCTGATCGCGCCCTTTCTCATCATGCACGGCGAGCGCATCACCCGCCGCCTGGTCAAGCAGGACTGGATGCTGCAGTCGCTGGATTTGCACCAGATGCTGGTGGCCGGCATGAGCAAGAGCGAGCATGTGCTGATCTGCGGCTATGGCCGCAGCGGCCAGGCGCTGGCGCGCCTGCTGGAGGCTGAAAATATCAATATGTTCGCGCTGGACATGGATCCGGAGCGGGTGCGCGAGGCGGGCGAGGCCGGTGATCAGGTGGTGTTCGGCGACGCCGGCAAGAAGGAGGTGCTGATCGCCGCCGGCCTGATGCGGGCCAAGGTGGTGGTGGTGACTTTCGCCGATACCCACGCCGCGCTGCGCATTCTACACGCGGTGCGCGAGGTGAGGCCGGATCTGCCGGTGATCGTCCGCACCATAGACGATAGCGAGATGGATATCCTGCGCCAGGCCGGAGCCGACGAGGTGGTGGCCGAGGTGATGGAGGGCAGCCTGATGCTGGCCTCGCAGGCACTGATGGAGGCGGGCGTGCCGCCCAGCCGGGTATTGCGCCGCATCCGCGCGGTGCGCGAGGAGCGCTACGATCTGTTCCGCGGCTTTTTCCGCGGCAGCAGCGACGAGGTGGAAAGCCTGGACGACGCGCTGGTGCCGCGCCTGCTCAGCGTGCAGGTGTGCGGCGGCGCCGCCGCCATCGGCCAGCCGCTGGGCGCGTTGAGGCTGGAGGGTCTGGGCGTGGAGGTCAAGGCCATCCGCCGCCAGCGGGTGCGCCGCACCGACTTCGACGGCAGCTTCGAGATCGGCGCCGACGATGTGCTGGTGCTGCTGGGAACGCCGGAACAGCTGGCGTTGGCGGAGTCGAGGATTTTGCAGGGAGATTGACAAAAGGCCCCGGGAAGCGGGGCCTTTTCTTTGCCGGGTCAGGGCAGGATGGTGGTGATCTGCTTCTGCAACTGTTGCTTCAGCGCCTGCTTCTTCTCTCCCTCGGTCTTCTTGCCCTTCACCATCGCATTGAAGTCCAGCGCGTACACCGGCGCGTTGATCGGGCCGGTGATCTTCAGCGGCACGTTCATGCCCTTCAGCTTGGCGAACTCCTGCGGATTGGCCTGCACATCCATCGTGTAGTCGACGATGCTCTGCTTCAGGTCTATCTTGCCGCCGCCGTTCACGTTCACCAGTTGCGAGGCCAGCTTCAGGTCCTGGTTGCGGGCGATGCCCTTGTCCAGCTTGAAGCTGGTGGACAGCGTGGAGAAGGTGGTCTTCTGGTCGTTCTGCGCGGTGCTGTTCCACTCCTTCAGCTCCGCCGGCAGATTCTTCAACGCGGCCACCAGGTCTATGCCGGTGAGCGCGCCGTTGTTCAGGCTGAAGGCGGCGTCGCCGTTGAGGGTGTTGCGCAGCTCGGCGAACGACTTGCCGTCGGCGCTGATGTCTATCTTGCCGTTGCCCTTGCCATCCAGCCGGCCGAAGTTGAACAGGTCCACCAGTAGCGGGCGGATCTTCATGCCCTGCAGCGTCTGCTTCACCGCCAGGTGCGGCACGTCGCGCCGGCTCAGGGTGGCGTCGCCCTGCAGGCGGCCGTCGTAGATGTCGGCTGACATCTGGTCCAGCTCCAGCGCGCGTGGGTTGATCCGCACATTGCTGCTGATGTGGTTGATGCGGAAGCGGCCCATCGCCAGCTCGCCTATCGCCACCTTGCCGTTGAGGTCGAAGAAGTCCAGCCAGTCCAGCGGAATCTCATTGGTGTTCTGGAAGATGGCCACCGGATCGCCCTGGGTTTCCGGCAGGTAGCGGTTCAGGTCCAGCTTGCCTATGTTCAGCGTGGCTTCGTGGCGCGGCTTGATCAGGCCGTACTGGCTGAGGGTGGCGGAGACGTCGGAGCCATCGAGCTTGCCGGCCACGCGCAGATTGAAGCGCGGCTCGTCGATGTCGCCGTCCAGCGAGCCTTCCATGCTGGTGACCAGCTTGCCGCGCGGCAGCGCCGGCGTGGCGATGGTGCTGGTGAGCTTCAGCGGCTGCATCAGCAACTGGTTCATGCCGGCCAGCGAGAATGGCGCGTTGAGTTTGACATTGACCTTGGTGCTGCCGGCCAGCCAGTTGAACTCGCCGTCCAGCTTGTCGGCGTACAGTCCGCCTTCGCTCAGCTTGAGGTTGTCCAGCTGGGCTTGCAGCTGGTACTGGCTGCGGGCATAGATCAGCTTGGCGCTCAGGCTGCCGGAGGGCATGGTCAGTTCGTGCAGGCTGGCGTTGATCTGCGGCAGCGCCAACTTCACTTCGCTGCTGGGGCGGTCGCTGGTGAAGTCGACGGTGACGTCGTTGCCGGTAGCCTGCAGCGAGGCGAAGTTGAGCTTGTACTGGCCGGTGATGGTGAGTTTGGTTTCGCCCAGCCCCTGGATGTTGCTGATGGCCACCGCTTCCAGTTGCGGCAGGCTGACCTGATCGTCCTGGATCGCCAGCGGGGTGTTCAGCGCCAGCCGCACCGGCCGCTTGTCGTCGTCCAGGATGGCGCCGGCGCTGACGCTGGCGGTGCTGCGCAGGTCGTCGGCGTCCAGGCTGATGCTGGAGAAGCGCTTGTCGGTATGGGTGGGCTGGTCGGAGAGCAGCAGCGTGCCTTCGCGAATGCGCAGCTGATCCAGCTTGATGCGGTAGTTGTCCTGGCTGTGGCGCTGGAACAAATCGGCGATGTTCAGCCGGCCGTCCAGGCCGCGGGAAATGCTGGCGTTGGCGCCGTACAGCTCGACGCCTTTGATTTCGCGGTTGCCCAGCAACAGCGGCATCCAGGCCAGCGATACGCGCAGCAATTCCACCCGGGCGAAAACGTCTGGTTTGCCCGGCTCGCTGACGCTGACTTTTTCTATGTCTATGCCGGGATAGGGGAAGAAGGCGGGAGTGATGCGGCCATCGATATGTATGGTGCGGCCGGTATCATTCAGCGCATGGGTCAGGGTGCTGCGCACGGCAGCTTCGTCGAATTGCCAGTAGATCAACGCGCGGATCAATACCAGCAGCAAAACCACGGCCAAGGTGCCGTAAGTCGCGATTCTTAGCCACAGCCGGCCTGAGTTCAATTTCATCGGAGATCGCTCGGAGAGGCTATGCATGAAGTATTGGAGACGGGTAGTGGGAAGCCTGTGGAGCGGGTGAAGGGAATCGAACCCTCGTCGTAAGCTTGGGAAGCTTCTGCTCTACCATTGAGCTACACCCGCGCGCTTCGCTAGAGCCGACGAATTTAGCGGGTTTCTCAGGGGTTGGCAAGGTTTTGCGGCGCAACAAAAGCATCAGCTGACGCCGCTTTTTGCGGTGGTTGCGGATTTGTGTCTGCTAAGTGGCTGATGTGAAAAGAATCATGCCGATTGCGATGGCGAAATCGGTCTGCCAGCCGTTTTGACCTGGGGCCAGCGTGCCGACCCGCTTGGCCGGCAGTCCGCGGCTACGGCTGTTTCCCCGGCGGTTTCAATCGATGGCTAGCGCGTTCCTCAGGGGCTGCCGCCGCCTCTGGAGTCTCTGCGCGGTGGCGTGGTTTTGACGGCTTGATACTGTCATGAGCCTGTCATCGGGTTTTGGAACAATATGCTCAGTAATTATTAAAAATAATACTGTTTAAACTCTAACAAAATCACCGCTGGGCGGCTCATGAATATACGCAACCGGATTCTCTTGCTGGTGTCGGTCAGCTTTCTGTCCATCCTCGCCATTGGCGCTTACGCGGTATGGAAGTCGGACGCCAATGCCGCGGCGGTGAAGTCCGTTACGGAAGGCGAAGTGCCGAGCGCGCTGGCCTCGGCCGATCTGATCGCGGCGTTGAAGGATGTGCAGCTGGCGACGATGAGCGCGCTGCAGACTGGCGATGCCGGCTTGCAGGCGCAAGCCAGGGAGCAACTGGCCGCCCGCGAGAGGGCGCTGCGCGCGCAGCTGGCGCTGCAGAAGAAAATGGCCAGCAACACGGTGCAGAGCGGCTTGGTCAGCCAGGCGCAGGATGTGTTCGACAGCTATCTCGGTTCCATCGACGACGCCATCCAGTTCAAGCAGAGCGGCCAGAACGACCTGGCCGATGCCACCTATGCCGGCGGCGTGCTGCAGTACCACGACAATCTGCAGCAGATCGTCACCACCTTGCGCGTGGAGAAAAACCGCAGCAAGGACGACGCCATCCTCACCCTGAACCGCAGCCTGTCCGGCGCCGCCGCCACCCTGGCGTCGGTGACCGTGGCGGCCTTGCTGCTGCTGGGAGGCCTGGGCTGGCTGCTGTACCGCCAGATTGTCGGCCCGATCCGCAGCATGCAGGCCACCATGAGCGATATCGCCGACAGGCAGGACTTCTCGCGCCGCGTGCCGGTGGAGCGCGAAGATGAGGTCGGCAAGTCCATCGTCGCCTTCAACCGCATGGTGGCGCGCATCGAGGAGAGCAGCGCGCTGTTGCGGCAGAAGTCGGGCGACATTCAGGCCATGCTGCAGAACATCCCGCAGGGCATCCTCACCATCGTCGACGGCCTGGCGGTGCACCAGGAGTACTCGGCGCATCTGGAGACCATCCTGGAGACGCGCGACATCGCCGGCCGCAATCTGATTGAGCTGTTGTTCGCCGACTGCCGCTTGGGCGCGGACCAGCTGTCGCAGCTGGAGGCCGCCATCGCCTCCTGCCTGGGCGAAGACAGCATGAATTTCGAATTCAACCAGCACCTGCTGGCGGGAGAGCTGGAAAAGCGCTGCGCCGACGGCCGGGTCAAGATACTGGATTTGAACTGGTCCATCATCGCCGACGAGCATGGCCGGGTGGAGCGGCTGATGCTGTGCGTGCGCGATGTGACCGAACTGAAGGCGCTGGCCGCCGAGGCCAACGAGCAGAAGCGCGAACTGGCGGTCATCGGCGAAATCCTGGCGGTGAGCCAGGACAAGTTCCACGACTTCATCACCAGCTCCATCCGCTTCGTCGGCGACAACGAGCAGTTGATCCGCCAGCATCCGCGCGGCGACGCCGAGGCGATCAACCAGCTGTTCCGCAATATGCACACCATCAAGGGCAATGCCCGCACCTACGGGCTGTCCCAGCTCACCAACATCGTGCACCTGGCCGAGCAGAGCTACCAACAGCTGCGCCAGCCGCAGCCGGCCATCGCCTGGGACCAGACCCAGTTGCTGGAGGAGTTGGAAAGCGTGCGCGACGGCGTCGAGCATTACGCCCGCGTCAACGAGGTGAGCCTGGGCCGCAAGGGTCCGGGTCGGGCCGGCGGCGGCGATTACCTGCTGGTGGACCGCGAGCAGATACGCGAAACCCTGCAGCGGCTGGAAACCGTCAACACCGGCAATCTGCACGAGCTGATCGCCGTGCACAATAGCGTGCGCGGCGTGCTCAACCGGATGGGCACCGAGCCGGTGGGCGAAATCCTGTCGGGCGTGCTGGAGTCCTTGCCTTCGCTGGCGCGCGAACTGGGCAAGGCCGAGCCGCAGGTGCGGATCCGCGACCACGGCTACGTGCTGCGCAACCAGATATCCGCCACGCTGAAGAACGCGTTCATGCATCTGATGCGCAACTCGCTGGACCACGGCCTGGAGGCGGTTGACGAGCGCCAGGCGCTGGGCAAGCCGGCGCGCGGCAGCATCGCGCTGGACTTGACGGTGGCGGACGGCCGGCTGGAGCTGAGCCTGACGGACGACGGCCGCGGCCTGGCGCTGGGGCGCATCCGCGAGCGGGCCGAGCGCCAGGGCTGGATAACCGACAGCGCCGGCCTCAGCGATGAGGAAGTGGCGCAGTTGATCTTCCGTCCCGGCTTCTCCACCGCCGCCCAGATCACCGAGGTGTCCGGCCGCGGCGTGGGCATGGACGCGGTGCAGTCCTTTATCAAGCGCGAGCACGGCCGGATAGAGCTGCGCTTCCTGGATGAGGAGCGGGGCATGGACTTCCGCCGCTTCGCGACGGTGGTGATTCTGCCTGACAGCTGCGCGGTGCCGATGGAGCCGCGCGCCGTTGCGCCGCTTGGCGTCGTCGACGCCAGCCTGGTTTGAGCGGGCGGACAATGGACGCCGCCACGCAGGCCTGCCTGCGCACCAAGGTGCTGGTGCTGGACGACAGCGCCGTTTATTCCGGCAGCCTCAAGCATTTTTGCCATGAGCATGAGCTGATCTGCATCCGCCCGCAGCGCGCTGGCGCCGACAGCGTGATGTCCATCCTGCGCTCCAATGTCGACCTGGGCGGCATCATGTTGTTCGAACACTACGGCGGCAAGCTGCAGGGGCTGGAGCTGGCGCGGCGCATCCAGGCCGTCAGGCCGGAGCTGCCCATCTTTTACCGCCGCGAGCAATCATCCAGTCTGGCCGGGCTGTCCGAGCGCGACGCGCTGATGTTCTGCTGCGGCTACGCGCTGAGCGATTTGCAGATGCTGCGCGCCGCGCTGGTCTCGTCGATCTTCAGCCGCATCTACCCCAATGAACTGGTGCGCGGCATCGCCGAAATGAGCAAGAGCGCGCTGGAAATGCTGTTTCTGCGCTGCGAAGTGGCGGTGCAGTCGCCTTTCCTGGCAGTGAAAGACCGCATCGTCTATGGCGAGATGTTCACGCTGATCGCCATCGAGAGCAGCTGGTGCCGCGGCTACATGATGCTGCAGGCCGAAGAGGCGCCGCTGATGGGGCTGCTGGTGCCGGAAGCAGGGCAGGGCATGGATTTCCGCCAGCTCAACAGCGCGCTGGGCGAGGCCACCAACCTGATCTGGGGCTCGTTCAAGAACCGCTACGCCGGCGGCGCCAACCAGCAGTCGGCGTCGCTGCTGACCCAGGTGCCCATCATCGTCAACCACCAGCGGCGCTATATCTCCTTCGGCTCCGACGACCCGCAGCTGTGCATCAAGTACCAGTTGCGCGACCGCGAGCGCGCGGATGCGCCGGGTGTCACGCTGGTGCAGCGTTTCGTGTTTAACCTGTGCTGGGCGCCGGACGAATTCCAGGAAAACCCAAGTGTCGAGTCGCTGGTCGAATCCGGCGAGCTTGAACTCTTTTGAACTTGCAGTGCAATCAGGACGAGGATGGGAAATGGCTCAGGTATTGATGGTTGACGACTCCAGCACAGTGCGCAAAGAAGTGTGCGACTTTCTCAAGGCCAACGGCATTTCGGTGGTGGCCGCGGTGGACGGCAGGGACGGGCTGGACAAGCTGCGCGCCGATCCCGCCATCAAGCTGGTGGTCAGCGACGTCAACATGCCGAATATGGACGGCCTGACCATGGCCGAGAAAATCCGCAACGAGCTGAAGAACGCCGCGGTCAACGTGATCATGCTCACCACCGAGAACAGCCCGGCGATGAAGGAGCGCGGCAAGGCCGCCGGCGTCAAGGGCTGGATTGTCAAGCCGTTCAACGGCGCGGCGGTGTTGCCCACCTTCAAGAAGCTGGTTAGCGCTTGAGGCTTGCAGCCGCGGCCATCGCGGCGGATGCGTGAGAGAAGAATCCAGATGGATGCAGTAAATGTGAGTTTCGTCTGCGCCGGCCTTGGGCTGGCGCTGTCTTGCTTGTTTGGCTGCGGATTTTGGCGCGAATGCCGCCGTTGCCGCCTGAAGCTGGCGGAGCGCGATGCCCGCATTGCTTTGCTGGAGCGGCGCGAACCGCAGGAGACGGCGGAGGCGCGCAGCCTGTTGCGGCTGAAGGAGGCCGAGGCGCGCCATCAATCGGCGCTGCTGGCGCTGCAGCAGCAATTGCAGCGGATGCCGGAGGAGGCGGAGCGGCTGGCCGAGCAGGCGCGCCGCGAAGCGCTGACGCAATCGCGCCAGGAATCGCTGCAGGCGCTCGAGCAGGTGCGCGCGGCGCTGCGCAGCGAGCAGGCGGTGCTGGCCGGCGATGTCGAGCTATTGCTGGGCCTGGTGAAAACCATAGAGCGCTGGCACGAGGAAATGCAGGCCATCCTGGTGAACAACCGCCGCTTGAAGGAGCAGAACGAAAGCTTCGCCACCATCGTCAAGAGCGTGGTGATGCTGGCGCTCAACGCCTCCATCGAGGCGGCCCGCGCCGGCGAGCACGGCCGCGGCTTCTCGGTGGTGGCCGACGGCGTGCGGCAGCTTGCCGGCAACGCCGCCGAGTTGTCCGGCGAGTACAAGAAAAACCTGGAGCGCAACGACCTGGTCACCACCGCCACCTTCCAGGACTTGCAGGCCTGCGGCAACATGATACGCACCGCGGTGTTCGGCCTGAAGGCGTCCAGCGAACGGATCCTGGCAAGGCTGGACAGCGAGGGGGCGGCATGATCTCGGCCGCCGCCGCCGAGTCGCTGGACCTGATCTGCCGCCAGGCCTTGCTCGACAGCTGCGGGGCTTGCATGGTGCATGCGTTGGGCCAGGCCATGCCCAAGGGGGATCCGGCGGCCAATGAGCTGATCCTGCTGAATATCTCGTCCTACCACTTCCGCTTCGCCATGTTGTTCCATTTCGACGACAGCCCGGCGCTGCGCGCGCAATTGGCCAGTTGGACGCGCAGCCATGCGCCGCTGGACCGGCATGCGTTGCGCGATGCCCATGGCGAGATGGCCAATCTGATCAGCGGTGCGGTCAACCGCTCCTTGTGCGTGCCCTTCCGCCATGTCGGCATGTCCACCCCGCTGGGCTTGGGCGGCGGCTGTCTGCGGCACATCGACATGCTGGGCGCCGCGCTGCGTCGCGGCTATGAGGTGGAGATGGCGGAGGGGGCCCGCTTCTGGATGACCACCTGCCTTTATCTGTCCACCGGCGCCAGCCTGGATTTCCGCTATCGCCCGCCGATGCTTGTGGAGGAGAGCGCCGGCGAGTTGGAGCTGTTCTGAGCCTTTAGCGCTCCGGCTGCCGGCGCGGAAAATCGCCGTCGGCATTCCATCCCTATCCTGAGCGACCGGCGCCGCAGTGGCCGGACCGGATGCTGAGCGGCGCGCAATCCTCGTCAAGGCCATTGTCTATCTCAGCGTGGTAATGGTCCGCTCAGACCCATGCATGCACGATGCGGCCGCTGCCGCCCAGGATGATGGGCAGCCGGGTCGATTTCGTCCGGCGCATACCGGCGAGAGGACTGAGGCGGGTGGATTTCATGTCAATTGTCATGCCTAATATTTTTACCAATGCATTGGGGATGACATTGTGTTTTCTCGGGCTTATCCTAGCGCATCCGTCAGGCGGCATCGACCGGTCATGGCGGCGTGAAAACAAGAAAATTGCCATTTTGAGGACACCGGGTGATCAAAGCCGCCGCGGCGATGGCGCCGCAGCGGCCAGGAGGGGAGACGGGTTTCAGGAAACAGACTAAATGGTTTCAAATAATTTGCAGGTAAGGCGGAAGATGCTCAAGTTGTCGCAGGCCGCGCTGTCGGGAATGGCGCTGGCGATTTTGTCGCTCGGCGCGGCCCAGGCTGCCGAGGCCGTGCAGCCGTACCGGGGGGCGCTGAAATGCCAGGCGCGGGGAATGGACGATGTCTGGCTGGATCAGCGCCTAGCCTGCATATCGCCGGGGCAGAAGTTCATCGTCAATGCCGCCGGGGCCAGCGGGCTACCGCGCGATGTGGCCTATGTGGTGAACGAGGCCATCTACGACAAGAATTTTTATCTGATCAATGACCGCAAGGTGCGCTACTACCAGTCCTTCCTGTGCGTGCGCAATGCGCCGCAGGGTATCCGGCCGCTATTTTTGTCCGGCGACCTCGCCAATGCGCTCAAGCTCAGCAATCTGGATCAGAAGCCGGACGGCGTGGGGCCGACTTCGGTGAACATCGCCGGTGGCGACCGCGATGGCTGGGAAGCGATGCCATGCGATCCGGCCCGGCACCCGCTGATCGTCGATTACGGCACCGGGATGGTGGTGTCGGTCAATCCGATGGCTTTGCCCGGTCTGAAGATTTACCAGCTGCCGTATCACTGAGCTGGCGCGGCCGACATCCCCTCGGGCCGCAGCCAGACCGATTTGAAATCGAACCAGCCCAGGCTGTTGAGGCGGAAGTCCTCCATTTGCCCGGGGCCGTTCAGCCGCAGCCAGTTGTGGAACAGCGGCAGCAGCCAGTGTTGCTGCACCACGGCGGCGGACAGTTCGTGCGCATCCTGCTTGCCCTGTCGCCAGTTGTGCAGCCAGTCGTCAAGCGGCAAGCCGGATGCCAGGCAGCGGCGCAGCAACGGGGTGCCCAGCAGCCAGGCGGGGATGGCGTAGTCGGTGGAGCGGGTGAAGTTGACCGAGCCCAGCCACAGGTCGGCCTCGCCGCAGCCCTGCTCCCAGTCGCTGTAGCTGTGCTGCCGGCACTCCAGCTCCACCCGGTATGGCTGCAGGCAGCGCGCGATGGCGTCGGCTATCTGCTGGTATTCCGGATGTTGTTCGTAAAACGCCAGCCGCAGCCGCGTTAGTGGCGCCGCGGCGGCGATCGGCAGCGGCTTGGCATGGTGCCAGCGCGGCAGCAGGCCGGAGGCGGCCACCCAGTACTGGCGCACCGCCGGCGCGGTTTGCTGCATGATGGCCAGCGGCGATAGCACCTGGGCCAGCCATTGCCGCGTGTCCTGTTGCCGCATTGCCGGCGCGCGGCCGTCACACAGCAGGAAGTACACGCCGGCTTCCAGCGACATCTCGGTCTGCGGGTGGACCGGCCGCGGGTTGATTTCCACCGTCAGGTCGCAGATGCCGGGCGCGCCCAGTTCCAGTTCGTCGCCCAGTTTGGGCATCATCCAGATATCCACCTGGTCCAGCAGCGCGCGGTAGCCGAAGTAGTCGTCGAAGGCCTGCAGCGACAGCCGGTGCGCGCCGTTGGCCGCTACGCGGTAGGGGCCGGTGCCCACTGGCTGCGAGGCGAAGCCGGGGCGTTCGGCGTGGTCGGCAGGCAGCATCAGCGCCGCGCTGTCGGCCAGCAGCCACGGCAGCCAGCGGTCGGGTTCGCTCAACTCCAGCGCCAGGCTGTGCGGCGCCAGGCGGCGGATGCCGCGCAGGTGCGAGAACAACGGCAGCGCGCGCAGCCGGCGCAAGGTGGCGGCGATGTCGTCCTGGGTCAGCTCCCGGCCATCGTGCCAGCGCACGGCGGGGCGCAGGTGGAAGTGCCATTCGGCGTCGCCATGCTGCTGCCAGTGATGCGCCAGATCGCCTTCCACTTCCCCTTTTTCCTCGTTTATCCGCGTCAGACCGTTGAAGATCTGGCTCACCAGGTGGCGCTCGGAGCGTCGCAGCGGCGTGCCGGGATAAAGATTGGGCATCGGGCGGTAGTAGGGAACGCCCAGCAGCTGCCGGTCCTGGCTCCAGCGCCGGCCCAGCCTGGCCAGCAGGATGGCGGCCAACTGCTGCGGGTCGTCGCCCAGCAGCGCCGCCGCCTGTTCCACCCGCCCCAGCTCCAGCAGCTGCGCCGCTTGCTGCCGCTGCAATTGCGCCATGCTTTGGGCGAAGCGCAATAGCGAGCGCTGGCCGCGGCCGGCGCGCGATTGCCAGTCCAGCCAGCCCCGCTGCTGCATTTGTGCCAGCAGGCTGCGCATGTGGCGGCGGGTGCAGTGCAGGATGTCCGCCAGTTGCTGCAGCGAGGTGGCGGCGTCCTGGCCGGCGAAGTGCTGGTACAGGCGGCTGTACTGTTGCAGAAGTCGTTGAGTCGGCATAAATGAGGAAATTTATCTTATCAATTTCAGCAATTTTTTCTTCCTGTTATTAGCGTGACAATAACGGCTCCATGGCAAGGAGTCCAGCATGAAAACCGATGATTTCGCCCGTTACTACCAAGACTATCTTTCCCGCCAGTCGTCGCGCTTCGGGATCTCTCCGCGGAGCGCCCTGATTCAGCTGGGCGACGTGATGCAGTGGCCATTGACGGCTGATGGCGAGGATGAAAAAAAAGCGGCCGGTGAGACCCGGCCGCAACGAGAGGACGCGGAGAAACTTGCTGGCCCGCGGCTGCGGCGGGCCGGTTGAGGCTTACTTCAGGTAGGGCAGATAGGGCGCCTCGTCGCGGATGGCGTACACCTTGCCGTTGAGGGTGACGGTGTAGTGGCTGGGGCCGGAAATCGGCAGGTAGTACACCACGTCCAGGCTGACACTCTGTCCGGCGCCCAGGCTCTGCCAGCTGGGCAGCTTCACCGATACCCGGTTGAAGTCGCCTTTCAGGCCGCCGACATTGCTGCCGCTGTGGCCGGTGCTGATCACCTTGAGCCCGAAGCCCGACTGGTCGGCGATATTGGCCGGCGCCGAGGTCGGCACGTCGAACTGGAACTCGGTGCCGCCAGGCAGGGTGGTGCCGGAGCGGTTGGTAATGGTGAGCTTGGGATTGATCGGATAGTTGTTGTCGCCCAGCGCGAAGCCACCCAGGCTGAAGCCGACATCGATGGCCGCCGCCGGGGCCGGCGCGGCGTCGGCGCGGCGGGCGCTGACCTTGGCCGGCTGGCTGAAGGTGTTGTACAGCAGGTTGGTCAGGGTATTGCCGATGTAGTACTCGCCCTGGCCGTTGTTGCGCTGTGCGTTCCAGTCGTAGTCGCCGGCCAGCTCCCAGAACATCACGCCGCCGATGTTGTTGGAATCGATCCAGGCCGCCTTCTGAGCGATCGACTGCTCATCCTCGGTGGACAGGAACACGTTCTTGCCGGCGTTCCACAGCCACGGCGCCGCCAGGGTGGCGTTGTAATTGCGCTGGTAAGTGCCGGTTAGCTGGTTGATCTGCTGGCTGGTGTCGATGCCGTAGGACGCGAGATAGCTGCCGGCGATGCCTTTTTCCAGGTTCTTGGCGTGCCACATCGGGTTGGAGCCGCCGGGGATCTCCTTGCCGTTGTCGTCCAGATCGTGCCAGATATTGTCTATCCCCACCGCGCCGTCGCCGCATTCGGTGAGCCCCGTCGGGCAGTTGCTGCCCACCGCGCTGCCCCACAGGCCATTGCTGCCGCCGATGACGTTCTTCCAGCCGCGGGTGTAGTAGGGCACGCCCATGTTGACGCGGGAGGACGGCAGGCCGCCGCGGTAGTAGTGGTAGGCCCAGTCGGTGTTGAGATAGCCGATATTGCCGTACTGCGCGGTGCCGTAGACGTTCCAGAAGGTCAGTTCGGCGTCCTTGCCGTCGTCGTACAGCGCGGCGTTGGGGCCGACGAAGCGGTTCCACGCGCCGTGCAGGTCATACGACATCACATTGACGAAGTCCAGGTACTTCAGGCCCTGGAAGGTTTCCATGCCGCGCAGCAGGTAGCCGGAGGCCGGCACCGCGGCGGTGATCTGGTAGTAGTGGCCGTCCTGGGCTGCGGCGCGGTCCAGCCGGTCGCGCAGCGTCTGCAGCAGCGCGACATAGCCCTTGGTCAGCGAGCCCAGGCGCGCGTTGGAGAAGGTCCAGTCCAACGGGTTGCCGGCGTTGTTCATCGAGGTCGGGTATTCGAAGTCGATGTCCACGCCGTCAAAGCCGTACTTGCGCAGGAAAGCCACCGCGGAGTCGGAGAAGGCGTTGATGCCGGCCTGATTGACGCTGCCGTCGGCGTTGACGGTCATGCTGTAGAAGCCGCCGCTGGCCACGCGCTTGCCGGAGGCGTCGAAGTAGCCGCCGGTTTCGGCCCAGCCGCCCACCGAGATCAGCGTTTTCACGCCGGGGAATTTGCGCTTGTATTGGGTCAGCAGGTTGAAATGGCCCTTGTATGGCAGGCTGGTGTCCATCTCGGCGCCGGCCACGCCGGGCCAGGTCATGTCGGTGGCCGGGTTGCCGGCTGCGCTGTCGTTGACCGACAGCTGGTTGTTGCCGTCCACATGGGCGAAGGCGTAGTTGATGTGGGTGAGCTTGCCCCACGGGATGTTGTTCACCAGATAGGCCGGGCTGCCGTCCTTGCCGGTGCGCCAGCTGGTGAAGTAGCCGATGATGCGCTTGCGGCTGCCGTTGGCCAGCTGTTCATTGCCGCCTTGCTTGTAGACCGCGCAGTAGGGCACGTCGACGCCGCTGGTCTGCGCCAACGCTTCCGGCCGACACAGCGCGTTGCCGGCGGGAGCGGGCACTTGCACCAGAGGCGGATCGGGCGGGGGATTGGGGTTGCCGCCGCCGCACTGGCCTATCAGTTGCCAGGGGCTGGCGTCGCCGGCCGTAGGGGTATTGCCCTGGGTCCACCATTTTGCCTGCCAGGTCTGGTTCTGGTAGCTGACGCGCTGGCCGCCGGTATAGACGGTGGCCGCGCTCCAGGCCGGATCGGTGCATGTGGCGTCGGCGGTCTTGACCAGCCAGGCGGCCTGCAGCGGCTGGAAGGGGCTGCCGGTGACGGCGCCGGTGCTGGCCAGCAGCGCGGCCCCGCCCAAGGCTCCGGCTGCCAGCCCGCCTTTCAAAAGCATCAGGGTTTTGCTCACTCTGTCCTCCTGTGTTAGTGATGGTAGTGATGGTGCGGCGGTGAAAGATGCGGCCACTTGTATTTAAGTGGTATTAACAAATGGAATGTAGTGGTTAGGATTAAAAATGCCCCTGTTCTTTTTGTCAGGTGTGCTTGAAATCATCGCAATTGAAGGAGTGGCCCGAGGCGTCGCCTTGGACTGACAGGCTGGACTAGAAAGGGCGTGTGCGGTTTTGTTGCGCGGCATCGACCCGTTTGGCCGGCGGCGGACGCGGCGAGGGAGTGGAAGGGAAATCGCCAGGCTGGGACGGAAAAGTGTAGCGCGCCTACGTCACATTGCCGGGAGGGCCGGCAAATGGAGGCAGGATGGCGTGGGCGACAGTAGGTAAATTACATACCAGATACAGACCATCCGGCAGGGGCTGTCAGGAGGTTTTCCAGCGGGCGGAGCCCGCCGGGAGGGGCTCAGTGGTGCGGCGACATCGGGTGGTGATTGGGCGCGGGCAGGAAGCCCTGGCTCAGCAGATGCCAGGCCAGCCAGGCCAGCGCCAGCGCGCCGATGACGGTCGCCGCCATCACCAGCGCCTTGAGCGGCGGACTGAGGCTGGCGTCGCCGGCTTCTTCGCTGTCCGGCGCCGCGGGCTGATTGGGCGCTGTGAGCGCTGCGGGCTCCGGTTCGGTGGCCGGGGCTTCGATTTGAGGCGTGGCCTGGCGGACGGCGACGGACTCCAGGGGCTCGGCGGCGCCGGCAGGGGCGGAGGGGGGGGCGCCCGCGATGCCGGCCTCGCCCAGCATGGCCAGGCGGCGGGTGAGCGGGGAGAGCAGTTGCAGCGGCGGCATGGCGGGCAGGGAGCGGCGCTGTTCGCGGATGATGCGGCTTTCGACGATCACGAACACGGCGGCGAGCAGCGGCACCGCGATCTGCAGCGCCGGGGCCTGCGCGGCCACCCAGTCGCTCCACAGCGGATCGGACACTGCCAGGCTGCCAGCGAGCCAGCCCAGCACCGCCGCGCCGGCGGGGATCAGCAGCGGGTAGCCGTCCATCAGCCTGGCCAGCAACAGGCTGCCGTACATCAGCAAGGGCACGCTGAGCAGCAGGCCGAAAAGCAGGAACAGCAGGCTGCCCTGGGCGGCGGCGGCCAGCGCCACCACATTGTCCAGGCTTAGCGCCAGGTCGGCGCTCACCACCAGCATCACCGCGTTCCACAGCTGCCGGCTGTGCCCGGCCTGTTGCGCCAGCTGCGCGCCGTCGTCGCCCGCGCCGTCTTCCCCCAGCAATAGCTGTATGGCGATCACCAGCAGGACGGCGGCGCCTATCAGCTTGAGCATCGGCACCATCAGCAGCACGCCGGTGAGGGCGGTGAGCAGGAGGCGCAGCGCGATGGCGAAGCCGGTGCCCCACAGCACCGCGCGGCGGCGCAGCTCGTCCGGCAGCGCGCGGCAGGCCAGCGCGATCACCAGCGCGTTGTCGCCACTGAGGATCAGGTCGAGAAACGAGACCTGGAAAGTCAGGCCGAAGGCGTGGGCTAGGCTGTCGGGTTCCATGGATTCATCCAGTATGAGGCGTTAGCCCAGGCTGCCGACCAGGCCGGAATACAGGCTGAAGCCGGCGACCAGGACAAACAGCGCCGCCAGCAGCAGGCGGTAGCCGCGCCCGGGCTTCAGCGGCGGGGGGAGCTCGCGGCTGGCCAGCCAGTACAGTCCGGCCAGCATGACCGGCAGCAGCAAGGCATTGGCGACCGAGGTGGCGATGGACAGCTTGACCAGATTGACGCCCGACGACACCAGCGCGCCGGTCACCATCAGCATCGCCGCGAAGCTGCCGTAGAACCACGGGGCTTCCAGCGGATGTTTTTCCAGCGATTCGCGCTTGCCGGCCAACTCGCCCAGCGTCCAGGCGCTGGACAGGCACACCACGATGGTGGCGACCAGCGCGCCGCCGGACAGCGCCAGCGCGAACAGCAGCTTGCCGCCGGTGGGGCCCAACAAGAGGGTGAAGCCGCCGGCGATTTGCGGGATGGTGTCCAGGCTCTCGCCGCCAGCGCCGTTGCCGAAGGCTGCCGCGGCGGCGATCAGGATCCCGGCGGTGATCACCTGGCACAAGATGGCGCCGATCAGCGTGTCCAGCCGCGCCGGTTTCAGGTCGGCCAGCGTCAGTCCCTTGTCCAGCATCGCCGACTGCTGGTAGCACAGCGTCCACGGCATGATGCAGGTGCCAATGTTGGCGGCGGCGAGCAGCAGGAAGTCGTGGTTGCCCAGCGGCAGTTGGGTGAGCTGGGCCAGCATCTGGCCGGGATCGGGCCTGGCCAGCCAGGCTTCGGCCAGGAAGGCCAGCTCGAACACGCCCAGGCCAATGGCGATGCGTTCTACCGAACGGTAACTGCCGGTGCAGACCATAATGAAAATCAGCGCACACAATAGCCCTATGGTGTGCCACACCGGGATGCCGAACAACTGGCCGACGCCGGCCAGGCCGCTGAGCTGGGTGGCCAGCGCCCCCAGGCAACTGGTCAGCAGCAGGGCTGCCGAAGCCAGTTCGGCGCGACGTCCCCAGCGCTGGCGCACCAACTCGCCATAGCTTTTCCCGGTGCCCAGCGCCAGCCGTATCGTCAGCTCCTGCGCCATGTAGAGTAGCGGAATCAAGAGCAGCAGCAGCGGCAGCATGCGGTAGCCCCAGTGCGCGCCGCTCTGCGCCGCGGCGATCACGCTGCCAGTTTCGGTATCGGCCAGCATCACCACCAGGCCGGGGCCGATGGCTGCCAGCAGATGGCGCAGTCGGCGCAGCGTGGCGGCTTGCAGCAGCATGCCGGCTTCGCTCATGGCTTGGCCCCGGCGGGGCCGTTCTTCAGATCATGCAGCAGCGCCGAATCCGGCGACAGCACCAGCACCGGCGAGGAGTCGGCGAGCGACTGGCGGTAGGTCTGCAGCGAGCGGTAGAACTTGTAGAACTTGGGGTCGCGGCTGAAGGCCTGGGCCAAGGTGCGACCGGCCTCGGCGTCGGCCTCGCCATGGGTGATGGCGCTTTGGCGCTGCGCCTCGGACAGGATCACGGTGCGGTCGCGGTCGGCCTTGGCCTGGATCTGCTGCGCCCATTCCGCGCCCTGGGCGCGCAATTCCTTGGCTTCCTGCTGGCGCGCCGATTTCATCCGGTCGTAGATGGCCTGGCTGGTTTCCAGCGGCAGGTCGGCGCGGTGCAGCTGCACCTCGGTCACCTCCAGGCCCAGCGGGCGGGCGCGTTCGGTCACCTCCTGCTGGATGCGCGCGACGATGGCGAGGCGGCGCGGCGACAGCAGGTCGGAGAGCGGCGCCTTGCCCAGCTCGCGCCTGAGCGAGGTGCTCACCAGCTGGGTCAGCTGCGCGCGCGCCTGCTCCTCGGTGCGCAGCGCCTGGTAGAAGCGCAGGGTGTCGGCGATGCGGTAGCGGGTGTAGGTTTCCACCTCCAGCCGCTTCTCGTCGCCCAGGATCACCTGTTCCGGCGGCGGCGCCAGCATCTGCAGTCGGGTGTCGTAATACTGCACGCTGTCTATCAGCGGCCACTTGAACTTGAGGCCGGGTTCGCTGTTGACGTCCACCGGCGCGCCCAGCCGCACCACCAGCGCCTTTTGCCCCTCGTTCAGCGTGTATTGCGCCGACAACGCCAGCCACAGGCCGGCGATGCCCGCCGCCCAGCCGATTCCGCGCCATTGCCTGTTCATCAGCGGTTCTCCTTGCCGGCGGCCTTGGGTTTGTCCTGCAGCTGCAGCAGCGGCAGCACGCCGCTGCCGTTCTTGCCGGAGCCGTCTATCACCACCTTGCTGGCCTTTTTCAGCATGTCGTCCATGCTTTCCAGATACAGGCGCCAGGCGGTGACGTCCTTGGCCTGGGCATAGGTCTGGTAGACCGAGCCGAAGCGCTTGGCCTCGCCCTGGGCCAGGTTGATCACCTGGCTGCGGTAGGCTTCCGACTCCTGGCGGATGCGTTCGGCCTCGCCGCGCGCCTTGGGCAGGATGTCATTGCTGTAGGCCTGCGCCTCGTTGCGGGCGCGCTCCTGGTCGGCGCGGGCGCGCTGCACGTCGTTGAAGGCGTCTATCACCGCCGCCGGCGGGTCCACCCGCTGCAGCTGGACCTGTGTGATCAGGACGCCGGCCTGCTGCGCGTCCAGCCGCTGCTGGATCAGGGCGCGGGTTTCCTCGGCCACCTGTTGGCGGCGGTTGGACATCGCCGCCTGGATCGGGGTGCGCGAGATCACCTCGCGCAGCGCACCTTCGGCGGTGATGCGCAGCGCCAGTTCGGGCTCCTTGGCGCGGAACAGGAACTGGCCGGCGTCCTTGATGCGCCAGAACACCGCGCAGTCAGCCTCGACGATGTTCTCGTCGCCGGTCAGCATTTGCTTTTCGCGCGGATCGGCGGCGTCCGGTGGCGAGCCTTCGTAGATATTGGCCAGCTTCAGCTGCTTGATCTGGGTGACCTTGGGCAGCTGGATGGTCTCCACCGGCCACGGCAGATGATAGTGCAGGCCAGCCGAGGTGGTGTCGCTCCAACTGCCGAAGCGCTGCACCACGCCCTGTTCGTCCGGCTCCACCCGGTAGATGCCGGAGGCGAGCCAGCCGACGGCGATCAGCCCGCCCAGCAGCGCCAGGCCCTTGCCCCGCATGCCGAGCAGCTCCAGCGTATGGTCGGCGCGCCGGCTCAGGGAGGCGAGCGGCGAGTCCGGAGCGGGCGGAAGAGGAGGGGTAGGGCTCTGCATGCGGGGCGTATCCTGATTTTAACCATGCTATTAGTTGGGTTTAACGCGGCGGATGCCGACAGGATGACATCCGTTGCCAATTTAACCTATTGCGGCAAGCTTTGGCGGACGGCAAGCGCGCGCCGATTTTACCTTTATTGCATATCGTGGCGCGGCGGACGTATGCTGGCTTATCGGGCAGATGGCCGGTGAACGGCGCCGGCAGCTTCGTTGCCCGTCTGAAGGGGTCTGTGGATGCAACCGTTGACGCGATTCTTATTGAAGGTAGCTGGAGGCGTGCTGGCGCTGATCATCCTGGCGAATGTGCTGGACAAGACCGTGTTGAGCTGGACCGTGATCAACCCCGGCTATACCGGCATCAAGATCAACCGGCTGGTGGACCGCGGCATCAGCAAGGAAAACGTGGTTACCGGCTTTGTGTTCTTCAATCCGATCCAGAGCGTGGTGGTGGTGTATCCCACCTTCGTCCAGCGCGAGGTGTGGACCCGCTCCGCCAACGAAGGCGGGGCCTCCAACGAGGAATTGAGTTTCAACACCAAGGATTCAGTGCCGGTGTCGATAGACGTGGCGGTGTCCTATCTGCTGAGCGCCGACAAGGTGCCGGCGTTCTACACCCGCTTTCGCGCCGACGACATCAGCAACTGGACCCACGGCTATCTGCGCGACACCGCGCGCAACATCGTGGTGGCCATCGGTTCGGAATACAGCTTCGACGACGTCAACGGCGTGAAGAAGGAGGAGTTTCTCAGTCGGGTGGCGGCGGAGCTTAACCGGCGTACCATGCCGATAGGCGTTTCCATCCAGCAGTTCGGCCTGGTTGGCGCGCTGCGGCCGCCGCCGGAACTGGCGAATGCGGTGAATGCCAAGACCAAGGCGATCCAGGACTCGATCCGCACCGAGAACGAAGTGCGCGCAGCCACCGCCGAGGCGAAGAAGAAGGTGGCCATCGCCGAAGGCGAGGCGGCCGCCAACCGCGCGCTGGCCTCTTCCTTGGACGACAGGCTGCTGGCCTGGGAGAGGCTGAAGCTGCAGCGCGCCTATATCGACAAATGGAACGGCCAGATGCCCAGCGTGGTCAGCGGCGGAGACGGCGGCGGCATGCTGCTCAACCTGCCGGCGCCGGCGCAGAAATGACTGCGTCAGATCAAGCCGCAGGGCTGGATTTGACGTTAGCATGACTCATGGCCGGCTACGGTCGGCCATCCCTACCCACCCAGGAGCTTGCCCATGTTTCCCGAATACCGCGATCTGATTTCCCGCCTGAAAACCGAAGATCCGCATTTTGGCCGCCTGTTCGACCTGCACAACCAGCTGGATCAGCAGATCAAGAACATGGAAGCGCGCATTGTCCAGGCCTCGGCGCTGGAGATTGAAAACCTGAAGAAGGAAAAACTGAAGCTGAAGGATGAACTGTACGTCCTGTTGAAAGCGCACACGTCCTGAGTTCGCTGCCGCCGTTTTCTCCATCCGCCGGAGCCATGCGCTCCGGTTTTGCATTTCCGGTCAGCGCATTGAGAAAGTTGCGACTAAAACTAAAAAACAATTCCAGACCACGGGGAAGGCCTC
Organism: Chromobacterium sphagni; assembly: GCF_001855575.1. NCBI lineage: Bacteria > Pseudomonadati > Pseudomonadota > Betaproteobacteria > Neisseriales > Chromobacteriaceae > Chromobacterium > Chromobacterium sphagni. The sequence continues at coordinate 1,483,963 of NZ_MKCS01000001.1, forward strand.
CATGCATTTCGATGAAATCCACAGCAGCCATTTTGTCACCCTCAGCCGCACCCCGTTGCCGCACACCCTGATCGAGCAGGCGCTGGTCAATATCGGCGGCGGCGGCAACGAGGGCATGAATTTCCGCAAGCAGGCGCTGGCCGCCGCCGGCTGGCACTACGATGGCTTGGTGCCGTTCGCCAAGCATCCGGACAAGGCCGCCCAGGCTTTCAACCGCCTGCGCGCGGCACTGGCGTCTTTTACCACCGCCGAGCAGTTGATGGCGGAGCTGGAGGCCGAGTAGGCGTGATTGCCAGCGCCGGGCGCGCTGGTGGACAATAGCGCCGCGCCGGTCCTTTCGGCGCCGGCGCGGCCCAGACTGCGGCGCTGAATGGATAGCCAGGAGGCGCAATGGGCAAGCGGGTGTTCGGCAGCATCGATTCTTTTGTGGAAAGCCCGGAAGCCGATCTCAAGCTGGGGCGGCTGGTTGCCAACTTCGGTTTTCTGCAGGCCTTGCTGCGTTATGCGGATTTCGACGAATTCCATCTGTTCTGCCCCACGCTGGACAACCTGAAGCTGGTGCAGCAGCGGCTGGAGGCCTGCGTCGACGACGCGCTGCTGTCCAAGGTGGTGTTGTCCCATCATTTCAATGTGCCGGACGCGCTGTCGCGCACCGACTTTTCCGCTTTCCACCTGGGCGACTGGTACTGGTATCTGTCCAAGATGGCGCGCCTGCGCGCGCGCCATGCCAGCCATCCGCTGCCCCTGACCGCACCGATCCACAGCCTGAACGGCGGCGACATGTTCGACAAAGTGGCGGCGCTGGCCGCCGCGCCGCTGCTGCCGGGGGACGCGCTGTTCTGCACCTCCACGCTGGGCATGGGGGTGGTGGAGCGCCATCTCGATCACGCGATGGCGGGCGGCACCGGCAGCCGGCCAGCCTGCCGGTTGCTGCCATTGGGCGTGGACGAGGAGTATTTCACCCGGCGCGACCGCGCCGCCAGCCGCAAGCAGCTGGGCCTGGCGGATGGCGGCTTCTATCTGCTCTATGTCGGCAGGCTGTCGGCCGCCACCAAGGCCGACCTGGTGCCGATGCTGTATCTGCTGGCCCGCTTGCGGCTGGAGGGGCCGGGCACCGACTGGCGGCTGCTGCTGGCCGGCGGTGCTTCGGCCAGCGATCTGGACAATCTCAGGCAGGTGGTGGCGGAGTTGAGGTTGGAAGGCGCGGTAGCCGTGCTCGGGCCGGTCAGCGACGCCGACAAGCACGCGCTGCTGAGCGCGGCCGAGGTGTTCGTGTCGCCGGTGGACAATTTCCAGGAAACCTTCGGCATCTCCATCATCGAGGCGATGGCTGCCGGTTTGCCGGTGGTGGCGTCCGATTTCGACGGCTACCGCGACCTGGTGCGCGATGGCGATACCGGCTTCCGCATTCCCACCCTGGCCACCCGGCCGCCGCAAGTGGTGGGCGATATGCTGGAGGTGCTGGAGCCCAACCTGTCCTCGCTGATCTATGCCCAAGGCGTGGCGCTGGACATGGATGCGTTTGGCCGGCGGTTGATGGCGCTGGCCGACAATCCCGCTTTGCGTCGGCAGATGGGCGAGCGCGGACGGGCCGTGGCGCAGGCGGAATATTCCTGGCGCGCGGTGATCCAGGGCTACGACGCGGCCTGGCGCCAGCTCAAGCGCGAGGCCGACGCGGCCGGATTGCCGCCGGCGGCGGCGCAGGGCAGGCCGGCCATGTCGGCCATCTTCCACGACTACCCGACGCGCCATCTGGCGGATGAGTTGATGTTGGAGTTGACCGCGTTGGCGCATGCCATCCTGCGCGCCGAGCTGCCGATGCCGGCCACCTATGCCGAAGTGGCGCTGCTGGGCAGCGGCGAGCTGCTCAGCCACACGGTGCAGGCGCTGCTGGCCGGGCCGCAGACGGCGGCATCGATCCGGCGCATGGTGCAGGGCCAATTGCCGGTGGCCGCCGACCATATCGACTACCAACTGGGCTGGCTGCTCAAATACGGCCTGTTGCGGCTGGCGGGGTGATACCGGCGCCTCCTGGCTAGGATAGGCAGCGCCGGATTCGCTCATGCCGGCTGCGGCTGGTCCAGCAGCCGGTGGCCGTAGGAGTTGTCTATGGTGCAGCGCCAGTCGCCATTGGCGTCCAGGCCGAACACATAGGTGGCGTCGCGGCAGGTTTCACCCAGCTGATCCGACCTGATGCGGGTTTTGGCCAGCACCAGCGCGGTATTGCCGTTTTGCAGGATGTGCAGCGCGTCCTGGGTCACCTGCAGGCTGTGGTTGAAGTAGGCGGCGATGGCGACGAAAGCCTGGCGGATCTGCGCCTTGCCGCTGGCGTTCTGCCCGGGACGGATCACCAGCACGGCGTCGTCGGCGTAGAAATCCAGCAGCCGGTCAAAGTCTTCCGCGTTGATGGCCGCGTCGGCGGCGGCGACCAGCCGGGCGATGGGATGGTTGTGCATCTGGGGTCCTGGATGGGTTCAATACCGGATTCACGGTAAATGCGTTTGACATTTTCGGCAAGGGGCCGCGCCGCGTCAGTCGCTGCGGTAGTGGCGGCGGATGGCTTGGAGACGGCCATCGGCGCGGATGCGGTTGAGCGCGTCCTGCAGCCGCCTGATCCGCTCCGGCGGCGTTTTCCGGTTCAGCGCGAACCAGTATTCCCGCTTGCCGTCCAGCAGCAGCGCGGGGGTGACCGATTTTTCCGGCTCCCTTTGCAGGCGCAGCTGCCAGGCCATCGCCCAATCCAGCATGGCCACCAGATCCAGGCGTCCCAGTTGCAGTTTTTTCAGGTTGGTGGCGTCGCTGCGGCCGATATCCAGCGCGCTGCCCGACTGCAAGCCCTGCGCGGCGAGCTGATTGGCCGCGGCCGAGCCGGCCAGCGCGCCATTGTGGTAGCGCTGCAGATCGTTCTGCGAAGCGATGCGGATGTCGTCGCGCGCCGCCAGCCGGTACAGGTAGATGCGGCGCGGGCCGATGGGGCCGACCCAGAGGAATTGCTGCTCGCGCTCCGGCGTGCGCACGATGGTGTATAGCAGCGTGTCCGGTGTTTCCTCGACTTTGGCGTAGGCCCGCAGCCAGGGCAGGGCATCGATGTCGAGGCTCAGGCCGGCCTCCTTGGCCACCAGTCGCAGCACTTCGGTCGAGTATCCTTTTATGCTGCCGCCATCAAGATAGTTGAGCGGCGGCACATCCTCGGTATAGGCGTGAATGTCTGTTGCCGCGGCGGTGCCGCTGCAGCAGCATGCCGCCGCTATCAGCATCGCGATATTTCTGGCCACTGTGTTTCCCCCTATCCCGCCCATTGCCCTTGCTGTTATGACTGACAGCATAGGAAAGCAAGATTACCATTTTGGCGGCGGCGGCGAGATGGCTTCAGCGGCGGCGGAAACTCAGAAGCAGCACGTCGCGGGTACCTTCGCGGCCGGGGTCCAGTTGCGCCACCGGGGTGACGCCGTGCAGCACGCGTTCGTCGTTGACCAGGGCGATATCCAGCGGATCGCTGAGCGTGAATTCGGCCATAGGCTGGTGCTCCAGGTCGTAGAGTTCGGTGGCGCCGTTCACCAGATTGCTCCGCCGCACCATCATCATCAGCAGGAAGTGCACGCCGTCGCGGTGTATGCCTTCGGGGGTGGGCTTGCCATGCTGGCGGTTGCGGGCTTCGATGCGGAACTGGTGGGCCTCGATATGCCAGTGGGTATAGGGGGCCAGCTTGCCGAACACTGCGCAGCCCAGGCCCAGCACCGACTGCATGGTGGCCCCCAGCAGGATCTCGTTGCGTATCGGCTCGAAGTGGCGGGCAACGCCGCCGTTGAGCGGGTTGTACTGCCGGCTTTGATAATGGGGCTGGTGAGCTTCGGCCCGGGCGCGCCGCGCCGACGGTTCGGCGCTGAGGGTAGCGTGCAGCCGCTGGCGGTAGCTGCCGCCGTCGGCCATGAATTTGTCCTGCTGCAGATGGTTCCAGCTGTCTTGGAATGCGGTCCAGTCGGCCAGCCCGTCCGGATCGTGCTGGAGCAGCAGGCTGCGCGACAGCTGGGCCGGCAGCAGGCAGAAATCCTGGCGCGCCATGCGCTGGCACAGAGTTTCCAGTTGAATGTCCTGATTTTGCAGCGTGTGCAGCTGGGCGGCGCTGAGTGCTGTTGTCATCTTTGTCTCCCCGGTTCTTGTCATTTGTTTACTGATTCTGCGACAAATGCATGAAAAAACAAACAATTTTATTTAAATTGAATTGCACGTTTCCATGCAAAACAGTTGTGACATGAATAAATACCTGAAGAGCCCGCCATGGCTTGGCTGAAGTTGCGCAATGCTGCAAGATGGCCGTGCCGCAAGCGTTGCCGGCATTATGGTTCCATCAGATTACAAGGAGTGAAACAGCCTTATGAGCCTCTGGTTTCCTGTCGTCCGCCGTTTCATCGTCATCCGCATGCTGCTGGCCAGGCCCAGGCTGGTGTGGTCGGCGCTGTTCGGCCTGTTGGTGGTGTTGTGCCTGCCCTATCTCGTCGCGATGCACGACGTCACCCGCTACATCGTCGGCTGGAACGCCGGCGCCTGGCTGTATCTGGCCTTGGTGGCCTGGATGATGTTCGGTCCGCGTCAGCAGCAGATCCGCCATTGGGCGCGGCTGGAGGACGAGGGCCAGTGGCTGGTGATGCTGCTGGTGGTGCTGGCGGCGATCGCCAGCCTGGCGGCCATCGTGATGGAGCTGGCGGTGGTCAAGGACATGCATGGCTGGCTGCGCGGCGCGCACATTCTGCTGGCGGTGATGACGTTGCTGTCGTCGTGGGCGTTCACCCATGTGATGTTCGCGCTGCATTACGCGCGCAATTTTTATGCCGAGCATGCGCGCGGCGGATCGGGCGGGCTGGAGTTTCCCGGCACCCGGTTGCCGGATTACGCCGACTTCCTCTATTTCGCCTTCATCATAGGCACCTCCGGCCAGACCGCCGACGTCAGCTTCACCGATAGCCGCCAGCGCCGCACCGGCACCGCGCATTGCGTGTTGTCCTTCTTCTTCAACGCCACCGTGCTGGCGCTGATGATCAATATCGCCGCCGGATTGATCTGAGCCGGCCGGCGCAAGGCAAAACGCCACCGGCAAGCGGTGGCGTTTTCTATCGTCGGCCTGCGGCTCAGGCGTCGGGCGGCTCGGTGTCGATGAAGGACTGGCGGGTGGACAGCCTTTGCAGCAGCGCGTCCAGGTTGGGATGGCTGGCGCGCCAGTCCAGTTCCGGCGCGCGGAAGTCCAGATAGCCCAGGCAGCAGCCCACCGCGATGTCGGCCAGGCTGTAGCCGTTGCTGGTGCACCATGGTTTCTCCCCCAGATCCTGCGACAGGGTTTGCAAGCCGCGGACGATCTTGCCGCGCTGGCGTTCCACCACTTCCTCCATCTGCTTTTCCGGCGGGCGGCGGCGCTCCAGCACGATGGCGACCATCGCGTCTATGATGCCGTCGGCCAGCGCTTCCCAGCGCCGGGTGCCTATCAGCTGGCGATTGTCCTGCGGCAGCAGCCGCGAAACCGGCGAGCTGTTGTCCAGGTATTCGACGATGACGCGCGAGTCGTACAGCGTGGAACCGTCGTCCAGTTCCAGCGCCGGCACCTTGCCCAGGGGGTTGAATTCCGGGACGCGGCTGTCCTCGCTCCAGGGCGTGTCCTCCTCAAGCGGGCAGTCGATTTTCTTTTCAGCCAGCACGATGCGGACCTTGCGGGCGTAAGGGCTGGTCAAAGAAGCGATCAGTTTCATGTTCGAGGCGATGGCGAGAAGTCGGAGGGAGGCGTCGGCCCTAGGGCCGACCAGAGCTTACTTTAGCGCAAGCCGGCCGGGGCTGAAAGCCTTACTTGAGTTCGACCTTGCCGCTGACCTGCAGTTGCAGCTGGGTTTGCCCCGGCTGCAGATCAGGTTGGCTGACATTGGCCTCGCCGGATGCCATCGCGGATTTCATCATCATCACCGGAGGCCGGAAGCCATGGTTCTGCTGGCCGATGTCAAGCTGCTGGATGCTGACGGCGTTCTTGCCCAGCGCGCGCGCGGCCACTTCCGCCTGGTTTTTCAGGCTGGCGATGGCTTCGGGGATCATGCCCTGTTCGGCGTTGCGGCGGGCCTCGTCGGAGACGCCGAACTGCACGCCCTCCAGCAGCATTGTCTGTTGCAATTTGGCGATCAGCTCTGCGGCCTGGGTGAAGTCCTTGCTCTTGAGCTGGATTTCGGAGCGGCCCTGCCAGCCGGTGATCTTGCCGTTCTTGTCATAGCTGGGCCAGGTGCTGTAGCTGCCGCTTGACAGCTGCACATGGCCGTAGGCGCGGCCCTGGGCCAGGCCGTTGGCGGTGGCCTTGTTCAGCCTGTCGGCCAGCACCGCGGCCTGGCTGTTGCTTTGTTGCACATACAGGGTGGCGCTGATCTGGTCGTTGGCGATGTCGCGCTGGGCGCTGGCCGACAAGTTGAGCTGGATACCTTCTGCGGCGGCCAGCGGCGCGGCGGTGGTCAGCAGGCAGCACAAAAGCATGGGCTTCAGGCGGGATTTTTTCATTTTGGCTCCTTGGCGAAGTGTGGCTGGAAGTAGACTCCGCTTCGATCCGCTTGGCAAGGGCTGGTTCCGCGCCGGCAGTGTGAAAATGGCCGAGCGGAAATGCCGAACGGCCGATAAAGGGCCGTTCGGACAGGGTGTGGCGCGGCTGCCTCAGTCTATGTATTCGTAGCCTGGCAGGGTGAGGAACTCGACGAAGTCGTCGGAGGTGGTCAAAAGGTCGAACATCTTCGCCGCGTCTTCATACTGCTTGCTCCAGCGGGCGCCGTATTCGCCCTTCAGCTTGGCCACCTCGCGGGCCTGCAGCTCGCGGAACAGCTCCAGCGTCACCTTGCGGCCATCGTCCAGCACGCCCTTGGGGCTGCGCAGCCATTGCCAGATCTGCGAGCGCGAGATTTCGGCGGTGGCGGCGTCTTCCATCAGATTGTGGATAGGCACGCAGCCGTTGCCCGATATCCACGATCCCAGGTACTGGATGCCGACGTTGATGTTCATCGCCAGGCCGGCCTCGGTGATCGGCGTTTCCGGCTGGAAGTTGAGCAGGTCGGCCGCGCTGACGCTGACGTCCGGACGCTGCTTGCAGATCTGGTTGGGTTCCTTGCCCAGCACGCTGGTGAAGGCCTCGTTGGCGATGGGCACCAGGCCCGGGTGGGCCACCCAGCCGCCGTCGTAGCCGTCGGTGGCGTCGCGGTCCTTGTCGGCCTTGACGCCGGCCAGCGCCTTCTCATTGGCGGCGGCGTCGTTCTTGATCGGGATCAGCGCCGCCATGCCGCCTATCGCCGGCGCGTTGCGCTGGTGGCAGGTCTTCAGCAGCAATAGCGCGTAGGAACGCATGAAGGGCACCGTCATGGTGATCTGGGCGCGGTTGGCCAGGCAGAAGTCGCGGTTCTGCCGGAATTTCTTGATGCAGCTGAAGATGTAGTCCCAGCGGCCGGCGTTGAGGCCGGCGGAGTGCTCGCGCAGTTCGTACAGGATTTCGTCCATCTCGAAAGCTGCGAGGATGGTCTCGATCAGCACGGTGGCCTTGATGCTGCCTTGCGGGATGGCCAACTGGTCCTGGGCGAACACGAACACCTCGTTCCACAGCCGCGCCTCCAGATGGCTTTCCATCTTGGGCAGGTAGTAATAGGTGGCGCTGCCCTGCTCGCGCAGGAATTCGATGTTGTGGAAGAAGGACAGGCCGAAGTCGAACAGCGCGCCGGAAACGATTTCGCCGTCCACCTTGACGTGCTTTTCCATCAGGTGCCAGCCGCGCGGACGCAGCAGCAGGGTGGCGACGCTGTCGTTAAGCCGGTACGGCTTGCCTTCCGGGCTGAGGTAGGAAATGGTTTTGCGGTAGGCGTCGCGGACGTTGATCTGACCGGCGATCTGATTGTCCCAGCTGGGGCAGTTGGAGTCCTCAAAGTCGGCCATGAAGCTCTTGGCGCCGGAGTTGAGCGCGTTGATCATCATCTTGCGCTCCACCGGGCCGGTGATTTCGACGCGGCGGTCCAGCAGGTCGGCCGGCAGCGGGGCGATTTTCCAGTCGCCGGCGCGCACGGCGGCGGTTTCCGGCAGAAAGTCCGGCAGCTTGCCGGCGTCGAGCTCGGCCTGGCGCGCCGCGCGCGCGGCCAGCAGCCCGCGGCGGGTCTGCTCGAAGCGGCGGTGCAGTTTGGCGACGAATTCCAGCGCCTGCGGGGTGAGGATTTCGCTGTAGGCCGGGGTGATGGGGGCGAGGACTTCCACGCCCTGCGGAAGGGTGACTGCCATGCGCGTGCTCCTGAGTGGAAAGATGGAATGACCATGTGCTGCAATGCAATGTTTGACAGTCTATTCGCCAGCCTAGTAAAAAGAAATGACATTAAACGCATAACATTTTTTACTTTAAGGTAAGTAATGGGCGAGCTGAAACAGCTGGAGACCTTTGTCGCGGTGGTGGCGCTGGGCAGCTTGTCCGCCGCCGCCAGGCAGCAGGGCGTGGTGCCGGCCATGGTGGGGCGGCGGCTGGACGCGCTGGAGGGGAGGCTGGGCGTGCGCCTGTTGGCGCGCACCACTCGCCGGGTGACGCTGACCCAGGAAGGCGAAACCTTCTATGAGGATTGCCAGCGCATCCTGGCCGATTTGTCAGAGGCTGAGGCGGCGGTGGCGTCCGGCAGCGGCAAGGCGCGCGGCCACCTGCGGCTATCGGCGCCGGCCGGCTTCGGCCGCCGCCACGTGGCGCCGCATGTCGCCGCCTTTCAGCGCCTGCATCCAGAGGTGAAGGTGACGCTGGACCTGTCCGACCGGCTGGTGGACCTGTCGCGCGACCGCATCGATTGCGCGATCCGCATTTCCGATCTGGCCGACTCCGCGCTGGTGGCGATGCGGCTGGCGGAAAACCGCCGCGTGGTGGTGGCGGCCCCGGCCTATCTGGCCTCGCGCGGCGTGCCGCGCGCGCTGGAGGATCTGGCCCGGCACAACTGCCTGTCGCTGGGTGAAAGCCAGAGCCGCGGCTGGAGTTTTGTCCGCGATGGCCAGGCAGTAAACCTGAAAGTGTCTGGCAGCCTGGAGTGCAACGACGGCGCGGTGCTGCACGACTGGGCGCTGCAGGGACTGGGTCTGGCCTGGCGTTCCTTGTGGGAGGTGAAGGACGACTTGTCCGAAGGCCGGCTGGCGACGGTGCTGGACGACTTTTCGTCGCCGGACTACCCGGTGTACGCGGTGGTGCCGCAACGGCGGCTGCTGCCGGCGCGGGTGCGCCACTTCGTCGAGCACCTGCGTGCCGCCTACGCCGCGCCGGGTTATTGGGATTGAGTCCGCCGCCGCCTCTTGCTAAGGTACGGGGCTGCCAGGGGCCGGGCGAATGAAAACAATGAACAAATACCATCAGATCTATTCCGACATCGTCGCAGACATCGACAACCAGCGCTTCGTCCAGGATGACAAGATTCCGTCCGAGTCCGAGCTGATGCTCAGCTACGAGGCCAGCCGCGGCACCGTGCGCAAGGCGGTGGACATGCTGCAGGAGCGCGGCTATGTGCAGAAGATACACGGCAAGGGCGTGTTCGTGCTCAAGCCGGGCAATATCGAATTCCAGCTCAGCGGCATCGTCAGCTTCCAGGAGATGAACGAGCGCATGGGGCGCAAAGTGGAATCGCAAGTGGTGGAACTGGCGGAAGTGGCGGCCGACGCCGCGCTGAGCAAGGCCATGCGGCTGGCCGAAGGCGCACCGCTGGTCAAGATCAAGCGGGTGCGCAACATCGACGGCGAAAACGTGATTCTGGACATCAACTATTTTGTCGCCGAGCTGATTCCCGGTCTGACCGGAGACATCGCCGCTGGCTCCATCTACCACTATATCGAGCAGGATCTGGGGCTGACCATCAGCTACGCGCAGCGCATCATCGAGGCCCAGCCCTGCAACGACGACGACCGCCGCTATCTGGACCTGAACGGCATGGACCACGTGATCGTGGTCAAAAACCTGACCCACCTCTACGACGGCCGGCTGTTCGAATACACAGAGTCGCGCCATAGGCTGGACAAGTTCTACTTCACCGATATCGCGCGGCGGTGAGGGCGGGCCTTTCCTTGCGACCGCATTCTCCTTTCGGCTTTTATCGATATTGAGTCCGCCGCGCGGACGATGATTTTGCTGGCGGTTCCGCCCGCCGGACGGGTAAGGGAACTGGCGGGACAGTTCCCTTGCAACCCTAGACGGCCCCCGTGGCCCGAGAAACTCCGACAAAACAGCCGAAGGGGGATGGGCGGCTGACGGCCAACGATTCGAATGTGGGAGTATTGCGCCCTTGTCTACCCTTTCTACTCGCCTAACGGCCCGGCGCAGAGCCATCTGCCCGGGCTGCTCCTTTTTGTACTGTTGCGAAATACCGGCAGTCGACTTGATATTTGGCTAACTCGTATGTACGAGTATTGACCAACTGGTATGTACGAGTTAATTTCCCGACAGTTGCCACCAAAACAGCCGCCGCACCCAGGCGGGTTTGCGGCATGGTGTCGGCAAGGCCGGCCCGCGCCGCGCAGGAACAGGGAGAGACGATGAGCCACGACTATCGGCGGATTGCCGCGCAAATACTGGAAAACATCGGCGGGGCGGACAATATCCGCCAGGCCGCCCATTGCATCACCCGGCTGCGCATCTCGTTGAAGGACGAAAGCCTGGTGCGGCAGCAGGATTTGCGCCAGGTGGCGCTGGTGAAGGGGCAGTTCAGCAACGCCGGGGTGTTCCAGATCGTCATCGGCTCCGGCGACGTCGACCGCGTCTACGCCGAGCTGGTGAGCCAGGCCGGCATCGCCCGCGCCACCATCGCCGACGTCAAGGCCAGCGGCGATCAGCGGCAGAACCGGCTGCAGCAGCTGGTGAAGGTGTTTTCCGACGTGTTCATGCCGATACTGCCGGCCATCATCGTCGCGGGCCTGCTGATGGGGGTGAACAATCTGCTGGGCGCCAAGGGCATGTTCCTGGCGAACCAGAGCCTGCTGGACGCCTATCCGGGCCTGTCCGGGCTGTGGGGGCTGATCAATATGATGGCCAACACTTCCTTCGTGTTCCTGCCGGCGCTGGTGGGCTGGTCGGCCGCCAAGCGCTTCGGCGGCAGCGAAATCCTGGGCATCGTGCTGGGGCTGCTGCTGGTGCATCCGGATTTGCTCAACGCTTGGAACTACGGCAAGGCGGCGGCCGGGCTGGACGGCGCCGCGCTGCCTTACTTCGACATCTTCGGCTTGAAGATAGAGAAGGTGGGCTACCAGGGCCAGATCCTGCCCATCCTGGCCGCCACCTGGGTGATGTGCCGGGTGGAGCAATGGCTGCGGCCGCGGGTGCCCAACGCGGCGCAACTCTTGATGGTGCCCATCGCCACCATCGTGGTCAGCGGCGTGCTGGCGCTGGCGGTGATAGGCCCGCTGGCGCGCCACCTGGGCATCGCCGTCACCGACGCGCTGGTGTATGTGTTCAATCTGGCGCCGTGGCTGGGCGCGCTGCTGTTCGGCGCGCTGTACGCGCCGCTGGTGCTGACCGGCATGCACCACATGTTCATCGCGGTGGACCTGCAACTGATCGCCAACCAGGGCGGCACCTTCATCTGGCCGATGATAGCCTTGTCCAATATCGCCCAGGGCAGCGCGGCGCTGGCGATGTTCTGGCTGGCCAACAGCGCCAACGAGAAGAGCATGGCTTCCACCTCGGCCGTCTCTGCCTTCTTCGGCATCACCGAGCCGGCGATGTTCGGCGTCAATCTGCGCTACAAGCTGCCCTTCTACGCCGCGCTGGCCGGGTCGGCCTGCGCCGCGATGCTGATCACCGCCGGCCAGGTGAAGGCGTCCGCCATCGGCGTGGGAGGGTTGCCGGCCTTCATTTCCATCATTCCGCAGCATATCCCGCTGTTCCTGGCCGGCACTCTGGTGGCGCTGGTCGTCCCATTCGGCCTGACCTGGCTGCTGGCGCGCCGCCAGCTGGCCGCCGCCGGGCAGGAGGCGGCCCGTCATGCGTAAGGACATGAAGCAGGCGGTGGTGTACCAGATCTATCCCAAGAGCTTCAGCAGCCACCGCAATGGCCCCACCGGCGACCTCTTGGGCGTGGCGGACCGGCTGGACTACCTGGCCTGGCTGGGCGTGGACTATCTGTGGCTGACGCCGTTCTACCGCTCGCCGCAGCACGACAACGGCTACGACGTCAGCGACTACTACAGCATCGATCCGGCCTACGGCAGCATGGCGGACTTCGAGCTGCTGCTGGCCGAGGCGCGGCGGCTGGGCATGGGCATCATGCTGGACATCGTGGTCAACCACACGTCCACCGAGCATGAATGGTTCCGCCAGGCGCGGCAGGGGCGCGACAATCCCTACCGCGACTTCTACATCTGGCGCGACGCGCCCAACAACTGGCAATCCAAGTTCGGCGGCAGCGCCTGGGAGTACGATGCGCATAGCGGCCAGTACTATCTGCACCTGTTCGACAAGACCCAGGCCGACCTCAACTGGGACAACCCGCGCGTGCGCCAGGCGGTGTTCGAAATGATGCGTTTCTGGCGCGACAAGGGCGTGGCCGGCTTCCGGCTGGACGTGATCAACCTGATTTCCAAGGACCCGGCCTTTTCCGAGGACGACAGCGACGGCCGCCACTTCTATACCGACGGCCCGCGCGTGCACGAATACCTGCAGGAAATGCACCGCGAAGTGTTTGCCGGGCATGAGCTGTTGACGGTGGGGGAGATGTCGTCCACCTCGCTGGCGCATTGCGTCGATTACTCGCGGCCGGACCGGCGCGAGCTGGCGATGACCTTCAACTTCCACCATCTGAAAGCGGACTACCCGGACGGCCGGAAGTGGCGGCTGGGCGAGCTGGACTTCATCGCCTTCAAGCGCATCCTGTCCGACTGGCAGCAGGGCATGCACGCGGGCGGCGGCTGGAACGCGCTGTTCTGGTGCAACCACGACCAGCCGCGCGCGCTGTCCCGTTTCGGCGACGATGGCCGCTGGCGCACTGAGTCCGCCAAGATGCTGGCCACCGCGCTGCATGGACTGCAGGGCACGCCCTATATCTACCAGGGCGAGGAGATAGGCATGGCCAATCCCGGCTTCGCCGACATCGGCCAATTGCGCGACGTGGAAAGCCTGAACGCCTATCGCCAGCTGCTGGCGGAGGGCTATGCCGACGCCGAGGCGATGGAAGTGATACGCCGGCGCTCGCGCGACAACGCCCGCACGCCCATGCAGTGGGACGACAGCGCCAACGCCGGCTTCAGCGCGGCCGAGCCGTGGATAGGCGTGGCGCCGGACGCGGGCATGGTCAATGTGGCCGCCGCCATCGGCGACAGGGATTCGGTGCTGCACCACTACCGCGCGCTGATTGCGCTGCGCAAACAGTACCCGGCATTCGCCGACGGCGACTACCGCTGCCTGACGCCGGAGCATCCCAGCCTGTGGGTGTACGCCCGCGCCGCCCGCGACGAGATGCTGATCGTGGTCAGCCACTTCGGCGACGACAGCGTGCGCTACCGCCTGCAGGAGGGAACGGTTCCGTCCGGCTGGCGGCTTGAGCTGTTGCTGTCCAACTATCCGCCGTCCAGTGACGGCCAGTTGCGGCCCTGGCATTCCTTGCTGTACCGCGCGGCGCCGCCGGCCCGCTGACTCCATCCTTGAGCCCGACCCGCCATGCCAGCCCGAGCGCCGGCAGGGCGGAGCCTTGCCCGCGCCCAGGCAAGGCAAGACAACACCAAGAACCAGGAGACGAAGATGAGGACGAAACGATGGATCCGGCTGGCTTGCGCGTTGCGCTCGGCATTGGCCTTGCCGGCATGGGCGGACGACGCGCCGGCGCCTGGCGCCGAGCCATTGAGCGCGGCGATGGCCAAGGCCTTGCAGGATATGGGATGGCAGTTTGATGGCTACCTGCGCAGCGGCTTCTATTCCAGCTCCGATGGCCAGCCCAAGGGCCAGTACCAGCTGGGCGGCGACCTGCAGCATTTCCGCCTGGGCAACGAGGGCGACACTTATATTGAGTTCGGCGTAGGCAGGAAATGGACGCTAAGCAATGGCGTGAGCTGGGGCGCCTACGTGATGCCCACCATCTACAACGGCAAGGCCGGCGCCTCGCAGATCTACGGCTACATCAGCGCTCTGGAGTTCGCGCCCAGCCTGACGCTATGGGCCGGCCAGCGCTACCACCGCATTCAGGACATCCATATCCTGGACAATTGGCTGATGCAGGACGGCGACAACTACGGCGCCGGCGTGGACGGCGTCGCCGTCGGCAAGGCGAAGCTCAATCTGGCGGTGTACTCGTCGGGCAGCTACGCCAACAACAACGCCGTGCCCAACAACGCGCGCCGCGCAAACTTCCAGCTGACCGGCATAGCGACCAATCCCGGCGGCAAGCTGACGCTGACCGGCGCCGCGGTGAGCGGCGACTTCGCCATCGGCAAGCCTGGGGCGGCGCTGGGCTTGTTGCACAACCAGAAAGATTTTCTGGCCCAGGGCGTCAACCATTCCTTGTTCCTGCAAACGTCCAGCGGCCACGCCTCGCTGTCCGGCGAGTTCTACAATCTGGACAGCGAGGGCGCGGCGCAGGCCGGCGCGCGGCAAAACCGCATCGCCGAGGCGCTGGACTGGCAGCGCGGCCGCTTCGGAGGCCAGGCGGTGCTGGGCTGGCAGACCACGGCGCCGGACAACGCGGCCCGCTACCGCGACGCGACATTCGGCGGGCGCTTGTCCTACGGCCTGGCCGCCAACGTCAAGCTGCTGACCGAAGTGGGCCTGACCAGCCGCGACATCGACAATCAGCCGCTGCAGCGCTTGAACAAGGCCACGCTGGCGCTGGCCTTCTCGCCGAATGCCGATTTCTGGTCGCGGCCGGAGCTTCGCCTGTACGCCAGCCGCTACGACTGGAACAGCGCCGCCGCCCAAGCCAATCTCACCACCTTCGCGGTGGGCGGCAAGACCCGCGCCAACACTTTCGGCGTGCAGATCGAGGCCTGGTGGTAGGCTGCGCCGCCCGCTGGATGTTCTCCGGGGCGGCACTTTGGCGCCGGTGGCTGGTCTGTAATGGATGGGCTGTTTACCGGAGTCGGCAATGAGAAAGCACTTATTGGTTTGCGGGGCGGTGCTGCTGGGGCTGAGCGGCGGGATGCGGGCTGAACCCGTCGTGGCGGCGCCGACGTTGTTCGGCGTCAAGCTGGAGTGCCTGCCGGCGGCGGACGCCGCCGACAGTTGGCATGACTGGCTGGCGACGCGCTTGTCCTTGCGCGGGCTGGAGGAGGGCGCGGCGCCGGCTTGGCGGCTATGTTTCACTGAGGAGACGGATCAGCAATGGGTGGCGCAGCCGATGGACTGGCGCTACGACGGCTATTGGGGACAGCCGCCGTACCGGCTGGAAAGCTGGCCGGCGCTGGCCTTGACGGTGAAGACGGCTGATGGCGCGGTGTTCTGGCAGGGGCGGGAGCGGCTGGGGGAGGGCGACAACCGGCGGCAACGGCTGGAGCAGGCGGCGCGCCGCTTGCTGGACAGGATGCCACTTCCGTAAGAAGTCTTGGTTATGACTAATGATTTTTAGGTTGTAAGCCATTGCGGATTTCCCGTATTGTCGCCATGGCGTCCTGCTGTACTATCGGAAACCTTCGCTGACATGACCTGCAAACGACGGGGCAGCGGCGGAGGGACAAATCAGATCACAACAGCCGAATCCGTGCATGAGGCGCCCGCCTGGACAGCGGGCGTCTCGTCGTTTCCGCCCTATGCAGCCACGCGTTGCCGCGAGCGGGCCGGTATCGGCGACATACGGGATAGTAGACAATGAGTTTGATGCGCAAGAAGAGCGTCCAGGGCATGCTGGAAACCGCTCAGACTTCGCGCGGGCTGCGAAAAGAGCTCTCCGCGTTTGACCTTACCATGTTGGGCATCGGCGCCATCATCGGCACCGGCATCTTCGTGCTCACCGGCACCGGCGCGACCATCGCCGGCCCCGGCCTGGTGCTGTCGTTTGTGATCAGCGCCTTCGCCTGCGGCTTCGCCGCCATGTGCTACGCCGAATTCGCCTCGATGCTGCCGATTTCCGGCTCCACCTACACCTATGCCTACGCCACGCTGGGCGAGCTGATCGCCTGGATCATAGGCTGGGACCTGCTGCTGGAATACCTGCTGGCCTCTTCGGCGGTGTCGGTCGGCTGGTCCGGCTACTTCCAAAGCCTGTTGTCCGGCTTCGGCGTCAAGCTGCCGCAGGCGCTGACCGCCGCCGCCGGCTCGGTGCCGGGCAAGGATACCCTGTTCAACCTGCCAGCCTTCTGCATCGCGATGATCATCACCGCGCTGTTGGCCTTCGGCATCAAGGAATCCAAGCGCGTCAACAATATCGTGGTGCTGATCAAGGTGGCGGTGGTGCTGCTGTTCATCGCCATCGGCGTGTGGCACGTCAAGCCGGTCAACTGGCAGCCGGCGCTGCCGTTCGGCTTCTCCGGCGTGTTCCACGGCGCCGCCATCGTGTTCTTCAGCTTCATCGGCTTCGACGCCGTCACCTGCGCGGCGGAAGAAGTGAAGAACCCGGCCAAGGACATCCCGCGCGGGGTGATCTGGTCGCTGGCGGTATGTTCCATCCTGTACGTGGTGGTGGCCGCCATCATGACCGGCATCGTGCCCTATATGCAGTTCGCCGGGGTCGACCATCCAGTATCGCTTGCGCTGCAGGTCGCCAAGCTGGACTGGTTCGCCGGCTTCGTCGACCTGGGCGCCATCCTGGGCATGATGACGGTGATCCTGGTGATGACCTATGGCCAGACCCGCATCCTGCTGGCGATGTCGCGCGACGGCCTGCTGCCCAAGATCTTCTCCGAGGTAAATCCCAAGTATGGCACGCCGTACAAGGCTACCTGGCTGATCGGCTCCATCATCGCGCTGTTGGCCGGTTTCGTGCCGCTGCACACGCTGGCTGAGCTGGTCAACATCGGGACGCTGGCCGCCTTCTCGCTGATCGCGCTGTCGGTGATCGTGCTGAGGAAACGCGAACCGAACCTGCCGCGCAAGTTCGTCTGCCCGGCGGTGCCGACCATCCCGGCGCTGGCGATCTTGTGCTGCGGGTTTCTGATGACCCAGCTGTCGCTGCTCACCTGGACCTGCTTCGCCGCCTGGCTGGTGATCGGTCTGGTGGTGTACTTCGGCTACTCGCGGCGCAATTCGCTGCTGCATAATCCGGCGTGATCTCTTTCTCCGGCCATCGGCCGGCAGATGTGAAAAAGGCGAGACCGATGGCGGTTTCGCTTTTTTCATCTGCAGCGCGGGGGCGGCGCGGTTCAGGCCTTGGCCAGCGAGCGCGCCCAGCGCAGCAGGCCGACGGCGTAGGAGACGTAGTAGCCGGCCAAGGTGGCGAAGATCAGCAAGGTGACCGGGTGGGCGATGAAGCCCGAGGGCGGCGAGGAGAGCGAGCCGCCGGACAGGTAGAGCCCGGCCAGGCGGTAGACGATGCGGCCGATGAACAGCAGCGACAGCGCAATGCCCAGGTGTGCGCTGGGCGTGTAAAAGCGGCCTTGCTCCGAGGCCTCGAACTTCGTCAACCGTATTCCGTAGCGGCCCAACCGCGTGCCGATGACCGCGCCTGCCAGCAGCATCAGCAATTTTTCCGGCTGTCCCAGCGATGCCTGCGCCAGATAAACGAGCAAGATGGGAAAGACGGCCACGGTCAGCCACGGACGGACGGGCGACAGCCGTTGCCGCCCCACCATGCGGCGTATGCGCGAGTACAGTCGCCAGACAACCAGCGCGGCGATGCCCAGCGAGGGGAGCAGGGACGGATGGATGGCGAGAGTTGTCATATTGTGGCGAGCGTGTCCGGTGGTTTCAATTTGGCGGCAGCCTGGGCTGCGCGCCGGATGCGATGGCGGCCGTCCCGTCGCGATGAGGCGCGCTGTGCCGGATGGAAGCCGGCCGTGTCTGCGCAGGGGGCGTTGTCGGAAGTTTATACTCCCATATGTCATGACAGGCGGCAGGCTTGCCATAACCCGGAGCCGGGACGGCGGGTGCTATTGGCGGGACTGGTTGTCGGCTATCCGACTGGACGCTGTGGCGAATATGGCTGCGCGCAGGGGGCGGGAAAAAGCAAAAATGCCGCCCGCTGGGACGCGGACGGCGTTTGCTTGCGCCAGGGGCGGACGGCGCGGCTTAGTCGGTGCGCAGCGCGATGAACAGCACCGATTCGCCGCGCTTCACCAGCAGCGCGGCATGGCCGCCGGCGCCGGACAGCGCTTTTTCGAAGGCGTTGATGCTGGTGATGTCGCTCTGGTTGAGGCCCATGATGATGTCGCCGGGCTGCAGGCCGGAGCGGGCCGCCGGACCCTGCGCCTTCTGGATCAGCAGGCCGCCGTGTATGCCCAGGTCGGCGCGCTGCTCCGGCGTCAGCTCGGACAGCGTCAGGCCCAGCTTGCCGAACTGGTAGCCTTGCGGCACGGTGTCGTTGGCGGGCTTGGTCGGGTTGCCGGCATCCGGGGCCTGTTCCACCAGCGTGGCTTCCAGCGTCTTTTCAAAACCCTTGCGCCAGACCAGCAGCTTGATCTTGGTGCCCGGTCCCAGCGCGCCCACCAGCATCGGCAGGTCCTTGGAGCTGTCTATCGCCTGGGTGTTGAGCTTGAGGATGATGTCGCCGGGCTGCAGGCCGGCCTTGGCCGCCGGACCTTTCGGATCTACCCGCACCACCAGCGCGCCGGCCGGGCGCGGCAGGCCGAACGATTGCGCCAGCTCCTGCGTCACTTCCTGGATGTTGATGCCCAGCTGGCCGCGGCTGACCTTGCCCTTGGTCTTCAACTGGTCCACCACCTGCATTGCCAGGTCGATCGGGATGGCGAAGGAGATGCCCATGAAGCCGCCGGAACGGCTGTAAATCTGCGAGTTGATGCCGACCACTTCGCCCCGCAGATTGAACAGCGGGCCGCCGGAGTTGCCGGGGTTGATCGCCACATCGGTCTGGATGAAGGGCACCAGGGTTTCGTCCGGCAGGCTGCGGCCCTTGGCCGAGACGATGCCGGCGGTGACGGTGTTGTCGAAGCCGAACGGCGCGCCGATGGCGGCCACCCACTCGCCTACCTTCAGGTCGGCGGGGTTGCCTATCTTGGCCACCGGCAGGTCGGCGGCTTCCACCTTCAGCAGGGCCACGTCGCTACGCTTGTCCAGGCCCACCAGCTTGGCACGCAGTTCGCGTTTGTCGGTCAGCATCACGCGGATCTGGCCGCCGTCGGCCACCACGTGGGCGTTGGTCAGGACAAAGCCGTCGCTGCTGATGATGAAGCCGGAACCGTAGGAAATGCTTTCCTCCGGCGTCTGCTCCTGCTGCTGCGGCTGGTTGGGCATGAAGCGGCGGAAGAAGTCGTACAGCGGGTCGTCTTCCGGCACCGGGAAGGGCATATTGCTGCTTTGCTGCGGCGCGGCGTTTTCGCGGGTGGTCTGGATATTGACCACCGCCGGGCCATCGCGGCTGACCAACTGGGTGAAGTCCGGCAGCAACATGGCCACGCGGCCATCCTGCTGGGCGGGTATGGCGACGGGGGCGGGCTGGCTGCTGCCTTTGACGAATTGCTCGATCCTGTCACAGCCGGACAGTAACGACGCTGCGAGCAGAGCGCCGGCCATGATTCGGAGATTCGTAGTCACAGGCAATCCTTTTAGTCTGACCATCTGGCATCAGATGGGGGCGTGGCGGAGTTTTTGCAATTCCGGCTTTGTCATCGGCGCTGCGGTTCCCGCTCCGCTTTTATCATAACGGTTTTGCCGGATATTCGCAGAGGTCGGCGATGATGCAGCGCTGGCATTCCGGCTTGCGAGCCTTGCAAACATAGCGGCCAAGCAGGATCAGCCAGTGGTGGGCATCCACCTTGAATTCGGACGGGACGAACTTTTCCAGTTTGTTCTCCACCTCGCGCACATCCTTGCCCGGCGCGATCCGGGTGCGGTTGGACACGCGGAAGATGTGGGTGTCCACGGCGATGGTGGGCTGGCCGAAGGCGGTGTTGAGCACCACGTTGGCGGTTTTGCGGCCCACCCCAGGCAGCGCCTCCAGCGCCTCGCGCGTTTGCGGCACTTCGCCGCCGTGCTTTTCCAGCAGCAGATGACAGGTGGCGATCACGTTCTTCGCCTTGGTGCGGTAGAGGCCTATGGTCTTGATGAAGTCGGACAGGCTTTCCTCGCCCAGCGCCAGCATCGCGGCGGGGGTGTTGGCCACCGGATACAGCCGGCGGGTGGCCTTGTTGACGCCGACGTCGGTGGCCTGGGCCGACAGCAGCACCGAAATCAGCAGTTCGAACGGCGAGCTGTACTCCAGTTCGGTGGCGGGGTGCGGATTGGCGTCGCGCAGGCGCTGGAAAATCTCTTTGCGTTTGGCGGCGTTCACTTCTTGTCCTTGTCTGCTTGATCCTGTTCGGCGCGCATGGCGGCGGCGCGCTCCATGGCGGCGCGTATCAGCGCCATCTTGTCGTTGGCGGCAAGCGCGGGCGGCGCGCTGGCGGCCTGCTGCTTGGCCCGCTCCATCGCGCGGCGTATCAGTTCATTCTTGTCCTCGGCTTCGGCCGCCGGCTGGGCGGCGGCGGGCTGGTGGCCGGGAGCTGTGGCGGCAGCCGGGGCGGCAACGGCGGCGCGCTCGGCCAGGCGACGGGCTTTGTCGGCTTGCTCTCGCGCCTGGCGCGTCTGGCGCCGCTGGTAGCGCATGCGCGCCTGGCCGGCGCGCGCCATCACGCGCTCGCGTTTGTCGTCGGCCGGGTCGGCCACCGGCGCCATGTCGATGCAGTCCACTGGACAGGGCGCCAGGCACAGTTCGCAGCCGGTGCATTCCGCCGCTATCACGGTGTGCATCTGCTTGGCGGCGCCGACGATGGCATCCACCGGACAGGCCTGGATGCACAGCGTACAGCCTATGCAGCTGTCTTCGCGGATATAGGCCAATGCGCGCGGCTTGGGCTGGGGCGCGTCCGGCGCAAACGGAATGGCCGGCTGCCGCAGCAACTCCGCTAGCGCCCGGATGCCATCTTCGCCGCCCGGCGGGCAGCGGTTGATGGGATCGCGGCCCTCCGCCAGCGCCTCGGCGTACGGACGACAGCCGGCGTGGCCGCACTGACCGCACTGGGTCTGGGGCAGGAGGGCGTCGATCCGTTCGACTAGGGTGATCACGGGCATGCTGGCGGATTCCATTTGAAAAACCGTTAATTATCGTCGCTAGCCGCTTTCCCTTCAACACCCGGTCTGCGGCGGGGCGCGGGAATGTCATGCGTGCGGCCTCAAGCGGCCGCCAGCAGCCGCGCCTCCAGCTTGTCCAGCAGGATGCGGCGCAACTGCTCCGCCGCCGCGGGCAGGGGCGTCTGCGCCCGCTGCAGCGCCAGCTCCAGCCGTGGCAGCGGCGGCAAGCCGCATTCGTTCGGAGCCAGCGCGCGCAGATCCGGCGGCAGCCCAAGCGTCGAGCGCACGCTGAGGCCCAGGCCGCCGCGCACTGCGGACCACAAGCCGGCCAGGCTGCTGCCGCTGACCGCGATTCGCCAGGGGAGGCCGGCCTGGTCCAGCGCGTCGAAGACCAGTCGCCGCACCAGGCAGGGCGCGTCGAACAGGATCAATGGCAGCGGCCGTCCATCCATTCTGGCGGGCGTCTCTTTTGTACCTATCCAGTGCAATTGCGCCTGACCCAGCCTGTCCTGATGCGGCCATGCCGTCCCATCGATCCATAGCAGGGCCAGATCCAGCTGGCCGTTTTGCAGCGCCTGCCCCAGGTCCAGGCTGCGGCCCACTCTCACCTCCACGTGCACGTCAGGGTAGGCGCGAGCGAAGCGGCCCAGCGTTTCCGGCAGCAGGTTCTCGCCGAAGTCTTCGGCCAGACCCAGCCGCACGCTGCCCGCCAGCGCGGTGCCGCGCACCGCCAGCACCGCCTCGTCGTTCAATTCCAGCAGCCTGCGGGCGTAGGACAGCAGGACCTCGCCGGCCGGCGTCAGCTGCAAGCCGCGGCCGCTCTTTTGCAGGATGGCCACGCCGGCTTGCTCTTCCAGCTTCTTCATCTGGGCGCTGACGGCCGAACTGGAGCGTCCCAGCTTGTCCGCCGCGCGGGCGAAGCTGCCCAGTTCCATGCCGCTGGCTAGGCTGGCCAGCACATCCAGATCCAGTAGGGTGCGCCGCATGATTATCGTCCTGATTTTTGGAATTATTAATGAAAATATATCTGATTTTCAGGATGGTTGCGCCGGATTACAGTGCAAGGGCAGATCCACTCTTCAGGAGCCCACGATGTTTTCCATCACCGAAGCCCTGCCCAGGCTGACGCCCAAGCTGGCGGAGTTATCGCAGCAGGCCTTGTTTGACGACGTCTGGCTGCGGCCCGGCCTCAGTCGGCGCGAGCGCAGCCAGATCGCCATTGAGCCGCGGCCTGGATAACGGCTTGACGCGGGACGAACCGGCGGAGACGCTGACTCATCTGGCTTTCTACGCCGGCTGGCCGGCCGCCGCCGCACTGTCGCCGCTCGACGCCGCCTTGCAAACCCTGGAACAGAACTGAGGAGAGCAATATGCCTTATGCCCGGATTTCCCTATTGAAAGGCAAGTCGCCGGAATATCTCCGCGCGCTGGCCGACGGCGTCCACCAGGCGATGGTGGAGTGCTTCGCGGTGCCGCAGGCCGATCGATTTCAGATCATCCATCAGCATGAGCCGGGTGAATTGATCTTCGACCGCGATTACGGCGGCGGCCCGCGCTCGGACGATTTCGCGCTGGTGGCCATCCAGACCGGCAGGCCGCGCACCGGCGAAGCCAAGGCCGCGCTGTTTGCGCGGATGGCGGCGATCCTGGCCGAGTCGCCCGGTCTGGCGCCGGCCGATCTGCTGGTGGTGGTGTCCGACGGCGAGATGGAGAACTGGTCGTTCAGCCATGGCCGTCAGGCCTCGACATTGAGCGCGCAGGAATTGCGGCCATGCTGACCATGCGCTACCAGATCCAGCTGCCGGCCGATTACGCCATGTCGGCCATAGAAAAGCGCATCGCTGAGCGCGGCCATCTTACCGACGGCCTGCCGGGGCTGGCGTTCAAGGCCTATCTGTATGGCGCCAAGGGCGATGAGGAAACCCGATCCGCCAGCAATAGCTATGCGCCGTTCTATTTATGGCGGCGGGCGGAAGGCATGCGCGACTTTCTCTCCGGGCCGGGTTTCGCCGGTTTGTGCGAGGCCTTTGGCCGGCCGGCGGTGGAGGGCGGCCTGGCCTGGTGCGGGGAGTGGCGAGAGGACGTGCCTGCAGCCCGCTTTGCCATGGTGGAGCGCCTGCCGCTGGACGCCGGGCTGGCGCTGGAGTCCGAACGGGCGATCCAGGCCGACTGGCGCCGCCGGCAACTGGCCGCGCCGGATGTGCTGGCGGCGGTGGCGGGGTTTGATCCGGCGGGCTGGGCGCTGACGCGGCTGCTGTTGCTGAGGGGGTTGCCGGCGGCTATGCCTTCATCTGGCGCCCTGCTTTACCGGGTGGGGCGCATTTCGCCGGGCGGGCGGGACTGAGCGAGGTCATGCCGGATGCCGCGTCCCGCCGGGTTCACATCGGCACGAACAGCGTCAGCCAGGCGTTCCAGCCGGAGGTGCGGTTCTTGGCGTCGAATTCGTCGTAGGCCTTCAGGTTGACGTACCACTTCTTCTTGCCCACCGGGAAGAAATAACCCACTTGCGGCCCCAGAGCGGCCACCTGCGATTTCAGGTTCTTGTTGCCGATGCCGGGGGCGTCGTCGTTGCTCAACTGGTGGTAGGCATAGCCGACCAGGCCGATATGGAAGTCTTCGTTGAGGAACTGCGACAGCGAGACGTCGAGGTGGACGTCGGCTCCGTTGCGGTAGTCGGTGTCAGGGTTCTTCTGGTTGAGGGTGAGGCCCAGCACCGCGGAGAATTCGGTGCCGGATTGGGTGTTCAGATAGGTGTAGCCGCCGCCGGCATCGTACGACCAGTGATTGCTGCCCAAATTGGCGTCCCGGTTCGGATCATAGGCGCCGACCGGGATGCCCACGGTGGCATAGGCCAGGTAATTGTGATTTGCCCGGTTCCATTTCAGCGTCGCCATCGGGTAAAGGTCGCCGATGCCGTCGCGCGAGTCGTCGCTGCTTTGACTGCGGGGCTTGCCGCGCGCATTGGTGGTGTTGGTCTGGGTATAGACCTCGGCGCGGCCGTAGAGCCCGGTCAGCGACACGGCGGCTTGCGCGCCGGCGACCGGCGTGGCGAAGGTGTAGGTGGGTGAAATGAACAGCAGGTCGTTCGGCGTGCTCAGTTGCGAGTCCGTGGTGCGGCCGCGCAGGCTCTTGCGGGTTTTCTCCGAGTTGGCGTCGGCATGGTAGGCGCTGAACGACCATGACAGGCCGGGATCGTTCGGCACCGCGGCGAAGGTGCCGATTTGGCCGGGTTGCCAGAAACTCATCCCGCCTTCGTCGGCATGGGCGTGAGCCGCGAAGAGGAAGCAGGCGGCCAGGCAGGCGTTCAGCAACGGATGTTTTGCCAGCGATGGGATGGCCAGTCTTTTTTTCATCATGAAAACTCTTGGTAACGCTGTTTATTTATGTTCCGCAGTGCTAAATGGGCAGATTTGGCCGGCGAGGCGCTGCAGGGCTATGCCGGACGAGTTTCGCACAATCTCATGCCGGATAGTAGGGACGGGGCCGCGCCGCGCGATGGGGCGCGATGAAAAAAGCCGGGGCCGCTTGACGGCCCCGGCTTGACTGGATGGACTTACAGCAGCCGTTGCAGCTGGGCCAGGATTTGCGGGTTTTCCAGCGTGGAGACGTCCTGGGTGATTTCCTCGCCCTTGGCGATGGAGCGCAACAGGCGGCGCATGATCTTGCCGGAGCGGGTCTTGGGCAGGTTCTCGCCGAAGCGGATGTCGTCGGGCTGGGCGATCTTGCCGATTTCGTGCGCCACCCAGTTTTTCAGTTCCGCCGCCACGATTTTGGCGGCGTCGCCTTCCGGCCGCGCGCCTTTCAGCACCACGAAGGCCACCACGGCCTCGCCCTTGACGTCATGCGGCTTGCCTACCACCGCGGCTTCGGCCACCAGCGGGTTGGACACCAGCGCTGATTCTATCTCCATGGTGCCCAGCCGGTGGCCGGATACGTTCAGCACGTCGTCGATGCGGCCCATGATCCAGAAGTAGCCGTTCCCGTCGCGGTTGGCGGAATCGCCGGCCAGGTAGTAGCGGCCGTTGAATTCGTCCGGGAAGTAGGTTTTCTTGAAGCGGTCCGGGTCGTTCCAGATGGTGCGCACCAGGCTGGGGAAGGGGCGCTTGATCACCAGGAAGCCGCCGCGTCCGGGCTCCACCTGGGCGCCGGATTCGTCGACGATGTCGGCGATGATGCCGGGCAAGGGCAGGGTGCAGGAGCCCGGCTTGGTCGGCACCGCGCCCGGCAGCGGCGCGATCATCGCCGAGCCGGTTTCGGTTTGCCACCAGGTGTCGACGATCGGGCAGCGGCTGCCGCCCACCACTTCGTAATACCACATCCAGGCTTCTGGGTTGATCGGCTCGCCGACGGTGCCCAGCACGCGCAAGCTGGACAGGTCGAACTGTTTGGGCAGGTCGGAGCCCAGCTTGATCAGCGAGCGGATGGCGGTGGGCGCGGTGTAGAAGATGGATACCTTGTGTTTTTCTATCATGCGCCAGAAGCGGCCGGCGTCCGGATAAGTGGGCACGCCCTCGAAGATCAGCTGGGTGGCGCCGTTGCCCAGCGGGCCGTAGCAGACATAGCTGTGGCCGGTGATCCAGCCTACGTCGGCGGTGCACCAGTAGACGTCGTTGGGCTTGTAGTCGAACACCCAGCGGAAGCTGTTGATCGCGCCCAGCAGGTAGCCGGCGCTGCTGTGCTGGATGCCCTTGGGCTTGCCGGTGGAGCCGGAGGTGTAAAGGATGAACAGCGGATCCTCGGCGCTCATCCATTCCGGTTCGCAGGCTTCGCTCTGGCCCTCGGTCAGTTTGTGCCACCACACGTCGCGGCCGTCCACCCAGTTGGCGCCGCCATTGGTGCGCTGATACACCACCACGTTCTTCACCGACTCGGCGCCTTCCAGCGCCAGCGCCTCGTCCACGGTGGCCTTCAGCGCCACGCTCTTGCCGCCGCGCATGCCTTCATTGGCAGTGACCACCAAGGTGGCGCCGGCGTCCTGGATGCGGTCGCGCACCGCGCCGGCGGAGAAGCCGCCGAACACCACCGAGTGGATGGCGCCGATGCGGGCGCAGGCCTGCATCGTCACCACCGCCTCAATGCCCATCGGCATGTACACCACCACCCGGTCGCCCTTTTTCACCCCCAGGCTTTTCAGGCCGTTGGCGAACTGGCAGACGCGGCGATGCAGTTCGGCGTAGGTGACGCGGGTCACTTCGCCGTCGTCGGCCTCGAAGATGATGGCGATCTTGTTGGCGTCGGTGGCCAGATGGCGGTCCAGGCAGTTGTAGGAAACGTTGAGCACGCCGTCGTCGAACCATTTGAAGAACGGGGCGTTGCTGTCGTCCAGCACTCTCGAGAAAGGCTTTTTCCAGGTGATGCGTTCACGCGCCAGTTCCCCCCAGAACGACAGGTAATGGTCATCCGCCTGCTCGCACAGGGCGTTGTAGGCCTCCATGCCGCTGATGGCGGCCTTGTGGCGGAAGTCTTCCGACGGGGCGAAGCTGCGGGTTTCCTTGAGAATGGAATCTAGCGTGGACATGCGTTTCTCCAGAGTCTTTAGTGTTATTGCCGCGCGCGGCAAGGCGCGCGGCATGTCAATGATGATGGCATTTAATGTTTGCTGGCGCCACTGGCGCCGATGCCTGTCATCGCCCGCACGTATTGGGCGTCGAACTTGGCTTTTTCATCCGCTGCGGCCGGCGAGCCGTCCAGCACCGACACCAGCCAGGTGACGACGAAGGCCAGCGTCATCGAGAAGATGGCCGGATTCTTGTATGGGAAGACGGCGTGTTCGTGCTTCATCACTTCCACCCATACCGCCGGCCCCAGCACGATCAGCGCGATGGCGGACACCAGGCCCACCAGGCCGCCGATCACCGCGCCGCGGGTGGTCAGGCCCTTCCAGAACATCGACAGGAACAGCACCGGGAAGTTGGCCGAGGCGGCGATGGAGAAGGCGAGGCCCACCATGAAGGCGATGTTCTGCTTCTCGAACGCCAGGCCCAGCACGATGGCGACCACGCCCAGCACCATGGTGGTGATCTTGGAGACGCGGATCTCGTCGGTCTCGTTGGCTTTGCCGTGCTTGATCACGCTGGCGTAAAGGTCGTGGGACACCGCGCTGGCGCCGGACAGCGCCAGGCCGGACACCACCGCCAGGATGGTGGCGAAGGCCACCGCGGAGATGAAGCCGAGGAAGATGTTGCCACCCACCGCGTCGGCCAGATGAATGGCCGCCATATTGCTGCCGCCTATCAACTGGTGGACTTCCTTGCCGTCCTTCATCACGGTTTCCATCATCCCCGGCTGGTTCAGCACCAGCATGATGGCGCCGAAGCCGATGATGAAGGTGAGGATGTAGAAGTAGCCGATGAAGCCGGTGGCGTAGAACACCGATTTGCGGGCTTCCTTGGCGTCGGCCACGGTGAAGAAGCGCATCAGGATGTGCGGCAGGCCGGCGGTGCCGAACATCAGCGCCAGGCCCAGCGAGATGGAGTCTATCGGATCGGCCTTGCCCGGCGACATGATGGCGATGCCCTTGCTGTGCGCGGCGACGGCTTTTTCAAACATCAATTCTGGGTTGAAGCCGACAGTGGACAGCACCATCAGCGCCATGAAGGTGGCGCCGGCCAGCAGCAGCACGGCCTTGATGATCTGCACCCAGGTGGTGGCCAGCATGCCGCCGAACAGCACGTAGCACACCATCAACACGCCCACCAGCAGCACCGCCGAGCCATAGCTCATGCCGAACAACAGCTGAATCAGCTTGCCCGCGCCCACCATCTGGGCGATCAGGTACATCGCCACCACCACCAGCGTCGACAGCGCGGCGAAGCTGCGCACCGGGCCCTGCCGCAGCCGGTAGGACGCCACGTCGGCGAAGGTGTATTTGCCCAGGTTGCGCAGCCGCTCCGCCACCAGGAACAGGATGATGGGCCAGCCCACCAGGAAGCCCATCGAGTAGATCAGGCCATCGTAGCCCTTGTCGAACACCAGCGCGGAGATGCCCAGGAAGGACGCCGCCGACATGTAGTCGCCGGCGATGGCCAGGCCGTTCTGGAAACCGGTGATGCCGCCGCCGGCGGCGTAGAAGTCGCTGGCCGACTTGGTGCGGCGCGCCGCCCAGTAGGTGACGCCCAGCGTGAAGGCGACAAACAGGAAGAACATGATGATGGCGTGCCAGTTGGTGGCCTGCTGCTTGACGTCGCCTTCAATCGCGCCGGCCGCCGCCGCCAGCGTCGGCAGCAGCGCCGCCGCACAGGCGGCAAGGGTGAGTTTGCGTGGCTGCATTATCTGGACTCCTCGACGATCTGTTGGGTCAGCGGGTCGAACTCGCGGTTGGCGCGGCGCACGTAGATGCCGGTGAGCACGAAGGCGGACAGGATGATGCAGATGCCCACCGGGATGCCCACCGTCATGGTGGCGCCGGCGTACAGCGGCCTGCCCAGCAGCGACGGGTCGAAAGCCAGGACCAGAATGTAGCCGTAATAGATGGCCAGCATGACGATGGCCAGCGTCCAGCCCAGGCTGGTCTTCTTGTGGACCAGTTCCAGATACTTGGGATTGGACTGAATCTTCTTCAGTGTCTCCTCATTCATGACATCCTCCTTTTGTAGGTGTTGCGCTTGGTATGGCGCTGCAGAAAACATACGAGACAAAGTGGGATGGAATCTAATCGTATTTTTTGATGCGGCAAATTTGTCATGCCGATGATTGTCTTCAAAAATGTATTTAAATCAATGATATACGTTGGAATTTTTACTCGAAATCTGAGCATGTTTGCCGCTGGAAAGCCTTGCCGTAGCCATCTGGCATGACAAAAGCCTGGACGGGCTGCATCATGAGCGGTTGGCGGCGT
The DNA here is from genome assembly GCF_001855575.1 of Chromobacterium sphagni. Classification (NCBI taxonomy): domain Bacteria; kingdom Pseudomonadati; phylum Pseudomonadota; class Betaproteobacteria; order Neisseriales; family Chromobacteriaceae; genus Chromobacterium; species Chromobacterium sphagni. The sequence continues at coordinate 1,512,939 of NZ_MKCS01000001.1, forward strand.
TTGCGGGCGGGTAATGGAACAGGGCTTGTATGGCGAGCGGACGTTGGCGGAGGTGTATGACTTGTTCAACGGCTGGGGCGAGGACAACGATTACTACTTGGGCCTGCTGCCACGGCAGGGCAGGGTGCTGGATCTGGGCTGCGGCACCGGCCTATTGGCCGTGGAAATGGCGCGCAGCGCCGAGTTGACGGCGTTGGACCCCGCCGCGGCCATGCTGGCGATCGCCAGGCGACGCCCCGGCGCGGATCGGGTGCGCTGGCTGGAGGCCGACGCGCGGCGGTTTCGGCTGGATGGGCAATTTGAGTTGATCTGCTGCACCGGCCACGCCTTCCAGGTATTTCTGAGCGCAGAGGACAGGCGCGCGCTATGGCGCAGCATCAAACGCCATCTGGCGCCGGACGGCGTGTTCGCGTTTGAAACCGGCAATCCGCTGGCGCGGGCCTGGCTGCAGTGGGGACGGCAGGCGCCGCGCCGGGCGAGCCATCCGCACCATGGCGCGGTGGAGCTTGGCCACAGCCTGTTGTCGGCGCAGGGCGGGTTGATAGACTATCGCAGCCATTTCCGTTTCCTGGATGAGGAGCGCGAACTGAGCGTGGACGCCAGGCTGCGATTTTGCGATTTGCCGACGCTGCGGGCCGAGTTGGAACTTGCCGGCTTGCGCGTCGCCGCGCTGCATGGCGACTGGCAAGCTGGCGAGTGGCGCGCGGATAGCCGCGAGATCATCCTGCAGCTTGGCCACGCTCAGGACGGCTTGCCGGCTTTGGGTTGAAAGCGGATGCAGGGCTGGCCGGATGCTTCCTGCACGTCCAGGCAGGGCGCGCGCTTGCTGGCAAAGCCCATCGCCCGGCAGCCATGGGGGAAGCTTGGCTTGTAGGTGACGAAGTAGTGCTGGCAACCCAGGCACAGCGGCGCGTTGCGCGGCTTGCGGGTGTCTTGCGGCATGGCGGAGGCTATAAAAGTGACAGTTCCGCCCAGCTTAGCAGCGGGCGGAACCGGTGTGGCGGCTACATGGTCAATTTGTTTTATGCGGCGACGGTCGCCGGGGCGGTTTCGAACAGCGCCTGCTCCGCCAGCCGGCGCTTGTGCAAGCCGGCCAGCACTTGGCCGCCAGCTTTGTCCCACAAGGGAAACTGCCCGGCGGCGCCGTTGTAGTCTTTGTTGTTCAGCAGGCGCAGCAGGGTGGAGCTTTTCAGATTGCCCAGCCCCAGGTTGTAGCTGAAGCTGACCAGCGCGTCGAACTGGTTCTGGTTGAGGGGCACGGTCACCAGTTGGCCCACGCCGGTTTCAAACCGGCCAAGGTCGGTGCGCAGCAATTGTTCCGCCTGATTCTGGCTGATGGTCAGGCCGGAGCGGACATCCGCTCCGGTATGGCCGTAGCCTATGGTCCAGACGCCTACCGAGTCTTGGTAGGCGGTGAGGCGGATGCCTTCAAATTGCTTGATCAGATTGATGCCGTTGTTGCTGGTTTGCATGGGAACTCCAGAGGGATGGCGGTTTGGGGGGCAGGGCATTGCATGGATGCATCAGGAAACACTGGTCTTTGGTATTGACTTAACTGGTCTTTGGGCCAGTTTTTATGGTTTTTGGTTTATGGCAATGCCGCTGTGCGCCTGTCAAGGGAATGCGCGCAGGTTTTCGCCAGTCTAGGGGTTAGTACGGATCATTGTTTATTAATCGGAAATAATAAATTCGTTTAAGCGGGCTATTTCGTGAAATGAAAACCGCTTACAGTGGCTGTCATCCGGTGGCCGTTGCGTCGGGACCTCGATCAGGTCGACCGCGGCCTGGAGTTGCCGGGCATTTGCCGATTTCGTCACGAGGCCGTTCATGTCACAAGCGCGTTACACCTCCACCGCCATCTTCCTGCACTGGCTGATGGCCCTAGGCCTGGTCTGTCTGTTCAGCGTCGGGTTCTACATGCATGGACTGCCGTTTTCGCCGTTCAAGCTGAAAATCTATTCCTGGCACAAGTGGTCGGGCGTCACCCTGTTTTTGCTGGTGGGGCTGCGGCTGGCCTGGCGTCTCACCCATCGCCCGCCGGCCCTGCCTGCCGCGATGGGCGGCGCGGTGCGCGCGATGGCCCATGCCGGCCACGCCATGCTGTATCTGTTGATGGTGGCCATTCCGCTATCCGGCTGGTTGATGAGCTCGGCCAAGGGGGTGCAGACCGTTTATTTCGGCGTGCTGCCGCTGCCGGACCTGCTCTCGCCGGACAAGGCGCTGGGCGACAGCTTGCAAAGCCTGCACACCGTGTTGAATTACCTGCTGGCGGTGGTGGTTGCCGGACACGTGGCCGCCGCGCTGAAGCATCATTTGATCGATAGGGACGACGTGCTGACGCGCATGCTGCCCTGGCGCGCAAAGTCCTGAATCCTTACCTGGAGAACCAAAATATGCAGATCAACCGTACCGCGCTGTTGCTGGCCGCCGCCTTGTCGGCGCCGCTGGCCGCCCATGCCGTAGAGTTCACCTCCATCCAGCAGGACAAGAGCAATATCGCCTTCGGCTACAAGCAGATGGGCGTGGGCATGCAGGGCCATTTCAAGAAGTTCAGCGCCCAGCTCAGCTTCGATCCGGCCAAGCCGGCCACCGCCAAGGCCGCGTTCAATGTGGACATCGCCAGCATCGATACCGGTTCTGCCGAGGCCAACGACCAGGTGGCCGACAAGGATTGGTTCAACACCAAGCAATATCCGACCGCCCGCTTCGTGTCGTCCGCCATCCGTTCGCTGGGCGGCAACCGCTACCAGGTGGACGGCAAGCTGACCATCAAGGGCAAGACCCAGGCCGTCAGCACCACCGCCACCATGGCGCCCCAGGGCAACGCCGCCGTATTTGACGGCGCCTTCGTCATCAAGCGCGCCGACTTCGCCATCGGCGAGGGCGACTGGAAGGATTTCGGCACCGTAGCCAATGAAATCCAGATCAAGTTCCACCTGCTGGCCCGAGCCAAGTAAACGCCGTTCCACCCACAAGGAAAAATGCCATGAACAAACTGATCCGCCTCACCCTTGCCGCAGTCGCGGTTGCCGGTTTCAGCAGCGCCGCGCTGGCCGCGCCGGAAACCTACATCATCGACGGCACCCACACTTTCCCGCGCTTTTCCTACAGCCACCTGGGTTTTTCCACCCAGTTGAGCCGTTTCGACAAGACCAGCGGCAAGATCGTGCTGGACAAGGAAGCCAAGACCGGCTCGGTTGACGTCACCATCGACATGAAGTCGGTCGACACCGGCTACCCGGTATTCAACGGCCACATCCAGGGCGCCGACTTCTTCGACACAGCCAAGTATCCGACCGCCACCTTCAAGTCCACCAAGGTGTTGTTCGACGGCGACAAGCCGACCGCGGTGGAAGGCAACCTGACCATCAAGGGCGTGACCAAGCCTGTCACCCTGACCTTGTCCAGCTTCCTGCAGCAGCCGCATCCGATGCTGAAGAAGGACGCCATCGGCGCCAACGCCAGCACCAAGATCAAGCGCACCGAGTTCAACGCCGGCAAGTACGCTCCCTACGTCGGCGACGATGTCACCATCGACATCGCGGTGGAAGCCATCCACGAGTGATTCCCGTCCCGGACCCGCGCGGTCCGCAGGCGAAAACAGCCTCTGCCCATCGCGGGCAGGGGCTGTTCTGTTTTCGGGCTAGTGGCCGAATTTCCACCACAACAGGGCGGCGATGGCGGTTGGAAGGCTGAAGATCAGCAGGAAGATCGGCAATTCCTCGCGCGTCGAATAGCCGGCCCGGCTGACGCCCACCCATAGATTGAGCGCGGCTCCAAGCAGCCACAGCGGAATGAAGATCAGCGCGCCGGCCGCCAGGTTGCCGGCCAGATGTCCCGCGGCCAGACAGGCCGCCAGCAGGGCCATCCCCGCCAGCATCACCATCGCGGTATGCATGTCATTCTCCTTTACTGTTCGCCGGCCTGGCCGATGCGCAGCCGCGCGATCCTGCCGTCCTGACCGGTCTCGAAGCGGAAATCCGCGCAAAAATCGCTCCATTGCGCGGTATGGAAGGGGCCGCGCGGTTCTAGGCCGAGCAGTCGAGCGGAGCACCGCCTGGCATCGGCGTCGAAGGCTGCCAGCCAGGCATTCAGATCGCCATTCTGCAACGCTGCGATTGCCCGACGCGCGGCGGGTGTTTCAGTATTTGCAAATCCATGGCCATTGTCTCCTCGATTGTGGCGCAGACGGGTTTATCCGCCCGCGCCCAGATGTCCGCCAGCCCCGTGCGGCAGGAGCCCGCTGCATCGGGGAGTGTATTGCGCATTTCCGTTTTGATAATCCTGGCTGGACTGGATTGACTATCCGGCTTTTGATAATAATTCGCTTTTTAATTCTTTTGGCATGTTAATTTTTAAATAATTAACCAAAATGAAAAACGCATGGCCCAGCCTGATCCGCTTTCCCACCCATCTCGCTAAGGATGTCCAATGAAAGCCTGGCGTTTTCTGCTGTGCGTGTCTCTGGCCCTGCCCGCGGCCAGCCATGCAGCCTATCCCGACGATCTGAAACTCACCACCTGGAACGCGATGCTGCTGCCGCAGGCCTTGTATCCCAACTATGGCCAGATGCGGCGGGTGGAATTGATGGCGGCGTCGCCCATCCTGCAGCACCAGGACGTGGTGGTGTTTCAGGAGCTGCAAGACAATGTTGCCTCGGAACATCTGTACCAGCGGCTGAAGCCGCGCTTTCCCTACCAGACGCCGGTGATCGGCCGCACCCAGCAGGGCTGGGACTCGACCGAAGGTTGGGACGCCATGAGGCCGGAAGATGGCGGCGTCGGCATTCTTAGCCGCTGGCCGATAGTGGAGCAGCGCCAGTACCTGTACCGCACGCCGGGTTGCAGCTGGGACGGTCAGGCGCTGAAGGGCTTCGCCTACGCCAAGATCAATGTGGGCGGCCAGTTCTACCACGTGATCGGCACCCACCTGCAGTCGGAGGACGGCGGCTGCCGCAACCATGCCGACATCGCGGTGCGCCAGGGCCAGCTGCGCGAGATGGCGGCCTGGATCCAGGCGCGCCAGCTGCCGCCGGAAGAGCCGGTGATCATCGCCGGCGACATGAACACCGACCGGCATAAAACCGCCGAATACCAGGCGCTGCTGAACATCCTGCAAGTGAACGAGCCGCGCTATGTCGGCATGCCGGACAGCTTCGATACCCGCAACAACGGCATTGCGCTGGAGCGCTACGGCGCGCGCAGCGGCGATGCGCCGGAATACATCGACTACATCCTGCTGCTGAAGGGGCACCGCCAGCCGGCGATGTGGCACAACCTGGCGCTGGACGCGCCGTCGCCGCAATGGACGGCGCAGTCGGCGGTAGCGAAGCAGACCTATGCCTACACCGATTTCAGCGACCACTATCCGGTCCAGGCCTTCGCCTGGGCCGACGCGGCCACGCCCACCCATTCATTGACCGCCCCTGCCGGAAGTTACCGCCAGATCAGCCTGCAAAACCTGGCCAACGGCCGCTACGTGCAAAGCGCCGACAGCAACGACGGCTGGTTGAAAACCCGCGCCGCTGCGGCGGGGCCACAGGCGCAATTCAACCTGTCCAATAATTTCTCGATGCGCGACAACGGCTGCGTGCGCTCCGGCGAGTACGTGCGGCTGGAGCGCGCCGACCGTCCGGGCTGGTTCTGGAACTGGTGGGGCACAGTGGGCGGCAACCAGTACGCCTATTACACCGCGCAAGGGCCGCTGAATCATTCGCCGGAACTCAGGCTGGTCAACCAGAGCCGACCGGACGGCTGCCTGCAGGATGGCGACGTGGTGTCGCTGAAGGACTGGGCGCGGGCGGCCGACTACTATCTCACCGCCTGGAGCGGCGGCGGCCATGCCGACCAGCTCTATCTCTGGCAGCCGTCAATCGGCGACGGCGAGCGCTTCCGCGTACGGATCGGCGGCGCGGGCCAGTATCTGGATTGGCAGTCGCAATTGGTCTACGCCAAGCGGCGTTGAGCGCAGGGGCCTGGCATGTCTCATTTTCCTGATGCTGGGCCTGATACTTAGAACAGGTTGTCTCATTTTGTCAGACAATATTCTTGAGGAATAATTTTCTTTAGACTATTGTCTCTCAATTCCATATGAATTTAATTTTCAATAATTACATTTAATTAGTATTTTTTGTTCAGGACTGGATAAGGCGCGCGGCCTGCCGCAAAGGAAAAACGATAGCGGAAAAGGCGCGGCTTTCATCCTGCAGGACTGGCGATTCCATAGCTTGACACTCCACCCACCTGATTTGAATCTTCCCGGCCGCTTGCGCGGTCCGGGCATGCAGATTGAATAGAGGGATTTCGTGATGAAGCATCGTTCGGATATTTGCATTGTCGGCGCGGGAATCAGCGGCTTGAGCTGTGCCACGCATTTGCTGGAATCATCGGCCTGCCGCGGCCTGTCCATCAGGATCTTCGACATGCAGGCTGAGGCCGGAGGACGCATCCGCTCGCGAAGTCTGGATGGCAAAGCGGCGATCGAACTGGGGGCCGGGCGCTATTCCCCGCAATTGCATCCGCATTTCCAGCGCATGATGCAAAGCTACAGCCAGAAGAGCGAAAGCTACCCCTTCACCCAGTTGAAATTCAAAAGCCATACCCAGCAGAAGCTGAAGAACGCGATGCGGGAGCTGTCCCCCCGTTTGAAAGAGCACGGCAAGGAATCTTTTCTCAATTTCGTCAGCCGCTATCAAGGCAAGGAATCCGCTGTCGGAATGATCAAGTCCATGGGCTACGACGCGTTGTTCCTGCCCAATATCTCGGCCGAGATGGCCTACGACATCGTCGGCAAGCATCCCGAAATCCAGAGCTTCACCGAAAACGACGGCAATCAATGGTTTTCCGCGGAGGAAGGCTTCAACGGCCTGATCGCGCAGATGAAGGACAAGGTGAAGGCCGGCGGCGCCAAGTTCAGCCTGGGATTCCGCCTGCTCTCGGTCAGCCGCGACGACGAAGGCTATTGCCTGAGCCTGGTGGGAGAGGACGGCTGGCAACTGACCCACCACGCCCGGCATTTGATCCTGGCCATTCCGCCGTCGGCGATGGCCACGCTCAACCTCAACTTCCCCGAGGAGTGGAGTCCGTCCCGCTACGGCTCTTTGCCCTTGTTCAAGGGTTTTCTGGCTTACGACGAAGCCTGGTGGAAGGACTACAGGTTGGAAGACCAGGTGCTGATCGTGGACAACCCGTTGCGCAAGGTTTACTTCAAGAGCGACAAATACGTTTTCTTCTACACCGACAGCGAAATGGCCGGCTATTGGCGCGCCCGCGTCGCCGATGGCGAGGAGGGGTATCTAGAACAGGTCCGCCACCACCTGGCGGACGCGTTGGGCATCGCCAAGGACAGGATTCCCCAGCCCAGCCAGCACATCCACAAATATTGGGCGCACGGCGTCGAATTTTGCCAGGACGCGGCTGCCGAGCACCCTGCGGCCTTGCTGCACCGGGACAACGGCATCATCGCCTGTTCCGACGCCTATACCGAGCATTGCGGCTGGATGGAGGGCGGACTGCTCAGCGCCAGGGAGGCCAGCGGCATCTTGCTGCAGCGGATCGCCGGATGAGTAGCGGGAGGGCTGTCCCAAGGCACTGAATCCATCCATCCGGGAGCAATATGAGCATTCTTGATTTTCCGCGTCTGCATTTCAGGGGATTCGCGCGCGTCAACGCGCCGACCGCCAACCGCAATGTCCAGGGCCATATCGATATGGCCAGCAATACGGTATTGATGGATGGCCGGCCATTCGATCTATCCCGGCCGCCTGCCGAGTTCCATCGGCATCTGCACCAATCCGGCCCCAGGTTCGACCGGGAAGGCAGGCTTGCCGACGATGGCGTGTTCAGCCTGGCCAGCGGCTACAACGCCTGCGGCAACAATCATTTCTCTTGGGAGAATGCGGTTGTCACCCATGTCCAGCCGACGGCCGGCGGCCATGATGAGCATGACGGCCTGGTCGGCGCCAGGCTGGCGCTGTGGGGGCACTACAACGAGTATCTGCGCACTACCTTCAACCGCGCGCGCTGGGTGGACAATGATCCCACCCGGCCGGACGCGACGCAGATCTATGCCGGACAATTGACCCTCTCCCCGCGCGGCGCGACCGCCCATGCGCCGCATCTGTTCACCGCCGATATCGCCCAGGCCCATGGCGCGCGCTGGGTGAGGGGCGGGCATGTCTGCGAGCGTTCCGGCCATTTTCTGGACGATGAATTCGCGCTGGCGCGGGTGTTCCAGTTTTCCCTGTCCAAGAAAGACCCGTATTTCCTGTTCAATCTGCAGGGGCTGGATTCGGCGGCGTTGCGGCAGATGCAGCAGGCGCTGGAGGACGAAGATGTGCTGGGGCTGACCGTCCAGTACGCGCTGTTCAATATGTCCACGCCGCCGCAGCCGGACTCGCCGGTGTTTCACGATTTGGTCGGGGTGGCGGGCCTGTGGCGCCGCAAGGAGCTGGCCAGCTATCCGGCCGGCCGCCTGCTGCAGTCGGCCGCGCCGGGGCTGGGGCCGCTGACGCTGAAAATCCACGCTGGCCAGGTTTCGCTCAATATGTGCACGGCTATTCCGTTCACCACCCGGGAAGAGGGGCCCGCGCCCGGCCGGCCTACCCACGCGCTGGGCGGCAAGCTCCCCCTGGGCGACCTGCTGCTGAAGGACCGCGCGGGGACAGTCGTGGCCAGGGTGCCGCAGGCGCTGTATCTGGACTACTGGCGCAACCACGGCATTCTGGATGTGCCTTTGCTTGGCGCGCCGTCGGGCTCGCTGGCGCTGGAGAGCGCCATGGCGCGCTGGGAGGAAGTGGACTGGGTATCGCAGTCCGATGCCAACAATTTGTATCTGGAAGCGCCCGACCGCGCCCGCCAGCGCTTCTTTCCCGAACGTATCACGGTCAAGAGCTATTACCGCGGCGAGCACCGGCCGCGGCCCGCGATTCCTTTTCAGATTACCGGCGGCGGCCAGGCCTCCGTGGAGACGCGGCAGCGCGACGGCGACATGGAGTGGCTGGTGACCGGACAGCAGCCGGGCATCGCCCGCATCGTGCTGGACCACGGCGCGCAGACCATCAATCTGCGCGTCCTGCCGGACGACTGGCAGCTGGACGAGGTGCCGGCGGAGCAGGTGGATTACGCCTTCCTGTACCGGCATGTGATGGCGTACTACGAACTGATCTATCCCTTCATGTCAGACAAGGTGTTCAGCCTGGCCGACCGTTGCAAGTGCGATACCTATGCCCGGCTGATGTGGCAGATGTGCGATCCGCAAAACCGCGACAAAAGCTATTACATGCCAAGCACCCGGGAGCTGTCCCGGCCCAAGGCCGGACTGTTTCTGAAATACCTGGCCAATGTGGAGGGCGCCACCCGCTTGCTGGCGCCGGCGCCGCAGCAGCCGGCTCGCATCGAGAACAAGGCGCAGTTGGTGGCGGCGCTGAAAAAGGCGGTGGATCTGGAACTGTCCATCATGCTGCAGTACGTCTACGCCGCCTATTCCATTCCCAATTACGCGCAGGGGCAGGATATGGTGCAGGCCGGCCAGTGGAGCCAGGCGCAGTTGGAGCTGGCCTGCGGCGGCGGCGAGCGGCGGCGCGACAGCGGCATCCGCGGCGCGATACTGGAAGTGGCGCACGAGGAGATGATCCACTACCTGCTGGTGAACAATCTGCTGATGGCGCTGGGCGAGCCTTTCCATCCCGGAGAGGCTCTGTTCGGCCAGCAGGCGCAGCAGGCCTTCGGACTGGACACCGAGCTGTCCTTCGAACCGTTTTCCGAATATGTGCTGGCGCGCTTCATCAAGCTGGAATGGCCGGGCTTCATCCCGGCGCCGGCCAAGTCCATCTCCGCTTTCTACGCGTCGATTCTGCAGGCGTTGGAGGAGTTGCCCGGCCTGTTCGGCGATGCCGGCGGCAAGCAGGGCGGCGAGCACCATCTGTTTCTCAATGAACTGACCAACCGCGCGTTTCCCGCTTATCAGCTGGAGGTGTCCGACCGCGACAGCGCGCTGTTCGCCATCCGTTTCGTCACCGAACAGGGGGAGGGCGGCGCGGTGGACTCGCCGCATTTCGAGCATTCGCACTTCCAGCGCCTGCGCAGCCTTGCCGGCCGGCTGATGGCGCAGCCGGTGCCTTTCGAGCCGGCCTTGCCGGTATTGAAAAACCCAGTGCTGGAGGCGGTGGCGGGAGGCAATCTGGTGACGGACGCCAGGGCCCGCGCAGTGATGAAGCTGTATCAGAGTGGCTACGAACTGATGCAGGCGATGATGGCGCAGCATTTCGCGGTGAGGCCGTTGGGCAGCCTCAGGCGTTCCCGGTTGATGAACGCGGCGATAGACATGATGACCGGCCTGTTGCGTCCGCTGTCCACGGCATTGATGAACATGCCGTCCGGTGTTCCGGGCAGGAACGCCGCGCCGCCGGTTCCGCGGTCTTTCGAATGCCGGGTGTTTGACGATTACAGCCTGGGTTGCCAGATGCTGGCCAAGCGCTGTCGGGCGCTGATCGACTACACGGCCGGCCTGGAGGCGGACTGGGTGGCGGTTCCGCAGCGCGAACTGCTGGACTTCTATTATCAGCACTTGATGGATTTGGCTTGTGGAAAGCTTACAAGAGAGGCCTGAAATGCAGAAAGCGATAATTGTGGGAGGGGGCTTGGCGGGCGGTTTGACCGCCATCTACCTGGCGCGCAGAGGATATGAGGTGCACGTGGTGGAGAAGAGGGGCGATCCATTGCAGGATCTGTCCTCCTATGTGGACGTGGTCAGCTCGCGCGCGATAGGCGTCAGCATGACGGTGCGGGGAATCAAGGCGGTGCTGGCCGCCGGCATTCCGCGCGCGGAACTGGACCAGTGCGGCGAGCCGATTGTCGGCATGGCCTTTTCGGTGGGGGGCAAGTTCCGCATCCGCGAGCTGAAGCCGCTGGAGGATCTGTATCCGCTGTCGCTGAACCGCGCCGCTTTCCAGCGGCTGCTGAACCGGCACGCCAACCAGAACGGCGTCCGCTACCATTTCGAGCACAAGTGCCTGGATGTCGATCTGGACGGAAAGTCGGTGCTGATCCAAGGCAAGGACGGCGATCTGCAGCGTTTGCACGGCGACATGATCATAGGCGCCGATGGCGCGCACTCGGCGGTGCGGCAGGCGATGCAGAGCGGCATGCGCCGCTTCGCGTTCCAGCAGACCTTTTTCCGCCACGGCTACAAGACGCTGGTGTTGCCCGATGCGCAGGCTCTGGGCTACCGCAAGGACCTGCTGTATTTCTTCGGCATGGATTCCGGCGGTCTGTTCGCCGGCCGCGCGGCCACCATTCCGGACGGCAGCGTTAGCATCGCGGTCTGCCTGCCGTATACCGGCAGCCCCAGCCTGGCCACCCAGGACCGCCAGGTGATGAAGGCGTTTTTCCAGCGCTACTTCGGCAGCCTGTCCGACGTGGTGCGGGAGGAAATGCTGGAGCAGTTCCTGACCAAGCCCAGCAACGATCTGATCAACGTCCGCTCCAGCACCTTCAACTACAAGGGCAATGTGCTGCTGCTGGGCGACGCCGCGCACGCCACCGCGCCCTTCCTGGGGCAGGGCATGAATATGGCGCTGGAAGACGCCCACGCCTTCGTCACCCTGCTGGATCAGCATGGCCACGATCTGGAACTGGCCTTCGAGGCGTTCACCGTGCAGCGCAAGGTGCAGGCCGATGCGATGCAGGACATGGCGCGCGCCAACTACGACGTGCTCAGCTGTTCCAATCCCATCTTCTTTCTGCGTGCCCGCTACACCCGCTACATGCACCAGAAATTTCCCGAGTTCTATCCGCCGGACATGGCGCAGAAGCTGTATTTCACCTCCGAGCCGTACGACAAATTGCAAAGCATCCAGAAGAAACAGAACGTCTGGTACAAATTGGGAAGGGTCAACTGATGAAGAAAATACTGGTTATCGGCGCCGGACCGGCGGGTTTGATGTTCGCCAGCCAATTGAAGCTGGCGAAGCCTGACTGGCGGATCAGCATCGTGGAAAAGAACGATCCGCAAGAGGTGGCGGGCTGGGGCGTGGTGCTGCCAGGCAAACCGGGCCAGCATCCGGCCAATCCGCTGTCCTATCTGGAGCGGCCGGAAACGCTGGACCCGCAGTTTGTGGAAGATTTCAAGCTGGTCCACCATAACGAGCCCAACCTGATGAGCACCGGCGTGCTGCTGTGCGGCGTGGAGCGGCGCGGCCTGGTGCAGGCGCTGCGCGCCCGCTGCCAGTCGCTGGGCATAGACATCCGCTATGAATCGCCGCTGCTGTCAGAGGAGCAGCTGCCGCTGGACGACTACGACCTGATCGTGGCGGCCAACGGCATCAATCACAAGACCTCGCACTTCACCGAGGCGCTGGCGCCGCAGCTGGCATACGGCAGCAACAAGTACATCTGGTACGGCACCAGCCAGCTGTTCGACCAGATGAATCTGGTGTTCCGCACTCACGGCAAGGATATCTTCATCGCCCACGCCTACAAGTACTCCAGCCGGATGAGCACCTTCGTGGTGGAGTGCAGCGAGGAAACCTTTGCCCGCGCGCGGCTGGGGGAGATGTCCGAGGAGGCGGCGGCGGAATACATCGCCGGCGTATTCAAGGCCGAGTTGAATGGCCACGGCCTGGTGGCGCAGCCGGGTCTGGGTTGGCGCAACTTCATGACGCTGAGCCACGACCGGTCCTACGACGGCAAGCTGGTGCTGATCGGCGACGCGCTGCAGTCCGGTCATTTCTCCATCGGCCACGGCACCACCATGGCGGTGGTGGTGGCGCAACTGCTGGTGAAAGCGCTGTGTGCCGAATCCAGTGTGGCCGCGGCGCTGGCCAGCTTCGACGCGCGCGCGATGCCGCTGGTGAAGCTTTTCAGCGAGCACGCCAACAGCAGCCGCGACTGGTTCGAAACCGTGGACGGCCGCATGCATCTGAGCAATGCCGAGTTCATGCAGAGCTTCGACGCCCGCCGCAAGGCGTTGCCGCCGCTGCCGGAGGCGTTGGCGCGCAATCTCGGCTACGCGCTCGACCGCTGAGGACGCCGCCATGACGCAGATCCCGCCGTCCGCGCCGCCGCTGCTGCCGCAGCAATGGAGCAGCGCCTACGTATCCTACTGGTCGCCGATGCAGCCGGAGGACCAGCTCAGCTCCGGCTACTGCTGGTTCGATTACCGCCGCAATATCTGCCGCATCGACGGCCTGTTCAATCCCTGGTCGGAGGAGGGCACCGGCTACCGGCTGTGGATGTCGGAAACCGGCAACGCCGTCAGCAGCCGCACCCGCAAGCAGAAAGTGGCCTATGGACGCGAGGCGATGGCGTTCGGCACGGTGCTGTGCGATATCCCGCTGGATGACGAGGCCGGGCCATTTCCACAGTTGTTCCTGCCACGCGACGTGTTGCTGACGCACGATGCGCAATATGTCGGTCGGCACATGGTGTTGGGACAGGAGGCCGACGCCTGGACGTATCAAAGGCCGGACAAGGGGCCGTCCACGCTGTATTTTCAGGCGGGCACCGGCCTGCTGTTGCGGATGGTCACCGGCGACGACAGGCAGCATGCCTCGGTGCGGGATTTTCCCAATTTGAGCACCGCGGAGATCCCGGCCGGTATTTTTGCCGCCAACGATGGCTGAGGACGAGCGCCAGCCGGATGGCGCAAGGGATGGCGCAAGTTCGCGCCATCCCTTTTTCATTCTGGCCGGCCATGACGGCATCCGCTGCCGCATGTGTCGGATGTCGCCGCTGTCCAGCACGGTTGCGTCTCCCGCGCGTAGTGATGTGCGCGCTTGGCGCTTGCTCAGCGTGGCGATGGAAACATGCGGCCAGACGACTTCGTCGAATACCAGCAGCACGGTTTGGGTGTATTGCAGCTGCAGGAATGAGCTGCCGTCCGGGCGTTGCATGGTTTCAATTCAGAAGATGGCGTCCATTTCGACGGCGTTGGCGTTTTGCAAGACAAAGGTAATGTTGGCGATGCCGCCGGCGTTGCGGGTGCTGACCGGCAGGTTGGTGGTGTTGACCACGTTCAGCTCCAGTTGCTGCTGGTGCTTGAGCGTTTCCACCAGCGCCCGCCATGCTGAAGCCGGCTGGAAACTTGCCGTTCACCTGCGTGGGCAGGGGGCTGACTGGCTCGATATTGGGCGTTCGGCTTTCACAGGAGCTAGCGCCTTGGGCCAGCAATGAGTCGCCGTGCGGGATGGTGGATTGGCGCACGATGGTGGGCGGGGCTTTGGGATCGCTGGTGGCGGACACGTTCAGTCAGATGCCGGGTTCGATGTGTATGCCTTCGTCGGTGGCGGCGTCGCTGACCTGTTGCAGGTAGGCGAGGCCGAAGATGTTGATGTCGTTTTGCCTCGAGCCGCGGTTGGTAACCGGGCCGCCTATGGGGTGAAGGTCGGCGTTTGCTTGGTGGCGTTGACGATCAGGCGGAAGATCTGCTTGTTCTGGTGGTCGGGCACCGCAATCATATTGTAACCGTGGCTCACCCAGGCACCGGCCAGCTCGGCCAGCGGCCCTAGGTGTTCTTGAGTTTGTTTGATCGGCGCGGCTGCGCGTTGCAACAGGTTCATCTTTATCTTCCAGGAAGGTGTCGAAGCAATGCTGTATTTTTCTTGGCATGAAAGTCGGCCGATACCGGCAGGTGTTGTTCTGGATGCGACATATATGCCATTTATGTATTTGTACTTGCCATTGTCGCTCATTTGGAATAAATCGTCTGTGCTGGTTATAGATGGGCGGGAAATGATGTCAAGCGCGGGTGGGTGGTAGAGAACGGTAGGTTGTTGGGCCGCCGAGCGGGGAGGGTCGTACCATCCGCTTGGCAGAGGGCGGGCAACCGGCAGTGTTGCCGGGGCGAACCGGAGGGAGTGGACTTGCCTAGGTTAGCAGCCTGATTTTTGCAAAATACATTTAAAAACAGTTATTTATGTCAGTTGTTTGGTGTTACTGGCGGGGATTGTCAGGGATAAGATAAGAAGGCGCCATAACCAGGCGCCGTTTTTTTCGCAAGCTAAAGGAGAGCCAAATGCAAACCAGCATGCAAGAGGCGGTGGTGGTGGTCAAACCCCGCAACCCGCGTCCGGTCCTGGTGCCGGTTCACCTGTAAGCCGGTGCGGCCGGGGGGCCGTTTAGGACCTTATCCCCCTGGCCTATCGGATGCCGCGCCGCCGGCCCAACCGGCGGCCGGCAGCTCTGGGGAGGAGATGACGTGATCTATCATCCGGAAGCGCGCTATTGTCTGAACGGCGCGGTGATCTCGAAGTCGCCGCTGGTGGTGAAGACCGCTGGCGACGAGGAGCTGGAAATCTCCGCCGGACAGGCTAGCGCGGCGGAAGTGGCGGAGCTGGTGTCGCGGCTGGTCCAAGGCTGCAGCCAGGCGGAGGTGCAGGACGCGTTGCCGCGCCAGTCGGCGGACAGCATCCGGCATCTGCTGGCCAGCCTGGAGGATTACGGCGTGATCCGGTCGGTTGCCCCCGCCGCCGGCAAGACCGGCATGGAAACCCTGCTGGAAATCGAGGACCTGTCCAACCATCTGCTGTACCAGACCTTGTACCGCAATGCGTTCTGGGTGAACTGCCAGAATGCCAGCCAACCCGGCGATATCCCGGAAAAAGTGTTTCATGGCATGGTGATAGAAAACTACCATTTCCTGTTCCGCGAAAGCTATTTCGACGCGCCGGTGCTGTCCTACGTGCCCAATACCAGAGTAAGGCTGGCGATGAACGCCTTCTTCGCCGAGGAGTACGGCCACGACGAACTCTTGCTGCAGGCGCTGAACCGCATCGGCATCAGCCGGGAAGACCTGGCGCGCGCCGTGCCGCTGCCGCAGACCATGGCGTTGTGCAACGCGCTGGCCTACTGGTCGCACAACGACCCGCTGTTCTTCTTCACCACGCTGGGCATCCTGGAGGGCAAGGATATCCGCCAGGACTCCTTCCTCGACGCCGCTTACCGTCTGGGGTTGGACCCTGCCTTCCTGCGGCCGGTCAAGGCGCATTCCGACATCAACCTCAAGGGCGAGCACGGCAGTCTCACCCGGCAGATCTTCTCGCAGATCGATGTGGTGGACCTGGAGACGGTGCGCCGCATGCACGCGCAGACCCATCTGTTTGTCGAGCTGTACGACGCTTTCTACAGCGCGGTGTGGCGGCACTACTCCGGCGACGGGCCGCTGCTGCGCCGCATCGAAGATTACTGAGCGAGGACGGAAGCCATGCATGCTCCCGGTGTCCACGACTTGTTCCACTGTCCGGCCTTGCGCGCCGGGGTGGAAATCCAGGAGCAGGAAGACGGTATCGCGCTGCTGTACCGCGACCAGTCCTGCGACCTGTCCGTAGCGGACGAGGGCCGGCGCGAGCTGTTGGCGCTGCTCGACGATCTGCAGCGCGCGCCGGCCAGCCTGCCGGAGCTGAGCGCTTCCCATCCTGCCATGGCCGCCAGCCTGCCTGGGCTGCTGGAGGAACTGGACCGGCTGGGCCTGGTGACCGAGGGGCGGTTCGAGCTGCCGGCCGACGCCATCTCCGGCCTGGAGTTCAACTCCCGCCTGCGCAACCTGGCCCAGCGCACCATGCGCAAGCGCAGCCGCTCGCGGCTGTACGGCATGCTGGCCGACGGCGCCGCGCCGCGCAACGTGCTGATCGGCTACGCGCTGGAATACTACTGCCTGGTGCGCGCCGCGCCGGGCTTGATCGCCTCCGCGCTGTCGCATGCCGACAGCCGGCAGAACCAGCGCTCGCTGCAGCGTTTCCTGATGTCCGAGCTGGACCACGACCAGATGCTGGCGGAAAGCCTGGCCAGCGTGGACATGGAGGTGGCCGGCCTCGACTACATGCAACCGCTGCCTTCCACTTTCGCGTTGTGTTCGGCGCTGGGGGTGTTCGCCCGCCAGCACCTGCTGTCGTTCAAGAGCGTGCTGTTCCTGTTCGAGATGCCCGGCGATCAGTTCAACCAGGCGCTGGTGCGCTGCTGCGAGAGCGCAGGTCTGTCCAAGCCGTTCTGGGAGCCGTTGCTGCGCCACGCCCACATCAATGACACGCTGGGGCACGACGACATCACCGGCGAGCTGCTGGAGGACATCTCGGCCATCGGCCGCGAGGAGCAACTGGTGGTGGAGAAGAACCTGGTGCTGACCATCGAGACCATGGCGCTGCAGGACGAGGAGATCATCGACTACTACAGCCGCGACGACGCCGCGATACCGCGCCTGTACCTGTAGAAAACCGAGGAGGCGGGACATGGAAGCCTGGCAGATCAGTCACTACCGCATGCCGCATCTGGTGCCGTTCAGCGCGCATCTGGCCGAGGATGGCCAGACCGTGGTGCTGGCCGCCGATGCCTGCGAGTACGAGATCAATTTCACCGGGGTGGACGGCGGCCGCGTGCTGGACAGCGTGCTGGCGATGGCCAATCCCGGCGCTGAGATCTGGTTCGACATCCACCAAGGCTCGGCCCAGCCCTGGCAGCTGTCGCTGGCGCGGCAACTGGACGAGTTGTCGTTGATCCGCGACGCGCCGGCCGACCATTCCGCGCTGGAGCGGCGGCGCCTGGAGCTGGAAGCGCTGGCGCAGCGCTGTGTGGAGCGGCTGCTGGAGGCCACCGCGGCGCACCGCAGCCTCTACGCGCCTGTGACGCTGATCATGCTGAACTTGCTGGACGAGCCACCGCCGCAGGCGGACGCCTTCGCGGTGGACGGCATCGGCGAGCCGGAGTGGAGCGACAATTTCGCGCTGCAAACCTTCTATCTGCAAAAACTGTATCTGGCTGACAATATGCCGCAGATGATCGGGCTGTGGCGGCGGGTGTTGAACGGCTTTGCCGATGCGTCGGGCCTTGCCGGCCGCAGAGTCGCCCGGCTGCCGCAGGCGGACAGGCCGGACAGCATGGGATTTTATTGCCCGGCGCATATCGAGGCTTACCTGTTGTGTCTGGTGGATCTGCTGCTGCTGGCGCCGCTGCCGCAGGCGCGACGCCGGTTGTCGGGTCGGCTGGCAGTGACCGATCCGGACAGCGGCGTCAATTTCATGCGCCGCGCCGAGCAGTTCGCGCTGGAGAGCCTGTCGCAACTGGGCGAGTCCCGCTACGTGCAGCGGGTGAACGCAGATGGCGCCAGCTTCAGTCCGCTGGTGCAGGGACTGTTTGTCGAGCAGTATCACGTCACCCAGCGTTTCGTCGAGATCATCGCGCCGCTGATGACCAAGCGTCTGCGCACGCCGCTCAAGCAGCGGGTGTACCGCTATTTTCAGGAGGAGCTGGGCCACGAGGCGTTTGAGCGGGCCACCTGCGAGGCGCTGGGCGTGCCGTCGTCGTGGCTGGATCAGGCGTTGCCGCTGCCCTTGTTCCAGGCCTATGTCGATGCCTTTACCGTGCTGGGCCGCTACGATCCGATAGGCTATCTCAGCTCCATCATGGTGACCGAGGGCATGCCGGGCATGGACAATCCGGTCCACCAGCGGCTGGAGTCGCTGGTGGAGGACCGCGCCGATTACCAGCGCGTGGCCAAGCGCCACGACGATCTCAATCTGGAACTGAACCACGCCGCCTTGTCGCGGTTGTTCTTCCGCGAGATATCGGTGCTGTCGCCGCAAACCCAGCGCTGGGCGCTGGGCAATCTGGCCTATCTGCTGGAGCTGAACCTGCGGGCGATGGATCAGGTGGCCGACTTCTACGGCGCGCAAACCCGGTTGACCAT
This sequence comes from Chromobacterium sphagni, assembly GCF_001855575.1. Lineage (NCBI taxonomy): Bacteria > Pseudomonadati > Pseudomonadota > Betaproteobacteria > Neisseriales > Chromobacteriaceae > Chromobacterium > Chromobacterium sphagni. The sequence continues at coordinate 1,531,614 of NZ_MKCS01000001.1, forward strand.
GTGCTCGCTGGACAGCTACGTGGCGCTGCATGACCGGGATTGACGCTTACGAGGCCTGCGTCAATCCGGCCTGGCTGGAGGTTTTGCGCCAGTGCGGGCTGGACGCGCAGTCGCTGGCCGCCGATGGTTGCTGGCTGTGCCTGGACGATGGCCGCCGCCTGCTGGACTTTGTCGCCGGCTACGGCGCGGCGGCGATCGGCCATAACCCGCCCGAGCTGTTGACGCGGCTGGCGCAAGACCTGCGGGATCTTGCGCCCAATCTGCATCCGCTGGGCTGGTCCGAAGCCGCCGGTGCTCTGGCGGAGCCCTTGCTGGGGCTGGCGGGCCTGCCGGGCGGCAAGGCCTTGTTCGCCAGCAGCGGCGCGGAGGCGGTGGAGGGTGCGCTCAAACTGGCGCGGATGGCCGGCGGCCGCGCGCGGGCGATCGGCTTTGACGGCGGATTCCATGGTCTGACGCTGGCCGCCACCCAGCTGGCCGGCAGTGGCTTCTGGCGCCAGGGCCTGCCGGCGGACGCTGATTGTCTTCGGCTGCCGTGGGGCGACTTGGCCGCTCTGGAGGGGGCGCTCGCGGCGAACGACGTGGCGGCGGTATTGTTGGAACCGGTGCAGGGCACCGCCGGCGCGCGCGCCTGGAGCGGCGATGCCTTGCACCGGCTGGCGGCATTGTGCCGCCAGCATGGCGCCTGGTTGATCTATGACGAAGTGCAGTCCGGCTTGGGGCGTTGCGGCGCCTGGTTCGCTTATCAGGCGCTGGGCGGACCGCCGCCGGATATGCTGCTGCTGGCCAAGGGGCTGAGCGGCGGGGTGTTGCCGGTGTCGGCTCTGCTGTACCGCGATGCCATTTACCAGGCGGTGTTCGCCCGGCCCGGCTGCGCCAAGATCCATGGCTCCACTTTTGGCGGCAACCGGCTGGCGCTGCGCTGCGGATTGCACATGCTGGAAGCGCTGCGCGGCCTGGACGCGCCGGCCAGGGCCGCCGGGCAGTCGGACTATCTGCGCCGCGCCTGGCCGGACGGTCCGTTTGTGCTGGAGGGCGTGGGGCTGATGCTGGCCTTGCGCGCCACGCCGCGGGCGAAGAGCCGTTTTGGCGAGCAGGCTGCCGGCGCGCTGTGGCTGCAGCTGCTGGCGGAAGGCGTGCTCACCGCGCCCGCCGCGCACGATCCGGACGCGCTGCGCCTGCTGCCGCCGCTGACGGTGGGAAGGGCGGAGTTGGATTATTTTCTGAACGCATGCCAGCGCGCGGTCACGGCGCTGGAAGAGGAGGCGACGACATGATGAAAATCCAACACGTGCTGCTGGCGATCTTGGTGGCCGCCATCTGGGGCCTGAGCTTCATCGTGGTGAAGATAGGTCTCACCCAATGCCCGCCGCTGTTGTTGGCGGCGTTGCGTTTCGTGGTGGTGTTCGCCGTGGGCGTGCTGCTGTTTCCCCGGCCCACGCTGCCGTGGCGGCTGTATCTGCGCGCTGGCTTGTGCCTGGGCGTGATCCAGTTTGCCGGGCTGTTTTCCGCCATCAAGCTGGGCATGCCGGCCGGCATCGTGTCGGTGCTGGCCCAGGTGCAGGTGTTCATTACCTTGCTGCTCGCCAATGTGCTGCTGCAGGAAACCCGCTCCGCCGTGCAGAAGGCGGTGATGGCGCTGGCTCTGCTAGGCGTGCTGCTGTTGGGCTATGCCCGCTATCACGACGCGTTGCCGTTGCTGCCGCTGTTGCTGGCCTTGTTGGGAGCGGCTGGTTTCGCCTGGGGCAATATCGAGCTGAAGCGTTCCGGCAAGGTGGACATGTTCGGCTTCGCCGTGTGGATGAGCGTGGTGCCGCCGCTGCCCTTGCTGCTGCTGTCGTTTACGTTGGAGGGCGGTCCCGCCGCGGCGTGGAGCGTATTGGCGCATTTCACCTGGACCGGGCTGCTGGCCTTGCTGTTCCTGGCTCTGATCGGCACGCTGTTTGCACTGGGCAGCTGGGGCAAGCTGCTCAGCCTGTATCCGGCCACGCTGGTGGCGCCGTTTTCGCTGCTCAGCCCGGTATTCGGCCTGTTGGGCGGTTATGTGATCCTGCAGGAGCGTTATGATGGTTTGAGCATCCTGGCTTCCGCGCTGATTGTGGCGGCGCTGGCGCTGAACACCTACGCCGGCAAGCTGGGCGCGTTCAAGGGCTGGCTGCAGCGCGCCCACCTGACGATAAAGGGACTACCGCACCGATGAACGACGATTCGCTGTATCTCTCCACCGACAAGCACCGGCTGGACGTCGGCTTGATTCATGCCTTCCTGCATGATCATGCGCCTTGGGCCAAAGGCATCGCGCGCGCCACCGTGGAGCAGGCCATCGCCGGCTCCATCTGTTTTGGCGCTTATCTGGACGGGCGCCAGGTAGGCTTCGCCCGGGTGGTGACCGACCAGGCCACCTTCGGCTATCTGTGCGACGTGTTCGTGGTGCCGGAATGCCGCGGCTGCGGCTATGCCCGCCTGCTGATGCAAAAGGTGGCGCAGGAGCCTGCCTTGGCCCGGCTGCGCCGCATCGTGCTGGTGACCTCCAACGCGCATGGGGTGTATCAGCCGTTCGGCTTCACCGCGTTGGAGCATCCGGAACGTTATATGGAACTGCACAGGCCGGATATCTACAGCCGGGGTGAATAGCAACCGCCCCGCCCAAGCCACCAGTGCTGCGCTCGCCCCGTCACCGAACCGGTTTAATTAGGCTTGCAGGCAATTTCCATTGAGCGTTCGCCGGTTTTGATTGCCGAACCGCCGAATGATCCGGCATTGCCATGAATGGCTCCGCCGACGGTGGCGATAGAGCTGTCTTCGCCGCTACGGTCAAGGATGTCGTAGCCCGCGCCCTTGCAGATTTCTCCCGCCGCTTCATAGCATTTGTCCCAGCCGCGGGCGATGCCGCTGCAATTCAGCGCGTATGCCCTGCGGCCGTCGGGGGAGTAGGTTTCATGAACGGTTGCGCAAGCCGCCAGCAGGCACAGGATAGGCAGGGTGGTTGTGACGCGGTAGGGAGTCATCTGTTTCTCCGTGGCATGGAGGCGCACAGCCGTTTATTTGCATGGCTGAGTGCGCCTGCGAGGTTTGTCGAAGATACTCGCCATCCCGATGGCGGCATGGCCTGCCTGGGCTGCGGCGCGGATGGCGGATGCACGCTTTGCCGGACCGCGTGGCGAAGGGCGGTCAGGCCACGGCGATGCCGCCGTTTTTCTGCAGCAGTTTCAGAAACGCCTCGCCCGGCAGCGGCCGGGAGTACAGGTAGCCTTGCACGTACTGGCAGTGGTTGTTCCGCAGGATAGCCGCCTGGGCCGCGGTTTCCACGCCTTCGGCGATCACCTCCAGCCCCAGCTTGCCCGCCATGACGACGATGGCTTCGCACAGCGCCAGGTCGCGCGGATCCTCGGCGATCTGGCGGACGAAGGACTGGTCTATCTTCAGGTAGTCCAGCCGGTAGCGCTTCAGGTAGGACAGCGCCGAGTAGCCGGTGCCGAAGTCGTCGAGGGCGATGCGGATGCCGGCGGCGTGGTAGCGCTCCAGCGCTTCTTGCACTGCGTAGTCGGCATCCAGCAGCACGCCCTCGGTGATTTCCAGCACCAGCGCGTCGCCGGGCACGCCGCTATCGGCCAGTTTTTGCAGCCAGCGCTGGTGATTGCGCTGTTCGCGAAAATGCAGCGCCGACACGTTGATCGATATCCGGAATTGCGAATGCAGGTCTTGCCGCCAGGCCCGCACGCTGCGCAGCGCCTCGTCGAACACCCATTCCGAGAGATCGCCTATCATGCCGCATTCCTCGGCGATCGGGATGAAGGCCGACGGGGGGATGTCGCCATGCTGCGGGTGCCGCCAGCGCAGCAGCGCCTCCGCTTTTTGCACGCGTCCGGTGGCCAGTTCGACGATGGGCTGGTACACCAGGAACAGCTGGTTCTGCTCCAGCGCCTCATGTAGGCCGCTGGAGATCTGCAGCCGGATTTCCGCGGCCTTTTGCATCTCCGGCGCGTAGAAGCAGTAGCGGTTGCGTCCGGCGTGCTTGGCGCCGTACATGGCCTGGTCGGCGTTGCGCAGAAGTTCCTCCACGCTGGCGCCGTCGGTGGGGAACAACGCGATGCCTATGCTGCCGGTGACGTAGCAGGTCATGTGCTCCAGCACCACCGGCTCGGCCAGTTGGGCCAGCAGTTTTTGCGCCACCTGGTCTACATCGCTCAGCGTGTCGATGTCGCCGAACGCGATGCAGAACTCGTCGCCGCCCAGCCTTGCCACGGTGTCGCTGGCGCGCATGCAGCTTTGCAGGCGCCGGGCCACGATTGCCAGCACCTGGTCGCCCAGGCCGTGGCCCAGCGAATCGTTGATGGTTTTGAAGTGGTCCAGGTCTATCAGCAGCACCGCCATCATGCTGTGGTGGCGCGTGGCCTGGGCCAGTTCGTATTCCAGGTGGTCATGCAGCATGCGGCGGTTGCACAGATTGGTCAGCGGGTCGTGCTTGGCCAGGAAATCCAGTTGCTCCTGCACCGCCAGCACCGAGCTGATGTCGGAAAACACCAGCACATAGTTGCCGATGACGCCGTCCGCGCCGGGAACGATGCTGATGCTTTCCCAGATGCAGAGTGCGGCGCCGTTCTTGTGCAGGTAGTTGGCGTTGCCTTGCCAGGTCTGGGGTTCCCCCTGGCGCAGTTGCGCCAGGAAGGGGGCGCTGTGCGGGGTTTGATAGAGCGTGTCAATGTCAGGCCAGGCCAGGGTTTCTTCCGCGGGGTAGCCGGTGAGCTGGCTGAAGGCCGGGTTGACCGAAATCACCCTGCGCTCGGCGTCCAGGATGGCGATGCCTTCGGCGGTGGATTCGAACACGGTCACCGCCTGGCGCAGCTTTTCCTCGGTGCGGCGCCGCTCGGTGACGTCCTGCATCACGCCGATGAGGCGGCCGCCGCGCTCGCCGTCGTCGAAGCGCTTGCCGTGGGCCTCCATCCAGCGCGTGTCGGCCGGGGCGTCGGCGCGCAGGCGGAAGCTGACGTTGAAGCTGCCGCCGCCCTGGCTGGTATGTTCGATGGCCTGGGCTACCGCCGGTTCGTCGCGCGGGTCGATCTGTTGCAGGAAGTGGCGGATGGTTTCGCTGAGCACCGAGCTGGGCGACAGCAGCGTCTCCTCGTTCAGGCTGAACACGTTCATCTGGTCGATTTCGACATGCCATTCCCACACTTCCAGCTGTGCCGCCACCATCGCCTTGCAAAAGCGTTCCACCTGCTCGTCGCTGTCGCGCTGGATGCCGAAGCGCACCATCGCCATCTGCAGCGTGGCGTGCAGCTCGCGCGGGGATACCGGCTTGACCAGGTAGCCGTAAGGCAGCGCGCTCTCCGCGCGCAGCAGTGTGGCGTCCTCGGCGTAGGCGCTGAGAAAGATGATGGGAACCCGCAGGCGGCGGTGGATTTCGCGCGCCGCCTCCACGCCGTCCATTGCTCCTTCCAGATGGATGTCCATTAGCACCAGATCGGGGCGCTGCTGTATGGCCTTTTCTATTGCCTGATGTCCGCTGGCCACCACGCCGCAGACGATGTAGCCCAATGCCTGCAGTTGCAGTTGCAGGTCCATCGCGATGATGCGCTCGTCCTCCACGATCAGGATGCGGAAGTTCGTCATATGAACTTCCCCGCGCCGAACACCGGAAAGCGCGCCTCGAAGCGCACGCCGGGCTGGTTGTCGTGCATGCTCAGTTGCGCGCCCATCTGTTCGGCCAGCATCGGCACCAGCTGCAGTCCCAGCGACTTGGACTGGCCGGGCTGGGTCAGCGCCGGCATGCCGATGCCGTGGTCGCCCACTACCAGCAGCGCGTGCTTGTCGTCCTCCAGCGACAGGCGGATGTCGATGGTGCCGCTGCCCGCCGGGTAGGCGTGCTTGAGCGCGTTGGTCAGCAGCTCGTTGATCAGCAGGCCGCAGGGGGTGGCGCGCTGCAGTTCGAGATACACCAGCCCCTCCGGCGCGTCCTGTTCCACTTGCAGCTGGCGGGTCAGCAGGCCGTAGCTGCTCAGCAGCAGCTGGTTGATGCGCTGCAGGTATTCGCCCAGATCCACTTTGGAGAAGTCGCGGCGCTCGTACAGCAACTGGTGGATCAGCGACATCGAGCGCACCCGCGCCTGGCTGTCCTGCAGCACGTGGCGGGTGCTTTCCTCCTCGACATAATGCGTCTGCATATTGAGCAGGCTGATGATGACCTGCAGATTGTTCTTCACCCGGTGGTGCACCTCGTTGAGCAGCGTGGTTTTCTCCAGCAGCGCCATTTCCAGCTGGCGCTGCACCTGCTTGCGCGAGGTGATGTCGACGATGCCGGCCAGCACCATCGGACCGTCCTCGGTCTCTATCGGGTTCAGCCCGATCTCGATCGGAAACTCGCTGCCGTCCTTGTGCAGGCCGAACAGGTCGCGGCCCACGCCCATCAGCCGCGCCTCGGGCTGCCGCAGATAGGTATGCCGCAGCTGGCCGTGCTGGCTGCGGAAGCGTTCCGGCACCAGGCGCTCCATCTGCATGCCGTGCAGCTCGTGCGATTCGTAGCCGAACAGCGATTCGGCCAGCCGGTTGAACAGGGTGATGGCGCCGGCGGCGTTGACCATGATCATCGCGTTGTGCGCTTCTTGCACCACCTGATGGAAGTGTTCTTCCAGCCGCTTGCGCGGACCGATGTCGCGGATGATTTCGGCGTAGCCGCGCAGCACGCCCTGCGGGTCGTGCAGCGGCTTGAGCACGATGTCGGCGAGAAAACGGCTGCCATCCTTGCGCACGCGCCAGTCTTCGCCGCAATGGCGCCCTTCCAGGCGGGCGACGTCAAGCTCGCGCATTGCCCGCGCCGCGACGCCGGCTTCCGGGGGGTAGAGGCGGCTGAGGTGCTCGCCGAGGATCTCGTCGGCGCGGTAGCCCTGCATGCGCTCGGCGCCGGGATTCCAGCTGCGCACCAGGCCTTCGGTGTCCAGTAGGAAGATTGCGTAGTCGTCCACGCAGCTCACCAGCAAGCGGAAGCAGGCGTCGCTCTCGCTGATGCCCGGCAGAGCGGAACTTTCGATGGTCGACATCGCGGTTTCTCATGGCAGGGCGCTTCGGCGTCGGGGCGGACTGAGAGCGGCGGTTGGTGCGGCGGCGTGTGCCGGCTGGATATCCACTTATAAGGGTATGTCTTTGTGCTGCGCGATGTGCTCAGTAGCTTTACTAGGTGCAAATACCAGTATGGCGCGAGGCGGCTGCCCGCCATAGCCGGCCGGAGTCCGCAACCGCAGCTGGCGGGGACTGAGGCCCAGCATTTGCCGGCACAGCCGGGTGAGGGCGCTTTGGTCGGAAAAGCCGCAGCTGGCGGCGATATCGGCCAAGGAGCAGCTGCTGTGGACGATGGCGTGGCAGGCCGCCTCCATCCGGGTGCGGCGAATGAATTCGCCGGCGCAGGCCTGGAACACCCGCTTCATGCGCCGGTCCAGCTGGCCTATGCTCAGGCCGGACAGGTCGCACAGCTCCTCCAGCCGCAGCGGGCGGTGGTAATGCGCCTGGATGTGGTCGACGCAGGCGGCGAAGCGCTCGTCCAGCAGCTTTTCCCTAGTCAGCTCGGCCAGGTCCTTGGAGATGCAGACCAGGCCCAGCAACTGGCCGTCCGGGTGGTAGAGCGACTGCTTGCTGGTGAGGCACCAGCCGGGCGAGCCGTCGGGATACACGGTGAGATCCAGCCGGTTGCGCAGCGGCCTCTGTTCGGCGAACAGCGCCAGATCCTGGTCGCGGTAGCGGTTGGCCATCGCGCTGGGGAACAGCTCATGCGCGGTGCGGCCCTCCGCCTGCCAGCGGTGGCGCAGCGCGCAGCGCCCGACGCAGCCTTCGCTGACCGTCAGGTAGCGGCTGTCCAGATCCTTGACGGCGAACACCACGTCGGGAAGATGGTCGAACAGCGCGGCCATGGCGCGCACGGCGGCCAACTCGCTGATCAGGTGGGAAGGCTGCGCTTGCATCAACATGGTGGATGGTCCTCGGGATTACATGATTAATTCCATCAAATTGGCCAATTATTACATTGGCATTTGTTGAAAATAACATGCTCCATGTCTATGCGCTTTGCAAGTTTTGGCTGGCGCAATCCGCGCGGCGATAAGAAAACAGGCCATGCGTCAAGCATGGCCTGCGTGGTTTTGGCGGCGGCGCTTATTCGTAGCTGGCGCTGACGATGACGTTGGCGAACGGCTGCCTGGCCTGTAGGGTCAGGTAATACCAGTGGCCGGCCTGCGGCGCGGCGATGCTGACCGATTCTTCGTTGCCGGCCGATGTGGAGGAGTAGTCGTAGCTGCCGGCGGTCGGGTAGCGGTCTTTGGCCACGTAGAGGTCCACGTCGCCGCTGCCGCCGCTGGTCCACAGCCGGAGATTGCGCGCGCCGGCCGGCAGCAGGATGGCGGCGTAGCTGGCGCCGGACGAGGACTGGCCGCTGAGCGAGCAGTTCTTGCCCAGGCGGTTGGGGTAGCCCTCGTTGCACGGCGGCAAGCCGGTGGCGGGAGGCAGCGGCGGCTGGCCGGCGGTGGTGGCGCTTTGCGCCCAGCTGGCGAATTCGCCGTCGTAGCCCGCGCCGATCTGCTTCATCTGGCCCATGTAGCCGGCATAGTCGCCCTTGCGGAACAGCGGCAGCATGGCGTCCACATCGCCGCGGTGGCGCTCCATCATGAAGCGGGTGGCCATATAGCCCCAGCGGTAGGCGCGGGTGACGTAGTCGGCCATGCCGTAGGTGTTGCCGAAGATCTGGCTGAGCTTGTAGTTGCCGCTCTTGGCGGCGTCGATAGCTGCCTGGTTGTCGTTGCGCAGCGACAGGTATTCGGCCAGGCCTTCTATCCACCACACCGTGGGTTGCTGGGTGGCGGCGGCGAAATCGCCGTACATGTCGAAGCGGCCGTCCAGGTAATGGATGTACTCATGCTCCAGGTTCCACACCTTGAACGTCGGGCGCAGCCATGAGGCCTCGTGGGCGATGAAGCGCGCCTGGTTGGCCGGATCGGCCGGATTGCCTTCCAGGTACATGCCGCCGTTATCGGTGCCGATGCCGTAGATCACGCCGGCGTACTTGGCGTAGTTGTCGTAGTCGTCGAACACCACCACTTCCAGCGAGGTGTTGTTGTCGTCGGCCACGGGCTGGTTGCGGGTTTGCAGCATCTGATGGAAGTAGGACTCCTCTTTTTGCAGCAGCGCGCACGATGACTGCATCTGGTCCGTGGTCATTTCCTGGGCGCGGATGCGGATGGTGGGGCTGCAGGTGTAGCGGTTGACCAGGATGGCGTCGGCAAGCTTAGTCTCGAAATTGCAGGTGCCGTATTCGCTGCAGTTGGCGGCGTCGTAGTACTTCACCGCTTCGGCCGAGGCCAGCCACAGTTCGTTGTCGCTGCCGGCCATGCTGCTGCCGGCCAGGATGGCTTTCACCTGCGGCTTGATGGCGGGCTTGAGCGCAGGGTACTGCATGAAGCGCAGGCCTTCGCGGGTGGCGTCGCCCAGCTGGTAGGCGGTTTCGGTGCCGATCAGGCTGGCCTTGTCGGCCTGGACGAACTGGGTGAGCGCGGCGGAGTAGCTGATATCGTTCTGCAGCAGCGGCGCGGCCGCGCTGCGGCCATGCGCGTAGAACAGCACCGTCAACGCGCCGGTGAAGCCCTGGGCGGCGGTGGTTTCGCGCAAGGCCTGGGCGGCGGCCGGCTGGCTGGCGCTATTGGTGTAACGTTGGACGATGGCGCGGATGCTGGGCAGGTAATAGGCCTCGTCGGCCATATTGGTGATCAGCGTCATCACCTCGTTGGCGGTGGTGGGGGCTTGGCTGTTGGCGGCGAACAGCGCGGGGCTGTCGGCCAGTTGCTTGATGCCGGGGCGCAACACGGCTTGCAGATTGGCGTCCAGCGTCGGCAGCGTGCCGCTGCTGGCCAGGTAGTAGCCGGCGCGCAGGTAGAGCGTGAGGTTGACCAGCGCCATCGAACCGGCGTTGTAGCCGGCGGCTTCCTGGGCGAAGCGACTGGCCACCGCGTTGAGGTTGGCCGGGGCGTAGAGGCTGGCGGCCAGCTTGCCGTCGAGCGCGAACAGTCCGTAGGTGCAGGTGTAGTCGGGCAGGCTGGCCAGGTAGTTGGCCAAGGCCGCGCCGCTGTATCCGGCCATCGCGTTCATGTCCTGGCATTGCGGGGTAGCGGCGTGGCGCGTCAGCTTCCGCAGCGGCTTGCCGATTACGCTGCGGTTGTCGGGCAGGCGGTAGCGGGCCTGGGCGTCGGTCGGCGGGCGGTGCTGCCACAGGCGCGGGGCCGCGGCCTGTTTCTGCCTGGCCTGTGCCTGGTGCGGGGCTTTGAGCAGCTTGGGCGCTGCCAGCGCCGATTGCGAGAGCAGCGCTGCGGCCATGGCGAGGCATAGCGCGGCGAGAGGGGCTTTGTGCATGTTCGTCTCCGGAAATCAGGGCCTGTCCCTGATGTCCGCCATCATGCCAACCGCCCTCCCGGATTTCTTGGCGCGCCTCGCTGCCCGCGCGCGCAGATTTGCCAAATCCCGCCCGCGGGCGGCTCAGCGCGGCGTTTCGCCGGGCGCGGTCAGTTTGGCCATCACCAGTTCGATGAAGGCCGACACCGCCAGCGGCAGATGCTTGCGGCTGGGATACAGCAGGTTCAGCCCCTGGCCGGACCGCTGGTACTGCGGCAGCACTGGCGCTAGCTTGCCGGCCTCCAGGTCCAGCCGGATCAGGGCCGGGGGCAGCAGGGCGACGCCCAGGCCGGCGAGGGTGGCGCGGCGCAGCGCCTGGGCGGTGTTGCCGCTGAAACGGCCGGCCACCAATACCTCCTCCTCCCTGCCGTCCGGGCCGGTCAGCCGCCAGCCGGCGCGGCCGCCGGGCCGGGTCGGGATCACGCAGTCATGACGGGCCAGGTCCTGCAGCGTCAGCGGCGCGCCGCGCGCGGCGAGATAGGCCGGGCTGGCCACCAGACCGCCGCTGCCGGCGCCCGGCAGTTGCCGGCCGACATAGCCGGAGTCCGCTAGCGTGCCGCCGCGGAAGGCGATGTCGATACGTTCGGCGATCAGGTCGACCTGAGCGTCGCTGAGCACGAAATCCACCTGCACCTGCGGGTGTGCTGCCAGGAATTCCGCCACCCACTCCATCGGGAAAAAGTCGAAGAAATCGGCGGTGGCGGCCACCCGCACCTGTCCGCTGGGTTGCGGGTTGCCACCGAGCAGCTCCTGTCCGGCCTCAAGCAGGCCGTCCACCGCGCCGGCGCAGCGCTGGTGAAAGGCCTGGCCGGCGCTGGTGAGGGCGAGCTTGCGGGTGGAGCGCTGCATCAGCCGGACGCCCAACCGCTGCTCCAGCTGCTGTATGCGGCGGCTGACGGTGTTGGGCGGCAGACCCAGCCGCCGGCCGGCTTCGGCAAAGCTGCCGTGGCGCGCCACCTGCACAAACAGCGAGATGTCGTTGAGGTCCAGCATGCTGCGCCATTCCTTGTTTTTTTGGATGAGTCCAATCCAATCATACCGTCTAGTTTGTCAATCCGGGTGGGCTTAAGCTTCGCTCATTCGGCCGCCCAGGCCGACAGCCCATTGCAGAGGAGCACGCCATGAACACCGCCGCTACCGTTTTCGCCCGCGCCATCGTCCACCGCACCCGCGGCGCGCAGCACGGACCCGTCACCCGCTTGATGAGCCCGGGCCGCTTGGGGCGCCAACTGAAGCCTTTCGTGTTTCTGGACTGGTTCGACCTGGATCTCTCCGCCGGTAGGCAGGGTTTCGGCCTGCACCCGCACTCCGGCATCGCCACCTTCACTTGGTTGCTGGAAGGCGAAGCGGTCTACGAGGACACCACCGGGGCCAAAGGCGTGCTGCCCGCCGGCGGCGTCGAGTGGATGCGCGCCGGCAAGGGCGTATGGCATGCCAGCGAACCCACCGCCGCCTCGCGCCGCATGACTGGCTTTCAGCTGTGGCTGGCCTTGCCGGCCGAACTGGAGCTGGCCCCGGCGGAAAGCATGTACCTCGCTCCGGAGCATATTCCGCGGCAGGGCCCGGCCAGAGTCCTGTTGGGCGGCTATGGCGGGCTGAGAAGCCCGATCCCGTCGCCGGTCGGGGTGACGTATCTGGCGGTGAGCCTGAAGGATGGCGAGCGCTGGACGTTCACGCCGCCGGCCGGGCACGATGTGGCCTGGGTGGCGTTGAATGCCGGCAGCCTGCGGGTGGCTGGCGAGGATGCGCCGCTGGCGGCGGGCGAGATGGCGGCGTTCGCCGAGACCGGCGCGGCCATCGAATTTGTCGCCGCCGGCGATGCGGCCTTCGTGCTGGGCTCCGCGCCCAAGCATCCGCACGATCTGGCGCTGGGTTATTACTCGGTGCACAGCCGTGCGGAAACTTTGGCGGCGGGCGAAGCGGAAATCGAGCGCATCGGCGCGGAGCTGCGGGCGCAGGGAAGGCTATAGCCGCTTTGCATGGGCGCATCCTGTTTTGCGCATCGCGTGGCGTCCTAAGTATTCGTACTAGCTTGAATTAATTGGCGCCCAGGTCGCCAAATAGCGGCGACAGTTTCTCTGTTTTGACAAAATCGGCTGCCGTTCCTCGCGCGAGCCGGTCCGGTCTGTCGCCGCAGGCATGGCGGCTACAGGCTCTTTTTTGCTTGCCCTGATTTCCGACCACCGGCAGTCGCCAGGCCAGTCAGGAGCCGCAATGCCCGCCCTTCCATTCAAGCTATGGTTTACCGGCGCCGGCCGGCCGCCGGCTACTGCCGAACCTTCCAGCGCCGAGACCCGGCAAGTGGCGCGCAGCGCCTATGGTTATGTGCTCAGGGTGCAGACCACCGTCCGGATCATTCTGCCAAGCTCCAGGGGAGACGAAACTTTGAAGCGGCGGGCTGATGAGTTGCTGCGAAAAGAGAATTACACCTGGGGCGAGCTGTTCGAACTGGAGATGCTCTGCGCCGAACTGGCCAGCGACGACATGCTGGTGCTGATCCGGCCGACCGACGTCGATCCATCGCTGGAGTATTGCGAGGCGGCGTGCATGGCCGAGCGGTGGGGAGGCGCGGCGGATGGGCTGGCCGGAGCATTGGCCGGGGCTCGCGGCGGCAAGCCGGCAGCGGGCAGGGCGGAATTGAGGGCTGCGGTATTGCTGGGGCAGCAACGCTATTTCCGGTCCTTGCGCCGCGAAAGGGCGCTGGACCGGCTGCGTCTGAGACTAGGCCTGTTCACGTTGGCGATGGCTTTGCTGGGAGGCATCTATTACTGGTGGTTGAGCGGCAGTCCAACCGACGCCGGGCTGGCGCTGTCGGCCACTTTCGGGATACTCGGCGCTTTCGCCAGCGTTTTGCAACGCATCCAGAGCGTTGGCGAGAAAACCAGCACCAATGGACAATCGGGCGCGAGTGTCGCCATGCTGATGGAGGGCTCGTGGAGCCTGTACCTGGCGCTGGCCAGCGGCGCAGTGTTCGGCATACTGGGGTTCTGGCTGTTTGCCGGCGGGTTCGGCGGGGCGTTTTTAAGCACGCAGCTGGCGCCCAGCTTCAGTGCCTCGCTGGCGTCGTGCCATGATTCGGCGCTTCCCTATCTGCAGCAAGGGTCGGATTACGGAAAGATGGCGGTGTGGGCGTTCTTCTTCGGTTTCGCCGAGCGCTTCATTCCCGATCTGCTGACCCAACTGGCGAAAAACGGCGCGGCCAACGTCCCTCGGCCCCAGAGTCGGCGACTCCTGGCGGAGGCGGGCAAGCGGTCGAGGGCGGCTTGGGAGGCGCGGGCTGCGGAAAAAAGCCGCAGAGTGGCGGCGCATCGCCGCTCGGAGGATGGGGATGGCTGACTCCCGCCCGGCCTTGATTCCGGCGGGCGAGCGTTCCCCGGCATGTAACGAAATAGGGCGGCTTGCGCCTTGGCGGCGGTTTCAAGACAGCGGCGGTTCAGCCACCTGCACCTGGTTGCGGCCCTGGCGCTTGGCCGTGTACAGCGCGCGGTCCGCGGCTGCCAGCAGCGACTCCAGCGTGGGACGATCCTCGTTCAGCGTGGCGACGCCGAAACTGGCGGTGACCGTCAGCGTCGGCCCGGAGGCGAGGGCGAGCGGCGAGGCTTCCAGGCTGGCGCGCAGGCGTTCCGCCATGGCTTCGCCGGCGGCCGCGCCACTGTGGCTGGCCAGCACGACGAACTCCTCGCCGCCGTAGCGGCCGGCATGGTCTCCCTCGCGGCAGGCCTGCGTCAGGATGGCGGCGACATGCTTCAGCACCTCGTCGCCGGCGTCGTGTCCGTGCCGGTCGTTCACTTGCTTGAAGTAGTCGATGTCGAACATGATCAGCGTCGCCGGAGAGGCGCTGCGGTTGGCGCGGGCGATTTCCGCTTGGGCGGCCTGGGTGAAGGCGCGGCGGTTGGCGATGCCGGTGAGGAAGTCCACCTGCGACACTTCGGTCAGTTCTTCGATCAGGCGCTGCCGCTCGCCTTCCAGCCGGCGTTTTTCCAGGCTGTGCCGCCGCAGGATGGCGATGGCCGCCAGCACCTCGCCGATTTCGTCGCTCCGGCGGCTGGCGGGGACCTGCGCATCCAGCTTGCCGTCGGCGATGTCGGTCAGCAGCCCGGCCGCCGCCAGCAGCGGCTTGGCCACTTGCCAGCGGATGTAGGCGAATAGCGCCAGCTGCGCGATCAGCGCCAGCATGCCCAGTCCAGCCGCATACAGCAGATGGCGGAACGCCAGCCGGTGCTGGGCCAAGGCGGCGCGCGAGGCTTCGGACAGCATGGTGTCGCGCAGCGCCACGATGGAGCGCATGGTGGGAACGTAGCGGGCGGCGAATTGCGCCGGGTCCATCGTGTAGGCGCGGGTCTGCTGGCTGTACAGGGTGATGCGGTCTACCAGCGCCATGCCCTCGCCGAAATAGTTCTCCTCCATGGCCTGAGCCGCCTGCAGCGTGGCGGAGGAGGCTTCCGGCACGCGGGCGCGCAGGCTGATGGTGCGGTGCAACTGGTCGATGCGGCCATGCAGCACGTCCATGGAGCGCGTCTCCGCTACCGACAGCTGGCGGTTTTCCGCCAGCGCGGCGGTCAGCTGCGAGCCCAGCCGGCCGGCGTATTCCCGCAGTTCTGTGGCCTGGCGGGCGCCGACCAGAGGGTTGGCCAGCCGCGGATAGACGCTTTCGGCGCGGAACGACAGCGCCGTCACCGCTTGCAGCGCCGGTGGGATGGCGTCGTACATCCGGCGCACCGCGCCCATCAGTTGCGGCGAGGTCGGGCGCATCGGCAGGCCGGCGACGTGGTCCACTTCGCCGCGGGCGTCGTCCAGCACCTGCTGCGCTTGGCGTATGGCTTCCAGCGCGCGGCGGTGATCGTTGGAGGAGGAGGGGTCAAGTGTGGCGATCAGCATGCGGATGGCCTGGTCGCTGGCGGCTCTGGCCTGGCGCAGCCGCTCCCGCTTGGCGGGGGTGGAGAACGAACCGAGCAGCGCATTGGCCGGGCCGCGCTCCAGCGAAATCTTTTCCACCGCCACCATCGCCAGGTGGGCAATCTGGATCGCGCCCATCCCGTCATCCGTCGCGCGCAGGATGGACCATTCGTTGTCGATGATCCAAGCCAGCGGTAGGCTGATCAGCGCGAACAACAGGACGGTGGCTATGGTGAATATCTTGGACAGGCGCATCAAGGATTCAATTCAAGACAGGCAGCGCTCTGCGCATTCAGGCGGTGCAAGATTGAGTATATGCGCAGCGGCGCGGCGGCAAGGGAATTTCCCCGCGGCTCAGACGCCGCGCCGGTCCTGGCCGCCGGGCCGCCTGCCGATGTAGGCCGCGCGCGGCCGGATCAGGTTTTCGCCGCCGCGCTGCTCCAGGCCGTGGGCGATCCAGCCCGCAGTGCGTCCCAGCGCGAACAGGCCGAAGGCCGCGCCAGGGGGCAGCCGCAGATGCCGGCGCACCGCCACCAGCGCGAAGTCCACCGATGGATGCTGCCCCACCAGTGCGAACGCCTGCTCGACGATGCGCTGAGGCCGGGGATCGCCCGGCAGGATGCGGGCGAGCAGCGCCATGGCGCGCACGTCGCCGTTGGGGTAGAGGTGGTGGCCGAAACCTGGCAGATCGTCCCCTCTTGCCAGCCGTTCTCGCATCTTTCCGCCGATATCACCGTCGTTTATCTCATCCCATAAGGCTTCGCCGCGGGCGGTGGTGCCGCCGTGCTTGCCGCCGGTCAGCGCGGCGAGGCCGCCCACCACGGCGGCGCGCAGGCTGGCGCCGGTTGATGCGATGCAGCGGGCGGTGAAGCTGGAGGCATTCAGTTCGTGGTCGGCGCACAGCGTCAGCGCCATCCGGATCAGTTCCGCGCCGTCGGCATCTACGCCCCAGGCGCGGGCGCATTGCAGATGGATGGGCGCGTCGTCGGGCGCCGCGCCCAGCAGGCAGGCCGCCATCAGCCGCAGCAGGGCGCCGCAGCCTTCGGCCTGGCGCGGCGCCGACTTCTGCCACAGCGCAGTGGGCGCGTCTTCGCTGGCCGCGGTGAACAGCGGCAGCAGCGCCTCTTCGGCGCGGCGTCCCCGATGATGGGCCATCAGCGCCGGCATGGTTGCCGGCCAGGCGGGCGCGAGCGGGCCAAAGGCCGCGCCGGCGTCGCATTGCCACAGGTGGGCGGCCACCTCTTCCAGGCCGCGCGACGCGGCCAGGTCCAGCGCGTTTTCGCCGCGGTAGTACAGCTGCCCGTCCTCGATCAGCGTAATGGCCGACTCCAGCACCGGCAGCCCCCAGTTGAGGGTGGCCTTGGCCACTTCCTTGGGTTTGCGGCCGCGGGTGCGCTGGGCGGCCAGCTGTTCCACCTCCGCCGCCAGATAGCGGCTTTCCCTCTGGCCGCCATCGTTGTCGGCATGCAGCAGCCCGCGGCTGACATAGGCGTACAGCGTTTGTCTGGAGACGCCGAGACGGGCGGCGGCTTCGGCGGAGCTCAGGTAGTGGGGCATGGCGGGCAGTTTTGAAGATATGTTGATTATATTAATCAACGTTGACAATTATTTCAACGGGCATATTCTTCCGGAGGGAAGCTAAACAACGGAGAGCCATCATGTTCGACCATGCATTCAGCCCGATCTCTGGCCGCGCCGCGCCGGCGCAACATTATCTGGACGCGTTCTGGGACGCTGTCGGCGGCCGCCCGGATCAGTTGGCGCATATCGCGGTGGGCGGGAGCGGAGCGCTGCCGGCGGTGTTCGCTGTCACCGATTTCGCCGCTGCGGCGGTCGGCGCCGCCGGCCTGGCGGTGGCGGAGTTGCTGGAGCTTGCCACCGGCAGCATGCCGCGGGTGGTGGTGGATCGGCGGCTGGCGTCGTTCTGGTTCGGCAGCTCGCTGCGTCCGCAAGGCTGGACCTTGCCGCCCTTGTGGGATGCCGTTGCCGGCGATTACCAGGCGGCCGACGGCTGGATCCGGCTGCACACCAATGCGCCGCATCACCGGGAGGCGGCGCTGGCGGTGTTGGGGGCGGCGGCGGACAGGACGGCGGTGGCGCGCGCGGTGGCGGGCTGGCGCGCCAGCGATCTGGAGGCGGCGGTGGTCGAGCGCGATGGCTGCGCCGCCGCCATGCATACCCTGCGGCAGTGGGCCGAGCATCCGCAGGGGCGGGCGGCGGCTGCCGAGCCGTTGCTGCACCGGTCGGGCGGAGGCCGCATGGCCTTGCCGAGATGGCGGGTCAGGCGCGAACGCCCGCTGAGCGGCGTGCGCGTGTTGGACCTGACGCGGGTGCTGGCCGGGCCGGTGGCCACGCGCTTTCTGGCCGGCTTCGGCGCGCAGGTGCTGCGGATAGACCCGCTGGGCTGGGAGGAGCCGGGCATCGTGCCGGAAGTGGTGCTGGGGAAGCGTTGCGCGCGGCTGGATCTGCGGAATCCGGCCGAGCGGGGGCAACTGGAGCGGCTGCTCGCCGAGACCGACGTGCTGGTCCACGGCTATCGTCCCCACGCGTTGGCAAGGTTGGGACTGGATGCCGCCAGACGCCGCGAGCTGAATCCGGCGCTGATCGATGTGTCGCTGGATGCCTATGGCTGGAGCGGGCCGTGGAGCGGCCGGCGGGGCTTCGACAGCCTGGTCCAGATGAGCAGCGGCATCGCTGATGCCGGCATGCGCGCCAGCGGCGGCGAGCGACCGGTGCCCTTGCCGAATCAGGCGCTGGACCATGCCACCGGCTACTTGTTGGCAGCCGCGGCGATCCGCGGCCTGACGCAGCGGTTGGCAAGCGGCGAGGGCGGCAGCGCGCGCGCCTCGTTGGCCCGCACCGCCAAGTTGCTGGCCGAGTGCGCCAATCCGCAAGACACCGCTGCCCTGGCGGCGGAAAGCCGGGACGATCTGGCCGAGCCGCTGGAAAACACTGGATGGGGACCGGCGCGGCGCATCCAGCCGCCGATGTCCATCGCCGGCACGCCCATGCATTGGGACTATCCGGCCGGCGCGCTGGGCTCGTCCGCCGCCGAATGGCTGTGATCCCGGCGACATGTCCGGCATCGGGCCGGCCGCCGCTCGCAGTCCCGCGGCGGCCGGCTTTTCGGCATGCTTCGCTGAGCGCAGCCATCACTTTTTCGTAACCTGGCAATCATCCGCGCGTCACGCGCCGCGCTGAAAATGTAAACGTTTTCATTTTCCAGGCGGTGCGCCATGCGGGTCGCGTTCTTCGATTTCGACCATACCCTGCTCAACGGCGACAGCAATATGCTGTGGTATGCGTACCTGTTGGACGCCGGGCTGATTTCGTCAGCCGACTGGGCGCGCCATGAGCGGTTCATGTGGGATTACGGCCAGGGCACCCTGGATTTTTCCGCGTTGCAGGATTTCCGCCAGCGCGTGGACGCCGCGCTGGCGCCGGAGCTACTGAGGGCGCATCGCCATGCTTTCGCCGTCAGCCGCTTGCTGCCGCAATTGTCCGCGCTGTTGAAAGACCGGGTGCGCTACCACCATCAGCGCGGCGACCGGCTGGCCATCGTCAGCGCCACCCGCCGTTGCCTGATCGAAGAGGCGGCATGGGCTTTAGGCATCCCCGCGCTGATCACCGCGGAGCCGGAACGGTTGATAAACGGCCTGTCCTGCTTCGCCGAAGGCAAGGTCGCGCATGTCGAGGCCTGGCTGGCGGCGCGGGGCTGGTCGTTGCCGTCGCTGGCGGAGAGCTGGTTCTATAGCGATTCGCACAACGACTTGCCCTTGCTGCTGGCGGTCAGCCACCCGGTGGCGGTGGCGCCGGACGACATGCTGCGGCTTCATGCCGGGCAGCGGGGCTGGCCGGTGATCGCGCGCGCGGAGGCTGTTCTTGAAGCACAATATTAAGGACGTGGCCCGCCATGCCGGGGTGTCCATCGCCACGGTGTCGCGGGCGCTGAATGCGCCGCACCTGGTGCGGCCGGGCACTCGCGAGGCGATACAGCAGGCCATCGCCGAGCTGGAGTTCCAGCCCAATCTGCTGGGCCGCCAGCTGCGCACCGACAAGACCGGGCTGATCGGGGTGATGCTGCCCACGCTGTCCAACCCGGTGTTCGCCGAATGCCTGCAGGGAATGGAGGAAAGAGCCGCAGCCAGCGGCTACCGGCTGATGGTGATGACCACCAGCTACCAGGCCGAACGCGAACAGCGCGCGCTGGAAACGCTGCTGCACCAGCGCGTGGACGGCCTGGTGCTGACGGTGGCGCACGCCGAGCGCAATCCCATGCTGGATCGGCTGGCCGCTGCCGGCACGCCGCACGTGCTGGTCTACAACCATTGCGAAAGCCGCCCCTGCGTGGCGGTGGACAATTGCCGCGCCGCCCGCGACGGAGTGCAACTGCTGCTGGCGCGAGGCCACCGCCGCATCCGCATGCTGACCGGCAGCCTGGCGGCGTCCGACCGCGCCGCCCAACGCCATCAGGGCTATTGCCAGGCGCTGGAGGCCGCCGGCCTGGAGGCGCCGCCGGCGATAGAGATCGACTTCAACAGCGAAACCCTGCCCGACGAGGTGGCCGCATTGCTGGCGCGTCCCGACACCCGTCCCGACGCCTTGTTCTGCGGCAACGACCGCCTGGCGATGCTGGTGATGCGCAGCCTGGCCCGCCGCGGCCTGCGCGTTCCGCGCGACATCGCCATCCTCGGCTTCGACGGCCTGGCGGTGGGCGAGTTGCTGTCGCCGCCGCTGGCCTCGGTATCGCAACCCAATTTCGATATCGGCGCGCTGGCGGTGTCCACGCTGGACGCCTGGCTGCAGGGCTTTCCCGCCGACAGCGCCCGGATTCTGCCGCATGGCCTGCGCCATGGCGGCTCCATCGCCTCCCCCTGATCCCGTTTGCCATCCCTGGAGAGAAACATGCCGCGTCTTCGCCATCTGCTCGCGTCCACCCTGTCCGCCGGCCTGCTGCTGGCCGCCGGCCTCAGCCACGCCGGCCCCACCGCCATCTGTTACAACTGTCCGCCGGAGTGGGCCGACTGGGCCAGCCAGGTCAAGGCCATCCAGCAGGCCACCGGCATCGTCGTGCCGCTGGACAACAAGAATTCCGGCCAGGCCATCGCCCAGATGATGGCCGAGGAAAAGAGCCCGGTGGCCGACGTGGTCTACCTCGGCATAGGCTCGGCCTTCCAGGCCAAGGACAAGGGCCTGCTCGCCCCGTACAAGCCGAAGAACTGGGACGCCATCCCGGCCGGACTGAAAGACCCGCAGGGCTACTGGTTCACCATCCATTCCGGCGCCATCGGCTTTTTCGTCAACAAGGACGCGCTGGGAGGCAAGCCGGTGCCGCGCAGCTGGCGTGATCTGCTGAAGCCGGAATACAAGGGCATGGTGGGCTTTCTCGACCCCAGCAGCGCCTTTGTCGGCTACGCCGGCGCGGTGGCCGCCAACCAGGCGATGGGCGGCAGCCTGGACAACTTCGCGCCGGCTATCGGCTACTTCAGGAAGCTGAAGGCCAACGACGCCATCGTGCCCAAGCAGACCGCCTACGCGCGGGTGTTGTCCGGCGAAATTCCCATCATGCTGGACTACGACTTCAACGCCTACCGCGCCAAGTACAAGGATCACGCCAATGTTGAATTCGTGATCCCCAGCGAAGGCTCCATTTCCATTCCCTACGTGATGACGCTGGTGAAGAACGGACCGCATCCGGAAAACGGCAAGAAGGTGCTGGACTTCCTGCTGTCCGAAAAAGGCCAGGCGGTGTGGGCCAACGCCTTCCTGCGCCCGGTGCGCGGCGGCATGGGCAAGGAGGTGGCGGCCAAGTTCCTGCCGGCCGGCGAGTATGCTCGCGTCAAGGCGGTGGATTACCAGAAGATGGCGGCGGCGCAGCAGGCTTTCATGCAGCGCTACCAGGCCGAAGTTCGTTGATCCTCAGCAAGGCCCCCGCCGGGCGGCGGGGGCAGGGAAGCAGAGAATGAAAGATCTGACGTTTTCCCGGATGCGCCGGCTGGCCTTCCTGGCGCCGGCGTTGACCGTGTTCGCCGCCTTCTGGCTGCTGCCGATAACGGCGCTGGTGCGCATCAGCGCCGCCGACCGCGGCGCCGGCTACCTGGCCATGCTGCAAAACCCGCGCTATCTGGAAAGCCTGCTGGCCACGGTGGCGCTGTCGCTGCTGGTGACCGCCGCCACCTTGGCTTTGTCGCTGGTGGCCGGCTTGTTTCTGGCGCGGCGCCGCTTTCCCGGCCGCCGGACGCTGATCGCCACCCTGACGCTGCCCCTGGCCTTTCCCGGCGTGGTGGTGGGCTTCATGGTGATCATGCTGGCCGGCCGCCAGGGCCTGATAGGCGATATCACCCAGGCCTTGCT
Organism: Chromobacterium sphagni; assembly: GCF_001855575.1. Taxonomy (NCBI): domain Bacteria; kingdom Pseudomonadati; phylum Pseudomonadota; class Betaproteobacteria; order Neisseriales; family Chromobacteriaceae; genus Chromobacterium; species Chromobacterium sphagni. Next base: position 1,553,286 of record NZ_MKCS01000001.1, read on the forward strand.
GGGCAGCCGCAGCGTGTTCGCCTACTCGATGGCCGGGTTGTTCCTCGGCTATCTTTATTTTTCCATTCCGCGGGTGATCCTCACCGTGATGGCGGCGGCGGAAAAGCTGGACGCCACGCTGGAGGAAGCCGCGCGCGCGCTGGGCGCCGCGCCTTGGCAGATCCAGCGCGACGTGGTGCTGCCGGCGCTGGCCCCGGCGCTCCTGGCCGCCGGCGCGATGTGCTTCGCCACCTCGATGGGCGCCTTCGGCACCGCCTTCACGCTGGCTACCGACATCAACGTGATGCCGATGGCGATCTACAGCGAGTTCACCCTCAACGCCAATCTGGCGACCGCCGCCGCCTTGAGCGTGGTGCTGGGCGCGGCCACCTGGGCGGCGCTGGCGCTGGCGCACGCCTTCGGCGGCGACGGCGCGGCGGCCGCGGCCTGATCGGGGGCATCCATCATGAAAAAACTGCTGATTTCGCTGCAGGCAGGCGTCACCGTGCTGATGAGCCTGTTCCTGTTGGTGCCCATCGCCATGTCCATCGTCGCCGGCGTCACCGACAACTATTTCCGGGGCTGGCGCGGCGGACTCACCCTGCGCTGGGTGGCGCAGGTGTGGGAGCTGTACCGGGACGCCATCTTCCTGTCGCTGGGCATCGCGCTGGCTACCCTGGCCATCGTGCTGGCGATAGGGGTGCCGGCCGGCTACGCGCTCACCCGTTCGCCCAGGCGCCTGGCCAGGCTACTGGAGAGCTTGCTGGTGTTGCCGGTGGCGGTGCCGGGGCTGGCTTCGGCGCTGGCCTTGCTGGTGGTGTACGGCGGCTTCACGGCCTTTCGCAACAGCTGGCTGTTCATCGTGGCGGGCCACGTGGTGTTCACGCTGCCCTTCATGGTGCGTGCGGTGGCCGCCATCTGCCTGAGCCAGAACCTGAAGACGCTGGAGGAGGGGGCTGCCAGCCTGGGCGCCACCTTCCGCCAGCGCTTCCTCACCGTGGTGCTGCCCAATATCCGCCCCGGCGTCATCGCCGGCGCGCTCACCGTGGTGACGCTGTCCATAGGCGAATTCAACCTCACCTGGATGCTGCACACCCCCGCCACCAAAACGCTGCCGGTGGGGCTGGCCGACGCCTACGCCTCGATGCGGCTGGAGGTGGGCAGCGCCTATACCCTGATCTTCTTCATCATGATCGTGCCGCTCTTGGTGCTGATGCAGCGCTGCGGCGCGGACGCAAGGAAATCCGCATGAAACTGGATTCGCTGGAAATCACGCTGGAAAACTGCGCCAAGAGCTATGCCAAGGGCCAGCGGGCGCTGGAGCCGGTCAACCTCAAGATCGCCGCCGGCGAAACGCTGGTGCTGCTGGGGCCTTCCGGCTGCGGCAAGACCACCACGCTGCGGCTGATCGCCGGGCTGGAGCAGCCCGACGCCGGCGGCCGCGTACTGTTTGGCGCCGACGACGTCACCTGGCTGCCGATAGAATCGCGCCAGGTGGGCATGGTGTTCCAGAGCTACGCGCTGTTCCCCAATATGAGCGTGCGCGAGAACATAGGCTACGGCCTGCGCATCCGCAAGACCGCCAAGGACGCGGTCAAGCGCCGGGTGGACGAATTGCTGGAGCTGACCCGGCTGGGCGAGTTCGCCGACCGCGCCATCGGCCAATTGTCCGGCGGCCAGCGCCAGCGGGTGGCCCTGGCCCGTGCGCTGGCGCCGCAGCCGCGGGCGCTGCTGCTGGACGAGCCGCTGACCGCGCTGGATGCCCAGCTGCGCGAATCGCTGCGCGGCGAGATGGACGGCCTGCTGCGCGGCCTGGGCGTCACCACCGTCTATGTGACGCACGACCAGGCCGAGGCGATGGCGCTGGGCGACCGCATCGTGGTGATGAGCGCCGGCCGCATCGAGCAGACAGGCACGCCGCGGGAAATCTACTACCAGCCGGCCAATGCCGCGGTGGCCGGCTTCATCGGCACCATGAACCGGCTGGACGGCAGTTGGCGCGAGGGCGCGCTGCATTGCGCCGGCGGCCGTCTGCCGGCAGCGGCGGGCGCGGCGCCGGCGAGCGAGCTGTGGTTCCGCCCGGAGGACGCGCGAGTGGTGGCGGCGGACGAGGCCGGGCTGCGCGGCGTGGTGGCGCAGGCGGTGTTCCTGGGCGAGCGCACCCGGCTAACCGTCACCGGCGTGTGCTCCAGCCCGCTGCTGATAGACGTGGCCGGCCGCCGCGCGCCGCGCGCAGGAGACGCCGTAGGCATCCGGCTGCTTCCTGAAGCGTGGCACGCCAATCCCGCGGTCCGGCAGGAGGCGCAATGATTCTGTGCCAGATTTCCGATTTGCACATCAAGCGCGATCGCAAGTTCGCCTATGGCAAGGTGGACACCGCCGGCGCGCTGCAGCGCTGCGTCGAACGCATCAACGCGCTGGAGCCCAGGCCGGATTGGGTGGTGGCCACCGGCGACCTGGTGGACAGCGGCGCGCTGGAGGAATACCAGGCGCTGCGCCCGCTGCTGGACCGGCTGGCCATGCCCTATGCGCTGCTGGCAGGCAACCACGACCGCCGCGACACCTTGCGCCAGGTATTCGCCGATCATGATTACCTGCATGGCCACACCGAGTTCATCCAGTACGCGCTGGACGTGGGCGAGGTGAGGCTGATCGCGCTGGACACGCTGCAGCCGGGCAGCAGCGGCGGCATGCTGTGCCGGGCGCGGCTGGATTGGCTGGACGCGCTGCTGGCCGCCAGCGCCGGCCGGCCGGTGGTGCTGGCGATGCACCATCCGCCGTTCCAGACCGGCATCGCCCACATGGACGCGATAGGCCTGGACCCTGACGCCGCGGCCGAGCTGGCGCGCCGGGTGGCGGCCTGGCCCAATGTCGAGCGGATCGTGTGCGGCCACTTGCACCGGCCCATCCAGGCGCGTTTCGCCGGCACGCTGGCTTGCACCAGCCCGGCGCCGGCCCACCAGGTGGCGCTGGACCTGCGCGCCGACGGTCCGTCCGCTTATGTGCTGGAACCGGGCGGCTTCATGCTGCATCTGTGGCGGCCGGGCCAGGGCCTGGTTTCGCACCAGGCATGCATTGATCCGGCCGAGGGGCCGCATCCGTTTTTTGACGAAGGCGGCAGCCTGATCGACTGACGGCCGCGCGCCGCCAAACCGCCGGCAATCGCGGTGGTGGGATGCATCCCCGGGCGGCGATGGCTTATGCCGTGAACAGGCTGGATTGCGCGGTGAATGCGTTGGAGCGCCACGCCGTTTCAAATCGCAGCAGACTGTCGTCGATGTCCTGGCTGGACGCGAACAGGCCTTGATAGACGGACGGCGGCAATGTGATGGCGCCCACCCCGATCTGCGCGCATCGCAGGAATTGATCGGTGGACTTGATCGCGGCGGCCATGATGGCGGTCCGGTAGCGGTGTTTTTCCAGGATGGCTTGCGATTCTTGCAGCAGGGCGAAGGCGTTGCCGGTCGAGGCCTCTATCCGGTTGACGTAAGGGGCGGCGTAGCTCGCGCCCGCCATAGCCGCCAGCACGATCTGCCGGGTTTCGAAGATGGTCGTCGCCAGGGTGGCGACGCCTTCTTTCTCCAATATCGATATCGCCTTGAAGCCGTCGTTTATCGCCGGGATCTTGACCACCATCCTGGGGCTGATGGCCGCCAGCGCGCGTGCCTGCCGCAGCATGCCGGGCATCTCGTTGCTGATGACCTGAACCGCCACCTGGCCGTGCTGGATCTCCAGCAGCGTCGCGATGATGTCTTCCACGCAGCTTGCGGCTGCGCCCAGTATCGATGGATTGGTGGTCACGCCCGCCAGAATTCCAAGCGCCTGGGCGTCCTTGATGGCGTCGAAATCGATGGTGTCCAGCCAGATTTTCATTTTGCTTATTGTCCTTTTTCTATCGCGGCGGTGTCTGGAAGGGGCTTGATGCTAGCAGCTGGCCGGCATGCTCGGCCAGCTGCGGAGGCCTATGTGGCGAGGCTGCCTTGCTGTTGATCATGTTTTTTTCACGATTTAGCTAAACTTTTTCTGAAATCCCGGGATAAGACTCCGCAGATGAACGGATTCTTGGTGAGGGATAGCATGGTTGCAATAGTAGCAGGCGCGGGCTTGGGGCTTCGGAACGGTTCGCTGGCGGCATTGGGCGAACAGGGGCAGCTGGGAGGCGCGCAGTTGGGCCGCGGCGGTGAACGGGTGTTCGTCAACGCCGGCAACGGCAACCTGGTGCTGCAGCACCGCGACGAATTCCTGGCCGCTAACGGCCTGCCGCTCAACCTGCTGCGCACCTACAACAGCCAAGGCCAGAGCGGCGACAGCGGCAACTGGCGCCTGGGCTACAGCCGCCAGATCCGCGGCCTCTCGGGCGCCGCCAACGCCGCCGGCAGCACGGTGCACCGCATCGCCGAAGACGGCAGCGACACCCTGTACGCGTTCGACGCCGGCAGCGGCCGCTACCTGTCGCAACACAGCGCCGGCGTCGACGACAGCCTGGCCTTCGACGGCCAGCGCTGGACCTGGACCGCCGGCGACAGCGGCCAGCAAGAAAGCTACGACGCCAACGGCCGCCTGCTGCAAGCGCGCGACCGCGACGGCCTGGCCATCGACCTCGGCTACAACGGCGCCGGCCAACTGGTCAGCCTCAACAGCGCCAGCGGCGAGACGCTGTTCATCGACTACGACGCCGCCGGCAACCTCAGCCAGTTGCGCACCGTGTACCAGGACGGCCCGAACCGCCGCACCCTGACCCGCACCCGCTACGGCTACGACAGCGCCAATCGTCTGATCAGCGTCAGCACCGACCTCACGCCCACTGACAACAGCATCGCCGACGGCCAGGCCTACACCACCCGCTATCGCTACGACGGCGCCAGCCAGCGCCTCGCCAGCATCCAGCAGGACGACGGCAGCCGGCTCGATTTCGGCTACGTGCTGGTCGGCAGCGATTACCGCATCCAGACTGTCAGCGACGTGCGCGCCGATGGCGCGACGCTGACTACCCGCTTCGACTACGATGCGGTCAACCATCTCACCACGATCACCGACGCCGCCCGGCAAACCACCCTGCTGAGCTACGACGCGGCTGGCCAATTGCTGAGCCTGAACGCCGGCGGCCTGACACAAAGCTTCAGCTACGATGGCCATGGCCGCGTCAGCGACGTCAGCGATGCGCGCGGCCAGACCACCCATTACGAATACGACGCCAACGGCAACCGCGTCTTGCAGCGCGACGCGCTGGGCCACAGCGTCAGCCGCCGCTACAACGTGCAGAACCAGCTGCTGAGCGAAACGGTCGACAGCGGCCATGGCATGGAAACCAGCCGCTACGTCTACGACGCCGGCGGCCGCCATCTGCGCTTCAGCCTCAGCGCCGAGGGCCGGGTGGTGGAACACCGCTACGACGCCCAGGGCCGCGAAACCAGCCGTCTGGCCTACCAGGGCGGCGTATACGCCAATGCGGCCGACGCCACCGGCGAAGCCGAGCTGCAAGCGTGGGCGGCGCAGCAGGATCCGGCGCGGATCGAACGCCTCGACACCGCTTACGACCTGCGCGGCCTGGTGGCCAGCACCACCCGCTACGCCACGCTGGACGCGCAGGGCAACGGCGTGGCCGACGGCAAGCAAACCGTGGCGCGCTACGTCTACGACCAGGCGGGCAATCTGCTGCAGAAGCTGGACGGCGTCAGCGGCGCGGTGCTTTCCTCCTATCTGTACGATGGCCTCAACCGCGTAGTCAGCACCCGGGACGCGCGCGGCGCGGTCACCACCACCGTCTACGGCGACGCGCAGCGGCAGACCGCGGTCACCCTGGCCAACGGCCTGACCACCATCACCCGCTACGACGCCGCCGGCCTGGCGCTCAGCGTCAGCCAGCAAGACGCCGGCGGCCCGCTGGGCGCCGCCACCACCCAGTACAACGCCGACGGCCAGCCGGTGAAGCTGACCGACGCCAACGGCGCCGTCCGCTACCTGCTGTACGACGGGCTGGGCCGCAAGGTCGGCCAGATCGACGCCGAACTCGGCCTCACTGAATGGCTGTACAACGGCAACGGCCAAATGGTCCGCAGCCAGCGCTACGCCAACCGCGTCGACGCCGCCAAGCTGCAGGGCGACCCGGCCGGCTGGCAAGTGGCCAGCCTGCGGCCGGCGCCGGACGACGGCAACGACCGCTTCGAGTACCAGCTGTACGACAGCCTGGGGCGGCTGGCGCAGACCATCGACGCCGAAGGCGGGGTCGTGCGCAACCAGTACGACGCCGCCGGCCGGCTGACGCGCAGCGTGCGCTACGCCACCCGGCTGAGCGCCGAACGGCTGGCGCGGCTGCCGGCGCTGAGCAGCCAGGGTGAACTCGACCCCAACGACGCCGCCAACCAGCCGGCGGCCGACGCCGCCAACGACCGCGTCAGCCGCCAGCTGTACGACTGCGACGGCCTGCTGGTCGGCAGCGTCGACGGCGAAGGCTACCTGACCGAAATGCGCTACGACGGCGCGGGCCACGCGGTAGACACCATCCGCTACGCCACGCGCGCCGCCGCGGGCGACACGCTGGACGCCATTCGCCCGCAGGCGGACGCCCAAGACCAGCGCGTGCGCCGCCTGTACGACGGCGAAGGCCGCCTGGTCGGCCAGATCGACGCCGAAGGCTACCTGGACGAAACCGTCTACGACGCGGGCGGGCGGGTGGCGCAGACGATACGCTACGCCAACCGCGCGAATGCCGCCGGCGCCACGCTGGCGCAACTGCGGCCGGCCGCCAGCGGCCAGGACCGCGGCCTGCTGTACCAATACGATGACGCCGACCAACTGATCCGCCAGCAAAGCCAGCCCGACGGCCTGGTCACCCTCAATTTCTACGACGAGCAAGGCCATCTGGTCCGCAGCGTGCGCGATGCCGGCAATGGCGACGTGCGCAGCCAGCTCAAGCGCTACGACAGCCAGGGCCGGCTGAGCGGCGAACTGGGCGGCGAAGGCGCGCAAGCGCTGGCGGCGCTGGGCGCCACCCCCAGCCAGGCGCAAGCCGACGCCATCTGGCGCCGCTACGGCACCACTTACCAATACAACGCCGGCGGCCAGCGCATCGCCGCGTTCAGCCCCAACGGCGAAGGCGGCAGCGGCGGCCGAACCCTGTACTACTACGACGGCGAAGGCCGGCTCAGCCACACCCTCAACAGCCTGGGCGAAATCCGCGAAATCCGCTACAACGCCTTCGGCGAAGCGGTGGAAACCCGCAGCTACGCCACCCGGCTGAACCCCGAACAACTGGCGCAACTGAACGGCGGGCCGCGCGGCAGCCTGGGCACCCTGGCCAGCGCGCTGCAACGGGCCGGCTTCGACAGCCTGAGCCAAATCGGCTACAACCGGCTCGGCCAGCGCGTCAGCCAAAGCGACGCCGTCAACGCCAATCGCGACAACTGGGACTACAACGCCTTCGGCGAAGCCATCGGCCAGCGCCAGCGCCTCGACGCCGGCCATCGCGCGCTGCAGCAGAGCCGCTACGACCGGCGCGGCCAGCGAGTCGGCCAGACGGCCGACGCCGAAGGACTGGCGCTGCAGAGCAGCGCCCGCTACGACGCCTTCGGCCGTCTGACCGACAGCGTCGACGCCAACGGCAACGCCAGCCACCGCGACTACGACAAGCTGGGGCGGCAGATCGCCACCCAGGACGCGCGACATGGCGGCCAAAGCGCCGTCTACGACGCCTTCGGCCGCGAACTGAGCCACACCGACGCGCTGGGCCACACCACCACCACCGTCTACGACGACGCTAGCGGCACCGTCACCGTCACCCAGCCGGGCAACCTCCAGACCGTCAGCCAGAAGAATGCCTACGGCGAAACGGTGAAACTGATCGACGCGCTCGGCCACGCCACCACCTACCAATACAACCGCGACGGCCAACTGCAGTCCACCACCACCGCGGCCGGGACGAGCAGCAGCGCTTACGACAGCGCCGGCCAGCTCATCACCGCCACCGACGCGCGCGGCGTCAAGACCCGCTACAGCTACGACGCCGCCGGCCGGGTGCTCAGCCGCACGGTGGATCCGGACGGCCTGAAACTGACGACACAAACGTGCTATGACGCCCAAGGCCGCATCCTGCGGCAAACCGACCCCAGCGGCCGGGTGACCGAAACCCGCTACGACGCCGCCGGCCAAGTCAAGCAAGTGGTGGTGGACCCGGACGGGCTGAAGCTGACCACCGCCTACGACTACGACAGCCAGGGGCAACAGCTCCGGGTGACCGAAGCGGCGGGCACCGCGCAAGCCAAGGTCACCGCGTACGAATACGATGGCGCCGGTCGGCGGATCCGCGAAACGGTGGACCCGGACGGGCTGAAGCTGGCGACGCAGTACCAGTACAACGGCAACGGCAACGTGGTGGCCAAGACCGACGCCGCCGGCAACATGACCCGTTATGTGTACGACGGGGGCGACCGGCTGCGCTACACCATCGACCCGCTGGGCCAGGTGACGCGCAACGACTACAACGCCGCCGGCCAGCTGACTGCGAGCACCCGTTACGCGACGGCGGTGCAACTGGCCAATCTGGGCGACAAGCGGCAGTTGAGCGAAGCGGACCTTGCCGGGCGGCTGCAGGCCAGCGCGGCGGACCAGAGCAGCCGCACGGTGTACGACGCCGCCGGCCGTCCGGCCTTCAGCATCGACGCGCTGGGCTACGTCACCGAACGGAAATACGATGCCGCCGGCAACGTCACGGCCACAATGCGCTACGCCAAGGCGCAGTCGGGCGCGGCGGGGCTGGACGACGCCGGCCTGCGCAAGATCTTGCAGACCGACGCCGCCGATCAGACCACGCGCACCGTTTACGACGCCGCCGGCCGTCCGGCCTTCAGCGTCGACGCCGCCAGCTACGTTACCGAGCGCCAATACGATGCGGCCGGCAACGTTACCGCGACCATCCGCTACGCCAAGGCGCAACCGGGCGCGGCGGGGCTGGACGACGCCGGCCTGCGCAAGATCTTGCAGACCGACGCCACCGACCAGGCCACGCGCAGCATTTACGACGCGGCGGGCCGGGCGACCTTCAGCGTCGACGCCGCCGGCTACGTCACCGAGCGCCGATACGACGCCGCCGGCAATGTCACCGACAGCATCCGCTATGCCAAATCGCTGGCCAGCAACCTGGTGAGCGGCGCCAACGCCATCGACCAAAGCTGGCGCACCGACGGCCGCACGGTCAATGCGGCCGATGCCGGGTTCGCCAGCGGCGGCAGCGCCATCTTGCTGGTCAATCGCGACAGCTTGGCCAGCAACGGTTTCGCGGTAAAAGAAAACGAAGAATACACGTTCGCGCTGGATACCATTCGGGGCGGCACCGCCGATGGCCGCACGCCGGCGCCGGTCGGAATCGGCTTCACTTATTCGACGGACGGCGTCAACTGGACGCAATGGAGCCGGGCGGCAGCCAGCGATCCGGCCCAGGCCGGGCTGCAGCACCTGAGCGGCATATTGAAAATCCCGGCCGGGGTGAAGTATGCCCGGGTGTGGCTGCAGATCGACGCGCCGCGCGACCAGACCAATAGCTGGGCGGTGCGCAATATCGAAGCGCGCCGGGTGGGCGACGGCGGCAACGCGCTCAACATGCTGACCGCGTTCAATCCGCTGGACCAGGGGCTGAGCGAGGCGGAACTGCGCGCGCGATTGGTGAGCGGCAGCGCCGATCAGACCACCCACACCGCCTATGACGCCGCCGGCCGGCCGACTTTCAGCGTCGATGCCGCCGGCTACGTCACCGAGCAGCGTTACGATGTGCTCGGCCACGTCACCGACAGCGTGCGCTACGCCAATGCGGTGGGCAGCGCGCTGGGTCTGGGAGAGGCGGAACTGCGAGCCAAGCTAAGGCCGAGCGACAAGGATCAGGCGACGCATGCCGCTTATGATGCCGCCGGCAGGCTGACTTTCAGCGTGGACGCTGTTGGCGCCGTCACCGAACAGCGTTACGACGCGGCGGGCAATGTCACCGACACCCTCCGCTATGCTCGGCCGCTGCAGGCCAACCTGGTGGCCAGTCCCAACGCGCTGGACGCCAGCTGGCAGGCCGAAGGCCGCACCGTCAACGCCAGCGACGCCGGCTTCGGCGTGGCCGGCAACGCCATCCGTCTGACCAACCGCGACAGCAATGCCAGCGCCGCCTTCGCGGTGAAGGCGGGCGAACAGTACCACTTCGCCGTCGACGCCATCCGCGACGAAGGCTCGGAACGGGGGCCGGTGGCGCTGCGCATTGGTCTGTCCTACTCGGCGGACGGCGTCAACTGGACGCAATGGGTGGCGGCGGCCAGCGCCGACCCGGGCAAGGCCGGCTTGCAGGCGTTGGCCGGCGACCTGACCATTCCGGCGGGCATCGGCTACGCCCGGGTCTGGCTGCAGATCGACGCGCCGTACAACCAGACCAACCGCTGGTACGTGCATAACGTGCAGGCAGCTCGAGTAGGCGATGGCTTGAGTCAAGCGGGTCTGGATGACGCCGGCCTGCGTGCGCGATTGCTCACCGCGACCACCGACCAGGTAACCCACAACGACTACGACGCCGCCGGTCGCCTGTTGGCGGTCAGCCACGGCGACGGCGTCAAGACGGCCACCACCGCCCGCTACCAGCTGGACGCCTTCGGCCACCTGGTCAAGGAATGGGACGGCAACAACCATCTCACCACCCGCGCGTTCGACGCGCTGGGCCGCGTCCACAGCGAAACCCACGGCGAGGGCGACGCCACCGTCACCGACTACGACGCCTTCGGCAACGCCGTCAAGATCACCGACCCGCGCGGCAACGCCGGCTATTTCTATTTCGACGCGCTGGGTCGCCGCACCCTGCAACTGGACCCGGAAGGCGACGCCACCGGCACCGACTACGACGCCTTCGGCAACGCCAGCCGCATCACCCGCTACGCCACCCGCGTCGATCCGGCAACCTTGCAGACCGGTACCCCGCCAGCCATCGCCGCCGACGCCAAGCGCGACGCGGTGACGCGGATCGAGCACGACGCGCTGGGCCGGCAGACCCAGATCACCGACGCCGAAGGCGGCGTCGAAACCATGGCCTACGACGCCTTCGGCAACAAGGTGCAGTACACCAACCAGCTGGGCGGCGGCTACGACTACAGCTACGACGCCGCCGGCCATGTGCTGACGGAAACCGCGCCGCCGGACAACGCCGGCCTGCGCAGCGTCAAGCGCTTCGAATATGACGCCTACGGCAACCGCACGCTGCAAGTGGAAGCGGCGGGCCTGCCGGAACAGCGCACGACGCGCTATGGCTACGACGCCAACAACCGGCTGGTGAAGCAGAGCGGCGACGCGGTGAAGATCTTCACGCTGGCCGGCGGCGAAGCCACTGTCAGTCCGACCGAAACCCGGCGTTATGACGCGGCGGGCAACTTGGTGGAGTTCGTCGACGCCAACGGCAACGTCACCCGCAGCGCCTACGACAGCCAGAACCGCAAGGTGAGGGAGAGAAACGGCGACGGCGTGTTGACGCAGTGGGCTTACGACGGCGCCGGCAATGTCGTCGAACAACGCGTGTACGCCACCTCGGTGGGCCTGCCTGCCGACGGCAGCGCGCCGCAACCGGCCGACGGCGATTGCCGGGTCACCCAGTACCAGTACGACCAGAACAACCGGCTGACGCAGACCCTCATCCCGCAGCAGACCATAGGCCTGCGCAATGCCGACACCGGCAACTACGATATCCGCTTGCAGGACCTGATCACCCGCCGCTCCTACGACGCCAACGGCAATGTGGCGAAGGAAACTGACGCGCGCGGCAACAGCGTGCATCGCTACTACGACAAGGCCGGGCGCAAGCTGCTGGAAGTGGACGGGGCCGGCTACGCGGTGGCGTGGGACTACGACGGCAACGGCAAGCCGCTGCGCGAAACCCGCTACGCCAACGCGGTCGGCGTGCCGAGCGACGCCGCCACGCTGGAGCAGGTGCGGGCGCAACTGAAGCCCAGTGCCGGCGACGACCGCATCAGCGAGTTCGACTACGACCGGCTGGGCCGGGTGGCGGAAGAGCGCAGGCTGAATGTGCAAGTGTCCGGCGACGACGGCGTCAGCGACAGCCGCGGCACGGTGCGCACCCAGTACCGTTACAACGGCCTGGGGCAGGTGACGCAAAAGATCGACGCCAAGGGCGGCGCCACCGACATCCAGTACGACCGGATCGGGCATGAAACCCATCGCGATGAAGCCCAGTTCGTCGACAGCCAGGGCAAAACCGTCCGGCCGAGCACCGACACCTTCTACACCGGCTTGGGCCAGGCGGCGCGCACGGTCAAGGCCGGGGTGGCCGGCGACTTCAGCCGGATCGACTACGGCGCGGGCGGGCGGGTGCTCAGCCAGGTGGACGCCGAAGGCAACGCCACCTGGTACGACTACGACGCGGCGGGCAACATCACCCGCACCCGGCGCGACCGCAAGGAAGCGGCTGGCGGCCAGGACCTGACGCTATACGCCTACAACGCGGCCAAGCAGCAGATCGCCCGGCAGGACGTCGGCAGCGGCATGTGGTTTGAAACCCGCTACAACGCCTACGGCCAGGTGACGGCGAAGCGCACCAGCGCCAACCGCGACGGCGTGTGGCAGGAGTTCAGCGAGTATGACGGCGCAGGGCGGCTGGTGAAGGGCAACGCCGGCGGCGTGACCAAGCTGTACGGCTACGATGCCAACGGCAATGCAACGCTGACGATCGAATCCGGAGGCGAAAGCGGCGACGAGCTGCGCGGCATGAGCCTGGATCAGGCGATGGCACTGGTGGCCAAGCGGACCGACTCGAAAGCGCCGATGGACAATCTGCGTTTGACGGTGAGCGACTACGATGCGCGCAACCAGCATATCGCCACTTACCAACCGACAATGGTGAACGCACGGCAGACGTCCCAGGTGCAGGTGGAACCGTGGATCAGCACTAAGCCGCAAACCGGGATGGGTGATGTGGTGACGGTGGGGCCGATTGCGCAGAAAGGCGGAGTCGAGACCAATCCATTGCAAGGAGGCAGCGTGGATTGGACCTTGCCATTTAATGGCAGTATTACGTTAACGCCTAATGTTAGTGTGTATTGGCTGGATTATTCGAGTGTTGGTAATAGGTATAATGCTTTTTTTAATGGGGTTACGGTTAATTTAAATCTCCCGTATATGAGAGGGTATGATGCGGGAGAATATGAGGTTGAGGTGTCGGTCAGCAATGGGAATGTTGTACGTAGTAATAGTGTAAGATACCCATATGATAGTGGCGGGGGGGTGAAAGTTGTAGATGTAGGAACGGGCTCGTTTATGCTGAAGGGGAAGAATCCACCTACTGACATTCAGTCGACTTCATTCTCTGTGAATATCTATAAATATATTGGCACGGGGCAGAGGGTAAAGCTGTTTGGAGGTGGGGGGGTGCTGCCTGCAGGCAGCTTGACCTATTCCACGACGGAAGATGCGAGCGGGCCATCGGCCTCTATTGCGACTTCATTTAATAATAGGCAGATTCACTTCAAGAACCAGCCTCAGCAAAGCACACGTTTGCTGCTGCTGACTCGACCTGCAGGGAGCAATGCCGGCTGGCGTATCCAGAATGTTCCGGCGATGGCGCAAAACTGGTTTGCCCTCGATTGGTCCGGCATGGCGCGCGGCAATTACGAGTTCCGCTATTTCGCCTTGGATGGCAATGGCAAAGTATGGAACGCCCAGCAAGGCAATATGGTACTGAATGATGGAAGCCCATCCATCAGCCAAAGCGGGGCTGCGGTCGATAAGGCATTTATGTACGCCGACAATGGCGGCTGGGGCAATGGCTGGATCAATGTCACAGGTCAAGGCGAGGCTGCTACGCACGCTTCCATCCGTTTCCGCAGCGTGCCGGGAGGCGCTTGGAGCGGACTGTCCAACTTGAATCCTGCTGTATCCAATGGACCGCTCAACGGCTGGTTCCAGTTCGATCCTGCCAATTTTGGCCTGAAGCCGGGCACCACCTACGAATACGACCTGACCAGCTTCGATGCCAACAACCAGCAGGTCAAGAAGGTCATCGGCAGCTTCCGTCCCGGGGAGCCCGGATCGCTGGCCCAGCCGGTTCCCTGGCAGGACCAGCCGCAAGTCGTCCACATCCGCAACCAGAACCTGGCGGCCGTCAGCGGCAAGGTGCGCTATCGGGTGGCCGGCAGCAACGGCGGCTATAGCGAAATGGCGTTGGCGCGCAACCCGGACGGCGCCTTCGACTGGCATTGCGAAGATCTGGCCAACAGCCTGACGAGTCCTGCTGCGTATGAGTTCGAATATCAGGTTTTCGACAACAACGGCCTGATGCTCAACCACGCCGCCGGCAAGATCACGCTGGGCGGCGGTGGGGCCACCTTGAATCCGGGCGACTTGCAGGGCCTGGCGCTGCCACTGTCAGTGACATTCACGCCGCCGCAGGCCAATGCCGCCACCATGAGCTTGTCCTACCGGGTCAAGGGCAGCAATGGCGATTGGCAGACCGCGATGCTGAGCAATAATCGGCAAGGTGGTTTCCAATTCAACGCCGAAAGCTTGCCGGTGGGGGACTACGAATACCATTACCAGTTGCGCGACGCCAACGGCGCGCTGCTCAACAACGCCGATGGCAGCGCGATCGACGTGGCCGGCTATCTGCACCGCGGCGGCCCGAACGATCCGACGACCGCCGGTGTTCTTAATTGGGTGGTGTTGGGCGTATCCAATCACGATGCCACCGTGACCCGCGGCCAGCACTACAACGCCTTTGGCGAAGTAGACAGCGAAACCGACGGCATGGGCGATACCACGCTGTATCGCTACAGCGCCGCCGGCAAGCTGCTGGCCAAGCAGGATCCCAAGGTCAATGCCACCGGCGAAGACGGCAAAGTGACGGAAGTCAGTCCGCTCACCCAGTACCGTTACGACGCGATGGGCAACACGGTGGCCACCATAGACGCCAACGGCCATGCCAATCGCCAGCGCTGGCTGGCCGGCAGCCAGGATAGCCAGGGCAAGGTGAGCGATGAATGGCATGCCGACGATGGCCACAAGGGCATGGGCTACGACCAACTGGGCAATCTGCGTCTCAGCAGTGACGAACTCAGCCGCGCCACGGCTTACGACTACGACAAGCTGGGCCGGCTCAAGCGCATCGGCCGCGCCGGCGGCGGCTACGACGAGTACGACTACGACAGCGCCGGCCAGCGTATTGCTCACCGCACTACTGCCGACGGCAAGATCGTGTTCACAGACTCGACTAGCTACGACAGTCTGGGTCGTGTGTTGGCCAGCGTCAGCGCCGCGCAGCGCGCCACGCGCTACAGCTACCAGTGGGATGGCACGTTCAAAGGCGCCGGCGGCACCGTGGTGGGAGGCTGGCGCACTACCGCTACCGACGCCAACGGGCGGGCCACGGTGGACGATAGCAACCTGTTTGGCCTGAAGCTGCGCCATGTGGACTTGGGCAACCACACCTTTAACTATGCCTACAACAATGCCGGCCAGATCAGCAATCAGACGGGTAGCACAGGCCAGAACATCCATTACAGCTACTACGGCAACGGCTACCAAAAGAGTCTGGAAGACAGCGCCACCAACAGCTACACCCTGTACGAGTACGACAAGGACGGCCGCAAGACCTTCGAGGGCTACACCACGCTGAATCAGCAAAGCCAGCAGGTGTACCAGTACGCCGACATCCAATATGACGCGCTGGGCCGCGTCACGCAAATTCACGACCCCAAGTTCCTCACCCGCTACGAGTACGACGCGGTCGGCAACCGCCGCCGCGTCTACGCCGAATATCGCGACGGCGTGGACGGCAGCGCGCAGACGCAGGACAACTGGTACGCCTACGACCAGATGAACCGCTTCACCGTCAGCATGGGCAAGCTGGCCAACGGCCAGATCACGCGCGGCCCAACTGGCGGCGACGGGGTGGAGGTGCTGTACGACCAGGCCGGCCAGCGCCGGCAGGTCACCAATGCCAAAGATGGCACGGTCGAGCAATATGCCTACACCGACGGTGGCTTCCTCACCGACACCACTCTCAACGGCAAGCTGGCGGCGCGACGGATCAATGACCTGCAAGGCCGGGTGACCGACTACATCAGCTACAAATGGAATGGCGACGCCAGCCAGCAAAGCCAAACTCATAACGACTACGACGCCGACAGCAAGCTGAAGCATCAGCTAGCGGATGGCGCCAGCACCGATTACGACCTGATGGCCGACGGCACGCTGAAGGGCACGACACAAAAAAGCGGCGACACCACCACCACGACTTACTACGGCTACGAATGGTGGGACGAGGCTAAGCAGTCCACCATCACCGCGCAGCCGTACAACCCCAATGCTCCCGGCTGGAAACAGGGGTATTCCCATCTCACCTACGACGTTAACGGCCATCTGAAAGAAGCCATAGACGAACAGGGCCAGCGCAGCCTGCGCTACGTCAACAACGCACAGGGCTTGGTTTTGAAGCGGGAGGAGGTGGACCACGGCACCACTTACAAGAAGCAGGACTATTACTACCTGGATGGCAAGCAGGTGGGTGCGGTAGGTAACGACGGCCCCAGTCGGGTGGACTACGCCAGGACGCTGGCACAAAGCCAGTTGGGCAACCGCAAGGATCAATACCGCAACGGCGCGCCGGTGAGCAGCGCCGATTTCGACCAGAACTACGAGCCGATCGGCCCCCATTACCCGGCGCAGACCCCCGGTACGGTGACGGCGCGGGATGGCGACACGCTGCAAGTGATGGCCGCCAACCTGTGGGGCGACAAATCGCTGTGGTATCTGCTGGCCGACGCCAATGGTCTTACCGGCAGCGAAAGGCTGGTGGCGGGCCAGGTGCTGCGGGTGCCGAACAAGGTCACCAACGTCCATAACAATAGCGGCACCTATCGGGTGTACAGCCCGGGCGAAGCGATAGGCGATGTGACGCCGACGCTGCCGGAACCGCCGCCGCCCCCGCCACCGCCGGGAGGCGGTGGTTGCGGCGGGATCGGTGCCTTCCTCGTGGTCATTGTCGCGGTGGTGGCGACGATATTTACCGCCGGGGCCTTGGCACCAGTGTTGGCCCCCGCCTTGGCAAGCAGTGCCGGTATCATGGCATCGGGCATGGCTGTGCTGACGAGCGGGAGTTTGGGTGCGTTGGCTGCTGCGGGTGCGGCCGGAGCGGTCGGCTCTATCGTTAGTCAGGGCGTGGCGATGGCGATGGGCATGCAGGACAAGTTCTCATGGGGGCAGGTGGGCTTGTCAGCGTTCACGACGGTGGCCGCGGCAGGCATAGCGGGCAGCGGCGGCGCGCTGTCCGGCAGCGGCATGACGCAAACGGTGGAGCGCGCCATGGTCGTCAACGCCGCGAAGCAGGGCGTGGCGATGGCGGTGGGTTTGCAGAAGTCCTTCAGTTGGATTTCAGTGGCAGCCTCTGGCGCGGCGGCGTGGGCGGCCAGCAGCGCTGGCTTGCAGGCAGGCAAAGGCGCGGATGTATTTGAGCGGGTAGGCTATGGCACCATGCGTGGCATGCTGAGCGGCACGATTCAATCTGTTATTGGCGAGGATCACCGGCCTGATTGGGGTAATCTGGCGGCCAGCTCATTTGGCAGCGCGCTGGGGGGTGACATCTCCGGTCGCTTGCAAGTAGCAGAGCAGGAAAAACAGAGAGGGTTCCCCTCCTTCATGCCGTCCAACCCCGCCTATGATCTGGGCTCTTGTCCGGGGGCGGATAGCGGCGTGGACATCGCCTCGGCGATAGGCTTCCGCCGCCCTGGCAATGATTGGGCGTGGGAGGGGGATGTTGGTGCGAGCGTGGATACGGAAGGGCCGACAAGCTATCGCATTCAACAGGGCGATACGCTGAGCAAGATTGGCCGCCGGATGGGGCTGACAGCGGCCGAATTGGCATTGGCCAACCCGAATACGAACCAATTCCGCTTGCACCCAGGTCAATCCCTGCGGATTCCGCAGGCGGGAAGTTATAGCGATGACGATGTAGCGAGCGCAGGTCACTTCCTAGACAAACAGAACAGCCAACGGATAGCTATTCAAGAAGCGTCGCGGAAGCAGGCGCTGATGGAAAAGATTCAGTCAGGCGTGCCTTTGCTATCGTTGAAGTCGTCGTTGACGGGCGTTGGCCTCGCAGATGGTTTGCTGATGACATTTGGCGCGGCCGCTCAGATGGTTGGTAGTGGAGAGCCTGCGGGTCAATCCACCCAGAGCATGCTGAATTCATACCGAGATGGTTATGCGGGTCGTGATTTGGGGGTGATGGACGCAAATCCGAACACGGCCGCGGCAGGACAACTCACGGCGAGAGCCGGGCAAGCCTTCCAAAACTATGCCTTGGACGCGACAGGCTATACGGACATGCAAACGGCGCGTCAACGTTGGTCGGATCGGTCTTATGGCAGCGCGCTCGGATATGGCGTCGCCGCAACCGTGAACGCCGCGTTGACAGTTGGAACGGTTGTCTCCTTCGGCTTAGACGCCCCCGTTACAGAATCGGCGCGGGCAGGATTTACCTGGCTGCGTACGGAGGGCGGTGCGCTGTTTGCTGGAGGACGGGCAGGTGAAGGGGTTGGTCCAGCAATTGATAGGCTGTATGATAAATATGTTCCATTCGGGCGATCGTATGTCGTGCCGCCTGAGGGGGTTCCAAACACTGCAGGGCTTGCCGGGCGCAATGTATGGGTTGATGCTAGTGAAATTCGGTGGTCGCAGGAAAGCGTCAGCTATGCAAAGTCTGCAAATGCACACCGTATTCAATACAACCTTGATACTGCAGCTGCACAGTTCAAAGCGGACGCTAATGCCATTCCCGCAATTGATGTTGTTCGCATGCCTGACGGTCGATTGACGGCTTTGGATAATTCAAGGCTGACTGTAAGAGCTGACCAAGGAGGGCAGATTCGTACCAATATCTTTGCCCATGATGAAGTCATTGCCGATCCAAAGTTTGCGAGCCGATTTGTGAGTGAAGGCGTCACGCCTGAAACATACGGCCAAGCAGTAATCAACCGGATCGCAGAACAACGAGCGGCTTTTTCAACAGCTTATCCGTATGGAAGTCCGATTGCGCCGAAGATAACTGGTGCGCCTATCGGCTCTTACTGGACCAAATATTCTCAATTTCCATGGTTACGCCAATGATGGGTAATGTAAAAAACTCTGCTCCTATGAGTGCGCGATACTTTCTTCCTGACGGAGAGGTGCCACCGGGCTTTGCCTATCCAAAGGATTACATCGATTTTGTGGAGAGCAATAAGCCATACCCGGTAGCAATGATTGGGATGCCACCATGGATATTCGCGGGCGACTTAGTCTGGGCAAAAAACGAGTCAGTGGCTGAGTTTGGGACTCTGCTTGTTCCATTTGCCCAAGCAGAAAATATGGACATGGTTGCCTACTTCGAGGCTTCTGGGGGCAGGGATGTAAGCATCTTGGTTGCTAATCCCTGGGAGGTTTCGCCGAAGAACAGGGTTTATGAGAGGTTCATAAGTTTTAGTGAGTGGCTCAGCTTTGCAAAGAAAATTTCTAGCGAACTGTTGGAAGAAAAGCCTCAAATGAAACAACGGAAATTCTGGTTTCCTGATATATGAATAAGCCATATCTCGATTATGTCTTCCTGAGCCGGATTGCATCCCACGCCCTTCGCCATGAGCCCTGGCTTTATGAGCTGGAACTCGATGACGAAGGCTGGGTGCCGGTAGAGGAATTACTGTCCGCATTGCGTGCTGAAAAGCCTGAGTGGTCGGCCTTGAAAGAGGCCGACTTGGCGGCAATGATTGCCAACTCGGACAAGAAGCGGCACGAATTGCACGAGGGTAAAATCCGGGCCCTTTATGGCCATTCTGTGCAGGATAAATTGCTTAAGCAGCCTGCGGAGCCACCGGCCGTGCTGTACCACGGCACGTCACCAGAAACGGCAGTGCTGATACGGGCGAGTGGCTTGCAGCCGATGGGCCGGCAATATGTCCACCTGTCGGTGGATACCGCGACGGCGGAGCAGGTCGGTCGCCGCAAGGCCCGAGCCCCAGTGTTGCTGGAAGTGCAGGCAAAGGTCGCAGCTGCAAGCGGTGTGGCCTTCTATCGTGGTAATGATTTGGTCTGGTTGGCAGATCAGGTACCGGCGCAGTTCATCGAATTCCCTGGTCGATTGCCAAGATAGATGTCCAGCCAAGTAGGGCAGGCTGACCGGAGGTCATGTCCGCGTGTTGAACGAGCGGCATCGGCCTGATCGTGGCTAGGTCTCGAAGATCGGCGGATTCCCATCGGGGATGCGCCGATTGTCGTTTCTACTGATGTATAGCAGAACCCTTTTCCTCTTCCGAAACTGGCCAAACTGGCCACACATTACGCACGCTGACGCGAGCCAGGCAAGGCATGGATGCGCAGGGAGTGAATCATCCGCTTGATGTTGACAATGCTATATGCATTGATTGGCGGGCTAGACCGCCTAAAAACCGCCCATTTTGGATCAGAAGTGACCTCCTCCCGACTAACCGACCGGTCTAAGTTGGAGATTTCCGGCTTCAAGATAAGCAAGTCGGAACTCGCTCGGGGTCTGGTCGCCCAGCGAACTGTGCGGCCTGAACTCGTTGTAATCCTGCCGCCAACGCTCGATCTTTTCACGCGCGTCATCCAGCGACAGAAACCAATGCACATTCCGGCACTCATCCCGCAGACTGCCGTTAAATGACTCGATGAAGGCATTATCCATGGGTGTCCCTGGTCGTGAGAAGTCCAGCGTGACGCCTTGCTCATGGGCCCACTGACCCAGCGCCACGGAAATAAACTCGCTGCCGTTGTCGACCTGAATCCGTTGCGGCGTCCCGCGCAAGGCTTGCACATGCTGCATCGTAGCAACCACGTCCGCGGCTTTCAGCGCGAAATCCACCGTGATCGCCAGGCTCTCCCGGCTAAAATTATCCACTACAGTTAAGGCCCGGATTTTCTGGCCGTTGAACAGCTGATCAGCGACGAAATCCATGCTCCAGCAGGCATTCAAATTGGAGACAGCCGGCCGAGCGTGGCGATGCGCCGCCGCCACTCGCCGTTTGGGCCGTTTGCGCCGCAGGTTCAGGCCTTCTTCGCAGTCGATCCGGTAGATCTTCTTGTGATTGATCCGCCTGCCTTCGCGCCGCAGCAGGACGTGAATGCGGCGCGCGTCGTAACGAATTCGGGTGGCGGCGATCTTGCGGATGCGTTGCCGCTCGGCACGATCGTCACGCGGGTGAGGGCGATAAAAATAGGTGCCTTGCCGCAGTTGAATGACGGCAGTCGCGCGCCGAATGCTGACGCGGTAGGCGGCGATCAGGAAGTTGGCCAGCTCGCGTCTGCGAGCCGGCTTCACAGTTTTTTTTGGATGACTTCCTGCAGCATCTGCTTGTCCAGGCTCAGGTCGGCGACCATGCGCTTGAGGCGGGCGTTCTCTTCTTCCAGTTGTTTCAGGCGGCGCAGTTCGCTGACGCCGGGGCCGCCGTATTTCTTCTTCCAATTGTAGAAGGTGGCTTCGGAGACACCCATCTTGCGGCAGACCTCGGCGACGGTCGTGCCTGACTCGGCCTTGCGCAAGGCGAAGGCGATCTGCTCTTCGGTGAACTTCGATTTTTTCATGACAAATCTCCTGCCCGGAAGGGCTTAAATTTGCCAGAAATCTCTACTTTTCGCCGCTACGTTTTTGCGGGAGGAGGTCACCGGTGCCGGATCACTCCACCGTATGCCGTCGCCAGTCCACCTTGCAGGTCAAGATCGGCTATCGCCGCAGCAAGGGTCCGCTGCACCTGCTGGTTGACAGCACAGGCATCCCGTTTCTCGGCGAAGGCGAGTGGAAACGCAAAAAGCACGGCGCCGAATATGGTCGGCAGTGGCGCAGGGCACACCTGGGCATTGACGCCGAAACGCTGGAAATCCGAGCTGTCGAGGTGACCGGCAACGGCGTGGGCGACGCGCCGATACTGCCGGAGTTGTGAATGCAGCTGGCGGATGAGCCGGCTGCCACGGCGACGCTGGATGGCGCCGATGACATACAGGGTTGTTACGCTGAGCCGGTTGACCGAGGGATCATGCCGGTGATTCCGCCGCGCAAGAATGCCAAGCCGTGGAAGTCGAAAATCACCGGCAGCGAGGTGCGCAATGCAGCGATCGCGGTGTGCAAACGCTTGAGGCGGCTAATCTGGAAGCATTGGAGCGGTTATCACCGCCGCAGTCTGGCGGAAACGAAGATGCACGGTTTCAAGCGACCGTGTAGCCGAGTGATGGCGCGCACCTTTGATCGACAGGTGGCGGAACTGCAAGTGCGCGCGGCGTTGTTGAACCATTTTACCACTCTGGGCCCCCCGAAGGCCGTGGCGGTGGCCGCGATGGGCTAAATCCGCCTGGGGTAAGGGGATGCTCATTTCTGGGCGGGGTTATGCAACAAAGCCCTTGCGGGTGATCGTCGCTGACGGACGCGAAGCGGCCCAGTGTACGCAGCCAGCATGCCAACGGCAATGTCATTTACCTATTTCCAGGTGTCGCCCTGGCGCAAGCGTTGGATGAACTCGGCCAGCGGCATCGGCCTGGCGATGTGATAGCCTTGCAGCCAGCCCACCCCCAACCGGCTCAGGTATTCCATCTGCTCGGCGGTTTCCACGCCTTCCGCCACCGTTTCCAATCCCAGCTTGGCCGCCAGCTCCGCCACGCTGTCGACGATGTGGCCGGACAGGCCGTCGCTGCCGATGCCGGCGACGAAGCCCTGGTCTATCTTCAGGCCGTCCACCGCCAGCTGCTGCAGGTAGACCAGGCTGGAATGGCCGGTGCCGAAGTCGTCCAGCGCGATCTTCACTCCCAACAGGTGCAGCTTGCGGAACAGCTCTTCCACCGCGGGCGTGATTTCTATCATCTCGCGCTCGGTCAGCTCCAGGGTCAGGGTGGCCTGGCTGCCGGCCAGCATGCGCTGCAGTTCCTGGCAGTCATCGTAAAGCCGGTTGTCCTGCAGATGGGCGCGGCTGATGTTGAAGCCCAGGTGGAAGCCCGGCGGCAGCGGCTGCCGGCTTAGTTGGCCGACCACCTGCCGCATCATTTTGCGCGTCATCGGCACAATCATGCCGCTTTCCTCGGCGCGCGGGATGAACAAGTCGGGACGGATCAGTCCCTCGCGCGGGTGGCGCCAGCGCATCAGCACCTCGGCGCCCTGCCAGCCGGGCTGGCCCGGCTTCACCACCGGCTGCAGGAAGCCTTCGAACTCGTCGCCCTCCAGCGCGCGCTGCAGCTCCCGCGTCGGCGATGCCGGCCGCCCCAGCAGCCAGTACAGGGTGACGCCGGCCGACAGGCCCAGCAGCAGCAGTACGATGGCCAGCGAGGTGTGGTGCTGCCACAGCAGAAGGTGCCAGGGCGGGATGTCGTAGCCGGTCAGCACGGTATACGGATAGCGTTGCGAACGGCGGCTTTCCTGGATTTGCCAGGGCTGCGGCGCTTGTCCTCGCCCCACTTTGCGCGGACCCAGCCATTCCCGGCCTATCTGCAGGTACACTGGATTGTTGTTGCTGGCGTCCTGCAAGGCCAGTTGCAGATAGCGGCCGTCTATGGTGGCCACCGCGTCGCCGCTCGGCCCTTGCAGCCGGTAGTACAGCAGCGGCACGTCGGGCGTGATCCTGTTGCCGGGCAACAGTTGCAGCAGGCCGTTGACGAATTGGCCGCTATGCAGCGGCAGCGCGATGGGGCCGCTCAGCGAGGTGCAGTAGAAGGCGTCGCCGCGCGCCAGCGCGGTGCTGCGCACGAAGGGCACCACCGCCACCTGGCGGCGCAGATTGTAGACCGCCTGGCCGCAGGGCTGGCCAGCTTGCGGCAGGATGGCGCGGGCGGCGAGGTCGGCCTGGCCCAGTATTTCGTCCACCAGTTCCAGGCCCTGCTGCGTCTGCTGCCGCGCCAGGCGGCGCAGGTCTTGTCTTTCCTGCCACAGCAGGGTGGGGGTTACGGTCAACAGCGGCAGCAGGCCGACCAGCAGGGCCGGCAGCAGGTGTGCCAGCCGGTGCTTGCGGCGTGGGTGCAGGGGGTTCATCCAGTCTCCGAAACGTTGCCGCAACCAGGCTGGCGGGCGAGTGGCTGGGCTAATTAATTTATAATTGCCACTTTATTTTAAACCAAAAATAAAAACCCTCCGACGGGAGGGCTTGGATTCAACACGCAGGCGGGCTCAGTTCATCCCAGCCTGCTGCGATGGCGGGCGATCTGAGCCATTACCTGGACCGGCGCGGTGCCGCCCACATGGTCGCGTTGCGCCAGGCTGCCTTCCGGCGTCAGTACGGTATAGACATCGTCGGCGATCAGCGCACTGAAGCCTTGCAGCACCGCCAGCGGCAACTCGGCCAGATCGACGCCTTGGCGCTCGGCGTGGCGCACCGCCAGCGCCACCACTTCATGGCTGTCGCGGAACGGCAGGCCCTTCTTCACCAGGTAGTCGGCCAGGTCGGTGGCGGTGGCGTAGCCCTGCAGCACCGCGGCGCGCATCGCCTCCGGCCTCACCGTGATGCCGCGCATCATGTCGGCGTAGATGCGCAGCGTGGTCTGCAGCGTGTCCACGGTGTCGAACAAAGGCTCCTTGTCTTCCTGGTTGTCCTTGTTGTAGGCCAAGGGCTGCGCCTTCATCAGCGTGATCAGCGCGATCAGGTGGCCGACCACTCGGCCGGACTTGCCGCGCACCAGCTCCGGCACGTCGGGGTTTTTCTTCTGCGGCATGATGGACGAGCCGGTGCAGAAGCGGTCGGCGATGTCGATGAAGCCGACGCGCGGGCTCATCCACAGTATCAGTTCTTCCGACAGCCGCGACAGGTGGACCATCACCAGGCTGGCTGCGGCGGTGAATTCGATGGCGAAGTCGCGGTCGGACACCGCGTCCAGCGAGTTGTGGCAGACGTCGTCGAAGCCCAGCAATTGCGCGGTGTAATGGCGGTCGATCGGGAAGGTGGTGCCGGCGAGCGCGGCCGCGCCCAGCGGCAGGCGGTTGACGCGCTTGCGGCAGTCCTGCATCCGCTCGGCGTCGCGCGCCAGCATCTCCACATAGGCCAGCAGGTGGTGGCCGAAGGTGACCGGCTGCGCCACCTGCAGGTGGGTGAAGCCCGGCATCACGGTGGCGGCGTGCTGCTCCGCCAGTTCCAGCAGGCTGGTTTGCAGTTCGGCGAGCAGGTGGACGGTGGCGTCGATCTCGCCGCGCAGCCACAGCCGGATGTCGGTGGCCACCTGGTCGTTGCGCGAGCGGCCGGTGTGCAGCCGCTTGCCGGCGTCGCCTATCTTGTCGGTGAGGCGGCGCTCGACGTTCATGTGGACGTCTTCCAGGTCCACGCTCCACGCTAGCTTGCCGGCGCCGATGTCGGCCAGGATTTCGCCCATGCCGCGGCGGATGGCGGCCAGGTCGGCGTCGGACAGCACGCCCGCGCGGTTCAGCATCGCGGCGTGGGCCAGCGAGCCCTCGATATCGACCGCGGCCAGCCGGTAGTCGAAGCCGATGGAGGCGGTGTAGTGCTTGACGAGTTCGGATACCGGCTCGGAAAAGCGGCCGGACCAGGCGTGTTGGTCTTGCATGGCGTTGCGTCCCACTGGTGATAGTGCAAAGACCCTACTATGCCAGCCGCCATCGCTCAGGGCCAGCATGGTTTTCCCCGCGCGCCTAGCGCGGCGCCGCGGGCGCGGTCGGCCGCAGCGGCAGGCCGCTCAGGATGCGGGCGACGCTGCCGTCGTCCAGCATCGCCCGCAGCGTTTGCGCGAAGCGGGCTTTGTCCGCGTGCAGCGGCGAGTTCAGCGCCAGCGCCAGCCGGTGCGGCCGCGTGTCGTCCAGCGTCAGCGGCGCCCGGCGCACCCGTCCGGCGAATTCGCGGCTGGACGCCAGCAACGCGGTTTGCTGTTCGTTGCCTATCAGCGCGTCGATGCGGCCGGCGGCCAGCTTGCGGAAGCTGGACTCCATTGTCAGCGCGGTGTCGCGGCGCAGGCGGGCATCGTTGTCGAAGTCTTCCTGATACTGCACTCCCTCCACCACGCCCACCTTCAGCGGCAGCAGGTCCTGATAGCTGCCGATGCTGCGCGGATCGCTGTTGCGCTGGTACAGCGCCAGCCGGTTGCCGCTGGCGAAGGGCGGCTCCAGATAGTCGAGATAGCGGGCGCGCTGCGGGTTGTACTGCACGCCTATCATCAGGTCGGCCCGGCCATGCTGCATCGCCGCCAGACAGCGCGGCAACGGGCAGTGGAGGAAGCGCAGCGGCATTCCCAGCCTGCGCGCCAGCTCGCGCACGATCTCGGTGTACGGTCCCGTCGGCTGGCCCTGGCTGTCGTAGTTCTTCCACGGCGCGAAGGCGTTGTAGGCCAGCACCAGCGGGCGCGGACCGTCGACGGCGGCGGACGCCGGCTGGACAGCGAGTCCCAGCCAGCACAGCAACAGGGCAAGCAGTGTCTTCACGGTGGTTTTGCTTGGAAATGTATTCAGCAATCCTATCCGCTAATTGCCAATGACATGCGCTTTGTCGCCCGCGCGGGGCGCCCACTGTTGCAAAAAAACAGCCCACGCCGCGGCGTGGGCTGTCCGCATGGCGGCATCGCGCCTCAGTGCTGCAGTATCTTCGACAGGAATTGGCGCGCGCGTTCGCTGCGGGCGTCCAGATCGCCGAAGAATTCCTCCTTGGCGCAGTCCTCGACGATGCGGCCCTGGTCCATGAAGATCACCCGGTCGGCCACGCGGCGGGCGAAGCCCATCTCGTGCGTCACGCACATCATGGTCATGCCCTCGTGCGCCAGCTCGGTCATCACGTCCAGCACCTCGTTGATCATCTCCGGGTCCAGCGCGCTGGTCGGTTCGTCGAACAGCATGGCGATCGGGTCCATCGCCAGCGCGCGGGCGATCGCCACCCGCTGCTGCTGGCCGCCGGACAGCTGGCCGGGATGCTTGTCGGCCTGCGCGGTCAGTCCCACCCGCTCCAGCAGCTTCAGGCCCTTGGCCATCGCCTCGTCGCGGCTGCGGCCCAGCACCTTGACCTGGGCGATGGCCAGGTTCTCGGTGATGGTCAGGTGCGGAAACAGCTCGAAGTGCTGGAACACCATGCCGACGCGGCTACGCAATTTGGGCAGGTCGGTTTTCGGATCGCCCACCGAAATGCCATCGACGACGATCTCGCCCTGCTGGAACGGCTCCAGCGCGTTGACGCACTTGATCAGCGTGGACTTGCCGGAGCCGGACGGCCCGCACACCACCACCACCTCGCCCTTGGCCACCTGGGTGGAGCAGTCGGTCAGCACCTGGAAACTGCCATACCACTTGCTGACCTTGTTCAGTGAAATCATTGCACTCATACAGCCAATCCTTGTTGCAGGCGCTTCACCAGCCGGGAGGCGCCAAAACTGATCACGAAGTAGACCGCGCCGGCAAAAATCAGGAATTCATGCGGCAGGCCGACGATGTCGCCCTTGGAACGGGCGGTGTTGAGGAAATCCATCAAGCCGACAGCGTATACCAGAGACGTGTCCTGGAACAGGATGATGGATTGCTGCAGCAGCAGCGGCAGCATCTTGCGCAGCGCCTGCGGCAGCACGATCAGCGCCATCACCTGGTGGTAGCGCATGCCCAGCGCGTAGGCGGCGCCGGCCTGGCCCTTGGGTATCGCCTGGATGCCGGCGCGGACGATCTCGGCGAAATAAGCCGCCTCGAACATCACGAAGGCTACCAGGCAGGAGGTGAAGGCTCCCACCGGCTCCAGCCGCCCGGTGATCCAGTTCAGCAGCAGCGGCACCACCAGGTAGAACCAGGAGATCACCAGCAGCAGCGGAATGGAGCGGAAGTAATAGACATAGGCCTTGGCCAGGCCGGACAGCAGGCGCTTGTCCGACAGCCTGGACAGCGCCAGCAAGATGCCCAGCAGCACGCCGCCGACAACGCCGAAAGCCAGCAGCTTCAGCGTCAGCAGCATGCCGTCGGCCAGGCCCGGCAGCGCCGGGACGATTTGACTGAAATCCATCATTTGCCTCCCATCATGCCGGGTACCTTGAGCTTCTGTTCCAGCCGGCCCATCAGCAGCATCAGGCTCATGTTGAGCGCGAAGTAGATCAGGGTGGACAGGGTGAAGGCCTCGAAGATGTTGGCGGAGAACTCGGCGGTCTGCTTGGTCTGCGCCAACAGTTCCATCAGGCCGATCAAGGACGCCACCGACGAGTTCTTGATGATGTTGAGGAACTCGCTGGTCAACGGCGGGATGATGATGCGCAGCGCCTGCGGCAGCAGCACGTGGCGGTAGATCTGCGGCAAGGAAAAGCCCATCGCCAGCGCCGCGTTGCGCTGTCCGGCGGGCAGTGCCTCGATGCCGGTGCGCACCTGTTCCGCCACCCGCGCGGCGGTGAACAGGCCCAGGCACACCACCACCGACAGATAGGCCGAGGTGGCCGGGTTCAGATCCTGCTTGAACCAGACCTGAGCGCCTTCGGGCAGCAGGTCTGGCACCAGGAAATACCAGACGAACAGCTGCACCAGCAGGGGCACGTTGCGGAACAATTCGACATAGCAGCCGGCCAGGCGGCTGGCCCAGCGTCCGGGCAGCGTGCGCAACACGCCCAGCATGGTGCCCAGCGCCAGCGCGATCAGCCAGCCCGCCAGCGCCACCGCCAGCGTCCACCCCAGGCCGGTGACAAACCAGTTGAGATAGATCTCGCTGCCGACGCCGGTGGATTTGAAAAAGACTCCCCAGTCCCAGTGGTAATTCATGAAGCCACTCCCAAGCCGCGCGGCGCGATGCGGCGCGGCGATCGATGCCCCCGCCCGGCGCGGCCGGGCAGGGCGAAGCCGCCGCCGCGCATCCAGCGCGGCGGCTCCAGTCTGACAGCGTCAGCCGCGCCTGCCCAAGGCAGGCGCGCGCGCCTTATTCGGCGGGCTTGTCGCTGGGCTTGGCCAGCAGCGCCTTCAGTTCGTCGGACATCGGGAAGTTGAGGTTCAGGCCCTTGGGCGGCACCGGGCTGGTGAACCACTTGGCGTAGATCTTGTTGACCTCGCCGGACTTGAAGGTGTTGGAGAGCGCGGTGTCCACCACCTTCTTGAAGGCCGGGTCGTCCTTGCGCAGCATGCAGCCGTAGATCTCGTACGACTGCGACTTGCCGGTGACCACCCAGTTGGCCGGGTTCTTGGCCTTGGCCATCTCGCCGTACAACAGCGCGTCGTCCATCATGAAGGCGACCGCGCGGCCGGACTCCAGCATCAGGAACGATTCGCCGTGGTCCTTGGCGGAGATGATGTTCATGCCCATGTTCTTGCTGGCGTTCATCGACTTGATCAGCCGCTCGGAGGTGGTGCCGGCGGTGGTGACCACGTTCTTGCCCTTCAGGTCGGGGAAGTCCTTGACGCCGGAGGTCTTGGCGGTCAGCAGGCGGGTGCCGATCTCGAACATGCCCACCGAAAACGCCACTTGCTTGCCGCGCTCGGCGTTATTGGTGGTGGAGCCACATTCCAGGTCGACGGTGCCGTTTTGCACCAGCGGGATGCGGGTCTGCGAGGTGACCAGATTGTATTTCACCTGCAGATTGGGCATTTTCAGCTCTTTCTTCACTTCCTCCACCACCTTGTTCGCCAGGTCGACCGAGTAGCCGATCGGCTTCTGGTTGTTGTCGTAGTAGGAGAAGGGAATGGAGGCGTCGCGGTTGCCCAGCACGATCACGCCGCTGTCCTTGATCTTCTTCAGCGTGCCGTTCAGTTCGGCGGCGCCGGCCGGCAGCGCTGCGATGGCTGCCAGGGTACATCCTGCGATGACGGAGGTGCGAATACGCATGAGTGTTTCTCCTTATGACTCTCTTTGCGGGAAAAATGACGCCGTCCGGGGAACGGCGCCTTGATCTTCTTTGTAGTGATTGTCCGACAGTATGCTGTTATTTTTGATTCGCGTCAGGACTTGATGCCCTTGTCAGATAATTGGTTGGCCAGGCGGACGTAGTCCTCCACCGCCAGGTTCTCCGGCCGCAGGCCCGGGTCTATGCCCAGTGCCTCCAGATCGGCCACGTCGGCCAGCCCCTTCAGGTTGTTGCGCAGTGTCTTGCGGCGCTGGGCGAAGGCCTGGCTCACCAGCTTCTCCAGCAGGCCCTCGTCGCGGGCCACGCCGCGCGCGCCCGGCGCCGGAATCATCCGCACCACGGCCGAGTCCACCTTAGGCGGCGGCCAGAACGCTTCCGGCGGCACGAACAGGATGGTTTCCATCTCGAAACGGTATTGCAGCATCACCGTCAGCCGGCCGTAGTCGGCGGTGGAGGGCTCGGCCACCATCCGCTCTATCACTTCCTTCTGCAGCATGAAGTGCATGTCCAGCACGCGGTTGCCATAGCTGGCCAGATGGAACAGCAGCGGCGTGGAGATGTTGTACGGCAGGTTGCCAACTATCTTCATCGGCCGCTCGCTGACCGAGCCGAAGTCGAAGGCCAGCGCGTCGCCGGCGTGGATGGTCAGCTTGGCCGGCGGATGCTCGGCCTTGAGCCGCTCGATGATGTCGCGGTCTATCTCCACCACGTGCAGGTGCTGGAGGCGCGACAACAGCGGCTTGGTGATGGCGCCGAGGCCGGGGCCGATCTCGACGACGATGTCGTCCGGCTGCGGATTGACCGCGTGGACGATGCTGGCGATGACGCCGGCGTCCTGCAGGAAGTTCTGTCCGAAGCGCTTGCGTGGGATGTGCTTGCTCATGAATCTGCCAAATCTTGGAACAGCGGGGATTGTAAACCTTGCACCCGCAAATGTCCCAAGCGATTCAGGCAGTTGGCGGCAGCGCTCAGCCCTGGCGCGGCGCGGCGCGCTGCAAGGCCAGGCAGAGGAGGGACAGCGCGATCACCGCCGAGCCCAGCGCCCGCTCGCCGGAAAGCGGCAAGGCCGCCAGCAGCGCCGACAGCGCCGCCGCGAACAGCATCTGCGCGCAGCCCAGGATGGCGGCGGCGCGGCCGGCCGACTCGGCGAACGGCGCCATCGCCATGCTGGCGGCCGGACCTAGGGTCAGGGCGAAGCCCACGCTCAGCACCGCCACCGGCAGCATGTAATGCCAAGCGCCCTGCTGGCCGGCCAGCCCCAGCAACAGCGCGCCGGCAGCCAGCATCAGGCCCAGGCCGGCGTGCAGCACGCGGCGCTGGCTGAAGCGGCTGATCAGTTGCAAGCCGGCCAGGCTGCTGGCCATGATCAGCAATGCGTTGGCGCCGAATAGCAGGCCGAAGGTGGCGGAGGACAGGCCGGCGCGGTCTATCAGCACGCCCGGCGCCAGCGTCACGTAGCTGATGATCAGACCAAGCGCGCTGCTGCTGCAGGCACCGTAGCGCCACAGCGCCGGGTGGCGCAGCATCTGTCCCAGGCCGGGTCCGCTTTGGCGCTCGCGCTGCGGCGGCAGGGTTTCCGGCATCAGCCGGGCCAGCCAGGCGCTTGTCGACAAGGCCGCCAGCGCCAGAAACAGGAAACAGGCCTGCCAGCCGTAATGCTCGGTGAGCAGGCCGCCGAGCGCCGGCGCCAGCGCCGGCACGATGTTGAGTGCGCCGTTGAGCATGCTGTAGCGCTGGGCGGCGGCGTTGCCGGAGAAGCAGTCGCGTATCATGGTGAAGGCGCAGACCGAGCTGGCGCTGGCGCCCAGGCCCTGCAGCGCGCGCAGCGCCAGGAAGGCCGGCAAGCTGTCGCACTGGCTGGCCAGCGCGGCGCTCAGCGCGTAAAGCAGCAGGCCGCCCAGCGCCACCGGGCGGCGGCCGATGCGGTCGGCCAGCGGGCCGAACAGCAGCTGGCCCAGGCCCAGGCTGAATACGAATACGCTGATGCTGGCCGAGACGTCGGCCTGGAAAAACCGCTGCATCGCCGGCAGCGCCGCCAGATAAAGATCGATGCCCAAAGGGTTGAACAGGATCAGCAGGATGGCGGCGGCGGTAGCCGGATTGGCTTGGCGGAGGGCGAGACTGGTAAGCTGCATGGATGGGCCTGCTGGCGCGGAGAGGCGCTCATCATAGCAAAGGCAACCCTGCCGATGTTGATTTCCATAATGAATATTAATTATCCATTCAATTGACTCTGGCATTGCGCAAGCCGCTGATTTCCCTCCTGCTGTTACAATCGTTCACCATTTCCCCATCGCTGGAAACGCCTGTTTCTCCAGCGTTTTCACGCCGGCAGCGCCGTCATTTCCGCACTAGTGATGGTTGGCGGATGGCCGCTCTGGTAACCTAGGCCTCAGCCAAAGAACAAACGAGCAGCCTGACATGAGCACCAATGACACCCGAATCTACCTGGCCTCCGGCAGCCCGCGCCGCCGCGAGATACTGGAACAGCTGGGCCTGCATCTGGAACGCATTCACGCCGACATAGACGAAGCGGTGTTGCCGGGCGAGGACGCCGTGGCCTACACCGAACGTCTGGCGCGCGAAAAGGCTGCCGCCGGCTGGCGGGTGGTGAGCGAAGCCGGTCTGCCCGAGCGCCCGCTGCTGGCCGCCGACACCACGGTGACCCAGGACGGCGAAATCTTCGGCAAGCCGGAAGGCGCCGACGACGCCCGCCGCATGTTGCGCGCCTTCTCCGGCCGCAGCCACCAGGCCATCACCAGCGTGGCCATCCGCCAGGGTGAGCGGTTGCTGGTCAAGACCTCGGTCACCGACGTGTTCTTCAAGGAATTGTCCGACGCCGAAATCGAGCGCTACCTCGCCAGCGGCGAGCCGTTCGACAAGGCCGGCGCCTACGGCATCCAGGGCCGCGCCGGCGTGTTCATCGAACACATCGAAGGCAGCTACACCGGCGTGATGGGCCTGCCGGTACACGAAACCGCGCTGCTCCTGGCCGAATTCGGCTTCGACCTGCCGTAAGCCGGAAGGAAGCTAATATGCTGCATCAATCGATAGCGCTGCCGCGCGATTTGCCGCGGCCGCAAGAACAGATTCTGGTCAACATCACGCCGCAGGAAACCCGCGTCGCGGTGCTGGAGGACGGCATCGTGCAGGAGCTGCACGTGGAGCGCGCCGCCAGCCGCGGCATCGTCGGCAACATCTATCTGGGCCAGGTCAAACGCGTGCTGCCCGGCATGCAGAGCGCCTTCATCGAGATCGGCCTGGAGCGCGCCGCCTTCCTGCACATCGCCGACGTGCTGGAGCAGCGCCAGCATCCCACCGAGCCGCAACGCATCGAGAAGATGCTGTTCGAAGGCCAGACCGTGCTGGTGCAAGTGATCAAGGACCCGATAGGCACCAAGGGCGCGCGGCTGTCGACGCAGATCTCGCTGGCCGGCCGCTTCCTGGTACACCTGCCGCAGGAAGAGCACATCGGCGTATCGCAGA
Source organism: Chromobacterium sphagni (assembly GCF_001855575.1). Classification (NCBI taxonomy): domain Bacteria; kingdom Pseudomonadati; phylum Pseudomonadota; class Betaproteobacteria; order Neisseriales; family Chromobacteriaceae; genus Chromobacterium; species Chromobacterium sphagni. The sequence continues at coordinate 1,586,520 of NZ_MKCS01000001.1, forward strand.
AAATAGAAAGCGACAACGAGCGCCACAACCTGAAGGCGCGGCTGGAGAAGCTGCTGCCGCAGGACAGCCCCAAGGGCTACATCATCCGCACCAGCGCCGAGACCGCGCGCGACGACGAGCTGGCCGCCGACGTGGAATACCTGTCCAAGCTGTGGACTGACATCCGCCAGAAGTCGCAGACGCTGCCGGCGCAGAGCCTGCTGTACGACGACCTGCCGCTGGCAGTGCGGGTGCTGCGCGACATGGTCAGCGGCTACACCGAAAAAGTGCTGGTGGACTCCAACGAGAACTACAGCCGGATGGTGGAGTTCGCCGAGCAGTACGTGCAGATCGCCGTCGACAAGATAGAACGCTACGCCGGCGAGCGGCCGCTGTTCGAGCTGCACGGCATCGAGGCCGAGATCGACAAGGCGCTGGCGCGCCGCGTCAACCTGAAGTTCGGCGGCTACCTGATCGTGGACCAGACCGAGGCGATGACGACGATAGACGTCAACACCGGCGGCTTCGTCGGCAACCGCAACTTCGACGAGACCATCTTCAAGACCAATCTGGAAGCCACCCAGGTGATCGCCCGCCAGCTGCGGCTGCGCAATCTGGGCGGCATCGTCATCGTCGACTTCATCGACATGGACAACGACGAGCACCAGGCGGCGGTGCTGGCCGAGCTGGCCAAGGCGATGGCGCGCGACCGCACCCGGGTGACGCTGAACGGCTTCACCAGCCTGGGCCTGGTGGAGATCACCCGCAAGCGCACCCGCGAGAGCCTGGCCCACGTGCTGTGCGAGCCCTGCCCCACCTGCCAGGGCCGCGGCGAGATCAAGACGGCGCAGACGGTGTGCTACGAGATCCAGCGCGAGATCGTGCGCGAGGCCCGGCAGTACGACGCCAAGGGCTACCGCATCCTGGCGGCGCAGTCGGTGATAGACATGTTCCTGGACGAGGAGTCGCAGAGCCTGGCGATGCTGGTGGACTTCATCGGCAAGCCGGTGTCGCTGTCGGTGGAGGCCAGCTATACCCAGGAGCTGTTCGACGTGGTGCTGTTGTAGGGACGTGCCAGCGATATCCGGCCGTGGCTGGCCGGGATGCGGGAACACGGGCGGGGCTGCACGGCTTGCGCCCGTTTTTTCTTGCGCATCGGGGGCGCGGCCGCCGGCATTGGGCCGCGCCGAATGCAAAATGCCGTCCGCCCTCGGGGGCGAACGGCATTGCCGCGCGGCAATCCAGGCGCCGGTTGCCTACATTTTGGCCAGCTGCTGCTTGGCCTTCTGCGCGGCGTCGCTCTTCGGATACAGCTTGATCAGGCGGCGGAAGGTGTTTTTCGCCTGGTCTACCTGGCCCAGGTCGCGCTGGCAGGTGCCGATATTGCGCATCGCGTCCGGCGCGAAATGGTTGCTCGGGTATTGCTCGACGAAGCGGCGGTGGATGTCGATGGCGGCGTCGTATTGGCGCAGCGCGGTATGGGCGACGCCCAGCCAGTAGCTGGCCTCGGCCGCTTGCGGCGCCTGCGGATTCTGCTGGATGTAGAGGCCCAGCGCGTTGATGGCGTTGGGGAAGTCGCGCGCGCGCAGCAGATTGAGCGCCTTGTCGTAGTCCGGGCTGGCCTGGCTGTCGCCGCTGGAAGCCTGCTGGGCGGCGGGTTGCGAGGCATCCTGCTTGCCGGTGCCCTCCAGGTGGGACAGACGGCCGTCCAGATCGTTGTAGAGATCGTTCTGGCGCTTCTGCGTGGTCTGCAGATTGTAGTTCAGCACTTCCACGTCGCCGCGCAGCTTGGCCACTTCGGCTTTCAGGTTTTCCACCTGGCTGACCATTTCCAGCAACTTGTCGTTGGACAATTTGCTTTCCACTTCGGAGAGGCGGGTTGAGGCCTGGCGGTTGACCTGATCGATCTGGCGGCGGGTGGCTTCCAGATCGCTGGAGGTGGCGCAGCCGGTCAGGATCAGCAACAGGGCGCTATGGATGGCGAGCCGTTTCATGAGGTTCCCGAGAAGTCACAAGTAAACAGCCGGATATCATAGCGGGTTGTCGGCCGAGTATCAGCCCCCGCCTGCATCCGGCTGGGAAAACGCGCGCCGGGCGGCTGGCCGCCCGTTGCAGGGCGCTTATTGGCCCTGGTAGACGACGTCGGCGCGGCGGTTTTCGGCGTAGTCGGCGTCGGACGAGCCGGTAGCCTTCGGTTTTTCCTTGCCGAAGCTCACGGCTTCCAGCTGGCTTTCCTTCACGCCCAGCACTTCCATCGCGTGCTTGACGCTTTCTGCGCGGCGCTGGCCCAGTGCCAGGTTGTATTCGCGGCTGCCGCGGGCGTCGGTGTTGCCTTGGATGATCACTTTCTTGTCGTGGCCCTTCAGGTAGTCGGAGTGGTTGGCGACTACTTCCTTGCCGGCGCCGTCAACGGTGGAGGAGTCAAAGGCGAAGTACACGCTGCGCTTGGCCAGCGGGCTGTTCGGGTCGTTCAGCGGGTCCAGCGCCACTTGGCCCTGGTTGCTGGCCGAGGTGTCGACCGGCGCCTGGGTTTGCGGCGTCGGCGCTACCGGCGTGGCGGGCGCTTCGGCGGGCTTGGTGCTGGCGCAGGCGGCCAGCAGGGTGGCAACCGCGCTGCCGAGGACGAGTTGTTTCCAGTTCATTGTGTGGCTCCCTCAAGGATTATTGAATGGACCCCATGCCGGGTCCTGTACATCGCCATTGAGCACCGCCAGCTTCACCTTGCTGCTGCCGTCCGCGGTGGCCGCATACAGCACGCTGCTGCCGCCGACGTCGCTGGAGTACAGCACCATGCGGCCATTGGGTGCGAAGCTGGGGCGTTCGCTATAACTACCATCTGACAATAGACGAGTGTCATTAGTTGCCAAATCCTGCGACATCACGCGGAAATTTCCGGCTTCGCGGCGGATGTAGACCAGGGTCTTGCCATCCGGCGACAGCTTGGGAGACACGTTGTATTTGCCTTCCCAGGTCACGCGCTGCGCGTCGCCGCCGTTTACCGGCACGCGGTAAATCTGCGGGTTGCCGCTGCGGTCGGAGACGAAGTAGACCGTGCCGCCGTCCGGGCTGAACGCCGGCTCGGTATCGATGCCGCCGTTGTACATCAGCCGGCGCGGGCTGCCGCCGGCGACGTTGAGGATATAGATCTGCGAATTGCCGCTGGTGGTGAGCACCACCGCCAGCCGGCTGCCGTCCGGGCTCCAGGCCGGGGCGGAGTTGCTGCCCTTGAAATTGGCCACCGCGCGGCGCTGGCCGGTGGCCAGGTCCTGCACCCAGACCACCGGCTTCTGGCTGGCGAAGGACACGTAGGCGATGTAGCGGCCGTCAGGGCTCCAGCTGGGCGAGATGATGGGCTCGCTGGAGCGCAGTATGGTCTGGCTGCGCTGGCCGTCCACATCCGAAATCTGCAGCGCGTAGCTGCGGCCGGATTTCAGCACATAGGCCAGGCGGGTGTTGAAGAAGCCTTTTTGCCCGGTGATCGCTTCATAGATCAGGTCGGCGATGGCGTGCGCCACCTGGCGGCTGCGGTCAGGGGTGACGGTGAATTCGCCGCTGGTCAGCTGTTTCTGCTGCGAGGCGTCCATCAGGCGGAAGCTGATCTTCAGCTGGCCGCCGGCCGTCTGCTCCACCTTGCCGATGGCGACGGATTGCGCGCCGGCGGCCCGCCACAGCGGGTAGCGGATGTCGGACGGTTCGAACGGCACGTTGGCGACGGCGGACGGATCGATCAGGCGGAAGGCGCCCGACAGCGCCAGGTCGTTGCGGATCACCGGCGTCAGGTTGCCCTGGGTGGGCGTCTCGTCCTTGAACGGCACGATGGAGATGGCGTGGCGGCTGGCGCCGCCGCCTATGATCTCGATGTTCAGCTCGGCGCGGGCGCTGCCGGCCGCCAGCATCGCCAGCAGCAGCATCCCTTTCAGTACGGTTCGCAAACTCGGCATTTCTTCCTCAAGGCTTGGGTGGCGCCGTCCGCTCAGTGCGGGCGGAAGGTCAGGGTAAAGGTCCGGTAGCCGTCATTGAAATTGGCTCCGGCCGGCAGTCTGGGGAAGGTTTTCGCCTCCCATACCGCTCTTTGCACTGCATCATCATAGGCCGCTTGGCCGCTGCTTTTCACCAATTGCACGGTTTTGACCTCCAGCGTGGGCAGCAGCGTGATCCGCAGCACCACCGCCGGATTGCCCGGCATGCCGGGCGGAATCTGCACCAGCGGCGTCACCTTGGCCTTGACCAGGTCGATCCAGCCGGCGTTGACGCCGGAGCCGTTGACCGCCCCGCCGGCGATGCCGTGCTTGCTGCCGGCCTGGTCGCTGCGGGCGTTGGGTTTGCCGCTGCTGCGGCTGCTGTCCAGGCTGGAGAGCAGGTCGTCGGCTTCCGAGTTGTAGGTCTTGGCCGGTTTGTGGCCATGCTTGGCCGCCGGCGGCGCCTCCGCCGGCTTGGCTGGTTTCTTTTCCGGCGCTTTTTCCACCGGCTTGGCTTTTTCCTGAATCTTCTTTTCCGGCTCGGCCGGCTTGGGCTCGCGCTTCGGTTTTTTCGGCTCGGGCGTGATTTCGGCCGGCGGCTTGGGTTCGGGCTTAGCTTCAGGCTTGGGTTTGGGGTGTTCCTTGCCCAGGTTCACCTCGGCCGGGGGCGTGTCCAGCGCCGGCTGGGGTTCGGGCGCCGGCGCAGGAGCCTGCGGCGGCGTGGCCGGGGCGACAACCGGCGCGGGCGGCGGCGGCGCGCTGGTCCACAGTTCCAGCGCCAGCGGCGCCGGGCTGGGCGGCGGCGTGGTCTGCAGGCCGCCCCACAGCAGCAGGCCGATCACGCCGGCATGAAACAGCGCGGAAGCTATCAACGTCCATGGACGCAGGGAAGTTGACGATTGCGAACTCATTGCTTGGGCGTCTGCTTGACGGTGAGCGCCACGCGCTTGATGCCGGCCTGGTGCAGCACGTCGGCGATCTTCACCACCTCGGCGTATTTGAGGTTGGCGTCGGCGGAGATCGCCACCGGGCGGTTGTCGTCGCCGACCAGCGCCTTGAGCTGGCCGGCCAGCTCATCCAGCGAGTCGACGGGGTTTTTCTGCTCGCCGTCTATCAGTTCGATCTTGCCGGCGGCGTCCACGGTGACCTCCAGCGGACGGACATCGATGGCGGCCGCCTGCGAGACGCTGGGCACGTCGATCACGCCCGGGGTGAACATCGGGGCGGTAACCATGAAAATCACCAGCAGCACCAGCATCACGTCGATATAGGGCACGACGTTCATCTGGTTCATCTGGCGGCGGGGACGGCGGTTCAGCATGACGGGTACGGGATTGGTTCGGTCAAGTGGCGATCATAGCATCGACGCGTTGGGCGAGGCTGGCGGCAAAAAGTTTCTGACTGCATCCATTCATCGAAAGTTCATGCGCGGCCTCAGCGCCGGGTGCACAGCGTCAGGCCGTCGCCCACCGGCAGCACGCACATGTGGATGCGCGCGTCGTGCTTGAGGCCGGCGTTGAATTCGTGCATCAGGCGCACGCCGGGCGGGTCTTCCGGCTTGGGTTCCACTACGCGGCCTGACAGGAAGATATTGTCGATGGCGATGACGCCGCCGGGCCGCACCAGTTGCAGGCAGGCTTCATAGTAGTCGCGGTAGGACGGCTTGTCGGCGTCGATGAAGGCCAGGTCGAAGCTGCCGGCCCGGCCATCGGCCAGCAATTGCCGCAGCGTGGCCTGCGCCGGCTGCAGCGCCAGCTGGATGCGGTCGGCGACGCCGGCCTTTTCCCAGTACTGGCGGGCGATGGCGGTGAAGGCTTCGCTGACGTCGCAGGCCACCACTTCGCCGTCGTCCGGCATGGCCAGCGCCACGGTGAGCGCGCTGTAGCCGGTGAACACGCCTATCTCCAGATAGCGGCGCGCGCCTATCAGCCGGGCGAGCCAGCCCATGAACTGGCCCTGCTCCGGCGCGATCTGCATCTTGGCCTGGCGGTGGCCGGCGGTGAACTCGCGCAGCTCGCGCTGCACCGGATGTTCGACGACGCCGATGTTGAACAGGTAATCATGCAGGGCGCGGTCTAGCGCCACGGTACGGCTGGTCATGACGGGGCTTCCAGAATGACAAAACGCCCGCGGGGGGCGTTCGGGGGCCGGCGGCGGCGGATTAGTCCGGCTGGTAGACGTAGGGCTTCTGCGGCACGTCCGACTCTTTCCAGCGACGCTGGTCGTCAAGGTCGGGGTGGCGGTCCCACAGGGTCAGGCGCAGTTCGCGGCGCTGGCTGTCCACTTCCGGGTTCTTGTCCAGGAAGCCTTTGATGAACTGGGTGAATTCGGACTGGTACATCGTACCCTCCATGGTGGCTGATGGCGGAATTCTAATCGATTACGCGGCGCTGTGCCACGCCGCGCCTAGGGCTGCTCCGCGCCGTACAGCATCTTCTCTATGCGCTTGTCCGGCACCAGCCACAATAACGCTACCAGCAGGTACAGCAGGCCGGACAGCCAGGTTTCGTACCAGGCGAGGCAGATCGCCAGCAGGTAGACCGCCGGCGAGATCCTGCCCTTGATGTCGTTGCCCAGCGCCTCGGACAGCCGGGTGCGGTTGCCGGGCAGGCACAGCAGCGACTTTTGCATGATCCACCAGGCGATCGAGCACATCAGCAGCACCATGCCGTACAGGGCGACCGGCAACGGCGCGTAATGGTTCTGCCCCATCCAGCCGGTGACGAAGGGAATCAGCGACAGCCAGAACAATAGATGCAGATTGGTCCACAGCACCCGGCCGTCGATGCGGCAGGTGGCATGGTAGAAATGATGGTGGTTGTTCCAGTAGATGCCGACGTAGACGAAGCTGAGCAGATAGCTGAGGAACACCGGCAGCAGAGGCGCGAGCGACCGCCAATCGGTGCCGTGCGGCACTTTCAGCTCCAGTACCATGATGGTGATGATGATGGCGATCACGCCGTCGCTGAACGCCTCCAGCCGGTTTTTCTCCATTCCTTGTCCCTTGTCGTTTTTTTGGTTCGCATTGCAACCAGCTTAGCCGTCCGGCGCCGGTTTGTCGGCGCGGCGGTAAGGCAGGCGGATGAGGGTGTAATAGCGGTCGCCGCGTTTTTCGCCAGCGAGCGAGGCCTCGGCATCGAAGAACAGCTGCAGCCTCTCGCGCAGATTGGACAGCGCCATCTGGTTGCCGCCGGGCCTGGGCGGCGCGTCCGGCGCCGGGTTGTCCAGCGCCAGTTCCAATTGTCCGCCGTAGAGGCGGGCGCCGATGACGATCTCGACCTCGCCGGCCAGTTGTTCGGCGCCGTGGCAGACCGCGTTCTCCACCAGCGGCTGCAGGATCAGCGGCGGCAGGATGGCGTCGAGCGGGGCTTCGATGCGCCAGCTGATCGTCAGCCGCGGCCCCAGCCGTTCGGTTTCTATCGCCAAGTACATGGTGGCCAGTTCGATCTCGCGCGCCAGCGTCGAGGCGCGGTCGGGGTCGGCCAATTGGGCGCGGAACAGATCGGCCAGGTTCTCCAGCACCGCCTCGGCTTTTTGCGGCTGTGAGCGGATCAGCGCGATGGCGGCGTTCAGGCTGTTGAACAGGAAATGGGGGCGGATGCGCGCCTGCAGGGCCGCCAGCCTGGCTTCGGCCAGCGCCGGCGACAAGGCGCGCTGGCGCAGCGACAGATAATGCAGCAGCAGCGCCATCGCCAACATGGCCAGCGCCGGCAGTTGCCAGGCCAGCGCCGGCTCCAGTTGCAGCCGCCACTGGCACAGCCCGAAGCTGAGGCCGGTCACGGCCAGCGTCCAGCAGGCGCCCAGCCGTTGCCGCGCCAGCCAGGGGCCGAGCACCGCCAGCAGGGCCAGCGTCAGCAGGCTGCCCGGCACCAGCAGCAGCGCGGTTTGCAGCCAGGGCCACAGCGGCTCGTTCCCGGGGAGCGTCAGCAAGCCGTCGGCGAACAGCAGCAGCAGGGGCAGCAGCAGGATGCGCAGCATCACGCCGAGATTGCGGAAGTCCGGCAGCGGAGGCGGAGTGGTACGGAGCATGGCTGGGCGCGGGGAGGGGCGATGTTGCGATCATAGCAAGCGGCCGGCGGCGCGGCATCCGCCGTCTGCAAATCCGGCGGTCCGGCAAGAGCCGAGGATAGTGGGCCGCGGCTGATCTGGCGCAAGGCGCGGCGATTCTTGCGGCTTTCCCGGCTTTACAGTCCGGCATGTCTTTCGCTAGGGTCGGCCCTCGTGAATTTAAATATCAGTTAAGTCTTATTTTAATTGCGTTCTGGCCGCGAAGCATCGCCTCGCAGCATCGCTTTGTGCAAGAAACTGGCGAAACCGCGCTGTTTTCACGCCGCGCCATGCCAATGGCTTGGTATATTGCCTAGTTGAATCCGGTTTGTCAGACGATATACGGTAGTCAATATATGGCTTGCATAATGGATGGCGGCATGCTTTTAATGTTTTTCAAACAGCTGTTCTAAACCGTGCCGCGCGGCCGTTCAAGATACTGATTCCACAATCCATTTCCAGGAGACACGCAGATGCATATCGTCATCCCGGCCGAACGGCTGGCCGGTGAACGCCGCGTGGCGGCGACGCCTGACACGGTGAAAAAACTGGTCGGCGCCGGCCATGTCGTCACGGTGGAGCGCGGCGCCGGTTTGCACGCCGCCATTGCCGACGCGGCCTACGCCGATGTCGGCGCAGGATTGTCCGAGCAGCGCCAGACGCTGCTGGCGCAGGCGGACGTCGCGCTGGTGGTGCACATGCCGGAGGCCGCCGATCTGGAAGCGCTGAAGCCGGGCGCGGCGCTGGTCGGCATGTTGGCGCCGTATGGCAATCCCTTGCTGCCGCGGCTGGCGGCGCGGCGGATTTCCGCTTTCGCGCTGGAGCTGCTGCCGCGCACCACCCGAGCCCAGAGCATGGATGTGCTGTCCAGCCAGAACAATATCGCCGGCTACAAGGCGGTGCTGCTGGCCACCCAGTTCTACCCGCGCTTCATGCCGATGCTGATGACCGCCGCCGGCACGGTGAAGCCGGCGCGGGTGCTGGTGCTGGGCATCGGCGTCGCCGGCCTGCAGGCCATCGCCACCGCCAAGCGCTTGGGCGCGGTGGTGGAGGCCTACGACGTGCGCCCCGCCACCCGCGAGCAGGTGGAATCGCTGGGCGCCAAATTCGTCGAGGTGCCGATGACGGACGAGGAGAAGGCCGCCGGCGGCGGCGTCTATGCCCGCGAGATGTCGGCGGATTTCCAGCAGCGGCAGAACGAATTGCTGGCCAAGCATGCCCGCAACGCCGACATCGTCATCGCCACCGCGCTGATTCCCGGCAAGCCGGCGCCGCGGCTGGTGACGGCGTCGACGGTGGCGGAGATGAAGCCGGGCTCGGTGATCATCGATCTGGCGGCGGAAAGCGGCGGCAACTGCGAGCTGACCCGTCTCGGCGAGGCCTACCAAAGCGACCGCGGCGTTCATTTGGTGGGCTACGCCAATCTGGCCAGCCTGCTGGCGGCCGACGCCTCCAGCCTGTACGCCCGCAATCTGCATGCCTTCCTCGGCCTGTTGCTGGCGCCGGAAGGGCTGAAGATAGACCTGGCCGACGAGTTGATCGCCGCCACCTTGCTCACCCACCAGGGCGAGCAGCGCTTCGGCGCCGCGCCTTCCGCCGCCGCCGCACAGGAGCCCCATCATGGTTGATCCCTTCATCACCAGCTTCACCATCTTCGTGCTGGCGGTCTTCGTCGGCTACCACGTGGTGTGGAACGTCACGCCGGCGCTGCACACCCCGCTGATGGCGGTGACCAACGCCATCTCCGGCATCATCATCGTCGGCGCCCTGCTGCAGACCGTGGATATCGGCGGCAGCCAGCTCACCGTCACCTCGGTGCTGGGCGCCGTCGGCGTCTTCCTGGCCAGCATCAACATCTTCGGTGGCTTCCTGGTGACTCAACGTATGCTGGACATGTTCAAGAAAAAGAACAGGGGATAAACGATGCAGAATGTTTCGGCGGTTCTTTATCTGGTGGCCGCAGTGCTGTTCATCCTGGCGCTGAAGGGCCTGTCCAGCCCGGTGTCGGCACGGCGCGGCAACCTGTACGGCATGGTGGGCATGGCCATCGCCGTGTTGACCACCCTCTTGATTCTGGACAAGCCGGTGATGGCGTTGATCGCCGTCGCCGTCGCCGCCGGCGCGCTGGTGGGCGGCTGGAAGGCACGCACGGTGGAGATGACCGGCATGCCGGAGCTGGTGGCGGCGATGCATTCGCTGGTGGGCCTGTCCGCGGTGCTGATCGCCGTCGCGGCGATCTTCCACGAGGGCGTCACCCACTCGCCGGTGCAAAAAGTGGAGCTGTTCATCGGCGCCTTCATCGGCGCCATCACTTTCACCGCCTCGGTCATCGCCTACGGCAAGCTCTCCGGCCGCTTCGGCGCCAGGGCGGTCAGCTTCGGCGGCCAACACCTGTTGAACCTGCTGTTGGCGCTGGCGATGTGCGGCTTCGGCGCCGCCTATTTCCTCAGCGGCAGCCAGGCGGCCTTCCTCGCCATGCTGGCGGTGGCGCTGGTGCTGGGCGTGACGCTGATCATCCCGATCGGCGGCGCCGACATGCCGGTGGTGGTCTCCATGCTCAACAGCTACTCCGGCTGGGCGGCGGCCGGCATCGGCTTCACGCTCAACAACCCGGTGCTGATCATCGCCGGCGCTTGCGTCGGCGCCTCCGGCGCCATCCTGTCCTACATCATGTGCAAGGCGATGAACCGTTCCATCGTCAGCGTGCTGCTGGGCGGCTTCGGCGCCGAGGCGGCCGCCCAGGGCGCGGCGGGACAGGCCGCGCCCAAGGCCTACAAGGCTGGCAGCGCCGAGGATGCGGCCTTCCTGATGTCCAACGCCGGCCAGGTGGTGATCGTGCCCGGCTACGGTCTGGCGGTGTCGCGCGCCCAGCACGCGCTGCAGGAGTTTGCGGAACTGCTGCATGAAAAGGGCGTCAATGTCCGTTATGCGATCCACCCGGTGGCGGGACGGATGCCCGGCCACATGAATGTGCTGTTGGCCGAGGCGGAGGTGCCATATGAGCAGGTGCTGGAGATGGAGGAGATCAATGCCGACTTCTCCACCACCGACGTGGTGCTGGTGATCGGGGCCAACGATGTGGTCAATCCGGCGGCGCAGAAGGACAAGCAGAGCCCGATCTACGGCATGCCGATCCTGGAGGTGCACAAGGCGCGCAACGTGATCGTGGTCAAGCGTTCCATGAGCACGGGATATGCCGGACTGGACAACGAGCTGTTTTACATGGATAAAACCATGATGGTATTCGGCGATGCCAAGAAGGTGGTGGAGGACTTGCTGAAAAACGCAGCATAGCGAGTCCGCCGCCCGCAGGTCCCCGCATCGCCCGCCCATGGCGGGCGATGCTCCATCCGAGCCGGACAATAGAAGGAACGCGCATGCCCATCCTCAGCTCCATCCTGATCAGCGGCAGCATGATGATGCCGACCCAGGCGATGCCGAATCTGCAAAACACCGAATGGCGGCTGGAAGCGCCGGCGCAAGCCGCGCCGTTGCCGACGCTGAACATAGCCGACAGCCGCATCAGCGGCTTCGCCGGCTGCAACCGCTTCACGCTGGGGATAGACGACGACGGCAAGCATCAGGTTTCCGCCACCCGCAAGCTGTGCGCGCCGGAGGTGATGCAGCGCGAACAGGCGCTGCTGGCGCTGCTGGCCGCGCCGTTCCGCCTGCTGCCGGTAGAGGATGGCAAGCACCTGAGCCTGATGGCTGGCAAGACCCGCTACCGCTTTGCGCGCCAGCCGGCGCAGAGCGCGGCGGCGGAACCGCCCGCCGCGGTCGCCGCGGCTCCGCTGCCGGCGCCGGGCGAGCAATACTGGTATGTCGCCAGCCGGCCGTGCGCCGCGGCCGCGGGGCCGTCCACCTGCCTGCGGCTGCGCAGCAGAGAGGACCAGCCGTGGCGCAATTACGCGGGTTCGATCGCCGGTTTCGAGCCGGAGGCCGGCAGCCGCTATTACCTGAAATTGCAGGGTGTGCCGGCCGCCGACGGCCAGCCGGGCTTGCAACTGATGAAAGTGGTGTACCGGGAAACGGTGACGCCGTTGGCCGATTGAAGGAACCACCGCGCCGGCGGCGCGTCCTAGTCTATTTATCAGGAAACCATGATGTATCAACGCCTGTCACTGTTGACCTTGAGCGCGGCCTTGCTGACCGGCTGCGCCGGCACCGCTGCGCCCTCCCGTCCGGCCGTTCTTCCCACCCTGGACCAGCTGCAAGGCGAGTGGAAACAGACCAACGGCGGCGAGCAGGCCACCCTGCTGCGCATCGACCAGCAGCGGCTGTTCGCCAAGGCCGGCTGCAACGGCATGTTCGGTCCGGCCACGCTGGAGGACGGCAAGCTGCGCGCCGAGCATCTGGCTTCCACCATGATGATGTGCCCGCCGGAGGCGATGCAGCGCGACGCCAAATTGTCGCGGCAACTGGAAGCCGGCATGGCGGCCAGCCTGGGCGGCCAGCGCCTGACGCTTTCCGACGGCAAGGACGCGCTGGTGTTCGAGCGTCAGCCGCAGGGCGAAACCAAATTCATCTACGTCGCGCCGGAGCGCAAGGCCTGCGTCAGCGTGGCGCCGATGCAATGCCTGCAGGTGCGTGCGGACAAGTCCAAGGCTTGGGAACTGCACTACGGCGAGATCGAGGGCTTCAAGCCGGAACCGGGCGTCGCCTACCGGCTGCGGATCAAGGAAATCAACGTAGACAATCCGCCGGCCGACGCGGCTTCGATCCGCTGGGTGCTGGATCAGGTGATAGAGCAGGAAGTGATCAAACCCTGAGGCGCCGCCTGTCGGGCGGAGGTCCGGTCCGGCATGGGATGCCGCTCTGTTACAATCGCGGCATTCGTTTTTGCAGGAGGCCGCCATGAGCCTGATTCCCGAAATCAAACCGCAGCAGTCGCTGGAATTGCTCAAAGAGCTGCATATCCTCACCCGTGACGGCAAGATCAACCAGGACACCCGCCGCAAGCTGAAGCAGGTCTACCACCTGTATCAGTTCATCGAGCCCTTGATGGCCGACGTGCTGGAGGAGAAGGGCGGCATGACGCTGGCCGACCACGGCGCAGGCAAGTCCTACCTCGGCTTCATCCTGTACGACCTGTTCCTGAAGGACAAGCCCGCCGCCCGAGTCTACGGCGTGGAAACCCGCCAGGAGCTGGTGGACAAGTCCGACGAGCTGGCCAGGCGGCTGGGCTTCGCCGGCATGAGCTTCCTCAATCTGAGCGTGGAGCAGTCGATCACCTCGGACCGGTTGCCGGAGCAGGTGGACATCGTCACCGCGCTGCACGCCTGCAATACCGCCACCGACGACGCCATCCGCTTCGCGCTGGCCAAGGACGCCAGGTACATCGTACTGGTGCCGTGCTGCCAGGCTGAGGTGGCGGCGATGCTGCGGCAGAAGAAGAACGAGACTTTCGGCAAGACGCCGCTGTCGGAGCTGTGGCGCCACCCGATTCACACCCGCGAGTTCGGCAGCCAGCTGACCAATGTGCTGCGCTGCCTGCAGCTGGAGGCGCGCGGCTACCAGTTGACCGTCACCGAGCTGGTGGGCTGGGAGCACTCGATGAAGAACGAGCTGATCATCGCCAAGAAGACCGGCAAGGGCAAGGCCAGCGCGCGCGAGCGCCAGCTGGCCATCCTGGACGAGCTGAACCTGGGCGATCTGCGCGAACGCTTCGCCTATTGACGCGCAGCGGCGGTCCGCCTGGCCCGCCGGGTCTTCTCCCGCCTAGCGCGCCGCCGCCGGGATGAACTTGAATTCCTTGATCACCACTTCCACTTCCTTGCCGTCCTTGGGCGGTTTGCCCTGGAACAGCCACAGGTTCAGATGCAACGGCAACGGTTGCTGCGGCACGCGCTGTTGGGCATCGGCCGGGGCGAAGCGCCAGCTGGCGATCTGGTACTGGTCGCCGTCCTGGAAGCCGTGCAGCGACTGGTAATACACCTGGCTGGCGCTCCAGTTGAAGCGATGGGTGCTGTAGTCGCCGTTCAGATGGAAATCGAAGGTGGATGAGGTCGGCTGCACGCCGGCCACGGCGGGATAAACGGTGTAGTTGCCGATCGGATAGGAGGCGTCGCCCCAGCGCGAGAATTCGATGTCGACCTCGTTGCTGCCGTCTTGGCCGATGTCCGGCGTCGGGTAGTTGAACAGGCCCAGCACGATATTGTCGTCGAACAGGTCGGGGCGGCCTATCAGCTTGAACTGGTAGCTGCCGAAGCCCAGCCGCTGCGGCAGGTAGAGCTCGGCCGCGCTCCACTTGCCGCCCCGATGGGCGATCTTCAGGTGCAGCTGGCCCTGGGCGTCCAGCCAGACGTTGTTCTCGTTCCAGACATTGGGGCCGGGGCCGCTGCTGCCCTGGTTGCGCACTTCCCAGCGGTAGCCGGAGAAATTAATGGTCTTGGCGGCGGCCGCGCCGCACAAGATCAGGCCGGTCAGCAGGGCGGCGGCGATTCGCAACGATGTTTTCATGAGGGGGGGCCATTTGGCGACCCCGCCAGCTTGCCACAGCATGATTGCAGGAAACCATCCGCCGCGCCGCAAGGACAGGCGGCGGTTGCATGAAAACAGGCCAGCCGTGCGACTGGCCTGCGTCGATTTGCCCGGCGAGGCTCCCCTAGGAGCCGTGGATGGTTGGGCGCTACAGCCGGAAGCGCTCGGTCACGCTTTGCAGCGCGTGCGACAAGGCATTGAGCTGGCTGGAGGTGGTGGCTAGCTCCTCCACCGTGGCGCTGTTGGCCTCGGCCATCTGCGACACTTGTTCCATGCTTTGCGCCAGGCTGAGGCTGGCGGTGCGCTGCTCGCCCAGCGCGCTGGTGATGTTGCTTATGGTGCCGACGATGGACTGGGTGCTGCTGCCTATCTCCTCCATCGAATCGCTGGCCTCGCGCGCGCTGCCGGATACCGCGTCCACGCTGGCCAGGCTCTGCTCCATGCTGCCCACCACCTTGGTGACGCCTTGCTGGATGGCGCTGATCATCTGGGTGATTTCCTGCGCCGAGCTGGCGGTGCGCTCGGCCAGCTTGCGCACTTCGTCGGCCACCACCGCGAAGCCGCGGCCCATCTCGCCGGCGCGCGCCGCCTCGATGGCGGCGTTGAGCGCCAGCAGATTGGTTTGGTCGGCCACGTCGCGAATCACGGTGACGATGTTGCCGATGCGTTGCACCTCGCCGGTCAGGCCGCGCATCTGTTCCGAAGTGGCGGCCACCGCGTCGCTGACCGACTGGATCTTGCCCACCGAGGCCTGCACCGCGTGGCCGCCGCGCCCGGCGAGATCGCCGGCCTCCTTGGCCTGGCGCGACGCTTCGTTCGAGTTGTCGGCCACATGGTTGATGCTGACGGTCAACTGTTCAATAGTGGCGGCGGCTTCGGAGGTGGCTTCGGACTGGCGCTGGGCGCCGCCGGCCACCTGCTGCGCCATGCTGGCCAGCTCGTGGGCGGAGTCCGACACCTGGTTGGCGTTGTCCTTGATGTTGGACACCACCTCGCGCAGGCCCTGGCGCATGTGCTGGATGTTGCGCGCGATCTCTATCGCTTCGTCGCGGGAGGCCGGCAACGCCTCGTCGGCGCCGGACAGGTCGCCCTGCTGGATATTGCGCACCAGTTGCGCCGACCTTCGCAGCGGCGTGGTCACGAGATTGGAGATGAACAGCGCCACCACGATGGAAACCAGCAGCGCCGCGACGGCGGCGGCCAGCATGATGCCCACTGCCTGGCTGTAAGCGGTCTTGCTCTCAGCCGTCGCCTGCTGCACGCGGTCGTTCTGATAGGCGGCAAGCTCATTCAGGGCCTTCATGAAGCCCTCGTTGGCCGGCACGAAATGCTGCTTCAGGAAGACCACCGATTCGGCGTCCTTGTTGGCGCGCACCAGGGCGTAGAGCGGCGCGTATTGCGCCGACAGCACATTGCGCGCCTGTATCGCCCGGTCGAAGATTTCCCTGCCCTTGGACGAGACCAGCGCCTTGTCCAGCTCCTGCAGGCTGGCGGTGTTCTCGGCGCGTAGCGCCTCGATCTTGGCGATGACGGACTCGATCTCCGCCGGACTGCTGGCGATGATGGCGTCGCGCACCTTGCGCGCCACATCGAAAGTGACCAGCACGATCTTGTTGCACAGCGCGGCCTTGGGATAGCGGTTCTCGGTGATCTCCAGCTCCTTGGCCTGGATGGTGTCCAGCTTGAGGATGGCTGTGAAGACGATAGCGGCCAGGATCAGGATCAGCAGGCCGTAGCCCGCCAACAGCTTTTGTTTGACGGAGAGCTGATACAGCATTGATTTCTCCCTGGGAGAGGCGACCCGGACAGTGAGGCGCGGCGATGGGTCAAAGGCCTCCGCGTGTCCCATATGTTGAAAAATAGTTGCCGCGGCGGAAATAGGAAAACCCATTCTTCGCCGCGAATGCGGCGTTGCGACAATTTCCCCGCCCGATCGGACACGTTTCCCCTTTCTTTCACAGTGCCATTGCCTAAGCTCAAACCTCCAATGCCAGAGCGGGAGAGCGCGTTATGCAAGTAGCCGAGATCTTCGAGAAAGCGTCGGGCAAGCTGCCTATGGTGCCCAAGGTGGTGCAGGAGTTGGTGGCCAGTTTCCATCGCAACGATGTCGCGATCGACGAGATCACGGATAAGGTCGGACATGACCAGGTGCTGACTGCGCGGGTATTGCGGCTGGCCAACAGCGCGCGTTTCGGCAGCAGCCGCAAGGTGGGTTCGCTGGACGACGCGGTGGTGTTGCTGGGTTTCGATAATCTGCGGGTGTTGGTGATCGCGTCCGGCGTGACCGGCGCCACGCAGGGCATCCACGGTTTCGACATGAAAGCGTTCTGGGCGCGCTGCTTCGCCATGGCCAACACCGCCAAGCTACTGGCCAAGCTGGCCGGAAGGGACGCGCAGCTGGGCTATACCTGCGGCCTGCTGGCGAATATCGGCGAGCTGGTGTTGTACGTGGCGGTGCCGGAGCAGGCGCAGCAGATCGACAAGATCGTCGCCGGAGGCGCCGAACGCATCAGCACCGAGCGCATGCTGCTGGGCATGGACCTGACCGAGTTGGGGGCGGAGCTGGCGCGGCGCTGGAATTTCCCCGATGAGATCCAGGAGGCGATCTACAACCAGCACGACCTGCTGAACGAGGACGCTTCGCCGTACGCGCTGCTGATCGGCCTGGCCACGTTCCTGGTGTCGGGCTTCCGCAACGAGATGAGCGTGACCGACATGCTGGTCAGCCTGCCGGAGCGGGTGCTGGAGCGGCTGGGGCTGGACCGAGCGCGGGTGGAGGGTGCGATGGAGCCGCTGCAGCAGGCCTGCATCCAGGTGGACGACATGTTCTGAGCGCGGGTGTGTGGGGTTGGGCCGCTGCCCGCGCGCCAGGAGCCGGCATGGCGGCGCAATCCGGCATCCGCGCGCAGAAGGACGCCGCGCGGAACGCGGACAAGAAAAAACCGCCGCGCCTTGCGAAGGGCGCGGCGGCTGGCGGGTTTGGCGGGCGGGTCAGGCCTCGCCGTCTTC
Source organism: Chromobacterium sphagni (assembly GCF_001855575.1). Lineage (NCBI taxonomy): Bacteria > Pseudomonadati > Pseudomonadota > Betaproteobacteria > Neisseriales > Chromobacteriaceae > Chromobacterium > Chromobacterium sphagni. The sequence continues at coordinate 1,603,994 of NZ_MKCS01000001.1, forward strand.
CTTGGCCTCTGCCACCTGCTCCAGCCGGCCGGTGTAGCGCAACTCCACTTCCTGCATCAGCTCGTCCACCCGCACCAGCGCCAGTTGCACGCGGTCGCCGCGGTTCAGCTCCGGCAGGCCGGGAATGCGCAGTCGCAGCGGCAGGCCGTCGATGCGCACCAGGTCTTCCTTGATGATGGTGGCGGTCGGCTCGTTGATGCCTTCCTGCACCAGATATTTCAGGCACCAGTAGTGCTCCATCTTGTCCTGGAACGACAGGTAGGCGCCGTAGGTGGCGTCGAAGTCGCGCAGGATGGCGAACAGCATGGCGTTGCCCTGCTCGTACAGCGGCTTTTCGCCGCGTATCATCGCCGCCAGCTGGCGCTGATTGACGAAGTCGCTGGCGCGGCGCAGCGGCGAGGTGCTCCAGGCATATTGCGCCACGCCCAGGCCGATGTGCGGCTCGGGACGGGTGGTCATCCGCACTTTGCCCATGCTCTGGGCGCGGTACATCGCCGGGATGTCGGCCTCGGCCAGCATCCGGCCCCACTCGCTGTTGGCCAGGATCATCAGCTCGGATACCAGCTTGTCCATCGGCGCGCCGCGCTTGCGGATGGTGATGGACACCTTGCCGTCGGCGACGTCGATGTTGTAGTCGTGCTGCGCCGGACGGGTGGGGTCGTATTTGCCGCGGCGCTTCTCCAGCGCCTCGGCGAACTGCCACAGCCAGGTCAGCTCGCGCTTGAACGGGTAGTCGGTGCCTGGGTCGTTGGCCAGCGTTTCCTCATTGAACACCCGTTCCAGCTGCGCGTGCCGCAGGTTGGCGGCGATGGGCACCAGTTCGATGCGGTTTTCGAAGGCTACCGGCTCGAATGCCGGCGTCACCTCGGCGTACAGCGAGAACGCCGGGCAGGCGCGGCCTTCCTGCAGCGTGAAGGCCGCCACCACGTCGTCGGGCAGCATGGTGATCTTGTCGCCGGGGAAATAGGCGGTGGACAGCCGCGACAGCACCATCTTTTCGATGTCGGAATCCACCGGCACGCCCAGCGTCGGCGCGGCGATGTGAATGCCGACGCGGGTGTTGCCGTTGGCCAGCGGCGTCAGCGACAGCGCGTCGTCGATCTCGGTGGTGTTGGCGTCGTCGATGGAGAAGGCCTGCACCTCGGCCAGCGGCAGTTCGGGCAGGGCTTCCGGCGGCGCGTATTTGCCGAAGCCGGCGCCCTTGGGGAAGTACTCCATCAGGAAGCCGGCCATCAGGTAGGCCGGCACTGACGGAATGCCGCCCACTTTTTCCGCCAGGCGCAGCGGCGCCAGGTTCAGCTCGCGCGCAGCCTGGTCGAAAGCCTTGTATTCCAGCGTGTTCTTGTCCGGCCGCCACAGCAGCGTCATCAGCTGCGAGCGGATGGCTTCCGGCAGCGCGCCGGCCTTCAATTCGCCCACCCAGCCGTCGATCTGCTCCTGTTCGCGCTTCTTGCGCTCCACGCCGGCCAGCGCGGCCTGCAGCGCTTCCTGCGGCGCCTTCTTGTAACGGCCCTTGCCTTTTTTGTAGAAGTACATCGGCGCGCCATGCAGGCGGCTGATCAGCGCGGCGGCCTCCGCGGCGGACGGCGCGTGGCCGAAATAGTCGGCGGCCAGCTCCTGATAGGCGAACTCGTCGTCCGGACTGCATTCCCATAGGAAGTCCAGATCGATATCTTCAGCCAGATTGTCTACCGCGGGCAGAAAATCGGCCAAGGGGGAGCTAAACTCCAGAAACACGTTGGCGCTTTTGAGCTTGGCGCGCTTGCCGTGCTGGGTGTCAACCTGCAGGCTGGCATCGCTGCGCGAGACAATGCTGCCAACCTTGAAACTGCCGCTCTCTTCGTAAAAAACGTTCATCAAAACATGCCAGGCCGTTGAATTCAAGGGCGGATTATAGCAGTTAGCCTGCCGGGCCGGCGCCATAAACTTGCAGTGGAGGCGGGCGGATCCGCCAGAAAACGGAACTCCACGTCATGAAACAGGCTGTGCCCATCCATCCCGGTCAACGTACCCATCTGGCGCGGGAAATCGACCGCATCGGCTACATGCTGGTGTCGCGCTGGGAGCGTCCGCTGGCCGCGCACCTGCTGTCGCTGGTGATGCGACTGGAGGACCTGGTGTGCTCGGTTGGACTGGGCGACATCGCCGTCGAGACGCGCGCGCTGGCCAGCTTGCTGCAGCAGTGGCTGCAGCAGCAGGCGGTGCCGTCGGAACAAGAACTCTACGGCTTGCTGCGCCACCATCTGGGAGTGGTCAGCCAGCTAGGGCTGATGGAGCGGCAAACGGACCCTGGCCGGGACGCGCTGGCTGCCCCGGACAACGATAACGCCCGTCTCTATCTGTGGCTGCCGGTCGGCATCGACGCCGGTCCGCTGCAAAGGCAGCTGGCCTGTTTCGGCTTCGAGGTCACCCTGCTGTCGCAGGCGGCCAAGCTGGCCAGGGCGCTGCAGGAGGCGACGCCGGTGGCGGTAGTGGCGTTCAGCGAATTCGCCGACAACGATCCCATCATCCAGCTGGCGCCGGCTGTCAGCAGCACCTGTCCGCTGGTGCTCACCTCGCCGCGGCGCGATTTTCCGGTACGGCTGGCCGCGACGCGGCTTGGGGCCTGCGGCCTTCTCGACTGGCCGCTGCAGGCCAACCAGCTGGTGGATCTGCTCAGGTTCGGCGACATCAGCGAACGGCGCGATCCGCTGCGGGTGCTGATCGTCGAGGACATGGCGTCGCTGGCCGGCTTGTACACCCAGGTGCTGGCCGCGCACGGCGTGGAGGCCACCAGCGAGACCAATCCGGAGAAGGTGCCGGAGCGGATCGAGCAGCTCAGCCCCGATCTGATCCTGATGGACATGTACATGCCGCAGTGCAATGGCATCGAGCTGGCCAAGGTGATCCGCCAGCAGCGGCTGCTGGATGGCATTCCCATCGTGTTCCTGTCGGTGGAGAAGCGCCAGGTGGTGCAGCTGGACGCGCTGACGCTGGGCATAGACGGCTTCCTGACCAAGCCGGTGGCGCCGGAGGAACTGGTGGTGACGGTGATCAACCGCGCGCGGCGCTACCGCAAGCTGCGTTCCTACATCGCCAACGACAGCCTGACCGGCCTGCTCAACCATTCCCACCTGCATGGCCAGATGGACAGCGGCATCCTGCGCGCGCGGCGCGATTCGCTGCCGCTGTCGCTGGCGATGCTGGACCTCGATTATTTCAAGAGGATCAACGACACCTACGGCCACCAGGCCGGCGACCAGGTGCTGCTTAACCTGGCGCGCTTTCTGAAGGAGAGGTTGCGCCGCACCGATCTGGTGGGACGCTATGGCGGCGAGGAGTTCGCCATCGTGCTGGGCGGCATGCCGATCATGCGCGCGCACCAAATCATGGACAGCCTGCGCCAGGACTTCAGCCAGCTGGAGCAGCAGGCGGAAAACCGTTCGTTCCGCCAGACCTTCAGCGTCGGCATCAGCTCGCTGCAGACCGCGGAGGATTCCATCAGCCTGGTGCAGCAGGCCGACGAAATGCTGTACCGCGCCAAGGAAGAGGGCCGCAACCGGGTGGAAAGCCGCGGCGGCTGAGCTGGCAAAACAAAAGCCCCCGCGCGGGCGGGGGCGTTCAAGCGGCGGAGCGGCTCCGCCGTCCTGCCCGCGCAAGGCGGGCGAGGCAGTCCATCAATTACTTGATGTTGTACTTGATCGAGTAGATCACAGCGTTCTGATAGGCGGTGCTGCCCAGCTTCTGATCGGCGTAGCGGTACTGGATGCCGGTGGTCACTTCCTTGGTCGGGGTCCACCACAGCGCGACGGCACCGTTCTGGCCTACGCGCGGCTGGCCGCCGCTCTTGTAAATGCCGATGAACTTGTCCTGGCGGTCCAGTTCGGTTTCGTGCCATTGGGTCAGCATCAGGTTCTGGCCGAAAGCCTGGAACGGATACAGCATCACGTAACCGGTCATGAAACCGTTGAAGCCCGAAGCCGAGCCGGGTTGACCAGAATCCATCTCGTTGTGCACGCCGAAGAACGGCTTGATGCTCAGTGCGCCGAAGCTCAGATCGGTGCCCAGACCCAGAACGCGGTTCTGGGTGAAGAATTCATTGCCGCGGGTGTCGTAGACGTGAGCGTACAGCTGTACCGGCACGCCACCGATGTCGGTCAGGTTGTAACGGCCAATCACCTTCGTGGTGTAGCGACGGTCTTTGGTGCCGGTGCCGTTGTTGCCCTTGCCCGGGTTTTCCAGGTCGAAGAAGCCATACAGCTCGCCCCATTTGGCGCCCAGGCCACCTTCGGCTTCCAGGTAGCCGAAATCGCGCTTGCCGCTTTGTTCGGTAGTGCGATCCGACCAGTCCAGCCAGTTGGCGCTGACGTTTGCGAAAGAGTATTCACCGCCGGCATGAGCCAGCGCGGAGGTGGCCAACAGAGACAGGGCCAGCAGCGACTTGCGAGTTTTCATTGTTTCACCAGACTATTTTTCATGTAGTAACCGTCCGACAAGCTGTCGGCGAGCGCGCGCAGATTAGACTCAGAAATGGCCTTATGCAAACAATTTGTCACGTGCCTGTCGCTTTTCTGCAAAGAATCATTGCATTTTTGTAGCAAAATGACGTTGACGTTACATTGTGGTGGAAAAATGCCACATGGAAATATCTCTACGTGAAGATAAGTATCTGAGCAACCGGGCGTTTCCGGCTTGCGGCAGGTCAAACGCCGGAGTCGGGCCAGCCGTAACGGCGCAGGTCAATCTTGCCGCTGGCATTGAATTCCACGCCCTCTTCCTCCAGCAGCAGGCGCTGCCAGTCGGCGTGGTGGCTGCCGGGGCGCGACAGCCGGCCGCCGGCGCCCAGCACCCGGTGCCAGGGCGCGGCCAGGCCTGCCGGCAAGTGGCTCAGCAGGTGGCCGACATGGCGGGAGTGGCGCGGATAGCCGGCGCGTTCGGCCAGCTGCCCATAGGTGGTGACGCGGCCCGGCGGCAGCTCGGCCAGCAGCGCCAGCACGCGGCGGGCGAATTCGGGCGGCATCAGCGGTAGCGCGGGTTGGCGACGTAGGGATTGCCGCGTTTTTCCGCGCCTATGGTGGTGAGCGGGCCGTGGCCGGGCAGCACGGTGGTGGCGTCCGGCAGCATGAACAGCTTCTGCTGGATGGCGTCCACCAGTTGCTGGTGGTTGCCCATCGGGAAATCGGTGCGGCCTATCGAGCCCTGGAACAGCACGTCGCCGGCCACCAGCAGGCCGGCCGCCGCGCTGTAGAACACCACGTGGCCCGGGGTGTGGCCCGGGCAGTGGATCACCTGCAGCGTTTCCTCGCCCACGGTCACCGTGTCGCCTTCCTCCAGCCAGCGGTCGGGGGTCAGCGGCTCGCTGCGCGGGAAGCCGAACATCTTGCCCTGGGTGGGCAACTGGTCCAGCCAGAAACTTTCGCTGCGTTCGGGGCCTTCTATCTTCACCCCCAGTTGTTCGGCCAGCCTGGCGGCGCCGCCGGCATGGTCGATATGGCCGTGGGTGAGCAGCAGCTTCTGCACCGTCAGGCCCTGGCTATCGACCCAGGCGCGTATGCGTTCGATGTCGCCGCCGGCGTCGATGACGGCCGCCTGGCGGCTGACGCTGCACCACAGCACGCTGCAGTTCTGGGCAAACGGGGTGACCGGGATCACATGGTATTTCAAGGACATGGCCGTGCTCGTGGCGAAAACGCAATCCGCCATTGTGGCACGGGCGGCGCGCGCTGGGGAGGCCCCGCGCGCTAGCCGCGCAGCGCGCGCGCGATGAACTGGCGCGGTACCTGGGGCCTGGGCACCCGCTGGTCGAACCAGGCGCGCACGTCGCTGTCCAGGCCGATGCCGTGCATGTAGTTGTACAGCGCCTTGTTGAGCGCGCGGCCCATAGCGTCGTGATCGGTGCCGGTGGGGTCGATGAAGCCGACATCGTTCTTGCCGAAGTTGCCTTCCGGCAGCGGCACCAGCTTGACGCCGTATTCTTCCGGGTTCTTGCCCACCGGCGAGTGCACGGTGCAGGCGAAGCGGTGGAAGAAGCCGGACTGGATGCAGCCGCTGTCGAACAGCTGGCGCACGTATTCCAGCGCGTCCACCGTGTCCTGCACCGTCTGGGTGGGGAAGCCGTACATCAGGTAGGCGTGCACCAGGATGCCGGCTTCGGCGAAGCCGTAGGTGACGCGCGCCACCTGCTCCACCGACACGCCTTTCTTCATCAGCTTCAAGAGCCGGTCCGACGCCACTTCCAGCCCGCCGGAAATGGCGATGCAGCCGGATTCGGCCAACAGCTGCGCCAGTTCCGGCGTGAACGACTTCTCGAAGCGGATATTGCCCCACCAGGAGATGGACAGATTGCGCCGCAGCAGCTCTTCGGCCAGCGCCTTCAGCATCTTGGGCGGCGCCGCCTCGTCGACGAAGTGGAAGCCGGTCTGGCCGGTCTCGGCGATGATGGCCTCGATGCGGTCCACCAGCACCTCGGCCGACGCCGTCTCGTAGCGCGAGATGTAGTCCAGCGTCACGTCGCAGAAGCTGCATTTCTTCCAGTAGCAGCCGTGGGCGACGGTGAGCTTGTTCCAGCGGCCGTCGCTCCATAGCCGGTGCATCGGATTGAGCATGTCCAGCAAGGACAGGTAGCGGTCTATCGGCAGGCCGTCCCAGGTGGGGGTGCCCACCTCGGAAAACGGCACGTCGGCTTCCTGCATATTGACGTAGCGGACCGAGCCGTCTTCCTGGCGCAGGAAGGTGCGCACCAGCCGGCTGGGTCCGCGCTTGCCCTGCAAATGTTCCAGCAGCGCCAGCAGCGGGCGCTCGCCGTCATCCAGCGTCACGAAGTCGAAGTAGTCGAACACCCGCGGCTCGGCCAGTTCCCTGAGTTCGGTGTTGACGTAGCCGCCGCCCAGGCAGGTCTTGATCTCGGGATGGCGGCGCTTGATGGCCTGGGCGATGCGGAAGGCGGCGTACACCGCGCCGGGGAAGGGCACCGAGATCAGCACCAGCTGCGGCTGGTGTTTTGCCACCGCGGCCTGCACCAGCGCGTCCAGCGTGTCGTCCACCCAGTTGGGCGCGGCGGCCAGCGCCCGGGCCAGCGGCTCGAAGCTGGGCTGCGACAGCGCCAGCGATTCGGCGTAGCGGACGAATTCGAAGCGCGGGTCCACCGCGTCGCGCAGCACGTCGGCGATGTCGTTCAGGTACAGCGTGGCCAGATGGCGGGCGCGGTCCTGGCTGCCCAGCGCGCCGAAGGCCCAGGCCAGCGGGTCGCCGCCTTCCGGATCGTCCGGGTCCACGTACACGTCCAGAGCGGCGAAGCGCGGGCCTTCCGGCAGGTAGTTGCGGCCGGCGATGCGGTAGGACAGCGTGGCGTCGCGGCCCTGCAGGAAGGCGATGGCGCCGTCTATCGTCGCTTGGTAGCGGTCGAATTCGGCGTCGAACTGTTGCAACGCGGCCGAGCGCTGGCGCAACGGCACCTTGCGCACGTGTTCGCGCAGGGTTTGCATGCCGGCGCGCGAAAACAGCTTGAGCACCAGCGCCAGCGCCAGGTCTTCCTGAGCGGCCGGCACGCTGCGCGAGCGCAGGAAGCCGGTGAGATAGGCGGTGGATGGGTAGGGCGTATTCAGCTGCGTCATCGGCGGGATGAGCGACAGCACGCGCAGCGGGCTTGCAGACATGGCGGTGGACAATCCGGCGGGTGGTTCAAAAAGCATAGCCGGGCAAACGCCCGGCTGTGCGCGATTGTCCCACAGCGTGCCGCCAGCGGCTAGGCCGCCGTGGCCGCAGCGTTTTAAGATATGTTGAATGATATAATATCAATTGATATATTGAATGCAAGCCACTATTTGCAAAGCGAGTTTTCCCATGGATGTCCCAGTCATCGCCATCGCTGATATGCGCGCCGCCGCGGATCAGGCATGCGGCCTGCTGCGGGCGCTAGCCAACGAGGACCGGCTGCTGCTGCTGTGCCAGCTCAGCCGGGGAGAGCAGTCGGTGAGCGAGCTGGAGCAGGTGGTGGGCATCCGCCAGCCGACCTTGTCGCAACAGCTGGGCGTGTTGCGCGGCGAGGGCCTGGTGGCGACTCGGCGCGACGGCAAGCGCATTTTCTATTCGGTGGCGGACGTCAAGGCGCTGGCGCTGTTGACCGCGCTGCACCGGTTGTATTGCCCCAAGAAGTGAGGAACGCGCTGGAAGCGCTTTGTCGTCGGGAGTCGGCGCGTGCTTTCCCGCCGCTGACGGCGCGGATCCCGTTCCAAGGACGTGGGAAATCGGCGGGTCTGCCGCATATAATTCACCCGTCATCAACGATGGAGCTTACCGGGTGAAAACGGGCCGACTGATTTTTCTGGGATGGATGGCGATGGCGTCCGCGCTGGCGGCGCCGCAGGCTGTCCAGTTGTGCGCCAGCTGTCATGGCGCGGACGGCAACAGCGCGTCGCCGCGGTTTCCGCGGCTGGCGGGCCAGCAGGCGGCGTTTATGGAGCAGCAGCTTGAGCTGTTCCGCGAGCGCAAGCGCGACGACAAGGGCGCGCACCAGGCCGCGCTGGGCAAGCTGGACGCCGCGGCCGTCAAGGGCCTGGCCGCTTATTTCGCCGCGCAGCAGCCGGCGGCCAATCCGGCGGCGGGCGCCGACGCCAAGCTGCTGGCGGCGGGGCGCAAGCTGTTCATGGAGGGCAATCTGGCGGTGGGCACGCCGCCTTGCTTCTCTTGCCACGGCGACCGCGGCGAGGGCAACGCGACGGCGCCGCGGCTGGCGGGCCAGCACTCGGCCTATCTGCTAAGCCAGTTGCAGGTGTTCGACGTGTCGCAGCGGCCGGCGGCGGCGGAAATGCAGGAAATCGTCAAGACCATGAGCGCGGACGACATCAAGGCGCTGGTCGCCTATATTCCAGGCATGTAGCCGGCAAAAGAAAAGGCCGCGCTAGGCGGCCCCACGCTCGGAGAAAAACGCCCATCCGGTCGGGCAGGCGGGACAGGCACAGGCTGCGGTTGCGGCCTGTTTTTTCTATAGCGGATTTTAGCGCCGCCGACGGCATGGGGCAATCTCGCCTAGTCGCCCAGCGCCGCCAGCAGTTCGGCCTGCTGCTCGGCCACCAGCGCGTCGGTCAGCTCGGCGATGTCGCCGTCCATCATCTGGTCCAGCTTGTACAGCGTCAGATTGATGCGGTGGTCGGTGATGCGGCCCTGCGGATAGTTGTAGGTGCGGATGCGTTCCGAGCGGTCGCCGGAGCCGATGAGCCCCTTGCGCTCGGCCGCCTCCTTCTGGTTCTTCTCGCGCAGCTGGATGTCGTAGATGCGCGCCGCCAGCACCTGCATCGCGCTGGCCTTGTTGGCGTGCTGCGAGCGGCCGTCCTGGCATTCGGCGACGATGCCGGTGGGCAGGTGGGTGATGCGCACCGCCGAATCGGTTTTATTGATGTGCTGGCCGCCGGCGCCGGACGCGCGGAAGGTATCGATGCGCAGGTCGGCCGGGTTCAGCACCACTTCGGCGATTTCGTCGGCCTCGGCCATCACCGCCACCGTGCAGGCGGAGGTGTGGATGCGGCCTTGGGTCTCGGTGGCCGGCACCCGCTGCACGCGGTGGCCGCCGGATTCGAACTTCAGCCGCGAATAGGCCCCCTGGCCCACCAGCCGCACGATCGCTTCCTTGTAGCCGCCAAGGTCGGATTCGCTGGCGGAGACGATCTCCACCTGCCAGCGGTTGCGTTCGGCGTAGCGTGTGTACATGCGCAAGAGGTCGGCGGCGAACAGCGCGGCCTCGTCGCCGCCGGTGCCGGCGCGGATTTCCAGGAAGATATTCTTGTCGTCGTTGGGGTCCTTGGGCAGCAGCAGCTTCTGCAGCTCCAGCTCCAGCTGTTCCAGCTTGCGCTTGCCATCCAGGATTTCCGCCTGGGCGAACTCCTTCATTTCCGGATCGGCCAGCATGTCCTCGGCGGCGGCGATGTCGCCTTCGCATTGGCGGTAGGCGGCAAAGGTCTCCACCACCGGCGTCAGCTCGGCGTGCTCGCGGGTGAGTTTTCTGAAGGCCTCCATGTTCTGGGTGGCCGTTTCGCTGGCCAGAAGGTGGGTCACCTCCTCCAGGCGGTCAGCCAGTTGCGACAGCCTGGCTGCAATAGACGCTTTCATTACGACTCCGGATGTAAACGGTAAAGCCGCGCGATGGTCTGCACCTGCGCGTCGTGCTCCGCGCCGCTGCCCGAGGACAGGGCCTGGGTGGGCGGGTGCATCAATTTGTTGGTGAGCTGGAGCGACAGCGCTTCCAGGACTTTTTCCGGCGCGTCGCCACGCGCCAGTTGTTTCATCGCCGCCTCCAGCGCGTGGCGGCGGGCGCGGTCGGCCTCGTCGCGCAGCGCGCGGATCAAGGGCACGGTCTCGCGCTTCTTCAGCCAGTCGGAAAATTCCGCCACCCGCGCCTGGATGATGGTTTCCGCCTCCGCCGCGGCGCTCTGCCGCGCTTCCTTGCCCACTTCGACGATGCCGGCGATGTCGTCGACGCTGTACAAGAACACGTCGTCCAGCTGCGCCACTTCCAGTTCGATGTCGCGCGGCACCGCCAGGTCCAGCATGAAGATCGGCCGGTGGCGGCGCTGCTTGATCGCCCGCTCCACCATGCCCTTGCCTATCATCGGCAGCTGGCTGGCGGTGGAGGTGACCACCACGTCGTAGCGCGCCAGGGCGTCCGGCAGTTCCGACAGTGTGATGGCATTGCCGCCGAACTGCTCGGCCAGCCGTTGGCCGCGTTCCAGTGTGCGGTTGGCCACGGTGATACAGGACGGGTTGCGCGCCGCGAAGTGGGTGGCCACCAGCTCTATCATCTCGCCGGCGCCGACGAACAGCACGTTCAGCTCGGCTATCGATGGAAAGATCTGCTCGGCCAGCTTTACCGCGGCGGCGGACATCGACACCGAACTCGAACCCACCGCGGTGTTGGAGCGCACCTCCTTGGCCACCGCGAAAGTGCGTTGGAACAGGCCGTTGAGCATGCTGCCCAGCGTGCCGGCGTTTTCCGCGCTGCGCACCGCGTCCTTCAACTGGCCCAGGATCTGGGTTTCGCCCAGCACCATCGAATCCAGGCCGGAGGCCACGCGAAAAGCGTGGCGGGCGGCGTTGGACGCTTCCATCCGGTACAGGTAGGGCTCAACCTCGGCCAGGCTCAGGCCGTGGAACTGGCACAGCCAGGACAGCGCGGCGTGCGGGTCCGGACTGCAGCAGTAGATCTCGGTGCGGTTGCAGGTGGAGACGATGGCCGCCTCGCGCGCGGCCCGCGAGGCCACCAGACTGTCCAGCGCCCGAGGCAGGGTTTCGGCTGGAAACGCCAGCTTTTCCCGTATCGACAGCGGAGCCGTGTGGTGGTTGAGTCCGAAGGCAAGCAGATGCATGGGCGGAAAGTGCCGCAGACGAAAACAGGCCATTTTAGCCTAAGTGGGCGGCGGCGTCCCGCGGAGCGTGCCCGGACGGCATGGCGGCGGCGCCTGATCCGGGTGGGCAAGCGCTGGCGCATATCGTCTGCGCCGCGAGATGTTGTTTTGTTGAGACAAGAACAAAAAATCATTTCGTCACCGGCATTAACAAAAAAACACAATTTCAATCAAAGTTTTAACAAACTTTCTGATTTCGCCTTTCGTTCGGCTGGCGTGGCATGAGGTGGCGAAGCATTTGCCATGCCCGATGATTAATGCCATTTTCATCGCGAGTCGCATGTTTCACGCATGTGACAGTGGTGGCACAGATTTGCGCCAACGCAGCGCGAACACCGTGATGAACAAAGGGAAAATGATGAGAGTCAAGATTTTGGCCCAGGCGATAGCCGCCATCGGCCTGTTGGGGAGCGGCTTTGCCCATGCCGCGGATAGCAGCGACAGTCAACTGGAGCGGGTGACCATCACTGGCTCCAATATCAAACGTATCAACACGCAAGGCGCGTTGCCGGTTGAGATTCTGAAAAAAGAGGACATCGCCAAAACTGGAGCGTCTACCGTCGCCCAACTGCTGGATACTCTGACTTCCATTTCCAGCGTTACCGCCGGCACCAGCAGCACCAGCTTCGTGCCCGGCGCTGCCCATGCCAGCATGCGCGGCATGGACGCCAAGTACACGCTGATTCTGCTGAATGGCCGTCGCCTGGCCAGCTATGCCCAGCTGGAAAGCGGCACCGACTCCTTCACCGATCTGAACACGCTACCCTTATCCGTCATCGAGTCAGTAGAGATCCTGCGCGATGGCGCCTCCGCGATCTACGGTTCCGATGCGGTTGCCGGCGTGATCAATTTCAAGACCAAACGCAACTATCAAGGCGTGGACACCTACGCCCGCTATGGCCAGACTTCCGCTGGAGACGGCGCGGAGCAGGCCGTCGGCGTATCGGCGGGCACCGGCGATCTGAACAAGGATGGCTACAACGCGTTGTTTTCGTTCGACGCGTATCATCGCGAGCCAGTGTTCTACAGCAAGCACGATGCGATCAAGAGTCGAGATTTCCGCCGGTTTGGCGGTGACGACAACCGTTATCTGAGTACCTGGGGCGGCTGGCGCACCAGCCCCAAGTCGCAGTATACCGCGATGCCCTATTGTCCTTTGCCGTTGGTAACCAAGGCAAGCGGGCAAACCATCTGTCCGATTGACTACGACCGGCAGGATGCTCAGGTATCACCACGCACCTCCCGCTACGGCCTGTTGTCCGTGTTGACGAAAAAGCTGGACGCGGACAGCCAACTTTATGCGGAACTGGGTTTCAACCAGACCAAGACCTATCTGCAAGGCGGCAATAACTTCCTCAATGGGATCACGCTTGCTCCGGGCGACGCCGCTTATCCGACTGATCCGAGCCTCATCGCCGCTTTGAAAGCGCAAAACCCTGGCTTCACGCCCGGCAAGGACAATATCACCATTTACCGTGGCCTGAACGAAGGCTGGGGCCGAGATCGGGAGGCCACCAGCAATACCTATCATGCCGTGTTCGGCTACTCCACGTCGCTGAAGGACTGGGACTTTGACGCCTCCGTAAATTTCAGCGGAAACAATGTCACTAACAATAATCAGGACTACCTGACCTCGTTGGAGGATTCGCTGGGCACCGGCAATCCGAGCGGCCCGACTTACAATCCGTTCATTCACGGCAACCCGGCCTCCAGCCTGGCGCCGTACCAGGCGCTGGACGTCAATAAGGCCTCGACCAGCCTGCAGGCGCTGGAGCTGAAGGCGTCGAAGAGCGAATTGTTCAATCTGCCGGGCGGTGCGGCCGGTTTCGCCACCGGCATCCAGTGGTGGCGTGAGACGCTGGTGAGTACGCCGGATCTCAACAGCCAGCAAGGCCTAGTGATGAATTCCGCGCCGCAGAGCTACCTGGATGCCAGCCACAGCATCTTCGCGGCCTATGGTGAATTCAACTTGCCGCTGGCCAAAAACCTGGAAGTGCAGTTGGCCTTGCGTGGCGACCATTACAGCGACTTTGGCAACACCATCAATCCTAAGGTCGCCTTCTCGTACCGGCCGATCAAGGAAGTCATGTTCCGCGGTTCCGCGACGTCCGGCTTCAAGGCTCCGTCGTTCACCCAGCTGAACCTGACCCGCACCGCCTACGGTTCGGTAAAGGACTACGACCAGTGCGCCCAGCAGGGTATCCCGGCCAATAAGTGCCCATCCAACAGCACCAAGATCGTCAGCGGCGGCAATCCGAACCTGCAACCGGAAACCAATGACAGCTTCAGCCTGGGCGTGGTGCTGCAACCGGTGAAGGATCTGTTCGCCTCGGTGGACTTCTACCGGATCAACCAGAAAAATGTCATCAACGCGGTTGACCTTGAGGACGTAGTCACCAATCCGGCCAAATATCCCGGCGCGATTGTTCGCAAGCCGGCCGGCTCCGGCGTGCTGGGCGACATAGACTATGTCAACACGCCGTATCAGAATGCTGGCGGCCTGAGCACCTCTGGACTAGATTTCGATCTGCGTTACGACTGGTCGCTGGGTGGCTATGGCAAGCTCAAGCTGGAAAACCAGCACAGCCGTCTGTTGAGCTTCAAAGACCACAAGTTGTCGGGCGATCCCTGGTTGGAAGAGCTGGATTATGCGATTCAGCCGCGTTGGAAGAATGTGTTCACCGCCGAATACAGCTATGACAAATACTCGGTGGGCATGACCGCGCGCAGCTATGCCGGTTACAAGAATCTGGAACAGGCGATTTCCAAGACCAGCACCTTGCAAGGCAAGCCGGGCCGCATCCCGAGCTATACCGCGCTAGACCTGGACTTCACCATCTCTCCGCTAAAGAAGCTGAAGATCGGCGGTGGCGTGAAGAATATCGGGAATCGGACTCCGCCATACTTTATCAACAGTTCGACTCCCGGCACCTTCTCCGGCAGTGATACCGATCTGTGGGGGCGCACCTACTACCTGAACGTCAACTACAAATTCTGATAGCCACGCTAACAAAGACAGCCGCCGCTCTGGCGGCTGTTTTCATTTTTGCCTTAACTATTCCGCCGCATATCCAAATGCAAAATCCCGCCGTCGTCGTAAGGCTCGGACACCGGCAGGAAGCCGAAGGCGGCGTACATCGCGCTGGCGTCGCACTGCGCCGACAGCATGATGGCGCGGCCGGGGAAGTGCGCCTGGCACTGCGCCACCGCCTGCGCCAGCAGCGCCTTGCCCAGGCCCTGGCCGCGTGCGGCGGGTTCCACCACCACCCGGCCGACGGCGGCGGCGTCCGGGTATTTTTCGCCGGGGGCGATCAGGCGGGCGTAGGCCAGCAGCTGGCCGGCCTCGTCGCGGCCCGACAGATGCAGGCAGTGGGTGTCCACGCCGTCGATGTCGCCGTAGATGGACTGCTGTTCCAGCACGAACACCCGGTCGCGCAGTTGCAGAACTTGGTACAGCGCCAGCGGGGTAAAGCCGTCAAATCCGTGGCAATGCCACGCTATTCTGTTTGCCATAGTAGAATTCCTCCATTTCCCGTACCGGTCGTCGTCGGCATCCCGGCACCGTTTGAGATGCTATACCACCCTGACCGATCGCGTACCCAAATCCAGATCAAGACACTAGCATCAATAATATGAACAGCAACGACCTCTTCGCCCCGCCCGGCCCCGCCGGCGACCCGCCGCCGCCGCCTCCCGCCGCGCCGGAAACCGCCAGCGGCGACTGGATTCCGCTCGACCTGTACGCCGAGCGCGCCTACCTCGAGTACGCGATGAGCGTGGTCAAGGGCCGCGCGCTGCCGGAGGTGGCCGACGGCCAGAAGCCGGTGCAGCGACGCATCCTGTACGCGATGCGCGACATGGGCCTGGTGCACGGCGCCAAGCCGGTGAAGTCGGCGCGGGTGGTCGGCGAAATCCTGGGTAAATACCACCCGCACGGCGACAGCTCGGCCTACGAGGCGCTGGTGCGGATGGCGCAGGACTTCACCTTGCGCTACCCGCTGATCGACGGCCAGGGCAACTTCGGCAGCCGCGACGGCGACGGCGCGGCGGCGATGCGCTACACCGAGGCGAGGCTGACGCCGATCGCCGACTTGTTGCTGTCCGAGATAGACATGGGCACGGTGGATTTCGTACCCAACTACGACGGCGCGTTTGAAGAGCCGGCGCTGCTGCCGGCGCGCCTGCCGATGGTGCTGCTCAACGGCGCCTCCGGCATCGCGGTCGGCCTGGCGACGGAAATCCCGCCGCACAACCTCACCGAGGTGGCCGGTGCCTGTGTGGCGCTGTTGGACAACCCCGAACTGGACACCGCCGCGCTGATGCAATACGTGCCGGGTCCGGACTTCCCCGGCGGCGGGCAGATCATCACCCCGGCCGCCGACATCCTGTCCGCCTATGAAAACGGCCGCGGCAGCGTGCGGGTGCGCGCCAAGTGGGAGATAGACCGGCTGGCGCGCGGCCAGTGGCGCATCGTGGTGTCCGAGCTGCCGCCAGGCTCCAGCGCGCAGAAGGTGCTGGCGGAGATCGAGGAGGCCACCAATCCCAAGGTCAAGGCCGGCAAGAAGGCGCTGACCCAGGATCAGGCCAATCTGAAAAGCCTGATGCTGTCGCTGCTGGACCGCGTGCGCGACGAGTCCGACAGTGCCAGCCCGGTGCGGCTGGTGTTCGAACCCAAGTCCAGCCGCCAGGACCCGGATGAGTTCATGAACATCCTGCTGGCGCAGACCAGCCTGGAAGGCAACGCCTCGCTGAACATGGTGATGATAGGCCTGGACGGCCGCCCGGCGCAGAAGGGGCTGAAGGCCATCCTGTCCGAGTGGATAGACTTCCGCCGCAGCACCGTCACCCGCCGCCTGGCGCACCGTTTGTCGCAAGTGGACAAACGCATCCACATCCTGGAAGGGCGGATGATCGCCTTCATCCATATCGATGAGGTGATTCGCGTGATCCGCGAGTCGGACGAGCCGAAACCCGACCTGGTCAAAGCGTTTGGACTCACCGAAATCCAGGCCGAGGACATCCTGGAAATCCGCCTGCGCCAATTGGCGCGGCTGGAAGGCTTCAAGCTGGAAAAGGAGCTGTCCGAACTGCGCGAGGAGCGCGAAGGCCTGCGCCACGTGCTGGACTCCCCGGACGCGCTGACCAAGCTGATCCGCGGCGAAATCCAGGCGGACATCGCCAAGTATGGCGACAAGCGCCGCAGCGAGATCAAGGCCGCCGAGCGCGCGGTGCTGACCCAGACCACCGCCGACGAGCCGGTGACGCTGATCCTGTCGCAAAAAGGCTGGATCCGCGCCCGCGTCGGCCACAATCTCGACCTGTCCACGTTGGCGTTCAAGGACGGCGACGCCCTGGCGGCGGCGGTGGAGGCCCGCACCGTGTGGTCGGCCATCGTGCTGGACCACAACGGCCGCGCCTACACCATCGATCCGGCCACGGTGCCGACCGGCCGCGGCGACGGCGTGCCGGTGGCCTCGCTGGTGGACCTGCAGGACGGCGCCAAGCCGGCGCAGCTGATCTCCGGCCCCGATGCGGCGCGCTTCATCGTCGCCGGCTCGGGCGGCTACGGCTTCATCGCCAAGATCGGCGACATGGCCGGCCGGGTGAAGGCCGGCAAGGCTTTCATCACGCTGGATGCGGGCGAGAAGGTGCTGGCCCCGGTGCCGGCGCCGCAGGGCTCCGGACTGGAGGCGCTGCAATTGGTGGCCGCTGCCGACAGCGGCCGTCTGCTGGCCTTCCCCGCCAGCGAGCTCAAAGAGCTGTCCAAGGGCCGCGGTTTGATGCTGATGGCGCTGGACGAGGGCGCGGCGATGACGGCGATAGGCCTGGTGGCCGGCAGCAGGGCGCTGCTGTCCACCACCTCGGTGCGCGGCAAGGTGGCCGACGAGAAGCTGGCGCTGGAGGAGTTTGTCGGCAAGCGCGGCAAGAAGGGCAAGCTGATGCCGAAGAAATGGCTGGTCAGCGCCATCAGCGAGTTGCCGATGTGATGATCCGGACCGGTCAGCCGCAGGCCCTCACCCCCCGCGCCGCGCTGTTGTTCGTCAACGGCTTCCGCGCCCTGTTGCTGCTGGTCCTGTTGTTGATGTCGCTGCTGCCCAGCAGCGACGGCCTGTCGCTGATCGAGGGCGGCAGGCACTTCTATCTGTGGTCCGGCGTCTACCTGCTGCTGATCGCTATGTGGTTTCTGCTGCGCGAAGGCCGGCTGGGCCACACCCTGCAGCTGACGCTGGCGATCGCCGCCGACATCGCGATGATGGTGCTGCTGATGGCGATGAACGAAGGCATCCGCGGCGGCTTCGGTCTGCTGCTGCTGCCCTATCTCGCCGCCGCCGGCCTGTTGTCCACCGGCCGCTACGCCTTGTTCTACGCCGCCATCGCCACGCTGATGCTGTTCGGCTACGCCGGCATGGAGCACGAGCTGGGTCTGTCCCATACCGCCGACCTGTCCTACAGCGCGCTGCTGGCCGCCGCCTGTTTCGTCACCTCCATCGCCACCTGGCAGCTGGGGCGGATGGCGCGCGCATCGGAGGCGCTGGCCGCGCAGCGCGGCGGCGAAATCGCCAACCTCAACCACCTGAACGAACTGATCCTGCAAAGCCAGCGCGACGCGGTTGTGGTGCTGGACGAGGAGGGCCATCTGCGCCAGTTCAACCTGCAGGCGGCGCGTTATTTCAGTGGCCTGCAGCGCGGCCAGCTGCTGGCGGAGCTGTTGCCGCTGGTGCGGCGCTGGCAGCTGAACGGCTATCCGGCGCTGTCCACCTTCGTCGAACACAGCGTGCGCGGCCGCCAGCTGGTGGGGCGGCTGGTGCCGGTGCCGGTCCCGGAGGGCGAATTGCGCGGCGTGGTGCTGTTCATGCGCGACATGGCCGACATGGCGGAGGAGGCCAAGCGGGTGAAGCTGGCCGCGCTGGGCCGGCTCAGCGCCAATATTGCCCACGAAATCCGCAATCCGCTGTCCGCCATCAGCCACGCCGCCGATCTGCTGGCCGAGGACGAGGCAGATCCGGCGCGGCGGCGGCTGATGCGCATCGTCCAGGACAACACCCGCCGCATCAACGGCATGGTGGAGGATGTGCTCACCCTGGGCCGGAGCGACCGGGTCAAGCGCGAATCCATCGCGCTGTCGCCGTTTATGGCCGAGCTGCTGGAACATTTCACGATGGCGCAGCCTGCTGCCGCGGGAGTCGTCGCTTGCCGGCTGCCAGACGGCTGCAAGCTGCGCTTCGACCGCGGCCACCTGTCCCAAGTGCTGGGCAATCTGCTGGCCAATGCCTGGCGCCACAGCAGCCGCCGCCCGGGCGCGGTGCAGTTGCAGGCCAGCGTGGCCGAGGACTATCTTATTCTGCGGGTGATCGACGACGGTCCGGGCGTGGCCGAAGCCGAGCAGTCGCGGCTGTTCGAACCTTTTTTCACCACGGAAAGCGCCGGCAGCGGCCTGGGTCTGTACATCGCGCGCGAACTGGCCGAGGCCAACGACGCGCGGCTGGACTACAGCCCGCCCGGCGGCGTGTTCCGGCTGACCTGTCACCTGGCCTATGACTAAGACACCGATGCGCGTACTGGTAGTGGACGACGAGCCGGACATCCGCGAGCTGCTGGAGCTGACCCTGTTGAAGATGGGGTTGCAGCCGGTCTGCGCCGGCAGCGTGGCCGAGGCGAAGGGCGTGCTTGCCGCCGGCCCGTTCGATCTGGCCCTGACCGACATGCGCCTGCCCGACGGCGAGGGGCTGGAGGTGGTGCGCCATATCGGCGAGCAGGCGCTGGACGTGCCCATCGCGGTGATCACCGCCTACGGCAGCACCGACAACGCGGTGCGGGCGATGAAAGCCGGCGCTTTCGACTACCTGCAAAAGCCGGTGAGCCTGGCGCAATTGCGCAGTCTGGTCAAAACCGTCCTGAGAGTCGACAGCGGCAAACCCACGCCGCAGCAGCGGCTGGTGGGCGATTCGCCGGCCATCCAGGAGGTGCTGCGGCTGATCGAGAAGTTGTCGCGCAGCCAGGCGGCGGTCTACATCCGCGGCGAGTCCGGCACCGGCAAGGAGCAGGCGGCGCGGCTGATCCATGAACAGGGTTCGCGCGCCGAGCGGCCCTTCGTCGCCGTCAACTGCGGCGCGATTCCCGACAATCTGATGGAGAGCGAGTTCTTCGGCTACAAGAAAGGCGCTTTCACCGGCGCCGACGCCGACCATGACGGCTTCTTTCAGCAGGCGCTGGGCGGCACGCTGTTTCTGGATGAGGTGGCAGACCTGCCGCTGGCGATGCAGGTGAAGCTGCTGCGCGCCATTCAGGAAAAGACCGTGCGCAAGCTGGGCGGCAGCCAGGAAGAGGCGGTGGACGTGCGCATCATCTGCGCCACCCACCAGGACTTGGCCGCGCGGGTGGAGGCCGGCAGCTTCCGCCAGGACCTGTACTACCGCCTGAACGTGCTGCCGCTGCGCATGCCTGCGCTGCGCGAGCTGCGCGAGGACATTCCCCGCTTCGCGCAGCAGCTGTTGCAGCGCTACGCCGGCGAGGGCGCCACGCCGCAGCTGTCGGCCGACGCCCGCCAGGCTTTGCAGGACTATGGCTATCCCGGCAATTTCCGCGAACTGGAAAACATCCTGGAACGCGCGGTGGCGCTGGCCGCCGGCCCCGCGCTGAGCCGGGATGATCTGCAGCTGACTCCCAGCCGCGAGCACAGCCCGGAGCCATGCGGCGCCGAGCCGCTGCAAGACTATCTGGACCGGGCGGAGCGCGAAGCCATCGTCAAGGCATTGGACGCTACCCATTACAACCGCACCCAGGCCGCCAAGCGGTTGGGCGTCACTTTCCGTTCGCTGCGTTACCGGATGGAGCGGCTGAGAATAAATTAATTGGGGTGGGGCGCTAAATTTAGGTCTCTCAATTGGCGGCGAGTCTTGGCTCTCAGAGCGTGATGAACTCGGTTGAGTTTAGCGCTCTGGCAGGCGAGTTCAGCTGGTGTTTTCCACTTCAGGGCAGAGTGGGACGTCGGTATCTTGCTATCGTAGCGCCGCAAGGTGTTGGGCATTCTGCCGCGGCCAGTCCACGCACCAGGCCTCGTTGATTCCGATAGCCACGCTTCTCGGGAGCGGGGCCGATTTGTTGCGACGCGGACGCTGGCTGCGCCAAGCGGAAGGCCACGCACGCCAACTGGCGCCGGGCCGCATCGCGCAGGATGCGCCGGCCGATATTTCCATTTGGGCCGGTATGGCCTGAATCGTCGGCGAATCTGCCGCGGTGCGTGCAGAAATATGCCTGAGCGCGCAAACCTCCCGCGTTGGCAACCGGCAACTTCTTCCTGATTGCGGCTGAGCGAGGTCCGGTGCGCCTGGCGGCCATGCCTTCTTGTGGCGATGCCACACTGATCTATGGGCCAGTTCATGCGGTTCCGCCTTGCTATTTCTCAAGTGGTTTTTCGTTGACTCCCTTCCGGTAGCCGGCTATCGCCGCGCCGTTCCGGCTCGCGGCGATAGCCGCCAAAAGCTGTTGCCGCAAGCTTCTTGCCGCTTTATGCCGCTAGCTCCGCCGTTTGCCGGACGATGCCGCGGCAAGCCCTCTCGTGCGCGTTTCCAGGCGGTCCTAACAGTTCTGCTAGGTTACGCCGCGCCAACCCGATCCTTAGGATGCAGACCAAGCGGAAACGTGCGGTCAGCCGCGTTTCAAGCACATGAAAAGCAACATGGAATTTTCAGGCGTGACAGCCGGCCCAGCTTAGGCGGCTGTCTGGATCCATCCCTTGAGTGAGCTTTGGAAAGCGACGTGTCAAATGGATTTGCCAGTACTGGATTTTCAGATTGCCCAGCAGGCGCAATTGCCGGTCATCGACCTGGAGAACATGCTGCGGCTGCGCGCCCGGATCTTCCGCGACCGGATGGGGTGGGATGTCCGCGTCGAAAATGGCATGGAGCGGGACGGCTACGATGAGCTTGATCCCCACTACCTGCTGATGAAGCGCCGCGACGGCGGCCTGCAAGGCTGTATGCGGCTGCTGCCCACGCTGGGGCCGAACATGCTGCGCGATGTGTTTCCCGCCCTGCTGGCCGGCAGGGCGGTGCCGGCCGACCGCCATACCTGGGAGGTGTCCCGCTTTGCCGTGGATCCCTGCGGGCCATGCCGGCAGCATGCCGACCGCCTGGAACATATCCGCGCCGCCCTGCATCACCTGTGCGGCTTTGCCGGGCGGCATGACATCCACCGATTTGTGATGGTCACCACGCCAACCGTGCAGCGCATGCTGCACCAGTTGGATGTGGAGGCCGAGGTGTGCGGCGCGCGGACCCGTTTCGGCATCGACGAAGCGGTAGTGCTGTCGGTAGCCCTGAGCCCGGCCAATCTCCGCGCGGTCGCGCCGCTCCATTTTCCGATTCTCCCGATGCCGGCCGCGTTGCCGGCCCGGGTCTGGCTGTGAGTTTCCTGATTTCTAGCAACCACTGTTTCTAAACCACTTGGAACCCCACCATGGAACAAACCCTCAACAAGCGTCCAGGCGCGAGCGCAGAGAAAACCGCCACCAATGAAAAGGCGGTATCCAGCGATAAGCAAGCCGACAAGCGCAATCCCACCACGCCGCGCGATCCGGTTCCGCCGAGCAACGCCGCGCTGTCGCCGTTCACCACCGAGGTACGCAGCAACGAAGGCAATGAGCTGTGGTACGACTCCAAGGTGCTGGCCAAACTGGGCGAAGACAATCGCCGCGCCATCACCCAGCGCCTGGGCCAGGGTCGTTACAACGGCATCGTGCTGTACGCCGACAATCTGAAAGAGCTGAGCCAAGCGGTATCGCCGCGCTTGCAGCGCGTGCTGCATATCGAGTCGGCCGAGCAATGGGCCGAACTGTCGACGCTGATCTCTCCGGCCGGAGGCAAAGACCTGATCCAGGTTTCGGTCATCTCCAGCAGCCAGCCGGCCTTGCTGGCCACTGCGCGCAGCGCGGGCTTCCGCACCAGCTGGCGCGCCCATGTCGACAACGCCGCCTCCTTGCACGCCTCTTTCCATGACGGCATGCACTATGACTTCCTGATGGTGTCATTCAAGGATCCGACCAATATCCCGCTGGAACTGGTGATCGCAGAGCTGCACAAGACCAATACCGTGCTGCTCAAGGAAGTGAATCAGGATGTGGACGACGCGGTGATCGCGCTGGGCGTGTTGGAGCTGGGCAGCGACGGCGTGCTGGTGGCTTTCACCGATATGGAGCAGTTCGACCGCTTCGCTCACAAGATCGATGCCCAGGCCACGCCGAGCATCGACATCCAGGTTGGCGTGATCGAACGCATTACCCACTTGGGCCTGGGTTACCGAGCCTGCATCGACACCACCCACATGTTCAATCCGGATGAGGGCATCCTGGTCGGCTCCACTTCTACCGGCGGCCTGCTGTGCTGTCCCGAAGTGTTCCACCTGCCTTATATGGAGCTGCGTCCGTTCCGCATCAACGCCGCTTCAGTGCATAGCTACGTGTTCCAGGCCAATGACCGCACCAGCTACATCAGCGAATTGCGGGCCGGCAGCTCGCTGACCACGGTCAACGCTCGCGGCGAGACCCGCCAGATCTTCGTCGGCCGCACCAAGACCGAAATCCGTCCATTGCTGCTGATCGAGGCTACGTTCCCGGAGAACCGCAAGGTCAACATCATCATGCAGGACGATTGGCACGTGCGGGTGTTCTCCGACGAGGCCAAGCCGCGCAACGTCACCGAGCTCAAGGCCGGCGACCGGGTGCTGGGCTTCGGCACCGAGCCGGGCCGCCACGTCGGCGTGAAAGTGGACGAACACATCATCGAACTCTGATCCATCCGGACCGGAGCCCCGCAATGGGGCTCCGGCGGCGGACACCATCCAATAGGAGCAGAAAGTGCATCAGATCCTGATTACCGGCGCTACCGGCTTTGTCGGCGGCGCTCTGGCGGCCAATTTTCTGGCGCGGGGCGCCCGCGTGGTCGCCTTGTCGCGCAACGACCCCGACGGCATGCGAACCATCAATGCGGTGGTGGCTGCGGCCCAGGGGTGCGGCCTGGACATCCATGGCGCGCTGGAAAGCCATCTGGATGTCGTCAATGTCGATTTCGCCACACTGGATAAAGAACTGGGCGGGACCGAGCTGAGTGGCGTCACCGAGGTATGGCATGTGGCGGCGGAGATGAGCTACTCCTCCCACAAACTGTCGCAGTCGTTCGCGACCAACGTCGGCAATACCGGCCGGCTGTACGAGACGGTCTGCCGCCACGCCCCCGCCTGTCGCCGTTTCTATTATGTGTCCACCGCCTATGTGGCCGGCATGGCCGGCGGCTTGGTGCCGGAAGAGCTGCACGCGCGCAGCCATATGGCCAATACCTATCAGGTGACCAAGTGGAGCGCCGAACAGTCGCTGCATCTGCTGTTCCAGCGCCACGGCTTGCCGGTCACCCTGTTCCGTCCCAGCGTGGTGGTGGGGCACCGCCGCACCGGCTGGGCGCTGCGCAACGGTTTCGGTTTCTACATGTTCCTCAACGCCATGGTGGCCATTGCCCAGGCCGGCCACAAGGAACTGGCCGTGGATTTGGTGGCGGACAGCCGCCCCGACCTGATCTCCATCGATCAATTGGCGGCCGACGCCTGCTCGTTGACGCTGCGCCAGCAGCCGGGCCGCGATTTCGAGGTATTCCATTGCGCCGGAGGCCGTTCGGAACGGATGGAAGACCTGGTGCGGATGTGGGGCGAGGTGGCCGGAGTGCGCGCCGCGCTGGGCACGCCGTCGTCGGTGCTGGACCAGAAATTCGATCGCGCGGTGGAGCCTAATCGTCCGTTTGCCAACCAGGAATGGCAGTTCGATCGCAGCAAGCTGGATGCCGCCACCCAGCGCAGCCAGTCTTTGGCGCCGCTGTCGTTGGAAGAGCTGCATGCAATGTGCCACTGGTATGCCCATGGCTCGATGGCCGATGAGCAAACCGCCGTGGCGGAAGCGCACTGAGGAGAGCCGCCGTGACCTTCCAAACTGCCACGCTGCCTGTCCGCGAACCGCTTGCGGAGGCACGGCCGCTTGACGCCTTGTCCGAGGCCTTCGTTCACCTGGGCGAACTGGCCAATGTCAACACCAACCAGATTCTCATCGTCGCCGGCTGCCTGGACGCCGCTCTGCTGGAACGTAGCGTCCGCCAGGCGGTGGCCAAGGTGCCCTTGTTGCGCGCCCGGCCGCTGGCCGGCCGGCCCGGTATCGAAGCCGACGCCTTCAGCGCCGAGCTGCCTTTAGTCCGTCATTTCGAGCATGCCGGCGTCTGCGATTTCGGCGATGCCGCTTTCCGCCGATTGCTGATGGACTTCAGCTTCGACAACCGGTTGGACTGGCGAGGCCGGCCCCCGGTGCAGCTGTTGCTGATCACCGCGGCCGACCGTTCCAGCAGTTGCGTCTACCTGAACACGCACCACGGTGTGGCCGACGCCCGCAGCGACAGCCTGCTGTTCCGGTTGATCATCGATCATTACGCCTATCTGAGCGGCGCGGCGTCGGCGCCGCCGCCCATTGAGCGGCTGCCGTACGCCATGCTGACCGAGATCCGGCCTGACTGGTATCGCCCGCTGGAGCGGACGTTGCGCTGGCTGCGCGGTTTCCGCAGCGTGGCGGCGGATCTGTTGCAGCGCGATATCGGCCTGCGGGTGCCATTGCGCGGGCCGCGCTGGGAGGATGGCGCCAAGCAAACGGGCATCGGCGAGCTGGACTTCTTCCACAGCCTGTTGCCGGAAGCGTTATCCGATCGCCTGACGACGGTGGCGCGCGGTACCGGCGTCACCGTCAACACCCTGTTGTGCGCGGCGCTGGCGCGCCATCTGGAACGCGCCAGCGGCCGTAGTCAGGGCGTATTGCGCATTACCTGCGCGATCAGCCTGCGCCGGCTGATCGACCGCCGCTACGATCTCAGCTTCCGCAACTATCTGGTGCCGAGCAAGATTCGCATCCGCCTGGGCCAGAGCGGTCGAGAGTTGATCCGTTCGGTGCACCAGGCCATAGGCACGGCGCGCAGCGATAGGCAACTGAGTACCGAGCTGGGGCGGCTGGAGTCGCTGCTGCTGGCCTTGCGCCGACGACCGCTGCATGGCATCGCCCGCGCCATGCTCAACGTCTGCCAGGGCACCAATGCTTGTTATTCCAATCCAGGGCGGATCGAGGAGGACTTTTCCAGCTTCGGATCGGATCGGCACCCCACCTTGCAGTTCGTCGGCTTCGGTTGTTTGGTGCCGCCTTACGATTTCATTCTTTACACGCCCACCGTCAATGGCCGGATGCAGCTGGATCTGGTCTATCGCCGCGCCGCGTTCCGTGCCATCCAGCAGGAATTCGTCGGCCCTTTGTTGGCCGCGTTGCAACAGTTGCTGGATGAAATCGAAGCTACTTGAACCCGAACGGATGCCGCCATGAGCTATTTATTCGCCGCCATTGCGCTCGCAGCGCTCGGCTACCTGATTTTCGTCTTTATTCATTTGGGATTTCCGGGCCGGCTGGCCCTGCTTGCCAGTTGGGACGACCGCATCGACACCGTGCTGGAAGCCGCTGCGCGACGCCACGGCGAGCGCGAATTGATCGAACTGGCGCAGCCGCTGGCCTGGACCGGGCGCCAAGCATGGAGCGCGGGCCAACTGTTGGAAACCGTCAACGCGCTGTCCGCCTGCTGGTTGGGACAGGGAGTGGTTCCCGGCGACCGGGTCGCCATCTACAAGGCCAACGACTTCGATTACTTCCTGTTTTCCGCCGCCGCCATTCGCGTCGGAGCCATCGCGGTGCCGATGAACGCCAATGTGGCGCCGGACATTGCCGGCCTCTATATGGAGCGGATGGGCGTCAGCCTGCTGCTGACCGACTGCGCCGCCTGGGCGAGGCTGCAACCGTTCGCGCCGGCCACCCTGCGGCAGACGGTGCTGGCCGATAGCCCGGCGATGCAGGCCGGGGAGCGCGCGCACGGCTTGGCCGCGTTGTTGCGGCAGCCCCAAGCCCCGGCGCCGCTGCGGCCGCGCGGCGCGGCCGATCCGCTGTACATCGTTCACACCTCCGGCACCACCGGCATGCCGAAGGGCGTGATCCTGAAATCCGAAGGCGTCGCCCAGTCGCTGCGCTCCATCGTGCTGTTCAATCTGGTGTCGCCGCGCGATTCGGCCAGCTTCGCGCTGCCGCTCAACCACCAGGTGTCGCAGCTGTATCTGCACGGCTCGCTGCTGATGGGGGTGCGCTGCATCATTAATGGCGATCTGAGCGCGCCGGCGCTGTTGCGTCAACTGGAGCAGAAGCGGCCGACGGTGTTCTTCGGCTTCCCTATCACCTACACCCGGCTGATGATCGCCGGCGCGCAGGGTCACACGCTGGACAGCGTGCGGATCTGGGGCACCACCGCCGATGCCAGCCATGAAGTCCAGCAGCGGGCATTCCTGCCAAAGGGCTCGTTCTTTCGTCGCCTGGGGCTGCCGGTCGACGGCTCGCTGTTCATCGACGGACTGGGGTCCAGCGAGGTGGGCATCGCTGCGTTGCTGCGCATCGCCACGCCGTGGACCCGCCGTTTCGATCGCCGAGTCGGCCGCAAGACGCCGCTGGGGCCGCAGATCAAGGTAGCGGACAGCGAGGGGCTGCCGGTGGCAAAGGGCCGCCCCGGCCTGTTGATGATCAAGGGCAAGAGCATGTTCGGCGGCTACTGGAACGCGCACGACGTGCTGTACGCCTCTTCGCGCGACGGCTGGTGGTTCACCGGCGATGTGGTGCGCGAGGATGCCGACGGCGAAATGATCCATCTGGACCGCGAGGTGGATGTGATCCACACCCGTTCCGGCCCGGTCTACACGCTGCCTCTGGAGGAGATCATCCTCAAGCGCGCCGGAGTGCTGGACGTCACTGTGTTTGGCGTGCGGCCGCAGGCTGGCGCGCCCGAGTTGTCGGCTGCGGTCGTCGCGCTGCGTGCCGATGCGGCGCCGATTGCGCCGGACGCTCTGCTGCGCGAATTGAACGGGCAGTTGGAGCCGGAGCAGCGCCTGTCGCATCTGTGGATCACCGCTTGGGAGGATTTCCCGATCGGCGCCACTGGCAAAACCCTGAAACGCCGCCTGCGCGAGCGCTACAACGCGTTGCTGCAGCCTGAGACCATCACCGCGAGTCCTGCATGCACTACTACTGCGCCAGCCGAATCGCGTCCCTGCTGAGCGGCGCCGCGCTGGCGCTCTGCGCCGCCGCCAGCCAGGCCGACGAGGCCGCTGGCGATGCGCCGACCGGCAGCACGCTGCGGATGGAGCACGACGCCACCGTGCAGATGATAGGCGAGCGCGACTACCTGTCGGCGCCGCTGGGTGGCAATGTCGCCAAGTACAACGCGGCCGAGCTGCGGCTCAATCTGCAGCTTCATTGCGACGGCGGCCTCTGCGACGGCAGCCGCGCGGTGCTGAAGCCGCGGATCTGGCTGGACGACGAATCCAAGCCCGACGCGCTGCCCTCGCGTCAGCCGCAGTCGTTGATGGAAGGCTACGCCATCGTGCCGCTGGGCGAGGGCGAGGTTGGGGCGGGGAAGCGCCTGCTCGGTTGGGGGCCGTCGATGCTATACAGCCCCACCAATCGCCTGTTCCCGGACAACGGCGCAGTGACGCCGCGGCGCGAGATCGCCGGCAAGCCGATGGCCTTCGCCAGTCTGCCGTTTTCCACGCGAGGCCGTTTCAGTCTGCTGCTGGCCGACCCCAATCTGGACCCGGTGCCGGGCATCCGCACCGGCGGCGAGTTTGCGTTGGCGCGCAGCGAATGGAGCTGGGTGTCCGAGCAATCGGCCACGCTGGGCGTGGTACTGGGCGGCGGCGGCGGCCTGCAGCCCTACGCCGGCAGCTACGCGCAATACGGTCTGGGCGACGCCTGGACTCTGAGCGGGGAGTTCGCCGCCTCGCGCGGCTTCGCCCGGCGCGGCGCCGCCGGCCCGCTGCTGGCGCAAGATCAGGACCGCTGGCGCTGGGACGGCACGCTGGGCTTGCGCTACGGCCTGGCCTCAAGCGCTGAGATCGGATTGGAACTGATCTACAACGGCTACGCGCTGACGCCGGCCGAGCTGGCTAATCCGCTGATCGCCGGCGCGCCGTCCAGCGGCAGCTCGCCATCGCACAACCGGCCGCTGCACCCCTTTGTGCAAAGCCGCTACGCGCTGTTGCAGACCACTTGGCCCAAGTTGTTCGGCGACCGTCGCTGGGGCTTGACCACGCGCTGGCTGCAAGGATTGGACCAGTCCAGTTCGGACATCTTCTGCGAGCTGTCCTATAGCCCCAGCGACGCCAGCACCATTTATTTCGGCGTCTCGCACAGCCGGGTGCCGAGCGATCTGGAGCCGAGCCGCCCGGTGCCGCGCAACGTCTATCTGGCGCTGGAATTCCATTTCTAACCCTGAACAAGAACCTACTGGAGATTTGCCGTGAACCTAGTTGAATTTGCATCGGTGACCAAGCGCTACCAGCTTGGCGATGTTGAGGTGGTGGCGCTCGATGGCGTCAGCTTCGCTGTCCAGCCGGGCGATTTCGTCGCCATCACAGGTCCCAGCGGCAGCGGCAAGACCACCATGCTCAACCTGATCGGCTGCCTGGACGCGCCTTCATCGGGCGAGATGCGGGTGATGGGCAAGGCGGTGAGCTCGCTGGACGAGCAGGCGCTGGACCAGTTGCGCAGCCGCACCTTCGGCATGATTTTCCAGAACTTCAACCTGATTCCGGTGTTGACCGCCGAGGAAAACGTTGCCCTGCCGCTGCATTTGCACGGCTTGTCGCGCCAGGAAATGCGCAAGCGCTCGCAGGACGCGTTGCGCGCGGTCGGTCTGGAACGCTTCGCCGGCTTCCGTCCCGATCAGTTGTCTGGCGGCCAGCGCCAACGGGTGGCGGTGGCGCGGGCGCTGGTAACCAGGCCGCAGTTGATCCTCGCCGATGAGCCCACCGCCAGCCTGGACACTACCAACGCCATTGCGCTGGTCGAGTTGATGAAGCAATTGAACGCCGACCACGGCGTGACTTTCGTGTTCTCCACCCACGACGACCGGCTGCTGCAGCATGTCCGCCGCATCGTGGAGCTGCGCGACGGCAAGCTGTCGGTCACCCGCGAGCATGCTGCGCACCAGGAGCCGGCCAGTTCCGTTCCGCAAACCGACGATCAAGGGGTGCTGTGATGTGGGCGATGGCATTTCGCAATCTGTATCGCGACCGCAGGCGCACGCTGGCCACGGTGGTGGCGGTGGGCGTCGGCTTGCTAGCGGTGTTGCTGTTCCTGGGCTACATCCGCTTTGTCGAGGGATCGCTGGCTTCGGTGGTGATCTACCGCGACGCCAACGCCCATGTGCAGGTCTACCGCAAGGATGGGCCGGAGCAACTGGCCGCCACTCCGGCGCAGTACTCGCTGGACCGTACCGAACAGCAGATGCTGCACCGTCTGGCGCAAGGGTTGCCGCACTTCCGCAGGGTGTCGGACCAGTTGGTCGGGGTCGGCATGGTCAATACCGGCAAGCATAACGCGGTGTTTCTTGGGCGCGGCATAGATCCGGCTTTCGAAGCCGCTTTGCAGTCAGAGAGCCGGCTGGCGGCCGCCCCGTCCGGGCTGGGTCGCGACGGCTTGCTATTGACACGCCAACTGCAGGATCTGCTGGGCTCGCCGGCCAAGGGCAGCGACCTGCAGTTGTTCGGCGCGTCCTACTCCAATCGGCTGAACGCTATCGAGGCGCCGTTGACCGGTGAATTCTCCACCGGCATCGAGGCGATAGAGGACAAGGGCTTGAAGGCGCCGCTAAGTCTGTTGCAGTCGCTGTACGACACCGACGCGGTCTCGCGGGTGGTGGTGCTGCTGGATGACCGCGGCAACGCCGCGGCCTACCGCGACGCGCTGGCCGCCAAGCTGGAACGCCAGTCACCCGGCCGTTACGAGGTGACCACCTGGAACCACCCGCAGATCGGCCAGCTGTATGTCAGCTTCATGGGCTTCTTCAACATGGTGTTCGCTTTCACCGGCACGGTGGTGTTCGTGATCGCCCTTACCACCATCCAGCACACGGTGGCCATGAATGTGGCCGACCGCACCCGCGAAATCGGCATGTTGCGCGCGATGGGCTTCAGCCGCGGCAGGATCGCCGGCTTGTTCGTCCGGGAAAGCGTGCTGACCACTCTGATTGCGGCCATCGTTGCCCTGGGACTCGCTTATATGACTATCTACGCCATCTTCTTCGCCAATCTGCAAACCCAGCTGCCGCGCATCGCCGAGCCGGTGCGGCTGGCGCTCGACCTGCCGCTGAACTGGGCGCTGCTGGCGGTTGCCATCGCGGCGCTGGGCATCGCGCTGGGCGCGGCGGCGACTGCCCGCAAGCGTATCGGCGGCGCGGTGCGAGCCGACGGCAAGGCCGTGCCATTGACCCGGATGCTGGCCACCACTACCTGCCTGATGCTGGCCACCATGCTGACCGTCAGCCTGGCCCACGCCGAGGACGCGCCCAGCGAGGCGACCATGCGCGACTGGCTGCATAAGGCCGATCTGGCCCGGGGCGGCTGGGGCAGCTACAAGTGGTCGCTGAGCATCCATACCGAAGATCCGGCCGGCGCCACCAGCACCACTTACGACATCGCGGTACGCGACGGCAAGGCGCTGGCGCGCACGGTGGAACCCAAGCGCTATCAGGGCGAGAAGATCCTGATCGCCTCGCGGGCGATGTGGTACGTCAAGCCGGGTCTGCGCAAACCGGTCAGCATCAGCCCGCAGCAGCGGCTGGTGGGGGAGGCGGCCAACGGCGATATCGCCGCCACCCAGTATGCCCGCGACTACAGTCCGGCCTACGCCGGCAGCGCCCAGATCAATGGCGTCGACTGCTACAAATTGAAACTGACCGCTGCCACGCCTGGCGCCACCTATGAGGGCATCGTCTATTACCTGGACAAGCGCAGCTTGATGGGGGTCAAGGCCGACTTCCTGACCGCCAGCGGCGCGGTGTTCAAGACCGCCACCTTCGAATACGGCAACAAGGTCAAGGTCAATAACCGCGAGCAGCCATTCGTGTCCAGCATGAAGATCGTCAACGCCAACTTCCCGGACCGCTTCAGCCGTCTGCAGTACGCCCAGGTCGTTCCCAGCAGCTCGCCGGACAGCCTGTTCGCGCTCGACACGCTGATGACCATGTGAAGGAGCGAATCTAGATGAATACCAAATTACTGTTGAGCATGTCGCTGCGCAATGTGCGGCGGCAGGGGCGGAAATCCATCAGCACCCTGGTGGTGATGGCGGTGTCCATTCTGGCGCTGTGCCTGCTGGCCGGCTACATGCAGTCCAACGTCGAGTTGATCGAAAACGCTTTCATGCGCTGGGGCGCGCGCGGGCACCTGGTGATCGAGAGGCCGTCCTCGCAGCTGGCGCGCGAAGTGGAGGGCGCCGGTCAGAATCCGATCACTGCGGCGATGCAAGGCCGTATCGACCGGGTGCTGTCCGCTGACCCGGCGGTGGCCGCCCGAGCCCGCATCCTGCGTATTTCCGGCATGGTGTCCAACGCCAGGGTCAGCACCATCTTCGCAGGCATCGGCCAGGACGTGCAGGAGGTGCGCCGCATCAAGGGCCCGGCCTACGAGTATGACGTGGTGGCCGGCACACCGCTGTGGCAGGAGAAACGCGCCCATCCGCTGGTGTTGGGCCAGGGCCTGGCGGCCATCCTGGGCTGCCAGGTGCCCAAGATAGGCTTCGCCCCGGCGCAGCCGGGCCAGACCCCGGCATCTAGGCCGGTCGACTGCCCGCCCGGCCCGCTGGAGCTGACGGTGTCCACCCGCGGCACTGAGCGCATCAACGCCACCCAGGCTCAGGCGACCGGCATCATGGACTGGGGCATCAAGGAAATCAACGACCGGCTGGTCGTGATGCCGATGGCCGATGCCCAGGGCTTGCTCAACACTTCCGAGATCAGCGAATACCACGTGTTGCTGGCCGACGGCGCCGATCTGGACGCCGCGCGCGACCGGCTGGCCGCCCGCTTCAGACAGGCGGGGTTGGATGTCACCGTGTTCCGCTGGTCCGACCGGGCGGCCTTCTATCAGCAGGTCAAAACCGTGCTGGGCGGTTTCCTCAACTTCATCGCCATCGTCGCGGGCATCGTCGGCTTCACCAGCCTGCTCAACGCCAGCTACATGAATTTTTCGCAACGCGCCCGTGAATTCGCCACCTTGCGCAGCCTGGGTTTCACCCGCCGCTTCGTGATGACGCTGACTGCGCTGGAAAACAGCTGGTTGGCCGCCGCCGCCGCCTTGCTGGGCATCGCTTGCGCGTTGGGCGTCACCTGGGCGGTGCGCGCCGCCAAGATCATGTGGACGCCGCCCGGCTCCAGCAACGCGGTGCCGGTGGAGGTGGCCTGGGTAGTGCCGGTCTACGCGCTGACCTTGTTCGGCGTGGTGATCCTGGCGGCGCTGGCTAGCGCGATTCCCACCCGCAAGATCTTGCGTCGGCCTATCCGCTCGGTGCTGACCGAATCCTGAAACCACGGTTTACACACACACCATCGCATCAAGGAGGCTTGAATGACTGAAATGGCACGCAAACGTCGCTGGTCCCGCTTCATTGACCGGCAATCCGGCAAGGCCTTGATCGTTCCCATCGACCATGGCCTGACCATGGGGCCGCTGGAGGGCCTCAATCGGGTGGAAGAGGTTCTGCGCTGGCTGAACCCGGACGTCGTCACCGGCATCGTGGCGCACAAGGGCTTCGCCCAGCGCCTGGGGGGCGCGCCGGGCTGCGGTCTGATGATCCATCTGAATGGCTCGTTGAATGTCGGAGAGACGCCGGATTTCAAGCGGATGGTCACCAGTGTGGAGGCGGCGCTGCGCCTGGGCGCGGACGCGGTTTCCATTCAGACCAATTTCTCCGCCGCTACCGCCGACCATAATCTGCAACTGATCGGCCAGGTGGTGGATCAGGCCCATGCCTTTGGCTTGCCGGTGTTGAACATGGTTTATGACAAGGGGCCGCTGCAGGGCAAGGAGCTTACCCACCTGCGCCATTTCATGCGCGCGGCGGTGGAACTGGGCGTGGACGCGTTGAAGGTGGCCGCGCCGGAAGATCTGAACCGCATCCCTGAACTGGTGGATGGCATCCAGGAGCATACGCCGGTGTTGTTCGCCGGCGGCGCGCTGGCCGACGAGCTGTCTTTGCTGGAGCTGGCCGCGGCGGTGGTGCGCCATGATACCGGCGGAATCTGCGTGGGACGCAATGTGTTTCAGCGGCCCAACCCGCTGTCGACGATGACCCGCTTGCGCGACCTGTTCCGGCGCGGTGTGCCGACAATGGATTTCAGCCGCCTGGCGCAGCCGGAGGCGGCGGAGCTGGAAAACTGAGCTTGGCCGCTTGGCCGCTTGGCCGCTTGGCGGCCCGGCACTTTCATCATTCAGAGGTTCTAGATATGCGTATTGAATCCAGCCCCGGCTGCGTCGACCTGATGGTGGACCGCCATGTGCGCGCCGGGCGCGGCGATTGCATCGCCTTGATAGAGCGCGGCGCGCGCGGCCGACGCACGCTCAGCTATCGCCAGCTGCAAGCCTTGACCCTGGCGGCGGCGCGCGAAATGGACATTCTGCTGGCCGGCAACCGTGCCGGCCAGCGCGTGGCGCTGATCGGTTCGGCGACGTTGGAGACCGTCGTCTACTGGCTGGCGGCCATGCGTTCACAACGGCTGGCCTTCATGGTTCATCCGGATCTGCCGGCGGATCATTACGAAGGCCTGTGGCAAAGCTACGACCCGGAACTGATCCTGGCCGACCGAACGGTGCGGCAGGCGCAGGGCGAGGCGATGAGCACGGTGGAAGAACTGGCGGCCAGGAAGGGAGAGCCGGACTTGCCGCACCCGGTGGGCGGCATTGAGGCCAGTTTCGATTTGCGTCCGGCGCTGGTGCTGGCGACTTCCGGCTCCACTGGCCGGCCCAAGTTGTGTGTCCATTCGCACCGATCGTTCTGGGAGTTCGAACGGGTGGTCACCCGGCCAATGTGGGGGCTGGAGTCCGGAGACCGAGTGCTGGCCAGCACGGGACCGTTTTTCTCCTTCGGTCTGCAGGGGCTGCATGCGCCTCTCAGCGTTGGCGCGACCGCGGTGCTGTTGCCGGAGTGGAGCCGCCACACCGATTTTCTCGACACGATCGAGGCTGAGGCGGTGACGGCCTTCCTGGCGGTGCCCACGCTATACCATCTGCTGATGGCTCGGGCGGAGCGGGAGTACGACTTTCGCTCGTTGCGGCTCGCCTTCGCCGCCGGCGAGCGGCTGCCGGCAGCGATACGGCAGCGCTGGCAGGCTTTGACCGGCGCGCGGATGCTTGACTCCATCGGCACTACCGAAACTTTCGCGCCCTATCTGTCGGAAACGGCGGATGCGGGGCCGGGACTGCGGCAAGTGGAGGGATTCCGTTACTTCGAAACTCCGCATGTCAGCACTGACGAACTGCCGTCCGACGTTTTCACCCTGGGATTGGCCGGCGGCTGTCTGATGCTGGGCTATCTTCGCCCGGGCGAGGCCGGTGTCGTCGATCCGGCGCCGGAACAGTTTCCCACCCGCGACCTGTTTATCCGTGACGGCGAAGGGCTGGGCTTTGTCTCGCGCGACAGCGAGCGCATCAAGGTGGCCGGCTACTGGGTCAGCCCGCAGGAGCTGGAAGCCTTTCTGGTGAGCGACAAGCGGGTGTTGAAAGCGGCTGCGCTGCCGGTTGTCACCGCCGAAGGGTTGACTCGGCTGCGCGCCTACGTGGTGGCTACCGCCGGCGGTTCCGTTGGCGCGGCGCTGGTGGAGGATCTGATGAGGCGCATTCAGCGCGAACTGCGGCCAAAGGCCTTGCGGCCGGACCGCATTGAACTGGTGGCCGATATCGCCACCACTCCGAGCGGCAAGCTCAAGCGTCAGGAACTGCAGAGTCTGGTCACCCATCCGGAGGCTACCGCCGGGGCGGTGCTGGCGGGCTGATTCAGGCGGAAATCAGGCCGATTGCCAGCGCGCGGGCGACAGCCTGGCGGCGATTGGACACGTTCAATTTATTGATGATGTTGCGAATATGAAAATTCACGGTGGATTCGGAGCAGCGCAGGATGCGGGAGGTTTCCCAGGAGGTTTTCCCGGCGGCGGCCCAGTGCAGGCATTCGTTCTCGCGCTGGGTCAGACTGACCTGCACGGCGGCGTGCGATTCATCGATCCGGCAGATCGCCTCGTAGGCGTACGAGCACAGCAGATGCACGGTCGGCGTCAGGGTTTGCAGCCAGCTGTCGGTTTGCGGGTCGGCTCGGGCGTCGCATGCCACCGACATCATCATCGGATGGCTGCGTCCAACGCCGCGCAGCGACGTGGCCACTCCCGCGGAAACGCCGTAGGCCGACGCCTCCTCGAACAGGTGCTGGGAGGCGCTGTCCTCGAAGCAGCCGCGGTGCCAGATCAGCGGCACCGCGGACTGGCGGCAATGCCGCACCACGGGGTCGTGGTCCACCCATTGCAAGCGGGCGTAGCGCTCCATCCAGGCGGACGGGTAGTTGGTTTCCACCCTGGGCGACAGTCCCTCGCCAGGCGAGGTTTCGATTCCGATCAGGAAGAAGTCAAGGCCGATGTTGGAAACCAGTTGCTGGCAGCGGTGCTTGATTTGTTCGATTGTGACGGCCGACAGCAGGTCGGGCAAAGCACGGATGACATGGTCTTGCGGGTGCATAGAACCTTCTCTGACTTTCAACTGCGGATTCAATGACAAAGGAACAATTTGGGTATGGCTTGTTTTCGCCTCGAAAGTCTGGCAGCTATGCCGGGCAATGACAAATGTAAGTTATGTTAAAGACATAAATCCAAATTGGATGGTTGGAGGTGAGAAATAATCTACTCTACTTGTTTTTGTTACGATTTTATCGATTGAAATTAGTATTTTGATTATTTTTCGACGAAGTTAATCACATTTAATTGTGATTTAAGGATTCCATCCCGAGGTGGCGTATCGCCCCATGTACGCCTGGGCTAGCAGAGGCGGCCGGCCACCGACCGGACACGTTGTGCCATCGCCGCAACGGTAAGCGGCCTCATTATCCGATCGGTCTGAAAGGACCTTCTCAATCTTGGTTTTGGAGCAAACTCTATGGACATGCAACTGGCGCTGTTTGAATCGACCAAGGAGCAATTGATCGAACGCATCCGGTCACACTCCTTCCTGAAACGCTGTCGTTCTGGCGAAGTTTCCCTGGACGAGTTGAAGATATTCCTGGTGCAGCAGGGGCTGTATAGCGCCTACTTCACGCGCTACCTGTGCGCGATGATGGCCAATCTGCCCAGCAACGAAGAAGTGTTGGAACTGGCGGAAAACCTGTTCGAGGAGCTGGGGCTGGCGCCGAACAGTCCGCGCCCACACCATCTTATCTATCGGGAGATGCTGGAACACTATTCGTTGTCGCTGGACGGCGCTCAGCCGCTGGCCGGAACCCGCCGTTTGATAGACAGCATGTTCCTGCATTGCCGCAACCTGAATCCGGCGGCTGGCTTGGGCGCGTTGTGTCTGGGTGCGGAAGGCCTAGTGCCGGTGATGTATGGCGAAATCATTCGTGGCTTCGAGGCGCAGGGCGCTATCCGGCGCGATATCGAGTTCTTCCATATCCATGTCGAATGCGACGACGGCCATGCCGACACCATACGCGAAATCATGCTGGATATCGCCAGCTCGACTCCGGAGCAGATCGACGTGATGTTGTCGGCAGGGATGAGCTTGGTGGACGCGCGTCTGGACTTCTTCAGTTCCATCGAAGAGGCCTATCAGGAGCGCGCGCAAGCGGCGATGGCCTGATGGGGGAGGCGCCCGCCCGGGCTCGTCGCGGCCGGGCGCGGCTTCCGGATCTGCCGACGCCTTTCTACCCGAATCATTAAGGAGACTCATGGTGGATACCATGGCAATGGACAAGCAGCAATTGATAGACCGGGCCAAGGGGCAAATGCAGCAGCATCTGACGGCGGGGAGCTGGACCTTGCGCGAAAGGGTGGCGCTGACCTGTCGCATCCTGTTCGCCCAGGGGCACGATTCCGGTCTCGCCGGGCAGATAACCGCGAGAGCGGAGCAGCCGGGCGCTTACTACACTCAGCGGCTGGGGCTGGGCTTCGACGAGATTTCGGCCGGGAATTTGCTGCAGGTGGACGCCGACCTGGAGGTGCTGGAAGGCCGGGGCATGCCCAATCCCGCCAACCGCTTCCATAGCTGGATCTATCGGGCCCGCCCCGACGTGCAGTGCATCATCCACACCCACCCGGTTCATGTGTCTGCGTTGTCGATGCTGGGGCGGCCGCTCAGGGTGGCGCACATGGACGCCTGCATGTTGTATGACGATGTCGCCTTTCTGGCCAAGTGGCCCGGCGTGCCGGTGGGCAACAGCGAGGGAGAAATCATCAGCGCGGTGCTGGGGAGCAAGCGCGCTGCGTTGCTGGCCCATCATGGCCTGGTGGTGGCCTGCGGTTCGGTGGAGGAGGCTTGCATGATGGCGATCCAGTGCGAGCGCGCTGCCAAATTGCAATTGCTGGCCGAGGCGGCCGGCAGCATCCACGAACTGGAGCCGGAGCTGGCGCGTGAAGCGCACGACTGGATACTGCAGGGCAAGCGTTCCCTGGCCGGATTTGCGTACTATGCCAGGCGTGCGCTGCGCGCCGAACCGGGTGGCGACAACCACCCGCTGTCGATGCGGGTGGACTGATGCCCACCGCTTGCCGATGCGCCGGAGTGGCGCAATGAGCGGGGTGGTGGCAGCGCTGCTGCTACGGCTGGAGCGGGCGTCGGCGCGCCGCGCGCTGGGATTGCCGGCGCTATGGCTGGCCTTGCTGGCGGGCCGGCCACGGCGGGTGGATGGTGCGCCGCTCAACCGCCAGTTGCAACTGATGCTGAGGCTGCGCTGGCTAAGTGGAAAGCGGTCCTGGCATCGGATGGGCGTGGCCGCCGCCAGGCGGCAGCTGGAGAGGGAGGGAGGCCTGTTGGCTCAGGATGTACCCGCTTCGGTCAGCCACCGCGACATTGAGCTGGATGGTTCGGCCGGTCCGATCCGCGCCCGGCTGTATCGTCCGGGGGGGCTGGCGCTACCGGCGCCGACATTGGTGTTCTACCATGGCGGCGGCTTCGTGGCGGGGTCGCTCGACTCGCACGATTTGCCCTGTCGCGCGCTTGCCGCCGCGACCCCCTGCCAGGTGGTAT
Organism: Chromobacterium sphagni; assembly: GCF_001855575.1. NCBI lineage: Bacteria > Pseudomonadati > Pseudomonadota > Betaproteobacteria > Neisseriales > Chromobacteriaceae > Chromobacterium > Chromobacterium sphagni. Next base: position 1,642,525 of record NZ_MKCS01000001.1, read on the forward strand.
CCATCGATTATCGCCTGGCGCCGGAGCATCCGTTCCCAGCGGCCGTCGACGACGCCGTTGATGCCTTGCGCGCGGTGGCGGCCAACTGCGCGCGCTGGGACGTTGACCCGGCGCGGCTGGCTGTTGGCGGCGACAGCGCCGGCGGCAATCTCGCCACTGTCGCCGCGCTGGCGACGCGGAGCGACCCGGTCAGGCCCTGCTTCCAGATATTGTGGTATCCGGTGGTGGACAGTACTGCCAGTTTTCCTTCTGTTCAGCGCTTTGCCCGCGGTTTTTATCTGGATTGGCCCACCATGCGCTGGTGCCTGGGCCATTACACTGGAGGCGGCCAGTTGCGCCATCCGCAGGTATCGCCTATTTTCGCCGATCTGGCCGGCGCTCCGCCCGCCTACATCCAGACCGCCGGTTTCGATCCGCTGCGAGACGAGGGCGAAGCCTATGCCGACAGGCTGGCGGCGGCAGGGGGCGTGGCGCAGCACCGCCGGTATCCCGGTCTGATCCATGGTTTTTTCAATCTGGCCGGCTGCGTGGACGAGGCCGGCGCGGCCTTCGACGATGCCGCCGCCGCCCTGCGGCAGGCGCTGTATCGGCCCATGCCGGGCATGGTTGGGCTGAAGAGCGGCGAGCAGCTGGAGCCAGCCTGAGCCGCCTGTTGCAAGATAAAACCGGCTCTGCCTGCAGGCGAAGCCGGTTTTTTATAGTGGCAGAATCTGGCCAAAGGTCCGCCGTTGGCGGGTTTATTCCCAGGCGATCGACCCTGCTGGAGGGCAGGTCCACGAGGCCTGCAGCCTCTGGCGGATTTCAGCCAGGGTTTGAGCATGCAGCAGCTCGCCGTCGCGGAACACCGTCCGCAGCGCGCCGCCGGCAGCCTGCTCCGGCGTTTGCTGCTGGAGCAGCACGAAGCGGCCGTCCTGTTCCTCTACCCGCACCAGTCCCTTGGCTGACTTCTTGGTGCCGTCGTCGGTGGCCGGGTCCTTGTAGATGTCCACCGCTTCGCCGTCCACCTCGGCGTAGACGGCTTTCAGCGCGTAGCCGAAGGTGTCGCGCGAATTCATGCCGTAGACGTAGCTGCCTATGCCCAGCACCACATTACTGGAGGCGTAGCCCTTGGCGGCCAGGCGCAGCAGGATGTCGCGGGCGCGCGGCAGGGTGATGGAGTCGCCGTAGATCAGGCCGATGTGGCTATCCAGCACCTTGTAACCCTGCTCGGTGACGCTGCCGCCGAAGATGTCCCACAGGCATTCCACCGCGCCTTTGCGCTCGGCGGCGCTGACGCGGCGGCCATCCTCGCGCGCGGAGCAGTTGCCGGCGTCGTCGAACAGCAGCTCGTCGTCGCGGTAGCCGGTGAGGATTTTCACCGGATCGCCGGAGTCCGGACGGAACACCACTTTGGCGTTGCCCAGCGCGTCCGGCGCGCGCGCCAGGATGTCCTCCTTCAATTCGCGGGCGATCACGGTGACCACGTTCCAGAAATCGAAAGTGTCGCTGACGATGGACACCATGCCTGACGGGTAGTCCTGGCGGATGAATTCGCGCACCACTTCACGCTCTGCCAGCCGGCGCAGCGCCTTGTCATCCAGGCTTGAGTGGACGGGCATGCGGCCCAGCTTTTGCTGCGTCAGCAGGATGCGCAGCGCCATCACGCTATGTTCCGACGCCGGGATGGAGCCGCCTACCAGCTCCCGGTCGGCGTCGGCGCCGTAATAGTCTTCCAGATAGTCCAGCGCCGGGATGGTGTCGCTGCCGGTGAACGACAGCAGGTGGCCTGCGCCGCAGCGCATGGCGTCGTGCACGCCGCTCATGCCGCGCATCGAGAAATCGTGGCCCTGCCAGTTGACGAAGTCCTGCGGCGCGCCGGTGAGCCGGGCGAAGTAGGTCAGCAGCTTGCGGAATTCGAAAGCGATGGTGGCCACGGTGGACGGTTTCCAGCTTTCGCAGCTGAACAGGGTTTCAAAATAAGTCGCGATCCACGGAAACTGGGGGTGGGTGTTGCTGAAGGTGATGGGCGGCACCTTGATGTCCACCCGCGAGCCTTCCGGCAGCGAGCGGATTTCCAGCGGCAGATAGCCTAGCTGGTGCAGCGCTTCCAGGCGGGCGGCCGATACTGCGCCCGGTCCCAGCGCGGTATCCATGCGGCGCTGGTATTTGCGTACCGCGTCCGCCTTCGGGCGCTGGAAGAATTCGCGGTTGAACAGGTCGATCAGGTATTGCTGGATGAAGCCCTGCAGGCCGAACCACACCACCTTGTCGTCGAACAGCTGCGGTAGCACCGGCGCGTACTTGGCCGAGCGCGGCGTGAAGTTGGCCACCAGCCGGGTAGTGGACTGCGGATACATCGACGGGTGGCCGGTCTTGTAGAAGTCCGCCAGGTTGAACGGCACCAGCTGGTTCTTGTCTTGGTTTGCGGCTTGCATGCGTTTTCTCCTGAAGATGGGATGTCAGACCAACTGGCAGCGGGCGTCGCCGCGCCAGTCGTTGCGGGCGAAGACTTGCTGGAAGCGGGCCAAGAGCGGATCCAGCCCTTTGCTGAAGATGCCGTGGGTGACATACAGATAGAGCGGGGCAGCCAGGCCTTCTTGCTGCTGGCGCGCGGCGATGGCGGCGGCCAGCTCGGTGAAGGTGCGGCCGCCGTCGCAGATGTCGTCGACGATCAGCAGCGGTCCCGCGGGCAGCGGGCCGGACAGTTCGCTGCCGGTGATGGTGCCGGTGTGGGTATTGCGGATCTTGTCGGCGAAGGCCGCCTGGCAGCCCAGCTGCTGCGCCAACTTCTGCACCCGCTTGCGCGCGCCGGCATCCGGCGCCACCAGCGTGGCCGGGCCGATGATTTCCAGCGCCCGGCGCAGCGCCGGCAGCGGATCTTCCACTTCCACCCGGTCCAGCAGCGCGGTCACCACATCGCTGTGCGGGTCCTGAATCACCACCCGGCGGTAGCTCTGGGCGTTGATCAAATTGCAGAACACCTTGGCGCCGTGCGCCTCGCCCAGGTTGGCCACCCGGTCCTGGCGGGCATAGGGCGCATAAGGCATGAACAGATCCAGCGGCAGGCCGGGATAGGCGCGGCGCAGCGCGTCGGTGGCCATCAGCAGGGTCATGATGGTCTGCGAGCTGTCCAGGTGGGCGTGGATGCGCAGCGCGCTCGCCGGCGCGCCCTGCTCCACTGTCACCTGGACCTCCCCGCCGGGGAAAACCAGGCTATCCATCTGCAGAGCGCGCTGGCCGCCGTCCTGGGTCAAAACCGAAATCGTGATCATTTCTCCACCCTTAGTCGTAATTTTCAACTAACAGGAGCCAGTATATCCACTCTTAGTTGAACTTTGCAACTATCTGAGGGAAAATGCCGCAGCTCTGTCCAATATCGAGGTTTCCATGCGCACCACGCCGAATGTCAGCGTCGACGTCGTCCTGCTCACCCTGCACCAGGGCAAGCTGCAGGTGGCGCTGCACCGGCGCGCCCGCGCGCCGTTTCAGGATTGCCTGGCTTTGCCGGGCGGCTATGTGCATGTGGACAAGGACGGTTCCATCGAAGCCACTGCCTACAGGGTATTGAAACAGAAAACCGGATTGCAGCCGCGTTACCTGGAGCAGTTGCGCACCTTTGCCGGACCTCAGCGCGATCCGCGCGGCTGGTCGGTGGCGATTTCTCATGTGGCGCTGATGCCCTACGAGGAGCTGCGCCAGGCCGGTGACGAGGTGTTCCACTTCCATGACGTGGATGGCCTGCCGGACCTGGCCTTCGACCATGCGGAGCAGATCCGCGAGGCGGTGCGGCGGGTGCGCAACAAGGCCAGCTACTCCACGCTGCCGTGTTGGCTGCTGCCGGAGTTGTTCACCCTCACCCAGTTGCAGCGCACATACGAGCAGATTTTTGGCGAAACGGTTTCGCGCGGCACCTTCCGCTCGCGGCTGGGGATCAAGGTAGCGGAGGCCCATCCGGGCGAATCCGCCGACCAGGCTGACATCCTGTTGGCCACCGACCAGTTCCAGGGCGGCAGCCAGCGCCCGGCGCGGCTGTTCCGCGTCAACCAGCTCAGCCTGTTCAAGCGCGCCTGTTGGTAGCTGGCCCCGGCGGGCCGTCGCGGTAATCCTTCCTTTGTGCCGCGGCGCGCGCTGCGTTACCTTCGGGGCTGGGGCATGCCGTCAGACGGTCGCGCCATCAAGAAACGTGCAAATGCTATATGGCAGGGCTGGCATCTGCCGTCCGCGTCCGCCGCGCATGCGGCGCCTGGCCAGGCAAAGGGAGATGAATGATTACCACCATCAAAGGCAAGATATTGGCCGGTTCCGGCCTGCTGATCCTGATCGGCTTTACCGTGCTGGCCGGCGCCAATATCTACAACAGCTACCGCAATGCCGAAAACGCCGTGCTGGACCACGCCCGCCTGCTGGCGGACAGCGAGGCCGGCCGGGTGCAGCGGATGCTGGGCAAAACCTACGACTCCGCCCAGGCGATGGCGGAGGCGGCGGTGGGCGTGAAGGCCGCGCTGCCGGCCAACGGCCGTTCGCTGCTGTCCGAGGTGGTGCACCGCCAGCTGCCCAACAATCCGGACGCGGTGGGTTACTGGGTGGACTGGGAGCCCAACGCTTTCGACGGCCGCGACGCGGAACTGGCCGGCAAGCCGGAGAACGACCACACCGGCCGCTACGGCGTGTACTGGTTCCGCAAGGGCGGCAAGGTGGACGTGGTGTGGGGCAGCGACGGCGTAGACGAAAGCGCCTACTACACCGAACCGCGCAAGACCGGCAAGCCGATGCTAACCGAACCTTATGTCGACCCGGACGTGAAAATCCTGATGGGCACGCTGTCCTTCCCGCTGATCCTCAATGGCAAGGTGCTGGGCGTTGCCGGCTGCGACATCGCGCTGGGCCATCTGCAGGAGATGGCGGCCAAGGTCAAACCCTACCAGAACGGCTTCATGAGCCTGTATTCCAACGGCGGCGTGCAACTAGCCGGCCGCGAGCCGGCGCTCAACGGCAAGCCGGCGGCCGATCTGCCGGCCGAGGCCAAGGCGGCGATCAAGAACGGCCAGCCGGCGGAATACGAAAGCGCTAACGGCTACCGCCACTTCATCATGCCCATCAGCATAGGCGAGGCCGGCATGCCGTGGGCGGTGCGCATCTCCATCCCGCTGGACGAGGCCTTCGCTCCGGTGCGCGCGGCCAGCTGGCAATCGGCGCTGATCAGCCTGGGCATTCTGGCGCTGATCCTGCTGCTCTTGGGCGCGACGCTGAGCCAGCTGCTGCGCCCGCTAGGCCGGCTGCAATCGGCGATGAGCGAGCTGGCCTCCGGCAGCGGCGACCTCACCCGCGCGCTGTCCATCGCCAGCCGCGACGAGATCGGCCAGGCCGCCCGCGCCTTCAACACCTTCACCGGCTCCTTGCGCGGCATGATGCTGGAAGTGCGCCGCCACGCCGGCGACGTGCTGGGTTCGGTGCGCCAGCTGTCCGGCGAGGTGGACCAGATCCGTGGCAGCTCCGCCCGCCAGGCCGAAGCCGCCAACGCCACCGCCGCCAGCGTGGAGCAGCTATCGGTAAGCGTCACCCACATCGCCGAATCGGCGCGGCTGGCGGAACAGCGCGCGCGCGAGGCCGACGCCCTGTCCGGCCAGGCCGCCGCCAATGTCGACGCCACCGCGCAGGAGATCGGGCGCATCGCGGGTACCGTGCGCACGCTGGCCGAGGTGCTGGGCGGCATGCAGCAGCGCTCGGACCAGATTTCCGGCATCGTGTCGGTGATCCGCGACATTGCCGACCAGACCAATTTGCTGGCGCTCAACGCCGCCATCGAGGCGGCGCGCGCCGGCGAACAGGGGCGCGGCTTCGCGGTGGTGGCCGACGAAGTGCGCAAGCTGGCGGAACGCACCGCCAAGGCCACGCTGGAAATCTCCGGCGTGATCCAGACCATCCAGCAGGACACCTCCCAGGCGTCCGACAGCATGGGCGGCGTGTTGCAGCAGGTGGACCAGGGCGTGCGGCTGGCCGGCGAATCCTCGCAATCCATCCAGCAAATCAGCGGCCACGCGCAGCAAGTGGTGCAGTCGGTGGGCGACATCGCCGCCTCCACCGCCGAGCAGTCCAGCGCCAGCCAGGAAATCGCCCGCCATATCGAAAACATCCACACCATGCTGCTGCAGACCGACGGCTCCATCCACCAGGCGCAGCAGGCCACCGTGGCGCTGGCGCGGCTGGGCGAGGAGCTGGAGTCGCTGATCGGGCGGTTCAGGCTGTAAACCCGCAGGGGTCAAGGCTGCGCGGCGACAAAAAAACCAGGGCAACGGTTCACGCCGCTGTCCTGGTTTTTCGCCTGCGCGGCCAGGTCTTTGTTGGCGATTGTTGCAGTTTTTGCCGTGACCCCGGCCTTGTCTGGGCGATCTCGCAAGGTCATCAGGGGCGGGCCGAATGCAAGGGCGAAAATGGCGAACTTAGCCACTGACGTTGGCCGCTACAGGTACTTGAGTGGCTGCCTTGGCCAGCTTGGCAGCAGCGACGTCAAAGTAACGCTGGCCGCTCCATAATGTCTTGTCGCCAATGATATAGCAGTGTTTTTTGGCCCGGGTAAGCGCCACATTCAGTAGATTGGGTTGGCTGGCGGCCCAGGCGACTGCTCCCATGCGGGTTTGGTCGCATCCCAAGACAAACAGAACGATGTCTGCTTCCTTGCCTTGAAAGGTATGCACGGTGCCGATATTGTTGCGCCAGTCCGATAGCTTGGATGGCGGCGGCAGATTATGTTTGCTCAGGCGTTGCTGCCATTGCTTTTTGTCTAGCAGCAGCCTGAGCAGGCCATTCTTCACCTCCCGAAATGGAGTGATCACATAGACATCCGGTAAAGTGTTTTTGCCTTGCGCTACCTCTGCCAGATAAAGCTTGATCAGCGCGGCAAACACGCGTTCACCTTGCTCGGCCACGTATTTGCTTTCGGTGGCGTGGCCCGGCACGCTCCACCAGTCGCTAAGACCAAGTATTGGATGCGGGCTAATCTTTCCCGGTTTGCCGTGTTTCATGCGATTGCGGTAGGCGATGGTGTTGGCGATTTCGAACATCGGATTATCGCAGCGGCGGTGCACCACCAGAGGGATACCGATAAATTGGTCTTCCTGATGGGGGTGTCTGACGCCGTAGCCATGCGCGCGGTCTGCCAGGGTTTGCACCGATTGCAGGTTGACAGCGTAATGGCGGGCTTGATCTTGCAGCCAATACTCGCCCAACTTGTCTACCAGTTTGCTGGGCATGGTGACGACCGGCTCAATTTGCAGCGGGTCACCCACCACCACCGTGCGTTGGGAACGAAGAATGGCGCCAACTGCCGCTTGCGGCACGGCCTGGCCCGCTTCGTCCACCACCAGCCAACCCAGGCTGCCGGCATCCACGCCACGGAATTGGCGCCGGACGGAGGCAAAGGTGCTGGATACTACCGGTGTCAGCAGGAAAAACCATTGCCACAGCGCGATAGCTGGCCCCGAACTTATCCGTTTACTGAGCAGGCTGTTCATGGCGAACAGGGTTGTAGTACTGGTGGCCTCCAGCACAAATGCCTGATGCAGCTCCATCGCGGCGATAAAGAGTTCACTGCGGCGCTGGTTGTATGCGGAGCCTTGCCAAAAGGTTTTTTCCTGGTTGCGCGCGCTATCCAGTGGCTTGCCATCGCACAGTTGCACCGGCCCGCATTTTTCCTGCAGGCGTTGTAGCAGGCGCAATGCGGCATGCAGCGCCTTTATTTGCGTGGCCTGGTGTTTGGTGGTCAGCCATTGCCGATACTCCGCTTGGCGTAGCCATTTGAATAGCCAGCGCAGCCATCTGGGTCCCAGTGTCTGCTCCTGTTGCATTTGCCTATTGGCCAGCGCATGGATTTGCAAATCGAGTTCGCTCAGCAAGACTCGGCTTTCCTCATCGGCGTTCAAGGGGGGCAAGGAGATGAGGTCTCGGCTTATGCTTTCCCAGAGCTGCAGGATCTCCAGCCATTGTCGGCGAAGCTGGGAGAGCGATTCCAGATATGTCTCGTATTGTTGCTTGGCGTGTTTAAAGCGTTGTTTGGCTTGGTAAAAGTTTGGCGCCGATTTGCCGGCGGTTTCACGGAAACGCCAAAAGCTCATTGCTCCTTCCGCTTCCCAGCTATCCATGTTTACTTTGATTTTTGACAGAAACTGCTCGGCGGGCTTCTGGTCGGGCTGAATGGCGCGATAACCAAAGATATCGCCAAAGCGTTTGCGATTGGCCGAGTTGCCCAGCGCGGCGGAAATCAATCCCCATACCGGCTTGGCTGGCGTTTTCCAGGCAAGGTTTTTCTGGGTGCCGGCGTATTTGGTGGCAACGGGCTGGAAGTATTGCAGGCTTGTGCGGTAGGGTTCCGCCAGCGCCTCTTGTTGCGGCAGCTCCAGTGAGAGGTTTTCCACTGCGCCATTATTGGTGGAGCAGACGACTATTTCGTAGCCGGTCAGTGCGGGGATCAGCAGCGGGATGGTGTGCTGTGTGCCGTTGCCAAAGACAATGGCCGCTGTTTGGTGGCTGACGCCATCCGCCGCCTTGTGCAGTTTGCTCATTGCCGTTGCGCGCTGGATGATGAGATCGGCAATCAGGTCGCGCAGCAGAGTCGTTTTTCCGGTGCCTGGCGGGCCGTTGACAGACATGATCCCGCCGATAGGCAAGGCCAGCAGTTTGTTCATGGCAAACTGCTGCATCAAGGATTGCAGTAAATGGGGGGAGGACGGCCAGCGTCCGGCATTGAAGTTTTGCGGATCCAGGCTGTTGCGGATATGGGCTTCCCCTGCGGGGCTTTCCAGGTCCAGTTTGGGCACGGCCTCGGACCGCAAGTAGGTTTCGAGCGGATTTGGCGCCTGCTGGCGTTGCAATGACGTTTGGGCAAAGACCAGGTCATGAAAATAGAAGCTGTTGAGGATGGGCAGCTCGTCGGGAACGGGGAGGTTTTCCTCATTCGCATCATCCGTGTCGCTTTTCCCCGGCGGCGGCGCCTCATGGCTGGAAGCCGCTTTTTTTTCCGGCTTGCCGGTTATATCTATCCAGGCCGGAGAAGTTAGCGTTACGGGATCTCCCGCCCATTGCCGCACAATGGCCACCAGTTGTTGCAGGTAGTCTGCTGTGAACTCAGGCTCTTCCAGGCAGGACCAGCTGGATGCCAGCTGGTGGCGCAAATCCTCGACAGCCTGCTCAAAGCTTTCCGCGCATAGCGAGCCCAGCTCGCCTTGGAGCAATTTCCCCAGCGCCCAAGGCAGGGTGGAAACGCTGAGGTTCTTGAAATTTGGCACGCCGTCTGAGCTGATCGGCAGCTTGGCAAAACAAGTCCGGCCTTCAGGCTCCATCTCCTCATCGCGCTGTCGGATCAGCTTGCTGATATCCATGCCGTTAACCAGTTCCGCGACTTGGCGGCAGGCATGTCCTGTATCGAAAACCGCCAGATACACATCCCATTTTCGTTGCTGGTATCGCTGCCAACAATTGTCCAGTATCGCGTGGCTATCCAGATGAAATTCCGGCCGTTTGCTTTCCCTGGCCTCGTCTATGGTGTTTTCCAAATCAAAATGAGTGAAAAATTCAATGCTATGCCAATAGCGCAGTACTTTGTCTGCTAAAGAGAGTGCCATGTATTCTGCCGCGCCTTGCTGTTTCACTCCTGCCAGGACGGCTTGACCTGTCCTTTCCATGGAGTGATGTATTGAGATGTGTTTGCCTGAGCAAAAGGAATACTTTACACACCTGAATGCCATTGTTCTATGTTGCTGACCTGGACTTTTTTACGTCCAAGGAGTCTGTTGGAAATCACACGCTTGAGCGTGCACGTCTGGGTGGTGGAGCTGGGCGGCAAGGTGTTCCTGATCGATACCGGTCTGGGCAATGGCAAAGAGCGGCCATTCAGCGCCATGTTCCACCGCTTGCCCACGCCGTTTCTGGAGCGTCTCGCGATGCTGGGCATCCAGCCGGGCGAGGTGAACCATGTGCTGCTGACCCACCCGCACGCCGACCACGCCGGCTGGAACACGCGCCTGGTGGATGGCCGCTGGGTGCTGGACTAGGCATGCGAACGCAAGGCGACTACCGCGCACTTGGGCGATTCGTCGGCGGGCGCGGTCAGCCGCGGGGGTGCTGGCAATTTCTGTGAGGCGGACGGTCATGCCGCGTGCCCGCATCTGTTTGGATGATGCGGTGGCAGCGAGTTTTCCACGCTCGTTTTCGAATTCAAGAAAAGCCCACCCTGTCATTCGGCCGGGTGGGCGGTTTCGCGATGCCGGTTTTTTGCTGGCTAGGGGACTAGCCGAATATGGAAGTGATGATTGTGGTTTGCCGTGGGTACGATCTTGGCTGACTTGTTGGGCCAAGGCCCCAGAATGTTGTTTGGCGTATTCGCGCCCGGCAGCGGAATGTCAACGCTATCCGGGAAGCGCCCTTCCAGTAAGGGCCGGGCAAACCAGATTGTGTCGCCGACATATATTTTGCGCAGTTGCGGGCCGAGCCGGCTTTCCAGCGCGCTCAATTGGCTGCGGTTCCAGCGGACCCAGTTGACCAGCCGGTTCAGATTGGGCTGCGCGGGAGCGCCGTTTTTCACCTCCGCCCTGGCGGCCTGCACCACGCGTGCGATTTCCTCCCCATTGCTGTCGCCGCGCATCGGCCCATCCCAGCGGCCGTTTTCGTCCCAATAGCGCAAGTCGGCGTCGTAGCCGCCTTTGTGCGTGCTATGCGCTCCCATGGCTTTGCCAGCCGCATCCTGCCAGCCATGCTCGCCGGAAATGTCACCCAGCAGAGGAAGAATGGGGGGCGCGCCCAGCAGGTTCAGCATGTCGTTGCGCAGCCAGCCATCTCCGCCTGTCGCATCGTCGCGGGGGCCATAACGGCGGTTTTCCGGCAGGTTGAGCACATTGCGGATTTCAAACAGCGGCTGGAATGCGTCTTTGCGTGTGAGCGGGAATGCCATCGCCTGCGGCTGCGTGCTGTGCTCAACCCCATCCGTGTCCGAGTACAGGACGGCTTCCAGCTGGGCGAGGCCGGCAACGGGTTGCAGCGGCAAAGGCTGGGTAGCCGCGTAGCTGACTTTCAGCAGGCCGGGACGGCTTAGGGAGAAGGAAGCATCTTTGGTGAGCGGCAGACGTTTGCCGTCATAGCGCAGATCCAGTCCGACTTTGCGAATGGGCGTATCCGCGGGGCTATATGTTATTTCCATGGCCCAGGGGCGTTTGATGCCGAATTGCGGGCCCAGTTGGGTCGGCAGGCTCATGTTGTAGTGCTGGTTGCCGCCGCGGGAATCGTCAAGCCAAAGCCCATTCTTGTATTCAAACTTGTCGATGGAAAAACGCTCGCCTTGAATCTGGACGTGGACGCTGGTGGTGACGATGCTATCGCCGATATTGACCGCCGCAGCCCCTATCCGGCACAGAGCCGGCGCGGTGCGTTTAGGATCCAGGGACAGGTTATGGCTGAATTGCCGTACGGTTCTATTGCTGTGGCTGTTGTTTACCTGTCCCGCCTGATGGTATTGCTGGCCAGCGCATGTCCACCAGTAACGCCAGGAGTTGTTGAACTGGTTGCCAGGCGAGGAGCTGTAGTCCGGGTATTCGTTGGTATGCACTATGGCCTGGATGTTGATTTTGTTGACGCCTACGGGAATGGAGACTTCTTTTTCCTGCTGTTCCGTGACGTTTTCCTGAGCGCTAGCCACGATGACCAAACCCAAACCCTGGCTATCCCAGCCGGACAGGAAAAGCTCATGCAGGCGGCCGGGGAGCAGCAGCGGTTTGAGTTTGGCGGTGTGCAGCGTGATCTGGCCATTGCCTTGCAGGGCGATGTGCTCGCCCAGATCAAATGCGTCTTTGCCATTGTCCAGCGTGGCGAGCAAGGACGATAGCCGGCGGTTGCTGGGCGAGCGCAGGGCGATGGTCTGCGGGCCGGCCTGATCCGACAGCGTCGTCCCCAGCGTGGTGGCGGATGGCAGGACGGCGAGATCCGAAAGATCATCCATTTTGCCGCCTTCGTCCGGCTCTAGCATCGAATCGTGACTCTGGCCGATTAGGGTGAGCTGGCCGAAGCTCGCCAGATATTGTCGCTGTCGTCCTTGTATCCGCAACCTGACTATTTCCTGTTTGCCACTGTCCGGCCCGGTTATCAGATTGACCTTGCTGCCGCTTTGGGGGTGAACAGACAGCAAGGCGGGGCCGGATACCTGCTCAATCTTCAGCGCAGTGTCGCCAGCGGGAAGATGGAAGCTGAACAGGCTGGATGGGCTGGCGATTTCGTCCAGCGCCAGAGCCACAGGCTGGCACATGCCGCCAGCCCGCCACAACGATGGGGCCTGGGCGGGATTTCAGTTGGCGCCGACCCGGGCCAAATGATTGGCGAGCGCGGTGTAGGGCTGGTTTTGGTATTTGGCCACGTCTCCAGCCAGATACACCTGCCCCTCGCGCCAGTTGGCGCCGCAGGGGTGCGGCAGGGCATTGGCGCACTGCCCGCCATGGCGCCATAGCGACGTGGCGTCTAGCGGATTCCAGTTGGCCCCAGTGGGCGTTGTGTGATCGCGCAAGGCGGTAAAGGCGCGCGACAGATATAGCACCTGTTCTCCTTGCCGGTACATGACGCCGGATGTCCAGCTTGGGCAATCCTGTGCGCTTGCCGCTTGAACATTGGCCAGCATGATCCACACCGATACCGCCAGCGTGAATCGTTTGCCTAGGTTTTTCATCTCGGTCTCCTGAGCGAATTCCGATCCATGTTTTTGCTGTGTGCTGCGTCGAGGATGGTAGAAGGACGGGTGGCCGCCTGGCGTCTGGTCCAAAGAAGGGAATGGTAAAAAGGGCAGATGAGGGGGAGGTTGCCGGAAGACTTCCGATACCAAGCGTCGTCGGGTAAATAGGTATGAAGTTGACCCAACTCCATGAACGGTTGGTGGTTTGATTTTCAAATCATTTCAGGCTCTCGTCACCTCTGCATTGACCTCATCTGTCACATCAAACAGCGCGGCGCAGCTTCTTTCGAAGTTCATCGGCGAGAGATAGCCCAGACCACTATGGCGGCGTCTGGGGTTGTACCAACCCTCAATCCAGGTAAACACCGCCATCCGCGCCTCTGCCTTGCTGCGGAAGCTGTTACGCTCAATCAGCTCACCTTCCAGACTGGCAAAGAAACTCTCCGCCATCGCATTGCCGTAGGCGTCTCCTGCCGTTCCCATTGAAGGTCGTACCTTCATCTGCCGGCAGCGCTCGCCGAAAACCAAGCTTGTGTATTGACTACCCTGGTCCAAGTGGTGAATGACGCCACCAGGCCTGCATTGCTCCAGCGCCATGTTCAACGCCATCAACACCAGGTCAGTGGTCATATGCTCTCCCATGGCCCAACCGACGACATGATGGCTCCAGAGATGACCACCGCCAGATACAAGAAGCCGGCCCAGGTCGGCACATAGGTCATATCCGCCACCCACAACTGATTGGGTCTGCTGGCGTGGAAGCGCCGATTGACCAGATCGTTGGCTGCTGCCTGGCGCTTGTCGCGCCGGGTCGTCACGGTAAAGCCACGTCGTTTGCTGATGCCACGAATGCCCGCGTCACGCATGAGACATGCCACGCGCTGCCGACTGATACAGACGCCCTGTTCCAGCAATTCAGCACGCACGCACGCGCGGCATGCCGTAAGACGGGTAGGCGTCCCGATGAATTTGACGGATGCGTTCGGTCATGACGGCATTGGCGATGCTACGAGCAGCAGGTGGGCGCTCACGCCAGGCATAGAAACCGCTGGCGGAGACGCCAAGAGTGCGGCACATGGCGCGCACGGGGAAATTGGCTTGATTTGCCATTACGAGTCGGAAGACTTGTTGGTGGTCGCGTCGCTGCGACCGGCAAACCAGGCGGTAGCCTTTGCCAGGATATCGCGCTCCATCTGGACTTGGCGTAGTTGCTTGCGCAGCCGCACCAACTCTTCGCGTTCGGCCGTGATCAGGCGGTCCTTGCCGGGCAGAGGTTTGCCGGCATCAACGGCAGCCTGGCCAATCCAGTTGATGATGGACTGGGCGGTAACGCCGAACTCACGGAAAGCTCGGCGGGAGAGCGTCCCGCCTGAACGAGCTCGACTGTCTGCTGACGGAATGCGGCGGGGTAAGGCGGTCGGACTTTAGACATCTTGGGCTCCTTGAACACAAACAATGATGTGCCCACGGAATGGGGTCAACTCCAGTCTTGCAATCCACATTGATCGTGGAGGTGTCTATTAGTCGAATCTTGTCGCCAAGCGCAATGGCGTAAATCTGATAGCCATCCGCCAGCATCAGCATTTTGTCTGTGCGGTCTTGCATCCAGCCGCGGACGAGTTTGCAGCTATCCAGGGCAAGGCTGCCGGGGAGTGACTTTTGCTGGCGGTGGTTGCACATGGTTTTGGTGAAAAACGCTTGGCGCAGGCTGCCAGCTTGCCGGCCTGTCCCTCCTCAAGCCGCGCCACGGCCTCGTCGGCATTCCACTGCCTGGCGTTCTCACCTGCCTGATTCCCGCATCTTGCCGCCAGATGGCCGGCCACGCGCGTCCTGTTGCGCTCACTCCAACGAAGCTATGCCAAAAATCATACGTTCGCTTTAATTTCTGCTTGCATGCTGATAATATGCATTCGGTATAGTTCTATGAAGTATTTTATTTTTAAGTAATATAAGAGCAATTCATATGCCACCCGACATCAGATCCGGGGGCAGGCCTTTTCGCAGCGGCCGCGCATAAGGGCAGCGCGGGAAGCGCAAATCGTTTCAATCAACACAAGATGGGGCTACAGACGATGCATCAATACACCAATATCAAAAAGGCCATCCAGCTGAGCAACAGCTTCTGGGATGTCACCACCGCGGCCGGCATGGCCAATATCGCCACCCGCAACTTGGGCAACGGCCGTCATGAGGCGGTGGCCAGCGGCCGGCAATTCACCAATATGTCGTCCTACTCCTACCTGGGGCTGGACTCTCACCCGGCCATCCTGCGCGCCGCGGCGGACGCGGTGATTAACACCGGCTCGCTCAACACCTCCATCTCGCGTATCCGGGTACAGTTCGACATCCTGCAGCAGGCGGAAGAGGCGCTGGCCAGCCTGGTGGATGCCGAGACGCTGACGGTGCCGTCCTGCGCCGCCGCGGCCGCCGCCACGCTGCCGTTGCTGGCTTCCGGCGCCCTGACCGGCGACGTGGCGCCGCTGATGGTGTTCGACAAGAACGCCCACTTCTGCCTGAACATGATGAAGCCGATCTGCGCCGACGAGACCGAGATCCAAACCATACGGCACAACGATCTGAACGCGCTGGAAGACCTGTGCAAGACGCATGCCCGCGTTGCCTATGTTGCCGACGGCGTTTACAGCACCGGTGGCATGGCGCCGGTGAAAGAGCTGCTGGCGCTGCAGGACAAGTACGGCCTGTTCCTGTTCTTCGACGAGGCGCACGGCCTGTCCACGCTGGGCCATCTGGGCCGCGGCCTGGTGCTGGAGGAGATGGGCGCGATCAATGACCGCACGCTGATCGTCACCTCGCTGAACAAGGGTTTCGGCGCCTCCGGCGGCGCCATCTTCCTGGGGCCGCGCGGCGACGCCGAGCGCCGCAAGCTGGCCACTCGCTTCGGCGGCCCGGTTACCTGGTCGCAGCGCATCAATACTGCCGGTCTGGGCGCCATCATCGAGTCGGTGGCTGTGCACAAGTCCGCCGAGCTGCCGGCGCTGCAGCAAAAGCTGCAGGACAATATCCGCCTGTTCGACCAGCACGTGGAATCGGAAAACAGCGGCGATCCGCTGCCGATCCGCTTCGTCTCCATCGGCTCGGAAGAGCGCACCATCCTGTATGCCAAGAGCCTGCTGGAAGACGGTTATTACACCTCGCCCATCTTCTTCCCGGTGATCGCCAAGGGCCGCGCCGGCCTGCGCATCATGATCCGCGCCAATATGACTGCGGCGGAGATCGAGCGCTTCGGCGCTTGCCTGAAGCAGCTGCGAGCCAGTCATGAGTAAGGCGTCCGCTCAGACCGCCGTCGCCCCGCGGGAGGCGGCGCGTCCGGCCGCGCGGGTGATGGTGTTGTGCTGCCTGATCGTGTTCATGGCGCAGATGGCCACCACCGTCTACCTGCCGTCGCTGCCGGCGGTGATGCGCGAGCTGGCAATGAGCCAGAGCCTGGTGGAGATGTCTATCTCCGGCTTCGTCGTCGGCGCCGCGCTGCCGGTGCTGTTCTGGGGATCGGCCGCCGACCGCTGGGGCCGCCGCGGCCCGCTGCTGGTTTCGCTGGCGCTGTTCGTGCTGTGCAGCGCGCTGCTGGCTGCCGTCGGCAGCGCCGCCGAGCTGCTGGCGCTGCGGGTGCTGCAGGGCATCGCCGCCGGCGGCGCTGCCATCATCGCCCGCATCATCGTCCGCGACAACTGGAGCGGCGACGAGCTGGCGCGCCGGCTGTCGGTGCTGTCCATCGCCTTCATCACGGCGCTGGGCGGCGGCCAGTTCATCGGCGGGCTGATCGGCGAATACAGCCACTGGCAGGTGGGCTTCGTGCTGATGGCTGCCACCGGCACCCTGGCCGCGCTGCTGAGCATGAGCCTGCCGCTGCAAGGCGGCCGGCCGGCGGCCGCGCGCCACGGCGGCAGCCCCTACTGGCAGATCCTGCGCCGGCCTGGCTTTGTGCTGCCGGCCTGCGCCGGCGGCCTGGGCTTCGCCACCACGGTGACGCTGCAGGAAGTCAGCCCCTTCGTGTTCCAGGAGCACTTCGGCCTGGCGGTGGCTAGCTTCGGCAACGTCGGCCTGCTGATAGGCCTGGCCTATTTCAGCGGCGCGATGGTGGTCAACCGCACCGTCGCCAAGCTGGGCGGCAAGAAGCTGATGCGGACCGGCGCGCTGCTGATGGCCGCGGCCACCGTCGCCATGCTGCTGTGCTGGCACCTGGGCGTGCTGCAGGCCAGGCCCGGCCTGTTGCTGTTCATCGGCCTGTATTGCCTGACCATTTTCGGCCAGGCGGTGCTGTTCCCCAACAGTATGGCCACCGCAGTCAGCGACGCCAAGGACCACGGCGCCCACGCGATGGCGCTGTGCGGCTTCCTGCAGCAAGGCCTGGCTGGCATCGCCGCCACCGCCTCGGTGCTGCTGCACCACAATGGCGCCTGGACGCTGGCGGTGGCCGCGCTCGGCCTGATCACTCTTCTGCAAGTTTTGTTCCAGGCGCGCCTGCGCGCGGCCTGACGTAAGGAATCGGATATGTCTCGAATCGAATCGCGCCTCCCTGCCAGCGGCGAGGCCTATGAGCGCAATATGGCGGCCTATAGCCTGCTGCGCGGGCAGATCGCCGCCGCCCGCGACGCCGCCTTGCAGGGCGGCGGCGCCGAGGCCCGCGCCAAGCAGGCGGCCAAGGGCAAGCTGTCCCCGCGCGAGCGGCTGTCGCTGTTGCTGGACCCCGGCACACCGTTTCTGGAGATAGGCCAGTTGGCTGGCCACCAGGTCTACGACCACGCGGTGCCCTGCGCCGGCATCGTCACCGGCATCGGCATCGTCTCCGGCCACGCGGTGGCGGTGTTCGCCAACGACGCCTCGGTCAAGGGCGGCACCTACTATCCGCTGACGCTGCGCAAGCATCTGCGCACCCAGGACATCGCGCGCGAGCTGGGCCTGCCCTGCCTGTACCTGGTTGATTCCGGCGGCGTCTACCTGCCGCTGCAGGAAGAAATCTTTCCGGACGAGCACCATTTCGGCCGCATCTTCCGCAATATCGCCGAGATGTCGGCGCTGGGGCTGCCACAAATCTCGGCCGTGCTCGGCTCATGCACCGCCGGCGGCGCCTACATCCCGGCGATGAGCGACGAAACCATCATCGTGCGCGGCAACGGCTCCATCTTCCTCGGCGGCCCGCAACTGGTGCGCGCGGCCACCGGCGTCATCGTCGACGCCGAGACGCTGGGCGGCGCCGACGTCCACACCCGCGACAGCGGCGTGGCCGACCATTACGCGCTCAGCGACGAGCACGCCATCCAGCTGCTGCGCGACATCGTCGCCCGCCGCGGCGTCGGCAAGCAATACGCGCCGCCGCAGGCGCCGCTGCCGCCGCGCCACGATCCCGCCGAGCTGCCAGGCATCATCAGCGCCAATCCGCGCGAGCACATTCCGGCGCGTGAAATCCTGGCCCGGCTGCTGGACGATTCGGCCTTTGTCGAGTACCGCGCCCGCTTCGGCACCAGCATTCTGTGCGGTACCGGCCATATCGGCGGCTACCCGGTGGGCGTACTGATCAACGATGGGGTGCTGTTCTCGGAGAGCGCGCAAAAAGCGGCCAACTTCATCGAAATATGCTCCCAGCGCGGCATTCCGCTGCTGTTTTTGCACAATATCAACGGCTTCATGGTGGGCGCGGAGTACGAGGCCGGCGGCATCGCCAAGCACGGCGCCAAGATGGTCAACGCCGCCTCCTGCGCCCGCGTGCCCAAGTTCAGCATCCTGATAGGCGGCAGCTACGGCGCCGGCAATCTGGCGATGTGCGGCCGCTCCATCGGCCCGCAGCTGATGGCGATGTGGCCCAACGCCAAGACCACGGTGGTGGGCGGCGAGCAGGCTGCCACCGTGCTGGCGCTGATCCGCGCCGAGCAGTTGGAAAAGCAGGGCAAGAGCTGGACGGCGGAAGAGGAGGAGACCTTCAAGCGGCCGATACGCGAGGCCTACGAACGGCAGGGCCAGGCGCTGTACGTCGCCTCCCGGCTGTGGGTGGACGCCATCGTCGACCCCGCACAAACCCGAGAGTGGCTGGCGCTCAGCCTGGCGCTGGCTGCCGCCACTCCCGCCCGCGAAACCCGTTTTGGCGTCTTCAGGATGTAGCCCATGTTCAAACGAATTTTGATCGCCAACCGCGGCGAGATCGCCCGCCGCATCGCCCGCAGCTGCCAGCGGCTGGGCATAGAGTTTGTCGCCGTCCACTCCAGCGCCGACGCCGGAGCCGACCATCTGCAGGGCGCCGTCGCGCGCGAATGGATAGGCGAGGCCCCGGCCAGCGCGAGCTATCTGAACGGCCAGGCCATCATAGACGCCGCGCTGCTCAGCGGCAGCGAGGCCATCCACCCCGGCTACGGTTTCCTGTCGGAGAACGCCGGCTTCGCCCGCGCGGTGGCCGAGGCCGGCCTGGTCTTCATCGGCCCGGACGCGGACACCATCGTCCAGATGGGCGACAAGGCCCGCGCGCGCCAGCTGATGGAGGCCGCCGGCGTGCCGGTGCTGCCTGGCTCGCCGGAGGCCACCGAATCCTACGGCCTGATCCAGGAGACCTGCGCCGAGATCGGCTATCCGGTGATACTCAAGCCGTCTGCCGGCGGCGGCGGCAAGGGCATGCAGGTGGTGTGGAGCGAGGCCGGGCTGCGCGAGGCGGTGGACGCCGCCGTGCGCATCGGCCGTTCCAGCTTTGGCGACGGCCGGCTGCTGGTGGAGCGCTACGTCTCCCAGCCGCGCCACCTGGAGGTGCAGATCTTCGGCGACGGCCGAGGCGCGGCCGTGCACCTGTTTGAGCGGGAATGCTCGCTGCAGCGCCGCCACCAAAAAATCGTGGAGGAGGCGCCCGCCTGCGGCCTGCCGGCCGACACCCGCGAGGCGCTGCTGTCGGCCGCCGTGCGCGGCGCCCAGGCGATAGGCTACCGCAACGCCGGCACCTTCGAGTTCATCCTGGCGCCGGATGGCTGCTTCTACTTCCTGGAGGTGAACACCCGGCTGCAAGTGGAACACCCGGTGACCGAGGCCATCACCGGGCTGGACCTGGTGGAATGGCAGCTGCGCATCGCCGCCGGCGAGGGCCTGCCGCTGGCCCAGGGCGACATCCGCGCCGACGGCCACGCCATCGAATGCCGCGTCTACGCCGAGGACCCGCTGCGCGAGTTCGCGCCGATGCCCGGCGCCGCGCTGCACGCGCGCTGGCCGGCGCAGCTGCGTGTAGACGCCGCCTTCGACCACGGCGGCGCGGTGCCGGCCTTCTACGACCCCATGCTGGCCAAGCTGATCGCGCACGGCTCCGGCCGCGGCGCGGCGCTGGCGCAATTGCAGACCGGCCTGCGCGACACCGAGCTCTTGGGCCTGACCAGCAATCTGGGCTTCCTGCAGCGGCTGCTGCGCGAGCCGCAGGTGCAGGCCGGCCAGCTGCACACCCATCTGGTGGACGAGCTGGCGGCGGAGCCGGAGGCCAACCGCCTCACGGCCGGGGTGGCCTGCGCCGCCGCCATCCGCCAGGCGCAAGCCTGCGCCGAATCCGCCTCGCCCTGGCAGGGCGGCGTCGGCGCCTACGACCGCGCCGCGCTGGACCCCGATGCGCCGCTGGGCCGGGTGGCCTACCGCAGCGGGGCCGAACGCTGGCAGGCCTGGCTGCTTGAGCACGACGGCGAGCAGACCCTGGTGCGGGTGGACGGGCGGCGCCATGCCGTCAGCCTGGCCGGCGCCGGCGAGCGCTGGCAGGGCGAGGTGGACGGCTGGCGCTGGTACGCGCTGCTGCGCGGCGACGATGTCGAGCTGAGCGTCGGCGGCCAGCGCGTGGCCCTGCGCGCCGAACAGGCGGAACAGGCCGAGCAGGAGGCCGGCGGCGGCCTGCAGGTGCGCACGCCAATGCCCGGCACTGTGGTGGCCTTGCCGCTGGCGGCGGGCAGCCGGGTGGAAGCCCAGCAGGTGGTGGCCATCGTGGAGGCGATGAAGATGGAAAACCGCCTATACGCCCCCTGCGCCGGCATTGTGGCCGAGCTGCACTGCCAGGTCGGCGACATCGTCAACGCCGACGCGCTGCTGGTCAGCCTAGGCCCGGACGAGGCCGAGTAGGCCGCCTGATCCGGCAAGGCGATGGCCCGCTCCGCAGAAAGGCGGGGATTTGTCCACGGTACCCGGAACAGTCCACAAAGCAAACAGCCCACCCCGCCATCCGGCCGGGTGGGCTGTTTGCTACACCCGGCCTATCAGCTGATGGCGGGCCAGCAGCAGTTCCCGATGCAGCGGGGTGAGCAGGCTGAACAGCTGGCGGCCGGGGAGTGGCGTGCCGTCTGCCAGGCGCAGCAGGTCCAGCAGTGATTGCATGCCTTCGCTGGCGCGGGCCAGGGTTTGGTTGCTGGCGCTGAGGGTTTGCTCAATGTCCTGGTTGAGCTCCGCCAGCCTTTCCACCAGCAGGCACAGGGCGGTGGGGCTGTGGCGGGTGAGCGGGTTTTGCAGTTTGGCGATGATTTGGTTCAGCTCCACCAGCGCCGCCACGGTGGCGGGGCGATGGTTTGGCTTGCCGGCATTGGGTTCGTTGCCGGGTGTGGGCGGGGTAAACGGGGTGATGTTGGACATGCGTTTTCCTCCATGACTGGATAGCGGAAACCGCCGGGCCTGCGCGCGCCGGCCCGGCGGGCTGGGCGCTTACAGCGCGCGGGTGAGTAGGTGGAGCGGCGGGTCCATGTGCTTATCCAGCGGCGCCAGCATCTCCTTCAGCCGGCTGGACGGCAAGCGCACGTCGTCGCCCAGGCATGAGAGCAGGTCCATCATGGATTCCAGGCCCAGCTGCGCGTGGGCCAGGTGGGGGATGGATTCCCTTACCGCGTCCTCCATCTCCCGGCACAGGTGGGCCAGTTGCGCCACGGGCTGGCGCAGGCTGGCTAGATCGGGATCGGCCAATTGCTCCTGCAGCTGGGCAAAGGTCTGGTTCAGCTTGGCCAGTGGCGCGGTTGGGTGGGATGGCCGCAGATGGCGGTGTGGTCCGTGGCCATGCGTCTGGGGGCGGATGTGCAAGGCAAACGGCGCAAATTCAGTGGGGTGGTGCATGCGTATCCTCCAGCGAGAAAGCCCGCCCACCCGGGCGCGAGCCAGCGCCTGTCCGGCCAGCGGCCGGGGAAAGGCCAACGCGCGCGGGCGAGCGGTAAGTCAGTGCGTCCCGTGCGGGGCGGAGCAAGCGGCGAGGGCGGAAGGTGCCTGATGCGCAGGCGGCGAGGGGCGTGATGGGTGGGTGCGCCCCCAAGGTGCCGCCACGCCGCTGCCCACCCCAACACGGGGTTCTCAGCGGCCGCCGTGCCCGGATGGGCCGCGGCGGCAGCGGCTTACAGCACGCCGGTCAGCCGGCTGAGCGACGCTTCCACCCGCTTGTCCAGCGGCTGCAATAATTGCAGCAGGCGGCTGGAAGGCAGGCGCACGTCGTCGCCCAGGCAGGCAAGCAGGTCCAACAGCGCCTGCAGGCCCAGCTGGCTGTGGGCCAGGTGGCAGATGGTTTCCACCACCGCGTCTTCAATGTCGCGGCACAGATGCGCCAGCTGCGCCGCCGGCACGCGGGCGCAGGCCTGCGGCTTGCGGGCAAGCTGGTCCTGCAAGGCGGCAAAGGCATCATGCAGCCTATGCATGGCCAACAGGCTGGGCTGGGACAAAGAGGCAGACGCCCCGGAACGGAGCAAAGGGCTGGGGGATACGGCAAGGTGAGACGCACTGCGGGAAATGCTAGACATAGCAAGATCCTCACGGAGATGAGTGCTCAATCCTGCTTTCCCGACGCCAATCGGGGGTGGCAGGCGCATGGCGGGATTGGCGTTACCGGCATCTCCTCCGGCGTGTCTCGCGACACTCCCACCACGGCCCGCCATAAATTGCGCGTAGCAATGATGATCGAACTGGCGCGGCGAACGCGGCAGTTCGATGGAAGATGTAACAGGACGCCAATCCCGGTGCCGCTATTGAACGGCACGGGGAGATTATCTAGCCGAGAGGCTTGGCAGGCAAGTGCAGAAGTACGTATGAACAGGCGCGACGAGGCGCGCTGATGTGAAGGTAGGCTGTTTGCAGAGGCCAAGGGTAGGGTAAACACCGCTCAAACCACGGTTCCAGAACGCCATGCTGATGGGTGTGTTTTTTTTGCAGCAATGAGTAAGAAACAATAAATTGACGGGCAGAGCTGCGCGGAATAATATGCATCATCAACGATGAAACGGTGAAGGCATGCAGCTGAAATACCTTGCCAAAATCTCTGCCGGGCATCCCTTTAGAGGGAAGATTGCCGAGTCGCCAGGCTCGGGGGTTGTCGCCGTGCAGATGAAAGATGCCTCAACACCAGACGGTGTGAATTGGGCCGGCTGTATTGAAACCGAGCCCACTGGCCGCCGGGATGACTGCCTGCAAGTGGGCGATATCCTGGTGGCGGCGCGTGGCAGCCACAACTACGCTGTGCTGATTGACGATGCGCTTACCGCAAGCGGCAAGCAGGCCATCGCCGCGCCGCAATTTTTTATTGTGCGTGCCACTGCGGCCCAGCTGTTGCCCGAATACCTGTGCTGGTTTCTCAACCAGCCCCCCTGCCAGCGCTATTTTGACCTGAATGCCGAGGGTACCCTCACCAAAGCCATCAAGCGCAACGCTTTGGACGAAATACCCATTGCCGTGCCGGATCTCGCCCGGCAGCAGGCCATCGTTGGCCTGGCCCATACCTTGCGGCAAGAACTGCGCCTGATCGAACAACTGCGCCGGAATGGCGAGCAACTGCAGGCGGCGATGGCCAATCAGCTCGCCGCCGACCTGTTCGCCGAACCCGCGCCTGCAACACATCACCGTTAAAAATACGCATTCAAGGAACCACCATGACCGAGCAAATCAACCAGGACGACATCAATAAAGCGCTATGGGCGGCCTGCGACACCTTTCGCGGCACCATCAGCGCCGATACCTACAAAGACTTTGTGCTCACCATGCTGTTTCTGAAATACATCAGCGATGTCTGGCAGGACCACTACGACGCCTACCAGAAGCAATACGGTGACGAGCCGGAACTGATTGCCGAAATGCTGAAAAACGAGCGCTTTGTGCTGCCGGCGGAGGCCAGCTTCTACCAGCTGTACCAGCGCCGCCACGAGCCGGGCAATGGCGAGCGCATCGATCAGGCGCTGCACGCGATTGAAGAAGCCAACGGCACCAAGCTCAAGGACGCGGGCAAAAGCGTGTTTCAGGACATCAGCTTCAACACCGACAAGCTGGGCGAAGAAAAGCAGAAAAACACCATTCTGCGTCACCTGCTGGAAGACTTTGCCAAGCCCGAGCTCAACCTCAAGCCCAGCCGCGTTGGCATGCTGGACATCATCGGCAACGGCTATGAGTTCTTGATCAAGAACTTCGCCGCCAGCGGCGGCCAGAAAGCCGGCGAGTTCTATACCCCGCCCGAGGTTTCCGAACTGATCGCCGAGCTGCTGGACCCGCAGCCGGGCGACACTATTTGCGACCCAGCCTGCGGCTCGGCCTCGCTGTTGATGAAATGCGGCCGCAAAGTGGTGAGCAATCACGGCAGCAAAAACTACGCGCTGTACGGGCAGGAAGCCATAGGCTCCACCTGGTCGCTGGCCAAGATGAATATGTTCCTGCACGGCGAGGACAACCACAAAATCGAATGGGGCGACACCATCCGCAACCCCAAGCTGCTGGATAAAAACGGCGAGCTGATGTTGTTCGACATCGTCACCGCCAACCCGCCGTTTTCACTTGAAAAATGGGGGCATGACGAAGCCGAAAACGACAAATACAGCCGCTTCCGCCGTGGCATTCCGCCCAAAACCAAGGGCGACTACGCCTTTATCCTGCACATGATCGAAACGCTGAAACCCGGCAGCGGCCGCATGGGCGTGGTGGTGCCACATGGCGTGCTGTTTCGTGGCAGCAGCGAGGGCAAAATCCGCCAGAAGCTGATTGAAGAAAACCTGCTCGACGCGGTGATCGGCCTGCCGGAAAAACTGTTCTACGGCACCGGCATCCCGGCGGCGATCCTGATTTTCAGCAAGGAAAAATCCGACAGCAAGGTACTGTTCATCGACGCCAGCCGCGAATGCAAAGCTGGCAAAAACCAGAACGTCCTCACCGAAGACAACATCGCCAAAATCGTCAGCACCTACCGCGAAGGCCGCAGCATAGAGAAATACGCCTATCTGGCCAGCCTGGACGAAATCCGCGACAACGACTTCAACCTCAACATCCCGCGCTACGTCGATACTTTTGAAGAAGAAGAAGAAATCGACCTGCTGGCGGTGCGTGCTGAGCGCGAGGCTTTGAAAGCGCAACTGACTGCATTGGAAAGCGAGATGGCGAAATACCTGCAGGAGTTGGGTTATGGTGCCTAAGGGGTGGGAGCAAAACACACTTAGTGGGATTGTGAAGGAAAAAATCTCATACGGAATTGTTCAAGCTGGACCGCACATTGATGATGGGGTGCCATATATCAAAAGCTCTGATGTTCGAGGCGGCATTAACCCAAATCAGCTTCAAAGAACAAGTCATGATATTCACCATAAATATCGGCGTTCAGCAGTTCATCCCGGTGATATCGTTTTTTCGCTGCGTGGCAATATTGGCGAAGCAGCAATTGTTCCAAGTGAGTTAAAAGAAGCCAACTTAACACAAGGCACGGCACGGATTTCTGTTTCGAATGAGCACGACAGTTTATTTCACTATTACCAAGTAACTAGCACTTCCATTTTGAACCATGTAAATGCCCTGAGCAAAGGGAGCACATTTAAAGAGATATCATTAGAAGAACTTAGAAAAGTTAGGGTGCTTTGTCCCCCATTAGCCGAACAAAAGAAAATCGCCCAAATCCTCTCGAATTGGGATCAGGCCATCGCTACCACCGAGCGCCTGCTCGACCTTGCCCAGCAGCAGAAAAAAGCTTTGATGCAACAGCTGCTCACCGGCAAAAAACGCTTTCCGGGATTTGAGGGGGAATGGAAGGCTGTCAAATTGGGAAGCATTTTCTCAAGGGTGACAACACGTAATGATGGCCAATCAGAGAATGTAGTTACTATTTCTGGTCAGCAGGGCTTGATTCGGCAGGATGAATACTTCAACCGCACTGTGGCATCAGAAACACTGGACAATTATTTCCTATTGAAGAAAGGCCAGTTTGCATACAACAAGAGCTATTCCATCAGCTACCCCATGGGAGCGATCAAGCGCCTCAATCGCTACGACGACGGAGTGGTGACGACGCTGTACATTTGCTTTGCATTGGCCGCAAAGGATAAAGCAGATAGTAACTTCTTTGAGCACTATTTCGAATCAGGCTTACTTAATCGTGGCTTAACACAAATTGCACATGAAGGTGGTCGTGCTCATGGGTTGCTGAATGTAAAACCCGCTGATTTCTTTGACTTGAAAGTGCCGCTACCTGTTCTGGCTGAACAGGTGAAAATTGCTGCGACTCTTACATCAGCCGACCAAGAAATCCAAGCCCTGCAATCCCAGCTCGACGGTCTGAAACAAGAGAAGAAAGCCCTGATGCAGCAACTGCTGACCGGCAAGCGCCGCGTGCAGTGCGCGCTGGACGAAGCGGAGGCGTGAATGACGGATCCGAACACCTGGCCCGCGGCGCCTGCCGGCGAGTTCATCATGTTCTCATCGGCCGATGGCCAGGTGCGCATCGAATGCCGCTTCGAGAACGAGACGCTGTGGCTGTCGCAAGCCACCATGGCCGAACTGTATGGCAAGGATGTGCGCACCATCAATGAGCACCTGCAGAACGTGTTCAAGGAAGCGGAGCTGGACCCGGCGGCAACTATCCGGAAATTCCGGATAGTTCGTCAGGAAGGGGCGCGTCAGGTCTCTCGCGAGATTGATCACTACAGCCTGTCGGCCATTCTGGCGGTGGGCTACCGCGTGCGCTCCCCCCGTGGCACGCAGTTCCGGCAGTGGGCGACACAGACGCTGCAGGAATACCTGATCAAGGGCTTTGTGATGGACGACGAGCGGCTGAAAAACCCGCCCGTTGGCCCATCCGTGGTGCCCGACTATTTTGGCGAGATGCTGGAGCGCATCCGCGACATCCGCGCCAGCGAGCGGCGCATGTATCTGCGGGTGCGGGAGATTTTTGCGCTGGCGGCCGACTATGAACCCTCGTTCAAGGACACCACGCAGTTCTTCCAGATCATCCAGAACAAGCTGCACTTTGCCTGCACCGGCCTGACCGCCGCCGAGCTGATACATCAGCGCGCCGATGCCAGCCAACCGCATATGGGCTTGACCAGCTACAAGGGACATGAGGTGCGCAAGGCGGATGTGACAGTCGCCAAAAACTATCTGAATAGCGCCGAAGTGGATGAATTGAACCGGGTGGTGAGCATGTGGCTGGATTTTGCCGAAGACCAGGCCAAGCGCCGGCAGCAGATCTTTCTGCGCGACTGGCAGGACAAGCTGGACCAGTTCCTGCAGTTCAATGACCGTGATGTGCTGCACGGTGCGGGTAAGATCAGCAAGCAGATGGCCGATGAAAAAGCAGCCGCCGAGTATGAGCAGTTTGCCCAGCAGCAACGCAGGCTGAAAGAGGCGGAGGGCGAACGGGACATTGCGGCGCTTTTGGCATGGGACAGTAAACGCGCCAGCAAAAAGAAGGATCAGCCATGAAGCAAGCGTTCTCGCCCAAATTTCAAGAGGAATACAGCGCCAAAATCCCCGCGTTGACGCTGCTGAGCCAGCTGGGCTGGATCTTCCTGCCCCCCGTACAGGCCTTGGCCCAACGCGGTGGCAAGCAGGATGAAGTGGTGTTGCGCGATGAACTGCGACGGGTATTGCAGACACGGCGCTTTCGCTTTGAGGGGCGTGAGCAGGTCTTGTCGGATAAGGCAGTGGATAAGCTGATTGCCGAGGTGTGCAGCCCGGCGCTGAATGAAGGCCTGGCGCTGGCGAATGAGAAACTCTACAACCACATGCTGTACGGCATTTCGGTGACCGAGTTTGTAGAGGGCAGGAAGGCCAGCCCGACTATTGCGCTGATCGATTGGGAAACGCCGGAAAACAATAGCTTTCTGTTCACCGAGGAATACAGCGTCACGCGCTCGGGCGGAATGGATAGCCGCCGTCCGGATATTGTGTGCTTTGTGAACGGCATCCCGCTGGTGATCATCGAGGCCAAGCGCCCCGATGGCAATGCCAAAAAAGGGCCGACCATTGCCGAGGGCATTTCGCAATCGCTGCGCAATCAGCGCCACGATGAAATCCCGCGCCTGTTTGCCTATGCCCAGCTGATTTTATCCATTAACGGCACCGATGGCCGCTATGGTACTTGCGGCACGCCAGCCAAGTTTTACGCTGCCTGGCGCGAGGAGGATATCGCCGATGCCGAGATGGCGGCGATCAAGAACAAGCCCTTGAGCGGGCTGCAGATCGATACCCTGTTCACGCATCGCGCTGCCAAAGATTTGCAGTGGTATCAATCCCTGCTGGCCGGCGGCGAGTTGGCGGTCAGCGGCCAGGACAAATTACTGATCAGCTTGCTTGGGCCCGCCCGCCTGCTGGAGATGGTGCGGTATTTCACGCTGTACGACAAAAAAGCAGGCAAGATCGTGGCCCGCTATCAGCAGGTATTCGGCATCAAGCGGCTGATCGCCCGCATCAACACCCGCCGCGCCGATGGCGGGCGTGAAGGCGGCGTGATCTGGCATACCACCGGCTCGGGCAAGTCATTCACAATGGTGTTTTTAAGCAAGGCGCTGATCCTGCATGAGTCGTTGAAGGCATGCCGCATTGTGGTGGTGACGGACCGTATTGACCTGGAAAGCCAGCTCTCCAAAACCTTTGCTTCGGGCGGCGAGTTATCCGGCAAGAAAGATAAGGAAGCGGCGCTGGCCACTTCCGGCAAGCGGCTGGCGGAGCAGATCAGTACCGGTACCGAGCGCATTATTTTCTCGCTGATTCACAAGTTCAATACCGCGACCAAGCTGCCGGAATGTGTGAATACCAGCCCCGACATCATTGTGCTGATTGATGAAGGCCACCGCAGCCAGGGGGGCGAAAGCAATATCCGCATGAAGCAGGCCATGCCCAAGGCCGCCTTTGTGGCGTTTACCGGCACCCCGCTGCTAAAGGACGACAAAACCACCAGCAAATTCGGCCCGATTGTGCATGCCTACACCATGCAGCGCGCAGCGGAAGACGAAGCCGTTACCCCGCTACTGTACGAGGAGCGCATCCCCGATCTGGATATCAACGATAGAGCGATTGATGCCGGCTTCACCCGTATTACCACCAGCCTGACCGACAAGCAGAAAGCCGACCTGAAGCGCAAATACGCCAAACGCGGCGAGCTGTATCGCGCTGACGATCGCATCCAGCTGATAGCCCGCGATATTGCTGAGCATTTCGATAAGAACATCGACGCAGGCCTCAAAGGGCAGTTGGCGTGTGATAGCAAGGCATCGGCGATCAAGTACAAGAAATACCTGGATGAAGCTGGGTTGTTTGAATCTGCTGTTGTGATTAGCGCGCCGGATACCCGTGAGGGCAATTCGGAAGTGGATGAAGCCTCGATCCCTGAAGTGACGCAGTGGTGGAAAGACAATGTCGGCTCGCAGGATGAGCAGGTCTACACCAAGCAGGTGATCGAGCGTTTCGACAAAGATGAATCGCTCAAGCTGCTGATCGTGGTGGACAAGCTACTTACCGGCTTTGACGAGCCGAAAAATACCGTGCTGTATATCGACAAGCCGCTGAAAGAGCACAACCTGATTCAAGCAATTGCCCGCGTCAACCGCCTGCACCCCTTGAAAAAATTTGGCTTGCTGATCGACTATCGCGGCATTCTGGCCGAGCTGGATACCACCATTGCCAAGTACCAGGACTTGGCTGCACGTACGCAGGGTGGTTATGACATCAACGATATCGCCGGTTTGTACAGCCCGATGAGCACTGAGTACAAACGCCTGCCGCGCCTGTATAAGCAGCTGTGGGCCATTTTTGATGGGGTGAAAAACAAGAATGACATCGAACAGCTGCGCCAGGTGCTTATCCCGAAAACGGAAGAGCGTAACGGCGAGCTGCTTGATGTGAACCAGAAGGTGCGAGATGACTTCTACGAAGCACTCAGCGAGTTCTCCAGTTGCCTGAAAGTAGCGCTGCAATCGGCAACTTTCTTTGAGGACACGAGCTTTAGCGATGCGGATCGCCAGCACTACAAGGAAACGGTAAAGCAGTTCTCCAGTTTGCGCCAATTGGTGAAGCAGGATACGGGTGAAACCATCAACTATGACGACTACGCCACCCAGGTAAAGAAATTGCTGGATAAGCATGTCGTTGGCGTCGAAGTGCGCGAACCGGGCGGCACGTATGAAGTTGGCAAAATGGGCAGCAAATCCAAGCCGGAAGACTGGTCGGAAGAAAAAACCCGTAACGAAACCGACATCATCAAAACCCGGGTGGCGAAGATGATTGAGCAGGAGTTACGCGATGACCCGTATGCGCAAGAGGCCTTCTCCAAGCTGCTGCGCGATGCCATTGCCGAGGCGGAAAAGCTGTTCGATCATCCAATCAAGCAATACTTGCTGTTCCACGAGTTTGAAGCAAAAGTGCAGCAGCGCCAGTTGGATGAACTGCCGGATGCCTTCACGGGCAATCGCCATGCGCAGGCTTATTTCGGCATCTTTAAAAAGACGTTGCCCGAGGTGTTTGCCATCCGCGATGCACAGGTGCAAAGCAAATGGGTGGCATTGGCGTTTGATATCGACCAACTGGTTGAGCAAGTGGTTGGCGAGCATTCCATCAACCCGCAGAACATTGAAGCCAACATCCGCAAGCAATTGCTGCCGCTCTTGTTCAAAGAATGCAAAGCGATTGGCGCAGGCATGGATCAGGCTAAAGCCATGGTGGAATGGGTGGTGCAAATTACCCGTGTTGGCTTGAATGCAGCCGGGGTTTGAGGTGGCCGTTGCGATCAAGCCTGAGCCGAGTAAAACCAATCTGTCATTGAACTATGCGGATGAACAGATTGGTTTTGAACGGCTACCGCGCACGGGATCAAGCAACAAAATCCTGATCAAGGTGCTGCCGGACTGTCGTGTGCAAATCAGCGCGCCTGAAGCTGCCACGGATGCGCAAGTGATCGCCGCAGCCAAGCTGCGTGCGCGCTGGATTTATCAGCAACTGCGCGAGTTCCGCTCCCGCCTGGAGCATGTGCGCCCACGGCAATACATCAGTGGTGAAAGCCACTATTACCTTGGCAAGCAGTACGTCCTGAAAGTCATCGAAAACCCAGCAGAGAAACCAGCGGTGAAACTGCTGCGCGGCAAGATCGAAGTGACGGTGAAGGAAAAATCCGCCGACAAAATCAGTGCACTGCTTTTCGACTGGTACACAGCACGCGCTAAAGAAGTCTTTGCACGCAGGCGGGACGCAATGCTGGAGCAAGCCTTATGGGTGAGCGGGAAACCACCGCTCAGAGTCTTGACCATGCAAACCCAATGGGGAAGCTGTTCACCGGCAGGGCGGCTTACGCTCAATCCCCATCTGGTGAAAGCACCCAGGGACTGTATTGACTACGTGATCCTGCACGAGCTATGCCACTTGGCCGAACACAACCACAGCGAGCGCTTCTACCGGCTAATGGGACAAGTGATGCCGGACTGGGAAAAAGTGAAGTTGCGGCTGGATGGCATGGCCAACGCTCTGATTCATTAGATACATTACCTGCCGCCTGAGGTCTGCGAGTGTAGGATCCTATCTTGGTCAAGATGAGCCCCGCGGCCAATCAACGGGGTTCTAGACGAAAGTGGGACGGAGGCGGTACGGGCGTTCCAACTTCCTGGATGATCCTCTCCCAGACCTTCAGCCGCCGCTGATATGCGGAAATCTATCTCTATGCAAGGAAGGACTTCTCAAACAACTTCGCCTCGGAGATGCTGTAGAGGAAGTCAAAGCGCCGCCGCGCATGGCCGCAGCTGGCGCATGGTGTCTGGCAGGCCTTGCTGCAGCAAGATATCCAGGTATTCACCGTCTTAGGCGGGTTCTTGAGTGTTTGACTGTGGCGAGCAAAGGGCGCCAGGCCCGCTGAAAGATTCAAGTTCAGCAGGTGGGAGATGAACTCGCCCGGATGCTGGGCTTTGATTTCATGCGGCGCCAACTGTTCGGCAGGAGAGTCTTTCAGGTTGAAGGTGAGGGTGGGTTGAGTATGAAGTGAAGGGTGTGAGAGCCCAGTTTCTTGGACTCGCCCCATGATGACGCCACAGTTCATAGGCCCTGCACCCGTATCCGTGCTGATTTCAGCCCAACGGCGCTAACAATACGCCCGTACTTCAGCAAAGGGATAGGCAGCCAACTGGCCAAAGCCCGCTAAGCGAGAGGCACGCAATTTGGTGAGCAGTGGCAGGGTCATGCCGCATAAGAAACACGCCGCCAGATGGGGGGCCGGTACATGGCCCAGTTTTTCCGTCAGGCCAGCCAGCGCGGTTTGCAAGTTGTCCGCTGTTAAAGCGGGCAAGGCTGGGGCGGCGGGCAAGCGTGCCGGTTTACCGCGACACACCAGGCAATGGCCACACTGCGCCGGCGCGGCCGTATCACCAAAGTAGCTGGCCAATGCGTAACTCAGGCAGGTTTCAGTCTCGAACAGCACCAGCATTTGCTGCAAACGCGCCAGCTCGCTATCTTCCCGTGCCTGGAATTGAGCATGCAGGCTGGCGGCAAGCGATGCCACGTCAAACGCCGCATCGCTCACCGCGTATACCTCGGTCATCTGCTTGGTTTCCAGTGTTAGCCAGCCGCGCTCGTCCATGAACTCCAGCGCGGTGACCGCGCGTTGGCGCTGGCCGGGAAAGGCTTGCAAGAATGATTCAAAATCAAAGCTGTACCAGCTGCGCCCCAGTTTGCTATGCGCCAGCAAGGTGGCGACAAATTCGCGCCGTTCGTCCTTGAAGTGCGCCAACAGCGTGTCTTCTTCCTCCAGCAACTGGAAACGGTACTCGCTGTAATAGCTGTACTGCGCTTGCAGCAGGCCTTGTACTTCCAGGTACACCAACAGCGTTTTGAGCGGCAGTTGGCGGATATTGCTGTCGGCCGACAGCCCATGCAGCGTCATTTCCCATTGCCCGTTTTGTGCTTCGTCGCGGATGCGCTGCAGCACGTGTTCGATGGATTCCAATTGCGGCGTGTCGCCGTAGACAAAGTTTTCCAACACATGCAGGCCATCGCGATTCCCCAACAGCGTGCATAGCGATGTCTCGCCATCGCGTCCAGCACGGCCGATTTCCTGACTATAGTTTTCCACCGATTTGGGCAAGTCGTAATGAATCACCTGCCGGATATTGCCCTTGTCTATGCCCATGCCAAAGGCGATGGTGGCGACAATCACCGGCGTGGTGCCATTCATGAAATCGTCCTGAATCTGCTCGCGGAGCGTGCTGTCCAGCCCGGCGTGATAAGCCGCCGCCGAGATGCCTTGCGCTTGCAGCCTGGTGGCCAGGATTTCGGCGGTGTGCTGCTGGGTGACATACACCACGCAGGCTGCGCCGGGGGTGCGGGCCAGCAGTTGCAGCAGTGTGGCGTTCTTGTCGGCCTGAGCCATGGCACGAACATGCAGGTGCAGATTGGGGCGGTAAAAGCCGGTCACGGTGATGTGCTCCGGCGCGATTGCAAAGCGCCGCGCCATATCCTGCATAACCGCTGGCGTCGCGGTGGCGGTAAGCAACAGCACTTGCGGGATGTTCAGCTGCGCTCGGTACTGTGGCAGTTTGAGATAATCCGGGCGGAAATTATGTCCCCATTCCGAAATGCAATGCGCCTCATCCACCACCAGCAGCGACAGCGGCACTTCCGCGATAAAGCGGCGGAAGCGTTCGTTCTTCAGGCGCTCCACCGACACCATCAGCACCTTGATGCGGCCGGCGCGCACGTCGCTCATCACCTGCTGCGCTTCGTCGCGGCTTTGGGTGGAGTCAATCGCGGCAGCGGCAATGCCCTTGGCCTGCAAAAACGCCAACTGGTCGCGCATCAGCGCCAGCAGCGGCGAGATCAGTAGCGTCAAATGCGGCAATTGCGTGGCGGCCAACTGGTAGCACAGCGATTTGCCGGAGCCGGTGGGGAAAATCGCCATAGCGGAATGGCCATCCAGCAGTGCCTGGACCACCTCGCGCTGGCCGCCGCGAAAGCCGGAAAACCCGAAATATTGCGCCAGCGCGGCATCCAGCACGGAAGATTGGGGGGGCATGGCAGCCTTTCAGCACAAGAGTGGACAAGAGAGGAAGCATGATAACAAGGCCGCTGGAGTCACCGGCCGCAATCGGGAACGAGCGTGTACTGAATTTTGTCTAAACGGACATTTGGCAGGAAGCTGCCACCTAGTCTGGAGACACAATGAGCTCGAAGAAACACGACGTGCTCAATAGTTTGCTACTCAATGCGACTTATCTTGGATAGTGCCTTGGCGATCTCGTTTCTGTGTTTCGCAAGCTTCATCCATTTGGGAAGTCGCGAGAACATAGCACTATTCCCACTGCCCTGGCGTATCCGCAGCGTTGCGGAGACATAGCCTGACAGCTCGGTCAGATGCCGGCGGTTATATGCCCATACGGTTCCGTGTCTGGTATGAGCGATGAGTCGAAGCGGAAGGCCGAAGTGAGGATCAAGGCATCGGTCGTTAGGTACGATTCTTTTCATGGAAGCGGGGACCATAGACTCATGCTTGCATTGTGGGCAGGATGCCCGAAGCAAGCGAGGAGGACTTTCCAAAGGCGCTGGATAGTCTATGAATGGCGACAACCACATATGGCCGCAGTACCCGTATGGGCCCTGCCGGATAAGCGCACGGGCCCAATCCAATTTCCGTCGGTTGAACGAAGCGTCAATTGGCAATGCGAGCAGTTAAACTGAGCATCCCACCCGCAGTGGATCGAATGGGCGACAACGGTTCCTGGAGAATCGCAACGCACGCAGTTGACGAGCACCTCGTTGGAAAACTGGGGCAAGTTCTTCCCCGTATCGATAAATCTACTGGCAGTCATCACGGAAATCCCTAACACCATCTCTTTGCCGGCTAAGACGGAGAGTGTTCGTTTCTGGACAAAGCAGCATTATTTGATTGCTTCATGAACAGCTACTTTGGCTGGGAGGGAGGTGCTCTGGTCGAAAATGGTATCTTTAGCTAGTAAAAAGATGGCCTCCAGTCTTGGAGGCCATCCTTCTCACAGCGTAGGCTATGTGTGAAATCCCAAAAATCTAGAAGGGAAAAATCTAGATATTCGTGGGATCCTACACCTGTAGGTGGATGAATAACTTGAGAATCCTTAGCTTTTCCGAACAAGGCATTACGGCCGGTATGGCCGCATAAGATGGGAAAACCAGACGCGTAAGCTAAGAAATTTTCTCGCAGCCTTTCCAAGAGGTGCCGCGGGGGTAGCAGAGAGTCAGGCCGTACCATCAGCATGCGTGGTCACCATCAACGGTGATGATTCAAAAATCACCTGTAGTACAAGGCGATTTTAGCTTGTTTTCCCTGATGGGAGTAGTCAATCTAAGACGATTCAGTATTGACGGCAGGGTGTGCGAAGGTGTTTTGTCATCCTCTACCTGAGGTAAGCTCCGGCGGAGTACATCGCCTCAGTAAGTTCGTCAGTTGGGAGGACCTCGGCGTGGATAAACCCTGGCGGGAAGGGCAGACTGGGAAGCGGTGACCTTCGAAAAACGAAAGAGGTATCCCGCCCGATGTTGGCGTCCCTATCGCATCAGGCCAGTTGTTGAGCCATCTCTTGGATGATGACATAGACTATTGTACGGACCAGCCGTTCCTCGCCGTTAAGCCGGTGGGCCAGTTCAGAGCGGTGTTGCCTTAGATGGGCGTTTTCGGCCGTCATCTCATCGTGCAGCTGCTTGGCCTGTTCGAAAATTTGCCCCTGCAGATTGTTCAACACCGTTTCGGCAACTTTAGCAGGCAAGCCCACCTTCACGCCGGCATCTACCAGAACCTTCCGACTCATCTGCTCGAGCCGCACCACGCCTTCATCCAGAGGCCATGCCATTTCCCGGTGCTTCCAATTCGCTCCCCCTTCATCGCGAACAGCATCAGTCTCGTACACGGCCTCGGACAGCAGGTCGTAGGTTGGTGTCAGGTCAATACCGCTACTGGTCATGAAAAAGCTCAGGTTCTTCAGGTGGGCGTCGGTATTGCCGACCAGCACGTTGAATACCAACCACTCGAACAGTTTCAGCCGCACCTGAGCTTGGATACGACAGCGCCCGACGAAGGACTGTAGTCGCTCCAGACTGCCTTGACTGTATTTGTAGATGGCTGCCAGATTATCAAGCTGACAAGCATCAATGATGTGCAGCCGCTCCCAGGACCCGTTCTTTTCTACACGGTCGAAGCGCTCAACTAGGTAGACAGGCAACGGTGTGTAGTGTCGATAGACCGTTGGCACCTTCAAATGAGTGTTTCGCAGCCGGCTCGCCAGCTTCATCACGAACCACTCGTTGATGACCGAGTGTGGGTAAGCCGGATGCTCATGGTTTGGCTTCAAGATGTGCGTCGACATGGACGCCCCTTCGGGCTCGTACAGCACGCCATCCTCATACACCACCGCCAACTTGTTCTGGGCCCCGGCCAGCGACATCCGCTTGGGAGCCTCATGGGTGAGCGGCAGCCGCGGCAGGTCCTCGATGCGCCGAGTTAGATTGGCATCATCTAATAAGCGGCGCTGGCCGCCGGCAGGAACTGCGGTCCCTATTGGCAGTAGCGTCAACGAGCCGGCCGATTCCTCTCCGTAGTGCTCGAGTAGGCCGAATGCATCGCCGGTTGTCACGTTCGCATCCTTGGCTAGAGCCTCGCGGTGTGCGGACTCTGGTAGCAGGTTGTCGAAGTACCACTGTACCGGACGGTGAGTCGCACCATCGAGCAGTTGCTCCTCCTGAAGTGGTAAATGAGGGCTGAGTGGGAAGGCCGAGTCTAGTTGGAGCCAGCTCGAGTCGTACTGGAACGACCACACATTACCGGCCTCGGCTAGGTGGCCAACTATCTGGCTGTTGATGTAGACCATCAATTGTCGACCGTTCAGCTGCATCATCACCCTTTCTGATGGGGGTTGGTCCCTTTGGCTATCCGCAAGCTGGGCACTCGCGGAAGTATTGCATTTACTTCGTCGACGGGAGTTTCCCACAGTCAGCGAACGCCTCTTCATCTCCCTCTATCCGCCCCCGTAACAAGCTAGAGTTCGTCCTCCGCGCTGGGTTGGCCCTCTTCGCCTGGCGGTTTTTCTTCTCGGGCAGGGCCAGTTGCTCCGCGGCTCCGTCCGGGAGGTCGACAATAACTTTGATACCGAGGGCCTCGAGCACGCCAAACAGCTTGCCCCACTGCATGGTGTCCGCGCCGTTCTCGAGCCGTCCCATGAAGTTCTCGCTGACACCGAGCATTTCGGCAAATAAGTCCTGCCGTATCGCTTGGTGTTTACGGGTTGCGCGTACCAATTTGCCAAGTTGGTCGGGGGAGTCGAGCTTAAATTTCATCAGAACCTCTCAAGGGTTAACTGCAGGATTCCTTGATGTATGGCGGATTATATCTGTTTGCCGGAGCATACTGATATTTTCCTCATCCCGTGAAGGATTATAGCCTAGCCCGGCGAGAGGCATGAGATATTCCTCATTCTGTGGAGGATTTTAATGGAGATAGAAAAGGCACAGCACTTTTCCTGCACATAGTGAGGATTTTGCTCCTCTGGAAAGCATGGAAGGAGATTTTCCTTAGTATGTGAAGGATATTGTGGCATGTGGTATGTCAAACCTCGGCTGTCTGATGCCTGTCGGATTGCCGCATTGAGCCCGTTATTTTTGTCTGAAAAGTGTTCTATTCAGTGTGTTTTTGTCTGAATTTTGTAGGATTCTGACTATGACGAAGGGGAAGACGCCAGGGGTCAGGTACTGGCCCGTGCCCGCCAGATAGTCACTTTGGCTTCCTGACGGCTTTGTTGCACAAATACTCCCCCACCGCAGCTTGGTAAGATAGCGGCATGACCAAGCCCGCTCCAAAACGCTACCGAACGACCAACTGGAAAGCCTACAACCAAGCCCTGATCCAGCGCGGCTCCCTTTCGATCTGGCTGGATACGAGCATGTCATGGCAGGCGACTCCACGAGGTAAACGCGGACGGACGCAGACCTATAGTGATGCCGCCATTCAATTCTGTCTGACCATCAAGAACCTATTTGGACTGCCTTTGCGGCAGACCATCGGTTTCATTCAAAGCCTGTTCAAGCTGGCGGGCCTGGACTGGAGCATCCCCCGACTACAGCACGTTATCCAGGCGGCAGCAGACGCTGCAGGTCAGCATCCCCTATCAAAAGCGTTCAGGCGCGTTGCATATTCTGGTGGATAGCACTGGGATCAAAATGCTGGGCGAAGGCGAGTGGAAAACCAAGAAACACGGCGCGGAATACTGCCGGCAATGGCGCAAGGTGCATCTGGACATCGATGCGAAAACCCTGCAAATCCGCGCCATGGCGGTGACAGACAAGCGCCAGGGCAATGCGCAAATGCTGCCTTCGCTCTTGGTGCAAATCCCGGTCGATGAGCCGATAGCCTGCGTGAGTGGCGACGGGGCTTTCGATACCAAGGCATGTCATGAGGCGATTGCCGCGCGCGGCGCAATCGGGTGCATCCCGACGCGCAAGAATGCGCGGCCGTGGAAAGGAAGTTGGCCGGGTGTGCTGGCTCGAAACGAGATTCTGCGGGCCACCAAACGGCTAGGCAGGGCGATCGGGAAACGCTGGAGCGGCTACCATCGCCGCAGCTTGGTGGAAACCAAGATGCATGGCTTCAAGTTGCTGGGTGAAAGAGTGACAGCCCGGTGCTTCGATGGCCAAGTGGCAGAGCTGCAAGTGCGTGCTGCCATCTTGAACCGCTTCAGCATGCTGGGCCGTCCGTGCACGGTGGCTGTGGCATAAATCTGTTTGGGGAAGGGGGAAACTCGCCCTGCCTGGGATTTGTGCAACAGAGCCTACTGCATACCTCTGAGGCTCCGGCTTGATCGCTCCGACTAAGCACATCCATGCATCGGCATCCATAATTACCGGGGGGAGATGATGGATAGGCCCTGACTAGGGCTCGGCAACGTTTTCGCTATGTACTTGCCGTATGTTTTAGAAATGAAAATGGCCTCCAAACTTGGAGGCCATCCTTCTCACCGCGTAGGCTGCGTGTGAAATCCCAAAAATCTAGAAAAGTGGGAAAAATCTAGATATTCGTGGGATCCTACACCCTTACACGTCGATATTCCGCGCAATCAGCGCGTTACCCTCAATGAACGCCCGGCGCGGCTCCACGTCGTCGCCCATCAGGGTGGTGAACACGTCGTCGGCGCCCATCACGTCTTCGATGCGCACCTTGAGCAGGCGGCGCACGGTCGGGTCCATGGTGGTTTCCCACAGCTGCTCCGGGTTCATCTCGCCCAGGCCTTTGTAGCGCTGGATGTTCATGCCCTTTTTCACTTCGGCCAGCAGCCAGTCCAGCGCTTCGCCGAATTCCGCCACCGGGCGCACGGTTTCGCCGCGCTTCACCTGGGCGCCTTCGCGCAGCAGGTTGTTGAGCAGGTCGCCGGTCTTTTTCAGTTCCGCGTAGTCGCCGCTGTCCAGGAAGTTCTGGTCCAGCACCGTCACCAGCACGTTGCCGTGCAGCTTGCGAATGACCTTGATCAGGTGGCCGTCGTTCTTTTCGTCGCGCAGCAGTTGCAGTTCGATGGCTTCGGGCGGCAGCAGAGCTTGCAGCGCGGCGATGCAGGCGGTGGATTCGGCCTGGCTTTGCAGCGACAGCGGGCCGCTCTTGAGCATGGCTTCCAGCACCAGCGGGTCTATCACGCGGCTTTCGCGCTCTATCACCGCGCGGGTCAGCAGGAACTGGCGGGCGATTTCGGCCAGGGTGTCGCCGGCCAGCGGCGCTTCGCCTTCGGCGGGGATCAGCTCGGCTTTTTCCAGCGCCAGTTGCAGCAGGTACTGGTTCAGCTCGTAGTCGTCCTTCAGGTAGCGTTCCTGTTTGCCGTGCTTGGCTTTATACAGCGGCGGCTGGGCGATGTAGATGTGGCCGCGCTCCACCAGCTCCGCCATCTGGCGGTAGAAGAAGGTGAGCAGCAGGGTGCGGATGTGCGCGCCGTCCACGTCGGCGTCGGTCATGATGATGATGCGGTGGTAGCGCAGCTTGTCCGGGTTGTATTCGTCCTTGCCGATGCCGCAGCCCATGGCGGTGATCAGGGTGGCCACTTCCTGGCTTTGCAGCATCTTGTCGAAGCGGGCGCGTTCCACGTTGAGGATCTTGCCCTTCAGCGGCAGGATGGCCTGGAACTTGCGGTCGCGGCCTTGCTTGGCGGAGCCGCCGGCGGAGTCGCCCTCCACCAGGTAGAGTTCGCACAGCGACGGGTCTTTTTCCTGGCAGTCGGCCAGTTTGCCGGGCAGGCCCAGGCCGTCCATGATCCCCTTGCGGCGGGTGATTTCGCGGGCCTTGCGCGCGGCTTCGCGGGCGCGGGCGGCTTCCACGATCTTGCCGCAGATGATCTTGGCGTCGGCCGGGTTTTCCAGCAGGTAGGTTTTCAGCGCTTCGCTGATCACTTCGTTGACCACCGGGCCGATTTCGCCGGATACCAGCTTGTCCTTGGTCT
The DNA here is from genome assembly GCF_001855575.1 of Chromobacterium sphagni. Classification (NCBI taxonomy): domain Bacteria; kingdom Pseudomonadati; phylum Pseudomonadota; class Betaproteobacteria; order Neisseriales; family Chromobacteriaceae; genus Chromobacterium; species Chromobacterium sphagni. Next base: position 1,682,845 of record NZ_MKCS01000001.1, read on the forward strand.
GGCTGGAGAACTTGGGGTCGGGCAGCTTGACCGACAGCACGCAGGTCAGGCCTTCGCGCATGTCGTCGCCGGTGGTGTCCACCTTGGCCTTCTTGGCCACTTCGGTTTCTTCGATATAGCCGTTCAGGGTGCGGGTCATCACCTGGCGCAGCGCGGTCATGTGGGTGCCGCCGTCGCGTTGCGGGATGTTGTTGGTGAAGCACTGGACGTTCTCTTGGTAAGAGTCGTTCCATTGCATCGCCACTTCCACCGTCATGCCGTCCTTTTCGCCGATGCCGTAAAACACCTTGGGATGCAGCACGTTCTTGTTGCGGTTCATGTATTCCACGAAGCCCGCCACGCCGCCGGAGAAGGCGAAGTTTTCTTCCTTGCCGGTGCGCTTGTCCAACAGCTGGATGCCGACGCCCTGGTTGAGGAACGACAGTTCGCGGATGCGCTTGGCCAGGATGTCGAAGTGGAATTCCACCAGGCCGAAGGTTGCTTCGCTGGCGCGGAAGGTGATTTCGGTGCCGCGGTGGGTGGTGTGGCCGGTGACGGTGAGCGGAGCCACCGCGTCGCCGCGGTTGAATTCCATTTCATGCACTTTGCCGTCGCGCCAGATTTTCAGCTTCAGCCAGTCGGACAGCGCGTTGACTACCGATACGCCCACGCCGTGCAGGCCGCCGGAGATCTTGTAGCTGTTGCTGTCGAATTTGCCGCCGGCGTGCAGGATGGTCATGATCACTTCCGCCGCCGACCGTCCTTCTTCATGGTGGATGTCGGTGGGGATGCCGCGGCCGTTGTCTTCCACGGTGATGGAGTTGTCCGGGTTGATGATGACCTTGATGGTGTCGGCATGGCCGGCCAGCGCCTCGTCAATGGAGTTGTCCAGCACTTCAAACACCATATGGTGCAGGCCGGTGCCATCGGAGGTGTCGCCAATATACATGCCGGGGCGCTTGCGCACGGCATCCAGGCCCTTTAGAACCTTGATACTGTCCGCGCCGTATTCTTGATCGCTCATAACTCAAACTTTCCAAATGGCGGCGGCCTGGCGCGGCGGGGGTGTTTTCCCGCCGCTAAGGGCGCGCTGCCGGTCATTCTTAAACCCGGTTGGGAGGCCTGGGCCTCCCGCTCACATCACTGTCTGCGCAAGGATCAGATGCGCATCGGCATTACGATGTACTTGAAGTTGCTGACGTCCGGTATGGTGAACAGCGCGCTGCGGTTGGAGTCGCCAAACGCCAGTTGCAGGGTGTCGGCCGGCAGGTTGGTCAGCACGTCCAGCAGATAATTGATGTTGAAGCCGATTTCCAGGGTGCCGCCCTGGAAGGCGATTTCCAGTTCTTCTTCCGCTTCTTCCTGTTCGCTGTTGGTGCACAGGATGGACATCTTGCCCGGCGCCAGCACCAGCCGCACGCCGCGGAATTTCTCGTTGGCGAGGATGGCGGCGCGCTGCAGCGCGTGCAGGAATTCCACGCGTTCGATCAGGAAGATCTTTTCGTTGTCCAGCGGGATCACGCGGTTGTAGTCGGGGAACTTGCCGTCCACCACTTTGCTGATGATCACGGTGGCGCCAAAGCTGAAGCGCACCTGGTTGGCCAGCACTTCGATCTTGATTTCGTCGTCGCTGTCCTGCAGCAGCTTGTACAGCTCGATGATGGTCTTGCGCGGCAGGATCACTTCGGCCTTGGGCAGGGTGGCGGTGACGTCGGCGCTGGCGAAGGCCAGGCGGTGGCCGTCGGTTGCCACCAGGCGCACCTGGTTGCCGTCGGTCTGCATCAACAGGCCGTTGAGGTAGTAGCGGATGTCCTGCACCGCCATCGCGTATTGCACCTGGGAGATCAGGCGCTTGAGTTCGCGCTGGCTCAGCGTGAAGCTGGAGTCGCTGGCGTTGCCCACCGACAGCAGCGGGAAGTCTTCCGCCGGCAGCGTCTGCAGGTTGAAGCGGCTCTTGCCGGCCTTCAGCGTCAGGCGGCCGCCGTCTTGCTGTTCCAGCGTGACGGTGGCGTTGCCGGGGATGGCGCGCAGGATGTCCTGCAGCTTCTTGGCGGACGTGGTCAGGCGGAAGTCTTCGCCCGGCAGTTCGTCGGCGCTGGCGGTGGTGATCTGGATTTCCAGGTCGGTGGCCAGAAAGCCCACCTGGCCGCCCTTTTTCTCGATCAGGACGTTGGACAGGATGGGCAGGGTGTGACGACGCTCGACAATGCCGGTGACTGCCAGCAAGGGCTTGAGCAGGGCATCGCGTTCGGCTTGCAGGATCAGCATGTGGCGGGCTCCCGTAGGGTAGTGAAGAGTCGGTTCATGGTTGAGTCATTCAATTGCGCAGCATGGCCAGCAGCGTGTCGTAATCGTGGGCGATGTCGGCGTCGTGGGTGCGCATTTCATTGATGGTTTTGCAGGCGTGGAGCACGGTGGTGTGGTCGCGGCCGCCAAAGGCGTCGCCGATATTGGGCAAGGACAGCTGGGTCAGCTCCTTGGCCAAAGCCATGGCCACCTGGCGCGGCCGGGCGATGTCGCGGCTGCGCTTCTTGCTGTGCATGTCGGACAGCTTGATCTTGTAGTACTCGGCCACCGTCTTCTGGATGGCGTCCACCGTCACCTGGCGGTTGCCGGCGGCCAGGATGTCCTTCAAGGCTTCCTTCACCAGCTCCAGCGTGATGTTCTGGTTGGTGAAGCGGGCGTAGGCCACCACGCGCTTGAGGGCGCCTTCCAGCTCGCGCACGTTGGAGCGCACGTTCTGGGCGATGAAGAAGGCGACGTTGTGTTCCAGCTTGATGCTGTCGGCCTCGGCCTTCTTCATCAGAATGGCCACGCGCATTTCCAGCTCCGGCGGCTGGATTTCCACCGTCAGGCCCCAGGAGAAGCGCGAGATCAGCCGCTCTTCCATCCCTTCAATCTGCTTGGGGTAGCTGTCGCAGGTCATGATCACCTGCTTGCCGCCCTCTATCAGCGCATTGAAGGCATAGAAGAATTCTTCCTGGGTGCGGTTCTTGCCGGCGAAGAACTGGATGTCGTCTATCAGCAGCAGGTCCAGCGAGTGGTAGTAGCGCTTGAATTCGTCAAACGCCTTGTGCTGGTAGGCGCGCATGATGTCGGCCACGTAGCGTTCGGCGTGGATGTAGCGGATCTTGGCCTGCGGGTTCTTCTGGAACACGTGGTTGCCGATCGCCTGGATCAAGTGGGTCTTACCCAGGCCGACGCCGCCGTAGACGAACAGCGGGTTGTAGGCCTGGTCGCCCGGATTCTCGGCGATCTGCATCGCGGCGGCGCGCGCCAGCTGGTTGCCCTTGCCGGTCACCAGGGTGTCGAAGGTGAAGGACGGATTCAGGCGCGTGCTTTCATGGCTGCCGCCTATGGCCTTCACCGCCGCCTGCTTGGCGGGGGAGGGGGCGGCCGGCGTGTTGGGCGCGGCCGGGGCCGGTTTGCTCTTGGCCGGCAGGCTGCTGGCCGCCGGCTGCAGCGGCTTGGCCGAAGGCGCGCCCAGGCGCAGTTCCACCGGGCATTCGCCAATCAGCTCCACCGCCAGTTCTTCAATGCGGCCGAGGAAACGGTCCTTGATGAACTGCATGATGAAGCGGTTGGGCGCCAATAGCGCAACGCCCTCGTCGCCGGCTTCGGCGGTGAGGGGCTTGATCCAGGTGTTGAACTGTTGTGAAGACAGTTCGGCCTCCAGGCGAGCGAGGCAAGCAGGCCAGAATTGATCCAGTTCGGTCATTACATACACGCAAGTGAAAGCGAAAAACCCGCTGCCGGCGCAAGGCTCACAACAGCGGGAGAAGCCGTCTGCGACCTTTATAGAGCAAGGCGGCGCAGGCGACGAGTGTTCGGCATGGAAGCGGCCGGCAAGCTGCGGTGGTTGAGCGCGGCGGGTTGTGGGCCCTGGGTGCGTTCATTTGTTGTGCAGCCGGACGGCAACGATAAGCCCAGACATTCTAACGGTTTTTTACAAAGTTATCCACAGGGCGGGAGAAAATTCCTCGTTGACAAAGCTGCGGATTTCGAGTCAAATCACGCGTTTATTTCCGTTTCGAAACAGGAAACCCATATCATGAAACGCACTTATCAGCCTTCCAATACCCGTCGCAAACGCACTCACGGCTTTCTGGTCCGCATGAAGACCCGTGGTGGCCGCGCCGTTATCGCCGCACGCCGCTCCAAGGGCCGTAAGCGTCTGGCCGTATAAGCCCCTTGTCGGCTTACCGCTTTCGCCGTGCGCACCGGCTGTTAAAAACGGATGAGTTTTCATCCGTTTTTAGTTTGCGGCAACAACGCAGCAATGTGTTCTTCCAGGTATACGTCCGCCCCAACGGCCTCGACCATCCCCGCGTAGGGCTGGTGGTCGGCAAGAAGGTCGCCAAGCGGGCGGTGCGCCGCAACTATATCAAGCGCTGCGTGCGCGAGTGGTTCCGCCTCAACCAGCAACAGCTGGGCGGCGTGGACTATGTGGTTCGGGCCAAGCTGGCATTCACCCGGGCACAACGCGACGAAGCTGTCACAGCTTTGTCGGCTCTGTTTGCTAAACTGGCACGATGTCACGCATCCTCATCCTCCTGATCCGCTTTTACCAGCTGGCTATCAGCCCGTGGCTGCCGCCGCGCTGCCGCTATCAGCCCACCTGTTCCAGCTATGCGATCGAGGCGGTGAGAAAACACGGTGTACTCAAGGGCGGCTGGCTTGCAGCCAGACGCATCGGACGTTGCCATCCCTGGGGCGGCAGCGGCTATGACCCGGTTCCCTGAACTTTCCGGTATCGAGAGATGGATTCCAAGCGACTCATAATCTTCGTTTTACTGTCCGTGGGCATTCTGTTTGGCTGGAATGAATATTTCATGCCCAAGCACAGCCAGCAGCAGGCGGCCAAGGCTCCGGCCGCAGCGGGCGCAGTCAATGCGCAGCCGGCTGATGTCAACAAGCTGATCCGCGGCCAGCGCATCCACGTCAAGACCGACCTGGTCGAGGCCGAGATCGACACCGTGGGCGGCGACCTGCGTTCGCTGGCGCTGCTCAAGCACGCCGCGGCGGAAGAGCACGGCAAGCCGTTCCAGTTGTTCGAGGACGACGCCAAGCGCACTTACGTGGCGCAAACCGGCCTGGTGGCCGCCAGCAACCCGGCGCTGCCCACCCACAAAACCGTTTTCACCTCCGCCCAGTCCAGCTACCAGCTGACCGGCGACAAACTGGAAGTGAAGCTGACTGCCCCGGACGCCAATGGCGTCAAGGTGAGCAAGGTCTACACCTTCACCAAGGGCAGCTATGAAATCGGTGTGCGCTACGACATCGTCAACGGCGGCGCCGCTCCGGTAGCGCCCACCGCCTACTACCGCCTGCTGCGCGACAGCCAGGCGCCGGAAGGCGAAGGCCGCATGGCCCACACCTATACCGGCCCGGCGGTGTACACCTCGGAACACAAGTTCCAGAAGGTGAGCTTCGACGATCTGGCCAAGGGCAAGGGCGACTACGCCAAGACCACCACCGACGGCTGGGTGGCGATGGTTCAGCACTACTTCATGTCCGCCTGGATCCTGAAGCCGCTGGACGCCGCCACCGTGTGCAAGGACGACAAGTCCTGCCGCTTCGAGCTGACCGAGACCAATGGCCTGAACTCCGCCGCCGCGCTGGTCGACTACGCCACTATCGCCCCGGGCAAGAGCCTGAGCGTGAGCGTGCCGTTGTACGCCGGTCCGGAAGAGTACAGCATCATCTCCAAGCTGGCCGACGGCATGGAGTACGCCAAGGACTTCGGCATCTTCTACATCTTCTCCTCGCCGCTGTTCTGGCTGCTGGTGAAGCTGCACAGCCTGGTGAACAACTGGGGCTGGGCGATCATCCTGCTGACACTGACCATCAAGGCCGTGTTCTACCCGCTGACCGCGGCGTCCTACCGCTCGATGGCCAAGATGAAGGCGCTGGCGCCGCGTCTGGAACGCATGAAGGAACAGTACGGCGACGACCGCATGAAGTTCCAGCAGGCGGTGATGGAGATGTACAAGACCGAGAAGGTGAATCCGCTGGGCGGCTGCCTGCCGATGCTGATCCAGATTCCGGTGTTCATCGGCCTGTATTGGGCGCTGCTGGCGTCGGTGGAACTGCGCGGCGCGCCGTGGGTGCTGTGGTATACCGACCTGGCCCGTCCGGACCCGTACTTCATCCTGCCGGTGCTGATGACCGCCACCATGTTCCTGCAGACCTTCCTCAATCCGCCGCCGGCCGATCCGATGCAGGCGAAGATGATGAAAATCATGCCGCTGGCCTTCTCGGCGCTGTTCTTCTTCTTCCCGGCCGGCCTGGTGCTGTACTACGTGGTCAACAACGTGTTGTCGATGAGCCAGCAGTGGTATATCAACCGCAACATCAACAAGCAGAGCAAGGCCGCGCTGCAATCCTGATTGCCGCGACAGTCTGCCGCTTGACCCCGAAACCCGGCCATTGGCCGGGTTTTTACGTTGGCGGCGCGAGATGCCGGCAGCCCCGCCGGGCTTTTTGCTGGATAATTGAGCCATGACATTGCAGCCGGCCGCCGGTTGCGCAAGGAAACACGATGAACCTCAGCTACACCCCCGCCACCATCTGCGCCGTCGCCACCGCCCCCGGACGCGGCGGCGTCGGCGTGATCCGCGTCTCCGGCAAGGACCTGCTGCCGTTCGCCGCCGCCATCAGCCAGGGCAAGACGCCCAAGCCGCGCTACGCGACCTACACCGACTTCTTCGACGGCCACGGCCAGGCGATAGACAACGGCCTGTTGCTGTACTTTCCCGGCCCCAACAGCTTCACCGGCGAAGACGTGCTGGAGTTGCAGGGCCACGGCGGGCCGGTGGTGATGAAGATGTTGCTGTCGCGCTGCGTGGAGCTGGGCGCGCGGCTGGCGGAGCCGGGCGAGTTCACCAAGCGCGCCTTCCTCAACGACAAGCTGGACCTGGCGCAGGCGGAAAGCGTGGCGGATTTGATCGACGCCAGCAGCGAAACCGCCGCCAAGAGCGCGCTCAAGTCTCTGAAGGGGGCGTTCTCCAAGGAAATCCACGTGCTGGTGGACGAGCTGATCACGCTGCGCATGCTGGTGGAGGCGACGCTGGACTTCCCGGAGGAGGAGATAGACTTCCTCAAGCAGGCCGACGCCTTGGGCAAACTGATGCGTCTGCGCGACAGGCTGGTGCAGGTGCAGGCCACCGCCAAGCAGGGCGCCATCCTGCGCGAGGGCATGCATGTGGTGCTGGTGGGGCAGCCCAATGTCGGCAAGTCTAGCCTGATGAACGCGCTGGCCGGCGACGACATTGCCATCGTCACCGACATTGCCGGCACCACCCGCGACACGGTGCGCGAGGAGATCGTCATCGACGGCGTGCCGGTGCACATCCTGGACACCGCCGGCCTGCGCGATACCGACGACGTGGTGGAGAAGATAGGCATAGAGCGCACCTGGCAGGCGGTGGAGCGCGCCGACCTGGCGTTGTTGCTGGTGGACAGCCGCGAGGGCCTCACCGCCGAGGTGCAGGCCATCCTGGAGCGGCTGCCGCCGGCGCTGCCCAGGGTGCAGGTCTTCAACAAGGTGGACCTGTCCGGCGAGGCGGCGGGGCTGTCGGTGGAAAACGGCCACCCGCTGGTGCGCCTGTCGGCCCGCACCCACCAGGGCGTGGACGTGCTTAAGGCCAAGTTGTTGGAGATGATAGGCTACAGCGGCGCCGACGAAGGCGTGTTCCTGGCGCGTCAGCGCCATCTCGACGCCATCGGCCGCGCCGCCGAGCATCTGGAGCTGGCGCACGCCGACTGGCAGCAGGTGGAGATTTTCGCCGAGGAGTTGCGCATGGCGCAGAACGCCTTGTCCGAGATCACCGGCGAATTCTCCGCCGACGATCTGTTGGGGGTGATCTTCAGCCGCTTCTGCATCGGGAAGTAACTTGATGTCCAGCATCATCCCGTAACATCCATAAACCCCGCTAAAACCCTTGTCATTGTTACATTCTTTCGTCCAGTAGCATCCGACGATGTTCATAGACAGCCAGATTTTTTAGGTACACACTTAGGCACACACGCGATAGTGGTGTCTTTTTTGTGTACCTAGCTTGGCTGTTTTTTCTTGTCTATTGGCTAATTGTTAATGACATTGACATGTACATTTGGTACACGGTTTGTGAGACCGGATTTGTGTACCTTATTCTTGATAAGTTATTGTAATTAAATGGTTTTATTGGGACTTCTTTGGCTGGATCGACCTCATTTTTTGCCTTGTTTTCAATGTTTTTTTGGTGTGTTTTCGTGCTGTTTGGCGAGTGACTGCGGAAAACAAGGATTTTGCCGCTATCGTGTACCTTAGAATTTTTACCGTGTACCAAATGAGGTGACTATGCCAAGGGCGACCACACTGCTTACCGATACGGGGATTAAGGCGCTGAAGCCAAAGGAGGCCCGATACCGGGTGACGGACTCCAAGGGGCTGCTGCTGGAGGTGATGCCCAGCGGTTCCAAGGTCTGGCGCTACCGTTACCAATTGCATGGCTTCCGTCAGCCAACCTTGACCATTGGGCCTTATCCAGAAATCGATTTGAAAACCGCACGCAGGCAGCGGGACGAATGGGCCGAGCTGGTGGCCCGTGGCGAGTCTCCCAAGCGGGTAGTGCAGGCGGCCAAGATGGAAAGGCTCAACACCGTGGCGGCCTTTGCCGAAGAATGGCTAGAGGGGCAGCTAGAGGGGAAGTCAGACAGCTATCAGAAGACGATGCGCCGGATCATGGACAAGGATGTCTTGCCTTGGCTGGGTGGCATGCCGCTGGCGGAAGTGAAACCGTCCGACGTGTTGGAACTGTGCGACCGGATCAAGGCGCGCGGCTCTCCCAAGATGGCGCTTGTCACCCGCAACGCGCTCAAGCGCATGTATGACTACGCGATAGCGCGCCAGCTGGCGGAAACCAATCCCGCCGCCGCTTTGGTGGCCCGCTTCATCGCGGTGGAAGAGAGCCGCGACCGGGTATTGTCCCACGAGGAAATCGGCCAGGTGCTGCGGGCTGTGTACCAATCTGACATTCGCCGGTCCTTGCGGCTGGCGCTGCACCTGTTGGCCATCACCATGGTGAGAAAAAGCGAGCTAATCCAAGCGCCTTGGTCTGAGTTTGATTTGGTTGCCGGGATATGGGACATCCCCGCCGAGCGGATGAAGAAAAACAAGCCCCATCGTGTGTACCTATCCCGCCAAGCATTGGAAATGCTGCAAGAACTGAAGATGCTGGCCGGGCGTTCCGCTTATCTATTGCCCAGCAGTCGTAGCAGCGAAGACAAGCCGATTGGCCGCAGCACGCTGAATCAAGCAGTGAATTCGCTATCGCTGGATGTGCAGCATTTTGTCTTGCATGACTTCCGCCGCACCGCGTCCACTCATTTGCATGAGATGGGCTATTCGTCCGACGCCATAGAAAAAGCGCTGGCGCACAAAATCGTCGGAATCAAGGGTGTGTATAACCGCGCGGAGTATGCCGAACAGCGCAAGACCATCATGCAAGCTTGGTCCGATTTTGTTCAGGCGCAGATTGATGTTGCGAAGGTAGTTCCTCGTTAATGGTGGAATGAATTTAATGTGGTTGACGGATATTTTTCCATCTTTGAGTTATTGAAGAAATGCGTTTCGTTTTTTGACGATTGCTCTCGTTAGCTCGATAAGCGAATTCATATGTTCCAAACATCCGTTAGTCGCCGCATAAATCCACTGTAGGCGCCCTTGCCCCATTTGACTGGTTTGGCTTGCCGCAGTGCGCTGTCGCTCAATACTGCCCGTTTGTGCGCCTGTATGCCCTATGTTTTACCACCGCCCCCCGGCGCGCGCCCTCGAAGCCCCGCCTCGCCCCCGCGCTTCATGTGCCGCTAATCATGCAACCGCATGAACCCGCCCAAAGCCCGCGCCACCGGGCTTTGTTCACGTCTGCACCCCTCTGCAAACTCATGCGTTTTCATGCACTCTGCGCATGCAGTCTCCGCGCCGGCCGCCAGCGCCTGGCCGTGTAGCCCTTCCTTCTTCTTCTCCTCGATCCGCTCGCATCCCTCCCGCGCCGTCCCCCTGCGTCCGACGCCGTCCATTTGCCCGTTTCAGCCCTTCGCCCCCATAAAACGCCTCACGAAACTTTCTGCCCGTCAATAGCCGAAACGGCGTTTTTTCAGCTCAAAAAGTTTCGTTGTTGTGTGGCGATCCCACACAACACCGCCCCAAAACAGCATTTGTTTTTTGCTGGATACTGGCCCCGCTGACCGACGTATCCGGCTGCATCCCCTGCTATCCAGACAAGACGACAAGGACGCCAAACATGAATGCTGTTGCCCCCTCTCCCTCCCAGCCGCTGCGCTTTCTGCGACTGCCGGAAGTCATCACCACCTGCGGCCTGTCCCGCTCGTCGGTGTACGACGCCATCAAGCGCGGCCACTTCCCGGCCCCGGTGTCCTTGGGCGGCAAGAGCGTGGCCTGGCTGTCCTCCGAGATCGAAGGCTGGATGTCCGAGCGCATCGCCGCCCGTCAACCCTAACCCACAAGGAACCTCCCCATGCACCTGACCGACCCGAAACGCAATGCCTACCTGTGCGAACAACTGGATATCTGCAAACAGCTGTTCGCCAGCTATCAGCAAGCCCAGCAAGACCACCAGAGCAAAGCCGAGCTGTTCGCCAAGCAACAGCAGGCGGCCGACGACGCCGAGCAAAAAGCCAAGACCCTGCGCGGCAAAGCCCGTGCGCTGCTGCGCGAAATGATGGGCCAGCCCTCCAAGCAAATGCAGGACTTGCGCTCCGAGGAGCGCGCCGCCTACAGCGAGGCCGAAGACTACCGCACCTTCCTGGCCGAACTGGAGCTGGACCGCGACGAGGCCGCGCTGGCGATGCTGGATATCGGCCGCGACTATGTGGAGAAACGCCAATACGCGCTGCAGGTCTACACCGCCGGCTTGCTGGATCAGGCCAGCCAGCTGGAGCCGCTGCTCAAGGCGCTGGCCATGCATGAGGATGGCTTGCTGCGCGAAGGCCAGTTTGCCACCTGGCGACAGCTGGGCTTTGAAAGCGCCCAAGCCGCCGCGCTGTCGGAATTCAATACCCAGCTGACGCGGCGCTTGTCGAGCTACCAGTACGACCATCACGCCGACTCGGTCCATCAAGCCGTGCCCTGGGCGCATGGCCTGGAGGAGGCCCGAGGCCTGAGCCCCTGCAAGTACAACAAGCAGAAAGCAGCCTTTGCCGAGCGTCGCCAGGCGCTGGAAGCCGCCAATCAATAAGCGATAACCGATAAACAGAACCGGGATGAACAAGATGACTAAATGGATTGGTGTGGATCTGGACGGCACGCTGGCGCAAGTGAGCCACGGCAATTTCGGCATGATAGGCCGGCCGGTGGAAGCGATGATGAACCGGGTCAAAGCCTGGCTGAATGAGGGGGATTACGAGGTGCGGATTTTTACCGCCCGCGCCGCCGACCCGAACCAGATCGGCAAGGTCAAGGACTGGCTGAGCCGCAACGGCCTGGCCGGCCTGGAAGTCACCCACCTCAAAGACCGCGACATGATCGAGCTTTGGGACGACAAGGCGGTGCGGGTGGAGCGCAACACCGGCAAAGTCTGCGAGGGCTGCGGCAACGCCGAGCGCGACCAGCCGGGCTTCAGCCACCGCAAGCGCACGCTGAGCGACATTCCCCAACACACCGACTGCTAAAGGACGCGAGATGGCTTTCCCCTGCCCCCTGTGCGGCGCTATGTCGCGGGTCCGCACCAGCCGGATGATGAGCGCCACCAGCAAGGAGATTTACTACAACTGCAGCAATGACGACTGCTGCCACCAGTACAAGACCCTGGAGGGCGACCCGCGCACCTTGGCGCAGCCGATCAAGGGCGGGATGGCGATTCCGCTGGAGCAGTTGCGCCAGCTGCCGGGGCTGGCCAATGCGCCCGCCCTGGCGCTGACCACTGGCCAGGGGCGCATCCGCCATACCGTGCTGAAGTAAAAGAAATGGCCCGCTTTAGGGCGGGCCGTTTTGACGCTTCAGATTCTCAGTTTGGCACTGGCTTCATGGGCAATATCCAGCAACAAATCATAGGTTCGTTCTATTTTTATGGCCTCTGCCTTTGCCGCCTTAAGTTCCGCATTTAGCCTTGCAATTTTAGCCTTTGCGCCCTCAGATCGTTCTTCATATATGGATTTAATCTCGAATATATGCTCGACAACCTGCCACGGCTTAAATTCCCGTCGAATATCTTCTTCAGTCCAAAAATTACTTGGCCAAACTGAAGATTCGATAGAAAAAACCGCTTTACCCTTATCGCCGCAATTTTTGCACCTCACATAATATTCGGTATATTTATTAGTAACCTTACGGCTAGTCCGAACCTTTATAGTGCCTTTGCTATTGCACTTGGGACAACCAAAATCGCCAAACATAAAACCCTCAAATAAAAAGGCCCCTGCCAGGGCCTTGATTCCATCACCATAATTCAAACCATCTAACGTCCATTATATCCGTATGAAATGCACCGCTCAAATCCAATATGTGAATCACATGCTTGACAGCCCCGCCCGATTCCCGCACCATTACCGTGTCGCGTTCAATAGCGCGACCGGGTTTGGCGACCCGGATAAAGAAGGCGGACAGCCGCCTATTGCGGCATTTTTTACGTCCGTTAGAAACACCATTGGTACGTCTTCTTCTATGGCGGGCCTTGGTGGGGATACCTTCGGGTATGCCGGTTGCCTTCTTACCGGTTCGCCAACCCCGTCTTGCGCCTGCCACCCCCGTTTGGCGACGGGAGGCCGGCTTTACCGCTCAAAAGAAGGAGGCTCCCATGCCTGGCATCATCCTGCGTGCTTTCCGCGCCCTGTTTCCGCAAGTCACCCGTCCCGTTTCCACGTTGCCCAACGAGGCCCAAGCCCGCGCGCTCGCCGCTTTGCTGGTCGCCCAAGGACAACGCGCCTTGATTCATCGCACCGCTGCCGGTTTCGCCGTGGAGGTGATCGCATGACCGCCCTGCCCATCCTCGCCCCGCTGGCGCTGGCCGCCATCCATCGGGAACTGTCCCGCCTGCAACAGCTGACCGTCTTGCCGGAGTACGCCGCCTTGCGCGAACCGGTGGCCCAGCTGGCCGGCCTGTGCGAATCCGTCGAAGACGTGGTGTCCGGCGGCATCTGCCGCTTGTCTGGCACCAGCGAGACGCTGCAAGGGCTGCTCGATCTGCTGCGCCATGCCGAGGACCGGCCGTTGCCGGCCAATCGCGTGGTCGGCCTGCTGGCCCCGCTGCAACAGCAGGTGGTCCACGCCTGCTCCGAAATCGGCCAAATCCTCTAAGGCAATCCCATGCACACGCTTTTGATTCTCTCCCTTCGCGGGCGAGCCGCTACCGGCTTGTCTATCGTTTCCCTGTCGTCGAAAGGTCTGCGATGAATGCCCGCCTTCCAAACAGCGAGCTGGGCCAGTGGTTCGTCCAGCTCAAGACCGCCATCGACTTGCACGACCTGGCCGAGCGGCTGGGCCTGAAACGCCAGGGCGGCAAGGGCAACTATCACAGCCCGCATCACCCGGACAGCAGCGCCTCGCTGTCGATCTTCGCCGACGGCCGCGGCTGGAAGGACTGGAGCGGCGACGCCGGCGGCAGCTGCATCGACCTGGTGCAGTTCTGCCGGCCGGAGCTGGCCAGCCCGCTGGTGGCGGCCCAGCTGCTGGGCGACTGGTACGGCATGCCGCAACCGAAACCGGCGATGAAAGACAGGGCTGAGCCGGCGCGCAAATCCACCCTCGATTACATCGCCGAGCGCTGCCTGGCGCAAGCCGATGCGGCCCTGGCTTACCTGACCGGCCGGGGCATCGACGAGGCGGTGATCCGCCGCGCCATCCAGTGCAAGACGCTGGGCTGGAACGATTGGCACAGCGCCAAGGTGGCCGCCGGCGAAGTCGGCCACGGCGGCGCGGCCGTCGCCTTCCTGGTGCGCAGCGGCGGCCGGCTGGTGGCGGTGGATCTGCGCTATGTCGATCCGGCCTTGAATGGCGGGGTCAAGACCCAATGCCAGGGCGCGCGCGAGGGCCATGGCTGGTGCAGCGATCCGGCGCGGCTGAAGCGGGCGCGGATGGTGGTGATCGTGGAAAGTCCGATCAATGCCTTGTCGGTGGAGTGCTGCGCGTCATCCGATGTGGCGGCGCTGGCGCTGCGCGGTGCCGGCAATGTGGACAGCATCGACTGGACCGCTTTGCGCGGCAAGCGGGTGCTGGTGGCGCTGGACCACAGCGATCCGGTCAACCCGGCCACCGGTTTGCGGCCGGGCCTGGCCGCCGCCTGGAAGCTGTCGGAGAAGCTGATTGCCGCCGACATCGGCCATTTGCTGGTCGACATGCAGGATTGGGACGAAGGCGAGGACATCAACGATGTGCTGCAACGCCATGGCAAGGACGAACTGACCGCGCGTTTGCGCAAGCTGGAGCCGTGGCTGGTGCCCGGCATGCCGGGCGGCGGCGAACGGCTGGAGGGCACGCGGCGGGTACAGCTGCCGGGCCATGACTTCGCGGTGTACTGGCGCTTCCGGGTGAAGGAGGACTTCACCCAGTACGTCGACGAGTTCAAAACCGACGACGACGGCAAGCGCTCGGAAACCTTGGGCGATCTGTGTTCCTTCCGCGTGGCCAGCCTGTCGCGGCTGCGCATTCAGAGCCATCTGGCCACCATCAGCGGCGCGGCCGACCATCAGCCGGAAACGGTGTTCGGCATCAGCGCCCAGCTGGCGCGCCATGGCACGGTGCTGCATCGAGAAGTGGCCACCGACGACAAGCTGTACAACCTGGAGTGGTGGAAAGGCCGCTTTGGCGCGATCTGGAAGCCGGCGCAGTTCCAACGCCTGGTCAATCTGATGGAGCGGGCGGCCGACCTGGGCGCGCGCGATGTGGTCAACTTTGTCGGCCTGTCGTGGAAGGCCGGCGCGCTGGCGGCGCAGGAGGGGCAGGATTGCTATTTCGTGGAGCCGCAGAAGCAATGCCTCTATTACAACCTGACGTTTCCGCGCGGCACGCAGCAGCAGGCGCGCACGGTGATTCAGGCGTATCAGGACACCTTCCGCGACAATGCGGCCGCCATCGTGCTGGTCTGGGGCTTGGGCACGCATCTAAAGAACCTGCTCGGCTACTATCCGCACTTCCAGATGCAGGCCGAGAAGGGATCGGGCAAGTCCAAGCTGCTGGAGAGCCTGCAGACGACCTTGGCGTTTCAGGTGCTGTCCGGCCAGATGCTGAAAACCGACCACCGCCGGCGGGCGTCGGTATCGTTCACCTCGCAGCCGGTGGGCTGGGATGAATTCTCCAAGCTGCCCAAGACGGTGCTGTCGGACATCGACGCGCTGCTGCAATCGACCTATCGCTTTGAGTTCACCCGCGTCGGCGCCAGCCTGACGCCTTATCTGATGTGCGCGCCGGTGCTGCTGGCCGGCGAAGAGGTGGACGCGCAAAGCCTGCAGTCCAAGCTGTGCCGCAGCAGCCTGTCGAAAGAGCGGCAAGGGGCGATCATTCCGCATGATCTGCCGGTCTTCCCGCTGTGGCCGTGGCTGCAATTCCTGGCCGACATCGAGCCGGCCCGGCTGCGCGATCTGCATCGCCATTACCTGGGCGTGTGCGAGCGGCACAGCCGCGCCCCGGCCGGCGACGCCACCGCGCGGCGGATGATGGAGAACTACGCCGCCCTGCTGTGCAGCTGGGCCTTGCTGTGCGAGTTCGCCGACCTCGACCCACAGCAAGGCGGCTTCATCGAAGACCTGCTGGCCGAGATGAACAGCCACATCGTCGACACCGACGGCAGCCGCTTGCCCTGGGTGTGGATCATGGAAATCCTGCTGTCCGAGCTGGAGGCCAGGCGCTATGACTACCCGCACTGCTGGGACCGGGTGAAGCATGCCGATGGCCACACCGAAATGGCGCTGTTCATCCGGCCGAACCATGTGATGGACCATCTATCGACCGCGCCGCATCTGCGCGCCAAGTTCGACGCGCTGCCGGTGAAGACCGGCCGCATCTTCAAGAACCAGCTGCTGCAAAGCCCGGTGGTGCTGGCCGACGGCGTCGAAAAGACCATCCACGGCCGCCGCCAGGGCCATCTGACCGCCATCAGCCTGGCGCAGCTGGAAAAGCTGGGCCTGTACGCCGCGCCGGACGTCCAGCGCTAAACCCTCGCTCCTTCCCACCCCAACGACAGCCCGCCCCGCGCGGGCTGTTGCTTGTGCTGTCGGCACGTCACCAAAAACTTGGGCGTTCCTGACCTTGATTATGACAAGGGCAAGTCTATTATGGAAAAATCGAACGAAAAGCGCCGGTTTCCGGGCCATCAGGGTGGGGAGCACAAAGGGAAAACCCGTGGATGGAGTGTCCTCTTGACGCTAAGTGATTGATTGTTGAGAAGACATGGCCCACGGTTTAGCTGTCGAAATCCACGGTTTGCCTCTAGATTTCCACGGTTTGCCCCGATTCTTCCACATTGGCCTTTTGGCCGTTCGGCCCTCTTCTTCTCTTCTTCTTTTATAAAAAACAAAGAGATAGAGAAAGAAAGCAGTGAAAAAGGGAAGATAGGCTCATCCACGGAATGGCCACGGAGCGGAAAAACGCATCCACGGTTTCACCACGGCAAGCGGTGGAAATGGTGGATTGGCTTCTTCCTTCAATGCGTTGATTTTATACAGGTTTCTGGAACACCCACGGAATTGGCAAAAAGGGGGTGGACGAAACCGTGGGGCGGAAAGCCTTGCCTGGCAAGGGTTTGAGGGGGGTATCCACCGTTTGAGGGGGATTTTGGGTATGTATACCTTACTAGGGAAAGCTATAAAACCGATGCTTGGGATTGGTATTTCTACACTAAGAACGGCCCCCCAGAGGAAAGATACGGTACGCATCCGACTCTGCACTGTCTGCCGTTACGTACCGATACCGCGAATAAAACTACTTCCTGCCACCATCTGAATGCATCATTCATAAAATTCATAATTCGCCTTCTAATCTTGGACATTTAAATCAACCTGTACGAGTTTTTTTCATAGCTGGTTCAACTGGCTCAACCTTAATAAATCACACTCCAGAATAATGCGCAACCTATTCGAATCTCAACAGGCAATTGCCGAACAGTTGGTATCCAGTTCAGAGAAATTTACTTATCTCTGCTCGGTCCTTCGCTCGCTATTTCAGGTGGCCGCAGTGACAGCACTGGAGATTATCTGTGAACAGACACCTGACGCAGTGGACAACGCTGCATTAGGTAACTTTGCCAAACGCTTCAATCAGCCTACTGATGGTCTGCCTGTCGAGATACTTGAGGTTGCAACGCCGGTAATTCGAAGTTATGTCTCCAGAACATACCACTCGGGTTGGTTTGAACGCGACCCAGATTATGGCAACACCCTTGCGACCGAGGCTTCGGCATGGGTGACCTTCAGAAACAATAAGCCGGCCCACGGCGTCCTGAGCAAGTCCGACATCGACGAATGGGCGCCAAAGCTCTCAGTGCTGTTACACCGCAGCCTAGCTTGCTTTGGCGATACCTTGCCTCGCATCGAAAACTCCAACATCCTCAAAGTCAGTATTGGCTCATCTGAACAAACATTGAAGACACCTCTGCTTCATATTGGAATGCCCGTAGTAATTTCGGGTGTTGAAACCCGAAAAGGAATCTGGAAGCTCGAAGGCCAGACGCTGGCCTGGGACAAGTCGCACTCGTTCACAATAGATTTACCTGAAGGTTCTGTCTTCGAAGAACTGGAGTCGAACTTTCCCAGCAAGTTTGACGTGGTCGAGCTGGAATTCAACGGCAGCAAGCACTCGGTGTTCACTAACGTACCAGTGCGGCAGACCAGTACTTTTGAGGGGCGATCTAAAGAACTGGGGGCACTAGCAGGATGGATGAATGAGCCAGAGGAGTCGAAGTTTTGCCTAATCTTTGGAGATGGGGGCATCGGAAAAACAACGTTGGCCCTCGAGTTTCTAAATCGTATCCTCGATGGCGATGAAGTCCTGACAGCCAAACCACCCAGTATCATCAGCTACTACTCAGCGAAGATGACACGCTGGAGCGACCAGGGCGTGACTCACTTGCAGGGCATTTCCGACGCAATGGAGGACTGCGTCCGGGAATTGCTGTTTTGCCTCTACCCTGTACTAGGCAAGGACTATTACAAGCTCACCAGCACAGCGCTGGTTGACCGTGTCGCCTCCGAGTTCACCCAGCAGGGTTTCAAGCGCAATGACATCCTTCTGGTGCTAGACAACACGGAAACCCTAGCAACGTCCCCGGCTGAGGTGGAGAACTTCAGTGCTTTTCTAAAGCAAATTGGCAGACGCCTTGGCCGCGTCCTTATCACTTCGAGGCGAAGGGAGTTTGTTGCTTTCGAGCCTCTCCAGATCAGCGCTCTGTCAGACGAGGAATGTACTTCGCTCATGCGAAGGCTGGCTAATGAGTACAACGCAACCGCTATCAAACAAGCCAGAGAGGCAAAGTTACGTCGTGCGGCAAATCAGCTTGCCAACAAGCCTCTGCTTATCGATACGCTCGTAAAGTATCTTGCTAGGTCACCGGTCGGTATCGATCAAGCAATTGACCAAGTATTTAGGAAGACTAACGATCAACTGTTGGCGTTTCTATACGACGACGCTTGGCTACGCATCAATGAACTCCAGCAAGACGTTTTCTTGGTCTTAGTCTCCGCGGCAATCCCCCTCAATAGCTTTTGCGTCGCCGATGCCTGCGTACTAGTTGGTATTCAGCACGTCGAGTTCCAGAAGGCACTTGATGAGACCTACTTTGCAACCGTCACCGACTACCGGGATCGCTACGACCTGCAAATTGTCGAGCTAGCAGGTAGGTTCTTCCAACAGCAATTGCAAAAACGCAGCGCAGGTGATCGCCGCCGGATCATGGATTTTGCCCTCAAGGTGGATGCGCAGGCTACGAAGCGCCATCGTGTCGAGCAGAGCTATCTGCAGGACAGGGTCGCAGAAGCCTTCCGTAGCCAATTTGCCAAGGCCGCGAAGATTGCGACTGCGCAAGGCGACCTAAGAGCAGCCGAAGATAATTTCAAGTTGGCACTTGAGGAAGAGCCGATGAACGCGGCGCTTCACGATCGGTTCGCTTGGTTTCTGCTGAATCGGTGCCAGAGGCCGGAGGATGCCTGGAGGCTTGCAGAACAGGCCGTTAAGCTTGATCCCTACAATGCAGATGCGTCACTCACACTAGCACTATGCTGGTACAGGATCGGTGAGCTTGCCAAAGGTGACAACGAGATCGAAGCCGCACGCAAGAAGGGTAAGCAGCCTGCTCTGTGCCTGCTGCGTATGGGTATCGCTAGGTATCACGCCGTGAAGAAGTTTCCCTACAACAAAGAGACGCCAGAGTTACTGAGGCTGGGTGTGTACGCTGTTGACCAAGCGATTAAATTGATGGACCCCGATGACGACTTCATATCGAAGAACATGCGAGAAGCACTCAGGTACAAGAAGCTTTTTCTTGAGCTTCAATACAAGATCAAGTCGCGACAAATCGAGGCAGACGGCGCGGCACTTTAGCGATTCACGCGCAGCAGATCAACACTCTCAAGGACTCTCGGTTCGCTTACCACAACCAGCGATAGTCGGTAATGGCTTTGAACAGAGATTCAGAGTTAATGATGCGATAAGCTGCTTTGACCTAAAAATTTCAGCCGCACTGCCTTATCCTAAGCACTCATCTTCGGTATCTGACCGAAAGTTACCAAACATTGAGTATTGTTGGCATTTATGTTGGCATAAAAAGTACGATTAACAATTTAATTTTATAAAATCAATAATTTAATTGAGAATTCCGATAGGAAATCTGGCAGAGCCAAGATCAAGGCTTAAGATTATCTGCTGTCGGCCAATTCGGGACATTCGACAGTACAGTGTGGAATTGAGAACAATCAGGGCATGTTGGCAAACTGAGTGACAAAAAGCTCAAACCAAGGCGGCCGGAGAGGCTGTTGATATCTTACATTGTCTGAAACTGCTATGCTTAAATGCCAGAAATAAATTCATACTACACAATGACCACACCACATTTTGATTTTGCCACCAGCCTAATCGCTGCAGCAAAGACAGAGGCCGACAAACTCACCGCCCATATAAACCATCACGGGTTGGCAGGGGAGATACGTGAACTGGCAGCGCAGAGATGTGTAGAGCCATTCCTAACTCAAAGCTATCGATGTGGTACAGGGAAGGTCATAGACTCTCTCGGAAATAAGTCGGATCAGACGGATATTGTCGTTTTTCATAAAAAGACTGTGCCTCCAGTTTTGCTCAACAGCCAACTTGGTCT
Source organism: Chromobacterium sphagni (assembly GCF_001855575.1). Lineage (NCBI taxonomy): Bacteria > Pseudomonadati > Pseudomonadota > Betaproteobacteria > Neisseriales > Chromobacteriaceae > Chromobacterium > Chromobacterium sphagni. The sequence continues at coordinate 1,703,121 of NZ_MKCS01000001.1, forward strand.
TTTTCCTGTTGAGTGTGTAAGATATGTGTTTGAGGTAAAATCGACACTGTCAGCAACCGAGATCAAAGATGCGAACGCGAAATTCCAAGCTCTCTACAAATTGAAGTCTTTTCCGAAAACTGACTCAAATGGGGTGGTAATCGGTGGGCCCATGCCCACCTGTGTACTCCTTGCTTTTTCTTCTGATATTGTTGGTGACGAGCTGGAGAGATATCTCAAACATACCAATGACAACCTCCCTCCATGTACCGCCCTTTGCGTTTTGGGTAAGGGTTATTGGTGGTATGCGAATGGGAAATGGTATGGGATACGGTACGTGCCAAATATGCCGCCATTCACTGAATATGCCTCCTTCATTACTGGCTTAATGAACTCACTTAGTTCAGAGGAATGTTCAATCAGTCCATTTAAACCGGGCGCGTACATTGATGCAATTGGGTCAGTTATGGATGCTCTGGGCCTTAAGCCTGATGACACGCCTCCAGATTTTTTCTTGCGCTAGAGTGGCAAGGAAACATTCGTTTCACCCACTTGTATGCCTGCGGCCGACGTTTCAGTGTCCGTTCTCTGCGACATTTCCGACTACTTCGAATTTCAAGCCTCCGGATACTCATAGATAGAATTGTTTTCTAGGGGCACAATCGGGGGCATCTAGTGAAATAAAAATTTAAAAATACATTTAAAACAAAAACATATCAATCCAATTCAATCCCTGTCGGGGGCCGGAATAAGTGCAAAAAGTAGGACAAAATAAATTCAACAAGTTAAACAAACAATTCGATCCCGTCAAAGGCTACCGACCTTCATGCCGTCTTGAGTCTAATCAAGTTGAGCTTGGTCCAAAAATTATTCCTTGGCAGTTTTTTAAGTTGCGCTTCTTGGACTGCCGGCGGTACATCATCACCGTGACGATGGGGTCGCCGCCGATTGATGTGACGACGCGGTGACTACGGAAAAATGTCGATTATTGGGGAACCGCTGATCAAATCCCCCATCATGCGAGAATGCCGCAACCACCATCGCCAGGGCGCCACCATGCATCAGCAAACCTCTTTTGCCGAACTGGAGTACCGCAACAAGAAGCGTCAGACCCGACGCGAACTCTTCCTGGCGGAAATGGAAACTGTCGTACCGTGGGCCGACTTGCTCGCCTGCATCGAACCGCACTACCCCAAGGCCGGGCGGCGTGGCCGCCAGCCCATGCCGTTGGCCAGCATGTTCCGCATCTACTGCCTGCCGCAGTGGTTCAACTTCTCCGACCGCCAGATGGAGGACGCGCTGTACGAAATCGACAGCGTGCGTCGTTTTGCCGGCTTTGCCTGCGTTACCGACGCGCTGCCGGATGAAACCACCATCCTCAACTTTCGCCACCTGTTGTGGTGCCCGCGCGATGGGCCTGCGCTGGTGCGTGCAGGACAAAAGCTCACATGCCTGCAAACTGTCCTCTAGTCAGCGCAAGAAGAACCGCAAGCAATCCAGCATTCGGGCGCGGGTGGAACATGTGTTCCGAGTGATCAAGCGACAGTTTGGCTACACCAAGGTGCGATACCGTGGTCTGGCGAAGAATGCGGCGCAGGTGAACATGCTGGTGGGGCTGGCTAATCTGTACATGCTGCGCGGGCGGCTCCAGGTCGCCTGAGGGGCAAGTCCGCTTGCCGAGAGTGGCTGGCGGGTTAGACAGGGAAATGCGAGCCGCAAATATGCGTAGTCGTCTCCCAAATCAGGGCTGGAGATGGCTTGAGATCAAATCGCTGATTAGATCAGTGGTTCCTTGGCAGGTGCGCTGCATTTTAGGTACACGCTTAGGTACACTTTTGCAATAAACAATCTGATAATGTCTTTATTTTCAATGCTTTGTGTTTGTTAAAAACATTCTGCATCGGGCTGTTGCGGATGGCCATGAATGATAAAAGCCCCGTCGATCGGGGCTTTTTCTTTTCCGGCCGCGTTTGCGGCGCTTGATGGCGCGGGCGGGGCCGCGAGCCGCGTTTCGGCATTTATGGCACGGCGTGGAAAATGGCTCGGTTTAAAGCCAATTTTGCCGGATTCTGGAATAAGATACGGGCTGTCGGCGCAATAATCGTTTGTCCTGGCCGGTTTGGTTTTATCCAGTTTTTATTGGCGCACAGCCCGCTGATATTGCGTCCGGCTGGTCGGTGTGCCAACAAACCATGCGCATTGCGATGGCTGCGTATTGAAAGGATTCCATGTCGCACAGATGGTTCGGTGTGTTTTTCGGCGTTCTGCTGCTCAGTGGAATGGTTTGCGCAGAGCCTGACCCGGTGATACTGACGGTATCCGGCAGCATTGCGAAACTGACAAATAAGAAAAGTAGAATATACGAGTTCAGGGAAAGCGATCTGCGTGCCCTCAAGCAGCACTCGATCGTCACCAAGACCAGCTGGACGCCTGAGTCCACCTTTTCCGGCCCGTTGATCGACGATGTCTTGAAAACGGTCGGCGCGAGCGGTTCGCGGGTGAAGCTGTTCGCCTTGAATGATTACGCCTATACGCTGAACCGCGACGAGTTGGAAAAATACAATGTGATTCTGGCCCGGTCGATCAACAACAAGCGGCTGGAAATCAAGGACCGCGGGCCTCTTTGGCTGATGTATCCGCTGCCGGACATGCCGGCGGCGGAAAGAGGACCATTGCTGGACGCGAAACTGATCTGGCAGGTCAACCGCATCGTGGTGTATTGATGCTTATCCTGGCGCGAGAAAAATGGCAGATGGCGAAAGCAGCGTGATCAAGAAGCCGGCCTGGTTGTCCGGAAGGCTGTCTCCGGTATTCTGGCTGGTGTTTTTATTGGTTTCCATCAGCGCCTATATCGCGATTGACCGTTATGCCGCGGTCAAAAAGTTCGAGGGGCGCAGCGAGGATCTGTACTGGTCGGTCGCGCAGCTGCAGATCGCTCTGGAGCGGTCGCGCGCGGAGCTGGTGCGGCTGAAGGCCGGCGAGGTCCGTCCGGAGCAGGCCGATGTCTGGCTGGAAATCGCAAAAAGCCGCTTCATGGACTATGTCACGCCCTCTCCCTTGCATGGCATGCTCAATTCCGTCGAAGGTTTCCAGGAAACCTCGGCGGTGCTGAAGACGTTCTTCCGCGATGAAAACCTTGGCCATTTGAGCCGGCAGACCGCCCAGACGCACATCAACCAGATTGACGACATCCGCCCGCGCCTGGCCGAGTTCGCGGTCCAGTCCAGGGTATCGGAGGTTTCGTTCCGCGATGCGCGCAACAAGGATCTGGAGCGCAAGCGGCTGGTGTTTTCCTTGTGGTTCGCCTTGTGGGGCGGCATCGGCATCATCATCTGGGTGCTGCTGTCCCGCTATCGCAGCGCCCGCCGCGATGTGGCCTCGCGCCAGGCCTTGCTGGAGAAGGAAAGGGCCGCGCATAAGGCGACCGTCTCGGCGGAACTGGACCGGACCACTTTCCTGGCCACCATCAGCCATGAAATCCGCTCGCCGCTGCAGACCATGCAGGCCTGCCTGGAGCTGATCGAGCTGGAGGTGGCGCCGGGCAACCGGATCCATGCCAATCTGATGCGCTTGAAGGCCAGCATGACCCACTTGCTGACGCAAGTGCGCGACATCATGGATCTTTCCGCCATCAATAATATGAAATTCCGGCTGCACCCGGAGGATATCGACATCGCGATGATCCTGAACGAGGTGGTGGACGCCTATCGGGTGCAGCTGGACGGCAAGGGGCTGAAGCTGGAGCTTTCCATGGCCGGCCTGCCGGAGACGGCCAAAATGGACGGCAACCGGCTGCGCCAGATTGTCGGCAATCTGCTGGCCAACGCCATCCGCTATACCGACCATGGACACGTTTCGGTCAGCGCCCGGGTGAATGGCATCAGGGGATTCAATAGCCTGGAAATCAAGGTGGGCGATACCGGAATCGGGATTCCCGCTGATTACCAGTCGCGCATCTTCCAGCCGTTCTTCCAGGGGAAGCAGCGCAAGCCCGGCAGCAGCGGCTTGGGCCTGGCGATCGTAAAGGAGCTGGTTTGCCTGTTGGGCGGCGAGATCGAATTGAAAAGCGAGGAAGGCTGCGGCACCGAGTTCATCGTCAGGCTGCCGGTGCATATCCAGCAGCAGGAGGGCGGCAATGAGCGCTCGGTGCTGCTGGTGGACGATGATGAAAACATCCGCGAGCCCTTCGCCGATTGTTTGAGCATAGACGGCTATGCCGTCGTGATGGCGGGTTCGGTGACGGAGGCCTGCCAGCGCCTGCAGCAGCAGTCTTTCGACGCGATTCTGCTGGATATGCAGCTGGGAGAGGGCAGCGGCTATAACGTGCTGGAGTTCGTCAAGAAAAGCCGCAACAACAAGCACGCCAGCATCATCGCGATGACCGCCTATCCGGAGGAGTACGCCGATCCCCGCTCCGCCTGCTTTGCCGAGAGGCTGGAAAAGCCATTCGACTTCAATCGGCTGCGCAGCGTCCTGAAGCAGCATGTGTCGTAGCGCGGCGGGCGTGTTTCACCCGCTTGCCGACTGGGCGGCGTGTTTTTCCGTCCACAGATGCTGAATGGCGTAGGCGCGCCATGGCCGCCAGGCTTCGGCGCGGCCCGCCAGCCGCTCAAGCTCTGCGGCGGCCAGCCCCAAATCCTCCAGCATCTGCCGACTGCCGGCAGCGGGAGGGGATGAGAGCGGGGCAATGGCTAGTCGCGTTTGCGTCTCGGCAAGGGCGTGGCCTGTCTGGAACAAGTCCGGGTCGATTTGCGCTAGGCGCGCCCCTGGCGGCGCGGCCAAGCCTGCGGGGGGGCCCGGCATGGCGGGCGCAAGCTGTTCCGACGCGTTCCAGCAGCCGGGCAGCCGCAGGCCCGGGCGCGCGGCGATCAGCCTCGCCAATTGCGGATCATGCGACAGATGCTGTTCTATCGTGGCGGGATCGGCCGCCAGGTCGAACATTGCCCGCACCCGCGCCAAAATGGCCGGCAGCGCCGCCAGCCGCGGAAAGCGAATGGTGACGCGCAGCGCGTGGCCCGAGCCGGGGCGGACCGCCAGCGTGCCGCTGGCGCCACTCAGCTCAATCGTTCGCGCGTAGCAGTCTTCCTGCACGGTTTCCACGCCGGGGATGGCATGGGCGGCCAGGTGCAGCAGCATCGCTGGCCAGTGGTAGGGCGGCCGGTATCGCAGCAGCAGGGTGATTTCTCCAGCAGGCGCGGGAGCGGCGCCGGTGTCGCGGCGCAGCGCGCCGGGAGGACGCCGGTACAGCGCCTGGAACACCTCGTTGAAGCGGCGCACGCTGCCGAAGCCGGCAGCGAAGGCGATGTCGGTCAGCGGCATCCGCGTTTCATGGATCAATTGCTTGGCCAGCAGCACCCGCCGCGTCTGCGCCACCGCCAGCGGCGAAGCGCCGACGTGTTCGGCAAACAGCCGACGCAGCTGCCGGTCTCCCACTCCCAGCTTGTCGCAGAGGGCGGCCATGCCGGACTCGTCGAGAATGCCCTGTTCGATCCAGGCCAGCGCGCGCGCCACGGTATGGCTGTGGCCGCTGTTGGACACGCCGCGCCAGGCGCCGGAATCGGGCGCGGCTTCCGGCCGGCAGCGCAGGCATGGCCGCAAGCCGGCTTCCTGCGCCGCCGCCGCGGTGAGGTAGAAGTCCACGTTTTCGCGTCTGGTGGTACGCGCCGGGCAGATGGGCCGGCAGTAGATGCCGGTGGTGCGCACGCCGATGAAGAAACGGCCGTCGAAGCGGGCATCGCGGCTGGCCAGCGCGCGGTAGCAGATGTCGGGATCGAGTTGCATGTTGGCATCATCCGGCGAAACGTTGCCGCCAGCCAGCGCTTTTCGGACACTGACAGCGCCGATGGCCGGGTCCGGAAACCGCCGGTGGCCGGCGGCGCGCGGCGGCAAGATGTTGGCCTTGTCCATTCCCACCGCAACGGAGCGCATCATGGCCGCAGCCATCCAGCAGTTTCACCATTTCCGCCAACTGAACCGCCAGGGCCGCCTGCTGCTGGCCAACGCCTGGGATTGCGCCAGCGCCCGGCTGTTCGCCGCCGCCGGACTGCCCGCCATCGGCACCACCAGCGGCGGCATCGCTTATGCCCGCGGTTATCGCGATGCCCAGCATATCGGCCGCGAGGCGATGCTGCGCGAGATCGCCGCCATCGCGCAGTGCGTTAAGCTACCGCTCAGCGCCGACATCGAGGCCGGCTATGGCCTGAATCCGGAGGAGGTTGCGCTCACCGTTCGGGGGGCGCTTGCCGCCGGCGCGGTGGGAGTGAATCTGGAGGACAACGGCCACGGCTTGCTGACGCAGCCCTTGTTCGACATCGCGGCTCAAGCGGCGCGCCTCGCCGCCGCACGGCAGGCGGCGGATCAGGCGGGTTTGCCCTTGTGGATCAATGCTCGCGTCGATACCTGGTTGCTGGGCTTGGGCCGGGATGAGGAGGACCGCCTGGCTCAGACCGTGGCGCGCGGCAATGCCTATCTGGCTGCCGGCGCGGACATGGTGTTTGTGCCGGGGCTGACGGATGCGGCGCTGGCTGCGCGCCTGGCGGCGGCATTGAGCGGGCCGCTCAATCTGATGGCGCTGCCCGGTGTGGCTGGGGCCGAGGCCTGGTTTGCCGCCGGGGCGAGCCGGGTCAGCCTGGGCGTGGGGCCGATGCTGGCCAGCATGGGGCTGGTGCGCGATATGGCGTGCGAAGCCGTCCAGGGCGCCTGGCCGACCATGGCGACGCGCTGTTACGGATTCGCCGAGGCGGAGGCGCTGTTCGCCGCCGGCTGATGCTGCGGGGCGAGACGGTCGCCCAGCCATTGGAACAGCTGGTCGGCGACGACGGCCAGCAGCGCCACCGGCAGCGCGCCCTGGATCACATAGGCGGTGTTGAAGCCGGACAGGCCGACGATGATGGGCAGCCCCAGGGTCTTGGCGCCGACGGTGGACGCCAGCGCGGCGGTGCCGATATTGATCACCACCGCGCCGCGCACGCCGGCCAGGATCACCGGGGCGGCCAGCGGCAGCTCCACCCGCAGCAGGATCTGCCGCCGGCTCATGCCCATGCCGGCGGCGACGTCGCGCATCTCCCGCGGCACCGACGCCAGCCCGGCCAGGGTGGCGTGGGTGATGGGCAGCAGGCTGTACAGCGTCAGCGCCGCCAGCGCCGGCAGTTCGCCAAAGCCCAGCAGCGGCACTGTCACCGCCAGCACCGCCACCGGCGGGAACGACTGGGCGATGGACAGGACCGACTCCAACAGCGGCAGAAACTCGCGTCCGGATGGGCGGCTGGCGCAAAGCCCGGCCCCTCCGCCCAGCAGCAGCGCCAGCGCGCTGGACAGGGCGACAATCTCCAGGTGGGCCAGCGCCAGCGCGGCGAAGCTGTCCTGCAGGTAGAGCGGGCGGTCCAGTTCGGGAAAGCCGAGGTGGAACAGCGGCGCGCTATGCGGCAGCCCCAGCAGCAAGCCAGCCAGGGCCAGGCTGGCCAGGAGCAATCCGCTGCGCTGGCGCAGCCGGCCGGCCAGGCTCATGCGCGCGCTCCGAGCAAATCGTCGAAACGCAGCGCGCCTAGTCTCGCGCCCTGTCCATCCTCCACCGGCAGAGCCGGGACCTTGCGGGTGATGAAGACGGACAAGGCCTCTCGCAGGGTGCTGTCGGCGCGGATGGCGGCACCGTCGGCGTGTTCGCCGCGCCGCATCCTCTCCTCCACCCGCACCAGCCCCAGCAGGCGCACGCCCACTTCCGCCGGATTGAAGAACTCGCGGACAAAGCCGTTGGCCGGCGTCAGCAGGATGTCGCGCGCGCCGCCTTGCTGCACGATGCGGCCCTGGTCCATCACCACGATGCGTTGGCCCAAAAGCAGCGCCTCGTCGATGTCGTGGGTGACCAGGATGACGGTCTTGCCGAACAGCTGCTGGATGCGCGCCAGCTCCTGTTGCAGAGTGGCGCGCGTCACCGGGTCCAGCGCGCCGAAGGGCTCGTCCATCAGCAGCACGTCGGGGTCGGCCGCCAGCGCCCGCGCCACGCCTACGCGCTGTTGCTGGCCGCCGGACAACTGGTGCGGATAGCGCTGGCGGAACTGCCGCGCCGGCAGCTGCAGCACCTCCAGCAGCTCTTCCACCCGCGCGCGGATGCGCGCCTGCGGCCATTTGAGCAGCTGCGGCACCGCGGCGATGTTCTGCTCCACCGTCCAGTGCGGAAACAGGCCCACCGACTGGATAGCGTAGCCGATATGGCGGCGCAGGATTTCCGGCGGCTGGCTGCGGATATCGCGGCCGGCGATGCGGATCACGCCGCAGTCCGGCTCGATCAGCCGGTTGAGCATTTTCAGCGTGGTGGATTTGCCGGAGCCCGAGGTGCCCACCAGCACCGCCAGTTCGCCTTCGGCGACCTCCAGGTCGAGGTCCGACACCGCGCTCCAGCCGTTGAAGCGCTTGCTTACGCCTGAGATTTCAATCATGGCCAGCTTGACCCATCCAAAAAATGACGATCTTGAACGCGGTGTCGCAGCCAATGGCGAGCAGCACGATGGGCAGCACGCCCAGCAGAACCTGGTCCGGCGCGCTGGCGGACAGGCCCTGGAACAGGATGGCGCCGAAGCCGCCGGCGCCGATCAGCGCCGCCACCGCCGCCAGTCCCACCGCCTGTACGGCGGTGACGCGCAGGCCGGCGAGAAATACCGGCAGCGCCAGCGGGCACTCCACGCTGGCGAATATCTGCCATGGCGACATGCCGATGCCGCGCGCGCTGTCGCGGGCGGCCGCCGGCACTTGGCGCAAGGCCGCCAGCGTGCCGTGCGCCATCGGCAGCAACGCGTAGAGCGTCAGCGCCGCCAGCGCCGGGGCCAGGCCGACGCCTGCGATGCCGGATTGCGGCCACAGCCGGCCAAGCAGCGCCAGCGGCGCGATCAACAGCGCGAACAGAGCGATGGAGGGCACGGTCTGCAGCACGTTCAAGGCCGGAAACAGCCAGGCTTCGAAACGCGGGCGGCGGAAGGCGGCCAGGCCCAGCGCGCCGCCCAGCAGCGCGGCCGGCAGCACCGAAAAAACCACCAGCTGCAGGTGGCGCAACAGCGCCAGGTCGAAGCTGTCCTGGTAGTTGCGGTATTCGCGCAGCAGCGCCAGCTGGTCCAGCGCGCCGCTCGCCAGCATGGCCGGAGCCGGCAGGCAGGCCGCGCAGACGGCCAGCGCGCGTTGCGGCAGGGACCGCAGCAGGCCGCGCAGCGCCTCGGCCAGTTGCAGGCCGGCGCACAATTGCAGTAGCCAGAAGCCGGCGCCGAACGTGGTGCGGGCCAGCGAGTCCTCGCCGCCGGAGAGCCGCAGCGCTTCCTGACCCGCGATCCACAGCAGGCTGTTGCCCAGCAGGCCGGCGCACAAGGCCAGCAGCAGTTGCGCGCGGGGGGAGGGGCGCAGCCAGGGGGCCAGCGCCATTGGCAGGGCGGGCAACAGCAGCAGGACGGCGAGCGCGCCGGGCAGGCTGGGCAGATACCGGCCCTGGCCGCTCAGCAGGCGGTTGGGGGCGTAGCTGAGCAGCGGCAGGCAGCAACCCGCCAGCAGCAATAGCGCCAGCAGCAGCCGCACCCGGCTGTGGAGCCGCATCAGCCGCGCGTCCTCACTTGATGAAGCCCTTGCGCTTCAGGTAGTTGGCCGCCACCTGGCGCGCGTCGCGGCCTTCGATGGCGATGCTGGCGTTGAGCTTCTGCAGCGTGGCTTCGTCCAGCGACTGGAACACTGGTTTTAGCCAGGCGGCGATCTGCGGCTGGCGGGCCAGCGCGTCGGCGCGGATGATGGGCGCGGGCGCGTACACCGGCTGCACGCCCTTGGGGTCTTTCAGCGCGATCAGCCCTAGCGCCGCCACCGGGCCGTCGGTGCCGTAGGCCATGGCGGCGTTGACGCCGGAGATCTGCTCGGCCGCCGCCTTGATGGTGGCCGAGGTGTCGCCGCCGGCCAGCGTCAGCAGTTGCTCCTGGCGCAGCTTGAAGCCGTAGGCCTGCTGGAAGGCAGGCAGCGCGTCCGGCCGTTCGATGAATTCGGCGGAGGCCGCCAGCTTGAGTCGGCCCCCCTTGCCCAGCCAGGCGGGGAGGTCGGCCAGCGATTCGAGCCGGTTGGCGGCGGCCACGTCGCGGCGCACCGCGATGGTCCAGGTGTTGTTGGCGGGGGCCGGAGCGAGCCAGACGATGCGGTTCCGGTCGTAGTCCAGCTGCTTCACCCGCTGGTAGCCGGCGGCGGCCGATTTCCAGGCCGGGTTCTTTTCGTCGGCGAAGAAAAACGCGCCGTTGCCGGTGTACTCGGGATAGATGTCTATCTCGCCGGCGGCAATCGCGGTGCGCACCACCTTGGTGTTGCCCAGCGACAGGCGGCCTATGGTCTTCAGGCCGTGCGCCTCCAGCACCTGCTGGATGAGATTGCCCAGCAGCGCGCCTTCGGTGTCTATCTTGGAGCCGACTCGGACGGCGTCGGCGGCGCAGGCGGCGCCGGAGAGCAGGATGCTGGCCAGAAGTACGGCGATGCGGTAAGTGCTGCTAGGCATGATTTCCCCCCAATAATGGACAGGCTTTGATGACGATGGCGTTTACTATACCGCCCATCGTGCGGAGGCGGCCAGAACAGCGCCACTCCATGCTTGGCGTTTTAGGCGCGAAAGGTCCAGTTCGGCCTGCTGGCGACGACCTGGCCGAATTGGCGTGGCCGACCAGTCCCGTTGCGGAACCAGCGGTTTTCGGCTGCTGCCCTATGGTGTCCGAGATAGCCCGAGCAGCTGGTTTTTCAGCTGCATGCTGACTGGCTTTTTGCCTAGCCAGATGGAAAACAGCATGGAATTGAATTCCTTGCCGGGTATGGGATTGCCGATGGCGATGCCATCGCGGGAGATGATGGTATCGCGGCCATCGAAGAATATGCGGATGCGGCTGCCACGCTTGATGGGGGCAACCTGAGTGATGATGGACTGCAGCTGTCCGATTTCGGCTTGCTGCCTGGCCAGGCTTTCCGCTGAATTATTGAGCGGCAGGGCCTGGATCAAAGCCTCTGTCAGCTGGTAGGCGCTAATGTCGCGCAAGGTGAGGATTTCGATCGCTCGCGGGGTTTCTCCAGCCAGTATCTGGCCAGGACTCTGGGCTGCCGGCGGCAGGTACAGGGCGGCATTGTAGACATCGAAAAGAAAAATGGCGCGTTTGCCAGAACCGCTCAGTCTGAGCTGGACCGAGCCGATCTGAACGGCTGGTGTTATGCCGGGACTCTCCTGTGCCCGAGCTTGCCCGGTACAGGCCAACGCGGCAAATGGAAAGGCGATAGCCACTAGCCATGTTCTTAATGGTGAAAAAATACGGTGTTTCATGATTTTCCTCGCGATCACCCGTTTGTAGCGTCTTCGTATGTCGTCAGGCGCGGTTGGAGCGACGAAACGGAGGCGTGCATCCTGGGGAGGGTTTGAGCCAAGCGCCGGACAAAACGACGGCGATTCCAATAAGGCCGCGCCTTGGCCCGGCATCGCCGGCCGACTGCGCCGCCGCGGCGTCTGCGGACAGATCGGCAGCGTTTATTTCAGGCTGTATTTGAGGCCGACAAAGGCGCGTTTTTCTCTGCGGAAACGGCCAAAGCTCAGTTCGCTGCCGTCAAAATTTTCCAGCGTCAAGCTGGCCTGCAGGTTTTGATTAAGGTCGTAACTGGTTTCCAGCGAGAGGTAGCTTGCAGGATGCTCGATATCGTAGGCGGAATAGAGGGAGACTTTGCCCCGGTCCTGGAGAAAGCTGCGGCGGATGCCAAAAGTCAGCATTCTTTGCCTGCCCGAGATGCCTGGGGAGAGATCGGCGGAAGTATCTTGGGCGAAGTATTGAACATTGAAGAACCAAGGCTCCGCTTGATAGTCAAGCGCCAGCAGACCGGTGTTCTGCGTGGCGTCCGCGGGTGCTGGCAGTCCCAGGGCATTGGTGCCGTAGACGGTTACGTGGCTGGCGCGGGTCGCCTCAGCCCGCGCGACCAGCGGGCCGACGGGAGCGGTAAGCGAGCCGCCCCACAGGGTATAGCGGGCAGCCTGGCTCTGAAATTGCGGAATGGGGCCGGGGATGGGGGCCAGCTGTTTTTCGGGTTGCCAGCCATGGTAGGCGTTCAGGGTGTAGTCTATGTTTTGCAGCCTGCCCGACCATTGGATGCCGGCATTCCAGTCGGCCGGCCTGCTTTCAGATGGCAGGCTGGTTGATTGCACCGGTATTCCTTTGTTGGCCAACAGGCCGGCGATGCCGGGCGTCCAGAAACGTCCCGCAGGACTCGGATCTTCGTTGAACCGAGTTTGCGGTATCAGCAATAGCTGTAAGGCATTGTCGCCGATGCCGCACTCTGTGTTCACCATCGCTAGCGGCAGACGTTTGTGCTCCCAGCTGCCGAAATAGCTTTCGCGCAGGTTCATCGGGTTGATCACATCCAGCACTCGCAGCCTGTCCGCCTGTCCCCAGACGACTTGCTGCATGCCTGCGTTGACGGTGCAGGCCTGGCCGTTGTAGTTCAGCAGCAGCTCATGCACCGGCTGCTCGTGATAGGTGCCGACATCCAGCTGGTTCTCGTTGGAGGCGACCAGTGAGCTTTTCAGTTTCCATTGCGGATTCCACTCCACGATGCCGTCCAGTTGCAGCCGGTATGCTTGCAAAGCGCTCGTGCCATGGGCGTTCTCGCCCTGCCGGGTTTCCAGCAATAGATTGAAATTGTTGCCGTCATCGGCATTCGCTGGCGGCGCGACAGCCAGCCATAGGCCAACAGCTGCCGCAGTAACAATGGTTTTCGTCATCGGAAGAAATACATCAGCAGTGGAGGAGGTTGGGGAGGACTTCCTCACCGGCGGCGCCTTGCTCTACGCGGCCGATGCGGCTGGCGATCATATGCTCAAGCGCCGCGGCTTCCGGTAGCAGGACGGGCTTGTCTTGGAATATTTGCCGATGCAGTTCATCCCAGCGCTCCTGCCACCAGCCGCGCAGCGCGGCATCGCCGTCGTGGACGATGCCGCCCAGAGTGGCCCATGCCAAGGCCTGGCCCAATAGCAGCAGATGGCGCGCGCTTACCTCTTCGAGCCTGACATCGTCCGGATAGCGCTGTTTCAGGGTCGTCTGCAGCTCCGCCAGCCCGCCACATAATGCATTGCCGCCGGCAAGCCGACCCAGGTGCGACAGCATGGGATGGCCGCCCTGCCACAGCGATTGGCCGAGGAAAACCGACAGCGTTTCGGAGGGGCCCTCAAAGATTCTGGTAACGCGGGCATCCCGCGCCAGCTGGCTCAAGGGGTTGTTGTCGCAATACCCCCGGCCGCCCAGCAGCTGTCCAGCGGCGTCTACCGCCGTCCACAGCAGTTCGCTGGCCAGCAGCTTGGCGGCGGCGAATACTTCACTAGGCAGCGCTTGCTCCTGGTCCAGATGGAGGGCGATGTGCTCGACCAGCATGTCCAGCGCAATGGCTGCCATCCAGGTGTTGTGAATCACGTATTGCGTATGTTGGTTTTGATAGAGCAAACCGCTGGCGATCCGGCGCTTGCCGCCGTACTGCACCATGAGCTGCAAGGTGCGCCAGATGGCTCCGCTGCAGGCGGCCGCTATCGCCAGCCTTCCCGCGCCCATCGTGTCGTTGCCGATGGCCAGGCCCGCGTAGGGGCTGCCCAGCACGGCTGCCCGAGGGATGCGGGCCTGATCGAAATGGATCTTGTTCTGCACCATGCCCCTCATGCCCATCGTGGGGGCCTCCTCCCCCTGGCGCATGCCTGGCTGCTCCTTGTCTATGGCCAGCGCGATGTACCCGCGGTTGACGCCCTGGCTGTCTTGATGGCGGGCGATGACGGTGATCACGCCGGCCCAGGCCGCCAGGCCGGACCACCACTTTTCGCCAGACAGGATAAAATCGCCGTCCGGGCAGGCCCGTGCCACGGAGGTCATGGCGAGGGGGTTGGCGCCTGCGGCTGGCTCGGTTTGGGCAAAGGCGGCCAAAATACGTCCGCTTGCCAGCTGCGGCAGATAGCGCTGTTTCTGTTCTGCGGAGCCAAAGCGCAGCAGCGGCCGGGTGCCCAGGTGGTTGTTGACTCCAACGAATGCGGTCAGCGCCAGGTCAATGCCGGCCAGCTGCCGTAGGACTTGGCAGCTTCCGGCATGGCTAAGCGCCAGCCGCCCGCCCCATTCTTCGGGCACTTGCATGCCCAACACGCCTTTATTGCCAAGGTCCAGCACAATATGCGGCGGGATGGTGCAGCGGCGGTCTATCAGGAAAGAATTGACATGCCGGCTGGCGTAGTCGCGCAGCCAGGCCAGCAGTTCGCCGGTTTTTTCTGCATCTGGGGTGTTGCTGAATAATTCGGGCATCATCATCGAGACGTTTCCTTGGGGGACCGTAGATGCAGCCAGCGCCAGGCTTCGGTGACGGCGTCGGCCAGAGACTGCCTGGGGACGAACCCAAGCTCGGCGCGCGCTTTTCTGATGTCGTAGAATTTCTCGCGCCAGAGCAGCTCCAGGATGCCCGGTGTCATGCGCATATCGGGCAGTAGCGCATTAAGCAGCGGCTCCAGATGGCCGAGCACCCTTGCGGCGCCGCGCAGCAGGGCGGGAGGCAGGATCAGGCCGGGAGGAGGCACGCCGGCGGCATTGGCGATGGCGGTGATCAGCTGGCGGTAGCGGACGTCGCCGCTGCTCAGGATGTAGCGCTCGCCGCTCCGGCCGCGTGCCATGGCGGCCAGGGCGCCCATCGCCAAATCATGGTGGCCGATGAAGGAAATGCCGCCAGGGGGGATGGCTTTAAGCCGTCCGGAGGCGATGTCCAGCATGATTCGGCCCCAGCCGTGCTGCGGGTCGCAGCCCGAGGCAATCACGGCGGCGGGACAGACGATCACGATATCCATGCCCCCGGTGACGAAGTCCCTGACAATCGCTTCCGCTGCATGCTTGCTATGCATGTAGGGATAGGAAATGCTGGCCCCGTTATATGCCATGGTTTCGTCGGCGCGGCCATCGGCAGGGGCATGGGGGTAGCCGACCGCGGCAATGGAGGAAATGTGGACGACGCGTTGTACGCCGGCCTCCTGCGCGGCCTGGAGCAGCCGGCGGGTTCCTTCCGCGTTGACTTCCATCATCGCCTGGCGATCGCGTGGCCGGGGCGTAGACAGGCCGGCCGCATGATAGA
Organism: Chromobacterium sphagni; assembly: GCF_001855575.1. Lineage (NCBI taxonomy): Bacteria > Pseudomonadati > Pseudomonadota > Betaproteobacteria > Neisseriales > Chromobacteriaceae > Chromobacterium > Chromobacterium sphagni. The sequence continues at coordinate 1,718,220 of NZ_MKCS01000001.1, forward strand.
TGCTGTCCATCCCTTGCAATGCAGTCGCCAGCGAGGCGGGATCGCGCAGGTCGCCTATCCGCCACTCAATGCGGGACTCCACATCCCGCAGCTGCCAGGCCGGATCGCCGGCCAGTTTAAGCGCCGCCACTTTCTCCCCGCAATCCAGCAGCGCGCGTACGATATGCGAGCCAAGGCAGCCACTGGCTCCGGTTACCAGGATCATGCCGACGCCTCGTACCTTTTCAGGGCCAAGGACACATTCAGGCCGCCAAAAGCAAACGAGTTTTTCAGCCAGGCGTCCACCTGGCAATGGCGCGGCCGATTCGGCACGTAATCCAGGTCGCAATCCTCCGCCGGTCCAAGATAGTTCAGCGTCGGCGGGAGCGTGTTCTGTTCGAAGGCCATCAGGCCGCCGATCAGCTCGACGGCGCCGGCGGCCCCCATCAGGTGGCCGATGGACGACTTTACCGACGATATCGCAATGTTGCGGGCATGTTCCGCGAAGACCGCCTTGACCGCTGCGGTTTCGACCTTGTCGTTCAGCACTGTCCCGGTGCCATGCGCATTGATGTATTGGATGTCGGCCGGCGTGAGCCGCGCGTCCGCCAGCGCATCGCGCATGGCTTGCGCCGCGCCTTCCACCGAGGGTTTGACAAGATCGACCGCGTCGCAATTGCTGCCATAGCCGGCAATTTCCGCCAGGATGCGTGCGCCGTGCAGCAAGGCATGTTCAAGGGTTTCCAGCACCAGGATGCCGGCGCCTTCTCCCAGCACCATGCCGCTGCGCCCTTGCGAAAAGGGGCGGCAGGTGTCGGGCGCCATCGCGCGTATGGCCTCCCAGGCCTTCCAGGTCAGCGGGTTGAGGCACGCGTCCGTTCCGCCTGCGATCATCGCGTCGGCGCCGCCGTTCTGTAATAACCGGAACGCCTCGCCAACCGCCTGGGTCGAGGAAGCGCATGCGGTGGCGATGGTCAGCGAGGGGCCGCGCAAGCCGTATTGCAGGCTGATTTGACTGGCAGCGGCATTCGCCATAGCTTTGGGTACTGTCAGCGGGGAGATGACGGGGTAGTCGCTGACCAGCAGCTCCTGGTATGCCTGGCTGAGCGTATCGCTGCCGCCTACCGCGGTACCGATGTACACGCCGACTCGGTTGGGCCGAATGCCGGCGGCAGGATGGCCGGTGTGCTCGATGGCTTCCTGGCAGGCCAGCAAGGCAAACTGGCTGGCGCGGTCGAGCAAGGCTTGTCGCGAGTTGGCGAAATGGTTTTGCGGCTGGTAGTCGGCCCAGGCGCCGCCGTTGCGGTAGGCCACTTGCTCGTTTTCCAGCCACGGCACGGGAGCGATGGCGCTGCGCGGCTGGGCCAGACCACTCCAGAGCGCGGGAACGCCGTAGCCGAAGGGGCTGACGCAGCCGATGCCGGTGATCACGACGCGATTCATGTTTTCAGGCCCAGCTTGCCGAGCTCGTATTCCAGAATCTCGCTCAGGCGGCCCAGCGACGAGACATCCTGATGGCTATACGCGGACAGATTGATGCGAAACTGTTTTTCCAGCGCATGGGTCACTTTCAGCACGTCCAGGGAGTCCAGGCCCAGATCTTCAATGGTCAGCTCCGGGCTCAGCAGCTGGCGGTCCAGATTGAGCAAGCTGGCGACCAGATCCAGCACGGCAGCGCGCAGGGATTGGGAGGTAGTGGTCATTTTCGGCTCCGGTCTTATTCGTTTTCGTTGCGCAGGTAGCGTGGAGTGAAAAGGTTGTCGGCCAGCCCCGTTTTGATGCTCACGTCGGAGACGATCATTTTGGTTTTGCGACCATTGGCCAGATTCCACATGGTTTGGCTGGCGGGGCGGTAGTATTGCCCGTAATGCTTCAGCCCTTCGGTCGTCAGTCTTTTGACTAGGGCGCCGTGCCGGTCGAAGTACTCGATCTGCACCGGGTAGTAGCTATTGGCCTCAATGTAGTAGCGCTTCTTGGCGTAGCCGCTGGCTTGCTGCTCGGCTGAGGCTTGCGGCGTGGCGTCCACCACGGCGCATTTCGCCCATTGCAGGCATGGCGACTGGCTGCCGCTCAGATCGAAGCGGTAGGCATTGAGCTTGTAGTCCTCGAAGTCTTCGTAAGTGAACTCCGTGCCCATGAACCAGTTCTGTTTCTGCGAGCCCGCGATGCGCCGCAAGGTTTTGGTGGATGGGGTGTAGGACCAGATATCGTTGATCGCCGCGCCCGAGTCCTCGATCAGCAACGCCACGTTCTTGACGGCGACAGGGGAGCTGAAGCGCACCACGGTGCTGTTCCTGTCGGCCATTTGCTTGTCTAGGCGCACCAGCTTGCGGCTGGTGGTGAGTTTGCCGCCGTCGTAAAGCTCCATGTTGTACTGGATGGTTTCGTCGGGAGCTTTGAGGCGCTTGTCGGACTCATGCATCAAGGGGCCTGCATCGGCCGCCAGCGCCTGCAGCGGGGCAAGCAGCGCCAGAAGCGAGCAAGCTCGGTAAATAGCGTTCATCCGAATTTCCTTTCTTTGAGAATTTCCGTGGGCGGGAGGCTGAACACCGACCTCAGCGCCGGCATGGTGGCGAATGGCATGGCCAGCAAGGCGGGCAGCAGAACCCGCAGGTAGTCCATCCAGCTCAGATAGGTGTTCACCTTGAACCACACCTGGGTCAGCTGCTCATTGAGCGTATTGCCCAAGCCGTAGGCCAGAGGGATGGCAAGAAGGGCGGCGACGATAGCTATCATCGCCGCTTCCGCCAGCACGATTCTGGTGATCAGGCTGTCCCGGTAGCCGATGATGCGCAGCATGCCGTACTCGCCGCGTCGGCTGATGATGGTGAAGGTGATGCTGGTCAGGATGAACAGCGCGGAAACCACGATGCTCATCAGCGCGGACAGGTGGATGATGACCCAGATATGGCTGCTGATATTCAGGATGGCCGCAACGATCTCATCCTTGCTGGTGATGCGGACAATGCCGGGGACATGAGCGAGCGCTGCGGCATTTTTGCCATCCAAGCCGGAAACCAGATAGGCGCCGGTGAACTGGCCGTCCAGCGAGAGCATTTGCTGAGCGAACGGGCGCAGCGTGATGATCTCCCCCGGCACGGCGCTGGAGTGGATCCCGACCACCGTTGCCTGGAAGATGCGCCCGCGGACTTTGAGCGTGATGGGTTGACCGACCCTGGCATGATGATCCGCCGCCAGGCGGCGTTCAATGATGATGCCCTGCGCATCCGAGTCCGTCAGCATCCGTCCCTGGATCAGGTTGACATGGCGCACTTGGTCGCGAGGCGTGATTCCCAGCAGGAAAGCGTTGTCGACCCGGAGGCCGCCGCCGTTAGGGCTGATCAGCTGCGCGCCGCCTTTGACGAACGGAACCCATCGGCTGTGGGGAAGCGCGGCCTGCAGCTTGGCGATTTGGTCATCCCACCATGGGGCGTCCAAATCGACCACCGCTTGCCAGCGATCCTGCTGGACGCTGCCCAGCGCGGTATGCTCCATCGATGTCAGCGAAATATAGAAAGACACGGTGACAGCCAAGCTGGCTGAGATGGCAAGACTGGATACCAATGACACCGGCCAGGCGCGCAGCAGATTGCGTATGGCGTATTTCAGCCAGAACGGACCGGGCACCAGGCGGGCGGCCTGCACCAGAGCTTCAGTGCGGTGACTGGTCTGGGTGGTGGACTGTTCCCTTAGCACATCGATAGGGGCGATGCTTGCAATGGAGCGTAGCGGCAGCAGCATGCCGATGCCCACGGAACCGGCCAGCAGGAGGAAAGCCGCCGCCAGATACACGGGCTGCAACACTAGCGTGGGTTCTGGCATGCCGATGGCGCGGGCATAGTTGCTGCCGAATGCCCACATGTCGAACTCCGCTACCGCCAGTCCCATGATGAGCGCTAGCAGAATGATCACCCAGGCCGGCAGCAAATAAGCAAAGGCCAGTTGGGCACGGCTGTAGCCTAGCGTCAACAGCATGGCGATTTGCGGGCGTTCCTCCTTGATCCATTGATACATCAGGAAGAAGACCACGATGACCGAGGTGATGGCGAAGACCAGCACCACGGTGGGCAGGAACACCTTGAACGTGTTCAAGTCCAGTTCCAGGAATTTCTGGCTGAACTGTTCCTGCCGGGACAGGGCGAAGTCCAGCGATAGCCGGGTCTGCGCCAATTCGATGATGCCGGCCTTGGCTTTTTCCGCGGCGTGGGGAGAGCTGAAGCGCAGCAGGGCGCTGTTGATGGCGGGAAAACCCAATTGCCGGTCCATGAAGGCGTCGGCGCCGAACATGACGCACAGCGAGCCATTGGTGGGCACATAGACGCTTGGATTCAGCGGCGCGACAAGATATTCGGGACTTTCCGCAACGCCGCGTACCGTGAACCGGTATTGTCCGTAGCCGATCTTGACCGGAATGGCGTCCCCTATGCTTTTGCCGTAGAAACTGGCGCAGTTGCGTTCCAGCACAATGCCTTGGGGGTCGTTTTCCATTGGCAGCCGGCCTTGCAGCAGCTTTAGCCTATTGATGTTGGAGAATTGCGCGGGAGGGGCCGAGATCAGCAGCGCGGAAACGTTTCCCTGTGGCTGCAGTTTTGCCTGGCCGGTCAGCAGCAAACGGGTTTCAACCTGGCGGACTCCTGGAATCTGCGTGAAATCTGGCAGGTTCTTGTGGTCGTCGGTGGCGAACAAGAGTTCGATATCCGCCATTTGAGACCCGCCCTGTATGGTGTCTACCGTGTGGAACAGGCCATCAATGGCGGAATAGGCGCCCACCAGCACGCCGAAGGTGGTGGCGCAGATCATGGCGATGACCAGCAGGCGGTAGCGTATCCGCAGCATGGAGCGGCCGACATGCCGCAGCAGCAATGATTTCATACCGGCTCCAGCGCCTGAAGCGTGTGAGTTTGCAGGTGGCCGGAGCGCATTTCGTAGACATGGTTGGCATACCGGCTCAGTTCCGGGTTATGTGTCACCATGACCACCGTGGTTTTCTGTTCGGTCTGTAGTTGGCGCAATAACTGCATCACCGTCCGGCCGGTTTCCTCGTCCAGGCTGCCGGTAGGTTCGTCGGCCAGGATCACGGCAGGGTGCTTGATCAGCGCCCGGGCTATGGCCACCCGCTGTTGTTGGCCGCCGGAGAGCCGGTTGGGAAATTTGTTTTCATGGCCGGCCAGGCCCACTTGCGTCAGATAGTGCAATGCCAGCTGCTCATCGGCATGCTTGAGCGGGCGCATGGCCTCTAGTCCCGAGAGCACGTTTTCCATCACCGACAGCGTGGGAATCAAGTTGTGGAACTGGAAAATGAAGCCAAGATTCTCGGCGCGGAAGCGCGTCATCTCCTTGAAGTTCAGCCGGTGCAGCGGATGCCCGGCGACGATGGCCTCCCCAGCGTCGACCGTGTCCAGACCGCCGATGATGTTGAGCAGCGTGGTCTTGCCGGAGCCGGACATGCCGCGGATCACGGCCATTTCTCCGCGTGCGATGGAAAGGTCGATGCCGTGCAGGATCGACGTTTTTTCCTCGCCGATCAGATAATGCTTGTATACGCCGCTTAGGCGGATGATTGCCTCAGTCATGCCTGCGCTTCCTTCGCGGCGGCGCTGCCCGCCCCAAGTGACTTCTGGAACACCCCGTAGCGTTTTGTCCGTTGCATGCCGCCGTTGGCGGCCAAGACGTAGCTGGATGGGTTGCGGTCGTCTATCCACATGGTGTGGACTTCTTCATAGCGTCCGTAAGCGTATCGAATGATTTCGTCGGCAATGATGCGGCCCACTCCCTGGCCATGCAGCATGGGGCGAGCGCCGATCAGCGCGATCACGCACTTGCGGATTTGCTTGCGGTAGCGTGGGAGCCGGATCAGGTCAAGTAGCCCAAGCTTGCCGCCCAGCCGCGTCAGCAGTTCGTTCAGGTCGGGCAGGATGAGGAAGAAGGCTGCCGGCTGATTGTCCACCTCGATGACACGGATGCCCGCCAGATCGATAAACGGACGCACCGAGTCCAGTTGGAAGCGGAAGGATTCCCGGGATATCGGCGCCACTTCGAGATTGTCGGCGAAGCAGTCGTTGAATAGGCGGCGCAGCTCGTCCAGATTCTGCTTGAGCTCCGCCTTGCTGGCATTGCGGACCTGGATGTTATGGCGCTGGCGTAGCATGGCGGCCTGGTTTTGCAGTTTGTCCGTGCGCGGCGTCTTGACGCTGTCCACGCCATAGGTGCTGAAGGTGAAGGCCAGGTTGAAGCCTGCGGACTCCAGGTGTTGGCGGTAGTACTCGGGGTTATAGGTTTGCAGCAGGCAGGGCGGCTGGCTGTCCAGGTTTTCCAGAAGCAGGGCGGCATCCTGGGTAGAGGTGTAGCTGTACGGGCCGATCAGGGTGCGCTTGCCCCGTGCCTGGCTCCAGGACTCTACTGTCTGGAACAGAGCGGCGCTGACCGCGGGGTCGGGGCTGGTTTCGTAAAAGCCGAAGAAAGCCCGGTCCTCGCCGAAGCGGCGGTTGTATTCATGGTGAATGATGGCGCTGATGCGGCCCACTGGCGCCATGTCGGCATCCAGCGCGACGAAATTCTGAATGTCCGCCTCGGCAAAGAAGGGATTGTGCTTGGGGGAAATCAGCTTGCGCATGTCGCTGCGCAAAGGCGGAACCCACAGCGAATCGTTGCGGTATAGCTGGAAGGGCACATCAATAAACCATTCGCGGCTGCGGCGGTCAGTAACGGGAACGATTCTGATCATAAGGGAGCCAATAGACGTTGCATATTGCGGTGACGGGCGGCAAAAATCCGCGCCATATACTTGTTGACGAAGAGCTGCTCAGCCAGCGCGCCGCCGTAGGATGCGTAATCCAGGCGATCGGTGTATAGCGTGCCCTCCGCGCAGGAGGCGACCCGGTGCTCATGCCGGAACCGCTTGAGCGGGCCGCGCAGCATTTCGTCGATGAAGTACTCGTTGGGCTGCAGATCGGCAATGCGTACCCGCCAGGTTGAAGGCACCAGGCCGAACATCCAGTGGCGAAACATGAACTCTTTGCCTGCCTCGATACGCAGCTGCGACGGGTCGACGTCGCCGATCGGGGTAATCGGCTCGGGGAAAATGCGCTGGAAGTTGACGCCGTCCAAGCAGAACTCGAACACTTCCTCCGGTGTGCGGCCTGGCAGCAGCACGGTTTTTTGCAAGATGGGCATTAAGCGGGCTCCCCGATCTTGCGATGCGGCCTGGCATGCTCGAATTGCGCGAGAAAACTTTGCCAGCGGCCTGGTTCCAGCGCTTGGTCGAAGCTGCGCAGCCCGGCGATGCGGAAGCCATGGCGCTGCGCCAGGAGAGGGAACAGCTCCAGATCCCGGTTGTCCAGATCCAGGCCCAGGCTGGCGTCCCTGAAGACCTTATCCAGGGTCATCATCATGGTTTCCGCCATGCAGGCGTAGCACAGGTCTTCCGGTATGCCGAAGCGTGAGCCAAGCGAGGCGCGGCCGGGCGCTTCGACGATACCGCCGTCGATGACCAGCACATCCTGCCGTTGCCGGGCAATGGCGTGGCTGACGTTGGCCGGGCGGGAAAGATCGCAAATGATGGCGCCGGGCTTGATGAACTCGGGTTCGATGAAGCGCTCCGTGCTGCTGGTCGCCACCAGCACCACGTCTGCCAGGCGCAACTCCTCCTCCAACTCATTGCTGTAGCGCAAAGTGGCGCCCGGACTATTGTCGTCCAACACGGCCTGCGCCACCTGCTCCATGGATTCGCCCGCGGCCAGCCGCTTGGCCAGGCAGTCCAGCACACTGCCTGGATCGTAGGCCACGCCGGTTGCGGCATAATGCGCGATCTGCTGAATCACCCCGGTAAAGCGCGGAAGGTTGAAGCGCGCACTGCGCGGGTTGCCCACCAATACCAGTCGGTGAGCCTTGACGGCGATCAGGCGGGCGATGGCGGAGCCGATGCTGCCGGTGGCGCCCACCACTGCGACGCGGACTTGCGAGAAGCTCCGCCCGGTAGTCTCAAGCGCGATGCCGGCCGCTTCGATGGCGGACAACATGGTATAGGTGTTGCCGGAGGTGATGGGCACACCCTTGCCCGCGACTCGGATGCCGCCGCCGGTGACGATCGAGGTGTGTCCTCCCAGGCCTATCAGTTGCGCTTCGCGTCGCAGCGCAATCGCCATGGCGTCCTCGATCAACGCCGCGGCCTCCTCCACCGGCATTTTCGCCAGTTGGGCCGCGGAACGCGGCACCATGATGAAATCTCCTTCGGCACGGCTGCCGTCTGGAGACTGCAGCTGGATGGAGGAGACGTGGAAGGGCTCTAGCAGCGGATTGAGGCGTTCCTCCATCCGGAGGAGCGCCTCGTCGGAAAAGTTCTGCAGGCTTTCGTCGAATTCCCGGTAATTGTTCAGTTCCAGCGGGTGCAGAATGAAGCCGAAGCGCGGAATGCCGCTGCTGGGCTGAGGACGGGAGGCCGAAGTGCTTTGGCTTTGGCGTTGCAGCGGCTTCCCATCAACCAAATGGGCGATGAGGGCGCCGGTGTTGCCGGCGGCGACCACTGCCACGGTGTGTTCCAGCGCTTGCAGGAAACGATCGCAATCGGCGCGGGTGGCGATCAGTGGCGGTTCCACGCGCAGCGTATTGGCGCCGTTCAGCGTGGGCGCCACGCGGACGCGTCCGACATTCAAGAGATGGCCGGCAATCAGCGGCACCAGGTTTTCCTGCTCGGCGATGATGCCCAGGAAGCTCCCGAAATAAGGTTCAAACGACTCGCGGCCAACGCTGAACTCGATTCCCAGCAGATAGCCCTCGCCGCGGACCTCTGCAATCACGTTGGAGTATTTCCGCGCCATGCTGCGCAGGCGGTCCAATAAATAAGCGCCGTTTTCCAAGACGTTTGCCAGGAGCGGCGAGTCCCGATCCAAAAGCAGATCCAGCACCCGCAGGCCTATCCGGCAGGCCAGGCTGTTGCCGCCAAAGGTCGAGGAGTGCTTGAGCTGGAAGTCTTCGCTATAGGCGCGCTCGCCAAGCAGGCAGGCGCCTATCGGCATCACGCCGCCGCCCAGCGCTTTGGCAATGAGAAGGCAGTCGGCCTGAATGCCTTCTTTCTCGATGGCGAATAGCCGGCCGGTCCGGCCGAGGCCGGTTTGGACTTCGTCTATGATCAGCCGCACATCGAATTCGTCGCAGGCTGCGCGCACCGCCTGGAAGTAGCCCGGGGGCGGCACGCGGATGCCGCCTTCGCCCTGGATCGGCTCCAGGATCACGGCGGCATACTCGCCGGGTTTGGACGCCAGGACCTCGTGCAATGCCTGGGCATCGCCGAAGTCGACAAAATCGAATCCGGGCAGCGGCGCAAAGAAGACGTCCTGGTATTTTGCATTGCCGGTCGCAGACAGGGCCGCCAGCGTTTTGCCATGGAAGCTATTGCGCGCCGCCAGTATGCGTCGCCGGCCGGTGGCGGCGATGCAGGCCTTGATGGCGGCTTCTACTGTTTCAGCGCCGCTGTTCTGGAAGGTTACGCTTTTGAAACGGCCGGGAGCGATTTCAAGCAGGCGGCGGGCCAACTCGCCGCTGGCCTGCAGCGCGGAGGGCTGGACGAAAATAGGCTCCAGGGTATCCCGGAAACTGGCCAGGCTGTCCAGCAAGGGTTTGGGGGAATGCCCGAATGGCAAGGCGCCGTATGCCGCCAGGAAATCCAGGTATTCATTGCCTTCCGCGTCCCGCAATATGCAGTCCTTGCCCCAGACATAGGCTTTGTCCAAGCCGATCCGGCGAGTCAGCTCTCCGAGTTCGGGATTGACGTAACGCTCGAAGAGGCTGGTTTCCTGGGGATGGTTTTCAGTGATCAAGGGGCAATCCTTTTTTCAAATGCCAGATCAGCAACTTGTCGCTGCGTCGGACTCAGGCAAACCTCCCGGTAAAAGCGCGCGGCTTCGCCAGGGGCGTTCATCAGGCGTCGATGGGCCTCTGCCAGGGAGTGGTAGGGGAGAAACGGGAACAGGTGATGCAATGCGTGGAAGCGCATGCCAACCGGCTCTAGCAGGGTTAGCCACCGACCGGCGGCATGGTGGTTGACCGAGTCGGCAAGCTGCTCGGCATGGCTCACCGGCTGCCCGTCCAGCCGGTAGTGGTGCGCGAAGCGGGTGCGAATCGCATTGATCAGCAGGGTGGATAGCACCATGCCCGCGTAAAAGAGCAGTACTCTTGCCGACAAGAGGCCGTTGGCCAGCAGCCAGAGCATCAGCCAGACAAATAAAGTGGCGCCCGCCTCCTGCCAACGTTGCTCTCGAGCCTGCTTTGGGCCTGCCTCGGGCCGGACATACCGGAAGTGCAGCACCACGGAGGACAGATGGCGGTCCAGCCATGCGCGTAACGCCGGCGAGAGCAGGGAGGCCGGTGCCAAGAGGGCGAAACGCGCAAATAGCAGAACAGGCGTCAGCAGGGCGCCCGCGATCAGTATCAGCCAGCTGGCCAGAGGGCTGCGGGCAAAAGGCAAATACTCAGGATCCTGCCCAGTGCCGTAATGGCGCGCCGAATGATGGTCCAGATGGCTTTGATACATGAAGGACGGGAGCATCAGCGGAATGCCGCATGCAAGATTCCAGGCCAGCATGAAACCGGGCATCTTGCGGCGCGGCACATGCACGATCTCGTGCATGAAGATCGCTGCCCGATAGAGCGCGAGCGTGGCGACGACCGCGACGGCCAGTTGCAGCCAGGCCGGCAGCCAGCTCTTGCTCGACAGCGCGTACAGGCCTCCCCAGAACAGGCCGGTGCTGAACGCCAGGTCGCTCCAGTAGATCCATGCCCGATGCGTCGTCAGGTCTTGTACCAGGGGCAGCAGGTCTGAGATCAGAGAGTGCTGGCGGGTAGTGGGCGCCGCGGCGCGGGAATGGAGGCTTGCGGTATTCATGAGCGCTTCCAGATCACACCGTCAAGATAGAAATGATGGAGCACCACGATCAGCGGCAGAATGCCTAGGGTTGGCAGTTCGCTGCTGAGCACCAGCAGGCTTGCCATCAGCAGGGCGCCACACCAGGCCAGCGGATGCCGGGTCAGATAGCGGACCCCGCGCTGCAGCGCATGGAGTAGAGGACTGGCAGCATTGTCCTGTTCCGACGGCTGGGCATACAGATTGCGCACTGTAGAGGCGCAAACCAAATGGTATTGAATGGCATGCACGCTGGTGGCGATCAATATCAGCGCGTACAGGTCTGAAATCAGCAGATAGGCCGCGTTATACAGGATTAGGACGATAGCCAGCATCAGGTTGACAAAGCGGGGCAGGCCTGCCGCTCTTCGAGCAGCCTGGTATTCGCGTGCCATGTAGACAAGCGCCGCCAAGCCGAAAACGGCGTAGCCTATGCCGGCGCTCCAGGCGGGAAGCGGCGGCGTGTATACCTGCAGCCCCGAGAACGGCAGCGACTGGCCGAATAGCTGGTACTGGCCGAAGCGGAAGCCGCCGTGGCAAAGCCGGTAGAGCAGCGGAGCCGCGAAACCGCAGATCAGCAGAAGCAATACATGGCGAGTGCTGTGCTTGTAGCCGGACTTGCGCGCATACAGTGTGGCTACGCCGAAGTGCTGCTTGCAGACATGGTAGGGCTGCCAATATACCCAGATCGTGACCAAGATGGCGTACTGGCCCAGCGTGCCGAGCGCGCTGCATAGCAGGGCTAGGATCAGCAGGCTTCTCCAGAAGCTCTGGCGATGGCGCTGGAAATCGGCCGGATTGGCGAACAGGCGGATATAGGTGTGCAAGACATGTGGCAGATCTAGCAGCAGCGCAAAGGCCAGCGCGCAGAGCAGAAAGGATGGGCCGCGCTGTTGGACCGCCAAATAAAGGGCCAGAGAGACGAGGGGGCCGGCTAGCAGAATGGCTGCCGCATCCGCTCGCAAGTTGAAAAACCAAGGTGGGCGCATCTTGTTGGCATTGGCGTTGCTCATGATTCTTTCGCTCTTGCTGCTGTGAAGGGGACAAGTCGATTGAAGCCGGCGACCGCTCGGTGCCGGCGCTACTCGACGGGCTGGAGTTGAGGTGCAGTCGCGGCTTGCAGCAGGCCGGCAAGCTCCTCGAGCGATGAGTGCTCGAAAGCTGCGAGGTCTAGCGGCTCGATGCCGAGGCGGCCGCATAGCTCGGAAATCAGCGTCATGACCCCGAGGGAGTCGATGCCCAGCTCCGGCAGGAGCGTGTCGGGATCCAGTTCGGATGTCGCCAGATGCGTCGGCAGAATGCCTCGCTCGGCGTTTTCGCGCAGCACGTTGCAAATCAGATCAAACACTTGATAAATCCTCGGCGTTAGAGTGCGGCTGGGGTTGCAGGGCGGCCGCCGGCGACGAGTGCCGGGCCTGCGCAAATTGCTGGCGCAGTTGTTGGCGCTTGATTTTTCCACTGGTGGTCTTGGGAATCTGGGAGTGAGTAACGTATTGCACCAGGTCGATCTGGATGCCGCAGCGTTTGGAAACTTCCACCGCGATGCGGCTGGAAGTCGCGGCCTCCTTGTCCATGGAGGGTGTGTGAACGACGAGGACGACCACGCGCTCTTGGTGAGACGAAAAGTCCAGATAGGAGAAGGCGGCGGCGGAGCCGGGCCGGAGCGCCAGCAGTTCTTCTACCACCCATTCGATCTGGTAGGGGCTGGCGTTGACGCCGGAACGGGTGATCAAGTCCTTGACGCGACCGCAGACATAGGCCTCGTCGTTATGAAGAAAACCGATGTCCCCGGTGTCAAACCAGCCATCCTGATCCAGGCAGACAGGCTGTTTGTGGTAGCGATGGATGACCGAGCTGCCGCGAATGCATAGCCGTCCGCTGCGGCCGGTCGGGCATGGGTTCCCGGCGTCGTCGAACACGGCTATTTGCACACCGTCGACGGCCTTGCCGTTTGAAACCAGCGCAATCGCATCGGGTGCGCCAGCAGAGGCCGCCTGGACCTCGCCCGCCAGCTCCAGTTTGGCGCGATCAACCCAACAAATGGCATAGGGTTTTCCAGGGCGGTTCAGCGATGTGGCCACCACGGTTTCGGCCATGCCATAGGCAGGCTGTACGGTGGAGGGAGACAGACCGTACCGGGAAAACGCCCGGATGAAATCCTGGACATGCTTGTCGTGCACGGGCTCTGCTCCCGCCCAAGCGTAACGCCAGCTATCCAGCGCCAAGGCCCGATTGGTGAAGGCGTCCGCGAATCGGGTCATCAGTGTATAGGCCGAGGCCGGCGCAGGGGAAAGCGTTGCCCGGAAGTTGGAAATCGTCTCCAGCCAGATGGTGGGGCGGCGGGCATAGCTCGCCGTGGGGATCAGGATCAACTGCGCGTCGACCCACCATGCCAGGGTAATGGCGGACAAACCCATATCGTGGTGGAGTGGCAGCCAGCTCACCATGATGTCTTGCCGGTTGGCCCCCACCCGGCTGGCAATGGCATCGCAATTGGCCGATAGCATATGCTGCGTGATTTCGACGGCTTTGGGCTGTCCGGTGCTGCCGGAAGTCAGCTGCAGCACGGCAAGGTCGCCGGCTGAGGTCTTGATCGGTCCCGATTGGGGCGGGATACCAGCCGCCCAGTCGCTAAGTTCCTCTTGCAGCAGGATTTTTTCGGCAAGCCCGCCGGGAATATGCGGAACCACTGCACGCGATGTCAGTAACAATGCAGGTTCCAGCAGCGCCAGCATTTGGGTGAACTGTTCGGGTGTGATGCGGCTGTTGCTGGCGGCAATATCGTGGGGGAGAAAGCTGATGGCCATGCCTTCGGACCAAGCGGCGATCACCGCGGCCATCGATTCTGCGCAAGTCGGTTGCGCGATGGCGACGATGTCGCCGCGCTGCAAGCCGCGCTGCAGAAAGCCGGCGCGGTATCGACCGGCCAGTTGCCAGAGTTCATCTCCGGCGAGGAACTGGTCGTGGCTGGCGCTGGCGCGGATGGTCATGCCGGTTTTGGCTTGGCGCTTGGCCATCCGCTGGATCAGCAGAGTTGGGTGGGCATCGGGGTGAGGCATAGATAGGTAGGCGACTGTGGGGAACTTTTATGGAGTAAAAATGCCACAGGCACTTTTTGATGACAACAATGAACTTTATGGAATATTGAGAACTATTAAAATTGTCTGACTGTTTGGCAGTCTATTCCCATGAATATTACAATGAGGAATAAATATGCCAATGGTTTTTGCGTGAGTGATGCAAGAAAGTTGCACTTTCACGCGTAGCCTATGGCGTGAAGTGCCGGCGCCACCGTCTGCCATCGCTGTCTGTTTGGTCGATGGGGGGTGTGCGGAGGGGAAATAATGCAATCGATGGAAGCCGCTGTTCAGGCTTGAACAGTGTTTCGCAGTGCGTATCCGGCGCGGATTTGAGAGTGGCGGCGATTGCCGGTTGGCATCGAGTGGGAGGGCCGTCGATTACAGCCCTTCACCAAGCGGGTTCAGCCAAAACCGGCGGCATCGCCATGGCGGCGGAGAAAATCCCGTTTGGCTGCGGCGGAGAGCTTCTTGAACGCGTATTCCGCCTGCAGCGCGGCGGAGCGGTCCGGGTATTCGATCACCAGCGCGATGGCGGCGGGGGGATTGAGCCGGGTGTAGCGCGCGCCCTTGCCTGTCTGGTGCTGCGCGTAGCGGCGCGCCACATCGGTGCTGACGCCGGTGTAGAGCGCGCCGTTCCCACAGCGCAGCACATAGAGGAACCAGGGCCGGGACCGGCCCTGGGGAACATCAGATGCTGGCATCGAAGCCTTCGGCCAGCGGGCTGATCAGCACCCGCTCGGTGCGGTTGCCCTTCTGCGCGGTGACGCGCAGCTTCCAGTCGCCGACGGTCACCTCGTCGCCCTCGCGCGGGATGCGTTCCAGGCAGTCCATCAACAGGCCGGCCACGGTGTGGAAGTCTTCGTCCTCGAAGTCGCCCAGCGTCAGGTACTGCTCCAGCGTCATCAACTCCAGGCTGCCTTCCACGTCGTAGCTGCCGTCGGTGTTGACCACGATGGCCGGCAGCTCGTGTTTTTCATGCTCTTCCGGGAATTCGCCGGCGATCGCCTCCATCAGATCCTTCTGGGTGACGATGCCTTCCAGGCTGCCGAATTCGTTGACCACGAAGGCCATGTCGGCGGCGTTCTGGCGGAAGCTCTCCAGCGCCTTCAGCACGGTCACGGTTTCCGGCAGCACCAGCGGTTGGCGCAGCGCGGCGTCGATGTCGAGCTGGCCGCCGTCCAAGAGCTGGGCCAGCAGGTCCTTGCGGGCGACGATGCCCAGCGGCTCGTCTATGCTGCCGTCGCGAATCACCACCAGCCGCGAATAGGGGCTGTCGCGCAGCGCCTTGCGGCGGGCGGCTTCCGGCTGGCTCAGGTCCAGCCGGTGGATGTCGGCGCGCGGAGTGGCGATCACGCGGATCGGCCGTTCTGCCAGGGTCAGCACGCTGTGTATCATCGCGCGCTCGTTGTGGCCGAAGGCGGTGTCTTCCACCGGCTGCGGGCCGACTTCCGGCTTGGCCTCGGGCTTGGCTTCCGACAGGCGGGTGCCCATCAGGCTGAGCACCGCGTTGGCGGTGCGCTCGCGGAAGCTCTGGTTGCGGTTGAGGTAGCGGACGCGGTTGGCCTGCGACACCTGGTTG
Source organism: Chromobacterium sphagni (assembly GCF_001855575.1). Classification (NCBI taxonomy): domain Bacteria; kingdom Pseudomonadati; phylum Pseudomonadota; class Betaproteobacteria; order Neisseriales; family Chromobacteriaceae; genus Chromobacterium; species Chromobacterium sphagni. Next base: position 1,733,755 of record NZ_MKCS01000001.1, read on the forward strand.
AACGATTCGATCAACACCGAGAAGCCGATGGCGGCGTACAGATAGCCCTTGGGAATGTGGAAGCCGAAGCCGTCGGCCACCAGACTGAAGCCTATCATCAGCAAAAAACCCAGGCACAGCATCACGACGGTGGGGTGGGCGTTGACGAAGGCGGTCAGCGGCTTGCTGGCGGCGATCATCAGGACCATGGCGATGACCACGGCCAGCATCATCACCGGCAGGTGCTCGGACATGCCGATGGCGGTCACCACCGAGTCTATCGAGAACACCGCGTCCAGCACCAGGATCTGCGCGACGACGGTGGCGAAGGCGGCGTAGGCGCGCTGGCCGCTGCCCTTCACCTCGTCCACGCCTTCCAGCCGCTCATGCAGCTCGGTGGTGGCCTTGAACAGCAGGAACACGCCGCCGCCCAGCATGATCAGATCGCGGCCGGCGAAGCCCTGGCCCCAGATCGAGAACAGCGGGGTGGTGAGGGTGACCAGCCAGGAGATGCTGGCCAGCAGTGCCAGGCGCATGATCAGCGCCAGCGACAGGCCGGTGATGCGGGCGCGGTCGCGTTGTTCCGGCGGGAGCTTTTCGGCCAGGATGGCCACGAAAATCAGGTTGTCGATGCCGAGCACGATCTCGAGAATGATCAGCGTCAAGAGGCCCAGCCAGGCGGCGGGGTCGGACAGCCACGATAAGTCCATGATGGTGTAGAACGTTCCTTAAGGGATAAAAAAGGGATAAAAGCGCTACAAGGATACCAAATGCCACTGCGGTAGGCGGGGAAAATGCAAAACGCCCCGCTTGCGGCGGGGCGTTGATGATGGCAGGGAAAGATTACAGCCCGCCGTAGGAGTGCAGCCCGGACAGGAACATGTTGACGCCGAGGAAGGCGAAGGTGGTGACCAGGAGGCCGCCGACCGACCACCAGGCCAGCGGCGCGCCGCGCCAGCCCTTCACCAGCCGGATGTGCAGCCAGGCGGCGTAGTTGAGCCAGACGATCAGCGCCCAGGTTTCCTTCGGGTCCCAGCTCCAGTAGCCGCCCCAGGCGTCGGCCGCCCACATCGCGCCCAGGATGGTGGCGATGGTGAAGAACAGGAAGCCGACCGAGATGGCCTTGTACATCATCTCGTCCAGTACCTCGGCCGAGGGCAGGCGGTCCTTCAGCCAGCCCTTCAGTACCAGCAGCTCGCCTACGCCCAGCATCGCCGCCAGCGCGAAGGAGCCGTAGCCGACGAAGTTGGCCGGCACGTGTATCTTCATCCACCACGACTGCAGCGCCGGGATCAGCGGCTGGATCTCATGCGCCTGGCGGTCCAGGCTGTACCACAGGATGAAGCAGACGGTGGCGCTGATCACCGGCAGCACCAGCGCGCCGGCCTGGCGGGCGGCGAACTGCGCTTCGTAGTACAGGTACATCAGCGCGGTGATCAGACAGAACAGCACCATCACTTCGTAGAGATTGGACACCGGGATATGGCCGACGTCCGGCGCGATCAGGTAGCTCTCGTACCAGCGCACGAACAGGCCGGCGAAGCCCATGACGGCGGCGGACCAGGTCAGGCCGCGGCCCATGCGCAGCAGCAGCTCGGAGCGCCGCGCCACCGCCAGCCAGTAGACGGCGGTGGCCAGGAAGAACAACGTGCACATCCACATGATGGCCGATTGACTGGACAACGCGAACTTCAGCCAGAACGCGGTCTGGCCGCGCGCCAGGTCGTGGTTGTAATCGGCGATGGCCAGCAGTGCCAAGGCGCCCGCCAGCGGGAAGAACCAGCGCCAGGATTTCCAGAACCAGCCCAGCGCGACCAGGCCCAGCGCCGCGCCGGCCAGGATGCCCTGTTCGTAGACGTCCATGCCCTGGTGGTAGAGCTGGAAGGCGCGACCGGCGGCCAGCGCGATCAACAGCGCGTAGCCCCAGTCCCAGAGGCTCAGCCGCTTCCATAGCGGCGTCCGTGCAAAAGAATTCGTAGCCAGTTCCATCATGATCCCCGTGTCAGCTGTTGGATGGCGTCGAGATGACGCTGGAAGTCGCGGTCGAGATCGCGGTTGTGCCGGTTGGATGTCATCGCCACCCGCAGCTGTTTGCCGTTGATGCGTATCCACAGACGGAATTCACGCACATAGAACATTAGCACGATGCCCAGCACCAGCAAGATCGAACCGAGATAAACCAGGTTCTTGCCCGGCGAGCGCGTCATCTGCAGGCCGGACGACTGCACCTGGTCGAAGCCGTCCAGCTGCAGGAACACCGGCGCGTTGTAGTCGTGCAGGCCGCTGCTGGCCACCAGGCCGTCCAGCAGGAAGCGGTAATGCTGAGCGTCGGCGGCCAGCGGGCTGGCATGGGCCTTTTCGTCGGCCACCGCCATCACGTCCACCACCGCGCCCTGCAGGATCTTGATATAGGTCTGCGCCACCGCCTGGCGCTTGTCGGCCGGCACCCGCTCATCGAGGAATTTCTCCAGTCCGGCGAAGCCGCCGTCGGCGAAGCGCTGCAGCACGCCCTTGACGCTGTCGCCGAAGTTCTGCGCCAACTGCTGGTCTATCACGCCGCCCGCCATCGCCTTGCGGGTGGCGCGACGCGCCACTTCGTCATACAGCGCCGGGTTGCGCAAGGCGGCGTGCAGCCGCATGAAGCGGTCTATGCCCATCTCGTCGTCCAGCGGCAGGCGCAGGTACTGGAAGGGCTCGGCCGGGGTCCGGCGCAGGCCGGCCATCAGATAACTGGCGCCGTCCTGCTGGATCGGGGCCATATAGTGCAGGTATTCCACCGCCTGGCCCAGGCTGTCGCGCAGCTTGAAGCTGATCGACGGGCCGAAGTTCTTCAGCTCCTTGGTTTGCTTCACCTCGCGCGCGTCGTGCATGCGTTGCAGCAGCGTGGGATCGGCCGCGCCGGGCTTGCCGACGTTCTCAATGTTGAACACCCTGAGTTCGCCGAACTCCAGCGCATAGTCCTTGCCGTTGGCGCGCAACGGCTGGTTGGCCATCGACACCCCTTGCAGCGGCACCGGCGCGACCGCGGTATCGGCCAGATTCCAGGCTTTGAAGCGCAGCGGCGAGCCGCCGTCGCCGAACGACGACTGATAGATGGCGATGCCGTCGACGATCAACGGGTGGTTGACCTTGACCGTGGCTTCGGTGCGCTTGCCGCTGGCCTTGTCGGTCACCACGATATCGCTGGCGAACAGCTTGGGCATGCCGCTGCTGTAGTAGTCGACGTGGAATTTCTTCAGCGTGACGATGAAGGGCAACTCCTGCACCAGATAGCCGTTGCCGGAATCGATGAAAGTGACGTCGGCACTCTTGTTTTCCACGATGCGGGTGGTGCCGCGGAACGACAGGTTCGAGGCCGACAGCCGGCTGGCCGCCGGCACTTGGCTTTGCGGGATGTCGCGGGTCTCCGGCGTCACGCGGCCTATCAGCTGCCCCAGCTTCAGCGGCAGGTTGCCGTCCATCAGGCCGCCGACGCAGATCACGATCAGCGCGATGTGGGCGAAGAAGTAGCCCAGTTTGCCGGCGGAGCCCTTCTTGGCGGCGATCAGCAGGCTGCCGTCGGGATTGTCGCGCAGGCGCAGACGGTAGCCCTGGGCCTGCAGGTAGGCGGCGAGCGGTTCCGGCGCGGCGTTTGCGACGGCGAGGGCCTGGCTGTGCGACATGGCCGCCAGCGAGCTCTCGCCGGCCTTGTCGCGGTAGGAGCGCATCTGTTTGACGAAGCCCGGCCCGTTGCGCAGCACGCACAGGGTGAGCGACAGCACCAGGAAGGCCAGGATGGTCAGGAACCAGGCCGAGTGGTAGACGTCAAACAGCCCGAGCTGTTCAAAAGCCTGGAACCAGAACTGGCCGAATTCAAACGCATAGTTTGGGTAGGGCTCGTTCTGCTTGAGCACGGTGCCGATGATCGAGGCGATCGCCAGGATGGTCAGCAGGCCGATGGCGAAACGCATTGAGCTGAACAATTCGTACAGCGCGTGGCGAGTGGTGTTGCGGCGATGGTTTGTCATGGTAGGTAACACAAAAAGGGAAGCCGGTCCGGAGCTTCCCTTTCGAACGCGCCTGGTCGGCAAAGTTGCGTCGGCATGCCGGGCCGCATGACGGGCATGCGGCCTGCGGCTTGCCGACCGCAGGCGTCACGGCTCAGCGCAGGCCGGAAATGTATTCGGACACCGCCTTCATCTCGGCATCGGTCATGCGGCTGGCGATGTCGGCCATGATGGGGTTCTTGCGGTCGGCGCCGGCCTTGAAGTCGGCCAACTGCTTGGCGACGTAGCCGGCGTGCTGGCTGCCCAGGCGCGGGAACTGGTCGGGCAGGCCCTTGCCGGCCGGACCGTGGCAAGCCATACAGGCCGGCACGTGGCTGGCGGCGTTGCCGACGCGGTAGATCTTGGCGCCCAGCGGCAGCTGCTGCTTGTCGGAGGCTTCGCGCTCTTTCGGCTTCTGCTCGCTGAAGTAGGCGGCCAGGTTGTGCATGTCGCCATCGGACAGGCCGGCGGTCATGCCGAACATGGTGGGGTTCTTGCGTTCGCCGCTCTTGAACGCCTTCAACTGGCTATACAGATACTGCTGGCTCTGGCCGGCAAGAGTGGGATTGGCCGCCGCGACGCTGTTGCCGTCCGCGCCGTGACAGGCCGCGCAGACGGTATCCACGATCTGCTTGCCTTTTGCCGGGTCCCCCTTTGCCACCGGAGCGGCTGCCAGCACGGAGCCGGCCAGGGTTAGGGTTGCCATCGCCAACAGCATTTTACGTCTCATGGTCGCTCCTTTAGGGGCTTGCCCTAAAATATCTGTAAAAATAGCAATTCCAAACCTGTTATTCTATACCAACTGATTTCAACCTTACTACCATGTCGATTTTTCAGAACGCCAGATTTTATACCACCGTCAACCACATGAAGGACCTGCCGGCCACCCGCGCCGAGGTCGCTTTCGTCGGTCGCTCCAACGCGGGCAAGTCCAGCGCCATCAACACGCTGGCCAATCGCACCCGTTTGGCTTATGTGTCCAAGACGCCGGGCCGAACCCAGCATATCAACTTCTTCGAGCTGGGAGACGAGTGTTTTCTGGTGGATTTGCCCGGCTACGGCTACGCCGAAGTGCCGGAAGCGGTGCGCGCCCACTGGGTGGAACTGCTGGGCCGCTACCTGCAGACGCGCCAGAGCCTGATCGGCCTTCTGTTGATTATGGACGCTCGCCACCCATTGAAAGACCTGGATCGCAGAATGCTGGAATTTTTCCGTGTCGCCGGCCGTCCGGTGCACATTCTGTTGTCCAAGGCCGACAAGATGTCGCGCCAGGAACAGAGCAAGGTGTTGACGCTGGTCAAGCGCGAGTTGGCCGATTATCCGTCGGTCAGCGTGCAGATGTTCTCCAGCCTGAAGAAGACCGGAGTGGACGAGGTGGAGCAGGTGGTCAAGGGCTGGTTCGACGCGCTGCCGCAGCAGGAGCCGCCGCTGCTGCCTCCGGCGGAGGAACTTTAACAGCGGCCCATCGCCTAAACAGCAGGTGTTCACACCTCCCGCTTGGCTCCCTGAGCGGGGCCTGAGTCGTTGATGTCCAGGCATTGCCCCGGCCCGAGAAGGTCGGGGCTTTTTATTGCCCGGCGGGCATGAAAAAAGGCGAAGGATGCATCCTTCGCCTTTCGCCCTATGCCATACGGTTCAGCTGACAGCCGTTACAGGCTGGTGATCACGGTTTCCACGTGCAGGTTCTCGGCCGCGCTGCGCACGGCGTCGTCAGACGGGAACGGTCCCAGGCGTACCTTGTACACCCCCTGCTGATTGACGATGCCGAGCTTGGAGTCGTAATGATCGTCCAGCTCGCCCAGTGTCTTCTGCAACAGCGCTTCGGCGTTGGCCAGCGTGGCGAACGAGCCCAGTTGCAGGTACTTCGGATTGTCGCCTGCGCGCAACTCGCGGCTGACCGGCTGGGTGGCCGGTTGCGCGGACGCGGAGAAGGTGTTGTCGGCTGCGGGCCAGACGCGGTCTATCGCGATCTTGGCGCTGCCCTGCTGGATAAAGCCCAGCTTGTACGCCGCGGCGTACGACAGGTCCATCAGACGGCTCTTGTGGAACGGTCCGCGGTCATTGACGCGAACCACCACCGACTTGCCGTTGGTCAAGTTGGTCACCCGGGCATAGCTCGGGATCGGCAGCGTTGGATGCGCTGCGGTCATGGCGAACATGTCGTAACGTTCGCCCGAGGACGTCTTGCGTCCATGGAACTGCTTGCCGTACCAAGAGGCACGGCCTGTGGCGTGGTAAGGCTTTTCTCGCACATCGGGACGGAAGCTCATGCCCAGCGCCGAGTAGGGCAGATTGGCCGACTTGATCAGCGGCTCATCCTGCGGCACGGCGTCGGGCACCAGGTTCAGGTTGACCGGGATATGATCGGCCGGACCGTCGTTCTGGAAATAAGCTCCGTTCTTGGCGACGGTCTTCTTGTTTGTCGGCGAAGCCGACTGGTTTGTGGCACTGGCCGTCTTCACAGTGGAACAGGCCACAAGCACGAGACTGACGAATACAAGCCACAGCCATCGGAGTACAGGTTGCATAAACCTCCCTATGCTGTTGGGCCAACCTTGCGAACCGCTTACCCTCCCCCTGTGAAATCGAGCTGGCGCCATGCCTCGTACACTGTCACCGCGACAGCGTTGGAGAGGTTGAGGCTTCTCGACTCGGGACGCATCGGCAAACGAATCCTTTGTTGCGCCGGCAGGGCAGCCAGCACATCTTGCGGCAAGCCGCGGGATTCGGGACCGAACAGAAAAACGTCCCCGGGTTGGTAGGAAATCCGGTCATGGCGCGTAGCGCCCTTGGTCGTCGCGGCGAAAATCCGTCGTCCTTGAAGCGCCTGCAAACAGGCAGGCCAGTCTTCGTGGACCACAACGCGGGCATACTCGTGATAGTCGAGTCCTGCGCGCCGCAACTTGGCATCCTCGAGCGGAAAGCCCAGGGGTTTGACCAGATGCAGTTCACAGCCGGTGTTGGCACATAAACGAATCACATTGCCCGTGTTGGGCGGGATTTCCGGCTGAAATAGAACAACAGTGAACATCGTTGGCAGGCTGGATTGTTCCAAGGAATCAAAATCTTGGTCAAGTATTTGGGGAAAACGCCCGGGCAAGCACCCATGCATCGACCCGTTCCGCACCCTGTTTTTTGAGCACTTTGGCTAGGGCGGAGAGGGTGGCGCCGCTAGTGGCGACGTCGTCGATGATGGCAATGGAAAGCCCGTCGCAGCGGCGTTTTACGCCGAATGCATGACGCACGTTTTGCAGTCTTGCGGCGCGACCGAGCGAGGCTTGCGGCAATGTGTTGCATTTTCGCCAACACAGGTCGTCCGAAAAACGGCTGTTTATTGTAACAGCGAACGCTTTGGCAAGCTCGGAACTCTGATTGAAGCCTCTTTCCGCAAGTCGTTCATTTGCCAATGGAACGGGGATGACAAGGTCGTATTCGTGGGCTTGACAACCGGCGAAATCGGTGAGCAAGTCCGCCAGCGCCCCGGCCAATTGTAAGCGTTTTCCGTATTTGAACGCATGGATCAGGCCATTCAGGGGGTAGCCAAACAGATAAGGAACGTGTAGCGCGTCGAAGGCCGGCGGATGGCGCTGGCAATGGCCACACAGCATGCTGTCCGGCGTCGGTTCCGCGCAGCGCGGACAGCGGGACGCAGGCAGGGGCGGCAGCATTGCGCGGCAGCCGGGGCAGAGCGCGCCCTGGCTGTCGGCGCGGCCGCAGAGCGCGCATTTTTGCCTAATAAATGAGCAGTTGTTAATTAATTCTATTATGTGGTTTGACAGCATCGCATCCACGCTCCAAGATTTTGCAGCTCTGCCCATGCGGGCAGGGTGACGAACGGCCTGATTTTTCGTCAAAATGACAAACACATGTTGGAGCATACGATGCATTCAGTAACGATGGAGTTCAAGCGCCCGGCTGCGCCGCATCCGGAAAAGGCTAATTGGAGCGTCGACGAGGTAGAGGCGCTGCTGGGGCTGCCTTTCATGGAGCTGGTGTTCCGCGCGGCGGAAATCCATCGGCAGTTTTTCGACCCTACCCGCGTGCAGCTGTCCACGCTGGTTTCGATCAAGACCGGCGGCTGTCCGGAGGATTGCGGCTATTGTCCGCAGTCGGTGCATCATGACACACCGGTGGCCAATGAGCCGATGATGACGGTGGACGAGGTGGTGGCGGCGGCGCGGCAGGCCAAGGCCAACGGCGCCGGCCGCTTCTGCATGGGCGCCGCCTGGCGCGGTCCCAAGGATGCCGATCTGGCCAAGACGCTGGACATGGTGAGCCGGGTGAAGGCGCTGGGATTGGAAACCTGCGCCACCTTCGGCTTGCTGCGCGATGGCCAGGCCGAGCAACTGAAACAGGCGGGGCTGGATTACTACAATCACAATCTGGATACCGCGCCGGACAAGTACGCCGACATCATCCAGACCCGCGAGTATGAGGACCGGCTGGACACGCTGGGCAAGGTGCGCTCGGCGGGGCTGTCGGTATGCTGCGGCGGCATCGTCGGCATGAATGAAACCCGGCGCGACCGCGCCGGCCTGATCACCCAGCTGGCCAATCTCGATCCGCAGCCCGAGTCGGTGCCGGTCAACAATCTGGTGAAAGTGGTGGGCACTCCGCTGGAGGGGGCGGAAAAGCTGGACTGGACCGAATTCGTCCGCACCATCGCGGTGGCGCGCATCGCCATGCCCCGTAGTTATGTGCGCCTGTCGGCTGGCCGGCGCGAGATGGACGAAGCCACCCAGGCGCTGTGTTTCCTGGCAGGGGCCAATTCCATCTTTTATGGCGACAAGCTGCTTACAACGGGCAATCCCGACGTCCTGGCCGATCAGGCGCTGATGCGCAAGCTGGATCTGCAGGCGCTATAAATAAATCTTCGCAATTTCCCGCTGTCGGCTTAAATGCAAACATATATATAGTGTGTCGTGCCGGGGTGGCTTGGCTGCCGCGGTTTGGTCAACAACGTAAAAGAGTGCAAGCCATATGCGCCTACAAGACCTGTCCGCAGCCTTGCTGGAGCTGGACGCCAGCCACCGCCGCCGTCAGCGGGTGAGCCTCGAGTCGCCGCAAGGCGTCGAGATCATCATCGACGGCAACGAATACCTGTCTTTCGCCAGCAACGATTACCTTGGCCTGGCCGATCACCCCTCGCTGGTGCGCGCGGTGCAGCAGGGCGTGGAGCGCTGGGGCGTCGGCAGCGGCGCCGCGCATCTGCTCACCGGCCACAGCCAGGCCCACCAGCAGGCCGAGGAGGCGCTGGCGCGCTTTGTCGGCCGCGAGGCGGCGCTGCTGTTCGGCTCCGGTTACGCCGCCAATCTGGCGGTGATCACCAGCTTGGTCGGCCGCGGCGACGCGGTGTTCGCCGACAGGCTTAACCACGCTTCGCTCAACGACGGCTGTCTATTGTCGCGCGCCGATTTCCAGCGCTTCCGCCATAACGACCTCGACCATCTGGAGCAGTTGCTGGCGGGGAGCAGCGCCCGCACCAGGCTGATCGCGGTGGACGCGGTATACAGCATGGATGGTGACGAAGCGCCGCTGCCGGAATTGCTGGCGCTGGCCGAGCGCTACGATGCCTGGTTGTACATCGACGACGCTCACGGCTTCGGTGTGCTGGGGCAGGGACGCGGTTCTCAGGCTGAGCGCGACCTCTCCAGCGAGCGGCTGATCTATATGGCCACGCTGGGCAAGGCCGCAGGCCTGGCCGGCGCTTTCGTCGCCGGCAGCAGCCTGCTGGTCGATTGGCTGGTCAATCGCGGCCGCACCTATATTTTCAGCACCGCCCAGCCGCCGGCCCTGGCAGCCGCGGTGAGCACCAGCCTGAGGCTGATCGCCGAGGCCGACGACCGGCGCGAACGCCTGGCGCAGCTGGTGGCGTGCTGCCGCCGGCGCCTGGCCGGCACGGCTTATTCGACGGGGACTTCCCGCACACCGATCCAACCATTTATCATAGGCGGCGATGCGCATGCCATGAAACTAGCCCAAGGCTTGCAGCAGCAGGGTTACTGGGTGCCCGCCATCCGCCCGCCGACGGTGCCCGACAATGGCGCCAGGCTGCGGATTTCCTTGTCGGCGCTGCATGATGTGCAGCAGCTGGACACCTTGCTTGACCGCATGCTGTTGCTGGCCGAAAGCTGACTTCCCGCTAAGGCGGGAACCGCCGCGGCATGTCGTCGCCGCTCTGACGACGCAAGCCCGGAGCCTTGGCTCCGGGCTTGCGCTTATCCGGTCTTCGGGGAGGAGGCCGGCGGTGCCGGCCCTGGGGAAGGGGCTTGGGCGTCGCATGCGGACTTTCCAGCTAACTCATACTACGATAACGACATGAAGAGCACGGCTGAATACCTGGAAACTCCCGAACAGGCTGCCGAGCAGGCCTTGGCGCTGCTGCGGCAGGCTGGTGGTTTGACTGCGGCCGCGGTGTGGGGGCGGATTGGCATGGCGTGGCAACGCCTCGCCTGCCTGGGCGCGGCGGATACGCTGCCGGAGGCCGACGCGCTCGGCAATGGCCGCCTGCCCGGACCGGATGGCGGCGCGCTCGCCTTGCGCGCGGCCGACAAGACGCTGGGCTGGCTGGTCTGGCGCGGCCAAGCCCCGGCCTGGACGGCCGGCGTCGCGTCCCTGCTTGCCGGCCACCTGCACTGCGCGATGCTGCGCGCCGAACAGGCGGCCGCCCGCGTCGCCAATGAAACCATGCTGGAGATCAGCTTGCTGGCCGGAGAAAGCGCCACGCCGGAACGGATGCTGCCGCGGCTGCACCGGCTGATGTCGCGGCTGATGGACGCCAGCAATTTCTACATCGCGTTGTACGACGAGGACAGCGCCACCCTGCGGTTTCCTTTCTATCTCGACACCCGTGATCCGGCGCCGCCGGACGCCGACAGCGTGTTTCCGCTCAACGGCGCCAACGCCTCCCTGGCCGCCTGGTTGATCCGCGGCGGCAAGCCTATGGTGCTGAGCGCCGAGCGCATTCTGGAAGTGTGCCGGCAGCAGGGGTTGGCGCATCCGGCGCAGCTGCCGGCGTTCTGGATGGGCGCGCCGATGGTCAATGTCGGCGGCGCGCTGATCGGCGCGGTGGTGTTGCAGTTGTATGAGGACCAGACGCCGTTTACTTCGGCCGAGCAGCTGCTGTTCATGTTCGCCGCGCGCCATGTCGGCTTTGCGCTGGACCGGGTGCTGTACCGCGGCCAGCTGGAGCGGCAGGTGTGGCTGCGCACCAGCGAGCTGGAAGGCGCCAACGCCCGGCTGCGGGCCGAGGTTTCCAGCCGCAAGCGGGCGGAAAAATTCCAGGACGTGTTGTTCCGCATCGCCGAACTGTCGAATACCAGCCTGTCGCTGGAGGCCTTTCTCAGCGGCCTGCACCGGCTGCTGAACGAGATGGTGGCGGCGCGCAATTGCCTGGTGGCCTTGTACGATACGGTCAACGATCGCATCAGCTTCCCCTATTGTTCCGACGAGTACTCTCCGCCGCTGCAGCCCCGCAAGCCCGGCAAGGGCTTCATCGAGCAGGTGCTGCACAGCGGGCGGCCGCTGCTGGTGGACCCCAGTAGCGCGCTGCCGGGGCAGATGGGCGACGACGGGGGCGTGAACCCGAAAAGCTGGCTGGGGGTGCCGCTGTATTGCGGCCACGAACTGCTGGGCGTGCTGGCGGTGCAAAGCTACGAGAGCGACGTGACGTACAACTTCCGCGATCAGGAGGTGCTGGAGTTCGTCGCCAACAATATTGGCGCCGCGCTGGCGCGGGTGCGCGCGCTGGAGGGGCTGCAGCAGGCTTATGCCGAACTGGAACAGAGGGTGCGCGAGCGCACCGGCGAGCTGGACGCGGTCAACGCCCAGCTGGAGTTCGACAGTCTGCACGATCCTCTGACCAAGTTGCCGAACCGCACCTATTTCGCCAAGGCGCTGCGCCGGGCCTGGGATGAGTATACCGATGGCGGCGACCGCTTCGCGGTGGTATTCATCGACCTGGACCGCTTCAAGCTGGTCAACGACACCCTGGGCCATCTGGCCGGCGACCACCTGCTGTTCGAGGCCGGTGCCCGCATCCGCTCCTGCCTGCGCCATTACGATTTCCTGGCGCGGCTGGGCGGCGACGAGTTCGCGGTGCTGATGTTCGGCATGGATTCGGTGGACGAGTGCGAGGTCATCGCCCGCCGCATCGTCAGCGAGTTCGAGCGGCCGGTGATCCTGGCCGGGCGCGAAGTGTTTTCCACCTCCAGTGTCGGAGTGGTGCTGGCCGACCGCGAGCATTACCACAAGGCCGACGATCTGCTGCGCGACGCCGACCACGCGATGTACTGCACCAAGCAGCAGGGCCGCCAGGGCTACACCCTGTTCAGCCACCAGCTGCGCATCGACCAGGCCGACCAGCTGGCGCTGGAGTCCGAGCTGCGGCGCGCGCTGGAGGAGGAAGGCCAGCTGGTTCCCTACTACCAGCCCTTCATCGAGGCCAAGACCGGCAAGCTGGTGGGCTTCGAGACCCTGGTGCGCTGGCTGCATCCGCAGCGCGGCCTGATCTCGCCCGGCATCTTCCTGCCGATGGCGGAGGAAAGCGGGCTGATCACCCGGCTGGACCGCTACATGATCAATGCCGCTTGCGCCCAGTTGCAGGCCTGGCGCAGCCAGGGCCAGGTGGGCGAGGAGATCGCGCTGCACATCAACCTGTCGTCGGCCAATTTCCACGATCCCGACCTGGTGCGCTGGATAGGCGAGCGCATCGCCCACTACCAGCTGCCGCCGGCCATGCTGCATCTGGAAATCACCGAGAGCGCGCTGATAGACCAGCCGGAAACCGCCGCCACCGTGATGCAGGCTCTGCACGGCCTGGGGGTGAAGCTGGCGCTGGACGACTTCGGCACCGGCTATTCCGCGCTGTCCTACCTGCACCGCTACCGTTTCGACGTGCTGAAGATAGACCAGTCCTTCGTGTTCGACCTGGACCACAAAGAGGAGTCGGCCGCCATCGTCCGCGCCATCCTGGCGCTGGCGCGCGCGCTGGATCTGGATGTGGTGGCCGAGGGGGTCGAAACGGCTTCCCAGCTGGCGATGCTGCAGGAGATGGGTTGCGGCAAGCTGCAGGGTTTCTACTTCGCCGCGCCCGCGCCGGAATGGGGCATAGACTGGGCGCGGCTGGCGCGCTTCGAACAGGAAATCCGCTGTGCGGCGTGAATGGTCCACCCGCTTCAACCGCTGGCGCTACGATCTGTACGCGCCGCTGTACGACACGCTGGCGCAGGGTTTCGCCGCCAGCCGCCGCCGTTCGCTGGGCCTGCTCAATCCGCAGCCGGGCGAGCAGCTGCTGCTGGTGGGCGCCGGCACCGGGCTGGATCTGGACTTCCTGGTGCGCTGCCGCCATCTCACCGCGATAGACATCGCGCCAGCGATGCTGGAACAGCTGCGCGCGCGTGCCGCCGCGCTGGGGTTGGAGGTGCGCGCGGAGCAGATGGACGCCCAGCGGCTGGCTTTCGCCGACGCCAGCTTCGACGCGGTGGTATTGCACCTGGTGCTGGCGGTGGTGCCCGATCCACAGGCCTGCCTGCGCGAAGTGGAGCGGGTGCTGAAGCCCGGCGGCCGGGCGGTGGTGTTCGACAAGTTCTTGGCCGACGGCGCGCGCGCGTCCTTGTGGCGCCGCGCCGGCAATCTGCTGGCCCGGATGCTGGCCAGCGATGTCAACCGGCGGCTGGGGGATATCGTCGCTGTTACCAAACTGCAACCGATTCACGACGAAGAAGCCGGCTTTGGAGGTTTCTTTCGCATCGTACTCTTGCGAAAATAGCGTCTTTCCCCCATTTGTGTGTCCATGAATCTGTTTGTTGAAACGCTGGGCCAGGGGCCGGACGTGGTCATGCTGCATGGCTGGGGTTTGCACGGCGGCGTGTTTGCCCGTGTGGCCGAGCAACTGGCGACGGGTTTCTGCGTCCACCTGGTGGATCTGCCCGGCCATGGCGCCTCGCCGGCGCTGGAGATGTTTGACGCCGACGCGGTGGCCGACCTGATCGCATCCCATTTCCCCTTGCCCGTCCACGTGGTCGGCTGGTCGCTGGGCGGTCTGATCGCCCAGCATTGGGCCGCGCGCCATCCCGCGCGGGTGAAGAGCCTGGCATTGGTGGCCACCAGCCCGCGCTTCGTGCGCGACGACAGCTGGCCGCACGCGCAGGAGCGCAAGTCCATCGAAGCGGTGGCGGCCAGCTTGGACGGCGCGTTCGAACAGACGCTGGAGCGCTTCCTTGCGCTGCAGATGATGGGGGCGCCCGCTGCCCGCGACACTTTGAAGGCGCTGCGCGGCGAACTGTTTTCGCACGGCCGGCCGCAAGGCCTGCTGCCGGCGCTGCAATTGCTGCTGGAGGCCGACGCGCGCGCGCTGGCCGGCGGCATCCGTTGCCCGGCGGCGCTGTTCTACGGCGCGCGCGACGCCATCACCCCGCTAGGCGCCGGCCGCTGGCTGGCCGACGCGCTGGCCGACGCCATCCTTTACGAATTCCCGCAAGCCTCGCACGCGCCCTTCCTGTCGCATGAACAGGATTTCGTGCGCGCGCTTGCCCAGCATCTGGAAGCCCAGGCATGAGTGAAGCGTTTTATACCGACAAGGCGCGGGTGCGCGCCTCGTTCGAAAAGGCCGCGGCCAGCTATGATTCCGCAGCGGTGTTGCAGCGCGAAGTGTCCGACCGTATGGCGGAACGGCTGGAGTACATCAAGCACCAGCCGGCGGTGATTCTGGATGCCGGCGCCGGCACCGGCTACGGCGCGGCCCAGCTGCGCGGCCAGTATCCGCAGGCGCGGGTGCTGGAGCTGGACTTGGCGCATGCGATGCTGATGGCTTCGCGCCAGCGTCAGCGCGAAGGCGACGGCCTGCTGAAGAAGCTGTTCAAGCCCAGCCTGCCGTGGCAGGTGGTGGCGGACGTCGAGCGTCTGCCGCTGGCCGACGACAGCGTGGACATGATCTGGTCCAACCTCACCATCCAGTGGATAAACGAGCCGGACCGGATGTTCGCCGAGCTGCGCCGGGTGCTGAAGCCGGACGGCCTGCTGATGTTCTCCACGCTGGGGCCGGATACGCTGTTCGAATTGCGCGGCGCCTTCGCCGGCGTCGACGCCGCCACCCATGTCAACCAGTTCATCGACATGCACGACATCGGCGACGCGCTGATGCGCGCCGGTTT
This sequence comes from Chromobacterium sphagni, assembly GCF_001855575.1. Taxonomy (NCBI): domain Bacteria; kingdom Pseudomonadati; phylum Pseudomonadota; class Betaproteobacteria; order Neisseriales; family Chromobacteriaceae; genus Chromobacterium; species Chromobacterium sphagni. Next base: position 1,748,912 of record NZ_MKCS01000001.1, read on the forward strand.
CGCCGAGCCGGTGATGGACATGGAAAAGATCGTTCTCACCTACGACGACGCGCGCGGCGTGATGCGCGACCTGAAGGCGATAGGCGCGCACAACGCTACCGCCGGCCGCGGCCGCGGCCTGATGGGCAAACAGGCCTGGCGCAAGGTGGAGGCGGCCTACGAGCGCTACCGCCACGACGGTAAGCTGCCGGCCAGCTACGAGGTGGTGTACGGCCATGCTTGGAAAGGCAGCGGCAAGAAGGTGGCCAAGATGAGCGACGACGGCCGCCAGGTGATCGAATTCGTCAAGAAAGCGCCGCGGGCCGACTGAGCGGGAACCGGCGGAGCCAACAGGAATCTGCTTAATGAGTGTGGAAATCCGCAAAGCGCGCCGCGATGACGCGGCTTGTCTGGCTGCGCTGTCGATTCAGGTGTGGTTGAGCACCTATCTCACCGATGGCATCCGCCCGAGCTTGGCCGACTATGTGCTGACAGAATTCACCCCTGCGAATTTCGAGGCGTTGATCGCCGATCGTTCGCACCACTTGCTGGTGTTGGAGCGCAGCGGCCATCTGTTGGGCTATGCGCAGCTGAGCCTGGATAGCGCTTGCGAGGGGTGCGATGGCCCGGCGCTGGAGCTGGAGCGGCTTTATCTGGTGGAGAACCATACCGGACAAGGCCTGGGCCGGCGGCTGATGATGGCTGCGCGGCAATGGGCGCAGGTTCAGTCTGGCCAGCCGCGGCTGTGGCTGAGGGTGTGGCACGGCAATGAGCGCGCGATCGCCTTTTACCGTCGGCTGGGCATGGCGCTGCACGGCGAAACCCATTTCGAATTGGAGGGCGCGCGGCATCTCAATTATGTGATGCTCGATCCCGCGCCCGTTGGGGCGGCCGTTGCGGTCGCCAATGTCTGAAAGACTGATGAAATCATGTTGAGCAAAACCACTTTTCGTTGCTGGCTGCTGGCCGGCGTCGCCGCCATGGTGGCCGCTTGCGGCACCACCACGCCGCCGGTTCAAGCCCCCAAGCCGCAATCCAAGGCTAAGATCGGCCTGGCGCTGGGCGGCGGCGCGGTCAAGGGCTTTGCCCATATCGGCGTGATCAAGGTGCTGGAGGCCGCCGGCATCGTGCCGGATGTCATCACCGGCACCAGCGCCGGCAGCGTGGTGGGCAGCCTGTACGCGTCCGGCTTGAACGGCATGCAGCTGCAGCAACGCGCGATCGCGCTGGACCAGGCCGACCTGACCGACTGGACGCTGTCCAGCAAGGGTGTGATCAAGGGCGAGAAACTGCAAGACTGGATCAACACCCAGGTGGGCAATCGCCCGCTGGAGAAGCTGGCCCGTCCGTTTGGCGCGGTGGCCACCGAACTGGACTCCGGACGTCGGGTGGTGTTCCGCACCGGCAATACCGGCCAGGCGGTGCGCGCCTCCGCCAGCATCCCCAATGTGTTCTTGCCGGTGAAGATCGGCGGCAAGAGTTATGTCGACGGCGGCCTGGTCAGTCCGGTGCCGGTCAGCGCGGCGCGCGAGATGGGCGCGCAGTTCGTGATCGCGGTGGACATCACCGCGCGGCCTAAGGTCGGCAAGGCCACCGGTTTCCTGTCGATGCTTGACCAGAGCCTCAACATCATGAACGGACCGGTGCTGGCGCAGGAACTGAAGCAGGCCGACGTGGTGATCCACCCCAATGTGCTGAACATCGGCTCGGCTGATTTCGACGCCCGCAACCAGGCCATTCTGGAGGGCGAGAAGGCCGCGCAGCAGATGTTGCCGCAAATCCGCAAATTGTTGCAGCAGAAAAGCCAGATGATGGCTAAATAACTGAATATGCGGCAAGCTGCCACTGCGGGCCGGCCGATGCGAGTATTCCCCGGGCTGTTTTCGCAACCTATTTTGGAGATGGAATGATCAAACTTCATGGTACTCCGTTATCGCCCTACTACAACAAGGTGAAAGTCGGCCTGCTGGAAAAGGGAGTGAACTTCCAGGAGGTGTTGACCTCGCCATCGCAGGAAGACTGGTTGCTGGAAAAAAGCCCGATGGGTAAGGTGCCCTTCGTTGAGATCAACGGCCATCCGGTGGCGGAGTCGACGGTGATCCTGGAATGGTTGGAAGATGCCTATCCTACCGCCTCGCTATTGCCGCCCACGCCCAACGGCCGCGCGCTGGCGCGCGAACTGATGACCATGCTGGAGTTGTACGTGATGGCGCCCAGCGGGCCGTTGGTGCGGCATATGGTCAAGGGCAGCAGGCCGGAGCCGGCGCAGTGCGACGAGATTCGCCAGGGCATCGCCCGCGGCATCAGCGCGGTGGCGCAGCTGGCGCAGCAAAGGCCATGGCTGGCGGGCGAGGATTTCAGCTTCGCCGACATCAGCGCCGCCAGCATCCTGCCGCTGGTGGCCAAGTTGAGCCAAGGCTTTCTGGGCGAGGACATGACGCTGCGGCTGTCCGGTTGCGGCGAGTATCTGCAGCGCCTGGGCGGTCGGCACAGCGTAGCCCGCGTCTGGGCCGACCGCGACGCCTCCCTGGCGGCGCTGATGGCGCGGCGCGACTAGCGGCTATGGCTTTCTCGCCACATGGCGGCGACGAAGCCGTGGTGGGCGTAGAGGCGCAGTTGACAGCCATGGCGTGGTAGAGTCTAAACTCCAATCGAGTGTTTGCTCGTTGCCCGTCGAGGTGCTTGTCGATGAAGTTTCCGGTTGAATTGATCCTGCTGGCGCTGGTGCCGGTATTCCTGCTGTTCGTCGCCGGAGAGCTGTGGTTTCTGCGGCGGCGCGGCAATCTGTATGATCTGCGCGATTCCTTGTGTAGCGCGGGTCTGGGGCTGCTACATCAGGGCGCCGACAAGCTGGCCTGGCTGCTGGTGTTGCCGCTGTACGGCTGGATCTACCAGCAGCACCGGCTGTTCAGTTTTCCCGACAGCGCGCTGAGCTTCTTCCTGCTGTTTCTGGGGCAGGACTTCCTTTACTACTGGTTCCACCGCGTCAGTCACCGCGTGCGCTGGCTGTGGGCGGCGCACAGCGTCCACCACAGCTCCACCCGGATGAATTTCACCACCGCCTTCCGCCAGAGCCTGATGTATCCGCTGGCCGGCATGTGGGCGTTCTGGCTGCCGCTGGCCTGGCTGGGCTTTCCGCCGCAGCAGGTGGTGGCGGTGGTGCTGCTCAACCTGGCTTTCCAGTTTTTCGTCCATACTCAGGCGGTGCCCAAGCTGGGCTGGCTGGAGTATGTGTTCAACACCCCGTCGATACACCGCAGCCACCACGCCAGGAATCCGCGTTACATAGACCACAATTACGCCGGCGTGCTGGTGGTTTGGGACCGGCTGTTCGGCACCTTCGTTGAAGAGCTGGACAGCGAGCCCTGCGACTATGGCACGGTGAAGCCGGTGAACAGCTTCAATCCGCTGTGGGTCAGCGTGGTGGAGTGGCGCGACATGTTGCTGGAGGCATGGCGGGCGGAGAACTGGCGCGACCGCCTGATCGCGTTGTTTGGTGCGCCGGAGGCGGCGGAACGGGTGGCAAGCAAGCAGCGGCGGGTGCCACCCGCCAAGGGCGTGTCGGCCTGATCCGCCGGGGCCGCGCTGGGCGGAATGCGAAAATGCCGTTCCCCGCGTTGGCGGAACGGCATTTTCATGCGCATGGGGCGTCTGGAGGCCCGGCGCGCCGCGCTTACATCAGCAGCTTGCCGTCGCGGGCCGGCAACGTCTTGCCTTGCGGCCTTTCGTCCATGCGCACGGTGGCGGTCTTGCCGTCCAGCGAGTAGCGGACGTTGTAGCCCACCACCTTTTCGCTGTCGACGTTCTCGGTGTTGCAAATGGTCTGGGTGCTGGTGACCTGGTCGCGCTGCTGGATGCCTTCCTGCACCTTGTTGCCTGCGAAACCGCCGGCCAGCGCTCCGAGCACGGTGGCGGCCTTCTTGCCGTTGCCGCCGCCCACCTGATTGCCCAGCAGGCCGCCGACCACGCCGCCCAGCACCGAGCCGGCGATGCGGTTGTTGTCCTGCACCGGCGCCTGGTGGGTCACCTGTTCCTGATGGCACACCTGCTTGGGTTCGCTGACGGTCTGCTTGATCGGCGACACGCCCAGGATCTTGGCGTAGCTTGAATGCACGGGTTTGGGCTTGACTGTGGGGGCCGGCGCAGGCGCCACAACAACGGGCGCAACCGGCTGCGGCGTGGCTTGCGCCACGACAGTGGAGGCGGCGGCGGGCGCCAGAATTTGCGCCGCCGGGGCCGAGGCAAGCGCTTGCGGCGCGCTGGCTGTGGCCACCACGGCCGGAGTCGCCGGTTTCAAAGCCTGGATGCCCGCCACGCCGATGGCGCCCAGTGCGATGCCGCCACCCAATACGCTGGCGATCAATACCGATTGTTTCATTGTTATCTCCCTGATGCGACGCGCTATCCGTCGCTTGCTGCTCTGACACTGCATATTGGCAGACAGTTGCAAACGCTTTGTTCGGCATTTGTCACCGCAGGTAACCGAACGTTCGCGCCGCCGGCTATGGAACTAGGGTGGAAATTCGCAGTTTGATGGGCATTGATGAGCAATTTATGGTTTGAAATTGCAAACATAAGGAAATTATATTTTTAAAACGCAGTCATAAGGCATATTTTGGGCATTTATATTGTGCCCAGTAGTTTGACGGCGAGGCGCGCGGGTGGTTAGATGGCTGGGCACCTGTCAGGGCGGCTAGCTTGCCGCCCGCCCAATAAGGAGAATTGACCGTGAGCGAGACCCATACCGGTTTGAAGCGCGAGCTGAAAAACCGACACATACAGTTGATCGCGCTGGGCGGCGCAGTCGGCACCGGCCTGTTCCTCGGCTCGGCCAGCGTACTGAAGGCTGCCGGCCCCTCGATGATACTTGGCTACGCCATCGCCGGTTTCATCGCCTTCCTGATCATGCGCCAGCTGGGTGAAATGGTGGCCGAGGAGCCGGTGGCGGGTTCGTTCAGCCATTTCGCCTATCGCTACTGGGGCAGGTTCGCCGGCTTCCTGTCCGGCTGGAACTACTGGGTGCTGTATGTGTTGGTGGGCATGGCCGAGCTGACTGCGGTCGGCGAATACGTGCAGTACTGGTGGCCGCACGTGCCCACTTGGGCGACCGCGCTGGTCTGTTTCGTCGCCATCAACGGCATCAATCTCGCCAACGTCAAATCCTACGGCGAGTCGGAATTCTGGTTCGCGCTGATCAAGGTGGCGGCGGTGATCGCGATGATCGTGTTCGGGGCCTACCTGCTGCTGTCCGGCCATGGCGGCCCGCAAGCTTCGGTCAGCAATCTGTGGAACGACGGCGGCTTCTTCCCGCACGGCGCCGGCGGCTTGTTCATGATGATGGCGGTGATCATGTTCTCCTTCGGCGGCCTGGAGCTGATCGGCATGACGGCGGCCGAGGCGGCCGATCCGCAGAAGACCATCCCCAAAGCGGTGAACCAGGTGATCTACCGCATCCTGATCTTCTACATCGGTTCCTTGGTGGTGCTGCTGTCGCTGTACCCGTGGAGCAAGGTGGCCGCCGGCGGCAGCCCCTTCGTGATGATCTTCCAGCAGATCGGCGCCGGCTTCACCGCGCACGCGCTGAACTTCGTGGTGCTGACCGCCGCGCTGTCGGTGTACAACAGCGGGGTCTACGCCACCAGCCGCATGCTGTACGGCCTGGCCGAACAAGGCAACGCGCCGCAGGCGCTGAAGCAGCTGGACAAGCGCGGCGTGCCGGTCAACGCCACGCTGCTGTCGGCGGCTGCCACTTTCGCCTGCGTGATCCTCAACTACCTGTTGCCGGGCCAGGCTTTCGGCATCCTGATGTCGCTGGTGGTGGCGGCGCTGGTGACCAACTGGGCGATGATCAGCCTGACCCACCTGAAGTTCCGCCAGGCCAAGGCCGGCCAGAAGCTGGTGTTTCCGTCGATCTGGTTCCCGCTGGCCAACTGGGTGTGCCTGGCTTTCATGCTGATGATCCTGGGCATCCTGCTGTTCACGCCGGGCATGGCGGTGTCGGTGTACGTGCTGCCGGCGTGGCTGGCGCTGCTGTGGGTGGGGTTCCGCTTAAAAAAGCCGCAGCCGGCGAAAGCCGGGCTGGCGGGTGAGAACGCCTGACCCGCAGTGTGAGCGTTGTTGAGTGACGAGGCCGCCTTCCGGGCGGCCTTGTTCATTTGGCGGTAGCCGGCGCTACAGCAGCCAGCGCATCAGGCCGTAGACGGCGAAGCTGACCAGTATCGCCAGCAGCGTCTTGCCGCTTTTCCAGGCGACGATGATGGCGACGATGGTGCCGGCCAGATAGGGGTTGGTCGGCGAGGCGTCGATATGGCCGGCCGGCGCCAGCGCCAGCGGCACCACCAGCGCGCTCAGCACCGCCGCCGGCACGTAATGCAGCGCGCGGTTCAGCCAGGCGGGGAAGGCCAGCTTGTGGCCGAACACCAGGAAGCTGGCGCGGATGGCCAGGGTGGCGGCCAGCATGCCGGCGATGATCAGCCCGTGTTGCGCGTTCATGGCCGGATCCTGTGCTGGCGGTATTCCAATGTCAGGCCAGCCGCCACGCCCAGCAGCGCCGCCAGCATCAGGTCCAGCTTGTAGGGCAGGCCGCGCGCCAGCAGCGCGGTGAGGCCGGCGACGGCGGCGGCTACCAGCGTGGGCCGTTTCTTCAACTGCGGCGCGACGATGGCGGCGAAGGTGGCCACCATGGCGAAGTCCAGCCCCAGCTTGGCCAGCCCGGGCACCGAGCGCCCCAGCCAGACGCCGGCCAGCGTCCAGGCCAGCCAGTTGCCGTACATCGCCAGCGACGAGCCCAGCCAGTACCACTGCCCGCCGGCGGCGCCCTGGCTGCGGAAGCGGTGCTCCACCACCGCGAAGGTTTCGTCGGTGAGCCAGAACGCCAACGGCCAGCGCCAGGCCAGCGGCCATTGCCGGGCGTAAGGCAGCAGGGTGGCGCTGTACAGCGCATGGCGTAGATTGACGACGAAGGTGGTCAGCCAGATCACCGGCAGCGCGGCGCCGGCCGAAATCAGGCTGACCGCGATGAATTGCGAGGAGCCGGCGAAGACCAGCAGCGACATGGCGAAGGCTGTGGCGGGCGACAGGCCGGCGGCGACGGCCAGCGTGCCGAAGATCACGCCGAACGGGGCGGCGCCGACCACCATTGGAATGGTGTCGCGCGCGCCGTCCAGCGCCAGTTGCGGAGGGGTGCGGCTCATGCCTGCGGATCCTGCCTGAGAGGGAGAATCAATATAGCATGCTGCCGTGCGGCTACGGATGGTCGCGGTACGGACTCAGGAGCCGGCCATGAAGGTGCGGATGCCGGAGCCGACGAACTGCACGCCGATGCAGATCAGCAGGAAGCCCATCAGCCGGGTCATCACTTCGCGGCCGCCGCGTCCCAGCCGTTCCGAGATCAGCAGCGACGACTTCAGCGTCAGCCACATGCCGACGCAGGTCAGGCCGATCGCGGAGAAGGTCATGGCGAAGGCCAGCGCCTTGGCCGGCAGCGTGGCCAGTTCGGCGATTTCGGTGGAGATGCCTATCACCACCGCGATGGTTCCTGGGCCGCTGATGCCGGGCATGGCCAACGGGAAGAACGCGTAGTCCTCGCGTTCGCCCGACTGCTTGGGCGTCTGGCCCGGGTCTTGCGACAGGAACAGCATGCGATAGCCCAGCACCGCCACCACGAAGCCGCCGGCGATGCGCAGCGCGCCGTAGGAGATGCCGAAGGCCGCCATGATCAGGTTGCCGGCCAGCAGGCTCACCACCATGATGGCGGCGGCGAACACGCAGGCGCGGCGCGCCTGGCTGTCGCGGCCGCTGACGCTCATTTCGCGCGTCAGCGTGATGAACAGCGGAATCTTCGACAGCGGGTTGGTGATGGTGATCAGGCTAAGCAGACCGCCAAACAGGAATTGCAGCGACAACGTTTTGAACATGATGCAGGGCCGATTGAATAGCCTTGCGATTGTAGAGGGTTCCGCCTGGGCCGGATAGCAGGCGCTTGCGCTTTAAACCAGCGGCATGCGGAGGTGTTGTGCCGGACCGACGGCTGCGACATTTTGCCGCGGCGCGCGCGCATTCCGCCATGTTAAAGTTGCGCCATTTCCCTTTGCAATCGATGGAGTCCGCGATGAAACGTCTTGCCGCCGCCCTGCTCGGCCTGTGCCTGTCCGGCCTGGTTGCCGCCCATTCTTTCCAGCTGGGCGCCATCCATATCGGCCACCCGTGGAGCCGCGCGATGCCGGCCGCCAGCCCCACCGGCGGCGTTTACCTGTCGCTGCAGAACCAGGGCAAGACCGAAGACCGCCTGTTGTCGGCCAGCACCCCGCGCGCCGAAAGCGCCGAGCTGCACACCCATATCAACGACAACGGCGTGATGCGCATGCGCAAGGTGGAGGGCGGCGTGGCGCTGGCGCCGGGCCAGACCGTCAAGTTTGCGCCGGGCAGCTATCATGTGATGTTGATGGGCTTGAAGCAGCCGTTGAACAAGGGCGATCATTTTCCGCTGACGCTTAAGTTCGACAAGGCCGGCAGCGTCACGGTGGACGTGGTGGTGCAGGACGGCGGCGAGGCCGACAGCCACAGCCACTGAGCGTTTTCGCCTGCAACAACAGCAGCCGGCCCCGCAGGGCAAGCTGCTGTTTTTATTTGCGTTGGTCCGACGTTGCGCCGAAGTTACATGGTGCTTTGCAGCAACTGCCGGCGCGGCGGCCATTCGCTTTACAGCCGGATGGCGGCTGGGCACACTGGGCCCGGGTAATGAGTTTTGAACAAGACGTCATCACTGGCCGCCGGCTCCCGAAACTGGTTTTGCGCCAAGTCTGCCTATAAAAGAGAAATGATGGAGGAGCGGGTGTTCCACACCCGACAACAAGCTACAAGACAGGGAGCCGGCGACGTTTTTTGCGGTATGCTGTGCTTTTGTTCCGCCATCGCCTTTTGTCATGACTTCCCCTGATTCCCCCACTGCCCTTCCCAAAGTCGCCATCCACTACTGTACCGGTTGCCGCTGGCTGCTGCGCGCCGGCTGGCTGGCGCAGGAACTGCTCACCACTTTTGAGAAAGAGCTGTCCGAAGTGGCGCTGCGGCCCGGGAGCGGCGGCGTGTTCCGCATCGAGGTGGACGGCGAGTTGCTGTGGGACCGCAGCCGCGACGGCGGCTTCCCCGAGTTGAAGATTCTCAAGCAGCTTGTGCGCGACCGCATCGCGCCGGACAAGCCGCTGGGCCATAGCGACCGCCCCGGCTGAGACCGCTGATGTCCGCCCCGCTGCGCAAGATCATCCATGTCGACTGCGACTGCTTCTATGCGGCCATCGAGATGCGCGATGACCCCAGCCTGCGCCCGTTGCCGCTGGCGGTGGGTGGACGGCCGGAAACGCGCGGGGTGATCGCCACCTGCAACTACATCGCCCGCCGCTACGGCGTGCATTCGGCGATGTCGTCGGCGCGCGCGCTCAGGCTGTGTCCGGAGCTGGTGATCCTGCCGCCCGACATGGCGCGTTATCGGCTGGCGAGCCAGCAGATCATGGCCATCTATCAGCGCTACACCGAGGTGATCGAACCCTTGTCGCTGGACGAGGCGTATCTGGACGTCACCGGCCAGCCGCACGAGCAGGGCAGCGCTACGCTGATGGCGGAGGCGATCCGCCGCCAGATTCGCGACGAGGTGGGCATCACCGCCTCGGCCGGCATCGCGCCCAACAAGTTCCTGGCCAAGGTGGCCAGCGACTGGAATAAGCCGGACGGCCAGTTTCTGGTGCGCCCGCGCGACATCGACGCCTTCGTCGTCACCTTGCCGGTGGAGAAGATACACGGCGTCGGCCGCGTCACCGCCGAGAGGCTGCACCGCTTGGGCATACGCAACTGCGGCGATCTCAGGCGCTGGTCGCCATCCGACCTGTTCCGCCATTTCGGCAGCTTCGGCGAGCGGCTGCTGGCGCTGGCGCAGGGCCGCGACGAGCGGCCGGTGTCCACCGATCGCAGCCGCAAGACGATCAGCGTCGAAGAGACCTACGCCCAGGACCTGCCCGACCTCGCCAGCTGCCTGTCCAAGCTGCCGGAACTGGTGGACCGCCTGCAGGCGCGGCTGGCGCGCAGCGGCAGCCCGGAATTCAAGGGCCTGTCGGTGAAGCTGAAATTCGACGACTTTACCCAGACCACGGTGGAGCAAGCCGGCCACGCCCTATCCATGGCGGCCTTCGGCCAGTTGCTGCGCACCGGCTTCGCCCGCGGGGCGCGGCCGGTGCGCTTGCTGGGCGTGGGGGTGAAGCTGGCGGATGAGCACGATCTGCCGCGCCAGCTGAGACTGTTCGGCCGCGACGGCCGGCCGCTGCCGGACAGCCAGCCCGGTGACCCGGCCGTCGGCGGCGCGGAGCCTACAGCCGGCGCAGATTGCTGATGCCCATCAGCATGCCCATGCCGATGAACAGGGTGACGGTGGCGGTGCCGCCGTAGGACATGAAGGGCAGCGGCACGCCGACCACCGGCAGGATGCCGGACACCATGCCCATGTTGACGAAGGCGTAGACGAAGAAGGACATGGTGATGGAGGCGGCCATCAGCCGGCCGTACAGGGTCTGGGCGCTAGCGGTGATCATTATCGCCCGGCTGAGGATCAGCAGGTACAGCGCCAGCAGCAGCACGTTGCCGGCCAGGCCGAACTCCTCGGAATACACCGCGAAGATGAAGTCGGTAGTACGTTCTGGAATATAGTCGAGGTGGGTCTGGGTGCCGTTGAGCCAGCCCTTGCCCCAGGGGCCGCCGGAGCCGATGGCTATCATCGATTGGATGATGTGGTAGCCGGTGCCCAGCGGGTCGGTGGTGGGGTCGATCAGCGTCAGCACCCGCTTGCGCTGGTAGTCGTGCAGGTGGTTCCATACCAGCGGCAGGCTGGCGGCGAACAGCACCACGCCGGCCAGGATCACCTTCCACGGCAGGCCGGCGAAGAACAGCACGAACAGGCCGGCGGCGGCGATCAGCAAGGTGGTCCCCAGGTCCGGCTGCTTGAGCACCAGCGCGCTGGGAATGGCGATCAGCAGCGCGGCGATCAGATAGTGCCACCAGCGCAATGACAACTCGTATTTCTGGAAGAACCAGGCCAGCATCATCGGCAGCGCGATCTTGAGGATCTCCGACGGCTGGATGCGGGTGATGCCCAGGTTCAGCCAGCGGGTGGAGCCATTGACGGTGATGCCCTTGAAATGCACCGCCACCAACAGCAGCACGCCCAGCACGTAGATGGGCGGCGCGAAATTCATCACGCTCTGCGGCCGCATGCGCGCGATCAGCCACATCACCAGCAGCGACAGCACGGTGTAGGCCAGCTTGTTGTCTATCTTGTCGAAGGACTGGTTGTTGGCGGAGTAGAGCAGCACCATGCTGACCAGGAAGATCAGCCCCAGGAACAGCATCATCCAGCCGTCCAGCGGTTCCTTGATCTGTTGCCAGACGCGGTTAATCAGGGGTGTCTTCATGCGTGTCCCCATTTTCCATCGGTACGGTCTTGAGCAGGCCGGCCAAATCGTTCGGCACCTTGCCCAGCAGGTAGAAATCGAATAGGCCGCGCGCCACCGGAGCGGCGGCGGCGGCGCCGAAGCCGGCGTTCTCGACGATGATGGCCACTGCGATCTTCGGTTTTTCCACCGGAGCGAAAGCGATGAACCAGCTGTGGTCGCGGTACTGCTCGGCCAGCGCGGCGGCGTTGTACTTGGCGCCCTGTTTGATCGCCACCACCTGGGCGGTGCCGGTCTTGCCGGCCATCGAGTATTTCAGGCCTACGCCGACGCGGGCGCCGGTGCCGGAGATCATCACATTGTGCATGCCCTCCTTGATGTAGTCGAAATACTCCTGCGGATAGGGCAGTTGCTTGATCGGTGCCGGTTCTATCAGGCGGGTCTGGCCGGTTTTCGAGTCCACCACCTGCTGCACCAGGTGCGGTTTGAACACCTGGCCGCTGTTGGCCATGATGGCGGTGGCGTTGGCCATTTGCAGCGGGGTATAGGCGTTGAAGCCTTGGCCGATGCCGATGCTGACCGCGTCGGCCGGGTACCAGCGCCGCACTTCCGGCTTGTAGCGGGCGAAGCGCTTGGCTTTCCACTCCTTGGACGGCAGCACGCCGCTGGCTTCGCCGTCGAGGTCGATGCCGGTCTTGCTGCCCAGGCCGAAGGAGCCGACCACCGGGTGGATCTTGTCTATCCCCATGTCCCAGGCCAGCTTGTAGAAGAAGGTATCGCTGGAGACGGTGATGGCGCGCTGCAGGTTGACCATGCCGTTGCCGCCCTTCTTGCTGTCGCGGAACTGGTGGCTGGAGCCGGGCAGGGTGAAGTAGCCGGGCGCCGGGCGGATGTCGTGTTCGCCTATGCTGTGGGTGACCAGCGCCGCCATCGACATGAAGGGTTTGAAGGTGGAGCCGGGCGGATAGGTGCCGCGCAGCGCGCGGTTGACCAGCGGTTTCTGCCAGTCGGTGTTGAGCGCGGCCCAGGTCTGGCTGTCGATGCCGTCGATGAACAGGCTGGGGTCGAAGCCGGGCTTGGACAGGAAGGCCAACACGCCGCCGGTGGCCGGGTCGATTGCCACCAGCGCGCCGCGGCGGTCGCCGAACAGCTTGTCGGCCATCTCCTGCAGCCGGATGTCCAGCGCCAGCTTCAGCGTGTTGCCGTTGACCGGCGGCGTGCGGCGCAAGGAGCGGACCGCGCGGCCGCCGGAGTCGGTTTCCATTTCCTCGAAGCCGACCTGGCCGTGCAGGTCTTCCTCGTACACCGCTTCCAGGCCGGTCTTGCCGATGTAGTTGGTGCCCTTGTAATTGGTGGTCTTGTCCTCGTCGGCGAGACGCTCCTGGTCTTTCTGGTTGATGCGGCCGATGTAGCCCAGCACGTGGCTGGTCATTTCCTTGTACGGGTAGTCGCGGAACAGCCTGGCCTTCACCTCCACGCCGGGGAACTGCCAGGCGTTGGCGGCCACGCGCGCGGCTTCCGTGTCGGTGAGCTTCACTTTCAGCGGGATGGCTTCGAAATTCTTGCTCTCCGCCAGCAGTTTCTTGAATAGCTTCTCGTCGCGCTGGCTGACGTCGGCCAGCTTCTTCAGCTTGTCGATGGTGGCGTTCAGGTCGGGAATCTTGCTGGGGGTCAGCTCCAGCGTGTAGGCGGAGTAGTTCTGCGCCAGCACCACGCCGTTGCGGTCCAGGATCAGGCCGCGGTTGGGCAGGATGGGCACCAGCGAGATGCGGTTGTTCTGCGCCAGCGTGGAGAAGTGGTCGTGTTGCAGCACCTGCAGCCAGACGAAGCGGGCCAGCAGGATCAGGAACATCAGGATGATCAATGCGTAGGCGATGATCAGCCGCAGCTGGAACTCTTCTTCCTCGGTCTGCGGATTCTTGAAGCGGGCGGGGCGGCGCATGGATCAGTCAGGTCTCATACCGAATTGTGGCGGTAGGGAATCAGCATCAGCTTGGTCAACAGCGGCCACAGCAGCGCGCCGATCAGCGGCGGCAGGAAATAGCTCCAGCCGACGAAGGCCGAGCCTGTCAGCATCCGCACCACCACCATGATGATCTGGTTGGTGAGCATCAGCCCCAGCACCACCAGCGCCTGCTGTCCCAGGTTGAACATCACCAGCTGGCGCTGGCGGCTCAGCGCCAGGAAGGCGGTGAACGAGTAGGCCAGCGCGTGCTGGCCGAACAGGCCGGCGGTGGAAACGTCGGCGACGATGCCCATCATGAAGGCGATGCCGATGTTGACCCGGCGCGGCTGGTTGATCACCCAGTACAGGATCAGGAGGCCGATGAAGTCCGGCAGCCAGCGCGTGCTGCCGTGCGGCAGCGGCACCAGCTCGACCAGCACGGCGGTGACGAATGTGAGCAGGATGAAGCGGCGCTTGACCGGCTTGAGCAGCTCCTTGGGGCGGTCCAACGACATCGGGTTTTACTCCTCGGCGGCGGCCTTTCTGCCGCCCCTGGTCTTTTTCTCGACGACAACCGGCGCCTCGGCCGGGCGCGCCTTCGCTTCGCGGGCCTGCAGCACCAGCACGTAGCGGGTCTGCTGCACGCCGGACAGCGGCGTGGTGCCGACGCGGGTAAAGGCGGCGCCGGGATTGCGCTCCACCTTGCTCACCACCGCCACCGGAATGCCCTCGGGGAACATGCCGTCCAGGCCGGAAGTCACCACCTGGTCGTTTTCTTTCACATCCGAGCTTTGCGGCAGATAGCGCAATTCCACCCCGCCACCATAACCATAGAGGATGGCGCGTTCGCCGGTGCGGGCTATCATCACCGGCACCATCTGGTTCTTGTCTATGATCAGCGTCACCTCGGCGGTCAGCGGCTGCACCCGCGTCACTTGGCCCAGCAGGCCGCGCGCGTCCACCACCGGCTGGCCGGCCTGCAGTTTGGCGTCGTCGCCCTTGTCGATGATGATCTTGTACGAGAACGGATCGCGTCCGGTATACAGCGTCTCGGCGATCTGCGCGGAGTCGTCGCGCTGGGCGCGGATGCGGTTCAACGCGCGCAGTTCGTTCAGTTCGCGCTCCAGCGTCTGCAGGCGGGACAACTGCGCCGACATCTGCAGCTGGCGGGTGCGCAGTTCGGTGTTTTCCTGCTTCAGCTCGGTTTGCGAGGTCAGGTAGTCGCCGGCGTGGCGCACCGCCTGCGCCGGCAGGTTCACCGCGCGCTGCACCGGGTACAGCGCCAGCGACAGGGCTTCCCGCGTCTGTTCCATCAGGCCGTAATGGCTGTCGCCTATCAGGAGCGCGATCGAGGCGACCGCGCTCATCGCCAGGCGAGCAGCCGGAGGCGGCCCGGAGCGGAAGAAGCTGGGGGTGTTGGCGAAATCCATGGCCACAGCCGCCGCGCCTTGACGGCGCGGCGTTCGCTCGGTTGGTTAAGGTCCGTTGCTGAAGTTTAAGGCACGTTGGTGAAGATGGTGCCGATCTTGTCCATCTTTTCCAGCGCCTTGCCGGAACCGCGCACCACGCAGGTCAGCGGCTCCTCGGCCACGAACACCGGCAGGCCGGTTTCTTCGGCCAGTAGACGGTCGATATCCTTCAGCAGCGCGCCGCCGCCGGTCAGCACCATGCCTTTTTCGGCGATGTCGGCGCCCAGTTCCGGCGGAGTCTGCTCCAGCGCGATCTTCACCGCGGAGACGATCTGGTTCAACGGCTCGGTCAGCGCCTCCAGGATTTCATTGGAGGACACGGTGAAGGCGCGCGGGATGCCTTCGGCCAGATTGCGGCCCTTGACTTCCATCTCGCGCACTTCGGCGCCGGGGAAGGCGGAGCCTATGGTCTTCTTGATTTCCTCGGCCGTGGTCTCGCCGATCAGCATGCCGTAGTTGCGGCGGATGTAGTTGATGATCGCCTCGTCGAACTTGTCGCCGCCGACGCGCACCGAGTTGGAGTAAACCACGCCGCCCAGCGAGATCACGCCGACCTCGGTGGTGCCGCCGCCGATATCCACCACCATCGAGCCGGTCGGCTCTTCCACCGGCAGGCCGGCGCCGATCGCGGCGGCCATCGGCTCTTCGATCAGCTCGACGCGGCGCGCGCCGGCGGCCAGGGCCGAGTCGCGGATCGCCTTGCGCTCCACCTGGGTGGAGCCGCAGGGCACGCAGATCACGATGCGCGGGCTGGCGGCGAAGAAGCGGTTGGGGTTCACCTTCTTGATGAACTGCTTGAGCATCTGTTCGGTGACGGTGAAGTCGGCGATCACGCCGTCCTTCATCGGGCGGATGGCCTGAATGCTGCCCGGGGTGCGGCCCAGCATGCGCTTGGCTTCCAGGCCCACGGCCAGGATGGACTTCTTGTTGGTGGGCACGTCATTGTGGATGGCCACAACGGAAGGCTCGTCAAGCACGATGCCCTTGCTGCGCATGTAGATCAGGGTGTTGGCGGTGCCAAGGTCGATGGCGAGGTCGTTGGAGAAGTATCCGGTCAGCGAACGAAACATTGGGCGATCCTGGTCAGTTTTCGTCAGGGGCGGACGCCAGCGGCGTCCGTAAAATCCAGTTTATCTGTCGTAGACCCAAACTCCCAGCCGCGGATGCGGCAAGAAGCGCTGCTGTCGACGTCGCTTGTGGGCGAAATGTGCGCCCAACCGGCTGGCTTTGAGCAGTTCTTGCCCGGTGACCCGGACGGTGGAGCTGGCCTGCGCTATTTGGCCCCGGCGCACGATCCGGAGGCGGTGAAAATGCCGTCAGGATGCGTCGTGGCGCAATCTCAATCTTGGGAGAATCAAACGGGGTATGATACCCTATAAAGCTTGAAATATTAAAGGTTTTAACGAGGACGCCATGTCGCTTACGCACCAGGATGTCGCACGGATCGCCAAGCTTGCCCGCATCAATGTGAGCGAGGCGGAAATCGCCGCCACGGCAGACAAGCTCAACAATATTTTCAGCCTGATCGAGAAGATGCAGGCGGTGGATACCGCAGGCATCGAGCCGATGGCCCATCCGCAGGACGTGTCCTTGCGTTTGCGTGATGACGTCGTCACTGAAGCCAACCAGCGCGAGGCCTTCCAGGCGGTGGCGCCGCAGGTGGAAAAGGGTCTGTTCCTCGTTCCCAAAGTGATCGAGTAAGCCCTCTGATCGGCCCCGCGCGGCTTGGTTCCCTGAATGGGGCCCGGGCCAGACTATCCGGATAGCAAGACCAAAATCGAAATGACACAAGCCACCCTCAAGCAATTGTCGCAACAGCTGGCGGCCAAGGAAGTTTCCAGCGTGGAACTGGCCGGCCAGTATCTGGACCGCATCGAGGCGCTGAACCCGGCGCTGAATGCCTTGATCACCGTCGACCGCGAAAAGACCCTGGCCGAGGCGGCCGCCGCCGACGCGCGCATCGCCGCCGGCAACGCCCACCCGCTGGCCGGCGTGCCGCTGATCCACAAGGACCTGTTCTGCCAGCAAGGCTGGAAGACCAGCTGCGGCTCGAAGATGCTGGACAATTTCGTCTCGCCCTACGACGCCCATGTGGTGCAGCAATGCGCCGCCGCCGGCCTGGTGACGCTGGGCCGCGCCAATATGGACGAGTTCGCGATGGGCTCGTCCAATGAAAACTCGTTTTACGGCGCGGTGAAGAATCCGTGGGACCTGAGCGCCATTCCTGGCGGCTCGTCCGGCGGCTCCGCGGCCGCGGTGGCCGCGCGCCTGGCGCCGGTCGCCACCGCCACCGATACCGGCGGCTCCATCCGCCAGCCGGCTTCGCACTGCGGCGTCACCGGCATCAAGCCGACCTACGGCGTGGTGTCGCGCTACGGCATGGTGGCCTTCGCCTCCTCGCTGGACCAGGGCGGCCCGATCGCCCAGACCGCCGAGGACTGCGCGCTGATGCTGAACGTGATGGCCGGCTTCGACGAGCGCGACTCCACCAGCCTGGAGCGCGCGAAGGAAGACTACACCCGCGATCTGAACCAGTCGCTGTCCGGCCTCAAGGTGGGCCTGCCGCGCGAGTACTTCGCCGCCGGCCTGGATGCCGACGTCGCCCGCGCGGTGGACAACGCGGTGGCGGAATTGAAGAAGCTGGGCGCCGAGGCGGTGGACGTGAGCCTGCCCAACACCGAGCTATCCATCCCCGCTTACTACGTGATCGCCCCGGCCGAAGCCTCCACCAACCTGTCGCGCTACGACGGCGTCCGCTACGGCCACCGCGCCAAGGACTACAAGGACCTGGTGGACATGTACGAGAAGACCCGCGCCGAAGGCTTCGGCGACGAGGTCAAGCGCCGCATCCTGGTGGGCAGCTATGTGCTGTCCCACGGCTATTACGACGCCTACTACCTGCAGGCGCAGAAGATCCGCCGCCTGATCGCCAACGATTTCAAGGCCGCGTTCCAGCAATGCGACGTGATCCTGGGGCCGGTGGCGCCGACCGCTGCTTTCGATCTGGGCCAGCTGTCGGCCGATCCGGTAGAGATGTATCTGTCCGACATCTATACGCTGTCGGTCAACCTGGCCGGACTGCCCGGCATGAGCGTGCCGGCCGGCTTTTCCGCGGGTGGCCGTCCGATCGGCCTGCAGATCATCGGCAACTACTTCGCCGAGGCCAAGATGCTGAACGTCGCGCACCAGTTCCAGCAGGCCACTGACTGGCACACCCGCGCGCCGGCACTGTAAAAGATTGAGGACCAGATAAAGATGAAATGGGAAGTCGTAATCGGCATTGAGGTGCACGTGCAGCTCAACACCGTCTCCAAGATTTTCTCCGGCGCCAGCACCGCCTTCGGCGCCGAGCCCAACACCCAGGCTTCCGCGGTGGAGCTGGCCTTTCCGGGCGTGCTGCCGGTGCTGAACCGCGCGGTGGTGGACAAGGCCATCCGCCTGGGCCTCGCGCTGGACGCCACCATCAACCAGAAGAACGTGTTCGCCCGCAAGAACTACTTCTACCCCGATCTTCCCAAGGGCTACCAGATCAGCCAGATGGAGCTGCCTATCGTCGAGCGCGGCAAGCTGAAGATTCTGGTCGGCGATCAGGAAAAGATCATCGGCGTGACCCGCGCCCACATGGAAGAGGACGCCGGCAAGAGCTTGCACGAAGACTTCCAGGGCCTGTCCGGCATCGACCTCAACCGCGCCGGCACGCCGCTGCTGGAGGTGGTGTCCGAGCCCGACATGCGCTCGGTGGACGAGGCGCTGGCCTATGTGAAGGCGCTGTACGCGTTGGTGACCTGGCTGGGAATCTGCGACGGCAATATGCAGGAAGGCAGCTTCCGCATGGACGTCAACGTGTCGGTGCGCCCGGAAGGCCAGAAGGAGTTCGGCACCCGCCGCGAGATCAAGAACCTCAACTCCTTCCGCTTCCTGGAGCAGGCCGCCAAATACGAGATCCAGTGGCAGATCGACACGCTGGAAGACGGCGGCAAGGTGCAGCAGGCGACGGTGCTGTTCGATCCGGACAGCGGCGAGACCCGCATGATGCGCAGCAAGGAAGACGCGCACGACTACCGCTACTTCCCCGATCCGGACCTGTTGCCGGTGCGCATCGCGACCGAGCAGATCGAGCGCATCCGCGCCGAGATGCCCGAACTGCCGGGCGCGATGCAGGGCCGCTTCGTCGAGGAATTCGGCGTGTCGGCCTACGACGCCGCGCTGCTGACCGCGAGCCTGCCGCTGGCGCAGTACTTTGAAGCCGCCGCCCGCGCCTCCGGCCAGGGCAAGTTGGCCGCCAACTGGGTCAACGGCGAGATCGCCGCGCGGCTGAACCGCGACGGCAAGAGCATCGCCGACTGCCCGATTGCGGTCGAGCGCCTGGTGGGCCTGCTGGCGCGCATCGCCGACAACACCCTGTCCAGCAAACTGGCCAAGCAGGTGTTCGAAGCGTTGTGGGATAGCGAGTTGTCGGTCGATGACATCATCGAACGCGACGGCCTGAAGCAGGTGTCCGACGTCGGCGCCATCGAGAAAATGGTGGAAGAAGCGATCGCCGCCAACCCGAAGGCGGTGGAGGAATTCCGCGCCGGCAAGGAAAAGGCGCTCAACGCCTTGGCCGGCCAGGTGATGAAGGCATCCAAGGGCAAGGCCAACCCGACCCAGGTGCAAGATATCCTGAGGCAGAAGCTGGGCTGAGTTTGATACCCGAACAACATGCGGCTTGTTTAAGCCGCATGTTGTTTTTTAAATACAGGCCTGAAATTGGCCGCGGGTAAAGTGTTTCTTTTATTGAAGATACTTGTGCTTCAGACAGTTCCATCGGCAATTATTGCCGTCCTGTTGCATCCCCTGCGATCCGCAATGTTCACATCCCACTTTTACTGATGATTTTAAGTCACTGATTTCTCACAGATTCCATTTTTATACCCTCCCGTAAGTCATTGTCGCAAAAGGCGAATTAGAGAATTCCTATGTTGACCGTGGGGCGGTTATTTCTTATAGTGGCGAAAAGTGGGATAAAGTGGGTGAAAGTGGGGCAAATGCCCCTCGGAGCGACGGCTCCGTTTTCTCGGTCAGCGGGTTCAAATCATGATTGGTGGCGTCAGTATCCTGTCTCTCGATAGCAAGGGGCGTTTGGCTATTCCGGCCAAACACCGTGAGACACTGCTGTCCGCGTTTGGCCACAAGCTGATCGTCACCCTCGAGTCCCAGGACCACTTGCTGTTGTACCCCGAACCCAACTGGCGCCCGGTCGAGGCCCGTCTGCTTGCCCTTCCCACCGGCAATCCCACGCTGAAACGCTATCAACGGCTGGTGCTTGGCCATGCCGAAACCCTGGAAATGGATTCCGCCGGCCGCATCCTGCTGCCGGCCCGGCTGCGCGAGTTGACCGCGCTGGACAAGGATGTCGCCCTGGTAGGCATGGGCAACCGCTTTGAGTTGTGGAACGCCGAGGAATGGGACAGCCAGACCGCCGACGCGCTGGCTATCGATCAGGCCGATTTGGCCCAACACCTTGGAGATTTCACGCTGTGAGCACCCCCACTTACGTGCACCGCACGGTATTGCTGGCCGAAGCGGTCGACGCGCTGGCCATCCGCGAGGATGGCGTCTACGTCGATTGCACCTTCGGCCGCGGAGGCCACAGCCGTTTGATCCTGTCGAAGCTCGGCCCGAATGGCCGGCTGATCGCCTTCGACAAGGACCTGGAAGCCATCGCCGTCGCCGAACGGCTGGCGGCGGAGGATTCCCGCTTCAACATCGTGCACAACGGTTTCGAGACACTGTCGTCCGAGCTGGCCCGCCTGGGCGTGGCCAGCGTGGATGGCGTGCTGATGGACCTGGGCGTGTCGTCGCCGCAGATCGACGATGGCAGCCGCGGTTTCAGCTTCCGTTTCGACGCGCCGCTGGACATGCGTATGGATACCACTCGCGGCGTCACCGCCGCCGAGTGGTTGGCAACGGCCGACGAGGCCGATATCAGAGAGGTCATCAAGACTTATGGTGAAGAGCGGTTTGCTCGCAAGATCGCAGCAGCCATTGTTGCGCAACGGGGGGAACACCCCATCACGACCACGCGTGAGCTCGCTTTGCTCGTTGGGCAAAACGTCCGTACTCGGGAACCGGGTCAAGACCCCGCGACGCGTACCTTCCAGGCGATCCGGATCTTTGTGAACCGGGAGCTGGACGAACTGAAGGCGGCGCTGCCGCAGGCCGCGCGTCTGCTGGGCGAGCATGGCCGGCTGGCCGTCATCAGCTTCCATTCGCTGGAGGACCGCATCGTCAAGCAATACCTGCGCGACGTCAGCAGCGAGGAAAAGCTGCCGATGTGGGCGATGGTGCGCGCCGAGGACATGGCCAAGCCGCCGATCGCCCTGGTGGGCAAGGCGGTCCGCGCCGGCGACGAGGAGGTGCGCGAGAACCCGCGCTCCCGCAGCGCCATCATGCGGGTGGCCGAGCGCACCGCCGCGCCGTGGCGGGAGGTGGATGCATGAACAAGCTCAACGCGATGCTGCTGGCGATGACCGTCTTCTCCGCCTGGTCGGTGGTGACGTCTACCCACGTGTCGCGCAAGCTCTACAGCGACTTGCAGAAGGAGACCAAGTCGGGGCAGCAGCTGGAGGTGGAGTTCGGCCAGCTGCAGCTGGAGCAGAGCACCTGGGGCGCGCACGCGGTGATTGAAAAGGCGGCGTCCACCCGTCTGGACATGCACACCCCCGATCCGCGCCAGATCCAGGTGATTTCGCCCGGAGGGAGGATCTGATGCGCGCCGGCAGCAGCTATAGCGTTCGCCAGCGGCCGGTGTCGGCCAGCCCGGCCCTGCGCATGACCAGAACCCGGGTGCGCTGCGTGCTGCTGGTACTGGCGCTGCTGTTTCTGGCGTTGATCTGCCGCGCGATGTATCTGCAGGTGGTGCAGCAGGATTTCCTGCAGAATCAGGGCGAGGCGCGTTTCCGCCGCGCGATGACGCTGGAGGCCAACCGCGGTGTGATCACCGACCGCAACGGCGAGCCGCTGGCGATCAGCACCCCGGTGCAGACCATCTGGGCCAGCCCGGCCGACATGGAGCCAGTGCCGCCGGCCAAGCTGCGCGAGCTGGCCGCCCTGCTGGACCTGGCGCCGGAGGAACTGGCCGCCAAGCTGTCCGACCGCAAGAAGGAATTCGTCTACATCAAGCGCCAGATCAGTCCGGAGCAGGCCGACAAGGTGATGGCGCTGGGCATTCCCGGCATCGCCAAGCAGCAGGAATTCCGCCGCTTCTACCCGGCCGGCGAGATCGTGTCGCACATCATCGGTTTCACCGGGGTCGACGGCAAGGGCCAGGAGGGCGTGGAGCTGGCGCGCGAGAAGATGCTGGCGGGCCGCGATGGCCGCCGCGTGGTGCTGAAGGACCGCCGCGGCCACATCATCGAGGACATCGCCGCCATCGAGCCGCCGCGCGACGGCCAGAAGCTGGCGCTGGCGGTGGACCACCGCATCCAGTATCTGGCCTATCGCGAGATCAAGGCGGCGGTGGAGCAGAACAAGGCCAAGGCCGGCAGCGTGGTGGTGCTGGACGCCCACTCCGGCGAATTGCTGGCATTGGCCAACTACCCGTCGTTCAACCCCAACAACCGCGTCGGGGTGACGCCGGAAATGATGCGCAACCGCGGCGTGATCGACCTGTTCGAGCCGGGCTCGACGATGAAGCCCTTGTCGATTTCGCTGGCGCTGGAGCATGGCAAGGCCAGCCTCAACAGCGTGCTGGACACCCACAGCTATATGATAGGGCCGGCCACCATCCGCGACGTGTCGCCGCAGGCCAGCCTGAACATTCTCGGCATTATCCAGAAGTCGTCCAACGTCGGCACCAGCAAACTGGCGCTGATGAGCAGCCCGGAGGACTTCTGGAAGCACTACGACGCGCTGGGCTTCGGCCGCGCGCCCAATACCGGTTTCCCCGGCGAGGCCGGCGGCCGGCTGCGCGATTGGCACCGCTGGCGGCCGATCGAGCAGGCGACGATGTCCTTCGGCTACGGCGTATCGGTCAGCCTGATCCAGATGGCGCGCGCCTATACCATCTTCGCCAACGATGGCGTGATGCTGCCGATCGCGCTGTACAAGACCAGCAACCCAATGCCGGGCAAGCGGGTGATAGACATCAAGACCGCGCACGAAATGCGCGACCTGTTGATCGCCAACAGCCAGCCCGGCGGCGGCGCGGTCGGCGGCCGCATCATCGGTTACAGCATAGGCGCCAAGAGCGGCACCGCGCGCAAGCTGGAGGGCCGCACCTACGTGGCCAACAAGCACCGCGCGCTGTTCATGGGCTTCGCGCCCGGCCATGCGCCCAAGGTGATCGTGGCGGTGATGATAGACGAGCCTTCCGCCGGCAAATATTACGGCGGCGCGGTGGCGGCCCCGGTGTTCTCGCAAGTGGCCGGCGGCGCGCTGCGAGTGCTGAACGTGCCGCCCGACGAGCCTTCCAACAACACTTTATTGCCGGAATCGACCCCTGTTCCGGCGGACTTCTGACACCATGAAGAGTCGTCTGATCGCCTTGCCGGACTGGGATCCGGCTGCGCTGAACCAGCTGGGCCTGACCATCAAGAGAGTGGAGGCCGACAGCCGCCGCGTGCTGCCCGGCGATGTATTCCTCGCCTGTCGCGGCGAGTTCGTTGACGGCCGCGATTTCATCCCCGCCGCGCTGGAGAAGGGCGCGGCCGCGGTGCTGTGGGACGACGCCGACGGCTTCGCCTGGAATCCGGCCTGGCAGGTGCCCAATCTGGCGGTGCCGAATCTGCGCGAGCGCGCCGGCATCGTCGCCGCCCATGTGCTGGGCGAGCCCGCGCGCGATCTGACCGTGGTCGGCATCACCGGCACCAACGGCAAGACCTCGATTTCGCACTGGCTGGCGCAGGCTTTCTCCTTGCTGGGCCGGAAGGCCGCGTTGATCGGCACCGTCGGCAACGGCTTCTACGGCGCGCTGACCGAAACCACCCACACCACGCCCGACCCGGTGACGGTGCAGCAGAAGCTGGCCGAATATCGCCGCCAGGGCGCGCACGTGGTGACGATGGAAGTTTCCAGCCACGGCCTGGACCAGTCCCGAGTCAACGGCGTGGCCTTCGCCACCGCGGTGTTCACCAACCTGACGCGCGACCATCTGGATTACCATGGTTCGATGCAGGCTTACGGCGAATCCAAGAAGAAGCTGTTCTTCTGGGAGGGCCTGCAGCACGCGGTGATCAACGCCGACGACGAATTCGGCCGCCAGCTGGCCGGGGAGATCGACCGCGCGCAGACCCAGGTGGTGACGTATGGCCTCACGCAGGGCGATGTGCGCCCGCTGGCGCTGGCCGCCACATTGGAGGGCCTGCAACTGACCGTCGCCACGCCGTGGGGCGTGGTGGATGTGCGCACCGGCCTGGTTGGCCGCTTCAACGCCGCCAATCTGCTGGCCTGCCTCGCCACCTTGTGCGTCAACGGCGTCAGCCTGGCCGACGCCGCCGCGGTGATGGCGCGTATCCAGCCGGCGCGCGGCCGCATGCAGAGCATAGGCGGCACGCATGAGCCGCTGGTGGTGATCGACTACGCCCACACCCCGGACGCGCTGGAGAAGGCGTTGGCCACGTTGGGTGAAATCCGCCCCGCCGGCGGCCGGCTGTTTTGCGTGTTCGGCTGCGGCGGCGACCGCGATCCGGGCAAGCGCCCGATGATGGGCGCCATTGCCGAGAAGCATGCCGACGTGACGGTGCTGACCAGCGACAATCCGCGCAGCGAGGACCCGCTGGCCATCCTGGCCGACGTGCAGGCCGGCATGAAGCAGACCGGCCATGTCGATGCCGACCGCGAGGCTGCCATCCACTGGGCGGTGGGCCAGGCGCGCGTCGGCGACGTGGTGCTGATCGCCGGCAAGGGCCATGAGGAATATCAGGACATCGCCGGCGTCAAGCGGCCGTTCTCCGACTTCCGCGTGGCGGAAGAGGCGCTCACCGCCTGGGGGCACCAAGCATGATGAGCCTGCAGCAAGCCGCCCGCCACGCCCAAGGCAGCCTCGTCGGCGTCGATGGCGCGGTGTCGCGGGTGATCACCGACAGCCGTCTGGCGCAGCCCGGCGATTTGTTTGTCGCGTTGAAGGGCGAGCGTTTCGATGCCCATGATTTCGTCGCCGAGGTGACGGCCAAGGGCGCCGCCGCGCTGGTGCGCGCCGATTTCCAGCTTGCCGGCGCCAGTTTGATCCGAGTGGACGATACCCGTCTGGCGCTGGGGCGTCTGGCCGCTGGCTGGCGCGCGGGGCAGCCGGCCGTGGTCGTCGGTGTCACTGGCTCCAACGGCAAGACCACGGTCAAGGAAATGCTGGCCGCCATCCTGAGCGCCCATGCCGGAGATCAGGCGGTGCTAGCCACCGCCGGCAATTTCAACAACGACATCGGCCTGCCGCTGACCCTGCTGCGACTGAAGCCGCAACACCGCTACGCGGTGATCGAGATGGGCATGAACCATCACGGCGAGTTGAGCTACCTCGCCGGCCTGGCCCGGCCGCAGGTGGCGCTGGTCAACAATGCGATGCGCGCCCACTTCGGCCATTTCGGCACCACCGAAGAAGTGGCCAGGGCCAAGGCGGAAATTTTTGAAGGACTGGTCGACGGCGGCGTGGCGGTGCTCAACGCCGACGACGCCAATCTGGCATTGTTCCGCCAGCGTGCCGGTCGGCATCGTCAGTTGAGTTTCGGCCTGGGTCCAGACGCCGAGGTCGGCGCACGCGATTTGCAAATGGACGCGCTGGCAAGCCGCTTCATCCTGACCTCGTCTGTCGGCGAGCAAACAGTGTCGTTGCCGGCGCCGGGCGAGCACAACGTCCGCAACGCGCTGGCCGCCGCCGCGGTGGCGCTGGCGCTGGAAGTGCCGCAGGCCGCCATCGCCACCGGCCTGGCCGCCTTTGCCGGCGCCAAGGGGCGCTTGCAGCTGAAAACCGCGCCGAGCGGCTTGACCGTGCTGGACGACAGCTACAACGCCAATCCGGATTCGATGAAGGCCGGCCTGGACGTGCTGTCGCGCCTGCCGGCCCCGCGCTGCTTCGTGATGGGCGATATCGGCGAATTGGGCGACGCCGCGCCGGCGTTGCACGCCGAGGTCGGGGAACATGCGCGCGCGCGCGGCATCGAACAGCTCTTCGCGCTGGGCGAGCTGTCGCGCGCGGCTGTCGCCGCCTTCGGCGCCGGCGCGCAGCATTTTGATTCGATTGACGAGTTGTTGGAGTGCCTGGATAGCCGGCTGGCATCGGGTACCGCCGTTCTGGTCAAGGGGTCGCGCTTCATGCGCATGGAACGGGTGGTGGAACACCTGATGCACGCAAACACAGAGGGAGTATAAGGTGCTGCTTTGGTTGGCTGATCTGTTGGGCTCGCACATCCGGGCCTTCAATGTTTTCAATTACATCACGCTGCGCGCGGTGATGGCGGCCCTGACTTCGCTGGCGATTTCGCTGCTGCTGGGGCCGTGGGTGATCCGCAAGCTGACCGAGCTCAAGGTGGGCCAGGCGGTGCGCAACGACGGCCCGCAGACCCACCTGGTCAAGGCCGGCACTCCCACCATGGGCGGCTCGCTGATCCTGCTGGCCATCACCATCACCACGCTGCTGTGGGCCGACCTGTCCAATAAATATGTGTGGCTGCTGCTGGCGGTGATGCTGGGCACTGGCGCACTGGGTTTCTACGACGACTGGCGCAAGGTGGTATACAAGGACCCGAAAGGGGTATCGGCCAAGTTCAAGATGGGCTGGCAGTCGGCCATCGCCATCGGCGCCGGGGTGTTCCTGATCGCCACCGCCAAGCTGCCGGCCTCCACCGAATTCATCGTTCCCTTCTTCAAGACCGTGTCCTACCCGCTGGGCGCGGTGGGCTTCTGCGTGTTGACCTATCTGGTGATCGTCGGCACTTCCAATTCGGTCAACCTCACCGACGGCTTGGACGGCCTGGCGGCGCTGCCCACCGTGATGGTGTCGGCCGGCCTGTCGATTTTCGCCTACGCCGCCGGCCACGCGGTGTTCTCCAAGTACCTGGGCGTGCCCTTCATTCCCGGCGCGCACGAGGTGGTGGTGTTCTGCGCGGCGATGTGCGGCGCCTGCCTGGGGTTTTTGTGGTTCAACGCCTATCCGGCCCAGGTGTTCATGGGCGACGTCGGCGCCTTGGCGCTGGGCGCCGCGCTGGGCACCGTCGCGGTGATCGTGCGCCAGGAAGTGGTGCTGTTCATCATGGGCGGCCTGTTTGTGGTGGAGGCGCTGTCGGTGATGATACAGGTCGGCTCGTTCAAGCTCACCGGCAAGCGGGTGTTCCGCATGGCGCCGCTGCATCACCATTTTGAATTGAAGGGCTGGAAGGAGACGCAGGTGGTGGTGCGTTTCTGGATCATCACCATGATGCTGGTGCTGGCCGGCCTGTCCACGCTGAAGCTGCGCTGAGGATCGCGACGATGGATTACGCCAATCGACAAGTGATGGTGGTGGGGCTGGGAGGCTCGGGGCTTGCCGCCGCGCGCTACCTGGCCGCCCACGGCGCGCGCGTCGGCGTGGCCGACGCCAATCCGTCCGACGAGCGGCTGGCCGAACTGGAACGCCTGCTGCCGGGCACGGCGGTGAAGCGCGGCGAGTTCACCGCCGACACCTTCGCCGGCATCGACTTGCTGGTGGTCAGCCCCGGCGTGCCGCTGGCCAATCCGGCCATCGCCGCCTACCGCCGCGCCGGCGGCGAGGTGGTGGGCGACATCGAGATCCTGGCGCGCGCGATCCGCGGCGACGGCAGCAAGGTGATCGCCATTTCCGGCTCCAACGGCAAAAGCACCGTCACCAGCCTGGTGGGCCACCTGTGCGAGGCAGCCGGCCTGGATGCCATCGTCGCCGGCAATATCGGCCTGGCGGTGCTGGAGGCGCAGCTGGCGCGGGAACAGAGCGGCAAGCGTCCGGACGTATGGGTGCTGGAGCTGTCCAGCTTCCAGTTGGAGTCCACCTTCAGCTTGCAGGCGGACGCCGCCACCGTGCTGAATATTTCCGAGGACCATCTCGACCGCTACGCCGACCTGCTGGATTACGCCCACGCCAAAACCGCCGTGTTCAACGGCCAGGGCGTGCAGGTGCTGAACCGCGACGACGCGCTGGTGCGGGCGATGGTGCGCCCCGGGCATCAGGTGAAGTGGTTCTCGCTGAATGGCGCGGCCGACTACGCGCTGGCGCGCAACGGCGGCTACCACTTGAGCGTGGCCGGCGAGAAGGTGTTCGACTGCGCCGACATGCCGCTGCAGGGCCTGCACAACGCCGCCAACGCGCTGGCCGCGCTGGCCTTGTGCCAGGGCATAGGCCTGGCGCTGCCGGCCCTGCTGGAGGGGCTGAAAAGCTTCCGTGGCCTGGCGCACCGGGTGGAGCTGGTAGACGAATTCGACGGCGTTGCGTTTATCGATGATTCCAAGGGAACCAATGTGGGCGCCACCGAGGCGGCGCTCAACGGCATGATCCGCCAGGTGGTGTTGATCGCCGGCGGCGACGGCAAGGGCCAGGACTTCGCGCCGCTCAAGCCGGCCTGCCAGCGCATCGCGCGCGCGGTGGTGCTGATCGGCCGCGACGCGCAGCGGATCGAGTCGGCGCTGGCCGGCTGCGGCCTGCCGCTGGAGCGCTACGCCACGCTGGAAGAGGCGACGCGGCGCGCGGCGGCGCTGGCGCATCCGGGCGATGTGGTGCTGCTGTCGCCCGCCTGCGCCAGCCTGGACATGTTCCGCAATTACGCCCATCGCGCCGAGGTGTTCATCGCCACGGTGGCGGAGTTGAAGGCGGCGCGGCGATGAACCGCAACCCGGCGCGCCATTATGTGGCGATCACTCCGCTGGACGAGGCGCTGGCCTGGGCGCTGGCCTTGCTGCTGTCGATCAGCCTGGTGATGGTGTATTCGGCTTCCATCGCTTACGCCGAGGCTGACGCGGCGACGCAGAACCGCTACTTCTACCTGATCCGCCACGTGGTGTTCATGGTGATCGGACTGGCGGCGGCATACGCGGCCTTCCAGATTCCCACCGGCTTCTGGCAGAAGTATTCCGGGAAGATTTTCCTGATCGGGCTGGTGATGCTGGTGCTGGTGCTGATTCCCGGCATCGGCAAGGTGGTCAACGGTTCGCGGCGCTGGATCAATCTGCTGGTGCTCAATCTGCAGCCGTCGGAGGTGATGAAGTTCGCCACCGTGCTGTACGCGGCGGACTACACGGTGCGCAAGAGCCACCTGTTGCACAGCATCAAGGAAGGCTTCCTGCCGATGTTCGCGGCGATGGTGGTGGTGGCCTTTCTGCTGCTGCGCGAGCCGGACTTCGGCGCGCTGATGGTGGTGATGAGCATCGCGATGGGCCTGCTGTTCCTCGGCGGCATCAATATGCGCATCTTTTCGGGACTCGCGGCGATGGCGGTGGTGGCGATCGTGTTGCTGATCGTTTCCTCGCCGTACCGTCTGAAGCGGGTGCTGGGTTTCATGGACCCGTGGGACGACCCGTACGGCAAGGGTTATCAGCTGAGTCACTCTCTGATCGCCATCGGTCGTGGAGAATGGTTTGGCGTGGGGCTGGGCGGCAGCATCGAGAAATTGTTCTACCTGCCGGAGGCGCACACCGACTTCATCATGGCGGTGATCGCCGAGGAATTCGGCTTCGCCGGCATCTGCGTGGTGATCGGCCTGTACGCCTGGATCGTCCGCCGCGCCTTCCACATCGGCGTGGAGTCGAAAAAGCTGGAGCGCTACTACCAGGCGCTGGTGGCGCAGGGCATAGGCATCTGGCTGGGCATCCAGGTGTTCTTCAACATCGGCGTCAACATGGGCCTGTTGCCCACCAAGGGCCTGACGCTGCCGCTGATGTCGTTTGGCGGCTCGGCGATGCTGATGAATCTGATAGCCGTGGCGGTGCTGCTGCGGGTGGATTATGAAAACCGCCGCATCATGCGCGGCTACAAGGTTTGATAGAGATGACGAATCGAACGGTCATGGTGATGGCGGCAGGCACGGGTGGACACATCGTCCCCGGCCTCGCCGTGGCCAAAGAGCTGCAGCATCGCGGCTGGAAAGTGGTGTGGCTGGGCACTCAGCGCGGCATGGAGAACAAGCTGGTGCCGCCGTCAGGCATCGTACTGGAGCGGCTGAATTTTCACGGCGTGCGCGGCAAGGGCCTGTTCGGTTCGCTCAAGGGCGCGCTGCAGCTGGCGGGCGCGTTCTGCAAGAGCGTGGCGCTGATGTTGCGCCATCGTCCCGACGTGGTGCTGGGCATGGGCGGCTATGTCTGCCTGCCCGGCGGCCTGGCGGCGGCGCTGTTGTGGAAACCGCTGGTGCTGGTCAACGCCGACGCCAGCCTGCTGCTGAGCAACAAGGCGCTGCTGCCGTTCGCCAAAAAGCTGGTGTGCGGCTTCGACGGCAGCGCGGCGAAACAGGCGAAGGCGCTGGTCACCGGCAATCCGGTGCGAAGGGAAATCGAGCGGATCGCGGATCCGGCCGGGCGTTACGCCGGCCGCGGCGGTCCGCTGAAGGTCTTGGTGGTGGGCGGCAGCCTGGGCGCCAGGGTGTTGAACGAGACGCTGCCGCAGGTGCTGGCGGCGCTGCCGGCCGACAAGCGTCCGCAGCTGGCGCACCAGACCGGCGAGGCCAACTACGTCGCCGTCAGCGCCGCCTACGCCGCCGCTGGCCAGCAGGGCCAGGTGGAGCTGCTGCCGTTTATCGACGACATGCCGAAGCGGCTGGCCGAGTGCGATCTGGTGATCTGCCGCGCCGGCGCCATCACGGTCAGCGAATTGTGCGCCGCCGGGGTGCCCAGCATCCTGGTGCCGCTGGTGGTGTCCACTACCGGCCACCAGCGCGACAACGCCGAGTGGATGGCGCAGGCCGGCGCGGCCTGGCATCTGCCGCAACAGGAATTGACCGCGGACAGGCTTGCCAGCCTGTTGGCGGCGCTGGACAGGGACCAACTGGCGGCCAGGGCGGCGCGCGCGCGCGCGCTGGCTCGGCCGGGCGCGGCCGGCCGGGTGGCCGATCTGTGCCAGCAATTGGCCGGGGAATGAATAGGCGCCGGATAGAAGCGCCTGATTACGAGATACAGACATGAAACACAGGGTCAAACACATACATTTCGTCGGCATCGGCGGCGTCGGCATGTGCGGCATCGCCGAGGTGCTGCACGGGCTGGGCTACACCGTGTCCGGTTCCGACATGGCCGACGGCGCCACCACCAAGCGGCTGGCGGCTGAGGGCCTGCGCGTGTTCTTCGGCCACGACGCCACCTATATCGAAGGCGCCGACGTGGTGGTGACTTCCACCGCGGTGAAGGCGGATAACCCGGAAGTGCTGGCGGCGCGCGACAAGCGCATCCCGGTGATTCCGCGCGCGATGATGCTGGCCGAGCTGATGCGCTTCAAGCAGGGCATCGCCATCGCCGGCACCCACGGCAAGACCACCACCACCAGCCTGACCGCGTCGGTGCTGGGCGCGGCAGGGCTGGACCCCACCTTCGTCATCGGCGGCAAGCTGACCGCCGCCGGCGCCAACGCCAAGCTGGGCTCGGGCGAGTTCCTGGTGGCCGAGGCCGACGAGTCCGACGCGTCCTTTCTGCATTTGAGCCCGGTGATGGCGGTGGTGACCAATATCGACGCCGACCACATGGACACCTACGACCACAGTTTCGACAAGCTCAAGCAGGCCTTCGTCGATTTCCTGCAGCGCATGCCGTTCTACGGCCGCGCGGTGCTGTGCGTTGACGACCCCAATGTGCGCGAGATCCGCGGCCGCATCAGCAAGCCGGTCACCACCTACGGGCTGGACGACAGCGCCGACATCTATGCCGAGAACGTACAGGCGGCGGCGGGCCAGATGCATTTCGACGTGGTGGTGAAGAACGGTGCCACCACCCGCTTCCCGGTGGTGCTGAACCTGCCGGGCCGCCACAATGTGCTCAACGCGTTGTCGGCGATCGCCATTGGCCTGGAGTGCGGCGCGGACATCGCTGCCATCCAGAAGGGCCTGGCGGAGTTCGCCGGCGTCGGCCGCCGCTTCCAGCGCTACGGCGAAGTGAAGGCCAAAGACGGCGGCAGCTTCACCTTGGTAGACGATTACGGCCACCACCCGGTGGAGATGGCGGCCACCTTGTCCGCCGTGCGCGGCGCGTTTCCGGGGCGCAGGCTGCTGCTGGCGTTCCAGCCGCACCGCTACACCCGCACCCGCGACCTGTTCGAGGACTTCGTCAAGGTGCTGTCGGGCGTGGACGCGCTGCTGCTCTCCGAAGTGTACGCCGCTGGCGAAGCGCCCATCGTCGCCGCCGACGGCCGCGCGCTGGCGCGGGCGGTGCGGGTGGGCGGCAAGGTGGAGCCGCTGTTCGTCGAGAGCATCGCCGAGTTGCCGCAGGCCATCGTCGATGCCGCCCGCGACGGCGACGTGGTGGTGACCATGGGCGCCGGCTCGGTGGGCGCGGTGCCGGGCAAGGTGCTGGCGCTGGTTTGACCAGGAATTTTCCGTCCGCGCGGTTGGCGCGGGCTTGCTGAGGACAGATAGATGAAGCAGTACGGCAAGGTGGCGGTGTTGATGGGCGGAGGCTCGTCCGAGCGCGAAGTGTCGCTGATGAGCGGCGCTGGCGTGCTCTCGGCATTGCTGGCCAAGGGCGTGGACGCCCACAAGTTCGACCCGGCGGAAAAGCCGCTGGCGGCGTTGAAGGAAGAGGGTTTCAGCAGCGTGTTCAACATCCTGCACGGCCCGTTCGGCGAGGACGGCACGCTGCAGGGCGCGCTGGAGGCATTGGGCGTGCCGTACACCGGCAGCGGCGTGATGGCCTCGGCCATCTGCATGGACAAGTGGCGCACCAAGCTGCTGTGGAAGGGCGCCGGCTTGCCGATCCCGGCGTTCGAGCTGCTGAACGACGACAGCGATTTCGCCGCGGTCGAGGCGAAGCTGGGTTTGCCGATTTTCGTCAAACCGTCCACCGAGGGTTCCAGCATAGGCGTGACCAAGGTCAAGCAGGCGGGCGAGCTGAGGGCGGCTTATGACGAGGCGCGCAAGTACGACCGCATCGTCATCGCCGAGCAGTTCATCGGCGGCGGCGAGTACACCTGCGCGGTGATAGACGACGTGGCCTATCCGACCATCAAGATCGAGCCGGCCACCGAGTACTACGACTACCAGGCCAAATATTTCCGCGACGACACGGTCTACCGCTGCCCGTCCGGTCTGGCGCCGGAAGTGGAAGCCAGGGCGCGCGATCTGGCGTTGCAGGCGTTCAGGGTATTGGGTTGCCGCGGCTGGAGCCGGGTGGATTTCCTGATGGACGAGGCCGGCGGCATCTACCTGCTGGAAGTGAACACCAACCCGGGCATGACTAGTCACAGCTTGGTACCGATGGCGGCGCGGGCGGAGGGCGTCAGCTACGAGGACCTGTGTCTGAAGGTATTGGATACGGTGCATGTGGGATAACCATCGGCTGCTCAGAAGCCTGGCCAATATGATGCTGGGCGCTGCAGCTCTGATGTTGCTGTATGCGGGGGGATTCTGGCTGACGCACGCGCCGGTGTTCCCGGTGAAGAAGATACGGATTCAGGGCGACATGAACCGGGTGACGGCGGAACAGCTGAAATTCATCGCGGAGCATGAGCTGGCCGGCACCTTCTTCACGCTGGACATCGACAAGACGCGGTCCGCCTTCGGCAAGTTGCCGTGGGTGCGAGACGCGCAGGTGAGGCGGCGCTGGCCGGACGCGCTGGACATCACGGTGGAGGAGCATGTGGCGCTGGCGCGCTGGGGAGAAAACGGTTTGGTCAACACCCGCGGCGAGCGTTTCGACGCCGCCAGCGACGCCAAGCTGCCGGTGTTTTACGGGCCGGCCGGCGCCGAGAAGGACATGACGGCGATGCTGACCGATCTGCGGCAGGCGCTGCAGCCGTCGGGCCTGGCCCCGCGCGAGTTGTGGCTGTCGTCGCGGCGGGCGTGGAAAGTGGTGCTGGATAACCAGCTGCAGCTGGAATTGGGACGTAACGACGCGGCGGCGCGCGCAGAGCGCTTCGCCACGTACTGGAAAAGCCGGTTGGCGTTGTTGCCGTATCACATCGAATACGTAGACATGCGCTACCCGAACGGATTCGCTGTGCGGATGCCTGATTACAAGGCGCCGCCGGTCAAGGGAAACAAGTGATTAGGCGTTGGAGCGACAGGTGAGCAAACCAAAGGAAAGCAAGAACATGCTGGTTGGCCTGGACATCGGCACCTCGAAGATCGTGGCGATCGTCGCGGAGGTGCTGGAGGACGGCCAGCTGAATATCGTCGGCATGGGACACACGCCGTCGCGCGGCTTGAAGCGCGGCATGGTGGTGAACATCGAGTCGACGGTGCAGGCGATCCAGCGCGCGCTGGAAGAGGCCGAGCTGATGGCCGACTGCAAGATTCACGAGGTGTTCGTCGGCATCGCCGGCAGCCACATCAAGAGCGTGAATTCGCACGGCATGGTGGCGATCAAGGATCGCGAAGTCACCAAGATGGACATCGACCGCGTGATCGAAACTGCGCGCGCCGTGACCATTCCGCCCGACCACCAGGTGCTGCACATCCTGACCCAGGAATACAGCATCGACGGCCAGGAGGGCGTGCGCGAGCCGCTGGGCATGAGCGGCGTGCGGCTGGAAGCCAAGGTGCACATCGTCACCGGCGCGGTGTCCGCCGCGCAGAACGTCACCAAGTGCGTGCGCCGCTGCGGTCTGGAAGTGTCCGACCTGGTGCTGCAGCCGATGGCCTCGGCCATCGCGGTGCTGTCGGAGGACGAGAAGGATCTGGGTGTGTGCCTGATCGACATCGGCGGCGGCACCACCGACATCGCCGTGTACGTGGGCGGCGCGATCCGCCACACCGCGGTGATCCCGATCGCCGGCGACCAGATCACCAACGATATCGCGATGGCGTTGCGCACGCCCACCAAGGAAGCCGAGGACATCAAGATCCAGCACGGCGTGTCGCTGGTGGCGATGGCCGATCCGGCGCAGATGATTGAAGTGCCGGGCGTCGGCGAGCGCGGTCCGCGCCAGATGTCGCGCGCCACGCTGGCCGAAGTGATAGAGCCGCGGGTGGAGGAGCTGTTCCAGCTGGTGCAGCAGGAGCTGCGCCGCAGCGGCTTCGAGGAATTGCTGTCGTCGGGGATGGTGCTGACCGGCGGCGCCAGCCTGATGCCGGGGATGGTGGAACTGGCCGAGGAGGTGTTCCACCTGCCGGTGCGCGTCGGCGTGCCCAAGTACGTCGGCGGCCTGGCCGAGGTGGTCAAGACCCCACGCTTCTCCACCGGCGTCGGTCTGCTGTTGTATGGCAAGGACCAGATCCAGGGTTATGCGGGTCCGCACAGCAAGACGGAATCGGCTGGCGTGGGACAGTTGTTCGGCAAGATGAAGGCCTGGTTCGCCGGGAACTTCTAAGCGGCAAGGAAGCGCCGGCACGCAGGTGCGGCGGCGCGGTAATTCGGGCGCAGTAAACACGGTTAGTGGCTCATCTTATGTTGAGGAGAGGAAAATGAGCGGAATGGTATTCGAAGTGATGCAGGAAACGGCCAGCTCGGCCGTGATCAAGGTGATCGGCGTCGGCGGCGGCGGTTGCAACGCCATCGACAACATGATCGTGGGCAATGTGCACGGCGTGGAATTCATCTGCGCCAACACCGACGCGCAGTCGCTGCAGCGCAACCGTGCGCCGCAGAAGCTGCAGCTGGGCACCAATCTGACGCGCGGGCTGGGCGCCGGCGCCAATCCGGAAGTGGGCCGCAGCGCGGCGCTGGAAGACCGCGAACGCATCGCCGAGACCCTGCGCGGCGCCAATATGGTGTTCGTCACCGCGGGCATGGGCGGCGGGACAGGTACAGGGGCTGCGCCCGTTGTTGCCGAAGTGGCTAAGGAAATGGGCATCCTGACCGTAGGCGTGGTCACCCGTCCGTTCGACCACGAAGGCAAGCGCATGAAAGTCGCGCAGAACGGCATCGAAGACCTGAAGAAGCACGTCGATTCGCTGATCGTGATCCCCAACGAGAAGCTGATGGAAGTGCTGGGCGACGACGTCACCATGCGCGAAGCGTTCCGCGCCGCCGACGACGTGCTCAAGGGCGCGGTGGCCGGCATCGCCGAAGTGATTACCTGCCCGGGCCTGATCAACGTCGACTTCGCCGACGTGCGCACCGTGATGTGCGAAATGGGCCTGGCGATGATGGGCTCCGCCTACGCTTCCGGCATCGACCGCGCCCGCGTGGCGGCGGAACAGGCGGTGGCCAGCCCGTTGCTCGACAACATCACGCTGGAAGGCGCGCGCGGCGTGCTGGTGAACATCTCCACCGCGCCGGGTTGCCTGAAGATGAGCGAGTACCGCGAGATCATGGGCATCGTCCGCCAGTACGCCGACGAAGAGGCGCAGATCAAATTCGGCACCGCCGAAGTGGAAGACATGCCGGAGGACACCATCCGCGTGACGCTGATCGCCACCGGTCTGGGACAGAAGAAGTCCTCTTCCCGCAACGAAGACCGCCC
Organism: Chromobacterium sphagni; assembly: GCF_001855575.1. Taxonomy (NCBI): domain Bacteria; kingdom Pseudomonadati; phylum Pseudomonadota; class Betaproteobacteria; order Neisseriales; family Chromobacteriaceae; genus Chromobacterium; species Chromobacterium sphagni. The sequence goes on from NZ_MKCS01000001.1 coordinate 1,785,251, forward strand.
GGAATACATCAAGATCGTCAAGACCGGCACCGATGACCGCGCGGTGGAAATGGTCAACTACGAAGACCTGGACGCGCCGGCCATCATGCGCACCGGCCGTCGCCGCTCGTCGCCGTCGCTGGACTTTTCCAATCCGGAAGTGAGCGAGAGCTACGACATCCCGGCCTTTCTGCGCAAGCAGGCCGACTGAGAGGGAACGGATAGAGAAACGCTATTCATCCTAGCGAATCAATCAATAAAGCATAGGCAGTCGCTATGCTAGAATCGGGTTTTCCCGTCTGGTTGAGTAGCCTGAAATGATACTGCAGCGCACGCTGAAACAAGCGATCCGCGCCACGGGCGTCGGTCTGCATTCCGGCGAGCGGGTGAAGCTCACCCTGCTGCCGGCGCCGCCCGATACCGGCATCGTTTTCCGTCGTACCGACTTGCCCGAGCCGGTCGATGTGAAAGCGCAACCCTCGCTCGTGAACGACACGCGCCTCTCCTCCACGCTGGTGACGGACACCGGCGTGCGTGTCGGCACGATCGAGCATTTGATGTCGGCGTTGGCCGGCTTCGGCATCGACAACCTGATCGTCGAGGTGACGGCGGCGGAGATCCCCATCATGGATGGCTCCGCCGCGCCCTTCGTCTACCTGTTGCAGTCGGTCGGAGTGGTCGAGCAGCACAAGAAGAAGCGCTTCATCCGCGTCAAGGAGGCCGTGTCGGTCGCCGACGACCGCGGCGTGTGGGTCCGGCTGGACCCGCACGACGGTTTCAAGGTCACGCTGTCCATCGATTTCAACCATCCGGCGTTCAATCTGGCGCCGCAGACGGTGGAGGTGGACTTCGCCCATCATTCCTATATCGACGAGATCAGCCGCGCCCGCACCTTCGGCTTCATGCACGAGGTGGAGTACATGCGCAGCCACGGCCTGGGCCGCGGCGGCAGCTTGGACAACGCCATCGTCATCGACGACGAGTACGTGCTCAATCCGGAGGGCCTGCGCTTTCCGGACGAGTTCGTCCGCCACAAGATCCTGGACGCCATCGGCGACCTGTACATCGTCGGCCATCCGTTGATCGCGGCCTTCTCCGGCCACAAATCCGGCCACGCGATGAACAACAAGCTGCTGCGCAAGCTGCTGGAAACGCCGGACGCCTGGGAGTTCGCCAGCTTCGACGACCCGCTGGACGCGCCGTCCAGCTTCCACCAGCTGCCGCGCGTAGAGTAGCGCCATGTTCGGTTTCTGGCGCTTGTGGCTGCTGGCGACCATTCTGGCGCTGGGTTGGGCTCTGGTCTGCTTCGCGCTGACCGGCGACCGCGGCTACCTGCGCCGCATGCGCGGCATTGCCCGCTGGAGCGGCGGCCTGCTGGCGATCGTGGCCTGCTTCTGGCTGATTTTCCGCCTGCTGCGCTAACGCAGCGGGCTTTTTCACGTCCATTTTCTGATTATTGAGGAGCCGCGGATGGCGGAGCTTACCCATTTCGACGCTTCCGGCCAGGCGCATATGGTCGATGTCGGCGCCAAGGGCGTCAGTCGGCGCCGCGCGGTGGCTGAGGGTTTCATCCGCATGTTGCCGGCTACTTTCCAGTTGGTGCGGGGCGGCGGACACAAGAAAGGCGATGTGCTGGCCATCGCCCGCGTCGCCGCCATCATGGCGGCCAAGAAGACCTGGGACCTGATCCCGCTATGCCATCCCATCGGGTTGACGCGGCTGGCTGTCGAGTTCGAACTGCTGGACGCGGAGTCGGCGGTGCGGATCGTGGTGACGGCCGAATGCAACGGCCAGACCGGGGTGGAGATGGAGGCGCTGACTGCGGTCAACATCGGCCTGCTGACCATCTACGACATGTGCAAGGCGGCGGACCGCGGCATGGTCATCGACGGCGTCCGCTTGCTGGAGAAGGCGGGCGGCAACAGCGGCGAGTGGAAGGCCTAGGGCGGAAGCCTGCGCGGCAGGCGTTCCGCCGTCAGGCTGTCAGGATCCCTTGCGCAGCGATTTCAGCGCCTCGGCGGCGTCGCGCGGAGCGCTGTGCGATGGGCACAGCAGCTCGCGCAGTTCGCGCCTGAGCTTGTCGCCGTAGCCGATGTCCTGCCACAAGGGCCGCATCGGCTCGATCCAGCGCTGGTTGACGCTGTCGCCGAAGCCGTAGGCGCGGTACTTGTTGTCCTTGCATTGGATGCCCTCGACGCTGAGGTTCTCCACCGCGTTGGAGCTGAGCACCTTGCCGATGTAGCGCACCACGCCGTCCTTGCCCACGCTCAGCGACTTGCCGTCGACGAAGAAGCGGTTGCTCTGCAGCCAGTCCGGCTTCACTTCCACCCAATCCGCGCTCTGCGGATAGCCGGGCAGCGCGTAGGCTTCCTCCTGCCACGGCTTGTCGTCGTCGCCGAAGGCGTAGTTGTCGTTCTTGATGACCCGGCCTTCGGCGTGCGCGGCCAGGCTCAGGCATAGCGCCAGCAGGGCCGGCAGGGTATGGATGACTTTCAATTCGGGTGCTCCGGATCAGCGCGCCTGGCCGGCGCGCAGGTTGTAGTTGCGGCGGTCGGTTTCTCGGCCCGCCAGGCCCCAGCTCAGTTCGGAAAACTGGATGTCGCCGCGGCTGGACACCGTCAGCAGCATCGAGGCGCGGGTGCCGTAGTCGCGGCCCTGGATGAAGATGGGCGACAGCGTCTTCTCCAGCGCCAGGCCGATGCGGGTATTCGGCAACTGGCCGGGACCGGCGGGGGTGGGGTCGGATAATGCGGCATAGGCCTGGTCTTCCGTCGGCAGCCGCCGGAATTCGCGCAGGTACTCCGCCAGCCGCTGGCTCTTGAACCACGGCGTGTCCAGTGTGGCGTTGGACAGCGTGTGGACGCCCGGGGTGACGCGCGCGATCTGCGCGGTGCGGCTGTGGAAGAAGAACAGGTCCGAGGTATGGCCGAACAGCAGGTTGAACGGCGCGTAGCGGTGATGTTCGGCGCGCAGCCAGTCGGCGAAGGTGAACGGGTCGTCGTCGCCGACGACGAAGCGCTCCACCAGCTCGCCGCGCGAGCGCTCGGCCTTGGCCGGGAAGCCATCGCGGAAATTGGTGACGGCGGCGAAGCGGTTGCGCCCGTCCACCATCATCCAGCTGCCGCCGGATTGCAGGTCGCGCCCGCCCAGCGTGTGCGGGTATTCCGGCCACCAGTCCAGCGGCGCGGCGGGGCGGGCGTAGTATTCGTCCCGGTTGGCCAGCAGTACCAGCTGGCCCATGCCCGGCGTCTTGTAGGCAAAAGCGATGATGCACATGTTGAAGACCGATTTGGGTGAGGCTTGACGACTGGCGTAAACTATACGGCTACCACCGGTCCGCACTGCGTGCAGGGCCCGTATTCATTCATTGTAACGCGATATGGCTCAGGACACCGGCCCATGACTCCCGACAAGCACATTGATCTTTCCGGCCTCAACTGCCCGCTACCCATCCTGCGCGCCAAGAAGGCGCTGGCCGACATGGCGAGCGGCAGCGTGCTGGAGGTGATCGCCACCGACCCGGGCGCGCCCAAGGACTTCGAGGCCTTCTGCCGCCAGACCGGCAACGGCCTGCTCGAATCGACCACTACCGGCGAGGGCAAGTTCCGGATGGTGCTCAAGCGCAAATAAGCAGACAGGCGACGGCTTTTCCGTCGCCATTCTTTTATCCCTAGGATACGCCAAGCCACCGACCATGCAGACACTCACCCTGATCCGCCCCGACGACTGGCACCTGCACCTGCGCGACGACGCCGCGCTGGCCGCCGTGCTGCCCGACACCTGTCGCCAGATGGGCCGTGCCATCGTTATGCCCAATCTCAAGCCGCCGGTCACCACCGTGGCCGCCGCCGCCGCCTACCGCGAGCGCATCCTGGCGGCGCGCCCGGCCGGCAGCGCCTTCGAGCCGCTGATGACGCTATACCTGACCGACAAGACCAGCCCGGATGAAATCCGCTTGGCGAAGTCCAGCGGTTTCGTCCATGGCGTCAAGCTGTATCCGGCCGGCGCTACCACCAACTCAGACCATGGCGTCACCGATGTTGCCCGCGCGATGCCGGCGTTGCAGGCGATGGCGGAGGTCGGCATGCCGCTGCTGGTGCACGGCGAAGTGACGGCGGCGGAAATCGACGTGTTCGACCGCGAGGCGGCGTTCATCGAGCAGGTGATGAAGCCGCTGCTGCAAAAGCTGCCGGATCTGAAAGTGGTGTTCGAGCACATCACCACCCGCGAGGCCGCCGAGTTCGTCGCCGCCGCGCCGGCCAATGTCGCGGCTACGATCACCGCCCACCACCTGCTGATGAACCGCAACGCGCTGTTTGTCGGCGGCATCCGTCCGCATCATTACTGCCTGCCGGTATTGAAGCGCGAACTGCATCGACAGGCGCTGGTCAAGGCAGCCACGTCGGGCTCGGCCAAGTTCTTCCTCGGCACCGACAGCGCGCCGCACGCCAAGGGCGCCAAGGAGGCGGCCTGCGGCTGCGCCGGCATGTACACCGCCAATGCCGCGATAGAACTGTACGCCGAGGCCTTTGAGGCGGCCGGCGCGCTAGACAGGCTGGAGGCATTCGCCAGCCTCAACGGTCCGGCCTTCTACGGCCTGCCGGCCAATCCGGACCGCGTCACGCTGGTGAAGGAAAGCTGGACCGTGCCGGCCGAGCTGGTATATCCGGGCGATACGCTGGTGCCGCTGCGCGCCGGCGAGGAGATCGCCTGGCGTTTGCAGCGCTGATTGCAGAAATGCAGTCGCAAAAAGCCGCTTTTGGGCGGCTTTTTGCATTTTATGCGATTGGGACGGGGGAATTAGCGAAAGCAGCATAGCCTGCAAATCAGGGGATGATGATCCGGCTGGGAACGCAGCGGCGGCGGACGTCTTTGCATCATGATATTTGCTCGGATCAGGCAATAGCATTCGACATGGCTGCATGTCGTGCGTATAAAAAGACATGCATAATCAAGCCATTGATTTGCATTGATAGTCTATTGTCGGACAAATTGTCCGGCGTGAGAAAAATGAATGGCACATTATGGGTTTTGGGGCTTGAAGTATTCAAAACCCTCTGCGCATAATCTGCGGACCCACTCTGGATACAATCGAGTGAAAAAATTCGAACAACCCGTTGTCACGGGATGCTACAGAATCAGGAGAGTAGAGATGTCTAATAAGCAATCGCTGCAGGTGATCGCCGCCGCCGTCGCGCTGGCCATGGCCTCGGGTTCCGTGTTTGCCGCCAAGGTGCCGGCCGGCGTCAAGCTGGCCGCCAAGCAGGAATTCACCCGCAACACCGGCTCCGAGCCGGAAACCCTGGATCCGGTGGTGGCCGAATCGGTTCCCGCCAACACCATCACCGCCGATCTGTTCGAAGGCCTGACTGGTCTGGACGCTTACGGCAAGGTTGTGCCGGGCGTGGCCGAAAGCTGGAAGCAGACCGACGCCACCACCTGGGTGTTCCACCTGCGCAAGAACGCCAAGTGGTCCGACGGTAGCGGGGTGACCGCCGGCGACTTCGTCTATGGCTGGCAGCGCTTCGTCGATCCGAAAACCGCTTCGCCGTACGCCACCACCTACGGCATGTTCATCGTCAACGGCAAGGAAATCGCCGAAGGCAAGAAGCCGGCCGCCACGCTGGGCGTGAAGGCGGTGGACAAGTACACGCTGGAAGTGAAGACCCCGTATCCGGTGTTGTTCCTGCCGTCGCTGGTGGCCAATACCCAGCTGGCCCCGCTGCCCAAGGCCGTCATCGACAAGTACGGCAAGGACTGGACCAAGCCGGGCAAGATGGTCAGCAACGGTCCGTTCCAGCTGAAAGACTGGCAGGTCAACAGCAAGATCATCACGGTGAAGAACCCGAGCTACTGGGGTGCCAAGGATGTGCAGCTGACCAAGATCACCTATCTGCCGATCGAGGACAGCAACGCCGACGTCAAGCTGTATGAGTCCGGCCAAAACGATTATGTGCAGCAATTGCCGCCGGGCACCTTCGACAAGTACAAGGCCCAGTATCCGAAGGAAATCCGCAACGCCGAATTCCTGGCGCTGCGCTACTACTCCTTCAACAACAAGGACCCGCTGCTGAAGGACGTGCGCGTGCGCAAGGCGCTGTCGATGGTGATCGACCGCGACATCCTGGCCAAGAAGATCACCGCCGATGGCCAGATTCCGGCTTATAGCGTGATGGTGCGCGGCATCTCCGGCGCCGACGCCTCCACCTACGACTGGGTGAAATGGCCGATGGCCAAGCGGGTGGAAGAGGCCAAGAAGCTGTTGGCCGAAGCCGGCGTCAAGCCTGGAACCAAGGTCACCTTCACCTACAATACCAACGACTATCACAAGAAGATGGCGATCTTCGCCGCTTCCGAGTGGAAGTCCAAGTTGGGACTGAACACCGAGCTGGAGAGCCTGGAGTTCAAGGTGCTGCTGAAGAAGCGCCATGACGGCGACTACCAGATCGCCCGCAACGGCTGGAACGCCGACTACAACGACGCCACCACCTTCCTGGCATTGGTGCAGTGCAATAACGACCAGAACGACAACAAGAACTGCAACGCCAAGGCGGAAGAGCTGATCAAGCAGGGCAACCAGTCGCTGGACCCGGCCAAGCGCAAGCAGCTGTTCTCCCAGGCCACCAAGATGATCATGGACGACTACCCGATGCTGCCGTTGCTGCAATACACCGCGCCGCGCCTGGTGAAGTCCTATGTGGGCGGCTATGGCAAGAGCCCGCTGGATCGTTACCAGGGCAAGGACCTCTACATCATCGCCCACTGAGCGTGATGCAAGCGGCCAGCGCTAGCGCTGGATGAACAGAGGCCGGAGGCCCGCCTGGCGGACTCCGGCCTGCGATGTAGATTGGCGGCCAGTCCGGCCCGCGCCTAGGCGCGCGGTCGCCCTGCGCCTGCCAAGCGGAGTTTGATATGTGGTCTTATACTTTCCGACGCATTCTGGCGACGATCCCCACCTTGCTGGCGGTCATCACGGTCTGTTACCTGCTGCTGCACCTGACGCCGGGCGGCCCGTTCGACGGCGAGCGCAAGGTGTCCGCCGCGGTGCTGGCCAACCTGCAGGCCAAGTACCATCTTGACCTGCCGCCGTGGCAGCAATACCTGTATTACCTCAACAGCCTGCTGCACGGCGATCTGGGCGCCTCCTTCCGTTATGCGGACTGGAGCGTCAACGATCTGGTGAGCAAGGCCTTGCCGGTGTCCGCCAGCATAGGCGGCGGAGCCATCCTGATCTCGCTGGTGCTGGGCGTGCTGTTGGGCACCATCGCCGCGCTGCGCCAGAACAGCCTGATCGACTACTTGGTGATGCTGTTCGGCAATATCGGCGGCGCCTTCCCGTCCTTCGTGTTGGGGCCGGTGCTGGTGATGATCTTCGCCATCTGGCTGAAATGGCTGCCGGCTGGCGGCTGGGACAATTTCAATCCCAAGTTCATGATCCTGCCGGTTTCGCTATTGGTGTTCATCAACGTTTCCACCATAGGCCGGGTGATGCGCGGCAGCCTGATCGAGGTGCTGAACAGCAATTTCATCCGCACCGCGCGCGCCAAGGGCCTGCCATTGCGCACCATCGTGCTGCGCCACGCGCTGAAACCGGCGCTGATGCCGGTGGTGTCGGTGATCGGCCCGCTGGCCATCTCCTCCATCACCTCGGCGGTGGTGACCGAGACAGTGTTCGGCCTGCCGGGTCTGGGCAAGCTGATCGTCAACGGCGCATCCAACCGCGACTACACGCTGGTGCTGGGACTGGTGGTGCTGGTGACGGTGATCACCGTGTTGTTCAACCTCCTCGTCGACCTGGCCTACGCGCTGCTCGACCCCAAGATCCGTTACTGAGGGGGATTCCGCAATGATAAAGACAAAACAAGCCGCCGCGGCCGTGGCGCTGGAAAACGGCCTGAGCGAAGCCGCGGTCGAAGGCCGCAGCCTGTGGCGCGACGCCCGCATCCGCTTCTTCCGCAACAAGGCGGCGGTGGTCAGCCTGGTGATACTCAGCCTGATCACGCTGGCCTGTATTTTCGGTCCGATGCTGCTGTCCAGCGGCTATGCCGACACCGACTGGGATGCGATGAGCGAGGCTCCGACCCTGCACAATATGCACCTGTTCGGCACCGACGCGCTGGGGCGCGACCTCTTGGTGCGCTGCCTGGTGGGCGGCCGCATCTCGCTGATGGTGGGCCTGTTGGCCACCATCGCCTCGGTGATCCTGGGCATCGTCTGGGGCGCCACCGCCGGCTTCCTGGGGGGCAAGATCGACTCGCTGATGATGCGTGTCGTCGACATGATGTACGCGGTGCCCTATCTGTTGATCGCCATTCTGATGGTGACCCTGCTGGGCCGCGAGTTCTACCTGGTGGTGCTGACCATCACCGTGTTCTCGTGGATGGACATGGCGCGGGTGGTGCGCGGCCAGGCGCTGGCGATCAAGTCCAAGGAGTACGTCGAGGCGGCGCACGCCATCGGCGTGTCCACGCCGGTGATCATCTTCCGCCACATCGTGCCCAATCTGCTGGGCATCGTGGTGATCTACACCACGGTGACGGTGCCGGGCGTGATCCTGACCGAGTCGGTGCTGTCCTTCCTGGGCCTCGGCGTGCAGGAGCCGATGACCAGCTGGGGCGTGCTGATCCAGGACGGCGCCGGCGTGATGGACTCCACGCCGTGGATCCTGCTGTTCCCGGCCGGGATGTTGTCGCTGACGCTGTATTGCGCCAACTATATCGGCGACGGTCTGCGCGACGCGCTGGACCCGAAAGACCGCTGACCCCCGCAGGATAGATGAGGCAAGCCATGAGCATTCTGAAAGTAACTAACCTCGGGGTTCAGTTCCAGACCAACGACGGCGTGGTCAATGCCGTCAACGGCGTGAACTTCGAGCTGAACAAGGGCCAGACCCTGGGCATCGTCGGCGAATCCGGTTCCGGCAAGAGCCAGACCGTGCTGGCGATGATGGGCCTGTTGGCCAAGAACGGCAAAACCAGCGGCGAAGCGTTGTACCACGGCCAGAACCTGCTGACGATGGGCGCCAAGGATTTGAACAAGATCCGCGGCGATCGCATCTCGATGATCTTCCAGGACCCGATGACCTCGCTCAACCCCTACCTGACGGTGGAGCGGCAGATGACCGAGGTGCTGGAGCTGCACAAGGGCCTGAGCCGGCGCGCCGCCAAGAAGCGCGCGATCGAGCTGCTGGACGCGGTGCGCATTCCGGAGGCCGCGCGCCGGGTGGGCATGTATCCGCACGAGTTCTCCGGCGGCATGCGCCAGCGGGTGATGATCGCGATGGCGCTGCTGTGCGAGCCGGAAGTGTTGATCGCCGACGAGCCCACCACCGCGCTCGACGTGACGGTGCAGGCGCAGATCCTGACCCTGCTGAAAGACCTGCAGCGCGACTTCGGCACTTCCATCATCATGATCACCCACGATCTGGGCGTGGTGGCGGGGCTGTGCGAGAACGTGCTGGTGATGTACGGCGGCCGGGCGATGGAGTACGGCCGGGCCGACGACATCTTCTACCACCCCAGCCATCCCTACACCATAGGCCTGTTGGGCGCGCTGCCGCGGCTGGACCACGATGGTTCCGAGTTGGTCAGCATTCCCGGCAATCCGCCGAATATGGCCAATATGCCCAAGGGCTGCCCGTTCTCCGAGCGCTGCGTGCACAGCAGCGCGCGCTGCGTGAGCGAACTGCCGCCGCTGTCGGCCAGCAGTCTGAACCCGCAAATCCTGCGGGCCTGTCACAAGCCGGCGGAAGAGCTGGTCAAAGCCGCCGAGGAGGTGACGCATGTCTGAAGCAGTCAAGCAGCCGATCCTGTCGGTGCGCAACGTCAAAGTGCATTTCCAGGTCAAGGGCGGCGACGCCTGGCCGTGGAGCCCCAGAAAGACCCTGAAGGCGGTGGATGGCGTCAGCTTCGACCTCTACGCCGGCGAAACGCTGGGCGTGGTGGGCGAGTCCGGCTGCGGCAAGTCCACCCTCAGCCGCGCCATCCTGAATTTGATTCCGGCGACGGAAGGCGAAATCATCTGGATGGGCAAGGACCTGCGCCAGGGCAGCGACAAGGACTGGCTGAGTGTTCGCAAGGACATTCAGATGATCTTCCAGGACCCGCTGGCGTCCTTGAACCCGCGCATGACCATCGCCCAGATCATCGGCGAGCCGTTGCGCGTGCACAAGCCGGAGCTGTCGGCGGACGAGGTGATGAAGCGGGTCAAGGCCATCATGAAGCGGGTGGGCCTGCGTGAGCAGATGATCAACCGCTATCCGCACGAGTTCTCCGGCGGCCAGTGCCAGCGCATAGGCATCGCCCGCGCGCTGATCCTGGAGCCCAAGCTGATCATCTGCGACGAGCCGGTGTCGGCGCTGGACGTGTCGATCCAGGCGCAGATCATCAACCTGTTGAAGGAGCTGCAGCGCGAGATGGGATTGGCGCTGATCTTCATCGCCCACGATCTGGCGGTGGTGAAGCACATCTCCGACCGCATCCTGGTGATGTATCTGGGCCGCGAAATGGAGCTGGCCAAGAAACACGCGCTGTACGACGTGCCCTCGCACCCGTATACCCGCGCGCTGCTGTCGGCCATCCCGATCCCGGACCCCAAACTGGAAAAGAACAAGGTGATCCAGATCCTGCAAGGCGATCTGCCCAGCCCGATCAATCCGCCGTCCGGCTGCGTGTTCCGCACCCGCTGCCCGCTGGCGGTGGAGCGTTGCGCACAGGAGGTGCCCAAGTTGCGCAAGCTGTCCAGCGATACCCAGTCGTCCTGCTTGCTGGCCTGAGGCCGGTTCATCCATCAGTCGCCGCCGCCCTTCCTCTCGGATCGGCGGCGGTTTCGTTTTCATGCTTGCGCGCTGGTCCAGCTGGTATGCTTGCAATGTGAATTATCACGGGAGAGGGCGATGGCAAAGCATCTTCCCGTCACGCTGGCCTGCCGTTTCACGGCCAGCCAATGGACGGAGCAGTTGCTGCAGCAAACCGACGGCGCCGGAGAGCTCAAGCGCGCCAGCATCGTCAACGCGCTCAGCGGCAGCCTGGAGGGCGAGGGCTGGCTGGAGTACCAGCTGCTGTATCCGCAGGCGGCGGGCGGCGACGTGCCTTTCATCGGCTATGAGCGCGTGGTGGCGCGCTGGGGGGAAAGGCGGGGCAGCCTGGTGCTCAAGCACGACGGCATATATTCGCCGGAGCATGGTGTCAGCGGAACGCTGACCGTAGTGCTCGGCAGCGGCAGCGGCGACTTCGCCGGTCTGGCAGGCGACGGCCGCATCGTCGCCAGGGCGGGCGAGCATGGCGGCGAATATCTGCTGACGCTGCGCCCGGCCTGAAGCGCGGCGGACCGTGTTGGAAATGCGTCATAAATCCCGCCTCCCTGGCGGTTGGGGCTAGCTTTTTGCCTGATTCTTTTGAGTTTTTCACGAGCAATGGTTAGGATCTTGACCTTCTAGGTAGAAATATTTCAGGCGATGCCGTCACCGGCATCGCTGCTCGCCGCCGCCGCGGCGGGAAGTCAAAGCCAATGCCGCCAGCCGACTGCTGGCGGCTTGTCGTTTCATCGGAACCAGGAATGCACTACGCGCAACAAGAATATTCGGTGCGCCTGCAATGGGGCATGGAGGCCGCGCGGCAGTTAAGCCGGCTGGCGGAGCATTGCGTAGTTATCGATGTGTTGTCGTTCAGCACCTGCGTCGACATCGCCTGCGGCAGAGGCGCTCAGGTGCTGCCCTACCGCCACCAGGCCGATGGCGCCCAGGCTTTCGCCGACGAGAGCCGCGCGCTGCTGGCCGGCAAGCGCAGCCATGCCAAGCCGTCCCTGTCGCCGGTTTCGCTGCAGACTCTTGCCGCCGACAGCCGGCTGGTGTTGCCATCGCTCAACGGCGCGGCGATCAGCCTGGCCAGCGAGGCGGAGCAGACCCTGGCCGGTTGCCTGCGCAATGCCGATGCCGTGGCCGAATATCTGAATCGGCAGGGCGGTTCGGTGCTGCTGATCGCCGCCGGTGAGCTCGGCCCGGATGGCCGGCTGCGCTTCGCCTACGAGGATTTCCTCGGCGCCGGCGCCATCATCCGGCAATTGGCCGGCGGCAAGTCGCCCGAAGCGCTGGCGGCGGAGGCCGCCTTCACGCTGGCGCGCCACGATCTGGAGCGCCAGCTGGCGCAGGGCATGTCCGGTTGCGATTTGAGCCAGCGCGGCTTTGCCGGCGATGTGGAGCTGGCGGCGCAACTGAGCGTCAGCGGCTGCGTGCCGGTGTTGCGCGACGGCGCGTATCGCGCGCCCAGCCTGGGCGCCGCCGCCTGACGCGGATGCCGGCGCGCCGCCGACCGGCTAACATGGCGGGATGGCGCGCGACCGCGTTGCCGTTTCCCTGCTGGAGAGTCCCATGCTGCCTGCCAAAATGGTTACCACCACTTTCGATCTGCCCGGCTACCGGGTGACGGCCAATCTGGGGGTGGTGCGCGGCATCACCGTGCGCTCGCGCTCGATTGTCGGCAATTTCTTTGGCGGCCTGCAGTCGCTGTTCGGCGGCAACATCACCATCTATACCAGCCTGTGCGAGCAGGCCCGCTCGGAAACCTATGCGCTGATGTGCGAGCACGCGGCGGCGCTGGGCGCCAACGCGGTGATCGGCATGCGCTACGACGCCACCGACGTGATGGCGGGCTTGACCGAGGTGCTGTGCTACGGCACCGCGGTGCGGGTGGAGCCGCTGGACGCGGCTCGCCAGCTCTAGCCCGGAGCGGCCGTGGTCTGCAGTTCCAGTTGGTGCAGCCGCTCGGCCTGGGCGTCGCAAAACCGGATGGCGTCGCCGCGCTGGCCGCGCAGGAACAGCAGCAGCCAGCCGTCGCCGGCGTCCGGCAGCAGGCCGCCGAAGCCGAAGCCGGCCTGCCGCAGCGCGGGCAGCAGCGCCAGCGCGTCGGCGCTCAGCGCCAGCTTCAGGTAGAGCAGCTGGCCGGCGGGCAGGGTGGCGATCTCCGCCAGCCGTGCCGCGGTCGGCTGGTGGACCGTGATCTCCAGCCGCTGGCCGTGGCGGGCCAGACTCAAGCCGGGCAATCTGGCCGACGGAGCGACGGCGGCGCGCTGTCCGAAGGCCTGCTGCAGCGGCTGCAGCCATTCGCGCCATTCGGCGGGCCAGGCCAGGTCAGGCAGGGGGCGCGGCTGCAGCGGCAGGCAGCCCAGCACGATGCTTTCCGGTTCCGGCTTGCCGAACGGCGAGTCGACGTAGTCCAGCATCAGCGCGCTGGTGTGGAAGCCCAGCGTTTGCGCCACGTACTGGCTCTGCGGATGCGAGCATACCTGTTTGATGGTCAGCAGCGCGACGCCCTGCACCGCCGCGGCCGCGCGCAGATGGCGTCCCAGCAGACTGGCCACGCCCTGGCCGCGCGCGTCCGGGTGCACCACGTTCAACGCCAGTTCGGCCTGCCCCGGCCGCGCCGGGTCTTGCCACAGCGTGGCATGGCCCACCAGCCGGCCATCCAGCAGCGCCACCGCCGAGCGCCATTGCCCGCTGGCGTTGCGTTGCTGGATCTGGCTGGGCAGATAGACGTCGGGATAGACGTAGTGGTCGCCGTAGACGGCGCGGAACAGCGCGCTGACCGCGGCGGCGTCTTCGGCCTGGTAGTCGCGCGCCCAGGCGGAGGCGGGGTGGCGGGCGCTCATGGCTGCGCCTCCTCAGGCTGGTAGTCGCGCCGGTCCACCACCCGCATCAGCTTGCCGGAGCGCGGATGGGTATGCATCTGCTCCGGACTGGTCTGCGATACCTCCAGTTGCAATTGTCCGGCGGCGCACAGCGCCGCGATGGCGTGCTGGGCGGCCAAGACGTCCTGGCGCAGCGCGGCGCAGTCCAGCTGCCGGCGGCTGGCCAGCAGCAGGCCGAGGCAATCCATGCCTTGCCGCCGTTCGATCACCAGCTGCCAGGCCAATAGCTCGGCGTGTCTTTCCAGCAGCGGCGCTAGCTGCTGCGGGAACAGCGACAGGGTGCCGACGCGGATGCGGTGGCCGTTGCCGGCGCGGCCCTGCAGCGCGAACTTGCGCCCAGGGCCGGGTGGCTCGCGCCAGCAGGCCAGGTCGCCGGTGGGGTAGCGGATCACCGGCATCAGCCGGCGCTGCAGATTGGTCAGCACCAGCAAGCCGCTGCGGCCGGTTTCTTCAATCGTCTCGCCGCTGGCCTCGTCTATGATTTCCACCAGGCTGTCGCCGTCGAACACCCGGTGCTCGCCGTGGCGGCAGCCGGGATCGGCGTAACCTATCAGGCCGGCGTCGACGCTGGCGCAGCCTACCGAGGCGATGCGCGCCTGCGGGAAAGCCTGCTTCAACAGCGCGATCTGCTCGCCGAACAGGCTCTCGCCACCGTAAAGCACGGTGTCCACCTCGTCCAGCGTTGTGTTCTTGCCGGTCAGGTGGTGGGCGAAGCGCAGCAGCTGCGCCGGCACGCCGGCCAGCGCGTTGATCCGGTGCTGGGCGATGGCGTCTGCCAGCGCCGCGTCGTCGACATTGCAGGTGAACGGAAACTCCACCACCGGCAGCGGCGCGTGCGACAGCGCGCCGTGGATGAACAGCAGGCTGGTGTAGAGGTCGCCGGCGAAGAACAGATTGGCGACGCGGTCGCCGGCCTTCAGCTGGCGGGCGATGCCGCGGCCGAAGGCCTGGACGAAGGCCTGCCATTCGGCGCGGCTGAACACCGACAGCTTGCCCTCGCTGGTGGAGCCGCCGGTCTTGAACACGTGGCCGTCCTGCAGCGGCGCGCTCAGCACCGGCCAGCTGCGCAGTGTTTGCGAGCCGCGCCAGTAGTCGGCAGGGTCCGCCAGCGGCAGGTCGGACAATGTCCAGCCCTGGTCGGGCAGCGAGCGGTACAGCTCGCGGTAGAACGGCGAATGATGCAGGGCGTGGTCGACTAGTTGTTTTAGTTTGGAATTCATGATTGCGGCTTTGGCGCCGGCGCCGCGAGGACGCCGGCGCGGGGGTTAACGGCGCAGGTCCATCACCAGCGGCGTTTTGCCGCTGTGCGGGTGGCGGCGGAATTCGGCGGCCGGGGTGGCGGTGACTTCCAGTTGCAGCAGGCCGCCGCCTATCACTTCGTTCAGCATCGGGTCCTGCAGTAATTGGGTGCGGATCCGGTTCGGATCGCCGTCGGCCAACAGATGAATGCGGTCGCAGCCGCTATCGGCCTGGTCCACCAGCCACTGCAGCGGCAGGCCTATCTCCTGGGTCAGTTCGCCCGGGTTGACGAAGATGGTCGCCACCCGCAGCAAGGCGCCGTGGCGGCCGGTGAGCTGAAAGCGCGGCGTGGCCAGGCCGCAGGCGCAGCGGCCGGACAAGCAGCGGCCCAGGTCGCCCAGGTCGTAGCGCGCCACTTGCTGCGCTTCGCGTTCGCGCGAGGTGAACACCAGGCGGCCGATCTCGCCGGTGGCGGCAGGACGGTCGCTGTCCTGCTCCAGAACTTCCAGCCATTGGATATCCGCCAGCAGGTGGAATTCGCCGTCGGCGCCGTGCGGGCAGCCGTGGCCGAGCGGACCGGCGTCCACCGAGCCGTAGATGGCGGAGCGGATCAGCTCCACGCCGAAGCTGCCGATGTAGGCGCGCTGGCCGTCGCTGATGTGCTCGCCGCCGAAGAACACCTTGCGCACGCCGCCGTAGCGGCGCAGCAGCTTGTGTTCGCATTCGAATAAGCGGTGCAGGGTGCCGGGCATGCCGACCAGGGTGTTGATCTTTTGTTCGACGATGAAGCGGGCGATTTCGCCGAAGTCGTCGTCGGACGGGCCGCCCATCGGGTATTGCACCGCGCCCATCTGGTCCAGGATGGTGAAGAAGCTGAGCATGCCGCCGTACAGTTTGCCGCCGTACAGCAGGTTCATCACCCGGTCTTCGGCCGGGTTGAGGCCGGCGGCGAACAGGCCGTCGGCGGCCGCGCGCATCTGGCGGCGGTAATCGCGGTAGCTGAAGCCGGCCAGCTTGGGCGCGCCGCTGCTGCCGCCGCTGCGGAAGAACAACTGGGCCTTGTCGTTGGCGCCCTGGCGCTGGAAGTCGGATTTGTCCATCACCGGCAGCGCGTCGAGGCCGGCCGGGGCCGGCGGCGGGGCGTCCAGCTGGACATGGCAGCCGGCCTGGCCGGCGTCCAGGCTCACCGATACCCGGCGCGACAGCCGTGCCAGCGCGTAGACGCCGTCGTGCGGTTCGCCGTGGTAGCCGTCGTGCATGCGGCCGGCCGGCGCGATGCGGCTGACGCCGGCCGCCAGCAGCATGCGGCTCAGCTCAGGCAGCTGCGCCGCCGGGGCGATCAGGCCGCAGCTTTGCAGATGGGTGCGCCAGGGGCGCAAGATGGCCGCCAGTTCGGCGCGCGGAGCCGGCCGCATCTGCAGGGTGCGGAACAGCGGCGACGGCGCCAGTTCCCGGCGCGTGTTCCACGCCAGCCGCCAGCCTTCGCCCCGCAGCACTTCGCCGTCCAGCTGGGCAAAGGTCTGATCCAGCCGCTGGAAGGCCATCTGGCTGCTGATCTCGGCGGCTTCCTGGATGTCCGGCGTCAAGGCCGGCCACAATGGCGCGCGGCGGGCCAGCGCGGCGGCCATTTGCGCGGCGGCGCGGCGCAGCGTGGCCGGGTCGTCGCTGTCGACCAGCAGGCATTGCGGGCTGGAACAGGCTTGTTGGTCGTGGCGGCAGATGTCGTCGGCCAGCGCGTCGAGCTGCTGCTCGCCAGCGGCGGGGTCGAGGTAGGAGAAGCTGATGCGGTGGCCCCAGTCTATCCAGCGGCAGCCGGCCGGCAGCTGCGCGCGAATGGCGGACAGCGCGCCGTCGCCGCCCCAGGCGGACACCGCGTCGGCGTCGGCCAGCAGTCGGCCCAGCTCGCCGCTTGGCAGCGGCAGCACCGCGATGCGGGCGGCCAGCCGGCCGCTGCGGTCGTGATGCAGGAACTCCGCCAGCAGCCGCGCGCTCAGGCCTTGGTCGCTGGTGCTGGGCCGCAGCCAGTTGATATTGCCGGCCAGCAAGCTTTCGAGCACCGCCATGAAGGGCAGCAGCGGGGCGTTGGCCGGGGTGATATGCACCACCAGGCCCAGCGGCTGCCAGGCCTCGAAGCGCGGCTGGCGGTAGTCGTGCCGGCGCAGCGAGAACGGCTGTTCGCCCAGTTCGCGTTCCAGCTTGGCCTCCAACGCCTCGCGCTGGCAGAAGCCGGCGAGCGCGGCGCGGCCGGCCTCGTCCAGCAGCGGGTGCTGGCTGGCGCTGGACAGCGCGTCGGCGAAGCGCTGCGCGCAGTCCACCACCAGGTCAGGCATCGGCGTTTGCGCCAGCGTGGCGGGCAGTTGCCGGCGCAGGTCGAGCAGCAGGACGGCGAGATCAGTGGCGGCGTGCAGGGTGCCGTGGCTCAGGTACATGTTCAGGACTCCTTGATCAGTTCGGAAGCGGCCATCGCGCAGCTGCGGCTCTTGCTGGTGCCGGCGCGGCCCAAGAGTTCGAACCAGTCGGTGGCCAGGCCGCAGCCGCATTGCCCGGCCGGTTGCAGCACAGCCAGGTCGCTCATCACCATGCTGTGCGCCGGGCTGGAGGTGATGTAGGGCGACACCAGATGCAGGAAGCCGGGTTCGCCGTAGGGCTGGCGTTCCAGGGTGGCGGTGTGGCGGATGTAGGCGCGGGCGTAGCTGGGCACATGGAAACGGTGGTTCGGGCATTCGACATAAGGCACTGGATGCTCGACCGCGCCGTAGCCGTCGCGGCAGCGCGCGTCCGGCAGGCCCAGTTGTTCGCCCAGCCGGCGGTACAACTCCAGCTTGGGGATGGCCTGGTCGGCGTGGGTTTTCCAGCCGCCGCCGAGGAAAACCAGCGAATCCGGATGCAGCTGCAAGGACGGCAAGCCCATTTCCTGCATCCGTTCCAGCGTGAACCACAGGAAAGCCGGGAAGCCGAAGATGCGCACCGGCAGGCCTTCGGCGGCGAACTCCTGCAGCGCGCGGATGGCGCCGAAGGGATCGAACTCGTTGCCCTTGCCGTTGTGGCGCAGCGCGTAGACGGCGCGCTTGACCGGCGCGTACTTGCAGAGGAACTGGTCGGTGTAGGCGGTGCCCAGCGTGATGGCGCCGGCCGGCTCGTAGCTGAGCAGCAGGTAGTTGGCGGGCTGCTCCGGGGTGTTCCAGCCGTAGTGCTCGAAGATGCGGTCCACCATGCGCTGGGCGGCGCCTATGCTGCGCGCGTCGTAGCGCATGCGGCTTTTCTGGCCTGTGGTGCCCGACGAGGTCAGTTCCAGCGCGTCCTCGCCGGCCTTGCTCAGCAGCAGCTTGCGCTTGAAGTAATTGGCGAAGATGGGCGGCAGCTGCGACCAGTCTGACAGGCCGGCCAGCCGCTCCGGCGTCATGCCGTTCTGTTGCCGCCAGCGGCGGTAGCCGGGGCTGTGCTCGCAGTGGTAGTCGACCAGTTCGCGCATCGCGGCGTCGAACAGGCGGTCGCATTCGGCGTCGGCGCGATAGGGATGCTCCAGGCTGCAAAGCGCTTCGACATGGGCAAGTGTGTTCATTGTGACTCCGGTGTCGATGGGAAAGAGGGATCAGACGGGGCTAGGCTGCGCTTGCGGCGCGCGCAGCAGCCGCCACAGCAAAGGCGCGGCCAGCACTGCGGCCAGGCTGATGCCGGCGGCGAAGCGTTGCGGGCTGGCGCCGGCGTCCAGCCAGGCCAGCAGCGCGGCGCCGCCTCCCAGCGTCGCGGTGGACAGCATGCCCAGCATGGCGGCGACGCTGCCCTTGGCGCTGTCGCTGGCGAACAGGGTGAGCCGGTACAGCGCGGCGTTGCCCAGGCCCAGGCCGAAGGCGTAGACGGCAAGGCCGGCCACCAGCGCCGGCAGCGTCGGGTGCAGCGGAGTGAGCGCGCCGATCAGCAGCAAGCCGCAGCCCATAGGCGCCAGCGCCAGCCGCAGCACCTCGGGCAGATTCTTGCGGCCGGCCAGCCGGTTCAGCAGCAGGTTGCCGGCGATCACGCCGCCGAATACCGGCAGCTGCCACAGGCCGTATTCCAGATTGCTGTAACCCAGCTGGCGGACCAGCAGCAGCGGCGACAGGCCTATCCAGGCGATCAGGGGCAGCGTCAGCAGGCCCAGCGCCAGGCTGCCGCACAGCACGGTGGGATGGCGCAGCAGCGCCAGGTAATTGGCCAGCGCGGCGCGCAGCCGCAGCGGCGTCGGCGGCTGCATGCTGCCGTCGCGGCGGGGAACGCCCACCGTTTCCGGCATCAGCCGCCACAGGCCCAGCGTCACCAGCAAGGTGGCGCAGCCCAGCGCGGCGAACAGTTCCCGCCAGGACAGCGCGCCCAGCAGTAGGCTGCCCAGCAGCGGCCCGGCCAGCGGCGACAGCAGCGCGATATTGGCCAACAGCGCCATCAGCCGCACCGCGTCCTCTTCGGCGAAGGTTTCCTGCAGCGCCGGGTAGCTGACCACCACGATGAAGCCCAGGCCGATGCCCTGGGCGAAGCGCAGCAGGTTGAACCATTCGATCGCCTGCGCGCCGGAGGCGGCGAAACAGGCGGCGGCGAAGCCCACGGTGCCGGCCAGCAGCAAGGGGCGGCGGCCGAAGCGGTCGGACAGCGGGCCTATCAGCCACTGAAAGGCGACGCCGCCCAGTAGGAAGGCGTTGAAGGCGGTGGGCACGTGGCGGCTGTCGGCCCGCAGGTCCTGGGTGACGCGCAGCATGGCCGGCATCACCATGTCGCTGGCGAGGTAGGTGAGCAGCTCGAAGGCGGTGAGCAGCAGGCAGAACAGCAAAGCCTGGCGGCGCGGGATCGCTAGCAGGGGACGGAAGGTTTCGGCGGACATGGGGAACGGCTTTCTTGCTGCAGCGGCAAATAACGACGGCTGTGGGCGGGCATGGATGGGCGTCGGCCTGGCGGCGGAGCGTCCCGTCATTCAATCGGCGCACAGGATAGGTCAATAACGCAGATGCAATGCCTGTACTTAAGTATGGTTTTCCTATGCTTGTTGCTTGATTTTTTACTTTTATGGAATATGACGTCGCTTATTTGTATTTGATTGATATCAATGTGTTCTGGCAAACCGCGCTGCGGCATGGTTGCCGACAGGAGGAGCCATCCGTTTTCGGGATTGGGGCTTGGCTGGCGCCGGACCGCGGCGCTGAAGGCGGCTGCGGCGAGGGCCATGCTCATGTTATTTTCTGTGGCGGAGGCGGTTTTCGCCGCAGAAGGACAATCCATGGCGAGGGTGGTGATGAGAGGGTACGGTTTGTGGTCGGCGGCGTGGTTTGCCGCCTGGGCGAATCAGGCGGCGGCGCTGGACCTGGCTTCGATGTGGAATTTCGACCAGCCGCAGGCCAGCGAGCAGCGTTTCCGCGCCGCGCTGGCGACGGCCAGTCCGGATGAGGCGCTGATCCTGCAAACCCAGATCGCCCGCAGCCACGGCCTGCGCGGCGACTTCGCCGGCGCGCGGGCGATACTCGTTGCGATCGCGCCGCAATTGCCGCGGGCCGGCGCCGAGGCGCAGGTCCGCTACCAGCTGGAATGGGGGCGCAGCTGGATTTCGGCCACCCACCCGGCGGCCTTGCAAACCGATGCGGCCAGGGCGGAGGCGCGGCGCGCCTATCTGCGCGCTTTGGAGCTGGCGCGCGCGGCCAAGCTGGACGCGTTGGCGGTGGATGCGCTGCATATGTTGGCCTTTGTCGATGCCGAGCCGGCGGCGCAACTGCGCTGGGACCGGCAGGCGCTGGAGCTGGCACTGGCGTCCGGCCAAGCTGAGGCCAGGCAGTGGCAGGCCTCGCTGCGCAACAATATCGGCTATGCCTTGTACCAGCAGCGCGATTACCCCGCCGCGCTGGCCGAATTCCGCCAGGCCCTGGCCTTGCGGCAGCAGGGCAAGGATGCCGCGGCCACCCGGGTGGCGTGGTGGATGGTGGCCTGGACCCTGCACGCCGGGGGCGACGACGACGAGGCGCTGGCCATCCAGTTGCGGTTGGAGCGGGAAAACGACGCCGCCGGCGATCCCGACCCCGATGTTTTCGACGAACTGGCCAAGCTGTATCGCGCGCACGGCGATTCCGGCCGGGCGGAGTATTATGTCCGGCGGCGCCAGGAAGCCGCCGACCACGTTAACCACTGAATGCGATGGATGATGAAGAGACGACTCGTGTTGTGCGCCAGCCTGTGCGGCCTGCTATTGGCCGGCGTGTCCTACTATGCGGCGGCCGACAGCGACGCCTTGTGGCGTATCGTCGGCGAGCAGTGCGTGCCCAATCAGCAGCAGCAAGGCAGGCCGGACCCCTGCGCCGAGGTCAAGCTGCAGCGGGGCGTGGCGGTGCTGAAGGACCGCAACGGCGCGCTGCAGTACCTGCTGATTCCCACCAGCCGGGTCAGCGGCATCGAGAGTCCGCAGCTGCTGCGGGACGGCGTGCCGGATTACTGGCGCGAGGCCTGGCAGGCGCGGCGCTACATGGACCAGAAGCGCGGCGCCGCCTTGCCGCGCCAGGCGGTGTCGCTGGCGGTCAATTCGCAGTATGGTCGCAGCCAGAACCAGCTGCACATCCACATTTCCTGCGTCGACCCCACCGTGCGCCAGCAGATAGACGATCTGGATGACAGCCTGCCGAGGCGCTGGCGCCAGCTGCCGGTGGAGTTGCAAGGGCACGCCTATTGGGCGCGGCGCGTGGATGCCGATCCGGACGGCAATCCGGAGGGTGACCCGTTTCGCTTGCTGGCCAACGAACTGCCCGGCGCGGGAACCGAAATGGAGCGCTACGGCCTGGCCCTGTTGCCGGCGCGCTTCGCCGACGGCGACGGTTTCGTGCTGCTGGCCGGCCGCGCCGATCTGTTCCAGGTGAACCGCGGCTCGGCGGAAGAGCTGCAGGACCATGACTGCAAGGTGCTGGACCGCTAGGGTACGCCATCCGCCGCCGGGGAGCCATCCGCGGTATCATCGCGCCCTCTAAATCATGGCGTTGCCGGTTCCGATGCGGGGCCGGGGGCGCCGGCAAACGCGAAGGGACAGGCATGAAGCAGTCGTTGGGGCTGGTGTCGCTGGTGGTGCGGGATTACGACGAGGCCATCGATTTTTACGTCAACAAGCTGGGTTTCGAGCTAAGCGACGACAGCGCGCAGCCGGAGCAGAACAAGCGCTGGGTGGTGGTGACGCCGCCGGGCTCGCAGGCTGGCCTGCTGCTGGCTCAGGCCAGCAACGAGCGGCAGGCGGCGTTTATCGGCAACCAGGCCGGTGGCCGGGTGTGGCTGTTTCTCGACACCGACGACTTTTGGCGCGATTACGAGCGCTACCGCGCGGCCGGCGTGGAATTCGTCCGCCCGCCGCTGGAGCAGGACTACGGCACGGTGGCGGTATTCCGCGACCTGTACGGCAACCAGTGGGATTTGATCCAGCGCGGGGGCTGAGCAGGCTTTACTTCGCCTTGCGCGGCGGCTTGGCCAAGTCGGTTAGCACCCGCGATGCGGCGAACAGGCCGAAGCTGGCGGTCACCACCATGCCGGCGCCGAAGCCGGCGCAGGATAGGCCCTGCGGGCCGCGCGCCGGGTCGGCGTCGCAGGCCTGGGCCTGCGGGTAGATCAGCTGTTCGGTGGAGTAGACGCAGGGCACCCGCATCTTCTTGGCGTCGCGCTCGAAGCCGTGGTGGCGGCGCAGGTTGTAGCGCAGCTTGGACAGCAGCGGGTCCTGGGTGACTTCGGCGAGGTCCGCCAGCTTGATCTTGCTCGGGTCCATCTGGCCGCCGGCGCCGCCGGACACGATGAAGGGCTGGCGGCGCTTCACGCACCAGGCCGCCATCGCCGTCTTCACCCGCAGATTGTCTATGCAGTCGACGACGTAGTCGTAGCCCTGGCCCAGCATTGCATCCAGATTGTCCTCGGTGACGAAATCCTCTATCTCCACCACCCGGCAGGCCGGGTTGATGGCGCGCGCGCGCTCGGCCAGCGCGGTCACCTTGGCCATGCCGTACAGCGGGTCCAGCGCCGGCAACTGGCGGTTGGTGTTGGATTCGGCGACATTGTCCAGGTCGATCAGGGTCAGCGCGCCGATGGCGCTGCGCGCGAGCGCCTCCACCACCCAGGAGCCGACGCCGCCCACGCCCACCACGCAGACATGGGCGCCCTGGAAGCGGGCGAGCGCGTCGTCGCCGTACAGACGGGCAATGCCGCCGAAGCGGCGTTCTAGGTCGGCTGAGTGGTCCATCGGGATAACCTGTTGCGCGAAAAACGGCCAAGGATAACCAAGGCTGCGGCTTGGTGCCAGCCCCGCCGCGTTTCTCCTGCCGGCGGCGGGGGGCCGGTTTGGGCGCGGTGTGGCGTTTTCGGCCGGCGTGAAGATTTTTTTACAATCCAACTGCTTGATTGCGTGGAACCTTTTCCGCATTGGCCGTATCTTGACTGATACGCGTCCGGTTACTGGTGGGCGCGCGTCAGGGACCGGCATGAAGCGCCATCGGCGCGTCCTCCGCCGGCCAACTCTCAGCATTAGGGAGATTCCGATGAAGCAGCAAAGATTCGATATCGATCTGGACAAGCACTACAACGCCACTGTGGTGATCGCCTGCGAAGAATGCGGACGTGAAACGCGCCAACATCTGAGAACCATCCTTCCGGACCATCCCCTGCAGTGCAGCTGCGGCGCCGACATCTCGATGGCCGCGCCCGACATCCAGAAAGCCGAACGCCAGGCGGACGCCATCCGACAATCGTATCGAATACACTGATTTCAGTCTCTGACAATTGATCACGCTGCAACCGCCGGCAGCCTTAGCCGGCCTTATCGGGCTTAGGCTCGAATCCAGGAAGCACCAATAGACGCGGCGGCCATTCGGCCGCCGTTCCGCTTGGATGGCTTTGCGAGGCTGGGAATGGCGCGCGCTATTGCGCCAGCTGGGCGTCGTATTCGCGAAAACCGTTCTCCACCGCCGGGATGATGTCGAGGAATTCAAAATAGGGCTCGGTGCCTATCTTGCTGTCGCGCAGCGCGTCGATCAGGTAATAGAAATCCTTGATCGACTTGGTTTCGAACAGGGCGATGTCGCTGCAGCGGCCGGTGAAGGCCTCGGCGTCGAACCAGCGCATGCGCACGGCGGCATAGCGGGCGTAGATCGGCTGCAGCACTTCGGCTTCGAAGCGGCGGCGCTCCGGGCGGCTTAGCCGCAACCAGTTGGGGGTGACGCGCAACAGCGCGAAGAAAGCGTAGGTTTGCTGCATGGGTCAGGCTCCTGTGAAAGTGAAACCACGCAAATGTTTGCAGCCCCAACTTTAAGTTGGTTTGCATGAGGAAAAAACTCGTGTTTCACTAGACCGATGCCCTCCATTCCGCAAGCCCGAAAACAGCCGAGTCAGGCCCGTTCCCGCCACGCCGTCGCCGCCATCCTAGAGGCGGCTGCTCGCATTCTGGCGCGCGACGGCTATGCCGGCATGACCACCAACAAGGTGGCCGAGCTGGCCGGCGTCGCCATCGGCTCGCTGTATCAATACTTTCCCAATAAGCAAGCGCTGGTGGCCGCGCTGCACCGCCGCCACGGCGAGGAAACGCTGGCCGTGGTGGAGGCTACGCTGCGGCGCGGCGCGGCGCTGTCCCCCAGGCGACAATTGGCCGAACTGGTATCGGCGGTGCTGGCCCTGCATCAGCGCGAACTGGGCCTGCACCGGGTGCTGGAACGCGAGTGGCCGGCTTTCGACGAGCCGCCGCCCAGCAATCCGCAGGACGCTGCGCTGCGCGGCTGCGTGGCCGCCTGGCTGGACGGCATCGGCGTCGGCGCCGACCGGGCCGAAGTGCTGCTCAGGATGGCGGACAGCCTGATCCACGGCCTGCTGCTGGACGCCGAGCCGCCGCCGGATCTGGCGCAACTGATTAGCGACGCGCTGGCGGGCTTTCTGGGCCTGCCGGCGGAGAATTGACACCACCTGGGAGTGCGAATGATGAAGTGGATAGACCTGCGCAGCGATACCGTCACCCATCCGACGCCGGCGATGCGCCAGGCGATGTTCGACGCCGAGGTCGGCGACGACGTCTACGGCGACGATCCCACCGTGATCCGGCTGGAGGCGCTGGCGGCGGACAAATTGGGCAAGGAGGCGGCGCTGCTGGTGCCCAGCGGCACCTTCGGCAACCAGCTGGCGCTGTTCAGCCACTGTCGGCGCGGCGAGGAAGTGATCGTCGAGGACAGCAGCCACCTGGTCTGGCACGAGGCCGGCGGCGCGGCGGTGATCGCCGGCGTGCAGCTGCGCACCATCGAGGGCCGGGACGGCGTGATGGCGGCGGCGGACATCGAGCGGCGCATCCGTGTCGGCGACGACATCCATGAGCCGCGCACCGGCCTGATCTGTCTGGAAAACGCCCATGGCAACGGCAAGGTGCTGCCGCTGTCGGCGATGGCCGACACCGTGGCGCTGGCGCGCGCGCATGGCGTGCCGGTGCATCTGGACGGCGCGCGGGTGTTCAACGCCGCCGCCCACCTGGGCTGCGACGTGCGCGAGATCACCCGTCATGCCGACAGCGTGATGGCCTGTTTGTCCAAGGGCCTGGCCGCGCCCATCGGCTCCATCCTGGCAGGTTCCGTTGACTTCATCGCCCTGGCGCGCCGCAAGCGCAAGCTGCTGGGCGGCGGCATGCGCCAGGCCGGCGTGATCGCCGCGCCGGGCATCCTGGCGCTGACCGAAATGGCGGCGCGGCTGCCGGAAGACCACGCCAATGCCCGCTACCTGGCCGAGCGCCTGGCCGGCCTGCCCTGCATCGACATCCGGCCGGACGAGGTTCACATCAATCTGGTGTGGTTCCGCTTCAACGCCGACATCGACGGCGCGGAACTGATGGCGGCGTTGAAGCAGGCCGGTTTCCTGGCCAATCCGCCGCATCAGGGCATGATGCGCCTGGTCACCCACTGGCAGGTGGACCGCGACGATATCGACCGGCTGGTGGAGACCATGCGGCAAGTGCTTTGCGATTGAGCGGCGAGAGCCGGCTATAAACAAAGCGTGAATCGATGGGAGCTGGCCGCATGTGGCATCGCTTGCTGTCTGGCGCGCTGCTGGCGGCCGGGCTGTGCAATCCCTGGCTCCAGCCGGCGGCGGGAGAGGTCCGCGCCGCCGGGCTGGACGAGGTGAAGATCTATACCGACGACGATCCGCCCTACGTGATGGTGGCGGCGGACGGCGCGGTGGCGGGCGGCACCACGGTGGAGAAGGTGACGCGGGTGATGCGCAAGGTGGGGCTGCCTTTCAGCGCTCTGCAGGCGGTGCCTTGGGCGCGCGCCTACCAGGAGGCGAAAACCCGCCCCTACGCGATGGTGTTTCCCATCGCCAAAACCCGCGAGCGGTTGAAATACCTGGACTTCACCTTCAAGATCATCGATGCCGAGGTTTATTTCTATTGGCGGAGGAGCCGCGCCGATATCCAGCTGGCGTCGCTGGACGACGCCAAGAAATACTCGGTGTGCGTGGTGCGCAACGACTACCGGCAGGAATATCTGGAGAGCGAAGGCTTTCTCAAGCTGGACACCGCCGGCGACACCACCGAGAACGTCAGGAAATTCCTCGGCGGCCGCTGCGACCTGATCGTTTCCACCGAGACCGGCATGCTCAGCAAACTGAAGGCGCTGGGCGCGGAACGGGCGCAACTGGCGCGCGGAATGAAGTTGGACAAGTTGGACAGCGCCCTGTACGCGGCATTCAACAAGAACACTCCGCCGGAGGTGATCGCCCGCTTCAAGGCCGCCGCCGCCGAGGTGGAGTGAGCGGCGCGGATCGCCGCGACCCGTCGCTTTCCAGGAGATCTGCCGCCATGTTCCACAAACTGCTGTGCCTGCTCTGCGCTTGCCTGCTCGCCTGCCCGACGCTGGCCGAGCAACTGGTCAGCGTGGACAGCCGTCCCGGAGTGACGGTGCGCTTCCTGCTGCTGGAGCCGGCGGGGCCGGCGCGCGCCAGCCTGATCCTGTTCACCGGCGGCGAAGGGCAGCTCAAACTGTCCGACAGTGGCGAACTGGGCGCGGGAAAGAGCAATTTCCTGGTGCGCACCCGCCAGGGGTGGGCTGACATGGGTTTTAGGGTGGCGGTGGTGGACGCGCCGTCGGATCAACCGCGCGGCCTGCTCGGCGACTTCCGCGCCAGCGCCGAGCACGCGCGCGACATCGCCGCCGTCGCCGGCTATCTGAAACAGGGCGCGGCGCTGCCGCTGTGGCTGGCGGGCACTAGCCGCGGCACCACCTCGGCGGTGGCGGTGGCCTTGCAGCTGCCGGACCAGGTGAGCGGCCTGGTGCTGACCTCCAGCATAGACAGCGGCCGCGGCAGCCTGTCCGGCTTCGCGCTGGAGCGGTTGAAGGTGCCGGTGCTGATGATCCAGCACCGCCGCGACGAGTGCCGCTCCAGCCGCGCTTACGCTCTGGGCGCCATCATCGACAAGCTGCGTTCGGATCAGCCGCGCGAGCTGATGCTGATGGACGGCGGCAAGAGCGAGGGCGACCCGTGCCAGCCCTGGGCTTGGCACGGCTACCACGGCATCGAGCCGCGGGTGCTGAAGCTTGCCGGCGCCTGGATGCTCGCCCACGGCGCGCGCTAGCCGGCCGATTTGGCAGCCGCCGCCGCCGGTGCTACCCTCGCCGCCATTCCTTGAGTTTCCGGTATCGCCATGAACCCGTCCCACGATTCCCATCTCTGGCTGGAAAGCCTCGATTCCGAAGCCGCCGCCGCCTGGGTGGCGCAGCAAAACGCCCGCACCGAAAGCGTGCTGGACGCCGACCCGCGCTTTGCCGGCCTGCGCGCCGACATCCTGGCCCACCTGCGCGACACCCGGCAGATTCCGTACTTCGCCGAGCATGCCGGCTGGCTGTACAACTTTCACCAGGACGAGGCCCATCCGCGCGGCATCTACCGCCGCAGCACGCTGGACGCCTACCGCGCCGGCAGCCAGGACTGGCAGACGGTGCTGGACATCGACGCGCTGGCCGACGTCGACGAGCGCGACTGGTATCTGGATGGCGTGTCGCACTGCACGGTGATGCCGGAGCGGGCGCTGGTGCACCTGACCGACGGCGGCGGCGACGCCACCGTGGCGCGCGAATACGACATCGAGGCGCGGCAGTGGCTGGAGCAGGGTTTCCGCTTTCCGGAAGGCAAGAACCACATCGCCTGGCGCGATCCGGACAGCGCCTTCGTCTGCCCGGGCTGGAAGGGCGCGCCGCTGACCCGCGCCGGCTATCCGCGCGAAGTGTGGCTGGTGACGCGCGGCGCCGACGGCCAGCACGGCTGGACCCAGCTGTTCGCCGCTCCGGAGGACGCGATGATGGTGGCGGCCTGGCGCTTCCTCGACAGCGACGGCAGCGCGCTGGACCTGATCGAGGCCTCCGACGGCTTCTACCGCAAGACCTACCATCTGCTGGACGGCGCGCTGGAAACCCATGCCTTGCCGCTGCCGGACAAGGCGGAGATCGAGGCCTATATCGCCGGCGACTTCATCGTCAAGCTGGCAGAGGACTGGAACTGGCGCGGCGAGCGCTATCGCAGCGGCAGCCTGCTGGCGGTGAGCCTGGCCGGCCTGCTGGGCGAGGGCCCGGCGCCGCAGCTGCTGCAGGCGCCTCAGCCGCGACTTGCGGTGGCGGCGGTGGAAACCACCCGCAGCCTGTTGCTGGTCAACCTGCTGGACAATGTCAAAAGCCGGCTGCTGGCCTTCGCCAAGCAGGACGGCGTCTGGCTGCCGCGCGCCTTGCCTGTGCCGGAGGGCGGGGTGGTCGAGTTTGCCGACCAGCCCTGGCAGAGCGACATCCTCTACTACAGCTACAGCGACTTCCTCACGCCAGGCGGCCTGTACCGGCTGGATGTCGCCTGCGGCGAGGGCGAGTGCCTGCGCCAGCAGCCGGCGGCCTTCGACCCCGCGCCCTATGTGGCCGAGCAATGGCAGGCGCGCGCGCCGGACGGCGAGATGATCCCCTACTTCGTGGTGCGCCGCCGCGACGCGGCGTTCGACGGCGGCGCGCCGACGCTGCTGTACGGCTACGGCGGCTTCGAGGTGCCGATGCTGCCGTATTACATTGAAAACTTCGGCCCGCACTGGCTGGCCAAGGGCGGCGCCTTTGTGCTGGCCTGCATCCGCGGTGGCGGCGAGTTCGGTCCGCGCTGGCACCAGGCGGCGCAGGGCGCCAAGCGCCAGGTCAGCTTCGACGATTTCCTGGCGGTGGCGCAGGACCTGATTTCCCGCAAACTGACTTCTCCGGCCAAGCTGGGGATAGAGGGCGGCAGCAACGGCGGCCTCTTGGTGGGCGCGGCGATGGCGCAGCGACCGGAACTGTTCGGCGCGGTGGTGTGCGAGGTGCCGCTGCTGGACATGCTGCGCTACACCGAGCTGCTGGCCGGCGCCAGTTGGATAGACGAGTACGGCGATCCGGACGACGAGGCCGAGCGCGCAGCGCTGGCGGCCTATTCGCCCTACCATCACCTGCGCGCCGACGCCCGTTACCCGCTGGCGCTGTTCACCACCAGCGGCAGCGACGACCGCGTCCATCCCGGCCACGCGCGCAAGATGGCGGCGCGGCTGTTGGAGTTGGGCCATGACGCGCTGTTCTACGAAACCAATGGCGGCGGCCATTCCGGCAACGCTGGCCAGGACGACACGGCCACCGAACTGGCACGGGTACTGGTGTACCTGTACCAGCGGCTGATGGACTGAGTCCGCCGCGGCCGCAGTAAAAAAGGGCGCTTCGACGTCCTTTTTTGTCGTCTGCCGACCGGCGGGCGGACGGACGGACTATCGATGCGGATCGCATGGATTCGATTGCTGATTGCCCGCCGCGCGGCGTACCATCGGGCATCGGCGGCGCGGCTCGCCGCCGGCACAAAACGATAAAGAGGAAAACCATGCAAGCAAGAAAATTGCTGCCGCTGGCGCTGCTGTTGTGCCTGCAGGCGGCCTGGGCCGATGGCGGCGGGCTGGATTACGGCAGCTACGGCATAGACTTCAAAGGCATCGACCGCTCGGTGCGCATCCAGGACAACATCTCCTTGTACGCCAACGGCGCCTGGATGAAACAGACCGAGATCCCGGCCGACCGCTCGTCCACCGGCGTGGCGGAGCTGCTGTACGACCGCAATCAGCAGCGGGTGCGGGAAATCATCGAGCAGGCCGGCAACGACGGCTCCACGCCGGAGGCGCGTCAGATCGCCGATCTCTACCGCAGCTTCATGGACGAAGCCGCCATCGCCCGCGCCGGCCTGAAGCCGCTGGAGTCCAAGCTGGCCGCCATCGCCGCGTTGGCTAACCAGCAGCAGGCCATCGCCTATATGGGCAGGCTGCAGAACCAGCCCGAGGACACGCCGTTCCGCTTTTACGTGGCGCCGGACGCCAAAAACTCGTCGGTCTACCTGGCTGGCGTCAGCCAGTCCGGCCTGGCTATGGACCGCGACTACTATCTGGGCAAGTCGGCCGATTTTGCCGCCGCGCGCAAGGCCTATCAAGGCTATTTGACCCGACTGCTGACCCTGGCCGGAGAAAAGCGCGCCGCGCGCCGCGCCGCCGCGGTGCTGGCGCTGGAAACCCGCATTGCCCGCATCCAGTGGAGCAATGTGGAAAACCGCGACATCCAGAAGACCTACCACAAGGTGCCGGTGGCTGATCTGGGCACACAGCTGCCGGGCTACGACTGGCCACGGCAACTGGCTGACGCCCAGTTGTCCGCCGCCAAGGATGTCAACCTGGACCAGGCGAGCTACCTGGCGAAGCTGCCGGCGGTGCTGCTGGCCACCCCGATAGCGGTGTTGCGCGACTATCTGACCCTGCGCACGCTGGACGCCTACGCCGGCTATCTGGACAAGTCGTGGGCCGCCGCGCGCTTCGACTTCTACGGCAAGGCGCTGGATGGCCGCAGCGTGGACAGGCCGCGCTGGAAGAAGGCGGTGACGCTGGTGGACGAGGGCATAGGCGAGGCGGTGGGCAAGCTGTACGTGGCCAAGTACTTCACGGCCGAAGCCAAGCGCCAGGCCGACGAGCTGGTGCGCAATCTGCTCAGCTCCTACGACCAGAGCATAGACAAACTGGCGTGGATGAGCCCGGAAACCAAGCAGGAGGCCCATCTGAAGCTGTCCAAGTACACGCCCAAGATAGGCTATCCGGATAGCTGGCGCGATTATTCCAGCTTGGCGATCCGGCCGGACGACCTGGCAGGCAACGTCGCGCGCATTTCCGAGTTCAACTACCGCCGCCAGAGCCAGCATCTGGGCCAACCGGTGGACCGCAAGGAATGGGGGATGACGCCGCAGACCGTCAACGCCTACTACAACCCGTCCAACAACGAGATCGTGTTCCCGGCCGCCATCCTGCAGGCGCCGTACTTCGACCCGGCCTACGATCTGGCGGTCAACTACGGCAGCATAGGCGCCACCATAGGCCACGAGATCAGCCACGGCTTCGACGACCAGGGCCACCAATTCGACGGCGACGGCAATATGCGCAACTGGTGGACGCCGGCCGACGAGAAGCGTTTCCGGGAGGAAACCGCCCGCCTGGTGGCGCAATACAGCCGCTTCGAGCCGGTGAAGGGCCAGCACGTCAACGGCGAACTGACGCTGGGCGAGAACATCGCCGACAACGCCGGCCTGGAGGTGGCGTACAAGGCCTACCATCTGGCGCTGGGCGGCAAGGAGGCGCCGGTGATCGACGGCCTGACGGGAGATCAACGCTTCTTCATCGCCTTCGCCCAGTCATGGCGCAGCAAGGCCCGCGACGCTTCGGTGCTCAAGCAGCTGGTATCCGACCCGCACACGCCGGACCTGTGGCGGCCGATCGGCACCGTCAGCAATATGGACCCGTTCTATCAGGCTTTCGACGTCAAGCCGGGCGACAAGATGTACCTGCCCAAGGAGCAGCGCTTCCACCTGTGGTGGTAAAAAAGCCGGGCTCCGTGAGGAGCCCGGCTGTCGGCATGGCGCGCGGCTCAGCCCTTACCACTTGTCCTTGTCGGCGGCGAACATGCCGCCTTCGGACTTGTGCTTTTTGGCGGCGGCCTTCTTGCCGGCCGCCGGCGCGGAGGCTTCGGCCCTGGCCGTCGGCGCGGTCGCCAGCTCACGTAGTTGCAGGCCGCCCGGGGGCACCTGTTCCAGCGGCATCCGCACATTTTCCAGATGGCCTTGCGACATCGTCGGCGTGACTTTGTCCACCACCACTTCGCAGCAGTCGTACTCGGCGCGGCCCAGCGATTGCCCAGTCTGCGGGTCCTTCACTTCCTGGCCCAGCGAAACCAGCTTATAGCGAGAGCCTTCGCGGACGGACTGGCCGCCCTGGCTGAGGATCACGTTGTTGCCGGTGCGCGAGGCCACGGTGATCGGAAAGGTCCTGACCAGGATGGCGCTGACGATGCGGTCGACGATCTGGCCCTCCATGCCGCGGCGGATGCCGTCGGCGGCGCCGTCGCCCAGCTTGCCGCTATTGCCGCTGAGCATGCTGGACAGCTGCACTTGGCGGTTGGCCACGTTGATGACGCGCTGGGACAGGTTCCAGCTACCCTTGCCCTTGTCGTAGCCGAAGGCCGTGATGTGTCCGGTCCAGATCAGGTCCGCGCTGAGCGCCTGGCTGATCTTAGAGCGTTCGGCCGACGGTGTTTGCCCAGAGCTGATCATGTCCAGCTCCTGCTGCACGTCATCGCTCAGCTCGCGGTCCAGTACCGAGAAACGCCCGGTGTTGGTCAGCGCGTCCAGCGTCTGCTGGTGGATTTCGCTGGCAATCTGCGCGGCAGGCACCTGGATGCCGGCTACTTTGAACGCCTCCTTGTCGATGTACACCGGGCCGACCACGATCTTCAGCTTGCCGGCGCTGGCAGGCTGCGAGAACTTGGCGATCTTGGCTTCGATCGTGGCTTTGTAGCTCTTGCTCAGCAGACCGGGCTCTTCCATCTTCACCAGCTTGAAGCCGGTGACCACGCCGCCGGACTCCTGCGCGACGTACTCGGTGAAAGCATGGGCGCTCAGTTGCTCGGCGTCCTTGCCGGCGGCGGCGGACAGCACCATCTTGACCTGTTCCGAGGCCATGTCGAAGGATGCGCCGTTGGTCTGTTTGATGGCCAGCTTCAGCGCTTCCTCCACCGCTTCGGCGGCGGAGGCGCCGTTGCCGGTCGCGGTGGCCGCCACCGAGTCCAGCTTGCCTACATCCGGCAACGCCTGGCCTGCGGCGCTGGCCGGCTCAGGCCTGGACGCGCTGGCGGCGTCGTCTTTGTGCGAGCACGCCATCAGGCCCAGGGCCAGTGTGGCTGCGCCCATCACCTGTCGCAATTTCATGTCGTCTCCTTAGGATGGCGTCGCTGCGATCACAGCGCCGAAGTGGCGTCCTTGGGAACCGGGATGTCGTTGCTCTTGGCAAAGCTCACCGCCTGTTTCAGCGCCTCATAGAGGTTCTTGCTGTTGGACGGCAGGCTAGTGACGATGTAAGCGCCGGAAGACAGCTTGGGCAGGTCAAGCGGAGAGGCGGCGGCCAGCGCGTTTTTGAAGCCGCTGAACTGGTTGGCCATCTTGGTGTACTTCAGCATGCCCTTGCCCAGCGAGGCGAGGCCATCGGCGTAGGTTTTCTTGGACTCGGCGTCCATGGCGCTGCCGGCATTCTTCTGGCGCTCGCTGATGATCTTGGATACATCGCTCTGCACCGAGTCGGCCTTGCTCAGGTTGTCCTTGGTGGCGCCGGAGGTCAGGGCGTCGGCCTCGGCCTTGGCCAGCGCCGCCGCGTCCTTGGCGCCCAGCGCCGAGGCCATCAGCGACTGCGCCATCAGTACCTGCTTGTTGGCGCCGGTGTAGGACTCCACCAGTTGCTGTTGCTGGCCGACCAGATCGCCGCCGCTGGCGTTGCTGCCGGCCGCGCCGGTCAGGCTGGTCACGGCGTCGAACATGCCGGCCTGGGTTTGGATGGAAGTCAGGGTCAGGGCGGCCAGGGCCGATACGATCAAAGTCTTGCGCATTTTCATCTCCAAAATATTCAAATTTTCAGGTGGAACGGGGAAATACCGGCTTATTTGATGCCGTTGTTGGTCATCTGGCTCAGTAGCTCGCGGGCCACTTCTTCAGCTGCCTTTTTCAAAGCGTTGGTTTGCGCCTCTTCTTCGGTGGGGCCGAGACCGGCGGCCTGGATCGGACCGACTTCGGCCTTGGTTTCCGGGATGGCGTCGCTGGCATCCAGCAGTTTGCCGGTTGCGGCGACCGATACCCGGAACATGCCGGTGGCCGGATCGGTGTCGGCCAGGCGCACGTCCAGCGTGCCGTAGGCGATGTAGGGCACCTTGGCGTTCTGCAGGCCGGCGGCGACGTCGCGCTCGGTCTTGGGCTGCAGGTCATTGCCGGACTTGAAGTCGGCTTCGACGTTCTTGATCTTCAGCAGGCCCTTGCTGTACGGCTCCAGATAGGCGGCGTCCACCACCTTGAAGCCGGCGCCGGCGAATACGCCGTTGAACACGCTTTTCAGGTAGTTGCTGGGGAAGATGGCGTAGGTCTTCTTGGTGGCTTTGCGGGTGGTGCTGCCGCCGGTTTCGGCGGATTCGCGGTATTGCGCGCCGCCGCGGCCTGCCTTGCCCTGGGCTTTCACTTCCACCGACTGGTATTCGCGATCATCGAAACGCTGCGAGGAGTCTGTCTGGCGCGAGACGAAGATGAAGGTCAGCTTGGATTTCTGGCCGTTGTTGGCTTGGGCGACTCCCGACGACGCCTTCACCGCGTTATTCAGTTGCGAGACATTGAGGGTGGCGCGGATGGTGACGGTGTACTGGCCCATGTCCGGACGGTCTTCTTCATTCAGGATGGTGCTGTCCAGGATGTAGCGGTCCGGGTCGGCCTTCACTTTCTCGCGGATGGCGTCCAGGTTTTGCGACTGGGCATCGCCGGCTTCGGCGTAGTACTTATCGATGGCTTTCAACTGGGCCTGCAGCAGCGCTTGCGCCCGCACTTCGGGGGTGACTTTCCGGCCGAACAGCGAGGATTCGTATTTGACGGTAGCTTGGCCTTTCGCAGTGGCGGTGGCGGCTAGCGCCTGCCCGCCGCACAGCAGCATGAGGGCGATGAGAAGGAAGCGGATCATTGACAGGCTTTCAATAATTGTTGAGTGGTGGTGATCTGTTTGTCGATGTCGGGGGCGTTGGTCGCGGACTTCAGCCAGTCGCTGCGATTGCCCGCCAGATTGTCGGCCAGCTTGGCGAACAGGCCCTTGATCGCGTCGTGATAGGCCGGATAGTCGTCGATATTGTCCTGGCTGGCTGGAACCAGCTTGACTTCGCCGTTCTTGAAGTCGGCGTCGAGATAGCTTTTGCCGGAAACCGGCTCCTGGATGTTGACGTGGGCATAGGCACCGTAGATGTAGCTGCTGCCCGCGCTGGCCTCGCCGCTCTTGATGCGGCGGAATTTCGGAATGTCGAGGGCGATGCTGTAATCGGCTTCGGGCAGCTTGAGCATGAAGACTTCGCCGTCGGAGATGCGCATGGACATGACATTGCCGATGGCATAGCCCTTGCTGTACGGCAGCAGCGGCACGCCAGTCTTGCTGGACAGGTTTTCCGCGAACAGATCGGCGGCCCAGGCCTCGGCTGTGCCCGGAATCCGGGTCAACTCGGCCGGCAGTGCCTTGCGCGCCTCGTCACCGATGTTCACCTTGGCAACTTGCAGAAAACGCGGCACATGTTCCGGAATGCTGGCGTCGCGCATGATGTCAGCGAAACGCTGGATGATGCCCGGCTTGCCCTGGTCGCCGTAGTACAGCGAGGCAAAGCGCTGCTGCATCTCCTGCGGGCTGGGGTCATGGTCGACCAAGTCCAGATAGGTGAAGCTGAATGGATAGGCGCGCAGCACGGTCATGTTCTTGAAGTCGAAGAACATCGCCTGGGCTCGGACCTGGGTCATCAGCTTGGCTACGCCGTCGAAGCGTTCTTTGGATACGGTTTCACCGGTGATCAGCAGGGTGGCTACCACCGCCTGATCCTGTCCTTTCAGCGTGGTCAGCCCGTTCCGGTTCAATTCGAAATGCTGCGGTTTGTCCTGCGCTAGCTTGGCCGCCAACTGCTGATTGAGCGGCTTGCCTTGCGTCGCCAATGTTTTTTCCAGCAACAGGCTGTATGGGAAGCGGGCCGGGATGGATTTGCTGTCGCCGGAATAGGATAGCCCGGCGAAAGTGACCGTAGCGGCATCGCCGAGAACCGGCGCCAGCAGCAGACAGGCCGTCAACAATAGAGAGCGGAGTGAGGTGTGCACAGAGAGGTGTTTCCTTGGGTTTGATCGCGGCAGGCGGGGCCTGACCGCGCGCATGGCCAATACATTCAATATGTTGAGATTATACTATTAGGATAGAATTTTTGAATATTGTAAATATTTTGAAACTAGTATTGTCATGAACTGGGGCAAGGTGAAGGGATGTCAGCTGCGGGGAGGGGAAATAAGAAAGCGGCTCCGCTGTGGGAGCCGCTGTAGCGGGTACCGCCGCGAGGCGGACCTAGAAGCTCAGGCCGGCGCCCAGATAGGCGCCGTCGGCCAGCCGGCGGCTGCGGCTGTCGTCCTGGCGGCGGATGTCGAAATAGCGGTAGCCGGCTTCCACGCTGACCGGGCCGAGCACATTCCAGCGCACGCCGGCGGAATAGTCGCTGACGCGGTTGACGCTGCCGCTGGCGAAACTGTCGGGCGCGTAATAGGCCTGGCCGAACAGATTGATCTTGGGCGCGATCTCGAAATTGGCGCGGCCGCCCACCAGCGCGGCGGTGGCGGAGCCGCTGTCCGGCGACAGCGCCATCAGCTTGCCGCCAGCGGCCACCGTCAGCGGGCCCAGCGGCAGCGCGAACTCCAGGCCGGCGCCGCCGGCGCCGCCTTTGTGGTCATCGTGCAGATAGTCCAGATTGAGGCCCAGGCCCAGGCCGTTGGGGGTGCGGGCGAATTGCTGGGTGCCGTTGCCGGCGCCGAAGATGTAGTCGGCGGCATGGACGCCGCCGGCCAGGCTGGTCAGCGCCAGCGCGAAAGCCAGATGTTTCATTGGTCACATTCCTGGAATTGTTTAAGCAGTAACAGATAGTGACCAATTGCTAAAAAACAAGTTCAGCTCTCCAAATGTTGCTCCAGCGACAGCAGGCGGGCTTTCAGCGCCGCCACCTCCGCCTCCAGCGCGGCGACGCGGCCGGTGAGGCCGACGTCTATCATCTCGCAGGGCGCGGCGGTTTCCGCCAGCTGCGGCTCGCCGCACAGCAGGTGGCACCAGCGCGCCTCGCGTTCGCCGGGCTGGCGCTCCAGCTTCTGCACCAGCGGCGGGTATTTGTCGGCCAGCGCCGCCAGGGCGGTTTCCACTTCGTCCACGCCGGAGAAGCCGTAGATGCGGCCGGAGCGGGTGCGGATCTCGGCGCCGGTCTGCGGGCCGCGCAGCATCAGCAAGGCCAATGCCGCCTGCCTGGCGCCGTCGATATTCCACTCGTAGCTGAGGCGGTGCTCGTACTTGGCGACGCGGCTGCCGGCCGGCAGCCTCTCGCCCACCAGCCGTTTGGCGATCAGCGCGTCCAGCGCCGCGCTGATGTCGGCGTCGGACAGCTGCATCACCGGTTCGCGGCTGGTCAGCTGGTTGCAGGCGCTGGAGAGGCCGTTCAGCGTCATCGGATAGGCGTCGGGCGTCAGCGCCTGCTTCTCCACCAGCGCGCCCAGCACGCGCACTTCGATCGGGTCCAGTTGGTGCGTGTCCATACATCCTCCACTGCTAGATTCAATACAGACATCATCGCACCAAACCCAGGCCCGGCCCAGCTTTTCAGCCCTGCTCGCGGCGCTCCAGCGCCTCCAGCTGGCGCAGGCGGCGGATCTCGCGCTTGCGGCCGTCGCGCTCCTCCTCATCCAGCGCGCGGTACAGCGACACCGCCATGCCTATCATGATCAGCATGAAGGGCAGCGCGCTGACGATCAGCACCGCCTGCAGGCCCTTCAGGCCGCCGCTCTGCAGCAGGATCAGCGCCACCGCGGCCAGCAGCACGCCCCAGATCAGCTTGACCTTGTGGCTGGGGTTGAGGCTGCCGCCGCTGGTGAACATGCCCAGCACGAAGGTGGCGGAGTCGGCCGAGGTGACGAAGAAGATGATCACCAGCGTCATCGCCAGCAAGGACAGCAGGCGGCCGCCGGGCAAGTGGTCGAACATCACGTAGAGCGCGGTGGAAACGTCGCTCTTCACCGCGCCGACCAGATCGGCGCCGGCGAACAGCTGCAGGTCCAGCGCGGTGCCGCCGAAGGCGGAGAACCAGACGAAGCTGGCCAGCGCAGGCACCAGGAGCACGCCGACGATGAACTCGCGTATGGTGCGGCCGCGCGAGACGCGGGCGATGAACATGCCGACAAACGGCGCCCAGGTCACCCACCAGGCCCAGTAGAACAGCGTCCAGTTGGCCATCCAGGTGCCCTGGCTGAACGGCGACATGCGCAGGCTGGTGCTGGTGAGGTTGCCCAGGTAGTCGCCCAGCGTGGTGGTGAAGGTGTCGAAGATGAAGCCGGTGGGTCCCAGCACCACCACCGCCAGGAACAGCAGGATGGCCAGCAGGATGTTGAGGTTGGACAGCCACTTGATGCCGCGCGACAGGCCGGTCAGCGAGGACAGCAGGAACAGCAGGGTGGCGATCGCCACGATGGACACCGTCAGCAGCGTGGACGGCGCGATGCCGAACAGCATCTTCAACCCGCTCTCGATCTGCAGCGTGCCGAAGCCCAGCGTGGTGGCGACGCCGAACACGGTGGCCAGCACCGCCAGCACGTCGATGGCGGTGCCGATCGGGCCATCGACCTTGTCGCCCAAGAGTGGGCGGAAGGCGGCGCTGATCAGGCCGGGCTGGCCGCGGTTGAACTTGAAGTAGGCCAGCACCAGCGCGGTGAGGCTGTACACCGCCCACGGATGCAGGCCCCAGTGGAAGAAGGCGTGGCGCATCGCGGCGCGCGCGGCGTCGGCCGATTGCGGGGCGACGCCGCTGCTTGCCGGCGTGGCGAAGTGGGAGATCGGCTCGGCCACGCCCCAGAACACCAGGCCTATGCCCATGCCGGCGGAAAACAGCATGGAAAACCAGCTCAGCCGCGAGAATTCCGGCTCCTCATCCTCCTTGCCCAGGCGGATGTGGCCGAAGCGGCCAAAGGCCAGATACAGCGCGAACACCAGGAAGCCGAACACCGACAGCAGATAGAACCAGCCGAAGCGGGAAATGGTGAAGCTCAGCCACTGGCCGGTGGCCGAGGCCATCTGGTCGGGCGCCAGCACGCCCCACAGGGCGAATAATACGGTGAATAACAGCGATAGTCGTAAAACCATCAGGGCTCCTCAGGATGGCGGCGACGCCGAAGCCTCGCGCGAGGCGCGTCGTCGCATAGGGATGGGAAGATTGACGACTCGAGTCGAGCGCCGCTGGCGGGGCCGGTAAAAGCCGTGGCGTCCCGCGCTGCCCGGCAGTTGCGGGCGGATGGCAGACGGACTCAGCCTGTTTGCATGGTCGGTCGTCGAGAAGGCGCGGCGACCGCCGGATTTTAGGCTGTATCCGATTGAATAATTGAATAAAATCAATCAATTGTTTTTTAGATTAACATTATTAGCATTTTCTTGTAAACCTTTGCGGCGCAATTGGCCGGATCGCGGCGGCGCGGCGCGGGCGCTTGACAGCGCCCGGCGGCTTCTCCACCCTGTCGCGTTTCATTGCCAAACCGCCGCGGGGAGCGCGCATGATACGAATCGATATTCTGCTGGTGGAACAAGGGCTTGCCGCGTCGCGCACCGCCGCGCAGAACCTGATCGCCGCCGGCCGCGTCAGCCATCAGGGCGTGGTGGTTGTCAAGCCCAGCCAGAAGTTTCCGCCGCACGCGGAATTCGCGGTGGTGGCCGATGCGGCGGACCGCTATGTGTCGCGCGGCGGCCTGAAGATGCTGGGCGCGCTGAAAGCCGCCGGCCTGAGCGTCGATGGCTGGAGCGCGCTGGATGTCGGCCAGTCCACCGGCGGCTTCAGCGATTGCCTGCTGCAATCCGGCGCGCGCCGGGTGGTGGGGGTGGATGTCGGCCACGACCAGTTGCACCAGCGCTTGCGCGACGACGCGCGGGTGCGCTATTTCGAGGGCGTCAACGCCCGCGCGCTGGACCACGCCGCGCTGCTGGCGGCCAATGATGGCGACGGCTTCGACCTGATGGTGTGCGACGTGTCCTTCATCTCGCTGAGCCTGGTGCTGCCATCGGCGCTGCCGTTGCTCAAGCCGGGCGCACGGTTGCTCTGCCTGGTCAAGCCGCAGTTCGAAGTGGGGCGGGAGGGATTGTCCAAGGGCGGCATCGTCCGCGACGCCAGCCTCTATCCGCTGGTGCAGGACAAGATCAACCGGGTGCTGGCCGAGCAGAACATGCGGGTGCTGGCCTGGTTCGACAGCCCGATCAAGGGCGGCGACGGCAACCACGAGTTCTTCGTGCATGCCGTACGTCGCTGAGCGGGATCACTCCACGCTGATGTCTTCATCTTCCTGGCTGCGCACGATCAGCAACGGGCAGTGGCTGCGGCGCAGCACGTCCTGGGCGAAGCTGCCCATGAACAGGTGGGCAAGGCCGCTGCGGCCGTGGGTGCCCAGCACGATCAGATCGGCCTGCTGCGCGCGGGCATAGCCTATCAGCAGGTCAGCCAAGTCGTGGCCGCCTTCCCAGCTTTTCTCCAGATGGCTGAGCACATTGACGAGGCCGGCGTTGCGCGCCAGTTGCTGCGCGCGCGCCAGCGCCTCCTGGCCCTGTTGCAGCGCCAGGTCGTAGCCGGGGTCGCCGGCGTAGACGCCCAGGCTGTCCACGACCAGATCGCGCAGGCTGGCGATGTGCACCAGCGTCAGCCGGGCGTCGCTGAACTTGGCCAGACGGATGGCCTCGTGCAAGGCTTTGTCGGAGTTGTTGCTGCCGTCTATCGCGGCGATGATGTGGCGGTACATCTGCAGCTCCTTCGAGAAACACCAACTTGGTGGGATGCCTTCAGCATAACCCGGCTTGACTGGCGGCGTCTCGCCGGGAGTGAGCAGGAGTGTTGATCCAGAGCAATCAAGCGAGTGTTGCCCTGCAGTTGGAGACGCATGCAATTGGATTGCCGTGTCGGCAGCCACCATATCCTCTTTGGCCTGTGCCGGCAAAACAGCCTTGGGGCAGGGGCTTTAAGCCGCAGTTTTTTTGATCGGCGGCTTCCTGACGCAAGGCTGTTTTGTCGGGGTTTCTCGGGCCGCAGGGGGCGCCCGGGGTGGTCAGGGGGCTGGCGAGACAGTCCCCTGACCCGTTCGGCGGGCGGAACCGCCGTGGAAATCATCGTCCGCGCAGCGGACTCCATCGCCTTTGCATTGGCGGCTCCAGACGGTTGCCAAACGCCATGCCTGCGATCAGGCCAGCAAGCCCAGATACTGCCGCTCCCAGGTGGTGACCTGGCGGTGGTAGTCGTTCAGCTCCACCTCCTTCACCGCCAGATAGGCGCGGCAGAAGTCGGCGCCGAACAGCGTCTCGCCTATCTGTCCCGCCGCCATCGAGGCGCAGGCGGCGTCCAGCGTGGACGGCAGGCTGGCGGCTTGCTGCTTGAACACATTGCCGTGCGCCGCTTCGTCCGGCGTCAGTCGCTGCTCGATGCCGGCCAGGCCGGCCCCCAGGCTGGCGGCCAGCGCCAGGTAGGGGTTGGCGTCGCAGCCGGGCAGGCGGTTTTCCACCCGCCGCGCCTCCGGGCCGGACACCGGCACCCTGAGGCCGACCGAACGGTTGTCCAGGCCCCAGCTGAGGTTGACCGGCGCCGCCATGCCCTTGACGAAGCGGCGGTAGGAGTTGGGATTGGGGCAGAACAGCGGCATCAGCTCGGGCAGGTAGCGCTGCAGGCCGGCGATGAAGCCGAAGAAGGCCGGGCTGGCTTCGCCGCCTTCCTGGCTGAACACATTGCGGCCATGGCGGTCCACCAGGCTCTGGTGGATGTGCATCGAGCTGCCGGGCTGGCCGGGCAGCGGCTTGGCCATGCATACCGCGCTCAGGCCGTGGCGGTGGGCGATTTCCTTCAGCGCGGTCTTGAACAGGAAGGTGTGGTCGGCCAGTTGCAGCGCGTCGCCGTGCTTGAGGTTGATCTCGAACTGGCTGGGACCCATCTCGTGCACGCAGGTGTCGGTGGCGATGCCCAACAGCTCGCACGCCTGGTACAGCTCGTCGAAAAAGGCCTCCAGTTCGCCCAGCGCGGAAAAGCCGAAAGCGTCGAAGCCGGTTTCGCGCCGGCCGCAGGGCAGCGCCGGCGGCTGGAATGGCTGAGCCGGGTCGCCGTGGGCGGCGAACAGGTAGAACTCCAGTTCCGGCGCCACGATGGGGGTCCAGCCGTGGGCGGCGTAGCGCGCCAGCAGCTGTTTCAGGATGGAGCGCGGCGCCAGCGGCGACAGGCCGCCGTCGTGGTCGACGCAGTCGCAGATCACCAGCGCCCGCGGCGTCTTGGCCCAAGGAACCAGACGCAGGGTGTCATAATCCGGGACGAGCGTGACGTCCGGATCGTGTTCGCCATAGAAGCTGTAATCGGGGAATTCGCCGATACAGCTTTGCAGCGGCACCGCGCGGGCGATGCGCAGCTGCTGGCCCTTGATGAAGGCCGAAGCGGGCAGGGTCTTGCCGCGGGCGAAGCCGTGGACATCGGCGAAGGCGAGTTCCACATCCCTCGCCTTGCTGTGTTGCAGCCATTCGATGCGGCCTGCCGGCATGCGGGCATCAGACATACTTTTCTCCACTGAGCGTGCTGGGTTCCTGTCCGTCCTCAGTATTTTTCTTGCTGTCATGGAGCTTTTGCCCGCATCCATTATGCCAGTCGCAACGGCGACGGCAAGTGCCGCGACGCCTACAGCCGGAAGCGGCCCACCGTCCGGTGCAGATTGGCGGCCTGCTGGTCGATGTCGCGCACCGCCTCCACCGCGTTGCTGACCGAGTTCTGCGTCTCCTCCACCACGCCGGCCACCTGTTCCACATTGCCGGCGATATTGGTGCCGGCCTGGCTTTGCTCGCCCATCGCCACCACCACGTTGTGGACGTTTTCCAGCGCGCTGCTGGCCTGGCGGCTGATGGACTCCAGCGTCTGCGCCGCCTGTTGCACCTGTTCCACGCCGGCCTGCACCGCCGGGCGGATCTGATCCATGTGGCTGGACACGCTGCCGGTTTCGCTGATCACCGCCTGCACGATGTTGCTGATTTCGTCGGTGGCGCTGGCGGTGCGTTCGGCCAGCTTGCGCACCTCGTCGGCCACCACCGCGAAGCCGCGGCCCATTTCGCCGGCGCGCGCGGCCTCGATGGCGGCGTTCAGCGCCAAGAGATTGGTCTGGTTGGCGATGTCGCGTATGGTTTCGGCGATGCTGCTGATGCTGCGGCTGCGCTCGGCCAGCTGCCCCACCATGTCGCTGGCGCTGTGGATCTGGTCGGCGATCTGGCGGATGCCGTCGGCGGCGTTGCCCGCCAGCGTCTTGCCTTCGCCGGCCAGTTGCGCGGTGTCGCGCGCGCCGTTCTCGGTGTCGCGGGTGCTGGCGCTGACGTGGTCTATGCTGACCGACAGTTGTTCGATGGCGGCGGCGGCCGAGGTGGTGGACGAGCTGGCGATGCCGGACACCTCATGCACCTTGTCCATGTCGCTGGACAACTGGCGGCAGGATTGGTTGATGCTCTGGGTGGCCTGGCCTATCTCCTCTATCATCCGCCTGAGCTTGCCCTGCATGTCCTGCATGGCGCCGAGCAGGCTGCCGGAGCCGCCTTTCACCTCTATGGCCAGGCTGAGGTCGCCGTCAGCGATGGCCTTGACCACTTCGGCGGCGTAGCTGGGCTCGCCGCCCAGCGATTTCAGTATCGAGCGCGACATCCAGCCCACCAGCGCGCCCAGCACCACGATGCATAGCACCGCCACCAGCAGCAGCGTGCGCGCCTCGCTCCAGAACAGCTGGTCGATGTCGTCGATGAAGATGCCGGTACCTATGGTCCAGCCCCAGGGGTCGAAGCGGAACACGCCGTTGAGCTTGGGGAATTCTTCCGCGCCGCTGCCGGCGCGCTTGGTCTGGATGGTCAGCACGCCGTAGTGGTCCTGCTGCATCGCCTCCTC
This sequence comes from Chromobacterium sphagni, assembly GCF_001855575.1. Classification (NCBI taxonomy): domain Bacteria; kingdom Pseudomonadati; phylum Pseudomonadota; class Betaproteobacteria; order Neisseriales; family Chromobacteriaceae; genus Chromobacterium; species Chromobacterium sphagni. Next base: position 1,829,209 of record NZ_MKCS01000001.1, read on the forward strand.
GTAGGCCTGCACCGTGGTGCGGCCATCGGGCAGCTTGCTGCCCATGTCCACTTTGCCCACCCGGTCCTTGCTGGGGTGGAACAGCACCAGGTTGTCGCGGTTGCGGCCGAAGAAATAGATGTCTCCCACTTTCAGCGCGGAGAGCGCGGCGATGGCTTGGCGCTGCGCCTCCTGGCGCGGCATGCCCTTGGCCTCCTGTTGCTGGAAGTGGCTGAGGCTGTTCTCCGCCATTTTCAGCAGATGGACGATTTGCTCGCGTTTTTCCTGGTGCAGGGTGGCGCGGGTGGAGAACAGCGCCACGGTGGCGATGCCTAGCAGCGCCAGCAGGCTGGCGGCGATGATGATGATCAGGCGGGTATTCAGCTGCATTTTCAATACTCTGATGGGGTAGGAACAAGCCGCCTGGCAGGCGGCGATGCCCGCTATGACTGCAGCGGCGGGCATCGACTGGATTATGCGTTTCTGTGGTTACAGTCTAGTTCAGAGTAAGAAAATCAAAATTGGAAGTTTCCCTTATGTCAACGTGTTGCCGGCGCGCACGGCAAACGGCCGCTCTGGATGGCGGCGTCGAACAGCCGGTAGTCCGCCTCCACCTGGTCGGCATAGGCCTGGGCGTAGTCGGCCAGCGCCTGGTCGAACTTGTCGCTTTCGCCCAGATAGCCGGCGATTTCGGCGGCGCAGCCGCCCGATTTTGCATGGGCGCGCGCCAGCGTCCAGGCGCAGGCCTGGCCGTAGCTGGCCAGCTCGCCGGCGCTGGCGAAGGTTTCCAGCGCCGGCGCGCCCTTCATGTCGCGCAGCTGGCGCATGTAGAAGTGGCGGTCGTCGGCGCAGTGGGTCCAGCCCAGGAACAGGTCGCTGGTCGCCTGCATCAGGCGTTGGCCGAACACCACCCGCTTGCCCTGGTTGCCGTGCACGCACTCTTGGGTGAAGGCTTCCAGCACCGATGGCCTCGCCTCTTTCAATTGCAGGAACAGCGGCTGGTCGTAGTCGTCCTGCAGCAGCAGCACCAGGCAGCGGGTGCCGACGCTGCCCACCCCCACCACCTTGAAGGCCACGTCCACCAGGCGGAAGCGCTGCAGCAGTTCGCGGCGGTCTTCCTTCAAGGTGGCGATGTAACGGTTCAGCATGCCCTGCACCTTGGCCAGGCTGTCGTCGCCCAGCCAGTCGTCGCAGGCCGCTAGCGGGCCGCCGGCCTGGTCCAGGTGGAAGATCACCGGCGGGTTGTCGCGCAGGCGCAGGCCGCCGTCCTCGTTTTCCGTCATCTTGGGCAGCAGCCGTTCCTGGGTCTGGCTGCGCGCCTTGTCGGCCACTTTCTGCAATTGCTGGCGCGTCGCCTCGTCCGGCGCGTGCGACAGCAGCTCCTCGAAGCCCACCCGGCAATACCACAGTTCCAGCTGGCTCATCTGCGAGAAGGCGTGCAGGCGGCGGCGGTAGGTTTCGGCGAGCCGCAGCACGGTGGCGCGCGCCTCGCCGGCATTGAAGCCGCGGCTGCGCGAGGCCAGCACCAGGCTGACAGCCAGTCGTTTGACGTCCCATTCCCACGGACCGGGATGGGTTTCGTCGAAATCGTTGATGTCGAACACCAATTGCCGCTCCGGCGAGGCGAAGAAGCCGAAGTTCATCAAATGGGCGTCACCGCAGATCTGCAAGCGAAGGCCGCTATCGGGACCGGCGGCCAGATCGGCGGCCTGGATCATCGCCATGCCGCGGAAGAAGGCGAACGGCGAGGCGCGCATGCGGGCGTAGCGCAGCGGTGCCAGCGCCGGCACCCTGCCCTGGGAGGTGGACTCCACCAGCGCCACCACGTCGCGGTCGGCCGCCAGGGGGCAATCGGCCTGGCTGGCGCGGGGACAGCTCTGGCGGCGGGCCTTGCCGTCGGCGTAGTGCTGGTCGTACTTCGGATGGGAGGCTGCTGGCATCGGATGCATCCATGGTTGGGTGGTAAGCCGACAGTGTAAACCGCGGCGGCGTTCCGCGCCGTCTGAGCGCTGTCAAGTTTGTCCACAGCTTGTTCCGGAACTATCCACACTGTGCACAGGTGCTTGTGGATGGTTTTTTTATCCACAGATCGGTCACGAAATGTCACGATTTAAGAGTGGTTTTACACAGAGTTATCCAGTTTTATCCAGACTATCCACAGGGGGGAAGGGTTTTTCCGACTTGTTCACAGCTTCTTGCCGCTGCAGCTGTGGATCAGCCGCTTCCAGGCCGGGCTCAGCGGCAGGCCGTTCAGCTGGATTTGCAACCGGCTGCCATCAGCCTGCGGCAGAATCTCGACCCGGGTGCCGGAGGCGTCGCTGGCCGGATTGCGCATCGCCAGGCTGTGGCTGCCATCGCTGGCGTCGCGCCGTTCGATGAAGTCGTTGGGGATGTGCAATTTTTGCAGGCCCTGCTGCAGGCAATCGGTCAGTTGGGCGGGCGGGCGGGATGAGTCGAGCGCGGGGCCGGTGGTGGCCGCGCGCAGCGGCGTGGTGCAGGCGAGCAAGGGCAGGGACAGGACAAGGGATAGCAACAGGCGGAACTTCGGCATCGGTGTGGCGCTTCTGGCTGAGTGGCGATGCCTTGTTGGTGGCCGGCGGGCGGCCGGGGTTCCGGCTGCCCGCGCGGCAAGATGTTAAGCGATATTACGCGAAGCGTTCGCCCGGCTGCGCGCGGCGCAGGAAGGCCAGCATCCCGGCCACCCGGGCGTCGCCTTCGGCCGGCGACCATTCCGCCAGGTCGGTGGCCGGGATCGGTTGATAAGGGCCGCGCTTCACTTCGAACACCACGCTGCCCGGTTCAAGCGACACCACCGAGTGCCAGGTGTTCGCCGGCGCCTCGAACACGCGCACGCCGCCTTCGCCCAGGCGGTAGCGGGCGACCACGGTTTCGCCCGCGGCATCAAACTCGATCCAGTCCAGCGCGCCGGATAGAACGATCAGCAGTTCCGGGCTGCCCGGATGGCGGTGCGGACGGACATAAGTGTCCGGCTCCATGGCGATGGCCAGGCGCTGGATAACGTCGTCCAGCTCGCTATGGATATTGTGGTGGGCGCGCAGGCGCGGGGCACAGGCGGCCTGGGCGGACAGCGCGGCGAGGTCTTGGTTGTTCAGGGTTTTCATTTTGACAAGGCGGGCGTGAAAGCAAAGCGCGATTATGGCGCGAAACGCCTTGAACGTCTTGTTTCCGAATGCTTATCGATAATCGAGAATATTTTGCGATGACTTGAAATCGATGACCTTGGCATCAATATCTGCTTCCTACCATTTGCTTGCTAATTATCAGGACGCGGCTGATGGCGCTTGTCCGACCGGCCGCCCGAGGCCGGCATCGGAGAAGGCGTCGGACCTGTGCTGATCCCGCGATGGCCGCTGCGGATTTTCGCCGCGATTCACACCAACCGGCCTACCTTCAATGGCTAGCCAAGCCAAGCGGCTGTTGGCCTGGGGCCGGCCAATAAAAAAGAAGAGGAACATTGATGAAAGCAAAGACATCGTTGCTGGTTGCGCTGGCATTGGCGACGCTCGCCAGCACTGCGTCGGCGCAGCCTGCTCCGGCTGCCGCGGATCAGCCGCAGATCCAGGCAGCCGTGCCCGTGATGCCGCAGGCCAATGGTTTCGTCGCGGTAACCGCCCGGCTCAACGGTATCGAAGGACGTTTCTTGCTCGACACCGGAGCGCGCATCACATGCGTCAGCCGTACCCAGGCGGCTCGCTTTGGCCTGGAAAAGGATGGGGAGGTCAGCAAAAGCAATGGATCGGCAGGCGCAACCTCGGTGAAACAAGTCGCCGGCAATCGCCTGGAATGGGGCGGGCAGCCGGCGGCAAGCAAGCTGAAAGTCTATCTGACCGATTTTTCCGCGATCAACCATGGCCTGGCGGAGGATGGCGTGGCGGCTGTGGATGGCGTGATTGGCATGGACGTGCTCCGGACGCAGCATGCGGTGCTCGATTATTCCAGGCGACAGTTGCGATCAGGCAATGCAGCCATGCCATCCGCTGAGTATGAGGTGTTGCCGCTCAATCCGATCGGGGAGGCGCAGTTGACGGTGGAAGGGACGATCAACGGGGTGAGCGGCCGCTTCGTCCTCGACTCTGCCGCGGGGGGCACCTTGTCCACCGACGATGCGCATGCGGCCAAGTTCCACCTGGTCAAACAGCCCGGCAGCGGCAAGGTTGAGGGCATAGGCGGCAGCGTCGACAGCAATATCTATCTGCTGGACCGCCTGCAGCTGGGACCACGATTCGTGATGAGGCAGGAGAAGGTTGCCACCTTTGATCTGGCAGGCATCAACGCCGCGCTCAAGGCTAAGGGGGAGGAAGAGGTGGATGGTTTGCTGGGCGCCGGCGTGTTGAACCGGGGGGAGGCAATTCTGGACATGGGGCAACTGCAGTTGCAGCTTAAATCATCGATGTGATCATGCGGCCGGCGATGTCCGGCGTCCCGCCAGGCGCCGCGGATGCGGGATCGAGGGAAGGTCTGCGGCTTGCTCAGACCTTCCCCGCGAGCAGGATCTGCATTTGCGCCCCTCTTTCCCAATCCCGTCCCAAAGAGGGCCAGGCGCGGGGAGAGGGGCGGCGGGGCAGTTTAAGACGCCGACTTACTGCCGGATCTGCCCATCCCCCAGCACGATCCACTTCTGGCTGGTGAGGCCGGTCAGGCCGACCGGGCCGCGGGCGTGGATCTTGTCGGTGGAGATGCCTATCTCCGCGCCCAGGCCGTATTCGAAGCCGTCGGCGAAACGGGTGGAGGCGTTGACCATCACGCTGGCGGAGTCCACCTCGCGCAGGAAGCGGCGCGCGCGGCCGTAGTCTTCGCTGACGATGGCGTCGGTGTGGTGGCTGCCCCAGTGGTTGATGTGCTCGATGGCTTCGTCGATGTCCTTCACCACCTTCACCGCCAGGATGGGCGCCAGGTATTCGCTGGCCCAGTCATCGTCGGTGGCGGTCTTGACCTGATCGCCCAGGATGGCGCGGGCGCGCTCGCAGCCGCGCAGCTCCACGCTTTTTTCCCAGTAGGCCTCGGCCAGCCGCGGCAGGATGAATTCGGCGAAGGCGGTGTGCACCAGCAGCGTTTCCATGGTGTTGCAGGTGCCGTAGCGGTGGGTCTTGGCGTTCAGCGCGATGCTGAAGGCCTTGTCCGGATTGGCGGTGTCGTCGATGTAGACGTGGCAGTTGCCGTCCAGGTGCTTGATCACCGGCACCCGCGCTTCGCTGCTGATGCGGGCGATCAGGCCCTTGCCGCCGCGCGGCACGATCACGTCTACGTATTCCGGCATGGCGATCAGTTCGCCCACCGCGGCGCGGTCGGTGGTTTCCAGCACCTGCACCGCTTCGGCCGGCAGGCCGGCGGCGTTCAGCCCCTCGTGCACGCAGGCGGCGATGGCCTGGTTGCTGTGGAAGGCTTCCGAGCCGCCGCGCAGTATGGTGGCGTTGCCCGATTTCAGGCACAGGCCGGCGGCGTCGGCGGTAACGTTGGGGCGGGCCTCGTAAATGATGCCGACCACGCCCAGCGGCACCCGCATCTTGCCCAGCTGGATGCCGGACGGGCGGTAGGCCATCTCGCTCACTTCTCCCACCGGGTCGGGCAGCGCGGCGATCTGGCGCAGGCCGTCGGCCATGGCCAGCACGCCATTGGCGGACAGCGTCAGCCGGTCCAGCATCGCCGCGTCCAGGCCGGCCAGGCGCGCGGCGTCGAGGTCCCGCCGGTTGGCGGCCAGCAGTTTGTCCTGATCGCGGACGATGGCGTCGGCGATGGCGATCAGCGCGTCGTTCTTCTGCCTGGTGTCGGCGCGGGCGAGCAGGCGCGAAGCCTTGCGCGCGGCCTTGCCCAACTGCTGCATGTATTCTTTCACGTTCATGACGGATGGCCCTGTTTGCTCTCGTTTTTCAGATTGGTTCCAGCTTAAACCAAAGCGCAGCCTGCGGCCAGAGACTGTCCGCGTACGGATTGGCTATTGTCGGGCAGGCGGCGCGCGCCAGCGTTCGGGCGGCACCACCACCGGCTCTGCCGGCTGTTCGGTGAAGTGCGGCGACAGGATCTGCACGCCGAATTCGTTGAAGGCGTCCAGGATTTCGCCGTGCAGCGCGTCGCGCACCACCGGCGGCTGGTGTTCCGGCAGCGCGCGCAGCTGCAGCTCGTATTCGATGTAGAAGTCCTGCAGCGACAGCTTGCGCACCTGCGGCGCGCAGGCGGGGTCCACCCCCGGGCAGCGGCGCGCAGCCAGCTCCAGCATGGCCTGCACCTGCCGCCACGGCGCGTCGTAGCCTATGGTGACGCGGGTGGAGATCATGGCGCCCGGCCCTTCGCCGTGGCGGCTGTAGTTGCTGACCTTGCCGCCCACCGCCACCGCGTTGGGAATGGTGATTTCGTAGCCCTGGCTGGTGAGGATTTTGGTGGACAGCGCCGACAGCTCGCTGACCGTGCCTTCCACCTCGCCAAGCTGCACATAGTCGCCGCGCCGCAGCGCGCGGGCATAGATCAGCACTAGGCCGCTCATCGCGTGGTTCATCACGCCGGCCGAGCCCAGCGTCACCATCAGGCCGAAGAACACGCTGACGCCCTTGAAGGCGTCGCTGTTGGCACCCGGCAGGTAGGGGTAGGCGACGATCAGCGCGAACAGCCACAGGATGACGGAAGCCAGCCGGCGGGTGGCGCCCACCGTTTCGGCGTGCAGGCCGGGCAGCTCCAGCTGGCCGCGCTCCACCGCGCCGAACAGCAGCGCCAGGCCGCGTCCGATCAGCCGCGTCAGCAGGAAGATCACCGCCACGGTGGCCAGCCCCGGCAGCGCCGACAGAATGTCGTCGGCGATGGTCGCCAGCAGCTGATAGAAGGAGTTGCCCAGCTTGCGCCCCAGCGGCCGGGTGTAAGGGAAGAGTCCCAGGGTGTAGCTCAGCCACATATAGCCGGCGAACAGCGCGCACAGCAGCGCGGTGATGTCCACCAGCTGGCATTCGGCGGAGCGCAGGAAATGGCGCAGGTCGAACCTGCCGCTCAGCCATGGCAACCGGCCTATCGGCTGCAGGTGCAGCCGGCGGCGCGAGGCGCTGCGGCCGCGGGCGATCAGATACAGCGCGCCGGCGAACACGGCGGCGGCCAGCAGCGCCAACAGCACGGACAGGGCGATCTGCCGCGGCGAGCGTTGTTCCAGCGCGGCTTGGCGCAGCTCGTTCAGTCTGGCCTGCGCCCGGGCGGCGGCCTGCTCCAGCGTCAGTTGGTCGCCGGGGTCGAGGTCGTCCTCCAGTATGGTGAACAAGGGCCGGCCGTGGATGCTGACGGCGATGCCGCGCAGATGGCTGTCGGCCAGCGGCGCGGTTTGCACCGGTTGCTGCAGATCGTCCGGCGTCAGCTCGCGGATGCGCTCCAAGGTGCGCTGCAGCCGTTGCTCCGGGCCGAGGCTGGCCTGATTGGCCAGAAACAGGAAGATCGGGCGGTTGTCCAGCACCAGGGTGCGGGCGCTGTCGGCCGGCGACGGGTTGGCGCGGGGCTCGGCGGCCAGCGCCGGCAGGCACAGCGTCAACAGCAGGCAGAAACGGATCAGGGCCATGGAATCTCCGAAAGAGCGGCGAGGCCGGCCCGTTTGGGGGGACGCGGCCGGCAATGCCCATATCATGGCACAGCCGGCCAGCGCCCGGCATCCCCCGCGCTCAGCCGCGCAGCATCGCCCGGCGATAGCCTTGCGGCGCGAAAGCGCTGGTCAGCAGCAGCAACAGCGCCACTGCGGCCGCCAGCGCCAGCCAGGCCAGCTGGAAGCTGGCGGTGAGGTCGCGCAGCCAGCCGGCGGCGAACGGCGCGCAGGCGGCTATCAGATAACCGACGCCCTGAACGAAGGCTGCCAGCCGCCCGGCGTCGCGGCTGTCGTCCAGATGGCCCAGCGTCAGGATCATGCTCAGCGGGAACAGGCCGCCGACGCCCAGCCCCAGAAGCCCCACCCACAGCAGCATCGGGCCGCCAGGCTGCGCCACCATGCCCAGCAGGCCGGCGAGCGTGCAGCACAGCGTCAATGCCAGCCAGCCGCGCAGATCGGCATGGCGGGCGGAGAGCAGCGGCAGCGCCAGGCCGGCCACCACCTCCATCGCGGTCATGTAGCTAAGCATCAAGCCGCCTTGCTGGCCGCTCCAGCCCAGCTGCACGAAGAAGGGCGGCAGCCAGGCCAGCGAGCAGGTGTAGACCGCGGTACCCAGGCCGAAATAGCCGGCCAGCAGCCAGGCGCGCGGCAGGCGGGAAAAGGGCGCGGCTGGCGCGGAGGGGGAGGCTGAGGACGTGGCGGCCGGAGCATGCCGCCACCAGAAAACGCCGGCCAGCGCGGCGGGCAAGGCCCACGCCGCCAGGCCGAGCTGCCATTGGCCGCTGTGCCGCGCCAGCCACGGCGCGCCGGCGGCGGCCAGCGAGGCCCCGCCCATGATGGCGGTGACGTAGAGACCCATCAGCAGCGATACCCGTTGCGGGAAGTGGCGCTTGATCAGGCCGGGCAGCAGCGCTTGCGCCAGCGCGATGCCGCCGCCGGCCAGCAGCGCGGTGGCGAGCAGGCCGGCGTAGCTGGGGGCCAGCAGCGCAGCGCGCAGGACAGCAGGATCATCCGCAGCGCCAGCAGCACGCCTAGGCGCGCGCCCAGCAGGGCCTCCAGCCGGTGGCCGGCGAAGGCGCCGGCGCCCATGGCGGCGATGGGCAGCGTGGTGAGCAGGGCGGCTTCGCTGAAGCGGATGCCGGTGGCGGCGCGGATAGGCTCCAGCAAGGGACCGATGGCGGCCAGGCCGGGGCGCAGATTGAGGCCGACCATCACGATGGCCAGAGTCAGGCCCAGCGGGCGGGCGAGTGGGATCGAGGACATTTGGGCTCCGCTTCAGTGCGTTTGCAGGAAGGCCAGCAGGGCGGCGTTGAAGGCGTCGGCGCTGTCGATGTTGGCGACATGGGCGGCGCCGGCCAGGCTGATATGGCGCGCTCCGGTCACTTGGCCGGCCATCCATCGGCCAATTTCCGGCGGCGACACCGCGTCGCATTCGGCGCTCAGATACAGGCTGGGAGCGCGGATGGCGGACAGGCGGCCAGAGATGTCGAAGCAGCGCAGTCCTTCGCACACCCAGGCTTGCGAGGGGCCGTCGGCCTGGGCAGCCTGGGCGTGCCATTGCAGATACAGCTGCCGGCCGGCGTCGCTGGCGCGGAAGGCGGCGTTGACATTGCGCGGCCAGCTGGCTTCCAGCCGCCGCAAGGGGCCGTCTTCGCCGCGCAGCGTCTGCCGCCAGTCGTCCAGCAGCGCCTGGGCCTCGGCGCCGGTCGTGGAGCAGAAGCTGTTGGCCACGGTCAGGCTGCGCACGCGCTCTGGCGCGGCCAGCGCCAGCTGCTGCGCCGCCATGCCGCCCAGCGACAGTCCGACGACATAGACCGCGGCTATCCGCAGATGGTCGAGCAGGGCCAGGCAGTCCGCCGCCAGCTCGGGCACGCCGTAAGGCTGGTTCAAGGAGGCGGAGGCGCCGTGGCCGGCCAGGTCGGGCAGGATGGCGCGATAGCCGGCGGCGTTCAGCGCCGGCAGCTGAGGCAGCCAGGCGCGGCCGCTGTTGCAGATGCCGTGCAGCAGCAAGACCGGTATGCCGTCGCCGCACTCCATGTAGTAGAGCCGGCGGTCTTGATGCAGGTGATAAGCCATCGTTTTCTCCTTGCGGCGCGGACGGCGGGCAAGCCGGGGGCGGCTGGCGCCGCGGCGTCAGGGGTGGGAAACAGGTGGAGGGAAGGATCAGCCGGTCGTTTCGCCGGGGAAGCCCTGCAGCCACTGCTTGAGCAGCGCCGCCAGTTGGGCGCGCTGTTCCGGCGCCAGCGCGGCGAGCGCGGCTTCCTGGGTGGCGAGGTGGGCTTCCAGCGCTTGGTCCACCAGCGCTCTGCCGCTGGCGGTCAGTTGAACCCGCATGGCGCGGCGGTCGTCTGGATGGGGTTGGCGCAGCACCCAGCCGGCGGCTTCCAGCCGGTCCAGCCGCTTGCTGATGGCGCCTGAGGTGAGCAGCAGGCTGGTGTAGAGCTCGGTGGGAGACAGCTGACCGTCGTCGCCTGCGCGGCGCAGCGTGGCCAGCACGTCGAATTCGCCGTCCTTCAGGCCGAAGCGGGCGAAGTTGTCGGCCAGGGTTTTCTCAAGGTGGCTGACCAGCCGGCCCAACCGGCCTATCACCGCCATGCTGGCGCAGTCGAGATCCGGCCGGGCCTGCCGCCATTGCGCGAGTATCAGGTCTATCTTGTCCATGAGCTCATCATGGCACATAACTATCTTCCTTGGAAGTTATTTCCTGAGAAGATAGTTTCAGTGCTGCTCGGGCATCAGCTTGGCCAGTTCGACGGCGCGCGCGGCGGTGGCGGCTAGCGCGCAGTCGGCGGCGGCCAGCGCGGCGGCGGTGCCGCCGGCGGGGTCGGCGTACAGGCGGCAGTTGGCGTCCCGGTAGCGCAGCCACAGCTGTTGCGCCTCACGCAGTTGCGGCTGGCGCGGCGCGGTCAGCGCGGCCATCAGCTTCTTGTAGTTGTCGTTCAGCAGCTTGTCCTGGCCGGCGTGTTCGGCGGCTATGCAGTCCTGCATGGCGGCGGTGGAGGCGGCTTGCTCCATGCACTGATCGTAGCTGCGGCTGTATAGCGCGGCTTCGTCGCCGCAGGCTTGCGCTTGGACGGACAGCAGCGCCAGCAGCATGGCGCTAGGGAGAAGGGGGAGGATTTTCATGGCGGAGCCCTGGTGCGGTGAAGGCAGCGAATATAGCAGAAACCAGCAAAAAGCCCGGCAGCGGCGGGCTTTTTGCGGCTATCTCGCGTCTTTAGAACTGCAGCGCGCCGGTCAGGTCGCCCGGCGGCTGGGCGCCGCGCTCGCGGAAGGCGGCGTTGCGCACCTTGACGCCCTCCAGCTCCGGCAGGCCGTGCAGGCGGCTGATGAAGCGGATGATGGAGGTGGTGTCGTAGAAGGTGTGGTCGACATGGCCCTTCTTGGAGAACGGCGACACGATGATGGCCGGGATGCGGCTGCCCGGGCCCCAGCGGTCGCCCTTGGGCGGGGCCACGTGGTCCCACCAGCCGCCGTTCTCGTCGTGGGTGATGATCACCACCATGTTCTTCCACTGCGGGCCGCTCATCAGGTGCTGCAGGATGTTGGCGACGTGGCGGTCGCCGCTTTCCACGTCGGAGTAGCCGGCGTGCATGTTGAGATTGCCCTGCGGCTTGTAGAAGGCCACCGCCGGCAGCTTGCCTGCCACCGCGTCGGCGATGAAGCGGTTGCTGATCGGGCTGTCGCCCAGGCCGCCGTCGCGCAGGTGCCGCTCGCGGGCCTGGGTGCCGGGCGCGAAGCTCTTGAAGTAGTTGAACGGCTGGTGGTGGTACTGGAAGTTGGGGGCGTCGGGGCCGCCCTTGCCGTCCAGCGCCGCCTGCCAGCTGCCGCCGTACCACGCCCAGTCGACATTCTTGCGCGACAGCAGGTCGCCTATGGTGTCGTAGGTCTGCGGCGGCAGGGTATTGTGGTTTGCCGGGTCGGCGTAGCGCGGGTCGCCGCCTTCGGCCGGCTTGACGTAGCTGGGCTGGAACGGCGGCGCCATGGTGTTGACCGCGTAGCCGTCCGGAGTGATGGCGCCGTTGTTGACGAACTTGGGCGGGCCGTCCATCGCCGAGCCGGGTTCTTTCACGCTCAGCCGGTGGCCCTGCGGACCGTCGTCCAGCACCGCGATCTTGCCCTTGGCCGGGCTGGTGGCGGCGTTGAAGTATTCCGGCGTGCGGGCCGAGATCAGGAACTGGTGGTTGAGGTAGGAGCCGCCGAAGGCCGCCATGAAGAAGTTGTCGCACAGCGTGTAGTGGCGGGCGATCTGCCACTGGTTGAGGTTCTTGGCGGTTTCGCCGTAGTAGCCCATCACCAGGCCGCCGGAGTCGGCCCAGGCGGCGAACTGGTTGTTCTTGCCGCCGTTGATCTGCATCTGGTTCTGGTAGAACAGGTGCCACAGGTCGCGGGTGACCACGGCTTCCGGCAGCGGCTCGCCGTCGGCGTCCTGCAGCGGGAAGGGGCCGTTGGGCAGGTTCTTGATCTTGTCTTCGTCTATCAGGTAGTACTTGCCGGCCACGGTCTGGCCGCGCTGCACCATGCCGCCCCAGATCTTGGGCAGGGTCTTCAGCGCGCTGCCGTCGCGGTCCAGTTGGGTACAGGCTTCGGCGCCGGCCTCGGCCAGCGGGTATTTCACGCCGGGGAAGTTGCCGTACAGGTTGTTGAAGCTGCGGTTTTCCAGGTAGATCACCACCACGTTCTTCACATGGTGGCGCAGCTTGGCGTCCAGGCCGGCGGAGGCCGCCGGCGCCGCTTTGGCGTTGTCGCTTGCGACTGCCGGCAGCACGCTGGCGGCGCCGATGGCGGCCAGGCCTTCGAACAGGCGGCGGCGCGACGGGTCTTGCGGCGTGGTTTCGTCTGGGGAAGTAAGCTTATCGGGGTCTGACATGGCGGCGGTCCTGTGTCCATTGGCCGGGTAGGAAAATTCAGCCGCCACTTTACTCCGCTTCGATGAATAGCTGAAGCCGTTCAGACGGTTTGCATGCGGCTCAGCCGCGGCGCTGGTGGGCGATCAGCCGGGCCAGCGCTTGGCGCACCTCGGCGTTGCCTATGCTTTCGGCGGCCTGCTCCATGCCGTCCAGCGCGTTTTCGCTGATGGCCAGCGTTTTGGGTTTTTTCGGCCGCACCAGTTTGAGCACCACTTTCACCTTGACCTTGCTGGCGAGATAGCCCTGCCTGGCCAGTTGCGGCAGCAGGCCGGGGGCGGTCATCCGCAGCCGGGCGGCGACGATGCCGTTGTCGGCGTGCAGCACCAGCTCGTCGTCGCGGATGCGCACCGCGCGGCAGGCTTCAGCCATTCCCTGCGGGATCAGCTTCTTAAAGGCGCGGTCCAGCGCCATCAGCTCGTTGGCGGCGGCGGTGAGGAGGGCCAGGTGGCTGTCCTGGCGGGTGATGTCTTGCAGCGGGCGTCCGTACATGGCGTGGGGCTGGGTGGGGATGCCCGATTGTAGCCTGTCCCGGCGGCTGGCCATAGCGCTAAAGCAAAACGGGCGCGCCGTTGCCGGCGCGCCCGCATGTTCCTTAGCGGGGAAGGTTTACAGCGCGCCTTCCACGTCTTCCAGGCTGAAGGTTTCGGTGTGGTCGTTATAGGAGAAGATTTCGGCGTAGCGGCCCCAGCTGATCACGGTGTCCAGCGTTTCTTCGGCCGCCTGGTCGGACAGCGAATCTTCCAGCTCCTGGGCGAAACGCAGCCGCGGCGCCCGCTGGCCAGGCCGCTCCTGCAGCACCTTGCGGATGTGGGCGGCCATCGGCACGTTGCGCAGCAGGTGCTCGGCGAACAGCACCTTGCGCTCCTGGGTGCCGTAGTCGGCGAACAGCTTGCCGGCGTTGGTCAGCAGCATGTCGCCGTCTTTCAGCTCGATGAAGCCCAAGTGCTCCAGCACTTCCGCCACCGGGAACAGGTCGTCCACTTCCAGCAGCAGCTTTTCCGCCACTTCCGGCATGTCGGCCTTGCCGAAGTACGGCTCCTGCGCGACTTCCTCGATCAGGCCGGCCATCAGATTGGTCGACACTTCGATCAGATGGCTGCCGATTTCCAGCGGCAATTTGTGCAGGGTGTGGGCGCTGCGGCGCGCGGTCATCAGCGCGTAGATGTCGTCCACCATCTTGCGGAAGGCCGGGTCCAGCCGGTTGCGGCGATGCGGGAACGGCACCTTGATCTCGGCCACCACCCGGCCGGGGTTGGACGACAGCACCAGGATGCGGTCGCACATGAATACCGCCTCCTCGATGTTGTGGGTGACGATCAGCACCGACTTGATCGGCAGCTGGCCTTCGCTCCACAGGTCCAGCATGTCGGTGCGCAGCGTTTCGGCGGTCAGCACGTCCAGCGCCGAGAACGGCTCGTCCATCAGCAGCAGGGTCGGGTTGACCACCAGCGCGCGGGCGAAGCCGACGCGCTGGCGCATGCCGCCGGACAGCTCACGCGGGTAGGCGTTCTCGAAGCCGTCCAGGCCGATCAGGTCGATGGCCGCCAGCGCGCGCTTGCGGCGCTCCTTGGCCTCCACGCCCAGCGCCTCCAGGCCGGCTTCGACGTTTTGCAGCACGGTCAGCCAGGGGAACAGCGCGAAGGTCTGGAACACCATCGCGACGCCCTCGGCCGGGCCGGTCAGCGGCTTGCCGCGGTAATTGACTTCGCCGCCGCTTTGCTGGATCAGGCCGGCGATGATGCGCAGCAGCGTGGACTTGCCGGAGCCGGAGCGGCCCAAGAGGCCGACGATCTCGCCCTCGTGCAGCGTCAGGTTGACGTCGTCCAGCACCTGGATCTCGTCGTTGCCCTTGGCGAAACCGCGGCAGACGTTCTTCAGCTTGAAGATTTCTTGTCCCGGGGTGGTGTTGTCGATACTCATGCTTGCCCCCTTAGTTGAGACGGAGTTTGTTTTCGGCGATGGCGTACATCGGGCGCCACAGCAGACGGTTGAACAGGACCACGAACAGCGACATCGTGGCGATGCCGAGCAGGATCTTGGGGTAGTCGCCGGCGGCGGTGGTCTGCGCGATGTAGGCGCCCAGGCCGTGGGCCACCACCTTGTCGTTGCCCCAGGATACGAATTCGGACACGATGCTGGCGTTCCATGCGCCGCCGGAGGCGGTAATCGCGCCGGTGACGTAGTAGGGGAAGATACCCGGCAGCATGATGGTCTTCCACCATTGCCAGCCGCGGATGCGGAAGTTGGCCGCCGCCTCGCGGAAGTCGTTGGGGAAGGCGCTGGCGCCGGCGATCACGTTAAACAGGATGTACCACTGGGTGCCCAGCACGATCAGCGGCGACAACCAGATGTCGGGGTTGAGCTTGAAGTGGACGATGAATACCACAAACACCGGGAACAGCAGGTTGGCCGGGAAAGCGGCCAGGAATTGCGCCAGCGGCTGGATCTTCTCCGCCAGCGCCGGGCGCAGGCCGATCAGCACGCCCAGCGGCACCCAGATCACCGACGCCACCACGATCAGCAGGGACACGCGCACCAGGGTGATCAGGCCCAGGCCTAGCACCCGCAGCACTTCGGCGACGCCGACTTCGCTGGCGATGAAATGGACTAGGGTGTAGGCGCTGTAGAGCGCGACCAGGCCGACCAGCAGCCACCACACCACGTCTATGCCGCGCGATACCGGGGTGTGCGCCTCGGAATGGATGCCCCTGGGCAGGCTGAGGTTCAGCCGCAGCCGGGCGGCGGTCTTGATCAGCTTGCCGAAGGGCTTGAGCAGTTGCTGGATGAAGCGGGTGCGCTGGATCAGGTTCAGCACCCAGGATTCCGGCGCCGACTGGCTGGCGGTGTCTTCCAGGCGGAATTTGTCGGCCCAGGCCACCATGGGCCGGAACAGGAACTGATCGTAAATCAGGATCACCACGGTCATGGTCAGAATCACCCAGCCGACCGCAGCCAGGTTCTTGTCCTGAATCGCCAGCGCCAGGTAGGAGCCGACGCCGGGCAGGGTGACGGTCTTGTCGCCGACGGTGATCGCTTCGGACGCCACCACGAAGAACCAGCCACCGGACATGCTCATCATCATGTTCCAGATCATGCCGGGCATCGAGAACGGCACCTCCAGCTTCCAGAACTTCTGCCATGGCGACAGGCGCAGGTTGACCGACACTTCTTCCAGATCGCGCGGCACGGTGCGCAGGCTCTGGTAGAAGCTGAAGGTCATGTTCCAGGCCTGGCTGGTGAAGATGGCGAAGATGGCGGCGAACTCGGCGCCCAGCACCCGGCCGGGGAACAGCGCCAGGAAGAAGGTGACGGTGAAGGAGATGTAGCCCAGCACCGGCACCGACTGCAGGATGTCCAGTATCGGCACCAGCAAGAGGCCGGCGCGGCGGCTCTTGGCCGCCAGCGTGCCGTAGATCAGCGTGAACACCAGCGCGGCGGCCATCGCCGCCAGCATGCGCAAGGTGGTGCGCAGCGCGTATTCGGGCAGATTGCCGGGGTCCAGCGTGATCGGGATGGTCTGCAGCGCGGTGATGGGCGCCCAGGTGGCGCGGATGCCGCTGGTGGCCATCAGCAAGAAGCCCAAGATCAGCGGAAACGCGATCAGATCCCAGCGATTGGGAATCAGCCGCCGGGCGGTGGCGGGCATGAAATGACGGACAGCGGTGGTCATCTGGCCTCTCCGGTTTTATATGATTGTGCCGGCGGGCCGCTGCCGGATGGCGCGGCGGCCCGCTTGTATTATGACAACTCTGGAACGGGAGTCGGCGCTGCTTGGCGGCGATGCGGAAAATCGCCGCGGCAGCGTTCGCGCAGCCGTTGCCATGTCCGGGCCGGACTAGAGAGCATTGTGTCGGTTTATTGCCGGGTATGCCCCGGCTCAGGGCATGGATGCTACCAGAGAAGGTATAAAACGATTGTGAAAAACCAGGATGGATCGCGGGTATTTTGTGACGAAATGTACTAGCGCAAATCTTTCCTGAAACCACCACCGGTCGGGTGGCCGGCGGCGGCGCGGGTTGGCGCGCGGCGTCTCAGAGCACGTTGACGGCGGGCGTGCCGGACATCACCTCCACGGTCTGTTTGCTGACGGTGGCTGGCGACGGCGCCGTGCCCTTGGCCAGCTTGCCCATCTTGTGGAAGGTGCAGCTGAGCTTGGCCGGCGTCAGCGTCACCACTGCGTAGCCTTGGGCGTCGCTGTCGGCGTATTTCAGCCAGGGATTGAAGGTTTGCAGCGTGGCGGTGAAGGTGTTGACCACTTGGCCGTTGACGGTGGTATAGACCAGCGGCTTGGCCTTGGCGAAGGTCGGCACGGTGTCCACCACGTTTTTGAAGTAGCTGAACAGCGAGTTGCTGGAGATGCCGGCGGTGACCAGGTCCACCATCACCGGCGTCGGGCTGGCCAAGTCGAAATCGTCATACACCTGTCCGGCGAAGAAGGCATGGATGTCGCCGGTGATGCCCACCACGTTGCCGATGTTGTTGTTTTTCAGGAAGGCCATCAACGCCTTGCGCTCGGCGTTGTAGCCGTCCCACTGGTCGGCGTTGAGGATGTATTTGTTCAGCAGCATCGTCGGCGGCAGGTTGGCGTCCAGCGCCGCCTTCAGCGCAGCGGCGAATACCGGCGCGCTGATTGCGGCGCTGAAGCTGGCCAGCTGCGGCTGGGTGTTGGCGTAGCTCAGCACCGGGGTGGCGCCGCTGACGTCGGCGGCCTTCAGGTCCAGATACAGCGCGCCGTTCAGCTGCTGCTGTTGGCTGGGGCTGAGGTTCAGGCCGAAGTTTTGCGCTAGCGCCGGAGCCAGTCCCTGCCCCAGCATGCCGGCCACCGCCTGGGTGCCATCCACGCCCATGCGCAGCAGGGACACCTCGTTGCCCCACAGCTTCCAGGCGCCGGCTGCGCCCTGCATCTGCTGCTGCCACCAGATGCGCTGGCTGTCGCCGAGGATGGATACCGGCTGCAGGTCGCCGCCGGCCGCGGCGATCTTGGCGGTTTCGGTAGCCGATAGCAGCTCCTGCGGCACGAAGTAGCGGCTGCCGATATTGGCCAGGCCGGTGTTGGGCACCGAGTCCTCGGAGATGATATGGTCGGCGCGGTACAGCCGCTGGTCGGTCATCACCAGCGTGGCTAGGTTGCCGAAGTTGAAGCTGCGGTAGATCTGGATGTTCTGGAACGAGGGATTGGACAAGTCGATGCTGACGTCCGCCGGGGTGTATTCGAACCAGGCCTGGTTGGCGTTGCGGCGGCGCGGCGTGTTGGGGGTGTCGTCCTCGCCCGGATAGTAGACCTGGCTGTCCTGCCAGCAGTCGTCGGAGAACTCGTGGTCGTCCCAGATCGAGATCACCGGGAAGGTGGCGTGCACCGCCTGGATGCGCGGATCGGCGCGGTAGCTCTTGTACAGGTAGCGGTAATCGGCCAGCGTGGTGGCATAGATCGCGCCGTCGGCGCGCACGGTGCCGTTGGGCAGGGTCAGCGGCGGGTGGCGGTTTTCGTTGCCGCCGGTCTGGAAGCCGGCGCCGACGGTTTCGTAGATGTAGTCGCCGACATGCATGACGAAATCCAGATCCAACTGGGCGATTTCGTCGAAGGCGCCCCAGTGGTTTACGCTCCAGTCCTGGCAGGTGATGTAGGCGAACTTCAGCTGCGATGGGGCGCTGCCGGCGGCGGGCGCGGTCTTGGTGCGGCCGGTGGCGCTGACCGCGTTGCCGGTGAGGAAGCGGTAATAGTAGAAGCTTGCGGCGGCCAGGCCGGTGACCTTGTGGCGCACGGTGTAGTCCCAGCCCGGATCGGCGCTTAGACTCTGATTGACCAGCAGGTTGGAGAAGTCGGCTCGGTCCGACAACTGAACGGTGACGGCGAGCGGCTTGCTGCCGTCGCCGCCGTCGACGCGGGTCCACAGCACGACGCTGTCCGGGCGCGGATCGCCGGAGGCCACGCCCAGGTCGAAGCGTTTGCCGGCGGCGCTCAGGTTTCTGCCATCAGCGCCGTCGTCGCTGTTGTCGCCCATGCATCCCGTCAGACCGGCGCTGGCTGCCGATACCGTCAGAAAACTGCTCCACTTCAGAAATTGCCGCCTATCCATCGTTTCTCCAGAGGTTTTATGCCGCTGTTGAGGCAAAATCGCGCATTATCGCCGATTGATATTTAATTGGCATTAATGGTTCGGTCAATTGAATCGAGTTTTTGCTCTATGAGTCGCGGCCGCGGCGTAGCCTAAAACCAACAGATGTTTGTTACCCTGCTCTTGATGTGGCGCATGGATGCCCCCATAACCTTAGTCTGCGAATGTGCTACACTTTTCAGCATTTTTTGCGGACACTCTTTCCGGCCCGCTGGTTTCTGGATTCGATTACATGATCTCCTCGCTACTCAAGAAAGTATTCGGCAGCCGCAATGATCGTCTGCTGAAGCAGTTCCGCCAGACGGTGGTACGCATCAACGCCCTGGAACAGGGTCTGCAGGCGCTGTCCGACGAGGCGCTGGCCGCCAAGACCGATGAATTCCGCGGCCGTCTGGCCAAGGGCGAAACGCTGGACGAGCTGCTGCCGGAGGCGTTCGCCGTCTGCCGCGAGGCCTCGAGCCGCGTGCTGGGCATGCGCCACTTCGACGTGCAGCTGATAGGCGGCATGTCGCTGCATTACGGCAAGATCGCCGAAATGCGCACCGGCGAGGGCAAGACTCTGGTGGCCACGCTGCCGGTTTACCTGAACGCGCTGACCGGCGACGGCGTCCACGTCGTCACCGTTAACGACTACCTGGTCAGCCACGGCGCCGGCGTGATGTCCAAGTTGTACAACTTCCTCGGCCTGTCGGTGGGCGTGAACCTGTCGCAGATGCCGCACGACGAGAAGCAGGCCGCCTACGCCTGCGACATCACCTACGGCACCAACAACGAATACGGTTTCGACTACCTGCGCGACAACATGGTGTTCAGCGTCGAGGAGAAGGTGCAGCGCAAGCTGGCTTTCGCGGTGGTGGACGAGGTGGACTCCATCCTGATCGACGAGGCGCGCACGCCGCTGATCATCTCCGGCCCGGCCGACGACAACATCGACATGTACCAGCGCATGAACGCGGTGCCGCCGCTGCTCAAGCGCCAGGAAACCGAAGAAGGCGAAGGCGACTACTGGGTCGACGAGAAGGCCAATTCGCTGATGCTGTCCGAGGCCGGCCACGAGCACAGCGAGGAAATCCTCACTCGGCTGGGCATGCTGAAGGAAGGCGACAGCCTGTACTCGGCCACCAACATCACGCTGATGCACCACCTGATGGCCGCGCTGCGCGCCCACGCGCTGTTCCACCTGGACCAGCATTACGTGGTACAGGACGGCGAAGTGGTGATCGTCGACGAATTCACCGGCCGGCTGATGGCCGGCCGCCGCTGGTCCGACGGCCTGCATCAGGCGGTCGAGGCCAAGGAAGGCGTGGAGATCAACCGCGAGAACCAGACGCTGGCCTCGATCACCTTCCAGAACTACTTCCGCCTGTATGGCAAACTGTCCGGCATGACCGGCACCGCCGACACCGAAGCTTACGAATTCCAGAGCATCTACAACCTGGAAACCGTGGTGATCCCCACCAACAAGCCTATGGTGCGCAAGGATGCGCAGGACAAGGTGTACCGCTCCGCCAAGGAGAAGTACGAAGCCATCCTGGCCGACATCAAGGACTGCCACGAGCGCGGCCAGCCGGTGCTGGTGGGCACCACCAGCATTGAAAACTCCGAGCTGGTCTCCGAACTGCTGCACAAGGCCAAGCTGCCGCATGTGGTGCTGAACGCCAAGGAGCACGCCCGCGAAGCCGACATCGTGGTGCAGGCCGGCCGTCCCGGCGTGATCACGGTGGCCACCAATATGGCCGGCCGCGGCACCGACATCGTGCTGGGCGGCAACCCCGACCCGGAAATCAAGCTGGTGGAGCAGGACGACAGCCTGAACGCCGAGCAGAAGCAGGCCAAGATCGAGGCGATCCGCGCCGAGTGGAAGCTGCGGCACGCCGCGGTGCTGGAGGCGGGCGGCCTGCACATCGTCGGCACCGAGCGCCACGAGTCGCGCCGCATCGACAACCAGCTGCGCGGCCGCGCCGGCCGCCAGGGCGATCCGGGCTCGTCCCGTTTCTACCTGTGCCTGGAAGACCCGCTGCTGCGCATCTTCGCCTCCGAGCGCGTCGCCGCCATCATGGATAGGCTGAAGATGCCGGAAGGCGAGGCGATCGAGCACCCGTGGGTGACCCGCTCCATCGAAAATGCCCAGCGCAAGGTGGAAGGCCGCAACTTCGACATCCGCAAGCAGTTGCTGGAATACGACGACGTCGCCAACGACCAGCGCAAGGTGATCTACCAGCAGCGCAGCGAGATCCTGGTGGAAGAGGACGTGTCCGACGTGGTGGTGAACATGCGCGAAGGCGTGATCTCCGACCTGGTGGACCTGCACCTGCCGCCGGAATCGCTTGAGGAGCAGTGGGATCTGGCCGGCCTGGAGAAGGTGCTGGCGTCCGACTTCCTGTTGGATGCGCCGGTGGCCGCCTGGATGGAGGCCGAAACCACGCTGGACATCGAGCAGATCCGCCAGCGCATCATCGATCTGGCCGCCGCAGCCTATCAGGCCAAGGTGGAACAAGCCGGCGACGGCGTGATGCGCCAGTTCGAGCGCAGCCTGGTGTTGCAGATGCTGGACAACCACTGGCGCGAGCACCTGGCGGCGATGGACCACCTGCGCCAGGGCATCCATCTGCGCGGCTACGCGCAGAAGAACCCGAAGCAGGAATACAAGCGCGAGGCGTTCGAGCTGTTTGCCGACATGCTGGAGCGCATCAAGCGTAGTGTGGTGCAGGTGCTGATGACGGTGCAGATCCGCGGTCAGGAAGACGTGGAGGCGGTAGAGCCGCACCAACTCGCCGAGATGGAAATGCAGCATGCCGAGCCGGGTTCGGCGATGGGTGACGACGAGGACAATCCGCTGTCTCCCGAGGCGCTGGCGTCGCAAGGCTTGCGCATCAACCGCAACGATGCCTGCCCGTGCGGCAGCGGCAAGAAGTACAAGCAGTGCCACGGCAGATTGGCTTGATGGCCTGATCGGATCGTGAGATTAAAAAGCCGACGCGGATGCGTCGGCTTTTTTATTGTCAGAAAAGACTGGGAATCGGTTGGCGGGGTAATCAGGCCGGCAGCAGAGAGTTACGCTATTGACTTGATTATATGAACCGCCAAGCGGTAATGTTCTTAACTTATAAATTCGGTGGTGCGCGCATTATTTAAATACTCAATTTTTCAAACTGCTCAGGTTTCACTGTCAGGTTTCGACTTAAAAGAAGCATTCAGCTTCTTATTACGCTTTTTCTGCTCGTCAATCATGATCCAGCGCGGAGTTCGAAATCGAACAATTGATTTGTACAGATAGATATAACTCAGTATGAACAGCACGGAGAATGCCATCAGCACATATGTGTGATCCCAAAAAAGCATTGCAGGAATGACAGAGCTGGATGAAAGCACCCACAGATAGGGCGAGGTCATGCTATTGCGCTGAGTTAGATGCTTGGCTTCTTTGGATGCTACCATCCACAAAACCACTCTTTTATAGATGATTTGATGGAGGTGAAGCGCATCGGGATGGCCGATCGAGCGTTTTTGCAGGAATTTGCGGCGATATATTGTGAATACGGTTTCGAAAGCCGGATAAATGACCACAAGCAAGGGGAACCAAGCAGATACGTGAGGGTGCCTAGCAATCAATAGAATTGATATTTCAGCAATGGTAAATCCCGCTAGGTATGCGCCGCCATCACCCGCAAAGATTAGACCATGGGGAAAGTTCAGAAACAGGAAACCAGAAATTGCGCCAATCATGGCAAAGCATAAGGACATCAATAGAATGTCATTTACCTTGAATGCGACATAGGCAAGTGCGAGCAGGGTTAAAATGGCAATTGTGCCAGAAAGCCCATTGTAGCCGTCAATAATATTGAATGCGTGGGCAACGCCACCTGCTGCAAAGATAGTAAAAAGAAAAGCAAGTAGGGTATAACTTTGCAACAAATGATCAGCCCAGCCAATGTCGATGCGGTTAATCGTGCCTTGTAATAAATAGAAGCCGAGAGCAGCAGAAACAAATGTGGCAAGCAACCTGGGTAACGGACCAATCCGTTTGGTCAGGTCTTCTAGCAGACCGAATGAAAAGGCAGGAATGCATGCGAGCATGAAGTAAAAAAACTCGATCGAGGCATTGAGTATGCCGGCAACGAGTAAGCCTATGCTGAGTCCTAGAAAGATCGGAATTCCTCCAATCCTCGGGACGGGATTTGCGTGGAACTTTTGGATGCCAGCGGTATCGCTATCTGCCGAATATTTACTATGTAGATTATTGTAGCGGACCAATAGTATCGCTAAGACAAACGAGGAAAATAGGGAGGAGAATAGAATCAGCAGCATAGAATTTTGTTTCAATATTCAATTCGTGGTGGATTTTCATACAGATACTGCTTGACTGTTTTATGTCAAGGCAATCTTGTATTTGAAAAATAAGCAATAACAGGCCTCGGATAATGCATGGTGGTTTTGAAGCGCTTGGTCACTACGCTATGGTATATGGTTGCTATATTGAAAATGCCTGCCATTAATTTTCGAAATGTATCGCTAAGCAAGAAAAGCAGGCAGTCAAGCGCTACCAAAGTCTTGCTCTTGAAAGAGGGTGGCTTATTTAAAAGAGACGAGCATTGGTTGAAGTCAGTATTGTTCAACAGATCTCTTTCTTAGGTCCCGACTGCAATGTTGGGAGGTAAGCTGTAAAAAGCGAATTGGCAGCGCCAGAGTGTAGACAAGTAGATTGAAGCGTGATGAGCATTTTTTCCGTCTTGGATAGTACATGCTTAATCGCGTTGTCTGCGGGCAATGGTATTTCTGCTAATTCTCACACGAGCCAAATCCTAAATTAATTCATCTGTGATGCTATTGAATTTTCTGATTTTGAGGCGAGCAGATATTGTTTTGGATTTGCGACGAAACGCATTTATGACTAGTATAGTCAAAGTAATTCCATATTTCAGGTCAGTTTTATTGCTTGGTATCCGTCTTGTTCGTCGCCTGTGAGCGATTGTAATGTTGCTGCATTTCATTTTATGACCGTACGCTTGACATGTTGCTTTCATTTCTGCTAGTAATGGGCAAGCGGCTAATGAGGTTAACGGTACGGCGTTGAGCCACGCTTAAGCCTCGGATAGCGGTTTCTCTATAATATTCTCTGCTTAAGAGCTTCAGGCTTGCATTGTGCTTTGATTATATCAAAAATCAAATTTTCGATGCGGATGGGTGCTGGGTAGGTGCGGCCATGACCCTACTATTGACTTATAGTATCGTAAAAAATCAGCTGTCGAGTGTATGATCTGTTCGCCATTGTGAAATGACGCATGGTGCCTGCTTAGATTTGGAATGCCGATGGTGGAAACCAGTCGGCGTGTTCCATAATAATACTTACAAGTACTTTTTTAACGCATTTTCCAGCCGCTTTTCGTCCAGCTTGCCGGTCAGCGTGGCGGCCACCTTGCCGTTGCGGTCCAGCACCAGCGTGTAAGGCAGGCCGCCGGTCTTGTTGCCCAGGCTGCGCATAAGATCCAGTGTCTCATCGTTGCCCAGAAGGATGGGATACGTGATCTTCAACTGCTGTACGAAAGGCGCCACCTGTTCCTTGTTGTCCAGCGCGACGCCCACCACCTCCACGCCCTTGTCCGCCAGCTTCTTGCGCAGACCATTCAGCATCGGCATCTCTTCGCGGCAGGGGCCGCACCAGGTGGCCCAGAAGTTCAGCACCGTCACCTTGCCTTTGTAGGCCGCTGTGGTGACGGGCTTGGCGTTTAGATCGGTGAAGCGGCTTTGCTCCAGCGAGGGGGTGGCCAGGGCCGCCAGCGGCAGCGCGGCAATCAGCAAAGTGGCAAACAGGCGTTTTGATTTCATTGGCAGATCCTGTGATGTCATTGGAATTGTCTTGCTTTTCCGCCACTTGCGGCGGACGAGAGTGCTGCAAAAATTAACTTTATGTTAAAATGATCGATTGATTCTTTTGCGGAGTGGCCATGTCTATCCTCGTCTGCGGGGCGCTCGCATACGATACCCTGTTCTCGTTCCATGGCCGTTTTGACAGTCAGATCCTGCCGGATCAGCTGCACAAGATTTCCACCACTTTTCTTGCCCCAACCATGCGCCGCGAATTCGGCGGCATGGCCGGCAACATCGCCTACAGCCTGTGTCTGCTGGGTGAAAAGCCCATTGTGATGGGCGTGGTGGGCGAGGACTTCGAACCGTATCGGCAACACCTCAAACGGGTGGGCGTGGATGACCGTTTCATCCGCCTGATCCGCAAGCAGTATACCCCGCAATGCTTTGGCATTGCCGACAAGGACGGCAATCAGTTGATGGCCTTCCATCCGGGGGCGATGGATTTCGCCACCGAAAACCACGTGTCGGACATTGCTGACCCGATCGAGCTGGCCATCCTGTCGCCGGGCGGCTATACCGCCTTCATCCAGCATTCGCGCGAGCTGGCGGCGGCCGGCATTCCGTTTATCTTCGATCCGGGCCAGGAATTGCCACTGCTGTCGCGCGACGAGATCCACGAGATCGTCGAGCTGGCCAGCTATGTCGCCATCAACGACTACGAGAGCGAACTGATGCGCGAACGCGCCGGCCTGACGGTGGACGAGCTGCGCAAGAAGGTGAAGGCGCTGATTGTCACCCGCGGCTCCAAGGGCGCGGAGATCTACGTGGGCGACACCGTGCATCTGATCCCGCGGGTGCAGATGCCCATCAAGCCGGTGGATCCGATGGGATGCGGCGACGCCTTCCGCGCCGGCCTGTTGTGGGGCATTAGCCGCGGCATAGACTGGAAGATCACCGGCCGGCTGGCCAATGTGATCGGCGCGATCAAGGTGACCACCCCGGGCTGCCAGAACCACTTTTTCGACTGGGATTCGCTGAAGGACATCTACCAGCAGGCTTACGGCGAAGAGTGGCCGCTGTAAGCCATGGGTTTTTCTGTTGAAAGGTGCTGCATCCGCAGCGCCTTTTTTGTTTGTTCCGCCCCTCCGTTCTCATTGAGAAGCGGAGATTGGCCGCGCGGCTTCTGAGCGGGCGCGGGCTTGGCGGCGGCGTCTGCAAACCTTTGAAGATTTGCTTCTGATCTATAAATACGTGATTTCTTCTACTGCCATGGATGCTGGCGAGGCTGGGGTGTCCGCATCAGACTTTGCGGCAGGAAATCAGCCTAGACTATTTTTAAGTTGATATTCTATTTGCAGCAAATTTTCGGCGATGCGTGCCATCGGCTTGGGATTTCAGTCTGGCGATGCGATGGCGCGAAGTGGCGAGATGAAAGGTTCGATTGGTGGCGGTGGCTCGGAGCGCTTAAGCCTGTCGTCCGGAAGGCCTTTCAACAATTCAACTTGCATTCGAGTTGGCGCCGCTGGTCTTGCTTTGCCGGTTGCTGTGCAGTCTAAGAGTGAAGGGGAAGGCTTGAATATGTCGCTCGCCATCCCCACCATTAATCAATTGATCCTGATGATCGTAGCTTGCAAGGGGAAGTCATGCCACCCGTTCCGCACTTGGCCACCGCACTCACTGGCCCACTTTACGAGTTGGAAAGCCGCATTCTGGCGGCCCAGCCGCAAATCGAACACTGGTTCCGCAGCCAATGGCATGCCCACGCCACGCCGTTCTATGGCTCGGTGGATCTGCGCAACAGCGGCTTCAAGCTGGCGCCGGTGGACATGAATTTGTTTCCGGGAGGCCACAATAATCTCAATCCGGAATTCCTGCCGCTGGCAGTGCAGGCGGCGCAGAGCGCGGTGGACAAGGTTTGCCCCGAGGCGCGCAGCATCCTGCTGATTCCGGAAAACCATACCCGCAATACCTTTTATCTGCAGAATGTCGCCACGCTGGTGCATATTTTCGAGCAGGCCGGCCTCAAGGTGCGGCTGGGTTCGTTGAACCCGGAAATCACCGAACCGACCGAGCTGGTTTCCGCCAACGGCGACAAGCTGACACTGGAGCCGCTGGAGCGGCGCGGCAACCGTCTGGTGTTGGCCGACGGCTTTAATCCCTGCGTGGTGCTGCTCAACAACGACCTGTCGGCCGGCATTCCCGACCTGTTGCAGAATTTGGAGCAGACCCTGCTGCCGCCGCTGCACGCCGGCTGGGCGGTGCGGCGCAAGACGCATCACTTCGAAGCCTACAACAAGGTGTGCGACGACTTCGCGCGGCTGATCTCCATCGATCCGTGGACCATCAATCCCTATTTCTCCAGTTGCGGCGGCCTGGACTTCCATGCCCGCACCGGCGAGGAGCAATTGGCGGAAACGGT
This sequence comes from Chromobacterium sphagni, assembly GCF_001855575.1. Taxonomy (NCBI): domain Bacteria; kingdom Pseudomonadati; phylum Pseudomonadota; class Betaproteobacteria; order Neisseriales; family Chromobacteriaceae; genus Chromobacterium; species Chromobacterium sphagni. The sequence goes on from NZ_MKCS01000001.1 coordinate 1,856,008, forward strand.
GTCGCAGATGCTGGACAAGATCGGCCGCAAATACCGCGAATACGGCATAGACAACGATCCCTTCGTCATCGTCAAGGCCGATGCCGGCACCTATGGCATGGGGGTGATGAGCGTGAAAAGCCCGGACGAGGTGATCGGCCTCAACCGCAAGGCGCGCAACAAGATGTCGGTGGTGAAGGAAGGCCTGGAAGTGTCCGAGGTGATCGTGCAGGAGGGCGTATACACCTTCGAAACGGTCAACGAGGCGGTGGCCGAGCCGGTGGTGTACATGATGGACCGCTACGTGATCGGCGGCTTCTACCGCGTGCACACCGGCCGCGGCATAGATGAAAACCTCAATGCGCCGGGCATGCATTTCGTGCCGCTGTCGTTCGAGACGGCATGTCTGCCGGACCGCAAGGGCCTGCCGGACTGCGCGCCGAACCGTTTCTACGCCTACGGCGTGATTTCGCGACTGGCGCTGTTGGCGGCTTCGCTGGAATTGGAAGCCACCGATCCGGACGCCTGATGCCCTGGCCGCATGCCGCATGAGGGCCCCGCTATCCGTATTGGGTTAAAATGTCCGCAGAGAAAGCATCGCTGCGCTCTCGGATCATAATATCAATCATGGATAGCGGCCCGCCGCTGGCGGGCAAGCGGAGGCAATATGAAAAAACTGGTTTTTGCAGGACTGATGGCGGTGGCTAACGTTTGTCTGGCCGATGGCGCGGTAGTGAAGGTGTCGCCGGCCGCCCAGTACATCGATCCGGTGCGGATCAACGCCAATATCCGCAACGAATGCACGCTGCCGGAGGCGCAGTCCGCCGCCAGCCTGAAAGGCTTGGCTGAGGCCGGAGTCAGCGCCGAGGCGGCGCCGGAGGACCAGCTGAAGCAGTCCGGCTATTATCTGAAACTGCGTCTGGAGAACGTGGTGTCGATGGGCAATGCCTTCATCGGCCATCACAAGTCGGTCTCCATGGTCGCCAAACTGTACAAGAACGGCAAGCTGGTGGACACCTTCACCGGCTCGCGCGACTCCATGGGCGGCATCATGGGTGGTTTCAAGGGCTCCTGCTCGGTGCTGGAGCGTTGCTCGCAAACCCTGGGCAAGGATCTGGCCGTGTGGGTAAAGTCCAAGCTCGATTCGTAAGCGCCGATTGTCGATGCCGGCGCCGCCCGTCCTCTACTGGAAAGATTCTGTCATGAGAATACTGTTCATTGCCGACCCGCTGGAACACTTCAAGATCTACAAGGACACCACCTTCGCGATGATGGAGGAGGCGCACCGCCGCGGTCACGCCATCAGCTTCGCCGAGGTGCACCAGTTGTCGGTGGAGGGCGAGCGCATTCTGGTGGATGCCCACGACCTCGCGATCACCGACGAGCGCCCCAACTGGTACAAACTGGGGCAGGTGCAGCGCCAGCCGCTGTCCGGCTTCAGCGCGGTGGTGATGCGCAAGGACCCGCCGTTCGACATGGAGTACCTGTACGCCTCGCAGCTGTTCACGCTGGCCGAGGCGCACGGGGTCAAGGTGTTCACCAGCGGTCAGGCGCTGCGCGATTTCAACGAGAAGCTGGCCATTCTCAACTTCCCGGAGCTGATCTCGCCAACGCTGATCAGCAGCGAGGCGCACCGCCTGCGCGCCTTCGTCAAGCAGCACCAGGACGTGATCCTGAAGCCGCTGGACAGCATGGGCGGCGACAGCATCTTCCGGGTACGGCCCGACGACGTCAACCTCAGCGTAATCATTGAAAACATCACTCTGCGCGGCAAGCGCACCATCATGGCGCAGCGTTTCATCCCGGAAATCCGCGATGGCGACAAGCGCATCCTGGTGATAGACGGGGTGCCGGTGGAGCATTGCCTGGCGCGCATCCCCGCCGCCGGCGAAACCCGCGGCAACCTGGCGGCCGGCGGCCGCGGCGAGGCGCGGCCGCTTTCGGCGCGCGACCGCCAGATCGCCGAAACCGTGGGGCCGGAGCTGAAGAAGCGCGGCATCCTGCTGGCCGGCCTGGACGTGATCGGCAATTATCTGACCGAGGTCAATGTCACCAGCCCCACCTGCTTCCGCGAGATCATGGAGCAGACCGGCGTCAATGTCGCAGGACTCTACATCGACGCGCTGGAGCGCCACTGCCAGCATTGATCTCGGCGGCGGCGGTTTGCCAGAGCGATCTGGCCATCTTGCCGGCTACGCGTTATGCATGCCTGCGTCTGCCGTTGACGGCGCGAGGATGGGAGTGAAGATGGGAAAGATGCAGGAGAGCCCGTTCAAGGGCAAGACCGGCCTGGTCAGGCTGATCAATGCCTTTGGCTATTCGCTGGACGGGTTTCGGGCGGCTTTCCGTCACGAGGACGCTTTCCGCCAACTGGTATTGCTGGAGGCCATCCTGATTCCGATGGCCTTCATCGTCCACGCCGCGCCGCTGGCGCGCGCGCTATTGGTGGCCAGCAGCCTGGCGACGCTGATCATCGAGTTGCTCAACTCAGCCATCGAGGCGGCGGTGGACCACACTTCGCTGGAGCGCCATCCGCTGGCCAAGCGCGCCAAGGATATGGGCAGCGCCGCCCAACTGCTGGGCCTGATCAACTTGGCGGTGGTGTGGGGGCTGGTGCTGTTCGGTTGAGCCGGCTGGCGGTGGATAGGCTGCGCGCTTGGAATAAATAACAGCCCCGTTTGCGGGGCTGTTATTTATTCGACGGCCAAGTTTGGCGTCGCGATTCCGCTGGGCTTCAGCGCAGCCGGCGATAGAGGTAGCCGGGATAAACGCGGATGCAGCCGGGCTCCTCGGCCACCTCTCCTTGCTCGCCCAGCAGTTGCCATTGCGAATCACGCGCGATCAGCGTGCGGTAGACCGGGCTGCCGGCGCGGTAGAACAGCAGCTCCCGGCCGCGGAAGGCATCCAGCGGCAGCAAAGGCCGCTGCGAGGCCGGCAGCAGTGTGGCGGTGGCGAACAGCGCCATTTCGTTGATCTGTTCGCGGTCAGCGCAGCGGAGGCCGCAGAAGGCCAGCAGGAAGGCGATGGACAGCAGCAGGTACTGGTGGTCGGCCAGGCTGAACAGGGTGAGGACGCTGGCTCCGGTAAACAGGAAATGGCTGTTGAGTTTCATTTTGTTTCTATCCAGTGATACTGGCTTGGCGATGTCAAACGCCAACATGGGCGGCATGTCGTGGCACCGGTCCGCCGCGGTGGCTCTAATCCGGAGGAGAATACGCCGAAGGCTGGGATTATAGCGCCTGGATGGAAAGTATTTTAAATATAATCAATTGCTTGCACATGTTGTCGGCTTGGGGCCTGTAGCGACCGCACTTTGCCTGGGTGATGCATATGTGCAACAAGATCCGGCTGCGCAGCCGCTCTCCCGAAGCGGTGCGGGTTTCCTTCTGCTGCCGGCTGGGAGGGCCGGGATGCCGGCGTATCTGGCTGCGTATCGGCGGCGTCTTGTCTATTGATCTGCATTCGCAGCGTTTTACGTCTTTTCTTCCTATCTAAAAAATTGTCAATCCGTAGAATCCCACCATATGCCAGATTTGGTCATTATGTTGTGGCTAGGTATTTTCATGTTTCAACATCATGAGTCGTTGCGCTTGATTTTCTGGCAAAAGGTGCAGTTCTTATATTTATGACCCAGCTATTTCTGACAGGTAATTAGATTTAAATACCACTAAGCTTTACGGGTGTAGGTGCCGATAACCGGTATAATTACTATTTGTATATTTCATTTCGGTTTGATGATTTGGAAAACTAATAGTAAGAGTAATGGAGTTTGTTCCGTCCTGATGGCGGCACGCTTTGCGTGTCGTATGCAGTTGCCTGGATTATGTACAACTTTAATCATCTTTTAGTATGGGAGCTTATATCATGAATGATGTTGTCAATGAGGCGGTAACCTCGCTCAAGAAGATTGGAAGTCTCAAGGAGTTATGGCTTACTGTTGTTGGTGAAAGGAAGGACTCTGTCAATGATGTCATGGCAATGCATAGCGCATACTCGGACATGTCTTTCAGCTTGAAAATCCAGGACTTGGCAAATGTATTCAGTGGGGTATACCTTGATACCTATTGGACCGGTCTTGGTGAGAGCTCAAACATAATGGCTGAACATTTGAGTCAGGCATTAGGTACTGCGATGCCGGATGCTATTGGCATTGCTAGGAATTCCGTAGCGCAGTGGCGTGGCCTGTTGTGTCGGAAGAATCTTTCCGATTCGGGGTTGATTCCTGCGCGTGGAGCTTATACCGACTCTATGGATATCGTCTGCAATCGAGATGTTCCATTGGATCCCAAACAATTGATCATTCAGTGGGATGATGTATTTTATAAAACACCCCAAGTTGGGAAAAATTATATTTATGCTCGCTGTCAGAATAAAGATTTTGATGGCAAAATTCGTGATGCCCAAGTGCGAATGTATTATTCGCCTGGTGGTTTCAATACGCCGCCTTCTTCCTGGGTAAAGTGCCTTACCGATGTGAAAGGACAGTTTTTCGGAAGCGTCCTTGATATAAATAATCGTCCAGCTGTTTTGGACAGGGGTGATCGGGGGGTGTCGGAAGCTTTTGTCCTGGATGTGCAGTCCACGGCTCATATTTGCATTGCCGCCGCCATAAGTTATCCTTACTTTGAAAAAAACATTCCAGAGCAGATCAGTACGGGGAACTGGAATGCCGTGACTTGGATTATGAATAATGGCGCGGCGGCTTGGAGGAACGTGAACCCGGTACTCAACCAGGGCGATGAATCGCTGGTTTTTCACAATCAGGATGCCACACCGGAGCAGTTTAGCTTCGTCCTGCGGTGCCAACATGTGCCGTTCGGTTCCAAGTTGAGGATGTATTCGGAAGATCCTGCGGCGGCTTTCGATAGCGGCATGGTGAATATCGTCAACGATTGTCAGGAATTACAGGTTTCGGTGGTTGTGCCGCCGTATTATGCCGGCCGTATCAAGTTGCATCTGGAGGGGCCGGATGGCAAACCTCTGCCAAGAGGGGCGGCGGTGGAGATCCGCATGCTCTGGTGCGTGCCCCACTCGCATCATCATTACTTGCAGGCGGTCGCCTTGCTTGGCGCGATCAGCGCGTTGCCGACATTGCAAAGCGTGCATGTGCCCTTGGGTTATTACACCATGCTGGGGATTGAAGAGTAGGCCCCTTGGCCGGAGCGTACCGATGCTGATTCTGTCGATAAAACGATGAGCCTGGATGAAGAACAGCCCTGTCCGGCGATGCCGGCAGGGCTGTTTGTCTATCAGTCCGAGAGTGCTGGGCTTACGCCGGGCTGGCCTCTTCCTTGCCTTCCGGCGGCGCGATCTGCTCGGCGTAGCCGCATTCCTTCTGCGGACATACCTTCTCGGTGCCGCGGCGCTTGGTCACCTTGATGGTCAGGATAGGCCAGCCGCACTGCGGGCACTTCTCCGCCACCGGCGGGTTCCAGGTGGCGTACTTGCACTTGGGATAGGTGTTGCAGCTGTAGAACAGCTTGCCGTAGCGGCTCTTGCGCTCGATCAGGCTGCCGGTCTTGCATTCCGGGCATTCCACGCCGGTGTCGCGCGGTTTTTCCAGCGGTTCGATGTGCTTGCACTTCGGGTAGTTGGCGCAGCCGATGAACTTGCCGTAGCGGCCCTTCTTGATGTGCAGCTCGCCGCCGCAGTCCGGGCAGACCCGGCCTTCGATCACCGTCGGCGCCTCGGCTTCTTCGGCCGCCTGTTCGGCGGTTTCGCCCAGGTTGCGGGTGTAGTCGCACTCCGGGTAGCCGGTGCAGGCGATGAAGCGTCCGCGCTTGCCGAACTTGATGGACAAGGGCTTGCTGCATTTCGGGCAGGCTTCGTCCAGGCTTTCCGTGGTCACTTCGGCGCGGGAAATGCTTTCTTTCTCGGCGATCTGCTTGGAAAAGCCTTTCCAGAAGCTGTCCATCACCGGCACCCATTGGCGGTTGCCGCTGGCGATCTCGTCCAGCTGGTTTTCCAGCTTGGCGGTGAAGTTGTAGTCGACGTACTGGGAGAAGTGCTCGGTCAGGAACTTGTTGACGATGTCGCCGGTGTCGGTCGGCAGGAAGCGCTTCTTGTCCAGGATCACGTACTCGCGGTCCTTCAGCGTCGAGATGATGCTGGCGTAGGTGGACGGCCGGCCGATGCCGAATTCTTCCAGCGCCTTCACCAGCGACGCCTCGGAGAAGCGCGGCGGCGGCTGGGTGAAGTGCTGCTCGCCGTACAGCTTGTCGACCGGCAGTTCCTCGCCCTCGGCCAGCAACGGCAGTTTGGCGTTGTCCTCGTCCTCGGCGTCGTCGACGTCCTCCTCGTACACGGCGAGGAAGCCGGCGAAGGTCTGCACCTGGCCGCTGGCGCGGAACACGCCTTCGCCCACCAGGATGTCGACGCTGGTGGTGTCGAACTTGGCCGGCGCCATCTGGCAGGCCAGCGTCCGTTTCCAAATCATGTCGTACAGCTTGAACTGGTCGGTGGTGAGGAAGGGCTTCACCATCTCCGGCGTGCGCAGGATGGAGGTGGGGCGGATCGCCTCGTGCGCCTCCTGGGCGTTCTTGGCCTTGCTCTTGTAGGTTACCGGGCCCTTGGGCAGAAAGTCGGCGTCCCATTTCAGGCCGATGTAGCCGCGAATCTCCTCCACCGCCTCATTGGCCAGCGCCACCGAGTCGGTACGCATATAGGTGATCAGGCCGACTGTGCCCTGGCCGATGTCCATGCCCTCGTACAGCTGCTGCGCGGTGCGCATGGCGCGGTCGGTGGTCATGCCTAGCTTGCGCACCGCCTCCTGCTGCAGCGTGGAAGTGGTGAACGGCGCGGCCGGGCTGCGGGTCTTCTTTTTCTTCTCGATGCTGCCGACCTGGGCCGGTTTGCCTTCGAGGCGGGCCAGCACCGATGCCTGCTCCGCCTCGTTGGGGATGGCGAACTGGTCCAGCTTGACGCCGGCCATGGTGGTCAGCTTGGCGGAGAACTTGGTGCGGCTCTTGTGGCTGTCCAGATGCACCGACCAGTATTCCTGCTGGACGAAGGCCTTGATCTCGTTCTCGCGTTCGCAGATCAGGCGCAGCGCCGGGCTTTGTACGCGGCCGGCGGACAGGCCGCGGCGGATTTTCTTCCACAACAGCGGCGACAGGTTGAAACCCACCAGATAGTCGAGCGCGCGGCGGGTCTGCTGGGCATCGACCAGGTCCTGCGCGATCTCGCGCGGATTCTGGATCGCTTCCAGCACCGCGTTCTTGGTGATTTCGTGGAACACCACGCGTTGCGCGGTCTTGTCCTTCAACAGTTTCTTCTTGTTGAGGATTTCGACCAGATGCCAGGAAATGGCTTCGCCTTCGCGGTCCGGGTCAGTCGCCAGATAGACGTGGTCTACCTTGGCGACGGCTTCGACGATGGCATCGACGTGCTTGCTGTTGCGCGCGATCAGCTGGTACTTCATCGCGAAGTCTTTTTCCGGGTCTACCGCGCCGTTCTTGGGCACCAGATCGCGCACGTGGCCGTAGGAGGCCAGGACTTCGAAGTCCGGACCCAGATATTTCTTCAGCGTTTTCGCCTTCGAGGGCGACTCGACGATCAAGAGGCTGGTGGGCATGTTATCTTTTCAATTTCAAGCCGGGGTGACCGGCGGACACATCTTGTTATATCCGTCAAACAAAACAAGAGCGCAAGGGCGCTCTTGATCACGGAAAGCCGCTTGGCCGAACGGCGGCATGTTAAGCCTCGCCGCCGGGCCTGACAAGCTATTGCATGGTGGGCTCGCCGTGAACGGCTTCTAGCAGCGCCTCGCCGAGCAAAATCGGCAACTCGGCCTGTTGCGCCCACAACACCATCAGCACCAGCAGTTTGGCGCTGGCGACGTCGAGATCTTCGCTGTCCAGCTCCATCAGGCGGTCTATCACCATTTCCCTTTGCGACGGGCTCAGCGCGCCGTTGTCCTCCAGGAAGCGGATCAGGCCGCGCACATCGGCTGGCAGATGCTCCAGTTCGTCGTCGGCGTAGATGCGCAGGCCGCTGCCTTCGTCGGCGCCGGCATAGGCTTCGACGCTGGTTTCGCCGACGCTGTCCAGCCAGTCCAGAGCCTCGCCGATGTCGTCATCGTCGAAACCAACGGCGTTGAGCTGGCGGGTGAGGGCATTGCGGTCGCCGAAAGCGGCGGGGTCGCTGTATTGCTCGAATAAATAGGTGAGTACGTCAAACATCGGTATTTTTCGTGGAAGAACGCCATGCGTTCAGGTTCGAGCCAGCCTTTGGAAGCGGCCGCCGGCAAGGCTGGCCACCTGGCCGTCCAGCTCCAGTTCCAGCAGCATCGCGTAAACCTCCCCGGCAGTCAACCCGAGCGAGTCGGTTAGGTGCTCCGCCAGCACCGGCTCCCACCCCATCGCGGCCAGCAGGGGCGGGGCTTCCCCGGCGTTTGCTGGGGTTGCGGCGGCGAGGGGCGCGGTCAGCCGGCCGATCTCGTCGAGCACGTCGTCCACGTTTTCCACCAGCCGGGCGCCGTCTTTGATCAGCTGGTGGCAGCCGCGGGCCTGCGGGTTGTGGATGCTGCCGGGCAGCGCCATCACGTCGCGGTTGTTCTCCATCGCCAGCCGGGCGCTGATCAGCGAGCCGGAGGCGGTGCCGGCTTCCACCACCAGGCAGCCGCGGGCCAGGCCGGCGATGATGCGGTTGCGGCGCGGGAAGTGGCCGGCCAGCGGCCCCATGCCCAGTGGAAACTCGGACAGGATCAGGCCCTCTGTCGCGATGCGGTGGGCCAGCGCGCGGTTGCCGGCCGGATAGACCCGGTCTATGCCGGTGCCGATCACCGCGATGGTCGACGCCGGGTGCGCCAGCGCGCCCTGGTGGGCGGCGGCGTCGATGCCGCTGGCCAGGCCGCTGACAACGGTGTAGCCGTGGGCGGCCAGCGCGGCGGAGAAATCCTCGGCGTTGCGCTTGCCTTGCGGAGTGGCGGCGCGGCTGCCGACCACCGCCAGCATCGGCCGGGCCAGCAGCTCGCGCCGGCCGCGGGCGAACAGCAGCGGCGGCGGCGAGGCGGCCTCCGCCAGCTGCGGCGGATAGTCCCGGTCTTGCAGCGTCAGCAGGTGGCAGCCTTCGCCTTCGGCCCAGGTTAGCGCGGCGTCCACCATCGGAGCGGCCAAATCCTGCTGCAGCGCCTCGGCGGCTTCGCGGCCTATCAGTTTTTCGGTCTGGGCGGCGCGGGCGGCTGCGGCGTGTTCGGCTGAGCCGAAGGCGTCGATCAGCTTGAGAAAGCCGACCGGGCCGATGCCGGGCGTCAGCGCCAGCTTCAGCCAGGAGGTCGAGGCGGCGCTCATTCGGCCTCCGGCGCGGCGATGCTGTCGCCGACGTAGATGGCGCTGGTGCTGTCCAGCACCAGCGCGTAGGAGACCTTGTCGAACACCCGGTAGACGAACAGCTTGCCGGCCTGCTCGGTCGGCAGCTGTCCTTGGCGCGGCTTGCCGTCGGCGCCGGTGATAAGGATATTGCCGCCCTTCTTGTAGATGCCGAATACCAGGCCCGGCTCCATCCCGCTCTGGCTGCCCAGATTGACGGCGACGGTGGAGTACTGCGCCGCGCCGTCTATGCCCTGGTAGGTGCTGATGATCTTGCCGCGCAGGTTTTCCGGCGGCGGGTGCGGCACATAGCTGACGAACTGCTCCTTGGGCGCGCGCACCAGGCGGTCGCCGATCAGGATCTCCTCGGCCACGCGCCTGACGCGCAGCGTCTGCACGTCGCGGCCCAGCTTCTCCACCACCAGGTCGCCGCTGTAGGAGGCCTCGATGCCCAGCGCGTTGTTGCTGTCGGGGTCCACCAGCGGCTTGCCCAGCCGGTACGATTGCCAGGTGCCGCTTTCGCCCACGCCGCTGGCGTAGACCTTGTCGCCCTGGCTGATGCTGATGCGTTCGTCCGGGCCGGCCACCAGCTGCGGCCCGGTGGCGAATTGCGCGGCATCCACCACCAGCGGTCGGGCGAGGAAGGGTTCTATCACGTCGGCGGGAATGCTGGAGATGGCGCGGTCCAGCTCTTCCGGCCTGGCCTGCGGCGACAGCTTGACCTCGCGGGTGGCGTCGCTGGCCAGCGACAGTCGCGGCCTGCCGTCGACGTAGTCCAGCACCAGCACGTCGCCGGGATAGATCCAGTGCGGGTTCTTGACGTCGGCGCGGTTCATCCGCCACAGCTCCGGCCATTGCCACGGGCTTTGCAGATAGCGGCCGGAAATGCCCCACAGCGTGTCGCCCTTGACCACGGTGTAGCGGCCGGGCGCGTCGGGTTTGACCGTCAGTTCGTCGGAAAAGGCAGGAAGAGCCAGCCCTAGAACCAGAGCAAGCGATATAATGCGGTTACGCATGAATGAATCCCAATCTTGGTGCCGGCAGGCCTGGGCCCTGGGCGGGGACGGAACGAAGCTGCGTCGGACTGCTCTATTATCGACGCGAGCGCGGCAATACGACAACTTGGAGTGAATAAATACCAATGGCGCTGTTGAACATTTTGCATTACCCGGACGAGAGACTGCACACCGTGGCCAAGCCGGTGGAGGTTTTCGACGCGGCGTTGCAGCAGCAGATCGACGACATGTTCGAAACCATGTACGAGGCGAAGGGCATAGGCCTGGCGGCGACCCAGGTGGATCATCATTACCGTCTGGTGGTGATGGACATCTCGGAGGAGCGCGACGAGCGCCGGGTGTTCATCAACCCGGAAATCATCGCCAAGGACGGCGAAACCGTCTACGAGGAAGGCTGCCTGTCGGTGCCCGGCATCTACGACAAGGTGACCCGTGCCGAGCATGTCAAGGTGAAGGCGCTGGACCGCGACGGCAAGCCGTTTGAACTGGACGCCGACGGCCTGCTGGCGATCTGCATCCAGCACGAGATCGACCACCTGAACGGCGTGGTATTCGTCGAGCGCTTGTCGCAGCTGAAGCAGACCCGCATCAAGAGCAAGCTGAAAAAGCGCGAAAAGCAGAATATGTAAGCACAGGCCGGCCTCGAAGCCGGCCGCGACGGCGCTGCCTGGCGGCGCCGTTGTCGTTGCCAGGGATGAACGATGAAACTGATTTTTGCCGGTACGCCGGAATTCGCCGCCGCCGCGCTGCGGGCGCTGATCGCCGCCGGCCATGAGATCGCGCTGGTGCTGACCCAGCCCGACCGCCCGGCCGGCCGCGGCATGAAGCTTAAGCCCAGCCCGGTGAAGGAGGTGGCGCTCTCTCACGGCTTGAGGGTGGAGCAGCCGGAAAAGCTGCGCGGCAACCTGGAGGCGCAGCAGATGCTGCGCGAGGTCGGCGCGGATTTGATGGTGGTGGCCGCCTACGGTCTGATCCTGCCGCAGGACGTGTTGGAGATCCCGGCGCGCGGCTGTCTCAACATCCACGCGTCGCTGCTGCCGCGCTGGCGCGGCGCCGCGCCGATCCAGCGCGCGATCCTGGCCGGCGACGGCGAAACCGGCATTACCATCATGCAGATGGATGTGGGTTTGGACACCGGCGACATGCTCAGCATCCATCCGCTGGCCATCGCCGCCGACGAAACCGCGGCCACCCTGCACGACAAGCTGGCGGCTTGCGGCGCGGAGGCGATCGTTTCCACGCTGGAGCGGCTGGACCAGATCCAGCCACTCCAGCAGCCGGAAGACGGCGTCACCTACGCGCAGAAGCTGTCCAAGGCCGAGGCTGAAGTGGACTGGACGCTGCCGGCCGCCGATATCGCCCGCGCCATCCGCGCCTACAATCCGGCGCCTGGCGCCTTCACCCAGCTTAACGGCGAGCCGCTGAAGCTGTGGCTGGCCAGCGCTGAGGAGGGCCGCGCCGAACCGGGCGTGGTGGTGTCCGCCGACGCAGACGGCGTGCTGGTGGGCGCGGGCGACGGCCTGGTGCGGCTGACCCTGCTGCAGGCCGCCGGCGGCAAGCGGCTGGCGGCGCGCGATTTTGTCGCCGGCCGCGGCGCGCTGGCGGGAACCCGGCTGGGCGTTTGAGCTTCCAAGCAGTTGGACCACTAAAGCAAATAAGGGTAGAGCATGAACGACAACTGGCTGAAGACCACGGTGCTGATGGCCGCGATCATGGCCTTGTTCGCGCTGATAGGCGGCATGATGGGAGGCAAGGCCGGCATGCTGCTGGCGCTGCTGTTCGGCGGCGGCATGAATCTGTTCGCCTGGTGGAATTCCGACCGCATGGTGCTGTCGATGTACAACGCGCAGGAGGTCGATGCCAACAGCGCGCCCGAGTTCTACGGCATGGTGGCGGAGCTGGCTCAGCGCGCCGGCCTGCCGATGCCGCGCGTCTACGTCATCCATGAGGAGCAGCCCAACGCCTTCGCCACCGGCCGCAATCCGGAAAACGCCGCGGTGGCCGCCACCAGCGGCATCATGCGCCTGCTGGACTACCGCGAGCTGCGCGGCGTGATGGCGCACGAGCTGGCGCACGTCAAGCATCGCGACACGCTGATCTCCACCATTTCCGCCACCATGGCCGGCGCTATCTCCGCGCTGGCCAACTTCGCGATGTTCTTCGGCGGCCGCGACGAGAACGGCCAGCCGGTCGGCCTGTTGCCGCGGCTGGCGGTGGCGTTGCTGGCGCCGGTGGCGGCGTCGTTGATCCAGATGGCGATCTCGCGCGCGCGCGAGTTCGAAGCCGACCGCGGCGGCGCGGAAATCTGCGGCGACCCGCTGGCGCTGGCCTCCGCGCTGCAGAAGATAGAGTATTACGCGCAAGGCATCGCGATGCCCACCGCCGAGGCCCACCCGGAGACCGCGCAGATGATGATCATCAACCCCTTGTCCGGCGGCGGCGGCCTGGGCGAGCTGTTCCGCACTCATCCGCACACCGCCGAGCGCATCGAGCGCTTGAACGCGCTGGCGCGCGGCGTGTATTGAACGCTTATATTGAATCAGCCATAGAGGCCAGTTCCATGCGGGACTGGCCTTGTTTTATCGAAAGAACCACCATGCATCACATCCAGCAACTGGCCGCGGACATCCTGGGCCGCGTCGAGGCCGGCACCACCCTCACCGAGGCCTTGGCCGCGGCCCACCGCCAGGCGCCCAATCTGTCGGCTTCCGAGCGCGGCGCGCTGCAGGACTTGAGCTATGGCAGCCTGCGCCATCTGGGCACGCTGAGCCATCACCTGCGCCAGTTGGTGCCAAAGCCTCTGCCCGAGCCGCAGCTGGAGCGGGTGCTGATCGTCGCCTTCTACCAGCTGCTGCACACCCGCGCCGCCGATTACGCGGTGGTCAACGAGGCGGTGACGCTGGCCGGCACCTTGGCCAAGGGCAATTTCAAGGGGCTGGTCAACGGTGTGCTGCGCAACTTCCTGCGCCGGCGCGAGCAGCTGACCGCGCTTGCCGCGCGCGATCTGGTGGCGAGCAGCAACCACCCCAGCTGGTGGCTGCAGCGGGTGCAGGCCGCCTATCCGGAGCAGTGGCGGCAGGTGATGGCCGCCGCCAACGCCCATCCGCCGCTGACGCTGCGGGTCAATCGCCGCGATGGTTCGGTCGAGGATTACCTCAAGCGGCTGGAGGAGGCCGGCATGGCGGCGGCGACGCTGGGCGGCGAGGCGGTGCAACTGGCCAAGCCGGTCGCGGTGCGCGAGCTGCCGGGCTTCGCCGACGGCGAGGTGTCGGTGCAGGACGAAGGCGCGCAGCGCGCCGCGCACTGGTTGGACCTGCAGCCGGGCCTGCGGGTGCTGGACGCCTGCGCCGCGCCCGGCGGCAAGACCGGCCACATGCTGGAACTGGCCGACATCGAGGTGACGGCGCTGGATATCGACGCCGCGCGGCTGACCCGGGTGGCCGACAATCTGGAGCGGCTGGGCCTCACCGCCCAGCTGCGCGAGGCCGATGCCGCCAGGCCGGAGGCATGGTGGGACGGCCGGCCCTTCGACCGCATCCTGGCCGACGTGCCGTGCTCGGCTTCCGGCGTGGTGCGCCGCCATCCGGACATCAAGTGGCTGCGCCGTCCGGGCGATTTCGCCATGCTGGGCCGCCAGCAGGCCGAGATGGCGGACGCGCTGTGGCCGCTGCTCGCCAGCGGCGGAAAAATGCTATACGCTACCTGCTCGATTTTTCCCGAAGAAAACCAACAGCAATTGGAAAGCTTCCTGCGGCGCCACCCTGATGCGGCGTGCCTGAGGCAGGAGCAACTGCTGCCCTGTGAGCGTCATGACGGTTTCTATTACGCGCTGCTTGAGAAGCATTAGCCTGGTGTTGGGCCTGCTGTGCTGCCTGGTTCAGGCGGCACAGGCGGACGCCATCGTTTCGCGCCGCGCCGAGGCCGAAGTGCTGAGCGACGGCACGCTGTCGGTCAGCACCCGTTTCCTGACCAAGCTCACCCCCAGCCTCAGCGAAGCGCTGCAGCAGGGGGTGGCGCTGGGGTTCCGGCTGGAATTCCAGCTGATCAAGCCGCGCACCACCGCCTACTACCTTTCGCTGCGCGAGTGGTTCGATCCGCACGCCCAGCTGAGTTTCAAGCTGTCCTACCAGTCGCTGACCGGCCGCTACCGCGTCAGCATCGGCAGCCTGTCCAACTATTACCCCAGCCTGCGCGAGGCGCTGGCGGCCATCGGCGCCATCCAGGGCTGGCGCGTGCTCAATCCCGGCACGCTCGACCCCAGAAAGCCCGGCCAGGTGGCCGGCCAGGTCCGGCTGCTGCTCGACATCGGCGAGCTGCCCAAGCCGTTCCAGATGAACGCGCTGGGTTCGGACGACTGGTCGCTTGATTCCGACTGGATCAAGCTCGACGTCAAGGACGGCGGCTGATGCGCTACGCCACCATCGCGATGGCGACGCTGGGGGCGATCCTGCTCTATCTGCTGGCCGTCGCCACCGGCAACGCATCCAAGCTCAACGACTACTACTGGTGGGTGTTCGGTCTCAACAGCCTGCTGTTGCTGGCGCTGCTCAGCGTGGTGGGCCGCCAGCTGTGGCGCTTGCGCCAGCGGGTGAGGAACCGGGTGTTCGGCGCCAAGCTGACGCAGAAGTTGGCGCTGATGTTCGCCGGCGTGGCGCTGGTGCCGGGCCTGCTGGTGTTCACCGTGTCGGCGCAATTCCTCACCCGCAGCATAGAAAGCTGGTTCGATGTGCGGGTGGAGGCGGCGCTGGACCGCGGCCTGGTGCTGGGCCGCAGCGCGCTCAACTACGTGCTGGACGATGTCGGCCGCAAGAGCAAGCTGGTGCTGGAGGAGGTGGAGCCGCTGCCCGACAATCTGTTGCCGGCGCGGCTGGAGCGCCTGCGCGAGCAATTGGGCTTGCGCGAGATCGCCATCTTCGACCGCGGCAACGGCCAAATGCTGGCCTTCGCCTCCGCGTCCTCCCGGCCGCCGCCGCAAGGGCCGGCGCGCGAGACGCTGCGCGCGGTCAAGCTGCGGTCGCCGCAGCAGAGCATAGAAAACGACGGCAACAGCGGTCTGGTGCTGCGGGTGTTGCTGGCTTACCGAATGCCGGACGAGCAGGTGAGGGTGCTGCAGCTGCAGCAGATGGCGCCGGCCGACATCAGCCGCGACGCCGAGCAGATCGAGAGCGCCCGCTCCGAATACCGCCAGCTGCTGCTGTCGCGCCAGGGCCTGCGCACTTTCTACATGCTGACGCTGGCGCTGGCGGTGTTGCTGGCGCTGACAGCGGCGCTGGCCTTCGCGTTGTTCCTGTCCGAACGATTATCCGCGCCGCTGTCGGAGCTGGCCGCGGGCACGCGCGCGGTGGCGCAGGGCGACTTTTCCAAGCGCCACCCGGTCTACCGCCGCGATGAACTGGGCATGCTGACCACCCTGTTCAACCGCATGACCCAGCAGTTGGACGAGGCGCGCCAGGTGGCGGACAAGAGCCGCGGCGAGTTGGAGGGCGGCAAGCTGTACCTGGAGAGCATACTGGCCAACCTGTCGGCGGGGGTGATCGCCTTTGGCCGCGACTGGCAGATCCGCGCCGCCAATACCAGCGCCTCGCGCATCCTGGGGGTGGAATTCACCCATTTGGCCGAACACCGCTTCCCGGAATGGGGCGAGGTGATGCCGGCGGTGGCGCCGCTGGTGGCGACCGTGATGGAGCACGCCGACAGCGATGTGGAGAGCGACTGGCAGACCCAGCTGAACTACGAGACCAGCCAGGGCGAACGCACCTTGCTGGTGCGCGGCGCGCGGTTGCCGGAACACTCCAGCGACGGCTACGTGCTGGTGTTCGACGACATCACCGAGCTGGCGCGCGCCCAGCGCGACGCCGCCTGGGGCGAGGTGGCCAAGCGGCTGGCGCACGAGATCCGCAATCCGCTGACGCCGATCCAGCTGTCGGCGGAGCGGCTGGCGATGAAGCTGGCCGACAAGCTGGACGGCAACGACGCCGACATGCTCAAACGCTCCACCGACACCATCATCAAGCAGGTGGGCGCGTTGAAAAGCATGGTGGACGCTTTCCGCGATTATGCCCGCGCGCCGCGGATCAAACTGGTCAAACTTGACCTTAATCAGGTGATCCGCGAGGTGATGACCCTTTACGAATCCAATCCTGCTGTTAAGATTGCGCTGGACGAGGTTCCGCTGATGATCATGGGCGACGCCGCCCTGCTTCGGCAGGTGTTGCACAACCTGATGCAGAACGCCCAGGATGCAGTCCTTGACGTTGGCATCCCGATGATTCAAATTAGCAGCCGACAAGAAGAAGGAAACGTGCTCGTTTGCGTCGAGGACAATGGCGCGGGCTTCAACCCCGACATCCTTAGACGCGCGTTCGAGCCTTATGTGACCAGTAAAGCCAAGGGAACCGGTCTTGGACTGGCCGTGGTCAAGAAGATTATGGAAGAACACCATGGACAGGTCATTTTGGGGAATGCCGAACAGCAAGGTGCGCGCGTCCTTCTTTCCCTGCCATTGCTGGAGGCCTAATGCGTAGCAGCGATATTTTGATTGTGGACGACGAGATCGGTATCCGAGAACTGCTCTCCGAGATCCTGCAGGACGAAGGTTATACCGTGGCCTTGGCGGAAAACGCCGAGGTGGCGCGGCAGTTGCGCAACCAGACGCGCCCCGCGCTGGTGCTGCTCGATATCTGGATGCCTGACTGCGACGGCGTCACCCTGCTGAAGGAATGGGCCAAGTCCGGTCTGCTCAACATGCCGGTGGTGATGATGTCGGGCCACGCCAGCATAGACACCGCGGTGGAGGCCACCCGCATCGGCGCCTTCGACTTCCTGGAGAAGCCGATCGCCCTGCAAAAGCTGCTGACCACGGTGCAGCGCGCGCTGAAGTACGGCGACATGCAGGCCAACACCTCGCTGAATCTGGACAAGCTGGGCCGCAGCGAGCCTATCCAGGAGCTTAAGCGCCAGCTGGAGCGCGTCGCCAAGGTCAAGTCGCCGGTGCTGCTGACCGGCGAGTCCGGCTCCGGCTTCGAGCTGGTGGCGCGCTTCTTTCACCAGGGCAATACGCCCTGGGTGACGCCGGCCAAGCTGGAGCAGCTGGCTGACGCGCCGCTGGAGCTCTTGCAGAAGGCCAACAACGGCGTGCTGTATCTGCCGGAAATCGGCCAGTACAGCCGCCGCGTGCAGCAGGGCCTGTTGTTCCTGCTGTCCAAGCTCGACCGCTTCAATGTGCGTCTGCTCTGTTCTTGCAGCCGTCCGCTGCAGGAGCTGCTGGTGGACCCGGAGTGCGACAACCGCCTGCTGACCGCGCTGTCCAGCGTGATCGTGCCGATTCCGCCGCTGCGCGAGCACTCGGAAGACATCACCTTCATCGCCGAGCAGATCCTGGTGGAGCTGGTGGAGTCCAAGCAGGTGCCGGCGCGCAAACTGACCACCGCGGCGCTCAACGCGATGCGCCAGTACGACTGGCCGGGCAATCTGGAGCAGCTGCGCAGCATTATCAAGAGCCTGGCGCTGACCGCCGAATCGGACGAAGTGGACGCCGGCGAAGTCAACAAGGTGCTGGCGCAGTTCCGCCACGAAAAGCCGGTGGAGGAGTCGGGCTTCGACTTCAACATCCCGCTGCGCGAATTGCGCGAACAGCTGGAGCGCCGCTATTTCGAGTATCACATCTCGCTGGAGAACGGCAATATGAGCCGGGTGGCGCAGAAAGTGGGCCTGGAGCGCACCCACCTCTACCGCAAGCTGAAGCAGCTGGGCATCAAGTTCGCCCGCAAGGTGGCGGAGGAGTAAGCGCCGCAAGTCGCTTATCGACGCCAGCCCTTCGCGGCTGGCGTTTTGCTTTTGCGGGATTCAAGGATTGAGGTTGGCGATGGAAGAACTCGACGATCGGGCGCTGCTGCGCTACAGCCGGCACATCCTGCTGCCGGAAATCGACATAGCAGGCCAGCGCCGGCTGCTGGCGGCGCGCGCGCTGATCATAGGCGCCGGCGGCCTGGGGTCGCCGGTGGCGCTGTATCTGGCCAGCGCCGGCGTCGGCAGCCTCACCATCGTAGACGACGATACGGTGGAGTTGTCCAATCTGCAGCGCCAGATCGCCCACGACAGCGCCAGCCTGGGGCAGGGCAAGGCCGAATCGGCGGCGCGGCGCATGCTGGCGCTCAATCCCGCCATCGCCGTGCGGCCGCTGGCGGAACGGCTGGCCGGCGAGCGGCTGCTGGCGGAAGTGGCGGCGCACGACCTGGTGCTGGACTGCTCCGACAACTTCGCCACCCGCCACGCCGTCAACCGCGCCTGCGTGGCCGCGCGGGTGCCGCTGGTGTCGGGCGCGGCGGTGCGTTTCTCCGGCCAGCTGGCGGTGTTCGACAGCCACGATGCCGCCTCTCCGTGCTACCACTGCCTGTTTCCCGAAGAGGGCGATGCCGGCGATGGCCCGTGCGCCACCTTCGGCGTGCTGTCGCCCCTGGTGGGCGTGATCGGCAGCCTGCAGGCGGTGGAGGCGGTCAAGCTGTTGGCCGGCGTCGCGCCGCGTTTGGGGCGGCTGACGCTGTACGACGGCCTGAACGGCGATTTCCGCCAGATCCGCGTGCCGCGCGATCCGGGGTGTCCGGTGTGCGGGAGCGCGGCATAGGCTGAAGTGCGGAACGTCCGGCCAGCCGGAGCGTCCCGCCGAACATCTGTCAATCGGGCCGGAGGGGATGGCGGAACGCTGCGAGGCGTTTCCGCCCTACAGGTTTACAGATGGGACTCGATCAGTTGCCGCACTTCGGCGAAGTTCATCACTCCGACGTAGCGCTTGATGATGTTGCCCTGCTTGTCGATCAGGAAGGTGGTGGGCGCCAGCTGGATGTCGCCGAAGGCCTTGGCCACCTCGCCCTGGGTATCCAGCGCGACGAAGAAGGGCAGCTGGTTGTGGGCGACGTAGCTTTGCACGTAGTTGGGCGGATCGTAGCTCATCGCCACCGCCACCACGTTCAGCCCCTTGCCGGCGTATTGCTGGTGCAGCTTCTTGATTTCCGGCATTTCCTCTACGCAGCCGGGGCAGCTGGTGGCCCAGAAGTTCACCAGCACCACCTTGCCCTTCAGCGCCGCCGTGCTGGTGGTGGCGCCGGCGAGCGAGGTCAGCTGCACCTGCGGCGCCGGATTGCGGCCGAACAGCAGCGAATAGGCGATGCCGGCCACCGCCAGCAATGCCACCGCGATCAGCAAACCTTTCTTCATCTCGTTTTCCCGAATGTGATGCGGCGATTAGGCCGACTGGGCCTGTATCAGTTCCAGCGCTTCCTTCAGCTTGCCTTCCAGCACCACGGCCTTGCCCGCGCGGGAGTCGAACACCACGAAGGTGACGTCGGCTTGCGCCACCAGGGTGTCGGTGCCGTCCAGCAGCACGCGCTGGTGGATCACCGCGCTGCGGTTGCCTATCGACTTGACGGCGGTTTCGATGACCAGCATCTCGCCCATGGTGGCCGGACGCGTGTAGTCGATGTTGATGTTGACCACGGCCAGTCCTAGCCCGCTCTGCAGGAATTGCGCCAGCGTGCCGCTGTCCTCGAAGCTGTTCCAGCGCGCCTCCTCCAGAAATTCCAGATAGCGGGCGTTGTTGACGTGGCCGAACAGGTCCAGGTGGTAGCCGCGGACCTTGATCCGGGTTTGATGCGCCATGTGTTTCCCCTTTGCTTGTTGCGCTGCGTTATTCGGTGTGGCCGTCCAGGTCCAGCGGGACGAAGGCTTCGCGTTCCAGCGGTTCGGCCACCAGGTCGGTCAGCACGCCGTGGATTTCCAGCTTGAACCATTGCTGGAACAGGTTGGGGCTGAGGTTCTGCGGCCACAGGCTGTCGTCCTCGCACCAGTCGGCCAGCTCGGCTTCGAACAGCTGGCGGTATTGCTGCAGCACGAAGCCGCGCGCGCTGTCGTAGTCATCGGCCGGCGGGATCAGCAGCGCGTTGCAGTTGGCGGACAACTGCTGCAGGTCGATGTCATGGTCCAGGCTGCCTGGCAGGCTTTTCAGCCAGGCGAGGAAAGGCGCTTGCGGGCGGAGCAGCGCGATGCTGCGGTTGACTTCAAACATAATGCGTCCTTGTTCAGTGGCTGGACAACAGGTTGTCGCGGGTGAAAACGAATTTCTGGCTGATGCGCAGCGTCGGGAAGCGGCCGGCCAGCGAAGACGGGAAGGGCGGGAACGGCGCCGCCAGCTCGACGATGCGCTGGGCCGCCTCGTCCAGGACGGTGCTGCCGGAGCGCCGCAGCACCCGCTGCGACTGCAGGCTGCCGTCGGCGTTGATGGTCACTTCCAGCGTGACCGCGCCGTGCAGCCCCTGGCGGCGGGCTTCGGCAGGGTAGTTGAAATTGCCGATGCGCTCCACTTTCAGCCGCCAGTCGGACTGGTAGCGCGCCCACGGGTAGCTGCGGGCGGCCTCGCCCATGTCGGCGCCGGCCTGGCCGCTTTCCAGATCGTTGTCGGCGGCGGCGTTGTCGCCGCTGCGGGCCAGCTCTCCCACCTGTGCCAGCAGCGAGCCGGTGTTCAGTTGAGTGGCGGGCGGGCTGGGCGGGAGCTTGGCCGGGCTGGGTTTCGGGCTGAGAATCGGGGTCGGCGACGCGGCCGGCTGTTGCGGCGGTGGAGTGGGTGCGGCGGCATGCACCGGCGGAGCGCTCCGGCTGATCAGTTGCCGCGGCGCGGCGGTATTGCCGGCGCCCTGATGGTTGTCTTCGGCCAGCCGGGCGGTGTCGGGCGCCGCCGGGGCGGGCTGCTGCAGGCGTATGCTGATCTGCGGCGCGCTTTCTTGCGCAATGAACGGCGGGCCGGGCGGCAGGCCCGCCAGGCTGAGCAGCAGCAGATGGGCCAGCAGCGACACGCCGACCATCAGCCATAGCCGATGGCTGAGGGCTGCGGATGGGCGGGAGCGGTAAAGGTGATCGGCCATGGCGTATTCCAGACTTTGCCGGATTTTAGCACGTCGGCAACGACAAACGCCGCGCGCGGCGCGGCGTTGTCGATTTGGTACAGGCGCGGGGCGGGATTACTTTTCCAGCAAGCTGCGCAGCATCCATGCGGTTTTCTCGTGCACCTGCAGGCGCTGGGTCAGCAGGTCGGCGGTGGGCTCGTCGCCGGCTTTTTCCACCACGGCGAAGATGCTGCGCGCGGTGCGACAGAGGGTTTCGTGGCCGTCCACCAGCTGGCGGATCATGTCGTCGGCCTTGGGCACGCCGCTGGCTTCGGGAATCGAGGTCAGGCGCGCGTAGTCGGCGTAGCTGCCCGGCGCGTAGTGGCCCAGCGCGCGGATGCGCTCGGCCACCAGGTCCACCGCCAGCGCCATTTCGTTGTATTGCGCCTCGAACATCAGGTGCAGGGTGTTGAACATCGGGCCGGTGACGTTCCAGTGGAAGTTGTGGGTTTTCAGATACAGGGTGTAGCTGTCGGCCAAGAGGCGGGATAAACCGTGGGCGATGTCTTGCCGGTCCTGTTCGTTGATGCCGATATCCATGACTATGCTCCTGTGAGGCGGCGCTGCTGCCGGGCCGCATTTTGGACTACACTTTCCGCTTTTGATGGAAAGTGGCGATGAAACCCTGGTTGCGATGCCATGATGGCCGGGTGCGCCTGACGCTGCATGTGCAGCCCGGCGCCAAAAAGACCGAGCCGGCCGGCGAGCATGGCGATTGCCTGAAGATCAGATTGGCCGCGCCGCCGGTGGATGGCAAGGCCAATGCCGCGCTGCTGGCCTGGCTGGCCGGGCGCTTCGGCGTGGCCAAGCGCGATGTGGCGCTGCTGTCGGGCGACAAGAACCGGCACAAGGTGGTGGAGGTCCGGAGCGCTCTGGACGCCGCCGCCGTGCTGGGCCTGTTCGGCATTCATTGAAGATGGCGGCCTTGCGGCGGCTTGTCATCCACCCGGCTGTATTCGCCCTCGATCACGTCGCCGGCGCCTGGAGGCGGGTTGGCTGCGGAGGGGCCAGGGCGCGGGCCGGTCTGCATCTTGATGCCGGGTCCCTTGATGGGCAGCAGCAGCAATACGGCCAGCGCGTCGCTGAGCAGGCCGGGCAGCAGGAACAGCACGCCGGCCAGCGCGTAGCGCAGCGGCCACAGCAGCGAGTACAGCGAAACGTTTTCGTCCTGGCGCATCACGCTGCCCAGCGTCAGCAGCGCGCCCAGTTTCTGGTTGCGCAGCATCCACAGGCCCAGCATGGACGACAGCAGCACCAGCAGGAACACCGCCAGGCCGCCGATATGGTCGGCCAGCGCCACCAGGACGGCGATTTCGGCGAACGGGTAGATCAGCAATAACAGCAGGAGCGCGCGCATCTTGAATACTATTCCATCTATCGATTGTTTACTGGTTGTCTGCAATGTACCCGATCAGCAGCTGGCCGGACAGATCGCGGCGACGCTGGTGGCGGAGCAACTGGCCGCCTGCGTCAATATTCTGCCGCCTTGCCGCTCGGTATACCGCTGGCAGGGCGCGGTGGAGCAGGCCGAGGAGACGCCGCTGCTGATCAAGACCCGCCGCGATGCCTATCCGCGGCTGGAAAGCCGGCTGGCGCAGCTGCATCCGTACGAGGTGCCGGAAATCATCGCTTTGCCGCTGGAGCGCGGATTGCCCTCCTACCTGACATGGGTATCCTCCTGCGTGCTTTCAAGTGGCGGCGGCTGACGCGCAAGTTATTGCGACTGTCCGGGGGCGGATTTCGTTCCTGGCGGACCGTCATGCGCGGGAAATATTTTTCACGGAATGACTTGACGCTACTGAAGGGTTTCATTATAGTTGCGGACTCTCGTGGGTCGTTAGCTCAGCTGGTAGAGCAGCGGACTTTTAATCCGTTGGTCGCAGGTTCGAATCCCGCACGACCCACCACGAGAAGCTTGTAGTGTTGCATGTCCCGGACGGGTCGTTAGCTCAGTTGGTAGAGCAGCGGACTCTTAATCCGTAGGTCGAGTGTTCGAGCCACTCACGACCCACCATCCAGACATGTGCCGTACGTTGTGCGGGTCGTTAGCTCAGCTGGTAGAGCAGCGGACTTTTAATCCGTTGGTCGCAGGTTCGAATCCCGCACGACCCACCAATCAAGCTCATTTCTGTTGTCAATGCAGTTCAGGATGGGTCGTTAGCTCAGTTGGTAGAGCAGCGGACTCTTAATCCGTAGGTCGAGTGTTCGAGCCACTCACGACCCACCACCATCCCTGCATCTCCCCGACACCGCATTCCCCCATGGGTCGTTAGCTCAGCTGGTAGAGCAGCGGACTTTTAATCCGTTGGTCGCAGGTTCGAATCCCGCACGACCCACCAAGAATTCAGGCTCCAGGCCCGGTCATGCGACCGGGCCTTTTGCTTTTCCCGCCGCCATTAATTAATGATAACGATAATTGTTATCATTTTGATAAGCCTGTATCCTGCCGCCTTTTGTCAACAGGCGGCCCAGGTGTTCGACGGTTATTATCGCGAATTGCTCAACTTCCTCGTCCGCGCCACCGGCTCGAAAAGCCGCGCCGAGGATGTGGCGCAGGACGTCTACCTCAAGGTGCTGCGCCATCGCGCTTCCCCCTCCGCCGCCACGCGCGCGGTGGAGTCTCCGCGTGCGCTGCTGTACGCCGCCGCGCGCAATCTGCTGATAGACCAGCACCGCCGCGACAGCCTGCGCCGGCATCAGGACATTGCCGATCTGGAGCTGGCCGCGCCCAGCCAGTGGGAGCCGGAGCGGCGGCTGGCCGACCGCCAGCAGGCGGCGCTGCTGCTGCAGGCGATCGAGACGCTGCCGCCGCGCTGCCGCCAGGCTTTCGTGTTGTTCAAGCTGGAGGGCTTGAGCCAGGCCGACATCGCCGTGCAGATGGGGATTTCACGGAATATGGTGGAAAAACACATTATCAACGGCATGCTGGCGTGCCGGCGCGCGCTGGACGAGGAGGAAGGGCGATGATGGAACGCGGGCAGGCGGCCAACCAGGAGCTGCCGGAGGCGCAGGCGGCGCGCTGGCGCTTGCGCGAGCAACAGGGCTTGAGCCAGAAGGAAAAGCGGCAGCTGGCGGACTGGCTGGATGCGTCCGCCGAGCATCGCCGCGCCTACGCAGCGTTGCACCGGGTGGATACGCTGTTGGATGGCTTGAGCGCCGCCGAGCGGCTGCGGCTGTCGGCGATGGCGCGTCCGCCGCGCCGGCAGCCTTGGCTGGCCGCCTGCGCGGTGTTGCTGCTGACCTGTGGCCTGCTGTGGCAGTGGCGCGCCGCCCAGCCGCAATGGCGGATGACGCTGGCCACCGCGCCCGGCCAGCAATTGAGCCGGACTCTGGACGACGGCAGCCGCTTGCAGCTGGATGCCGACAGCCGGATCGAGCTGAGCTATTTCGCCGGCCGGCGCGAAGCGCGGCTGCTGCAGGGGCAGGCGATGTTCGACGTGAGGCCGGATGCCGCCCGGCCATTCCGGGTGGCGGCCGACAAGGTGCGGGTGACGGTACTGGGCACCCGCTTCGCCGTGCGCAATCTGTACGGCGAAGTGGCGGTGGCGGTGGCGCATGGCAAGGTGAGGGTGGCGCGCTACGAGGATGCCGACGCGGCGGCGGGTTCTGCGGACGATTCCCGGCAGCGCTTGCTGCTGGTGGACGGACAGCAGGCGCGCTTGCGCCAGGGCCTGCTGCAACCGCCGCAGGCTGTGGCGCCGCAGGCGGTGGCGTCCTGGCGAGCAGGCCGGCTGGATTTTGTCGACCAGCCATTGGCGGATGTGCTGCGCGAGTTCGAACGTTATGGCCCCGCCGGCCTGGCATTGGCCGATGCCCGTCTGGGCGGCCTGCGCCTGAGCGGCAGCTTCGCCAGCCGCGATCCGGCGGCATTCGCCCGCATTCTGCCGCAGGTGTTGCCGGTGCGGGTGCGGCCGGGGCCGGGCGGGAGGCTGATCGACGCGCGCTGATGGTTTGATTGCAGATTATTTTTGCTGGCGGATGTCAGGATGCGGAAGGCTGCCGCGTCTTCATGAATGCAAATAATTATTAATTACATTCGTGATGAGGTACCGCCACATGTTGTTTTCCCGTCCGGGAGCCGCCGCCGGCTCGCTGATGCTGGGCCTGGCCTGCGTTCCGCCGGCCCTGGCGCAAAGCCAGATCTTCGCTTTCCAGATCGCCCCGCAGCCGCTTGCCGGCGCGCTGAATGAGCTGGCGCGGCAGTCCGGCATGAATCTGCTGTTCGACGCCGGTTTGGCGCAGGGCCGCGACAGTCCGGCGCTGCAGGGGCGCTATACCGTGCGCGACGCGCTGCGCCGGCTGCTGGCAGGCAGTGATCTGGCGGCCAGAGTGGAGAATGGCGGCATCGTGGTGGCGCTGGCGCCCGCGGCCGGCTCCGCGGCGGTGAAGATAGGCACGCTTCAGGTGCAGGGCGCCGGCAGCGCGCCGGGCACGCTGTCCGACGACGAGATGGAACTGGCCGACCGGCCCTATCTCAAGCCCGGCTCGTCGGCGGTGATCGCCAGGGAGCAGATAGAGCGCTTTCGCGGCACCTCCCCGGCCGACATGTTCAAGGGCGTGGCCGGCGTGCAGGTAGGGGAGAGCCGCAACAGCGGTTCGGTGGATGTCAACGTCCGCGGCCTGCAGGGGCAGGGGCGGGTGCCGGTGGTGGTGGACGGCGGCCAGCAGTCCGTCACGGTCTATCGCGGCTACGGCGGCGTCGCCGACCGCAACTACATCGATCCGGACTTGATCGGTCGCGTCACCATCGACAAGGGCCCCAGCCTGTCGGTGCAAGGCGCCGGCGCCATCGGCGGCCTGGTGCAGATGGAAACGCTGGGTCCGGAGGATGTGCTGAAGCCGGTCGAGAGGCTGGGGTTGAGGCTGCGCGGCGGTCTGCAGAGCAATACCGCCCAGCCGCCGGGCGACGCGCATGCCAGGCCGCGCCAGCACAGTCCGGCGCTGGACGCGCGCGCCGGCTCCGGCAGCATCGCCGCGGCGCTGCGCGAGGATACGTACGAGCTGGTGGGCGCCTATGCCTACCGCGACCTGGGCAATTTCTTCGCCGGCAAGCGCGGCTTCAACGGCTATGCGGTGAAGAACGACTGGATGTCGTCCGGCAGCCAGCAGGATGTCGGCGTTACCCGCATCTTCAAGGCCGGGGAGGAGGTGTTCAACACCGCCAACCGCAGCGAGTCCATCCTGCTAAAAGGCACGCTGCGGCCGGACGCCGAGCGCGCGCTGGAGCTGGGCTTCCGCCGCTATGACAGCCGCTACGGCGAAATCATGACTTCGCAGATCATCCGCAACGAAGGCGACTCGGTGCCGCAATGGCCGCGCAGCCAGGTGCGGGTGGACGCCTACAGCGCCCGCTTCAAATGGCAGCCGGCCGACAATCCGCTGATCAATCTGAAGGCCAATCTGTGGCATACCGATATGGACAGCCGCAGCTACAGCGGCGATGTGTTCCGCAATCCCACCCAGGGCAAGCCGCGCCCGGGCTGGGGCGACTGCGACGCCTGCATCGATTTTTCCTACCTCGCGCCGGTGCAGGCGCAGCGCAGCGGCGCCGATCTCAGCAACACTTCGCGTTTCGGCACCGGCATCGGCGCCTTCAGGCTGGATTACGGCCTGACCCTGCAGCATGAGCGCCTGGCGCCGGGCAAGGGCTTCATCCGCAGCGAAGACGACATCAATAACAACCTCAACCTGCGCGACGGCAGCCGCGACGAGCAGAGCGCCTTCCTGGCGCTGAACTGGGCGCCGACCAGCCGGCTGAGCTTCGATGTCGGCGGCCGCTATATCCGCTTCGCCACCCAGGACAACAATGTCGAAGTCAAGCGGCGGGAAACCTACCGCGCCACGATGAAAACCGCGCAGGTGTACCGCGACGAGTCGCCGTACGACTACCTGGGCGAGGTGGAGTGGCGGCCGGACGCCGCCGGCAATTACACCGACGCCACCAATCCGTTCAAGCAGCCCGGCGGCGTGTATCTGGACGCCAGCGGCCAGCCGCAGCCGCTGAGCGCGGTCAAGGCGAACGCGGACGAGGCGAATTGGTACGAACAGCAGGAACTGGCATCGCGCCAGTATCTGCGCGGCGAGGCCTACCGGCGCAAGGACCACGGCTTCGCGCCGATGCTGGGCGTCAATTTCAAGCTGAGCGACAGCGCCACCGCCTACCTGCGCTACGTCGAAGGCCTGCGCATGCCCAGCCTGATGGAGTCGACGCTGGGCTCGTCCACTCCCTTCCTGGGAGAGCTGAAGCCGGAACGCAGCCAGAACTGGGAGCTGGGCGTCAGCGTGCTCAAGGATGGCCTGCTGAGCAGCGACGACCAGTTCCGCTTCAAGATCGCCTACTTTGACAACACCACCCGCGACTACATCACCCGCCGGCCGATTCCCGGCAAGGAAGCGTGGCAGCAGAACTTCAGCATGGTGAACATGGACCGCTACCAGCTGTCCGGCATCGAGCTGCAAACCGCTTATGACGGCGGCGCGGCGTTCGGCGACCTGTCCGCCACCTACAACCGCAAGACGCAGATCTGCGACCGCGCCTCGGCGGAGTATTTCCGCGGCATCACCTGGTTCGGCGACGCGCATCCGATGGCCAGCACGCCGGAGTGCACGCCCAGCGGCTTTTCCACCAGCTATGTGCGCAACCACATCCCGCCGCGTCTCAACCTCAACCTTACCTTGGGCGGCCGCGCCTTCAACCGCAAGCTGAGCTTCGGCACCCGCCTGGTCTACAACAGCGAGCCGGTGGCCAAGCAGGGCGCCAGCGTCGGCGACACGCCGTGGGAGAGCTGGAACGGCACCGCCAACCAGGTGCTGACCCGCGCCTACACGTTGGTGGACCTGTTTGCCAGCTATCAGCTGTCTAAAGACGCCAGCGTCGATTTCGCCATCGACAACCTGACCAACCGCTATTACCTGGACCCGCTGGCGCTGAGCCTGATGCCGGGGCCGGGACGAACCATGCGGCTGAGTCTGGGCATGAAGTTCTGAATCCGGCGTGGATTCCCGCTTTTAACAACAAATAAAAATGGTTATCATTACTATTTATGCGCGCGGCGCTTAGCACGCCGCCACGCATCTCTTCCCGCTCCGCCGCAGGCGGGACGGGATTCAACAGGAAGCACCGCAATGACCATTGTAATCGACGCCACCCGCACCCAGGATCTGAAAGCCCGCACTCACGCCACCCACGACCAGCTGGACCAGCGCATCATGGCCAACCAGCCTTTCGCCAACCGCGACAACTACAGCCGCTTCCTCGACGCGCAGTACCGCTTCCTGCGCGACGCCGACGCGCTGTACGACAATCCCGAACTGGCCGCGCTGTTCCCCGATCTGGCCGAGCGCCGCCGCTACCACAGCATCGCCGCCGACCTGGCCGATCTGGGCCGGCCGCTGCCGCAACTGCAGGCCGCGCCGATCAGCGAGACCCTGGACGTCGCTACCGCGATGGGCTGGCTGTACGTGGTGGAAGGCTCCAAGCTGGGCGCGGCCATCCTGTACAAGCTGGCCGGCAGGCTGGGGCTGGACGAAAGCTGCGGCGCCCGCCACCTGGCAGGCCACCCGGACGGCCGCGCCCGCCACTGGCGCGCCTTCACCGCCGCGCTGGACGGCCTGCAGCTGGACGCTGAGGCGGAAGCGCGCGTCACCGCCGGCGCGGTGGCGGCCTTCGCCTGCATGAACGCCCATCTGGACCAGGTGTACGCTTGAGCCCGCGGCCGCATCCGGCGGTGCGCTGGCTTTACCTGCTGGGCGGTTGCGCGATGGTGGGCCTGGGCGTGATCGGCGCGCTGCTGCCGGTGATGCCTACCACCATCTTCCTGATCCTGGCGCTGGCCTGTTTCAGCAAGTCTTCGCCCAGGCTGGAGCAGCGGCTGCTGGACCACCCGCGCTTCGGCCCCGGCTTGCGCCGCTGGCGCGAGCAACGCATCGTGCCGGTGCGCGCCAAATGCTTCGCCGCGCTGGGCATGGCCGTGGGCTTCATCGCGCTGCTGCTGGCGCGGCCACCGCATTGGGTGCCGTGGCTGGTGGCGGTGATCGAGCTGTCGGTGTTGCTGTACCTGCTGGGCCGGCCGTCGCGGCTGCCGGGAGAGCCGGCGCTCCGTTTGCCCTGTCCCGCCTGCTGGAAATCGCTGGCGCTGTTGCTGGTCGCGGCGGCGCATCTATGGCTGCTGTTCGGCGGCTGGCCTCTGGCCGCGGCGCGGCCGCCGCTTCAGGAGTCGGCCAGGCCCGCCATGCAATGGCTGGCCTCCACCGGCAAGGCGCTGCCGCAGCAGAAGAAACTGGCGCCGCGGGAAACCGCAGCCGCGGCGGCCCGCCATGCGGCCGCGGCTGCCGACGCGCCCAGGCTGTTGAGCCGCCCCCGGGCGGAGACGGCGATGGCCAGCGTCGACCACCGTTTGGCGGCGCCGGCTCCGCAGCCGCAGCAGCAGGCAGCCAAACCGCAAACCCAGCCGCAGCAGGCATCGCTTGCCGCCGCGCCGTCGGCCGCCACCCAGGTGGCGCCGCAGCAGCAAGCCAGCCAGGGGCGCAGCAGCTGGGAAGGCAAGGTGCTGGCCCGGCTGGAGCGTTTCCGCCGCTATCCCGCGGCTGCCCGGCTGAGGGGCGACGAGGGCGTGGCCTACCTGTCGCTCCGCGTCAGCCGCGGCGGCCAGCTGCTGGCGGCGCGCATCGGCCAGGGCAGCGGACACGCGGCGCTGGACCAGGCGGCGCTGGACACCGTCTACCGCGCGGCGCCCTTGCCGCGCATTCCCGACGATCTGCCGGACGAAGTGGAGCTGAGCGTGCCGGTGGAGTACTTCATCAGCGGCTGATTCAGCGCCGGGCGGCGATGCTCGCCTGTTCCGCCACCGGCCCCAGCGCCAGCGCCGGCAAATAGGTCAGCGCGGTGGCCAGGAGGATGGTGGCGATCAGCAGCAGCGCGAACGTCGGCCCATGGCTGGGCAGGGTACCCGCTCCGGGCGCGCGCCGCGGCTTGCCCGCCAGCGAGCCGGCCAGCGCCAGCACCGGCACGATCACGCCGTAGCGGCCAAACCACATCGCGATGGCCAGCATGATGTTGTAGAACGGGGTGTTGGCCGACAGGCCGGCGAAGGCGCTGCCGTTGTTGTTGGCGGCCGAAGTATAGGCATACAGCACTTCGCTCAGGCCGTGGGCGCCGGGGTTGCCCAGGCCGGCCAGGCCGGCGGCGGTGCTGACGCTGAGCGCCGACGGCAGCAGGATCAAGAGCGGCACCAGGAGCAGCACGATGGCCATCATCTTGGTCTCGAACGCCTCTATCTTCTTGCCCAGGTACTCGGGCGCCCGCCCTATCATCAGTCCGACGATGAACACCGCCAGGATCGCGTGGATGACGATGCTGTACAGGCCGGCGCCGGGGCCGCCGAACACCACTTCGCCGGTCTGTATCAGCACCATCGGCACCATGCCGCCTATCGGCATGAAGGAGTCATGCATGGAGTTGACCGCGCCGTCGCCGGAACTGGTGGTGACCACGGCGTACAGCGCCGAGCCGGCGGCGCCGAAGCGCACTTCCTTGCCCTCCATATTGCCGCCGGTCTGGTGTCGATTGTATTGCTGGCTAACCTGGGAGGGCGGCAGCAGCGGATTGCCGGCCTGCTCGCTTTGCATGCACACCGCGGCGCCCAGCGCCAGCATCAGGCTCATCGCCGCGACGATGGTCCAGCCCTGGCGGGTGTCCCCCACCATCAGGCCGAAGGCGTAGCACAGGCCGGCCGGCAGGATCAGCAAAGTCAGCAATTGCAGGAAGTTGGTCAGCGGGGTGGGATTTTCATAGGGGTGGGCGGAGTTGGCGTTGAAGAAGCCGCCGCCGTCGCCGCTCATGATCTTGATCGGCTCCTGCGAAGCCACCGGTCCCAGCGCCAGGTACTGCTGGCGGGTGCTCAACTGCTGCGTCAGCGGCTGGCCGCGGGCATCTTTCAGCGCATTGCCGTTCTTGTCCTGCAGCGGCACGCTGTAATGGGTGATGTCCAGCATCCGCGCCGATTGTCCCGCGCTCAGCGTTTGCGGCACGCCCTGCTGGACGAAAACCAGCGCCAGGATAAAGGACAAGGGCAGCAGGATGTACAGCGTGCAGCGGGTGAGGTCCACCCAGACATTGCCCAGGGTTTCGCCTGACTGGCGCGCAAAGCCGCGCGCCAGGGCCAGCATCACCGCCATGCCGCTGGCGGCGGACAGAAAGCTCTGCACATTGATGCCCATCATTTGGCTGAGGTGGCTCATGGTGGTTTCGCCGGCGTAGCCTTGCCAGCTGGTGTTGCTGACAAAGCTGATGGCGGTGTTGAAAGCGGAGTCGGGAGCGACGTTGCCGAAGGCTTGCGGATTGAGCGGCAGCCAGGCTTGCCAGCGCTGAAGCAGGTAGAGGAACACGGTGCCGACCAGTTGGAACAGCAGCAGGTTGATCGCATAGCTTTTCCAGGCCATTTCCTGCTCCGGGTCCACTGCCGCCAGCCGATACAGCCGGCGCTCCAGCCAGCGGCCGGGGCGGCCCAGCAGCGGAGGCCGGCCCTCCATCGCCAGCCGCATGTAATGGCCGGCCGGCTTGATCAGCGCCAGCAGAGCCAGCAGGAACAGGCCCAATTGCAGTGATGCGTGTGTCAGCATGATGTTTCTCGCAGAAAAATATCCGGGCAGCCCGCTGCATGCGATGACAGTCGTGCCGTTACGCCGTGTACTGTAAGAAAGGCATTGTTAAAGCCTGCTAAGAATTTGCCGCCAAGATGTAAGAATGTCATCAATGCCCGGCTTGCCGCATAATACGGCCATTGGATATTAGCCTTGGGGGAATGCCATGAAGGAACTGATTAAGGGCGGGCTGCTGCTGGCGGCCCTGTGGTCGGGCGCGGCGCTGGCGCAGAACGCCGACGAGCAGCTGCTGGCGGCGCAGATGGCTTTCCAGCAGGCGCAAAGCCAGCAATCGCAGGCGGACGCCAAGCTGAAAATGGCGCAGGACGCCAAGACGCTGGCCGAGCAGCGGCTGGCCGGCGCGCAGGCGACGCTGGACAAGGCCAATGCCGATCTGGCGGCCGCGACCGCGGCGCAAGGCAGCGCGCAGCAGGCATTGCAAAACGCCACCCGGACGCTGAACCAGGCCTGGCAGCGCAAGGACGGCGGACAGTAAGGGCTCTAGCGGGAGTTCAACTGCTGGTAGCGTTGAATGTCCTGCCGCATCTTCTGGCGGAAGGCATCCACTTCGCCGCGTTTGGCGGCCATCAGCGTATTGAGGTCCAGCTGCTCGTGTTGCAGCGCCTGCAGATTGTGCAAGGTCGCGGAGTGCGGCTGCTGCTGCAGCTTGCGGCTGAGGTCCAGGTCTTTCTGCAGGTCGCGCTGCTGGATCTGCAGCCCCTGCGCCCGCAGTTCCAGCGCATGGTAGGCCGATTGCAGCACCGACAGCTGCCTTTCCCGGTCGGTCTTCAGGTCGGCCAGCGTGGAATAGCTTTGTATCAGCGCCTGGTCGTGGCGGGTGGCATCCTGTTGCCGCTGCAGCTGCATCCTGGCGGCGGCGGAGGACGCTTCGCGGGCCTTGCGCTGGGCGTCGCTCTCCGCCGGCTTTCTGACTGCGCCCTGCTTGTTCAGCTCCGCCACGCCGCCGCTCTGGTTTTGCAGCGGCGGCGTGTCGCTGTAATGCACCCTGCCGGCTTCGTCCACCCACTTGTATAGCGAGCTGCCGGCATGGGTCGCCGCGCACAACAGCAGGATGGCAAAGCCGGCAAGTCGCATCATCAGTTGTTGACTCCGTATTGGGCGCGGTAGGCGCGCACCGCATCGAGGTGGGCGGCCAGTTCCGTGCTGTGTTCCAGGAAGCCCAGCAGGTCCTTCAGCGTGGCGATGGCCACCACCGGCAGGCCGTGTTGCTGGGCCACTTCCTGCACGGCGGACAGTTCGCCCTGGCCGCGCTCCATCCGGTCCAGCGCGATGGCCACGCCGGCCGGTTCGGCGCCGGCGGCGCGGATCAGCTCCACCGATTCGCGCACCGAGGTGCCGGCGGAGATCACATCGTCTATGATCAGCACCTTGCCCTGGAGCGGCGCGCCGACCAGGGTGCCGCCTTCGCCGTGATCCTTGGCTTCCTTGCGGTTGTAGGCGAAGGGCACGTTGCGGCCCTGTTCGGCCAGGGCCATGCCGGCGGCGGCGGCCAGGATGATGCCTTTATAGGCAGGCCCGAACAGCATGTCGAATGCTATGCCGCTTTCCACGATGGATCTGGCGTAGAAGCGCGACAGGCTCAGCGTGGATGCGCCGTCGTTGAACAGGCCGGCGTTGAAGAAGTAGGGCGACTTGCGGCCCGCCTTGGTGATGAACTCGCCAAACTTCAAAACCTGCTTGTCGAGCGCAAAACGAATAAAATCCTGACGGAAATCGCTCATCCTTACTCCTTTATTGAATCGTTAACTGTTTGAACGGCTGTAAAAAATCGCCGCAAGCATAGCACAGGAGAGACTCTTGCTTCGAATCGTTTCCGCCAACCTCAATGGCATCCGCTCGGCCGACAAGAAAGGCTTTTTCGACTGGCTGGCCACCATCCAGGCCGATTTTGTCTGCGTGCAGGAATTGAAAGCCCAGGCCGCCGACCTGTCCGAGCGCATGCGCGCGCCGGACGGTTTGACCGGCTATTTCCACTATGCGGAGAAGAAGGGCTACAGCGGCGTCGGCGTCTATACCCGGCACCAGCCGGACGCGGTGGTGGAGGGGCTGGGCGTCGATTGGATCGACGCCGAGGGCCGTTTCCTGCAACTGGACTTCGGCAATCTGTCGGTGGTGTCGCTGTATTTGCCGTCCGGCTCCAGCAGCGACGAGCGCCAGCAGGTTAAGTTCGACTTTCTCGACGTGTTCATGCCGCATCTTGAGAGCCTGAAGGCCGCCGGCCGCGACATCGTGATCTGCGGCGACTGGAACATCGCCCACAACGAGATTGATCTGAAAAACTGGAAGGGCAATCTGAAGAATTCCGGCTTCCTGCCGGAAGAGCGCGCCTGGATGACCGACCTGCTGGGCCGGGTGGGTTGGTGCGACGCGTGGCGCAAGCTGTATCCGGAGGCGCCGGGCTACACCTGGTGGAGCAACCGCGGCCAGGCCTACGCCAAGGATGTGGGCTGGCGCATCGACTACCACATCGTCACGCCGGCGCTGATGGCCGACGCGCAAAGCGCCAGCATCTACAAGGACGAGAAGTTCTCCGATCATGCGCCCTTGATCGTCGACTACCAGCGGAGCCTGTGATGTGGGACGACGATGACGTGACGCTGTTGAACGTCCCAGGCTGGGGCAATTCCGGCGCGCAGCATTGGCATGGCCGCTGGGAGGTGACCTACCCGCTGGCGCGCCGGGTCGCGCAGCGCGATTGGCTGTACCCTGCCCGCGACGAATGGGTGGCCGGCGTGGCGGCGGCGGTGGCGGAGATTCCCGGCAAGCTGGTGATCGCTGCCCACAGCCTGGGTTGCCACACGGCCGTGGCCTGGTTGCTGCAGGCATCCTTGCCGGAACAGCGCAAGGTGAGAGGCATGCTGCTGGTGGCGCCGCCGGCGATTCCTCTGACGGATGAGCGGGCGCGCGCCAGCGGCGAACTGCCGGAGGGCGCGCCGCTGCCGGATTTCGCCGGTTTCGATGCGCTGCCGCTGCAGCGTCTGCCGGTGCCGGCCATTCTGGTGGCCAGCCGCGACGATCCTTTTTGCGAGTTTGCCGAAGCCGAGCGGATGGCGGGCATCTGGGGCGCGCAGTTCGTCGACGCCGGCCGCGCCGGCCATATGGGTAGCCATGCGGGCCTGGGCAGCTGGCCGGCAGGCCAGAGTCTGTTGCAGCGTTTGATCCTCGGCTAGCGCGGAAGCCCGCCGCGAGGGCGATCCGCCTAAGCATCTAGACCGCTTGGCGGCGCGCCCGGCCGCGCTGCGCGGCCATGCTCAGCGTTCGACGGGCCGCGCCGGGTCGCTGCACCATTCGCTCCAAGAGCCCGGGTACAGCCGGCTGCCGGAAAAGCCGGCGATTTCCATCGCCAGCAGATTGTGGCAGGCGGTGACGCCGGAGCCGCACTGGTGGACGATGGACGCCGGGTCGAAGCCGGCACCCAGCAGCGCTTCCCATTCCGCCCGTAGCTGCGCCGCCGGCTTGTAGCGCTGTCCGGCATCCAGATTGCTCATGAAGAAGCGGTTGGCCGCACCGGGAATGTGGCCGGCGACCGGATCTATCGTCTCGCCTATGCCGCGGAAGCGCTCGCCGCTGCGCGCGTCCACCACGGTGAAGTCCCGGCTTGCCAGATTGGCCTGCACCGCGCCGGCGTCCACCGCCTGCTGCAGCGGCGGGCGGATGGCGAAGCGGCACGAGCGGCGCTGCGGCGTTTTGGCGTCCACCGCGCCGCCGCCGGCCCGCCAGGCGGCGAAGCCGCCGTCCAATACCGCCACCTGCTCATGCCCCAGCCAGCGCAGCAGCCACCAGGCGCGCGCCGCGTACTGGCCGGCGCCGTCGTCGTAGGCCACCACCTGGCTGTCTTCGTCCACGCCGATCGCGCCCAGATCCACCGCCAGCCGCTGGCCGTCGGGCAAGGGATGGCGGCCGTTGTGGCCGTTCTTGCTGCCGGACAGGTGGTAGTCCAGGTGCAGGTAATGGGCGCCGGGGATGTGGCTGGCGGCATGGGCGGCGTGGCCGTAGTCGGGTTGGTCCAGTTGGAAGCGGCAATCCAGCACCACCAGCCGCTCGGACGACAGGCCGGCCAGCTGGGCGGGAGAAATCAGCGTGGTGTACATGGGGTGTCCGTATCGATGCGAGAAGGTCCAGCCTAGCGGCAGGAGCCGGGCGCTGGCAAGTGTGCTAGAACGTTAACATTGATCATTCATATGCGGACATTCAACGGGTATGCTCTGCAGCGGGCCGCCGACCGAGGCGGCCGACAATAATTCCAGACAATGCGTAACGGGGAAAGAACATGTTCAGTGCTTTGACGATAGGCCAGCGCATCCTGCTGCTGGCGTGCAGTTTATTGCTGGCGCTATGCCTGGTGGGCGGCGGCGGCTGGTGGTCGCTTAACGGCATCGGCAGCGAGTTGACGGTATTGTTCGGCGAGAAGCTGGCTTTCCGCCATCACCTGGACAGCATGCAGCGCAGCATGCTGCGGGTGCGGCAGGACGAGAAGAACATCTTCATCAGCATCGGCAACCCGGCGAATACCGACCAGAGCATACAGACCAACAAGCAGCTGCTGGACAAGGAGATTGTCCAGTTCAAGGAGCTGGCGACCCAGGCCAAGACCATGCCGATGGCGGCGGAGCACCTGGCGGAATTCGACAGCATGCTGCAGGGCATAGACGGTTATCAACAGGGCATGGATGCCTTGTACCAGCGCATCGCCAAGGGCGAGATCGCGGCGGCCAACGCCGGCGACGCCGCCATCGTCCCGTTCAAGCCCAAGTTGTATGCGGCGCGCGATGCGCTGAACAAGCTGACCGACCTGGCCGATCAAACTTCCAAGGCGTCGGAAGAGCAGATGTCGGCGACGATGGCGCGCACGATACAGGCGATGCTGGCGCTGGTGGTCCTGGCGTTGCTGCTGGGCGGCGCGCTGGCCTGGTTGATCTCGCGCTCCATCACCCGGCCATTGGCGGCGATGCAGGAAAAGATGCGCCACGCCGCCGAGCATAACGACCTGACGGTGGAAATAGACCAGACCGGGCGCGACGAGGTCAGCGAGACCGGCCGCGCGTTGGCGCGGCTGCTGGGCAATCTGCGCGCCTTCATCGAACGCACGCGCCAGGACTCGGCCCAGGTCACCAGCACCGCGCAATCGCTGTCGCAGGTGTCGCAGCGCATCGCCGACGCCTCGCGGATGCAGACTGACGCCTCGTCGTCGACGGCCGCCTCGGTGGAGCAGATGACGGTCAGCATCAATCTGGTGGCCGACCATTCGCATGAGATGGCCAGCGAGGCGCAAAGCAGCATGCGCGAGGCGGTGAGCGGCACCCAGGTGGCGGGCGAGGCCGCCAGGGAGATGCAGGAGATCGCGCGGGTGATAGGCGAATCGGAGGCGGTGATCGATACGCTCAACCAGCGCTCGGACGAGATAGGCAATATCGTCGAGGTGATCCACGACATCGCCGAGCAGACCAATCTGTTGGCGCTCAACGCCGCGATCGAGGCGGCGCGGGCCGGCGAGATGGGCCGCGGCTTCGCGGTGGTGGCGGACGAGGTGAGGAAGCTGGCCGAGCGCACCGCCCAGGCCACCGGCGAGATCTCGTCCAAGATCCAGGCGGTGCAGGGCGACACCACCACCGCGGTGGCCAGCATGCGCGAGGCGGCCGAGCGGGTGGGCAGCGGCGTGGCCCTCAGCTCCCAGGTCAGCGAACGGCTGGCGCAGATCCGCGAGCTGTCGTCGCGGCTGCTGGAGAAAACCAGCGAGATCGCCGGCGCGATGCGCGAGCAGAGCACCGCCAGCAACGACGCGGCCAAGAGCGTGGAGCGCATTGCCAGCATGGGCGCGGAAAACGGCCAGTCGGTGGAGGCCTCGTCCGACATGGCGCAACAACTGTCGCAGCTGGCGCATGGCCTGGATCAGGCGATCAGCCGCTTCCGCACCGCCTGAGGAGAGGCTACAGCGCCAACGCGGCGCGCAACTGTTCGGCCAGGTGCGGCTGGCTGTGGTCGGCGCCGTCGCGGCGGGGCGAGGCCCAGACCGGGCTGGGGAAGTGGGCGTCGTCGGTGAAGCGCGGAATCACGTGCCAGTGCAGATGCGGCACCATATTGCCCAGGCTGGCCAGGTTGATCTTGGCCGGCTGCATCACCTGGCGCAGCGCCGTCTCGGTGCGATAGACCCAGTCCATCAGGTGCTGGCGTTCGGCCGGCGCCAGGTCGGTCATTTCGGCGACATGGCCGCGCCAGATGACGCGGCAGAAGCCGGGGTAGCCGGCCTCCTCCACCAGCAGCACCCGCAGGCTGTCGTCCTGGTGCAGCAGTTCGCCGCTGGCTTGTTCACATAATTCGCAATGCATGGTCCGGCCCTGTCTTGATTGAATAGACCTTTGATTTTACGCCAGCCGCGCCGCCGGGGCAGCGGCGCAGCTCTGTTATACTTAAAGGGTCGGCGCGGCCTTCTGGCCATGCCGACAGGCAATTGCAACCATTACAGTCCGGGAATCAATGTGAGTTTCGTCAACAGTCTTTTTGTCATCGCCCTCCTGATCGCCGCCAGCGCCTTCTTCTCGGTTTCGGAAATCTCCCTGGCCGCCGCGCGCAAGATCAAGCTCAGGCAACTGGCCGACGAAGGCGTGACCAATGCCGAACGGGTGCTGGAGTTGCAGCAGCAGCCCGGGCACTTCTTCACCGTGGTGCAGATCGGCCTCAACGCGGTGGCCATCTTGGCCGGTATCCTGGGCGAGGCTGCCTTTACTCCATATTTTTCCTCCATGCTGCATCTGGTCAGCCCGGAGGGTTGGGTTGAGCACCTCAGCTTCATCCTGTCCTTCGTCACGGTGACTTCGCTGTTCGTGTTGTTCGCCGACCTGATGCCGAAGCGGCTGGGCATGGTGGCGCCGGAGCGCATCGCGCTGCTGGTGGTGCGGCCGATGCTGTTCTGCGTGCGGGCGTGCAGCCCGCTGGTGTGGCTGTTCAACGGCCTGGCCAATGTGTTCTTCCGCCTGTTCGGTGTGCCTACCGGCCGCCCGGACGACCTCACCTCCGCCGACATTGTGGCGATGATGGATGCCGGCGCCGAAGCCGGTGTGCTGCAAAAGCGCGAACACCACCTGATAGAAAACGTGTTCGAGCTGGAAAGCCGCACCGTGCCGTCGTCGATGACCGCGCGCGAGAGCATCATCTATTTCACGCTGCACGAGGACGAAGCCAGCATCAAGCAGAAGATCGCCGAGCATCCGCACACCAAATTCCTGGTGTGCGACGGCGTGATCGATTCGGTGATCGGCTATGTCGACTCCAAAGACATCCTGATGCGGCTGATCAATCAGCAGAGCCTGTCGATGAAGCGCGAGCTGACGATACGCAGCGTGCTGATCATTCCCGATTCGCTGACGCTGTCCGAGCTTCTGGAGCGCTTCAAGGCCTCGCGCGAGGATTTCGCGGTGGTGATGAATGAGTACGCGCTGGTGGTGGGAGTGATCACCCTCAACGACGTGATGAGCACGGTGATGGGGGATCTGGTCAGCCAGTTCCAGGAAGAGCAGATCGTCCAGCGCGACGAGCGCTCGTGGCTGGTGGATGGCGCCACCCCAGTGGAGGACGTGCTGCGCGCGCTGGACATAGAAGCCTTCCCCGACGATGAAAACTACGAGACCATCGCCGGCTTCATGATGTACATGCTGCGCAAGATCCCCAAGCGCACCGACAGCGTGGAGTTCGAGGGCTACAAGTTCGAAGTGGTGGACATCGACAACTACCGCATCGACCAGCTGCTGGTGACGCTGATCCCGCCGCTGCCGGCGGAAGACGAATCGGCCCGCTGATATTACGATTGGTTACACCCCATTACACATGCCTCACAGACGGCGCGGCGGCAGCCTGCCTAAGATGGATTCAAGGATGCACCGAGCGGTGCTCCGGCAGAAAAACATCTCAGATTCGGGAGCATGACCATGAAAAAACTGACCGCCCTCCTGTTGGCCGCCGCCCTGGGCCTGACCTCCGCAGCCGGCTACGCCGCCGACGCCTCCGCTCCGGCCGCCAAGGCCGCCGCGCCGGCGCATAAACACCACAAGCATCACAAGAAGCATCACGCCAAGAAGGCAAGCTCGGCTCCGGCCGCGCAAAAGGCGCAAGCTGCCAAGAAGCATGGCCGCCACCATCATCACAAAAAGCACCACCACGTGAAGTAAGGCGGTTTGACGACCGGGTCAGTCCGGATGTGGGAAAAGGAGGCGCAGGCCTCCTTTTTTTATTGCCTTTCGCCGGCGGCGGCGCGAATGGCGGCCTGCCATTGTGGATGGTTATACCCTGTACTAAATGATGGATGATTAAATCTCTTCTTGTGTTTTCCTGCGTGGATATTCGATGCTGATACCAATGTAATACCACATGAGGCGCTCATGTCGGTGATTGCAGTGGCAAGAGCGATCCCTCTGCCGTCCATCCATCAAGAAGAGGAGAAATACCATGCTGCATTTCCCCCTGTCGCGCGTGCTGTTGGCAGTCGGCGCGGCCTTCGTGCTGACCCAGGCGGTCTATGCCGCGCCGTCCTGCTCGCCGTGGGCCGGCAGCCAGGTTTACAACGCCGGCGATTACGCCACCTACGGCGGCAAGACCTGGCGCGCCAGCTGGTGGACCCAGGGCGAGCAGCCCGGCAGCTCGCAGTGGGGCGCCTGGCAGGAGCGCCCGGCCAGCGAGTGCACGCCCGGCGATCCTAGCCAGCCCGGTCAGCCCGGCAACGGCGTGCCGCCCGAGCCCAAGCCGACAGTCGGACGCAATGTCGGCTCCTATTTCACCCAGTGGGGCATCTACGACCGCAATTACAAAGTCTATAACCTGGTGCAGGCCGGCGGCGACAAGCAGCTTACCTTCCTCAACTACGCTTTCGGCAATGTCTACGCCAACGGCCAGTGCGGCATGGTCACCAAGGCCGAGAGCGGCAACGGCGACGGCGGCGACGCCTGGGCCGACTACCAGCGCTCCTTTGCCGCCAACGAGTCGGTGGACGGCAAGGCCGACAGCTGGAACGATCCGCTGCGCGGCAACTTCAACCAGCTGCGCAAGCTGAAGCTGGCCAATCCGTCGCTGAAGGTGCTGATCTCGCTGGGCGGCTGGACCTGGTCGAAGAACTTCGGCACCTTCGCCGCTACCGACGCCGGCCGCAAGGCGATGGTCAGCTCGTGCATAGACCTCTACATCAAGGGCAACCTGCCGGTGGGCGAGAGCGCCGGCGGGGCGGGCGCGGCGCTGGGCGTGTTCGATGGCTTCGACATCGACTGGGAATACCCGGGCGGCGGCGGTCTGCCGACCAATAGCGTCGACCCCAATGACAAGCAGAACTATACCTTGCTGATGGCCGAGTTCCGCAATCAGCTGAACGCGCTGTCCACCCAGAACAAGCGCCGTTACTATCTTACCGCCGCCATCGGCTCCGGCGTCGACAAGATCCGCAACACCGAACCAGCCAACTACAGCAGTTATCTGGACTGGATCAACGTGATGACCTACGACTTCCACGGCGGCTGGGAAGCCAAGGGCCCGACCAACTTCCAGTCCAATCTGTACCGAGATCCGGCGGCTCCGGTGACCGGCGACCAAGTCTATTACACCGTCAACGACGCGGTGCAGACCTTGGTCAACGCCGGCGTGCCGCGTGCCAAGATCAACGTCGGCCTGCCGTTCTACGGCCGTGGCTGGACCGGCGTGGCGGCCGGTCCGCAGAGCAACGGCCTGTACCAGGTGGCCACCGGTCCGGCCAAGGGCACTTATGAGCAAGGCATCGAGGACTACCGCGTGCTGGTGAACCGCAGCGCCAAGCAGTTCGTCAGCCCGGTGGCCAAGCAGCTGTGGACCTATGACGGCAACGAGTTCTGGAGCTACGACGATCCGGCCACCATCCGCGGCAAGCTGGACTTCGTGCGCCAGCAGCAGCTGGGCGGGGTGTTCAGCTGGTCGCTGGACGGCGACGACGCGCAGGCTACGCTGTTGAAGACCAGCGCCGAAGTGCGGCTGGACGCGGCTGCGGCCGCCAAGCGCAAGGCGGCAGCGGCAGCCGCCGCGGCGAAAGCGAAGGCCAAGGCGGCCCAGAAGCAGTAAAGCGGCAGGCTAGGCAAAACGGCGGGGAGACCCGCCGTTTTTGTCGTCTATCCGCACAGGATTACAGCTCGGCCGCGGGCTTGACCCGCAGCGGCTGCGGGGTGGCGCTGGTGGCGCCCCAGGCGGCGTTGAAGTGGTCTATCACTTGCTCGCCGCTCAGCGCGAAGGCGCTGACCGTGGTATGGCCGTCGCCGATGACGGTGACCTGGTAGCCGCGCGACACCGCGTTGCGCAGCGTGCTGTCGACGCAGAAATCGGTGGCGGCCCCGCCTATCCACAGCTTGCTCGCGCCGTGCGCCGACAGCAGCTGCGCCAGATTGGTCTCGCAGAAGCTGTCGCCGTAGCGCTTGTAGACGATCTGGTCGCCGTCCTGCCGAGCCAGCCTGGGATGCAGTTGCCAGGCTGCGGAGCCATGCGGCAGCTCGTCTTCCTCGTGCTGGACGAAGATCACCGGCATGCCGCGCTGGCGGGCCTTGACGATGGCCAGGTTGAGATTGTCGAACACCAAGTCGAGGCGGGCGGCGCGCATTTCGCCTTCCACGACGCCGACTTGGATGTCGATGATCAGCAGGGCGGTATCAGACATTGGTTTTCTCCTGGGTGGGGGCGGCCGGCAGGCGGCGGCGCCTGCGGCATGGAGTTTCAGATCAAGACTTCCGGGTTCAGCACATGAGAGGTGTCGCCGTCGAAGAAGCGGATGGCGTTGCGGTAGGCGATCTCCAGATACTGGCGATAGCTGCCCGCTTCGGCATAGCCCAGGTGCGGCGTGCACAGCACGTTCGGGCGCAGCAGCAGGGGATGGTCGGTGTCGTATATCGGCTCCAGTTCGAACACATCGAGCGCGGCGAAGCCAGGGCGGCCGGCGTCGAGTGCTGCTTCCAGCGCGCCGGGCGCGATCAGTTCGGCGCGGCTGGTGTTGACCAGCAGCGCATTCGGCTTCATCGCAGCGAGGTCGGCGCGGGTCACGTTGCCGGCGGTGGCGGGAACCAGCCGCTGGTGCAGGGTGACGACGTCGGCGTCGGCGAAGAAGGCCTCGCGGTTGGCAGCGGCCAGGCAGCCTTTCGCCAGCGCCTCATTGCGGGCGCGCTCGCTGCCCCATACTAATACCTTCATGTCGAAGGCGCGGGCGTAGCTGGCCACCAGCTTGCCTATCTTGCCGAAGCCCAATATGCCCAGCGTCTGGCCGCGCACCACGCTGCCGACCGGCCCCTGCCAGCGGCCCTGGCGCAGGCTGTCCAGGTTTTCCGCCAGCCGCCGCCGTGCCGCCATGATCAGCAGCCAGGCCAGCTCCGCCGGCGCATGGGGCGAGCCGCTGCCCTCCACCACCGCGACGCCGGCGGCGCTGCAGGCGGCGATGTCGATATTGCGCGCCAGCTTGCCGGTCTGGCTGATCAGCTTCAGCTTGGGCATGCGCGCCAGCAACGCCGCGTCCACCACGGTGCGCTCGCGTATCAGCAGCAGCGCCTGGGCTTCGGCTAGCCGCGCTTCCGCTTCCGGATCGAGCGACAGGTCGCCCAGCGCATAGCAGGGAAAGGCGGGATTCTGATGCAGGGCGGCGATCTGGCGGCTAGCCGACTGGTAGTCGTCCGGCACCAGCAAGTGGATGGTGGTCATGGCTGTCGCTGGCGGTGAAAATCGATACTTTAACTTATTGTCATTTTTCGCTAAAGCTCCCCGGGCTGTCGGAGGAGTGGGGACGCGCCAGGCAGACGCGATTGCGGCCGGCTTGTTTGGCGGCGTATAGCGCCTGATCGGCGCGGTCGATGGCGGACTCCAGCGTTTCCGGCTCCCGCCACAGGCACATTCCTATGCTGATGGTGATGGTCAGCTTGTCCGGCGCCCCTTGCATGATGTGGCGGGAGACGATGCTGCGCAGTCGTTCGGCCAGCGAGTCGTCGTGGCCGTAGCTGGCGGCCAGCACGATGAACTCCTCGCCGCCCCAGCGTATCAGCAGGTCGTTGCCGCGCAGCTGCGAGCGCAGCAGTTCCGCGGTTTCGCGCAACAGCAGGTCGCCCACCTGATGGCCGTAGCGGTCGTTCACTTGCTTGAAGTGATCGATATCCAGCATCAGCAGTTGCGGAATGGCGTCGCTGCGCCGGCAATGGCGCAGCCAGCCCGGCAGCAGGTCGAGAAAGGCGAGGCGGTTCAGGCAGCCTGTCAACTGGTCGGTGGTGGCCAGTTGGCGCAGCTTCTGCTGATGGCGCTGCAAGGTGATCAGCACCGCCATCACCACCAGCAACAGGATGGCGCTGTTGATCGCCAGATTGGTCAGCACGGCCGTCCGCAGCTGCCGCAGCGCGCTGGTTTCGTTCTGCTCCACCAGCAGGTGCCAGCCCAGTTCCGGCAGAAAGCGGCTGCTCAGCAGATAGCGGTTGCCATGCAGCTTGTATTCCAGTTTTTTCGGCGTTTCCGGACCGGAAAGTATGGCGCCGCTCAGCGTGGACAGCCCGGGCAGTTCCTGCAGCCGCGGCCGGGGCAGGGTGGTGGGCATGCTGCTGAGCATCACGCGGCCGTTGCCGTCGATGAAATAGATGCGGCGCTGGAAGCGCTGCTCGTACGCGGCCAACTGCTTGCTGAGCTGTGGCAGCGGCAGTCCGACACCGATCACGCCCAGCAGGCGGCCCTGTTCGTCCAGCATGCGGTGGTTGATGAACATGGTGGCCTGGCCGCCGTTGGTCATGTCCCAGTCCAGATTGATTTCGTAGTCGCGGCGCATGTCGCGGCAGCGGAAGTACCAGGTGTCCTGCGGATCACCGGCGGAAACGGTTTTGTGGACGCCGCCGGCGTAGTAGTAGCGGCGGCTGCGTTCGGATACCAGAAAACTGCCGCTGA
This sequence comes from Chromobacterium sphagni, assembly GCF_001855575.1. Lineage (NCBI taxonomy): Bacteria > Pseudomonadati > Pseudomonadota > Betaproteobacteria > Neisseriales > Chromobacteriaceae > Chromobacterium > Chromobacterium sphagni. Next base: position 1,900,807 of record NZ_MKCS01000001.1, read on the forward strand.
TACCGTTGCGGCCATTGATCGCCCGCAGGTAGCGGCTGGCGAGTGCGGGATTGGTCTCGCCATCCTGTAGCCAGGCCGCCATGAAGGTGTCGTGCGCAATCAGGGTCGCCGCCGACAGCGGCCGCAGAATGCCCTGGTCGATTTCGGAAAAGATGGTGTCGCCGGTCAGCGGCAGGCCTTGCTCGGCGATGCTGCGGCGGATGTCGTCGCTGGCTTGCCGGTAGTACAGGCAGGCGTTGATGACGATGCCGCCCAGCAGCAGCAGGGTGATGATGATGACCAGTCGGTAGCGCGCGAATGTGCCGGACACGCTGCACCCTTCCGTGAAGAGATGGCGGATTGTAATATGAAAATAGAATGTTATGCGCCAAGCACCAGTGCGGCGAGTGGATTTCTCAGCCGCGCAGCGGCATGGCCAGGTACTGGAAGTGCGGTTCGAGCGGGTTGGTGATCAGCAGGCCGCGCAGGCCGTTGCCGAAGCCGAATGTCAAATGCTCCGCCTGCTGGCTGGCCAGCACGTCCAGCAGATACTGCAGGTTGAAGCTGGCGTCCAGCTCCGCGCCTTGCCAGTCTATCGGCAGATGTTCCTCGGCCTCTTCCCGTTCGGCGTTGCGGCAACGCACCGTCAGTTGCCCCGGACGTATCGCCAGCTCCAGCTGGCGGAACTTGGCATGAGCCAACACCGCCACCCGCTGCACCGCTTCCAGCAGCGGCTGCCGTGGCAGCGAGAGCACGCAGTCGTGGCTGTCCGGCAGCAGGCGCAGGTAGTCTGGCGCGCGCGCGTCCAGCAGCTTGCTGATCATCCGCTGGCTTCCCAGCTCGAAACCGACCTGCCCGTCTTGCAGCGTAACCGTTAGCCGCGCATCGTCGTCGTCGCGCAACAGTTTGGCAAGCTCCAGCGCCGCCTTGCGCGGCAGGATGGCCTGCGCGGCCGGCGCGTTTTTTCCCAGCGGACAGCGCTGGAGGGCCAGCCGGATGCCGTCGGCGGCGACCAGCAGCAGTTCGCTGCCGTCCAGTTGCAGCAGCAGGCCGTTCAGGTAGGGCCGGATGTCGTTGCCGGCCATTGCGTACAGGATCTGCTCCAGCTTGCGCTTGAGCGGTCCTTGCGCCAATTCCAGCTCAGTCGTCTGGCGGCGGCCCTCGGCCAGCAGCGGAAAATCGTCGGCGGGAAGCGTCTGCAACTGGAAACGGCTGCCGCCGGCCTGCAGCAGCAACTGTTCGCCCTTGCGCCGCAATTGCACCGGACTGCCGGCCGGCAGCGCGCGCAGGATGTCCTGCAGCTTGCGGGCCGGGGCGCACAGGCGGAAAGGCTGGGCGCAGGCGATGGCGCTGTGGCTGCGCAGTTGGATTTCCAGATCGCTGGCCAGCAGCGACAGGCCGCCGCCATCGGCCTCAATCAGCGCGTGGGACAGGATAGGCAGGGTGTGGCGGCGCTCCACCACTCCGCAGATCGCGGCCAGAGGTTTGAGCAGAGCATCGCGTTCGGTTTGCAGAAGCAGCATGGCCGGGTTCTCCTGATCGGGCAGAATCCGGCAATTTATCACATTGTCCTATGTCGATGTGATGCCGTTCGCTTGGGCGGATGGCGGTGAGCAGCCCGGTCATCGGACCTTGGTGTGCAATGCGGGCAAAGCGCTGCGCCGGCATCTTCTGCGCGGTCTCCTTTGCCCGCCCGGCGGGCGGAACCGCCATGAAACTATCTGCCGCGATGCGGACGCAAAAACATCAGCGTGCCGTGGCTTACAGCAACACCCGCTCGATGCCGCCGTCGCGCGCCCTGGCCACGTAGTCCGGCAGCCAGTTCTTGCCCAGCAGGTGCTTGGCGATCTCCACCACGATGTAGTCGGCTTCGGTGCCGGTGTCGTCGTTGTAGCGCGACAGGCCTTGCAGGCAGGACGGGCAGGAGGTGAGGATCTTCACCGGCGCCGAATTGTCCTGCGGCGGCAGCGCCGCCAGGTTGGCGCGGATCTCCTCTTCCTTGCGTGAGCGCACCTGGGTGGCGATGTCGGGGCGGCTGGCGGCGAAGGTGCCGGCCTCGCCGCAGCAGCGGTCGGACAGCGGCACGCCGCCGCCCATCAGCTCGTTCACCACCTTGATCGGCTGGTAGCTTTTCATCGGCGTGTGGCAGGGGTCGTGGTACAGGTATTGCTGGCCGGCGATGCCTTCCAGCTTGACGCCTTTCTCCATCAGGAACTCGTGGATGTCTATCACCCGGCAGCCGGGGAAGATGTCCTCGAAGCGGTAATGCGCCAGCTGGTCGAAACAGGTGCCGCAACTGACCACCACGGTCTTGATGTCCAGGTAGTTCAGCGTGTTGGCGACGCGGTGGAACAGCACCCGGTTTTCGGTGGTGATGGCGTCGCCCTTGTCCTGATAGCCGGCGCTGGTCTGCGGGTAGCCGCAGCACAGATAGCCCGGCGGCAGCACCGTCTGCACGCCCACGTGCCACAGCATGGCCTGGGTGGCGAGGCCGACCTGGCTGAACAGCCGCTCCGAGCCGCAGCCGGGGAAGTAGAACACCGCCTCGGCGTCTTCGGCCAGCTTGGGATTGCGGATCACCGGCACGATGTTGGCGTCTTCCACGTCCAGCAGCGCGCGCGCGGTCTTCTTGGGCAGGCCGCCCGGCATCGGCCGGTTGATGAAGTGGATCACCTGCTGCTTGACCGGCGCCGGACCGACGGTGGCCGGCGGCTGGCGCTTCTGGCCGCCCAGCAGCCCCAGCCGCTTGCCGACCGCGTTGCCCAGCCTTTGCGCCTTGTAGCCGACGCCGACCAGACCGGCGCGGATGGTCTTGATGGTGGCCGGGTCCTTGGCGGTGAGGAAGGCCATGCCCAGCGCGGTGCCGGGGTTGAACTTCTTGTTGCCGGACTTGCGCAGGAAGTTGCGCATCGCCACCGAAACGTCGCCGAAGTCTATCTTCACCGGGCAGGGCTTGACGCAGCGGTGGCACACCGTGCAGTGGTCGGCCACGTCGGACAGTTCTTCGAAGTGCTTGAGGCTGACGCCGCGCCGGGTCTGCTCCTCGTACAGGAAGGCCTCGGTCAGCAGGCCGACGCCAAGAATCTTGTTGCGCGGGCTGTACAAGAGGTTGGCGCGCGGCACGTGGGTGGAGCACACCGGCTTGCATTTGCCGCAGCGCAGGCAGTCCTTGATCGAATCGTTGATTGCGCCGATGTCGGATTGTTCCAGGATCAGCGATTCGGCCCCAAGCAGCGAGAACGACGGGGTGTAGGCCAGCGCCAGGTCGGCGCCCGGCAGCAGCTTGCCGCGGTTGAAGTGGCCATTGGGGTCCACCCTGGCCTTGTAGTCGCGGAAGGGCTGGATTTCGGCCTCGGTGAGGAATTCCAGCTTGGTGATGCCGATGCCGTGCTCGCCGGAGATCACCCCGCCCAGTTCGCGCGCCAGCGCCATGATGCGCACCACCGCGCGGTGCGCGGTCTGCAGCATCTGGTAGTTGTCGGAGTTGACCGGGATGTTGGTGTGGACGTTGCCGTCGCCGGCGTGCATGTGCAGCGCGACGAACACCCGGCCGCGCAGCACGTGCTGCTGCAGCTCGCGGATGGCGGCGCGGATGCTGCTATGGGTGCTGCCGGAGAACAGCTGCTCCAGCTCCGTCCGCACTTCGCGCTTCCAGCTGACGCGCAGCGTGAAGTCGCGCAGCGCGTGGAACACGGTGTCCGGCTGGGCGGCGCTGTCTTCCAGCGGCGCCTGCGGCCAGAGCGCGCGGTATTCGTGGAAGGGGCTGTCCATATGCGCCAGCAGCCACTGCCAACGGTCGCGGCAGACGGCCAGCAGCGACAGCGCGGCGGCGCGGCGGTCGCCGATCAGCTCTTCCGACGGCAGATTGGTGTCCAGCTTGTCCACCGGCAGCCGGCCGTGGAAGTACTCGGTCAGGGTGTCCAGCAGCTCTAGCTTGTTGGCGATCGACAATTCGATGTTGATGCGTTCGATGCCGTCGCTGTAGTCGCCCAGGCGCGGCAGCGGGATCACCACGTCCTCGTTCACCTTGAAGGCGTTGGTGTGCTTGGCGATGGCGGCGGTGCGGCTGCGGTCCAGCCAGAAGGTCTTGCGCGCTTCCGGGGTGACGGCGATGAAGCCTTCGCCGTGGCGGGCGTTGGCGATGCGCACCACCTGGCTGGCGGCCTCGGCCGCCGCGTTCTCGTCGTCGGAGACGATGTCGGCGATCAGCACCATCTTGGGCCGGCCCTTGGACTTGGCCTTGGTGGTGTAGCCGACCGCGCGCACGTAGCGCCAGTCCAGGTGCTCCAGGCCGGCCAGCCGCACGCCGGCCATCAGACAGGCGCCGCCGGGCTTGAACAGGTCGGTGATTTCGACGATGGCCGGCGTGGCTTCGGCCACGCTGCCGAAGAACTCCAGGCAGACGGTGCGGGTGTGCCTGGGCATGCGGTGCAGCACGAAGCGGGCGCTGGTGATGATGCCGTCGCAGCCTTCCTTCTGCACGCCGGGCAGGCCGGCCAGGAATTTGTCGGTGACGTCCTTGCCCAGGCCCACCTTGCGGAAGGCCGAGCCGGGGATCGCCAGCTCGCGGCTGGACTCTATGGTCTTGCCGTCGTCGGCCAGCCGCGACAGCCTGAAGCGCGCCTCGGCCACGTCGTGGATCTTGCCGTAATTGTGGCCGATGCGCTCCACCAGCAGCCAGCGGCCGTCCGGGTCGACCATCTTCCAGCTGGCCAGGTTGTCCAGCGTGGTGCCCCACAGCACCGCCTTCTTGCCGCCGGCGTTCATCGCGATGTTGCCGCCGATGCAGGACGCCTCGGCCGAGGTGGGGTCCACAGCGAACACCAGGCCGGCTGCGGCTGCGGCTTCCGACACCCGGGCGGTCACCACGCCGGCGCCGCACTGTATCGTCGCCTGCTTGCCGGTGAGGCCCGGCAGCTCGACATGCTCGATGCCCAGGTGGCGGTCGAGTTTTTCGGTATTGATCACCGCGCTCATCCGCTCCAGCGGCACCGCGCCGCCGGTGTAGCCGGTGCCGCCGCCGCGCGGGATGATGGTGAGGCCCAGTTCGATGCAGGCGCGCACCAGCGGCGCCATCTCTTCTTCGTCGTCCGGGCTCAGCACCACGAACGGATATTCCACGCGCCAGTCGGTGGCGTCGGTGACGTGGGCGACGCGAGACAGGCCGTCGAACAGGATATTGTCGCGGCGGGTCAAGCGGGACAGCTTCTTCAGCACCCTGGCGCGCAGCTCGCGGGTTTCCTCGAACTGGCGGGCGAACAGCTCCACCGCCTGGCGGGCGGCGGCGATCATCTCGCCCACCCGGCCGTTGCCGTCGCGGCGTTTCTCCACTTCGTTCAGGCGGTGGCGCATCGCCTCCACCAGAGCGGAGAGCCGCTTGGGGTTGTCCAGCAGATCGTCCACCAGGTAGGGATTGCGGTCCACCACCCAGATGTCGCCCAGCACCTCGAACAGCATCCGCGCCGAGCGGCCGGTCTTGCGCTGGCCGCGCAACTCATCCAGCAGTTGCCACATCGGCTCGCCCAGCAGGCGGATGACGATTTCGCGGTCGGAATAGGAGGTGTAGTTGTACGGGATCTCCCGCAGGCGCTGTTCGCTGGTGATGGCTGTCATTTGTCCGCAAGCTTGCTTTTAATTAGAGGAGTGTCTGCCAGTTTATCCTAATTGCTGCGCTGCGAAAAACATGAGTTGAATAGGGATTTTTCCTCTTTATATCAAGATATTGCCTCTGCTCATGCCTTGCGCTCATGCGGCTGATGATGGATATTTTATTCAATTGAAATGGCCTGGCCCTGATCTGCCCTCTGTCATTTTGTGCCAAAAATATCCATGTCCATGAGTTTTTGTATTTCCGGCATACCGCTGTTTTTGGTTAAGCTATGGCTGTGTGAGTGTTTCCCGGCAGGGATTGCGCAATATGGAAAGGATGGCGACGATGTGGAAAAAACTGTTGTTGATGTTGGCGCTGGCGGCTTCGCTCAGCGGTTGCGGTTATAACGCGATGCAGTCCAAGGACGAGGCGGCCAACGCTGCCTGGTCCGAAGTGCTGAACCAGTATCAGCGCCGGGCCGACCTGATCCCCAATCTGGTGAAGACGGTGCAGGGCTACGCCACGCACGAGAAGGATGTGCTGACCCAGGTGACCGAGGCGCGCGCCCGCGTCGGCAGCATCCAGATGGACGCGGCGGCGGCCGGCGACGAGAACAAGCTGAAGCAGTTCTCCGCCGCGCAGAATCAGCTGGGCTCGGCGCTGTCGCGCTTGCTGGTGGTGTCGGAAAACTACCCGCAGCTGAAGGCTGACCAGTCGTTCCGCGATCTGCAGGCGCAGCTGGAGGGCACCGAAAACCGCATCGCGCTGGCGCGCAAGCGCTACATTGACGCGGTGCAGTCCTATAACGTCACCGTGCGCAGCTTCCCCAACAATCTGACGGCGATGATATTCAGCCTGAAGACCCGCCCCAATTTCACCGTGGACAACGAGAAGGCGATCTCCGCCCCGCCGCAGGTGAACTTCGACCAGCAAGGCAAGTGAGATGAGCCGCGCATGGGTCTGGCTGGGCTTGGCGCTGTGGCTGCTGATGGGCACGGCCCGCGCCGAGGAGGCGGTGCCGCCGCCTACCTCGCCGGTGATAGACCAGGTGGCTTTCCTGAGCGATGCCGAGCGCGGCCAGCTGGAAAAGCAGCTGCTGGACTTTCATCAGCGCAAAGGCAGCCAGCTGGCGGTGTTGATCGTGCCGTCGGTCGGTCCGGAAACGCCTTTCGATTACGGCGCCCGGGTGATGGCCAGCTGGAAGCTGGGGCGCCAGGGCGTGGACGACGGCGTGCTGCTGCTGATCGTCGCCGACTCGCACCAGACCCAGCTCTTGGTCGGGCGCGGCTTGGAAGGCGCGATCCCGGACATCTACGCCAAGCGCATCCTGCAGGACACCTTGCGGCCCTTGCTCAAGCAGGGCTTGCGCCTGCAGGGGATACAGGCCGCGGCGACGCAGGTCGAGGGTCTGATAGACGGCGAGAAGCTGCCTGAGCCTAAGCCGCCGGCCGCGCACGCATCTGGCTGGAGCGACAGCTGGCCGGTGCTGGCCTTCTTCCTGCTGTTCGGCTCCGGCCTGGCCGGCCGCTTGTTCGGCCGCCTGATCGGCAGCTTCATCATCGGCAGTCTCAGCATCGCGCTGTCGCTGCTGCTGGGCGCCGGAACGCTGTTCGCGCTGTTGACCGGCGCGGTGGCCGCCGGCTTGTGCCTGGTGCTGGGCGAGCACGGTTTGTCGCTGGCCAGCTGGGGCGATTGGAGCGGAGGCGGCAGATCGGGCGGGCGCGATGGCGGCGGCTGGTCCGGCGGCGGCGGAGATTTCGGCGGCGGCGGCGCTTCGGGAGACTGGTGAAATGAATCGATGGCAACGAGCATGGCGCCACCTGTGCAGCACCGGCTGGCAGGCGCGGCGCCGGTTTCCGGCCGGCCAACTGGCCCGGCTGGAGCGGCAGATCGCCGAGTCCGAGCTGGCCCACCGCGGCCAGCTGCGCTTCGTGGTTGAGTCGGCGCTGGACTGGCGCGCCGTCTGGCGGGGCATGAGCGCGCGCCAGCGGGCGCTGCAGTGGTTCGGTGAGCTGCGGGTGTGGGATACCGAGGAGAACACCGGCGTGCTGGTGTATTTGCTGCTGGCGGAGCGGAGAATAGAAATTGTCGCCGACCGCGGCATCAACCGCCGGGTAGCGGCCGGAGAGTGGGCTGGCATCTGCGCCGAGATGCAGCGGGCCTTCGCCGCCCGCGATCACGTGGCGGGGCTGGAGCTGGGGCTGAGCCGCATACACGAGGCGTTGCTGAAGCACGCGCCGCGGGGAGAGGAGCCCTTCGTCAACGAGCTGCCGAACCAGGTGGTGGTGCGTTGAGCGGCGTGGCGGACTTCAGCGGCGGGACGAGCGCTGCGCCAGCTGCGCCGCCAGCCGCACAGCCTCGACCAGGCTACCTGGATCGGCGCGGCCGCTGCCGGCCAGATCCAGCGCGGTGCCGTGGTCGACCGAGGTGCGGATGATGGGCAGGCCCAGCGTGATGTTGATGCCGGCGCCGAAGCTGGCGTGTTTCAACACCGGCAGGCCCTGGTCGTGGTACATCGCCAACACCGCGTCGGCCTGCGAGAGCTTGTCCGGATTGAACAGGGTGTCGGCCGGCAACGGGCCGACCAGATGCATGCCTTCGCCGCGCAGCTTGTCCAGCGCCGGCTCGATGACATCGATTTCCTCGCGCCCCATGTGGCCGCTCTCGCCGGCGTGCGGGTTGAGGCCGGCCACCAGGATGCGCGGAGCGGCGATGCCGAACTTATGCACCAGGTCGGCGTGCAGGATGCGGATCACTTCGTCGAGCAGTTCCGGCGTGATGGCGTCCGCCACCGCGCGCAGCGGCAGGTGGGTGGTGGCCAGCGCCACCCGCATGCCGCCGCCGGTCAGCATCATCACCACCTTGCCGGTGGCTGTGCGCTCGGCCAGGTATTCGGTGTGGCCGGTGAACGGCACGCCTGCGTCGTTGATCACGCCCTTATGCACCGGGGCGGTGACCATGGCGGCGAATTCGCCGGCCAGGCAGCCGTCTATCGCCGCGTCCAGCGTGTCCAGCACATAGCGGCCGTTGGCCGGGTTCAGCCTGCCGGCAACGGTCGGCTCGGCCAGCGGCACATGCAGCACTTCCAGCGCGCCGGCCGGCGCCGGCTGATGCCGGCGATAATCCACCAGCGCGATATCCAGGCCGAGCAGCGCGACGCGCTGCGCCAGCATGTCCTTGTCGGCGACGACCACGCAGCGCAGGCCGGAGACCAGCCGCGGCAACTGCAGCGCGAGATCGGGGCCGATGCCGGCGGGTTCGCCGGCCGTCACCGCCAGGATGGGCTGGGTCGCAGTGGTCACTTGTCGTCCAGGTGCTCTTCGACGAAGGCGGAGTCACGCAATTGGCGTACCCAGTCGGTGTAGGCCTGTTCCATCTTGCGGGCGCGGATCTGCTGCTTGATCGCCATTTTTTCATGGTCGCTGGAGACGTCCTGGTTACGTTTGCTTTCCACCAGGATCAGGTGCCAGCCAAACGGCGAACGCACCGGTTGCGACACCTGGCCGATGGGCAGCGCCACCATCGCCTTCTCGAATTCCGGCACCAGGTCGCCCAGATTGACCCAGCCCAGGTCGCCGCCCTTGGCGTTGCTGCCGTCCTCCGAGTACAGCTTGGCCATGTCGGCGAACTTGGCGCCGCGCATGATGCGGTCGCGCACCTGTTCGATGCGGGCCTTGGCGTCGGCTTCCGACACCGCCTCGTTGGTGCGGATCAGGATATGGCGGGTGTGGTACTGCTCCACCAGCATCGGCGCGCCGCCGGCGCGTTTTTCCTGCAACTGGAAGATGAAGAAGCCCTGTTGGGTGCGGATCACGTCGGTATGGGCGCCGGTTTTCAGCTGTTCCAGCAACTGCACGAACTCCACCGGCAGCGAGGTGGCGCTGCGCCAGCCCATGTCGCCGCCTTTGAGCGCGTTGGGAGAGTCGGAATAGGTGGCCGATACCTTGGCGAACGGCTGGCCAGCCTCCAGATCGGCCAGCGCCTTGTGCACTTTCTGCGACAGCGCGTCGATCTGCTTGGCGTCGGCGCGTTCCGGCACGCCCACCAGGATGCTCGCCAGGTGGTATTCGGTGTGGTTGGCGCTTTGCGCGCTCTTCAGTACCTGGTCCACCTCGCTGTCGCTGACCATTACCCGCGAGCCGACTTCGCTGTCGCGCAGGCGGGAGAGGGTCAGTTCGCGGCGGATGTCGCCGCGCAGCCGGTCCAGCGTGATGCCGTCCTTGGCCAGTTGGGCCTTCAGGCCGGCCTCGCTCAGCTTGTTCTGTTTGGCGAGGTTGGCCACCGCCTGGTCCACCGCGGCGTCGTCGATGCGCAGGCCGCCGCTGGCGGCGTACTGCAGCTGCACCTCTTCGGTGATCATTTGCTCCAGCACCTGGTGTTCCAGCACGTCGCGCGAAGGCGGCGCCACTTTTTGCGCTTCCAACTGCTTGATCGCCTCGTCGACGCGCGACTGCAGCTCCTGCCAGGTGATCACGTTCTTGTTGACCACGGCGACGATGCGATCCACTTCGCGTACCGGGGTGGCGGGAGCGGCCAGCGCGGCTTGCATGGCGCTGGCGAACAACAGGGCAAGCAGGGTCTTTTTCATGGTCAGGCTTTATTGCTCGTTAGTCTTGGTGTAACCGGGGATGGCCAGGCGCAGCGTGTCTTGCAGATTGCCGTTGCCCAGAGCTCCCAGTCCCTTCAGTTCCAGCTGGAAGAATATCGCGTTCTTGGTGGTGGTCAGGTCGGTGACGTAGCGTTGGCTGTAAAAACGGGCCGACCAGCAGCCATCGTTGTACTCGAAGCCGGCCAGTTGCTCAATAGGCCGTTGCTGGATCAGCGAGTAATTGTAGCGGCCGATGGCATACCAGCGCTTGGCGATCGGCCACTGCGCGGCCACGTCCACCTGGCGAAGCGGACCATAGTTGCCGTTGTCGTCCTGCAGCTCGTAGATGCCGTAGCGGTAACGGATGCTGGCGACTTTGCCCGGCTCCGGGTTGTAGCGCAATTGGACATTGTAGCGCTGGGTCGCGTTCAGGGTCGGGTTGTATTCGTAGCTGCTGTCCAGGCGGACCGACTTGCTCATGTCGCCGCCCACGCCCACCAGCCAGTCGTTGCCGGTATCGGTCACCTGGCTGGGGGTGCCCGCCAGGCTGATGTCCTGCTGGCTGAAGTAGTAGCGCTTGCCGATTGCGATGCGCAGCCGCTCCAGGCCATTGCTCTGATCGATGAAGCGGCTGGTCAGCGCGGTGGTGATCTCGTTGGCGCCGTTGATGCGGTCGTAGCCGGAGAAGCGGTTCTCGGTGAACAGCTGCGCGAAGTTGAAGTCGTTGACCGAAGTGTCGAAATTGGGAAGCTTGCTCTGGTCCTTGTTGGGGATATTGACGTAGAACAGGCGCGGCTCCAGCGTCATCAGGTGGTCGCGGCCGAGGAACTGGGCATCGCGGTCGAAATACAGGCCGGCGTCGGTGCTGAAGATCGGCAGGGTGCGGCTAAGCGTGCCTTGCGGATTGCCTTGGAAGGCATTCAGATTGTATTCGGTGTAGTTGACGCCGATCTTGGGTCGGATGAAGCCCCAGCTGCGGTCGAAGTTCCAGCTCACGCTGGGATAGGCGACGAAGCGGTCGCCGGTCTGCAGCGTCGGATGGTCGAAGCGGGTCAGGTCGGTGACCAGATTGGCGGAGAAGCCGCTGGGCAGCGCCTGATTGGCGTTGAAGGTCAGCTGCGGCATCCGCGCATAGGGGATGTCGGTGGGGGCCGGGTTGATGGTCAGATTCTGGTAGTGCTGGGTGCGCAGCGTGAGGTTGCCGCTGCCGCCCTGCCAGTTCAGTGCGTAGTTCAACCAGGCTTCGCGGTTGAGGTTGACGTTGGAAGCGATGGCCACCTGATCGCCGAAGTCGGTGAAATAGTTGTTGTCCGACACCTGGTTGTAGTCGAGGCCGAACGTCAGGCCGTGGCCGAAGTTCTGCTGGTGGCGTACGCTCCAGGCGTAACGCGAGGTGTCGGTAACCTTGTCGTTGGGCAACTGCTCTGTGTAGATGCTGCCGCTGTAGCTGGGCTCCAGATAACGGAATTCGCCGGCCAGCATATTGCCGTGCTTGTCATTGAAGTGCGGCGTGATGGTGGCGTCGTAGTTGGGGGCGATATTCCAGTAGTAGGGCAGCGACAGTTCAGTGCCGGAGGTGCCGGTCTTGAAGGTGGGAGTCAGCAGGCCCGACTTGCGATTGCCGTTGAGCGGGAAGTCCAGCCACGGCGTATACAGGATGGGTACGCCGTAGAATTGCATCCAGGCGTTGTGCGCCACGCCTACGCCGCTGTTGTAGTCCAGGTCGGTGCTGGCGGACTTTAGATACCAGGCGTCGTCGCCGGGATCGCAGGTGGTCATCCGGCTGCCGTAGATCTTGTACTGATTCTGACCCTGGAAGTCCAACTGGCTGCCGTCGCCGCGCATGGTGACCGGTTTGACTGGCGCTGGTTTGGCGGCGGGTGGGTTTTGCTTCGACATGGAGAACACCGGATTCATGCCGGTGCCGCTGTAGTCGTCCACGTTGTAGTCCAGCGTGGTGCCGGTGATGACGTCGCTGCCGCGCGTCATGCGGAATTGGTCGCCGGCTTTCACCCGGTTCTTCGCCTGGTAGTAGTCCAGCCAGTCCGACTCGACTTTCTGGTCGTCGCGGGTAAGCACTACATTGCCCTTGGCGTGCAGGATCACATTCATTTCGCCGTCCAGATTGTCGGCGGTGACTACGGTCTGTCCTTGTTGTTTCGGTGGGGTGGGCAGCGCAACCGGTGCTTCCTCGCCGGCGCGGGCAGTATGGGCGTTCAGGGCAAAGGCGGTGGCAACAGCCAGGGCCAGCGGAGTCAGTTTTTGTTTGGGCATGCACAAAGCCATATCGTGGGGGCTAGTGGGCGGTATAGAATCGCCCAATTCTATATCAGTACCAAGATAAAGCGACATGCAAAGACTGGAACAGCTCAAGAAATGGTTGGCGCAGCAATATCCTGGAGTGGAAATCCAGGTTGAATTCGCCGCCGCCGATGCGGATTTCCGCCGCTATTTCCGCGCCATCTGGCCTGATGGCGCCAGCCGCATCGTGATGGACGCGCCGCCGGAGCACATGAATACCGACGCCTACGTCAAGGTGCGCGACGTCTTCGCCATGGTGCGGGTGCCGCAGATCCTGCTGCGCGACCGCGAGCAGGGCTTCATGTTGCTGGAGGATCTGGGCAAGATCACCTATCTGGCGGCCTTGCAGCACGACGAGCGGCCGCAGGTGCACCAGCATCTGCTGCTGGAGGCGCTGGACACGCTGGTGGAAATCCAGCGCGGCAGCCAGCCCGGCGTGTTGCCGGAATACGACGAAGCGCTGCTGCTGCGCGAATTGAGTCTGTTCCCCGACTGGTATTGCGCCAAAGAGCTGCAAAAGCCGCTCAACTTCGCGCAGAAGCAGTTGTGGGACGCTGGGGTCAAGGCGCTGCTGCCGATGCTGCTGTCGCAGCCCAAGGTATTCGTCCACCGCGACTTCATCGTGCGCAACCTGATGCTCAGCGCCGGCGCGCCCGGCGTGCTGGACTTCCAGGACGCGGTGTACGGCCCGGTCAGCTACGATCTGGTATCGCTGCTGCGCGACGCCTTCATCGAGTGGGACGAGCCCTTCGTGTTGGACATCGCCATCCGCTACTGGGAAAAGGCGCGCGCCGCCGGCCTGCCGGTGCCGGAAGCGTTCGACGACTTCTACCGCGCTTTCGAATGGATGGGCGTGCAGCGCCACCTGAAAGTGGCCGGCATCTTCTCCCGGCTGCACCACCGCGACGGCAAGGACAAGTACCGCGCCGAGATTCCGCGCTTCATCAAGTACCTGAAGCGCGCCACCCGCCGTTATCACGAGCTGGCGCCGTTCTACCAGTTGCTGGTGCAACTGGTGGGCAAGGATGAAACCGACGCCGAGCTGCAGTCCAGCTACCCGGTGCTGGGCGTGAAGGGCAGTTGATGCGGATGCTTGGCGCCGGATTGCTGCTGGTGCCCTGCGCGCCGGACTTCGCGGCCAAGGGCGATTGGGATGGCCAGAGCTTCCGCGTCAGCTACCGCCGCTTGACGTTGCGGCACGGCCAGTGGCTGCTGTCCGAACGCAACGAGCGCGGCTTCTGGGAAAACGAAGGCGATTTTCCGGCGGAGCGGCTATTCCCGAAATGACCGAGAAAACCATGAAGGCAATGATACTGGCAGCCGGCCGCGGCGAACGGATGCGGCCGCTGACCGACCACACGCCCAAACCCTTGTTGCGGGCCGGCGGCAAGCCGCTGATCCAGTGGCATATCGAACGGCTGGCGCGCGCTGGCGTGCGGGAGCTGGTGGTCAACCACGCCTGGCTGGGCGCGCGGATAGAACAGGCGCTGGGCGACGGCGGCCGCTTCGGCGCGTCCATCCGCTATTCGCCGGAGGCGAGCGCGCTGGAGACCGCCGGCGGCATCGCCACCGCCTTGCCGCTGCTGGGCGAAGCGCCGTTCATCGTGATCAACGGTGATGTGCTGACCGACTTCCCGGTGGCGCGGCTGATCGAAGCCGCCGCGGCGCTGGATGGCGAAACGCGGCTGGCCCACCTGGTGCTGACGGCCAAGGCGGGCTATCCGACCGGCCGCGATCTGACCTTGCGCACCGACGGCAGGGTAGAGCCCTGCGGCGACGGCGATGCGCCTTATACCTTCTGCGGTTTGGCCGCCTACCATCCGGCCTTTTTCCGCGATGTGGCTGCCGGCGCGGCCAGCCCTTTGCTGCCGTGGCTGCTGCAGGCGATGGCGCGCGGCCAGGTGAGCGGCGAAGTGCAGGCGGGCGTGTGGTTGGATGTCGGCACGCCGGAGCGGCTGGCCGAGGCCGACGCCATCGCCGCCGGCTGGACGGCATGAGCCGGCGCATCCTGGGCATCGACCCAGGCAGCCTGATCACCGGTTTCGGCGTGATAGACGTGGTGGGCAACCAGCGCCACTACGTCGCTTCCGGCGCCATCCGCAACAAGAGCGGCTCCACGCTGGCGGAGCGGGTCAAGGTGCTGGTGGACGGCATCCACGAAGTGATCGCCACCTACCAGCCCACCGAGGCGGCGCTGGAGCGGGTGTTCGTCAACGTCAACCCGGCGGCCACGCTGATGCTGGGCCAGGCGCGCGGCGCCTGCATGACGGCGCTGGTGCTGAAGGACCTGCCGGTGGCCGAATACACCGCGCTGCAGGTCAAGCAGTCGGTGGTCGGCCAGGGCAAGGCGCCGAAGGAGCAGGTGCAGTACATGGTGGTGCGCATGCTGAATCTGTCCGGCACGCCGCAGGCCGACGCCGCCGACGCGCTGGCGGTGGCGCTGACCCACGCCAACCACAGCGGCGGCGCGATAGGAAAACTGGCGCTGAAGGGCCTGAAAGTAAAGGGCGGGAGGCTGGTGTGACCGCCCCCGACAATATTCATCCATAGCGAGAATGCAAGATGATCGGACGCCTGACTGGCAAACTGATTGAAAAACTGCCGCCGCAGGTGGTGGTGGACGTGAACGGCGTCGGTTACGAAGTGGATGTGCCGATGACCACCTTTTACCATTTGCCGGCGCTGGGCCAGAGCACCACGCTGTTCACCCACCTGGTGATACGCGAGGACGCCCATCTGCTGTTCGGCTTCGCCAGCAAGGAAGAGCGGCAGACTTTCCGCCAGCTGATCAAGGTGACCGGCATCGGCGCCAAGATCGCGCTGGCGCTGCTGTCGGGCATGACGGCCGACGAGTTGGCGATCGCGGTGGCCAGCGAGGATATCAAGCGGCTGTCGTCGGTGCCGGGCATAGGCAAGAAGACCGCCGAGCGGCTGGTGCTGGAGCTGCGCGGCAAGCTGGCCACCGGCGGCAACCTGATGGTGCCGGGCGGCCTGCCCTTCGCCGCCACGCCGGACGAGAAGAGCGACATCGTCGGCGCCTTGCTGGCGCTGGGCTACAACGAGAAAGAAGCCGCCGCGGCGACCAAGGGCCTGCCGGCCGAGGTGACGGTGGGCGAGGGCGTGCGGCTGGCCTTGAAGAACCTGATGAAGGGGTGACGGCTATACTGCCGTGGCGGGTGGACTCATCGGATGGAGCGCCGGATCCGGCGCGCTCGGGGAGGCGGAGCGGGGGGATGCATGCCGGGATGGCGGGAGAGGGTCTGGATGGTGTCTCTGGCGGCATGGCTGCAGTGGCAGCCGGCCTGGTCGGCCATGCATTGTCCGGATCAGCCCGTTCGGCTGGCTTTTTACCGCATCGGCCAGTTCTACAGCGATCATAGCGGGCTGGACTGGGATGTGGCGGAGGAGTTGCGCCGCCGCAGCGGCTGCCGTTTCGAGTATGTGCTGATGCCGCGGGCCCGGATCTGGAAGGAGCTGGAGGCGGGGCGCCTGGATGTCACGCTGTCCGCCATCGCCACGCCGGAGCGCGAGCAGATCTACTGGTTTCTCAACTACATCCAGCTCAAGCAGTATGTGTTGCTCTCGCCGCGCCTGCCGCGGCAAATCGACTCGATGCAAGGTTTTCTCGACGCCGAGCCGCAATGGCGCTGGGCGATTGTGCGCAGCTACAGCACCAGCCGCTATTACGATCCCTGGATTGCGCGCCTGTCCGAGCGGGGGCGGGTGGTGGAGGTGGCGGAGGACGATTTCCTGTTCCGTATGCTGGCGCAGAACCGCGCGGCCGGCATTTTCTCCACACCGATGGTATACCGGCAGAAGCTGAAGGAGTTCGGCCTGGAGGGGCGGGTGCGGGTGGCGGATTGGGACCGGTTGTCCGAGCCGAGTCCGCGCGGCATCGTTTTCGCCAAGCGAACCTTCCCGCCGCAGGACATTGGCCAGTGGCGCAAGCTGGTGGATAAAATGAACCACGACGGCACCATGCGTCGGCTGATCGGCCGTTACATGACGCCAGAGGAAACCGCCGTGGCCTTGTGGCGCTGAAGGACATGGCGGGCCATGCCGCCATGTCCTTCAGCCGGCGGGCAGCGCGGCGGGCTTGCCTGGACGGGCCAGCAGCGGCAGTAGCGCCGACAGCTTCTCCTCCAGAGCCTCGCGCATGGTGTCCACCAGCACTTGGGTTTGCCTTTCTATTTCCAGGTTCAGGCGGCTGCCTGGGCCTTTGTCCGCCAGCACCGTGGCGCGGCGGGTTTCCGGGATCAGCCACACTTCGATCCAGCCGGCTGGCTTGTCGATGCCGGCGATGGTCAGGCTGACGCCGTTGACCGCCACATAGCCCTTGGCAAACAGGTAGCGCAGCGCGCCGGCCGGCACCGCCAGCCTGAGGCACAGATTGTCACCGTATTCCCGCAGCTGTTCGACCGTGGCCTGGTAGTCGACATGGCCGGACAAGGCGTGGCCGCCGATCTCGGCGCCGTCGCGCAAGGCGCGCTCGGCGTTGATCCTGTCGCCGACCTGGCAGCCGGCCAGCGTGCTGGTGACCAGCGTTGGCAGGATCAGGTCGAACTGGGCGAGGTCGCCTTCGGGAGGCGCGGCCACCGTCAGGCAGGCGCCGTCTATCGCCACGCTGGCGCCCTGCTGGAGGCCGGCGCAGAAACCATCCGGAAAGGCGATGGTCAGGCGGCGGCTGCCGTCGCCCTCGGCGATGGCGACGATGCGGGCGACGCCCTGGGTGATTCCGCTGAACATGGCAGCCTCCCTCAGCCTTGCTGGCATTGCAGCCAGTCGGCCAGTTCCGCCACCGTCAGCTGCGGCAGGCCGTGGCGTTCGGCGTAGGCATCCAACTGGGCGCCGCGCATCATGCTGCCGTCCGGATTCATCAGTTCGCACAGCACCCCGGCCGGGCTGAAGCCGGCCAGCCGCGCCAGCTCCACCGAGGCCTCGGTATGGCCGCGCCGCTCGCGCACGCCGCCGGGGCGGGCGACGATGGGGTAGACGTGGCCGGGTCGCACCAGGTCGGCCGGTTTGGCGTCCAGCGCGATGGCGGCGCGGATGGTGGTGACGCGGTCGGCGGCGGACACACCGGTGGTGACGCCTTCGGCCGCTTCGATGGCGACGGTGAAGGCGGTGCCGTAGCGGCTGCCGTTGCTTGCGGCCATCGGCGGCAGTTGCAGGCGAGCGGCGTGTTGCGGCGTGATGCACAGGCAGACGATGCCGCTGCCGTCGCGGATCATCCGCGCCATTTCCGGCACGGTGAGCGCGTCGGCGGCCAGGATCAGGTCGGCCTCGTTCTCGCGGTCGTGGTCGTCGGATACGATCACCGGCAGGCCTTGCTGCAAGGCGGCGATGGCGGCTTCGATGCGCAGGGTCAGGATATTGGTGTGGGCATTCATGATCAACGGTCCTCAAAACTACACTGAGAAACACGTCACGGGGCGTGAAGCGGACAGCGCGCGGCCATCCGGCGCCAAACGGCGCGGATACGACACGAGGCCCCGCCGCAGGCGCGGGCGGGGTTTTGGCGTCGTCTTCTTTCATCCGGACTATTACCGTCGGCTCTGGCATCGCACCAGATCTGCTGACCTTCCGCCTGATGGCGAAAGCGCTCGCGGGCTCGGTCTTGCGACCATACCGCCGGTGGGGAATCGCACCCCGCCCTGAAGACGTAGCTTGACGGCCGCCTGTTCGGGCGGCCAGCGCCGAGTATAACGCGATGTTAGAATATTGCCACCCGATAGAGACACGAGCATCCGATGATAGAAACCGACAAGCTGTTCGGCGCCGCGCCTGAGCGCCGTATCGTCACCCCGCAGCGGGGCGAGCAGGAAGAGGCGCTGGAGCGGGCGTTGCGGCCCAAGCAGCTGGACGATTATGTCGGCCAGAGGAAGGCGCGCGAGCAGCTGGAAATCTTCATCGAGGCCGCCAAGCGCCGCGGCGAGGCGCTGGACCACGTGCTGCTGTTCGGCCCGCCGGGCCTGGGCAAGACCACGCTGGCCCACATCGTGGCGCGCGAGATGGGCGTCAACCTGCGCCAGACCTCCGGCCCGGTGCTGGAGCGCGCCGGCGACCTGGCCGCGCTGCTGACCAATCTGGAGCCGCACGACGTGCTGTTCATCGACGAAATCCATCGGCTGTCTCCGGTGGTGGAGGAAATTCTCTACCCGGCGCTGGAGGATTACCAGATCGACATCATGATAGGCGAGGGGCCGGCGGCCCGTTCCGTCAAGCTGGACCTGCCGCCGTTCACGCTGGTGGGCGCCACCACCCGCGCCGGCATGCTGACCAACCCGCTGCGCGACCGTTTCGGCATCGTCGCCCGGCTGGAGTTCTACACCGCCGAGGAACTGACCCGCATCGTCAGCCGCTCGGCCGGCCTGCTCAACGTGGAGTTGTCGGGCGACGGCGCGCTGGAAGTGGCCAAGCGTTCGCGCGGCACGCCGCGCATCGCCAACCGCCTGCTGCGCCGGGTGCGCGACTACGCCGAAGTGAAGTCCAACGGCGTGGTGACGGCGGAGGTGGCCGACGCCGCGCTAGCGATGCTGGATGTCGATCCGGCCGGACTGGACGTGATGGACCGCAAGCTGTTGTCGGCCATCCTGGAGAAGTTCGGCGGCGGCCCGGTGGGCCTGGACAACGTGGCGGCGGCGATAGGCGAATCCACCGACACCATCGAGGACGTGATCGAGCCCTATTTGATTCAGCAGGGCTATCTGCAGCGCACGCCGCGCGGCCGGATGGCCACCAGCCAGGCTTATCTGCATTTCGGTCTGCCTGCGCGCGACAGCTGATTTGCCGTAGCGCAAGCGCTGGGCGGCGCCGCCGCCATGCAATGCGCGTACAATGGAACCATTTGGCTTGCGAGCGAGTAATCATGTTCTACGTGTTGTTTGGCACCATCCTGATCGTGGTGGCGGCTACCGCCGCCGCCGCCGCCCGTTTCTTCGACCCGGCGGTGGCCAAGATTCTGGGCCGCACCATAGGCGAGGAACTGGCCTTCGCCTGGCGCAAGTATGTGTTCTTCGCCATCGTGGTGACCGGCATTTCCGGCGGAGTGCGGCCGTGGTCGCTGGAGCGCTACCTGGCGCCGGCGCCGGGCAAGGGCAGCACCCAGCTGGCTTTGGGCGGCGAACGTTGGATGCTGGAGCTGTTCCAGGCCTTCATCAGCACGCTGCAGTCCATCGCCTGGGTGGTATTGCTGTTTTTCCTGTGCGCGATGCTGGCCTATGTGGTGATGCGCGCGGTGGAGTTTCGCCGCCAGGAAGCGGAAAGCCGCCGCAACAGCGGCCAGCAATAAACCGGTGCCCGGATCGCCGCTGAACGTTCGCCTGGAACGGCTGGTACGCGCCAGCCCCTGGCTGATGCCGGTCTTGCGCGCGGCGCGCGCGCTGGACCTGGCCGACTGGTGCATAGGCGCCGGCGCGCTGCGCAACCTGGTGTGGGACGCGCTGCACGATCATACCATTCCCTCGTGCCTTCCCGGCCTGGACTTGGTCTATTTCGATGCCGCCGACCTCTCGACCGCGCGCGACGCTGCCCTGCAGGCCAGCCTTGCGGCCAGCCATCCCGACATCCCGTGGGAGGTGACCAACCAGGCCGCCGTCCACCTGTGGTTCGCCGATCATTTCGGTTACCAAGTCCCACCTCTGCTGTCGCTGGAGGAGGCGGTGGCCAGCTGGCCGGAATACGCGACGGCGGTCGGCGTGGCGCTGAACGCCGACGACAGCCTGCGCGTCATCGCGCCCCATGGCCTGGGAGATTTGTTCGAGATGGTGGTGAGGCGCAACCCGGCGCGGGTCAGCGTGGAGACTTACCGCCAGCGGTTGGCGCAGAAGCGCTACGCCGAGCGCTGGCCGCGGGTGACGGTGGTGGGGGAGTGAGGGAGAGGAGTAAGTCATGAATGGCTTGGCGCCTGAGTCGGCCGCTGCCATTCTCCCTTCGGCCCATGCCGGGGTTTCTCCGGCCGTGGGGGCCGCCTAGGGTTGCAAGGGAACTGGCGGGACAGTTCCCTTGCCCGTCCGGCGGGCGGAACCGCCGTGAAAATCATCGTCCGCATAGCGGACGCTATTGCGCGGGGCTCACCGCCCAATCTTCACCTGCGTCCACAAGCGGTTCAGCTCGCGCCGCGATTTGGCGTCCAGGTCCTTCAGCGCCACGTAGCGGCCTTTGGCCGGGTCCAGCATGATCACCGGATTGGCCTTGATCTGCGGCTGGAAGAAGGCTTCCGCCGCCTTCACCGGATTGGTGGCGCCGATCTGGTTGGAGATCGCCGCCGCGTTCCTGCCGTCCAGCATGAAGTTGATGAACCGGTAGGCCAGGTCAGGGCGCGGCGCGTCCTTCAGGATCACCATATTGTCTATCGCCAGCACATTGCCTTCCTTCTGCGGCTGGTAGGCCAGCTCGAACGGCCGCTTGGCGGCCCTGGCGTCCTGCTGCGCCTGGTAGAGGTCGTTGGAGTAGCCCAGCGCCACCCAGATGTTGCCGACGGTCAATTCCTTGATGTAGCTCTGGTTGTTGAACGCCGCCCAGTACGGCTTGGCCTGGCGGATCACTTCCGCCGCGGCCTTCCAGTCGGCCGGGTTGACGGAGTTGGCATCCTTGCCCAGATACATCAGCGCGGCGGCCATCAGCTCGCGCTGGCTGTCCAGCACCGTCACCTTGCCCTTGATCTTGGCCAGCACGGCCGGATCGAAGACCAGCGCCCAGCTGTTAGCCTTGTCGGCCACGCCGGCTTTCTTCAGCTGGGTGGCGTTATAGCCCAGCAGTGTCAGCGACACCACCGTGGGCGCGGCATAGCGGTTGCGCGGGTCAAACGGCTGGTTCAGGGCCAGATAGCCGCTGTTCAGGTTTTTCCAGTTGGGCAGTTTGCTCTTGTCCAGGGGCTGCAATTTGCCCTGCTTGAGCAGCGTGTTCACGGCGAAGGCGGTGGGGAACACCATATCGTAGCCTTTGGCGCCGGCGGCCAGCTTGGCCAGCATTTCCTCGTTGTCGCCGTAGTAGTCCTGCACCAGCTTGCAGTTGCAGGATTGCTCGAAACGCTTGGCGGTGTCCGCGGACAGCGCGTTGTTCCAGTTGTAGATGTGCAGCACATCCGCGGCGAATGCCGAACCGCAGGCTAGTGTCATCAGCGCCGCAAGAGCCAGCTTGTTCATACCTTGTCATCCTTGTGTCAGCTAAAAATGAAACCCCGGCCAGACACTGGCAGGGGTCGGGGTAAACCTTGCGCTTTTCCCCGGCGAAGCGGGGAGCTGCGGTGCGGCTACAGCGCCACCATATTGTCGCGGTGGATCAGTTCCGGCTCCACGATATAGCCCAGCGCGCCCTCGATCTCGCGGGTGCTCTTGCGCATGATCTGGCGCGCCTCGTCCGAGCTGTAGTTGATCAGGCCGCGCGCCACCTCGCGGCCGGCGGCGTCGACGCAGGCCACCGCCTCGCCGCGCAGGAACTCGCCCTCCACCGCGCTGACGCCCACCGGCAGCAGGCTGGTGCCGCGCTCGCGTATCGCCAGCGCCGCGCCGTCGTCCAGCCGCAGCGTGCCCGACAGTTTCAGGTGATCGGCCAGCCATTGCTTGCGCGCCGCCATGCGGTTGGTGGCGGCCACCAGCTGGGTGCCGATGGCTTCGCCGTCGGCCAGCCGCGACAGCACCTGGGTCTCGCGGCCGCAGGCGATCACAGTGGCGGCGCCGCTGCGCGCCGCGCGCTTGGCCGCCAGTATCTTGGTGATCATGCCGCCGGTGCCGACGCTGGAGCCGGCGCCGCCGGCCATTTCCTCCAGCCGGGCGTCGCCGGCCTCGGCCAGATGGATGAATTCGGCGTCCGGATGCTTGCGCGGATCTGAGCTGTAGAGGCCCTTCTGGTCGGTGAGGATCACCAGCGCGTCGGCTTCGATCAGATTGGTCACCAGCGCGCCCAGCGTGTCGTTGTCGCCGAAGCGGATTTCGCTGGTGACCACGGTGTCGTTCTCGTTGATGATGGGCACCACGTTGAGGTTGAGCAGGCTGGTCAGCGTCGAGCGGGCGTTCAGGTAGCGGGTGCGGTCGGCCAGGTCTTCATGGGTCAGCAGGATCTGGGCGGTCTGCAGGCCGAAGGAGCGGAAGGCGCTTTCATAGGCCTGGCACAGTCCCATCTGGCCGACGGCGGCGGCGGCCTGCAGCTCGTGCACGCCCTTGGGACGCACGGTCCAGCCCAGGCGCTGGCAGCCTTCGGCGATGGCGCCGCTGGAAACCAGCACCACCTGCTTGCCGCGGCGCTTGAGTTCGGCGATTTCCGCGGCCCAGCGCGCCAGGGCATTGAGATCCAGACCCTTGCCATCGTTGGTTACCAGGCTGGAGCCGACTTTGACCACGATACGGTCGGAAGCGTGAATCACCGAGTGCATCAACAGACCTCGCTATGAAAGCAGATAATTATAGAGAGGTCAGTGTAACCGAAAAAGCGGCGGGCTTGAGCCAGGTCAAAAGTACTCGCTGGGGCGGTATTCCATCAGCTGGAAATGCGGGGATTGCTGCAGCAGCTTGCCTGCGCGTATCAATCGCTCGCCCTCGCCGTCGCGCAGGCGAAACTCGCGCAACTGGCTGAATTGACGGCCAGTCAGCAGCAGCAATTCAGGGCGGCCGGCTGCGGCGGGCAGTAGCAGGCCGCGTTGGAAATTGTCGCCGCTATGGGTGATGCTGGGCATCGCCAGCACTGGCTGCGGCTGGCGGCCGAGGATTTCCACGCCGCATTCCACTTCCTTGCCGGTAGGCTGCATCAGCACCCAGCGCACCGAGCACAGCTGGATCTCGCCCGGCTGATCCGGCGGCTGCAGCAACAGCACCTCGCCAGCGCGCAGCGTCTGGTCGCGCGGCAGGCCGCGCAGCAGGTAGCCGGATTCGCTCTGGTTGACCATGACCAGCAGGCAGGAAGGGGGAGGCGGCCGCAGGCGGGCGTTTTCTTCTTCGCCGCCAGCCCCGGCAAGCTGCCAGCCGTTGCCGTTGACCCGGTGCCAGATCGACGGGACGGTGGTGGTGACCTCCACCACCGTCCGGGTGTTTTCGCGGCCGTGCTTGCGGCGGCGCGGGTGCTGCCATTCCTCCACCAGGCTGCCCAGGAGCTGGGTTTCGTCATTGGTGGGCGCGGCGCCGGCGCCGGCGGCGGATTTTTGCAGCTGCTCCAGGCTGCGGCGCATGGTGCTGAGCGCGCCGGTCAGCTCCAGCAGGCTGCAGCGGCTCTGCAGCGAGCCGGGGGTGACCAGCAGGTAGCGCGGCGGATTGTCTTCCTGCGGATCCAGCAGGTAGCCGTGGCGGTTGTCGGGCAGCTCGGCCACCGGCAGCAGCGACACCTGGCGGGCCAGGTCGTAGATCAGCTGACGCGCCAGCTGCATGTCTGCGAGCGACAGGCGGTTGGTGGAGGTGAGGCCCAGCAACAGGATCTGGCGGTAGATGGTGGCCAGCGAGTCGTCGTTGGCCAGCGCCTTGTCCTGCCAGCCGCGCTCTAGCGCCAGCGCGTACAGTTGGTGACAGTCCAGCCAGAAGCCGTCAGGCAGCGGGCAGTAGTTCTGCTGGCTGCTGTTCAGGTACTGCCG
The DNA here is from genome assembly GCF_001855575.1 of Chromobacterium sphagni. Lineage (NCBI taxonomy): Bacteria > Pseudomonadati > Pseudomonadota > Betaproteobacteria > Neisseriales > Chromobacteriaceae > Chromobacterium > Chromobacterium sphagni. The sequence continues at coordinate 1,924,822 of NZ_MKCS01000001.1, forward strand.
CGCCGCCATCATGGTGTACAGCAGCAGTTCGATCTTGGGCTGGTCGCGATCGATCAGCCCCTGCCTGCTCAGCTTCTCGTTGAGGGTCTGCTTGAAGGCGATGAACAGGTTGGCGAACAGCTTGACGCTGAGCACGGCCAGCAGCCGGGTCTTGGGCGAGGCCAGAATGTCGTTGTGCTGGATTTCGGCTTCCAGCAGCGGATAGTAGCGGTCCAGCGCCTTCAGATAGAGCTGGAGCAGCTTGTAGCGTTGCATCGGGTCCAGCGGAGTGCGGCCCAGGTGGTACAGCGCCTGGCCAAGCAGCCGCCCGCACTCCGTCAGATCGGTGTAGGGAAGGCGCTCCAGCCAGGCTGCCACGCTGGCCGGCTGGGTGTCGACGAGTTGCGGGTCCATATCCTTCTTCGGCAAGACGAATGACGGCATCCGGGCAGGGCTCCGAGCTGGGTCGCTGCATATTGTCGGGAATGGTCGGACGGGGCTGGCGGCTCAGGGCAATCGCGTTTCCACGCCCGCCGCGCCGGCGCCGCCGGCCAGGACCTCGTCCAGCGCCGCGCAGCTTGCCTCGATCAGCCAATCCATCTCTTCGTTGCTCAGGGTGTAAGGCGGCATGAAGTAGACCGTCCGGCCTATCGGCCGCAACAGACATCCGCGTTTCAGCATGGCCGAAAAAAAGGCCAATGCAAAGTCGGAGCGCCCGGTTTCGACGTCGAAGGCCCAGATCATGCCGCAATGGCGGAAATGGCGGATTTCCGGCCGCGCGGCCAGCGGCTGCATCCGCCGGGTGAATTCCGCCGCTTTTTGCCGATTGGCGGCCAGCACATCGTCGGTTTCGAAGATGTCCAGCACCGCCAGCGCGGCTCGGCACGCCAGCGCGTTGCCGGTATAGCTGTGCGAATGCAGGAAGCCGCGCGCGACGTCGTCATGATAGAAGGCTTGATAGACGTCGTCGCGGGTCAGCACGCAGGACAAGGGCAGGAAGCCGCCGGTGATGCCTTTGGACAGGCACAGGAAGTCCGGCACGATGCCGGCTTGCTGGTAGGCGAAGAAGGTGCCGGTGCGGCCGAAGCCGACCGCGATCTCGTCGGCGATCAGGTGCACCTGGTAGCGGTCGCACAGCCGGCGCAGTTCCGCCAGGTAGGTCGGATCGTACATCGCCATGCCGGCTGCGCCCTGCACCAGCGGCTCGACGATGACGGCGGCGATTTCGCCGGTGTGCTTGGCCAGCAAGTTCTCCATCGCCCGCGCGGCGCGCAGCGCCGTATCCGCGGCGCTTTCTCCCGGCGCCGCCTGGCGGGCGTCCGGCGAAGGCGCGCGCAGGCCCGGTTTGAGCAGGTCGGCGTAGGTGGATGAAAACAGCGGCACGTCGGTGACGGCCAGCGCGCCGATGGTTTCGCCGTGGTAGCTGTTTTCCAGGCTGATGAAACGGGTCTTGCCGCTGTGGCCGCGGTTCTTCCAGTAGTGGAAACTCATTTTCAACGCGATTTCGGTGGCGCTGGCGCCGTCCGAGCCGTAGAAGGCGTGACCCAGGCCACTCAGCGCCGCCAGCCGTTCGGACAGCTCCACCACCGGCTGGTGGGTGAAGCCGGCCAGCATCACGTGTTCCAGGCTGTCCAGCTGATCCTTGATCGCCTGCTTGATGCGCGGCTCGCCGTGGCCGAACAGGTTGACCCACCAGGAACTGACGCCATCCAGATAGCGCTTGCCGTCAAAGTCGGTGAGCCAGACGCCGTCGGCGCCGGCGATGGGAACGATGGGAAGGCTTTCGTGGCGTTTCATCTGAGTGCAGGGGTGCCAGACGGCGGCGAAGCTGCGTTGCAGCCAGGCTTGATTGCTCATGCGACGGGTTCCGATAAGGAGAAAGGCGATGCTAGCACAGTCCGCGCGGCGGCTACGAGGTGACGAAAAACGTCAGTTTATGCCCTATGGCGACAGCTTGAAGCAATCGCCGCCGCATCTGCGCAGGCTGCGGCCGGCCTGGCATGCTTCCTGCTGAATGCAGTGGACATGCATAGGGCGGTCTCCGTCCGGAATCCGCAGACGAGACTGGCGGCTGGCGAGGCCGCGGTCATTTCATTCGGCGAAGCTTGGCAATCCGGGAGTTCAGACATGAAGAGAAAGCAGATCCAGCAGGGTTTCACCCTGATCGAATTGATGATCGTAGTGGCTATCGTCGGCATCTTGGCGGCCATCGCGATTCCGGCTTATCAGGACTACACCAAGCGGGCGCGGGTGACGGAAGGCCTGGCGCTGGCCGATGCGGCCAAGACCGCTGTCACCGAGTACTACTCGTCCAACAATGCTTTCGCTGCATCCGGCTCTGCGCCTTTCAACTCCACCTACGGCCTGGCCGGCGCGGCGTCCATCACCGGCAACTCGGTCAGCCAGGTGTCGGTGCTGGCCAGCGGCGTGATCCAGATCACCTATAACAGCACGGTGTCCAGCGGCGCCCAGCTGGACCTGGTGCCGGCGATTACCTCCGGCTCGGTGCAATGGACCTGCACTTACACCGGTACCGGCGGCGGCGCGACTGCGATCTCGACGCAGTTGCTGTCTAATTGGGTGCCGACCAGCTGCCGTCAATAAGCGCGGCAGCGAAATAGATGGAACGAGAGGCACTGCGGTGCCTCTTGCCTTTCCGGCGAAGGCGGGCAGCCTTGTCGTCAGGAGACGCGTAACATGCAGAACAGACCAACCCAGCAGGGTTTCACCTTGATTGAACTGATGATTGTGGTGGCGATCATCGGCATTCTGGCGGCCATCGCGATCCCGGCTTATCAGGACTATGTCAAGCGGACGAGGGTGGCCGAAGGTTTGGCGCTGGCCGACGCCGCCAAGACCGCCGTTACCGAGTACTACGCCAACAAGAACGCATTCGCCAGCACCACGCCTTACAACAGCGCCTACGGCTTGGCCACGGCGGCGTCGATTACCGGTAACGCGGTGAGCAGCGTGTCGGTGCTGGCCAGCGGCGTGATTCAGATCACCTACAACAGCACGGTGTCCAGCGGCGCCCAACTGGACCTGGTGCCGGCCTTGTCTTCCGGTTCGATCCAGTGGACCTGCACCTATACCGGCACCGGCGGCGGCACCAATGCCATTTCGACCCAGCTGCAGGCCAACTGGGTGCCGGCCACCTGCCGTTTGTAAGGCTGGGCGCGGCTGGCGCCGCTTTCCAGCGGCGTCGCGCATGACGTGTCAATGAACCGCTTGGCTGCGTATAATCACTGCATTCGATCGCGGATAAAGCCCGATGCAGAGTCAAGCCCAGTCGACCGGCAAAGCCGGATGGAACGATGTTTTGTTGCATGTCTTCTTCTGCTTTTGTTTTGTGTTTCCCTTTCTCAATTGCGCCCGCTATACGCCGCTGCAGGACTGGTGGACCAACGCCAGCGTGGTGTTCGCCATCGGCATCGCCGGGCTGTTCGTCTTCCGCCGCCGGCAAAGCGGCGTGAGAGTGCCGCTGGCGGCGCTGGCGCTGACCGCGCTGCTATTGTGGCTGTCATTCAGCAACGGCCTGTTGTTGGATAACTACCAGCCGGCGATTCTGGGTATCGGCAGCTTGGCGGTGATGTTGCTGCTGGCTGTGTTCCTGGCCAACCGGCTGCGGCCCGACCTGGCGCAGGTTTGCGTCATCCTGGCGTCCTGCCTGCTGCTGGGCAGTTGTCTGCAAATCGTGTTGGGCGGCATCCAGGTGCTGGACTTGGCTCGCTATACCCGCGGCTTGGTGATGTTGAATTACCTGACGCCGACCGAGGTGATGGGTAATGTCGGCCAGCGCAACCAGTATGCGCAGTACCTGAACTGGGGCGTGGTGGCGGCCTGCTATCTGTATGGCCGGCGGCGGCTGCGCGGCGGTTTTTGCGGTTTGCTGGTCTTGTTCCAGTTGTTGTTCATTACCTGGTCCGGCGCGCGGCTGCCCTTGGCATACTGCCTGGGAGTCTGCCTGCTGGCCTGGTTTTGGCAGCGGCGCGCGTCCGGTGACGAGACGCTGGCGCGGATGCTGCAGGCCTTGATGGCGGCGATGATCGTGCTGTCGCTGCTGCAGCTGTTCAATGAGCAGATCATCTGGCTTCTCAATTGGCTGGGCCTGCCGATTCATGCGCAAAGCGGTTCCGAGCGGTTGTTGGACGCCGGCTTCGGCGCCCGGCGCCGCATCGAATGGACCAAGGCCTGGATGGTGTTTCAGCAGCATCCCTGGCTGGGAGTGGGGCTGGAGCGTTATCCGGAGCAGTCCGTTTGGCTGGAAGCTTTCGGCGGCCTGCCCAAGTATCCGGAAGCCGTGTTGTTCACCCAGAGCCATAATCTGTTTTTCCAGTTGTTGGCTGAAACCGGGTTGCCGGGGACTCTGATCGTGGCATTGGGCCTGGGTGGGTGCCTGTTGCCGTTTTTCGGACGCGGCCGGCAGAGTCCGGAAAACCTGTTGCTGATCAGTATCGCGATGATGCTGTTGATCCACAGCATGTTCGAGTTCCCTTTGTGGTACCTGCCCTTTCTGGCGATGCTGGTGACGGTGTGCACGCTGTCGCCGGCGCGGTCGTGGCAGGCGCCGACCCGCACCGCGGTGCTGAGGCTGGCTTGCATCGGCGGCGGCGCGTTGATGGCGGCGCATATCGTCAGCGGCGTAGCCATCTTCTGGCGGTTGGTGGAGTACAGCGCGCCCAGCCAGTCGGCGGCGGAGAACATCCGGCGGGTAAACTACCTCGGCAAGGTGGAGCTCAACCCGTTGTGGGTGGATCCCGCCGCGATGGTGATGGGCAACTATTTGTTGCCCAGCAAGCGGCATGTCGACATCGTGCTGCCGTTCTACCAGCGATTGGCGCTCAATCAGCCCTATATCGCCGTGCTGCAGCGGCTGAGCGTGTGCCAGGCGCTGGCCGGGCAGCCGGAGGCCGCCAGGCGGACGCTGGTGCAGGCCATCGCCAGCTACCCGGACGAGGTGTTGAAACTGGATGCCAGCCTGCAGTCCTGGCAGGAGCCGGAAGTGCGGCGGCTGGCCGAGCTGACCGGCAGGGTGAAAAAGATCTATCTGCAGCGCGGGGCCTACACCGATGCCGCCCGGATGGCGGCGGTGATGGCGGTGGCGTCTCCCGTCACGCGCAAACCCTTGTTTTAAGGCGTTTGTAACGCGCGGACACATTTGACTGGTTTTGCCGGCTGTGCGCATGCGGTATGCTGCCGGCTTTGTTGTTTCGACATCTGGCCCGCCATGACTTTTCAGAAAATTTCCGAGCGCCTGGCCCTGTTGGCATTGTGCCTGGTCGCCATCGTGCCGTTTGCCTCCCGCGTCCACTTTGTGCCGCTGCCGCAGTGGTTTGGCGAAATCAATGTGATCTGGCTGCTGCTGGCGGCCGGTATGCTGCTGCTGCCCGGTGGCAGGCTGTTCGACACCGTGCCGCGCGCCGGCTGGTGGTGTCTGCTGCTGGCGGGCATCTGGGCGCTGCAGCCGCAACTGGTCAGCCTGATGTTCCCGGGCATGAGCTACGCCACTGCGCTGGGCTGGCTGTCGCTGGCCTTGCTGGCGTCGGTTGCGGCCTCGCTGCGCGGCGCCTTCGGCGAGCGCGAGTTCGCGGTATGGCTGGCGCGCGCTATCATCGTCGGCGGCCTGGTGCAGTCGTTGATCGGTACTGCCCAGCTCACCGGCCTGGCGGCGCCGCTGGGCTTGTTTTACGACGGCTCCCACCCCACCACCAATATCTTCGGCCACATCGGCCAACGCAACCAGTACGCGCACTACCTGACGTGGTCGGTGGTGGCCGGGGTCTACCTGTTCGCCGTCGAGCGGCTGGGGCGCAGCTGGCTGATCGCGTTGGTGTTGTGGATGGCGCTGATGCTGGCCACCGCGGGCTCCCGCACCACCTTGCTGTACCTGGTGGCGATTTCCGCTCTGGCCGCGCTGTGGCACTGGCGCAGCCGCAACGATACCTCGCGCCGGCTGATGCTGGCGATGTGGGCCAGCTGCGGCGCGATTCTGGCTGGGCAGTTCGCTTTGCCGCTGTTCAACCATCTGATCTCGCTGCTGACCCATTCCGATGTGGAGAACGCCTCCGGCGTGGCCCGGCTGGCGGCCAATGGCGATGACATGGGCGCGCGCCGCTTCGCCGAGATGCACAAAGCCTGGCTCACGTTCAAGGCGCACCCGCTGTGGGGCGTGGGCTGGTCGCAATACGCTGCGGAGAGCGTGCGCTTGCAGCCGCTGCCGCAGTTCGCCGCCGCCGGCTACAACAGCGGCTTGTTCACCAACGCGCACAATCTGGTGCTGCAACTGTTGGCCGAGATGGGCGGCGTGGCCACCGCGCTGGTGTTGGGCGGCTTCGTCTGGGTGCTGACGCCCTTCTTCTGCCGCCGGGCCGCGCCGGAGGGCGTGCTGGCGCTGGGTTGCCTGGCGGTGACGCTGACCCACAGCATGCTCGAATATCCGTTGTGGTACTTCTATTTCCTGGCGATGCTGGTGCTGTTCATGGCGATGGCGCCGCGCGGAGACGGCTCCCGCGCCGCTCCTATATTCCTGCGCCTGCCGCTGTTGGCCGCGCTGGCGTGGGTGGGCTGGCTGTCTATCAGCACCACGCCGATGTTCTGGGAGTTGGTCAATCTGTACACCCCCACCGGCAATGCGCAGAAGGACGCCAAGCGCACCGAGCGGCTGATCGAAATCGTCAAGACCAAGCCGTTGTTTGCCTATCATGCGCTGTACACACTGGACGACTATCTGCCGATCAGCCGCGACAACCTGGCGCAGAAGCTGGCGCTGGAGGACAGGCTGACCGAATTCCGCCCGTATCCGGACGTGATGCTCAAGCGCGCGCAGATGGAAATCCTGGCGGGGCAGCAGGCCCAAGCGGAACAGACGCTGCGCACCACGCTGGCGTCCTTCCCCACTTATGCAGGCCAGTTCCTGGAAACGCTGGGCGACCAGAATCCGGCCTGGGAGCCGCTGAGGCGCATCAGTCGCGAGGCCTACGACAAGCTGCCGGCCAAGTTCCGTACCTTGCAGGAGTGATAGGCGAGCGCCCGCCAGACGGCGGGCAAGTAAAAAGCCGCTCGATGGTTCGAGCGGCTTTTTTTACGGTGCAGTTGGTGGATTAGTTGTCCAGCACCACGCCTTCGCTGAGCGCGGTCTTCATCTTGCCCAGCGCCTTGGTTTCGATCTGGCGGATGCGCTCGGCGGATACGCCGAACTCCGCCGCCAGTTCATGCAGGGTGGAGCCGCTGTCGTCGGTCAGCCAGCGCGCTTCTACGATGCGGCGGCTGCGCGCGTCCAGTGTCGATAGCGCGTACTCCAGGCCTTCCGACTGCAGATGGTCGAAAGCGCGGCGTTCCAGCGCGCGGGTCGGCTCGCTGTGCGAGTCGGCCAGCCAGTCTATCGGCGCGTAGCTTTCGTCGTCGTCGGCGTCGCCGATCAGCGACACGTCCTGGCCGTTCATGCGGATTTCCATCTCGCGCACTTCCTCGGGCTTGACGCCCAGGTCTTCGGCGATGGACTTGGCTTCCTGTTCCGACAGCGCGGAGAAGCTGCTTTTCATGCTGCGCAGGTTGAAGAACAGCTTGCGCTGCGGCTTGGTGGTGGCGATGCGCACCAGGCGCCAGTTGCGCAGGATGAATTCGTGGATCTCGGCCTTGATCCAGTGGATGGCGAACGAGAACAACCGTACGCCGCGGCCCGGTTCGAAGCGCTTCACCGCCTTCATCAGGCCGATATTGCCTTCCTGGATCAAGTCGGCCTGCTGCAGGCCATAGCCGGCATAGCCGCGCGATACCGATACCACAACGCGCAGGTGCGACAGCACCATCTGCCGGGCAGCTTCCAGATCGTTGTCTTGCTGGAAGCGGACTGCGAGCTCGTTTTCCTGTTCCGGCGACAGCATGGGGACGCTGTTTACCGCCTGGATATACTGCTCCAGGCTGCCGCTGGTCGACGGAACGGGCAGGGCAAATGTTGTGTTCATTGCGATGGCTACCTCCTTGGGTAGTGCTATGTTAGCACTCGTGTATGGAGAGTGCTAGCAACGAAAGGTTCCCGCGTCAATGATTTTAACAATCGATGCGATAGCCGAAACCTTTCATTTGGCATGTTTACTTCGGCTCGACCTTGCGCAGGTGATGATCGGCGGCGAGGCGCGCGCCCAGCATCGCCAGCAGCGCCGCCACGCCTATCAGCGCGGCCAGCTCGGCTGGATTCAGCCCGCGTAGCTCCACCCGCTCGCCGTAGAGCATGGCGAACTCGCGGATGGCGGGGTTGGCCACCGCCGCCAGCCAGCTGCTCAAGCCCCAGGCCAGCAGCGCGGCAAACACGCCCTGCCACAGCGCATGGTACATGAAGGGGCGGCGGATGAAGCTGTCGGTGGCGCCGATCAGCTTGGACACCTCGATCTCGTCCTGGCGCGCCAGGATCTGCATGCGGATCGCGTTATGGGTCACCAGCACCAGCGCCAGGCCCAGCGCGGCGGCCAGGAACCAGGTCAGCTTCTTGCCCATCTCCACCATGCCGAACAGGCGCTTGGCCCAGTGGGCGTCGAATTGCGCCATCTCCACCATCGGCAGGCCGGAAAGCTCCTTCTGCAGCATTTCCAGCTCGCGAGGCTCCAGCGAGGCGGGCGTCACCACGAAGGCGTCCGGCAGCGGATTGCCGTCCAGGCCGTCGGACAGGCCCGCCAGGCCGTTGCGCCGCTCCAGGTCCTGCAGCGCCTTGCCCTTGCTGATGAAGGTGAAGCTCTTGACCTTGGGGTGGTGGGCCAGCGTGCTGTTGACCGCGGCGATGTCGGCCTCCTCGGCCGACAGCTCCATGAACAGCGTGATCTGCGGCGTGGCGGTGAGGCGGCCCACCCAGTCCTGCACGCTGCTGACCGACAGGTAGAGGCAGAGCGGCAGCGTCAGCGCCAGCGCCAGCATCAGCAGGGTAAGCAGGCTGCCGAACGGTTGGCGCAGGATTTTGACCAGCGCCTGCCTGGCGCTTTGCCAGTTCAGATAGAGAAAGTGTTTCATGCGGCGAACTGTCCTTCCCTCAGGCGGATGATGCGGCGGCCGTAGTCTTCCATCAGGGTTTCGTCGTGGGCGGATATCAGCACGGTGACGCCCACCTGGTGGAAGGATTTGAACAATTCCATGATGTCCAGCGCGTAGGCGCGGTCCAGGTTGGCCGACGGCTCGTCGGCCAGCAGGATGCTGGGGCGGTGCACCACGGCGCGGGCGATGCACAGCCGCTGCTGCTCGCCGCCGGACAGGCGGATCGGCATGCTCTTTTCCTTGGACAGCAGGCCCACCTTGTCCAGCGCGGCGCGCACCCGCTTGGCAGCGTCGCGGCGGTCGAAGCCTATGATGTCGAGCGGCAGCATCACATTGTCGAACACGCTGCGGTCGAACAGGATCTTGTGGTCCTGGAACACCATGCCCAGATGCTGGCGGACATAGGGAATCTGGCTGGCGCGCAGCTTGGACAGGTTCTGGCCGTTGACCAGCACGCCGCCGCTGGTGGCGCGCTCGATGCCGGCGATCAGCTTCAGCAGCGTCGACTTGCCGGCGCCGGAGTGGCCGGCGAGGAACACCATCTCGCCGGTTTCTATGGTGAAGGACAGGTTCTTCAGGGCTTCGTTGCCGCCGGGGTAGCGCTTGGTAACCTGGTCGAACTGGATCATGTAGTGGTTTCCCGCTTGACTTGGCTGAGAAAGGCGGCCGCCGAGCGCGGCCGCGGGCGTTGCTTATTCGAACAGCGCGTCGATGTAGTCGCGGCTGTCGAACGGCCGCAGGTCGTCTATGCTCTCGCCGACGCCGATGAAGCGCAGCGGCACCGGGCGCTGCTTGGCGATGGCGGCGATCACGCCGCCCTTGGCGGTGCCGTCCAGCTTGGTCAGGATCAGGCCGGTCAGGCCCAGCGCGTCGTCGAACGCTTTCACCTGGTTGACGGTGTTCTGGCCGATATTGGCGTCCAGCACCAGCACCACTTCGTGCGGCGCCTCCGGCAGCGCCTTCTGGATCACCCGCTTCACCTTTTTGATTTCCTCCATCAGATGCAGCTGGGTGGGCAGGCGGCCGGCGGTGTCGGCCAGCACGATGTCGATGCCGCGGGCGATGGCGGCCTGGATGGCGTCATAGCATACCGCGGCGGAATCGCCGCCCTGCTGGGCGATCACGGTGACGTTGTTGCGTTCGCCCCAGGCGATCAGCTGTTCGCGCGCGGCGGCGCGGAAGGTGTCGCCGGCGGCCAATAGCACGCTCTTGCCCTGGCTCTGGTAGTACTTGGCCAGCTTGCCTATGGACGTGGTCTTGCCGGCGCCGTTGACGCCGGTCATCATGATCACGAACGGTTTCTTGCCTTCCACGTTCAGCGGCACTTCCAGCGGCCCGATCAGGTCCTGCAGCGAATCCTTCAGCGCGCCCTTCAGTTCGGACGAATCCTTCAGGCCTTTGAGCGACACCCGCTCGCGCACGTCCTTCAGCAGGTGCACGGTAGCGTCCATGCCCATGTCGGCGGTCAGCAGCACCGTTTCAAGCTCTTCGTACAGGTCTTCGTCTATCTTGCCGCCGCCGAACAGGCCGGCCAGTTGCTTGCCCAGCCGGTCGCGGGTTTTGGCGAGGCCGGCTTTCAGCCGTTCGGTCCAGCCGATCTTTTTAGGCGTTGGCGGGGCCTCCTGCGCCGGGGCGGCTTGGGACTCGGCTTCGGGCTGAGGGCCGGAGGGCTGGGCTGGCGCCTCGATTTCCACGGCAGCCGCCGTGGCTTCGAGCGCCGGTTCGGGGGCGCTGACGAGGGCGGCTGGCGCGGCGAGCGGCTCAGCGGCTTCCGCTGGCGGGTTTGCGGTTTGCGGCGTTTCCACCGGCTTGGGCTTTTTCTTGAAGAAGCTGAACATGCGTAATCAGGCCAGAGATTTCGGTAAACGGCTAAATTGTATCCTCAAATGCCCTCGCGCACCGAATCGGCTCGCGACGGGCGTTTGCGCCATGCCGGAGAGACTGGCACTAATATAAGGAATATTGCGCAGTTTGTGGGCGGGCGCGCGACACAATCGGTCGATCCCGAGCATGATTGAGGCGGTAAAGTCCTGATCAGGTTAAACTCTGGCGCTTGTTTCAAGAGTCAAGAGCCATGAGTCAGTCACGTAACAAGGTCAGAATCATAGGCGGCGATTATCGCCGCCGCCTGTTGCCCTTCCCCGACGCGGAGGGGTTGCGTCCCACGCCGGACCGCGTCCGCGAAACCCTGTTCAACTGGTTGGGCCAGGATTTGTATGGCAAAAGCTGCCTGGACCTGTTCGCCGGCAGCGGCGCGCTGGGTTTTGAAGCGGCATCGCGTTCGGCCCGCCGCGTGGTGATGGTGGAGAAGTCGCGCAAGGCTTATCAGTCGCTGCAGGACAACCGCCAGCTGTTGCAGGCGGCCGCGCTGGAAGTGCAGAGCGGCGATGCGCTGCTGTATCTGAAGAGCAGTCGCGAGCGGTTCGACGTGATTTTCCTGGACCCGCCCTACGATTCCGACCTGCTGGAGCAGGCCCTGCCTTTGCTGCCGCCGCGGTTGACGGAGGAGGGAATGGTTTATCTGGAGGCCAGGCTATGGCCGGAAACGCTGCCCGAGGGCTTGGAGCTTGTCAGGCGAGACAAGGCCGGCACCGTACAGTATGGCCTGCTGCGGCGTGTGGCGGCGGACCCCGTTTGATTGCGCCGCGTGGCCGGAGTCGCCGCATAAGGTTATAACCAGTGCGAACTTGCGACCCGCCGCCACGGGTGACAGAATTCATGTAATGGAATACCTGAGGAATTTACTATGTCTTTGATGATTACCGACGAATGCATCAATTGCGACGTCTGCGAGCCGGAATGCCCGAATAACGCGATCTCGCAGGGCGAGGAGATCTATCAGATCGATCCCGAACTGTGCACCCAGTGCGTCGGCCACTACGACGAGCCGCAATGCCAGCAGGTCTGTCCCGTGGATTGCATCCCGCTGGACCCGTCCAATCAGGAGACGGAAGAGCAACTGCACGCCAAGTACCTGAAGATTTCCGCCAAGCCCTGAAGCGGCAAGTGACTGAAAAGAAAAGAAACGCCTTGCGCGCCGCGGGGCGTTTCTTATTTTTGCGCAAAACAATGCAGATTTTTTTGCGAAAGGTGTTGACGGAATCGGGGGGCATCTATAATATTCGGGTCTCTCACGGGGGGGTTACCCCAGCGGTCAACGGGTCCGGACTGTAAATCCGGCGGCTTAGCCTTCGAAGGTTCGAATCCTTCTCCCCCCACCAGAATTTAGTTGGACGTTTGGCAGTGGAAGTGTTGTGGTGTAGTGACCAGGCGGGTGTAGCTCAATGGTAGAGCAGAAGCCTTCCAAGCTTACGACGAGGGTTCGATTCCCTTCACCCGCTCCAAGCGTTTAGAAGCCTGTTTTAAGGGCCCATGTAGCTCAGGGGTAGAGCACTCCCTTGGTAAGGGAGAGGTCGGCAGTTCAATTCTGCCCATGGGCACCACCGTTTACTACTATGTTTCGTATTTGGGAATTTTGCCATGGCTAAGGAAAAGTTTGCGCGGACTAAGCCGCACGTAAACGTCGGCACCATCGGTCACGTTGACCATGGTAAAACCACTCTGACCGCTGCTATCACCACCATTCTGTCGAAGAAGTTCGGTGGCGAAGCTAAAGACTACTCCCAGATCGATAGCGCGCCGGAAGAAAAGGCACGTGGTATTACCATCAATACCGCGCACGTTGAGTACGAAACCGAAGCCCGCCACTACGCACACGTAGATTGCCCGGGTCACGCCGACTACGTTAAGAACATGATCACCGGTGCCGCCCAGATGGACGGCGCGATCCTGGTCTGCTCGGCCGCTGACGGTCCGATGCCGCAAACCCGCGAACACATCCTGCTGTCCCGCCAGGTTGGCGTGCCGTACATCATCGTCTACCTGAACAAGGCTGACCTGGTTGACGACGCCGAGCTGCTGGAGCTGGTTGAAATGGAAGTGCGCGATCTGCTGTCTTCCTACGACTTCCCGGGCGACGACACCCCGATTGTAACCGGCTCCGCTCGTCTGGCGCTGGAAGGCGACCAGTCCGAAATGGGCGAACCGTCGATCTTCCGTCTGGCCGCTGCTCTGGATTCCTACATCCCGACTCCGGAACGCGCTATCGACAAGCCGTTCCTGCTGCCGATCGAAGACGTGTTCTCGATCTCCGGCCGCGGCACCGTGGTGACCGGTCGTGTAGAGCGCGGCATCGTGAAAGTCGGCGAAGAGCTGGAAATCGTTGGCCTGAAAGAAACCGCCAAGACCACCTGCACCGGCGTGGAAATGTTCCGCAAGTTGCTGGACCAAGGTCAGGCTGGCGACAATGTGGGCGTGCTGCTGCGCGGCACCAAGCGTGAAGACGTTGAGCGTGGCCAAGTTCTGGTGAAGCCGGGCTCCATCAAGCCGCACACCGAGTTCAGCGGTTCCGTGTACGTGTTGAGCAAGGAAGAGGGCGGTCGTCACACTCCGTTCTTCGCCAACTACCGTCCGCAGTTCTACTTCCGCACCACTGACGTGACCGGCGCGGTTACGCTGGCTGAGGGCGTGGAAATGGTAATGCCGGGCGATAACGTGGAAATCACCGTTAAGCTGATCGCACCGATCGCGATGGAAGAGGGTCTGCGTTTCGCGATCCGCGAAGGTGGCCGTACCGTCGGTGCCGGCGTTGTTTCCAAGATCATTGCTTAATTAAAGTTTAAAGGCCAGTAGCTCAATTGGTAGAGTATCGGTCTCCAAAACCGAGGGTTGGGGGTTCGAGACCCTCCTGGCCTGCCAATTAAGACCAGCCGGCGCTTTGCGCCGGTTGGTCTTTTGTCGCATATGCGAGAGAAGATTCGACATGGAAATGCAAGATAAGATCAAGTTGGTTCTGGCTGGTCTTGTGGTGGTGGCCGGCATCGTCGGCTTTTACCTGATACCGGAAAGTCAGGGCCTGCTGCGCGCGCTGGCATTCATCGTCTCCATTGTGCTGGCTGCCGGCGTGGTGTGGACGTCTGCGACTGGCAAGGGTCTGGTGATCTATGCCAATGAGTCCATCGTCGAGGCTCGCAAGGTGGTATGGCCGACACGCAAGGAGGCGACCCAGGTGACGCTGATGGTGTTTGTATTCGTCACCGTGCTGGCGCTCTTCATGTGGCTGGTGGACTCCAGCCTGTCATGGCTGTTTTACGATGTGATTCTCGGTCGAGGTAGATAATGGCAAAGCGCTGGTATGTGGTACACGCGTACTCCGGTTTTGAGAAAAGCGTGCAGAAGGCGCTGCGTGAACGTATCGAACGTTCCGACATCGCAGATCAATTCGGTCAGATCCTGGTGCCGGTAGAGGAAGTGGTCGATATCAAGAACGGCCGCAAATCCATCACCGAGCGCAAGTTCTTCCCCGGCTACGTGCTGGTGGAAATGGAAATGACCGACGATACCTGGCACTTGGTGAAGAGTACGCCCAAGGTGACCGGTTTTGTCGGCGGCACCGCCAACCGCCCGGCGCCGATTTCCAAGAAGGAAGTCGAGGCCATCATGCAGCAGATGCAAGAGGGCGTGGAAAAGCCGAAGCCGAAGGTGTTGTTTGAGGTGGGCGAGCGCGTGCGCGTGATCGATGGTCCGTTCAACGACTTCAACGGCTCGGTGGACGAAGTCAATTACGAGCGCAACAAACTGCGCGTGTCGGTGCAGATCTTCGGCCGCGACACCCCGGTTGAGCTGGAATTCGGCCAGGTAGAGAAGCTGTAAAATTCTGCTTGGCAAGTTTGGCGAAGGCGTGTAAAATTCTGCGCTTTCGTCCTGGGAAGCGAACGCTGCCGTTCGCGTTACACCCGTTTTAGGAGTTTTAATCGTGGCAAAGAAAATTGTCGGCTATATCAAGCTGCAAGTGCCCGCTGGCAAGGCTAACCCGTCTCCTCCGATCGGTCCGGCACTGGGTCAGCGTGGTCTGAACATCATGGAATTCTGCAAGGCGTTCAACGCTCAGACTCAAGGCGTTGAGCCGGGTCTGCCGATTCCGGTTGTGATCACTGCCTACGCAGACAAGTCGTTCACCTTCATCATGAAGACCCCGCCGGCCACCATCCTTCTGAAGAAGGCTGCTGGCATCAAGTCCGGTTCCGCCAAGGCGCACGTGGACAAGGTGGGCAAAGTGACCCGCGCTCAGCTGGAAGAAATCGCCAAGACCAAGCAGCCGGATCTGACGGCTGGTGATCTGGACGCCGCTGTTCGCACCATCGCCGGCTCCGCCCGTTCGATGGGTCTGGAAGTGGAGGGCGTGTAAATGGCTAAGATCTCCAAGCGCTTGCAAGCCCTGAAGGCTACCGTTGATCGCAACAAGCTGTACGCTGTTGAAGAGGCGATCGCCCTGGTCAAGACCGCAGCCACCGCCAAGTTCGACGAGTCGATCGACGTCGCCGTGAACCTGGGCGTGGATCCGCGTAAGTCCGACCAGGTGGTTCGTGGCTCGGTGGTTCTGCCGCGTGGCACCGGCAAGTCCGTGCGCGTCGCTGTGTTTGCTCAAGGCGCCAACGCCGAAGCCGCCAAGGCTGCCGGCGCTGAAGTCGTAGGTTTCGAAGACCTGGCCGAGCAAGTCAAGGCCGGCAATCTGGACTTTGACGTCGTGATTGCTTCGCCGGATGCGATGCGCGTTGTCGGTCAGCTGGGTCAGATTCTGGGCCCGCGCGGCCTGATGCCGAACCCGAAGGTTGGCACGGTTACCCCGAACGTCGCCGAGGCCGTGAAGAACGCCAAGGCCGGCCAGGTTCAGTACCGTACCGACAAGGCTGGTATCATCCACGCCACCATTGGCCGTGCTTCGTTCGAAGTTGAAGCGCTGCGCGAAAATTTGTCCGCTCTGGTTGATGCCCTGGTGAAAGCCAAGCCGGCAGCTTCCAAGGGCGTGTATCTGAAAAAGATCGCCGTATCCAGCACCATGGGTGTCGGCGCTCGCGTAGATACCGGCTCCGTAAACGCCTAAGCGTTGCGGAGTCGCGATGGGGCGGTTCGCCGCCCCGTCAAGGCTTTGGGCTGGCAGGTTCGCCTGCCGGATTGTCAAAGACCGTAGGTGCCGCAAGGCTTAATAGCAGGCTTGCTTGTTACTGAGGCCAGCATCCTACGCAGATGGTGTACCCGAACAGGCTTCTGAAAAGTTCAAAGCTCATGTAGCTCAGGGGTAGAGCACTCCCTTGGTAAGGGAGAGGTCGGCGGTTCAATTCCGCCCATGAGCACCAGTTCTTTATGATGTCTCCTGATACAGGTCGCCGCTGCAAAGCGAGATGGAAATTTTTTCCATTTCATTTCAGTCTAGGAGGTAGACCTTGAGTCTCAATATCGAAGATAAAAAGGCGGTCGTCGAAGCAGTTTCTGCCGAACTGGCAGGCGCTCAGACCCTCGTTATCGCTGAATATCGGGGCATCGAGGTAAGCAGCATGACCAAGCTCCGCGCTCAGGCGCGAGCTAACGGCGTGTTCCTGCGCGTTCTGAAGAACACGCTGGTGCGTCGTGCCGTGTCCGGTACCGCGTTCGAAGGCTTGGCTGACCAGATGGTTGGTCCGCTGGTCTACGCGATTTCCGCTGACCCGGTTGCTGCTGCCAAGGTGCTGCATCAATTTGCCAAGGCTGACGACAAGATCGTCGTGAAGGCAGGTTCCTACGAAGGCAAGGTGCTGTCCGCTGCTCAGGTTGCTGAGCTGGCGTCCATCCCGAGCCGCGAAGAACTGCTGTCCAAGCTTCTCTACGTTATGCAGGCTCCGGTCGCTGGCTTCGCCCGCGCGCTGGCCGCCCTGTCCGACAAGAAGCAAGCCGAAGCCGCTTAACTTATTTGATTCTTATAGAATTCAGGAGATTTTCACATGGCAATCACCAAAGAAGACATCCTCGAGGCCGTTGCTGGTCTGACCGTGATGGAACTGAACGACCTGGTTAAGGCGTTCGAAGAGAAGTTCGGCGTTTCCGCCGCTGCTGTAGCTGTTGCTGGCCCGGCCGGCGCTGCTGCTGCTGTTGAAGAAAAGACCGAGTTCGACGTCGTTCTGACCGCCGCTGGCGACAACAAGGTTGGCGTGATCAAGGTTGTTCGCGCAATCACCGGTCTGGGCCTGAAAGAAGCCAAAGACCTGGTAGACGGCGCTCCGAAGAACGTGAAGGAAGGCGTGTCCAAGGCTGAAGCCGACGACGTTGCCAAGCAACTGATCGAAGCTGGTGCTAAGGCTGAAGTCAAATAATCTTCTTTGAAAAAAGAAGGTGAGGCTGGCGGAGAAATCCGCCAGCCTTATTGCGCTTGTAGTTGGCGGAAACGAAGAAGGTAAAAGCCAGCAATATACTTGGCGTGGCTGCTGACTTTTAGTTTCTTGCGCCACCCACCTCGATGGAGACTCTATGAGTTATTCGTTTACTGAGAAGAAGCGTATTCGTAAGAGCTTTGCGAAACGTGCCAGTGTTCTCGACGTCCCATTCCTGTTGGCGACCCAGATTGATTCCTACACCGAATTTCTCCAGCTGGGTGTGCCGCTGGATGAGCGCAAGGATGTGGGTCTTCAGGCTGCGTTCAAGTCGATCTTCCCGATCATCAGCCATAATGGTTACGCACGACTGGACTTCGCCCACTATATCCTGGGCGAACCGCCGTTCGACGTGCAGGAGTGCCAGCTGCGTGGCATCACTTTCGCCGCCCCGCTGCGCGCCCGCATCCGTCTGACGATTTTCGACAAGGAATCGTCCAAGCCGGTAGTGAAGGAAGTGCGCGAGAATGAGGTGTACATGGGCGAGATTCCGCTCATGACCACCAACGGGTCTTTCATCATCAATGGCACCGAGCGTGTCATCGTCTCCCAGCTGCACCGTTCGCCGGGCGTGTTCTTCGAGCACGACCGCGGCAAGACCCATTCCTCGGGCAAGCTGCTGTTCTCCGCCCGCGTGATTCCTTACCGCGGCTCCTGGCTGGACTTCGAATTCGATCCGAAGGACCTGCTGTACTTCCGTATCGACCGTCGCCGCAAGATGCCGGTGACCATTCTGCTGAAGGCGCTGGGCTACAGCAACGAAGAGATCCTGTCCGAGTTCTACAGCTTCGACACCTTCTACCTGACCCGCAACGGCGTGTTCATGCGCGTGGTGCCGGACCGTCTGAAGGGCGAAGTGGCCAAGTTCGACATCGTTGCCGCAGACGGCAAGCTGATCGTGGCCAAGGACAAGCGGATCACCGCGAAGCACATCCGCGACATCCAGACCGCCGAGCTCGACCGCATCGAAGTGCCGGCCGACGCGCTGTTGGGCAAGATGCTGGCGCACAACGTGGTCAACACCAACACCGGTGAAGTGATCTCGCGCGCCAACGAGGAAGTGACCGAGGAAGTGCTGGCCAAGCTGGCGCTGGCCGACATCGACCAGGTGGACGTGCTGTTCACCAACGATCTGGACCAGGGCGCCTACATTTCGCAGACCCTGCGTTCCGACGACATCCAGGACCAGCTGCAGGCGCGCGTGGCGATCTACCGCATGATGCGTCCTGGCGAGCCGCCGACCGAAGATGCGGTGGAAGCGCTGTTCCAGCGCCTGTTCTTCAGCGAGGAAACCTACGATCTGTCGCGCGTGGGCCGCATGAAGTTCAGCTCGCGCACCTATCAGTACAAGTTCGACGACAAGACCCCGGAGTGGTTCAAGTCGCTGATCGGCGACAAGTTCGCCGGCCGCCGCGACGTGATGGAAGGCACGCTGTCGACTGAAGACATCGTTTCCGTCATCGCCATCCTGACCGAGCTGCGCAACGGCCGCGGCGAAGTGGACGACATCGATCACCTGGGCAACCGCCGGGTGCGCTCGGTGGGCGAACTGGCCGAAAACCAGTTCCGCGCCGGCCTGGTGCGCGTCGAGCGCGCAGTGAAGGAACGCCTGAATCAGGCCGAGTCCGACAACCTGATGCCGCACGATCTGATCAACGCCAAGCCGGTTTCCGCCGCGATCAAGGAATTCTTCGGTTCCTCGCAGCTGTCGCAGTTCATGGACCAGACCAACCCGCTGTCGGAAATCACTCACAAGCGCCGCGTATCGGCGCTGGGTCCGGGCGGTCTGACCCGCGAGCGCGCAGGCTTTGAAGTGCGCGACGTGCACCCGACCCATTACGGCCGCGTGTGCCCGATCGAAACGCCGGAAGGCCCGAACATCGGCCTGATCAACTCGCTGTCCGTTTACGCGCGCACCAACGAGTTCGGTTTCCTGGAAACCCCGTACCGCAAGGTGGTGGACAGCAAGGTAACCAACGAGATCGACTACCTGTCGGCGATCGAAGAAGGCCGCTACGTGATCGCTCAGGCCAACGCCGAGCTGAGCGAAGACGGCGCGCTGATCGACGAGCTGGTGACCTGCCGCGAAAAGGGCGAAACCATTCTGGCGACTCCGGACCGCGTGCAGTACATGGACGTGGCCACCGGTCAGGTGGTGTCGGTGGCGGCTTCGCTGATTCCGTTCCTGGAGCACGATGACGCCAACCGCGCATTGATGGGCGCCAACATGCAACGCCAGGCAGTGCCTTGCCTGCGTCCGGAAAAAGCGTTCGTCGGCACCGGCATCGAGCGTTCCGTAGCCGTTGACTCCGGCACCACCGTGGTGGCCCGACGCGGCGGCGTGGTGGATTACGTCGACGCCGGCCGCGTGGTGGTCCGCGTCAACGACGAGGAAGCGACTGCGGGCGAGGTGGGTGTGGATATCTACAACCTGACCAAGTTCACCCGTTCCAACCAGAACACCAACATCAACCAGCGTCCGATCGTGAAAGTGGGCGACCACATCGCGCGCGGCGACGTGGTGGCTGATGGCGCGTCTACCGACCTGGGCGAACTGGCGCTGGGCCAGAACATGACCATCGCTTTCATGCCGTGGAACGGCTACAACTACGAGGACTCGATCCTGATCTCGGAGAAGCTGGTCGCCGAAGACCGCTACACCTCGATCCATATCGAAGAACTGTCCGTGGTTGCCCGCGACACCAAGCTGGGACCGGAAGAAATCACCCGCGATATCCCGAACCTGTCCGAACGCATGGCAGGCCGTCTGGATGAAGCCGGTATCGTCTACATCGGCGCCGAAGTCGAGGCTGGCGACGTGCTGGTGGGCAAGGTGACGCCTAAGGGCGAAACCCAGCTGACGCCGGAAGAGAAGCTGCTGCGCGCGATCTTCGGCGAAAAGGCCTCCGACGTGAAGGACACCTCGCTGCGCGTGCCGACCGGCACCGTCGGCACCGTCATCGATGTGCAGGTGTTCACCCGCGAAGGCATCGAGCGCGACAAGCGCGCCCAGTCCATCATCGATTCGGAACTGAAGCGCTATCGCCTAGACCTGAACGACCAGCTGCGGATTTTCGACAACGACGCCTTCAGCCGTATCGAGCGCCTGATTGTCGGCAAGATCGCCAACGGCGGTCCGAAGCGCCTGGTCAAGGGCACCGTGATCGATCAGGAATACCTGGCCGGCCTGCCGACCAAGCACGATTGGTTCGACATCCGCATGAGCGATGAAGACATCGCCAAGCAGCTGGAGTTGATCAAGGAAAGCCTGGCGCAGAAGCGCGAAGAATTCGACCTCAAGTTCGAAGACAAGAAGCGCAAGCTGACCCAGGGCGACGAGCTGCCGCCGGGCGTGCAGAAGATGGTCAAGGTCTACCTGGCGGTGAAGCGCCGCCTGCAGGCCGGCGACAAGATGGCCGGTCGTCACGGCAACAAGGGCGTGGTTTCGCGCATCCTGCCGATCGAAGACATGCCGTACATGGGCGATGGCCGTCCGGTCGACATCGTGCTGAACCCGCTGGGCGTACCGTCGCGTATGAACATCGGCCAGATCCTGGAAGTGCATCTGGGTTGGGCCGCCAAGGGCATAGGCGAGCGCGTCGACCGCATGATCAAGGAACAGCAGACCGCTGCCGAGATCCGTGGCTACCTGGAGCGCCTGTACAACGAAACCGGCCGTAGCGAGGACCTGGCGTCGCTGTCCGACGGCGAAGTGCTGGAACTGGCGCAAAACCTGCGCAAGGGCATGACTTTTGCTACACCGGTATTCGACGGCGCGAAAGAAGCCGAGATCAAGCACATGCTGGATCTGGCCTACCCGAGCGGCGACGAGCTGACCGAGAAGATGGGCTTCAACGAGTCCAAGACCCAGATGACCCTGCACGACGGCCGCTCCGGCGAAGCCTTCGACCGCAAGGTGACCGTGGGCGTGATGCACTACCTGAAGCTGCATCACCTGGTCGACGACAAGATGCACGCCCGTTCCACCGGCCCGTACTCGCTGGTGACCCAGCAGCCGCTGGGCGGTAAGGCGCAGTTCGGCGGCCAGCGTTTCGGTGAGATGGAGGTGTGGGCGCTGGAAGCCTATGGCGCCGCCTACACGCTGCAGGAAATGCTGACCGTGAAGTCGGACGATGTGACCGGCCGTACCAAGGTCTACGAAAACATCGTCAAGGGCGAGCACAAGATCGATGCCGGCATGCCGGAATCCTTCAACGTGCTGGTGAAGGAAATCCGTTCGCTCGGCCTGGATATCGACCTGGAACGTTATTGATTGGGTGCATGGGCGCGGCAGTTTGAGGCCGCGCCTGTCCCCTGACTGGAGACGCAATGAAAGCTCTGCTCGACCTCTTTAAGCAAGTTACGCAAGAAGAAGAGTTTGATGCGATTAAGATCGGCATCGCCTCGCCTGACAAGATCCGTTCCTGGTCTTATGGTGAAGTAAAGAAACCTGAAACCATCAACTACCGCACCTTCAAACCGGAGCGCGACGGCCTGTTCTGCGCGCGCATCTTCGGACCGGTGAAGGACTACGAGTGCCTGTGCGGCAAGTACAAGCGCCTCAAGCACCGCGGCGTGATCTGCGAGAAGTGCGGCGTCGAAGTGACGCTGTCCAAGGTGCGCCGCGAGCGCATGGGCCACATCGAACTGGCCAGCCCGACCGCGCACATCTGGTTCCTGAAGTCGCTCCCGTCGCGTCTGGGCATGGTGCTGGACATGACGCTGCGCGACATCGAACGCGTGCTGTACTTCGAAGCGTTCGTCGTGACCGATCCGGGCATGACCCCGATGCAGTACCGCCAGCTGCTGACCGAAGAGGACTTCCTGGACAAGGAAGATCAGTACGGTGAAGAGTTCGTCGCCATGATGGGCGCCGAAGCGGTGAAGGAACTGCTGAAGAAGCTGGATCTGGACAGCGAGATCGAAACGCTGCGCGCTGAACTGAAGGCCACCAGCTCCGACACCAAGATCAAGAAGATCTCCAAGCGCCTGAAAGTGCTGGAGGCCTTCCAGCGCTCCGGCATGAAGCCGGAATGGATGATCCTGGACGTGCTGCCGGTGCTGCCGCCGGAGCTGCGCCCGCTGGTGCCGCTGGACGGCGGCCGCTTCGCGACCTCCGACCTGAACGACCTGTACCGTCGCGTTATCAACCGTAACAACCGTCTGAAGCGCCTGCTGGAACTGCGCGCGCCGGACATCATCGTGCGCAACGAGAAGCGCATGCTGCAGGAATCGGTTGACTCGCTGCTGGACAACGGCCGTCGCGGCAAGGCGATGACTGGCGCCAACAAGCGTCCGCTGAAGTCGCTGGCCGACATGATCAAGGGCAAGGGCGGCCGTTTCCGTCAGAACTTGCTGGGTAAGCGCGTCGACTACTCCGGTCGTTCGGTGATTACCGTCGGCCCGACCCTGCGTCTGCATCAGTGCGGCCTGCCGAAGAAAATGGCGCTGGAGCTGTTCAAGCCTTTCATCTTCCACAAGCTGGAAGTGATGGGCCTGGCCTCCACCATCAAGGCGGCCAAGAAGCTGGTCGAACAGGAAGTGCCGGAAGTCTGGGACATCCTGGAAGACGTGATCCGCGAGCATCCGGTGCTGCTGAACCGCGCGCCGACCCTGCACCGTCTGGGCATCCAGGCGTTCGAACCGGTACTGATCGAAGGCAAGGCCATTCAGCTGCATCCGCTGGTCTGCGCGGCGTTCAACGCCGACTTCGACGGCGACCAGATGGCCGTACACGTTCCGCTGAGCCTGGAGGCGCAGATGGAAGCCCGCACCCTGATGCTGGCCACCAACAACGTGCTGTCCCCGGCCAACGGCGAGCCTATCATCGTGCCGTCGCAGGATATCGTGCTGGGTCTGTATTACATGACCCGCGACAAGGTGAACGGCAAGGGCGAGGGCATGGTGTTTGCGGACACCAAGGAAGTGCATCGCGCTTACGAAACCCGCCAGGTTGAACTGGCCACCCGCATCACCGTCCGCCTGAAGGAATGGGAAAAGGACGAGCAGGGCGAGTTCCAGCCGGTGATCAAGCGCTACGACACCACCGTCGGCCGCGCGATCCTGTCCGACATCCTGCCGAAGGGCCTGCCGTTCGAGCACATCAACAAGGCGCTGAAGAAGAAGGAAATCTCGAAACTGATCAACGTTTCGTTCCGTCGTTGCGGCATCCGCGACACGGTCATCTTCGCCGACCAGCTGATGTACACCGGTTTCGCCTACTCGACCCGCGGCGGTATTTCCATCTGCGTGGACGACATGCAGATCCCGAAGAAAAAGACCGAACTGCTTGGCGAAGCCAACAAGGAAGTCAAAGAGATCGAAGAGCAGTATCGCCAGGGTCTGGTGACTCAGGGCGAGCGTTACAACAAGGTTGTGGATATCTGGGGCCGCACGGGCGACAAGATCGCCAAGGCGATGATGGACGAATTGTCCAAGCAGCGCGTGCTGGATCGCGACGGCAAGGAAGTCGACCAGGAATCCTTCAACTCGATTTACATGATGGCCGACTCCGGCGCGCGGGGTTCCGCGGCGCAGATCAAGCAGCTGGCCGGCATGCGGGGCCTGATGGCGAAACCGGACGGTTCGATTATCGAAACGCCGATTACCGCCAACTTCCGCGAAGGCCTGACGGTACTGCAGTACTTCATCTCCACCCACGGCGCCCGTAAGGGTCTGGCGGATACGGCGTTGAAGACCGCGAACTCCGGTTACCTGACGCGTCGTCTGGTCGACGTGACCCAGGATCTGGTGGTGATCGAGGACGATTGCGGCACCACCAACGGCTTCACCATGAAGGCGGTGCTGCAGGGCGGTGACGTGATCGAAGCGCTGCGCGACCGCATTCTGGGCCGCGTGACCGCGGTAGACGTGGTGGATCCGTCCACCGGCGAAACCGTGATCGAAGCCGCTACGCTGCTGGACGAGCAGATGGTCGACTCGATCGACAGCCTGGGCATCGACGAAGTGAAGGTGCGTACCGCCATCACTTGCGACACCCGCTACGGTCTGTGCGCCAAGTGCTATGGTCGCGATCTGGCGCGCGGCAAGCGCGTCAACGCCGGCGAGGCTGTCGGCGTGATCGCCGCCCAGTCGATCGGCGAGCCGGGCACCCAGCTGACCATGCGTACCTTCCACATCGGTGGCGCCGCGTCGCGAAACGCAGCCGCCAGCCAGGTGGAAGGCAAGTCGAACGGTACCGTGCGCTTCTCCAGCCAGATGCGTTATGTCGCCAACACCAAGGGCGAGCTGATCGTGATCACCCGCTCCGGCGAAGTGGTGATCCATGACGACATGGGCCGCGAGCGCGAGCGTCACAAGGTGCCGTACGGCGCGACCCTGATGGTCACCGACGGTCTGCTGATCAAGGCGGGCACGGTGCTGGCCACCTGGGATCCGCACACCCGTCCGATCATCACCGAGTACGCGGGCCGCGTGAAGTTCGAGAACGTGGAAGAGGGCAACACCGTAGCCAAGCAGACCGACGAAGTGACCGGCCTGTCGACGCTGGTGGTGATCGACCCGAAACGCCGCGCCGGTTCGCAGTCGAAGATGCTGCGTCCGTTGGTGAAGCTGCTCGACGACAACGGCAACGAAGTGAAGCTGGCCGGTTCCGACGCGTCGGTATCGATCACATTCCAGGTTGGCGCCATCATCACGGTGCGCGACGGTCAGGACGTGGGCAAGGGCGAAGTGCTGGCCCGCATCCCGCAAGAATCGTCCAAGACCCGCGATATTACCGGTGGTCTGCCGCGCGTGGCCGAGCTGTTCGAAGCCCGTTCGCCGAAGGATGCCGGCATGCTGGCCGAGGTGACTGGTACCGTTTCGTTCGGCAAGGACACCAAGGGCAAGCAGCGCCTGATCATCACCGATCTGGAAGGCAGCGGCTACGAAAACCTGATCCCGAAGGACAAGCACGTGCTGGTCCATGACGGCCAGGTGGTGAACCGCGGCGAATCCATCGTCGACGGTCCGGTCGATCCGCACGACATCCTGCGTCTGCAGGGCATCGAGGCGCTGGCCCGCTACATCGTCCAGGAAGTTCAGGAAGTTTATCGTCTGCAGGGCGTGAAGATTAACGACAAGCACATCGAGGTGATCATTCGCCAGATGCTGCGTCGCGTCGTGATCTCCGACAGCGGCGACACCGAGTTCATCCAGGGCGAGCAGGTGGAACGTGCCGAAGTGCTGGAAATGAACGACAAGATGATGGCGGAAGGCAAGGAGCCGGCGCAGTACGAAAACGTGCTGCTGGGCATCACCAAGGCGTCCTTGTCCACCGACTCGTTCATCTCGGCGGCTTCCTTCCAGGAAACCACCCGCGTGCTGACCGAAGCGGCGATCATGGGCAAGAAAGACGATCTGCGCGGTCTGAAGGAAAACGTGATCGTCGGCCGTCTGATCCCGGCCGGCACCGGTCTCGCCTACCATCGCACCCGCCGTCGCCAACACCTGGGTCTGGACGCTGCCGAATCGCAGCTGTTCGAAGCAGGCATGCTGAACACCGCATTGGAAAACGACGACTGACACCGGTCCTAGACCTTAAGTGTTGAAAAAACGCTGCCCTATCAACGGTTAACGTGATAGGGCAGCGTTGTTTTCATTGACTCTGGGCCATTGACTAAAATATAATCCTCCGTCCTTTCTGGAGGCATGTTGTCTTCAGGAAGAATCAACTAGGAACTGATAGTAATGCCAACCATTAACCAACTCGTTCGCAAGGGCCGCGTCGCCATCACGGCGAAGAGCAAGGTGCCTGCGCTGGAAGCCTGCCCGCAGAAGCGTGGCGTGTGCACCCGTGTCTACACCACCACTCCGAAGAAGCCGAACTCGGCTCTGCGTAAAGTGTGCAAGGTACGTCTGACCAACGGTTTCGAAGTGATCTCCTACATCGGTGGTGAAGGCCACAACCTGCAGGAACACTCCGTAGTGCTGATCCGTGGCGGTCGTGTAAAAGACTTGCCGGGTGTGCGTTACCACACCGTGCGCGGTTCCCTGGATACCGCCGGTGTTAAAGACCGTAAGCAAGCCCGTTCCAAGTACGGCGCCAAGCGTCCCAAGTAATTGGGAAGGTCTCATGGCGGCCTGAGCGTTTCGTAATGGTCGTCTAGTAAGTGACTGCTCCATTGGGTAGTCATGAGCCAAAGCTCAACTGAATAATTTAAGGAAGTAACATGCCAAGACGCAGAGAAGTCCCCAAGCGTGAAATTCTGCCGGATCCGAAGTTCGGTTCGCAGGATCTCTCCAAATTCATGAACGTCGTAATGATCGACGGCAAGAAGTCTGTTGCTGAACGCATCATCTACGGCGCTCTGGAACAGATCGAAAAGAAATCCGGCAAAAACGCCCTGGAAGTGTTCAACGCAGCACTGACCAACGCTAAGCCGGTAGTAGAAGTGAAAAGCCGCCGCGTAGGTGGTGCAAACTATCAAGTTCCTGTTGAAGTACGTCCGTCGCGTCGTATGGCCCTGGCCATGCGTTGGCTGCGCGACGCCGCGCGCAAGCGCGGTGAAAAGTCCATGGACCTGCGCCTGGCTGGTGAACTGCTCGACGCGGCCGAAGGCCGTGGCGGCGCGATGAAGAAGCGTGACGAAGTGCACCGCATGGCAGAAGCCAACAAGGCCTTCTCGCACTTCCGCTTCTAAGCTCACCCACTCATTCAAGGTGTAGATCGTGGCACGGAAAACCCCCCTAGAGCGCTACCGTAACATTGGTATCTCCGCTCACATTGACGCCGGTAAGACTACTACTACCGAGCGTATTCTGTTTTACACCGGTGTGAACCACAAGATCGGTGAAGTGCATGATGGCGCCGCCACCATGGACTGGATGGAGCAGGAGCAGGAACGTGGCATCACCATCACTTCCGCTGCTACCACCACCTATTGGAAAGGCATGGCCATGCAGTATCCGGCCCACCATTTCAATATCATCGATACCCCGGGACACGTGGACTTTACCATCGAGGTAGAGCGTTCCATGCGTGTGCTGGACGGTGCGGTAATGGTTTACTGCGCTGTGGGTGGTGTTCAGCCCCAGTCGGAAACCGTATGGCGCCAGGCCAACAAGTACAAGGTTCCGCGCATCGCGTTCGTGAACAAGATGGACCGTCAAGGCGCCAACTTCTTCCGCGCGGTTGAGCAGGTGAAGACTCGCCTGCGTGGCAACCCGGTGCCCATCGTTGTGCCTATCGGCGCTGAAGATACCTTCACCGGCGTGGTTGACCTGCTGAAGATGAAGGCCATCATCTGGGATGAGGCGTCTCAGGGCATGAAGTTCGAATACGGCGAAATCCCGGCCGACCTGGTTTCCGTTGCCGAAGAATGGCGCGAGAAGATGGTTGAAGCCGCCGCCGAAGTCAGCGAAGAAATGATGGACAAGTACTTGGGCGGCGAGACGCTGACCGAGGAAGAAATCGTTGCCGGTCTGCGCGAACGTACCCTGAAGTGCGAAATCCAGCCGATGCTGTGCGGTTCCGCGTTCAAGAACAAGGGTGTTCAGCGCATGCTGGACGCCGTGATCGAACTGTTGCCGAGCCCGCTCGACGTTCCCCCGGTTCCGGGCGAGAACGAAGATGGCACGCCGACCACTCGCGAAGCTTCCGACAGCGCATCGTTCTCCGCGCTGGCGTTCAAGCTGATGAACGACCCGTACGTGGGCCAGCTGACCTTCTTCCGCGTCTACTCCGGCGTGGTGAAGTCCGGCGACACCGTGCTGAACTCGGTCAAGGGCAAGAAGGAACGTATCGGCCGTATCGTGCAGATGCACGCCAACGACCGTAAAGAGATCGAAGAAGTGCACGCCGGCGACATCGCGGCTGCCATCGGTCTGAAAGAAGTCACCACCGGTGAAACCCTGTGCGCGATCGACGCTCCGTTGATCCTGGAGCGCATGGAATTCCCGGAGCCGGTGATTCACGTTGCCGTTGAGCCGAAGACCAAGGCCGACCAGGAGAAAATGGGCGTTGCCCTGAATCGCCTGGCTAAGGAAGACCCGTCGTTCCGCGTGCGTACCGACGAAGAATCCGGCCAGACCATCATTTCCGGTATGGGCGAACTGCACCTGGAAATTCTGGTTGACCGCATGCGTCGTGAATTCGGCGTTGAGGCCAACGTTGGCGCGCCGCAGGTTGCTTATCGCGAAACCATCACCAAGACGGTTACCGACGTTGACGGCAAGCACGTCAAGCAGTCCGGCGGTAAGGGTCAGTACGGTCACGCGGTCATCACCCTGGAGCCGTCCGGCGAAGGCAATGGCTACAAGTTTGTCGACGAGATCAAGGGTGGCGTGATTCCGCGCGAATTCATACCGTCCGTGGACAAGGGTATTCAAAACACCCTGTCCAACGGTATTCTCGCCGGCTTCCCGGTGGTTGACGTTACCGTGCGTCTGACCTTCGGTTCCTACCATGACGTCGACTCCTCGCAGATCGCGTTCGAACTGGCTGGCTCCATGGCATTCAAGGAAGCCATGCGCCGCGCCGGTCCGTGCATTCTCGAGCCGATGATGGCCGTGGAAGTGGAGACTCCGGAAGAGTACATGGGTGACGTCATGGGTGACTTGAACCGCCGTCGCGGCATGGTTCAAGGCATGGACGACGACGGTCTGGGCGGCAAGATCATCAAGGCCGAAGTACCGCTGGCCGAGATGTTCGGCTACTCCACTGATCTGCGTTCGGCCACCCAAGGCCGTGCTACCTACTCGATGGAGTTCAAGCACTACTCCCAGGCTCCGAAGCACGTCGCTGACGCTGTAATGGCCGCCAAGAAGTAATGCGCGCTGAGGCTGGTCGGCTTTTTCAATCAAGACCGATCAGTCCCGATCTAATGTTCTTTAATTAAGGATTTTTGCAAAATGGCAAAAGAAAAGTTTGCGCGGACCAAGCCGCACGTAAACGTAGGCACCATCGGTCACGTTGACCATGGTAAAACCACTCTGACCGCTGCTATCACCACCATTCTGTCGAAGAAGTTCGGTGGCGAAGCTAAAGACTACTCCCAGATCGATAGCGCGCCGGAAGAAAAGGCACGTGGTATTACCATCAATACCGCGCACGTTGAGTACGAAACCGAAGCCCGCCACTACGCACACGTAGATTGCCCGGGTCACGCCGACTACGTTAAGAACATGATCACCGGTGCCGCCCAGATGGACGGCGCGATCCTGGTCTGCTCGGCCGCTGATGGTCCGATGCCGCAAACCCGCGAACACATCCTGCTGTCCCGCCAGGTTGGCGTGCCGTACATCATCGTCTACCTGAACAAGGCTGACCTGGTTGACGACGCCGAGCTGCTGGAACTGGTTGAAATGGAAGTGCGCGATCTGCTGTCTTCCTACGACTTCCCGGGCGACGACACCCCGATCGTAACCGGCTCCGCTCGTCTGGCGCTGGAAGGCGACCAGTCCGAAATGGGCGAACCGTCGATCTTCCGTCTGGCCGCTGCTCTGGATTCCTACATCCCGACTCCGGAACGCGCTATCGACAAGCCGTTCCTGCTGCCGATCGAAGACGTGTTCTCGATCTCCGGCCGCGGCACCGTGGTGACCGGTCGTGTAGAGCGCGGCATCGTGAAAGTCGGCGAAGAGCTGGAAATCGTTGGCCTGAAAGAAACCGCCAAGACCACCTGCACCGGCGTGGAAATGTTCCGCAAGTTGCTGGACCAAGGTCAGGCTGGCGACAATGTGGGCGTGCTGCTGCGCGGCACCAAGCGTGAAGACGTTGAGCGTGGCCAAGTTCTGGTGAAGCCGGGCTCCATCAAGCCGCACACCGAGTTCAGCGGTTCCGTGTACGTGTTGAGCAAGGAAGAGGGCGGTCGTCACACTCCGTTCTTCGCCAACTACCGTCCGCAGTTCTACTTCCGCACCACTGACGTGACCGGCGCGGTTACGCTGGCTGAGGGCGTGGAAATGGTAATGCCGGGCGATAACGTGGAAATCACCGTTAAGCTGATCGCACCGATCGCGATGGAAGAGGGTCTGCGTTTCGCGATCCGCGAAGGTGGCCGTACCGTCGGCGCCGGCGTTGTTTCCAAGATCATCGCTTAATCGGACCGGAGATTTTCATGTCTAGCCAAAAAATCCGCATCCGTCTGAAGGCGTTCGATTACAACCTGATCGACCGTTCCGCTCAGGAAATCGTTGAAACCGCCAAGCGCACCGGCGCCGTAGTCAAGGGCCCGGTTCCGCTGCCGACCAAAATCGAGCGTTTCAACGTCCTGCGTTCGCCGCACGTGAACAAGACTTCCCGCGACCAGCTGGAAATCCGCACGCACCTGCGTCTGATGGACATCGTTGATCCGACCGACAAGACCGTCGATGCTCTGATGAAGCTCGACCTGCCGGCCGGTGTGGATGTGGAAATCAAGCTGCAGTAATCGCTTAAGTTCAAGGGTTTGCGAGCTAAGTGCTTGCGATTCTTGAATTTTCTGTGATACATTAGCGGACTCGCCATATTGGCGAGTCCGTTTTTGTTTTTTATGTCGTGTTTTTTATGCCGGTCAATCGCAATCGGCGCCTGAAAAAGGAAATAAACATGAGTTTAGGTCTTGTCGGTCGCAAAGTCGGCATGACCCGCATTTTTGCCGAAGATGGCGCAACCATCCCGGTAACTGTGCTGGACATGTCCGCTAACCGCGTCACGCAAATCAAAACTGCAGAAACCGACGGCTACAATGCCGTGCAGGTTACTTTTGGCTCGAAAAAAGCCAATCGTGTAAACAAGGCTGCAGCTGGCCACTTCGCCAAGGCTGGCGTTGAAGCAGGTGAAGTCCTGGTAGAGTTCGCTCTGTCGGCTGAAACCGTTGCCAACTTCAAGCTGGGCGATGCTGTCGCTGTTGAAACCTTCGCTGTTGGTCAACTGGTTGATATTACCGGTACCTCCAAGGGTAAGGGCTTCTCCGGTGTGATCAAGCGTCACAACTTCTCTTCCAACCGTGCTTCCCACGGTAACTCGCGTTCGCACAATACGCCGGGTTCCATCGGTCAGGCGCAGGATCCGGGTCGCGTTTTCCCGGGTAAGCGCATGGCTGGTCAGTACGGTAACGTCAAGAGCACTGTACAGTGCCTCGAGATCGTTCGTATCGACGCAGAGCGTCAGCTGATCCTGGTCAAGGGCGCAGTCCCGGGCGCCAAGAACGGCGACGTGGTCGTGCGTCCTAGCGTGAAAGCGGGTGCGTGATGGAATTGAATGTAATCAATACCCAAGGCAAGGCTGTTGGTAGCCTGCAAGTGTCCGACTCCCTGTTCGGCCGCGACTACAACGAAGCTCTGGTACACCAAGTCGTTACCGCGTTCCTGGCGAACGCCCGTAGCGGCAACCGTGCCCAGCTGACTCGTGCAGAAGTGAAGCACTCGACCAAGAAGCCGTTCCGTCAGAAGGGCACTGGTAACGCTCGTGCAGGTATGACTTCCACCCCGAACCGTCGTGGTGGTGGCCGTGCTTTCCCGAACAAGCCGGACGAGAACTTCACCCAGAAGATCAACCGCAAGATGTTCCGTGCTGGTATGGCGGCTATCCTGTCGCAACTGGTGCGTGACGAGCGTCTGATCATCGTGGACGAGCTCAATGTAGCCAGCCCGAAGACCAAGGAGTTCGTGGGTACTGTTCAGCCGATGGGTCTGGAGCAGGCTCTGTTCATCACTGGTGAACTGAACGAAAACCTCTATCTCTCTTCGCGTAACCTGCCGAACGTGCTGGTTATCGAGGCTCAACAAGCTGACCCGTACAGCCTGCTGCGCTTCAAGAAGACCGTGATCACCCGCGACGCCGTGAAGCAACTGGAGGAGCAGTGGGCATGAACCAAGAACGTCTGTTGCAAGTAATCCTTGCTCCCATCGTTTCCGAAAAGAGCACCATGATCGCTGAGAAGCATCAGCAAATGGCGTTCCGTGTTGCTACCAACGCAACCAAGCCGGAAATCAAGGCGGCTGTTGAGATGCTGTTCAACGTAAAAGTTGAAGGCGTTTCCACTGTGAACGTCAAGGGCAAGGTTAAGCGTTTCGGCCGTTCCACCGGTCGTCGCAGTGACTGGAAAAAGGCCTACGTAAGCTTGGTCGAAGGTCAAGAAATTGATCTGACCGCTACCCCGGCCGCGGCGGAGTAAGGAGATAGAGCATGCCTATCGTTAAGGTAAAACCGACTTCCGCGGGTCGCCGTGCCGTTGTCAAGGTAGTACACCCTGACCTGCACAAAGGTGCTCCGCACGCTGCCCTGGTTGAGAAGAAAAACTCGACCGGTGGCCGTAACAACAATGGTCACATCACTACGCGTCATCGTGGTGGCGGCCATAAGAAGCACTACCGTCTGATCGACTTCCGTCGCAACAAGGATGGCATCCCGGCTAAGGTGGAACGCGTCGAATACGACCCGAACCGCACTGCCCACATCGCCCTCCTGTGCTACGCCGACGGCGAGCGCCGCTACATCATCGCCCCGCGCGGTGTGAAGGTTGGTGCCGTATTGCTGTCCGGTTCGGAAGCGCCGATCAAGGCCGGTAACACCCTGCCGATCCGCAACATCCCGGTGGGTACCACTATCCACTGCGTGGAACTGCAACCTGGCAAGGGCGCCCAGATGGTTCGCTCCGCTGGTGCTTCTGCGATGCTGCTGGCTCGCGAAGGCGCTTACGCTCAACTGCGTCTGCGCTCGGGCGAAATCCGCCTGGTGCACGTCGATTGCCGTGCAACTGTTGGTGAAGTGGGTAATGAAGAGCACTCCCTGCGCAAGCTGGGTAAAGCAGGTGCTTCTCGTTGGCGCGGCATCCGCCCGACCGTTCGCGGTACGGCGATGAACCCGATCGATCACCCGCACGGTGGTGGTGAAGGCCGCACTGGCGAAGGCCGCGTGCCGGTTAGCCCATGGGGCACTCCGGCTAAGGGCTTCCGTACCCGTCGCAACAAGCGTACCGACAACATGATCGTACGCCGTCGCTATTCCAACAAAGGGTAATTGACAATGGCACGTTCGCAGAAAAAAGGCCCGTTCGTTGACCTGCATCTCCTGAAAAAGGTTGATGCGGTACGGGCAACCAGCGACAAGCGTCCGATCAAGACCTGGTCCCGTCGTTCGACCATCCTGCCGGACTTCATTGGCTTGACCATCGCTGTACACAACGGTCGCACTCACGTTCCCGTCTATGTTTCTGAAAACATGGTCGGTCATAAACTGGGTGAATTCTCGCTGACTCGCACCTTCAAAGGCCATGCTGCCGATAAGAAGGCGAAGAAGAAGTAAGGTGAAGCGATGAGAGTATCTGCAAATCTGAAAAGTGTTCGCCTGTCGGCACAAAAGTGCCGCCTGGTGGCCGATCTGGTCCGCGGTCAATCCGTGGCCCAGGCGCTGAATATCCTGGCCTTCTCCCCGAAGAAGGGCGCGGTAATCATCAAGAAAGTGCTGGAATCTGCAATCGCTAACGCCGAGCACAACGAAGGCGCTGACATCGACACCCTGCGTGTCACCAGCATCTTCGTTGACAAGGGCGCTAGTCTGAAGCGTTTCACTGCCCGTGCTAAGGGTCGTGGCAATCGCATCGAAAAGCAGACCTGCCACATCTCGTTGACCGTTGGCAATTAAGGGGTAAGAAATGGGTCAGAAGATTCATCCGACGGGATTCCGTCTTGCCGTTAACAAAAACTGGTCTTCCAAGTGGTTCGCGTCTTCGAAGAACTTCCCGGAAATGCTGAAACAGGATATCGAAGTTCGCGAATTCCTGAAGAAGCGTCTGGGTCATGCTTCGGTTGGCCGCGTTACCATCGAGCGTCCGGCCAAGTCCGCCCGCATCACCATTCACAGCGCCCGTCCGGGTGTCGTGATCGGTAAGAAGGGCGAAGACATTGAGGTTCTGAAGCAAGAACTGCAAAAGCGCCTGGGCGTTCCGGTACACGTGAACATCGAAGAAGTTCGCAAGCCGGAACTGGACGCGCAAATCATCGCCGACGGCATCGCTTCCCAGCTGGAGAAGCGCGTGATGTTCCGTCGCGCCATGAAGCGCGCGATGCAGAACGCCATGCGTCTGGGTGCCGAAGGCATCAAGATCATGTCCTCCGGTCGTCTGAACGGTATCGACATCGCGCGTAGCGAATGGTACCGCGAAGGCCGCGTTCCGCTGCATACCCTGCGCGCCGACGTGGATTACGCTACCTCGGAAGCCAAGACTACCTACGGTATCATCGGCATCAAGGTATGGGTATACAAAGGCGAGCTGAAGCCGGGCCAGGTAGTGGCCACGCCGGCAGCTCCCGAGAAGAAAATGAGAAAGGGTGCCCGCAATGCTGCAGCCAACTAGACTCAAGTACCGCAAACAGCATAAAGGCCGCAACACGGGTATCGCTACTCGTGGCAACAAAGTGAGCTTTGGTGATTTCGGTCTGAAGGCTGTTGGTCGTGGTCGCCTGACCGCGCGCCAGATTGAAGCTGCGCGTCGCGCGATGACCCGCCACATCAAGCGTGGCGGTCGCATTTGGATCCGCATCTTCCCGGACAAGCCGATCACCTCGAAGCCCGCAGAAGTGCGTATGGGTAACGGTAAGGGCTCTCCGGAGTTCTACGTGGCCGAGATTCAGCCTGGCAAGATGCTGTACGAAATGGATGGTGTTTCCGAGGAACTCGCTCGTGAAGCTTTCCGTCTGGCCGCAGCTAAGCTGCCGATCGCCACTGTGTTCGTAACCAAACAGGTAGGTCAGTAATGAAAGCGTCCGAACTGAAAGCCAAAACTGTTGACGAGCTGAAGGCGGAACTGCTGAGCCTGCTGAAGGCCCAGTTTGCGCTGCGCATGCAGCACGCTACTCAGCAACTCGCCAAGACCTCTGAACTGAAGAAAGTGCGTCGTGAAATCGCTCGCGTTCGCACCGTTCTGAAAGAAAAGGCAGTTTAAGATGAGCGAAACCAAAGTGGTACGTACGCTGACCGGTGTGGTGGTCAGCGACAAGATGGATAAGACTGTTACCGTCCTGGTCGAGCGCAAGGTTAAGCACCCGATCTACGGCAAGATTATCCGTCGCTCCAAGAAGTTCCACGCACACGACGAGAACAACGAGTTCAAGGCGGGCGACCTGGTAGTTATCAGCGAGTCCCGTCCGCTCTCGAAGACCAAGTCGTGGGTGGTAACTGGCCTGGTTGAGAAATCTCGCCAGGTATAAAGCTTGCAGAGGACTTCGGTCCTCTGTATAATGGCCACCTCTTGCATCTACTTTCGCAAGAGTTCCGCCCTTACGGGGTCCAAAACTGGCCGTTGGATACGCCACAGTTTTCTGTGGCGTTTCGTCTGTATGGTCTTGCTTTTATGCGAGAAACCGGCAGGTGAAAGTGACGGATAAAGTTGGATTAGAAAGGTAATCATCAAATGATCCAAATGCAGACCATGCTTGAGGTCGCTGACAACACTGGTGCGCGTCACGTTATGTGCATCAAGGTGTTGGGTGGCTCCAAGCGTCGCTATGCTAGCGTAGGTGACATTATCAAGGTGAGCATCAAGGATGCCGCTCCGCGTGGTCGCGTCAAAAAAGGCGACGTCTACAATGCGGTCGTGGTACGCACTGCCAAAGGCGTGCGCCGTCCGGATGGCTCTTTGATCAAGTTTGACAGCAACGCTGCTGTTCTGCTCAACAACAAGCTTGAGCCGATCGGCACTCGTATCTTCGGGCCCGTTACGCGTGAACTGCGTACCGAACGCTTCATGAAGATCGTTTCGCTGGCTCCTGAAGTGCTGTAAGGAGGTCACATGCGCAAAATTCGTAAAGGTGATGAAGTCGTAGTAATCACCGGCAAAGACAAGGGTAAGCGCGGCACCGTCCTGCGTGTTCTGGACGAGAAGCTGGTCGTCGAAGGCGTCAACATCGCCAAAAAACACCAGAAACCGAATCCGGTACGTGGCGTGGCTGGCGGCATCGTTGAAAAAACCATGCCTGTGGACGCATCGAACGTCGCGATTTTCAATCCGGCAAGCCAAAAGGCTGACCGCGTGGGCTTCAAGGTTCTTGAAGACGGCCGTAAGGTACGCGTGTTCAAGTCTAGCGGCGAAGTTATCGGCGCCTAAGGAGCAAACATGGCACGTCTCTACGATTTCTACAAAGACAGCGTAGTGCCGGAACTGATGAAACAGTTCGGCTACAAGTCGATCATGCAAGTTCCGCGTATCGAGAAGATCACCGTGAACATGGGCGTGGGCGAAGCCGTTGCCGATAAAAAGGTAATGGAATTCGCCGTGGGCGATATGGAAAAGATCGCCGGCCAGAAGCCGGTTGTCACCACCGCCCGCAAGTCCATCGCCGGCTTCAAGATCCGCGACAACTACCCGGTAGGTTGCAAGGTAACTCTGCGTCGCGAACGCATGTACGAGTTCCTGGACCGCCTGGTAACCATCGCGCTGCCGCGCGTTCGCGACTTCCGTGGTGTGTCTGCCAAGTCCTTCGATGGCCGTGGCAACTACAACATGGGCGTCAAAGAACAGATCATCTTCCCGGAAATCGAGTACGACAAGATCGATGCTCTGCGTGGTATGAACATTACTGTCACCACTACGGCGAAGACTGACGAAGAGGCCCGCGCACTGCTGGCCGCGTTCAAGTTCCCGTTCAAGGGTTAAGCACATGGCAAGACTTGCACTGATTAACCGTGAAGAGAAGCGCGTCAAGCTGGCTGAAAAGTATTCCGCCAAGCGTGAAGCCCTGATCGCCACCATCAACAACCAGAGCCTCTCGGAAGAAGAGCGTTTCGCCGCCCGCCTGCAACTGCAGCAACTGCCGCGCAACGCTTCCCCGGTACGCCAGCGTCGTCGCTGCGCCATCACCGGTCGTCCGCGTGGTGTATTCCGCAAATTCGGTTTGGGTCGTAACAAGCTGCGTGAGATCGCCATGAAGGGTGAGATTCCGGGTGTTGTTAAGGCCAGCTGGTAATAGGAGACACATAAATGAGCATGCACGATCCTATTTCCGATATGTTGACCCGCATCCGCAACGGCCAACGCGCTTCCAAGGTGGCAGTTTCCATGCCGTCTTCCAAGCTGAAGGTTGCGCTGGCGCAGGTGCTGAAAGAAGAAGGCTACATTGAAGATTTCGCCGTTGCCGGCGAAGCCAAGAAGCCTGTTCTCGATATCCAGCTCAAGTACTACGCTGGCCGTCCGGTGATCGAGCGCATTGACCGCGTTTCCCGTCCTGGCCTGCGCGTGTACAAGGGCTCCACCGAAATCCCGAAGGTCATGAATGGTCTGGGCGTGGCGATCTTGTCCACTTCCCAAGGCATCATGACTGACCGTAAAGCGCGCTCCACCGGCATCGGTGGCGAGTTGCTCTGCGTCGTGGCTTAAGGGGGTCAAATGTCTCGCGTAGCTAAGAATCCCGTAGCCATTCCGGCTGGCGTTGAAGTGAAGTTCAATGCTGCAGAAGTGATTGTAAAGGGGGCCCTGGGCACCCTGAGCACCGCTCTGTGCGAACAGGTAGAAATCAAGCTGGACAACAACCAGCTGACTTTCGCTGCCAAGAACGACAGCAAGTTCGCGCGTGCCATGTCCGGCACCCTGCGCGCCCTGTTGAACAACATGGTTAACGGCGTATCCAAGGGCTTCGAGAAGAAGCTGCAACTGGTAGGCGTGGGCTATCGTGCCCAGGCTCAGGGCGATATGCTGAACCTGTCTCTTGGTTTCTCCCACCCGGTAGCTCACAAGATGCCCGAAGGCATCAAGGTTGAGACTCCGACTCAGACCGAGATCCTGGTTAAGGGCGCCAACAAGCAGCTCGTAGGCCAGATCGCAGCTGAAATCCGCGCTTACCGCGCTCCCGAGCCTTACAAAGGCAAGGGTGTTCGCTACGCTGATGAAGTTGTGGTTCTGAAAGAAACCAAGAAGAAGTAACTGAGGCACTGATATGGACAAGAAACAAGCTCGACTCCGCCGCGCACGTAAAACCCGTGCCCGGATCGCGGAGCTCAAGATGGTGCGTCTCACTGTGTACCGCACCAACAGCCACATTTACGCCCAGATCGTTGATGAGACCGGCAGCAAGGTACTGG
This sequence comes from Chromobacterium sphagni, assembly GCF_001855575.1. Taxonomy (NCBI): domain Bacteria; kingdom Pseudomonadati; phylum Pseudomonadota; class Betaproteobacteria; order Neisseriales; family Chromobacteriaceae; genus Chromobacterium; species Chromobacterium sphagni. The sequence goes on from NZ_MKCS01000001.1 coordinate 1,963,066, forward strand.
CAAGCGCTTCCTCGCTGGAAGCCGACGTACGCGCTGAACTCTCCAACGGCGGCAACGTGGCAGCTGCGGCCGTGATCGGCAAGCGCATTGCCGAAAAGGCAAAAGCTGCTGGCATCGAGAAAGTTGCTTTCGATCGTTCCGGTTTCAAATACCACGGTCGCATGAAGGCACTGGCTGACGCCGCTCGCGAACACGGCCTCGTATTCTAATTCGGAGTGAAGAATGGCTAAGCACGAAATGGAAGATCGCGGCGACGGTCTGGTCGAGAAAATGATCAGCGTCAACCGCGTCACCAAAGTGGTCAAGGGCGGCCGTATCATGGCTTTCTCTGCCCTGACCGTAGTTGGTGATGGCGACGGCGGTATCGGCATGGGTAAGGGTCGTTCCAAGGAAGTTCCGGTTGCCGTACAAAAAGCAATGGAACAGGCCCGCCACACCATGGTCAAGATCCCGCTGAAGAACGGCACGCTGCAGCACACTGTAGTGGGCAAACACGGTGCAACCACCGTGTTCATCCAGCCGGCCAAAGAAGGTACCGGCGTGAAGGCCGGTGGCCCGATGCGCGCGATCTTCGACGCAATGGGTGTTCATAACGTTTCGGCCAAGATTCATGGTTCCACCAACCCGTACAACGTGGTTCGTGCAACTCTGAACGGCCTGAGCAACATCAGCACTCCGGCGCAAATCGCCGCCAAGCGTGGCCTGAGCGTCGAGGACATCCTGGGGGTGGTTCATGAGTAACGCCAAGACTGTTAAGGTCACTCTGGTAAAGAGCCTGATCGGTCGCCTGGAGTCTCACAAGGCCTGCGCCCGTGGTCTGGGTCTGAAGAAGATTCGCCAGACTGTTGAAGTGCTCGATACCCCTGAAAACCGTGGCATGATCAACAAGATCAGCTACCTGCTCAAATTCGAGGGCTAAGAGATGCTGCTGAACACCGTACAACCGGGTGCCGGCGCCAAGCATGCCAAGCGCCGTGTCGGCCGTGGCATCGGTTCCGGCCTGGGCAAGACTTGCGGCCGCGGCCACAAGGGTCAAAAGAGCCGTGCCGGTGGTTTCCACAAGGTAGGCTTCGAAGGCGGTCAAATGCCGCTGCAACGTCGTCTGCCGAAGCGCGGCTTCAAGTCGCTGACGGCTCGCTTCGTTTGCGAAGTTCGCCTGTCCGAACTGAACCTGCTGCCGGTCGATGAAATCGATCTGCTGGCTCTCAAGCAAGCCGGTCTGGTGGCTGCTCAGGCACTCGTTGCCAAGGTAGTCCTGTCCGGTAAGGTTGAGCGCGCGGTCAAACTGCGTGGTATCAGCGTTACCGCTGGCGCCCGCGCTGCCATCGAGGCTGCCGGCGGCAGCATTGAATAAGGCATAAATTTGTGGCGAATACTTCTCTAGTGGCGAATGCCAATAAGTTTGGTGATCTGAAGCGTAGAATCTGGTTCCTGATTGGAGCATTGATCGTTTACCGTATCGGTGCGCACATTCCGGTGCCAGGTGTGAACCCTGCCGAACTAGCGAAGTTGTTCCACACATCGCAGACGGGCCTGCTCGACATGTTCAACATGTTTTCGGGCGGTGCCCTCTCGAGGTTTACGGTTTTTGCCCTGGGCATCACACCGTACATCTCGGCTTCCATCATTCTGCAGCTCGCGGCCGAGGCATTGCCCAGCCTGAAGCAGCTGAAGAAGGAAGGCGATGCGGGACGTCGCAAGATAACCCAGTACACGCGTTACGCCACCGTGCTGCTCGCGACTTTTCAAAGTTTCGGCATCGCGGTGATGTTGTACAAGCAGCCAAACCTGGTGATGACTGCTCAGTGGGAGTTTTACCTGACATCCGTGGTGTCTCTGGTCACCGGAACCATGTTTCTGATGTGGTTGGGCGAACAGATCACCGAGCGCGGTATCGGCAACGGTATCTCGCTGATCATCTGCGCCGGTATCGCGTCGGGTGTTCCGGCTGCCATCGGTAAAACCCTGACTCTTACCAGTCAGGGCTCGTTGCCTATCCTGTTTGCGATCGTGCTGTTTGTCGCGGTGATCCTGGTGACTTTCGTGGTGGTCTACGCTGAGCGTGGCCAACGCAAGGTTCTGGTGAACTACGCCAAGCGTCAGGTTGGCAATCGCGTCATGCAGGGCCAGAGCACGCATCTGCCGCTCAAGCTCAACATGGCAGGGGTGATTCCTCCGATCTTTGCATCCAGCATCATTCTGTTCCCGGCCACCGTTCTCGGCTGGTTTGGCCAGGGTGAGCACATGTCCTGGTTGAAGGGTGTGGCCGACAAACTGCATCCGGGTCAGCCTATCTATGTGCTGTTGTATGCTGCTGCAATCATCTTCTTCTGCTATTTCTACACGGCGTTGGTTTTCAACCCGAAGGAAACGGCAGACAACTTGAAGAAGAGTGGGGCGTTCATTCCAGGCATCCGTCCAGGTGAGCAGACTTCCCGCTACATCGAGAAGATCATTCTGCGACTGACACTGATCGGTGCGATCTATATCACGCTGGTCTGCCTGCTGCCGGAATTCCTGATCCTGAAGTGGAACGTGCCGTTCTACTTCGGTGGTACATCGCTGCTGATCATGGTGGTGGTGACCATGGACTTCATGGCTCAGGTGCAGTCCTATGTGTTGTCGCATCAGTATGAGAGCTTGCTGAAGAAGGCCAACTTCAAAGGCAACGCCCTTACCCGCTGACACACGAGTTCACGCTGGGTGTGGCTGAGAAGACACTATCCAGTTTCACGACTGGGTCCCGGGGAGTTCCCCGGAGCCTGGCTGGAAATGGACACGTGGTACTGGGATATATCTCTGGGAAGATGCGGATGTCCTGCATCCGCATTCTGCCAGGCGAGCAAGTGATGATGAAGCCCGCTTCATTTGATCAGTCCCGGGCGCACATTGTGTTCCGTGCGAAGTAACGCATTCGCTCTTTATTTGGATTTGAAAGGATCTGAACATGCGAGTACAGCCTTCTGTAAAGAAGATTTGCCGTAATTGCAAAATTATCCGTCGCAATCGCGTAGTACGCGTGATCTGCACGGACCCGCGTCACAAGCAAAAACAAGGCTAACATTTGTTAGACCTCGATTTGCGTGATACAATCGCAAACTTTTCAAGGTCTTAAGGCTTAAGGAAAGAGTATGGCCCGTATTGCAGGGGTAAATATCCCCAATCATGCGCATGCCGTTATCGGCCTGCAGGCAATCTTCGGCATCGGTCAGACTCGCGCCCAGCAGATTTGTGCTGCTGCCAGCGTGAATCCTTCCACGAAAGTGAAGGATCTGACGGACGCCGAGATGGAAACTCTGCGTGATGCAGTGGCGAAGTTCACCGTTGAAGGTGACCTGCGTCGCGAAATCACCATGAGCATCAAACGTCTGATGGACATGGGCTGCTATCGCGGCATGCGCCATCGTCGTGGCTTGCCGTGCCGCGGTCAGCGCACTCGCACTAACGCTCGTACCCGCAAGGGACCGCGTAAGGCGATCGCCGGCAAGAAGTAATCTTAAGGAACACAGAGAATGGCTAAAGCAAACACAGCTGTCCGTGTACGTAAAAAAGTGCGCAAGTCTGTTAGCGAAGGTATCGTGCACGTTCACGCTTCGTTCAACAACACCATCATCACTATCACCGACCGTCAAGGCAATGCACTGTCTTGGGCTACCTCTGGCGGCGCTGGTTTTAAGGGCTCGCGCAAGAGTACACCCTTTGCTGCTCAGGTAGCTGCAGAGCACGCTGGTAAAGTTGCCCAAGAATATGGTGTGAAGAACCTCGAAGTTCGTATTAAAGGCCCGGGCCCGGGTCGTGAATCCGCTGTTCGCGCACTCAACTCGCTGGGCTTCAAGATCACCAGCATCTCCGACGTGACGCCGGTACCGCACAACGGTTGCCGTCCGCCCAAAAAACGTCGTATCTAATTCGGAGAGTGTGAGAACATGGCACGTTATATTGGCCCGAAGTGCAAGCTCGCTCGTCGTGAAGGCACCGACCTTTTCCTGAAGAGCGCGCGTCGTGCACTGGATTCCAAATGCAAACTGGACACCCCTCCTGGTCAGCATGGCGCCCGTCGCGGCCGCCTGTCCGACTATGGCGTCCAGCTGCGTGAAAAGCAGAAAATCCGCCGCATCTACGGCGTACTCGAGCGTCAGTTCCGCAACTACTTTGCGGAAGCTGTGCGCCGCAAGGGCTCTACGGGTGAAAACCTGCTGAAGCTGCTTGAGTCCCGCCTGGACAACGTTGTATATCGCATGGGCTTTGGCTCCACTCGCGCCGAAGCGCGCCAGCTGGTAAGCCACAAGGCTATCGTTGTGAATGGCCAGGTTGTGAACATTCCGTCGTACCAGGTTAAAGCCGGTGACGTAGTGTCCGTCCGCGAAAAAGCCAAGAAACAGGCTCGTATCGCTGAAGGCCTGGCTCTGGCCGAGCAAGGTGGCTTCCCGTCTTGGGTGTCGGTTGACTCCAAGAAAATGGAAGGCGTCTTCAAATCCGCACCGGAACGTTCCGAACTGTCTAGCGATATCAACGAACAACTCGTTGTGGAATTCTACTCCAAGTAATCGCTAGCTCTTAGGGAATGACTATGCAAAACAGCGCTTCGGAATTTCTGAAACCCCGTCTCATCGACGTACAGCCGGTTTCCGCAACTCACGCTCGCGTGTCGATGGAGCCGTTCGAGCGCGGCTATGCCCATACCCTGGGCAATTCGCTGCGCCGTATTCTGTTGTCGTCGATGCCGGGCTACGCTCCGACCGAAGTGACTATCGCTGGCGTTTTGCATGAGTATTCCGCACTTGACGGCGTGCGGGAGGATGTCGTTGACATCCTCCTCAACCTCAAGGGCGTAGTGCTTAAGCTGCATGGTCGCGACAGTGTCGTGCTGACCTTGAAAAAGGACGGTGAAGGCGCTGTCTTGGCTAGCGATATCGAGCTGCCGCATGATGTGGAAGTGATCAATCCGGAACACGTGATTTGTCACCTCTCGTCCGGCGGTAAGATCGACATGGAGATCAAGATCGAAAAGGGCCGCGGTTATCAGCCGGTGTCCGTTCGATCCAGCCATGATGACAACCGTTCCATCGGTACCATCCAACTGGACGCTTCCTTCTCGCCGGTTCGCCGCGTGAGCTTTGCTGTGGAAAGCGCCCGTGTGGAGCAACGTACCGACCTCGACCGCCTGGTTCTCGACATCGAGACCAACGGCGTCATCGAGCCGGAGCAGGCCGTGCGCAACGCGGCCCGCATCCTGATGGATCAGTTGTCCATCTTTGCAGATCTTCAGGGCACAGCGGTTGAAGAAGTCGTTGAAAAGGCGCCGCCGATCGATCCGATCCTGCTGCGTCCGGTAGACGATCTTGAACTGACGGTTCGTTCGGCCAACTGCCTGAAAGCTGAGAACATTTATTACATCGGCGATCTGATCCAGCGTACTGAAACCGAGCTTCTGAAAACTCCGAACCTCGGCCGCAAGTCGCTGAACGAGATCAAGGAAGTTCTCGCTTCCAAAGGCCTGACTCTCGGCATGAAGCTGGAGAACTGGCCGCCTGCTGGCCTCGAAAAGCCGTAAGGTTTGAGATAAAAGGACATTAACAATGCGTCATCGTTACAGTAATCGTAAACTGAACCGCACGACCAGCCATCGTCTGGCGATGCTGCGCAACATGGCCAACTCGCTGCTGAAGCACGAAGTAATCGTGACCACGCTGCCGAAAGCCAAGGAACTGCGTCGTGTGGCCGAGCCGCTCATCACGCTCGGCAAAAAGCCGTCTCTCGCCAACCGTCGTTTGGCGTTCGACCGCACCCGTGACCGCGATATCGTGGTCAAGCTCTTCGACGTACTCGGCCCGCGCTTCTCCGCCCGCAATGGCGGTTACGTGCGTATCCTGAAGTACGGTTTCCGCAAGGGCGACAACGCCCCGATGGCTCTGGTAGAGCTGGTGGACCGTGCTGAAGATGCCGTTGCCGTTGTAGACGACTCCGCCGAGTAATCGGCAGGGTTGAGAAGAAAGCCAGCTCGCGAGAGCTGGCTTTTTTCATTTCCGTGCTCGATCTGGGCGCTTCAGAAGATCGACAGCCCGGTGCGGGTGGTAAAGCGGTCCAGCGCTTCCAGTCCCAGCACCGAATTGCCGCGGCGGTCCAACTGCGGGCTCCATGCTGCGATGCTCATCTTGCCGGGAATCACCGCCAGCAATCCGCCTCCGACGCCGCTTTTCACTGGCAGCCCGACGCGGTAGGCGAATTCGCCGGCCGCATCGTAGGTGCCGCAAGTCAGCATGACGGCGTTCACCTGTTTGGCCTGGCTGCGGCTGAGGTATTGTTGCGCGGTATTGGGCGACAGGCCATGGTTGGCGAGGAACAGGCCGGCGCGGGCCAGCTGGCTGCAGCTCATCTCTATGCTGCAATTGTGGAAGTATTGGTCCAGAACCTGCTCCACCGGATGGTCCAGATTGCCGTAGCTTTTCATGAAGTGGGCCAGCGCCGCGTTGCGGTCGCCGTGTTCGCGCTCGGAGGCGGCGATCTGTTCGTTGGCCGATAGCCGGGGCGCGCCGCTTTCCGCGCGCAGCCAGTCGAGCAGCCGGCCGTGGGCGGCGCCGAAATGGCGGATCGCCCGGTCGGTCACTACCAGCGCGCCGGCGTTGATGAAGGGATTGCGCGGAATGCCGTGCTCGTACTCCAGCTGCACCAGCGAGTTGAACGGGTTGCCGGACGGCTCTTTGCCGACATGCCGCCATAGCGTTTCGCCTTCGGCCTGCAGCGTCAGCGCCAGCATGAAGGCTTTGCTGATGCTTTGGATCGAGAAGGGGGTGGCGGCATCGCCGCAAGCGTAATGCTCGCCATCCAGCGTGCAGATGGCGAGGCCGAACTGATGCGGTGCGACGGACGCCAGGGCGGGGATGTAGTTGGCGACGCGGCCCTGGTCGTAGAACGGCAGCACCTGCTGCCGGATATCTTCAATGAGTGCTTGCAGATTCATTCAATGATTGTAAGCACCCTACGCCGCTTCAGTCTATAAGCTGTAGCGCTGCTCCAGGATTTCCAGCGGCGCGCCCAACTGCAGCATGCCCTCGTTGCGGGCCTTGAGATTCATGCCGAAGCACACCCCTTCTTCCAGCCGGCGCGTGCGCACCAGCGTGCGCAGCGGTTCGCTGTCCGGGTTTTTCTCGCCGCTATCCGGATTCACGGTGGTCAGCACGCAGCGGGCGCAGGGTTTCATCACGTCGAACTCCACTTCGCCGATGCGGATCACCTGCCACTCGTCCTCCATCCATGGGTAATCGCCGTTCACCACCAGATTGGGGCGGAAGTGGCGCAGCGTCACCGGTTGCGCCAGCTGGCTGTTGAGGTCGTCAAGCGAGGCCTGGTTGACCAGCAGGAAGGGGTAGCCGTCGGCGAAGCTCATTTTTTCCGCGCCGCCCTTGAGCGCCCGTCCGGACTGGGCGCCCAGCCACAGCAGCCGGCATTCCTGGCCCAGGATGGCGGCAAACCAGGCGTCCAGCCGCTGGTCGCCGTGCCAAGCCTGGAAAACGTCTTTCCATACCTGGGCGCGATGGGGGCGGGTGAAGACGGTGGTCATCGCGAAGATGGGCGGCTTGCCTTCGTAGTGCAGTAGGATGCCGCCCGGCAGCAGCTCTACCCGGACCCGAACCAGCTGTGGATGGGAACGGGCGGTGATCTGGTCGCCGTCGGGGGTCACCAGCAGCCATTCGCGGTCGTGCAGCAGGCCTAGCTTGCCGGCGAACGCGCGCTCGAAGGCGATGCCGCGGGTCGACTTGAGCGGATGGACGAACATGCCGGTCAATTGCATTGCTATCTCCATATTACATTCAATATGGATGCTACCACTGTGCGGCGATGGCGTGTTGCGGCGCCGGCGCCGCGAGTAGGCGCGCCCGACAATGTTTTTAATCAAAACAGCAGGCGGCGGTGCGGTTGTTTGTAAGGGAACCATTGCATATATTCGCCTGGCAATTTAAATTGATTGGCCAGGCGCTTATTGTCGGATTGTTCTGATGTTGTCCGAAGGGCCGTTCGATGCGGAGATTTTATGATCGGGATCAAACGCCGCCAGTTTGTGTCATGACGGTGTCGATGCAGAGTGAAATCGGGCGTTGAGCTTTGTTCGGTTAGCGACTAAACCAGAGAAGTAATACATCATAACAGTGCCTGACACAGCGGGGCCAAAGCTGTGGCGGCGCCGCAAGTGATTGGGGATAAGGAGAAAGTGCAATGCGCTCTTTGCGTGTCAAACTGATTGCTTTTATTGCCCTATTGTTGGTGGTGTTGGGCGTGGTGATTACGGTTCTGGTGTACAGCCAGATGCGTAGCGAAATAGTCCACGGCGTGGAAAACGAGCTGGACGGCACTTCCAAGGGCTATGCCAGCCTGGTGAGCGGCTGGTATCAGAGCAAGCTCAAGGTGGTGCTGGCGGGCAACCAGGTGCTGGCGATGCCGGAACCGATGCCGATGCTGGCGCGGCTGAGCGACGCCGGCGGCTATGCGATGACCTATATCGGCACCGCCGACCACCGGATGATCCGTTCCGACTTCAAGCCGCAGCCGCAAGGCTACGATCCGGTGGCGCGCCCCTGGTACCAGCAGGCGCAGGCTAGCGGCCAGCCTGGCGTGTCCGATCCTTATGTCGATTTCGACACCAAGAAGCTGGTGGTGACCTTTGTCTCCCCGGTGAAGGACGGTAGCACGCTGAAGGCGGTGATCGGCGGCGACATCTTCATCGACGATCTGGTCAAAACGGTGTTGTCGGTCAAGCTGCGCGGCAATGGCTATGCCTTCCTCACCGACAAGAGCGGCAAGGTGATCGCGCACCCGGATAACAGCCTGACGTTGAAGCCGCTATCGGAGAAGGTGCCGGAACTGACCGGCGAGCGCCTGACGCAACTGGCCAGCAACAACGAGATGGCCGAGGTGGGCATAGGCGGCGAGAGCAAGCTGGTGGAGGTGCAGCCGGTGGAGGGCACCAATTGGCTGCTGGGCGTGGTGACCGACGAGTCGGTGGTGACCAGCCCGCTGCACACCCTGCTGATGACCATCATCGGCCTGGGGGCCTTGTGCGTGGCGATCCTGATTCCGCTGGCCAGCGTGATGCTGAGCAAGATGTTGTCGGGCCTTGGCCGCCTGCGCGGCGCGATGCTGGAAATCTCGCAGGGAGAGGGCGACCTGACCCGCCGCATCCAAGTGAGCGGCCAGGATGAAATCGCCGAGACCGCCACCGCGTTCAACCGCTTCATCGGCCAGCTGCAAAGCATGTTCGTGGCGGTGAAGAGCGAGGCGGAGCGGGTGACCGGCGGCGTGGAGAGCGTGACCCAGACGGTGGACAAGGTGGCCCATGATTCGCGGCAGATCGCCGACGTGTCCAGCTCCAACGCCGCCACGCTGGAGGAGATCACCGTCAGCATTTCCCACATCGCCGACGCTGCGCGCGAGGCGGACAGCCTGGTCAACCATACCGGCGAAGTCTCCAGCGAAAGCGCCAGCGGCATGCAGCGCATCTCCAGTGAAATGAACAGCACGGTGGAGGCGGTGAAGGGGCTGTCCAGCATGCTGTCTTCGCTGGATCAGCGCTCGCAGCAGATCAGCGGCATCACCAATGTGATCAAGGACATCGCCGACCAGACTAATCTGCTGGCGTTGAACGCGGCGATCGAGGCGGCGCGCGCCGGCGAAATGGGCCGCGGCTTCGCGGTGGTGGCGGACGAGGTGCGCAAGCTGGCCGAGCGCACCGGCCAGGCCACGGTGGAGATCTCCGGCATGGTCAGCACCATCCGCGAGGAAACCAGTCAGGCGGTAAGCAATATGCAGCGCACCGTCAGCTCGGTGGACGGCGGCGTGGAACTGACGCTGGGCGCGGTTGAGCGCATCGAACAGATCCAGAAGGCGATGGAGGAGGTGATGGCCAAGATGAACGAAATCACCCTGTCCACCAGCGAACAGCACAAGGCCACCACGCTGATCGCCCAGAGCACCGAGCAGATCAACGGCCGCATCGTCGACAGCGACGACGCGCTGCAGACGGTGCGCGAAACGCTGAGCGAGTTGTCGCACTCCGCCAGCAGCATGCGCCAGCTGTTCTCCAGCTTCCGCGTCTGAGCGCGGCGACGCCGCATCCCAAGCCCGGCTTCGCCGGGTTTTTTGTTGCCGTGGAGCCGGCAAATCGACATGGCGGGCATCGGCGTCGGTTCCTAGAATAAGTCCATAGTAGAAATATCAAAACAAGCACATCATGGATATGTGCCAGGGGAGGGAGCGGGAAATGGCAAACGCGGCGGGCATGAGCTTGAAAACCAGACTGTTCGGCCTGATGGCGCTGGTGGTGCTGGTGGTGTGCGCATTGGGCGCGGCCTCGGTGCTCAACCAGCGCCAGACCATGATGCAGGACCGCCAGGACAAGGTGCGAAACCTGGTCGAGAGCGCGGTGACGTTGGTGTCCACCTATGAGCAATTGGCCCAGAGCGGCAAGATCAGCGAGACGGATGCCAAGCGCGCAGTGTCCAAGGTGCTCAGCTCCATGCATTACGACAAGCGCGAATATTTCTTCTCCTATGACTCCGACTGGAACTACGTGGCGCATGGCGCCAAGCCGGAACTGATAGGCAAGAATCTGGCCGGGGTGAAGGACGCCAACGGCGTCGAGCTGCTGGGGCTGTTCCGCGATGCGATCTCCTCGCCGGCGGGCGGGGGCTTCGCCGAATACGTCTGGAGCAAGCCCGGTTTCGATCAGCCGCAGCCCAAGCTGTCGTATGTGACCACCACGCCGCGCTGGCACTGGGTGGTCGGCACCGGCATCTACCTGGACGACGTCGCCGCTGCCTTCCATAAGCAGCTGTTGTGGCTGGGCGGCGTGCTGGCCTTGGCGCTGCTGGTCTTGCTGGGACTGGGCGGCATGGTGCTGCGTAATGTGCTGGGCCAGTTGGGCGCCGATCCGCTGGAGACGGTGGCGGTGGTCAAGCGCATCGCCTCCGGCCAGCTGGCGGAACCGGTGGAGCTGAAGGCCGGCGACCAGACCAGCCTGATGGCGGCGGTCAGCGGGATGCAGGAGGAGCTGCGGCATCTGGTGCGGGACATCATTGCCGATGCCAATCAGTTGTCGCAAGCGAGCAGCGAGGTGACCGGCGAAGCCGCCGCGGTGGGGAAGGGTTCGGAGCAGCAAAGCGAGGCGGCCACCGCGATGGCGGCCTCGATCGAACAGCTGACGGTCAGCGTCAACCATATCGCCGACCGTTCGCAGGATGCGCGCGATCTGGCCGGCGAGTCGGGCACGCGCTCGAAGAGCGGCAGCGCGGTGATCGCCGAGGCAGTCAGCGAAATGCGCCGCATCAACGAGGCGGTGGATCAGACCTCGGGCATCATCACCAGCCTGGCCGATAAGACTGAGACCATCTCCAGCATCATGCAGGTGATCCGCGACATTGCCGACCAGACCAATCTGCTGGCGTTGAACGCGGCGATCGAAGCGGCGCGCGCAGGCGAGCTGGGGCGCGGCTTCGCGGTGGTGGCCGACGAAGTGCGCAAGCTGTCGGAGCGCACCGCGCAGGCGACGCAGGAGATCGCCGCCATGATCCAGGACGTGCAGCAAGGCGCGCAGAATTCGCGCAGCAGCATGGAGGAGGCGGTATCCCGGGTGAAGGCCGGACTGGGGCTGGCGGAACAGGCGGGCGAGGAGATTTCGCGGATCCAGGACAGCGCCAACGGCGTGATCGCGGTGGTCGGCGACATCTCCTTCGCCTTGCAGGAGCAGAGCGTGGCCAGCCAGACCATCGCCCAGCACGTCGAGCAGATCGCCCACAGCGCCAGCAGCAACGCTGCCGCTTCGCAGTCGGCGTCGCGCGCCATCCACAATATGGACCAGCTGGCGTCCAATCTGCGTCAGCTGGTGTCGCGTTTCTCCGTCGGCGAGCGGCGCTAGCCTAGTGCCTGCCGCGCCGGCGCCAGCCCAGCAATAGCGCGGCCAGCAGCAAAACGCCGCAGCCCAGCACCACCGGTAGGTTGCCGGTCCGCATGTACGGGGTCAGGCCCTGGCGGCTCTGGGCGAAGCCGGTCAGCACCTGGGCGGTGAACGGCGCGGCGATGGCGGAAATCTCGCCGTTCGGGCGGATGATGGCGGTCATGCCGTTGTTGGTGGCGCGCAGCATGTAGCGGCCGGTTTCCAGCGAGCGCGCCTGGGACAGCTGCAGATGCTGGCTCATCGCCTCGCTCTTGCCGAACCAGGCCAGATTGCTGACATTGGCCAGCATGCCGGCCTGCGCTGCCGGTCCCGCCAGCTCTTCGCCGAAACTGTCCTCGTAGCAGACGTTGAACGCCACCTTCTGGCCGGCCAGCAGCAGCGGCGGCTGATTGGCGCCGCCGCGGCTGAAGCCGGACAGCGGCATGTTCATGTACTGGTAGATCCAGCCGATCAGGCCCGGCAGCGGAATGAATTCGCCGAACGGCACCAGGTGGTCCTTGGCGTAATAGGGCATTTTCGGATCGGACAGCGCCACCACCGAGTTCAGGTAGCCGCGGCCGTCGTTGGTGCGGCGCGGAATGCCGCTGGCCAGCGCCATGCCGGCGCGGCTGGCTTCGCCGCGGATCATGGTCAGATAGCCGATCGGCAGGTCGTCGAGAAACAGCGGCAGCGCGGTTTCCGGCAGGATCATCAAGTCGGCGCGGGTCATCGCCACCTGGCGGTAGTAGGTGAGCAGCGACTGTTCCAGGTTTTCCGGCGTCCATTTCAGCTCCTGGGCGATATTGCCCTGCCCCAGCGCCACGCTGATCGGCTTGCCCTGCGGGGTGGTCCATTCCACGTCGCGCAGCCAGAAGCCGCTGCACCACAGCAGGGCGGCGACAATCAGAATGCCCAGCCGCAGACGCATATTGCTGCGCGCCAGCATCATCAACGCGCCGGCCGACAAGGCCACCAGATAGCTTACCAGGTGGATGCCGCCCAGCGGCGCATAGCCGGACAGCGGGCTTTCGGTGATCTGCGAATAGCCGGCCGCCGCCCAGGGGAAGCCGGTCATCACCCAGCTGCGCAACCACTCGCCGAGCTCCCAGGCGGCGGGGAAGGCCACCAGGTAGCGCACCCAGGGGCGCGGGTCGATGCGGCAGGCCACCCAGGCGGCCAGGCCGGGGTACAGCGCCAGGTAGGCGGGCAGCAGCAGCACCAGCGGCGCGGCGATCGCCGCCGGCAGTCCGGCGACGTCGTGCAGGCTGGCGTACAGCCAGTGGAAATTGCTGGTGTAGGCGGCCACGCCCCAGACATAGCCCAGCCAGAAGGCGCGGCGCGGCTCGCGCTGGATCAGTTCCATCAGCGCGGCCAGGCACAGCGGCATCAGCCAGAACAGCCGGTAGGGGGCGAAGGAGAAGACGGTGAGGGCGCCGGCTAGCGCGGCGGCCAGAAGCAGGATCAGTATTCGCATGGGCTAGCGTATTGCCAAGTGTAATGGATGGGCCGGGCAGCCGGCGCAAGGCAGGCTGCCTTCAGCATAGGTCTTATTCGACCTGGCTGGCGGACAGCTGGATGCGTTCCACCAGCAGGCTGTCCAGCCGGCGGCTGTCGGCGCGCAGCACGGTGAAGCGCAGGCCGGCGGCCTCGATCTTTTCGCCGCGCTTGGGCAGGTGGCCGGTGAGCGAGATCACCAGGCCGCCGACGGTGTCGACGTCGTCGTCGGCGTAGTCGGTGCCGAAATAGTGGTTGAAGTCTTCAATCTCGGTCAGCGCCTTGACGCGGTAGCGTTCGTTGCCGCGCACCGGCACGATGTCGTCCTCGTCGTCCTCGATGTCGTACTCGTCCTCGATGTCGCCGACGATCTGCTCGATCACGTCCTCGATGGTCACCAGGCCGCAGACGCCGCCATATTCGTCCACCACCACCGCCATGTGGTTGTGGGTGGCGCGGAAGTCGCGCAGCAGCACGTTCAGCGGCTTGGATTCCGGCACGAACACCGCCGGCCGCAGCACGGTCTTCAGATTGAAGGTGGCCGGCGCATGGAAGTAACGCAGCAATTCCTTGGCCAGCAGGATGCCTTGCACGTCATCCTTGCTTTCGCCTATCACCGGGAAGCGCGAGTGGCCGGAGTCGATCACGGTCGGCAGGAAGCGGGAGATCGGGTCGTCGATGTTGAGCACATGCATCTGGCTGCGCGGGATCATCACGTCCCGGACAGTCAGTTCGCTCACTTCCAGCACGCCTTCTATCATACCGAGGGCTTCGGCATCCAGTAGGTTGCGCTCGAAGGCGTTGTGCAACAGCTCGATCAACTCCTCGCGGTCTTCCGGCTCGCGCAAGAGCATGGTGGACAGGCGTTCAAGCCAGCTGGGTCGCGGTTTACTGGGGTCTTCCATTTCTTAGAACTGCTCCTCGTGGTAGGGATCGGGATATCCTAGCCGCTGAACGATGACGGTTTCAAGCGCTTCCATCGTTTCGGCCTCATCATTTTCTTCATGGTCGAAGCCCTGCAGGTGCAGCATGCCGTGCACCAACAGGTGCGCGTAGTGCGCCATCAGGGCCTTGCCCTGCTCGGCGGCTTCCTGTTCGACGACCGGCGCGCACAGCACCAAGTCGCCGAACAAGGGCAGGCCTGCCACTGTTTCGCCCTCGTTCAGCGCGAAGGACAGCACATTGGTCGCATAATCCTTGCCGCGGTAATCATTGTTGAGCTGACGCCCTTCAGCGGCGTCGACGACGACGATGCTGATTTGCGCCTGCTTGACGTCGCGCTGCAGCGCCGCCTGGCAGGCGCGGCGGATCAGCGCCGGCGGCGGGAGGAAGGCGGCGTCGCTGCGCACGTCCAGGGTCAATTGCAGCCGCGCCGCCAGGCGGGCGAGCAGCGGGTTACGTTTGGCTTGTTTCATCTTGCTGGCTTTGGTAGTTGTCGTAGGCGTCGACGATTTTCTGCACCAGCGGATGGCGCACCACGTCGAGGCTGGTGAAATGGTGGAAATGGATGCCGCGCACCTGGCCCAGGATGCGCTCCACTTCGACCAGGCCGCTCTTCTGATGGCGGGCCAGGTCGATCTGGGTGACGTCGCCGGTGATCACCGCACGCGAGCCGAAGCCGATGCGGGTGAGGAACATCTTCATCTGTTCCGGCGTGGTGTTCTGCGCCTCGTCGAGAATGATGAAGGCGTGGTTCAGCGTGCGGCCGCGCATATAGGCCAGCGGCGCGATCTCGATCAGGTTCTTCTCGAACAGCCGGGTGACGCGGTCGAAGCCCATCAGGTCGTACAGCGCGTCGTACAGCGGGCGCAGATACGGGTCCACTTTCTGCGCCAGATCGCCGGGCAGGAAGCCCAGCTTCTCGCCGGCTTCCACCGCCGGGCGTACCAGCACGATGCGCTTGACCGCGTCGCGCTCCATCGCGTCCACCGCGCAGGCGACGGCGAGATAAGTCTTGCCGGTGCCGGCCGGGCCGATGCCGAAGGTGACGTCGTGCTGCAGAATGGCCTTGATGTAGCGGGCCTGGTTGGGCGTGCGGCCTTTGAGGTCGCCGCGGCGGGTGGCCAGCACCGGCGATTCCTCTTCTTCGCCGCTGGCTTGGCGCTGGTGCAATTCCACCAGCGACAGTTGCACGTCGTCGACGGAAACATCCTGGCTGGCGGCCAGCAGGTAAAGCCGGGTCAAGGCCTCCACCGCCAGCTTGGCCTGCGGCCCTTGCACGCGGAATTTCTCGCCGCGGCGCTGCACGGTGACGTCCAGGCCGATTTCGATCTGTTTCAGATTTTCGTCCAGCGGGCCGGCCAGGCGGGCCAGCCGCTCGTTGTCCACTGGGTTGAAGCTCAAGGGTTCTGTCGTGCTCATGCGTTCCGCAGCTGTTGGCTAAGCGTTGCAAAAATGGCGGCGTGGCTGCCATCGGATACTTGGCAGGCGGCGATGCCCAGCCTCCGCGCCGGGACGATGTCGCGTTCGGCGTCGTCGCCGACCATCAGGCAGGCTTGCGGGGGATGGCCGGCCAGCGCCAGCGCGTGTTGAAAGATGCGCTCGTCCGGCTTGGCCGCGCCGGCGGTTTCGGGCGTGACCTGATGCCGGAAATGATGGTCTATGCCCAGGAATTCAAGCTTGGCCCGCTGCTGTTCCGCGCCGCCGTTGCTGACCAGGATGCGCGTTAGATGACGGGTGGCGTCGAGAAAGGCCGCCGCGCCCGGCAGCAGCCGGCGGTGGCGGCGGTAGGCGTCCATATACGGCTGGAAGACGCGGGCGGCTTCTGCCTCGCTCATCTGAGGCTGATCCAGAAAGTCGCGCAGGCGCTCATGGCGCTGCTGTTCTATGCTCAGCTCGCCCTGTTCGAAGCGGCGCCAGTGGCGGTCGATGCAGGCGCGCCAGCGCGCCTGCAGCTCGGCGGGACCGAGGGCGAAGCGGCGGGCATGAGGGGCGATGAACGCGGCGAAGGCCTGCGCGGTGGCGTGGGCGTCATCGAACAGCGTGTCGTCCAAGTCCAGCAGTACGGCCCTGATGCCCTGCAGCTTCATGCTTCCTGCAGTCCTTCCAGTCCGGCCGCGGTCATGCCGGGAACGAACTCGATGATGTCGTAGCGGGCCACGCCGTTCTGCGCGAACGGGTCCAGCGCCAGCCGCGCCTCCAGCGCCGCGCGCTCGCCGCGGGCCAGGATCACGCCGCCGCTGCGCGGCACCTTGCGGCCGGAGGCCAGGAACAAGCCATCGGCGTAGGCCTGCTTCAGCCAGCCGACGTGCGCGTCCAGCAGCGCGTCGATATCGGACAGCGGGGCGGTATAGCTCAGCGAGACGACGAACATCATGGTTTCTCCGTGTTGGGACGAAGCACAGCATACGCCCGACGCCGCGCCCGCGATAGCATGACAATGGTGTGCACGCGGCTCAGGCGCTTTCGTGAACCAGCACCTCGCCGGCTAGCGAGTGCGGGCGGGCTTCGGTGATCCTGACGTCTATCATCTGGCCCAGCAGCCGCGGATGGCCGATGAAATTGACCACGCGGTTGTTGGCGGTGCGCGCCGCCAGCATGGCGGCATCCCGGCGCGACACATTTTCCACCAGCACGCGCTGCACGGTGCCGACCATCGCCTGGTTGATCTCGAAGCCCCTGGCCTCGATGACCTCGTTCAGCGCTTCCAGCCGGCGCACCTTTTCCGCGTGCGGAGTGTCGTCCGGCAGATTGGCCGCCGGGGTGCCGGGACGCGGACTGTAGATGAACACGTAGCTGAAGTCGAACTCCAGCTCCTTCACCAGCTTCAGCGTCTGCTCGAAATCGGCTTCGGTCTCGCCGGGGAAGCCGACGATGAAGTCCGAACTCAGCGCCAGGCCGGGGCGGATAGCGCGCAGCTTGCGGATGATGGACTTATACTCCAGCGCGGTGTAGCCGCGCTTCATCGCCATCAGCACTCGGTCGGCGCCGCTCTGCACCGGCAGATGCAGATGCGAAACCAGCTTGGGCAGCTTGGCGTAGCAGTCGATGATGCGCTGGGTGAATTCGCGCGGGTGGCTGGTGGTGAAGCGGATGCGTTCGATGCCGGGCACCTCGTGCACGTATTCCAGCAGCAGCGCGAAGTCGGCGATCTCGCCGTCGGCCATCAGGCCGCGGTAGGCGTTGACGTTCTGCCCCAAGAGGGTGATTTCCTTGACGCCCTGGGCGGTCAAGCCGGCGATTTCGGTCAGCACGTCCTCGAATGGACGCGATACCTCTTCGCCGCGGGTGTAGGGCACCACGCAGAACGAGCAGTACTTGGAACAGCCTTCCATGATGGACACCATGGCGGCGGCGCCGTCCACCTTGGCCGGCGGCAGGTGGTCGAACTTCTCGATCTCCGGGAAGGAGATGTCGACTTGGGCCTCGCCGCTTTCGCGCTTGGCGCGGATCATTTCCGGCAGCCGGTGCAGCGTCTGCGGGCCGAACACCACGTCGACGTAGGGCGCGCGCTTGACTATGGTGTCGCCCTCCTGCGAGGCGACGCAACCGCCCACGCCTATGATCAGGTCGGGGCGGGCTTCCTTCAGCGGGCGGACGCGGCCCAGGTCGGAGAAGACTTTCTCCTGCGCCTTTTCCCGCACGCTACAGGTGTTGAACAGGATGACATCGGCTTCTTCCAGATTGTCCGTCTTGACCATGCCTTCGGTACTGCCCAGCACGTCCGCCATCTTGTCGGAATCGTACTCGTTCATCTGGCAGCCGAAGGTCTTGATGTATACCTTCTTCATTGCTACTCGGGTTTCCAGCGGTTCGGTTTTAAGGCGCGGCCTGGGTCTGGCGTTGCTTCAACGCCGCAATTTCATCGTCGCCCAGCACCCAGATGCGGTTGATATTGCCTTGAGGATCGAAGGTCACGCCCACGGTGCGGTCCTTCAGATCGTTCAGTTGTCCGCTCAGCATAAAGCGGTTGTAGGCGTCGAAGACGCGCAGGCCCGGCGACAGCGCAAAGCGCGGCGGCGAGACGGCGATCAATCCGCCCAGCCGCTGCAAGAAGGTCTGGTCGGCGCGGACGAAGGCGATGCCTTCGGCGTTCTGATCGCCCAGCTTGCCCATCACCAGGCTGTCGGGCAGCAGCCTGCCGGCGAGAGCGGGCAGGACCAAGCATAGCAGGCACAGCGTGGCGACGAGTTTTTTCATAGCAAATTGAACACTTTGCGCGCGATTCTACCATAGGCGGCCGGCCGGGTCGGCCCGGCCGAAATGTTTATAGCATTTCCCGCGCTCACTCGGCGACCGGCGCCGCCGGCCGGTAGCGCTCCGCCAGCGCGAACATCATTGGGTTGAGCAGGATGGAGACGATCGCCCCGGCCAGGATCAGCGCCTGGCCGCGCGGGCTGAGCAGGCCCAGCGACATGCCCAGGCCGGCCAGGATGAAGGAGAATTCGCCGATCTGCGACAGGCTGGCGGCGATGCGCATGCTGGTGGCGTGGCTGCGGCGGAACAGCCGCACGATGCCGTAGGCGGCCAGCGACTTGCCCAGCACGATGATCAGCACGGTGGTCAGCAGGATCAGGGTGTCGTCCAGCAGCACTTGCGGATCCAGCAGCATGCCCACCGAGACGAAGAACAGTACCGCGAAGGCTTCGCGCAGCGGCAGCGACTCTTCGGCCGCGCGGTGGCTGAACGGCGACTCCGCCATCACCATGCCGGCGAAGAAGGCGCCCAGCGCGAAGGAGATGTTGAACAGCTGGGTGGCGCCGTAGGCCACGCCCAGCGCGGTGGCCAGCACGCCCAGGCGGAACAGCTCGCGGTTGCCGGTGTGGACGATGCGCTCCAGCATCCACGGGATGAAGCGGCGGCCGACCACCAGCATTAGCGCGACGAAGGCCGCCACCTTGCCCACCGTCAGCGCCAGCGTCCAGCCTAGCTGGCCTAGCGTGGGCGCGGCCTGGCTGCCGCCCAGCGCGCCGGCGACTGCCGGCAGCAGCACCAGGGTCAGCACCATGACCAGGTCTTCCACTACCAGCCAGCCGACGGCGATCTTGCCGTCCTCGGTTTCCAGCCAGCCGTGTTCCTCCAGCGCGCGCAGCAGCACCACCGTGCTGGCCACCGACAACGCCAGGCCGAATACCAGGCCTTCGCCCAGCGGCCAGCCGAGGAAGCGCGACAAGCCCATGCCGAGGATGGTGGCCACCGCGATCTGCACCAGCGCGCCCGGCACCGCGATGGCTTTGACCGCCATCAGGTCCTTGATCGAAAAATGCTGGCCGACGCCGAACATCAGCAGGATCACCCCCAGTTCGGCCAGCTCCGGCGCCAGCGCGGTGTCGGCGTGAAAACCCGGCGTGAACGGGCCCACCAGGATGCCGGCGCACAGATAGCCCACCAGCGGCGGCAGGCGCAGGCGCAGCGCCAGCATGCCGAAGGCGAAGGCGAATACCAGGCCGCCGACTATGGTGGAGATCAGGGGGGTGTCATGGGGCATGGGCAGAATTCCGGTTGAATGACTGAGTGTTATAGAGACGGGATATCGAAAGCCTAGTTCCAATTGATTTGCTTATATGTTTCATCTGATTGGCGGCGTTCGACCCGCCCGAGGGCGGATCGTTCGAACAATGGGCCATGCCCCATTGTACTGGATTGAGGTTTCCGCCTGGCGGGGGATGCCGCCGCGAGGCCTGCTTTCTCACAGGCCCGGAGGCGGAGTGGCTTCACGCCGGTTCGGCGAAAAAGCTCTGCATTTGCAGCAGCCGCGGCATCACCGCCAGTGGTGGCAACTGCGGCTGATGGGGCGTTTCGGCCAGGCCCAGCGTGGCCAGCGTGCGCTGACAGATGAACTCCTTCCAGCGAGCCGCTTCGATGCCGGTCCAGACCTGGCGGGTCGGCGCGTCGTGGCTGTCGACAAATTGGATCAGGCCGTCATTCCGGCCCAGGCTCAGGCAGCGGAACACGTAGCGGAAGACGTAGTCCGGCGCCGGCTGGCCCAACAGGCGCGCGCGCAGCGTATTGGCGATGCCTACCGCCGCCGGCAGAGCGGCGGCGCAGCTCATGCGGCAGGGGCCGCTTTCCGCTGTGGCGATGGCGGCGCAGTCGCCGGCGGCCAAGATTTCGGGGTGGCCGACGCTGGCGAGGCTGGCATCCACCAGCGCCTGGCCGCGCGCGTTGACGCTGAGGCCGGCCGCCCTGGCTAGCGGCGATGGCGCGAAGCCGGCGGAAATGAGGCCGATGTCGAAGTCCAGCGTGCCACCGCGCTCGAAACGGGCGGTGCCGTCCTGGCTGGCTATCACCCGCGCGTCTTGCAGCCAGTCGATGCGCTTCTGCCGGGCCGACTGGATCAGATAGTCCACTGCCTGATGGCTGAGGCCGCCGGGTTGGCTGCTGGCGGCCAGTCGCCCGGCGTCCGCCAGCGTCACGCTGGCCCGCGGCCAGGCGTCAGCGATCTCGAAGGCGCTTTCCAGGCCGGACAGGCCGCCGCCGACGATCAGCACCCGCGCGTCCGGTTGCGCCTGCAGATGCCGGTGCAGGATGGCGGCCTGGATGGGCGAGTCCAGCGGCAGCAGCTGCGGATCGGCCAGGGCCGGGTCTTGCGCGATGTGGCTGCCCAATGTCAGCGCCAGGTAGTCGTATTCCAGCTCCAGCGCCTCTCCGGCAGGGGTTTGCGCCTCGACGCGCCGCGCATGCGGGTGGATGGCGCTGGCCACCGCCTGGACAAAGCGTATGCCCAGGGGAGCGAGCGTTTGCTGGTAATCGAAACGCGGAAGGTTTTGACCGGCGGCCACCTGATGCAGGCGGATGCGCTCCTGCCAGTGGCTGGAGGCATCCAGCAGGGTGATGTCGCTTGGCGGCATGGCCGGATGGGCCAGGCGGCGCGCCAGGCACAGGCCTGCGTAGCCGCCGCCGAGGATCAGGATTCTGGCGGGAGGAGGGGGGAGCGTGGTCATGGTGAGCTTTCTTGCGTCGATGAATGCCCTCCATGACGAGGCAAGCTTTATCATTGTGACATCGACATGATTTTTCCTGGGTTGATACCATGCATCTGCCGCTGTTTATGCAACATCGCCCCCGCCTGCTGGCACTGGGCTACCGCATGCTGGGCTCGCGCGCCGAGGCGCAGGATTTGGCGCAGGAGGCCTGGTTGCGTTGGAGCGAGTGCGATCTGGAGGGGATCGCGGCGCCTGGCGCGTACCTGACGCAACTGATGGCCCGCCTGTGCTTGGACCAGATCAAGTCGGCGCGGCGGCGGCGCGAGCAATATGTAGGAGTCTGGCTGCCGGAGCCGCTGGCGGACGGAGACGACTGCCTGGCGGCGGGGCCGGAGCAACTGGCCGAGCGGGCGCAGCAACTGTCCTACGCTTATCTGTTGGCGTTGCAGAGGCTGGAGCCGCTGGAGCGCGCGGCTTTTCTGCTGCGCGAGGTGTTCGATGTCGAATATCCGCAACTCGCGGCGATTCTGCAGCGCAGCCAGGCCGCCTGCCGCCAGCTGGCCAGCCGGGCGCGCCGACGGCTGCAAGACGGCGGACAGGCAGTGCCGGCGCGGCCTCCCGGCGATCCGCAGGCGTTGGCGGAGGCCTTCGTCGATGCGCTGCAAGGTGGCGATGTCGATAGGCTGGCGGGTTTGCTGGCGATGGATGTCCGCTATCAGGCGGACGGCGGCGGCAAGGCGTTGGCGTTGCCGGCGCCGCTTGCCGGCCGGCGCGCGGTGTCCAGGCTGCTGCGCGGTTTGTGGCGGCGCTCCGAGCGCAAGGGCGCGGCATGGTGCGCGCAACGGCTCAATGGCATGCCCGGCGTTCTGGTGTGGGAGGAGGAGCGATTGCTGATGAGCGTGGCTTTGCAATGCGATGCAGTCGGCCGGGTGTCCGGGCTGTACGTGATGCGCAACCCGGACAAGCTGGCCCACCTAACAGCCGGTGGATGCGGTCAGAAACGTTCGAACGGCTGTAGATAGCGCCACTGTCCCGGCTTGAGGCCGGAGAGCGCCAGGCGGCCGATGCGGATACAGCGGGCGTCCTGCAATTCTATTCCCGCCTCGCGGCAGATGGCCTCCAGCTGGCCCGGACGCGGCGCGTGCAGCACGCAGCGCAGTTGGCGGTCGCTCTGGCGGTTGATCTTGCAGTTGCGCAGCGGTTTGCCGTCCAGGCGGACGGCGGCGACGCGTGCCTTCAGTTCTTCGGCTGCCGGCGCGGCCGCCACTTGCAGCAGGAATTCCATCTCGCAGTCGGCCAGTTTGCGCAGCAGGCGCTTGTCCTGGGTCAGCACCACCATGCCGTGGGCGGTGTCGTCCAGCGCGCCGGCCAGCCACAGTTGCTGGCGGTGGCGCGGCAGCCATGCCTGTTCCGCCTTGTCTTCCGGCGCGCGACTATCCGTTCCCAGCAGTTGCGCCGGCGCTTGCGCGGCGCCAGCGGGCTTGTTGAGCAGCATCGTCACCGGAAGGTCCGCCAGCAGCTGCGGCTTGCCGGTCAATTCGATCTTCTGCTCCGGCAGCACCCGGCTGCCCAGCACGGTCACCGTTTCGCCATCGACCTTTACCAGGCCCTGCTCGATGCAGGCATCGGCTTCGCGGCGCGAGCACAGGCCCAATTCCACCATGCGCTTGGACAGGCGCACGCTTGTATCATCCATTGGCTACATCCTTGCGTGTGTGGCCGGCGATTATCCGTTGCCGGCGCACGGCTGACAAATCCAGTGTAGCGGGCTGGCGGCATGAGATGCGCGCCGCGATCCCAAGATGATTTTATCGGTCATTTGCTTGTAAAAATATTTGATTTAATATCTATTATGATAAACATTTTATTTGATTGTGGCTAGAGCCAGCCGGTGGAAGCCGCGTTGAGCGCGCATGGTCTTCCCCCGCGACTGCCTAGCGAGGCGCGGCGCGTGCCGGCTTGCGGGATGCTTAGTAAAGCGCGGTGGCAGCTGAGCAAACTAGGTGAATTTTAAAAAGGATATTGAAGATGAGCACATCCATGGAGTCTAGGAATGCCGCAGCGGCAAAGAACATGCCATTTACCGGGAATATCGAGGCGGTAGAAGGGCGCAAGCTGAGTAATTTTCAGAAAGCGGCGGCTCAGCAAACGTATGGCGCCATGTTGTGGCAGGCCGAGGGCGGGGGATCGTCCGACAAGGTGAACAAGTATGGTTATGCCGGGAAATACCAGTTGGGCAAGGCGGAAAGGCAGGCGATTGGCAAACAGCTGGGCTTCATTGACAAGCGCACAGGAGCATGGACCGGCAAGGATGGGGTGCATAGCCTGCAGGATTGGTTGAAGAGTCCCAAAGCGCAGGATGAGTTCTTCCAAGCCTATACCAGGGAAAACTGGAAAACGCTGGAACGCTTGGTTGGCAAGGAAAAGCTGAAGGCGGTGATCGGAACCAAGATTGCCGGGATTACCATGACCGAAAGCGGCATATTGGCCGGGGCGCATCTGGGCGGCGCGGGGTCGGTGAGGGACTTCATCAATAGTGGCGGCAAAACGATCGCGGTCGACGGCAGTGGGAAAAAATCAACGGATTACATGGCGATGGGTGCCAATAAGGATGTCAGCAGCGTAACCGGCAATCCGCACCGAGTCTTCAAAGATATCGGTACCTTGGATAACAAAGAGCATTCATACCATGTCGCTGGGCTGTCCGGTTTGACATATATCCACACCAACAAGGATAAGGAAAAGGTCACAGTCCATGTCAAGGTCAGGGAAAGTGAAAACTATCAGGACATGCATGAGCTGGCATTGAAGCGGAGCGGGATGGAGAAAGCGGCGCAAGCCGGCAAATCCGAGCTTGCCAATAGCAAGCTGTCCGGCCAGGCGGCATCACAGGACAAATCCACGCCGCCGCGGCAAGCGGACAAGACGCATTTGCCATCGGCGACGCAGCCCGCCCAGTCGCAAACTGCCAAAGTTCCGCCGGTATCACCCCTGCCAGCCCAAGCGGCTTCGGCTACGCATGACCGGTCATCTCAGCCTGCTGTTCCGGTTCCGCCTCCAGCGGTTGCCGCGCCTGCGCAAGCGGCGGAACAGGTACGGACGCTGTTGCCGGCTGACCAAAAGCACTTGGCGCAGGAGGCCAGGAGCGTCTTGCAGGCGCTACAGCAGCGCGATGCCCGCCTGCAGAAGCTGGATGCCGCGCAACTGGACAATCTGAGCGGGCAACTGGCCGCCGACGCCGCGCGCCAAGGCATGGCCAAGATCAACGGCGCGGTGGTCAACGCCGCCGATCCAGGCAAGATCAGTCTGGTGGGAACGGATGTTGGCAACAAGCCGCAACAAGTCAGCGCGGCGTATGCCGCTGCGCCAGCCGCATTGCGGCAGGGCAAGCCGGCGCCAGTGGCCGCCGAGCCGGTCCCGGCGGGCGCTACCGCGGCGCAACCTGTCCACGCGCCGGCCGCTGCTGCCGGACTGACCGCCGCAGTCAAGCCGCAGTCCGAGCAAGCGAAATCCGTCCCGGAGCAAGCGCACAAGCCCGCTCCACATCCGCAGCAGACCCAGGAAGCTCGCGCGCCGGGCAAAACCGCTCCGGTTGCGCATGTTCAGCCGCACGGGGCGCAGCCTGCCGATCATGCTCAAGCCAAATCGCATCATCCGCAGCCGGTACAGGGCGCAGACCGCGGCTCGCGAATGGTCAACGCCGCGCTGGAGCATTTCGGCGACGGTACTTTTGAATATGGCCGCGGCGACATGGCCGGCCAGTTGGCCAACAAGAAGAAACCCAACGGCAATCGCATCGATGGCAGCCGCCTGGAAGAGGACAAGGATAAAGATGGCAAGAAAGGCGTGGATTGCTCATCGCTGGTGTGGCGCACGCTGCAGCTGGGCAATACCAAGGTGACCGACGATTTCAAGAGCGCGGCGAACTTCACCACCCACACCTTGTTCAACGGCGGACACGGCGGCCAGCATCCCCATGCCAATGTAAGCGACTACGCCAAGCGCAATTTCAATCTGATCGACAACAAGAAAGACCTGCAGCCGGGCGACATCCTGATGTTCAAGATGGAAGGCGGCGGCCAGCATGTGGCGGTCTACAAGGGCAAAAACGAGAAGGGCGAGCAGATTTTCTACGGTTCGCAAACCTCCACCGGACCGGCGGAAGTCAATCTGAGCAGTAACCCCTATTGGAGCAAGCAGGATTTTCTGGGCGCTTTGCGGCCCAAGGACGACTTCTACAAACCGGAAGCCGGCCCTCAGGCGGCGCAACAGGCCAGCCAGCAGAGGGAGGCGGCGCGGCATCCGGGTTTGTCTGAAGGCAAGCAGAGCTTGTTGAACCAGGCTCAACAACATGTGAGCTCGATGCAGCAGCGCGATGGCAGGTTGAAGGATCTGGCATCGCACCATATCGACAACCTCAGCGCGGCGCTAGCGTTGGAGGGCTGGAAGAAAGGCATAGAGAAGGTGGGGGCTGTCGTGGTGAACGCCGTCGATCCCGGCAAGATCAGCATGCTTTACAAGAGCGCGGCCAACAAGGTCGAGCATGCCGCGGTGGAGTTGAAGGATGCGATCAAGCAATCGGCCCAGCATTCCCTATCTCTGCTGGCGGCGGCGCCCGAACACGGGCAGGAGCCGGCCAAGCCGCAGGCGCACCAGCAACTTGCCCGCGCCAAGCAGCCTGGCATGGGGATGTGAGAGCGGCCATCATCAGCGGTTAGCGACGGAGTCTGCTGTTAGCCGAGAGGGGTTTTGGGATTTTGTTGCTTGTATCAAACAGGCGTCATGGCGGAACATAGCAGCCGAGAAGCAATGCGTATGCCGAAAATTGAGATGAAGGAGTATGGAGTGCTGCGTAAAAAAAACCGTTGTGCGTTGGTTTTGTTGTTACTTATCTTGGCTGCCGGGCTGGTGATGAGTGTTTTTTTTGGCGTGAGCGTTCACGGGACCCGTATTGGTTTGTTCAGCCTCAGGCTCCAATGAGCTTTGATTTTAGAATGGATAAGCCTGGTCAAAAGGTGAATTCTGTTTTTTGGATTGTGCCAGGTAAATTTAATAAAAACTTAAATCGATATGGTTTGATTGCTAGGTTTGTTTTCAATAGACCGAAGGACGTGATTCCGGATTTGTTGGAGCATGTCAAGCTTGAGTTTCGGGTCAGTGTTTTTCATTTTAATGGTAAGCAGTGGTTGCCCGTAACCTTGTATGGGGAGCGTGTCGGAAAGAGTGAGGATGCGCATGGGGGTGTTTTTTTGTCGGGTCCTTTATCAGGCAAGCGTGGTGAAGATAATAAGTTGGTTTATATAGACCTTGATGTGCTTGATTATAAATTTGAGCCAGGGCAGTACTATGCAAGTGTTGAGCTTGTAAAAGGAGATGCTCGTTTGGCTGGGTTGCGTTCTAGAGTGGTGTTCGATCATATTGTTTATGGGAAGTAATTGAGATATTTGTTATGTCTTATACTGTGAGTGTTTATGTGGCAGCACCTGGGACAAAATTGTCTGGGGGTGGTTTTGACTCTAATGCGACTTCAGCTGCCGGCCATGTCTGGTATGGGATTTCCAACGGCAAGGCGTATGATGATTATGGTTTTTCGCCTAAAGAACATGGGTGAGCGACTGGGCTTGGTATTGTTGAGAAAGGCGATGCCGCCAAATATGCCTCGCCTTATTATATTCGAACAATCGAGATTTCGAAGGAGCAGTATGAGAGGTTGAAGGAGTATGGAGAGGCTGCCAAGAGTCAATCGGACACGTATTTTAATTTAAATTATAATGGAGCAACCAATAGTTGCATTGATTTTACTTGGAAAGGCTTGGGCCATGCTGGCCTGCATATGCAGATTTATGGCAATGCGGGTTTGCAGGAGATTACCAATTATGAGGGTTCTTTCAAGCCAGTCAGCAATGTTAGGGATTTCGACAGTATCCATACTCCTTTCCCCAGTAGTCCTTTGAACCGGCGCCAGATCAATCCGTTGCCGGCAGACCGGACAATACTGCAGAAGCTGCTTACAGAAAATGACGCGCTGTCGCCCGACAAGCAGAAATTCGCCATGCAAACCGCCAAGGCGGTGGAGGCGTTGCAGCAGCGCGAGCCCAGGCTGGCAGGGCTGAATCCCGGGCAAGTCGACAATCTGAGCGCGTCGTTGGCTAGCAGTGGCTGGAGAGGCGGCATGGACAAGGCCGACGGCGCGGCGCTCAGCGCCGCCGATCCGGGTAAGGCCATGCTGATCAGCCGCATCGGCGAGCAAAAAGTCCGGCACGCCAGCGTGGACGTGGGCAGCGCAGTCCAGCAGCCGGCCGCCGCATCGCTGGCGGCGCTGGCCGCGGCGCCGGAAAAAGCGTCGGCCGCGCCGGTCCAGGCAATCAAAACCGCCTCCCGGTCCTCTGCCGGCATGAATATGGGCTGATTGTCCGCATTGCATTTCTCTACCCTGTTAGTCCGCCGGCGCATGGCTGCCCGGCGGATTTTTTTGCCCATATTTTCGCCTCCGCGGAATGGGCCATTTGCCGAAAACGGCGATCCGCCTAATGCTGTTGCCAACCGTATGCCAGCCGACTGTCCCTTCGGTCAGTCGGTCAGGTCGGATGCCGCAAAGCTTGGCATCAGTCAAATGCCATTGAAATTGTCCAGCCTAGCATCTCCGCTTCCATTTACCCATCTAGCGGGGAAAACGCAGTGCAAGCCTTGAGAATCGTCCTGTTGTCCTCGGCCTTCAACGGCCTTACCCAGCGCGCCTGGCTGGAATTGCGCGAATCCGGCCATCAGCCCAGCGTGGTGTTGTTCAGCGATGCCGACGACGTCTGCCGGCAGATCGAGGCCGCCCGGCCGCAACTGGTGATCTGCCCATTCCTGAAAGACCGGGTGCCGGCGCGGCTATGGCGCGACAGCCCGTTTCCGGTGGTGATCGTCCATCCCGGCATCGTCGGCGACCGCGGCGCTTCGGCGCTGGACTGGGCGATTAGCCTGCAGGAGAAACGCTGGGGCGTGACCGCGCTGCAGGCGGTGGAGGAGATGGATGCCGGGCCGGTGTGGTCCAGCCGCGAGTTCGATCTGCCTGCCGGCCTGCGCAAGTCCGAGCTCTACAATGGCCTGGTCAGCGATGCCGCCATCTATTGCATACGCGATGTGGTGGAGAAATTCATCGGCGGCTATCGTCCCGTGGCGGTGGATTATGCCGATCCGGCGGTGCGCGGCCGGCTGCAGGCCAATATGAAGCAGGCCGACCGCGCTTTCGACTGGCATGCGCCGGCGTTGGAGATCAAGCGCCGCATCGACGCCGCCGACGGCCAGCCCGGCGTGCTGGCGAACCTGGCCGGCGGCCGTTATTACCTGTACGACGCGCACCTGGACCACCGCCGCGGCAGCCCCGGGGAAATATTGGCGGTGCACGACGACGCGGTGCTGGTGGGCACAGGCGACGCCAGCCTGTGGCTGGGCGCCTTGCGGCGTGCGCCGGAGGCCGGCGAGGAAACCTTCAAGCAGCCGGCGCGCCATCTGCTGGCCGGCTTGCTGGATGGCGTGCCCAGGCTGGAGTGGTCCGTCGCCAGCCATCCGCATTGCGAAGAATCCTATCAGCCCATCCGTTACCGCCAGGTGGGCAAGGTGGGCGAGCTGACTTTCGAGTTCTACAATGGCGCGCTCAGCACCGAGCAATGCCTGCGCTTGCAAGAGGCGCTGCAATGGGTCAAGCGCCAGGACAGCGAAGTGCTGCTGCTGCGCAGCGGCCGCGGCAGCTTCTGCAACGGCATCCACCTCAATGTGATACAGGCGGCGGCCGATCCTGGCGCGGAGGCCTGGCGCAACATCCAGGCGATAGACGACGTCTGCCGGGAAATCCTCACCGCGCCGCAACTGGTGGTGGCCGGCGTGGCCGGCAATGCCGGAGCCGGCGGGGTGATGCTGGCGCTAGCCGCCGACGTGGTGTTGGCGCGGCAGGGCGTGGTATTCAATCCGCACTACCGGACCATGGGCCTGTACGGTTCGGAATACTGGACTTACACCCTGCCGCGCGCGGTGGGCGCGGAGGCTGCAGTCCGGCTGTGCAACGACTGCCTGCCGCTTGGCGCGCGCCAGGCCTGGCGGTTGGGAATGGTGCAAGACATCGGACCGCGCGACGAGCAGGAATTCGGCCGCTGGCTGCTGCAGGCGGCGAAACAGGCGCTGTTGACTCCGGCCTGGCAAGTCTGGCGCGAACGCAAGCAGACGCTGGATCTGGAGCAGCTGGAACGGTGCCGGGAGGCGGAGCTGGCGGAGATGCGGCAGGACATGCTGTACAACCGCGGCCAGTTCGTCGAGAAGTGCCGCAACTTCGTTTTCAAGCGCAAGACCTGCGGCACGCCGCAGCGGCTGATCGCGCGGTGGGCGCGGGGAGAATAGGACCGCCGTATACTGGAAGCGTCCGCAGAGGGGGACGCTTCCTATCTTCCGTATCAGCATGGCGGATTCCCGCGTTTTCACCAGGAGGGAAGGCGCATGAACTGGCAAACCCACGAAGTGAGCAATCAGTACGACGAACTGGCCGACTACAACCTGCTGGGCAGCGATCTTGCGCTTGGCGAAGCGCTGGCGCGGGCGGAGGCGGTCTGGGCCGAACCGCGCTTGCTGGACTATGGCGCCCTGCTGGGCAGCGCCGAGACTTTCGAACTGGCCGAGCAGGCCAACCATTTCCCGCCGCAACTGCGGGCCTTTGATCGCCGTGGCCGGCGGGTGGAGCAAGTGGATTTCCATCCGGCCTGGCACCGGCTGCTAGCGCAGTACCGCGGCCAGGGGCTGGTGTCGCTGCCGTTCGAGGACGCGCGCCCAGGCCGCTGGTCCGCCACCTTGGCCGGCATTTACCTGCATGGCCAGGTGGAGGCCGGCACGCTGTGTCCGGCGACGATGACCCAGGCCTGCATCCCGGTGCTGCGGAAGGAGCCGGAATTGTGGGCGCGGCTGCGGGACAAGCTGTTCAGCCACGATTACGATAGCCGCGACCTGCCGCTGGAGCAAAAAGCCTGTGCCTGGATAGGCATGGGCATGACGGAGAAACAGGGCGGCTCCGACGTGCGCGCCAACGCCACCCGGGCCACGCCGCTGGGGCCGGGCGGCCGCGGCGGCGAATACCTGCTGCGCGGCCACAAGTGGTTCTTCTCCGCGCCGATGAGCGACGCCCACCTGGTGGTGGCGCAATTGGCGGACGGCGGACCGTCGTGCTTCTACGTGCCGCGCTGGCGGCCGGACGGCAGCCGCAACCCGGTGGCGATCCAGCGGCTGAAGGACAAGGTGGGCAATCGCAGCAATTCCAGCAGCGAGGTGGAGTTCCAGGATGCCTGGGGCATGCTGCTGGGCGAGCCCGGGCGCGGCATTTCCACCATCATTGAGATGGCCACCCATACCCGGCTCAACTGTGTGATCGGCAGCGCGGCGCTGCTGCGCCAGGCCTTGGTTCAGGCGCTGGTCTACGCCCGCCGGCGGATGGCTTTCGGCAAGGTGTTAGCGGAGCAGCCCATCATGCGTTCGGTGCTGGCCGACCTGGCGCTGGAAAGCGAGGCTGCGCTGCTGTTGGCGATGCGGCTGGCGCAGGCTTTCGAGCGGGACGACGATCCGCTCCAGCGCGCCTGGAAGCGCATCGTCACCCCGGCGGCCAAGTTCTGGGTGTGCAAGCGCGCGGTGGAGCTGAGCGGCGAGGCGATGGAGGTGTTCGGCGGCAACGGCTATGTCGACGCCGGGCCGATGGCGCGGCTGTTCCGCGAGGCGCCGGTCAACTCCATCTGGGAGGGCTCCGGCAACGTGATGTGCCTGGATGTGATCCGCGCGGTGCTGCGGGAGCCGGATGCCTGGCAGACGCTGCTGGATGAGCTGGCTGGCCTGGCTGGCGACGAAGCGGCGCTGCTGGCCGCTATCCAGTCTCTGCGCGCGCTGGCGCAAGCGGCGCCGGACCAGCTGGAGGCGCAGGGCCGGCGCTTTGCCCAGCAACTGGCGTTGACCGCGCAGGGGTGCCTGCTGCGCAGCCAATCCCCGGCCTTCATGGCGGATGGCTTCATCGCCAGCCGCCTGGCCGATGCGCAGTGGGGAAGGGTGGTGGGCGTGCTGGAAGTCGGGCGGATGGATGTAGGGTCCATCCTGCGGCGGGCGCTGCCTGGCTGATTTGAGCTATCTGCCGCCGGATGTCGCAGACTGCTCGGTTTGCATGCGGGGGGAAGATTGTTCAAGGTGATCCCCCGCACCATCAGCAGGCCGCCGCTGGTAATTGGCAGGCAGGCGCCTCGTCCGGCAGCCGCACCACGGTCAGCGGATTTGCTATGCATGCCTGGGGATCGCTGCTTATCCAACTCCTGTCGGGGGGCGGTTCTACTATTGGGCGAATGCCGTCTTCGGCGTATGCGGATAGGCCTTGTTGCGCAAATCAGTCCAGGCGGCGGCTTGGTAACATGGCAGCATGACCAAGCCCGCTCCCAAACAGTACCGAACCACCAACTGGAAAACCTACAACCAAGCTCTGATCCAGCGTGGCTCCCTATCCGTCTGGCTGAACACAAGCATGTCATGGCAGGCAAGACCGCAGGCGAAGCGAGGTCGGGCACAAACCTACAGCAATGCGGCCATTCCATTCTGTTCGGCCTGGCGTTGCGCAGACCATCGGCTTTGTGCAAAGCCTGCCGAAGATCGCGAACTTGGATTGGGCTGTGCCAGACTACAGCGCCCTCTGTCGGCGCCAGCAGACGCTGCAGGTCAACATCTCTTACCAGAAAAGCTCAGCCGCTTTGCATCCGCTGGTCGATAGTACCGGCATCAAGATGCTGGGCGAAGGCGAATGGAAAACCAAGAAGCCCGGCGCGGAATACGGTCGACAATGGATCTTGGCATCGACGCCCAAACCCAGCAAATCAGGGCGATTGAGATGACTGACAACCGCCAGGGCGATGCGCAAATGTTGCCTTCGCTATTGGCGCAAATCCCGGCCGATGAACCGATAACCTGCGTGAGCGGCGATGGCGCTTACGATACCAAGGCTTGCCATGGGGCGATTGTGGCGCGGGAGGCGGCGGGGGGCATTCCGACGCGCAAAAATGCCCGACAGTGGAAAGGGGCATCGCCCGAGGCGCGGGCCCGGAACGAAATTCTCCGCGCCACCAACCGACTTGGTCGAGCGATTTGGAAGCGCTGGAGCGGTTACCATCGCCGCAGCTTGGTGGAGGCGAAGATGCGTTGCTTCAAACTGCTGGGTGAAAGAGTAATGGCGCGGAGCTTTGATGGTCAGGTAGCGGAGTTGCAAGTTCGGGCCGCCATTCTAAACCGCTTCAGCATGCAGGGTCGTCCGCGCACAGTGGCTGTGGCATAAATCCCGTATGGAGAAAGGGGAGACTCACCCTGTTACGGATTTGCGCAACAAGGCCATCGGTCAGTGATCTTTGAGAGATGGATAGGCATGGAGTGAGGCCGATTATAAATGCCCATGCGGATCCGAAAAGCAAAAAAGCCAACTCTTGCAAGCTGGCTTTTTTACTTGATTGGTGGCGAATCAGGGACTCGAACCCCGGACCTGCGGATTATGATTCCGTCGCTCTAACCGACTGAGCTAATTCGCCGCGAAACCTGTCTGGGACAGTCTTCGGAAAACTGTGGTGGCGAATCAGGGACTCGAACCCCGGACCTGCGGATTATGATTCCGTCGCTCTAACCGACTGAGCTAATTCGCCACATTCACGGTGCGTCTGCACCGAGACGCGAACTATACGCAGCCGCCTGATGGCTGTCAACCGGCTTGTGCAAGTTTCTGCGCCGGATCACAGCGTATAGCAACGGTCGCCCTGGGCAAAGCCCAGCCAGTCTATGTCCACGCCCTTGCCGAAGCCTATCGCCTTGAAGGTCTCGCCCATCTCCTGCGGCGTCAAGAGCCGTTGCGCCGCCTTCGCTTGCGGCAGGTAGCGCATCACGTCGTTGGCGTCCAGTTGCTCCAGCAGGCCGACGATGCCGCAGTTGAGCAGGAATTGCGCCTGGCTGGCGTAGCCTATCAGGTCGAGCCCGGCATCGATGCCGCTTTGCGCCACCGCGCTGAAGTCGACGTGGCAGGTGAGGTCCATCAGACCGGGCAAGTAGAACGGGTCCTGCACCGTGTGGTGGCGGTAGTGGCCCAGCAAGGTGCCCATCGCGCGTTCCGGGTGGTAGTACTCGCGGGCGGCGTGGCCGTAATCGATCATCAGAATGGCGCCGCGCTTGAGCGCGCCGGCCAGCGTGGCGATGAAAGCGCGGTTGGCCAGGCTGATCTCGGTTTCGTAGCGCGGGATGTCCGGCACCAGTTCGGCGGCGAGGCCGGCCAGGCGCGCGTCGACGAAGTCGCGGTCTTCATGGCTGAAGCCATCGCCCCTTGCCGCCACGCCGCGTTGCCTGAGCTGGCGCTGTTCGTCGCGGAACACCATCTCGCACGGCATCGCGTCCAGCACTTCATTGCCTATCACCACGCCGTCCAGTTCTCGCGGCAACTGGCTGGCCCATTCCACCCGATCGAAATATTCCGGCAGCGCGGCGCGGATATTGTGTTGCTGGTGCTCGATCAGGTCCGGCGACAGATCGATGATCACGTATTTTTGCGGCAGTCGGCCCAGCGCGGCCAGTTCGCGCAGGAGGTCGATGGCGAGCTGGCCGGTGCCGGCGCCGAACTCGTAAACCATGCCGGCGGTTTGCGGCAGCAGCTCGGCCAACTGGCGCGCCAGCGCGCGGCCGAACAGCGGGGTGAGCTCCGGCGCGGTGACGAAGTCGCCGGCCTCGCCCAGCTTGTGGCTGCCGGCGGCGTAATAGCCCAGGCCGGGCGCGTACAATGCCATTTCCATATAATGCGAGAATGGAATCCAGCCGCCGGCGGCCTGGATGGTCTGGCGGATGTGTCGGCTCAGGGCCTGGCTGGTGGCCAGGGCTTCGGCGCTGGCGGCGGGTAGGGTGGTCATTTGCTTCGTCCTGCTACAATATGGCGCGATTGTGGTGCAATCGGCCCTCGGCGTGAAGAGGGCGCTTGCCGGCGCAACTGAATTCGATTGAGGAAGCAATGCTAACAGAGCAACAACAAGATGAGCGCGTGGTCCTGATTACCGGCGCGGCGCGGCGGGTGGGCGCGGGCATCGCCCGCCATCTGCATGCGCGCGGCTTGCGCCTGGTGTTGCATTACCGCGGCTCGCTCGCGGCGGCGGAACAGCTTGCCGGCGAGCTGAACGCGCGACGCGCCGACAGCGTGCGGCTGGCGCAGGCAGACCTGTTGGACGGCGCAGCGCTGCCGCGGCTGGCGGCGGAGGCGGTGGCGGCGTTTGGGCGTCTGGACGGGCTGGTCAATAATGCTTCCAGCTTTTTCCCCACCGAGGTTGGGCGGATAGACGAGGCTGCCTGGCATGATCTGATGGGCAGCAATCTGAAGGCGCCGCTGTTCCTGTCCCAGGCGTTGGCGCCGGAGCTGAGCCGGCGCGGCGGCGCGATCGTCGGCATCTCGGATATCCATGCGGAGCGGCCGATGGCGCACCATGTGGTGTACAACCTGGCCAAGGCCGGCCACGCGCAGCTGATCCGCAGCCTGGCTCTGGAATTGGCGCCTAGCGTGCGCGTCAACGGCGTGGCGCCGGGCGTCAATCTGTGGCCGGACGATGCCGAATCGTTCAGCGAGGCTGTGCGGGCCAAGATTGAAGCCTCCATTCCGCTGCAGCGCACCGGCGTGCCGGAAGACATCGCGCGCGCGGTGGCTTTCCTGCTGCTGGATGCGACGTATGTCACCGGCCAGATCCTGGCGGTGGACGGCGGCCGCAGCGTGGCGCTGTAGCCTGTTTGCCGCGCCCGCGGCAACGGGCAAAGCTCCGCCGGCGCCGCCCGGAAAATAGTTTGTCCGCCGCCGTGGATTTCGGCGGCGGAAAACAGTAAAATCGCCTGTTTTTCAATTTCTTAGCCGTACCCCATGTCCGAACAGAACGCCGCGCTCGACGACAAGGCCAAGAAGGCCGCGTTTGAAAGCAACAAACTGGCCAAGCGCCTGCGCCACCACGTCGGTGACGCCATCAATGATTTCAACATGATCGAAGAGGGCGACCGCGTGATGGTCTGCCTGTCGGGCGGCAAGGACAGCTACACCCTGCTCGACATCCTGCGCGGCCTGCAGAAGTCCGCGCCGATCAACTTCTCCATCGTGGCGGTGAACCTGGATCAGAAGCAGCCGGGCTTCCCCGAGCACGTGCTGCCGCAATATCTGCAGTCCGTCGGCGTCGAGTACCGCATCGTCGAGGAGGACACCTACTCCATCGTCAAGCGGCTGGTGCCGGAGGGCAAGACCACCTGCAGCCTGTGCTCGCGCCTGCGCCGCGGCATCCTGTACCGGGTGGCGGACGAACTTGGCGCGACCAAGATCGCGCTGGGCCACCACCGCGACGACATCCTGCACACGCTGTTCCTGAACATGTTCTACGGCGGCAAGCTGAAATCCATGCCGCCCAAGCTGGTGTCCGACGACGGCCGCCACATGGTGATCCGTCCACTGGCCTATTGCCGCGAGAAGGATATCGAGCGCTACGCCGAACTGCGCGAATTCCCTATCATCCCGTGCAATCTGTGCGGTTCGCAGCCCAATCTGCAGCGCCAGGTGGTGAAGGAGATGGTCAACGACTGGGACAAGCGCTTCCCGGGCCGCGTCGAGAGCATGTTCCGCGCGCTGCAGAACGTGGTCCCCTCGCATCTGGCCGATACCAGCCTGTTCGATTTCGCCGGCCTCAAGACCGGCGATGCGCCGTTTGACGGCGGCGACACCGCCTTCGACAAGGAAGCGTTCCGCGACCCCGCGCCGCCGCGGCACGATGATGGCGCGGATGCGCCGCAGCAGAAGCGCACCATCAGCATCCTGGACTCGCGCAAGCCGGCCAGCCAGGGGGAGAGCGGCTGTGGCGCGTAGGGCGCTGCATCCGTTCCGCCGCCGCGTGCGCGCCGCGGTGGAGGAAATGCCGGAAGTGGAGATCTCGGAAGAGGGCAATATCCGCTCGCTGCACCTGGGTTCGGAAACCATCCAGAGCTCGATGGACCTGGACGATCCGGCCGAGCTGGTGCTCAGCTACAGCCGGGCGATGATGGGCTTCCTGCTGTGGAACGACGCTCCGCAACATATCCTGCAGATCGGCCTGGGCGGCGGATCGTTCGCCCGCTTCATCGACGAATACCTGCCCGACGCGGTCAGCGTGGCGGTGGACATCAATCCGCAGGTGATCGCGGTGGCGCGCGCCTTCTTCCAGCTGCCGGAGGAGGGCGATTTCTTCGAGATCGTCGAGGCCGACGGCGCCGACTATGTGAAGATTTTCCGCGGCTCCACCGACGCCATCCTGGTGGATGGCTTCGACGGCCTGCAGATCGTCGACGCGTTGACCACCGAAGACTTCTTCGAGGACTGCAAGCGCGCGCTCAGCCCCAAGGGCGTGTTCGTCACCAACTGGTGGAGCGGCGACAAGCGCTATCACAGCTTTGTCGAGCGTTTGTTGAACGTTTTCGAGGGCCGGGTGCTCGAATTGCCTGCGGCCAGCCACGGCAACGTCGCGGTGATGGCCTTCCGCCAGAGCCCCGCGCTGACGCAGTGGGAAGCGCTGAAGAAACGCGCCGATGAGCTGGAGTACCGCTTCGGTCTGGAGTTCATCGAATTCGTCAGCCGGCTGAAGCAGACCAACCAGCAGACCGCCGGCCATCTGCTGATCTAAGAGCGTGGGCGAATCCGCTGGAAAATCGGTGCTCCGGTTACGTTTGCTTACCCAAAAGCGGCGGCAACGAGGCGTATAATGGCCAGTTCCACGCGCTTTGGCCGCAGGTTGCCGGCCTGTCCCCCGAGGCGGGCCGCGCGCGAACAATCAAGTCAGTACCGAGTTAACGGGCGGCAGACGGGCGTCTGCCGCTCAGGCTTTTACATCCTGTTGGGACATTCATCGTGATCAAGCAGCAACTGCTCAATCGTATCGCGGACAAATCCGCTGTGATCGGCATCGTGGGCCTGGGCTATGTCGGCCTGCCCCTGATGCTGCGTTTCGCCGAAGTCGGCTACAAGGTGCTGGGTTTCGACATCGACCAGAGCAAGGTCGATGCCCTGATGGCCGGCAAAAGCTACATCGAGCACATTTCCGCCGACAGCATCGCCACCGCGCTGGAGCGCGGCTTCGAGGCCACCACCGATTTCAGCCGCGTGCCGGAAGCCGATACGCTGATCCTGTGCGTGCCGACGCCGCTGAACAAGTACCGCGAGCCGGACCTCAGCTTCGTGCTGGACACCATGGACAGCCTGGTGCCCTACCTGCGCGAAGGCCAGCTGGTATCGCTGGAGTCCACCACCTACCCGGGCACCACCGACGAAGAGCTGCTGCCGCGGATGCAGTCGCGCGGCCTCAAGGTCGGCGACAACGCCTTCCTGGTGTTCTCGCCGGAGCGCGAAGATCCGGGCAACCCCGACTTCACCACCCGCACCATTCCCAAGGTGTGCGGCGGCGTCACCCCGGCATGCCAGGAAATCGGCGTGGCGCTGTACAGCGCGGTGATCGACAAGGTGGTGCCGGTATCCAGCACCCGCGCCGCCGAAATGACCAAGCTGCTGGAGAACATCCATCGCGCGGTCAACATCGGCCTGGTCAACGAGATGAAGATCGTCGCCGACAAGATGGGCATCGACATCCACGAAGT
Source organism: Chromobacterium sphagni (assembly GCF_001855575.1). Lineage (NCBI taxonomy): Bacteria > Pseudomonadati > Pseudomonadota > Betaproteobacteria > Neisseriales > Chromobacteriaceae > Chromobacterium > Chromobacterium sphagni. The sequence continues at coordinate 2,001,007 of NZ_MKCS01000001.1, forward strand.
GATCCGCGCCGCGGCCACCAAGCCGTTCGGCTTCGTGCCCTACTACCCGGGCCCGGGCCTGGGCGGCCACTGCATCCCGATCGACCCGTTCTACCTGACCTGGAAGGCGCGCGAATACGGCGTCAACACCCGCTTCATCGAGCTGGCCGGCGAAGTGAACTCCAATATGCCGGACTATGTGGTGTCCAAGGTGGCGGCCGCGCTGAACCAGCGCAAGAAATCCATCAACGGCAGCCGCGTGTTGGTGCTGGGCATCGCCTACAAGAAGAACGTCGACGACATGCGCGAAAGCCCGTCGGTGTTCCTGATGGAAAAACTGCGCGACCTGGGCGCGGAAGTGGCGTACAGCGACCCACACGTGCCGGTGTTCCCGAAGATGCGCGAACACAAGTTCGACCTCAAGAGCGTGGCGCTGACGGCGGAAACCGTCGCCGGCTACGACTGCGTGCTGCTGGCCACGGACCATGACAAGTTCGACTACGCGATGTTGAAGGCCAACGCCCAGCTGCTGGTCGATAGCCGCGGCAAGTACCTGGAACCGGCCGGACACATCGTCAAGGCCTGATCCATGTGGCAGCGTTTTCCCCGTCTGGGCGCATGGCTGGCGGTGCTGGGTGGTTTCAGCCTGCTGGCCGTGCTGACACTGGCCCCGTTGGTGCGCTATTCCAAGAGCTTGCTGGTGGCGGATGCGCCGCAGCAGCGGGCCGACTGGATCGTGGTGCTGGGCGGGGAGAGCGGACAACGGGTGATTGGCGCGGCGGAATTGTTTCATCAAGGCCGCGCGCCGTTCGTGTTTGTCAGCGGCGAGGGCGATTGTCGGCTGATCGTCAAGCGGCTGGTGATGGCGGGCGTGCCGCGAGCGCGCATTGGCTACGAATGCCTGTCGAAAAGCACGTACCAGAATGCGCAGTTCACCCGGCATTACCTGGCCGCGCAGCAGCCCAGGCGCATCACGCTGGTGACTTCCTGGTTTCACTCGCGGCGCGCGCTGGAGACTTTCCGCCGGGCTTGGCCTGAAGTGGACTGGGGCATGCATATGGTGTATCCCGGCGACGACCTGTACCACAGCCTGGCTATCAATGAAGCCGGCGCGGTGCTGTCCGAATATTTGAAGATACTGGTGTATTCAGTACGTTATTGGACCTTCTGAATGTTAGTGACTCCTCCGATTACCGAGCGCAAGATCCGCTTCGCCCTGGTGGGCTGCGGCCGCATCGCCAACAATCATTTCGGCTCGCTGGAAAAGCACGCCGACCGCGCCGAGCTGGTCGACGTCTGCGACATCGATCCGGTTGCGCTGGCGGCTGCGGTTGAACGCACCGGCGCGCGCGGCCACAGCGACATGAGCGCGATGCTGGCGCAGACCGACGCCGACATCGTCATCCTCACCACGCCGTCCGGCCTGCATCCGCGCCAGAGCATCGAGTGCTCGGAAGCCGGCTTCCACGTGATGACCGAGAAGCCGATGGCCACCCGCTGGGAAGACGGCCTGGCAATGGTGAAGGCCGCCGACAAGGCGCAGAAGCACCTGTTCGTGGTCAAGCAGAACCGCCGCAACGACACGCTGCAGCTGCTCAAGCGCGCGATGCAGGAAAAACGCTTCGGCCGCATCTACATGGTCAACGTCAATGTGTTCTGGACCCGTCCGCAGGAGTATTACGACGCGGCCGGCTGGCGCGGCACCTGGGAGTTCGATGGCGGCGCCTTCATGAACCAGGCCAGCCACTATGTCGATCTCTTGGACTGGCTGATCGGCCCGGTGGAGAGCGTGCAGGCCTACACCGCCACGCTGGCGCGCAACATCGAGGTGGAAGACACTGGCACCGTCAGCGTCAAGTGGCGCTCGGGCGCGCTGGGCAGCATGAACGTCACCATGCTGACCTATCCGAAGAATCTGGAAGGCAGCATCACCATTCTCGGCGAAAAAGGCTCGGTTCGGGTCGGCGGCATGGCCGTCAACGAGATCCAGCACTGGGACTTCGCCGAGCCGCACCCGATGGACGACGAGATCAAGAACGCCAGCTACGCCACTACCAGCGTCTACGGTTTTGGCCATCCGCTGTATTACGACAACGTGATCAAGACCATGCGCGGCGAAGCCACGCCAGAGACCGACGGCCGCGAAGGGCTGAAGTCGCTGGAATTGCTGATCGCGATGTATCTGTCGGCCCGCGATGGCCGCCGCGTCAGCCTGCCGCTGGATTATTGATTCACCCGACGGCCGGACTGCCATGCGCAGGCCGGCCTTGCTACATCGAAGCATTACCGTCATGGCCGAAGAGAAGAAAGAACCCTGGTTGAATTACCTGGCGCTCACCACCGTCATTCTGGCGGTGTGCGCCACGCTGTCCACTTTCAAGGGCGGCGGCTTTTCCACCCGCAGCGTCATCGCCCAGGCGCAGGCGTCGGACCAATGGGCCTATTATCAGGCCAAGGGCATCAAGGGCAATCTGTACGAGATGGAGCACGACCGGCTGCAGTTCGAGCTGGACAATCTGCCGGCAGGCGCCGGCGCCGCGCAGCGCCAGCGCTACCAGGCGGCCATCGATCAGGCGGCCAAGCGCGCCGAGCGCTACGGCGCGGAACGCAAGGCGATAGAGAAGAGCGCCCGCCAGTTGGAAGACGAACGCAACCAGGCGCAGCGCCAGGGCAAGCCCTTCGGCATGGCGGTGATCTTCCTGCAGGTGGCGATCCTGATTTCGTCGATCGCCGGCCTGTTCAAGCGCAAGCGGATCTGGCTGACGGCGCTGCCGGTGGCCGGCCTAGGCCTAGTGTATTTCGCCGACGGCTTTTTCCTGTTTTTCTGATTAGAGGCTTCGCACCATGGAATACACAGTCCACAGCTCCGCCATCGTCGATGCGGGCGCCCAGATCGGCGTCGGCACCCGCGTCTGGCACTGGGTGCATATCTGCGGCGGCGCTCGGATCGGCGCGGGCTGCTCCTTCGGCCAGAACGTGTTCGTCGGCAACGACGTGCTGATCGGCGACAACGTCAAGGTGCAGAACAATGTGTCGATCTACGACGCGGTGACGCTGGAGGACGACGTGTTCTGCGGCCCGTCGATGGTGTTCACCAATGTCAACAATCCGCGCAGCCACGTCAACCGCAAGAACGAATACCGCCGCACCGTGGTGAAGAAGGGGGCGACCATAGGCGCCAACGCCACCGTGGTCTGCGGCCACACGGTGGGCGAGTACGCCTTCATCGGCGCCGGCGCGGTGGTGACGCGCGACGTGCCAGCCTACGCGCTGATGGTGGGCGCGCCGGCCAAGCGCATAGGCTGGATGTGCGGTTGCGGCGAGCGCCTGCCCAACGACATCGGCACCCACACCTGCGCGGCGTGCGGCATCCATTACGAGGTCGGCGGCAACCACTGCACGCCGGTGTGAGTTTTAATCCGGGCGGCGGCGTTTGCCGGGCCGCCGTCATTCGAATATTGAGAAGACCATGTCCATCCAGTTTATTGATCTGAAAGCGCAGTACCAGCATCTTAAAGCCGACATCGATGCCCGCATCCACGCGGTGCTGGACCATGGCCAGTACATCATGGGGCCGGAAGTGAAGGAACTGGAGCAGCAATTGGCGGCCTATACCGGCGCCAAGCACGCCATCGGCGTTTGCGATGGCACCAAGGCGCTGTTGATCGCGATGATGGCGCTGGATATCGGCCCCGGCGACGAAGTCATCACCACCCCGTTCACCTTCATCGCCACCGGCGAAATGATCGCGCTGTTGGGCGCCAAGCCGGTGTTCGTCGACATCGACCCCATCAGCTACAACCTGGACCCTAAGCTGCTGGAAGCGGCGATCACCCCGCGCACCCGCGCCATCATGCCGGTCAGCCTGTACGGCCAGGCGGCCGATTTCAGCGCCATCAACGCTATCGCCGAAAAGCACGGCATCGCGGTGATCGAGGACGGCGCGCAAAGCTTCGGCGCCGGCCAGCACGGCAAGAAATCCGGCAATCTGTCCACCATCGGCACCACCAGCTTCTTCCCGAGCAAGCCCTTGGGCTGCTACGGCGACGGCGGCGCCTGCTTTACCAACGACGACGCGCTGGCGAAGAAGATGCGCGAAATCCGCATCCACGGCCAGGACCGCCGCTACCACCACCCGATCATCGGCATCAACGGCCGCCTGGACACCATCCAGGCCGCAGTGCTGCTGGCCAAGATGCCCAGCTTTCCCGACGAAGTGGCCGCGCGCGAGCGAATCGGCGCGCGCTACAGCGAGCTGTTGCAAGATGTGGCGCGGGTGCCGGTGATCGGCGCGGGCAATACCCACGTCTACGCCCAGTACACCATCGAAGTCGACAATCGCGACGCGGTGCAGGCGGCGCTGAAGGAGCTGGGCGTGCCCACCGCGGTGCATTACCCGATTCCGCTGCACCTGCAGCCGGCCTTCGCCCACCTGGGACAGGGCGAGGGCTGCTTCCCGCTGGCGGAAGCCGCCGGCAAGCGCGTGATGAGTCTGCCGATGCACCCCTTCCTGGACGAAGCCACCCAGGATGCGATCGTGGCGGCGGTGAAGAAGGCTCTGGGTTGAGGGGGATGCTGACGCTGGCCTCCCTGCGCATGCCCAAGAGCGGCTTCATCCGCCACATCATCACCCTGGTCACCGGCGCCGCCGTGGCCCAGGTGGTGCCGCTGCTGGCGTCGCCCTTGATCACCCGGCTGTACAATCCGCATGAAGTGGGCATCCAGACCGTCTACGTGTCGTGGATGTCGACGCTGGCGGTGCTGGCGACCGCCCGCTACGAGATGGCCATCGTGCTGCCGGCAGACGACAAGCGCGCCAGCAACCTGATGGGGCTGTCGCTGCTGTGCGCCAGCGCGCTGGCGCTGCTGATCGGCCTGGTAGTGCTGCTGGGCGGCCATTCCCACATCGCCACCCACCTGGGCGCGCCGGAGCTGCAGGCCTGGCTGCTGCTGCTGCCCTTGTCGGTGTGGCTGGCCGGCCTGATGCAGGCCTGGACCAATTGGAACAATCGCCACCGCCGCTACCAGGCCAACGCCAACGGCCGCATGACGCAGTCGCTGGGCATGGCCGGCACCCAGGTGCTGGCCGGCTGGCTGGGCGCCGGGGCCGGCGGCCTGATTCTGGGCCAGTTGGCGGGGCAGATCGGCTCGCTGCTGTCGCAGGCCTGGGCCGATCTGAAAACCCGTTGCGGTTGGCGGCGCGACATCAGCCGCCAGCGCATGCGCGAAGCCGCCATCGCCTACATCGAGTTTCCCAAGATCAACGCGCCGCATGCGTTGAGCACGGCGATGCTGGATTCGGTCACGCTGGTGGTGCTGGCGATGCTGGCCAGCACCTCGGCCGTCGGCTATTACGGCCTGATGATGCGGGTGTTGAAGCTGCCGGCGGCGCTGATCGGCCAGGCGGTGGCGCAAGTGGCCTACCGCGAGCTGGCGGAGGCGCGCAACCTGGGCAAGCCGCTGCGTCCCATCCTGCGCAAGATGATGCTGACGCTGTTCGGCATGGCGATGTTTCCCTTCCTGGTGATCCAGATCTTCGGCGAGCCGCTGTTCACGCTAGTGTTCGGCCGCAACTGGGCGGAAGCCGGCCGCTACGCCGAGGCGATGTCCTTGTTCATACTGTTCCATTTTGTCGCATCACCGCTGGGAATGGTGCCGCCGGTGATCAACCGCCAGCGCTTCGCCTTCCTGTTGTCTTTGGTGCAGGCGGTGCTGTTTCTGGGGTCGTTGTGGCTGGGTTTCCGCATCTGGCAGGATGCCGTGCCCACTTTTCAGCTGGTATCCGTAGTGATGGCCGGCTATTTCATTGCATATTTCACCTGGCTCTACAAGGCGGCACGATGAACTGGAATGGAATCTTCAGCCGCATCCGCTTTCGGCTGTCGGCATGGGTGCGGCCGCGCATGGTGTACGGTTTTCACCGTGGCGACGGCGTCTTCCTCAAGCGCACCCGCGTCTCCAACATGACGCGGGTCGAGCATATCGACAAGCTGATGGTGGAGGACAATGTCTACATCGGCCACTTCAACCTGATCGACGCCTCCGGCGGCCTGTTCATTGGCGAGGGCTGCCAGATCACCAATTACGTGTCCTTGCTGACCCACTCCAGCCACGTCGCCATCCGTCTTTATGGCCGCGAATACCTGGACCGCGGCGACCACGCCGGCTATCTGAAGAAACCCACCGCTCTGGGGCGCTACAGTTTCGTCGGCCCGCATTCGGTGCTGATGCCCGGGGTGGCGCTGGGCAAAGGCAGCATCGTGTCGGCCTACAGCTTCGTGGCGGCCGGCGACTACCCGGACTTCGCCATCCTGGCCGGCAATCCGGCCAAGGTGGTGGGCGATACCCGCGACATGGACGCCGAATGGCTGGCGCTGCATCCTGACCTGCATCCGCTGTACGAGGCCTGGGCCGATGACTGAACGGATACGCCGCCTGCTGGTGGTGGGCTCGGCCTCGGTGCACACCTGGCGCTTCCTCGCCGGCATTGCGCCGCATGTCGACGAGATCTACCTGGCTTGCAACGACGAAGCGCCGGCCGAGCGCCGGCCGGCCAATCTGAAGGGCGTGCTGCGCGTCGACTTCAGCCTGAAGGCGCTCGCCACAGCCGGCCGCCTGCGCCGCTGGATCCGCGAGCTGCAGCCGGACATCGTCCATGTCCACCAGGCCAATAGCGTGGCCTGGCATGCGCGCCGCGCGCTGCGTGGCATCGACATCCCGATGCTGCTCACCGCCTGGGGCTCGGACGTGCTGTTGCTGCCGCAGCAAAACCGGCTGATGCGGGCGATGGTGCGCGGCAACCTCAAGGCCGCCGGCGCCGTCACTTCCGATTCGCTGTACATGGCGGCCAAAATCCGGGAGTTGGCCGGCGACTGCCGGATCCGACTGCTCAACTACGGCATAGACGCCTTGCCGCCGGAGTCCAATCCGGCCGTCAAGAGGAAGCAGGTGCTGTCCTGCCGGCTGCACAAGCCGCTCTATCGGATAGACGCCATCCTGCGCGCCTGGCAGCGGGTGGAGCAAAGCGGCCATTTTGCCGACTGGAACCTGGTGGTCGCCGCCAGCGGCGGCGAGACCGGGGCCTTGCAGCAGCTGGCGCGCGATTTGAAGCTGCGGAATGTGGAATTCGCCGGCTTCGTCGACAGTCAAACTCTGGGGCGGCTGTACGCCGAATCGCGCGTCTTCGTCAGCGTGCCGCGCTCGGACGCCACCAGCATCAGCCTGCTGGAGGCGATGGGCCACGGCTGCCTGCCTTTGCTGTCCAATCTGCCGGCCAACGGCGAATGGGTGATAGACGGCCTCAACGGCGTCATCGCCGAAGACGTGGGCCGGCTGGGCGACGAAATGTTGCGCGCGATGCGCATGTCCGCCGACGACGCGGCGCTGGCCAGGATCGCCGAGATGAACCGCGGCCTGGTGGCGGCCAAGGCGCTGCACCAGGCCAATATGGCCGGCTTTGCCGATTTGTACCGCGAGCTGGCCGCAGACAAGGTTTGAAAAATGAAAATAGCCCACCTGACTTCCGCCCACCCGCGCCACGACATCCGCATCTTCGTCAAGGAGTGCTGCACGCTGGCTGCTGCCGGCCATGATGTGACGCTGATCGTCGCCGACGGCCAGGGCGAGGAAATCCGAGGCGGCGTGCGCATCCACGACGTCGGCCCCAAGACCGGCGGCCGCCTGTCGCGGATGACCGGCACCGTCAAGCGAGTGTACCAGGCGGCGCTGGCGCTGCGGCCGGACGTGGTCCACTTCCACGACCCAGAGCTGATTCCCGCCGGCGTGCGCTTGAAGCAGGCCGGCATCAAGGTGGTGTACGACGTGCACGAGGACGTGCCGCGCCAGATCCTGGCCAAGCACTGGATACCGGGCGCGGTGCGCCCCTTGGTGTCCGGCGGCTTCGAGACGCTGGAAGACTGGGCGGCGCGCCGCTTCGACGCCATCGTCACCTCCACCCCGCACATCCGCAAGCGTTTCGAGAAACTGGGCGCCAACGCGCTGGATGTGTGCAACTTTCCCATTCTGGCCGAGCTGGTGCGCGACACGCCGTGGGACAGCCGCCGCAACGAGGTGTGCTACATCGGCGGCATCAGCCGCATCCGCGGCATCGAGCCCATCGTCGCCGCGCTGCCGGACACGTCCACCCGCCTGAACCTGGCCGGGCCGTGGAGCGAGAGCGACCTGAAGGCCAAGGTGACCGCCGAGCCCGGCTGGGCGCGGGTGAACGACCTGGGCATGCTGGACCGCAAGGGCGTGGTCGAGGTGCTGGCCAGGAGCAAGATAGGCCTGGTGACCTTGTTTCCCACGCCCAACTACGTCGACGCGCTGCCGATCAAGCTATTCGAATACATGGCTGCCGGCATGCCGGTGATCGCTAGCGACTTCCCGGTGTGGCGCGAGATCGTCGACGACGCCGGCTGCGGCGTGCTGGTTGACCCGCAGGACGTGGCCGCCATTTCCACCGCCATCAACGCGCTGCTGGCCGACGAAGGCCGGATGCGGGCGATGGGCGAGTCCGGCAAGCAGGCGGTATTGAACAAGTACAGCTGGGCGGCGGAAGGCGAGAAGCTGGTTGGTTTGTACCGCCGGCTGGAAGAGGGCGCCAAATGAAGCTGCGAGCGCTGCTGTTTCCCTTGCTGCTGGTGCTGGCGGCGGCCCTGTTGCTGTTCCAGTTGAATCGTTCCATGGCGGGCATTGCCGCCACGCCGCCGATGATCGCCGCGCATCTGATGTTGGCCGCGCTTCTGCTGCTGCCGCTGTGGCTGAACAAAGCCTGGCTGGGCAGGAAACTGGCCGACGCCGGTTGGCCGGCGCTGCGCGCGCAAGGCCAGGTCCGCTTCATTCTGATTTATGGCGTGCTGGGCAGAGGCGTGCCGCTGACGCTGTTCGTATTCGGCATGTCGTCGGTGGCCCAGAGCAAGCCGGCGCTGGCCATGGGGCCAGGGCTGCTGTTCTGGCTCTTAATGGGCGGCGTGTTCGCCAGCAGCCAGTGGCGACAGCTAGAGCGCGCCAACCAGACTCAAGACAAACAATAATATGCGCATTCTCTATATCAACCACTACGCCGGCAGCCCGCGCCACGGCATGGAATTCCGCCCCTATTACCTGGCGCGCGAATGGGTGAAGGCCGGCCATCAAGTGAACATGCTGGCGGCGGACGTGTCGCACCTCAGGCAGCTGCACCCGCAGCTCGCCGGCAAGTATCACGACGAAGACATAGACGGCATCCGCTACACCTGGTGCAAGACCCGTCCTTACGAGGGCAACGGCGTCGGCCGGGTGCTGAACATCTTCAGTTTCCTGGCCCGGGTGATGGGCCTGTCCGGTCGATACTTGAAGCAGTGGAAGCCGGACGTGGTGATCGCCTCGTCCACCTATCCGCTGGACACCGTCCCGGCGGCGTGGATCGCCGGCAAGACCGGCGCGCGGCTGGTCTACGAAGTGCATGACCTATGGCCGCTGACGCCGGTGGAAGTGGGCGGCATGTCGAAGAAGCACCCCTTCATCCGCCTGCTGCAGTGGGCGGAAGATTTCGGCTACAAGCGGGCCGACACGGTGGTGTCCATGCTGCCCTGCGCCAAGGACTACATGATGGCGCACGGCATGGCCGCCGAAAAATACGCGGTGGTTCCCAACGGCGTGGACGTGGGCGAGTGGCAGGGAGATACGCTGGCATTGCCGGCCGAGCACAGGATGCGGCTGGCTGAACTGAAAGCGCAGGGCCGCTTCGTCGTCGGCTATGCCGGCGGCCACGGCCTGGCCAACGCGCTGGATTTCCTGCTGGAGGCCGCCGCGCAGCTGCAAGGCACGCCGATCAGCTTCGCTCTGGTGGGCGATGGCCCGGACAAGGCGGCGCTGGCGGCCCGCGCCGCTGAGCTGAAACTGGATAATGTGCTGTTCTTGCCGTCCATCTCCAAGCGCAGCGTGCCCAATTTCCTGGCCGAGTGCGACGCGCTGTTCATCGGCTGGCGCAAGCTCCCCATCTACCGTTTCGGCATCAATCCGAACAAACTGTTCGACTACATGATGGCCGGCAAGCCGGTGATCCACTCGGTGGAAGCCGGCAACGACATGGTCAGGGACGCCGGCGCCGGCATCAGCGTCGGCGCGGAAGATCCGTCCGCCATCGCCGACGCGGCGCGGCGCATGGCGGTTTTGCCGCTGGCCGAGCGCGAACGGATGGGCGCGGCCGGCAAGGCCTATGTGCTGGCCAACCACGATTACGCGGTGCTGGCGCGGCGTTTTCTGGCGGCGGTGAGGCTGTCGTAGGGCGGAAGCCCGCTGTGCGGGCGTTCCGCCATTGTCGTTATGGATGAAGTTGAGGCGGAGCGCTCCGGTGGGGCTTCCGCCCTGCGGGATGGGCAAAAGATTTTGCGAGCCGTGCGCGTGATCGCGCGCGGCGACGAACATGGACGGCGGCCATAGCGGCCGCGCTAAGACGAAGGACTGAGAAATGAGCGAACAAAAATTCCTGCCGTTCGCCTTGCCGGACATCGGCGAGGAAGAGATCAACGAAGTGGTCGACGCGCTGCGTTCCGGCTGGGTCACCACCGGTCCCAAGACCAAGCAGTTCGAGGCCGACTTCGCGCAGTTCATCGGCGACGGCGTCGAGGCGATCGCGGTGAATTCCGCCACCGCCGGCCTGCACCTGGCGCTGGAAGCCATAGGCGTGAAGGAGGGCGACGAGGTGATCGTGCCGTCCTACACCTTCACCGCCACCGCCGAAGTGGTGCGCTACTTGGGCGCGCACCCGGTGTGCGTGGACGTGGACGCGGCGACGTTCAACATCCGCCCGGCCGCCATCCGCGCGGCAATCACTGACAAGACCAAAGCCATTATCCCGGTTCACTTCGCCGGTCTGGCCTGCGAGATGGACGAAATCATCGCCATCGCCCGCGAGCACGGGCTGAAGATCGTCGAAGACGCCGCCCACGCCATGCCCACCTATTACAAGGGCAAGCTGGTCGGCACGCTGGATTCCGACGTGACGGTGTTCAGCTTCTACGCCAACAAGACCATGACCACCGGCGAAGGCGGCATGGTGGTGTCGAAGAACAAGGACATCATCGCCAGATGCAAGGTGATGCGCCTGCACGGCATCAGCCGCGACGCCTTCGACCGCTACGTGTCCAAGACTCCGGCCTGGTTCTACGAAGTGGTGGCCCCGGGCTACAAGTACAATATGCCGGACACTGCCGCGGCGATGGGCATCCATCAGCTGAAGAAGATCCGCGGCTTCTATGAAAAACGCGAAGCCATGGCCCAGCGTTTCGACCGCGAACTGGCCGACCTGCCGCTGATCCTGCCGGCGCGCGCCAAGGACCAGGGCAGCAACCACGCCTGGCACTTGTACCCGGTGCGGATCAAGCCGGAGGCCGGAATCAGCCGCGACGACTTCATCGCCCAAATGGCGGAGAAGGGAATCGGCTGCTCGGTGCACTTCATTCCGCTGCACCGCCAGCCGGTATGGCGCGACGGCTACCAGCTGACCCGGGAACAGTTCCCGGTGGCTGATGCCGCTTTCGAGGCCGAAGTGACGCTGCCGCTGTACACCCGGATGACGGACGAAGACCAGACCCGCGTCATCGCCGCCGTGCGCGGAATCCTGGGCGCATGAGCCAGCTGGGCTCAAACCAGGGCGGCCAGCTGCTGCCGCCCTGCTGCCGGCCGCCGCGCCATGGCTCGCGCCTGGCGAAGCGGCTGTTCGACCTGGCGGCTTCGGCCTGCGGCCTGCTGGCGCTGGCCTTGCCCTTGCTGCTGGTGGCGCTGTGGGTGAAGCTGGACTCGCCCGGACCGGTGTTCTTCCGCCAGGTGCGGGTGGGCCGGAACGGCACGCTTTTCCGCATCCACAAGTTCCGCACCATGCAGGTGAATACCGAGCAGCTGGGCCAGCTGACGGTGGGAGCCGACAGCCGCGTCACCGGCGCCGGCCGCATCCTGCGCAAGACCAAGCTGGACGAGCTGCCGCAGCTCTTGGACGTGCTGTTCGGCGACATGAGCCTGGTGGGGCCGCGGCCGGAGGTGCCCAAATACGTGGCGCACTATCCGGCAGATGTGAGAGAGATCGTGTTGTCGGTGCGCCCCGGCATCACCGACTGGGCATCGATCAAGATGATCGATGAAAACGAGATACTGGGCCGCGCCGCCGATCCGGAGCGCGCCTATATCGACGAAATCCTGCCGCAAAAGCTGGGCTATTGCGTGCGTTACGCCGAAACCCACAGCCTGCTTGGCGACATCCGCATCATCGCCGCCACCTTGATGAAGATCGTGACCCGATGACCACTCTGAGACCGGCCACCCGGGAGGATGCCGAAGCGCTGGCGGAGATTTATCTCGCTTGCCGCCGCGACATGCCCTACGCGCCGTTGGTGCACAGCGACCAGGCGGTGCGGCAATGGTTTGCCGAGGCGCTGCTGCCGGCCGGCGGGGCATGGCTGGCGGAGCGGGACGGCGCGATCGCCGGTTTTGCCGCCTGTTCGATGCAGGATGGCGCGCTGTGGCTGGATCAGCTCTACATCCGCCCCGGACTGCAAGGGCGCGGCGTCGGCGGCGCGTTGTTGGACCATGTGTTGCGGCAGGGGGCGGATGTCTGCCGCCTGCATGTGTTTCAAGCCAATCCGGGTGCGCGCCGTTTTTATGAAGCGCATGGTTTCACATTGCTGAGCCTGGGCGATGGCCGGGATAACGAGGAATGCTGTCCGGACGCGCTGTACCAGTGGGTACGCGTGCCGGCGGGGAATCAATAACATGTTTGAAAAACTGCTTTCCTTCTCCAGACACAACAAGATGGCGCTGTTGGCGCTGATGGATGCGCTGCTGCTGCCGCTGGCCTTGTGGTGCGCGGTGTTTCTGCGTCTGGGCGGCTACTGGGACCCCAAGCTCAACCCGCACCTGTGGATCTTCATGGTGCCGCCCCTGTGGGCGATACCCATCTTCATCAAGTTGGGCCTGTACCGCGCGGTGCTGAAGTATCTGGACGACAAGATCATCGTCACCGTGTTTTTGGGGGTGACCTTGTCGGTGCTGGTGCTGCAGGGCGTGATCCAGATGTTCGCCATCTGGACCATGCCGCGCGCCGCGATCATCATCTTCTGGGTGTTCGCGATGGCCTATATCGGCGGCAGCCGCTTCCTGCTGCGCGGCCTGGTGCGACGCATCGACGTGGTGGACGCGCCGCGCGAGCATGTGATCATCTACGGCGCCGGCCGCGCCGGGGTGCAGCTGATGCTGGCCCTGCAGGCCGGCCGCGAATACCGGCCGATGGCCTTCGTCGACGACAACCCCGAGTTGCGGCGCCGCACTTTCCGCGGCGTGGCGGTGCACGCGCCGGAGGAGTTGCCTAAGCTGATCAAGGACACCGCCGCCAAATGCATCCTGCTGGCGATGCCGTCGGTCAGCCGCGGCCGCCAGCGCGAAATCCTGGAGTCGCTGGAGCGCTTGCGGGTGCCGATCAAGCGCCTGCCCGGCATGGCCGACCTGGTGTCCGGCGAGGCGCGGGTGGAGGAATTGAAGGAAGTGGAGATCGAGGACCTGCTGGGCCGCGATCCGGTGCCGCCGAAGGCCGAGTTGCTGGCGCGCAACATCAAGGGCCGGGTGGTGATGGTCACCGGCGCCGGCGGCTCCATCGGCTCCGAACTGGTGCGCCAGATCGCCCGCAACCAGCCGGCGCGCATCGTGCTGTTCGAGCTGTCGGAATTCGCGCTGTACGCGATAGACCAGGAGCTGGCGCAGCTGGCGCCGGCGATCCCGCGCACGCCCATCCTGGGTTCGGTGATCGATTACGACAGGCTGAGCCAGGTGATGCGCGCGTTCAAGGTGGAGACGGTGTACCACGCCGCCGCTTACAAGCACGTGCCGATGGTGGAGCACAATCCGGTGGCCGGCATCGTCAACAACGCCTTCGGCACGGATACCACCGCCCGCGCCGCCGAGGACTGCGGCGTCGACACCTTCGTGCTGATCTCCACCGACAAGGCGGTGCGTCCCACCAATGTGATGGGCGCCACCAAGCGGCTGGCCGAGCTGACGCTGCAAACCCGCCACGCCCGTGGCAGCCGCACCCGCTTTGTGATGGTGCGCTTCGGCAACGTGCTGGGCAGCTCCGGCTCGGTGGTGCCGCTGTTCCGCCGCCAGATCAAGGCCGGCGGCCCCATCACGCTGACCCACGCCGACATCACCCGCTACTTCATGACCATACCCGAAGCGGCGCAACTGGTGATCCAGGCCGGCGCAATGGGCGACGGCGGCGACGTGTTCGTGCTGGATATGGGCGAACCGGTGCGGATCATCGATCTGGCGCGGCGCATGGTGCATCTGTCCGGCCTGGAGGTGAAGGACGAGCATCACGAGCGCGGCGACATCGCAATCCGCATCACCGGCCTGCGTCCTGGCGAGAAGCTGTACGAAGAGCTGCTGATCGGCGACAACGTGCTGGCCACCGACCACGCCCGCATCATGCGCGCGCAGGAATACCACCTGAGCGCCGAGGAGATGGCCTCCCTGCTGCAGCGGCTGCGCGAGGCCTGCCAGCGGCTGGACGCGCCGGCGGCCTTCGCGCTGATGCAGGAGGCGGTGCACGAGTTCCGCGCCGGAGAGGCGACGCAGGACTGGGTGACGCTGCAGAGCTGAAACTCCCTTGCTCGGCTCCTCAACGGCTGCAAGCTACCACTTGCAGCCGTTGTCCTTGTCCAGCGCGTCCCGCAGCAGGAAGGGCGCCGCCAGCAGGCCCAAGGCGGAGTAGGCGTTTTTGCAGTCTTTGCGCTGCGCCTGGTCGATATTGCGCGCCAGCCGCGCTTTTTCCGCATCGGCTTGCAGCGGCTTGGCGTTGGGATTTTCCGGCTCCAGGCGGCGAATTTGCTGGCGCAAGCCCTCGATGGTGACGCGGGGCGTGCTGGCTTCCGCCTTGTCATGGCGTTTGTCCGCGCTGGCCTGGCGCCGGCGACTTGGCGATGGGGCGGGCTTGCGCGCAGGCTGACGGGAGGCACGGGTGCTTGCCGCGGCCTGAGCCGGCGGCGCCGGTCTGCCGGCCGGGAAATCCCCCCGGCTGGGCAAGGCGATGGGCCTGATATTGACCAGCAGCGGCAAGGCTGGCGGCATCGCCTCCTGTTGCAGGGCGTTCAGTCCGACCAGGGCCAGCAGGTGCAGCAGCAGGCTGGCGGCAATGGCAGGGACTCGTCCGGGAAGGAGGATGGGACGGCGATTGAGCGGAAGCGCGATGGTCATCATGGGAAAGTAGGGCAGGGCATCTCGTATGTCAAAGCTGTAACGGTTTGCATCGGGCCGGATAGGCTTGATCCGGCGCCGCTGCTTGATGGACCGCCTGAATGGCGGAAAGTGCGGGCGAATCCTGTTGCCGCCGCCGCGGTGTACTATCGCAAGTCTTGCAAGGAGGCATACAGGCTATGGAAACCCGCTGGCTGGAAGATTTTCTGGTGCTGGCCGACACCGGCAGCTTCACCCGTTCCGCCGAATTGCGCCATCTGACGCAGCCGGCGTTCTCGCGCCGCATCCGCGCGCTGGAAAGCTGGCTGGGGGCCGACCTGATAGACCGCACCACCTACCCCACCCGCCTTACCGCCGCCGGCAAGCTGTTGCAGGAGCAGGCGGTGCCGCTGCTGGCCCAGCTCAACACCACCCGCACCATGCTGCGCGGCCTTCAGCCGCTGCCGCAGGGCACGCTGGAGTTCGCAGTGCCGCACACGCTGTCGTTTTCCTATTTCCCCAAATGGCTGATAGCGGTGGAGCAGGACTTCGGCCCGCTGTCCTGCCGGCTGCAGGCCAGCAATGTCCACGACGCGCTGCTGGCCTTCGTCGAAGGCGGCAGCGACCTCCTGATGTGCTACCACCATCCCAAGCAGCCGGTGGAGCTGCACGACGCCCGTTACGGCGGCTTGCGTCTGGGCGTGGAGCGGCTGCGGCCGTATTCCGCGGCGCGGGACGGCGCGCCGCGCTTCGCGCTGCCCGGCCGCGCGGAGGCGCCGCTGCCCTTCTTGGGCTACGCCAGCAACGCCTATTTCCGGCTGATGAGCGATTTGATCCTGGTGGGAGGGCCGCAGCCGGCGCACCTGTCGCTGCGCTACGAAACCGATATGGCGGAAGGCTTGAAGCAGATGGCGCTGGCCGGCCATGGCGTGGCTTTTCTGCCGGAAAGCTCGGTGGCGGCTGAGTGCCAGTCCGGCCTGCTGCTGCCGGCCGGCGGCGACGAGTGGAGCGTGCGGATGGAGATCCAGCTGTATTGCGACCGCCGCCGCGCCCGGCCCGAGCTGGAAGCGCTGTGGGACTACCTGTCGGCGCGTTATCCGCCGGTGTGAGCCGGTAGGCTTTGCCAAGGTTATGCATTTCCTGCATGACCCCATCGCCATTCGGAATTGGCCAGCCAGACGGCTCAGGCATACAGTGCGGGCTCATCCGCCGTCCGACGACGGCCTATACGGAGACATGCCGCATGACCACCCGCACCGAACACGATCTCTTGGGCAACCGCGAAGTGCCGGCCGCCGCCTACTGGGGCGTGCACACCCTGCGCGCCATCGAGAATTTCCCGATCACCGGCCAGACCATCGCCAGCTACGGCGACCTGATCCGCGCGCTGGCCTGCATCAAGCAGGCCGCCGCCCAGGCCAACCGCGATCTGGGCATTCTCGATCCGAAACTGGCGCAGGCCATCGTCGACGCCTGCGAGGAGATCCGCGATGGCAAGCTGCATGAAGAATTCGTGGTCGATGTGATCCAGGGCGGCGCCGGCACCTCCACCAATATGAACGCCAACGAGGTGATCGCCAACCGCGCGCTGGAGCTGCTGGGCCACACCAAGGGCGAGTACCAATATCTGCACCCGAACGAGCACGTCAACCTGTGCCAGAGCACCAACGACGTCTATCCCACCGCGCTGCGCCTGGCCGCCTTCTGGGGCGTGCACAAGCTGGTATCGCGGATGGAAGCGCTGCGCGGCGCCTTCGCCGCCAAGGCCGACGAGTTCAAGGACATCCTGAAGATGGGCCGCACCCAGCTGCAGGACGCGGTGCCGATGACGCTGGGCCAGGAATTCCAGACCTACGCGGTGATGCTGGGCGAGGACGAGCAGCGCCTGAAGGAAGCCAGCGCGCTGATGCTGGAGATCAACCTGGGCGCTACCGCCATCGGCACCGGCATCACCTCGCATCCGGACTATGCCCGCCTGGTATGCCTGCACCTGTCCGAGCTGACCGGCCACAAGCTGATCACCGCGCCCAATCTGATCGAAGCCACCCAGGACTGCGGCGCCTTCGTTCAGCTGTCCGGCGTGTTGAAGCGGGTGGCGGTCAAGCTGTCCAAGACTTGCAACGACCTGCGGCTGTTGTCGTCCGGCCCGCGCGCCGGCTTCGGCGAAATCAATCTGCCGGCGCGCCAGGCCGGCTCGTCCATCATGCCGGGCAAGGTGAATCCGGTGATTCCGGAGGTGGTGAGCCAGGTGGCGTACGAGGTGATCGGCAATGACGTTACCATCACCATGGCGGCCGAGGCCGGCCAGCTGCAGCTGAACGCCTTCGAGCCCGTCATCGCCTATAGCCTGTTCCGCAGCGCCGGCCACTTGGCCAACGCTTGCGACACCCTGGCCGAGCATTGCGTCAAGGGCATCACCGCCAACCGCGAGCGCCTGCGCCTGAGCGTGGAAAACTCCATCGGCCTGGTGACCGCGCTCAACCCGGTGATTGGCTACGAGGCTGCCACCCGTGTCGCCGCCGAGGCTCACGCCAACGGCAGCAGCGTGGCCGAGGTGGTGCTGGCCCACGGCTTGCTGACCCGCGAGCAGCTGGACGACATCCTGCAGCCGGAAATGCTGACCCAGCCGCGCTGGGTGACGCTGTAACCTTTTTCCATCCTTGTTTGACTCGTGATTTCCGGCGCCTGTGGCGCCGGTTTTTTTATGTTGCGTCACAAGCCGCTGGCGATTGCGTCCGGCAACAGGTATAACATTTATTGTGCACCGCACAATAAAAGGAGCGCATGATGAGTCTTCTCCTGTGGTGGAGTATCGAATTCCCCGCCCGCACCCTGTCCTGCCTGCTGGACGGCTGGCGCTGCCAGCAGCAGTACTGGCGTTCCAGCCTGTTCCACGGCGCCAGGGTCTGCCTGAGCCCGGCGCCCTTGCCGGACAAGCTGGCGCGGCTGGCCAGGCGTGGCTGCGCCGATGGCATCGCGCTGTGCTATGACGGCTGCCAGCCGCGTTTCGCATGGCTGGAGCATGCCTGCCTGAATCTGCCGCAATGCGGCTGCGCGCGCGAGGAATGGCAAAACTGCCTGCATCGCAGCCGGCAGGCGCTGCAACAAGGCCTGTTGCAGTTGGGACGGGAATGGTCGCGGCTGTAACCGCGGCTGGTGTTCAAGCCGGCGTGGCCGCGTTTTCGCAGCGGGTTTGCTGGCGATGGCGATAGCCCTTTCCATTTAATGCTCATGATATAGAATGCGTGGAAATATCCAATTTGGATATTTCCATTTAAATGGAAAGGGTATTCCTATGATGCGCAGGGCGATTTTTCTAGCGGGACTGCTTGTGACTAGTGGTGCGCAGGCGGACTGGGCGGCGAAAGTGCTTGCAGACCAATATCTGGCGACGGTCAACTATGGCGGCGGCACGCTGAGCTATGGCGAAGACGCTTCGGCGATGGGGCCGTTGCAGCAGGTGGCGAATCAAATGCAGAGCCTGCCCTCCGATTTGCAGCAGGCTTTGAACGGGCCGGTGTCGCAACTGGTGGCGAGGAACGGCGCCAGCTTCCAGAGCGGGACGATCAGCGGCAATGCGCAGCTGACAATCACCCCGGATGCCAGCGGCGTGGCCCGCATGACGGTATCCGGACTCGGTTATCAGGTGCGCAGCCAGTATTCCGGCAGCAAATGGGGCGTGATCCACTACAGCTGCACCAATACGCTGACGCTGAGCAACATCGTCATCACCGCCCAGTATGGCACGGCCAGCGGCGCAATGCAGGACGGCAAGACCGGCATGACGGCGACGACCAGTTCCTCTACCGACTGCGATTCCAATTTGAGCTGGATTCTGCCGGGAGTGGGCGACGTGCTGATCGGCAAGGCCCAGGACAAGATCAATGACCTACTGCTGAGCAATGTGCAGGTTCAGATGGCCAAAGCGAAGGACGCGCTGTTGTACGGCACCGATCAGAACATGCTCAATGGACTGAGTCGTCTGGTGCCGCCGGGCAAGGTGGTGGCGCTGCCGGGGGGCGGCTCGTTTCCGCTGGGACAATATCTGCAGAACAATCTCGCCTATCTGCTGGGCAACAGTCAGTTGAGCATTCAGCTGGGAAGTCCGATCGCGCTGAAAAAATACATAGGCTTGGGCAGGCCGCCGGTATCGAATGTTACCGCCGATGCGGTGACGATCGCGCTTTCGTCGCCGGCGCTGTCGTTCTCGATCAAGGTGAGCGAAACCGTAAACTTGGGATGGGTGTGCCTTCCCATTCATGGCAACTGCTAGACCTCTTGCCGCAGGGAGGCCGGCGCGCTGGCGCCTTAGGCGTTCAGCCGCCTGGCCTTGTTCAGGCCGCTGTTCCCCTGGGGCTGAGGGGGCGACGAGGAACAGGGACCGAGCCTGGAGCGCGAGTCCGGAGCGCTATCCGCGCCTTCGGAGGGAAGCGCGAGCCGGCGGCCATGCTCGCGTGTTGGCCCGCGAGCCATGCGATAATCGCCATTTTGATCCGGATGCGACAATGGCGACCCAATTTCTTCTGAGCGAGCAGCAAATGCAACAATTGGCGCCGCAACTGCAAGGCTATCTATCGGACCAGCTTGGCCTGGAGATCGGCAGTTTCGATGCCCGTTTCTTGCTGGACTTCCTTGCCGACAAGATGGGGCGCGATATCTACAACAAGGCGCTGCAGGATGCGCAGACCGCGCTGGCGGCCAGGCTGGAGACATTGCAGGCGGCGATCTGGGAGCTGGAGAAGTAGGCCCCGGACCATTCGGCCGGACAAGCGCAAGCTGCCGGCCGCCGGCAATTGCGGTTACAATCGTGCATCCTTCCCCTTTATGCTGCTGTGCCGATGCTCTACTTGCGTTTGATGATAAAAGGCTTCTTGCTGGCGGTGCTGCTGGTGGTGCTCGGCTTCGCCTACATCGCCTGGACCATCGTCGACTACGGCAGCGGCGGCGAGCAGAACGGCGCCGATGCCGCGCTGGTGCTGGGCGCGGCGGCCTGGGGCAACAAGCCGTCGCCGGTGTTCCGCGAGCGCATCAACCACGCGGTCAAACTGTATCAGGGCGGCAAGGTGCGCTGGATCGTGTTCACCGGCGGCACGCCGCAGCCCGGCTATCCGTCCGAGGCCGACGTCGGGCGGGAATTCGCCGCCCGCCAGGGCGTGCCGATGACCGCGATGCTGGCCGAGACCGAGTCGCGCACCACCTGGCAGAACCTGTCCAACGCCCGCGACCTGGGCCGCCAGTTTGGCATCCGTTCCTATCTGCTGGTCAGCGACCCCCTGCACATGCGCCGCGCGGTGCTGATGGCCGGCGATCTGGGGCTGAGCGCCTATCCGGCACCCACCCAGTCCAGCCGCTTCCGCACCCTGTCCAGCTGGTCGCGCTTCCTGGCGCGTGAAACCTGGCTGTATCTGGGTTACCGGGTTTTTCGCCAGTTGTCTTGAGGGAGTGTGGATAACCCAGCGATTTTTAGATTGCTGTGGATAAGTAGCTGGCCCATTGCCAAAAGAAAAAGCCGCCAATTGGCGGCTTTGTTCATTGCTGCGCGATGTTCAGGCGGCGTGCCACAGATCGATCAGCTCGCCGGCTTCCAGCGATTGAACCTCGCTGCGGGCTTCGAGCCAGGCCACCAGCTCGCCGCGCAGCGCTTCGCTGATCTTGAGCTCGTTCACCGGGAAGGCCACGCCTTCCAGCTTGTTCTTGCCGTCGAAATGGCCGCCGAAGCTGATGCCGGCTTCATCCACGCGGGTCAGCCAGCCGTCCAGCAGATCATCGGCGTCCACGCCTTCGTGCAGATTGGCGATCAGGTGGAAGCCCAACTCGCGGAATTCGCCGACGCGCATTTTCTTGCGCTGACGGGCGTTGAGGCGTTTCAGACGTTGGGCGGAATTGGGGTTGCGCAGAAAAGCCATGATGATTCCTTATTCAAAGACGTGGCGATGATAGCAGGTTTGCGGTGTGGTCAGGTGGTGGCGGTCTGGGCGACTTATTCTCTATTGTTCTTAAATGGTAACAGTTGTGATTGTTATGTCATAAATGGTGTGGCTAGTATCGAACGAGCAATACCCATCAAAACCATAACGATAGCGACAAAGAGATGCATGCCAATAAAAAACCAATAGCAGTTTCCGTGATATTAGCTTCATTGCTGAGCGCCTGCGGCGGCGGCGGGACAAGCGGCCCGGATGGCAATGCAGCCGCCGGCGCGCAGGCCGCCAGCAGCAAACTTGCGCAGCCTTCCGGCAAGGAGGTGGCGCTGATCGCCTGCAGCGGCGCGCGCTGCCAGTTGCCGGCCAGCGCGGCCGGCGCCGCTTCCGGCTCGGTTTACCAGTACAGCAACGCCAGCGGCCAGGCGCAAACCATCACCTTGACCGGACTGGCGGCCGGAGGCTGGAATGCCGAGGTCGCCCGCATCAGCAGCGGCGATACTTCGACGCAGGCCAGGCGCGGGGCGGGCGGTTTGCGCGGCGGCGACGTGGCGCGGCAGGACAGGCTGGAGGCGGAAAGTCAACTGGTGTTGCGCGCGGTGGCGCAGCACAGCCGTAGCGGCGCCATGCAGCGTCAGCTGTTGCGGCAGTCGGCCAAGTTGAGCGGCGCGCAGAATGCTTTGCAACAGCAAAACTACGCCTTGGGCGACTCGCGGCTATGGCATGACATGGACGCCGACAGCGTCACCACGCTGCAGGCGGCGCGCGACTTGCCCAACGGCGGCAAGGTGTACGTCTGGGCGCAGCAGGGGCTCAACGTCAGCGCCAGCAACGCCCAGGCCGACGCGCTGGCCGAGCGTTTCGCCAACAGCGTTTATCCGCTGGAGGCCAGCGTGGTCAGCGAGCCGTGGGGCAACGACATCCACCCGGACTGGCGCGCGCTGGCGCTGCCGGGCAGCACCAAGGATGTTCATCTGGTGCTCAGCCGGCTGAACGATCCGGCCCAAGTTGGCGGCAGCCGTCTGTTGGGCTATGTGCGCTGGACCAACGCGCTGCTAGCCACGGCGGCGCCGGCGGTGTGCGGCGGCGACGCCGACTGCGAGAAGATCATAGGCAACAGCAACCAGGCGCTGGCGACTTTCGTCGACCTGGACACTTTCGTCAAGGCGGACAGCCCGGGCAACTGGTCGATGAAGGACAATGGTCCCAGTCTGGCGCTGTCCACGCTGGCGCATGAGTATCTGCACGTGCTGTATTCCTACAACAAGATTCTGCGGCAGCAGCCGGGCTCGGATTCGCCCACGGTATGGGAGAACGAGTTGGCGGCGCAGACCATGGGCTATCTGGTGTCGGCCGACACCTTCACCGGCGGCCGCGGCCGCGACGCCAACTCGCATCCCGACTTGCGTCCGGGTGGAGATTTCGAGTCTCTGCTGCGGCAACCTGCGTGCAATCTGAAAGGCTGGAGCGTGGCGGCGGGCGATTACACCTGCTATCCGAAAGCATTGACGCTGGGCATGCAGATGCTGCACCAGTTCGGCGCCGGCGTGATGAAACCATGGGTGACCGGCGCCAGCCGGGGCGAGCAGGCGCTGGACGACGGCCTGCGCGCGGTGGGCGGCGGCAATTACAGTAGCCTGCTGCTGCGGCTGACCACCACGCTGGCATTGGCCGAAGGCGGTTCGGCGGTGCCTGGCTACGGCTTCCCGGCCAAAACTCTGCAGCTGCCGGCCAACCAGTACTTCCCGCAGGGTAAAACTCTGCAATTGCCGGCAATCGCCTTCCAGGCGCGGGAGGTCAACTGGTCCGGCGACACCGGTGCGGAAACCTATCGCCAGGCGCTGGCGGTGAGGCGCGGTAGCGCGCAGATCACCGTGCCGGCCAATAGCCATCTGTTGCTGGTGAAGCCATGAGCCGACGCTGGCCGCTGTGGTGCCTGCTGCCCTGGCTGATGGCGATGGCCACCGCGCCATGGGAGCAGGGCACGCTGGTGGCGGTCGGCGCCCAGCCGTTGCTGCGGCTGGGGATAGCGCGCGGCGGCGAGGTGCTGACCATCCGGCCGGCCGGCGATGGCCAGGGGGTGGACCGCGCCCGCCTGCGGCAATTGCGGCCGCAGACCGGGCAGCGCATCCGCTACCGTGTGGCCGGCGA
Source organism: Chromobacterium sphagni (assembly GCF_001855575.1). NCBI lineage: Bacteria > Pseudomonadati > Pseudomonadota > Betaproteobacteria > Neisseriales > Chromobacteriaceae > Chromobacterium > Chromobacterium sphagni. The sequence goes on from NZ_MKCS01000001.1 coordinate 2,024,262, forward strand.
GGCCAGCAGTCCGGCTTACGGCCGCGAGGTCATTCTGCGCCAGGTGGAAGTCTTGCCTTGAGGCGCGGCGATGGCGGCCGACGGGCCCATCCGGCATCATGCCGGCTGGGCCTTTTACGTTTGGGAGACCGACACCATGCGATTGTTCAGCGCGGATGATTTCCGTTCCATGCCCTGGGCCAACGGCGGCGGCCAGACTTGCGAACTGTTCCGGCTGGCGCATCCCGCGCGGGCGGACGCCTTCGCCGTGCGGCTGTCCATCGCCGATGTGGCGCAGGGAGGCCCGTTTTCCCACTTCCCCGGGGTGGACCGCCTATTGGGTTTGCTGGAGGGAGACGGCATGGAGCTGAGCCTGGACGATGGCGGCTCGCTGCGTCTGGACGCGCCTGGCCAGATAGCGTCCTTTGGCGGCGAGGCCGCCGTCCAGTGTCGTCTGCTGGGCGGCGCGTTGCGCGACTGCAACCTGATGCTGGCGCGCGACTGGGGACGCGGTGAGCTCAGCCGCTTGAGCTTGTCGGCAGGGCAGGACCTGAGCGTGCCGGTGGCCGATATGACCCTGCTGTATCTGCAGCGGGGCGAGTGGCGCTGCGACGGCCGGCTGCTGCCGCCGGCTTGCCTGCTGGCGGCGGAGGGGGAGGCGCTGGCGCTGCAGGCGCAAACCGACGGCGTCGCCTGGCTGGCGCGGGTGAGCCGCCTGGCTTGAGGCCATGAAAAAAGCCAACCGCGCGGTTGGCTTTCCGATTGGGAGCGCGGCGCTTACAGCCCCAGTTCGCTCCAGATGGCGTCCACGCGCTGGCGGGTGGTGTTGTCCATCACGATCGGCGTGCCCCATTCGCGGCTGGTCTCGCCCGGCAGCTTGTTGGTGGCGTCCAGTCCCATTTTGCCGCCCAGGCCAGAGATCGGGCTGGCGAAATCCAGGTAGTCGATGGGGGTGTGGTCTATCAGCGTGGTGTCGCGCACCGGGTCCATCCGGGTGGTGATCGCCCAGATCACTTCCTTCCAGTCGCGGCAGTCGACGTCGTCGTCCACCACCACGATGAACTTGGTGTACATGAATTGGCGCAGGAAGCTCCAGCAGCCCATCATCACCCTTTTCGCGTGGCCCGGGTACTGCTTCTTGATGCTGATCACCGCCATCCGGTAGCTGCAGCCTTCCGGCGGCAGATAGAAGTCGACGATCTCCGGGAACTGCTTTTGCAGGATGGGCACGAACACCTCGTTCAGCGCCACGCCCAGGATGGCCGGCTCGTCCGGCGGCTTGCCGGTGTAGGTGCTGTGGTAAATCGCGTTCTCGCGCATGGTGATGCGGTCTATCGTCAGCACCGGGAAGCGGTCCTGCTCATTGTAGTAGCCGGTGTGGTCGCCATAGGGGCCCTCCAGCGCGGTGTCGTCCGGATGGATGTGGCCTTCCAGCACGATTTCGGCGCGCGCCGGCACTTGCAGGTCCGAGCCGATGCATTTGGTCAGCTCGGTACGGCTGCCGCGCAACAGGCCGGCGAACTGGTATTCCGACAGCGTGTCCGGCACCGGCGTCACCGCGCCGAGTATGGTGGCCGGGTCGCAGCCCAGCACCACCGCCACCGGATAAGGCTGGCCCGGGTGCTGCTGGCAGAACTCGCGGTAGTCCAGCGCGCCGCCGCGGTGCGCCAGCCAGCGCATGATCACGCGGTTGCGGCCTATCACCTGCTGGCGGTAGATGCCCAGGTTCTGCCGTTTCTTGTTGGGGCCGCGGGTGACGGTGAGGCCCCAGGTGATCAGCGGGGCGACATCGCCCGGCCAGCAATGCTGGATCGGCAGCTTTTCCAGGTCGACGGCGTCGCCTTCGCAGACGATCTGCTGGCACGGCGCCTTTTTTACTTCCTTAGGCGCCATCGACAGCACCTGCTTGATGAGCGGCAGCTTGTCCCAGGCGTCCTTCAGGCCTTTAGGCGGTTCCGGTTCCTTCAGATAGGCCAGCGTCTGGCCGATTTCCCTGAGCTGCATCACGTCGCTAGCGCCCATGCCCAGCGCCACGCGCTCCGGCGTGCCGAACAGGTTGGCCAGCACCGGGAAGTCGTAGCTCCGGTTCCGATGGCGCGGTTGTTCGAACAGCAGCGCGGGGCCGCCCGCCTTCAGCACGCGGTCGCCGATTTCCGTCATTTCCAAATGCGGGGACACCGGCGCGCTGATCCGCTTCAGCAGCTGTTTTTGTTCAAGTTGGGCGATGAATTCCCGTAGATCGGCATATTTCATGACTTTTTCATGATCTGGCGCAAAGTGTGGAGTGGGGGGCTTGGATAATCTGCCTTCGAACGTCGCACGCTACTGCCGGCAGGGATCGCTGTCAACGCTGGCCGGCCGCGCGGCCAGTATTTTTAGCCCCATTGGAGAACAGAAAATGAAGAAGCTCGCTCTCGCCGCCATGATAGGCATGCTTTCCGCCGGCGCGTTCGCCGCCCAGGGCGACATCCTCGCCCGTTTCCGCGTGATCGACGTCGATCCTTCGGCCAGCTGGAGCAGTTCGGCTCCTGGCCTGAATGTGGATGCCAAGTCCTCTCCCGCGCTGGAGTTGGACTTCACCTATATGATCACCAACAACATCGGCACCGAGCTGATCCTGGGCACCTCGCGCCACAAGATCACGGCCAACGGCGCGGACATCGGCAAGGTGTCGGTGCTGCCGCCGACCGTGACGGTGCAGTACCACTTCGCGCCGGAAGCCACTTTCCGTCCGTATGTCGGCGCCGGCGTCAACTACACCCGCTTCTATAACGACGGGCTGGGCAACGGCGCGATCACGGTCAAGAAGAACAGCTTCGGTCCGGCGCTGCAGGCGGGCGCGGACATCGCCATCAACAAGAACTGGTTCGTCAACTTCGACGTCAAGAAGCTGTGGGTGCAGACCGACGTCAGCGCCGGCGGCGCCAAGCTGGGTACGCTGCACATCGACCCGTGGGTGTTCGGCGTCGGCGTCGGCACCAAGTTCTGAGCGGTACCGCCTGTGTGAAAAAGGGCGCCTTGCGGCGCCCTTTTTCTTTTGCCGGATAGCCTATATCCATCCATCTGATGGCTTGGGCATGTTCAGGGCCATGACCGCGGCGGTTGATGGCGTCATAATGATTGACGGCGTGAATTTTCCATCGCGGCGGGTGTCGATCAGACACGGCGCGCGGGTTGCCGCCTGCGCAAAGCGCCGATATCGCGTCATGGATTGGCGCCAGCCGGCGGCGGGGACGAAGATTTGCTGGCCCGCGCGGCGGGCTTAGACAATCTTGTTGTCAAAATACATCATTTACAATAATGACAGTCCAGATATTTTTCGCGGCGCCGGCGCATGCCGGGGAGAGTTTTTTTCATTGAAAAGAGCAACTTATCCGGATGGCTTGCCATGTTGGCGAGGATAGGCGGAAAAATGCGCTGAGTTATTGAATTTACAAGGGATTTCAGCGGCCCCGAAAATTGATTTTTTGTTAAACTGGCGCCCTTTTTCGTGGTGGGGAAGATCCATGGCTCTCCTTGAAATCAAAAACGTGGTCAAACGCTTCGGCGACTACACGGCGGTCAACGATGTCAGCCTGTCGGTCGAGGCGGGCGAGTTCTTCACGCTGCTGGGCCCTTCGGGCTGCGGCAAGACCACCTTGCTGCGCATGCTGGCCGGTTTCGAGCAGCCGGATGCCGGGCAGATCCTGCTGGACGGCCAGGACATGTCCCAGGTTGCGCCGGAGAAGCGCCCGGTTCACACGGTGTTCCAAAGCTATGCGTTGTTCCCGCACATTACGGTGCGCGAGAACATCGCCTTCCCGCTGAAGATGGCCAAATGGGACAAGCGCAAGATCGAGGCCCAGGTGGATCAGTTGCTGGCCGACGTGCGCCTGACCCCGTTCGGCAGCCGCTACCCGCATGAAATGTCCGGCGGCCAGCGCCAGCGCGTGGCCATCGCCCGCGCGCTGGTGGACCGGCCGCGGCTGCTGCTGCTGGACGAACCGCTGTCGGCGCTGGACGCCAAGCTGCGCGAGGAGATGCAGATCGAGCTGATCAATCTGCAGAAGGAAGTGGGCATCACCTTCGTCTACGTCACCCACGACCAGGGCGAGGCGCTGGCCCTCAGCCATCGCATCGCGGTGATGAGCCACGGCCAGGTCGAGCAACTGGACGCGCCGGAGCAGTTGTACAGCTATCCGAAAAACCGTTTTGTCGCCGACTTCCTCGGCCAGTGCAATGTGCTGGAAGCCACCGTCAAATCGCTGGACGGCGACGCCATGACGCTGGACATCAAGGGTTGCGGCGAGGTGAGGTGCCTGGCGGTGGCCGGCGCCAAGCCGGGTCAGCAAGGCTGGCTGGCGCTGCGTCCGGAGAAGGTGAGGCTGGACAAGTCGCTGGCGGCCCAGGACGACGAAGCCCACCTGAAGGGCCGCGTGCACGATTGCCTGTATCTTGGCGACGTCACCCTCTATGTGGTGGAAGTGGCCGACGGCGTGCGTATCGAGGCGATGCAGGCAAACAACATTCCCGGCGTCGCAAAATTCTTCGACGATGGCGACAGCGTCGAAATCGCCTGGCGCTTCGACGCCGGCAGCTTCCTGACGGAGTAAGCGATGGCCATCCGTGATCGTTTCGGCAAGTGGGCGCTGTCCTGGCCCCCCTTGCTGTACCTGGTATTGTTCTTCCTGATCCCGTCGCTGATCATGCTGGTGGCGGCGTTTCGCCAGCCCGGCGACTACGGCGGCCTGGCGCCGCTGTTCACCATCGAGGACGGCCAGCGCGTCTGGCAACTGACGCTGGACAACTTCCACCGCCTGGTGGAGGAGCCGCTGTACATCGAGCTGTTCATCAAGTCGGCCGGCTACGCGCTGACCACCACGGTGGTCTGCCTGCTGATGGCTTACCCGCTGGCCTGGCTGATCGCCCGCTCCGGCAAGAAGTACCGCGACCTGCTGCTGCTGCTGGTGATCCTGCCGTTCTGGTCCAACTTCCTGATCCGCATTTACGCCTGGATGATCATCCTGGGTCCGCAGTCGGCGTTCACCAAGGCGCTGAATCTGGCGCTGACCACGCTGGGCTTCGAGCCGGTGCGGCTGTTGTTCACCTCGTTCGCGGTGATCGTCGGCCTGGTATACGTGCATCTGCCCTTCATGGTGCTGCCGCTGTACGCCAATCTGGAAAAGCACGACATGGCGCTGCTGGACGCCGCGCAGGACCTCGGCGCCAATGCCTGGCAGCGTTTCTGGCGCGTGACTTGGCCGCTGAGCCTGCCAGGCGTGTTCGCCGGCTCGGCGCTGGTGTTCATCCCGGCGCTGGGCATGTTCGCCATTCCGGACATCCTGGGCGGCACCGAATCCATCATGATAGGCAATCTGATCAAGCAGCAGATCCTGGATACCCGCGACTGGCCATTCGGCTCGGTGCTGTCCATCATGCTGACCGGCGGCGTATTGCTGATCGCCGTTCTGGGGGCTGTGGTAGCGAGAAAGGGGAAGGCGCGTGGCTAAGAAACAATCGAAGTGGCTGTGGGCTTCGGCCGGCCTGACCTATCTGTTCCTGTACCTGCCGCTGGTGATCGTGGTGCTGTACTCGTTCAACGATTCGCGCCTCAACGCCGAGTGGGTGGGCTTCACCCTCAAGTGGTACGACAAGCTGTTCCACAACGAGAAGATGCTGACCGCGGCCGGCAACTCGCTGCTGATCGGCATCGTCGCCAGCTTCTTCGCCACCATCCTGGGCACGCTGGCCGGCATCGCGCTGCACAAGTACAAGCTCAGGCTGCTGCCCTTCCTGGTGCTGACGCCCATCGCCATTCCGGAGCTGCTGATGGGGGTGTCGCTGGTGATCTTCTTCGTCATCGTCAATCAGCTGATCGGCATTCTGGAGCTGGGCTTCGTTACCATCCTGCTGTCGCATATCGCCTTCTGTATCGGCTTCGTCGCCATCGTGGTGCGGGCGCGGATGCAAGGCATGGACGACAGCCTGGTGGAAGCTGCGCGCGATCTGGGCGCCACGCCGTTCCAGGCCTTCCGCCTGATCACGCTGCCGGTGATCAAGCCCGGCATCATCGCCGGCGCACTGATGGCGTTCACGCTGTCGATCGACGACTTCGTGATCACCTTCTTCACCGCCGGCGCCGGCGCCAGCATGCTGCCGCTAGAGATCTACTCGATGATCAAGATAGCTGTCACGCCGGAAGTGAACGCGGTGTCCAGCTTGTTGATGCTGCTGACGCTGGCCTTGATCGTCATCGCGTCCAGGGTATCGCCCAGCGCGCTGCGCGCCAATGGTTGACACATCCGCGGCTGGCTGCCGCCTTGCGGCGGCTAGGATGTCCGCAGTCGCTTGGCCCGGGCAGTCCTGAGGGGGCGCTGCCCGGTTTCTCCCGTAGTACCACCATGCTGTGCAATACAAAGGAAGCAAAATGAAGAAGATCCTCGCGGTGCTGGCACTGGCAGCCTCAACCCAGGCGTTTGCAGCGGATGAGCTGCATCTGTACAACTGGAACAACTATCTATCCGAAGCCGCAGCCAAAAACTTTGAAGCCTACTGCAAGTGCAAGCTGGTGCAGGACTACTACGGCGACAACGAGGAAATGCTGGCCAAACTGGCCGCCGGCGCCAAGGGCTACGACATGGTGGTACCCACCGGCTTCGCGGTGGACGCGCTGATCAAGCAGGGCAAGGCGCAGCCGCTGGACAAGGCGCAACTGCCCAATTTCAAGAACCTGAACCCGGGCTATCTGAACAGTTTCTTCGACAAGGGCAACAAGTACTCGGCGCCGTACGCCTTCACCACCACCCTGATCGGCTACAATGAAACCAAGCTGAAGCAGCTGGGCCTGGGCGACAAGGTCAATACCTGGGCGCTGATCTTCGATCCGGCGCTGCTCTCCAAGATCAAAGGCAAGATCACCGTGCTGGATTCGCAGCGCGAACTGGTGTCCGCCGCGCTGATGTACCTGGGCAAGCCGGCCAACTCCACCAATCCGGCCGACTGGAAAGCCGCCCGCGATGTGATTCTGAAGGCCAAGCCGTACTGGGCCGCCTTCAACAACCAGTCCTATATCAAGGAGCTGACCGTGGGCAATATCTATGTCGCCTTCGGCTATTCCAACGATATGTTCCAGGCCCAGCAGGACGCCAAGAAGGCCAAGCGCAACTTCGCGCTGAACTTCAGCCTGCAGAAGGAAGGCAACACCCTGTCGCTGGACAACTTCGTGGTATTGAAGGATGCGCCGCGCAAGGACCTGGCCTACAAGTTCATCAACTTCATGCTGGACGGCAAGAACGCGGCTGGCCTGACCAACGAGCTGGGCAACGGCAACCCCAACGCCGCTGCCGGCAAGTTCGTCAAGACCGAGCTGACCAAGATCCCGGCTATCTTCCCGACTGCCACCGACCTGCCGCGCCTGCAGCAGCTGCACGATCTGAACGCCAAGGACCGCCGCGAGTTGAACAAGGTGTGGTCCGAGATCAAGCTGAAGTAAGCCGCCATATCGAGTCAACAGCAAAGGCCGGGATTCCCGGCCTTTTTTTGCGTCCGCATCTATATTATGTGGTTTCAGCTCAGCTTCAGCCGCCGCAGATCCCGGATGCGTTCGATGCGGAAATCCACATACGCCGGCCGGCGCGTCTCCTTGCTCACCCACACGGTAGTCATGCCCAGCTCCTTGGCTGTGAGCAGATTGGGCAATGAGTCCTCCACCATGATGCAGTGCTCGGCGCGCAGGCCTTCGCGTGACAACACCATATGGAATGCGTCGACGTGTGGTTTGGGCACGTAGTTGAGGTTGTCGACGCCGTATACCGAGTCGAAGTGATGGCGGATGCTCATCCGGTGCAGAATGCCCTCCACATAATGATTGGGGCCGTTGGACAGGATGATCTTGCGGCCGGGCAGCGCCGACAGGCTGTCGGCCAGTTGATCTTCAAACTGCAGCCATTGCGCCAGCGCCTCCACCGGATGGGTCTCGGTCAGGAAGTGCTGCGGATCGATGCCGTGATGAGTGGAGAGTCCGTGCATGGTAGCGCCGTATTGCGCCCAGTAACGCGAGCGCAGCGCGCAGGCTTCCGCTTCGTCCACGCCGAGATGGCGCATCATGTATTCGCTCATCAGCTTGTTGATGTGCTCGAAGATGCCGCCGCTGGCATGGTGCAGGGTGTCGTCCAGGTCGAAAATCCAGGTCTTGTGGCTCACGGTAAGGCTTTTTTGCTGAAAAGATGGGGTCGTCGATTATCCATTTCCCGTGCGAAACAGGCCAGAAAAAGCGCGGCAGGGTGGTTGCGCCGATGTTGGCGTGCAGACGTTCCCTTTTTTATCAATGTGTTGCAGGCATCCTGTGAAAATCTTGCAGATTTTTTACCGGAAGGTGTTGACGAGGGTGGGGCGCGGCGGTATAGTTCGCCTCCTCAGCTGACGCAGCGAACGAAACAAGCCGAACGAAACAGGTTCCGGCGGTGTTCGAAGCGGCCGGCACTGCTCTTTAACAGAACGAATAACCGATAGGTGTAAGTGCTTGGCGAAAGCCAAAAACTTGCACTGCAAGAGACAAGAAATACTTGTTTTATTTCTTTGAACTTGCGTGCCAGAAAATTTGCTATGAGATTGAACTGAAGAGTTTGATCCTGGCTCAGATTGAACGCTGGCGGCATGCTTTACACATGCAAGTCGAACGGTAACAGGGAGCTTGCTCCGCTGACGAGTGGCGAACGGGTGAGTAACGCATCGGAATGTACCGTGTAATGGGGGATAGCTCGGCGAAAGCCGGATTAATACCGCATACGCCCTGAGGGGGAAAGTGGGGGACCGTAAGGCCTCACGTTATACGAGCAGCCGATGTCTGATTAGCTAGTTGGTGAGGTAAGAGCTCACCAAGGCGACGATCAGTAGCGGGTCTGAGAGGATGATCCGCCACACTGGGACTGAGACACGGCCCAGACTCCTACGGGAGGCAGCAGTGGGGAATTTTGGACAATGGGCGCAAGCCTGATCCAGCCATGCCGCGTGTCTGAAGAAGGCCTTCGGGTTGTAAAGGACTTTTGTTCGGGAGGAAATCCCGCTGGTTAATACCTGGCGGGGATGACAGTACCGGAAGAATAAGCACCGGCTAACTACGTGCCAGCAGCCGCGGTAATACGTAGGGTGCAAGCGTTAATCGGAATTACTGGGCGTAAAGCGTGCGCAGGCGGTTTTGCAAGTCTGATGTGAAAGCCCCGGGCTCAACCTGGGAACGGCATTGGAGACTGCAAGACTAGAGTGCGTCAGAGGGGGGTAGAATTCCGCGTGTAGCAGTGAAATGCGTAGAGATGCGGAGGAATACCGATGGCGAAGGCAGCCCCCTGGGATGACACTGACGCTCATGCACGAAAGCGTGGGGAGCAAACAGGATTAGATACCCTGGTAGTCCACGCCCTAAACGATGTCAATTAGCTGTTGGGGGTTTGAATCCTTGGTAGCGTAGCTAACGCGTGAAATTGACCGCCTGGGGAGTACGGCCGCAAGGTTAAAACTCAAAGGAATTGACGGGGACCCGCACAAGCGGTGGATGATGTGGATTAATTCGATGCAACGCGAAAAACCTTACCTGCTCTTGACATGTACGGAACTTGCCAGAGATGGCTTGGTGCCCGAAAGGGAGCCGTAACACAGGTGCTGCATGGCTGTCGTCAGCTCGTGTCGTGAGATGTTGGGTTAAGTCCCGCAACGAGCGCAACCCTTGTCATTAGTTGCCATCATTAAGTTGGGCACTCTAATGAGACTGCCGGTGACAAACCGGAGGAAGGTGGGGATGACGTCAAGTCCTCATGGCCCTTATGAGCAGGGCTTCACACGTCATACAATGGTCGGTACAGAGGGTCGCTAAGCCGCGAGGTGGTGCCAATCTCATAAAACCGATCGTAGTCCGGATCGCACTCTGCAACTCGAGTGCGTGAAGTCGGAATCGCTAGTAATCGCAGATCAGCATGCTGCGGTGAATACGTTCCCGGGTCTTGTACACACCGCCCGTCACACCATGGGAGTGAGTTTCACCAGAAGTGGGTAGGCTAACCGTAAGGAGGCCGCTTACCACGGTGGGATTCATGACTGGGGTGAAGTCGTAACAAGGTAGCCGTAGGGGAACCTGCGGCTGGATCACCTCCTTTCTAGAGAAGGCGATCGTCAAGTACTTACAGCCTATCGGTTATTCTGTTAAGGGCAGCCAGCTCCTTGTGGGGCTGGCGTAGAAGTTTACTGGGTTTGTAGCTCAGCTGGTTAGAGCACTGTGTTGATAACGCAGGGGTCGTAGGTTCGAGTCCTACCAGACCCACCAGTTGGGGGATTAGCTCAGTTGGGAGAGCACCTGCTTTGCAAGCAGGGGGTCGTCGGTTCGATCCCGTCATCCTCCACCACAACTCAAACACAAGCGAACTCGGAAGAGTTTGGTTCTGTTTGCGTTGTAATTTTAACGCCCGATCTTTAACAAACTGAAGAAGCCGAATATATAAGACGGCGAAATGAAAGCGTAGAGTTAATTCTGTACGCGGACAAATCGTCATCTTGGGTATTTGATTGTATCTAAGGCTGCGTCGCCATATCAAAAGGGGCGGTGCAGTCGTCGCACAAACACGCTCTGTCATGAAGTGACGTAGGTTACTGAAATGATAGGGTCAAGCGACTAAGTGCATCTGGTGGATGCCTTGGCGATCACAGGCGATGAAGGACGTGTAAGCCTGCGAAAAGCGTGGGGGAGCTGGCAATAGAGCTTTGATCCCACGATATCCGAATGGGGAAACCCGGCCCTTAGGGGTCATCCCGTGCTGAATACATAGGCACGAGGAAGCGAACTCAGCGAACTGAAACATCTAAGTAGCTGAAGGAAAAGAAATCAACCGAGATTCCGTAAGTAGTGGCGAGCGAACGCGGAACAGCCTGTATGTGATAGAGATTGCGTTAGTGGAAGGTTCATGGAAAGGACCGCCATAGTGGGTGATAGCCCCGTACACGAAAACGCATTCTTGGTACTAAGCATACGAAAAGTAGGGCGGGACACGCGAAATCCTGTTTGAAGATGGGGGGACCATCCTCCAAGGCTAAATACTCGTGATCGACCGATAGTGAACCAGTACCGTGAGGGAAAGGCGAAAAGAACCCCGGGAGGGGAGTGAAATAGAACCTGAAACCGGATGCATACAAACAGTGGGAGCGGACTTGTTCCGTGACTGCGTACCTTTTGTATAATGGGTCAGCGACTTACATTCAGTGGCAAGCTTAACCGAATAGGGGAGGCGTAGGGAAACCGAGTCCGAATAGGGCGAATCAGTCGCTGGGTGTAGACCCGAAACCGAGTGATCTATCCATGGCCAGGATGAAGGTGCGGTAACACGCACTGGAGGTCCGAACCCACTAGTGTTGCAAAACTAGGGGATGAGCTGTGGATAGGGGTGAAAGGCTAAACAAACTCGGAGATAGCTGGTTCTCCCCGAAAACTATTTAGGTAGTGCCTCATGTATCACTTCCGGGGGTAAAGCACTGTTATGGCTAGGGGGTCATTGCGATTTACCAAACCATGGCAAACTCTGAATACCGGAAAGTGCCAGCATGGGAGACAGACAGTGGGTGCTAACGTCCATTGTCAAGAGGGAAACAACCCAGACCGCCAGCTAAGGTCCCAAATGATCAGTTAAGTGGTAAACGAAGTGGGAAGGCATAGACAGCCAGGATGTTGGCTTAGAAGCAGCCATCATTTAAAGAAAGCGTAATAGCTCACTGGTCGAGTCGTCCTGCGCGGAAGATGTAACGGGGCTCAAACTGATAACCGAAGCTGCGGATGGGCACAGTCAAATGTGTCCGTGGTAGGGGAGCGTTCTGTAGGTCTGTGAAGGTGTGTCGAGAGGCATGCTGGAGATATCAGAAGTGCGAATGCTGACATGAGTAGCGATAAAGCGGGTGAAAAGCCCGCTCGCCGAAAGCCCAAGGTTTCCTACGCAACGTTCATCGGCGTAGGGTGAGTCGGCCCCTAAGGCGAGGCTGAAAAGCGTAGTCGATGGGAAACGGGTTAAAATTCCCGTACTTTTGTGTAGTGCGATGTGGGGACGGAGAAGGTTAGGTCAGCAGACTGTTGGAATAGTCTGTTCAAGCCGGTAGGTGTGAAGAGTAGGCAAATCCGCTCTTCTTTAACACCGAGACGTGATAACGAGGGTCTACGGACCTGAAGTGACTGATACCACGCTTCCAGGAAAAGCCACTAAGCTTCAGCTACACAAGAACCGTACCGCAAACCGACACAGGTGGGCAGGATGAGAATTCTAAGGCGCTTGAGAGAACTCAGGAGAAGGAACTCGGCAAATTGATACCGTAACTTCGGGAGAAGGTATGCCTGTTGTGGTGTAAGACTTCGCGTCTGAAGCTATGACAGGTCGCAGAGAATCGGTGGCTGCGACTGTTTAACAAAAACACAGCACTGTGCCAACACGAAAGTGGACGTATACGGTGTGACGCCTGCCCGGTGCCGGAAGGTTAAGTGATGGGGTGCAAGCTCTTGATCGAAGCCCCGGTAAACGGCGGCCGTAACTATAACGGTCCTAAGGTAGCGAAATTCCTTGTCGGGTAAGTTCCGACCCGCACGAATGGCGTAACGATGGCCACACTGTCTCCTCCTGAGACTCAGCGAAGTTGAAGTGTTTGTGAAGATGCAATCTACCCGCTGCTAGACGGAAAGACCCCGTGAACCTTTACTGTAGCTTTGCATTGGACTTTGAAGTGGTTTGTGTAGGATAGGTGGGAGGCTATGAAGCCTGGACGCTAGTTCAGGTGGAGCCAACCTTGAAATACCACCCTGACCCCTTTGAGGTTCTAACCTTGGTCCGTGATCCGGATTGGGGACAGTGCATGGTAGGCAGTTTGACTGGGGCGGTCTCCTCCCAAAGTGTAACGGAGGAGTTCGAAGGTTACCTAGGTACGGTCGGAAATCGTGCTGATAGTGCAATGGCAAAAGGTAGCTTAACTGCGAGACCGACAAGTCGAGCAGGTGCGAAAGCAGGACATAGTGATCCGGTGGTTCTGTATGGAAGGGCCATCGCTCAACGGATAAAAGGTACTCCGGGGATAACAGGCTGATACCGCCCAAGAGTTCACATCGACGGCGGTGTTTGGCACCTCGATGTCGGCTCATCACATCCTGGGGCTGTAGCCGGTCCCAAGGGTATGGCTGTTCGCCATTTAAAGTGGTACGTGAGCTGGGTTCAAAACGTCGTGAGACAGTTTGGTCCCTATCTGCAGTGGGCGTTGGAAGTTTGACGGGGGCTGCTCCTAGTACGAGAGGACCGGAGTGGACGAACCTCTGGTGTACCGGTTGTCACGCCAGTGGCATCGCCGGGTAGCTAAGTTCGGAAGAGATAACCGCTGAAAGCATCTAAGCGGGAAACTCGCCTGAAGATGAGACTTCCCTGGAGGCTAGACCTCCCTGAAGAGTCGTTCGAGACCAGGACGTTGATAGGTCGGGTGTGGAAGCGCTGTGAGGCGTGAAGCTAACCGATACTAATTGCTCGTGAGGCTTGATCCTATCATTTGAGTGGCTTGGGAAACTGAGTGACGAAGATGGAGTGTGAGTGCGACACAATTGAGTACCCGAAAAAATATTCAGAACGCGTTGAGAGACGAGTTCAGGCTTCTTGAGTTTGTACCAGTTTATGTCTGGTGGCCATAGCGAGGTGGTCCCACGCCTTCCCATCCCGAACAGGACCGTGAAACGCCTTAGCGCCGATGATAGTGTGGCATTCGCCATGTGAAAGTAGGACACCGCCAGACGCCCGATAGCGGAACCCCAGCTCAATGAGCTGGGGTTTTTGCGTTTGGCGCGCCGGATGAATTTGTTGAAACCCCATGGACCGATTCCATGGGGTTTTTGCTGTTGCTGCGCTCAGCGAATCATCAAGGTGCCGTGGTCAGGTCTGCCGCAATAACTGCTGAATTTCATATTCGTTCCAGACCATGATGCCATCCAAGTCCAGCAGGCTGGCGGTTACGCCCTTGCCATCTTTCAACGTGGCGGAAAATTCGCCGTCGTAAATCCGCCGGTTGCCGCAGGAGGGGCTGTTGGCCTTCAGCAGCGCTGCATGGCAGCCATGCTGGCGGGCGATGTCCAGCGCCATTTTCGCTCCCGCAACAAAGGCCTGGCTGACATCCAGGCCTTGCGCGGTCTTGACCTGGGCTTGTCGGCGCAACACCGCTGCACCATTGTCGCCGACGATTTCGGCCGCCGGCCGCGGGGTGGGCAGGTCGCCCAAGCACTCAGGGCAGGCCGGGATCAAGTCGAACTGTTGGCGCAATAAGCGCCAGTCCTGCTCTGGCATGGGTTTGGACTGGGCATCGTAACGCACGGGTTGCCCCAGCAGGCAGGCGCTGACTAGTAGAGTCGGCTTGTTCATTTCAGGCGGGCTCCCAGTAGTCTTGCGAGTTGTTGGACTGAGGGCAGGATAGTCTGATCTGCAATTCCCGCATAGCCCAGCACCAATCCGCTGCTGGTGGGGGGATTCAGGAAGTGGCGCGCCAGCGGCCGCAGCCACAGCCCTTGTTGTGCGGCGGCCTGTTGCAACTCCCATTCGTCAAAGCCATTCGGCAGTGTCGCCAGCAGATGCATGCCGGCTTGGCCGCCGGCTATCGGCAGTGCATCGCCCAAATATTGCTTCAATGCGTGGCGCAGCAATTGCTGCCGGCGCAAATAGAGCGCGCGCATATTGCGGATATGGCGCGCGAAGTAGCCCCGCTCGATAAAGTCGGCGACCGCAGCCTGCTGCAGATAAGAGGTTTCACCCAGCAGCCTGGCCTGGCAGCGGCGGAAAGGGTCCACCAGTTCCGGCGGCAACACCAGATAGGCCAGCCGCATCGCCGGAAACATCACTTTGCTGAAGGTGCCTAGGTAGATGACGCGATTGTCCTGATCCAGCCCCTGCAAAGCCGCCAGCGGATTGGCGCTATAGCAGAATTCGCTATCGTAGTCGTCTTCTATTATCCAGCTGTCGTGCTGCCTGGCGCTTGCCAGCAATTGCAGGCGCCGTTCCAGGCTCATGACGGCTCCGGTGGGGTATTGATGCGATGGGGTGACATAGATCAGGCGCGGAGCCGGCGCTTGCGGATCGATCTGCAAGCCATGCCTATCGACGCCAACCGGATGACAGAGCAGGCCGCCGGCCCGCATTGCCGCCTGGGCGCCGCTATAGCCGGGCTCCTCCAGCCAGGCAATCTCGCCGGGCTCTGCCAGCAATTGGGCCAACAGCCCCAGCGCGCTTTGTGCCCCCGAGGCGATGACTAGCTGTTCCGGGCTGCAACGCACAGAGCGTGTCAGGTAGAGATACTGGCTTAGAATGGCTCGCAGCTCGGGCAGCCCGCCGCCATGCTGGTAATGCAGCCACTCCAGCGGCGATTGGCGCTGCTGTCTTGTCAGACATTGCTGCCATTGGCGATACGGAAATTGTTCCAGCTCTGGCAGCCCAGGCACAAAAGCGCCCAGCTTGCCGGTGGGAAGCCGGCTGTACTCCACCAGATGTTGGCCGCGGGCGGAAAGCTGACGCGGCCGGGGGATGCTGACCGCCGGCGGCTTGGCGAGGAAGGCGTCGCAGACATAGGTGCCGGAGCCATGCCGGCTTTCCAAATAGCCTTCCGCGATCAACTGATCATAGGCCGCCAGCACGGTATTGCGGCCTAATGACAATGCTTTGCCCAGTGCGCGGCTGGCGGGCAGCGAGCTGTTGCCGGGCAGTCGCCCGGTGCGTATCAGCTCTTGCAATTGCCGATATAGCTGGCGCGACAGATTGTCCGGCTGGTTTCTTTTCAGGCGCGGCCTGAGGTAATCGCAGATCCAGTCGTTGTTCAAAGTGGTTCCATTCAGAACGCCAAGGTGGTGCTGTCTGCAAGATGACTTTGGTCATAGGATAGCAGCACTCCCAATAAGCAAAGGAAACGCCGTGATCAGCCAGCAAGAGTTTTACGCCGCCAAGCTGACGTATGAAATCGATGCCGCCGATATCGCTTTGGCGCTGTCGCAAGGCGACGCCTCCATCTTGCTGGTGGATGCGCGCAGCGCGGAAGCCTTTGCCGATGAAAGCATCCCGGGAGCAATCAATCGGCCGCACCGGCTGATGACGGCGGAGAGCTGCGCGGATTTGCCGCGCGATGTGACGCTGGTGGCCTTCTGCGATGGAATCGGCTGCAATGCCTCCACCAAGGGCGCGTTGAGGCTGTCGCAGCTTGGTTTCACGGTGAAGGAGTTGCAGGGTGGACTGGATTGGTGGAAGCGCGATGGCTACGCCACCACCCGCGGGGCAGGCTGCGGCAAGGAGATGTGCGATGTTTGCTGATTGGCAGCAGCTGGTGCAGCCAGCGGAGATAAACGCCTTGGGGCAAGCGGTCGGTTCCCCGGTGCCTGATTGGAGCGGCGCGCGGCATCCGCCGCACAAAATCTTGGCGGGGCAATACTGTCGGGTGGAGCCGCTGGATGTGGCGAGGCACGGCGGACAGCTATTCGACGCCCTGCATCAGATGCCCGGCGGCGCCAACTGGACTTATCTCAGCCATGGTCCCTTCCCGACGCTTGAGAGCTGGGAGGACTGGATGGGCGAACATATTGCGCAGGGTGATCCGCAATTCTACGCCATCGTCGATCAGACGGATGGCGTCGCGATCGGGCTGGCCAGCTATCTGCGGATCGCGCCGGCGGATGGCAGCATCGAAGTGGGTTTCCTGCATTTCTCGCCGCGCTTGCAACGCAGCCGCCTGGCGACCGAGGCGATGTACCTGATGATGCGCGAAGCGTTTGCGCTGGGCTACCGTCGCTATGAATGGAAGTGCGATGCGCAGAACTCGCCGTCGGTAAAGGCGGCGTTGCGGCTGGGATTCACTTTCGAGGGCCTGTTCCGCCAGGCGCGTACCAACAAGGGCCGCAACCGCGACACTGCCTGGTTTTCCATCCTGGATCACGAATGGCCGGCGCGGCGGGCGGCGCTGGAGAGCTGGCTGGACGAGCAAAACTTCGATGGCGAAGGGCGGCAGCGTTGCAGTCTGGCGCAGATTGTTGCAATGCGGGGCCGAAATCGCGCAGCGGACTTCATGCCAGCTGTTGGCGGCGCTACAATGGATGCCTGTAACCGTTGATAGTGTCGCCTAATGAAATCTCTGCCGCGCAATGCCCGCATCCGGGGTGAGCCTTTCCTGCCCAACCGTTTCATCTTCGGCGATGCCGTCGATGAGCAGGGGCTGGAGGGTGCCGAGTACCTGGTGCATACCGAGTCCCCCGCCTTCATCTGCAGGCTGGTGGGCAATGACGATACCGACTTTCCGGGCCGCGAGCGCGATGGCCTGGCGAGCGCGGTATTGTTCGATGAGTCGGAGAATTTGACCGTCTATCTCTGCAATCTGCGTTTGCGCCTGTTCGACTTCAATTTTTACGGCGAAATCGAGCCCAGCGTCGGCGAATTGCAGGAAATCTGCGATGAGGCGATGAGGACTTACCAGAGGCTGCACAAGGCTTATGCCGAGCGCGATGCAGCCGGTCCGGAACCGCGCGAAATGCGCACCGGTCCGACCAAGCCCCTGCCGCCGGCCGAGCGCCAGCAGGCGATCGGACAATTGGTGGACAAAGCCCGCCTGGCGGTCGGCAAGCCGATGGAGGGAATGCAACTGGCGGCGGCGGTGCAAATGGCGCTGATGGCTGGCGATCAGGCGGTATTCACCGAGGCGCAGCTGGCCCTGCAGGCGGAGCCGGCTGCGCGTCAGCTGCTGGTGAACAGCGCGCGCGACGCGGTGGCCTTCCCCGAAGTGATCCGCAAGGACGGCACCGTGGTGTCGTTCGAATTGTGGGCGCTGCCTTTTGCCTTTTCCCGCAGCCAGGGCGGCGTCTGGTGGCACTTCCCGCGCCTGGAGCAACTGGAAGTGGCGTTGGCGGACGCACTGGAGGTACCGGAGAAGTCCATTCTATGGATTTCCCCCACGTTGTTCACCGTGGACATGCTCAATGAGCGCGCCTGCCAGGATATGGTCCAGCTGGCGCCCATCATGGATGCCGGCTGCGATTTCGCGCCCTTGAGTCCGGAAGCTTCGCGCGCCACTTACGACGCCGCGCGCAAGACCAACGATTCGCAATTGGTGATGGCCTGGATTCCTTTCCTGGTGGAGCGCGGCGCCTTGCCTATGGACAAGGCGCGCCGGCTGGCGCGCAAGGCGCTGGACGCCTCGATGCCGCTGGTGCAGCAGGCGATTGCGGCTGAGATGGAGTACGGCGAGGCCGAACTGTTCGCGCCTCTGCCCTGGTGGGATGCTTTATCCAGCGGCATGCACGCCTGGAACCGCAAGCGCCTGGGCGTATCGGCGGCGCTGCTGGCCGCCAGCCAGGGCGGGATAGACAAGTTGGAGGCGGTGGCCGAGTATCAGCCGGAAATCCAGGGCTATGAAGTCTCGCTGCGAGTGAAGGGCAATGACGAGATCGCGGCGCGGGTGCCCTGGTTGCTGGTGCCGGACGTGGCGCCGGATCGGGAGGCCAGCTGGCGCGATCTGTCTGACTGCCTGCGCGAGGCTGGGGTGCCGTTGTCGCAGAGCGTGGCGCGCTTGCACTAGTTGCTTGTGCGGAGATGTGGGAAAGGGGCCCTTGGCCCCTTTTTTCTTGCCTGGCTATTTTTGCCAGTAGGTTTTCACGTTGACGAACTCGTATAACCCGAACTCGGACAGCTCGCGGCCATAACCCGACGCCTTGACGCCGCCGAAAGGCAGGCGCAGATCGGAACTGGTGTGACGGTTGATGAACACGCTGCCCGCTTCTATTCGCCTGGCCAGTTGCCAGGCGCGCTCGTCGTCGGCGCTGTAGATGCTGGCACCCAGGCCAAACGGCGTGTCGTTGGCCAGCCGCAGCGCGTCGGCCTCATCGCGCGCGCGCAGTATGCCGGCGACCGGCCCAAAGACTTCTTCATGGTAGATGCGGCAGGATGGGTTGACGTGGTCCAGCACCGTGGCTGGGTAGAAGAAACCGGGCGTATGAGGCATCTGTCCGCCCAGCCGGAGTTGGGCGCCATGATGGCAAGCGTCCAAAACTTGCGCATGCAGCGCTTCGCGCAGGTCGGCCCGGGTCAGCGGAGACAGCGTGGTATCGGGCGAACGCGGATCGCCGGCCTTGAGCTTGCCGGCTTCGGCGCAGAAGGCTTCGACAAAGGCATCCGCTATCTCCGGCACCACAATCATCCGTTTGGCGGCATTGCAGCTTTGGCCCGCATCGCGGAAGCGCGAGTTGGCGGCATCGCGGGCCGCGGTCCGGATGTCGGCGTCGGCGAGCACGATGAAAGGGTTGCTGCCGCCCAGCTCCAGTACGGTTTTCTTCAGATGCCTGCCAGCCAGAGAGGCGATCACCCGGCCAGTATGGGTGGAGCCGGTAAAGGCGACTGCATCGCAATGCCGTATCGCCTCTTCGACCAGATCGGTTTCAATCCAGGCCATTTCCAGTACGGCAAGATCAGCTTGATGGACGACGTCGAGCAAGAGCTGGCTGCACTGCGGCACCGAAGGCGCGGGTTTGACCAAGCAGGCGTTGCCGGCCATCAAGGCCGGAATGGCAAAGCGCAGCACTTGCCAGATCGGATAGTTCCAGGGCATCACCGCGATGACCAGGCCCAGTGGCTCGAAAGCCACGCCGCTGCGGCTGGCCTGAGTCGGAATGTTCTGGGGAGACAGGAGGGCCGGCGCCAGTTCGGCGTAGTAGCGGATCAGTTGCACCGATTTGTCGATCTCGGCCAGGCATTCCCCGGTGCGCTTGCCAACTTCCAGCGTGATCAGGTCGGCTAGCGTCTCGCGCTGCATGGCCAATTGGTCAGCCAGGCCCAGCAAATGGCTGGCGCGCTGGTCTATGGTCAGCCCTGCCCAGGCGAGTTGGGCGTGGCGCAGTCGAGTCAGGCTATGTGCGAGTGTGGCGTCATTCCAGGCGGGGCGCGTGAAGCAGACTTCGCCGGTGGCGGGGTTGCAACTGGTAAAGGCGGTCATGGCTTGAAGTGGATGGCAAAGACCTAAATGTAGCAAAAAAAACAGCCTGGAGTCCCTTGCGACGGTGAACTTGTTCGTCCTGAATCCTGCTTCAGGGTGTTTGATGAGGCAAAGATAGAGGGAATGGTGCAAGAATTGTCGGATCGACAAGATTTTTGAGTTGATATTTTGTAGCAATTTTTATTTATAGATTGTCTTGCTAAGTAGAAAACCTGTTCCATAGGACAGATTCAGGTCTTTCGTACTAGTTTTACATTTCCTCCTGCCCACAAACAACCAAAATCAGGAGGCTTAAGTGAAACAGTTTTATCCGTTGCAGTTGGATGGTTTGGTACTGGATCGTGTCGCGGACGAGCGAACTATGTCTGATCTGCTGGTATTCAGGCACAAGATTTTCCGCGAGAAGCTACACTGGTTGCCCGTATGCGATAGTGGGCTGGACCACGATGAGTACGATGCTGTTTCCGACAATCTGGCGATTTTCCTGGAAGGACGAGTGGTAGGGTCGGTAAGGTTTACGCCTGGCACCGAGCGATACATGTTGGAGCGAGATTTCTCAAGGCTGCTAGTGCCGGATGAAATACTCCGGAAAGGGGCGCGCAGCGCCGAAATATCGCGTTTTGCGGTGGATGCGACGGAATTGGGAGGGAGACTGACAGCTCCTGCATCCAGATTGTTATATCTCAGCTTGTGGCAATGGGCGCAGTGGAACAACATCCGTTGGATGTATTTCGTCGTGGAGCCTTGCATGTACCGCCGACTTGTGACGCTAGGTTTCCCAATTCGGCCAGTAGGTGTCCCACGCCCGCTTGATGGCGGCGTGCTGTCCATGGCCGGCTACTTTGATTGGGAGGCAATGCGCGGCGAAGTTATTCGTTCGTTACGATCGAGGGTGGCATTGCCAGGTGCATGCCCAATACAATGGCATGAGTGCGATTATTCGCATTAAGCTTGCGGATCACGTTGGCGACGTGAAACTTCACTGTCCTCTCGCTGATGTCGAGGATGGTGGCGATTTCCCAGTTGGTTTTGCCGCGGCTCATCCAGTGGAAGATGTCGTACTCGCGTTGCGATAGCGGCATATTGTTCGGAGAGGCCGGAGGAAGATTGGCGATGCGGATGGCCGCCTGGTGCAGATGGGGCGTCAAGCAGTTCAGCATCGCCACCAGCGCGGCGTTGCGGCCAGGTTCACGGCCAGCTAGCGACAGTATGCTGCCGATGTTGTTGCGTTCGGAGGCGGCGCTGAAGGTGACGCCGCTGCCCATTCCGTTGAGATTGGCTTCTGCGATGAATCGTTTTTCTTCGGCCCCTTTGGCACGGTTGAAGCGTTCTTCCCACATTACCGGTCCCTGGCCGACGTGAATGCGCATGATGGGATCGTGTTGGGCGTAGTTTTCCTTCATATACTGATCCAACCATTCTGTCGGGTAGCTGACATTCAACACTCTTTCCAGCCGTTGAATCTGGTTTTGATTGTTGAGGCGTCCGAGGGCCAGCACGATGCGTTCGGAAGGGGCCTGAGATAGGACCTGGTCAAGGAAGATCTTGAGTTCGTTCTCGGTCTCGATGTGACCAGCCATGTGGATCCACTCCAACAAAGTCCATTGCTGCGACGCGGTCAGGCCGGCCGGGAGCGGTCTTGCATTGATGGGTTTTGCGATCACCATGAGCGAGTCTTCCTTGGTCTTGTGGGTTTACACAGGCAGATAGTAGCTCACATGCTCCTTGCATGTAAGACTAGGCTCACTAGAAGTCATATGAATTGTTGTTTTTTTCGTCGTCGAGTATACCAAATTTGCAGCAGCAAAAATCCTAGGAAAATTACTGATAATTCATCATTTTATTTGTCATAAATTCATTCGTTACAAATAGAAACATGTTAACAGTGTAAATGATTTGACTTTTTCTAGGCAGATTGCCACGGTTCTGCGTGGCGCGCGCAGATGCCGATCTTGCTGGGGCATGGTCTGGTGTTACTTTACATATAAGTATTTGTTTATGTTTTGATGCGGGCAAAATTTTACTTAGCTTGGTGACGCATGTCGCATGCGATGCAAGGTCATCGGCATAAGTTGTAAGCAAAGGCTAATAAATTCTGGCAAGCAAACGCTTAAAAGCGCATAATTGCATCGCATAAAATAGCGATAAAGCAAGATCTGGAGCCGATTGGCATGATAGATCGGAATGGCGGATCGGGGATGTGGGATTTGCAGATGGTGCGACCGGAGTTGTGATCACGGTTTAATTTAAAATATATCCTTTAATACTGTACAGAATTGATGTAATCTTTTTAAAGAAAATACATATAATTCTGCGGACGGTTGTGCTTGTCGCTTAATCCGCTGGATCGGCAAGCATACACGCCAGTTCAGGAATCGCCCCGCTTATGGATACCTTAAAAGCTCTCATGGTCTTCATGACCACGGCCGAAAACGGCAGTTTCTCGGACGCCGCGCGCAAGCTCGGCGTATCGCCGGCTGCCATCAGCCAGAGTATTGCCCGTCTGGAACAGGAACTGGAAGTTCGCCTGTTCAACCGAACCACCCGCCAGCTGACGCTGACCGAGGATGGCCGCCGTTTCTATGCGCAGTGCCGGGGGCCCGTCAACAATCTGGATTCGGCCATCAATCAGCTGAAGGCCAGCCGGGACGAGCCCGCCGGCCATTTGCGGGTCAGCATGCCCAATTCCTTTGGCCGGCGCTTCATTCTGCCCATCATGGGCGAGTTCTGTGAACGCTATCCTAAGGTCCGGGTGTTTTTCGGCCTGGACGACCATTTTAGCGATCTGATCGAGGACGGCTACGATGTCGGCGTGCGCACCGGCATGATGCCGGACAGCCGGATGGTGGCGCGCAATCTGGCGCAGATGCCGCTGTACGTGGTGGCGTCGCCGGATTACTGGGATCGGCATGGTCGGCCTTCCTCTCCGGAGGAGTTGGGCGGCTACGATTGCATCAATTTCCAGTTTCCGACTTCCGGCCGCCTGTTCAAGTGGGAGTTCGACCGCAAGGGCGAGCGCATCCCGCTGGAAGTCAACGGCACCTATACATTGAACGACATGGAGGCGGTGGCCGAATTGGCCCGCCTGGGCATGGGGGTGGCGCAGCTGCCGGGGCACGAAGTGGTGCACTTGATACGTAGCGGCGAGTTGGAGCCGGTGTTGACCGACATGGTGTCGCTGGAGCGGTCGATCTACATCTGCTTCCCGCATCGCGACCATATCGCGCCGCGTACCCGGGTATTCGTCGATTTCGTGGTGGAGAAGCTGGCCGATCACCCGGACATCATGGCGGACCTGCCGGGCCTGGACCTCTCGGCCAAGCGCAGCGCCCTGTTGCAGAGCGTGGTCTGACGCGAAACGGAACTGCTTTTGCCTCAAGCTCGAAGCCGGCCATGCGCCGGCTTTTTCACGCCTGCAGCTGCGATGCCTCCGAGGTTTGGGCATCGCCGACCACCCGGTTGCGCCCTGCCTGCTTGGCTGCGTATAGATGCATGTCGGCGCGGTGCACCAGGCTGTCCGGGGTGTCGTCGTCGGTCAGGGTGGCCACGCCTATGCTGGCGGTGACTTGCGCCACCGGGGCGACATCGATTTCCTTCAAGAGCGCGCTGATGTTTTCCGCCAGGGTCAGCGCGCCTTGTTGCTCGGTTTCCGGGCAGATGACGATGAATTCCTCGCCGCCCCAGCGCGCGATGGTGTCCAGCTGGCGCGCGCGCCTTTGCAATACCTTGCCGAAACGCTGCAGCACCATGTCGCCGATCAGGTGGCCGTGGGTGTCGTTGATGCTCTTGAAATGATCCAGATCGATCAGCAACACCGAGTAGCGGCGGCCGCTGCGGTAGCTGCGCTCGGTTTCCCGCTGCAGCGCCTGGTTGGCGCGGCGGCGGTTGGCCAGGCCGGTGACTTCGTCGCGCTCCGCCTGTCGCCGCAGCGCCTTGAGCAGGCTGCTGGCCTCCTTAAGGCGGCGCACGGCGAAGATGGACATCGAGATCGCCAGCGTGAAGCCGATCAGCAACACCTCGTCCAGCGAGCTGTCCGGGTGACTGTGGAACCAGTCGTCCAGCTTGTCGAACAGCTCGAAATGCACGAACAGCAGGAAGCTGATCAGATTGAAAAGCGCGATCAAGGCAAGTTCGGTCTTTATCCGCCGCGTGCTGAACGGCCAGTGTCTCATGGCGCCTCTGTTTCATGCCGGTCTAGCTTCTTGCTAGCCCATCGCATCCGCAGGGGCAAGAGGTATGGCTTCAGCCTGCCATCAGGCGGGCTAGCGGGGTTTGGCTCCAGTCCACGCTGTCCAGCAGGTTTTTGACGATCAGGCCCAGCTCGGTGTCGCCCTCGATGCTCAATTTGCGCTGGAAGAACAGGGTGTCGGGGTCTTCCGCGCGCAGCAGCATGCGGGCGAAGTCGCCGCAATTGGCGGCGAGTTTGAGATCCGGTTCGCCGCAGCCCAGCGTGAAGCGCCGCTGGTCGGCGCTGAAGTCCAGCTGCAGACCCGCATCCTGCAGGCAGACGCGGAAGCGTTTGCCCGCCAGCAGGTCCATGTCGGCGGGGAGGATGCCGCGGCTGAGCAATTGGTTGAGCCCGGCCACCAGAAGCCAGCTGGGCGGCGCGGCGGGCAGGCGCGCCAATAGCTTGGCGATACCGCCGGGCAGCGGCCGCTCAGGAATGCGCATGATGGTTCTCCAGCGGATGGATGCCGGCCTGGCCGCGCCAATAGCCGTCTACCGGAAGTCCGGGCGCCAGGCGGCTCAGCTCCGTCATCAGGCCGGCCACTTCGCTCTGGCCGTCCAGCACTTGGCGGAAGGCGCGTACCACGGCGCCGGTTTCTTGGGCCTGCGGGCTGATCCGCACCCGATCCACGCCGATTGCCGCCATCCCGCACAGATGCTGCAGCAGCGCTTGGCAACCATCGGACAGGGTCTGAGTGCCGTTGATGGCGAGGAAGCCTTGGCCGTCGCGGGTGGACAGCCTGAGCCCGTCTGGATGTTCCAGGCAGCGGAACTGGCAGTCGTCTTTGTTCAGCTGGTAGTGGCGGGCGGTGAAGCAGCGCGAGGACAGCGCCAGCGGCAGCCGGCCCCAGGCGAAGACTTCGGTTTCGATGTCCAGTTGCCGGCGGCGGGCGGCTGTCAGCACCGCGGCCAGGATGTCGCGGCTCATTTCCACCGGCGGCAGCCAGCGGTAGGCGCCCAGCGAATGCATCACGGCCAGGGTGTCGGCGTTGTAGATGTTCAAATGGGGGCCGGCGACGAAGGGCAGGTTCCGCTCGCGGGCCAGGCGGGCGGCGCCCAGATCATTGGCTTCGATGGCCAACTGACCGTTGTCCGCCAGCCTGCGCAGCCGCTTGAGGTCGGATTCGCTCTCTAGCAGCGCTTGGCAGGACAACACCACTTCACGGCCGGCGGCGGCCAGCTCGGCGGCCAGGGCGATCCAGTCTTGGCTGCGCAGCTGTTGGCGGCGGCCGCACACCACTTCGCCCAGATAGAGGGTGTCCAGCGGCCAGTCGGCGGCTTCGGCGTAGAAGCGCAGGATGTCGTCGCGGTGCCAGAAAAACAGCACCGGACCGAGGGCGAGCTTGAGAGGAATGGTGGGCATGCTGGTTCCCATGATGGGCGCGCTCATTTCCATGGCCGGTCGTAGGCGCCCAGCGTTTGCTGCCGCCCCTCTGCCACCTTGGCCAGACCTTGCTGCCAGGCCGGTTGCAGCGCGAAGCGCTGGCGTTCGCGGCCGGCGGCGTCCAGCGCCTCGCGCAGGATGCGGGTGACCTGGCCGACGTAGGCCGGGCTGCGCTGGCGGCCTTCCACCTTGATCGCCGCCACGCCGATGTCCAGCAACTGGGGCAGCATGGCCAGCACGTTCAGGCTGGTGGGCTCCTCCAGCGCGTAATAGGTGTCGCCTTGCACTTCGAAGCGGCCTTTGCACAGTGTGGGATAGCCGGCCGGCTGGTCTGGGGTGTACTGGTCGATCAGGATGCCGGAGAGGCGGGCGTCCAGGCTGCGCGGGGTGTGCCGCCATTCTACGAACTTGGCCGGCGAACAGACGCCGTGCGAGTTCGGCGACTCGCCGGTGGCGTAGCTGGACAGCAGGCAGCGGCCCTCCACCATCACGCACAGGCTGCCGAAGCCGAACACTTCGATTTCGACGTCGCTGTGCTCTATCACCTGGCGCACCTGCTCCAGCGTCAGCACCCGCGGCAGCACCGCGCGGCGGATGCCGAATAACTCCTGCGCCAGCCGGATGGCTTCGTAATTGGTGGCGGAGCCCTGTACCGACAGGTGCAGGCGCAAATCGGGATGGCGGCGGCTGGCGTAGGACAGCAGGCCCATGTCGGCCAGGATCACCGCGTCCACGCCCAGATCGGCGGCCTGGTCCACCGCGCGCTGCCAGCGGCTGATGTCGCCGCCCTGGGCATAGGTGTTGATGGCCATCAGCACCTGGCGGCCGCGCTCATGCGCGTAGCGGATGCCGATGCGGGCGGTGTGGTCGTCGAAGTTGAGACCGGCGAAGTTGCGGGCGTTGGTGTCGTTTTTCAGGCCGAAATACACGGTGTCGGCGCCGTGGTCGACGGCGGCCTTCAGCGCGGGCAGGCTGCCCGCCGGACACACCAGTTCCGGCAGTTGCTGACTGGCAGGCATGGGGAAGTCGCAGGGTGAGGGAAATGCGGCGACAGTATCAGAAGCGACAACCCCGGCCTTTGTTCTGGGTCAAGCGCACCGATCAGTCGCCGGCCAGCCGCTCCGGCGCGCTCAGGCTGAGGGTATCGCTGTCGCCCTGGCTGTCCACCCAGCGCACGTCCACGCTGATCGTGCCGCTGGCGGCGCGGCTGCGGCACTGGAAGCGCGAGAGGGTGCCGCTGGCCGCTGCTGGGGCATAGTCGGGCCGGCGGCAGCCGCCGCTGTGCCTTTGCTCCAGCACCGCTTGCGCCAGATTGGTGGCGGCGTTGTAGTCGTTGGCGGCGATCTGGCTGTGCAGCAGTTCGGTCTGCAGCCTGAGCAGGCCCAGCACTCCCACCGCCAGCACCAGCAGGCTGATCATCATTTCCAGCAGCGTGAAGCCGCGGTGCGCGCCGGGCTTCATCATTCGCTGTCCATCCAGCTGTAGGGCAGCGCTTCCACTGCGCGCTTGCCATTGCCGCCGCCGTTGTCGGGCTGGCTACCGGGCTGGAACGATTCCGGCAGGTTGCGCAGGTCTATGGTGGTGCTGGCGCCCCAGCGGTGGGGCTGGCCGGCGCCGGCGCGACCTTGCCGCGCGGCGGTGACGTAGCCGTGTATGGTGGTGCTGCCGCCGGAAAACAGCATATTGCCGGCCCAGACGTTGCCGTGCACCTGGCTGGAGGCGCCCAGCGTGATGTCGCCGCCCTGGTAGCCGCCACCCGCGTAGCCGCCGGCCAGCAGCACCGCATTGCCTATCGGCTTGCCCTTGAACACGCCCAGGCGGCAGTCGTCTTCCGGATACAGCGCGGGAAAGTCGTTGTTGCGGCAGATGCCTATCGCGCCGGCGTAGTTCACCGCGTAGCTGCTGTGCTGGCCGCTGGTGGCGATGTTGCCGCTGGCGATGAAGCTGTTGTGGTAAACGCCGTTGCCCACTTCCAGATTGCCGTCGAACCACAGGATGCCCGGCGCCATGGTCCGGCTGTCCAGCCGCCACTGGCCGGGGCGGCTGCCGGCGAAGCAGTCGTTCTGCGGCGCGTGGCCCTTGCAGATCAGCTGCGCCGGTGCGCCGCTCTTGCAGCGGCCCTGGTTGTCGGTGTCGCGGCACAGGTAGTTGGGCAGCTGGCTGTCGGGCGACAGTCCCAGCCGGTAGACGCCGTCGTCCAGGCCGTGCACCTTGCGCACCATCACCTGGATGCGGCCATGGTCGAACTCGAAGCGGTAGTGCGCCTCGTTCTTGAAGTCGAATGCGTCTATGCGCGGCCGGTCGATTTGCAGCATAGGCACCGGCTCCAGCTTGATCTGCAGCTTGGGATCTTGGATGACGCGAATGTCCGGATTGTTGGCGTTGAAGTTGGCGTGGCCGGCGATGGCGCCGGATATCGGCGCGCCCCAGCCCTGGATCGACAGGTCTCCGCGCGCCTGCAGCGCCTCCATGCCGCCGGACTGATGGATCTCCACCTTGCCTTCGGTGTCCAGCCGGCCGAAGCGGGCGCCGCCCATATCGATTTTGACGTCGCCTTTCACCTCGGCCGCGCGCACGGCCGGATCCATGCCCGGGCTGCTTAGGAACTGGGCATTGCCGTTGACCCGCGCCAGTTGGGCGATGGCGGCGTCGCCGCGCAGCGTCAGATTGCCCACCGCCTTCACAGTTTGGTAGCGGCCGTTGGCCAGCTCGATATTGCCGTTGGAGTGCAGGGTGTTGATGGTTTGCGGGCCATTGATGGCGATGTCGCCGGTGCTTTGCAGCGTGGAGATGCCGTTGATCGAGCCGCTGAGGGCGACTTTGCCGTCCACCGCCATCTCCACCGGCTTGTCGCTGAGCAGGTCGACTGCGCCGCTGAGGTCCAGGTCGCCGATGATGGCCAGCGCGACCGGGCTGTCCGCTCCGCGGCCGCCCAGCCTGATGGTGCGCTGCACCGTGACGCGGTGGCCGTCGTACAGGCCGGTGCTGGACAGGCGGATCAGATTGGGCAGGATTTCGGTCTGCGCCAGCTGGTAGCGTTCGGTGCCGCGCAGTGGCATGCCGGCGGCCAGCGCGGCCTGCGCTTGGTTCAGGCCTTCCTCGGCATAGTCCAGCGCCTGGTGGTAGCGGTGCTGGTTCTGCGCGTTGGCGTGGGCCAGCAGCAGCTGGCGCGAGGCGGCGATCAACACCAGGCTGGCGACGGCCAGCAGCGTCAGCACGGTGAACAGCGTGGCCAGGCCGCGCTGGCGGAGGGGCTTCATCTCACCTCCACGGCGGGGCGGTTGCGCAGCGCGATGCTGGTGCGGATATCCAGCTTCTCCTCTTCGCCGCCCGGCGGCGTGTGCGCCGCCACTTCTACCCCGATCGCGTGGTCCGAGCGGTCCTCGGTAAAGCGCAGCGTGTCGATGATGCCGATGTCCGGCTTGCTCAGATCGTCCCATTTCGCATCGGCGGCGTCGCATTTCCAGCCGGCCTCGTCCGCGCTCAGCCGCTGCAGCCGGCCGCGCTGGGCATCGTCCAGCTTCAGGCGGAAAGCGAAGTAGCGCTGCCCCCCCTTGGGTTGGTTGGGCGGGGTGTCATAGCCGTAGCGCAGGCAGTGGCCACTTTGTTCGATATAGATGCGGCCATAGGGATTAGTCCCGGCTCCGCCGTCGCTGTCCCAGTAGCCGGCGCGGCGCAGCTCCATCGCCATCAGCGACAGCGAGGCGTCCACCATCGCGCCCAGCCGGATCTGGCGCCGCTCGCGCGCCTGGCTGCCCAGCAGGTTGACCAGCAGGCCGGACACCGCCAGCAGCAGCAGCAGGCCTATGGTCATGCCCACCAGCAATTCCAACAGGCTGATGCCGCGCGCGCGCCTCAGAAGCATGTGCCGGCCTCGCTGCTGATCAATCCGGTGGCCAGCAGCCGCAGGCGCGCTGGCCGGCAGGCAGGCCGGCTCAGTTGCAGCTCGGTTTCGGTCAGCAAGCTGCCATCGGGGTTTTGCGGCATGCCGCGCAGCGGGGAGAACGCCAGCTTCAGCGCCAGGGCCTGGCCTGGCCGGCTGAGGGCGATGCCGGCGTGCTGCGCGCTGCCGATGCAGCTCAGATCGCGTCCGGCGTCGCAGCCTTTGCCGCTCTTGTGCTCCGATACCCGCAGCAGCCAGCCGGCGCCATCCCGGCTGAACTCCACCCACACCAGCTTCTGGCGCGTGGTGGCGGTCTTGCGCGCCAGCTCCAGGCTGTGGGTGATGTCGTCCAGCGCGCTCTGCAGCTGCTGGCCCGCGATCCAGCGGCCCAGAGCCGGCAGCGCCAGGGCCAGAAGCAGGGCGGCGAGGGTGATCACCACCAGCAGCTCCAGCAAGGTGACACCGCGGGCGGGCGGCCTCATCGTTTGCCCCAGCAGGGCAGAGGCGTCAGGCTAACCGTGTGCTGGCGCTGGGTGAGGGTGATTTGCCGGCACTCGCTGTCGCCGGCCTGGGCGCCGCCTTCGCGGACGGTGGCCTGGACGAAGTAGCTGGAGGCGGGATCGCCGGCGCTGCCGGTGGACAACTGGTAATAGCCCTGGCGGCTGCCGCCGCCGAACGGGGTTTTCAGTTCGGCCAGATCCTTGGCGTAGGCCGGGTGGAAGCCGCGGTAGCGCAACTGCGCCTGCTGCAGCTGGTACAGCGCGTCCAGCGCGTCGCTGCGCCGGCTGCGCTGCATATAGCCCTGATAGCCGGGAACGGCGAAACCGACGATCAGCGCCGCCACCGCCAGCGCGATCAGCAGCTCCAGCAGGGAGAAGCCGCGCGGCGGCGGCGCAGGAGAAAGGGGATGTGCCGGGGGAGTCATCTGGCCGCGGGCTCCGACATCGATTGCTGGGAGCGGAAGGGCGCCCTGCAGGGACGTGGAGACAGCCGGCGAGGGTGTCGCGCCCCTACTGTGTCCTAGCGTCCGCATCGGGCGCAGTCAAGGGCGGCGATGCGGCTTACAGCAGCGGCAGCGCCATCTTGGTGCGGGCAACCAGCAGGATATAGGCCACCACCGCCAGCGCGGCGACAAAGGCCAGCAGCCGGCTTTTGGGCGTGGCGCCGCGGCGCAGCGCGATGCTGCCCAGCACGATGTAGGCGACAAGGCCGGCGATCTTGGCCAGCAGCCAGGGGCTGTGCAGCACCGGCCAGCCGCCCATCACCACCAGTGCGATGGCACAGGCCAGCAGCAGGGTGTCTATCAGATGCGGCAGGATGCGCAATGGTTTCATGGCCAGCAGATGCTGGCGGCCGCTCAGCATCAGCCCGCCGCGCGCGGCGAACAAAAGTATGGACAGGAAGGCGAAGCCCATATGGGCGTGCTTGACGATCAGGTAGGGATACATGGACGGAAGCCTGAGGAGGCGCGGGAGGCGCCGACGCCCGCCATGGTACACGGCGGCGGCGGCGATTTGTAGCGCGTTCGGGCGGGCGGGGGCCGGCGGAGGATGGCATGGGCATCGTCATGGCGGAATTGAATGCTTTTTAAGCGGGGCGGATATTGACCGTCGTCAATGGATAATCCTTTGTCATGATTCCGCGCCGCGGGCGCAATGCGTTGCGCTTGCCGCAGGCGCGGCCGGCGCGCGATGCTACAATCCGGCCATATCCGCTCCCGGCCGCTGCCATCCTATTCCATGCTGTTCCTTTACCAATCCAACCGTCTCGAGCAACTGGGCGAGCTGTTCTGCGGCATGACCCAGGCGATGCCGCTCGCCGATCCCTTTGCCGCGGAAACCGTCATCGTGCAGAGCCGCGGCATGGGGCGCTGGATCACGCTGGACTTGGCGCGCCAGGCCGGCGTGGCGGCCAATGTCGATTTCGTGCTGCCGGCGGCCTTCGCTTGGCGGCTGATGCAGAAGGTGATGCCGGACTTGCCACGCAAGTCCGCCTTCGTGCCGGAGGTGCTGGCCTGGCGCTTGCTGGCGCTGCTGCCCACGCTGCGGGGCGAGCCCTTTGGCCCGGTGTGCCATTACCTGGAGGGCGGCGAGGGCGCGGCTTTCGAGCTATCGGGCAAGATCGCCGACATCTTCGATCAGTACCTGGTGTTCCGCCCGGACTGGATCCGCGCCTGGGGGCGCGGCGAACTGCTTGGCCTGGGCGAGGACGAGGCCTGGCAGGCGGCGCTGTGGCGCCGGCTGGCCGAGAGCGATCCCGGCCGCCACCGCGTGCGCATGCTGGACGAATTCTTCGCCCAGCTGAAAAGCGAGCACCTGCCGGCGCGGGTGACGCTGTTCGGCATCGCCAGCCTGGCGCCGATGTACCTGGCGCTGGTCAAGCGGCTGGCGGAGCTGACCGACGTCTGCCTGTTCACCCTCAATCCCTGCGAAGCCTACTGGGGGGACATCGTCGACGCCCGCCGCAAGCTCAAGCTGCGCCAGGCCGGCGACCTGTTCGCCAGCGACGGCCATCCGCTGCTGGCGTCGCTGGGCAAGCAGGGGCGGGACTTCTTCGAGCTGATCGCCGCCGATTCCGAGCTGGACGCGCGTCCCCTGTTCGCCGCGCCCAAGGGCGACAGCCTGCTCGCGCGGCTGCAGCGCGACATCCTGCAGTTGAACGAGCCGGCGGCGCAGCCGCGGCCGATGGCGGCGGACGACCACTCAGTGCAGCTGCACGCCTGCCACGGTCCGATGCGCGAGCTGGAGGTGCTGAAGGACCGGCTGCTGGCCATGTTCGCCGACGATCCCCAGCTCAGTCCGGCCGACGTGGCGGTGCTGACCCCGGACATCAACGCCTATGCGCCGTACATCGACGCGGTGTTCGGCCGCCGCGACGACGCGCCCAACATCCCCTACAGCATCGCCGACCGCCGGGTGGAGCGCGAACAGCCGCTGTTGTCCACCTTCGCCGCGGTGCTGCAACTGGCCGATTCGCGCTTCGGCGCCGACGCGGTGCTGGCCTTGCTGGACAGCCCGGCGCTGCTGGCGCGCTTCGATCTGGCCGACGCCGACCTGCCCTTCATCCAGGACTGGGTGCGCGGCGCCGGCATCCGCTGGGGGCGCGACGCCGTCCACAAGGCGCAGCTGGGGCTGCCGGCCGATCCACTGTACACCTGGCGCTGGGGGCTGGACCGGCTGCTGCTGGGCACGGTGCTGCCGCCGGCGCTGGCCGGCGACGAGGCCGGGCTGTTCGCCGGACTGCTGCCGCACACCGGCGCCCAGGGGCAGCTGGGCGAAGTGCTGGCGCGCTTCGCCGACTGTTACGACGCGCTGGACGAACTGGCGCGGGAATGGCGTCAGCCGGCCTCGCCGCGGCAGTGGGCGCAGCGGCTGCATCTGGCCTGCGAGCGGCTGTTCCTGGCCGAGGGCGACGACGAGGCGGCGCTGGAAATGCTGCGCGCGGCCTTCGCCGAGCTGGCGGAGGACGCCGAACTGGCCGGTTTCGACGCGCCGGTGGGGCTGGCGGTGGTGCGCGACTGGCTGCTGCGCCAGCTGGGCGCGGCTTCGGCGCAGGGTTTCCTGTCCGGCGGCGTCACCTTCTGCGCGATGGTGCCGATGCGCTCCATCCCCTTCAAGGCGCTGTGCCTGATCGGCATGAACGACGGCGCCTACCCGCGCGACGAGCGCCCGGTCAGCTTCGACCTGGTGGCGCGCCACCCGCGCCGCGGCGACCGCTCGCGCCGCTTCGACGACCGCTACTTGTTTCTGGAGGCCATCCTGTCGGCGCGCCAGACGCTGTATCTGTCCTATGTCGGCCAGTCGGCGCGCAGCGGCGAAACCTTGCCGCCGTCGCCGCTGGTGGCGGAGCTGATGGACAGCCTGTCGGCGATGTGCGGCGAGGACCT
The DNA here is from genome assembly GCF_001855575.1 of Chromobacterium sphagni. Lineage (NCBI taxonomy): Bacteria > Pseudomonadati > Pseudomonadota > Betaproteobacteria > Neisseriales > Chromobacteriaceae > Chromobacterium > Chromobacterium sphagni. The sequence goes on from NZ_MKCS01000001.1 coordinate 2,057,601, forward strand.
GGCGGCGCGGCTGACGCTGCGCCACCCGCTGCAACCTTTCGCGCCGCAGGCTTACGACGGGGCGGACATGCGGCTGGCCAGCTTCGAGCCGGCTTTCGCCGCCGCGCTGGCCGCGCCGGACGCCGAGCCGCGGCCTTTCCTGGCGCCGCTGCCGGCAGAAGAGCCGGCAGTGGTGTTGAACTTGCACGACTTCATCCGCTTCTGGAAACACCCGGTGCGGGCCTGGTTGTCGGAGCGGCTGGCGATACGGCTGGCCGGAGGCGGCGAGGAACTGGCGGCGCGCGAGCCGTTCAGCATGGAGGCCGACGCCAGCCGCGCGCTGCGCCAGCAACTGGTGGAGGCGATGCTGCACCGCCGGCCGCAGGCGCCGCTGCGCGAAAGGGTGGCCGCCGCCGGCCTGCTGCCCTGCGGCGAGCTGGGCCAGGCCTGGCTGCAGGAGGAAGGGCGCGCCAGCGTGCGGCTGGCCGGCCGGCTGCCGCGGGCACTGGCGAATGAAACGCTGCCGCCGCAGCCGGTGCATCTGCGGATAGACGGCTTCACCCTGGTGGGCGAACTGTACGGCCTGCGGCCGGAGGGCCGGCTCGGCTTCATCGTCGGCAAGCTCAACGCCGCCCAGCGCATCGAATTGTGGCTGACGCATCTGATATTGTGCGCGGCGCGGCCGGAGGGCATCGCCTGCCATAGCGCCGTTTACGACGACGCCGGCAGCATCGCGCTCGCCGACGAGATCGACGCCGCCGGCCTGCTCGCGCCGTGGCTGGCGCGCTGGCGCCAGGGCCAGGATCAGCCCTTGCCCTTCTTCGGCCGCACCAGCTGGGCTTACGCCGAAGCGCTGGCCAAGGCGCCGGACGCGCCGGAGGCGGCGCTGGCGGCCGCCTGGCAAAAATGGCAACCCAGCTTCGTGATGGAGGGCGGCATGGCGCAGCAGGACGAGCCGGCGCTGGCGCTGGCCTTTCGCCACCAGCAGCCGCTGGAAGATCCGCTGTTCGCCCAATTGGCGCAAACCCTGCTGCTGCCGCTGGCCGAACGCCTGGCGGGAAAAGAAAAATGACGACGACGCAAGCCCAGGCGCTGGACGCGCTCAATTGTCCGCTGAGCGGCATCAACCTGATCGAGGCTTCGGCCGGCACCGGCAAGACCTGGACCATCGCCGCGCTGTTCGCCCGGCTGCTGCTGGAGGAGCGCGACGGCCAGACGCCGCCGACCATAGACCGGCTGCTGGTGGTGACCTACACCAAGGCCGCCACCGCGGAATTGCGCGAACGGCTGCGGCACCGGCTGAGCGAGCTGCTGGCGGTGCTGGAAGGCAAGGCCGGCGGCGACGACTTCCTGCAGCGGCTGGCCGGCCGCTTTCCGGCGGGAGGCGCGCGCGAACTGGCGCGGCAGCGGCTCACCGCCGCCATCACCGGCTTCGACGCCGCCGCCATCTACACCATCCACGGCTTCTGCCAGCGGGTGCTGACCGACGCCGCCTTCGAAAGCGGCCAGACCTTCCAGGCCGAATTGATGGAGGACGACGCCGGCCGGCTGGTGGAGATCGTCGACGATTTCTGGCGCAGCCGCATCGTGTCCCAGCCGCTGCTGGCCCAGGTGCTGGTGGAGCAGCGCGCCACGCCGGATGAATGGCTGGCCGAGATCCGCCCCTATCTGTCCAAGCCTTACCTCAAGCTGCAGGCGCCGGACTCCGGCAGGCTGGAAAGCGCGCAGCGGCTGGCCCTGAGCCGCTGGCAGGCGCTGGCGGCAGAGCCACAGCTGGCGGAGGAGGGACTGCGGCTGTTCGCCGAACATCCCGGCTACAAGGGCAATGTCTACAGCGCCGCCATCCTTGAGCGGACGGCTGGCGCCTTGCGCGGCTGGCTGGCGCAGCCGGACGGCCTGCCGGAACTGGACAGCGACAGCCGCAAGGCGCTGGACAAGCTCAGGCCGGAAGCGTTGGCCAAGGGCATGAAGAAAGACTGCCCGCCGCCGGCGCATCCCTTGTTCGAGCGGGTGGAAGCCTGGCTGGCGGCTTGGGATGCCTATATGGGGCAGGTGGCGCACTCCCTGGCAGGCCTCAAGCTGGAGCTGATCGCCTGGGCCAACGCCGAGCTGGCGCGGCGGCGCGGCGGCGAGCGTAGCCGCAGCTTCGACGACCTGCTGACCGACCTGGGCGCGGCGCTGGACCATCCGGACAGCGGCCCCTTGCTGGCGGCCCAGGTGGCGCGCAGCTTCAGCGTGGCGCTGATAGACGAATTCCAGGACACCGATCCCACCCAATACGCCATCTTCCGCCGCTGCTTCGTCGAACAGGCGCGGCCGGTGTTCCTGGTGGGCGACCCCAAGCAGGCGATCTACAGTTTCCGCGGCGCCGACATTTTCGCTTACCTGGCCGCCCGCGGCGACGCCGAGCACCACTACACGCTGGATACCAACCGCCGCTCCGACGCGCCGTTGGTTTCCACCGTCAACGCGCTGTTCGGTCGCGAGCTGCCCTTCCTGATCGCCGGCATCGACTATCAGCCGGTGGCGGCGCAACCATCGTCCGGCGGCCGGCTGGAGGTGGACGACGGGCGGGCGCCGTTCAATGCGCAGTGGCTGTTGGCCGGCGACAAGGCCTTGAGCAAGGAGGCGGCGGAAGAAGCCGCCGCCACCGCCTGCGCCAACGAGATCGCCCGCTTGTTGAGCCTGGCCGGCGAGGACCGCGCCGCCATCGTCAAGGACGAGGCGCGGCGGCGGCTGAAGGGCGGCGACATCGCGGTGCTGGTGGCCACCCATAAACAGGGCGACCGGGTGCGCGCAGCCTTGCGCGAGCGCGGCGTGGCCAGCGTGGCGCTGACCCAGGAAAGCGTGTTTGCCAGCGGCGAAGCCGACGAGTTGCTGGCGCTGCTGCATGCCTGGGCCGAGCCGGCCAGCGAGTCGCGGCTGCGGCTGGCCCTGTCTACCGAATTGGCCGGCCTCGACGCCGCCGAATTGAAGGCGCGGCTGGAGGACGAGGCCAGCTGGGAGCGGCAGCTGCTGAAAAATGCCGACGATCACCAGCGCTGGCGCGAGCACGGCTTCATGGCGGCCTGGCGCCATTACTTCGCCCGCGAACAGCTGGCGGCGCGGCTGCTGCCCTTGCCGGACGGCGAGCGGCGGCTGACCAATCTGGGCCACCTGGCCGAGTTGCTGCAGCAGGAAAGCGAAAGCCGCCAGGGCATGGCGCCGCTGCTGGCCTGGTTCGCGGCGCGGGTGGCCAATCCGCCGCGCGGCGAGGAGGCCGTGCTGCGGCTGGAGAGCGACGCGGCGCTGGTGAAGATCGTCACCATTCACACTTCCAAGGGCCTGCAGTACCCGGTGGTGTTCTGCCCGTTTTTATGGAACGGCGCGCTGGAGCGGCGCGGCGCCAGTTTCTGGAGCTACCACCAGGGAGACGCGCCCTGGCTGGCGCCGGACGTGGTGGCGGACGATGGCGTGCGGCTGGCGGCGCGCAGCGAGATGTTGGCCGAGAAGCTGCGGCTGTTGTACGTGGCGCTCACCCGGGCGCAGTACCGGCAATATCTCGCCTGGGGCTGGGTCAAGGACATGCAGACCGCCTCGCTGTCCTGGCTGCTGCACGCGCCGGGTGTGGCCGATTTGGCCGCCTTGGAGCAACTGAAGTTGGACGGCCCCGCGGTGGAGGGCCAGTTGCGCGCTTTCGCCGCCGGTCGCGGCGGCGCGATGGCGGTATTGGAAGACGAGGGCTGGCGGGCGCTGGCGGCGGGGGCGGCGGCCGAGCGTCGCTACGCCGCGCGGCCGTTTGCGCGCAAACTGTATGCGCCGTGGAAGATCGCCAGCTTCACTTCGCTGACTCATGCGGTGGGCAGCCATCTGGCCGAAGCGCCGGACTACGACCGCGCGCCGCAGCCGGCGTCCGCGCCGGAACCCGCTGCCGAACCTGCGCGCGACCGCTTCAGCTTTCCGCGCGGGTCCAAGGCCGGCATCTGCCTGCACGAGATATTTGAAAACATCAGCTTCGGCGCCGGCGAGGCCGCCATCCGCGAGGCGTCGGCGTCGGCGCTGGCGCGCCACGGTTTTGGCGAGGAATGGCTGGACGCCGGCTGCGAGCTGATACTGAGCACGCTGGAGGCGGAGCTGGCTCCTGGCGCGCGCATGCGCGAGGTGGCGGACGACAGGCGCTTGATCGAAATGGAATTCACGCTGCCGGTAAAGCGGCTGGACGTGGCGGCGCTGATCGGGGTGCTGCAGGATCCGGCGCACGGGCTGGCCGAACCCTTGCGGCTGGCGGCGGGCGGCCTGGACTTCGCCGCGGTGCAGGGTTTCCTCAAGGGCTTCATCGACCTGGTGTGCGAGCTGGACGGCCGCTTTTACCTGATCGACTACAAGTCCAACCACCTGGGCGACCGTTACGACGATTATCGCGAAGACAATCTGGCCGCGGCGGTGGCGCGCGAGCATTATTACCTGCAATACCTGATCTACCTGGTGGCGCTGCGCCGCTATCTGCGCGCGCGCGGGGTCGATTGGGACGGCCGCTTCGGCGGCGTGCGCTACCTGTTTCTGCGCGGCATGGGCCAGGCCGGCTGCGGAGTCTGGGCCGACCGGCCCGCGGACGCGCTACTGGACGCGCTGGACGGCCTGCTGGGCGGGCATTGAATCGAGGGGAGCTCGGTAGTTCTACGCAGTGTGGCCTACCGGGGACTGCAACTAAGCTAAGCAAGTGGACAAGGATGTGAGACATGTTTGAATCCGCCGAGATCGGCCACAGCATCGACAAGGAAACCTTTCGCAAGATGATGCCCTCGCTGCGCGAGGCCTTGCTGGATGTGCAGTACGACCTGAAGGAAAAAGCCGACTTTCCGGTGCTGATCCTGATCCACGGTTTCGATGGCGCCGGCCGCGGCGAGACGATGAACCTGATCAACGAGTGGCTGGACCCGCGGCTGATCCAGACCGTGGCTTTCGACGATCCCAACGACGAGGCGCGCGCGCGGCCGTGGATGTGGCGCTACTGGCGCGAGCTGCCGGCCAAGGGCCGCATTGGCATGTTCTTCGGTTCCTACTATTCCGATACCCTGTTCGAGCGGGTATTCAGCCGCAGCGACCGCGATGCCTTCGACCGGCAGATCTTCGATATCCTGCGCTTCGAGCGCATGCTGACGCTGGACGGCGCGGTGGTGCTCAAGTTCTGGTTCCACTTGAGCCGCGACAAGCAGAAGCAGCGGTTGAAGCTGCTGGAGCAGGACCCGGCCACCAACTGGCGCGTCACCAAGACCGACTGGCTGCACTACGAGCGCTACGACAAAATACGCAAATACGGCGAACACATGCTGCGGCTGACCAATACCGCGCATGCGCCGTGGATCGTGATCGACGGCGAGGATGGCAACTATCGCAGCCTGACGGTGGCCAACACCATTCTGGAGGCGGTGCGCAACCGCCTCGGCCAGCCGATGCTGAGCACCGACCGCGTCGAGGCGCCGCCGCTGTTGGCGCCGATAGACAACAAGCTGGTGCTGGACACGCTGGAATTGGAGCAGAAGCTGGACAAGGACAGCTACCGCGCCAAGCTGGACCAGTTGCAGGGGAGGCTCAGCAAGCTGACGCGCGACGCCCGCTTCGCCCGCCATTCGCTGGTGCTGGTGTTTGAAGGCAACGATGCCGCCGGCAAGGGCGGCAGCATCCGCCGCATCACCCAGGCGCTGGACGCGCGCCGCTACCGGGTGGTGCCGGTGGCGGCGCCCAACCAGGAAGAGAGCGTCAAGCCGTGGCTGTGGCGCTTCTGGCGCAATGTGCCGGGCAAGGGCGGCATCACCATCTTCGACCGCAGCTGGTACGGCCGGGTGCTGGTGGAGCGGGTGGAGGGCTTCGCGCCGGAGGCCGACTGGCTGCGCGCGTATTACGAGATCAACGATTTCGAGCACCAGCTTTCCGAAAACGGCGCCATCGTGCTGAAGTTCTGGCTGGCGATCAGCAAGGATGAACAGTTGACGCGTTTCAAGGGGCGCGAGGAAACCGGTTTCAAGCGTTTCAAGATCACCGACGAGGACTGGCGCAACCGCGACAAATGGGACCTCTACCGGCAGGCGGTCAGCGACATGGTGGACCGCACCAGCACCAGCAAGGTGCCGTGGACGCTGGTGGAGGCCAACAACAAGTATTTTGCCCGCATCAAGGTATTGACCACCGTATGCGACGCTTTGGAGGCGAAGTTGAGTGAATAGGCTGTGCTGTCTGTTTCTGCTGTTGTGCGCGCCGACGCTGGCGCAGCCTTTGCGCGCCGGCGTCGCCAACGATACCAGCGAGCCTCTGCGCCAGGCGGCCGAGGGCGGCTTGCTGCAAACCTACCGCCAGGCGTTGGCCCTGATCGCCAAGCAGAGCGGCGTCCGCTTCCAGCTGGACTATTATCCCACCCAGCGGCTGGAGCAGCTGTTCCAGGTGGGGCGGCTGGACATGGAGGCGGGCGTCAATCCCTCCTGGCGCGCGCTGGCGCCGGTCGCGGGCTTTTATACCCAGCCCTTGGGCGAGGTGGAGTTTGTGCTGTGCCTGCCGCAAGCCAAGGGATATGCGCCGCCCGCGGCGGGCGCGCAAAAAGGATGGACGGTGGGCACTCTGGCCGGCCAGAGCTATCCCTTGCTGGAACCGGCTTTCCAGAGCCGGCGGCTGAGGCGCGACCTGTCCGGCAATGAGGAGGAGCTGCTGGACAAACTGCGCGAGGGCAGGGTGCAGGCGGTGGTGCTAGAGCGCGGCCGCGCGCAGTACTGGAGCCGTCAGACCGAGGGCCGGCGCTGCCTGCCGGGCGAGTCGGCGGGCAGCGTGCCGGTGATGCTGAGGCTGCACCCGCAATACCGCGGACTGCTGCCCAGGCTGAATCAAGCCATCCAGACCTTGAACAGCCAAGGCAAGCTCAAGCCGCTGTTCGGCGCGAAAAACTGACGCCCGCTTCTTCGCAGGCTCTCAACCGTTGACGTCCATATGAATCCCGCCATTTCCCTGTTGCCCGATCAACTCGCCAGCCTGTTCCGCCGGCTGGCTCCCGATGCCGACGATGCGGTGCTGGCGCTGATCCGCGAATTGAGCGGCGCCAATCTGGCCGGCCACGTCTGCCTGCCGCTGGCGCACCGCGCCGAACTGAAAGCCTTGCAGGGCAGCGGCCTGGCCGGCCGTCCCGGCGATTACGCGCCGCTGATCCTTGACGGCGCCGGCCGGCTGTATTTCGCGCGCCACTGGCATGACGAAGACAGGCTGGCGCAGGGATTGGTCCGCTTGGCCGAGCCGCTGCCGCCGCCAGACGAAGCCCGGCTGGCGGCATGGCTGGCGAGGCTGTTTCCCGGCGGCGGCTCGGGCGAGCCGGATCGGCAGAAACTGGCTGCCGCGCTGGCTGCGCGGCAGCGGCTGATGGTGATTTCCGGCGGCCCGGGCACCGGCAAGACCACCACCGTGGTGCGGTTGCTGGCCTTGCTGGCGGCCCTGTCGCCGCGTCCGCTGGTGATGGCGATGGCGGCGCCCACCGGCAAGGCCGCGGCGCGGCTGTCCGAATCGATGCGCGGCGCGCGCGATCGGCTGGATGTGGACGAAGCGGTGCGGCGGCAGTTGCCGGCGCAGGCGGAAACCCTGCACCGCCTGCTGGGCCTGCGTCCCGGCATGGAGGCGCCGCGCCACCATGCCGGCAATCCCTTGCCGCTGGATGTGCTGGTGGTGGACGAGGCGTCGATGATAGACCTGGGACTGATGGCCAGCACCGTGGCGGCGCTGCCGTCGCAGGCCAGGCTGATCCTGCTGGGCGATCGCGACCAGCTGTCGTCGGTCGAGGCCGGCGCGGTGTTGGGAGAGCTGTGCAGCCGGATAGGCTACAGCGAGTCCACGCTACAATGGCTGCAACGGGTATGTGGCGACAGCCTGCCGCGAAGCGGCGAGGATGGGGGCCGCCTCACCGACTGCGTGGCGCTGCTTACCCGCAGTCACCGCTTCGGCGCCGACTCCGGCATCGGCGAGCTGGCGCGGCGGGTGAATGCCGGCCAAGGTCGTCTGGCGCTGGAGCTGCTGCAGGCGGGCGGTCATGCCGACATCAGCATGCGGCAGGCAGTGGATGCCGGGATGCTGTTGGACAAGCGCCAGGGCTATTTGCAGGCGGTGGCGGCCGGCGCGGAGCCGGACGATGTGCTGCGGGCCTTTTCCGCCTTCATGCTGCTGGCGGCTGAGCGCCGCCAGGTGGCCGACTGCAATCAGGGCATCGAGCGCCAGCTGGAAAAGACCGGGCTGAAACAGCCGGGGCGAGATTGGTATGCCGGCCGGCCGGTGATGATCAGCGAAAACGACTACGGCCTGGGTTTGTTCAACGGCGACATCGGTTTTGCCCTGCCGCGCAGCCAGGGCTTGCGGGTGGTGTTCCCCTCCGGCGACGGCGTGTGGCGCGAGTTCGCCCCAGGGCGGTTGCCGGCGCACGACACGGTGTTTGCGATGACGGTTCACAAGAGCCAGGGCTCGGAGTACGACGAAGTATGGCTGCAGCTGCCGCAACAAGCGGGCGCGTTGCTCAACCGCGCGCTGTTGTATACCGCCATTACCCGCGCCCGGGCATGCTTTGTCGCGGCTGGCGGCGAGGAGGTCTGGCTGCGCGGCGTCGAGCTGGCGCCGCGGCGCCATTCCGGCCTGGCCGACCGTTTGCGTTGAGGAGGAATGGACGGAATGCAACACTTGCCGGCTTTGTGCGGTCGAGAATAGTCAAGCCGCGCCAGACACCCGTAAGATGCAGCCTTCCCGAAAAACCGCAGGGGGAGTCGTCATGCAGGTGGATGCCGTATTGGGCTATCTGGACAAGGTAAGCCGTTTCGATGCGCAACAGTTCACGCCGCTTCATATCGGCATCGAGCGCATGGGTTGTGTCAATGCGCAATGGAAAGAGCGCTTGCTGCAGCATGAGGCGTCGCTGTTCGAGGAAAATTACCAGGGCCTGATCTGTAGGCTGGACGGCAGTTACCGCAGCATCAGCCATGCGCTGGGGCTGGCGGCGAGGCGCTGGCAGCAGGCAGGCTGGCTCAATGGCTGGCGCAACGAGAACTTCACCGCCTTTCGCCATGACGGCACGCCATATTTTGAGTTGGAGCGCGCGGCCTTCCGCCCGCTCGGCCTGACCAGCCGCGCCGTCCACGTCAACGGCCTGTGCCGGCAGAGCGACGGCGAAGTGCGGATGTGGGTGGGGCGGCGCAGTCCGAACAAGGCGGTGGATCCCAACCGCATGGACAATCTGGTGGGCGGCGGCGTGGCCGCCGGAGAGACGTTGGCGCTGGCGCTGGAGCGGGAAGCCTGGGAAGAGGCCGGCGTCGCGCGCGAGGCGCTGCAAGGATTGCAACCGGTATCGTTGCTGCTGGCCGAGCGGCCGGTGGCGCGCGGCCTGCACCGCGAGTGGCTGTACGCCCATGATCTATGGCTGCCGCAGGGGCTGCGGCCGGCTTGTCAGGACGGCGAGGTGGCCGAGCATCTATTGCTGCCGCTGGCCGAGGTGGAGCAGTTGCTGGTGGCCGAGCGCTTCATGATAGACGCCGCGCTGGTCAGCCTGGACTGTCTGTGCCGGCTGGGCTATTGGCAGCAGCGCAACGGCCTGGTGGCGGATGCGCTTTCCCGGGTTCGCCATGGGCTGGAGCAGGATCTGGCGACGCTGGCTTAGCCGCGGCCTCGCGTGTTGGCGCGTGGCGCTACGCAAAACCCGGCTTGTGCCGGGTTTTTGCTTGGTCTGGCGGCGCAGTATGTGATTTTCTCATCGTTCGGTCAGGGTGGCCGATATCCGTTATCTTGCTGTTATTCATCGGCTATTGCCATGATTTTCGGGATCTTATTGCAAAGTCATGACAGTGGATGCTGTCAGATAAACTCATGTAGAATGGGGTTGAGGAAATGCATTTAGTATAAAAACATCAATCACGCCGTTTTAGCTAGAGATAATAATAATGTATCGGTTGAAACTGATTTCTCCGGATTTCGGCATAGACGACAGCGGGCCCTTGCACCCCACCCAGGAGCAGGCGCGCAGGGCGGCCGAATTGATGCTTCATGTCTACAAGGGGCGGGTGCGGGCGGAGGTGCACAAGGTGGATCTGAAAGCCAGAACCTCGGAGAAGCTGGAAGAGGTTTACATCAAAATGGTGCCGATGGCATGATGCGGCCGCAGCTGCCGCGTTCTGACCAGAGTCCGCGGCGTTTTTTGGCGGAAGGGCAACTTTTCCGTTGCAGACAAGGCCAGGGTACGCTACCGTCATCGCTCCACTAAACCCTTTATCCGGAACCGCAACGGTTCCAGACAATGGAGCGATCTTTATGTTTTCCTGGTTTGAACGCCGGATATCCCCCTATCCGGAAACGCCTCCTGCCCAGCCTCCGCAGGGCTTTTTCTCCTTCATTTGGTTCTGTACCCGCGGTTTGCGCGGTCTGATCCTGTTCATGACTTTGCTGACCGCCTGCATCGGCGCGTTCGAGGCCTTGCTGTTTTCCATGCTGGGCTCTGTCGTCGACTGGCTGTCCAAGGTGCCGGTGGATCAATTGTGGCTACGAGAGCGCAGTCACCTGCTGTTGCTGGCCGGTATTCTGCTGGGCAGCGTGCTGCTGGTGGCCTTGCAGGCGATGAGCAAGTATCAGGGCCTGTTCTCCAATTTCCCGATGCGGCTGCGCTGGAATTTCCACCGCCATCTGCTGGGGCAGAGCCTGAGCTTCTATCAGGACGAATTCGCCGGCCGGGTGTCGGCCAAGGTGATGCAGACCGCGCTGGCGGTGCGCGACACCGTGCTGATCATCACCGACATCCTGGTGTTCGTGGTGATCTACTTCGTCACCATGATCGCCGTGCTGGGTCATTTCGACGTTTTCCTGCTGCTGCCTTTCCTCGGCTGGCTGGTGTTCTACCTCGCCACGCTGTGGTACTTCGTGCCGCGGCTGGGCAAGGCCGCCACCCGGCAGGCCGACGCGCGCAGCCTGATGACCGGCCGCATCACCGACGCCTACACCAATATCGCCACCGTCAAACTGTTCTCGCACGGCCAGCGCGAAGCCCGCTTCGCCAAGGGCGCGATGCAGGAGTTTCTGAGCACCGCCTACCGCCAGATGCGGCTGGTCAGCGGCTTCGAGATCGTCAACCAGCTCAGCAGCATGTTGTTGATCGGTGTGACCGCCGGCTCGTCGCTGTGGCTGTGGAGCCGCGGCGAAGTCGGCATCGGCGCGGTGGCGGCGGCTACCGCGATGGCGCTGCGCCTGAACGGTATTTCGCACTGGATCATGTGGGAGATGTCCAGCCTGTTTGAAAACATCGGCACGGTGCAGGATGGCATCACCACGCTGTCGCGCAAGGTGGCGGTGGTGGACGCGCCGGGGGCGGGCAAGCTGGAAGTGCCGCGCGGCGAGATCCGCTTCGATCAGGTGGATTTCGCCTACGGCGGCACGCGCAAGGTGATCGACAGCCTTAACCTGACGATACGTCCGGGCGAGAAGATCGGCCTGGTCGGCCGCTCCGGCGCCGGCAAGTCCACCATCGTCAACCTGCTGCTGCGTTTCTACGACTTGGACGGCGGGCGTATCCTGATCGATGGCCAGGACATTGCCGGCGTCACCCAGGACAGCCTGCGCGCCATGGTGGGCATGGTGACCCAGGACACGTCGCTATTGCATCGTTCGGTGCGGGAAAATCTGCTGTACGGGCGGCCAGATGCGGGCGACGAAGACATGATAGCGGCCGCGCGCCGGGCCGAAGCCGACGACTTCATCCAGACGCTGACCGACCCCAAGGGGCGCGTCGGCTACGACGCCCATGTCGGCGAGCGCGGCGTCAAGTTGTCCGGCGGCCAGCGCCAGCGGGTGGCGATTGCCCGGGTGATGCTGAAGGACGCGCCGATATTGCTGCTGGACGAGGCCACCAGCGCGTTGGACTCCGAAGTGGAAGCGGCGATCCAGAGCAGCCTGTATCGTTTGATGGAGGGCAAGACCGTGGTGGCGATCGCCCACCGGCTGTCCACCATCGCGGCGATGGACCGGCTGATCGTGTTGGACCGCGGCCAGGTGGTGGAGGAAGGCAGCCATCAGCAACTGCTGGCCCGCGGCGGCTTGTATGCCAGATTATGGGCGCATCAGAGCGGCGGCTTCCTGGGAGAGGAAGGCGGCGACGAAGACGAGCGAGTGTCCTTGATGGGCTGAGAAAAACCCTCCGGCGATTGCCGGAGGGTTTTTTGTTGCTGGCGATACCCGGACGATGGAGGCATGGCGATGGATGCCGCGTGGCAAGTGGAGTCGGGGGAACTGGTTCACATCAATCCTTGGTTCGTGGTGAGGGAGCTTGGCGTCAGGCAGCCCGATGGCTGGCCCATTTCTTATTTTTCGGTGCATCATCCGCGTCCGGCTGTTGGCATTCTTGCCATTGAGCAGAGCCGTTTGCTGCTGATCGGGTGCTCATAGCGCACGCGGTTTGGGCCATTCCGGCGGGCGGAGTGGATGCAGGCGAAACGGCGGCGGTCGCGGCTAAGCGGGAACTGCTGGAGGAAACCGGCTACACGGCCGCGAAGTGGCGGACTTTCCTGACTTATTTTCCGACTTGCGGCAGCAGCGATCAGCGTTTCGAGATATTTTTAGTTCACGGCCTGACGCAGGTGAATGAACGGTTCGACCGGAACAAAGTGATGGAGGTGCGCTGGTTCGGCGCCGTGGAGGCGGCGCAAATGGTCGATGACTGCGAGATTGTCGATGGCTTGTCGCTGACGCCGATTTTGCTGGCGATGTGCAAAGGCTGCTTGTGATGCTCTGGATCGGTCTCTGTGGCAGAACGGCATCATTTAAATTTGCGAAATGTGATCGATAAATGATCTATATCAAATTTAATCAGCTGGAAAAAAGAACAGTTTGATTCCGGAGGTCTGGATTTTCCCATGGGGATGGCAAACGCATGAATCCGGCGCCGTGCAGGGAAGGGTAGAAACATCATGAAAAAGCTGCTGGAAAAACAAAAGGCTTGCAGCGCAACGCTTGCAAGCCTTTGATTTGATTGGTGCACCCGACAGGGATCGAACCTGTGACCTTCAGCTTCGGAAACTGACACTCTATCCAACTGAGCTACGGGTGCACTGCAACTTGTCATCAAGTAGACGCATCATACCGCAAAAAGTTAATCCGAGTCCAGAGTATGGTTTTTTGCCATGCATGGGTGCATACTTTATAATTAACCGGTTTTAATTGTCATTATTTTCAGGCGAGGCTTGGGATGAGTAATGAGAGCGGAATGGCCCCCGGCCAGATCGTAAAGGTTCTGGTCAGCATCGTTGTCTTTCTTGTCGTGGCGATTTGGCTTCTGGCCAAACTGGCGACCAGTGGTTTCAATGTGGATGCCGAGGTGATGACCAAGGAAGCCGTGGCTGCTCGTCTGAAGCCGATCGGCGAATCCAAGGCCAGCGACGCGCCGCCAGGCATGCGTACCGGGGAGCAGGTGTACAAGGCGATCTGCATGTCCTGTCACAGCACCGGTCTGGCCGGTTCTCCCAAGTTCGGCGACGCCGGCGCTTGGGCGCCGCATATCGCCAAAGGCTGGGATACGCTGGTGGACCATGCGCTGCATGGCTTCAATGCGATGCCGGCCAAGGGCGGTTCGCCTGACCTGACCGACGATGAAGTGAGGCGCGCGGTGGCTTATATGGGCAACGCCGCTGGCGCCAAGTTCACCGAGCCGCCGGTGGGCGGAGCGGGCGGCGCCGTGGCTGCGGCCGATCCGGCGGTGGTGGGCAAGAAAATCTACGAAAGCGTGTGCGTGGCCTGCCACTCCACGGGGGTGGCCGGGGCGCCGAAGTTCGGCGACAAGGCGGCATGGGCGGCGCGTCTGAAGCCGGGCCTGGACGAGGCGGTGAAGATCGCCACCAAGGGTTTGAACGCGATGCCGCCGAAGGGTGGCTATACCGGCAGCGATGCCGAGTTCCGCGCCGCGGTGGAATATATGGTCAACAACTCCAAGTAATTTTCCATCTGGGCTATAGAATAAAAAAGCACGCTGCGCAGCAGCGTGCTTTTTTTGTGGCTTTTGAGCTGGCATTAAATGTCAATGTGTCTGACTAGTTAAAAAGGACAGGTGGCAATTGCTCGCGGTTCCGGCATCATGGCTGCATCTGATTGACCGGTTGGCGGTTCAGGCTTGCCAGTCAGGTGAGGTTCCCCAGCCTCGCTTCACCCAGAGATGTTCCTCATTCTTCTTTATGGCGCCTATGGCGCCATTTTCTTTTGGCGGTCCCGTCCGCCGCATGCTGCTCATTCCGCCGGCGCTTCCCCGGATTTGTCCTTGCCGGCCAGCATCGCCGTCAGACTGGCCAGCTTGCTCTTGCCTTCGCTCTTGCTGACCAGCGGTTCCGCGCCGGGTTTGCCGAAGTGGCGCAGGTCCTCGCCGTCTATCTCGTTGATGAAGCGTGACGGCTCGATGAACTGCCATTCGCCGGCGCGGCGGCGTTTGACGCAATAGCTGAGGGTGAGGCTGCGCTGGGCGCGGGTGATGCCGACGTACATCAGCCGCCGTTCCTCCTCCACCATGCCGTTGTCCACCGACTCGCTGTGGGGCAGGATGCCTTCCTCGCAGCCCACCAGGAACACGTGCGGGTATTCCAGCCCCTTGGACGCGTGCAGGGTGGACATCCTCACCGCGTCCACCTCGCCCTCGTCGCGGCCTTCCAGCATGGTGATCAGCGCGATGGTCTGGGTCAATTCGATCAGGTTTTTGCCGTCGGCCTCGCCCTTCTTCGCCAGCCAGCCCACCATGTCCAGCATGTTCTTCCATTTGGTCTCGGCGATGCGCGGGCTGTCTTCGCTGTCGTACAGCCAGGCTTCGTAGCCTATTGCCTGCAATAGCTCCAGCGCCAGTTGGCCGGCCGGCTCGCGGGTGGCGCGGTATTGCAGTTGGTTGATGAATTCGCAGAACTGTTCCAGCGGGGACAGTTGGGCGGTTTGTATCTGCACCCTCAGGCCGGCGTCGTGGGCGGCGGCGAACAGGCTTTTGCCGTACTGGCCGGACCAGGCTCCCAGTTTTTCCAGCGTGCCGGCGCCGACGCCGCGCTTGGGGGTGGTGATGGCGCGAATGAAGGCCGGATCGTCGTCCGGGTTGGTGATCAGCCGCATATAGGACAGCAGGTCCTTGATTTCCGGCTTGTCGAAGAAGCTTTGGCCGCCGGCCATCTGGTAGGGAATACGCTGGTTGCGCAGCGATTGCTCGAAGATGCGCGCCTGGTAGTTGCCGCGGTAGAGGATGGCGTAGTCCTTGAACTCGGTGCGGTTTTCGAACTTGTGCGCCAACAGCCGCTGCACCACGGTTTCCGCTTCGTGTTCCTCGTCCTTGCACTGCACCACGTGGATGGGCTCGCCCAGGCCCAGCTCGCTCCACAGCTGCTTCTCGAACAGCTTGGGGTTGTTGGAGATCACGCTGTTGGCGGCGCGCAGGATGCGGGCGGTGGAGCGGTAGTTCTGCTCCAGCTTGATCACCTTGAGTTGGGAGAAGTCCTGCTGCAGCAGGCGCAGGTTTTCCATATTGGCGCCGCGCCAGGCGTAGATGCTCTGGTCGTCGTCGCCCACCGCGGTGAACAGGCCGCGCACGCCGGCCAGCAGCTTCACCAACTGGTACTGGCAGGTGTTGGTGTCCTGGTATTCGTCCAGCAGCAGGTAGCGCAGCTTGCCCTGCCATTTAAGCAGCACTTCCGGGTGGGTCCTGAACAATTGCACCGGCAGGCGGATCAGGTCGTCGAAATCCATGGCCTGATAGGCGGTGAGGGTGTCCTGATAGGCGAGGTAGGTGCGGGCGCAGACGCTTTCCCATTGGCCTTCCGCGCTCAGCATCATTTCGTCGGCGGTTTTCAGGTCGTTCTTCCACAGCGAAATCTGGCTCTGCACCTTGCGGATTTCATCCTTGGAGGTGGTGGCGAGGATATCGGCGATGATCTTGCCGGCATCGTAGGCGTCCAGGATGGAGAACTGGGTCTTGTAGCCCAGGTGCGGCGCCTCCTGGCGCAGGATATGCATGCCCAGCGAGTGGAAGGTGGAGACGGTGATGCCGCGGATCTCGGACGGCGTCATCAGCTTGCTCACCCGCTCCAGCATTTCGCGCGCGGCCTTGTTGGTGAAGGTGATGGCGGCAATGTGGCGCGCCGGGATGCCGCCTTCGCGCACCAGGTGGGCGATCTTGTAGGTGATCACCCGGGTCTTGCCCGATCCTGCGCCGGCAAGCACCAGCAGCGGGCCGTCTAGGTAGTGGATGGCCGCGCGTTGCGGCGGATTGAGCAGGGGAGCGGACATGGCGGTATCGGAGCCGCGCCCGGGCGGGCGTAGCAAATCGGTAATCAGGACCATGCATTGTAGCATGGGGTATCATGGCTTATCGCGGATGGGCGGCAATCCCGATCCGCTTCCAAGGGAAAGATCATGGCCATCTACGCAATCGGCGACATCCAGGGTTGTTTCACCCCGTTTCAGCAATTGTTGCGAAAAATCGATTTCAATCCGGGAAAGGACACCCTGTGGCTGACCGGCGATCTGGTCAACCGCGGCCCGCAGTCACTGGATGTGCTGCGCTGGGTGTATGAGCATCAGGATCAGGTGGAGATGGTGCTGGGCAATCACGATCTGCATCTGCTGGCGGTGTCGGAAGGCTTCGGCAAGCTGCACCGCGACGATACCCTGGACGACATTCTCAATGCCGCCGACGGCAAGGTGCTGCTGGACTGGCTGCGCTGCCAGCCGATGATGCTGGAGGGCCACGGCTATGCGATGGTGCATGCCGGCCTGCTGCCGGAGTGGACCATTTCCAAGGCGCTCAGGCTGGCCGAGGAGGTGGAGTTTGGCCTGTCCAGCAATCGCTACCGCGAGTTTCTCGGCCGGCTGTACGGCAACAAGCCGGCGCGCTGGAGCGACGACCTGAAGGGTGCGGACCGTTTGCGGTTGATCGTCAACGTGATGACGCGGATGCGCTTTCTCACTCGTGACGGCGAGCTGGATCTGAGCTACAAGGGCGAGCGGGACTGCGCGCCGGCCAATCTGATTCCCTGGTTCGAGGCGTCGGGCCGCCGCCATGGCGGCACGCCGATAGTCTGCGGCCACTGGTCGGCGCTGGGCGTGCATCTGGACGACGACGTGCTGGCGATCGATTCCGGCTGTCTGTGGGGCGGCAGCCTGTCGGCGCTGCGGTTGGACGACCGGCAGCTGTTCTCGCTGGAGTGCCAGGCTTACCGTGAAATCGCGGCGCCAGCCGGGAAATAAATAAAATTTGATGGAAGCTGGTGCAGGACTGGCCTTGTTGTCATAATTGCCGCCTTCGCCAGCTTGTTACCTTCAGCATGAGTTATCTGTCCATAGAGTTCGCCCTGGCCTTCGTCGGCTTTTTCGCCGTTTACTGGGCTTGCCGCCGTCTGCCCGGCCTGCAGAATTTCCTGCTGCTGATCGCAAGCTACCTGTTTTATGCCAAGCTGGACTGGCGTTTCGCCGCCATTCTCGGCGCGTATACCTTGGTCCAGCACCGGCTGAGCCAGCGCATGCTGGTCTCGCCGCATCCGCGCCGCTGGCTGCAGGCGGCCTTGTCGCTGGCGGTGGCTAATCTGGCCTTGTTCAAGTACTTCGACTTCTTCCGCGAAAGCGCCCAGGCGGGACTGCACGCGCTGGGCGTGTCCGCGCTGCTGCCGGCGCTGGACATTCTGATGCCGGTGGGCATTTCCTTCTATACCTTCCAGTCGGTCAGTTACCTGGTGTCGGTATACCGCAGGGAGATGGCGCCGGCGCGCCTGCCGCAGTTCGCCCTGTTCCTGGCGTTCTTTCCCACCTTGCTGGCGGGGCCGATCTGCCGCGCCCGGGATCTGCTGGAGCAGTTGCGCAGCCCGGTCCTGCGCCAGGTGGCCAACTTCGACCGCGCGCTGGGGCTGATCGTGCTGGCGCTGGTCAAGAAGCTGTGGCTGGCTGGTTGGCTGGCCAGCGCCTGGGTGGACCCGGTGTTCGCCGCGCCGGACACCTTCCACACGCTGGAGGTATGGGCGGCGTTCTATGCCTATGCCTTACAGATCTACCTGGATTTCTCCGGCTATACCGATCTGGTGACCGCGCTGGCGCTGCTGTTGGGCATCCAGCTGCCGCGCAATTTCGACAGCCCTTATCTGGCGCTCAATCTGCGCGACTTCTGGCGGCGCTGGCATATCTCGCTGTCCAGCTGGATCCGCGACTACATCTATATTCCACTGGGGGGCAATCGCGACGGCTTCGCCCGCAGCCAGATCAATCTGCTGGCGGCGATGCTGCTGTCCGGCCTGTGGCACGGGGCCAGTCTGAAATACCTGGTGTGGGGTGCGATGCACGGCCTGGGCGTGGTGGGGCTGAACGTCGGCGACAAGTTGTGGCGGCGCGACGGCATCAGTCGGCGCTGGCCTTGGCTGGCGCGGCTGATTACCTTCCATTACGTGTGCCTGGCCTGGGTGTTCTTCCGCGCCCAGTCGCTGGACGAGGCGTTGGACTTTTTGCGCGCGATGGCCGGCACAGGCCAGAGCCTGACCTTGAACGCGCCCGGCCTGTTGCTGGTGCTGGCGCTGTGGCTGGCGGCGCTGCCCAGGCTGGCGCCGTTGCGCGAGCGTTGCATCGCCCAACTGGCGGCGTTGCCCTGGTGGGGCAAACCGCTCCTGCTCAGCGCCTGCGCGCTGCTGGTGATTTCGCTGGCGCCGTCCGGCATTCCCGCCTTCATCTATTACCAATTCTGAATAGCCCGCCATGCTAGCCGCCTACCCGCACCGCCGCATCCTCGTCATCCTGCTCAGCTGCATGCTGCTGCTGTTCTGGGTGGAGCAGACCGCCATCAATGCCTACTGGCGCCAGACCTTCCATCGTCCCAGTCTGCTGGAGACGCTCACCGAACTGTCGCCGTGGCGCGAGGGCGGCGAGCTGGGCGGCGGCCTGCGTCAACAGAGCGTGGCCTTGCAGCAGCAGGTGGGCATGTGGGACCGCCGCATGGTGGAGCGCCTGAATGCCTGCTGCTTGGGGCAGCCGCCGGCGGCGCCGCGTGCCGCGAGCCGGCCGCCGAGTGCCTCCGCGCCGGCGGCGGTCAAGGCGGTGGACCCGCGGCTGGCGCTGCAGGAGGGGCTGCCGGTGTTGCTGGCGGGCGACTCCCTGATGCAGGGCGTCGCCTTGCATCTGTTGCCGCCGCTGTTCCGCCAGCATCAGGTGAAGGCGTTGGACGTCAGCAAGCAGAGCACCGGCCTCACCTATCCGGACTTCTTCAACTGGCCGGCCACCATTGAGCGGCAGTTGGCGGCCAATCCCAAAGTACAGCTGCTGGTGATGTTCGTTGGCGCCAATGATACCTGGGACATGGTCGGCGGCAGCCGCTACATCCGTTTCGCGTCGCCCGACTGGGAGCAGCGTTACCGCGAGCGCATCCGCAGCATTTTGCAAAGCGCCGGGAAGCGCAAGATACCGGTGTTGTGGCTGGGGCTGCCCAATATGGGCCGGGACAAGCTGAATGACGGCGCGCACTATCTGAACCGGCTGTACCGCGAAGAAGTAGGCGCGGCCGGGCAGCGTTTCGTCCCGACCCGCGAAGTGCTGGGCAGCCGCGACGACAGCTTCAACAAATTCATGACATTGCCCGAGCAGGGCGAGGTGGCGGTGCGCACGGCGGATGGCGTGCACTTCACCCGTCAGGGACAACTGTTGCTGGCGCGCCGCGTGCTGGCGGAATTGAGGTTTGAATGACAGCAAAAACCATGGCGCGCGGCTGGCGCTGGCTGTTTACCGCATTGCTGGCGGCTCAGGTTCGCGCCGCGCCGGTGCAGGACTTTGGCGAGGCCAATCTGGCCCGGCTGGCCGCTCGCTTGAGCCTGCTGGCCGACGCGCAGCAGCCGGTGCGCATCGTCCAGTTCGGCGATTCGCATACCGCCGCCGATTATCTGAGCGGCGAATTGCGCGCGCGGTTGCAGGCCCGCTTCGGCGACGCCGGCATAGGCTGGCTGCCGCCGCTCAATGTGCCAGGCCAGCGCAACGCGCTGGGACTGGTGCGCAGCGAGGGCTGGAGCTTGCGTAACAGCCGCCGCGACGAGGACGCCGATTTTCCGCTGGGCGGTTTCATCGGCATGGCGCAGCGTTCCGGTGCCGCGTTGAGCGTGCAGCCGCGCAGCGCGGACGGCGGACTGTGGCGGGTGCGGGTCTGGCTGCGCCAGGCCGGCGACGCTGCGTCGCTGACGATTGACGATGGCAATGGCCCCCGGCGGATTCAGGCCGCCGCCGGCGCCGGTTGGCAACGGGTGGAAATGAAGCTCCAGCTGCCGTTCTCGGTGCGGGCGGACAGCCTGCCGGCACCCGAGCTGGGCGGTTTCGAACTGGAAAAACTGACGCCTGGCGTGGTGCTGGACAGCGTGGGCAGCAATGGCGCCGAGCTGGCCTTGTGGCGGCGCTGGGGCGGCGTGTGGGGACGGCAGCTGGCGGCGCGCGACGCCGATCTGGTGGTGCTGGCTTACGGCACCAACGAGGCGTTCGACGGCAAGCTGGACCTGGACGAATACCGCGCCACGCTGCAGGCGGCCATCAACCTGGTGCGCGCGCAACTGCCGCAGGCGGCCATCCTGTTGCTGGGGGCGCCGGATTCGGCCCGCCGCAAGGGCCCGGCCAGCCAGGAGTGCGCGGCGCCGAGGCGTCCGCTGATGCTGTCGGCGGTGCAGCAGGCGCAGCGGCAGATGGCGCGCGACAACCATTTGCTGTATTGGGATTGGGAGCAGGCGATGGGCGGCCCGTGCAGCATGCGCATATGGCAGCAACGCCAGCTGGGTCGGCCCGATCTGGTGCATTTCACCGCGCCGGGCTACACCCGCCTGGCAGACGATCTCTATCAGGGGCTGATGCAGCGCCTGGCGCGCTGAGGCATCAGGCCTGGCTTTTTTCCTCGGACGAGGAGTTGGGTTGCGGCGAATCTTCCAGCGCGATGCGCAGGCCGCGCGCCACCTCGCGCCGCGCTTGCTCGGCCAGCAGGAAGCGGTTGTCCAGGCCGGCGTCGCCGGCCCTGAGCGGCTGGCCGTAGCAAATCTCCACTTCGATCTGCGGCACGCTCAGCACCCGGCCTATGCTCTCGAACAGCGAAATCTGGCCGATGTAGGCCGCTTCCAGCAGCAGGCTGCCGTCCGGCCGCTGGTAGCGCAGCGACACCGGCTGCACGGTGCCGCCCGACAGCAGCGCGGCTTCGAACAGCGAGGCCTTGAACGGCAGCAGGCCGCTGCCGTCGGAGGTGGTCGATTCGGGAAACACCGCCATGCAGCCGCCGTTGCCCATCGCGTCGGCCAGTATCTGGTTGATCCGGCTGGCGTCGCGGCGGTTGCCGCGATCGATGAACAGCGTGCCGGCCACATAGGCCAGCCAGCCTATCAGCGGCCAGTTGCGGATCTCGCGCTTGGCGACGAAGCGCGACACGGTGCAGCTGTTGAGCACCGCGATGTCCAGCCAGGACACGTGATTGGCGACCAGCAGAGTGTTGGGCGGATAGAAGCCCGGGTTGACGCCCTGCACCTTGATGCTGACGCCGAGGATTTTCAACGCATGCTGCGCCCAGCGGCGGGTGACCACCGCGCGCTCGGCCTGGGCCAGGCGCGAGTAGCGGGTGGCGACGATGAAAACGCCGATGGCCAGATGGCCCAGCAGGCGCAGCACGCGGCCGCAGCGGGTCGGGAATGATGTGGTGGCGGGTGACTTCAAGGCTTTAAGATTTCAAGTCTGCAAGATTACAGCCCGCCACTCTAACATGGCTGGCATAGCGGGCAATAGTAAGTGCTGCGCTGGCCCTGGCGAATTTGCCGGATCGGCGTGCCGCATTGGCGACAAGGCTCCTCCTGGCGGTCGTACACCATATAGCTTTGCTGGAAGTAGCCCGGCTTGCCGTCGCTGGCGACGAAGTCGCGCAGCGTGCTGCCGCCAGCGGCGATGGCGCGGGTGAGCACCGCCTTGATTTCCGCCGCCAGCCGCTCGCATTCGTCGCGGCGCAGGCCTGAGGCGGGGCGGGTGGGGGCGATGCCGGCGTAGAACAGCGATTCGTTGGCGTAGATGTTGCCGACGCCGACCACCACATGGTTGTCCATCAGCACCAGCTTGATCGGGCTGCCGCGTTTGCGGATGGCCTGGAACAGCGCCTCGCCGCCGAAAGCGTCGGACAGAGGCTCCGGCCCAAGCGCCTGCAGCAGCGGGTGCAATTCTATCGGGCCGATATGCCACAGTATCGCGCCGAAGCGGCGCGGATCGCGGTAACGCAGCAACTGCCCGTCCAGCAGCAGATCCACATGGTCGTGTTTCTCCGGCGGGGTGCCCGCCGCCAGGATGCGCAGGCTGCCGGACATGCCCAGATGGATCAGCAGGGTGCCGCTCTCGCATTCCAGCAGCAGGTATTTGGCGCGGCGGCGCACCGCCTGCACCTTTTCGCCGGCAAGACGCGCCGACAGGTCAGGCGGCACCGGCCAGCGCAGGCTGGCGTTGCGCACCACCGCGCCCTGCAGGACGCGGCCTTCAAGGTGGGGTTGCACGCCGCGGCGGGTGGTTTCGACTTCTGGCAATTCTGGCATTGGAAAGTGCTACTCGGTAAATGGTGTAAAGATGAAAACCGGACATGCTATTCTACGCGTTCAACAGGCTTTGAGCAGGCAACTTACTCCATGCGAATGAAACCGCTGAAACGAACTCTTCCGCTGCTGCTGGCGTTGCTGCTGCCGGCTTGCGCCAGCGTCAAGCCGCCGGCTGCGCAGCCTGTCGCCGCGGCGCAGGGCGCGGCCGACGATTCGGACGCCGGCGCCAAGCCGGACGAAGCCAAGCTGCCGAAGCAGGAGCTGACGCCGGAAATCCTCTACGGCGTGCTGGCCGGCGAAATCGCCGCCAACCGCGGCGCGGTCGGTTCCGCCGGCTTGACCTATCTGGATCTGGCGCGCCAGACCCGCGATCCGCGCATGGCGCAGCGCGCCGCCGAATTCTGCCTGTTGTCCGGCCAATTGAAGGAGGCCACCGAGGCCTTGTCGCTGTGGATAGCGCTCGATCCCGACTCATTGCCGGCGCGCGAGCAGCTGTTCATCACGCTGATGCGAGGCGGCAAGCTGGCGCAAAGCAAGCCGCTGATCGAAGACCTGCTGCGGCGCGAGCCGGCGCGGGCGCCGGCCATTTTCGTGCAACTGGCCAGGCTGGGCGCGCGCCAGGACGGCGGCTCGGCCGAGTCGTATCAACTGGTGGCCGACTTGGCCAGCCGCTATCTGGACCTGCCCGAGGCGCGCTTCGCGGTGCTGGCGGCGGCGGCCGACAACAACGATCAGAAAGTGGTGGATCGGGAGTTCGACCGCCTGGCGCAGATTGCGCCGAAATGGGATCTGCCGGTGGCCTGGCAGGTGGACCGCTTGCGGCGCAAGGACATACCGGGCGCGGCGGACTTCCTGCAGCGCGAACTGGCGCGCCGGCCCGACGCCGGCCTGGAGCTGCAGGCTGCTTATCCGCGGCTGCTGGTCGGCGCCAAGCGCTTCGTCGAGGCGCGCGCCGCCTTCGAGGCCCTGCTCAAGACCCATCCGGACAATCCCGACCTGCTCTACGCCACCGGCCTGCTGGCCTATCAGATGCGCGATCTGAAAGTGGCCGATGAAAGGCTGCAGCGCGCGCTGGCGCAGCAATACCCGGAGCAGGACTTTGTCCGCTACACGTTGGGCCAGATCGCCGAGGATGATCACGACGTGGCCCGGGCCGAGAACTGGTACCGCCAGGTCGGCCCCGGCCAGCAGTACCTGCCGGCGCAATCGAGGTTGGCGATGCTGGAGGCGGGCGAGGGCCAGCTGGACGCGGCCTTGAGCCGGTTGGGTCAACTGGGCGGCACCGATCAGGAAAAAGTCTCGCTGGCGCTGTTGCAGTCGCAGTTGGCGCGCGACGCCAAGCAGCCGCGCAAGGCGTACGATCTGCTGAGCAAGGCGCTGCAGGGCCAGCCGAAGTCGGGCGAGCTGCTGTACGAGCGCTCGCTGGTGTCGGACATGCTGGGAAATACCGGCAATGCCGAGCGCGATCTCAAGCAGATCCTCAAGGACAAACCTGGCGATGTGCAGTCGCTCAACGCGCTGGGCTACACGCTGGCCAACCGCACCACGCGCTACAAGGAAGCTTACGCTTACATCGAAAAGGCGCTGAAGGCCGAGCCGGACAATCCGGTGATCCTGGACAGCATGGGCTGGGTGCAATACAAGCTGGGCAGGCTGGAGCCTGCGCGCAAGAATCTGGACAAGGCATATCAGGCGATGCCGGACCCCGAAGTGGCGGCCCATCTGGGCGAGGTGTTGTGGAAGCTGGGCCGGCATGACGAGGCGCGGGCGGTGTGGAGCAAGGAGCTGGCCGCGCATCCGGACCATGATGTGCTGACCGAGACCATCCAGCGCCTGGGCGTCAAACTATGACGGCGAGGTGTCTGGCGCTGTTGCTGGCGCTGTTGCTGGCTGGCTGCGCCAGCCGCGAAATGCCGTTTGCGCCGCGGCAGGCGGCGACGGCGGCGCTGGACCAGCCTTTCAATGTCAGCGGCCGCTTGTCGGCCAACCTGGACGGCAAGGGGCATGTCGCCAACTTCGACTGGCGGCATCAGCCGCCGCAGGACGAGGTGGCGATCAACTCGCCGCTGGGCAATACGGTAGCCAAGGTGCTGCGTGATGCCGGTGGCGTCACCCTGTTGGCCGATGGCAAGAGCTGGCAGGCGGACGATGTGGAGAGCCTGACGCTGAAGGTGCTGGGCTGGCCGCTGCCGCTGTCTAATCTGGTGTGGTGGATACGCGGTATGCAGGCGCCGGGAGAGGCGGGCAGGCTGGACGCCGACGGCAATCTCGAGCAGCAGGGCTGGCATATCCGCTTCATCCGCGACGCCGACGCCGACAGCCGTTATCCCAAGCGGGTGGAAATGCAGCGCGAAGGCCTGACCGTCAAGGTTGTGGTGCAAAGCTGGCAGTAGCCCGGCGTTTTCAAGCATTGAAGAACAGATCATTCCAATCATGTCGTTATCTTTCCAAGTCTTCCCGGCGCCGGCCAAGCTCAACCTGCTGCTGCATGTGGTGGGCAAGCGCGCCGACGGCTACCATCTGTTGGAGACGGTGTTCCGTTTCATCGATTTCGGCGACACGCTGCGGATAGCGGCGCGCGAGGACGGCGCCATCGAGCTGTTGACGCCGACCGAGGGCGTGCCGCCGGAACAGGACCTGACCGTACGCGCCGCGCGGCTGCTGCAGCAGGCCAGCGGCTGCCGGCTGGGCGCAAGCATTCGTCTGGAGAAGCGCATCCCGATGGGCGGCGGCCTGGGCGGCGGCAGTTCCGACGCCGCCACGGTGCTGATCGCGCTCAACCGTTTGTGGGGGCTGGCCTGGTCCCGCCCGCAGTTGCAGGCGCTGGGGCTGCGATTGGGCGCCGATGTGCCGGTATTCATTTACGGACGCAGCGCGTTGGCCACCGGCATCGGCGAGCAATTGCAGCCGCTGGAATTGGCGCCGGCCTGGTATTTGGTAATTCGCCCACAGGTCCATGTGCCGACCGCCGCGGTGTTCCGAAATTTTTCGCAGGGTGTGTTGACAGGGGTAGGGGCCGACGGCATAATGCGAATCCTCGAAACAACGCAGCAGCGACGAAACGATCTGCAAGACGTTGTTTCAGGGATGTTTCCAGCGGTGAATGAAGTACTGAGCGAGCTGAGAAAATATGGTTCGCCGCTGATGACTGGTTCCGGATCATGCGTATTTCTGGAGTTCAAGTCGAAAGACGAAGCCGATAAAGTTTACCGGGCGTTGTCGGAAAAATATCAGGGATTTGTTGCAGAAGGACTCGACGTCCATCCCCTGTTCGACAGCACTGAATAAGGTTACTGGGGAGTCGCCAAGTGGTAAGGCACCGGATTTTGATTCCGGCATTCGTAGGTTCGATCCCTACCTCCCCAGCCAGGACTTTCTCCTTATGAAGAGAGAGCATGAAAAAAGCGTGTAAGAATCCCTTACACGCTTTTTCTTTATCCAGCTAAGGCAAAGCGAATCATGGCGGCATACGACAGTTTGATGGTATTCACCGGAACGGCAAATCCGGAATTGGCTCAGAATGTAGTCAAGCATCTGGATATCTCGTTGGGACGCGCCGACGTCGGCAAGTTCAGCGATGGTGAAGTGGCGGTTGAGTTGCTGGAAAACGTGCGTGGCCGCGACGTTTTCATCCTGCAGTCCACCTGTTCCCCCACCAATGACAACCTGATGGAAATCCTGACCATGGCCGACGCGCTCAAACGCGCCTCGGCCGGTCGTATCACCGCAGCGATTCCCTATTTCGGCTATGCCCGCCAGGACCGCCGTCCGCGCTCCGCCCGGGTGCCGATCTCGGCCAAGCTGGTGGCCAATATGCTGACCAGCGCCGGCATCGACCGCGTGTTGACCGTCGATCTGCACGCCGACCAGATCCAGGGCTTTTTCGACATCCCGGTGGACAACGTCTACGCCACCCCGGTGTTGTTGAAGGACATCCGCGCGCAGCGCTTTGAAGACCTGATCGTGGTGAGCCCGGACGTTGGCGGCGTGGTGCGCGCTCGCGCGGTGGCCAAGGCTTTGAACACCGATCTGGCGATCATCGACAAGCGTCGTCCCAAGGCCAATGTGGCCGAGGTGATGAACATCATCGGCGATGTGTCGGGCCGCACCTGCCTGATCATCGACGACATGATCGACACCGCCAATACGCTGTGCAAGGCCGCGTCCGCGCTGAAAGAGCGCGGCGCCCAGCGCGTGCTGGCTTATGCGACCCACCCGATCTTTTCCGGTCAGGCGGTGGACCGCATCAAGAATTCCGACATCGACATGGTGGTGGTGACCGACACCATCCCGTTGACCGCTGCGGCCAAGGCCTGCCCGAACATCCGGGTGGCCTCCATCGCCGGCCTATTGGCCGAGACGCTGCGCCGCATCAACAACGAAGAGTCGGTGTCCTACCTCTTCAATGAGGAACTGGTTGCGACGGGCGCCTGCCTGCCGTAAACATCTGGCCTGCTGGTCGCGGCGGGCCGGGTGCTTCTAACTGAAACTGGAGTTTTACAATGTCTTTTGAACTGATTGCTAGCAAGCGTGTTGATCTGGGTACGGGTGCGAGCCGCCGCCTGCGTCACGCTGGCCAAGTGCCGGCCGTGGTATACGGCGCCGGCAAAGAAGCCGCTTCCCTGGTGCTGGATCACAACACCATGTACTACGCTCTGAAGAACGAAGCCTTCCACACTTCCGTGCTGGATCTGGTCATCGACGGTCAGAAAGAGCAAGTGAAAGTGGCTGCATTCCAGATGCACCCGTACAAACAGCAAGTCATGCACATCGACTTCGCGCGTGTGTGATCCCTGCTGCCGTGCCGCCTGGCGGTAACGGTGAAGAGCCCGTTGTGCGCCCAAGTGGCGGGCAGCGGGCTTTTTAATTTGGAATGACGATATGTCCGGCATCCGCATGATTGTCGGCCTGGGCAATCCGGGCCCCGAATACGAAAAAACCCGCCACAATGCCGGTTTCTGGCTGGTGGACGAATTGTGCTGGCAGTTCAAGGGCAACTGGCGCAACGAAGGCAAGTTCCATGGCGACGTCGCCAGGGTGGATATCAACGGCCAGGACGTCTGGTTGCTGAAGCCCATGACGTACATGAACCTGTCCGGCCAGGCCGTGCTGGCGCTGGCGCAGTTCTACAAGATCCTGCCGGATGAGATTCTGGTGGTGCACGACGAACTGGACCTGCCGCCGGGCACCGCCCGCTTCAAGCAGGGCGGCGGCCATGGCGGCCACAACGGCCTGAAGGACATCGCGGCGCGGCTGAGCTCGCCGGCGTTCTGGCGCCTGCGCCTGGGTATAGGCCATCCCGGCGACCGCAACGAAGTGGCGAACTTCGTGCTGAAGAAGCCGCGCGGCGAAGAGCAGCAGGCGCTGGACGAGGCGATTCTGGCATCCTTGCGCGAGCTGCCGCGGGCCATCGCCGGCAAGATGGCCGAGGCGATGAAGGCCTTGCACACCGAAGCCAAGTGAATCATGGCTGACGGCCCGCGGGGCCATCGCCATAATGGATTGATCATTTAGAATTTCAAGGAATCGGACATGAGTCTGAAATGCGGTATTGTCGGTTTGCCCAATGTCGGCAAGTCCACCCTGTTCAATGCGCTGACCAAGGCAGGCATTGAAGCGGCCAACTATCCCTTCTGCACCATTGAGCCGAACGTCGGCATCGTCGAAGTGCCGGATCCGCGCCTGGCCGCGCTGGCTCAGATCATCAGTCCGCAGAAGATCCAGCCGGCCATCGTCGAGTTCGTCGACATCGCCGGCCTGGTGGCGGGCGCCTCCAAGGGCGAAGGTCTGGGCAACCAGTTCCTGGCCAATATCCGCGAGACCGACGCCATCGTCAACGTGGTGCGCTGTTTCGAAGACGACAACATCGTCCACGTGGCTGGCAAAGTGGACCCGATCGCCGATATCGAAACCATTCTGACTGAACTGGCGCTGGCCGACCTGTCCGCGGTGGAGAAGGCGATGCAGCGCGAAGGCAAGAAGGCCAAGTCCGGCGACAAGGACGCGCGCGCGCTGATTGCCGTGCTGGAAAAGCTGGTGCCGCATCTGGACCAGGGCAAGCCGGCGCGTTCGCTGGACCTGTCCGATGAAGAGAAGGCGCTGATCAAGCCCCTGTGCCTGCTCACCATCAAGCCGGCGATGTACGTCGCCAACGTGGCCGAAGACGGCTTCAGCAACAATCCGCTGTTGGACCGCGTGCAGGCGCTGGCCGACAGCGAAGGCGCGCCGGTGGTGGCGCTGTGCGCGGCCATCGAGTCGGAAATCGCCGAGCTGGACGACGCTGACAAGGTGGAATTCCTGGAAACCCTGGGCCTGGAAGAGCCTGGCCTGGACCGCTTGATCCGCGCCGGCTACAAGCTGCTGGGTCTGCAGACCTATTTCACCGCCGGCGTGAAGGAAGTGCGCGCCTGGACCATCCATGTGGGCGACACCGCGCCGCAGGCGGCCGGCGTGATCCACACCGACTTCGAGCGCGGCTTCATCCGCGCGCAGACCATCGCCTACGCCGATTTCATCGCGCTGGGCGGCGAAGCCAAGGCCAAGGAAGCCGGCAAGATGCGCGCGGAAGGCAAGGACTACGTGGTGCAGGACGGCGACGTGATGAACTTCCTGTTCAACGTCTGAAGCATTTTCTATGACTCCTGGTGTTTCCTGAAACACTTTGGAAGCCAGGGAGTCCAATGAAACCGCGCACTTGCGCGGTTTTTTCGTTTCTGGGGGTTCCTTGTTGTGCCTGTGGTTGTCACAGAAAGTCCCGGGTAATTTTCAATGCGCATGAACAGCTTTGCGCTTGCCGGATATCATCCATTACTGATATTCTATCATAAAATATTTTCAGCAATCTAAATTCCAATAGGTTATATTGATATGCGCAAGTTGATGACGGTATTGCTGCTGACGGGGTTGAGTTACCAAGCGCTGGCGGCGGATCTGCTGGATACGGTGAAGCAGCGCGGCACGCTGAAGATCGCGCTGGAAGGCACGTATCCGCCGTTCAACTTCAGGGACGCCAAACAGCAGCTGACTGGGTTTGATGTCGAGATCGCCAGCGAAATCGCGCGGCGGATGAAGGTGAAGCCGGAGTTCACCACCGCCGAGTGGAGCGGCCTGCTGGCCGGCCTGCAGAGCGGCAAGTTCGACATCGTGGTCAACCAGGTGGGCGTCACCGAGCAGCGCAAGGCGGTATTCGATTTCAGCCAGCCTTATACTTACTCCAGCGCGCAACTGATCGTGCGCAAGAACGAAAGCCGCGCCTTCAAGAGCCTGGCTGATCTGAAAGGCAAGAAGCTGGGCGTCGGCCAGGGCAGCAACTATGCCGACATGGCCAAGGCGGCGGGCGGAGTGGAAGTGAAGACCTATCCGGGCGCGCCGGAATACCTGCAGGATCTGGCCACCGGCCGTCTGGACGCGGCCTTGAACGACAGCCTGCTGATTCCGTTCGCCATCAAGCAGGCCAAGTTGCCCTTGAAGGCCGGCGCGCCGGTGGGCGAGGTGGCGACGATGGCGATCCCGTTCGCCAAGGGCAATCCGCAGTTCAAGGCCGCCATCGACAAGGCGCTGGGCGATATGAAGGCCGACGGCAGCTTCGGCAAGATTTCTCTGAAGTGGTTCGGTAGCGATGTTTCCAGGGCGCCGACGGCGGCCAAGAAGTAATCTGTATCAGAATTCGGGATGCGTAACACGCCCCTGCCATAGCGGGGGCGTAGCTTTTTCAGGGAAGGGATGGCATGAGCGATTGGATGGCACTATTCGAGGCGGCGCTGCCGGTGCTGCTGAAGGGCGCCTGGCACACGCTGCTGTTCGCCGTGGTGGCGATGGTGCTGGGCCTGGCGCTGGGTTTTGTGGTGGCGATGGTGCGGGTGGCGCGGCTGCCGGTGCTGTCGCAACTGGCGGCGTTCTACGTCAGCGCGATGCGCGGCACGCCGTTGCTGGTGCAGATCTTCGTTATCTACTACGGCCTGCCGGGCATGGGGCTGGAACTGGACCCGGTGCCGGCCGGGGTGTTGGCGCTGACCCTGAACGTGGCCGCCTATCTGTCGGAGAGCTTGCGCGGCGGCATCGCCGGCGTGGCCCGCGGACAGTGGGACGCGGCTTTCTCGCTGGGACTGTCCTGGTGGCAGACCATGCGCCACATCATCGCGCCGCAGGCGCTGCGCCTGTCGGTGCCCAGCTTGTCCAATAGCCTGATCTCGCTGATCAAGGACACCTCGCTGGTTTCCGTGATCACGGTCACCGAGCTGATGCTGGCGACGAAAGAGGTGATCGCCCAGACCTTCCAGCCGCTGCCCTTGTATCTTGCCGCCGCGGCCATCTACTGGCTGCTCAGCGCCGCCTTCGAGCGCATCCAGCGCCGGGTGGAGGACAGGCTGGAGCTGGCGCACCGGCGTTGAGGCTCGGTGTCGGCCATGAAAAAGCCCCGCGTCGCGGGGCTTTTTCGTAGCGGGGCGAGCCGCTTAGGCATGCACGTACAGGTTTTCTATCAGCGCGCGGCAGCGCTCGGCGATGACCTTGCGGCGCAGTTTCAGGGTGGGCGCCAGCTCGCCGGCGTCCACGCACCAGGGCTTATCGACCAGCGCGAACTTCTTGATGTGCTCCCAGCTGCCGAAGTAGCGGTTGAAGCGCTTGATCTCGCGGTCTATCAGATCGACGATCTTCGGGTGGCTGCGCATCTCGCTGTCGGTGGTGTAGGCGATGCCGTGTTCGGCGCACCATTCTTTCAGTTTTTCGTACAGCGGCACGATCAGCGCGGCGGCGTATTTCTGGCCGTCGCCGACCACCATGATCTGGTCGATGAAAGCCGATTCCTTTAGCTTGTTCTCCAGCGCCTGCGGCGCGATGTACTTGCCGTTGCTGGTCTTGAACATTTCCTTCTTGCGGTCGGTGATGCGCAGGTAGCCGTTTTCCAGCACGCCGATATCGCCGGTGTGCAGCCAGCCGTCCTGCAGCGCCTCGGCGGTCTGCCGCTCTTCTTTGTAGTAGCCGACCATCACGTTGTTGCCGCGCACCAGGATCTCGCCGTCGTCGGCCAGGCACACTTCCACGCCGGGCAGCGGCAAGCCCACGCTGCCGATGCGCACGCCGCGGGCGGTGAACGGATTGGCGGAGATCACCGGCGAGCTTTCGGTCATGCCGTAGCCCTCGGCCACGGCGATGCCGGCCGCCCAGAACATCCGCGCCAGCCTGGGCTGCAGGGCGGCCGAGCCGACGTTGATCGATTGCAGCTCGCCGCCCATCGCCGCGCGCCACTTGCTGTACACCAGCCTGTCGGCCAGCGCGTGCTTGATCGCCTCCAGCGGCGACAGCCTGCGGTTGGGGTCGAAGGCTTCGGCGCGGGCCACTGCCCATTGATAGATGCGGCGCTTGGCGCCGGACAGGTCGCGCGCCTTGGCCACCAGTTTTTCATGCACTTTCTCCAGCACGCGCGGCACGGCGCTGAAGGTGTGCGGCTTGACGTCGGCCATGGCCGACGACAGGCATTCCACACTGGCGAAATAGATGCCGGTGCCGCTGTACAGGTAGTAGAACACGCCAGCGCGCTCGAAGATGTGCGACAGCGGCAGAAAGCTCAGCGCGCGGCACTGGCCGTGCGGCAGGCCGGTGAACTCCGCAGTGGCGACGACGGTGCTAACCACGTTGCGGTGGGACAGCATCACGCCTTTGGAACGGCCTGTGGTGCCGGAGGTGTAGATTATTGTGTAGACATCGTCCGAGCCTATGCTGTCGCGCAGCGCGTCCAGCTCGGCGGCGCGTTCCATCCGGCCCAGGTCGTGGATCTCTCGCCAGGACGGCGCGCCGTCGATGTCGGCCAGGCCGTAGATCGGGCAGGCCAGTTTTCCCAGCGCGTCCCGCAGTTTTCGCTGCAATGCAGCACTACCGGCGAAAGCCAGCTTGACCTCGGCATGGGACAGGATATAGCGTGCATCATCCAGGGTGATGGTGGGATACAGCGGCACGCTGACCGCCCCCACTTGCTGCAATGCCAGGTCCACCAGCATCCATTCGATGCTGTTGTCTGCCGCGATGGCCACCTTGTCGCCGGGGCCGATGCCCAGCTCAAGCAAGCCCAGACTGACGCGGTTGACCGTGTCCCGTACCTCGGTAGTGGACAGCTGCCGCCATGCCTTGCCGGTTTTGGCTGCCAGGCAGTCCGGGCGTGGGTGGGTGGCCAACTGGTGATACAGGATGTCAAAAACGCGTTTTGTCTTCATGCAAACGTTAGTTTTAATGCGAAACGCAGCAAAATAGCCCTAAAGGGCCGCGGTGTAAAGTAAAAATCCGCCCGGACTTGGCGAAAATCAGAGGAATTTGCCGATATTTGTTCGCAATTGCGTTGAAATTTTGGCATTGTGATGAAATGGGCATGGCAAATGCATGCTTTGCCGGCTATTCACGTTTGATTGTCGGGCAATTTGTCCAAGTGCATGATTTTGAGGAGTTTTTGTGAAATTTGCTACCCGCGCCATCCATATCGGCTATCAGAGCGCCGATCACAACCGGGCGGTGATGCCTCCGTTGTACCAGACATCGGCGTTCGCCTACGACCATATCGGCGAGAGCATGCCCTATGTCTATGCCCGCAGCGGCAACCCCACTCGCAGCGCGCTGGAGGACTGCCTGGCCAGCCTGGAGGAGGCGAGGCACGGGCTGGCTTTCGCCAGCGGCATGGCGGCGATAGACGCGGTGCTGCGCGCCTGCCTGAAGCCGGGTGACGAGGTGATCGCGGTGGCCGACCTGTACGGCGGAGCCTACCGCTTGATGACGCGGCTGCTGGCGCCGGCCGGCATCAAGGTGAGCTTCGCCGACCTGCGCGATCCGGCGCAGCTGGAGGCCGCGATCACGCCGGCCACCCGGCTGCTGTGGCTGGAGTCGCCGACCAATCCGCTGCTGGGGATGGCGGATATCCCGGCGCTGTCGCGGATCGCCCATAGCCATGGGGTCAAGGTGGCGGTGGACAATACCTTCGCCACCCCTTACCTGCAGCGGCCGCTGACCTTGGGCGCCGATATCGTCGTGCATTCGGCCACCAAATACCTGGCCGGCCATTCCGACGTGCTGCTGGGCCTGGTGGCGGTGAGCGACGACAAGCTCTATCACGACATCCGCTTTGTGCAGAACTCCGCCGGCGCGGTGCCGGGGCCGCAGGATTGCTTCCTTACCTTGCGCGGCATCAAGA
The DNA here is from genome assembly GCF_001855575.1 of Chromobacterium sphagni. NCBI lineage: Bacteria > Pseudomonadati > Pseudomonadota > Betaproteobacteria > Neisseriales > Chromobacteriaceae > Chromobacterium > Chromobacterium sphagni. The sequence continues at coordinate 2,091,294 of NZ_MKCS01000001.1, forward strand.
CGCTGGCATTGCGGATGGAGCGACACTGCGACAACGCGGAAAGGGTGGCGGAGTGGCTGTGTGGCCAGGAACGGATCGCCGAGGTGTTCTACCCGGGCCTGCCCGGCCATCCCGGCCACGCATTGGCGAGGACGCAGATGAAGCGCTTCGGCGGCATCATCAGCATCCGCTTGAAGGATGACAGCCGCGAGGCGGCCAGCCGCTTCGCCAAGCGTCTGCGGCTGTTCGTGCTGGCGGAGTCGCTGGGCGGCGTGGAGTCGCTGATCAATCACAGCTACACCATGTCGCATGGCAGCATGCCGGCCGAGAACAAGGCGGCGTTGGGCATTCTGGAGGGGGGATTGCGCTTGTCGATCGGGATCGAGGACATCGACGATCTGCTGGCCGATCTGGCCCAAGCCCTGCAGGACTGAATCGAGAGCAGCGCATCCGATACCACGAACCGGCCTTGCGCCGGCAACAAGGAGAAGCGTGATGTCTTCAGCACTCTGGCAGCGATTGCAGCTCAAGCTTCCGGTAATACAGGCGCCGATGGCGGGCGGGGCGACCACGCCGCAGTTGGTGGCCGCGGTCTCCGCCGGCGGCGGAGTGGGGTTTCTGGCCGGCGCGATGCTGGCGCCTGAGCAGATCCGGCAGGAGGCGGCGAAGATACGCGGCCTGACCGACCGGCCTTTCGGCATCAATCTGTTCATCCAGGAGCCGCCGGCTCCGGATGACGCCGAGCTGGAGTTGGCGTTGCGGCTGCTGGCGCCATGGCATGTCGAGCTGGGCCTGCCGCCGCCGGCGGCGCCGGAGCGTTATTGCCAACCGTTCGGCCAGCAATTCGAGGCGCTGCTGGAACTGCGGCCGGCGTTGGCCAGCTTCACTTTTGACATCCTGGACGGCAAGCAGATGCAAGCGCTGAAGCAGGCCGGCATCCTGGTGGTGGGCACGGCCACCAATTTGGCCGAGGGATTGGCCTGGGCCCGACTGGGCGCGGACGCGGTGTGCGCGCAGGGGCGGGAAGCCGGCGGCCACCGCGGCACCTTCATCGGGCCGCAGGAGCAGTCGCTCAGGCCCATGCTGTCGCTGGTCTACGAGCTGGCGCAGAATCTGCCGGTGCCGGTGATCGCCGCCGGCGGCATCATGAGCGGCAAGGATATCGCCGGCGCCATGCGTCACGGCGCCCAGGCCTGCCAGCTGGGTACGGCTTTTCTGCGCTGCCCGGAGTCCGCCATATCCCAGCCGTGGAAGTACGGCCTGGCGGCGGCCAAGGCCGGCGCGACGCGGCTGACGCGCGCCTTTTCCGGCCGGATGGCCCGCGGGCTGGACAACCGCTATATGGAGGAAATGGCCCAGTGGCAGGATCAACTGCCGGCCTATCCGGTGACCAACGCGCTGACCGGCCCAATGCGCGCCGCCGCCTCCAAGGTCGGGCGCAGCGACATGATGTCGCTATGGGCCGGCGAAGGCGTGGCGCAGGCGCGCGAATTGCCGGCGGCGGAGCTGATGGGGCAGTTGCTGCTGGAGTGGCAGGCGGCTTACCGTTAGCCGTCTTCCCTGTAGATGGCCACGATGCGCCGGCCCTGGCCATCAATGGCGGCGCGGTACATGCCCTCGCAATTGAAGGGCAAGGCCACCCGGCCTTGCCTGTCAACCGCCGCCACGCCGCCGGTACCTCCCAACCGCGGCAAGTCGCGCTGCACCACGACATCACAGGCCTGTTCCAGCGTTTCGCCCAGATAGCGGATGCGGGCCGATATCTCGTGGCCGGCGGCCACGCGGACGAAGTACTCGCCATGGCCGGTGCCGGACACCGCGCAATGGCCGTCGGCCCAGGTGCCGGCACCTATCACCGGGGTGTCGCCGATGCGGCCCGGCCACTTGGCGGTGCGCCCTCCAGTGGAGGTGGCCGCCGCCAGCCAGCCTTGCGTGTCCAGCGCCACCGCGCCCACCGTTCCGTGCTTGCGGTCTTCCGGGATGTCGGCGTCGCTGCCGCCCGCGGCCAGCCTTTCCTGCTCCAGCAGCAGCGCCTGCCAGCGCTTGTCGGTGTGGAAGTATTCCGGCGGCCGACACGGCGCGCCGATGCGGCGGGCGAAATCCTCGGCGGCGGCAAAGCCCAGCGTCACGTGCGGGCTTTGCTCCATCACCGCGCGCGCCAGCCGCACCGGGTTCTGCACGCCGGCCAGGCCGGTGACGCTGCCGGCGTCCTGGCGGTTGCCGTCCATCACCGCCGCCTCCATTTCCTGCTTGCCGTCCAGTGTGTACACCGAGCCGCGGCCGGCGTTGAACAGCGGGTCGTCCTCCAGTGCGCATACGCTGGCGCAGACCGCGTCCAGCGCGCTGCCGCCGGCAAGTAGCACCGCATGGCCGGCATCCAGCGCCTGTTGCAAACCTTTCCGGTAGGCCTTTTCCTGTTCGGCGCTCATATCTTGGCGGCGCAGCGTGCCGGCGCCGCCGTGCAGGGCTAGGGCGATGGTCATGGGTCAGTCCTTTTCGTGATGAACGGATATCTGAATAGAATGGGGCTTTTTGGCGGAGAGAACCAGCATGGCTAACGATGCTGCGAAGAGCGCGCTGATCCTGTTGTACGACGGACAAGACTATTGGTGGCAACGCCGCGCCTTGGATGATGGCAGCTACCCGGCTTGCCTGGATTTTGCCGCAGGCGGCAGCATGGAATCTGGAGAGAATCCGCGCGAAGCGGCTGTGCGCGAGCTGGAAGAGGAGCTCGGCATCAGTGGCCTGGCGCTGGAGGTCCTGGGCTACCGGCAACTGGATGGAGAGTATTGCGCGCTGTTTCGCGGAGCGTTGCCGGCATGCTGGCGCCTGGGGAGAGAGGTGGCGGAATTGCTGCCGATGTCGCTGGAAGCCTTGCGTGCCTTGCCTCCCGCTCAACTGCATCCGCAGTTGGCCGACTGGCTTGGCAGGCGCGGACCGCTGGGGCATAATTGTTGAGTGAATTACTCAACTAATGGTTGCCCCGTCATGAATGCCGCGCTGGAAGCCGAGATTCAACAGAAATACACCACCGAAACCATACTCGACATGCATCGCTGGACCGACAAGCTGATCAGCTTCCGGCTGACGCGGCCTGCCAGCTTCCGTTTCGCCGCCGGCCAGTTCGCCCGGCTGGGACTGCCGCTGGAGAACGGCGGCCAGGTGTGGCGCGCGTATTCGATGTGCTCGGCGGAGCATGACGAGCATCTAGAGTTCTATTCCATCGTGGTGGAGTCCGGCCTGTTCAGCCCTTTGCTGGCCAGCTTGGCGCCGGGCGGCCAGGTGATGCTGGACAAGAAGGCGCTGGGTTTTTTCCAGGAAGACAGGTTGCCGGATGGCCGCGATCTATGGCTGCTGGCCACCGGCACCGGCATCGCTCCCTATTTGTCCATCTTGCAGCGGCCGGAGGTATGGCAGCGCTTCGAGCATATCGTCCTGTCGCATTGCGTGCGCAATGGCGACGAGCTGTCGTTCCAGGCTGAAATCGCCGCGCTGCGCCAGCACCCGCTGTGGGGAGAGCACGGCCACAAATTGCAATACCTGCCGGTAGTCACCCGCGACGCGCCGGCGGGCATGCTGGACGCCCGCTTTCCGCAGCTGCTGGAAGACGGCAGGCTGGCGCAACGGGCCGGCCTGCAGCTGTCGCCAGAAAACAGCCGCTTCATGCTGTGCGGCAACCCCAAGATGGTGGAGGATACCCACCGCCAGCTGATGAAGATGGGTTACCGGATGACCCGGCAGAACGCGCCCGGCCACATCGTGCTGGAAAACGGCTGGTAAGCGTTGAGAGCTGCGCGCAAGGCCCTGAGCCAAGGCGCGCCGCCGCTGCCAGCGCACGCGCGCGGCAAGGAGGCGCAACGCTGCTTTCAAACCGCGGTCAGCGCGCTTTCCTCGCGCAGCAGCGACAGATTGATCAGGTCTTGGTAGCGGTCCAGCCAGAAGCCGGCCTGGCGGGCGCGGCCTTCCACCTTGAAGTCCAGCCGTTCCAGCAGTTTCAGCGAGGCCAGGTTGTCTGGATGCACCTGGGCCTCGATCCGGTTCAGCGCCATATGCTCGAAACCCCAGGCCAGCGCGGCGCGCAGCCCCTCCGCCATCAAGCCCCGCCCCTGCTGGCCGCGCGCCAGTTCGTAGCCCAGCGCGCAGCTGCGCCAGCCGGTATTCCATTTGAACAGGCCTATGCTGCCGATCAGCGGACCGCCGCTGTTCAAGGCCAGCCCCCAGCGGACGCCGGGCGCGGGCAGGCTTCTCCAGCCGGCGAATTTCTCCACCATCTGCCGGGCCTGCTCCAGCGTGGAAAGCGGGTCGGTGCCGTACCAGCGCATCGCGTCGGCGTCACCGTGGATGTCCAGCAGCGTCGGCGCGTCGTCCATCAGGATTTCGCGCAGCGTCAGCCGCTGGGTATGCAGTATGGGGAAGTTCATCCATCCTCCTTGCCAGGACAAGTAGATATACCGTAAATGCCGCCGGTCTTCAAACCATGCCGGCGCGGTTGTTTGCGTCGGGATGATATCGGTATCATGAATGCCTTCGTCACCGACTTCGGAGCGCCGCGCATGCCCACTTTGTCCACCCTGCTGCTGTTCATCCTCGCCTGTCTCGCGCTGGCCGCGACCCCCGGCCCCGACATGCTGCTGATCGCCAGCCGCAGCGCCGGACAGGGCCTGCGCGCCGGTTTCGCCACCCTGTTCGGCATCCAGCTCGGCACCTATTGCCACGCGCTGCTGGCGGCATTGGGACTGGCGCAATTGTTCGTGCTGGTGCCGCTGGCCTACGACGCGGTGCGCATTGCCGGCGCCGGCTATCTGCTGTATCTGGCCTGGACCACCCTGAAGAGCCGCAGCGTGCTGCGCGCGCCATCGGCATCCGCCGCCGGCCAGCCGCTGGGCCGCATCGTGCTGCAGGGGCTGACCACCAATCTGCTCAATCCCAAGATGGCGTTGTTCGTGCTGGCGCTGTTTCCGCAATTCGTCGATCCGCGCGCAGGATCGGTGGCCTTGCAGATCCTGATGCTGGCCACGGTGCTCAACCTGGTGGGTTTCGCCGTCAACGCGCTGGTGATCGTCGCCAGCAGCCGCATGGGCAGGCTGCTGGGGGCCGGCGCTGCCGGGCGCTGGCCGCAGTATCTGCTGGCTACCGTGTTCGGAGGCCTGGCGATGCGCCTCTTGTTCGCCGGGCAGAAGTGAGCGCGGCGGCGGCCGGGCCGGCTTAACCCTGGCGGCGGTTTTGCTCTACCATGGCTAATGACCGCCTCCCGCCCGGGCCGGCGGCGGGCCGCGCCAGCGCGGGCCTTGGGCAATTGCCGGACGCAAGCATATGAAGCCAGCCAGCCAAGCAGACGATATCGCCTCCCGCCTGATTTCCTTGCAGCAGGACAGTCCGCTGCTGATCTCCCTGTTTGACGAGCATGACTTCTTGCGCTACGCCAATCCGGCTTTTTGCGCGGCGCTGGAGGTGGCGCCGCATGAGCGCATCAACTGGGAGCAGATGATGCGGCGCAATTACCATGGCGGCCGCGGCACGCTGATCCAGGCGCGCGATTTCGAGGCCTGGCTGGCGTCGGCCCGCTCGCGGCGCGCCAAGCAGCCGTTCCGCGCTTTCGAGAGCGATCTGGTCGACGGCCGCTGGATCTGGATGACGGAAACCATGCAGCCGGGCGGCTGGATGCTGTGCGTGGCTTGCGACATCACCAATCTGCGCGCGGGCGAGCGCGAACTGCGCCAGGCGCGCGACATGGCGCAGCGCGCCGCCCTGACCGACCCCTTGACCGGCATCGGCAACCGCGCCCACATCCTGGAGCAGCTGGAAGGCATGCTGGCGCAATTTCTCGCCGGCGGCTGCGGGGCGGCGGCGGTTGCCATCCTGGACCTGGACAATTTCAAGCTGATCAACGATCTGCAGGGCCATCTGGCCGGCGACGAGGTGCTGCGCGATTTCGCGCGCCGGCTGCAACCTTTGTTGAAGCCGCATGACAGCCTGGGCAGGCTGGGCGGAGAGGAATTCCTGCTGCTGTTGCCCGGCAGCGCGCTGGCCGAGGCTGAGGCGAGGATACAGGCCATGCTGGCCGAGGTGCAGGCCTCGAGGCCGCTGGCCGACGTGCCGTCGTTTTCCTATACCTGCTCGGTGGGGATGACGCTGCTGCGCGCCGGCGACGAGATGATGGCGGCGCTGGGACGTGCGGACGAGGCGCTGTACCAGGCCAAGTCCGGCGGCCGCAATACTTGGCGGGTCAGGCTGTAGTCCGGTCCCGCTACCGCTTGGGGAGGAGAGATGGAACAAATGGAGGCACCCGGCCCGCGGCTGACGGCAAAGGACAAGGCCAAGCGGATCGCGCTGGCCTTTGCCGCATTGGCTTACGCCATCTATAGCAGCCGGCGCGACGATTTTTTCATACCGGCCAAGCACGGCGCCGGGCTGCATCTGCATGGGCTGGCCGGCGCCATGCTGGAGCTGGCGATGGTGATGACCGCCGTCGCCTGCCTGCTGCCGCTGGCGGCCGAGTACGGCGGCGATCCGGCCAGGCCCGCTTACGAGCGCTGGCGGAAAATAACGGCAACCGCCGGTTGGGGCCTGTTTTTGTATGGCTTGTTCGGCGATCTGCTGTTTGACGGCTTGCTCAAGTCTGGAAGCTTCATCGCTGGCTTGTCGCTGGTGGGCTTGACCGCATTGCTGGGTTTCCAGGCGTGGTGGTTGGGAAAGCTGCCGCCGCAGGAGCAGTTGCGCCATCGCAAGGCGCAGCCTGGCTGGGGCTGGACGATGGCGCCGGCCGCGGGGTGGCTGGCTGTGGTGTTCCTGGGCTTGCTGGGCGCGTCCTTGCTGCTGTTTGGCGGCTGGTTGCTGGCTATCGACGCCTATGCCGCGGCGGCGGTACTAGCCGCGATTGGCGCCGCCATGCTGGGGTGGACGGTTTCCATCGCGCGGCGCGTGCGCCGCCGCTGACTGCCGGCGATGAAAAAACCGGGCGCGGGGCCCGGTCGTCTGGTTTGCGGCGGCTTGCGCTTATTTGACGCAGTCCACGCAGTAGGTCTTGCGGCCCTGCACCTCCACCGCCACCAGGCCGTGGACGTCGGTTTCGAAGCCCGGCAATTCGCGGTTGAACGCCTGGGCGAAGCGCAGGTAGTCGACAATGGTCTTGTTGAAGCGCTCGCCCGGGATCAACAGCGGGATGCCGGGCGGGTAGGGGGTCAGCAGCACCGCGGTGACGCGGCCTTCCAGCTGCTCCACCGGCACCCGCTCGATCTCGCGGTGCGCCATCTTGGCGAAGGCGTCGGACGGGCGCATCGCCGGCTCCATCTCGGACAGGTAGATCTCGGTGGTGAGGCGGGCGATGTCATGCTTGCTGTACAGGCCGTGGATGCGCTGGCACAGGTCCTGCAGGCCGACGCGCTCGTACTGCGGATATTTGGCGACGAAATCCGGCATCACGCGCCACATCGGCTGGTTTTTGTCGAAATCGTCCTTGAACTGTTGCAGCAGCGAAATCAGCGTGTTCCAGCGGCCCTTGGTGATGCCGATGGTGAACATGATGAAGAAGCTGTACAGGCCGGTCTTTTCCACCACCACGCCGTGCTCGGTCAGGTACTTGGTGACGATGGCGGCCGGAATGCCCATTTCCTCGAAGCTGCCGTCCACCGACAGTCCCGGCGTCAGCACGGTGGCCTTGATCGGGTCCAGCATGTTGAAGCCGTCCTCGATGCCGGCGAAGCCGTGCCAGCGCTCATCGGGCTTCAGCGTCCAGTCGGCCGGATCGCAGATGCCGTCGTCGGACAGGTCATCCGGGCCCCATACGCCGAACCACCAGTCGCGGCCGTATTCCTCGTCCACCTTGCGCATCGCGCGGCGGAATTCCAGCGCCTCCACCAGCGATTCCTCCACCAGCGACTGGCCGCCCGGCTGTTCCATCATCGCCGCCGCCACGTCGCAGCTGGCGATGATCGAGTATTGCGGGCTGGTCGAGGTGTGCATCAGGTAGGCCTCGTTGAACCAGGCGGTGTCCAGCTGCCGGTTCTGCGGGTCCTGCACCAGGATCTGCGAAGCCTGGCTGATGCCGGCCAACAGCTTGTGGGTGGATTGGGTCGAGAAGATCAGGCTGTCTTCGCAGCGCGGGCGGCCTCCGCCTATGGCGTGGAAGTCGCCGTAGAAGTCATGGAAGCTGGCGTGCGGCAGCCAGGCTTCGTCGAAGTGCAGGGTGTCCACCTCGCCGTCCAGCAGGCCCTTGATCTCCTCGACGTTGTACAGGATGCCGTCATAGGTGGACTGGGTAATGGTGAGGATGCGCGGCTTGGCGCCCGGCCTCTTCTCCAGCGCTTCGCGGGCGAAGGGGTTGGCGAGGATTTTTTTCTTGATGGTGTCCAGCTGGAACTCGGATTTCGGGATCGGCCCGATGATGCCGTAATGGTTGCGGGTCGGCATCAGAAACACCGGTATCGCCCCGGTCATCATGATGGCGTGCAGATTGGACTTGTGGCAGTTGCGGTCCACCAGCACGATGTCGCCGGCGGCCACGCAGCTGTGCCAGACGATCTTGTTGGACGTCGAGGTGCCGTTGGTGACGAAGAACAGGTGGTCGGCATTGAAGATGCGCGCCGCGTTGCGTTCGGAGGCCGCGATCGGGCCGGTGTGGTCCAGCAGCTGGCCCAGCTCGTCCACCGCGTTGCAGACGTCGGCGCGCAGCATGTTCTCGCCGAAGAACTGGTGGAACATCTGGCCGACCGGGCTCTTCAGGAAGGCGACGCCGCCGGAGTGGCCGGGACAATGCCAGGAGTAGGAGCCGTCGTACGCGTAGTCGACCAGTGCGCGGAAGAACGGCGGCGCCAGTTTGTCCAGATAGCTCTTGGCTTCGCGGATGATGTGGCGGGCGACGAACTCCGGCGTGTCCTCGTGCATGTGGATGAAGCCGTGCAGTTCGCGCAGGATGTCGTTGGGGATGTGGCGCGCGGTGCGGGTTTCGCCGTACAGGTAGACCGGGATGTCCGGGTTGCGGCGGCGGATCTCGGCGACGAAGCCGTACAGATTGCCCAGCGCTTGCTGCGCGGAATCCTCGGTGTGGAATTCCTCGTCGTCTATCGACAGGATGAAGCCGGCGGCGCGGCTTTGCTGCTGGGCGAAGGAGGTGAGATCGCCGTAGCTGGTGTAGCCGATCACGCTCATGCCTTCCGCCTCCATGGCGGCGGCCAGTTCGCGGATGCCGGAACCGCTGGTATTTTCCGAGCGGAAGTCTTCGTCGATGATCACGATGGGGAAATGAAAACGCATACCTGAGTCCTTGTTGCTGTTAACTCGGACACTGCGGATGGGGCCGGGGTGGCGTCACCTGGCGGCCCGCATCGCTGCAGCGTCACTCGGTGCGCGTGGGGCGCAGAATCTGTACGCACGGGCTGAAGAACGGATCTTCGCCGCCGCCCTGGAGGCTGGCCTTGAGGCGCGAATAAAACAGGGTCGCTTTGCGCCGCGGTCCGTACCTGGCAACCTGCGGTTGCTTCACGTCAGCCGGCCTGGAGAACATCCCAAGAAGCGCGCATTGTAGACCTTTTGCTTGTCATGTTGTTATGCAGCATGGCCGCAGGCGCAAAAAACTTCCGACCGCAACAATGCCGGCGGCCGCGCAGGCTCTGCGGACGCCGCGGTCCAGGCTGTAGCCAGCAAATAAATGGCTGTTTTCATTGGCAGTCGGACGATGGCGGCTGCGGCGGCCGGCCGCTTGCGGCGGGCAGCGCCGACTGTTGTTTTTTTCTCCGTCTGGTCAGATACAGGCTGCCGGCCTTGAACACCACGCCTATGCCGCTGACCGCCAGCAGCAGGGTGAGCGGCGCGGCCACCAGCCAGGGGAAATAGCCTATCGCCAGCGCCAGCAGGCATAGCGCCGCACCTATGCTGAGAAAGGCCGGCGCCTCGCTGCTCTCCACCATGCGGCTGCCATGAACCACCGCGCCCAGCGCGTCGCCGATGCGTATCGCCTGGCGCGCGGCGGCGCTGGCGCCGCTGAGCGCGATTTCCCTGGGGCTGCCGCGCCGGCGTTTCTCCCGCGGCTGGGTCGGCATCGGGCGGCGGCGTTCGGACAGCACGATCTCGGTGGACTGTTCCAGATCCAGCAAGAAACGCTCGGCCAGTTCGTCGGCCAGGCCCTCGTCTTCCAGCGCGATGTCCAGCTCGCGGTTGACCAGCCAGCTGGACAGGTTGAGGTTGGTGGAGCCGATCCGCGCCCAGCGGCCATCGGCCACTGCGGTCTTGGCGTGGATCATCGGCCCGTCCCATTCGAACACCCGCACCCCGGCTTCCAACAGCGGCCGGTACTGGGTGCGCGACACGGTGGCGATCCAGCGGATGTCGCTGGAACGCGGCACCAGCAGGCGCACGTCCACGCCGTCGCGCGCCGCTTGCTTCAGCGCCGACAGATACAGGCTGGTGGCCATGAAATAGGCGTCGGTCAGCCACAGCGTCTGGCGGGCGAAGCTGGCTATCAGCAGGTCCAGCCGCATCATCTTGGCGGTGGACGGGGTGGTGGCGATCAGCCGCGCCGCCACGGCGCCGCCGGTTTCCTTCTCGACGGGCTGCAGCCAGCGCGGCGCCAGCGGCGCGCCGCAGCTGGCCCAACTGTCGGCGAAGGCGGCTAGCGCCGGCATCAGCAGCGGACCCTGCAGCGCCAGGCCGGTATCGCGCCAGGGCGCCAGGCCCTTGTCCGGCTGGCCTTGCCAGCTGGCGCTGATGCACAGGCCGGAGACGAACAGCTGGCATCGATCGACGATGATCATCTTGCGGTGGTTGCGTCCCAACAGGCTCAGGCCGCCGCCCAGGCTGGGCGGGTGATAGGCGCGCACTTCGGCGCCGGCCTCCAGCAGAGGTTTGAAGAAACTGGACAGATGCGAGCGCCAGCTACCCAGCCAGTCGTACAAGAGACAAACCTGTATGCCTTGTTTGGCCTTATCTATAAGAATGTTGCGGATTTTCTCGCCAAATTGGTCATTGGCGAAAATATACATTTCAATAAAAACCGAATCCTGACTGGCGGCGATGGCGTTTTCCCAGGCCGGGAAGTTGCCGGCACTGTCATACAGCAGTTCGACGCGGTTGCCGCCGGTCAGCGGCGCGCCGGCGGAGCGCGACAGCGCCTGTTCGGCCAACTGGCGGACGAATTGCAATGTGGAAGCGGATTGGTCGTCGTGGTTCATGATTTTATTGAATTTTGTCAGACAAAATACAAAATATTGCCAAAAAGGCTGCTTTGTATCTGTTTCTCATGGTGAAAAACTGTCGTTTTTTTGAAAAATTATGTCTCAAAAAATCAATAAGAGCGCAGTTTTTTAGTAGTGTAATTACATTTAAAATCAATTGATTGCATGTTAAGTGATTGAAGTTAAACGAATGTTGCGCTGCGCCAGTGCGGCTTGCGGCGGCTGCGATCTTGCCCTTAGAATCGAAACCATCACTACAAAGTATAAATAGGCAGAGAAATGGACAGACAGCGCTGCTTGCAAGGCACATTGTATAAACCGGAGTTTGAACAGGACAGCTGCGGCTTCGGCCTGATCGCCCAGTTGGACGACAAGCCCAGCCATTGGCTGGTGGCCACCGCCATTTCGTCGCTGGCCAAGCTCACCCACCGCGGCGCGATGGCGGCGGATGGCAAGTCGGGCGATGGCTGCGGCCTGTTGTTCAAGAAACCGGATGGCTTTCTGCGCGAAGTGGCCGGCGAATCGGGCATCGCGCTCAAGTCAGTGTACGCCGCCGGACTGGTGTTCCACCATCCCGAAGCGGCGTCCGGCGAGCGCAGTTTGTCGCGGCTGAAGGAATACCTGGAGGGGCAGCAGCTGGAATTGGCCGGTTTCCGCGCGGTGCCGACCGACAACAGCGCCTGTGGCGGTGCCGCGCTGGCCTCGCTGCCGGCCATCGTCCAGGTGTTCGTCAACTGTCCATTCGGCATGGATGAACTGACTTTCCAGCGTCGGCTGTACATGGGCCGCCGGCTGGCGGAAAAGGCCAATCGTGAGAACGACCCGCATTTCTACTTGCCCACGCTGTCGCCGCATACCATCTCTTACAAGGGCTTGGTGACGCCGGATCACCTGGCGGTGTTTTTCCCCGATCTGGCTGATCCGCGTTTCGAATCCAGCCTGGCGGTATTCCATCAGCGCTTTTCCACCAATACCTGGCCGCAATGGAAGCTGGCGCAACCGTTCCGCTTCCTCGCCCACAACGGCGAGATCAACACCGTGCAGGGCAACCGCAACTGGGCGCGGGCGCGCGAGCGCATCATGGCCTCGCCGCACCTCGACATGGACGCGGTGCGTCCCATCGTCCAGACCGACGGCTCCGACTCCATGAGCCTGGACAATATGCTGGAAGGGCTGCTGATGGGCGGCATTCCGCTGTTTCGCGCGCTGCGCCTGTTGGTGCCGCCGGCCTGGCAGAACGTCGACAGCACCGACAAGGATTTGCGCGCCTTCTACGAATTCAACTCCATGCACATGGAGCCGTGGGATGGCCCGGCTGGCATCGTGCTGACGGATGGCCGCTACGCCGCCTGTATGCTGGATCGCAACGGCCTGCGCCCGGCGCGCTGGGTGCTGACCCGCGACAATATCCTGACCATCGCTTCGGAAGTGGGCGTCTGGGACTATCGCGCCCAGGACGTGGTGAAGAAGGGCCGGGTCAAGCCGGGCCAGCTGTTCGGCGCCGACTTGGCCAGCGGCGAATTGCTGCTGCCGGAAGAGATCGACGCCCAGCTGAAAAGCGCCAAGCCCTACCGACAGTGGATCAAGGACAGCGCCAAGTACCTGGAGCTGTCGATAGAGGACGACGCCGGCGTCGAGGCTTTGTCCCAGGAAGAGCTGTCCCGGCTGCAGAAGCTGTTCAACTTCAGCCGCGAGGAACGCGACCAAATCCTGCGGGTGCTGGCCGAGGACGGCCAGGAGGCGGTGGGCTCGATGGGCGACGACACGCCGATGGCGGTGCTGTCGCAGCGCGTGCGTTCGCCGTTCGACTACCTGCGTCAGCAGTTCGCCCAGGTGACCAACCCGCCGATCGATCCGATCCGCGAGGCGGTGGTGATGTCGCTGAACACCGTGTTCGGCCCGGAACGCAATATGTTCGAGGAGAGCGCGGAACACGCCAAACGGCTGGAAGTGCGCTCGCCGGTGCTCAGCCATGAGAAGTTCACCCGCGTCACCACCCGGCCGGAGCCCTATCTCAAGGCCACCAATTTCGACCTGTGCTACGACCCGGATGAAACCACGCTGCGCGAGGCCATCGTCAGCCTGACCCGCCATGTGGTGGAGGCGGTGGAGGAGGGCACGGTGGTGGTGGTGCTGTCCGACCGCCATGTCACCGGCCAGCGCCTGCCGATCCACGCGCTGTTCGCCACCGGCGCCGTGCATCACGCGCTGATAGACGCTGGCCTGCGTTGCAAGACCAATATCGTGGTGGAGACCGCCGCGGTGCGCGACGCGCACCAGGTGGCCTGCGTGCTGGGCTATGGCGCCACCGCGGTTTACCCTTACCTCGCCTATCAGAGCATCATCGAGCTGGTGAGCAGCGGCGAGGTGGATCTCAAGGCCAACGAGGCGTTGCAGCATTACCGCAAGGGCATCAACAAGGGCCTGCTCAAGGTGCTGTCCAAGATGGGCATCTCCACCATCGCCTCCTACCGCGGCGCGCAGCTGTTCGAGGCGGTGGGCATTCATGAGGATGTGGTGGCGCTGTGCCTGAAGGGAACCGTGTCGCGGGTGTCGGGCGCCGGCTTCGACGACTTCGAGGCCGACCAGAAGAAACTGGCGCGGCTGGCGTTCAACCCGATGCGCGGCATCGCTCAGGGCGGCCTGCTCAAGTACGTGCACGGCGAGGAATACCACGCCTACAACCCCGACGTGGTGACACAGTTGCAGAAAGCGGTGCAGAACGACGACTACGCCGCCTATCTGCAATACGCCGAAACGGTGAATAGCCGCCCGGTGGCGATGCTGCGCGACCTGATGAGCCTCAGGCTGGCCGAGCAGGCGCTGGACATCGACGCGGTGGAGCCGGTGGAGGCTATCGTCAAGCGCTTCGATTCGGCCGGCATGTCGCTGGGCGCGCTTAGCCCGGAGGCGCACGAGGCGCTGGCGATCGCGATGAACCGTCTGGGCGGCCGCTCCAACTCCGGCGAGGGCGGCGAGGACGCGGCGCGCTACGGTACCGAAAAGATGTCCAAGATCAAGCAGGTGGCGTCCGGCCGCTTCGGCGTCACCCCGCATTACCTGGTCAACGCCGAGGTGCTGCAGATCAAGGTGGCGCAGGGGGCCAAGCCGGGCGAGGGCGGGCAGCTGCCGGGGGACAAGGTGTCCGGCCTGATCGCGCGGCTGCGCCACGCCAAGGAAGGCGTCAGCCTGATCTCGCCGCCGCCGCATCATGACATTTATTCGATCGAGGACCTGGCGCAGCTGATCTTCGACTTGAAACAGGTGAACCCGACCGCGCTGGTGTCGGTGAAGCTGGTGGCCGAGCCCGGCGTCGGCACTGTCGCCGCCGGCGTGGCCAAGGCCTACGCCGACCTGATCACCATTTCCGGCTACGACGGCGGCACCGGTGCCTCGCCGCTGACCTCGGTGAAATACGCCGGCTCGCCGTGGGAGCTGGGCCTGTCTGAAGCCCAGCAGGTATTGCGCGCCAACGGCTTGCGCGGCCGGGTGCGGGTGCAGACCGATGGCGGCCTGAAAACCGGCCTAGATGTGGTCAAGGCCGCCATCCTCGGCGCCGAGAGCTTCGGTTTCGGCACCGGGCCGATGGTGGCGCTGGGCTGCAAATACCTGCGCATCTGCCACCTGAACAATTGCGCCACCGGTGTGGCGACGCAGGAAATCAAGCTGCGCTCCAAGTACTTCACCGGCTTGCCGGAGATGGTGGTCAACTACTTCCTGTTTATCGCCCGCGAAACCCGCGAGTGGATGGCGAAGCTGGGCGTGCGCAGCATGGAGGAGCTGATCGGCCGCATGGATCTGCTGGAACTGCTGGAGGGCGAAAGCGACAAGCAGCGCAAGCTGGACCTCAGCCCGCTGCTGTCGCAGGGCACGGTGCCCGACAGCGAGCCGCGCTTCTGCATCAGCGCCAGCAATCCGTCGTTCGACAAGGGCGAACTGGCCGAAGCCATCCTGAAGGACGCGCTGCCAGCCATTCATAACAAGCAGATGCTCGAGCTGTCCTACGCCATCGAAAACACCCATCGTTCGATCGGCGCGCGGCTGTCCGGCGAGATCGCCCGCGTCCACGGCGCGGCCGGTCTGCCGTTTGGCTGCCTGAAAGTGAAGTTCAGCGGCAGCGCCGGACAGAGCTTCGGCGTGTGGAACGCGTCCGGCTTGCATCTGGAGCTGGAAGGCGACGCCAACGACTACGTCGGCAAGGGCATGGCCGGCGGCCGCGTTACCATCTACCCGCCCAGGGACGCCGGCTACAAGGCCAGCGAATCCATCATCATCGGCAACACCTGTCTCTACGGCGCCACTGGCGGCCAGCTGTTCGCCGCCGGCATCGCCGGCGAGCGCTTCGGCGTGCGCAACTCCGGCGCGCTGGCGGTGATAGAAGGCGCGGGGGACCACTGCTGCGAATACATGACCGGCGGCACCGTGGTGGTGCTGGGCGAAACCGGCTACAACTTCGGCGCGGGCATGACCGGGGGCTTCGCCTTTGTCTACGATCCAGGCGAGAAATTCGCCTACCGCTACAACAACGAGCTGATCGACATCCACCTGATCAACGGCGAGGCGATGGGCATGTACCGCGCCTACCTGCTGGAGAAGATCGCCAAGCACGTGGAGCTGACCGGATCGGAAACCGGCCGCGCGATGCTGCAGAACTTCGACGACTACGTCGACTACTTCTGGCTGGTGAAGCCCAAGGCGGCCAAGCTGGAAAGCCTGCTGAAAGACTAAGCGCCGGTTGAATCGATACGCGGCGGCGCGGGAAGGCGCCGCCCATCCCTGCGGGAGAGAACAAGATGTCCGATGTATTCCAATTCATGAAGCTGTCGCGCAACCCGGGCGACAAGATCGACGCATCCGTGCGCAAGATCGAATTCAAGGAAATCTATCAGCCGCTGCTCGCGGTGGATGCCGCTGACCAGGCTGGCCGCTGCCTGTCTTGCGGCAACCCTTACTGCGAGTGGCAGTGCCCGGTGCACAACTACATTCCCAATTGGCTGAAGCTGGTGGAGGAAGGCCGGCTGTTCGAAGCGGCGGAGTTGTCGCACCAGACCAACAGCTTGCCGGAGATATGCGGCCGCGTCTGTCCGCAGGACCGTTTGTGCGAAGGAGCCTGTACCCTGGACCAGGGTGGTTTCGGCGCGGTCTCTATCGGCAGTATCGAAAAGTACATTACCGACGAGGCGTTCAAGGCAGGTTGGCGACCGGACATGTCCAAGGTTGTATGGACTGACAAGACGGTGGGGGTGATTGGCGCGGGGCCTGCTGGATTGGCTTGCGCCGACGTGCTGGCGCGCAACGGGGTGAAGCCGGTGGTCTACGATCGTTACGAAGAGATCGGCGGCCTGCTGACTTTCGGCATTCCGGAATTCAAGCTGGAAAAGGAGGTGATCCGTCGCCGGCGAGAAATCATGGAAGGGATGGGCGTGCGCTTTGTTCTGAATACCGAAGTGGGCAAAGATATTTCCATCGACAAGCTGCTCAAGCAGCACGACTCGGTTTTCATGGGCATGGGCGCCTACAAGTACATGAAGGGCGGCTTCCAGGGCGAAGACAGCCCGGGGGTGCTGGAGGCGCTACCCTACCTGGTCAACAATGTGCGACAGAATCTGGGCACGCTGCCCAAGGGCGAAGTCCCGGTGTCCATGCGCGGCAAGCGGGTGATGGTGCTGGGTGGCGGCGATACCGCGATGGACTGCAACCGCACCGCCATCCGCCAAGGCGCCAAGCGGGTGATCTGCGCCTACCGCCGCGACGAAGCCAATATGCCCGGCTCGAAGCGTGAAGTCGCCAATGCCAGGGAGGAGGGGGTGCAGTTCCTGTGGAATCGCCAACCCATCGCCATCGAACCGATGATAGGGGGCACGCTGGCTGTCAAACTGGCGGAGACCCGGCTTGGGCCGCCGGATGCCAAAGGGCGCAGGAATGCGGAAGTGGCGCCAGACAGCGAAGAGATCATCGAGTGCGACCACGTCATCATTGCTTTCGGCTTTCAGGCGGAGGCGGCTGGGTGGTTCGAGGCCCAGGGCATCCATACCGCTGGCAACGGTCGTACGCTGGTTCAGGCCGGCGGCAAGCATCCGTATCAGACGGACAATCCGAAAATTTTTGCCGGCGGCGATATGGTGCGCGGCGCCGATCTGGTGGTCAGGGCCGTATTCGAAGGCCGGCAGGCGGCGGAAGGCATACTGGGTTACTTCGACTGCGTGTGAGGCGACAACGGCAGGCGGGCTGGGTTTGAACCGCGTTTTCCGGTTTCAAGCGTGGCCGGCCAGGCCGCCGGCGGGAGGTTCCAATATACAAGACTGCGCGGCGGGACTAAACTTCCGCGTCTGAGTGGTGAAGATGGTGGTTTCCAGGCTGCGGTTGCGCATGCTCGCGCGGCATTCCCCGTGGCTGAGCGCCGCACCAGGCAAAGCAGACGATCCCGATCAGCGCTTTGAGTCTGTGACTAGCTGGCGATCAATGCGACTTGGAGTGCTATTGGCATCGCTAGCCTAGTGTTTGAGCATGGCGGGGGATAACAGGCCCGAGCAGAGAAAATGCCGAACCGACGGCTCAAGCGCCGTTGCTTACCTGAGCGTATCGGGATTCGCGACACAATTCTGAGATGGTATGCTTTTTGTATGCGGTCCAGTCAAGACCATTTTTGAATATCGAGAAGTGTTTTATAATCGGAAGCGCCATCATTCTTTCCCTGGTGATCAACCCCCGCACAGCAGTACTCCGCTTGGTAAGCTCAGAAACGCAATCGTGACGATGGCATAATCCTGCACGGCATATCTGTAATGCATATTCGAGCCCGCGATCACTCAGAGTTGTTATGAACAAACCATGTACTGAATCGGAAGCAGAGAAGTGGCATCAATGAAAGTTCTAGTTCTAGGCGTGACAGGCATGCTGGGCAATGCCATGTTCCGAGTCTTATCAGAAGACTCTGGCTTGATTGTCTACGGCACGGCCCGCGGCGAGAATGCTCGCCGCCATTTTTCTGCCGAACAGGCTGAGCGATTGGTCATCGGCGTCGATGTGGAAAACCATGACTCGCTCGCCAGAGCCTTTGCCGCCACGCGTCCGGACGTCGTCGTTAACTGTGTCGGCCTCGTCAAGCAACTCGCCGATGCCAACGACCCCTTGCAGGCCGTACCGATCAACACATTGCTCCCCCATCGTTTGGCGGGCTTATGTCAGGTCGCCGGCGCTCGACTCGTGCATATCAGCACAGATTGTGTCTTCTCAGGCAAGCAAGGCAATTATCTGGAATCTGATTTTCCTGATGCATATGATTTGTATGGCCGTTCCAAGCTTTTGGGCGAAGTGGACTATCCCCATGCGATAACGCTGCGGACGTCGATTATCGGCCATGAGCTGTCCGGGCAGCGTAGTCTGGTTGGCTGGTTCCTTGCGCAGCAAAAAACAGTCAAAGGCTTTACTAAGGCCATTTTCTCAGGTCTGCCGACGGTGGAGCTGGCACGCGTGGTGCGCGATGTGGTGTTGGGTCGTCCTGACCTGCATGGCTTGTACCATGTCGCCGCCCAGCCCATCAATAAATTTGACTTGCTGAGCCTGGTGGCCGCGGCCTATGGGAAAGAAATTGAGATTTTGCCTGATGATTCGTTGGTGATTGATCGATCTCTCAATGCTGACCGCTTCAGAGAAGCGACTGGCTATGTAGCGCCAGACTGGTCGACGCTGGTTCAGCGTATGTGTGAATTTATATAATCAGGAAGAGAAGATAAAGATGTTTCTCAATAAAACCTTGATGATTACCGGCGGTACCGGTTCTTTCGGCAACGCGGTACTGAAGCGATTTTTGGCAACTGATGTAAAAGAGATTCGTATCTTTAGCCGCGATGAAAAAAAACAAGAAGACATGCGGATTGCTTTGAATAATCCAAAGCTCAAGTTTTATATTGGCGATGTCAGGAATTATGACAGCGTGAATGAGGCAATGAATGGCGTTGACTATGTCTTTCACGCTGCCGCTTTGAAGCAAGTACCCTCTTGCGAGTTTTATCCGATGGAAGCTGTGCGCACCAATGTGCTGGGTGCGGAAAACGTCATGAATGCCGCAATTGCGAATAAGGTCAAGCGGGTCATTGTTCTGAGTACGGACAAGGCGGTATATCCTATCAATGCGATGGGTATATCCAAGGCTATGATGGAAAAATTGATGGTGGCCAAGTCGAGAATGCGAACCGAAGGCGAAACCGTTCTTTGCGCAACCCGATATGGCAATGTTATGGCTTCGCGAGGCTCGGTCATTCCGTTGTTTGTAAGCCAGCTGAAAGAGGGTAAGCAATTAACGGTTACCGACCCGACGATGACCCGCTTCCTGATGTCTCTTGAAGACTCGGTTGATCTGGTATTGCATGCATTCGAGCATGGACGCCAAGGCGATATCTTCGTGCAGAAGGCTCCTGCTTCGACTATCGAAGTATTGGCTCAAGCATTGAGCGAGCTATTTGCTAAAAGCAATAAGATTCAGGTTATTGGTACGCGTCATGGCGAAAAGCTCTATGAGTCTCTCGTTTCGCGCGAAGAGCTCGCTCATGCGGAAGATATGGGTGCCTACTACCGCATTCCTGCGGACCACCGCGATCTGAATTATGCCAAATTCTCTGTCGAAGGTGAAACTGAGATCACGCTGTATGATGATTATACATCGCACAATACCGAGCGTTTAGATATCGAAGGCGTGAAGAAATTACTTCTGACATTGGATTTCATTCAGGAGCAGCTGAATGCTTAAGGTAATGACTATTGTTGGTACGCGTCCTGAGCTCATTAAGATGTCAAGAGTCATCGCAGAGTTTGATAAGCATACCAAGCATGTTTTAGTGCATACTGGACAAAATTTCGATTATGAATTGAATCAAGTTTTCTTTGATGAATTAGATATTCGAAAGCCCGATTATTTTCTTGAAGCCGTCGGCAATAATGCGGCACAAACTATTGCTCGTGTAATAGAAAAAGCGGATGAAGTGCTGGAAAAGGAGCAGCCGGATGCGCTGTTGCTGTACGGCGATACTAATTCTTGCCTAGCAGTGATATCGGCCAAGCGCAGAAAAATCCCGGTATTCCATATGGAGGCGGGTAATCGCTGCTTTGATCAGCGGGTGCCTGAAGAGCTGAATCGTAAAGTCTTGGACCATTTGAGTGATATCAATATGGTTTTGACTGAGCATGCGCGTCGTTATTTGCTGGCTGAAGGCATCCCTGCGGATAGAATCATTAAGACTGGTTCTCATATGCAGGAAGTATTGAGCCACTTCATGCCCAAGATCCAGCAGTCAACCGCGCTGGATAAGCTGCAGCTGCAGGCTAAAAACTATTTCCTGGTGAGCGCGCATCGCGAAGAAAATGTCGATACCACTACCAACCTGCAAGATCTGCTGGATACCTTGCAAGCGTTGGTTAAGCAATACGATATGCCAGTGATTGTTTCGACGCACCCTCGCACCCGGCAGCGTTTGGAAAAACTGGGAATCGAATCTATCGATTCAAAAATAAAATTCCTCAAGCCATTTGGGTTCTTTGATTATATCAAACTGCAGATGGAGGCCTTCTGTATCTTGTCTGATAGCGGCACGATCACGGAAGAAGCTTCTCTGTTGAATCTGCCAGCTGTAACCATCCGCAATGCCCACGAGAGGCCGGAGGGGATGGATGAAGGCACGCTGGTGATGACTGGATTGAAGGCTGAACGTGTATTGGATGCTGTGAGCGTTGTAACGGAACAGTCGTCTCAGCAAGGCTTCAAGCCTAATACTGTAGCCGATTATGCAGGCGGGCAAGTTTCTGCGAAGGTCGTACGCACCGTATTGAGCTATACCGACTTCGTTAATAGAACTGTATGGTCAAAGCTTAAGGCTTGAGCCCCCGAATTAATTATACAAGGATACCCAGTGGGACATTTAGTTGAGAAGTATACTGATTCTTACTTTCTGCGAAAAAATGAGCAGGGCGAGACTCTTGCTTATGGTGTAGAGGGCATTGAATCGTTTATCAAGGGCGAGTTGCGCGAGCATGATCGAGAGATTTTGGATCATGTGAATTTTTTGGATGCAAACGTACTTGAATTTGGTTTTGGTCGTGGGGAAACTATCAAGTATGCTTGGGAGCAAGGTGTTCGTAGTTACACAGGCGTAGATTTTTCTCAATCGGCTTGCCGAATTGCACAAGAATTTCTCGAGAAATTCTCGATTTCTGGCCCGGAAATCGTATGTTCCGATGCGATTGATTTTGTTCGCGCTTATGCTAAAAAACAGCAAGAAGGACAGAATCAGGCCATTGATATCGTGATGATGCTTGATTTCGTCGAGCATGTCCCGCGCACTGAGCTGTCTGAGATTTTCACCTTGTTGAGACCGTGCCTGTCCAGCAAGGCGGTCATTATTGTGAATACGCCAGACTTCCTGGTAGACAACGATGTGTTGACTGAAGGTTTGAACGAGCAAGGCAAGGACTCTTCTGACTTTATCGAAGAGACGCAAGGGATGCATTGCAATCGTTACACGCTGCAAAGCCTCAGACAGTATTTCAAAGATCTTGGCTATCAGGCAGTTTCTCGAGGGCATTATTTTGTCGTCGCGGCAGAGGCTCCGAGCGAATGGACGGGCGAGCTTGCATATAGCGAATGCTGGAATGGAGCACGCAATCGTGGCTGCCTGCTGAAGCAAGAGTGGCCGCGTGAAAGTTTTGAAACTGTGCTCGAGCAATTGGAACAGCCAGAATTGCGGAGATTCACACAGGGCAATCTGAATGGAATTTCGCTTTACGCAACCGATAGCTATCTGGAATATTACGAGAATGGCAATTACGATAATTTCCTGACTAATTATATCGAGCAATACGATCTGAGAGGGAAAGTCGTTTTTGATCTGGGGTCTTTCGTTGGCGTGAACAGCATGCAATTTGCCCGGATGGTCGGTCCGAATGGCAAAGTTTGCGCTTTTGAGCCCAATCCTTTCAATCGTGATCGTCTGAGATTAAATGTCTCGGAAAACCCGGAAATCAGCGACCGCATCCGCGTGTTCCCGTTTGCAGTATCGGAAGTATCCGGAACAACGAGCTTCAAGCTCCACCGCGATGTGGATGCTGGAGTCAGCAGCGCTTCTTTCATGAACGGTGCGCATACAACCTTGCAAGAAGATACGCTGAACTCCTTGGGCTTTACCGAGGTTTCGGTGGAGGTGCGCACAATTGACGAGTTTGTCGAGCACACCGGCCTGGTTCCGCGTTGCATAAAAATCGATATCGAAGGCTCTGAACACCTGGCTCTGTTTGGAGCAATAAAAACTTTGGAAGCACATCGGCCCGTTGTTCTTCTGGAGCTGCATTCCATATTCTGCACGGTCTTGGTGTCTAATACCCTTTCTTCGCTTGGCTACGCGGTCGAACTGCTTCATGTCGAGCCGGACGGCAGATGCTTCGTTGGTGCAAACGCTGAAGCTAAGGCTGGCGCACAGGAGTCGGCAGGGGGTTCCGCTGCAGTATTGGAAACCATGCGTGTCGAAATCAGCCGCTCCAGGAAGGAAGTAGAGACTGTTTCGGTAATCAACAAAGCTCTTGCCACAAGCTTGAGTGCGATGAATGCTGAGAATGCCAGCCTCAAGAGCGATCTTGATATTTTGAGAAATGAAGCTGATGTCTTGAAGCATGAACATGCTGAATTGAAGATTCAGGCAGATTCTTTGAGATCTAGTCTTCTTCGTTATCAAATGAATCCCATTATCAGGTTTGCTCGTGGAGTTTATCGCAGGTTCAATTAAAGAATAAGCGAAATATAAGAAAGCAGGGGAATTGGTCAGTGAATTATTTAGGCATATTTCGGTATTTGCCGATCTTTGTGAATTTGGTACAGTCCGATTTTCGGAGACGTTATCTTGGGACTTACTTGGGAGCGCTTTGGGCATTTGCCGCGCCGCTTTCCACGATTGCGGTCCTTTTGTTCGTTTTCAATGTCGGATTTCGTTCTGGCCAAGTTTCTGGGGTGGAGTTTGATGTTTGGCTGATTTCTGGATTGATTGTTTGGTTTTATATCAGTGATGGAATTATCTCTGGCTCCAATGCAATCACGGAATACAGTTTTTTGGTCAAAAAGATGCAATTCATGACCGAGCTGCTGCCGATTGTTAAGGTCACATCCTCACTTTATGTTCATTTGATCAATTCGGCCCTGCTGATCGCTTTGTTATTATATAAAGGCCATCGTCCTGATATATATTGGTTACAGCTGCCATATTATTTTATTTCGCTCTATGTCTTTGTTTTGAGCGTAGCTATGGTTGCATCGGTCATTCAGGTGTTTATTAAAGACTTTCAAGGTGTAATCAGTATTTTGATGCAAATTGGCCTGTGGGGAACTCCGGTTCTTTGGGATGCTAAAATGCTCCCTGCCAAGTACCAATTTTTAGTTACGTTAAATCCTGTAAATTACCTTGTTCAGGGATATCGTGAAGTATTTCTTTTCAAGGGTTGGTTTTTTGAACACCCTGCAAAAGCCCTTTATTTCTGGGGGGTAACAGCTGCCATGTTGTTGCTAGGTATGCTGTTGTTCAAAAAAACCAAGCATGAATTTGCTGATGTATTGTGAATTTTCATATGAATAACGTAATCAGTGTCCGCGACCTAACTAAAGCATATCGGCTATATCATTCGAAATCAGATAGGGCGAGGGAGATTTTTCTTCCATTTGGTAAGCCTCGCCACAAGGTGCATCATGCGCTTCGCGAGATTAGCTTCCATGTGCAGGAAGGTGAGAGCGTAGGCATTATTGGGCGTAATGGCTCTGGAAAATCAACGTTATTGAAGATTCTCTCTGGAGTTTTGGCGCCAACAACGGGGGATGTGCAAGTTAAGGGTAAGATTGCATCCCTTTTGGAACTGGGTGCTGGTTTCAATCCGGAACTGACGGGTAGAGAAAATATCTACTTTAATGGCGCACTAATGGGGTGCTCTAGAGCGCAAATAGAGGAACGGATAGACGAAATTATCGCTTTTGCCGAAATTGGCGAATTTATCGATCAACCTGTCAAGGTGTACTCTAGCGGTATGTTTGTTCGATTGGCTTTTTCGGTATCCGTTCACGTCGATCCCGATATTCTCATTGTGGATGAGGCGCTGGCTGTTGGTGATGTACGTTTCCAAAAAAAATGCGTAGATTTTATGCGTAGGTTCAAGGAAAGCGGCAAAACCATCCTGTTTGTCAGTCATGATATTTTCACGGTTAAGTCGTTTTGCGATCGCCTCATTCTTATAAATAATGGCCTACTGGAGGCAATTGGTGATCCTGACGAGGTTGCCAATCGCTACTACCAGATTATGTTCCCGAAATCGGACAATGGGACAAGCAAGCAAATCCAGGCGGAAGGGACGTTGGATCTGCGGCATGTAGGTGCCGATGGTCGTTATTGGTTAGATGTAGATGTTCGCTCGGGTGAGAAACAATGGGGCGATGGCGCCGTATGGATACGTCAGCTTCGGGTTGGTGGCTTGCGAGAGCCGAATTTGTTCAATTGGGAAAATGAACTGGAATTTGAAGCCATTTTCCAATGGGACCCAGAGGCGATTACGCGAATTTGTCAAGAGCATGATGTGCCGCCTAAGCTACTTATTGGTTTCCGTTTTGAAAATAGCCAAGGCTGGGTGATTACCAATTTCACAAACTCCATGCTGGATGAAGATGCGATTGAAGTAAATCTTTTTTCCAAAACAGAATGCGTGATACGTTGCAAAATTTCTCCAATCAAGTTGGCCGCGGGACACTATTTCATCACGCCAGGAATCGCTATCGGTACCAAGGATAGTCTTTTCCCTGTGAAGGAATATACCAACTTGATCCATCTCTACTGTGACACCGATAAGAGTGTTATCGGGCAGATGGCTTTGGATTACCATATGACTGTTGTTGAAGCCGTATAATGTTGAATGGGCATGGCTGATTAGTACATTCCATATTTTTGATTAATTATTGATAGATAGCGAAAAGGAGGAGTGAGGTCACTTATTCAAATATTGAACCGCAATTGGCCCCATCCAGCTTTTATGCCGATGCCTGATGTGGCAAGATATGCGGTCGTTATTTTGCAAAGCACCTCTGTCTCCTGTTTGTTTTAAGAATATGTTGTATACAGTGAAATGATAATTGCATTGAGAATTGTCAGTCTATTGGACTGGCTTTTTTCATATATTGATATGATTTTCACATCGTGAAATTAATTTCACTGATTGAACCTATTCGAGGAGTTGCACGTGTATTCGGTTGATCATGTCCCGAGGAGTGCCGATGTGGCGAGTATTCCCAGTGCTATAGCTTCACCGCGCGGTAAAATTTTGCTCTTTAGCTATGCCTTTCCTCCGATGCAGGTGCAAATGACCCCCGCCGTATTTAAACCGATGGCGGCAATTGCACAACAGGGATATTCGGTAGATGTTTTATGTGCTGATTCTTTCTGTCCGGAACTACCGCTTGATAATAGTCTGCTGCCGCATTCTGAAGAGACATTCTCTAATATCACTCGCTTGAGTCCACCAAGAGATGCGATTAGCTGGCTGCAGAGGAAATCTAGAGTTTTTTCTCGAATGCCTGACTTAATGACAGTATTGCATCGCTCGGCCTATTCTCATCTGATGGATCTCGATCTGAGCGATTATGATGCGGTGATGACATGGTCTCCCTTCCATTCCATCAACCCCGTTATGGTTCGAGTGAAAAAGGCACGGAAGAACGTGCGGTGGATCGCTCAGTTCAGCGATCCATGGGCGGGCAATCCACTTGAAGTCAGTCGTCTGACAAAAATGTGGAACCGTCGGCATGAACCTGAAACAGTTGATGCTGCAGATTATATTGTACATAGCTCAGCCTATTCGTTAGATATCATGCTTAGCGGACATAGTCCGGAGCTGCGCAAAAAAACAGATGTGCTGCCGCATGTTTTCAATACCGATCTTTATCCGAAGCGCCCAAAAGCAAAGAATGAAAAAATAGTTTTGCGCTATGTTGGCGTACTCTATGGCCGTCGTACGCCTGAGCCAGTTTTCGCTGCATTAAATATGTTGTTTTCCCGGCGGAAGGATTTGCGCGAATTATTGGTAGTTGAATTGATTGGTCAGGTTTCTAAGGAGATGCTGGAGTCGGAATCCGCTTACGCCCTGCCTACTGGAATGGTTCGAAATATACCGAATGTTAGCTATTTGCAATCTTTAGAGTTAATGTATGATGCAGATATTTTGTTGTTGATTGAGGCGGATGTTCGACAGAATTTATTCCTGCCCAGTAAAATATCGGATTATATAGGCGCAAATACCCCGATAGTCGGACTGGTTCCTCCTGGGGCTTCTGAGGATGCCATGGTTGGCTTGGGAGGATGGCATTCGCCTCCTTCAGATGTGATAGCAATTTCTAATTCTATTGAAAATGCTGTTGATCACGTCATGAATAAGAACGATGCATCCTGGTTTGATAGCATATTCCGACAAAAATTTGATGGTGCGCACGTTGCTCAGCGCTTTATAGAAATTGCGGAACGTATAAAATTGTCATGAAAAAAATTCTGTTTGTAGCGATGCAGATGAGCACGCATACCGTACGTTGGATAAACCAAATTTCTGAAGCAGGATGGGATGTACATCTTTTTCCAGTGAACTATTTGCCTGTCCATCCTGAACTGCGTGGCGTTACCGTTCATCAACCATGGAAAGTGGTACACCCTAAGCGTTTCCTCAAGAATCTGATAAAAAATCCTAGCAGCATTTTCGGTCGCGGGACCAGCCAAGATGCAAAGCAGTGTCCTGTTAATTCTATTTTTCCCTTACCAGTATTGACACGCTGGCTGCCCTATTTGAATGGTTTTAAACGTGTTTCTCTAGGTGAGTCGGATGCGACTGCTCCATTGATGTATGGCCCTGTGGTCTTGGCGCGCTTAATTAAAAAACTAAAACCAGATCTTATCCATTCCTTGGAGTTTCAGCATTGTGGATATAATGTGTTGAAGGCTAAGGAGATTCATGGCCCAGGCTTCCCAAAGTGGTTGGCAACCAATTGGGGGAGTGATATTTACTACTACCGCCAATTCGAAGCGCATCGTAGCCAAATTTCAAGACTGCTGCGTAATCTGGATTACTATTCTTGCGAATGTGTTCGCGATGTGGAAATGGCGAAAGAGCTTGGATTGCAGGCTGAAGTTATGCCTGTTATGCCCAATACGGGTGGGCTCAATCTTGATTTGGTAAATAGCCTGCGTTCGATTCATCCTGTTGCGCAGCGTAAAATCCTAATGGTCAAAGGATACCAACACTTTGCAGGGAGAGCGTTGACTGCGCTGGATGCTTTGGAGCGCTGTGTTGTGGAACTGAAAGGTTATCAAGTGGTTGTCTTTTCTGCGTCGCCGGAAATATTCGGTCGGGTGGAAGAGCTGCGCGATTTTGTGGGTATTGATATTAAAGTTTTGCCTCATGCAAGCCACGATGTGGTGCTTCGCATGTTCAGCCGGGCCAGAGCATACCTAGGTGTCAGTGTTTCTGATGCGATTAGCACCTCCATGCTTGAGGCTATGGCAATGGGGGCTTTCCCAATCCAGACGAATACTTCGTGCTGTAGTGAGTGGATTACGTGTGGGAAAAGCGGCTTTGAGATTCCGGTCGATGATCCTGAGGCAATCGCCATCCGCTTGAAAAGAGTTCTGGCCGATGATGAACTGGTTGAGAGCGCTGCCGCAATCAACTGGGTAACGGTGCAGGAGCGTCTAGATCAAAAAGTACTCAAAGAAAAAGCCGCGGGATTCTACAGAACAATTTTTTCGAAAGAGGTGTAATTAGCGATGGCTGTTGCACCTTCTCGCAAACTTGTTATCCATGCCCCCAACGTTCATCAAGGCGGCGGCATGGTTTTGCTCAAAGCCTTACTCGCTTCGGGCAGTCTTTTGCTTGAGAGGGGCTTTTTTGACATAAGGGCCAAGCAGTTTTTTCAGACCATTTCGAGGGGGCAGTTTTACTACGTCAGGCCCTCTTTATTTTCGAGATTAATTACGGAAATTCGCTTGTGGTGGCTTGTTAAACCTGGCGATGTGGTGCTTTGTTTTCATGGGCTTCCTCCTATTCTTCCGCTAGCTGGCCGCGTTGTCGTATTTGTTCAAAACCGGATTTTAGTTGAGAGCGATAGTTTGGATGGTTATCCATTTAAAACCAAGATACGCCTTATCCTGGAAAGGTTTTGGCTGCGCGCGACAAGCTCACACGCGCAACGCTATATTGTTCAAACTTGTTCTATGGCGGCCTCTTTAAAGTCTAAGCTTGGGCGGGGGGTTGAAGTTTACATCACGCCATTTGCATCATTATGTAACAGCTCCTGTTCGGATACGGCTGAGCCTGTCAAGATTGAATTTGATTTTTCTTATGTGGCAAGCGGGGACCCACATAAGAATCACATCAGATTGATTGAGGCTTGGAAGTTATTGGCTGAGGCGGGAATAAAACCATCGCTTGCCTTGACTGTAGACCCGGTCCGTTACCCTTCTATCCATAGCTTTATTTCCCAAGCAATTGCTAGGTATTCGTTGAGAATTGTCAACTTTGGCGAGTTGCCACAGCCAAGCATAGTTAACTTATACCGAGCTTCTTCGGCGTTAATCTACCCTTCTACGATTGAATCATTTGGTTTGCCGCTATTGGAAGCTGCGCATTGTGGCTTGCCTATTCTGGCGGCTGAACTCGATTATGTACGAGATGTTGTAGAGCCTGTTGAGACATTTGATCCGTGTTCCCCCGTTTCTATTGCACGCGCTGTTCGTAGATTTATTGAAAGCCCAGAGCCGACGGCGGATATTTACTCTCCAGACGACTTTCTGGACGAGGTTTTCAGATGAAAGTGTTGATTTGGTCGCAGTATTTTTGGCCAGAAAATTTTCTTATTAATAAATTGGCAACCCAGCTTGCTGGTGATGATGTTGAGATAACTGTCGTTACCGGTAAACCAAATTATCCTGATGGAAATATTCTGCCTGGATATTCGATATTGGGAATACAACGAGAAGATTATTCTGGTATCGAGGTCATTCGTATTCCGCTGCTTCCCAGGGGCAGTGGTTCCGCGATAGGTTTAATACTGAACTACCTGTCGTTTATCTTTTCGGGATATCTTATGGCGCCGTTTGCGCTGCGTGGGCGCGAGTTTGATGCTGTGTTTGTATACGCGCCATCGCCGTTGTTGCAAGCCCTGCCCGCAGTATTTATTTCCTGGTTGAAGCGCGCAAAGTTGGCAGTTTGGGTGCAAGACCTTTGGCCTGAGTCTCTATGGACAACCGGGTTTGTTAGAAATCGTTTTTTGTTGAAACTGGTCGAATACGTGGTACGCTATATTTATCGCTACTCTGACTCTGTCCTGATTCAATCACATGCATTCAGAGATCCGGTTGCGCGGCTTGTGAGCGATAAAAGCAAGATTCGCTATTTTCCCAATTTCTGTGAAGATTTGAAGAAATCTTTTTTTGATTCGGAAAGCCCGGGAAGCATAGCGGCAGAAATGCATCGGCACTTTTCGGTGGTTTTTGCTGGTAATATCGGAACTGTGCAGTCTTGCGAGACTATCATTGCCGCAGCGAAATTACTGAAAGAGAATTCGGCTATTAAATTTTACCTTGTAGGTAGTGGTAGCCGCTCTGCCTTTATTCAGTCAGAGGTGGAGAGTGAGCAGCTTGATAATGTAATTTTAACTGGTCGTTTATCACAAGAAAATATGCCGCCGATTTTTTCTGCGGCATCTATTTTACTTGTTACCCTTAAAGATGACTCTGCGCTTTCAACAACAATACCAAGTAAGCTGCAGAGCTACCTATCCGCTGGAAAGCCTATAGTCGCTAGCTTAAATGGCGAACCTGCTAGAATAGTAGAGGAGGCTGGTGCCGGGATTGTTTGTCCAGCAGAGAGCCCCGAGTTATTGGCTCAAGCAGTACTCAAATTCTATCAAATGCCTGTGGATGAGCGCGAGCGATTTGGCACTAATGCGCGGATATATTTCAAAAAACACTTTGATCAGGAAACGCGCGTCAAAGAGCTTGAGGAGCATTTTAGAGAGTTGATGTGCGGTTGACGTATTGAGAGCCGCTAACAAAAATTGTAGAAGTTCAGACTTGATCTGACAGTCTCCGTTTTGACGGCGCCTGATTGTCAGATCAAGTCAGCTTGTCGACCTTTCCCTCCATTCCGATTTGCCTTCGATGAAGGTCTGCAACGGCGTGCGGCCGGAGCACATCTTTCCCTGGTGGGTTCGTTCTTTATTGTAGTAGAACAGCCAGGCATCCAGATCCGCCTGCAGCTCATCGAGCGCCAGATAAAGCTTCTTGCGAAACGCCACTTGGTAGAACTCCTGCAGGATTGTTTTGTGGAAGCGCCCGCAGATACCGTTTGTCTGCGGATGCCGTGCCTTGGCGACGTCCCCCCGGTATTGAGTAGCACGTGACTTTAGAGTCCAATCCATCACGACACGGAGATTGGACATGAAGAAACGATTCACCGGAGAACAGATCATCGGCTTCCTGCGCGAAGCGGACGCGGGAATGCCTATTGCCGAGCTGTGCCGTAAGCACGCCTTCTCGGAAGCCAGCTATTACCTCTGGCGCAGCAAGTTTGGCGGGATGAAGGTCTCGGAGGCCAAGCGTCTCAAGGAGCTGGAGACCGAGAATGCGCGCCTAAAGAAACTCCTGGCCGAGACCATGCTCGAGAACGAGATTGCCAAAGAGGCCTTGCGAAAAAAGTGGTGAGCGCACCGTCACGGCGGGAGTTGGTGCGCCATCTCGTGGACAAAGGGCTCAGTGAGCGTCGATCGCTGCGTCTGGCCGGCATGAGTCCCAGTTCATTCCGCTACCAGCCCGCCACTAACCGCAATGCCGCCTTGAAAGCGAAGATCATCGTGCTGGCACATCGACACCGGCGCTACGGCGCCGGCATGATCTATTTGAAGCTGCGGCAGAGCGGCATGGTGGTCAATCACAAGCGCGTGGATCGGCTCTATGCCGAGGCGGGTCTGCAAATTCGCAAGCGGAAGCGCAAGAAGATCCCGGTGGCGGATCGTCACCCGTTGGCACGCCCGCTGGCTGCCAATCAGGTCTGGTCGATGGATTTCGTGTTCGACCGGACGGCAGAGGGGCGTGCCATCAAGAATCTGACCGTGGTCGATGATGCCACGCATGAGGCAGTGACCATTGTTCCGGAGCGCGCGATGAGCGGTATGCATCTCACACGCATCCTCGACCAACTGGCGCAGACGCGCGGCTTGCCCAAAGCGGTCAGGACCGATAATGGTAAAGAATTTTGCAGCCGTGCCATGTTGACCTGGGCGCATGCCCGTGGGGTTCAGCTGTTTCTCATCGAGCCGGGGAAGCCCAATCAGAACGCTTATATCGAATCGTTTAACGGGCGCTTCCGCGATGAGTGCTTGAACGAGCACTGGTTCACCAGTTTGCGGCATGCGCAGGTCGTCATCGAAGCTTGGCGGCGGGAATACAACGACGAAAGGCCCAAGAAATCCCTTGGTGGTTTGACGCCGGCAGCTTACGCCAAATCATTCGCTGAAACATCAGGTAAATTAGCCCCGGACTCTAAAGCCCTCTGCTACTGAAAACTGGGGGACGTCGCCACCTTCCGGCAAGGCCTGACTGTCAGATCAAGTCTGAACTTCTACACAAAAATCCTGGTGCTGCGTTGCGCCGACTTTTTGTACTGCTTGTATTGTCTGCATCGGCGCACCTTGCCTCAGGCATGGAACGGAATTTTGTTAGCCGCTCTGAGTCAGTCTCTGCTGCAGCATTTCAATCTGGTGGTGAGTCAACTTAACTTATCGAGTATTTTTGATTTCTATAATCCCCCTTGCATTTTTCGCAGGGGGGGCTTTTTATGTACCTACTCTTGAAATTTGCTTGTCTTTGATAATGATATTTTCATATATATTTTTTCTCCGTTTTCTTCGTAATAAGCAAAGCCCTTGCTCCCAAAGGTTCTAGCTTTTAGCTTATTGATCAAGTCTTTGGCTAGATACACTTTGTCTAATTCTACAAGATCCAATCCTTCAACTTCTTTCTTTGAATGATAAACAGCTTGGGACTCATCTTGCAGCATAGGTGTGATTCTGCCTTGCTTGATGTCTGGCCATTTTTCCTTAAATAATTTGACAATTTCGAATTGCAGCTTATCATATATGTCTTTGGCAGTATCAAGTGCTTGAATTGGCACTTCTTTCTGTGCCCAAATCGCTCCGGTATCGGCGCCATCTTCTATTTTATGCAAGGTGACGCCCGTCTTGCTGCCATCGATCAAGCTGTGGACATGAGGAAACCATCCACGATTGATCGGCAGCAGCGCAGGATGGAAATTGACGGTTATGGGAGATGCACTAAACACCTCCTTGTCTAGCAACCATGGCCAATAAACGGTCACAATGGCATCGAAATCCTGACTTCTAAACCATTGGACATGCTCCGGATCTGTCAGGATATCTCGGCCTGTAAATGTCCGGTCTTGGGGTATGTTCAATGCGTGTACAATTTTCTGGTCATTTTCTTTTTGTTCACCACTAAGGTACAAGGCGCTGATTGTGTCTGTTGTCACGCAATTTGCAAAGTATTGTGCTATGTGGAGGCCGGGTGCGTGATTTGCAAATAGAGCAATCTTGAAATTTTTTTTCATGATTCAACCTCATGGTTAGTGGTGATGAATAAGAACAACGATAATTGAACGAAATTTATCCGTGTGATTGCACTGTAACCCTAGTTTTATATCAATTGAATCTTTGCTTTTTGGTGCGATCTGGATGCGATAGTATGGTTTGGCTCATTTATTTCTTTTTGATATATCCTGCTGAGCAGGAGTAGAATCGCGAAGCTGGGGAAAGAAAAGATGAATGGAGTAAAAATACCTTGTAATAATCCCAGTGTCAGGAAAATATCCACCCCCAGCGCGGGGATGGCAATGAGAAAGAGAGACAAGCCAAATAGCCCATATTGTGAAAGGATATTCAAGTAATCGCTTTCGGACGTCCGCATTGTGCCAAACAATGCACTGCCGAGTGAGGCGTTGAATGAGCCCCATATCATCTGGATGTTGTCCAGGCGGTCGCTGAAGGTGCTGATGGTTTCCGCGTTGCTGTTGAATAGATTGATGAATTGTTCAATCTTGAATGAGATGAAATCGCTGATGGAATTGGCGGCTATCGCTGCTGGCAGCACCAGCAGCAAGAGCCGCGGTGACAATGCGATCATGCAAATCAGGTAGGCGATCAGTGCGCTTAGCGAACCTGTCAGTAGTACGAGGATCGAGCAGATCATGAAGTGTAGAAAATCAGCGATTTTTCGGTTTTTACGCAGTTGCATGAAGTGATACAGTGCAAAGCCAGATAAGATGATGCCGGCGTTATTCGGTCCACCGTAGGTTGCTACAATTCGCAACGTTCCATCGTAGGAATGAGGTGAGACGACAACCCCAATAATTTCAAGTAGAGCCGTGAGATAGCCGATGCAACTGACTATGCCGATGTGGTGTTTCCAGTTGACGGCGCGAATGTCAATTTTCAGGCAGATCGCGATACAGGCGATGAAGGTAACGGCATTGGTGATGGTGACGATATCCGGAGTCGAGAATATGCAGTAAATCGAGAAAATCAGCGGGGAGATGAATTTCTTGTCGAGGGTGAGCCGTGCCAGCAACAACTGAATCAGCAGCGCTAGCAGGCTGATGCGCAATAGCTTGAACCATATCGGGGTATTTTCTTCGACCGCGCCATAGCTGCCCCATTGCATGATGGTTGCCGGGTACCAGTACAGGCAGACGAAGTAGAAATAGAAGGTCGCAGTTTTTCTCATGGTGCGAGTTCCTGATCTGGGCCGCTGTGCGGCATTACAGTTTAAAGCCGGCGTGCTGTTCGATGGCGAATTGCAAACGTCTGCCCAGCGCGAAGCCGATGCGGGCATAGGAACCGAAGATCAGAATGTAGCTAGTCAGCAGCCATGGCATGGCCTTGTGGGTTAGTTTGAGCTTTCTGAGCTCATGGAAAAGATCCAGCGTGGCGATCCGGCCTTGCGTCGGCATCATTTCGAAGATGTGGTAGGCCTGTCGGCTGGCGAGCTCATTGCGAATGTAAGGATAAATGTTCGATCCGTTAACCTTGTCGATGTCCGCTGCGATGACCAGCAAGCCCTGCCACATTTTGGCGCGGCCCTTGGGTCTGTACGACCCAGGAATATGGGTGTCCTTTTCACTGTCCGCGGCACCGAACAGTGGCGGATTGCCAGCGCGGCCTCCGACGATGGCGGAGGCGATATAGCCTATGCCATCGTTCAGATAGGCGATGCAGGCAAGATAGAATTGATAGTACAGGTAGCCGTCGTATTTCTCGGTTGCCAAACCCGATGCCCACTGGCGATTGATCACCAGACCGCCGACGAAGCCGCATAGCCGGAAAACGATGTTCGGGTCGGAGTTGTTGGGTTTGATGACGCTGTCGACGGTGCGTATCCAGGTGGTGTTGATGATGTTTTGAGGCTGCTCGGAGAAGCGACTGAAGGTGCGTGAAATGAAATTCACTTGCGGATGGTGCTGCACAAACGTGCGTATTTTAGGGATGGCCTCTTGGAACAGGACATCATCGTCGCCAAGGATCAGCACGTAGTCTGAGGTGGACGATGCGATGATTTTGCGGATATTGCCGTCATAGCCGAGATTGTCTTCATTTTCGATGTAGTTCAGCGCGCAGATGCTGGCGGCGAACCGCGGACGCATGGTTTCGATCATGGTGCGGATCTCCACGCGCCTCGGCGACTTGTCTTCGCAGATCAGCAACTCATCGGGAAGGACATCGGCGTTAAGGACCGAATCGATCAACTGCTTCAGTTCATCGGGGCGCGAATAGGCTGGTACTGCGACGGTTATTGTATTCATTGTGCTTACCTGAAATAGTGTATGACTTTGGCCGGGTTGCCGGCGATCAGCGCCGGCTCGTCTGTTTGCAATCTGACGACCGCATTGGCCGCGATGACGGAGCCGGAATGGATACGGCAGCCGGCCAGGATGACTGCGCCGTCGCAGATCCAGCAATTGGCGCCGATGTCGATCGCTGCGATATTGGCAAGCGCACGCTGTCCTGGAGGTACTTGCAACGATGCGGGATCCGGCCTGCCTGCGCCATGTGAGTGGTCGCCGATGTAGATGCGGCTGCCCAGCAGGCAATTCTCGCCGATGACGATGCGGGTAGCCGCGCTGATATGGACGGCGTCGGACAAGCTGGTTCCGGAGCGCAGTTCCAGTAGGGGCGTGAACTGCTGGCTGCCGTAACGGTCGACGGCTTCCAGCCAACAGAAGTCGCCGATAGATACTTTATTACCAAGGTGGATGTTCTCCACACCGTACACCTTGTTCATCCGGCCCATCCGGAAAAAACGCAATCCGGTCAGGAAGTGAAACCAGTAGGGCCGCAGCCTGGGAAGGGCGCGCCTGAGGAAACGGGACAAGGGCAGATAGATTCGCTTCATGTCGTCAGGGGCTGATCAGTATGTGTTGGCGCGCCTTCTTTTCCAGCATGTTTTCCATGTTGGAAATAATGGTCGCCACTTCGATCGCGTCCAGGCACTTGACCGTTGAAAACTGGCAACGGGTCGGGACTATTCCGAGATAGTTCTTCAAGCACGGTCTGCATGGCAGGTCCGTTTCGATGCCGCGTGACTCCGGGTTGATCGATCCCCATTTTCGAAACAGGCTGGGACCGAAGATGGCCAGCATCGGCGTGGACTGGCTTTCCGCAACGTGAAGCAGGCCACCGTCGTTGCCCAGCAGCAGATCGGCGACATGGCGGAATAGCCAGGCCCATTCCAGCAAGTTCAATGTTCCAATTAGATTGTATACATTTGGATGCTGGAGCTGGAAATGCGGCTTCAGCGCCAACTCGTCAGGGCCTCCCGCGATCACGAAGATGTGGCGGTTGCAGGTCTGTTCGATGATGGCGAGGTATTTTTCGATGCCCAAGCGCCGAAACGAGGCGTTCAAACTGGAGCCGGCGTACAGGACCACTACCGGCAATTGGTGCTTCTTGATCTCTGCGGCCAAGTGTTGCAAAGACTGGGAGGGGATGAAGTTATCCAGCAGTTCAGGTAGATAGAAGCCACGGCTAGGCGCCGCGGGCACGCCATAATGCTCCATTGCCCGCTCGGCCAGTTTGTGAAACAGCACTTTTTCATTGAGCTGCGGATCGTATGGAATGGCGAGGGAGAAGGTTTTGCCTTTTAGCGAGGTGATAAAGCCTGCGCTGATTTTGCCGCCGCAGGAGAGCAGTTCGGATAGGTGGTAGTACTGATCGAAGTCCATCACGATATCGTATTTACGTATCGCGTAGAACAATTTAGGCAACCAGACCAGCAATGCGCGGGCATGGGTGGGAACGATCAGGGTATCGTGCAGGAACGGCAAATTCTTGAACAGGTTTGGATTGGAGCGGTCGGTGGTCAGCCAGTCTATCTTGGCGTCGGGAAAGGCAGCGGCCAAGCGCCTTGCGACCGGGAGCAGGCAGAATGCATCGCCCATCGCAGAAAGCTTGATCAGCAATATCCGGCGCGGAGGGTGCGACGGTGGTTTGGCGCGGTTGCGCGGCAACCTCATGATCGCGGCGGATAGCAGCTTGTCCAGGAATTTCAGGGTCTGTAATTTCATGTCAGGCCAGCTTTCCGCTCGTCAGGATGAGTCTGGTTTTTGCCAATACTTGCTCGGTAGAGATGGCTTGCATGCAGATATTGTTTAAACATGAGTACATGGGTGAGCGCGCGCCTTCCAGCGAGCTGTAGCACGGAGAGCACCCGGTTTTGCCGCTGAGCTGATGCCATGGCCCGCCCAGAGGCAGGAAGGCATCGGCGGGGGTCGGGCCGTACAGGCCGATCAGTGGTACCCGCAGCGCGGCGGCGATATACAGCAAGGCGCTGTCGTTGCCTATGTAGAGCCTCGATTGGCGAATGGCTTGCGCCGCTTCGTGCAAATTCAGGCGGTTTACCAGATTGATGGTCTGCTGGCCGCAGGCGCCGGCGATGACTTCGCAGATTTCCTTGTCCTTGTCGCCGCTGCCTAGCAACACGACAGGCCGGTCCAGTTCTTTTATCAGCTGGATATAGTTGCCGGCCGGCCATATCTTGTTGTCGGCCGGCGCATGTGGATTGCCGCCGCCAGGATTGATTGCGATGTAGTCGCGTGGCAGCCCGGCAAATTTCCTCTCATCCACTTTTTCTGGCGCCGGATGGAATTCCAGACGATCCGGCATCCTGTCGATCAGGCCGGCTTGTCGCAATAGTCGGGCCTCCTGCAGCGTGCGGTTGCCCTGCATTGAGAATGCCTGCGCATGCTGCAGCAGATTGAACCGCGGAGCCGTGAAGCCGACTAGCTTGCCGATGGCGGCCGCTTTGCATAATAGCTGGAACAAGGCATTTCGGTGCAGGATGACGGCGATGTCATAGCTACCGATCAAAAGCCGCCACCATAGTCGCTGCAGAGTCAGGGCGTCTTTCAAGTGATTGCCGGATGGGACCATATCGATGACGATCTGTTTATCGATATGCGGGTTGCTTTCCGATGCCCCCGCGCATTGCCTCATCACCAGGTGGTGAACTTCGCATCCGGGGTTCGCCTCCTTGATCAGTCGAAACAATGGACTGGTGGCGAGGATATCCCCCAGGGCTGATAGCTTTATGACCAGTATTTTCATGAAAATATGTATCCTGCTGGCCGATTGCGTATGGATATCATGCCTGCTGAAGAACGTTTTTTCTAAAGCGGCAGATAATTTTAACGCACAGCTTGGAAAGGAAGTTCTGGTATATCAGCAGTGGCCTAACGAGCCAGCGGTAGGTGAGCAACTCTCCAAATGCCTGGTCGAATGCAGTTTTGGGATTCTCATGTTTGAAGTTGCCGCGATTGCCATAAAAAAAGCTGGCCAAGAACCACATCGACGAACTCAGGATGGCCTTCTTCAATCGTGGCTGGCCGGGCAGAAAGGTATCTACCAATAATTTTAGATTGATACCGAAAACCTCAAACAGCTTATAGCCAGTGGTATTGTTGGGCTCGGCCGCAATGAGGCAGGCCTGGCTGCTGGCAAAATTTTTTCCCTGTTTCAGCAAAGGCAGCACCCAGGCCAGTTGGGGAATAAAGGTTCCATAGCGGATATTGGAGCAGAGCATGTCATCCGCCATGGCTTGCTGTTTATTGAATATGATCCCAGAGATGAATGTGAAGTAAATCCCAATTTTATGGGAAAACTCCATATTGGAGGTGTAATAGGAGACTGCTTGGCTTCTTGGTTTTTTCTGTGCGATGGCGTCTTTTGTGCAAGGCTCGCTTTTCAGATAAAGTAGGGCCAGTTGCTGGCTTTTCAATGTATCGATGATGGTGTCCACGGTCTGGTCATAGACGTACTCGTCATCGCCCAATATCCAACCATATATACCATTTACATGCTCGAATGCGCGAACCGCGTTGGCGTCTGCGCCAATATTGCTCTCATTTCGGATGTAATTTAGAGCATGGCCAGCCTGGATATAGCTATCGCACAACATAGGGGTCTGATCTGTGGAGGCGTTGTCTATAATGAAAATGCTGATTAGACCGTGATGGTGTGAGAGCGCTGGCAACAGGTCATCCAAGAGTCTTTTCAAATAGGATGCACGGTTGAATGTAGGAATGCATATTGATAATAACGGCTTGCTCATTTTATTGTCCCGCCATTTTTCTGTTATTGAAGTTAGTATAAATATAGCTGGAGTATCCTACACCTACAGTTCCGCAAATGATGGCGTAGATGGCAAGCATTTCCCTGATTGAATAATGCTGGATTAGATAATAGCTGGAGCTGGAAATCAGGGTTGCTAGCAAAATGGCATGTTTCAAATAGGGCTCTATTTTGTGGGCGCGGATATAGGCGGCCTGAAGAAATACGATGTGGCAGGCTTGTGCTGCGAGCAACAGCCATAGAATGTCGATGGGATCCAGCAGGCGACTGGTGAGGGTGAACTGGTAATGGCGCATTGCCAGCAGCAGGCTGAAAAACAGACTGTGCAGGGCTAGCAGAACGGCGATGGATTGTAAGCTGCTCTTGCGGAACAGCGACAGCAACTCTTCGGGGCGGCGGCTGGCGATTAGCACGCCGAAGCCGGGCAGCTTGGTGGTTAGCCAGGCGCTGGCTACCGTGGACATGGTGGTGACGACGCTGAGCGACATGCCCAACTGACCGGCGGCCTCGGTGCTCTGGTAGCGGAAGGCCAGCGGCGTGAACAACTGGGATATGAAATAGCCGCTGAGCCAGCTCAGCGCGATGCGCCATTGCATCGGCCAGATTTCTTGACGCCACGATATCTGGCTGCAGTCCCTGTGATGCAAATTTTGCATCAGAGTCTTGAAGAAGACGCCATAGTTTTTGATGAGCCAGTAAAATCCTACGCCGGCAGTGGCGATGGAAATCGCGGCGGCGGTGTACAGCTTGCCGCCATTCAGAAGCAGCAACCAGCCGCTGCTGTAGGCGACAATGGATTGCATCAGGCGCAGCGCGCTGATATTGGCGACCAGTCCGCTGCCTTCGAATAGGGCGAGCAGAGGGCTGAGAAAGAGATTGAGCGTGGCGCCCATGGTCAGCAGCATCCAGGGTAGATGCCAGTCGACGCCGGATTGTCTGGCGGAGCTGTTGAAAAAATAGAAGCCGGCGGTGTTGAGCAGGAAAACGGTGAGCAACGAGATCACGCCGTACCATTTGATGGCCAGCTTGAACAGCGACAGCAAGCGCTGGCGAGCCTGTGGGTCGCCGGTGAGGTCGCCGCCGCGCCAGTGTAGCTTGGCCATTTCGTGGCTGGCGAACTGGGCAATAATGCCGCTGAAACCCAGCTCGAAAAAGATCTGCAGGGCCAGAATGCTGGAGAAGGTGTAGTAGTAGCCCTGCTCCGCCTTGCTCATCGTGATGGAGATCAGATAAAGCGTGGCGAACCCCGCCAGCAGGGTCCAGCCGCGATTGAGCAATACGTATAGAATTGCCCGATCAAGGCCGAATGCCTTTTTCAGCGCCAGTATCACTATAGTCCGCCCAGTTTGTTGAGGGTTTTCTGGTTAGCCACCTGACCGAATATCTCCGATGACAGCGCGCGGCTGCGTATCCTGCCGGTCAGGCCGGCAGGCGCGGCGGCTTCCATCAGCCAACTGCCGAAGCCGGCGTCGTGAATATGGTCCTCCACTGTTACGACCTCGTCCCAATCCGACAGCTGTTGCTGTTGTTTCGACTTGGCGGCCATGCCCCACAGCGGCATCGTGTAGAGTGAGTGGCCGGCGAAGGCGGGAGTGTCCAGCCATGCGATGGCGCTGGCGACTGCGGCGCCGGTGGACAACAGGGTGGATGAGCCGTCGCGTTGCATGATGGGCAGCCACTGGCCCGGCGCGACATCCGGCACCTGCTGGTGCAGGCAGGGCTCGCCGGCCTTGCCGAGGCGCAGGTAGGATGGGCCGGGATGGCTGGCTAGGTAGCGCAGGCAGGCGCGCACTTCCATCGGATCGCCGGGCGCGGCGATGGTCATATTGGGCATCATCCGTATCAGGCCGTAGTCCTGCACCGCGTGGTGGGAATAGCCGAGATTGCCGTAGGCCAGGCCGCCGCCGACGCTGACCACGGTAACCGCTAGATTATGGTAGTCGACATCGTTGCGTATCTGCTCGGCGCAGCGGAATGTAGGGAAGTTGGCGATGCTGTAGGCGAAGACGTGGCAGCCCTCGGAGGCCATTCCGGCCGCCATGCCCATCATGTTCTGCTCGGCGATGCCGGCATTGATGAAACGATCGGGAAACCGTTCGGCAAACGGCTCCACCACCGCATAGCCGAGATCGCCGACCATCAGCACGATATTGGAATTGACTGCGGCGAGTTTGACCAGCTCATCGATGAAGGTGTTACGCATGCTGCGCTCCCAGTTCTTCCAGCGCCTGTTGCAACTGCTGCTTGTCCGGGCTGCGGTAATGCCAGTCCACGCTGTTTTCCATGAAACTGACGCCTTTGCCTTTAACGGTATGGGCGAGTAATACCGAGGGCTGGCCCCTTACTGCGGCGATGGCGCGGAGGACCTGGTCCAGCGTCTGATGGTCATGGCCGTCGGCCTCGAATACCCGGCAACCGAAGGCTTCCAGTTTCTGGGCCAACGGTTCCAGATTTAGCGTGGCGCGGACCGTGGTGAGGCTCTGCAGATTATTGCAGTCGATGATGGCCGCCACATTGTCTAGCCGGTGATGGGAAGCGAACATCAGCGCTTCCCAGTTGCTGCCCTCATCCATTTCGCCATCGCCCAACAGCACGTAGTTTTGCCAGGTCTGCCCGCGCATCCTGGCGGCCATGGCTTTGCCCACCGCGAACGGCAGGCCATGGCCCAGCGAGCCAGTGGAGAACTCGACGCCGTTCACCTTGTGGCTAATGTGGTTCATCAGCGGCGAGAAGTCCTGACCGTAGCTGGCAATCTCTTCTGGGCTCAGCGCGCCGATGGCGGCGAGGACGGCGTAAACCGCGACGCAGGCGTGACCCTTGCTGAGAATGAACCGGTCGCGCAGCGGATCCCGTGCGGCGGCGGGGTCGAAGCGCAGGTGATTGCGGTACAGCACGGCCAGGATGTCGGCTATCGATAGCGCGCTGCCGATGTGCGATGCCCGCGCGTCATGCACCATCTGCAATGCGGTGGCGCGGATGGCGCGCGCCAGGGCGATGGAGTTCTCCATTGCGCTTATCCCAGCAGGATGCTGCGGATATGCTTGCAGGCGTAGGCCACTTCGTCGCGGCTCAGGCAGACGCCGCTGGGCAGGTTGATCGCCTGCAGGCCGACATGCATTGCGGTGGACTGCGGCGGTTGCTCCCTGGGCCAGATCGGGTACTGACTGATGGCGGGGAAAACCGGCCTGGAGTCTATGTTTCTGGTTTTCAGCTGTTGCATCAGCGCATCGCGGCCGATGCGCGCATCTTTGTCCAGCAGGATGCTGCTCATCCAATAGATGCTGCGGGCGCCTTCCACCTCCTGGTTCAGGCTGATGTGCGGCACGCCTTCGAGTCCCTCCTGATACCACTCGAAGATGCGGCGCTTCATCTCGATCAACTCGTCCACGCGCTCCAATTGGCCGAGCCCGAGCGCAGCCTGGATATTGGACATCTTGAACTTGACGCCGTCCTCGTCGATCCA
This sequence comes from Chromobacterium sphagni, assembly GCF_001855575.1. Taxonomy (NCBI): domain Bacteria; kingdom Pseudomonadati; phylum Pseudomonadota; class Betaproteobacteria; order Neisseriales; family Chromobacteriaceae; genus Chromobacterium; species Chromobacterium sphagni. The sequence continues at coordinate 2,133,652 of NZ_MKCS01000001.1, forward strand.
GAAGGTGCGGGACGGGTTGCGGCCCTGGTCCCAGATCTTGTAGGCCTTGGCGTACAGGTCGTCGTCGTTGGTGACCAGCATGCCGCCTTCGCCGGTGACCATCAGTTTGGCGCCCTGAAAGCTGAAGGCGGCGAAATCGCCGAAACTGCCGCAGCGTTTTCCTTGCCATTCGGCGCCGATCGCCGGCGCGGCGTCCTCGACCACCTTGAGGCCGTATTGCCTGGCCACCGCCAGAATATTGCTCATGCGGGCGGGGTGGCCGTACATGTGCACGGCGACAATGGCCTTGGTCTTGCCGGTGATCAGGGTCTCCACCGAGCGGGCGTCGATGTTCCAGGTATCCAGCTCGATGTCGGCGAACACCGGAATGGCGCCGACGTAGCGCACCGCGTTGGCGGTGGCCACCCAGGTTTGGTCGGGGACGATCACTTCGTCGCCGGGGGCGATGTCCAGCGCCATCAGCGCGATCTGCAGCGCGCCGGTGCAGCTGGAGGTGGCTAGCGCATGCTTGACGCCTACGTATTCGGCGAAGCTCTTCTCAAAACGGCTGAGGTATCTGGACCAATTGCCGTTCCAGCCGCTGAGGGCGGCGTCGAAGGCGTAGACGGCCTCCTTGGCGGAGATCGACGGGCCGGCGGTGAGGATCAGTTTTTCACCCACCTCGTGCGCCGGGGCCTTGTACACCATGCGCATGAAATGTTTGCTGGCGGTCTCCGTCGGCAGCGCTTCGCGGTAGTTGACGCCATCGCCGTCTTTCACCGCGACCAGCGGGATGCTGGACTCCGCGACGAAGTGGTTCTTCTTGTAGAACGCGATGGCATCGTGATCGTCGTTCATCGCACGCAGGAAGAAGCCGTTGACGTTGATGGTTTTCCTGGCCCATTCGATCAGGGCGGTCATGGCTCTGGCGAATATGTCCGGTCCGGCATCGGCGACGCCGCGCACCACGTTGTCGATCTCGAACATCATGTCGGAGTTGTGGCAGCCGCTGAAGCCCAGATGGCCCAAGGTTTGGCCGGTGGGACTCACCACCAGGAACAGCATCCTGTCCTTGACCGCCAACAGCTCTTGGTCCAGCCAGTCTCGGGTGCTTTCCTCGCTGGCGGTGAACTGGTTTGGATAGGCCGCCACATTGCGGTTGCGCCATTCGGTCAGCAGACGCAAGAGGGTGGCATCCCGCTTGTGCATTTCGCATACCGGCAGCAGGCAGCCGCCGCCTGCAACCGGTATCGCGCGCAGATAGGCTTCCTGGATATTGACCGCCTGCTTCAGGAAGGAGAAGTTTTCGCTTACCGCCAAGCTGTAGACAGAGAGTCTGGTCTTTTCCATTGCCTGCTCCTTAGAAATTCACTCCGATGATGGTTTCCAGCTTGTCGACTGCATAGTCGAGCATGTCGCGCGTCAGTCCCGGGTGCACGCCGATCCAGAAGGTATGGTTCATGATCAGGTCGGTATTGGCCAGCTCACCGTGCACACGATAGTTCTGGCCCTGCATATAGGGCTGGCGCGTCAGGTTGCCGGCGAACAGCAGGCGGGTGCCGATCTTGTATTCGTCCAGATACTTGAGCAGCTCTACCCGCTCGATGCCGCTATCCGGCCGGATGGTGATGGGGAAGCCGAACCAGGATGGATTGGCGTGCTCGGTGGCTTTGGGAAGAATGATGAATTCCTCACAGGACCGCAGCTGCTCGCTGAGGTAGTCGAAATTGCTGCGCCGCGCGGCGATGAAGTGTTCCAGCTTGCCCAGCTGCGCCAGCGCGCAGGCGGCTTGCATATCGGTGATCTTCAGGTTGTAGCCCAAGTGGCTATAGGTGTATTTATGGTCGTAGCCGTGCGGCAGGCTGCCCAGCTGCCAGTTGAAGCGTTTGCCGCAGGTGTTGTCGCAGCCGGGGGCGCAGTAGCAGTCTCGACCCCAGTCGCGGAAGGATTCGATGATCTTTTTCAGTTGATCGTTGTTGGTGAAGACCGCGCCGCCTTCTCCCATGGTGATGTGGTGTGCGGGGTAGAAGCTGAGGGTGCCGATGTCGCCGAAGCTGCCGACCAGCTGGCCATCGTAGGTGGAGCCCAGCGCGTCGCAGCAATCCTCGATCAGCCAGAGATTGTGCCGGTTGCAGATGTCGCGCACTATCCGCAGGTTGTACGGGTTGCCAAGGGTATGGGCCAGCATGATGGCCTTTGTCTTGCTGGTGATCGCCGACTCGATCAGCTCGGCCTTGATGTTGTAGGTGGGGATGTCGACATCGACCAGCACCGGCACCGCGCCGAACTGGATGATGGGATTGACTGTGGTGGGGAAGCCGGCGGCCACGCCTATCACTTCGTCGCCCTTGCGGATGGCGCGTTCGCCCAGTTGCGGCGAGGTCAGCGCGGAGAAAGCCAGCAGATTGGCGGAGGAGCCGGAATTCGTGGTCAGCAGGTGCTTGACGCCGAGGAAGTCGGCCAACTGCTTCTCGAACTGCGTGTTGAAGCGGCCGGTGGTGAGCCAGCCGTCCAGAGACGCTTCAACCATGTGTTGCAGCTCGGCCGAGTCGATGACCTTGCCGGACGGCGGGATTACGGTCTGGCCGGGGACGAATGGCTTGGGGGCCAGCGCGATTTCCGCGTACTCGGCGACCAACTGGGCAATTTGTTGGCGAAGTTGTTGGGTTTTTTCCATATCTCATCCAAATTCGGTGAAGACGCGCGCCGTTGGCGCGGCGCGCGGAATATATCGTGTCATTCCGCGGTGGCGGTTTGCTGATAGGCATGGATCTGTTGCAGGCAGACCGAGCGCATGTCGGCGTCGGCCAGGTGTTGCCGATGCCAGTCGCAAATGCGCTGCAGGGTGTCCCGCAACGACCAGCGCGGCTGCCAGCCCAGGCCCTGCCTGGCTTTGGCGCAATCCAGCCGCAGGTAGTGCGCTTCGTGGGCGCTGTTGGCATCGCGCTGTACCTGGTAGCCGCTGCCTTGGCCCCATTGCCGAGTCAGTTGCGCGGCGATCCACTCCACCGGGCGGGCATCGCGCTCGTAAGGGCCGAAATTCCAGCCGCTAGCGAAATCTTGCCCTTGCTGGTGCAGCTTTTCCGCCAGCAGCAGGTAACCGGCCAGTGGTTCCAGCACATGTTGCCATGGCCGGATGGCTTCCGGATTGCGGATGACCAGCGCTTCGCCGGCGGCGATGGCGCGGATGAAGTCCGGAATCAGCCTGTCTTGCGCCCAGTCGCCGCCGCCGATGACATTACCGGCCCGGGCGGTGGCCAGCGCCACGCCATGTCGCGGATGGCTGGCCTGATTGAAGAACGAGTTGCGGTAAGCGCTTGCCACTAGCTCCGCGCAGCCCTTGCTGCTGCTGTATGGGTCGTAACCTCCCATCGCCTCGTTCTCGCGATATGCCCATGGCCATTCGCGGTTTTCATAGCACTTGTCGCTGGTGACGCATACCACGGCGCGCACTGATGATGTTGTCCGCACCGCCTCAAGCAGATTGACGGTGCCCATTACATTGGCGGCGTAGGTGCCCACCGGGTCGGCGTAGGAGCGGCGCACCAGCGCTTGCGCCGCCAAGTGGAACACGATATCCGGCCGGGCGCGGTCCATTTCCGCGCGCAAACGGTCAAGGTCGCGGATGTCGGCGATGACCGAGGCCTGCATGGCTTCGGCCACCCCGGCGATGCTGAACAAATTGGGTTCGGTGGCGGGCTCCAGCGAGTAGCCGGTGATCTCGGCGCCGAGCGATTGCAGCCACAGGGTCAGCCAACTACCTTTGAAGCCGGTGTGCCCGGTAAGAAATACCCGTTTGTTTTTCCAGAAATTACTGTTCATTCCCATACTTTCCACGGAGCTTGGCCGGTTTTCCACAGATCTTCCAGATGCTGTTTGTCGCGCAGGGTGTCCATCGGCTGCCAGAAACCGTCATGGGCGAAGGAAGTCAACTGGCCATTTCGGGCCAGCGATTCCAACGGCTCCCGCTCCCACACGGTGGAGTCATCCTGGATCAGGTCGATGACCGACGGCGACAGCACGAAGAAGCCGCCGTTGATCATGCCGCCATCGCCTTTCGGCTTCTCCTGGAAGGTCGAGACCAGATTGTCCTTGATATCCAGCACTCCGAAACGGGCGGGGGGGTGGACCGCCGCCAGGGTGGCGCTGGCACCGTAGGTTTTATGAAAATCGATCAAGCGACCGATATGGATGTCCGCGACCCCATCGCCATAGGTGAAGCAGAACGCGTCCTCGTTTTGCAGATATTTCTTCACCCGCTTCAGCCGTCCGCCAGTCATCGTGTGCTCGCCGGTATCCACTAGAGTGACGCGCCATGGTTCAGCATAGCGTTGGTGCACCTCCATGAAGTTGTTCGACATGTCGAAGGTGACATCCGACATGTGCAGGAAGTAGTTGGCGAAATACTCCTTGATGACGTAGCCCTTGTAGCCGCAGCAAATGATGAAGTCATTTATTCCGTAGTGGGAATAGATTTTCATGATGTGCCATAGGATGGGTTTGCCGCCGATTTCCACCATTGGCTTGGGCCGGCCGGCGGTTTCTTCACTGATGCGGGTACCTAGTCCGCCTGCAAGAATAACGGCTTTCATTTCAATATTTCCTCCTCGGCAAATTTTGCAAGAGACGGATGGACTAAGGTTGGTTGAACCGTATGTTGATTAGTGCTTGCGTTTTTCATCTTGTCAATGCAACAGCCCGGAGCCTCGCAGTATGACTGGCTGAGGTGGTCCGCTCCAAATAGGGAATGAAGGCCAACGCGTGGTTGCTTGAGCGTTTGTGTCGGCAGCCTTGGGGTCGGGCAAGACAGGATGGGGTCGGATGTCAATTGTCAGTGGGCGGTAACAATTTGCATCGAAACCGAATGATAGCCCATGCATGATTTTTGGGCATGAGTAGAGAGTCTTCGAGCATCCTGTCGAAGAATGGGCGTGGCTGATCGGCATGGCTGAAAATCCCCCTGTGTCATATACAAGAATCCAAATCTTGGTTTTGTTGCCTCTTGGGGCAACAGATCGTCGGGACCTGCCCGTTATATTTGCGTCCAGTAGCTGTATCGTAACTGTCGCCGTCATGACCCGTCGATGAGACAGTCCCTGTCCGGTTTATCCTCCAAACATGGCGGTGGTGAACCTGCGGCATCGTGGGACGTAAGCACAGCTACCTAGTTAAATTTATAGCATCAACTATGCAATTTGCTTTGTAAATCTTGTTCTCGATGATTGGATAGTGCCTGTCTTTAAGACCTGAATGTGTAATAGCTTGATCGTGGTTGCTGCTAGAGGTTTCGTATCATGTTTCTGCAGAAGTAGGGTTTGGTTTATTCGGCAATGCTGATTAACAGCTGCTGCTATGTATTGTGTAAGGCTGCGCTAGTATGGTCTGCTTGTGAAAAAATCAAGGTTTCCTCTTGCACTAGCCAAGGTCCGGTGTTTTCAAATGGCTGACTATTTTTCAGTAGACTATGATTTGTTTGCCAGTGCAATTTTCCTGTGTCGAAACGATTTGTTGATAATCGTAGTGATTCCTAGTTTCGTGATTTCTATTTTTCTATAGCAACACCTGCTGGAATTTTCCGTGCCGGCACCAGTTTTTCTGGTTTTTATTATTGCTTTGCGCCGATTTTTTAATGTGCAGGTTTGCGATGTGTCGATGAGTTGGCTTGTTTTTTATTTCGGTTTTCAGTCATCTTGCCTAGTCAGATGCTAAGCTTGAGGATTGTCGATTGAGGAGTTTTTCAAAGCTCTGGCGTGCTGTGAATTAATTTGGATCACTAACTTTTTGCATATGTTTGAATGCCAGTTTGATATGGTTAATTTGCATGCTAAATCTTAATTGTAAGCCATCATGTATGATCAATGTGGCACGGCAAAAATCGCTGTATAAGCTGCTCGTTTTTTCAAATGCAATACATGTTTAGGTTGGCGTGAAGCGAATGAAATTAGCTGCCGCCAGACTGGTGCTATCTTGAAGATAGTTATTTCTTTTTTGCGGCGGCGTTGGGTTAAAACAAAACAGTTGCATGCTGCAAGAGTGACTGAATTGTTTTAATTTTATATTGAATTATCTTGGTGCGTAGCTGAATCTATTTTGGCTATTATCTAGCTCTATAGGGCCGAGTAATTATAGTCTGTTTTTCAGATAAGCCAATTTTGGCCATGTGGTTTCTCTCCGTGGAGTTGTGGAAATTACCGGTTGATAACTATTTTGGATGGATTTTGATGGTACATCATCAAGTAAGAATTTTATGTACAGGTCTTTGTCATTTTACTTTAGGTGCGTGCAATATTTTGTGAAGGCAGCGGTCGTTTCTACTGTGGTTTGGTCTGGATGTGGCATTGAATTTCTAGATTTTTGAAGTTTATGTGATTTTTTGATTGTTTTGTGTTGTTTTCTGGTGATTTTTTATTTCAAACTGGCATGGTGGATCGATCGGTGAGGCTGATCTTCTTGTCAGTTTTCAACATGAAAGGACGATCGTTCATACGGTATGAGTAAGAAATCGTATTTAAGAAATTTTACTTGGACTATATTGAAAAACGTGCATCTGACATGCTGGTAAGTTGTGTTGTTGTGAATTTTTCATGCTTTGATGATTGTGTTTTCCACTCTGGTCTGGAGTTTGTGGTTTGAATGGTCCTGCGTGCATGGCTGTGATGCAGGCCATATGTATTGAGGTGGGAAGGGTAGCCATGCCGCACAAATCTGAGCTTGAACAGCTTTTGCGTTAGCGCTTGGGTAGTGGCCGCCTAGGTAGCTGCCTATCGTGGCTTTCTCAATCAAACCAGTTGGCGGGAATTATGCTGAAAATCCTGATAATTTCAACTTTTCTGTCACTGTTTGTTGCGATGTTCCTGATTCATTTCAGCCATCTGCATGAGCGTTTTACACTGGATCACGACCTTGGTGGCGTGCAGAAATTTCATGCACTTCCAGTGCCCAGAGTTGGAGGACTGCCGTTGGCGGCAGGATTACTGGCTGGTTGTGGTGTATTGGCCTGGTCGTTGGATGAAGGAAGGGCATTGCTATTTTTTTGGGTGGGAGTGCCAGCTTTCATTGCCGGTTTGGTTGAGGACATGACTAAGAAGGTGGGGCCGCTGCCTCGTCTATTCGCTACTTTTGCCGCTGCCGGTTTGGGCTATTTTGTTCTTGGGGCTGGCTTGCATCGGGTAGATATTCCTTTCATTGATAGTTTTTTGGTTAATGTCCCCTTGGTTTCCTTTTTATTCACGGTGATTGCCGTTGGGGGAGTGGCCCACGCGGTGAATATCATTGATGGATACAATGGACTGTCCGGTGTGGTGGCTGTTTTTATTTTCCTTGCCATGGCTTATGTGGCATTCAAAGTTCAGGACGTGATGTTGCTGGGCGTCTGCTTCGCGATGATCGGAGCGCTGTCTGGATTCTTGTTCTGGAATTTCCCGCGCGGGCTGATTTTTGCCGGCGATGGCGGCGCGTATCTGCTGGGCTTCATGATTGCGGAGGTCGCGGTGCTGTTGGTGGGCAGGCATCCGCAAGTTTCGCCATGGTTTCCTTTGCTTTGCGTGATTTATCCGGTGTTCGAAACGCTGTATTCGATCTATCGCAAGAAATTCCTGCGCGGGATATCGCCTGGCATGCCGGACGGCCTGCATCTGCATATGCTGGTCTACAAGCGCCTTGTCCGCTGGATGGTGGGTTCCAAGGACGCGGGGCATCTGACTTTACGCAACAGCCTGACTTCGCCCTATCTGTGGGCGCTGTCCTGCATCTCGGTGGTCCCCGCGATGCTGTTCTGGCGCCACACCTATGTGCTGATGGGCTTCTGCCTGTTGTTCACTGTAGCGTACGTTTCGCTGTACCGGATGATCATCCGCTTCCGCACGCCGCGCTGGCTGGTGCTGCGCCGCTCTACCTCCTCCCGCTGATCTTTTGTCAAGAGGGGTGCTGCCCCTCTTGAAAAGCCTCGGTGTCGTCCCTATTATTAGCACTCGCAAGCCACGAGTGCTAAACCTCTCGTGTGCAACCTGAATATTCTGGTTTTCAACTCTCAAACAGCTACTGCATTAGGAGAGATCTAATGGCAATCCGTCCCCTGCACGACCGTGTTGTTATCAAGCGCCTCGAGGCTGAAGAAAAGACCGCTTCCGGCATCGTTCTGCCGGGCAGCGCGGCTGAGAAGCCGGACATGGGCGAGGTTCTGGCCGTCGGCAACGGCAAGATCCTGGAGAATGGCGAACGCCGTTCGTTGGAGCTGAAGGTTGGCGACAAAGTGATTTTTGGCAAGTACTCCGGTCAGACCGTCAAGGTCGACGGCGATGAAGTCCTCGTGATGCGCGAGGAAGACGTAATGGGCATCGTCGAGTAATCCGACCCTTACCTGCACTTCACATTACAGAATTCTGGAGAGTTAAAGAATGGCTGCTAAAGACGTTAAATTTGGTGATTCCGCTCGTGCCAAGATGGTTGCCGGTGTCAATGTTCTGGCGGATGCCGTCAAAGTGACCCTGGGCCCGAAAGGCCGCAACGTGGTACTGGACCGCTCCTTCGGCGCGCCGACCATCACCAAGGACGGCGTGTCCGTCGCCAAGGAAATCGAACTGAAGGACAAGTTCGAGAACATGGGCGCGCAGATGGTGAAGGAAGTGGCTTCCAAGACTTCCGACGTGGCCGGCGACGGCACGACCACCGCTACTGTGCTGGCTCAGGCCATCGTGCAGGAAGGCATGAAGTATGTTGCCGCCGGCATGAATCCGATGGACCTGAAGCGCGGCATCGACAAGGCCGTGATTTCGCTGGTAGGCGAGATCGCCAAGATCGCCAAGCCGTGCGCGACTTCCAAGGAAATCGCCCAAGTAGGCTCCATTTCCGCCAACTCCGACGCCGACATCGGCGAAATCATCGCCAATGCGATGGAAAAGGTCGGCAAGGAAGGCGTGATCACCGTTGAAGACGGCAAGAGCCTGAACAACGAGCTGGACGTGGTAGAAGGCATGCAGTTCGACCGCGGCTACCTGTCCCCGTACTTCATCAACAATCAGGACAAGCAGATTGCCGCGCTGGACAATCCCTTCGTGCTGCTGTTCGACAAGAAGATTTCCAACATCCGCGACCTGCTGCCGGTACTGGAGCAAGTGGCCAAGTCGGGCCGCCCGCTGCTGATCATCGCCGAAGACGTCGAAGGCGAAGCGCTGGCTACCCTGGTGGTCAATACCATCCGCGGCATCCTGAAGGTGGTTGCGGTCAAGGCTCCGGGCTTTGGCGACCGTCGCAAGGCCATGCTGCAGGATATCGCCGTGCTGACTGGTGGTACCGTTATCGCTGAAGAGCTGGGCCTGACCCTGGAAAAAGCCACGCTGGAGATGCTGGGCCAAGCCAAGCGCATCGAAGTGGGCAAGGAAAACACCATCATCATCGATGGCGCCGGCGAAGCTGCCGTGATCCAGTCGCGCGTGGGTGAAATCCGCAAGCAGATCGAAGAAGCTTCTTCCGACTACGACCGTGAAAAACTGCAAGAGCGCGTGGCCAAGCTGGCCGGCGGTGTTGCCGTGATCAAGGTTGGCGCGGCTACCGAAGTGGAAATGAAAGAGAAGAAGGCCCGCGTTGAAGACGCGCTGCACGCGACCCGTGCCGCCGTTGAAGAAGGCGTGGTTGCCGGCGGCGGCGTAGCCCTGCTGCGTGCCCGTGCTTCGCTGGAAAACCTGAAGACCGACAACGTCGAGCAAGAAGCTGGCGTCAAGATCGTGCTGCGCGCCATCGAGGCTCCGCTGCGTCAGATCGTCAAGAACGCCGGCGACGAGCCGTCGGTTGTGGTCAACAAGGTGCTGGAAGGCAAGGGTAACTTCGGTTACAACGCTGCTACCGGCGAATACGGCGACATGCTGGAAATGGGCGTGCTGGATCCGGCCAAGGTTACCCGCTCCGCTCTGCAACACGCGGCTTCGGTAGCCGGCCTGATGCTGACCACCGACTGCATGATCGCCGAACTGCCGGAAGACAAGCCGGCAGCAGGCGGCATGCCCGATATGGGCGGCATGGGCGGAATGGGCGGCATGATGTAAGCCCAGCCTTCCAGGCTTGAATAGCAAACCCCGCTTCGGCGGGGTTTTTGTTTTTTCGGCTTGAATGTCGCATGCGTCTGGCAAAATAAGCTGAATAGCTGATATTGAAAGGAGAGAAAAATGTTGTTGAGCGAAATGCAGGGTTTGCTGGATGGCTGGCTGGAGCCGTGGCGCTACAAGGACTACGCGCCCAATGGCTTGCAGGTGGAGGGGCGGGCCGAGGTGGGCAAAGTGGTGACCGGCGTGACGGCGTCGCAGGCCTTGATCGATGCCGCGGCGGCGCGGGGCGCCGACGCCATCTTGGTGCACCACGGCTATTTCTGGAAAGGCGAGGACGCGCGCATTTGCGGCATGAAGAAGCAAAGAATCCGCACCCTGCTGCAGCATGACATCAGCCTGTTGGCCTACCATCTGCCGCTGGACGGGCATCTGGAACTGGGCAACAACGCCTGTCTGGGCCAGGCGCTGGGGCTGGCGGCGCAAGGGCAGGCGGGAGAGCAGGGCCTGCTGTGGCATGGCGACTGGACCGGCGCGGGCGATGCGCAGGCGTTTGCCGGCCACGTTTCCGCCAGGCTGGGGAGGGCGGCGCAGTTGCTGGGGCGGCCGGACAAGCCGGTGCGCAAGGTCGCCTGGTGCACCGGCGGCGCGCAGGGTTTCTTCGCCGATGCCGTCGCGCTCGGGGTGGATGCCTTCATTACCGGCGAGGCATCCGAACAGAATTACCACATGGCGATGGAGAGCGATGTCGCATTTATCGCAGCGGGACATCATGCCACGGAACGCTTTGGGATCAAGGCGCTGGGCGAGCGTTTGATGCAGGTCTCTGGCATAAATGTCGAATTTATTGACGTCTTCAATCCTGTTTAAGCATCTTGCTGGCGTCAAGGTCAATTTATTTGCATAGAAGCTTCAAGTCCCTACTAGTAATCGGGTAAAATCTGGCGGTTTAGGGCTCGATTTCCACGATTGAGGATGACTGTAATGAGTGAACAGCAAGTCGATACGGGGCGCCGTCGGTTTTTGACGATCGCTTCCAGCGCTGTTGGGGGTGTTGCGGTGGTCGGCGCGGCTACGCCATTTTTCCTGAGTTTCTTCCCGTCCGAGCGGGCCAAAGCCGCCGGCGCGCCGGTCGAAGTCGACATAGGCAAGATCGAGGCGGGGCAGAAGATCAATGTCGAATGGCGCGGCAAGCCGGTGTGGATTCTCAACCGCACGCCGGAGCAGTTGAAAAACCTGCCGAAGAACGACCCCAAGCTGGTCGACCCGCAGTCGGAAGTGGACCAGCAACCGAAGTACTGCCAGAACGAGCACCGCTCGATCAAACCCGAATATCTGGTGGCTGTAGGCATCTGCACCCATCTTGGCTGTTCGCCAACCTTCCGGCCCGATCTCGCGCCCGCGGATCTGGGGCCGGAGTGGCTGGGCGGCTTCTACTGCCCCTGTCATGGTTCCAAGTTCGACCTCGCCGCCCGGGTATTCAAGGGAGTGCCGGCTCCGAAGAACCTGGAAATTCCCCCGCACAAATATATGTCCGACACCCGCCTGCTGATTGGCGACGACAAATAAGCTGAGGGCGAAAAATGAACAAAGCACAAAAGCTGCTCAACTGGGTGGACGAGCGTTTTCCGCTGACAGCCCTGTGGGAAAGCCAATGGGGCAAGTATGTCGCCCCCAAGAATTTCAATTTCTGGTACTTCTTCGGTTCGCTGGCGATGCTGGTGCTGGTGCTGCAGATCGTCACCGGAATCTTCCTCACCATGAACTACAAGCCGGACGCCACGCTGAACGGCGCCGGCATCCCGGTGGCCTTCGCCTCGGTCGAATACATCATGCGCGACGTGGCCGGCGGCTGGATCATTCGCTACATGCACTCCACCGGCGCCTCGATGTTCTTCGTGGTGGTGTATCTGCACATGTTCCGCGGCCTGATCTACGGCTCTTACAAGCAGCCGCGCGAGTTGGTGTGGGTGTTCGGCACGCTGATCTTCCTGTGCCTGATGGCAGAGGCCTTCATGGGCTACTTGCTGCCCTGGGGACAGATGTCGTTCTGGGGCGCGCAGGTGATCGTCAACCTGTTCGGCTCCATCCCGGTGATCGGACCGGATTTGTCGCTATGGATTCGCGGCGACTTCGTGGTGTCGGACGCCACGTTGAACCGCTTCTTCGCGCTGCATGTGATTGCGGTGCCGCTGGTGCTGTTGGCGCTGGTGGTCGCCCACCTGATGGCGCTGCACGAAGTGGGCTCCAACAATCCTGACGGCGTCGAGATCAAGCAGCAGCCGAAGGACCCGGACACCGGCTTGTATCTGGACGGCATCTACTCCCATCCGTACTACTCGATCAAGGACATTCTGGGTGTGGTGGTGTTCATGATCGTGTTCTCCGCCATCGTGTTCTTCCTGCCGGAAATGGGTGGCTACTTCCTGGAGCACCCCAACTTCGACCAGGCGGATCCGCTGAAGACGCCGCCGCACATCGCGCCGGTATGGTACTTCACGCCGTTCTACGCCATCCTGCGCGCTATTCCGTCGTTTGCCGGCACCCAGGTGTGGGGCGTGCTGGCGATGGGCGCGGCGGTGGTGCTGATCGCCTTCCTGCCGTGGCTGGACCGTTCGCCGATCAAGTCCATCCGCTACCGCGGCCCCAAGTTCAAGGTGGCGTTGGTGCTATTCATCGTCGCCTTCATCGGTCTGGGCATTCTCGGCGCGATGCCGCCGACCGCTGTGCGCACGATGATTTCGCAGATATTGTCGGCGGTCTATTTCGCCTTTTTCCTGGGTATGCCGTTCTACACCAAGAACGATATCGGCAGCATTCCGGTGCCGGACCGCGTCACCGACACCAATGCCAAGCGGCAGATCCAGTTCGTGGTGCTGGTGTTGTTGACCGTGTTCCTGGCGGCGCTGTTCGCCATGAACGTGTAAGCAAGGGGAAAGGACTCATGAAAAACAAAATCCGTCACCTGATCGCGGCCCTGGCGCTGATGCTGCCCTTTGCGGCCCCCGCGCTGGCCAACGAGGGCGGCCCCGCGCTGGACAAGGCCGACATCAATATCCAGGACACCGAAAGCCTGCAGCGCGGCGCGCAGATCTTCGTCAACTACTGCCTGTCCTGCCATTCGGCCAGCATGTTGCGCTACAACCGGCTGGAGGACATCGGCCTCACGGAAGAGCAGATCAAGGCCAACCTGCTGCCGGAAGGCGCCAAGATCGGCGACCAGATGAACATCTCAATGGACAAGAAGGACGCCAAGGCCTGGTTCGGCGCCACCCCGCCCGATCTGTCGCTGATCGCCCGCTCGCGCGGCGCCGACTATCTGTACAGCTATCTGCGCGGCTTCTATCGCGATCCTACCCGCCCCACCGGCTGGAACAATCTGGTGTTCGACAAGGTAGGCATGCCGCACATCTTCTGGGAATGGCAGGGCGAGCAGCAGTTGAAGACCGAGAAGGACGCGGAAGGCAACGAGGTGCACAAGCTGCAGCTGGTCAAGGCCGGCACGCTGACCAAGCTGGAGAACGGCAAGGCCAATACCGTGGAGTACGACAGGCGGATGACCGATCTGACCAACTTCCTGGTGTTCATGGGCGAGCCGGCGCAGGTGCAGCGCCAGCAGATCGGCTATGTGGTGCTGATGTTCCTGGGCCTGCTGCTGTTCCCGCTGGTCTACCTGTTGAAGAAGGAGTACTGGCGCGACGTGCATTGAGCCGGTTGCGATCGAATGAGAAAGGCGGAAGCGATTCCGCCTTTTTTTCTTTTATAATCATGATGTTGTATTGAAATGCTGGCAAATGGGGGCGGGAAGGTGCTAGAATGCGCTGCTACATCAATTCAATGTTAGTCAAGGATTATTTCCGCCATGATGACCCTCTACTCCGGAATCACCTGCCCGTTCAGTCAGCGCTGCCGTATCGTGCTCTTCGAGAAGGGCATGGATTTCGAAATCATCGATGTGGATATCCATAACAAGCCGGAAGATCTGGCTGTGATGAACCCGTACAACGAAGTGCCGGTTCTGGTGGAGCGCGATCTGATCCTGCACGAATCCAACATCATCAACGAATACATCGACGAGCGCTTCCCCCACCCGCAGCTGATGCCGGCCGATCCGGTGATGCGCGCCCGCGCCCGCCTGTTCCTGCATCGTTTCGAGAACGAGCTGTTCATTTACGTGAAGACGCTGGAAGCCGGCGCTACCGGCAAGGAAGCCACCAAGGCGCGCGAAGCGATCCGCGACGGCCTGACCACCATCGCCCCCATCTTCTCCAAGCAGAAATTCATGCTGGGCGACGACTTCTCGATGATAGACGTGGCCATCGCCCCGCTGATGTGGCGCCTGGAGCACTACAACATCGATCTGGGCAAGAGCGCCGCGCCTATCCTGAAATACGCCGAACGCATTTTCCAGCGCCAGTCCTTCATCGACTCGCTGACTCCGTCCGAAAAGGCCATGCGCAAGTAAGGTGACGCGATGAGCTCCAGCACCAAGCCGTACATGATCCGGGCGCTGCACCAGTGGTGCGGCGACAACGGCTATACCCCCTACGTCGTGGTGTGGGTCAATGACCGTACCGATGTGCCGCTCGAGTACGTAAAGAACAACGAGATCGTGCTGAATATCGCCGACGGCGCCACCAAGAACCTGCGCATCGACAACGACTGGCTGTCGTTCTCGGCCCGCTTCGGCGGCGTGTCGCGCGACATCTGGGTGCCGATCGGCAATGTGATGTCGATTTTCGCCAGGGAAACCGGTGAAGGAATGGGTTTCGATGTCGAGCCGGTCGCCGAGGTCGAGTCCGGCTCCAAGCCGGCGGAGGCCGACGGCCAGCCGGCTCCGGAAGGCGACGATCCGGGGCCGAACCGCCCCAGCGGCCGCCCCAGCCTGCGCATCGTCAAGTAAGCCTGCATCCGTCACCAGTCAAACCGGCCGCCGCGCCGGTTTTTTCTTGTGCGATCCGCAAAAAAAACGGGGCACAAGTGCCCCGCAAGTCCCTTACACAACAATCGTTGCTCTGCCGGCGGCTTATTCCACCCGCTCGCCGTGCAGCACCACGTCCAGTCCTTCGCGTTCTTCGTCTTCCGCCACGCGCAGGCCGACCGCCAGATTCACCAGTTTCAGCAGGATGAAGGTGACGACGCCGCAGTAGACGATGGTGACGCCGACGCCCAATGCCTGGGTGGCCAGGCTGCCGTCGGCGCCGCCGATGTCCTTCACTGCGAACACGCCGGTCAGCAACGCGCCCAGGATGCCGCCGACGCCGTGCACGCCGAAGGCGTCCAGCGAGTCGTCATAGCCCAGCATGTGTTTCAGGCCGGTGGCGCCCCAGAAGCACACCACGCCGGCGGCCAGGCCGATGATCAGAGCGCCCTTGACGTCGACGAAGCCCGCGGCCGGCGTGATGGCCACCAGGCCGGCTACCGCGCCGGAAGCGATGCCCAATACCGAAGGCTTCTTCTTGGTGATCCATTCGGCGAACATCCAGGCCAGCGCAGCCATCGCGGTGGCGACCTGGGTGGTGACCATCGCCATGCCGGCGCGACCGTCGGCGGCGCCGGCGGAACCGGCGTTGAAGCCGAACCAGCCCACCCACAGCATGGAGGCGCCGACCAGGGTCAGGATCAGGTTATGCGGAGGCATCGCTTCCTTGCCGAAACCCACGCGTTTGCCCAGCACCAGCGCGGTCACCAGGCCGGCCACGCCGGCATTGATGTGAACCACGGTGCCGCCGGCGAAGTCCAGCACGCCCTTGTCGCCCATCCAGCCGCCGGGCGCCCAAACCCAGTGCGCCACCGGCACGTAGACCAGCAGCGACCACAGCGCCATGAAGATCAGCATCGCCGAGAACTTCATCCGCTCGGCGAAGGCGCCGGTGATCAGCGCCGGCGTGATGATGGCGAAGGTCATCTGGAAGGTCATGAACACCGATTCCGGGATGGTGCCCGCCAGCGGGTGCACCGCCAGCTTGCCGGCATCCTTCATGAATACCATGCCGTCCAGCATGAAGCGGGAGAGGTCGCCGATATAGGGCGTGCCGACGGTAAAGGCCAGGCTGTAGCCGATCACGGTCCACAGGATGGTGACCAGGGCGGTGATGGCGAAGCTTTGCATCAGCGTGGCCAGCACATTCTTCTTGCGCACCATGCCGCCGTAGAAAAGCGCCAGGCCGGGAATGGTCATGAACAGCACCAGGGCGGTGGAGGTCAGCATCCAGGCGGTATCGCCGGAGTTGATCACCTTGACCGCGGCCACCGCTGGGCCGGCCGGCGCATCGGCCAGAGCGGGCAGCGACAGGGCGGCAAGGCCGGAAGTCATTGCAGCGAGTGTCTTTTTCATTATGGTTTCCCCAGTTTGCAGACGGTTCAGACCGCGTCGGCGCCGGTTTCCCCGGTGCGGATGCGGATCACCTGTTCCAGCTCGTAGACGAAGATCTTGCCATCGCCGATCTTGCCGGTGCGGGCGGACTTCTCGATGGCTTCCACCACCTGATCGAGCAGGGCGTCGTCGATGGCGATTTCCAGCTTCACCTTGGGCAGGAAGTCCACGACGTACTCCGCGCCGCGATAGAGTTCGGTATGGCCTTTCTGGCGGCCAAAGCCCTTTACCTCGGATACGGTGATGCCTTGCACGCCGATAGCGGACAGGGCTTCTCGGACTTCGTCAAGCTTGAATGGCTTGATCACGGCGGTAACGAGTTTCATGGCGGTTCCTTCTCGGACGATCAAGTGAGGGACAACATTGGCTGCATCACGGATACGCATGAATCGTGCCAGGGCCTGGCGGGCGTTCTCTGAATTGTGGTGCACTGCAAAATGGACTGCTCTGGCCATTCAGGCACTTTCCTTGTGCGCATTGCCTGTTTAATCTGCACTGTTTTGGTGCGATGCTGCGCTGCGCCATGCCGGAGGGGGGCGGTGGCGATGTCCGGCAGACAAGTGGTATGGGACGAGGATGCCCATGGGGACAGGAAAGCGCGAGCCGCGCGCGGCTTTTTGCTACACTCGCTTTAAGTTACGACACACGCAGGAGTGATCACCATGTTGAGCCAGAAACTGTTTGAAGAAATCAGCGCCAAGATCAGCGAAACCATCGCCGCCAGCCCGGCCAAGGATCTGGAAAAGAACGTGAAGGCCATGATGGCTTCCACCTTTTCCAGGATGGATTTGGTGACGCGCGAGGAATTCGATGTCCAGCAGGCGGTGCTGGCCCGCACCCGCGAACAACTGGCCGCGCTGGAGGCCCGCTTGGCCAGGGTGGAAGCGGCGGCCTTCCCCGACGAGGCCGCGGCCCGCGTGGAGGAGCAGTCGGAACTCGGCCACTCCTGAGCCGTCATGACGCTGGCGCTGGTGGCGAGCAGGGCCCTGTCCGGGCTGGATGCCCCGGAGGTTGCCGTCGAGGTGCACCTCGCCAATGGGCTGCCGGCCTTCAATATCGTTGGTCTGCCCGATACCGAGGTGAAGGAAAGCCGCGACCGCGTGCGCGCGGCCATCCTGACTTCCGGCTTTGAATTCCCCGCCCGCAAGATCACCGTCAATCTTGCGCCGGCGGATCTGCCCAAGGATTCCGGCCGCTTCGACCTGCCCATCGCCATCGGCATCCTGCTGGCTTCGGGCCAGGTGCAGAACCCGGACATTTCCCGTTACGAGTTTGCCGGCGAGCTGGCGTTGAGCGGCGCCTTGAGGCCGGTGCGCGGCGCGTTGGCGATGGCTTGCCAATGCCATGCAGCGGGGCGCGCCTTCATCCTGCCGGCGGCCAGCGCGGTCGAGGCGGCGGTGCTGGCGGACGCCAGCATCTACGCCGTGCAGTCCTTGCTTGAGGCCTGCGCCTTTCTCAACGGCCTGCAGCCCTTGCAGCCCTTCGTCGCGGATGGCGGGCGCGATTGGCCGAACTATCCCGATCTTCAGGATGTCAAAGGCCAGACGGTTGCCCGCGGTGCGCTGGAAATTGCGGCGGCGGGGGGCCACAGCCTGCTATTGATGGGGCCTCCCGGCACCGGCAAGTCGATGTTGGCCGCGCGGCTGCCCGGCCTGCTGCCGCCCTTGTCGGAGCAGGAGGCGCTGGAGTCCGCCGCGCTGCTGTCGTTGGGGTCGCAGGGTTTTCTCGCGGCCAGGTGGCGGGTGCGGCCGTTCCGGGCCCCGCACCACACCGCGTCGGCGGTGGCGCTGGTGGGCGGCGGCAGCGACCCCAGGCCCGGTGAGATCAGCCTGGCGCATCATGGCGTGCTGTTTCTCGACGAGCTGCCGGAATTTGACCGCCGGGTGCTGGAGGTGTTGCGCGAACCGATGGAGAGCGGCGTGATCCATATCTCGCGCGCGGCGCGCCAGGCCAGTTTCCCGGCCCGGTTCCAGCTGGTGGCGGCGATGAATCCCTGCCCCTGCGGTTACCATGGCCATCCTTCGGGCCGTTGCCAGTGCACGCCCGAGCAGGTGGGGCGATATCGGGGTAAAATCTCCGGTCCCTTGCTGGACCGGATTGATCTGCATGTCGAGGTGCCGGCATTGAGCGCGGCGGAACTGCAGTCGGCGAGTCCGGGCGAAAACAGCGAGCGGGTGCGGGCCAGGGTGCATGCGGCCAGACAATGTCAGCTGGAGCGCCAGGGCGGCTTGAACTCGGCTTTGCAGGGGCTGCCGCTGGAACAGCATTGCCAGGCCGATGCGGACGCTCTGGCCGTGCTGGGCAAGGCCTTGCAGCAGCTTGGCTTGTCGGCGCGCGCGTATCATCGGATACTGCGGGTTTCGCGCACCATCGCCGATTTGCAGGGCGAGGCGAAGATAGGCCGTAACCATGTATTGCAGGCGATTCAGCTCCGGCGCGTGATGCAGGGCAATGCCTGATAGAATTCTCAATCCAACCCGGATGGCATGCTTGCCGTCCGTTTGACATAGCGGTAGTGGTGAATGGCTAATCGAGATCTGAAAAACTCCCCCCGTCCCTCGCGTGGACGCAGCAATTCGTCTTCGTCGCGCAGCGGCGGCGGCGGCATGATGGCGGGCATCATCATCGGCCTGATCGTTGGTGTGGCGGTGGCGGTGGGATTGGCAATGTATCTCAATCGTTCGCCGGCGCCGTTCCAGGCCAAGGGCGAACACAAGCCGGACGCCGCCTCGCAGGCGCCGACCGAACTTTTGGCGCCGGGAACCCGCATTTCCGATGCCGCTTCCGCCACTGCGCCGACCACGCCGCCGGCTGCGCAGCAACAGCCGCCGCAGGCGACGCTGGACTCCACCGACACCGTGCCTCTGCCGCCGCCGGCGGTTGCGCATGAGGCCAAGCCGAAGCCGGCCGCGCAAGCCAAAAGCGCAAAAGACGACCAGCGCTTCGATTTCTACAAGATTCTGCCTGGCCAGGTGGACGCGGTGACGTCCGATGCCAAAGGCAACCGCGCTGCGGAACCTTCCCCCTCGACGCCTGCCAAAAAAGTTTATCTGCAGTTGGGCGCATTCCAGAACCAGGACGATGCGGACAACCTGAAAGCCAAACTGGCGTTGTTGGGAGTGGAGGCCAAGATCCAGTCCGTCAATGTGCCGGACAAGGGCATGGTGCACCGGGTGCGAGTGGGGCCGCTCGTCCGCCAGGATGAGGTGGACCGCATCCGTGCTCAGTTGAAACAGGACGGCATCAACGCCAATGTGGTGAAGGCCGAATAGTCGCTATCTCAAAATACGGGAAAACAAGATGAAGAAATGGTTGCTGATGGTGTTGCTGGCGGTGAGCGGCATGGCGAATGCCGCCATCGAACTGGGCAAGGATTACACGCTGTTGAGCACGCCGCAGCCGGTGGCCAATCCCAAGAAGGTGGAAGTGATCGAGTTCTTTTCCTACCATTGCATCCACTGCTATGACGATGATCCGGCCTTCCAGTCCTGGGCCAGCAAGTTGCCGGCTGATGTGAGCTTCCGCAAGGAACAGATCGTCTGGCAAAAGTCGATGGAAGGCTTCGCGCGGATGTTCGCCACTTTCAACGCCACCGGCACTTTCGACAAACTGCATCGCGCGGCCTTCGACGCCCAGATCAAGCAAAGAGTCGATCTGTCCGATTCCAAGCAGTTCGCCAGCTGGATCAAGCAGCAGAAGGGCGTGGACAGCGGCAAGTTGCTGCAAACCTACAATTCCTTCGGCATCAACGCGCAGGTGGCCCGCGCGACCAAGATCACCCGCGATTACCAGATACAGGGCACCCCCACTGTCATCGTCAACGGCAAGTATGTGGTGGTGACCAGCACGCCGGATCGCATGATCCAGGTGATGAACGAGTTGATCGCCAAGGCCCGCAGCGAGAAGAAGTAAGCGGGCTTTGCTGGGAAGGGGGCGGCGCCGGCCGCCTTTTTTATTGCTGGCGATAATTTGCAGATATTTTTAAAAAACAATTGACGTATTTGAAAAATCTATTTAATATTCAATCTCTCTGACGCGGGGTGGAGCAGTCTGGTAGCTCGTCGGGCTCATAACCCGAAGGTCGTAGGTTCGAATCCTGCCCCCGCAACCAAATATTAAGCAAAAGGCCAACTTCTTAGAAGTTGGCCTTTTGCTTTTCCAGATTTTGTGGCGGCGGTTAAGCGAGTTATCTCCTTGTCGGTCGCTGCCGATTCCTGAGCTCGGGCTACTTGTTCCCCAGGCCGCGCTACCACTCCTCATCGCTGGCTCATAGGCTTCTTGTCCACAAGCAGAACGTCTTGCCGGGTCAATTTTTCACGGCAATGCGCAGCCTGCATCTTGGCACATTGATGATCGCATCAATCATTTAATGACATAAAACAATAATTTAATATTTTTAATGACAATAAAATGTTGAATGTAATTTTTTATTGTGATAATGTATGTCAATTGAATTTTTAATGTGATGGACCGCCTCCATTGGCGGCAGTCAGTCAGGAGAAATCATGTTGCAAGAAATGTCTGATGTGACGTTGGTGCGTCGTGACGATATTCCGTCTATGCGCACGGTGGTGGTGGATGGCATCGAGCATTGGCTGGGACACGTCAAGGACTTCACCAAGAACGCCTCATTGACGCAGTTTCTCCCGAAGGACAATCGCATCTCCATGGCTTGGGTAAGGCTGGAGGCTGGCGAGCGTCTGGATGAGCATATTCATCCGGTAGAGTCGATGATTCTCATGTGCGAAGGCGGAGCTCGCACTTTGGGCGATGTGCGAGAAACGATGAATGCCGGCGATATCCTGCTCGTTCCGCCGGGCAAGCTGCATGGCTTCATCGGCATGCCGCCCAATGGTTTTTGGGGGTTGTCCATCCAGTTCGATTCGCGCGGATTGTATGAGGACATCACCGACCCCTGGGCGACATTCACGTCCGAGTTGGATCAGCGCCATGGCAATGACAATGTGGTTGAGAAGTTGCTGCGCAAGAACGAAGAATATATGGAGCGCTTTGATAAGCACCGTTTGTTTGCCATGGTGCGCAATGGCCTGCTGGATGATGAGGGCATAAGGCGGCGCTTCCTGGACTGTTTCCAGGTATGGTCGAACTATTTTCAGAAAATGGTGCTGACACGCGCCATCACGTCGAAGCAAAAGGGTTTTGAGGAGCTGGCGTGGTTGCATCTCTATGAGGAACTGGGACACAACCAGGATTTGGCGAAGAGCCGCGACGATTTGCAAACTATATTCGATCCGTTGCTGGAGGCCACCTGTTCTTGGTTTGCGTCCAAGATGGAACATATCGGCGAAGCGGAAAAAGTAGTGCTCAGCCATGTCGTCGTCGAGGCGTCCGCCACTTTCTTCTACAAGCATGTGCAGCCAGCATTGGCCCAGAGCGAGGTGAAGGGGCATTTTGACGTTCATTCGGTGGTGGATGATGGCCATGTCGAAATGGGATATGCCTTTTTAAGGAAGCTGTCTATCGACGACGGATCCGCGTTGTTTGAAGTCCAGCACCAAGGCTGGGCCATGCTGATGGCAGTTATGGCGCGTATCGCGGATTTGACCGTGCATAATGCCGGCGGAGCCGCCGCGACCAACGCAGAACAGGATAGCCGCCATGCCATCGCTGATGCAGTGGCCATCTGAGGGCGCGCGCCGCGTGCCTGCGGCCGTCTATACCGATCAGGCGCTTTATGAGCGTGAGCAGGAGCGCATCTTCCGCGGGCGAACTTGGAATTATGTGGGTTTGGCCGCGGAAGTGGCTCAACCCGGTGATTTCATCCAAAGCCATGTTGGCAGCACGTCGGTGGTGCTGGTGCGCGACCGCGAAGGTGCTTTGCGCGTGTTCGTCAATCGCTGCACGCATCGCAATGCTCAGGTCTGTCATGAACCGCGTGGCCATGCCAAGGTGTTTACCTGTCCTTACCATCAATGGTCGTTCAGCTTGGATGGGCGGCTGGTCGGCATTCCGTTCCGGCGCGGCATCAATGGCAAAGGCGGCATGTCCGCTTGTTTCAAGGCCGATGAGCATGGGCTCGAGCAACTGAAGGTGGCGGAGCGCAATGGGGTGGTATTCGCCAGTTTTTCCGAGGATGTGGAGCCGCTGGAGGAGTACCTGGGGCCGACCATCCTAGCTTATCTCGATCGTGTCTGTGATGGCAGGCCATTGCGAGTGATTGGCACCATGCGACACCGCGTGGAGGCAAACTGGAAGCTGCAGATCGAAAACCTGAAAGACCCGTTTCATGCGGCCTTGCTGCATTCGTTTTTCGTCACCTTCGGCATTTGGCGTTCCGATCAGGAAACGGCAGTCAAAATCGATGAGCTTGGCCGCAGCAGCGTGCTGGTGTCTACCGCCAGTTTCAAGCGCGCCACCCAGGAGGCCGTAGAGCAGCGTCCGTCCGCCAGCGGCGATTTTCAGCTGGAGGATGCCCGTATCATCGCGCATCAGCGCGAATACGAGGATGGCACCGGTGCCATCCTCACCATCTGGCCCAATTTGATCGTTTTGCAACAATTGAATTGTCTGGCCATGCGCCATGTGCGTCCCGATGGACCGAACGCCTGCGTTAAAACCTGGACATTTTTCGGCTATGAGTCGGATACGCCCGAGTTGCTGGAGAAGCGGCTGTTGCAGGCCAATATGCTGGGGCCGTCGGGGTTGGTCACGATAGATGACAACGAGGTGTTGGCCATTTCGCAAGCCGGCGCCCGCAGCGCACCCGATTCGGCGGCGGTGCTGGAGGCCGGGGAGGGAACGAGAAGCGCGGACCACATGCTGACTGAATCCGCGATTCGTGCCTTCTATCAATATTATCAAAAAATCATGGAATGACAGGTGTATGACAATACCGTCAGATCGTTACTTGCTTGCCGCAGAGGTCGAGTATCTGTACGCGCATTATTGCGAAGCGCTGGATGAAGGGCGGATTGATCACTGGCCGAGCTTTTTCGTGGATGCAAGCCTGTATCGGATTACCACGCGCGACAATCTGGAACGGGACATGCCATTGAGCCTGGTTTTGTGCAAGGGGCAGGCAATGATCCGCGACCGCGCGCTGGCGTTGCAAAAAACCGTGATGTACCGCAATCGGTGCCAGCGCCGCATGTTGAGCGGCATTCGCGTGGTGGACGGCGATGTGGATGGCGAGGGAATGAAAACGCGCGCGTCTTTTCTGGTGTATGAGAGCGTGGGCGACGAACCGACCCGGTTGTTGGCAAGTGGTTGTGCCCACGATGTCGTAGTGAGGCAAGCGGGCGCGCTGAAGTTCAAGCAACGGTTGTTGGTGATCGATGCATCGGTGATGCCGGATTCGCTGGTATTCCCCATCTGAGCCGGCGGCGCGGTCTACAGGACGCGCCTTGCTGGACCTTAAGTTTGCAAAGAGGACTTTCCCCATGTCGTATCTGCCTCTGGAAGGGGTGGTGGTATTGGATTTGACGCGCCACCGCGCAGGACCGGTGACTTCCCGTTTGCTGGGAGATTTTGGTGCCACCGTCGTCAAGATCGACGCTCCCGCGGATTTGGGCGACAGCATGGGCGGCAGCCGGGAAGGTTTTGATTATCAAAATCTTCACCGAAACAAGATGAGTTTGTCCCTCAACCTGAAAAGCGAAGAGGGGAGAGCCGTTTTCTACGAGCTAGTACGCAAGGCGGATGTGGTGTTGGAAAATTTCCGCCCGGAAGTCAAGCATCGGCTGGGCGTTGCCTATGAGACGGTGCGGGAGGTCAATCCCCGCATCGTCTACGGCAGCATTTCCGGCTTTGGTCAAAAGGGGCCATATCAGACCCTGCCTGCGGTGGATCAGACCATACAGGGCATGTCCGGCTTCATGTCCGTCACCGGCTTCCCAGGGCAGCCTCCTGTGCGCGCCGGAGCCGCGGTTGCCGACATCAGCGCCGGCATGGTGCTGTCCCAGGGGGTGTTGATGGCGCTTTATCACCGCGAGCGTACCGGAGAGGGCCAGTGGGTGCATACCTCCTTGCTCGAATCGCTGGTCTCGATGCTGGATTTCCAGGTAGTGCGCTATTTGAGCACCGGCGAGTCGCCGCATGCTGCCGGCAATGATCATCCCACCTTGATGCCGACCGGCCTGTTCCCCACTCTGGACGGCCATGTCAACATCGCGGCGGCGGAAGATCAGAAGTTCCGCGCGTTGTGCGAGGTGTTGGGCATTCCGGAGCTCGCCTTTGAGCCGTTGTATGCGGATACGGCCCTGCGGTCCGTCAACCGGAAGGGGCTGTGCGAGATATTGTCGAGCAAGACGCGCGAGTACAGCAGCGCGGCGTTGCAACAGAAACTGAATGCTGCAGGAATTCCCTGCGGACCGATGTTCACGATCGCCCAGACCATGGAGGACGCGCAAATGCAATCGCTGCGTATGACCGAGGAAGGGCAGCATCCGCGTTTGGGCACCGTGCCTTTGCTTGGGCAGCCTTTGCATCTGGAGGGTTGCGGTGGCCGGCCAGAGGTTCGTTTTACCGCGCCTGACCATGGCGAGCATACCGATCGGATTCTGTCTGAGTGGTTGGGGATGGAGGCTTCCCGCATTAAGGATCTGCATCGGCAGGGCGTGGTGTGAGTGTCCGAGGCGGCCCGTTTCGGATCGCCGCGCCAACAGTTCAATTGCGATAGGAGCTTTCTCGTGTCCAATAGTGGTTCCGCTGTGCAGCAAACGGGTGCCGCAAGCAATATCTTTGTCGCGCTGGCTTTGTTGTGGCTGGCCGGCGCAGGCTTGCGTTTGACCATTCTGGCACCACCGCCGGTCATTTCTTTCATTCATGACGATCTGGGGCTGTCCGAGACGCAAATCGGCTTGCTGTCCGGCATTCCGGCCGCGCTGTTCGCCTGCGCGGCGGTGCCAGGATCGCTATTGATCGCCCGTTTTGGCGCATTCTCGACACTGATCATTGGTCTGCTGGTGACCGCGGCAGGCTCCATTCTGCGGGGGGCCGCACCGACAGCTTCCTGGCTGTATGCGGCGACCGCGGTCACCGGATTGGGTGTGGCTTTCATGCAGCCAGCCATGCCTTCGCTGGTGCGTGCCTGGGCGCCAAAGCGCATCGCGTTCGCCACGGCTGTTTATATAAACGGCTTGTTGATGGGCGAAGTGTTGCCGGTTGCGTTGACGCTGTCAGTCGTATTGCCGCTGGTCGGCAGCTGGCGCTTGGATTTTGCCGTGTGGGGCGCGGCTTGCGCGATTATCGCGGCGCTGATGTTCGTGTTCGCTCCCTCGTCCGACGCGCCGGCGCCGTCCACGCCGCGAAAATGGTGGCCTGATTGGCGCA
The DNA here is from genome assembly GCF_001855575.1 of Chromobacterium sphagni. Classification (NCBI taxonomy): domain Bacteria; kingdom Pseudomonadati; phylum Pseudomonadota; class Betaproteobacteria; order Neisseriales; family Chromobacteriaceae; genus Chromobacterium; species Chromobacterium sphagni. Next base: position 2,159,335 of record NZ_MKCS01000001.1, read on the forward strand.
ACACGTTGGTTTGGCGGCTTGGCCTGATGATGGGATGCATCAACGCAACATATTTTTCCACCAATTTCTTCATCCCCCGATTCTTGCACGCCATCGGGCACGAGAGCGTGACCGGGCTGGCATTGACGGCGCTCAATCTTGGACAGATACCAGCCTCTATCCTTCTGTTGATGTTTGGCCGCGGACTGGAGCGTCGCACTTGGCCCTATGTCGGTTGCGGGCTGCTGTGTTTGCTAGCAGTGTTTTCTATCGTGCTGGGTAATGACTTGATGGTGGTGAGCGGCGCGGCGGCCGTCGGTTTTGCCTCCGCCATAGTGTTGATCATGATGCTGGCGCTGCCGCCGCAGTTGGCCGCATCGGATGATGTGCACCGAACCACTTCGGCCATGTTGACGATTGGCTACTCGTGCGCAGTCATCATCCCGGTTGTCAGCGGGCTGGCGTGGGATATTGCGGGTCGGCCGGCCATGGCGTTTGCACCGATCATCCTGTGTGCGTTGTCGCTGATTGTGATTGCCGCGACTACCTGCCCTCGTTTGGCCGCGGCGACCGCTCCGCTTGTCGGCGCAGGGCTTTCCTCTCATCCGTAAAAAAGAAAGCAATGATATGGTTAATGAAAGCAAGCTGGAACAGAGCCTTCCCTTTCAGGTGCGCCGACTGAGCCGGTACTTTGTCGCAGAGGTGACCGGAGTGGACCTGAGCCAACCTTTGAGTCCGTCCTGTGCCCAAGCGCTGGCGGATACATTGGCCGAGCATGAGGTGCTTGTGTTCCCCAATCAGGATCTATCCCGCGAAGACCTGATGCGGTTTGGGCGGTACTTTGGCGAATTGACGGTGCATCCTTTTGCTGAAAACGACGAGAAGGTTCCGGAGTTGATCGTTTTCGATAATCAGGAAGGCAATCCTCCGGTGTTGACGGATCGTTGGCACTCTGACGAAACCTACCGTGAATGCCCGCCTTTGGGCACCATGCTCTATTCCAAGATTGTGCCGGAAATCGGCGGCGATACCTGCTTTTCCAGCATGAGCGCCGCTTATGAAGCGCTGTCCGAGCGCATGCAGCAATTCTTGTCGGGTCTGGAGGCAGTGCACGATTTCGCCTCGTTCAAGTATCTGTTCCCCGATACCGAAGAGGGCAAGCGCCAGCTGCGTGGCTGCGAAGAGCGCTTCCCGCCTATGAGCCATCCGGTGGTGCGCGTGCATCCGGTGACCGGGAAAAAGGCCTTGTTCGTCAATCCGCACTATACCCGCTTCATCAAGGGCATGGAGGAGAGGGAAAGCCGCGAGTTGCTGGATAGGCTGTTCCGCGCCACCTCTGTGCTGGAATACCAGTACCGCCATCACTGGCAGCCCAATACGGTTGTCTTCTGGGATAACCGTTCGGTGCAGCATGCTGCAGTACACGATTATTACCCGCAACGCAGGTTTATGGAGCGTGTGACGGTCAAAGGAGATCGTCCATTTGGCGCCGAGCCTGCTGCCAAGGCTGAGGAGTTGCGCAAGTTCAAGGTCGCTCAATATGACCATAACGATGCGCGCAGGGCTATTAGGCAGTTTGAGCGCGATCAAGAACCTCAGATTTCCTGATACCGCGTTGCGTTGGCGCGGATTGGTCCTGAAACGACAGTCTGCGCCGATTGTATTTCTTATGTCCGAAGATGGGCGAGATCAATATGCCGACCATTATTTTTGAAAATCCTCCAGAAAACCCGCAGACAGCACAGATAGCTGAAGGCACCTCATTGGCGAGTGCGTGCGATGCCTCGGGGGCGCCGGTTCCATTCCACTGTCGGCGCGGCAACTGCGGAACGTGTCGGGTTGCCGTGCTGGACGGGGCTGAGATGCTGGCGGTGGCGGATGCCCATGAGCGAAGCGTGCTGGCGGTATTTGGATTGTCTGCGCCAGCGCATCGACTCGCATGCCAAGTGCAAATGCTAGAAGGCGCGGGACAGATACGACTGCGTCCGCATGCGCCGCGCATGCCGCGTGCGAAGCTGTTGCGGGTGCCGCTTGTGCTGGACGCCAGGTCCGGGAGGTTCGTCGCGGATCTGTGCGATGAGCGCACCGGGGCAATCGTGATTTCTGGCATGTCGGAGCTTCAGGAGGAAGCGGTGGTGGTGGTTGAGTTCCAGGCAAGGGGGGAGGACCGTTCGCGCGAGGTGATCGCCCGCATTGTCGGCTACGAGGCCAGTGCAATCCCAAACGGATATGATGTCGCGCTTGAGCTTCTTGAACATGACGCGCTGTTAACCGAGTTGTTCCAGGCGCATGCGCCGGCAACATCCAATGGATATTAATATGCATACGGGCGGGCTTCCTGCAACCTGTATCCGGCAGGAGACATCATCATGGATTTGAAAGGCTCGGTCGATCTACAACATCTTATCGATAGCCGACGGTTTTCACCCTATCAATGGCTGTTGTTGACGTTGTGTTTCTTGATTGTCGTTCTGGATGGTTTTGATACTGCCGCAATCGGCTATATTGCGCCGTCGCTCATCACCGATTGGGGCGTTACGCGTCAAGCGTTGGCTCCTGTGATCAGCGCAGCGTTGTTCGGCCTAGCAGCAGGAGCCATTTTCGCCGGCCCCTTGGCTGACCGTTTCGGACGAAGAATGGTGCTGATCGTATCGGTCCTGTTTTTTGGCGGCTGGAATCTCGTTACGGCAACCGCTGACTCCATCCAGTTGCTGACGGCTTATCGTTTTGCTACAGGCTTGGGCTTGGGAGCGGCCATGTCTAATGGGTTGACACTGATTGCGGAGTTCGCGCCACGTAAAAGGCGTGCGCTGCTAATGAGCATCGTGTTCTGTGGCTTTCCCGCGGGCGCGGCTTTGGGCGGATTGTTTGCGTCATGGCTGATCCCCGCCTACGGCTGGCGCAGTGTCTTGCTGGTGGGGGGCTGGGCGCCTTTGGTTCTTGCGGGCTTGCTGCTGCTGTGGCTACCTGAGTCTGTGCGTTATATGCTGATGAGCGGCAAGCCGATGGAAAAAGTGTTTCGGACGATGGCGCGCGTCATGCAGGATCCATTGCACGGCATACAGCGACTCACCTGTGTAGAGGATAAGCCAGTCTCTGGGCATTCGGCCATCGGCCAGATCTTGTCGAGAGATTATCTGTTGGGCTCGCTGATGCTATGGCTGACTTATTTTATGGGTTTGCTGATTTTCTACTTGCTGACCGGGTGGATGCCCTTGTTGATGAAAGACGCTGGCTTCACCACCAGCAAGGCGGTGTTGTTGACGGCGCTTTTCCCATTGGGTGGCGCCATTGGCACGGTGATTGCCGGTTGGCTGATGGACAAGCTCAATCCCCGGCGTGTCGTGATGACAACCTTTCTATTGACTGGGGTTTTGCTGTTCTCCGTAGGAAGAGCGCATGATCTAGAGCTGTTAAGCCTGTTGATTTTCCTGGCTGGCGGCACGATGAATGCCGGGCAAACTTCCATGGGCTTCCTGGCTGCCGATTTCTACCCTACACATTGCCGCGCCACAGGCATGTCCTGGATGTTGGGATTTGGCCGATTTGGCGGTATTTTCGGGGCTTTGATTGGCGCCGAGCTAATGAGCTGGCAATTGGGTTTTTCCGGTTTTTTTGGTCTGCTGGCTATCCCCGCGATGATTGCTGTGTTGGCTTTGGCCGTGCTGCAGGCCAATTACGCGCGTAGAGGAGTCGGCAAGATCATGATGTCTGAAGGCTGATGGCGAGATGCTAGAAAACTCCCACGCAATGGCTTGTCGAGAGATCACGTGCAAACTGGCCATTATCGGTGCCGGGCCATCTGGATTATTGCTTGGCCAGCTGTTGCAGCAGGCCGGCATCGATAACGTCATTCTTGAAAAGAAAAGCGCAGAATACGTGCAAGGCCGCATCCGGGCCGGAGTGCTGGAGCAAGGGACGGTGGATCTGTTGCGAGAGGCTGGGGTAGGGCATCGCATCGACATGGAGGGCATTGTCCATGAAGGTTTGGAGCTGGTGTTTGACTCATCGCGCGATCGTATCGATCTAAAGAGGTTGACTGGTGACGGTTCGGTGATGATCTATGGCCAAACCGAAGTGACGCGAGACCTGATGGAGGCTCGGCGCGCAAGCGGCGGTGCGAGCTTTTATGAGGCCGAGCATGTTCAATTGCATGATGTCACGGGAGTGCAGCCATACGTGACGTTCACGCATGAGGGCCAGCCATTTAGATTAGCGTGCGAGTACATCGCGGGATGCGATGGCTATCACGGCATGTCGCGTCATTGCATTCCAAAGGAAATCTTGACCGAGTATGAGCGCGTCTATCCATTCAACTGGCTAGGCTTGTTGTCGGATACGCCGCCTGTGCATCACGAATTGGTCTATGTCAATCATGAGCGCGGCTTTGCCTTGTGCAGCCAGCGCTCCGCCTCGCGCAGCCGTTATTATCTGCAAGTGCCGCTTACCGACAGGTTGGACGATTGGCCGGACTCCAGGTTTTGGGACGAGTTGAAAAGGCGGTTGCCTCAAAGCTTGGCGGAGCGCCTGATTATTGGCGCATCATTAGAGAAAAGCATTACTCCGCTGCGCAGCTACGTGGCGGAGCCGATGCAATATGGAAAATTGTTCCTGGTGGGCGATGCTGCGCATATCGTCCCCCCCACCGGTGCCAAAGGACTGAATCTGGCAGCCAGCGATGTCTGCACCCTATACCGTATTCTGAAAAAGGCTTACCACGAAAACCGAGTGGATCTGATTGGGCGATATTCCGACATTGCCTTGCGTCGGGTATGGAAAGCCACTCGTTTTTCATGGTTTATGACCTCGCTGCTGCATACGTCCGTCACCCCGGATCATGTGGCTTTTGAGAGAAAGATGCAGCGGGCTGAATTTGATTACTATATGAATTCGGCTGCGGGGCTTAAATCCATTGCTGAAAATTATATAGGTCTGCCATATGATCTTGTTGAGTAAGCTTCAAGGTCTGCATAGTCGCGGATGATGCCAGCGTTTTCTGCCGCTGCTTTTCGGCACAGCATTGGCGTGATATGAACCAGGGCCGCGGTGGGGGGGTAAAGCCACTGAGCCAACCCCTGGCTGGGAGTCGAAGCGTTAGCCGGCGTTGACGGAGTTTATTCACTCGATTGGCATTTTCAAAATCTGCATAAGCGGGAGCGGCTGCGCTGGGGTCGTATTCCCGCATGAGTGCGAGTCTGCCTGGAGCCCGCTGGTAAAAATAGTTTAAGCTCTTCTATTGACGTAAATGTAAAGTTAATTTATGATGCATTTCTCTGACGCGGGGTGGAGCAGTCTGGTAGCTCGTCGGGCTCATAACCCGAAGGTCGTAGGTTCGAATCCTGCCCCCGCAACCAAGTTTCAGAAAAAAGCCGAATCGACAACGATTCGGCTTTTTTGCGTCTGCTCGGGATGGGCGATGATCGAGCGGACAGCCACTCGGTTGTTATTGGAATATTGTTGCGTCATTCCATGGCTTCTCATGGGAAAGTTGTGCGAATTTCGCGCAATTTTTCAGCGATATTTTTACTGGCGGCGCAATGAATTGTTCTGTGGTATGCAAATCCATTTTTGTGAGGATATTTTTTGTAACAATTTGCAACACATGGTTTGCGCGGATCACGTTAAGCACATTGTCCTAAACCATTGTCTCTGCTACAGATTTGCCGATTCCTCGTTATTGACCAGGATCAATCGTATTGCATATCCGGTGGGGGGAGGGTTTGATCCTGATCAAGGCTCTTGAAATATCAGGCAAAACTGTTTTTAATACGCCCGCCCGGTGCATGTCGCCGGGCAGATGTTGTGTTGCCGAACCCCTGTCTTCCCGCGCCTTCGCCGGCGTTTCACTCGGACAGTAAGCGTTCTGCCGTCACGTCATCGCCCGGAAGCGATTGTGGAGTCGCTTCCAATCCGGAGTGTATCCGCCGTGGAAACGGATGCGCGCCGTTCACTCGTGGAATCCGCGAGCCCTGAAAGTCTGTTGTTTTGCCCGGCTCCGCCGGCCTCGACCCGCAAGGGAGGAGGAGGAGGCCCGGCGCGAACATTTCGCTGGCGTTGGAGCATGGCTCGCAACGCCTGTTGCGCATCGGCGCGTTGAAGGATTTTTAACCCGAAAAGTCGTAAGATGAGAAACCATAGACCCTCCCGCCTGATGTGGGGGCTCTCTCCTGTGGTGGTTGCCCTGCTTTCGGGATGCCAAGGCGGCATTCTCGATCCCAAGGGCCATATCGCCGCAGAGCAGAAGTCCCTGATCATTACGGCAACCGCGCTGATGCTGCTGGTGGTGATCCCGGTAATCGTGATGACCCTGGTATTCGCCTGGAAGTACCGCGCCAGCAACAAGGACGCCGCTTACGAACCGAAATGGTCGCACTCGACCAAGATCGAGATCGTGGTCTGGCTGATTCCCTGCGTCATCATCGCCTTCCTGGCGACGCTGACCTGGAAGAGCACGCACGAGCTGGATCCCTACCGTCCGCTGCAATCGGACAAGAAGGCGATCGAGGTTCAGGTGGTGGCCCTCAACTGGAAATGGTTGTTCATCTATCCGGAACAGCAGATCGCTTCCGTCAACGAGCTGGTGTTCCCGACCGACGTGCCGGTGAATTTCAAGATCACTTCCGACGCGGCGATGAATGCTTTCTTCATCCCGCAGCTGGGTGGCCAGATCTACGCGATGGCCGGCATGCAGACCCAGTTGCACCTGGTCGCCAACGAGCCGGGCACCTACAAGGGTTTCTCCTCCAACTATAGCGGCGCGGGCTTCTCCGGCATGAAGTTCAATGCCATCGCCACCAAGACCCCGGCCGAGTTCGACGCTTGGGTAGCCAAGGCGAAAGCCTCCGGCCAAACCTTGGACGCGCCGGCCTACCTGCAGTTGCTCAAGCCTAGCGAGAACAACCCGGTGGCCCACTACGCTTCAACCACGCCTTACCTGTTTGAAGCCGTCGTGCACAAGTACATGGCCGGTCGTCCGTCGCTGGCCGACAGCGATGACGCCATCAAGCTGGCCAAAATGACCAAAGAACTGTGCGCAGCCATCACCCCGCCGGTTGTCAAGGAGTAACGATTGATGTGGTTAGGTAAACTGACTCTGGACGCGATTCCGTACCACGAGCCCATCATCATGGGGGCGCTGTCCGGCGCCGGCCTGATGGGCATCGTGCTGTTCGCGTTGATCACCAAGTTCGGCAAGTGGGGCTATCTCTGGAAAGAGTGGATCACTTCGGTTGATCACAAGAAAATCGGCGTGATGTATATCATCGTCGCCATGATCATGCTGCTGCGCGGCTTCGCCGACGCGCTGATGATGCGTACCCAGCTGGCGGTGGCCACTGGCGGCAGCCACGGCATTTTTCCGCCGGAACACTACGACCAGATATTCACCGCCCACGGCGTGATCATGATCATCTTCATGGCCATGCCGTTCATGACTGGCCTGATGAACATCGTGGTGCCGCTGCAGATCGGCGCGCGCGACGTGGCTTTCCCCTTCCTGAACTCGCTGAGCTTCTGGCTGCTGGTTTCGGCGGTGATCCTGGTCAACCTGTCGCTGGGCGTGGGCAATTTCGCCCGCACCGGCTGGGTGGCCTATCCGCCGCTGGCCGAGCTGGGCTTCAGTCCTGACGTCGGGGTGGATTACTACACCTGGGCCTTGCAGATATCGGGCATCGGGACGACGCTGACCGCGATCAACTTCCTGGTGACCGTGATCAAGATGCGCGCCCCGGGCATGAAGCTGATGGACATGCCGATCTTTACCTGGACCTGCACCTGGGCCAACGTGCTGATCGCCACCTCGTTCCCGATTCTGACCGGCGCGCTGGCGATGCTGAGCCTGGACCGCTATCTGGGCTTCCACTTCTTCACCGCGGAAGCCGGCGGCAACGCCATGATGTACCTGAACTTGTTCTGGGCTTGGGGCCACCCCGAGGTTTACATCCTGGTTCTGCCGGCATTCGGCATCTTCTCGGAAGTGGTTTCCACCTTCTCCGGTAAGCGCCTGTTCGGCCACAAGTCGATGATCTACGCCAGCGGCGCGATCTCGGTGCTGGGCTTCATGGTATGGCTGCACCACTTCTTCACCATGGGCTCCGGCGCCAATGTGAACGCCTTCTTCGGCATCGCCACCATGATCATCTCGATCCCGACCGGCGTGAAGCTGTTCAACTGGCTGTTCACCATCTACAAGGGCCGCCTGCGCTTTGAAACCCCAATCCTGTGGACGCTGGGCTTCATCGTCACCTTCTCCATCGGCGGGATGACTGGTGTGCTGCTGGCTGTGCCGGGCGCCGACTACGTGCTGCACAACAGCCTGTTCCTGATCGCCCACTTCCACAACACCATCATCGGCGGCGCGGTGTTCGGCTATCTCGCCGGCGTGTCGTTCTGGTTCCCGAAGGTATTCGGCTTCAAGCTGAATGCCAAGCTGGGCAAGGCTTCGTTCTGGTTCTGGCAGCTCGGCTTCATGTTCGCCTTCATGCCGCTGTACGTGCTGGGCTTCCTGGGCATGACCCGCCGACTGAACCACACCGACAACCCGGCCTGGGAGCCGTGGCTGTACATCGCCGCCTTCGGCGCGGTGCTGATCGCCATCGGCATCGGCTGCCAGCTGCTGCAGATCGCAGTCAGCATCCGCGACCGCAAGAAGCTGGTGGACGAGACCGGCGACCCGTGGAACGGCCATACCCTGGAATGGTCCACTTCCTCGCCGGCGCCGTTCTACAACTTCGCCAAGCTGCCGCAAGTGCATGACATCGACGCCTTCACCGACATGAAGGAAAAGGGCATCGCTTACGCCGTGCCGAAGTCGTACGAGCCGATCCATATGCCGCGCAACACCGCTGTAGGCCTGTACATCGGCGGTTTCACCACCGTACTGGGCTTCGCGCTGATCTGGCATATCTGGTGGATGGCCATCGTCGGCCTGGTGGGCATCGTCGGCTGCATGCTGGTGCGCGCCTACGACAACGACCTGGACTACTACGTGCCGGCGGAAGAAGTGGAAGCCATCGAGCGCGCCCGCTTCGAGAAGCTGGGCATAGATGTGGACAACTACACCGAGCGTGATCAGACCAAGCCGAAGAAGGCTGCGCGTCCGACCACCACCGTGTAAGAGGCTGGATCAAACATGACGACTTATGTAGAGCAAGCGCACGACGCGCATGACGACCATGAGCACCACGACAGCGGTTCGCAGACCGTGCTGGGCTTCTGGTTCTATCTGATGACCGACTGCATCCTGTTCGCGACGGCGTTCGCGGCGTACGCAGTGCTGTTCCGCAATGTGGCGGGCGGCATTTCCGGCAAGGAAATCTTCGAGCTGCCGTACGTGCTGGTGGAGACTGCGGCGCTGCTGCTGTCTTCCATCACCTATGGTTTCGCGATGATCGCTGGCCACAAGGGCAACAAATCGGCAGTGCTGGGCTGGCTGGCGGTGACTTTCCTGTTCGGCGCCGCGTTCATCGGCCTGGAAATCAATGAATTCCACCACCTGATCGCCGAGGGCCACGGCCCGCAGACCAGCGCCTTCCTGTCGGCATTCTTCGGCCTGGTGGGCCTGCATGGCCTGCACGTGACCGCAGGCCTGCTGTGGATGGGCGTGATGATGCTGGAGGTGGCCAAAACCGGCCTGACCGGCCGCGCCATGACCCGCCTGAACTGCCTGTCGCTGTTCTGGCACTTCCTGGACATCGTGTGGATCTGCGTGTTCACCGTTGTGTATCTGAAAGGAGCCATGTGATGAGCCAAGCGCATGCGCACAACAGCCACGGCAGCGTGAAAAGCTACGCCATCGGCTTCCTGCTGTCGGTGATCCTCACCGCCATCCCGTTCTGGATGGTGATGAGCGGCGCGCTGACCAAGCAGGCCACTTTCATCGGCATCTTCACGTTCGCGGTGGTGCAGATCATCGTGCACCTGAAGTATTTCCTGCATCTGGACTTCAGCAAGGAAGGCAAGCTCAACAGCATCTCCTTCCTGTTCACCGGCATGGTGATCGTGCTGCTGGTGGGCCTGTCGATCTGGATCATCTACACCGCCGACGCGCTGATGATGCGCTGAGTGAGAACGCCTTGAAGCTCAAGCGTTATTTTCAGGTCACCAAGCCGGGCATCATCTTCGGCAATCTGATCTCGGCCGCCGGCGGTTTCCTGCTGGCGGCGCAGGGTCCGGTTGACTGGCTGCTGCTGCTGGCCACGGTGGCCGGCTTGTCGCTGGTGGTGGCCTCCGGCTGCGCCATCAACAACTGCATAGACCAGGACATCGACGCCAAGATGGCCCGCACCCAGAAACGGGTGCTGGTCACCGGCGCGATGAGCACCAAGGCCGCGCTGACGCACGGCCTGGTGCTCGGCCTGGCCGGCTTCTACACGCTGTGGCGCTGGACCAATCCGCTGGCCTTCGCCTGTGTGATGTTCGGCTTCATCATCTATGTGGGCGTGTATAGCCTGTACATGAAGCGCAACTCGGTGTATGGCACCCTGGTGGGCAGCCTGTCCGGCGCGGTGCCGCCGGTGGCCGGCTACTGCGCCGTCACCGGCCGCTTCGACATGGGCGCCTTGATCCTGCTGGTGATGTTCAGCCTGTGGCAGATGCCGCACTCCTACGCCATCGCCATCTTCCGCTTCAAGGACTATGAAGCGGCCGGCATCCCGGTGCTGCCGGTGGTCAAGGGCATCTCCAAGGCCAAGCAGCAGATCGTGCTGTACATCCTGGCCTTCGCGGTGGCGACCGTGATGCTGGTGCTGGGCGGCTATGCCGGCTACGGCTACCTGGCGGTGGCTTGCGCCACCAGCCTGTGGTGGCTGAAGATGGCGCTGTCGGGCTACAGGCGGGAAACCGACGATCGCGCCTGGGCGCGGCAGGTGTTCTTCTTCTCCATCATCACCATCACGTCTCTTTCCGTGATGATGGCGTTGGACGGGCAGACGCCCAAGCCGGGCGGCAGGGTGGTGATGACCGCGGACGCCGGCAGCTACCGCTAGATCGATACCGTTCCATGCCAAACGGGGAGCAGCTTGCGCTGCTCCCCGTTTTTGTTTGGCCGCCGGCAAGCCGGCTAGGCAGGCCTGCCGGTCATGGTTTCTTCAGCGCGGCGCGCATCGCGGCCTGGCGCTTGGCCGGCAGCTTGCCGACATAGTCGATGGCCTGATGGCCATATTTGTCGGTATCGGTCAGCGAGGCGCCTTGGGCCACCAGATAGGCGGCTATGGCGGGCGTGGAGTCCAGCACCGCAGCCATCAGCACGGTGATTTCGCTGGTGCGGGTGGCGGCGTTGACGTCGGCGCCCTTGGCTACCAGATCTTGGACTATGCCCAGATCCTTGCTGGACACCGCGTAGAACAGCGGGGTGTTGCCATCGTAGCCGTCGACGTTGGCGTTGGCGCCGGCTTGCAGCAGCGCCTCTACAGCTGCGCGGTTCTTCGCATCGATGGCGTAGACCAGCGGGGTCTTGGAAACGTCGTCAAGCGACTGCTCGAGGTCGCAGTGCTTGCTGTGGATATAGTCGGCGACAGCCTGCGCGCCTGCCTGGCGAACCAGCGCCTGCCAGTCATCCTTGTCGCAGGCGGCCAGCGCGTGCTGCGTCAGCAGCAACGCGCCTATGCCGATCAGGAATTTGATTCTCATCTCAGAAGCTCCGGAAAGTTTTCACCCAGGTATCGTAAGGACGGCTGCGCTGAGGCGGAAAATAGGTCCACGGCGTGTAGTGCAGTTTGGCGTATTCAGAGGCGGTGCGCGGCGTGTACCGATAGCCTTCCTTCATCGCCACGACCTCGTCCTCGCTGACTGAGGCCCCGCCGCTGCCCACCGCTGCGACTTCGTGGGAATTGGGGTCGAAGTTGATTTTGAACGAAGAGAGCTTTTTCTTGCCGTCGTCGAACTGTTTGCGATAGGTCTGGGCCGACTTGTTGATCGACTGCTCTACGCCCATGGATGTTGGATCGCCGCCGGGGCCGACGCCCATCAGCTTGTTGTAGCGGCCGTTCTTGGCCCAGCCCTGTTCCTGCTTCATCGTCGCCAGCAGCACCTTGGGGTTCAGCTTGTAGTTTTGAGCCGCCTTGTAAAGCAGCTCATCAGCCTTGTAGGTATCCACCAGCACTGGATTGTTGTTCTTGAGGATGCTGGTGATCTGTTCCAGCGTCAGCGCGTTGCAGTCCTCGAATTCATCATCCGGTATCGGCGTTTCCAGCGGGTTGCGATTCTTGGGCACCTCTATCTTGGAAACCGGCTTGCGTTGTTTGTTGTGATGCTTGTGGCTTTTGGCTTGGGTGTTCGTTATTTCGGGTTGGCTCTGCTCCGCGTCCGGGCGCGCCAGGCCGTCGCACAGCACTTTGGGACTGATGACGCACATATATTTGTGGAATGCGCTTTCCTTGGCCTGCACCGGAGGCAGTTGCTTGCTGTCGCCCACTGGGCCCTGCAGCTTGACATTGATCTTGTCTTTGGGATCGTGGCCGTACAGCGCGCCGGTGTCGCCGTCGTGATCGGTCTTGCCGCTGATAGTCTGGTCGCCATGGCGGATTTCATACCAGACATTGATCATAGGCTGCAGGATGCGATCCAGAAATTTGACTTGGATCTTGGTTTCATCGGCGATCTGGTGGCCGTCGACCAAGGCATAGACCACGGGCCGCTTGCCATCGGTCGACGGCTTGGCGATAAGCTCGTTGTTGATGGTGCCTGCCAGGCTGTAGTCCTGCTCGAGGATTTTCAACAGCCGGATATAGTTGTCCAGGCCTTTTACCGTCTGGCAGCCTTCGCTCCAGTTGCTGGTGCGGTTGTTGGGGCCTTCTCCGCCGTAATGGATGTTGTGCTCGTTGGTCGCGGTGGGCGCATCCGGCTTGTCCGGATTGAAGTCGTACTCGGGCGCTTTGGCGCTGCCAGTGTTCTGGGCGTGGAAGGCAAGTCCTTTGACGATGCGCAGCGCCCGATAGTTGTGGCGTTGGGCAAAGCGATGCGTCTGCTCCATTTCCTCCAGGCTGGCATGCGAGTGATAGGACGACATCTTGTGATTGCCCAGCCGGTACTGGTACAGGCCGTTGATCAGCACCCGGCCTGCCAGTTGCCCGTTGCTTTTGCTGTAAGGCTCGGTGTTGAAGTCGAATTCGGCCACCTTCTTCTGGCCGGACGCGTTTTTATAGACGACGAACAGCGTGTCGTCGAATACCTTGTTGCTATCCTTGACTACCTTGCCTTTGGCGAACCCCCGCGCGCCTATCAGGTTGATCCTGCCGCTGTCGGTTTCAAAGGAGAAGCCGGCGACGTTGTTTTTGCCGTTGGCGGCGGCATGGTGCTCGAACACACGCTGCAGGATGTCGTACTTCTGCTCTTCGGTATATTTGCCGAAGTCGAAATCCTGGTATTTTTCTAGCGGATCGCCCATTGTGCCTCCTGGCTGCCGGTAGGCCCGTACACGCTCAACTGGTAGCCGCTATTGGCCGGGGTGAACTGCAACCGAGAGTAGGCGAAAAAGAAATAGGCACTGTCCTGCGGTTGCAGATAGGCCTTGCCGAGGCCATCGGTGCGGTTTGCCAGAAATGCCTGGGTCAGCGTCAGACCGGATAGCGCCCGCAGTTCGCCACGCGAGTTCTTGCTCAGGATCAGTTCGTTGTTCGCCACGTCGGCGGCTGCCAGGCGCATGCGTTTCATGCCGTTCTGGCGGGTGGAGTGGGCGTCGCGCAAGGCCGTGGTGAGCGGCACCTGATATTCCTGCGTGGCTGGGTCCTTGCGGGTGAAAATGATGTCGTCTATGCCCTGGTCGGCCTGGCCTTGCTGCAGTTTCGGCGCGGGGCCAGCGCATGGATGGTTCTGCAGCCGGGGCCAGGCGTTCTTGTCGGTGTAGGAGAGACAGTATTGGTTCTCGCTCAGACTATGTGTGGCGGCATCCAGATTGTGAGCGATGTACTGCGATAAGCCATATTCAGGCGAATTCCGACTGGCCTGTCGATCCAGCAGCCTGAGTTTGCTGATGGCGGTGTCGGTATATTTGGCGCCGGCTTCGATGGAGGGGATCTCCAGAGTGATCTTGGCGACTTTGGCTCCGCTGGCGTTGAGCAGCAGCAGGCGCTCGGAGGCGTTCAGGGCATTGTCCGACTTGCCGGTGATTCTATCCTCAGACGGATCGTTGAAAGCCACGGTTTTCAGTTCTTTTTGCAACTGAGGAAACGAGTATTCCCGCGCGTGGTAGGCCAGCGAGAAGCGGCGCGTTTCAAATGGCTTGTCTTCATGCGGGCGGTACAGGCTGACCAACACGCTCTTGGGCGAGGCGTTCTGGAACTGGGTGGCGGCCGACTTGAGGTATCCGGGAGTCAGGGCGATGGCGAACAGCGAGCTCGGCTGAGCCAGAGTCAGCGTCAAGACTGCGGGATTTTTGATTTCAGAGGAGCGAGGATATCGTTCTTCGGCATGGAACACCCAGGCTTTGGCCGGATCCGGATCGAAAAGATTCTTCGCTGAATACTGGTTGGGTGCCGCTCCGGCCAGCGTCTGGCTGGAGTGGATTTGCAGCGTATTCCAGCCCAGCGCCGCGGTGGTGTCTTCCGGCTGGTTGGCCGCGCCGGCGCGAAAGGCGGGCAGCGCGAGCGCGCCAATCAGGACAAGAGCATGTCGTTGATTCATTAAAGGATTTCCCATTCGCCCGACCCGATCAGGGCCTTGATGTTGTTGATGCCTGGCAGGTGGATGCGCTCGGTTTGGCCGCTGCCGTCCAGGGCGCCGCTCGCGAGTTTTTTGCCAGTGTCGGCGGAGTAGTAAACGTATTTCTTGCCGCTGAGTTCTGGGTGCGCTTGGGTAAGCAATTGGGCATCGATCTGCTCGGTGCAGACGATCTTATTGTACTGCGGTTGTGCCCAGTCCATGCGGGCAGGTCCGTCCAGCGTGTGGCTGGCGCCTTTCACCGTCACCTGGCCCGGCGCATGGACTTCGATATTGCCGCCCTTGATTCGGATATAGGCTCCACCTGCGGTCAGCAGGATTTCGTCGCCAGCATTGACAATTATCTTGTCCTTGCAGGAGGTGATGGCGACATCCTGATCCGCCGTGATCTCCATCGCGTCGCTCTGCGCCTGGATCTGCACCTTGCCCTTGGCCGCGATCAGCTTCAGCGCCACCTTGTCTTTCACCCCGGCCACGAACAGGCTGATGTGCTGGCCGACGTTGTGCAGCCAGCGTCGCCCCGTCGTGTGGTTGGCATCGCGCTGGGCGACGAGGTTCAGGTTGCTGCCGGCGAATAGCGTCTGGCTTTGCTCGGTCAGGGAGGCGATGCCGGCCGGGCCGGACAGCACCAGCAGCGGCTGCCGGCCGGCTTGCTCTTTCGCCGTTTTGCCGTCTTTGTCGGTGTTCGATCCCGCTTCCCAGGCCTTCAGCGCGTCGACGTGGTGCTGCAGGTGGCCGTCCGGTTTTTTGCCGGCTTTGGCGTTGTCCGGGCCGATGGCGTCGGGGCCGGTTTCCATCGTATCCGCCAGCTGGCCAGTGGCGGTTTCGGCCAGCGCCTGGCTGAGGGAGAGGGCGGCGTCGAGCTGGCTCTGGGCGTGCTCGCGCGCCAGCTGTTTGCCCCCAGCGCCGTTCTGCGCTTCGGTGGACAAGAGCAGACCGTGGGCGGCGCGGATGGCGCCGTGCTGGTCGGTTCTGAGCTCGAAGCCTTCGCCGCGTGGCGTCGCCTTGCCGTTGCTGCGCGGCTGGGTCAGGAAGCCCTGGTTCAGTTGGGTCTTGCCGGATTCGGAACTGAGTTTGGCGCGCACTTCGCCGGGGGTATCGTCGAACAGCAGCTCGTTGTAGCCGCCGCCCTGGTGTTCTTTGCTCTTGATGCCGGACAGCGTCTTGTTGGCGGGGAGCGAGCCGGCGCCGCTGAAGTCGGGCGTCGGGTGGCTGCCGTTGTACAGCACGCCGGTGATCACCGGCCGGTCGATGTCGCCTTCGATGAAGTCGACCAGCACTTCCTGACCAATGCGCGGGATGAACTGGTGCCCCCAGCCGGCGCCGGCGCTGGGCATGGCGACGCGCAGCCAGCATGACGACTTGTCGTCGAGTCCGGCGCCGATGGTCGGGTGTTCGTCCGGCCGCTGCCAGTGGAACTGCACCTTGATGCGGCCCTGTTGGTCGGTGTGGACGTCTTCGCCCGGCGGACCGACCACGGTGGCGGTCTGCACGCCCAGGCTGGTCGGCTTGGCCTGCGCGGTGTGGGCGTAGGCCGGCGTCAGCGGGATGCCTCGGCGCTGGGCCTGGAGCGTGGTGGCGAACGGCGCGGCCTGGGCGCCGGCGGTCACGGCGGCGTCGCTCTCCAGCCCCAGGGCCAGCAGCCCGGGCGCGGCCTGGTTCAACTGGCGGGTGAGGTCGGCCGGCAGGTTGTTCTGGGCGCGCAAGGTCTGGCCGGTGACCACGAATTCGCGCTGTTCGGCGCTGTCGGCCTGGTGCGCCGGGTGGTCGTCAAGGCGGAACCACTGGCCGGCGGTCAGGCCGCGGACCGAGCCTGCGCCTTCGAATTGTTTGGCCTGCAGATCGTGCGCCTGCTGGCGCAGCTGGGCGTAGCGGGACAGCTGGTCGGCGTCGCCGGCGTAATACAGGCCCTGGGCGTCGTAGTCCTGCAGGCTGGATTGCAGCGCGCCGCCGCCCTGGCCCTGGTCGATCTGGCTGCTGTCGCCGGTGTGCCGGGTGGACACCGGCTGGTAGTCGAAGCTGGCCAGCGCCACCTGGCCGGGCACAATCTGGCGGCTGCTGTTCCAGCCGGTGAGGCCGTCCTCCTCTTCGGTGGCGTCACTGCGGTGGAAGCGCACGCGTTCGAGCGGGGCGGGCGGCAGGCTGTAGGCGTCGTCGAACACCACCAGCTTGACCTGGGGACTGTCGCCGTCGATATGCTCGAAGCGCCAGGCGTAGCCTTCCTCGTGCAGCAGGCGGACGATGAAGTCGTAGTCGCTCTCGCGGTATTGCAGGCAGTAGCTGCGCGGCGACGCCGGGCCCGCCTGGATCTGCAGCGCCTGCCCCCGGGCGAAGGCGGGGTTGGCGGCCTGGTGTTCCCGCAGGATCTGCTGGACGATGTCCGGCACCGTCAGGTCCTGGAACACCCGCGAAGTGCGGCGGTGGCGCAGCAGCGCGAACGGCGGCTCCACCGTGAGGCCATACTTGGCGAAACCGCCGTCCGAGCCTAGCAGCCGCGCTTGCGAGACCACGCCGCAGCGCACCGTCTCCACGCCCTGGGCGTCGGCGATGCCGATGCGGGCCGGCTGGCCGAGCAGGGTCTTGAGTTCGATGGCGCCATCGGGCGACAGGCAGGTCAGGGTGAAGCGGTACGGTTTGGACACCCCTTCCTCGCCGTCCAGGCTTTGCGGCAGCAACTGCTCGGCCGCGATGTGGCCGTCGCCCAGGCCGAGGGTGAGCAGGCGGTGGTCCTGGCTGAAGGCGGAGGCGAAGCTGGCTAGCAGGCTGGATATGTCCATGATCGAACCGATAAGAGGCTGTTAGTCAGCCGTGTACTTTGTATACGTTGGAGGACAGCTGCAGCGTGGCGTCAAAGGTCACCGGCGGGCGGTGCGGGTGCACCTTGAGCACGGCGTCGACGCGGAAGCGCAGATGGCGTTCCATCTCGCGGGGGGCATCCAGATTGACGCGTACCCGCGACAACCTGGGTTCGTGCAGTTCTATCGAGCGGCGCAGTTGCTCGCGCAGCACTTCGCGGTCGTCGGGGTTGAGCAGGCTGATGCCGGACAAGTCGGGAATGCCGTAGCTGAGCAGGCTGTCGCGCGAGAGCGGGAAGGATTCGAACAGTTCGTCCTGCGGCATCAGCCGGGTGTTGAGCAAGGCTTCCAGATCGCGCGCCAACGCCTGCTTGAACTGCGACAGTTCAAACAGGCTGATGGCTTCGGTGTGGCTCAGGTCGGGCGCGTCGTCCAGCAGCCTGTCCAGCACCGAAGGCAGGATTTGCGCGTGGCGGTTGCCGCTCATAGCCCGAATACGGAGGCAGCCTGGCGGGCCAGCATCCAGCGGAAGGCGACGAAGATGCCGGCGCCGACGATGGCCAGCAGCGCGAAGTACAGCCACAGCGGCAACTCATGGCGGACAAAGGCCTGGAAGCGCTGCGGCAGCTGCCAGTTGGGCGCGAACTCGGCCTTGCCGCCCCGGATCTGCTGGATTTCCTGGCTCAGCTTGTGGATCAGATAGCCCAGCTTCTCTTCGCCTTCCAGCAGGTATTTGCCCTGGAAGCCCAGTAGCAGGCAGGTGTAGAACACTTCCAGCGCCTCGATGTTTTCCGCGGGCGCATTGCGCAATTGTTCGAGGCGATTGAAGAAGCCTTCGCCGGCCAGGTGCTCGCCGAACAGGCGCAACTGCAAGGGCATCCGTTCCCATTCGTCGCGCAGCGCGAAGTCGGACGACAGGATGATTTCGTCCATCAGCGCGCAGAAAGCGTATTTGGCGTGGGAGATGGCGTTGCCGTCCTTGCCGAAGTTGCGGGCGTTGCGTTCGAACTGGCTGAGGAAGTGGTCGACGCGGCGGTTGAACTCCACCGCGCTGCTGGGGGCGTTGCCTTCCTTCAGCAGGAACAGCAGGTAGATGCCGTCCTCCAGCATCTCGCGCAGGCTGGGCGCGGCGGGGGCGGCAACGGCCATGGCGCGTTCCGCGGTTTGGGTGCTTGCTTGGTTCATGTCGGTATTAGCGGAAGACCGCGATCAGTTCGATGGAAATATTGGCCAGGGTCTGCGGCACGTAGATGCAGACGCTGCGCGATTGCAGCATGCGGCTGTAGATCTCGCTGCCCGGCTCCAGCGCGAAATAGTGGTTACCCACCCGCACCGGAATGGCCGACGGCGTTTGCGCCGAATGGACCAGGCCGACGCCGCGCATCGCCGAGTTGAGAATGCGCTCGACGTCGTCCGGCGCGCCGATCTTGAGCTTGAGCGGCACGTTGTCGAGGATATGGCTGGCCGGCTGGTCGCTTTGCACCGATAGGTAGAAGTCGACGTTGTCCAGCAGCCGGTCGCTCTCCAGCCGGCCGATATGGAAGGACGGCCGCGGCGAATGCAGCGGGATCACCTTGTAGCGGGCCGACACCACGGTTTCCAGCAGTTCGCGGATCTGCAGGTCCAGCTGCGGGAACACCTGGTGCAGCTGCTCGTGGCGGTAGGCCGGGATGTCCGACAAGGTATACAGGGTGGCGAAGGTTTGCAGCTCGCCGCAGAACTCGGCCAGCGCCATGTACAGCTCTTCCGGGTGCAGCGGCTGGCATTGCGACAGGTGGCGCAGGCGGGCGAAATTGCGGTTGACGGTGTGCAGCAGCCAGAACGAGCTGATGTCGGCCGAGCCGAACTCCATCACGCTCTTGGCGCGTTCGCGGTGGGCGCCGGACAGCGCCTGGCTCTTCACCAGCAGGATGTCCAGCAACCGGCGCAACATCTGCATCATCTCGCTGGAGCCTTCGATCGCCAGCAGCGGCGGCAGGAAGTCCTTGCCGACGCCCCATTGGCCGGTGGCGTCTTTTTCCAGCCGGCACAGCGGGATGGCATCGTAGCCATCGCGGTTTTCCTCTTCCAGCATCAGCTTGATGTCCAGCTGCAGGGTGGAGAGGTCGGCTGCCAGCGCCTGGGTGTACAGGTCGGACACTTCGCTGTGATCGCTGTGGAAGCGGGTGGGGCGGGCGCTGGCCTCGCCGCTGCGGCTATTGCCGCCATAGGGCTGCAGTTGCGCCAGGCAGGCGTACAGCGTGGTCTTGATGCCGAGCTGCGGCATGGCGGTCAGGTCGCGGCTCAACGGCAGCGGCGCGTGGCTGGGCGCCTGGTACAGCGCGCCGTCGCGGAACAGCGCGGTCAGCTCGTCGACGCGGACGATGCCGCCTCTGAGCGCGGCCTCGTCCAGTGTCAGCTTTTGAATGCCCCAGACATGGCGATGCGTCAGCTGCAACAGGCTGGATTGAGTCTGCTCCTGGAATAGCGCCTGTTGCTGAAAATGCTGCGGGCGAAGAAACATGCCTTCGCCCCATAATATTCTTTGTGCATGAAGCATTGCTGCTTGAACCTTGGCTTGGTTTTGAAATGATGCCCGCTATTCTAGTTGCGCGCGGCGGAACAATCGACTGCGCCGGTATTGGGTTGGTCCGGCAATGGAATGGCTTCAGGTTTGATCGCCTTTAAATAGCAGTCGTCGACTTTGAATTTAAGATCCTTGCTGCGGACTCTGCCGGCGTCGTAAAGCAGACGCCAGAAATGGGGATTCGGCTGACGGAAATAGCCGATCACGCCAACATAATTGGCATCTTCCAGAACCGTCATATCCAGTTCCTGCTTACCGCCCGGAACAAATATCAACTCCTTGCTGGATAATACCGAAGCGACAAGCACATCTGGAATTGGTTTGCCACTGGCCAAAAGGTCAGGTGTGAGTAATTTGAATCCTTGATCCGACTTCAGCTGGTAAACCTGTACTACGACGGACAATGATTTTCCATGTTTGTCGCGATTCAGCGCAGCGCTGGCCTCACTGCTCAGCGTGATATTCTTCGGACCCGCGCAGCCGCTGAGCAAGGGCAGCGCCAGCGCTGCGATCATCAAGCAAGTTTTTGCCAGTGCTTAGTTAAATCCATATAATCGACACCTGAAATAAGACGACATCCAACGGTTAATTCTAAAGATTTTGCTTGTCTCTGCTTGTGAGCGCCTTGTCAAATTAGACGCCGGCACTTGACTTCTTTACAAATCAAATCAAGCATATCGCGTAATTTGCTGGTTCATCAATCGTTTGTATCAAAAATTCCAATGACGTTAATCGTGCCACTGGTGGTGGCTTGCATCGTATTGCTTTTGTTTTGGCTTGGTTGGCGATATTTCCTTGGCGGAGCAAGGCTCCAAGTCGAGCAGGCATCGATTGCGATCCCGTCGAATCCGACCTTCGTTCCGGTGGAGGACATCCGGTCCGATGCGGCTCCGTCGCGTTTGCCCGGCGCGGCATCCGCCGCGCGCGGATGGTTGCAAAACCGCTGGTTGCTGTGGATGGTCCCGCTGCTGTCCTTGTCACTGGTGGGAGGAGTTGTGGCAATTACGCTGCACTTTGGCGGCTACCATCAGGATTCGAAGTTCATCCCGAATGAATATGCTCATGGCAATCAGATCAGGCAGGCGCTGCTTGAGGAAAAGCTGGTTCCGCCTCCACCGTTGCCGCCCGAGGCTTTCATAGACGCGGTGGCGGAAAAGCCGTCTCTGGCTTTGGACAAGGCCGACCGCGACTGGAGCAAGATGGACCCCGCTTTCGTGCAGGACGTGTTGCGGGTGATGGAGAAAATGAAGGCGCGCGGCTTCCCGATGGTGCTGCTGGAGGGATTCCGCAGCGCCGAACGGCAGAACCGGCTGGCCGGCGGCAGCGTCAAGGTTACCCAGGCCAAGGGTGGGGAGAGCAAGCACCAATATGGACTGGCCGCAGATCTGGCGCCGGTCCGCAACGGCAAGGTGGTGATCTCGGAACGGGATCCGTGGGCAATGCAGGCCTATACCGCGCTGGGCGAGGAGTCGAAGGCCGCCGGCTTGGGATGGGGCGGGGTGTGGAGCTTCCGCGACTACGGCCACGTCGAACGCGCAGGCTCCTTGCGAGCCTTGCTGGCGCACAAGAACAAATAATTGTCTTTTGGCTTTTAAGGGAAGGTGAATTCGGTGTTTAACAAAGGTTGGCTACGCAATGCCAAGGTGGCGTCCGCCATCGGGTTCTTGATCCTGATCGCCCTGATCTGGTGGCTAGGGCCCTGGCTGGGGCTCAAGTCGCTGGAAGCGCGCTTGGGATGGATCGTCGTGGTGATGATCGTATGGGTGCTGGCCTTGCTGATCGGCCAGGTGCTGGCGCGCCGCGCCGGCGGCTTGCTGGAGGGGATGCTGCGGCGCCAGGCGGACGAGGCGGTGATCAACGCCAGCGCTGACAAGCGCGCCGAGGTCACCCTGCTGCGCCAGCGCATGCTGGGCGCGATCGACACCCTGAAGAAATCCAATATCGGCACCGCGCGCGGCAGCGCGGCGCTGTACGAGTTGCCTTGGTACATGATCATCGGGCATCCGGCGGCGGGCAAAAGTTCCGCCATTCTGCAATCCGGCCTGAGCTTCCCCTTCAGCGACAAGAGCGGCATCCAGGGCGTGGGCGGCACCCGCAACTGCGACTGGTTCTTCTCCACCGAGGGCGTGCTGCTGGACACCGCAGGCCGCTATGCCACCGAGAGCGAAGACCGCGGCGAATGGCTGGCCTTCCTCAAGCTGCTCAAGCAATACCGTTCCAAGGCGCCG
The DNA here is from genome assembly GCF_001855575.1 of Chromobacterium sphagni. Lineage (NCBI taxonomy): Bacteria > Pseudomonadati > Pseudomonadota > Betaproteobacteria > Neisseriales > Chromobacteriaceae > Chromobacterium > Chromobacterium sphagni. The sequence continues at coordinate 2,181,558 of NZ_MKCS01000001.1, forward strand.
GTCAACGGCATCATGGTGGCGATCAGCCTGCCGGAGCTGGCGCAGCACAATAGCGAGGGCTTCGTCCTGTACGCCCGCCAGGTGCGCGAGCGCATCCACGAGGTGTGCAACACCTTTGGCCTGATGGTGCCCATCTACCTGGTGTTCACCAAGCTTGATCTGCTGGGTGGTTTTGCCCAGTTCTTCAACGAGGCTGGCGAAGAGGCGCGCTCCCGCGTCTGGGGCGCCACGCTGTCGGCTGACCAGGGCACCGGTTTCGACGCCTCCGCCGTGGTGTCGCAGCAGTTCGATCAGCTGTACCGCGGCCTGGTGCAGGCCGGCGAGGAAAAGCTGTCGCAGGCGCGCGGCGATGCGGTGAAGTCGGCCCACTTCGCCTTCCCGATCGAATTCCACGGGCTGCAGGAGGCGGTGGTCAAATTCGTCCGCCTGTTGTTCGAGGAGGACCCTTACCATTCCCGCCCCTTGCTGCGCGGCTTCTATTTCACCAGCGCTTTGCAGGAAGGCGTGCCGCGCATCGTCACCGCCGGCCGCGTTCAGGGCCAGTTCGACCTGGCCGCCGGCTCGCTGGACAAGCATCAGGCGCCGGCTTCGTACAGCTACTTCCTGCGCGGCCTGTTCCGCGAAGTGCTGTTCCCCGACCAGCACCTGATCTTCCAGCAGACCAAGCCCAGCGGCAGCCGCTGGCGCCTAGCCGGCATGATAGCCGGCGTAGCGAGCCTGGCTGCGGTGGCTGGCCTGTGGACCTGGTCCTTCGTCGGCAACCAGCAGCTGATCGCCCAGGTCAACACCGAATGCGCGCAGGCGCAGAAGCTGGCCGCATCCGGCCAGTTGTACGACCGCCTGAACGGCCTGTTGATCCTGCAGCGCCGCCTCGAGGAGTTGCAGAACTACCGCCGCAACGGCGAGCCGTGGCAAATCGGCATGGGCCTGTATCAGGGCGGCGAACTGGAGCGCAATCTGCGCAAGGCCTACTTCGCTGGCCTGAAGGACGTGATGCTGCGCCCGGTGCAGAAAAACCTGGAAACCACGCTGGCCTCGCTCAAGCCCGGCGCGCCGCAGCCGGTTGCGGTCAGCGAACCGCCGAAGCCGCAGCCCAAGCCTGAACCCAAACCCGAAGCCAAGCCGCAGCCGGCCAAGCCGATCAAACAGTACAAGCCGCGGCCCAAGCCGCACGGCGGCCTGCCCAACATCAATCTGAGCGCGCTGGAGCTGCCGCAGCGCGCCACCACCGCCAAGCTGGACGCCTCTGCGCCGGCCATCGGCGGCGAATCCGCCGGCAAACCGCAGAACCCGCAGCAGCTGGATGTCGGCTACAACGCGCTGAAAACTTACCTGATGCTGCACGATCAGCGCCGGATGGAAGAGGCGCAGCTGGCCGACCAGCTGCCGCGCTATTGGCGGCCGTGGCTGGAAAGCCAGCGCGGCGAGTATCCGGTCAACGAGGTGATGGGCCAGGCTGAGAAGCTGGTGGCATTCTACGTCAGCCAGATCAAGGAGTCTGACCTGCCGCTGATCGACAACGACGTCAAGGTGGTGGCCGATGCCCGCGACGTGCTGCGCGGCTCATTCAAGCGGCTGTCGGCGCAGGAGCGCGTGTTCAGCGAGATCAAGGCGCGCGCCAATACCCGTTTCGCGCCGTTGACGGTGGCCCGCATCCTGGACAACCGCGACATGGACATCATGGCCAGCAGCCAGATGGTGGAGGGCGCCTATACCCGCGAAGCGTGGAACAACTACGTGCGCGGCGCCATCGACGAGGCCAGCCGCGGCGAAATCCGCAGCGACGACTGGGTGCTGGCTTCCAGCACCCAGGACAATCTGGGCAAGGATGGCGACGTGGAGAAGAACCGCGCCGCGCTGGAGGCGCTGTACCGCTCCCAGTACATCGCCGCCTGGCACAAGTTCCTGCAAGGTGTGGTGGTGCGCGACATCACCAATCCGGCGCAGTCCGCTTCCGCTATGACCCGCTTGGCCGACAAGCAGAATTCGCCGATCAGGCTGATCCTGGCGCGCGCCGCGCAGGAAACCGCCTGGGACAATCCGTCCGAGCTGAACCGCTCGCTGGAGACCGCCAAGCGCTCGGTGCTGGAGAAAACCACCGAGCTGTTCAAGGGCGGCGACGGTGCCACCGATGCCAAGAGCGAAAAGCAGTTCGGCGTAGTGGGCGCGCAGTTCGCCGGCGTGGCCGCCCTGGTGAAGGGCGACAATCCGCCGATCAACGGCTACCTGGACCAGTTGGCCAAGCTGAAAGTAAAGATGGCGGCCATCGCCACCACCGACGAGCCAGGCCCGCAGGCGCGCGCCGCGCTGCAGTCCACGTTGAACGGTTCCGGCTCCGAGCTGGGCGACACCCTGTCCTACGTCGATAACACACTGCTCAACGGCGCCAGCGCCGACACCATCGAAATGGTGCGTCCGATGCTGGTGCGTCCGCTGTCGCAGTCGTACACAGCACTGCTGGGCCCGGTGGCGCAGGACATCAACCAGGCCTGGGCCAATGAAGTGCTGCCGCAGTGGAAGCAGTTGGCCGGCAAATACCCATTCAGCGACTCCAGCAGCAGCGCTTCGGTGGCGGACATCAACCGCTTCGTCAAGGCCAATGACGGCACGCTGGACAAGTTCGTCAACAAATACCTGAACGGCCTGGTGCAGAAGAAGGGCGACGCCCTGGTGCCGCGCGCCTGGGGCAACCAGGGTGTGCGCTTCAATCCGGAGTTCCTCAACGGCGTCGGCCGGCTGATGGCGCTGGCCAGCAGCCAGCTGCAGGATGGCGAAAACAGCCGCTTCGAACTGCAGCCGCTGCCGACGCCCGGCCTGTCCGAAACCGTGCTGACGATAGACGGCCAGGAGCTGCGCTACCGCAACGGTCCGCAGCCGTGGCAGCCGTTCAACTGGCCAGGCAGCGGCGGCGGCGAAGGCGCGCGCATCCAGGTGGTGAACTACGCCGGCGCCAGCACTGTGGTGGGCAACCAGCAGGGCCGCATGGGCCTGATGCGCCTGTTGTCCAGCGCCAAGGTCGGCGACGGTGCGGACGGCTCCTCCCAGTTGAGCTGGACCCTGCCCAAGGGCAGCGGCGCCGAGGCGCAGACGGTACGTTTCAATTTCCGCATGCTGGGCGGCGTCAATCCGCTGCAGTTGAACCGGCTTTACAAACTGACGTTGCCTGAACGCGTGACGTTGTAATTGGAGATGAGCGGCATGGCGTTCAATTTCAAGCGCACCCTGGAGGTGCCACCGCAGTTCTGCATTTTCGGCAAATTGCCGCGGCGGGCGGATTTCGTGCGGGTCAATGCCACCCATCCGGCGGCCATGCAGCTGGACCAGTTGCTGGCGCAAAGCCTGCAGCGGATGGCGTTCGACGAGGGTGCCACCCGCCGCTACCTGGCGATGCCGGCCACTTCGTTCGTGTTGCAAAGCCGCGACCAGAACTGGCTGTCGCTGGGCGTGATCCAGCCCAGCCGCGACGAGGGCGGCCGCAGCTATCCGCTGGTGGCGGCGTCGCTGGTGGCGATAGACAACGCGCTGCCGCCGACCGCCATCCTGCTGCTGGCCAATGAGCTGTTCTTCACCGGCTTGAAGGATCAACTGGCCAACGCCATCGACAATTCGGTGGAAATGCTGGCCTGCAAGCAGTTTCTGGAGGAGCAGCTGCGCTTCGGCGCCTCGTCGGTGGCCGACATCGACCTGGCGCAGCAGCTGTTGGAAAAACACCTGGCAGTGACGCCGGCATCGGCGTTGGCGAACGGCCTGCGCGAAATGGGCGACGGCGATCTGGAGTCGGTGCTACTGGCTTTCGTGTTCCACCACCGCCTGCTGCGCAAGTTCCGCGACAGCCTGCCGGTGCAGGCCTACTTCCTGCCGCTGCCGGCGGTCGAGGGCGAGAACGTGCTGGCCGCCGTCACCTGGCTGGCGCTGTACCACGCCGCCACTTTCGACAATGGCGACGCGCAGGAGCAATGCCTGATCCTGCGCCGGCCGGAAGGCCATTTCCTGGTGCTGCTGCCGGCCGGCCTGAACGAGCAGATCGCCAGCCAATGCTGGGGCGCGCCGCTGGACGCCAAGTTCGTCGTTGACATCAACGACGCCAAGGCGCCGTGGCGCAGCCATCAGGCCTATGCCGAGGCGGCCTATGTGCTGGGCCGGCAACTGAACGATCCGGGCCTGTCTTTGGCACAGCTGCGGACTGTTTTAACCAGTCTTTCGCGCAATATCGCGTAGTCATTTTTGAACCTTTTGAACATCTAGAGAAAAGCCATGGGTAAAGAAAGCACTCAGAAAAAACTGTCGAGGGTACGTCCGCCGCGCGTGCAGATCACCTACGACGTGGAGATTGGCGACGCGATCGAAACCAAGGAACTGCCCTTCGTGCTGGGCGTGCTGGGCGACTACTCCGGCCACAGCAAGGAGCCGCTGCCGAAGATGAAGGAGCGCAAATTCGTCCAGATCGACCGCGACAACTTCGACGAAGTGCTGAAAGGCATGGCGCCGCGACTGGCGATGAAAGTCGACAACGCGCTGAAGGACGACGGCAGCCAGCTGTCGGTGGAGCTGAATTTTGAAAGTCTGGCCGATTTCGAACCGCAGAACGTGGTGCGCCAGATCGATCCGCTGAACCAGTTGCTGGAAGCGCGCACCCGTCTGGCCGACCTGCGCAACAAGCTGGCCGGCAACGACAAGCTGGAAGAGCTGCTGGACGAAGTGGTGCGCGACACCGAAAAACTGCGCCAGATCGGCGAGCGCGGCGGCAAGCAGGAAGGAGGCGAACAGTGAGCGCGGAACTGCAACAACAGGCGGCCCCGGCTGCGGCGGTGGGCGGCAGCCTGCTCGACAGCATCATCGAGCAAAGCCGCATCGCCACCAACGACAGCGAAAAAAGCCACACCCGCGATCTGATCGGCGAACTGGTGGACCAGGTGCTGAAAGGCAGCGTGACGGTATCGCGCGACCTGTCCGCCAGCATCGACGCCCGCATCGCCGAGATCGACCAACTGATCTCGGACCAACTGAACAATGTGATGCACCACGGCGACTTCCAGAAGCTGGAAGCGTCCTGGCGCGGCCTGAAGTACCTGGTGATGGAGTCGGAAACCAGCACCCAGCTGAAGATCAAGGTGCTCAACGCGTCAAAGAAGGATCTGGTCAAGGACTTCAAGGCCGCGGCCGAATTCGACCAGAGCGCGCTGTTCAAGAAGATCTACGAGGAAGAGTACGGCACCTTCGGCGGCGCGCCTTACGCCGCGCTGGTGGGCGACTACGAATTCACCCGCCATCCGGAAGACTTCTATCTGATGGACGAGCTGTCGCACGTGGCCGCCTCCGCCCACGCGCCGCTGATCACCGCCGCCGCGCCCGGCCTGTTCGGCCTGGAGACCTTCGCCGACATCGGCAAGCCGCGCGATCTGGCCAAGATCTTCGACACCGTCGAATACGCCAAGTGGAAGTCGTTCCGCGAGTCGGAAGACTCCCGCTACGTCGGCCTGGTGCTGCCGCACGTGCTGGGCCGCCTGCCCTATGGCCGCGACAACGTGCCGGTGGAGGATTTCGACTTCGAGGAAAACGTCGACGGCAGCAACCACGACAAATACCTGTGGACCAACGCCGCCTACGCCTACGCTGCGCGCCTGACCGACGCCTTCGCCCAGTACGGCTGGCTGGCGGCCATCCGCGGCGTCGAGGGCGGCGGTCTGGTGGAAGGCCTGCCGGCCCACACCTTCAAGACCGACGACGGCGAAGTGGCGCTGAAGTGCCCCACCGAAGTGGCGATCACCGACCGCACCGAAAAGCTGCTGTCCGACCTGGGTCTGATCTCGCTGGTGCACTGCAAGAACACCGACTACGCGGCCTTCTTCGGCGGCCAGTCGGTGCAGAAGGCCAAAACCTACAACACCGATTCGGCCAACGCCAACGCGCGCCTGTCCACCCAGCTGCCCTACATCTTCGCGGTATCCCGCATCGCGCATTACATGAAGTCCATCATGCGCGACAAGATCGGCAGTTTCGCCTCGCGCCAGAACGTGCAGGACTACCTGAACACCTGGCTGGCCCAGTACGTGCTGCTGGACGATTCCGCCAGCCAGGAGGCCAAGGCCAAGTATCCGCTGCGCGAAGCGCGCGTGGACGTGGTGGAAGTGCCGGGCAAGCCCGGGGTCTACCGCGCCGCCGCTTTCCTGCGTCCGCACTTCCAGCTGGATGAACTGACCATTTCATTGCGTCTGGTAGCCGAGTTGCCGCAACCGGCGGGCTGACGCTTTGCTAGCTAGGGGGTGAAATCCCCCCATTTTTCGACCCTTCGTAAGGAGAAGTACTAATGGCTTTTGATGCATTCCTGAAAATTGATGGCATTCCTGGTGAGAGCGGCGACGACAAGCACAAAGACTGGATCGAAATCCAGTCGTTCGCACACAAGCTGGAACAGCCGGCCCAGGCTTCGGCCAGCACCGCCGGCGGCGCAACCGCCGAGCGCGTGAACCACGCGGTGTACGAAATCACCCACTTCCTGGACAAAGCCAGCCCAAAGATCTATGAGGCTTGCTGCACTGGCAAGCACATCAAGGACATCACCATCGAGCTGTGCCGCGCCGGCGGCGACAAGGTGAAGTACATGGAGATCAAGATGGAGCAAGTCCTGATCGCCAAGGTTGAGCCGCAAGGTTCCGCCACCGATTCCGGCTTCCCGTCGGAAAAGGTGAGCTTCAGCTACGGCAAGATCAAGTGGACCTACACCCAGCAGAAGCGCGCCGACGGCGCCGGTGGCGGCAACGTCAGCGCCGGTTGGGACCTGACCGCGAACAAAGTTATCGCCTGATTCCGCCTGCGGAATGTGAACCCGCCCGGACCTGGGCGGGTTTTAAGTCTTTTATTGTCACTTGGGGAAGTGTAGCTATGAAACGTTTGTTGATTACCGTGGCTGTCGCCGTGCTGTGTAGTGCTTGCCAGACGGTGCCCACAGCGGCTCAACAGGCCGAAAAACAGGCTGCTGCCGCCGCCGAGCAGGCCAAGTCCGAAATAGCCAAGGCCGCTGCCGCCAACTACGCCGCCGACTCCACGCTGATCCCGTTCGAAAAGATGAACGGCAAGCTGACCCCGGTGGGCGAAGCCCAATTGGATCTGCTGCTGCCCGATCTGAAAACCGCCAAGTCCATCATCATCCGCGGCCACTGCTACCGCAATGATATCGGCAATGCCAAGGCCGCCGCCCAGGCGCGCGCCGCCGCGGTAAGACAGTACCTGCTGATGGCCGACATCCCGTCCAGCAAGATCACCGTGCGCTTCGACACCGAGCGTCCGCTGCACGGCGTGCGCCTGCTGGTGAGCAACTGATCGCGGCGGATCCGCATTGAAGCCGCACCGCTGTTATCGCCCCATCAGCCTGGCAAGCGATAGCCGGCGCGGCCGCAATTTTCAGCCTTATCACTATCGATTCAAACAAGAATATCCATGGACCTCCTCGCCAGCTTCGCCTCCGCCTTCAGCCAGGACCACCGCCTGCTCACCCTCGGCCTGGGCGACGGCCACATCGCGGCCGAGCAGTTGCTGCCGCAAAGCCTGGACGGCGAGGAAGGGGTGTCCAAACCGTACCGCTTCACCCTGACCTGCCTGTCGCCCGATGGCGCCATCGAACTCAAGACCCTGCTCGGCCAGCCGGCCCGCATCGGCATCGCCGACGCCCAGGGCGTGGAGACGGTGCGCTGCGGCGTGGTCTCGCAAGCGCGGCTGCTAGGCTCGGACGGCGGTTTCGCCAAGTATGGCCTCACGGTGGAGCCGCCGTTCGCGCTGCTGCGCCACCGCCGCACTTCGCGGGTGTTCCAGGACCTGACGGTGCCGGACATCGTCCAGCAGATCCTGCGGGAACACCAGGCCGCCAACCCCGCCTTCGCCCGGGGGCAGGCGCTGCAGATCCAGGCGGGCCCGGCGTCGCCGCGCAGCTACTGCCTGCAATACCGCGAGAGCGACTACGACTTCATCGTCCGCCTGCTGCACGAGGAAGGCTACGCCTGGCGCTTCGAGCATATCGACGGCGACAGTCCCCAGGTCAAGCTGGTGGTGTTCGACGACGCCTACAGCCTGCCGCCCGCCCCGCTCGAACGCGTGCGCTTCCACCGCAGTGACGCCACCGAAGAGGAGGACGGCCTCACCGGCTGGAACAGCAGCCGCCAGATTGTGCCCGGCCAGGTGGCGCTGGCCAGCTTCGACTACCAGCCGGTGTCCACCCGGCACACCGGCGACAGCAGCCAGATCGACCAGGGCCAGGGCGGCGGCGCGCTGCAATCCAGCCTGCAGGACTACGACGCCCAGGGCCTGTATTACGCCGGCGACGCCGACCAGCTGTCCCGCTACGCCCAGCTGCGCCAGCAGGCGCACGATCTGCAGGCCAAACAATTCGAAGGCGCAGGCTCGGTCCGCGGCCTGACCGCCGGCCAGTGGTTCCGCCTTGACGACCACCCGGCGCACCAGGCCGACAGCGCCGAACAGCGCGAATTCGTGGTCACCGGCCAGACCTTGCGCGCCCAGAACAACCTGCCGGCCGACCTCACCCGCCAGTTGAACCAGGCCGCGCCCGGGCTGCTGGCCCTGGGGCTGGAGAGCGACGCCGCCGTGACCGCCGGCGCCCAGGCCGCGCCGTTCGCCACCACGCTCCAGGCCCAGCGCCGAGGCATCCCGCTGACGCCGGCCTACGCCCACACCGCGCAGGCCAAGCCGACCAGCCTGGGCGTGCAGACCGCCACCGTGGTCGGTCCGCCGGGCGAAGACGTCCACACCGACCAACAGGGCCGCATCAAGGTGCAGTTCCACTGGCAGCGGCCGGACGAACACCCGACCATCGGCGCCGGACTCGACGACAAGTCGTCATGCTGGCTGCGCGTCGCCATGCCCAGCGCCGGCGCCGGCTGGGGGCACCAGTTCATCCCGCGCATTGGTCAGGAAGTGCTGGTCGACTTCATCGAAGGCGACATCGACCGGCCGGTGATCACCGGCGTGCTGTACAACGGCAGCCACCCGACGCCCGACTTCAGCGGCGCCGGCTCGCTCCCCGCCAACAAGACGCTGTCCGGCATCAAGAGCAAAGAACACCAGGGCGGCGGCTACAACGAGCTGCTGTTCGACGATACCCCCGGCGAAGTGCGCGCCAAACTCAGTTCCGAATCCGGCAAGACCCAACTGAACCAGGGCTTCCTGACCCAGCCGCGCAGCAACGGCAAGGCGACGCCACGCGGCGAAGGCTTCGAGCTCAGAACCGACCAGCACGGCGCCATCCGCGCCGCCCACGGTCTGCTCTTGTCCACCGAAGCGCAGAACGGCGCTGGGGGCAAACAGCTGGCGCGCGAGCACGCCCAGAGCCAGCTCGACGCCGCCCTCTCCCTCAGCCAGGCGCTGGCCGAAACCGCCACTGGCCAGCTGGCGGATACGATGGAAACCGGCCCCGACGCCATCGGCCCGGACAACGCCAAAGCCGGCAAAAAACCGGACGGCCACCTGCAGCACCACGTCGACGCGCTGAAGGCCTGGGAAGCGGGATCGAACACCGACAAAGACGGCAAAACGGCGAAAGAGCAAGCCGGCCGGCAGCCGCTGCTGGTGCTGTCCGGCCCGGCCGGCATCGCCTCCCTGACCGAGCAAAGCCAGACGCTATTCGCCGGCAGCAACCTGAACCTCGTCGCCCAGCGCGATGCCAACCACACGACGGGGCGACGCTGGCTGCACAACGTCGGCCAGCACATCAGCCTGTTCGTGGCCGGGGTGAAAGACAAGGTGGCGCTGAAGCTGATCGCGGCCAAGGGCAAGGTGCAGATCCAGGCGCAGAGCGACGCGATGGAGATCACGGCGGATCAGGATGTCGCCATCACCTCGGTCAAACAGAAAATCCACTTCAACGCCAAGAAGGAAATCCTGCTGACCAGCGGCGGCGCTTACGTGCGCATCAAGGACGGCAAGATCGAGCTGCACGCGCCGGGCACCGTCAGCTTCAAGGGGGCCAGCCATGATTGGAGCGGGCCGGCGAGCATGAACCTGCCGTTCCCGCAGTTTCCCAAGGAGGTGTGCGTAGAGTGCCTGCTGCGTAGCGCCAAAGCCGGTTCTGCTTTCAGCAAGGTGCAATGATGAAGCTGATCCATTCTTTTGATACCGAGGCGCTGGCAACCCTGTTGCAGCAAGACGCGTCGTTAAGCGAGAACTTGCAGCAATATTTGCTGTTTGATGGCGCGCTCAATCCTGGCTTGCTCAAACATATTCGTCTTAGCGGCATGCCATGGCTCAGCGTGTTTACCCAAAGCGATGATGGCGATGAACAGTTGATGTCCGCGTCGCCGTTATTGGTGCAGTGGGAAGAACTGCGGTACGCGCAGATACAGCGTTTTCTGATGCAGTGTGATGGCATGCCTATGGTCAGCGTGTGGCGCACCCCGGAAAGCTTGCCCGAGTTGGCGGCGCGTTTGCTGCCGTGGTGTGTGGTGAAGGCGGATGACCAGCATTTCAACCTGCGCTTTCCAGATACCCGCCGCCTGGTAGACATCGTGGGCGTGCTGGATGATGAACAGCGCGGTCAGTTTTTTGGCCCGGCGGTCTTGTGTGTCGTTCCCACGCGTTTCGGCGCTTGGGAAACCTTGGCCATGCCGCGAGAGGCGCTGCCTCTGGCAGAGAAGGCGGTATTGAATGCCGAGCAAACCCTGGCATTGATTCGCGCAGGGGAGGCGGATGAAACGCTGTATCACATGCAATTCCATCGCGCGATACGGCCTGAGGTGCTGGCGGATTGCCATCCTGCTGTCGAGCAAGCCTTGTCGCAGGCCGACAAGAATGGCGTGGATGCGCCGGATGAACGTTATCAATGTTGTCTGGATGCGTTGCGGGATCCCGCAGCGTTCAATTTGAGGGGATAGGGCATGTTGGGTCGAATCGGCAAGTGTTTGGCTTTGGTGTTGGCGTTGCTGCCGCTGTCTGCCATGGCGGATGAGTTTGTTGGGGATTATGTGCTGCAGCCCTCGGGCGAGATGCAGCAGATTTATGGCGATGACGGCAAACCGGCGCGCTTGGTGACCGTGGAAAAGCGCGATGGCGGTTATTGGTTGAATGTTAAAGGCCTGATGGGCAGCGGAGAGCCGCAAAAGGCGGAGCTGCAAAAGGATGGCAAATACCTGGCGCAGTGGCTGGGCTGGACGCCAGATGCTGATGCGCCGGCCATCCGCTCCACCGCACTGGTGGGCGACCGGATCGCGCTGTTCCATATCGCCAAGGGCACCGAACTGCAAAGCGCCAATGGGCGCAGCCACGTGATGCGCACGGATTACTTGCTGGTAATGCCGGGCATGGATCTGGCGCTGGAGCGTGTGCCGGCAGACCAATGAGCCTGACGCAAGCGAGGTGTTGCCGCTGGATGGTTCCCTCGCTGGCTTGCCTAATGCTTAGCGCCTGCGCCGGCATGGGCGGCCAGCTGGGCGCGTCGATGACGGTGGTGAATTACAGCGGCAAGGGCTACGACTGGGTGGCGGTGGCGCAGCCGCAAACGCCCAAGCAGGCGGAAGCGGCGGAAATGATTGGCCCATACGGCGCGGGCGGCATCATGTGCTGCGTCAACCTGCCAGCCCAATGGCAGCCGGGCATGCAATTGATAGTCCAGACCAAGGATGAAACCAAGGCTAAGACCGCTGCGGAATGGGATAAGGAGAGAATTCCATTACAGCTACGCACTGTGGATGTGCCACGTTATGAGGCCAGCGATGTCGGCACGGTATGGGTGCAATTGCTGCCGGACGACAAGGTGGCGTTGGTGGTCAGCCGTTACGACCCCACGAATGCAAATTGGCCGGGTGCGATCAAGGGCTGGCCGAAGCCTTCTCTGGAGTACCGTCGCCAATTATGGGATCAGGAAATGAGACTTTTGACTAAAGATCTTGCTGATTTCCAAGCGCAGATTAAGAAAGATAGTGCGAATCGGGAAAAATACCAAGATGCCATTGATTCTGTTCAGGATCAAATCAATAGATTGGGAGGGCGGCCGTGACGAAGCTCTGTGGTGATATACCAATCACAAGCCATGATCCGAGCCAATATGAAGTTTTTTTTGATAGTTCGGATCGGGCGGCAATAAGAAAATATGAGCAGAGGGAACTTCCCCCAATAGGCAACCCAAACGCCAGCTGCGATTTTAATCTGTTTTTCGGTTTTTTCTTCGACGGCACGCGCAATAACTATAACCTCTGCACCGAAAACGAGGGGTTTTCCAATGTGGCGCGCTTGTACGACACTTACCCAGGTAAGGCTGTGCCGGGGTGGTCAAAGAAGCACTGCCTCTGGACGGGAGTGAGGATTATCCCCACTTTTTCAAAGTGTATATTCCGGGTGTAGGCACGCCGTTTCCGCAAGTCAATGATCGCGGAGGCAGCAGGCTAGATTTGAAAAACAGGAGACTCAGGTGGGTATCGTGATGAAAAGAATGGTCTGGCTACTGTTGTGTTGCACGGCGCTGAGCGCTTGCGCCGGTATGGGTGGCCAGTTGGGCGCGTCGATGACGGTGGTGAATTACAGCGGCAAGGGCTACGACTGGGTGGCGGTGGCGCAGCCGCAAACGCCCAAGCAGGCGGAAGCGGCGGAAATGATTGGCCCATACGGTGCGGGCGGCATCATGTGCTGCGTCAATCTGCCGGCCAAATGGCAGCCAGGCATGCAATTGATAGTCCAGACCAAGGATGAAACCAAGGCCAAGACCGCTGCGGAATGGGATAAGGAGAGAATTCCATTGCAGCTACGCACTGTGGATGTGCCACGTTATGAGGCCAGCGATGTCGGTACGGTGTGGGTGCAGTTGCTGCCGGACGACAAGGTGGCGCTGGTGGTCAGCCGTTACGATCCATCGAATGCGAATTGGCCGGGTGCGATCAAGGGCTGGCCGAAGCCTTCTTTAGAGTATAAAAGGAAAATCTGGGCAGAAGATTTGAAAAGAGAAACAGAATTATTAAAAGTTATGCAGCAGGCTATACAGGATCCGAAGGTGAGTAATAAGGATAGGCCTGCTATGCAAGAAACAATAAATGATATTAAGATAAATATTGATAAGCTTGAGAGGGCATTGAAATGACAGCGCTAGCAAGCTTATATGATACTTCGTGGTCGGATCCTACAAATGCCGCGAAATTTTTTGATCCAGTAAAAGATATTCCAAAGTTAAGGCAGTTCGAAAAGCGGGAACTTCCCCCAGTAGGTAACCCAAACGCCAGCTGCGATTTCAATCTGTTTTTCGGTTTTTTCTTCGATGGCACACGCAATAACTATAACCTGTGCACCGAAAACGAGGGGTTTTCCAATGTGGCGCGCTTGTACGATATTTACCCAGGTCAGGCTGTGCCGGGGGTGGTCAAAGAAGAACTGCCTTTGGACGGGAATGAAGATTATCCGCACTTCTTCAAAGTGTATATTCCGGGCGTAGGCACGCCGTTTCCGCAAGTCAATGACAGCGGAAAGGGCATGGATGCCACCTTTGGCGCCGCCTCCGCCTTGTTTGGCCATGAGCGCATCGTCTGGGCCTTGATGCAGGCGATCAATAACCTCAACCGCTATTTTGTTGGGCAGGAGCTGCTGGACAAGGGCAAGATCGCTGCACTGAGCAAACAACTGGTGATTACCGGCTGGCACTTGAAGAAAGAGCGCTGGCTGACCGCGCGCGAAATGGAGCAGGGCAAGCAGAGCACCTACGATCTGCTGCGCGCGCAACTGAAGCTGCTGCACGGCTCGATCAAGGATTTCATGCATGCGCCGGGCGAGAAGCCGGCCAATATGTCCAAGGGCAAGGTGGGGAATATCCATCTGTCCGCATTCGGCTTTTCGCGCGGCGCCACCAAGGCGCGCTGCTTCAGCAACTGGATGCAGCGCCTGTGCCAGCTGGATGCGGAATTGACCGACCAGCCGGGGCAGATGACTCTGGGCGGCTTCCCGGTGAAGTTCGACTTTTTGGGCATCTTCGATACCGTGGCATCGGTGGGCCTGGCCTCGTCCACGCTGTTGTTCGACGGCCATGCGGAATGGGCGGACGCGGAGACCTCGCTGCGGGTGCCCATGGGCATGCCCTGTGTGCATCTTGTGGCGGCACATGAAATCCGCCGCAGCTTCCCGCTGGACTCGATCGAAATGGGTGCGGGCGTGCCCCCGGGCGGCGAAGAGATCATGTTTCCCGGCGTGCATTCGGATGTGGGCGGCGGCTATCTGCCCAAGGAGCAGGGGCGTGGCGTGTCCGACAAAGGCAGTGACATGCTATCGCGGATTCCCTTGGCGGTGATGTACCGCAAGGCGCGGCTGGCCGGCGTGCCGCTGAAGGCGGAAAAGGCCAAACCTGCCGCCCAACTGCGCATGCAGGTGGACCCAAAATTGATAGCCGACTTCAACGCCTATCTCGCCACGCTCGGCGTCGAGGCCGGCAAGCCCGCGCCGGAAAAAGCGTATAAGAGCTTGCTGAAGGATTTGTATTTGCCCTACATCGCCTGGCGCTTGAGCTGGGTGGACAAGCAGGACGATGCGTCCTTGCGCGCGCATTTCGACAATCTGCAAAACGCGTCCAACACGGACGTCAACGACTTGCTGGGCGGCAACGTCAGGCTGGCCGAACATCTCAGCTATTACAAGCGTTGGAGCAGTGGCGAGATGGAGCAGATTGGCAAGATGAGAAAGGCTTACTACCCGCCGACGCTTGATCCCAAGGTGGTCAAAGACTGGGCCGAGTTCAAGGACATTTGGCCGGAGCTGGAAAAGGGCGAGCAATCTTCATTGCTGAAACCGGCCGCCAGCCGTCTGTTCCAGTATTACGTGCATGATTCCTATGCCTGGTTCCGGCTAACCGGCAAGGAAGAGCCAGAAATTTTGGCCATGCTGGAGAAAATGTCGCATCAGGACCCAAATACCTTATCGGAAGAGGAAAAAGGTTGGGTCAAGTTATATGTGGAATCTGGCCGCAAACAGGTTCCCAAGGGCGTGACAGGCGGGCAGGAGCCATTCAGCGTAGGCGCCGGTTATCTGCGTTATCGCAAAGTGTATGCCGGGGCAGATAATGTTTTGCTGACCAGACGCGGATTCAATGCATTTGATGCTCAGGTTGCATGAGTTGAAGAATAAATAACAGGTGGATATGAATCGACGTAATTTTATGATGGCGCTTCCGGCCTTAGCGCTCAGCGCTTGCGCCACCCCGGCTTTGTTCAAACAGAGCCAGGCCGATAATATTGTTTATTACGATGAAAATGCGCAAGGCTTTTTTGTTACCGCCGATGGAAAAAACTTGGTGGTGCTGGGCAAGGATTATCACTATGTAATGGATGATCTGGGCAATTTGCCATTGCTGTTGAAATCTTCATTAAAGCCGAGATTGCAAGCATCTTTCGATTATTTTTCGGTATCCACCAAAAACAAGGTGGATGGCTATGTCAATCTGACTTTAACGGGGGAAGTCTCGGATACAGAGCGCAAGTCGCTGCTCGATGAAAAATTCCAATACGATAACTACCCTGGCAGTTGGAAAAAAACTTACCATGCCCATGGCACGCGTTACTCTGCGAAAGGATTTGAGATGCCCGCAAGTATCGGCAAGTTTAATCAACCCTATACAATTCGCGTGGCGGAGCACCACTCGCCAGGTTTGAAACGGGCGATCATATTGCTGACCCCTGTGACGCTTGCTGTTGATGGTGTCTTAGTGTTGGGCGGGATTGTGATGTTCCCCTTGGCTGTCGGCGTATTAGCCGCTACCCACTGATAATATTTGCCCAGACGATGCTTGAATCTCTTCTCCCCTACTACGAACGCGAACTCGGCCAGCTGCGCGAGCTGTCCGGCGAGTTCGCGCGTCGCTATCCCAAGATCGCCGGCCGGCTGCAGATGGAAGGCGACCAGTGCGCCGATCCTCACACCGAGCGGCTGATCGAATCGTTCGCGCTGCTGGCGTCCCGCATCCACAAGAAGCTGGACGACGAATATCCCGAGGTGGCGGAGAGCTTCCTCGATGTGCTGTATCCGCATTATCTGCAGCCTATCCCGTCGGCCACCATCGTGCAGTTCGAGTGCGATCCGGCGCGGCCGGAGATCGCCAAGCGCTATCGGGTGGAGCGCGGCCAGCCAGTGCATGCGCCGGCCATCGGCGGGGTGGTGTGCAAGTTCCGCAGCGCCTATCCGGTCGACCTGTATCCGCTGTCGCTGCACAGCGCCAAGCTGGAGCTGACCAGCGGCTCGCCCTATCTGCGCCAGCTGGCGCCGGATGCGGCGGCCTTGTTGACGCTGGAATTCCACACCCACGGCGGCCTGGCGGTCAGCGATATCGGCCTGGAGTGTTTGCGCTTCTTCCTGGACGGCGAGCCGGCGCTGATGCACCTGTTGTACGAGCTGATGCTGTCCAAGGTGCTGCGCATCCGCGCAGGCGACGGCAGCGAGGATCCGGCCAGGAATGTGGTGCTTCCGGCCTCTGCCATCCGTCCGGTGGGTTTCGGCCGCGACGAGGGCATGCTGGAGTACGACGAGCGCTCGTTCATGGGCTACCGTTTGTTGACCGAATACTTCTGCTACCCGGAAAAATTCCTGTTCCTGGACATCGCCGATCTGGGCAAGGCGGCGTCGCGGCTGCAAGGCGAGAAGCTGGTGCTGCAGCTGGCGCTGGCGGACTACCCGGACAGCGAACGCCATCACCGCCTGCAAAGCCAGTTGCAGGCGCATCACCTGAAGCTGGGTTGCGCGCCCATCGTCAATCTGTTCCACCATCCCGCCGAACCCATCCGCGTCAGCCACCAGAAGGCCGGCTACGCGGTGCTGGCGGATTCGCGCAAGCAGCAGGCCTACGAGATCATCCAGATCCGCCGCGTGGTGCGGGTGGAAAAATCCGGCGATGGCGAGAGCAGCGAGGAAGTGCCGCCGTTCTATGCCACCCGCCACGGCGGCGAACAGCAGGCGCCGCGCTTCTACTGGCACACCAGCCGCGAAGGCTCGCCGCGCGCCGGCGACAAGGGCACCGACCTGGAGCTGCACCTGGTGGACCTGCAGTTCAATATGGTGCGGCCGGCGGCCGAGGTGCTGAGCCTGGACCTGCTTTGCAGCAACCGCGATTTGCCGGAGCAGATTCCGTTTGGCGGCAGCCAGGCCGCGCAGCGCACCGATTTTTCCTTGCCGGGGCATTCGGTGGTGAAGCGGGTGCGGCTGCTGCGCAAGCCGTCCGCCAGCCAGCGCAGCCCGCTGGGGCGCGCGGTGCAGTGGCGGCTGATTTCGCATCTGTCGCTCAACTATATGTCCATCGTCGATTCCGGCGTGGGCGCCTTGCAGGAAATGCTGGCCTTGTACAATCTCACCGCTTCGCCGGTGAACGTGCGGCAGATCCAGGGCATAGCGGGCATCCACAGCGAGGCGGCGGTGACGCGCGTCAGCGGGCGCGATTTCGCCGGCTTTGTGCGCGGCAGCGAAATCCGCCTGAAACTGGACGCGGATTATTATGTCGGCGGCAGCGTGTATCTGT
This sequence comes from Chromobacterium sphagni, assembly GCF_001855575.1. Taxonomy (NCBI): domain Bacteria; kingdom Pseudomonadati; phylum Pseudomonadota; class Betaproteobacteria; order Neisseriales; family Chromobacteriaceae; genus Chromobacterium; species Chromobacterium sphagni. The sequence goes on from NZ_MKCS01000001.1 coordinate 2,199,031, forward strand.
TCGCTTCCATCCTGGAGCGTTTCTTCGCGCTGTACTGCGCGCCAAACAGCTTCACCCGCCTGCGGGTGGAAACCGTGCAGCAGAACGAGGAGGTGGTATGGCCAGCCCGAGCCGGCGAAGCCCTCGTGATCTGAGGCAGGAGCTGGCGCGCGACGCCAGCCAGTTTGGCTTCTTCCAGGCGGTGCGCCTGCTGGGCCTGGCCGCGCGCAAGCGTCCCGGCGTCCGCCGCAGCCGGCTGCCGGACACGCTGCGTTTCCGCACGCTGGCGTCGTTGTCGTTTCCCGCCAGCGAGCTGATCCAGTATCGGCCGGCGGAAGAGGACGGCGGCGGCCCGGACGAGATGACCATCAGCTTCCTCGGCCTGACCGGCCCGAGCGGCGTGCTGCCCACCGCGTACACCGAGCTGTTGCTGGAACGCAAGCTGCGCCACCGCGACAGCACCATGCACGCTTTTTTCGACCTGTTCAGCCACCGCGCCGGCGCGCTGTTCTACGAGGCCTGGTGCAAGTACCGCAGCTGGGTGAACGTGGAGGCCGGCGAGCGCGACGGCTTCACCCGCAACTTGCTGGACCTGGGCGGAGTGGGCTTGTCGCAGCTGCGCCAGCAGATGGGGCCGGGCGCGCGGCTGGACGAGCGCATGTTCGTCTACTTCGCCGGCCTGCTCAGCCAGAAGCCGATGTCGGCGCAGGCGTTGACGACGCTGGTGGAAGGCTTTTTCGGCGTCGAGGCCTGCCTGGAGCAGTTTGTCGGCCAATGGCTGGCGGTGCCGCAGGCGGAGCAGAGCCAGCTGGGCCTGGACGGCTGCGAGCTGGGTTTTTCCGCATTTGCCGGCGAGCGCATCTGGGACAGGCAGACCAAGCTCAAGCTGCGGCTGGGGCCGCTCAGGCGCGCCGAGTTCGACGCGCTGCAGCCGCACGCCGACGGCGCCCAGGCGCTGCGCGCGCTGATGCAGTTCGCGCTGGGCCACGCGCTGGCGGTGGAGGTGTGCCTGGTGCTGGACAAGCGCGACGTGGCGCCGGCGGTATTGGGCGCCGCCTCGCTGCGCCTGGGCGGAGACGGCTGGCTGGGCATGCCGGAGCGCCACCCCGACGATATGCGCTACACCCTGTTGAACTGAGTGGAAAGGCACGCAATGAGCATTTTGTCGCGCTTGCTGGGGCGCAAACCCGCGCCTGCCCTGCGAGTGGAAAAACCGGATACGCCGCCTGAGCTGCAGGCCGCGGTGGCCGCTTTGCAGCAGGAGCAATGGCAGCAGGCCTTGCGGCTGGCGCAGCCGCCAGGGCCAGTGGGCGACGGCGTTTTCCTGCAGGCACAAGTTGTTCGAACTGGAGCCTGGCGCCCACAACGCGCTGCAGCTGGCCACCAGTTCGGTGATGGCGGGAGACGTGGCGCGCGGCAAGACGTGGCTGATGAAGTTCGACCAACTGAACCATGCCAGCCGCGAGGTGCCCTGCGCGTCGGCCTACGTCAATTTCATTTCCGCGTTGGCCCAGGCCGGCCATGCGCGGGAAACGCTGCCGTATTTGGCCTGGCTGCGCGAGCTGCACCGCCAGCTGAAGATCACCGACGACATGTTCCTGCACCAGCGCGGCGTGCCGTTTTTCCATGTGTTCCTGGAAAACAGCTGGCCCTTGTTGCGGCAGTGCCTGGACGACAAGCAGTTGCTGGATTGGCATGAAGCCATGCTGGCGGACCTGGACGAGGGCGGCTGCGCCGAGGTGCGCGCCTGGCTGGCCCAGCAGTTGCCGGCGCCGGCGGCAAACGACGAAGCATTCAAAGAATCCCCTTAATTTTTAGTATTGGAAGCATATGTCCGTATCGCTGAAATCCCTGATAGACCGGTTGACGCCCACCGCGCGCCAGGCCATCGAGCAGGCCGCCAGCCGCGCGCTGGCCCGCACCCATTTCGAGATTGAGATCGAGCATGTGCTGCTGGCGATGTTCGGCCAGGACAACAACGCCGCGCTGGCCGCGCTGCAGGCTCTGGACGCCGACCTGCCGCGGGTGGAGCGCGAGCTGGACGCCGCGCTGGACGCCTTCCGCAGCGGCAACACCCGCAACCCGGTGCTGTCGGCCTGGCTGCCCAAGTGGCTGGAAAAGGCCTGGCTGTCGGCCAGCGCCGAATACGGCCAGGACCAGGTGTCCACGCTGGACCTGCTGCTGGCGCTGTGGAGCGACGACGCCTTGCGCGGCGCGCTGCAGTCCGGCTCGGCCGCGCTGGCGCGCCAGGACGCCGGCAGGCTGCAGGGCGCCTACGTCGCGCTACGCAAGCACGGCGGTGAGGCGGCGGCCAATGCCCAGGCTGCTGAAGCGCAGGATGACGACGCCGAGGCGGAGGCCCAGGCGCCGCAGTTGCGCCGCGGCAGCCCGGGGCTGGACAAGTACACAATAGATCTCACCGCCCAGGCGCGCGCCGGCAAAATCGACCCCATCCTGGGCCGCGACGTCGAAATCCGCCAGATGATAGACATCCTGATGCGCCGCCGGCAGAACAACCCCATCCTCACCGGCGAGCCCGGGGTCGGCAAGACCGCGGTGGTGGAAGGCCTGGCGCGCAAGATCGTGCTGGGCGAGGTGCCGCCGGTGCTGGCCGGCGTTACGCTGCGCACGCTGGATCTGGGTTTGCTGCAGGCGGGGGCAAGCGTCAAGGGCGAGTTCGAAAACCGCCTGCGCCAGATGATAGACGAGGTGAAGGCCAGCCCGGCGCCCATCATCCTGTTCATCGACGAGGCGCACACCCTGATCGGCGCCGGCGGCGCAGCCGGCCAGAATGACGCCGCCAACCTGCTCAAGCCGGCGCTGGCGCGCGGCGAGCTGCGCACCATCGCCGCCACCACCTGGGCGGAATACAAGAAGTATTTCGAGAAGGACGCCGCGCTGGCGCGCCGCTTCCAGGTGGTGAAGGTGGAGGAGCCGGCGCCGGAGATCGCGGTGCAGATGGTGCGCGGCCTCACCCACGCGATGGCCGACCACCACCAGGTGGAAATACTCAACGAGGCGGTGGCCGCCGCCGTGCACCTGTCCAGCCGCTACATTGCCGGTCGCCAGTTGCCGGACAAGGCCATCAGTGTGCTGGACACCGCCTGCGCCCGGGTGGCGCTGTCGCGCGCCGGCAAGCCCGGACCGATAGAGGACGTGTCGGTGCTGATCGCCAACATCGACCGCGAAGTGGCGGCGCTCAAGCGCGAGGAGGGCCACGCCGAGCGTATCGCCGAGCTGGACGCCCAGCGCAAGGAGCTGCAGGCCGACCTGGAACAGCTGCATGAGGCTTGGGAGGCGCAGCGGAAGCTGGTGGCCGAAATCGACGGACTGAAGGCGCAAAAGGACGAGGCCAAGTCGGCCAAGGGCAAGAAGATCAGCCCGCTGCAGGCCAAGCGCAAGGCGCTGCGCGAGCTGCAAAAGGCGCAGCCGCTGGCGTTTGAATGCGTGGACGAAAGCGTGATCGCCGACGTGATTTCCGGCTGGACCGGCATTCCGCTGGGCCGCATGGTCAGCAACGAGCTGGAGCAGGTACGGAAGCTGGCGCAGCTGTTGGGCGAGCGCGTCATCGGCCAGGACCACGCGCTGGAGCAGATCGCCGAGCGGGTGCAGATCGCCAAGGCCGGCCTGGAGGACCCGGGCAAGCCCAAGGGCGTGTTCCTGCTGGTGGGGCCGTCCGGCGTCGGCAAGACCGAAACCGCGCTGGCGCTGGCCGAGTCGCTGTATGGCGGCGAGCGCAATCTGATCACCATCAATATGTCTGAGTATCAGGAAGCGCACAGCGTGTCCGGCCTGAAAGGCTCGCCGCCGGGCTATGTCGGCTACGGCGAGGGCGGCGTGCTGACCGAGGCGGTGCGGCGCAAGCCCTACTCGGTGGTGTTGCTGGACGAGGTGGAGAAAGCGCATCCGGATGTGCTGGAGCTGTTCTTCCAGGTGTTCGACAAGGGCGTGCTGGAAGACAGCGAAGGCCGCGAGGTGGATTTCAAGAACACCATCATCCTGCTGACCTCGAACGCCGGCACCGACTTGGTGATGCGCGCCTGCGAGCATGGGGTGACGGTGGAGGACGTCAACCGCGACCCGACCGCGGAAGACCTGGTGGAAATCCTGCGGCCGATATTGCAGAAGACCTTCAAGCCGGCTTTCCTGGGCCGCCTGACCATCGTGCCCTATTTCCCGATCAGCGACGAGGTGCTGCGCGCCATCGTCGGCCTCAAACTGGACAAGATCCGCCGGCGCATCGCCGACAACCACGGCGCGCAGGTTGAGTTCCCGGAGGAACTGGCCGAGCAGATGGCGGCGCGCTGCCTGGATGTGGACAGCGGCGCGCGCAATGCCGACGCCATCCTCACCCGCACGTTGTTGGCGCAGATTTCCAGCGACCTGCTGTCGCGGATGGCCGCTGGCCGGCCGGTGAAGAAGATCGCCGTCTCGCTTAAGGGCGAGCAGGTGAAAGTGCGACTGAGCTAAGGAGTTATCCGCATGTGGAGAATGTTGGGCCTGTTCGGCGGCCTCACCATAGGCTGGTGGGGCCTGCTGTGGCTGGTGTTGCCGGTGAGCTGGCAACGCATCAGCCCGTCCGCGATTTTGTTGCTGCACCTGGGGCCGCCGATGCTGTTGAGCGTCGGCATCAAGCTGTGGGCGCATCTGAAGGAAAAACGCGCCCAAGCCGAAGCGCAGCGGCAGGAGGCGCTGGCGCAGAGCGAGCGCGACGGCCAGCGCGAGGCCGCGCGCGCGCAGCATATGGCCGCGCTGGCGGAGCGACAGCGCGCGGTCGGCTGCCGCTGGCTGTGGGCGGCGGCGCTGCCGGCCAAAGACGAACCGGCCTGGTTGGCCGAGACCGCCGACGGCAGCTACTGGCAGGCGCTGGATGCGGACGACGTGGAGCCGGGCGAGGCGCTGGACGCGCTGGAACCCTATCTGGCGGAGATGTTGTCCAGCTTGTACGCCGAGGCGCCGGGCGCGGCCTGGTTGCCGCTGTATCTGGAGACGATGCCGCTGGTGTCCGGCGTGGAGCAGTTGACGCGGGCCAAGGCGCTCAAACAGGCCGCGGCGGCCGAGGCCCTGGGCGCGGATTGCCACGTGTCCGGCGATTGCCGCTTTCTGCCGGGCAGCGGGCCGATCGCCGACCGCGTGCTGCAGGCGCTGCAGCAGGACCCGGAATTGCCGGGCGTGGTGGTGGTGGCCGCCGACGCGCCGCTGGCGCAACAGGATGACGACGAGGATTGGGGCGCGCCGGACCCGGCGCTGCAGGCGCACCGCCGCTGGCACGGCGAGCCCGGCATGGCGGTGGTGGCGATGGTGTTCCTGCGCGACGGTCTGCCGGTTCCACAGGCGATGCTGGCGGAAGAGGGCGCCGATCCCTATCAGCCCTACTGGGAGAAGGAGTTCTCCGGTCCGGCCGCCGGCTGGGGCGCGGTGCCGGCCAGCCGCCAGGCCAGCCTGGCGCAGCTGCCGCTGCTGGCGGTGATGGCGCAGTCCAGTTCGGCAAGCTTGGCGCAGGACAAGGCGCTGCAACTGGCGCGCCAGCTGCAGCCGGTGCTGGACAACGCGCTGGTCAACGCCGCGCTGCTGGATTATCCGTTCAGCCCGGAAGAGGCCAAGCCGGACACGCGGCAGGCGGCCGGCCTGGCTTGGCTGTGCCACAACAGCGGCCAGATCGACGTCGGCGGCGTGCGGCTGGCGGCCATCGCCACCGCTTTGTCGCGGCATGAGGTCGAATTGCACCCGATAGACGAGGCCAGCAATGTGGTGCGCGAATGGGGCGATGCCGGCGCGGCTACGTCCATGCTGCTGGCCGCCACCGCGGTGAGCCACAGCGCGCGGCTGCAGGCGCCGGCCGTCATCACCCAGTTCCATCACGATCAGGTGTCGCTGGCGCTGGCCAGGCCGCCTGCAGAGGAGACCATGGCATGAAGGCGGCAATCCGTTTGGGCGACCCCACCGACCATGGCGGCAAGGTGGTGAGCGCCGCGTCCAGCACCACGCTGTTCGGCAAGCAGGTGGCCTGCGTCGGCGACTCTGTCACCTGCCCCAAGGACGGCCACGTCAACTGCACCATCGTCGAAGGCGACGGCGGCTGGCTGGTGGGCGGCAAGGCGGTGGCGCTGGACGGCCACAAGGTCAGCTGCGGCGCCACCCTGATTTCCACCCTGCCGCAAGTCGGCAAGGCTTAGCTCCCTGTATTGGGGCATGGCCCCGGAAACGAAGACAGAATCATGGAATACAATATCGAACATCTGTTGCAGCCGGTAAGCGTCCACGCTCCGGCCGGCGAAGACCTGGCCTATTCCGCCACCTTCGACCAGATCCGCGAGGCGCGTCGCAGCGACGACCCGTCGCTGTCGCAGGGCGACTGGGAACAGGCGCTGAAAACGGCGGAATGGCCGCAGGTGGTGCGGCTGTGCGAGGACGCGCTGCAGAACAAGAGCAAGGACCTGCAACTGTTGGCCTGGTATGCCGAGGCCCAAGTGCAGGTCAACGGCGTGGCCGGCCTGGCGCGCGGCTTGGCGCTGGTCAATGGCTGGCTGGGGCAGTATTGGGAAAACGGCTTCCCGGAGCTTGACCCGCACGATCTGGACGAGCGGGTGGCCAAGCTGGAATGGCTGAACCAGCAGCTGGGCGGCGCGCTGCGCAATGTCCCGCTGATCAAGTCGGAGTTCGGTGCTTACAGCTGGAACCAGTGGCAGCAGTCGCGCGAGGTGGAGAACCTGGGCTTGAAGGACAGCGCAGCCCGTGAGGCCGCCATCGCCGAAGGCAAGCTCAGCGGCGAAGCGTTCGAGAAAGCCGCTGCCCAGTCCGGCCACGGCTGGTTCCAGGCCAAGGCCGAGGAGCTGGTGAGCGCGCTGACCGCCTATGAGGCGCTGGACGCGCTGGCGGACCAGCGCTTCGGCGCCGCCGCGCCCAGCCTGGCTGACATCCGCAACGCCATCTACGCCTGCCAGGACCTGGTGCTGCGCTACCGCCAGCAGTTTGCCGTCAACAAGCCGGCCGCCGCCCCGCAGCCGCAGCCCGCAGAGGAAAGCCGCACCGTGAGCCAAGCCGCCCCCAGCCCGGCGTACAGCGCCGCCCCCGCCAGCACGTTCAACGGCCAGATCCGCAGCCGCGAGGAAGCGGTGCGCATGCTGGGCGAAGTGGCGCGCTACTTCCGCCACAACGAGCCGCACAGCCCGGTGTCGCTGCTGGCGGAACGGGCCGCGCGCTGGGCCGAGATGAGCCTGGAGGAGTGGCTGCAGCATGTGGTGAAGGATAGCGGCACCCTCAGCCAGCTGCAGGAGCTGCTGGACGTCAAGACCGAGTAAAGTCCCCGCCGCCCGGCTATTGGCGGCGTACGGCGGATTCGCATGGCGCGGCGCCTTCATCGGCCCGCGCCATATTTCGTTTCCAGGCCGGGTGCGGGCATTCAATCCGTTGCCTGGCGCAGCCTGGGCGGGGAGTTGCTGCCCAGGCTGGCGCGGCGCTACCCGCGGCGGCGGCCAGGCTGGAGCTGGCCGCCGCCTATGGCGGGCTGAGCGCAGTTGAGCGCGGCCGAGTCCAGGCTCTGCGCTGCGACGTCAGCCTGCCGCGTTTCGGTTTGGAGCCGGAGCTCTGGCGGCAGTTGGCCGGCGAAGTCTCCCAAGTGTTCCATCTGGCGGCCAGCGTCGATTTCGCTCTGCCGCTGGCCGAGTCGCGCGCCGCCAATGTGGATAGCTCCCGAGAGGTGCTCGCCTTCTGCCGCGCCTGTGCCTGGCGCGGCAAGCCGGACTTCCGGCCCAACTACGTGTCCACCGCCTATGTCGCCGGGCGGCGGCAGGGGTGGTTGACCGAGTCCGAGCGCAACTGCGGCCAGGCGTTCTGGAATGCCTACGAGCAGTCCAAGCTGGAGGGCGAGGAGATGGCTGCGGCGGCGATGGATGAGATTGCGCTGACGATTTACCGGCCAAGCCAGATCATCGGCGAATCTCGGAGCGGCCGTATTCGCAAGTTCTTCGGCTACTACGAATTCCTCAAGCTGGCGGAGCGCGACCGGATGCCGGTGCTGTTGGCTGATCCTGGCGCCCGGCCTGATCTGGTGCCCACCGATTACGTGTGCGACGCGATGCTGCATCTGAGCGAGCGTCCCGAGGCGGCCGGCCGCGTCTATCACCTGACTGCGGGCCTGTCGCAGAGTCTGAGTTTCGAGCGCATTTTCGGTTTGATGTACCAGGTGCTGGCCGAGCGCGGCGGCGGAGTCCGTCAGCCGCGGCGGTATCGTCACGGCGAATTGGAGGCGCTGGCGACGCCGGCCGAATTGCAGCGCTACCACCTCAGCCCGCTCAAGCTGCTGCAGCGCACCTACCGGCCCTATCTCGACTCGGAGCGGGATTTCGATTGCGCAGCCACCCAGCGCGAACTGGCCGCAGCAGGCATCGTGCTGCCCGACATCGAACGCACGTTGCGCTTGTCTACCGGATACGCGCTGGACTCCCGCTATGGAACGGCGGGAAGCTCGGCGGCCGCCAATTTGAAGTTGTCTGACAGAATGCAGGATGGAAGCCATGAAGCCCAAGTTGCTTGAGATACTGTGATGCCCTCATTGCCGCGCGAGCCTGCGGCTGGCCGAGGTCGAGGCCGGCGGCGATGCCGGCGTGGAAAGCGCAGCTGGACTGCTCCGGCTGCGGCAACGACGGCCAGCTTGGCCTGAATCAGGGCTATCTGAGCTATGCCAGCGGCGGTGAGCAGTGGTTGGCGGGGCGGGAGCGCTTCAGCTGGGGACCGGCCACTTTCCGTTCGCCCAGCAACCCGTTTTACTTCGATAGCGGCAAGACCAATCCGTTGGCGGATACGCCGGGCATAGACCTGGCGCGCTGGACCCACAGCCAGGGAGCCTGGCGGCTGACTTCCGCCTATGTTTCCGATACCCGCACGCTGGCCCCGCCGCGGCAATTGCAAACCATGTTGTTCAAGCGGGATCGCCAGGGCGACAGCACCTTGTTCAGCTTGATTGTCAGCCAGCCGCGCAGCCAGGGCCTGGGGCCGTTCTGGGGCGGTTTCGCCCAGTACACGCCTGACGATGCCTGGCTGTTGTATGCCGAGGCCTCTAGCCAGCGCGGCCAGACACCGCCTTCCACGCAGGGCGTCGCCGCGCCGCAGGCCGGCTCTCGCTGGTTGGCCGGAGCCAGCTATACCCGGGAAAGCGGGCAGGTGTTGTCCGCCGAATATCTGTTCAATGGCAGCGGCCGTCCGACGGGCTGGGTGCCATTGCCGTCGGACGGCCAGGCATCGCTGCGCAACCGCCATTACCTGTGGGCCAGCCTGCAGAGCAATCCACAGGAGCTGAACCGTTACTGGCGGCTGGAGTGGACCTTCAATCTGGACGATCGCAGCCGCAACGCGATGGCTTACGGCGAGACGCGGTTGAGTGACCGCCTGTCCGGCTTTGCGATGCTCAATCTGACAGGAGGCGGCGCGGGCTCGGAATATGGCGGCGCGTTCCGCGGCAGCCTGACTCTGGGATTGAAGCTGTACCTGCTGTGAGTCCTTTGGCAAGGCCTGCGCCTGCGCAGCAAGCAATGCCGTTGGGGCGGCGTGTGTGCGCTTCCGTGCTTGATCCATTCCTACTATTCGGTGCCGGAGCCGGCGACGATTTGTTTGAATGCGCTCGTTTCGATGGGCGTGCGTGGATGTCCTGTTGCGTGCCGTTTACGGTGTTTACGGCGTTGGCGGCTTGCCGCCGCCAACGCCGTAGGCCTATGGGGTCAAACGCGCTCCAGCACGATGGCCAGGCCTTGACCCACGCCCACGCACATGGTGCATAGGGCATAGCGTCCGCCGGTGGCTTGCAGTTGGGCGGTCGCGGTCAGCGCCAGTCGGCTGCCGCTCATCCCCAGAGGATGGCCCAGCGCGATGGCGCCGCCATTCGGGTTCACTCTTGCGCAATCATCCTGAAGCCCTAGCGCTCGTGTGACCGCCAATGCCTGGGCGGCAAAGGCCTCGTTCAGCTCAATGACATCGATGTCTTCGATGCGCAGCCCGGCCTTGCGCAGCGCCTTGAGGCTGGCCTCGATCGGACCTGCGCCCATGATGCGCGGCGCGATGCCGGAGCTGGCGGATGCCACCACCCGCGCGCGCGGACGCAGGCCATGGCGTTGTGCCGCTGCGGCCGAGGCGATGATCATCGCCGCCGCTCCGTCATTGACGCCGGAAGCATTGCCGGCGGTGATGCTGGAGTCGGGGCCGAATAGCGCTTTTAGCTTAGTCAGCTCTTCCAGCGAGGTTTGGCGCGGGTGCTCGTCGCGGTCCACGATCAGTGGGTCCTGCTTGCGGCGCGGAATCGGTACCGGAATGACTTCGCTTGCGAAGAATCCGGTTTCCAGCGCCGCGAAATAACGCTGTTGGCTGCGCAGCGCGAAGGCGTCCTGATCCTGGCGGCTGACATTGAAATCGCGCGCCACATTCTCCGCGGTCGCCGGCATGGTGTCCACGCCATACCGGCTCTCCATGGCCGGGTTGACAAAGCGCCAGCCGATGGTGGTGTCGTAAATCTGCATGTCGCGGCCGAAGGCCTTTTCCGACTTCGGCATTACGAACGGCGCGCGCGACATCGATTCCACGCCGCCTGCGATCAACAATTCGGCTTCGCCGGATTTGATGCCGCGCGCCGCCAGCGCCACCGCGTCCAGGCCGGACGCGCACAGGCGGTTGACGGTCAGGCCCGGGACCGTTTCCGGATAACCTGCCAGCAGCAAACTCATGCGGGCCACATTGCGGTTGTCCTCGCCGGCTTGGTTGGCGCAGCCCAGGATCACCTCGTCGATCGCCGCCGGGTCTAGCCGCGGGTTGCGTTCGAGCAGGGCGCGCAGCGGGATCGCCGCCAGATCGTCGGCGCGCACTCCGGACAACGCGCCGCCAAAGCGGCCAATGGGAGTGCGCACAGCGTCGCAGATGAAAGCGTCGGTCATCATGGTTTCCTTTCAGCTCAGGCTGACTTGCGGTTGCAACAGGGTGGACAGCAAGCCGCGAGCGGCGTCAATCTCGTCGGCGCAAACATGGTGCGGCATGCCCGGATACACGCGGAAATCCACCTCGGCGCCGGCGCGGCGGAAGGCTTGTGCGGTGTGCTCGATGCGCTCCAGCGGCATCCAGCTGTCGCAATCGCTGGTGCCGAAGAACGCCGGGAAATCCAGTTGTCGGGGTGGCGTTCCCCACTCCACGCCCTCGGGGCCGAACAGACCGCCGGAGAAGGCTATCAGTCCGCCAAACGAGGCCGGGCGGCGGTAGATGTACTCGGTCGCCAAGCAGGCGCCCTGGGAAAAGCCCATCAGTACGATCTGGCGGTCGGCGAAGCCGTAGCCGCGCAACTCTTCGATGGTGGCGCTGACGCAGTCCAGCGCCTGGTCCAGCGAAGGCTGATTGCTGTCCAGCGGCGCCATGAAGCTGTGGGGATACCAGGTTAAGCCCTTGGCGATCGGCAGGATGTAGGCGACATCGGCCAAGCCGATGGCCTCACCGTTCTTGTAGGCCTCCTGGGCGCTCTGGCGGCGGCCATGCAGCAGCACTACGGCAAGCTTGGCCTGGTTCAGCGGCGCGCCGTAGATTTCCAGGTCGTGCTCTTTATGCGGGGTTTGAGCGGTTGCGTTCATGGAAGTCAGTCCTTGATGATGAGGTATTACCGGATGCCCAAGATCTGTTTGGCTTCAGCAGGAGAGGCAACGTCGCGGCCGACTTCTCCGGCCAGCCGCGCCAAGCGTTCCACCAACTGAGCGTTGTCGCGGGCCAGTTCGCCATAGCGGTAATAAACGTTGTCTTCCAGGCCGGTGCGCACATGGCCGCCCAGCAGCATGGTGTGGAGATTGATCGCCAGTTGGTGTTTGCCGATGCCTAGCGCCGACCACACGCTGTCCTGGGGGATGCTCTCCACGAAATGCAACAGGTTCTTGCAAGTGGCGGCCGCGCCGCCTTGTATGCCCATTGCGAAGCTGAAGCACAGAGGACCAGTCAAATAGCCATCTTCTTGCAATTTCAGCGCCTCGCCGATGATGCCCTGGTGGTAGACCTCGATTTCCGGCTTGGCGTGGTATTCGCGGATATCCAGCGCCAGCGCCCGGGCCAGTTCTGGCGGATTGATAAAGGGTTTGCTGCCATGGTTGACCGAGCCGCAGTTGAAGGAGGCGATGTCTGGACGGAATTGCAGATGATTCCAGGCCTCTTTCTTCTCCAGGTGCGGCGGCAGATTCAGGCCGGAAGTGCTCAGATTGATCAGGATGTCGCAGCGCTCGCGGATGCGGTGGACGATCTCGCCGTAGATTTCCGCGTCATAGCTGGGTGTGCCGTCCGGATTGCGGGCGTGGATGTGAGCTACCGATGCGCCGGCGTTCCAGCAGTCGTAAGCCGTCTGGGCGATTTCCTCCGGCGAGAACGGCACCGCCGGATTTTTTTGCCGGCTGGTGATGCCGCCATTGATGGCGGCGATGATGATGAGTTTTTGCATGGTGGGAAAGCTCGGTTAAAAAATAGGGGAATGGTTATGAGCGAGGGGTCAGGTCTTGTTGTGGGCGGGGACCGCTCGTGGCTGTCCCGCGGAGTCCGGGCGCTTGGACACCAGATAAATCCCGATGCCGATCAGCACCCCGCCCGCCAGTTCGTGCAGCGACAGTGAATAACCGAAAGCGGCAAAGGAAATTAGCGTGGCGAATAATGGCGATAGAAACAGGAAACCGCTGGTGCGCACCGCGCCGCCCAGCTCCAAGGCCATGAACCACAAGGCCATGGCTCCGGTAGTGGCAGGCAGCGCCAGCCACAGGAAAGCCATGAGTGTCTTGTCGGTATGAGGGAAGGCCAGGGCTTCGCCGCTGGCGTAAGCCAATAGCGCCAGGCAGGCGGAGCCCACCAGCATTTGCCAGTAAGTCAGCACCCAGACGTTAACGGCGATGCGGCTGCGCTTGATCACCAAGGTGGAGGCCGCCCAGCAGGCCGCGCCGCACAATACCAGCGCGTCGCCGGCGCCAAAGCCGTCCAGTTTGTTGAGTCCGATGCACATGGCTACGCCGAAAAAAGCAATGATCAGACCGACGGCTGCCAGCGGGTGGATTTTTTCTTTCAATACCAGCCGGGACATCAGGGCCACGATCAGCGGTGTGCACGCCATTAGAATGGCGGCTTTGGCCGGTGTGGTGATTCTCAGGCCAAGATTGAGAAAGCCCATTGAGCCGGCCGTCTGCAGCAAGCCGATCAGAGCCAGAACGCCCCAGGGGCGATGGCGGACAAAGGTATGCCGGTAGCGGATGCGCTGCCATAGCAGGATGGGGATGATGCCGGCGGAGGCGGCAAGAAAGCGGAATACGGCGGCCCATAGCGGCGGCATTTCCGAGAGCACGATTTTGGAAGAGGGGAACGTTGAGCCGAACAAGAAGGTTGCCGCCAAGATGAGCAGCCAGTACTTCTTGTGATTATACATAGCGTTAGACATGTATTAGGCCTAGCATAAAAAGTTTATTTATTCATATATCATATTCGAATAGTTTGCACCGTGCTTCTTGAAAGCAGACAATCATTGCTTCAAATAAGACAGGATGGGAGTCGGCGGCGCGGTAGGCAGAGCGCGCAGGGGCTCTGCCGCGATGACGAGGAAATGCTTTGGCAGCGGAGAGTTGGCGGTACCGCTCAGGAGAAATACTGGCTGGGAGCCCTATTCATGATGCGGCGGAACATCGAGGAGAATGCGCTCGGAGTGTCATAACCCATATCGGACGCGATCAGGGTGATCGGTTCGCCGGCGCTCAGCCGCGGCAAAGCGGATATCGCGCAGACTTGTTGGCGCCAGTATAGATAGGACACGCCCAGCTCTTGTTGGAACAGCCGCGCCAGGGTACGGCTGGATGCGCCCACTAACTCGGCCCATTCATTCAGGTTGCGGCGGTCGCCCGGATTGTTCAGTATCGTCGAACATATGCGTTGCAAGCGGTGGTCGTTTAGCGGCGGCAAAGGCAGGGCCGCCTCCGTAGACCATTCGATCTCGCTGAGCAGTAAATCCAGCAAACGCTCCTCCCGCTGATTGGAATGCAGAATGCTGCGGGTGCGCATCAGGCGGATGATGATCTCTCGCATAAGCGGCGAGATGGCGACAGCTTTGGGCGTGCGAGGCAACTGCTCCAGATAGTGGGCAGATTGGATATACAATGTGCGCAAAGACACTAGGCCGCGCGCCCGCATGCTGTGTTCCACGTTTGGCGGCATCCAGATGCCGCGCTGGGGCGGCACCAGCCACAGGCCGGTACTGGTAGACAATTCCATCACGCCGGTGGCGGCGAAAATCAATTGTCCTTCGCAATGGCTGTGTTTGCCGACCTGATGCCCGCTGGGGAAGTCCTTGGACATGGTCCACGCGAAAACGTCCGCTAGGTGTGCATCGCTAGATTCTGTTGCCATGCTGCTGCTTTCTTGGGTTTGTCGAGGTAGGCCGAAGAACCGCTGAATAATACTGCACCGCACAAAATATTCATATAGAATAAAATCTGATGCTTTCCTGGCTCGCAGGCACTGAGTCTGACTTGGTCGGATGGCGGCGTTGTTCATGCTTGCTATTTATCCATGCGCCGTGTCTTGCGGTCGAACGGCAAGCGAAACGGGCATCCAGAACCTGCCACTTCATTGGAGAGGACGGGTGTTTGACGGCGCTGTTGCATAAATCCTGGACAGGGCGAGCTTCCCCTTTCCCCAAACAGATTTATGCCACAGCCACCGTGCGCGGACGGCCCTGCATGCTGAAGCGGTTCAAGATGGCGGCACGCACTTGCAGCTTTGCCACTTGGCCATCGAAGCGCCGGGCTGTCACCCTTTCACCCAGCAACTTGAAGCAATGCATCTTGGTTTCGACCAAGCTGCGGCGATGGTAGCCACTCCAGCGTTTCCAGATCGCCCTGCCCAATCGCTTGGTGGCCCGCAGAATCTCGTTTCGAGCCAGCACACCCGGCCAACTTCCTTTCCACGGCCGCGCATTCTTGCGCGTCGGGATGCACTCGATTGCGCCGCGCGCGGCAATCGCCTCATGACATGCCTTGGTATCGAAAGCCCCTCGCCACTCACGCAGGCTATCGGCTCATCGACCGGGATTTGCACCAAGAGCGAAGGCAGCATTTGCGCATCGCCCTGGCGCTTGTCTGTCACCTCCATGGCGCGGATTTGCAGGGTTTTCGCATCGATGCCCAAATGCACCTTGCGCCATTGCCGGCGATACTCCGCGCCATGCTTCTTGGTTTTCCACTCGCCTTCGCCCAGCATTTTGATCCCAGTGCTATCCACCAGCAGATGCAGCGCGCCTGAGCTTTTCTGGTTGGGAATCTTGACCTGCAGCGTCTGCTGCCGGCTGGATAGCGTGCTGTAATCTGGGACGCCCCAGTCCAGGCCCGCCAACTTGATCAGGCTTTGCATGAAACCGATGGTCTGCCGTAAAGGCAATCCAAACAGGTTTTTGATGGTCAGGCAGAATGGAATGGCGGCATCAGAACAGATCATCCGATTTCTGCGCGAAGCGGAGGCAGGCATGCCGATTGCCGAGCTGTGTCGCAAGCACGCCTTCTCGAAGGAATTCTGCAGCCGTGCCATGTTGACCTGGGCACACGCCCGTGGGGTTCAGCTGTTTCTCATCGAGCCGGGGAAGCCCAATCAGAGCGCTTATATCGAATCGTTTAACGGACGCTTCCGCGATGAGTGTCTGAACGAACACTGGTTCACCAGCCTACGCCATGCCCAGGTCGTCATCGAAGCTTGGCGGCGGGAATACAACGACGAAAGGCCCAAGAAGTCCATTGGTGGTTTGACGCCGGCAGCTTACGCCAAATCACTCGCTGAAAAATCAGGTAAATTAGCTCCGGACTCTAAAGCCCTCTGCTACTGAAAACGGGGGGGGGGGGCGTCGCCTGGATTCTAAATTTCACCTGTCAGCTATTCAGAAAAATTCAGGAAAGGTAATTAATGACGACTCCCGGTTTGGATCGAGATAAATATGCTAAAGCTAGTAAGTGGCAGAAGATCTCTCATTGGATATTTGTTTTTTGCGGCTTGCTTAATTATTTTTATTTTCCTTCGAGGAAAATAGCTGCCCCATTTTAGACGTCGAAGTTCAGACTTGATCTGACAGTCTCCGTTTTTGGGAAAAGGTGGGGGAAAGGGGATAGACCACGTTTAATTTCATCAGGTTGTGTTGATGGAAAACGTGGTCTGTTCCCCTATTTTTCTGAACCAGCAGGTGGGCACCTTCATGGCCAACAAGGCGGCGAAGGAGGCTGCGGACAAGGCGAATTTTGACCCGAGCAAGAGCGAGACGGAAAGAGCGCAATTGCAGGCTGCTGCGGATGATGCCGCCAAGTGGGCGCCGGGCGGTAGCTACAGCCAGATCCTCACCGCCGTTACGGCCGGCATAGGGGGCAACGTGGCCAATGGCCTGGCCGGCATGGCGCAGAACGCCGGCATCGCTTACCTGCAGGGACTGGGTGCGCAGGAAGTGAAAAAGCTGGCGGACCAGTTGGAGAAAGACCAGAACCCCAAGGTAGAAAGCGAAACCGTCCGCGCGGTGTTGCACGCTGCATTGGCTTGCGTCGGCGCGAATGCCAGCGGCCAGAGCTGCGGCGCGGGGGCGGCGGGCGGGGCGGCCAGCGTGGCGCTGAATAATGCGCTGGACGCCATCCAGCACACCAATGCCGACAAGATGACAGCGGAAGAGAAGTTGCAGCGCGAGAATTTGGTCAATGCCCTGGTGACGGGCGTGGCGGCCAGTACGGGCGGCGCGAACACGGCCGCAACGACGGTGAATGCGGCGAAGACGGAGATGGAGAATAATGAGTTTGGGAAGGATGAGCAGTTAAAATCGCAAGGCTTGGTAGCCGCACAGAAAATCTGCCCAGATCAAAAGTGTCGTGACGGGTACTCCAAGAAAATTGACAAGTTGATTCGGGACTCCTCAGTTGCTCAAGTGAGACCTAATATTGATGTTGTGGTGGGGGAAAAGGATCATGTTTCTTTCTATCCTGAGAGAAGTGCAAAGAATTATAGCTTTCTTTCTGATAACCAGAGCTGAACAGTCTCAGGTCAGATAGCCTATGGAGTTGGTATTCAGGTTACTTTGGA
Organism: Chromobacterium sphagni; assembly: GCF_001855575.1. Taxonomy (NCBI): domain Bacteria; kingdom Pseudomonadati; phylum Pseudomonadota; class Betaproteobacteria; order Neisseriales; family Chromobacteriaceae; genus Chromobacterium; species Chromobacterium sphagni. The sequence goes on from NZ_MKCS01000001.1 coordinate 2,216,092, forward strand.
TAGTAAGGGAGGCTGGTCTGCTAACCCAGTAGTTGGTCAGGGTTTAAATGGATTTGTAGGGGTGACGACAAATGTATATGGTAATCCTGACGGTATTCATTCTCAGGCTTCAGTGAATGGAGGTGCTTTGTTCTCTTATGGGGCCACAATAGGTGTTAGTAAGAATGGGGCGTTCTTGCAAACGCAAGTTGGTGTAGGATTGGGTGAGTTTGTTGGCTCTAAAGTGCAAGGTTCTGTTTCGATTCCACTAAAAGGGGTGTCTAAGTGATAGTTATGCTATTTATTGCCTTGGCGGCAGTAGGAGCAATGTTTCAAAAAAGGCTGTGTGAGTTGAATGGTGATAAGTTTCATTTTTTATTTACGCCAGATAAAAAGGTTTCGTCAAAGCTGCATGTTGCATTGTTTTTTGGGTATCGTAAGTATGGTGATAAGGAGTTGACTTTTTTGGGGGTTATTACTCAGATATTAGCTTTGGTAATTTTAATTATTTTTCTAAAGATAGATTTTTTTAATCATGACTCAATGGTTTGTGCGGGCATTTTATTGATGCAAACGGGCTTTGTTGCACAAATCACCGCGTACCCCAGATATCTCCACTACGTCAACGCCGCGGCGGAACTCCCGGCTTCACCGGGATTCAGCCCAACAGTGGACGATTTCGCGTAGGGCGGATGCCCCGTTCACGGGGCGATCCGCCGCTGAGAGCTTGGCAGATGACTGCTTGCCAAACTTGACCCCGGCGCGGTGTAAGGGGGATAATTCTTGGTTTATTCAAATGCTTAGTCAACGCCGCCTTGAGGGCGAAAAGGCAGGCACTACGCAATGAGAGCGAGTGGTGCCGTCGCACTTTGTGTAGCACCGGCGTGACGGAAATAGGCGGAAATCAGCCGGAATGAATGTAAACAAGACTGCACCAAATGGCGCTGAAACCCGCGCCAGTCAAGAATCTCACGGGAATAGACCGTCCCGGCGCATGAGCGTGGCGCCTATGCTGGATCGGCGCTACTGGTCGTAAAATCCAATAAATTTCAATTGATTGGCGTTGTTGTTTTTGCGCTGTAGCACTGTCGAATGCACCGAATGACAAAGCCGCCTGGGACACCAAGGCGGCTTTGTCATTCCGGATTATCATGCTTGTTGCGCAATGAAACGCGTTATCGCCCAATGCAGTCGTTCGCCATCGGATACAGATGCTGTGTTAGTGCAATGATGCGCCCGGTCGTGGGCCTATCATCGATTCGATTCCTTCCTGTTCCACTTCTTTCAGGAAAAGATCGAATGCTTTTTGGTCGGACTCAAACTCGCCGTCGAAGACGATGGAATTGTTGTACTCATCCACAATTTCGAGCGTCCATCCCGTGTCAGGCAAGCGGTAAATACACACTTCTACGGTCTTGCCCTTGACGGTGTATTGCTGTTGCAACGGGGATTCAATCAAGTCATTTTCGTCGTACATAGTAGGACCTGCTCATGGGTTAGGCATGGCTTGGATGGTAACACTGGTATGCTTCAACGGTTGGCGCCAGCTTCCGGTACGCTTGAGTACGCTACTTTGGCCTGTCCTGGCAGGTAGGCAGGTGCAGCATGTTCTCTTTCAAGGAAGTGACATTAAATGAGTTTTCACCTGTACTTTAGTGTAGGTTTGTCGACTTTCTGACGAGACCAGCTTGTTGATGCTTGCAGGGCATCATAAAATCCTTATCCCCTTTTAGTTCAATGACATACCCTCTTTGGAGGGTATTTTTATTTGGGAATCGGATGGATTTGAACGCACTGCTGGCCAGTTTCGCCTCCGCCTTTGGCCAAGATCGACGGGTATTGACTTTGCAGCTGGGTACCGGGCAGATCGCCGCCGAGCAGCTGCTGCCGCTTAGCCTGCAGGCCGAAGAGGGTCTGTCCCAACCTTACCGCTACACGCTGACCTGCCTGTCGCCGGACACCCATATCGAACTGAAGTCGCTGCTGGGCCAGCCGGCGCGCATCGGCATCGAGGATGCTTCGGGCGGCGAGTCCATCCGCTGCGGCGTGGTAGGCGAGGCCAGACTGGCCGGCGCCCATGGCGGCTTCGCCAAGTACGAGCTGACGATCGAACCGCCGTTCGCGTTGCTGCGTCACCGTCGCACTTCGCGCGTGTTCCAGGACCTGACGGTGCCGGACATCATCCAGCAGATACTGAGCGAACATCAGCAGAGCAATCCGGCCTTCGCCCGGGTGCAGACCCTGTCCATCCAGGTGCAGCCGGCCCAGCCGCGCAGCTACTGCCTGCAATACCGCGAGAGCGATTACGAATTCATCGTCCGCCTGATGCACGAAGAAGGCTACGCCTGGCGCTTCCTCCATCAAGACGACGATGGCCCGCAAGTTCAGCTGGCGGTGTTCGATGACCCGCACAGCCTGCCGGCCGCCCCCCTGAGCCGCGTGCGCTTTCACCGCGCCGACGCCACCGAAGACGAAGACGGCCTGACCGAATGGCAAGCCGCCCGTCAGATCGTGCCCAGCAGCGTGGCGCTGGCCAGCTACGACTACAAGCCCGTCTCCACCCAGCACAGCGAAGACGGCAGCCGCATCGAACAAGGCCAGGCCGGCCAGTCGCTGCAGAGCAGCCTGACCCAATACGACGCGCCGGGCCTGTATTACGCCGGCGACGATGAACAGCTGGGCCGCTACGCCCAGCTGCGCCAGCAGGCGCATGATCAGCAGGCCAAGTCCTTCAGCGCTAGCGGCACCGTGCGCGGCCTGCAGCCGGGCCAATGGTTCCACCTGGACGACCATCCGGCACATGAAACTGATAGCCCGCAACACCGCGAATTCGTGGTCACCGGCCAGCGCTTCCAGGTGCGCAACAACCTGCCGAAGGATCTGGCCCAGCACGTCGGCGCCCAAACCGACGCCGCCCCGTTCACCACCGCCCTGCAGACTCAGCGCCGCGGCATTCCGTTGACCCCGGCCTATGCCGGCACCGCGCTGGCCAAGCCCAAATCGCGCGGCGTGCAGACCGCCACCGTGGTCGGCCCGGCAGAACCGACGGACCAAGCCGCTGACGAGATCTACACCGACGACCAGGGCCGCATCAAGGTGCAATTCCACTGGCAACGGCCAGAGGAGCATACAACCTTCGGCGCCAACCTCGACGACAAATCCAGCTGCTGGCTGCGCGTAGCCATGCCTAGCGCCGGGGCTGGTTTCGGCCACCAGTTCATCCCGCGCATCGGCCAGGAAGTGCTGGTCGACTTCATCGAAGGCGACATCGACCGCCCGCTGGTGACCGGCGTGTTCTACAACGGCAGCCACCCGACGCCCGACTTCAGCGGTGCTGGCGCGCTCCCCGCCAACAAAAAGCTGTCCGGCATTAAATCGAAAGAACACCAGGGCGGTGGCTACAACGAGCTGCTGTTTGACGACACACCCGGCGAAGTGCGCGCCAAACTCAGCTCCGAATCCGGCAAGACCCAGCTGAACCAAGGCTTCCTCACCCACCCGCGCAGCAACGGCAAGGCCCAGCCGCGCGGCGAAGGCTTCGAATTGCGCACCGACCAGCACGGCGCCATCCGCGCCGTGCATGGTCTGCTCTTGTCGACCGAAGCGCAGAACGGCGCCGGCGGCAATCAGCTGGCGCGCGAGCATGCGCAAAGCCAGTTGCAGTCCGCCGTCGCGCTGAGTCAGGCGCTGGCGGAAACCGCCACCGGCCAGCTCGCCGATACCATGGAAACGGGTCCTGAAGAGATCAGCCCGGACAACGCCAAGGGCAGCAAGCAGCCTGATGGCCATCTGATGCATCATCTGGATGCCCTCAAGGCTTGGGAAGCCGGCAGCAATACCGACAAGGACGGCAAGACGGCCAAGGATCAACCAGGCCAGCAACCATTGATCGTTCTTTCGGGGCCCGCTGGCATCGCCAGCGTTACCGAGCAAAGCCAAACCGTCTCAGCCGGCACCAATCTCAACTTGGTCGCTCAGCGCGATGCCAACCACAGCACGGGACGACGCTGGCTGCACAATGTCGGTCAACACATCAGCCTGTTCGTGGCCGGGGTGCAAGACAAGATGGCCATGAAGCTGATTGCTGCCAAGGGCAAGGTACAAGTCCAGGCGCAGAGCGATGCGATGGAGCTGACAGCAGATAAGGACCTCACCATCACTTCGGTAAAGGGCAGGGTGCAGATCGCCGCCCGTCAGGAAGTGCTGCTCGCTAGCGGTGGCGGCTACATTCGGATTGCTGGCGGCAATATTGAGGTGCATTGTCCCGGCGAGGTCAGCATTAAGGGGGCTCGCCATAGCCTGAGCGGTCCAACTAATTTGGCAAGCGCTTTTAAGCAGGAAGGAAGAAAAGCAGATCTACATATTCGCTATGAAGATGTTGATGGAAACAGTCCTGCCGAAAAAGCCATCAAACTTCGCACGCGAGATGGTGGTGAATTATCAGCCAGTCCTGATGATTCAGGATGGTTTAAGCTGGAAAATGTGGACTTTGATAACTTCATTGCTTCGCAAGAAGCGCGTCGGAAAAATTAAATTATGCAAGGCAAAATGCTTCCGGAAAATATCGTATATATTGATCTCCCTGGCGAAAATGCAAAAGGGGTAATGACGGGGTGTGCTAATCGAATTATTCTAAAAAAGCACCGGGATGTAATCGTTGAAATTAATATCAAGAAAGGCGATACATACCTTGCAAGATCGATCCAATCTGATTTCTACTGTGACCGTGACAAGCAACTAATACAATACAAAAAGAAACAGCATGTTATTTTTAAGGATGGAGAAAAACTCCATCTTTGGGTTTCTCGTGATTTTAAAGGCTGTTTAGTTATTGAATCTTTGCCCGGGGGATTGATTGGCCAGTTCAAGGTAAATGCTATAGATGTAAATAATTATGGAAGTGCACCCAGGGACAAACCTGCCCCATTCATGATTAGTTTGTCTGGCAGTCCAAAAAAAGAAGCAGGCTCAGCTGTGCATCCTCACGGAACGTCGATGCTTGAACTGAATAACCTAAACCCTTACAATTCAAACCCAGTCAAAGTGCACGCTGCGGATATGAAGCCTGTTGTGGATAATCATCAAATTGTTCAGGTTGTGGATTTGAATGTTAAAACTGCTCCTGCGGAATTGTGGGAGCATTTTAAAAAGGGCGGGGATGGGACTGGATTGTATAACTATGACCCCAGCAAGGTGGCCACGCGTAACTGGCTTTATGGGCAGTTAGCAGGAACAACTGCATATGTGGCAGATAATTGGGAATGGCTGAGGCATGCAATTGACACCAAAACCAGCAAAGGGACGCAGTTGGTAAAAGCCCGCTTTCATTATGTAAGAGGAAAGCTGAGAATATACTTTTCAGGATACAGCAGGAACAATCCTGTTTTTGGCGCTGGCGGGTTTGGCATAAAAAATGAAAATGTTTTGAAGATTTTTTATGGGGCGGGAGATGTAAAAAGTACTTTCTCTTCGGCATGGCAAGCTGCGCGCTCAACAGTAAAAGGTAATGCTCTGATCACCTTTATATTCTCATCAGCAACCGCGGTAGCAGAGTGGCAAGCTGATGCAAAGAAAGATGGGTATGACTTGTTTGCTAATATATTCGTTTCGTTATTGAAGGCAATATTAGTTGCTTACATAACATCTTTTGCAGTAGCGATTATTGGAGCGCTGTGGTGCATAATTGTGGGTAGTTCAATGGCAATTCTTGCAATTGGGGCGATAACCATTGTATTAACCTTAGCTTTTTCTTACGTGGCGGATGCTTCGGATAAAATGATTGGAAAAGCTCTCGTGAATGATGGGAATGGCGATGGCATGGCAGCATATTTAGCCCCCTTGCTGAGAGAGGCAGAAAAAAAGATATCTTCAAATTGGAATTATTTGAAAAATAAATTTGGAAGTGAATATGAAAAATTCTCTTTGGAAGGAGTGTTTTAATTGAGAATAGACAAGGGAATTTTTCATGTCTTGGAGCGCTTGTGCCTTGCCTCGATGGCTGTTTTTCTGACAATAGCACTTGCTCTGAACTCAATGCTATACCAAGGATCTTTAAGCGATGTGGTATCTATACTCTGCTATGTCGTTCTGACGTTAGGAGTCGCTTACCTAATAGCCCTTCAATTCAAGAGGGAGAAAAAACAAATCGAGTTTGGAGTATTGTCATTCTTGTCTATACTTCCTATTTCTATGTTTTTTGATATGACCCTTTTGGGCCAATTTATTCATGTTTCAAAATTTTCTTTGATCAGTGTTTTAATTTTATTTTTCTCTATAACAGTAAATGCATGGTGGGCCTATAGGATGGCTCGTGGGTTTAAAAAAATATTCTATACACCTGATTTGCGAAATCAAATATATAAAGAGACAGATGGTTTTTTCCTGTTCAAGCGTGGAAGTCAAGAATTGCCGATGAAACGTGTTGGTATTTCTCTTGGTGTCTCAGTGTCAGCACTGGTAAAGATTATGCCTGTTTACATTATCCTTATATTCTTATCGTATTTTAGAAATGAATTAAATTTATTGCAAAGCATCTTATCTCTACTGTCACTACCTTTGGCAATGATGTTTAATGGAGTTCTTGTTTTTTGTTTTTGTATCTATTTGTATTATCCGTCTATTTTGAAGAGAAATGACAAAAAAGAAGTTGTCTATCAATTTTAGAGACTGGCTTGTAATTAGGTATAGTCATTTTTTTATGGGGAAGATTTTCAATAGCATAGGGCATGTTGAGCAATTGACGCATGTCTGGCAACGTGCCATTCAGTTTGCTGTTGATTGGCGAGCTTCAAATTGGAGGTGCGATGGGACGTCCAGTCCGCCGCGATGTCGCCAAGCGATTGGAGAGCATCGGCATCTTTGAGTTTTTCATTAGCCATCTTGGTATGCCAACTGGTGGGTCTTTCGACATATATTCCGCTCTACGGTGAATGATTTCGCGTAGGGCGGATGTCCAGCAAGCGGGGTGATCCGCTACTGCATGATTGACAGATGTCTGCTTGCCAAACTTGACCCCGGCGTGGGGTAAGGGGGATAATTCTTCGTTTATTCAAATGCTTAGTCAACGCCGCCTTGAAGACGGGAAGGCAGGCACTACGCAATGAGAGCGAGTGGTGCCATAGCTCCTGAAAGTCGCACTTTGTGTAGCACCGGCGTGACGGAAATAGGCGGAAATCAGCCGGAATGAACGTAAACAAGACTGCACCAAATGGCGCTGAAACCCGCGCCAGTCAAGAATCTCACGGGAATAGACCGTCCCGACGCATGAGCGTGGCGCCGATGCTGGACTGGACCGACCGCCACTACCGCTACTTCGCCCGCCAGATCACTCGCAACGCCTGGCTGTACACCGAGATGGTGACCACCGGCGCGCTGCTGCACGGCGACGTGGCGCGCCACCTGCGCTTCGACGACGCCGAGCACCCGGTCGCGCTGCAACTGGGCGGCAGCGAGCCGGCCGAGCTGGCGCGCTGCGCGCGCCTGGCGCAGCAATGGGGCTACGACGAAGTGAACCTCAACGTCGGCTGCCCGTCTGAAAGAGTGCAGAAAGGCGCTTTCGGCGCCTGCCTGATGGCCGAGCCGCAATTGGTGGCGGACTGCGTCAAGGCGATGCGCGACGCGGTGGACATCGACGTCACCGTCAAGCACCGCATCGGCATCGACCAGGTCGAGCATTACGACTACTTGCGCGAATTCGTCGATGTGGTGGCCGACGCCGGTTGCCGCACCTTCATCGTCCATGCCCGCAACGCCATCCTGAAGGGCCTCAGCCCCAAGGAAAACCGCGAAATCCCGCCCTTGAAGTACGACTACGTCTACCGGCTGAAGCGTGAGCGGCCGGAGCTGGAAATCCTGCTCAACGGCGGAGTGAAGACCAATGCCGAAATCGCCGAGCATCTGAAGCACGTCGACGGGGTGATGGTGGGGCGCGAGGCCTATCACAACCCGTGGCTGATGGCCGATTGGGACGCGCTGTTCTACGGCGAGCAGGCGGCGGCGCCGGAACGCGAGCGGGTGGTGGATGCCATGCTGCCCTATGTCAGCGCCCGCCTGGGCGACGGCAGCCATCTGCGCCACATCGCCCGCCACATCCTGGGCCTGTTCCAGGGCATGCCGGGCGCGCGCAACTGGCGCCGCATGCTGTCCGACGCCAAGCTGCTGGACGGAGCCGACGCCGGCCTGCTTAGCCAGGCGCTGCAGGCGACGCTGCAGGGCCGCCGCGCTTAGCCCGTGTTGCCATCGCGAGCCGCCGGCGCGTCCTGCGGCCGTTTTGGGCGGCCCGGGCCGCCCTTTGTCTTTGTTGTCATGCCCGGCATGACTGTCTGGAGGTGAATCCCAAGTGAAGAAATTGCAGAAGTTGATGCTGGCTTTGTCTCTGTCGTCCGGCCTGGCCCAGGCGGGTCCCGATGACGTGCTGCACATCTACAATTGGAGCGGCTCGCTGTCCGACAACATCGTGCGCCAGTTCGAGAAGCGTTGCGGCTGCCGCGTGGTGCAGGACTACTACGGTGACAACGAGGAAATGCTGGCCAAGCTGGCCGCCGGCGCCAAGGGCTACGACATGGTGTTCCCGTCCAGCTTCGTGATCCAGGCGATGACCAAACAGAAGCTGCTGCAAGCTCTCGATCACGGCAAGATTCCCAATCTGCAGAACGTCGCGCCGGCCTACCGCTCGCAGGCCTATGATCCGGGCAACCGCTACACCGTTCCCACCGTGCTGACGCTGACCTCGGTCGGCTACAACGTGGAAAAGCTCAAGCAGCTGGGCGTCGATCCCGGCAGCTGGTCGGTGATCTTCGATCCCGCGGCGCTGCGGAAGATCAAGGGCAAGGTGACGGTGCTGGACAGCTCGCGCGAGGTGTTCGCCGCCGCGCTGTTCTATCTGGGCAAAGACCCGAACCGGGCCAGCGAAGCCGACATGCGCGCCGCGCGCGACGTGATCCGCAAGGCCAAGCCGTACTGGGCGGCCTTCTCCAACGCCAGCTACCTGAAACAGCTGGCGGTGGGCAATATCTGGGTGGCGCTGGGCTACTCCAGCGAATTCTTCCAGGCCGGCGAAGACGCGCGCCTGGCCAGGCGGCCGTTTCATATCGGCAATGTGCCGCAGCGCGAAGGCAACGAGCTGGGCGTGGATACAATGGCGATACTGGCCGGCGCCAGGCGGCCGGACCTGGCTCACCAGTTCATCAATTTCATGCTGGACGGCAAAAACGCCGCCCAGCTCACCAACCTCAACGGCGCCACCAACCCGGTGGCCACGGCCAGCCCTTACTTCCGCGCCGACCTGAAAAGCCATCCAGTGATCAATCCCAGCCCGGAACAGGCGAAAAAGTGGACGGTATTGCGCGAATTGACGCCGCAGGAGCGCCGCTTGATGGCGCGGATGTGGACGGAAGTGAAGGTCAGCCGCTAAGCTGGCGGCCTAGTCAGGAAAGATGAATACAATGTTCGATCAACTGGTTCTCGCCAGCAACAATGCAGGCAAGCTGAAGGAGTTCGGCGCGCTGTTCGCCGAGCTTGGCATCACGGTGCGGCCGCAGCGCGATTTCGATGTGCCGGAATGCCCGGAGCCCTACCACACCTTCCTGGAGAACGCGCTGGAGAAGGCGCGCCATGCCAGCCGCCTCACCGGCCTGCCGGCGCTGGCCGACGATTCCGGCATCTGCGTGGAAGCGCTGGGCGGCGCGCCCGGGGTGTTTTCCGCCCGCTTCGCCGGCGAACCGAAGTCCGACGCGCGCAACAACGCGCTCTTGGTGGAGAAGCTCGAGGGCGAGGCCAACCGCCGCGCCTGGTATTACTGCGTGCTGGTGTTGGTGCGCCACGCCGACGATCCGCAGCCATTGGTGGCGGACGGCATCTGGCTGGGCGAGGTGAGCGAGCGGCCGGCCGGCGACGGCGGCTTCGGCTACGATCCCTATTTCCATCTGCCCAGCCACGGCTGCAGCGTGGCCGAGCTCGACGCGGCGGAGAAGAACCGCGTCAGCCACCGCGGCCAGGCGCTGGCGGCGCTGCTGGCCAAGCTGAAGGCGCTGGCATGAGCGTGGTGGACCTGTCGGCGCTGAAGGGCGGCCTGCGCGAACTGCCGCCGCTGGCGCTGTATATCCATTTCCCATGGTGCATACGCAAGTGCCCGTACTGCGACTTCAACTCGCACGAGCCCAAGAGCGGCTTCGACGAGATGGCGTACGTGGATACGTTGTTGCGCGATCTGGAATTCAGCCTGCCGGCGGTATGGGGCCGGCCCTTGACCAGCATCTTCATGGGCGGCGGCACGCCCAGCCTGTTCAGTCCGCAGGCGATGGATGTATTGCTGGCCGGCGTCCGCGCGCGGATGAAGCTGCATCCGGATGCCGAGATCACGATGGAGGCCAATCCCGGCACCTTCGAGATAGACCGCTTCCGCGGCTACCGCGAGGCCGGCATCAACCGCTTGTCCATCGGCATCCAAAGCTTCAACCCCCGGCATCTCAAATCGCTGGGCCGCATTCATGACGGCGACGAGGCGAAGCGCGCGGTGGAAATCGCGCTGACCCACTTCGACAACGTCAACCTGGACCTGATGTACGCGCTGCCGGGCCAGACACTGGATGAGGCGCTGTCCGACCTCGATATCGCGCTGTCCTACGGCATTACCCACCTGTCGGCCTACCACCTGACGATAGAGCCCAATACCCTGTTCGCGGCGCAGACGCCGAAGAACCTGCCGGACGACGAGACGTCGGCCGACATGCAGGAGGCGCTGGAGTCGCGACTGGCAGTGGCCGGCTTCGAGCACTACGAAACCTCGGCTTTCGCCAAGCCCGGCCGCCACAGCCGCCACAACCTCAACTACTGGCAGTTCGGCGACTACGTCGGCATCGGCGCCGGGGCCCACGGCAAGATCAGCAGCCACCAGGGCATCGCGCGCCAGATGCGGCACAAGCAGCCGGCGGCCTATATCCGCGCGGTGGCGGAGGGCATGCCGCTGCAGAGCGAGCAGCGCGTCGCACGCGCCGACCTGCCGTTCGAATTCATGATGAACCTGCTGCGCCTGACCGGCGGCTTCGAGAGCCGGCTGTTCCAGGAGCGCACTGCCCTGCCGCTGCTGTCGATCCAGCGCCAGTTGGCCGAAGCCGAGGCGCAAGGCCTGCTGCTGCGCGACGCGGCCATCATCCGGCCCACGTTGAAGGGCCAACGTTTTCTCAACGATCTGCTCACCCTGTTCCTGAAAGAAGGAGATGAATAATGGCTAAGGAAATCATCCACACCGACAAGGCTCCGGCCGCCATCGGCGCTTACTCGCAGGCCGTCAAGGCAGGCAACACCGTTTACCTGTCCGGCCAGATCCCGCTGGACCCGGCCAGCATGGCCGTGGTGGAAGGCGGCTTCGCTGCCGAAACCCACCAGGTATTCAAGAACATGAAAGCGGTGTGCGAAGCCGCCGGCGGCAGCCTGGACCAGATCGTCAAGCTCAACGCCTACCTGACCGACCTGTCCAACTTCGCCACTTTCAACGAAATCATGGCGCAGTACTTCAGCCAGCCTTACCCGGCGCGGGCCGCCGTCGGCGTGGCCAGCTTGCCCAAGGGCGTGCTGGTGGAGGCCGAAGCGGTGATGGTGCTGTAAGTTTCAACCGCATCGAATGAAAAAGCCCCGGGTTTGCGCCCGGGGCTTTTTTGCGGGTATGGGGGGGCGGCATGCGGGCGCCGCGAGTCGGTGATCTTGTTGACAGTGGCCGGATCCGGCCGGATTTGGCATGTTGCGGCAAATGAATCGACTGGGAGTGCGCAATGAAGGGTTTACTGCCGGTTTGTCTGTTGTTGTCCGCCGCCGTCTGCCAGGCGCAGATTTTCAAATGCCGCGATGGCGACGGACGGACCAGCTATAGCCAGCAACCATGCCCAGTCGGCAGCAGCAGGCTGGAGATGGATGGGCGCCAGTCATTGAGTGTGATCGAACAGGAGGCGAGGCAGCGCGCGTCGCGGCAGCAGTATGGCAAAGAGTTGCAAGATTGGGCCGGCAAGCGCGACAAGGCGCGCCAGGCTGAGGAAAAGGCGGCGCAGCGCGAACGGCAGGCGGGCCGCAAGAAATGGCTGGTGGAACGGCAACATTGCCAGAGGCTGGCGGACAAGCAGGCATCACTGCGGCAAAGCCTGTATCAGGGACAGGCAGTCAAGGAGTTGGATCGCTTGAAGCTCAGACTTGCCAAGGTGGAGGATCAGATGCAGGATCGGGCATGCCATTTATATAAGGACGATTGATGCCGACTTACCGTTTCGAGCTTGTCAATGTATTTGCCGAACAACGTTTCGGCGGCAATCCGCTGGCGGTGTTCCCGGATGCTGCCGGCCTGTCCGACGCGGACATGCAACTGATCGCCCGCCAGTTCAACCTGTCGGAAACCGTGTTCCTGCTCCCCGGCGATAGCGAAGCCGCGGCCAGCCTGCGTATTTTCACGCCAAATTATGAATTGCCGTTCGCCGGCCACCCCACGCTGGGCAGCGCGGCGGTGCTGCACGCGCGCGGCGAGGTCGGCGACAGCTTCGCGCTGCGCACCCGTTCCGGCCTGATCCCCATCCTGTATCGGGACGGCCTGTTCCGCCTGAGCGCGCCGGCCGCCACTGCGCGGCCGGCGGATTGTGGCCGTGAACAGGCGGCCGCGATGCTGGGCCTGTCGCCGAGCGACATCGCGCAGGATCCGCAATGGCTGAACGCCGGCAGCGAGCAACTGTTGATCGGCCTGGCCAGCCGCGAGGCGGTATTGCGCGCGCAACCCGATCCGGCCTTGTTCCGCCGCCACGCCACCCTGCGCCCGGGACGCAGCGTCGCCTACGTCTGGCATCAGCAGGACGGCGTCGCCGCCGTGCGGCTGTTTTTTGAGCAGCAGGGTGCGGTGATCGAGGACCCGGGCACCGGCAGCGCCTGCGCCAACCTGGGCGGCTGGTGCGTGCTGAACGGCCTTGCGCCCTTGTCCTGGCGACTGGAGCAGGGGGAGGCGATAGACCGGCCAAACAGGCTTTACCTGGATATCGACGCCGCCGGGCAGGTGCGGGTGGGCGGCCGGACATGGCCTATGGGGCGGGGCGAGTTCAAATTGTGACGGCGCGGCGGCTTGACGATGCGGCCTGCTGTTGGCATCCTAGAGTCGCTGCTCCAAACTGTTGTTTCATAACAAATGAACGAGGAAAACATCATGATTCGAATCGCCAAAGCCGCTTGCCTGGCTACCGCGCTGGGCCTGGCCAGCCAATTGGCTCTGGCTGGCAGCGCCGCCGGCCTGTGGAAGACCATAGACGACGAAACCCACCAGGCCAAGGCGCTGGTGCAGATCAACGAAGGCCCCAACGGCGAGCTGACCGGCAAGGTGATCAAGCTCTACCTGCATCCGGAAGCGGTATGCGACAAGTGCGACGGCGCCAACAAGGGCAAGCCGGTCAATGGCATGCAGATCCTGTGGGGCCTGAAGAAGCAGGGCGACGAGTGGAGCGACGGCCAGATCCTCGATCCCAAGTCCGGCAAAATCTACACCTCCGGCGCCAAGCTGATGGAAGACGGCAAGAAGCTGCGCGTGCGCGGCTATATCGGTCCCTTTTTCCGCAGTCAGGTTTGGGAACGTCAGCAGTAAGCGGCAGCGCTCTGTCTGAACGGACTGGGCGGAAGCCGGCGTCAAGCCGCTTCCGCCTTTTGCATTCTTGAGTACAATCTGCCCTCATGACTCCGCCGACCGATCTTGCCAACCAGCCGCCCACGGTGCCGGCTGCGCTGGCCAAAAAGCTGGAGAAGCTGGGCATACGCCGCCGCTTCGACCTGGTGCTGCACCTGCCGCTGCGCTACGAGGACGAAACCCATCTTTATCCTATCGCCGACGCGCCCTATGGCCAGCCGGTGCTGGTGGAGGGCGCCGTCGTCTCGCACGAGGTCAGCTTCAAGCCGCGCAAGCAGCTGCGGGTGCAGATCGAGGACGGCAGCGGCGTGCTGTTGCTGCGCTTCATCCATTTCTATCCCAGCCAGATCAAGCAGTTCGCCGAAGGCAGCCGCGTGCGCGCGCTGGGGGAAATCCGCCGCGGTTTCCTGGGCGACGAGATGGTCCACCCCAAAACGCGCGAAGTGCGCGAAGGCGCGCCGCTGGCGGAAAGCCTCACCCCGGTCTATCCCACGGTGAACGGCCTGACCCAGCCGATGCTGCGCAAGCTGGTGCATGGCGAGCTGCGTTTGCAGCAATTGGGCGAGGTGTTGCCACCGCCGCTCCTGGAGCCGCTGGCCTTGCAGCCGTTCGCCGAGGCGATCCGCCTGCTACACCAGCCGCCGCCGGAATGGTCGGCGCAGCAATTGGCCGATCCGCGGCTGCCGGCCTGGCAGCGGCTGAAGTTCGACGAGCTGCTGGCGCAGCAGCTGTCTATGCGGCTGGCCTACCGCGCGCGCCGGCAGGGCAGCGCGCCGCGCATCGTCGGCGATGGCAGTCTGAGCGCCCGCCTACTGCAAAACCTGCCGTTCCAGCTCACCGCCGCGCAGCGCCGGGTGCTGGAGGATATACGCGCCGATCTGGCACTGCCGCATCCGATGCACCGGCTGCTGCAGGGCGATGTGGGCAGCGGCAAGACCATAGTCGCCGCGCTAGCGGCCTTGTCCGCCATCGAGGCGGGCTATCAGGTGGCGCTGATGGCGCCGACCGAAATCCTGGCCGAGCAGCATTATCTCAAATTGTCCGGCTGGCTGGCGCCGCTGGGAATCGGCGTGGCCTGGCTGTCCGGCAGCCTGAGGAAAAAGGCCAAGGCGCAGGCGCTGGAGGAGATCGCCGCCGGTCGTTGCCGGCTGGCAGTGGGTACCCATGCGCTGTTCCAGGACGATGTGCGCTTCGAGAGGCTGGGGCTGGCGATCGTCGACGAGCAGCACCGCTTCGGCGTCGGCCAGCGGCTGGCGCTGCAAGGCAAGGGCGAGGAGCCGCACCAGCTGATGATGTCGGCCACGCCCATCCCGCGCACGCTGGCGATGAGCTTCTACGCCGATCTGGACGTGTCGGTGATAGACGAGCTGCCGCCCGGGCGCACCCCTATCGTCACCAAGCTGATAGGCAACCCGCGCCGTCCCGAGGTGGTGGGCCTGGTGGAGCGCACCTGTGCCGAGGGACAGCAGGCCTACTGGGTGTGTCCGTTGATCGAGGAATCTGAAGCCCTGCAACTGCAGACCGCGGTGGATAGCCACCAGCAGCTGCAGCAGGACCTGCCAGGCCGCCGCATCGGCCTGGTGCACGGCAGGATGAAGGCGGCGGAAAAGGCGGTGGTGATGGCGGCTTTCGCCGGTGGCGAGCTGGACGTGCTGGTGGCCACCACGGTGATAGAGGTGGGGGTGGACGTGCCCAACGCCAGCCTGATGGTGATCGAGCACGCGGAGAGGATGGGCCTGGCCCAGCTGCACCAGTTGCGCGGCCGGGTAGGGCGCGGCAGCGCCAGGAGCGTATGCGTGCTGCTGTTCGACAGCCCGCTGTCCGATCTGGCCAAAGCCAGGTTGAAGGTGATCTACGAGAATGTCGACGGTTTCGAGATCGCCCGCCAGGATTTGCAGATCCGCGGTCCGGGCGAATTCCTGGGCGCGCGCCAGAGCGGCTTGCCGATGCTGCGCTTCGCCGACCTGGAGCAGGACCAGCAGCTGCTGGAGGCGGCGCGGGACTTGGCGCCGCAATTGCTGGAGCGCTGGCCGCAGGCGGCCGACGCGCACCTGGAGCGCTGGCTGGCCGGCAAGGAGCAGTTTCTCAAAGCGTAAAAAATCCGCCGCGATTGGGGGAAATCGCGGCGGTGAGGGAGGATTGCTGCAAACAAAAGAAACCATTAATGAAGCCAGCACATATTAGCAATGTGTGAATTAAAGGCTCAAGCGCAGCCAGCCTTTCCCTTGACCCAGATCAAGCATGAAAAAAGCCACCGCGAGCGGTGGCTTTTTCATTGCGGGCAGCAGGTATCAGAACCACTGCGCCGCCAGGTAGTACAGGCCGCCGGCCAACGCCATCGACGCTGGCAGGGTGAACAGCCAAGCCAGCGCGATCGAGCGCACGGTGCCCATCTGCAGGCCGGCCTTGTCGGCGATCATGGTGCCGGCCACCCCGCTGGACAGCACGTGGGTGGTGGATACGGGGAAGCCGAACCAGCTGGCCAGGCCGATGGAGACCGCCGCGGTGGTCTGCGCCGCCACGCCCTGGGCGTAAGTCATATCCTTCTTGCCTATTCCTTCGCCGACGGTCTTCACCACGCGCTTCCAACCTATCATGGTGCCGATGCCCAAGGACAGCGCGACGGCGACGATCACCCAGGTGGGCGCGTATTCGGTGGTGGTGGTCAGGTCCTTGCGCAGGTTGTCCAGCAGCTGCCTGTCGTCCGAGCTCAGCTTGGGCAGGGCGGACGCCTTCTTGGCTGCGTCGTCCAGGCACAACAGCTGCGTGCGCACGTCCCAGCGCTGCGAGGCGCTCAGCTTGTGGTAGTCGGAGCCATCGCCCATCAGGGTCAGCAGATTCTGCGCGGTGGCGACGGTCTGCTGCGGGTGGCATTCGTACTGGCTGGTGCTGGTGGACTTGACGATGATCTTGGACAGATCCGCTTCATGGCGCTGGTAGAACTGCTGCAGATGCTGCGCCGCGTCGCGGGTGCGTTCCAGCTGGTACGGGGTGCTGTCCAGGTTGAGCACGAACTTGGCCGGTACGATGCCGATCAGCACCAGCATGATCAGGCCGACGCCCTTTTGGCCGTCGTTGGAGCCGTGGGCGAAGCTGACGCCCATCGCCGACACGATCAGCATGAAGCGGGTCCAGAACGGCGGATGCTTGCGGCCTTCGACCTGCTGGCGCTGGTATGGCGTCTTGTGCACATTGCTGTGCGGACGGAAGCGTCGCAGCAGGATGACGATCAGGCCCGCGACCACCGCGCCGACCACCGGCGAAACCAGCAGCGAGGCGCCGACATCCACCGCCTTGCCCCAGTTGATGCCATGGGACAGCGAAGTGTGGTTGATCAGGCTGTTGGCCACGCCGACGCCCAGGATGGCGCCGATCAGCGTGTGGCTGCTGGATGCCGGCAGGCCCAGATACCAGGTGCCCAGGTTCCAGATGATGGCGGCGGCCAACAGCGCGAACACCATCGACATGCCGCGGGTGGTGTTGACCGAGATCAGCAAGTCAACCGGCAGCAGGTGGACGATGGCGTAGGCCACGGCCAGTCCGCCGCTCATCACGCCGAGGAAGTTGCAGATGCCGGAATAGAACACGGCAAGGCGCGGCTTCATCGACTGGGTGTAGATGACGGTGGCGACGGCGTTGGCGGTATCGTGAAAACCGTTGATGAACTCAAATGCGAGCACGAAGCCCAGCGAAAGCATCAAAGTGATGGCTACATGGGTGTCGAGCCCGGAGAACAGGTCCAGCATGGCGAGTCTGCGATAATCGTAAAGGCGGGATTGTTGGGTTCCAGGCCAATGGCGTCAAGTGTTTATAAAAAAAAAATAAACCCTGTGGTTTTGCCTGCGAAAACGGCAAAATCAGCTTGACAGCATCGGCGGGCAAGCCAGCTAAGTCCATGATTTTTCATCATGTCATCGGCATCGCGTGCTGGCTGTGATATATGGTGCGCGGCTGGCGGCATCGATATTTGTCATGCGCGCCAGCCGCGGCGGCGGGAAGGGGTCAGCCGAACTTGCCGGTGATGTAGTCTTCGGTCGCCTTCTGCTGCGGGGTGGTGAAGATGGTGTCGGTCTTGCCGAACTCCACCAGCTCGCCCAGATACATATAGGCGGTGAAGTCGGACACCCGCGCCGCCTGCTGCATATTGTGCGTGACGATGGCGATGGTGTAGTCCTCCTTCAGTTCATGAATCAGCTCTTCGATGTGGGCGGTGGAAATCGGGTCCAGCGCCGAAGTCGGTTCGTCCAGCAGCAGCACTTCCGGCTTGGAGGCCACCGCGCGGGCGATGCACAAGCGCTGTTGCTGGCCGCCGGACAGCGAGTGGCCGGACTGCTTGAGCTTGTCCTTCACCTCGTCCCACAGCGCGGCCTTGCGCAGCGCCCATTCCACTCGGTCTTCCATCTCGCCCTTGGACAGTTTCTCGTACAGCTTCACGCCGAAGGTGATGTTGTCGTAGATCGACATCGGAAACGGGGTGGGCTTCTGGAACACCATGCCCACCTTGGCGCGCAGCAAGTTGACGTCGATGTCGCGCGCCAGGATGTTCTGGCCGTCCAGCATGATGTCGCCCTCGGCGCGCAGGCCGGGGTAGAGCTCGTACATGCGGTTGAAGGTGCGCAGCAGCGTGGACTTGCCGCAGCCGGACGGGCCGATGAAGGCGGTGACCTTGTGCGGGGCGATTTCCAGCTGGATGTTTTTCAGCGCGTGGAAGTTGCCGTAGAAGAAATTGAGGTTGCGGACCTCGAGCTTGGTAGAGGGGCTAGCCATGGTTGTCATGCCTTAATTCGATTGATTTTTGCTGCCGCCCATCCAGCGGGCGACGATGTTCAGGGTCAGCACGCTGAAGGTGATCAGCAGCGAACCCGCCCACGCCAGTTTGTGCCAGTCCTCGTAGGGGCTCATGGCGAACTGGAAGATCACGATCGGCAGGTTGGCCATCGGCTGGTTCATATTGCTGTTGAAGAACTGGTTGTTCAGCGCGGTGAACAGCAGCGGCGCGGTTTCGCCGGAGATGCGCGCCACCGCCAGCAGGATGCCGGTCAGCACGCCGGCCTTGGCCGAGCGCAGCGTGACGGTGAGAATCACCTTCCATTGCGGCGCGCCCAGCGCGATGGCCGCCTCGCGCAGGCTGTTGGGCACCAGGCGCAGCATGTTCTCGGTGGTACGCACCACCACCGGGATCACCAGGATGGCCAGCGCCACCGAGCCGGCCCAGCCGGAGAAATGCCCTACCGACACCACGTACACTTCGTAGACGAACAGGCCGATCACGATGGACGGCGCCGACAGCAGGATGTCGTTGATGAAGCGGGTGGCCGGCGCCAGCCAGCCGCGCTGGCCGTATTCGGCCAGGTAGATGCCGGCCAGGATGCCGATCGGCGTGCCGAACAGCGTGCCGAAGCCGGTCATCACCAGGCTGCCGTAGATGGCGTTGGCCAGGCCGCCGGTGCTGCCCGGCGGCGGGGTGCTTTCGGTGAACACGCGCCAGTCTATGCCGGACAAGCCGTATTGCAGCAGGGTGGCCAGAATCCAGAACAGCCAGAATAGGCCGAACACCATGGTGAACATCGAGCCGGCCATGGTCAGGCGGTTGACCACGCGGCGGCGGCGGTAGGTGAGACTGTCCTGTTTCAGGCTGACAGGCGCGCGCTGGAGGGCTTGGCTCATGGAACTTTGGCTCATGGAGGAGGCGTCTTTCATATCAGGAAGGCTGGCCTTCCTGCTTCTTCAGGCGCAGCAGCAACAGCTTGGAGCAGGACAGCACGACAAAGGTGATGAAGAACAGGATCAGGCCCAGTTCGATCAGCGAGCCCATGTATAGGTCGCCGTTGGCTTCGGCGAACTCGTTGGCCAGCGACGAGGCGATGGAATTGCCCGGCTCGAACAGGCTGGTGGTGAAACGGGTGGAGTTGCCGATGACGAAGGTCACCGCCATGGTTTCGCCCAGCGCGCGGCCGAGGCCCAGCATGATGCCGCCGACCACGCCGGTCTTGGTGTAGGGCAGCACGATGTAGCGCACCACCTCCCAGGTGGTGGAGCCCAGGCCATAGGCCGATTCCTTGAGCATCACAGGCACCACCTCGAACACATCGCGCATCACCGAGGCGATGAAGGGAATCACCATGATGGCCAGGATCAGGCCGGCAGTGAACATGCCAATGCCCATCGGCGCGCCCTGAAACAAGAAACCCAGCAGCGGCAGATCGCCCAGATTTTCGATCAGCCAGGGCTGGATGTGGTCGGAGAAGAAGGGCGCGAACACGAACAAGCCCCACATGCCGTAGATGATGGACGGGATGCCGGCCAACAGCTCGATGGCGATGCCCAGCGGGCGCTTCAACCAGCTGGGGCACAGTTCGGTCAGGAACAGCGCGATGCCGAAGCTGACCGGCACGCCGATCAGCAGGGCGATGACGGAGGTGGCCAGGGTGCCGAAGATGGGCACCACCGCGCCGAATTTGTTCTGTACGGGATCCCAGTCGGTATTGAACAGGAAGCCCCAGCCGAAGCCCTTGATGCTGGGCATCGCGCCGATCAGCAGCGAAATGAGGATAGCCACCAACAGCGCCAGCACCAGGAAGGCGAAGCAGCGGGTGGTGATGCGGAACAGCTTGTCCAGCAACATCTGGTAGGTCAGCTGCTGCTCATTGCTCAGTTTTTGCATGTGTCGATTCTTGATGGTTCAGACACAAGGCCGGAGAGAGCTCACTCTCCCCGGCCTGGGTGACGATCAGTATAACTTCAGCTTGTCAGTTCCAGACAGTCTTGCCGCTGCCGTCGGTGATCTGCTTCCAGCTGGAGCGAATGATGGTCTTGACGTTGTCCGGCATCGGGATGTAGTCCAACTCCTGCGCGGTCTTGTCGCCGTTCTTGTAAGCCCAGTCGAAGTACTTCAGCACTTCGGTGGCCTGAGCCGGCTTGTCCTGCTTCTTGTGCATCAGGATGAAGGTGGCGCCGGCGATCGGCCAGCTCTGCTTGCCGGGCTGGTTGGTCAGCAGCAGGTAGAAACCCTGGGCCTTTTTCCAGTCGGCGTTGGCGGCGGCGGCCTTGAACGAGGCTTCTTCCGGCTTGACGAAGGCACCGGCCTGGTTCTGCAGCAGGCCGTAGCTCAGCTTGTTCTGCTTGGCGTAGGCGTACTCGACGTAGCCGATCGAGCCCTTGATGCGCGACACGTAGTTGGCCACGCCTTCGTTGCCCTTGCCGCCGACCGAGCTGCCCTTCCAGCTGACGGCGGTGTTGGAGCCGACGTCCTTCGCCCATTCCGGCGAAACCTTGGACAGGTAGTTGGTGAAGATGAAAGTGGTGCCGGAGCCGTCGGAGCGGCGCACCACGGAAATGCGCTGGTCAGGCAGCTTGACGCCAGGATTCAGCTTGGCGATTGCGGCGTCGTTCCACTTGGCGATCTTGCCCATGTAGATGTCGGCCAGCAGCGGGCCGGTGAACTTGATCTGGCCGGCGGCGATGCCCGGGATGTTGTACACCGGCACCACGCCGCCCATTACGGTCGGGAATTGGGTCAGGCCGGACTTTTCCAGCTCTTCGGGCTTCAGCGGCATGTCGGAGGCGCCGAAATCGACAGTCTTGGACTGGATCTGCTTGATGCCGCCGCCGGAACCGATGGACTGGTAGTTCATGTTGTTGCCGGTGTTGCCCTTGTAGGTGGCGGCCCACTTGGCGTACAGCGGATAGGGAAAGGTCGCGCCGGCGCCGGTGATGTCGGCTGCGTAGACCGAACCTGCGATCAGCACGGAACCAAGAGCCGCTGCCAGACGTACAGACTGTTTCATGCTTAACTCCCGAACGATGTAATGAGACTGCTGTTGTGATTGCCGCCATCGTATAGCTGAAATCTTGCAGTAATATTACAAGTCGTAAATGCTTGACCTGAAGACGTTGGTGCGGTCCGGTGGGCAGGGTATAATCCGTCGCAACAATACATACGGTGGAGAGACAGATGTCCGGCAAGCTGGTGATTGGCAACTGGAAGATGAACACCCGCGGCGACAGCGCCCGCCAGCTGGCGGCCGAGCTGCTGGCGGATCGGGACACCAATCGCGAGGGGGTGGCCATCGCCGCGCCGGCGGTCTATCTGGCTGAGCTGGCCGAGCAGCTGAAGGGCAGCGGCATCGCGCTGTCGGCGCAGGACGTCAGCCGCTTCGACGCCGACGGCGCCTTCACCGGCGAGGTGAGCGCCGCGATGCTGGCGGATGCCGGCTGCCGCTACGCGCTGGTCGGCCATTCCGAACGCCGCCAGTATTTCGCCGAGAGCAACGAGGCGCTGCTGAAGAAGATGCGCCATGCCATCGCCGCCGGCCTGGTACCGGTATTGTGCGTCGGCGAGACGCTGGAGCAGCGCGAGGCGGGCGATTATATGGAAGTGGTGCGCCGGCAGCTTGCGCTTCTGGCCGACATCGACCATGGTGATGAATACGTCGTCGCTTATGAGCCGGTATGGGCCATAGGCACCGGCAAGGTTGCCACTCTGGAGCAGATCGCCGAAATCCATGCATTCATCAAAAATTGGTGCTTGCAAAAGGCCGGGGGCTCGGCTAAGATTCGCGTCCTCTACGGCGGCAGTGTCAAAGCAGAGAACGCCGAGTCCATTCTGGCGACGAAACACGTCGACGGAGCATTGGTCGGAGGGGCCTCTCTGGACGCCCGTTCATTCAGAGTGATTTGCCAAGCCGCAGGAAAAATGATATAGTATGGAACTTCTCAAGACGCTTATTTGGATTGTAAACCTCCTGTCCGCAGTGAGTATCATCGTCCTTGTTCTGATGCAGCACGGCAAGGGTGCCGATATGGGTGCGGCGTTTGGTAGCGGATCATCCGGCAGTCTGTTCGGCGCGTCTGGTTCCGCGAATTTTCTGAGTAGAACGACCGCGGTAGCTGCGGTGGTGTTCTTCTCCGCCTCCATGGCGCTGGCTTTCCTTTCCGGGGGTGGGAAGGATAATCTCGGTGTCATGGCGGGAAAGATTGAACAGGTTGCGCCGCAAATCCCGGCAGGCGCGCCTAATAACAAAGCTTCGGGCACAGCTTCCAAAATCCCGGAGTGACAATTTATAGCTTTGCTGTGCCGACATGGTGAAATTGGTAGACACGCTATCTTGAGGGGGTAGTGGCGAAAGCTGTGTGAGTTCGAGTCTCACTGTCGGCACCACCATTCAAAAACAGGCCACCGGGACTCCGGTGGCCTGTTTTATTTGGAGCCTAGGGGGGGTGACCCCTCTTTTTTTGGGGGTGTACGGGAAATGCTGCAAAACTACTTTCCCATTCTGATGTTTGTCATTGTCGGACTTTTGGTCGGCGTGGGCCCTATCTTTCTGGGCAAGCTGCTGGCGCCAAATCGTCCCGACTCTGAGAAACTTTCTCCATACGAATGCGGCTTCGAGGCCTTCGAAGATGCCCGCATGAAGTTTGACGTCCGCTATTACCTGATTGCCATTCTCTTCATCCTGTTCGACCTGGAAATTGCCTTCCTGTTTCCTTGGGCCGTGGTGCTGAAGGACCTGGGCGTTTATGGTCTTGGCGTGATGATCGAGTTTCTGGCCGTGCTGACGCTCGGCTTCGTCTACATGTGGAAGAAGGGAGCTCTGGAATGGGAGTAGAAGGGATTCTGGAGAAAGGCTTCGTCACGACGACGGCCGACAAACTTATCAACTATACCCGAACCGGTTCGCTGTGGCCGATGACCTTCGGTCTGGCCTGTTGTGCGGTCGAAATGATGCACGCCGGCGCGGCGCGTTATGACCTGGACCGCTTCGGCGTCGTGTTCAGACCCAGCCCCCGCCAGTCCGACCTGATGATCGTCGCCGGCACGCTGTGCAACAAGATGGCGCCGGCGCTGCGCAAGGTCTACGACCAGATGGCCGAGCCGCGCTGGGTGATTTCCATGGGATCCTGTGCCAACGGCGGCGGGTATTACCATTATTCCTATTCTGTAGTTCGCGGCTGCGACCGCATCGTGCCGGTCGATGTCTATGTGCCGGGCTGTCCTCCGACGGCCGAGGCGCTGCTGTACGGCATCATCCAGCTGCAGAACAAGATCAAACGTACCAATACCATCGCCCGCTAAGGTAGAAACTTATGGCCTCCAAGAAAATGGAAGCGTTGGGGTCGGTCGTTGCCGAGGCGCTTGGCGACAAGCTCGTGCGCAGCACGCTGGCCCTGGATGAGCTGACCATCGTGTGCAAGGCGGCGGATCTGTCTGCCGTGGCCGTCACGCTGCGCGACCACGCCGAGCTCGCTTTCGAACAGTGCATCGATCTGTGCGGCATGGACTACAGCGCCTACCGCGACGAACCGTGGGATGGTCCGCGCTTCGCCGTGGTCTACCACCTGTTGTCGGTCAAGCTGAACCACCGCATCCGCCTGCGCGTCTTCGCCGAAGACGATTCCTTCCCGGTCGTCCCGTCGGTCAACGGTGTCTGGAACGCGGCCAACTGGTTCGAGCGCGAAGCGTTCGACTTGTACGGCATCGTGTTCGAAGGCCACCCCGACCTGCGCCGCCTGCTGACCGACTACGGTTTCGTCGGCCACCCGTTCCGCAAGGATTTCCCGCTGTCCGGCCACGTCGAGATGCGTTATGACCCGACCCAGCAGCGCGTGATCTACCAGCCCGTCACCATCGAGCCGCGCGAAATCACTCCGCGCATCATTCGCGAGGAGAACTACGGTGGCTGAAATCCGTAACTACACCCTCAACTTCGGCCCGCAACACCCGGCGGCGCACGGCGTGCTGCGTCTGGTGCTGGAGCTGGACGGCGAAGTCGTCCAGCGCGCCGACCCGCACATCGGCCTGTTGCACCGCGGCACCGAGAAGCTGGCCGAGCACAAGACCTTCATCCAGTCGCTGCCCTATATGGACCGTCTCGACTACGTGTCGATGATGTGCAACGAGCACGCCTACTGCCTGACCATCGAGAAGCTGATGGGCATCGAGGTGCCGGAGCGCGCGCAGTACATCCGCGTGATGTTCGCCGAAGTGACCCGCGTGCTCAACCATCTGCTGTGGATCGGCGCCCATGCGCTGGACATCGGCGCGATGACCATGTTCCTGTACGCGTTCCGCGAGCGCGAGGATCTGATGGACTGCTACGAGGCGGTATCCGGCGCGCGCATGCACGCCGCCTACTTCCGTCCGGGCGGCGTCTATCGAGACTTGCCGGATTCGATGCCGCAGTACACCGTGTCCAAGATCAAGAACGCCAAGGAGCTGGCGCGCCTGAATGAAGGCCGCAAGGGTTCGATGCTGGACTTCATCAGCGATTTCACCGAGCGATTCCCCGGCTACATCGATGAGTATGAAACGTTGCTGACCGACAACCGCATCTGGAAGCAGCGTACCGTCGGCATCGGCGTGGTGAGCCCCGAACGCGCGCTGAACCTCGGTATGACCGGTCCGATGCTGCGCGGTTCCGGCATCGCCTGGGATCTGCGCAAGACCCAGCCGTACGACGTCTACGACAAGATGGACTTCGACGTGCCGGTGGGCGTGAAGGGCGACTGCTACGACCGCTACCTGGTGCGGGTGGAAGAGATGCGCCAGTCCAACCGCATCATCCAGCAGTGCGTGGCCTGGCTGCGCGCCAACCCCGGCCCGGTGATCACGGACAACCACAAGGTGGCTCCGCCTTCGCGCGAAGGCATGAAGTCCAATATGGAAGACCTGATCCACCACTTCAAGCTGTTCACCGAAGGCATGCACGTGCCGGAAGGCGAGGCTTACGTGGGCACCGAACACCCGAAGGGCGAGTTCGGCGTCTATCTGGTATCCGATGGCGCCAACAAGCCGTACCGCCTGAAGATCCGCGCGCCGGGTTATGCCCACCTGGCGGCGCTGGACGAGATGGCCAAGGGCCACATGATCGCCGACGTCGTCGCCATCATTGGTACCCAGGACATCGTATTTGGGGAGATTGACCGCTGATGCTGTCCGCACAATCGTTAGCCTTGATCGACCGCGAGGTCGCCAAATATCCCGCAGACCAGAAGCGCTCGGCCGTCATGGGCGCGCTGCGCATTGCGCTGGATGAGCGCCGCGCCAGCGGCAGGACGCCGGAAGAACGCTGCCTCAGCACCGAGCTGATCGAGTTCGTCGCCAACTACCTGGGCATCGCCCCGGTGGCGGCCTACGAAGTGGCGACCTTCTACAACATGTACGACATGAAGCCGGTGGGCCAGTACAAGATCACCGTCTGCACCAACCTGCCCTGTGCGCTGTCTGGCGGCGTCAACGCCGCGCAGTACATCTCGCAGAAGCTGGGCATCGCCATCGGCGAGACCAGCGCGGACGGCAAGTACACCTTGCTGGAAGGCGAGTGCATGGGCGCCTGCGGCGACGCGCCGGTCTTGCTGGTGAACAACCACAAGATGTGCAGTTTCATGACGCCCGAAGCAATCGATAAAAAACTGGCGGAGTTGAAATAATGGCAGTCTTCGTCAATGGCGTGATTTTCGACGGCGTCGACACCGCGCAGCCCGACTGCTGGCGGCTGGACGCCTATGTGGCCCGCGGCGGCTACCAGGCGCTGCGCAGCATCCTCGAGCGCAAGATGGCGCAAGAGGACGTGATCGCGGAAGTGAAGAACTCCGGCCTGCGCGGCCGCGGCGGCGCGGGCTTCCCCACCGGCCTGAAGTGGAGCTTCATGCCGCGCTCGTTCCCGGGCGACAAGTACGTCGTCTGCAACACCGACGAGGGCGAGCCGGGCACCTTCAAGGACCGCGACATCATCCGCTACAATCCGCATTCGCTGATTGAAGGCATGATCATCGCCGGTTACGCGATGGGCACCAAGGCCGGCTACAACTACATCCACGGCGAAATCTTCGAAGACTACGTGTTGTTCGAAGAGGCGCTGGACGAGGCGCGCAAGGCGGGCTTGCTGGGCGAGAACATCCTGGGCTCCGGCTTCAGTTTCGACCTGTTCGCGCACCACGGCTATGGCGCCTACATCTGCGGCGAGGAAACCGCGCTGCTGGAATCGCTGGAAGGCAAGAAGGGCCAACCGCGCTTCAAGCCGCCGTTCCCGGCCAGCTTCGGCCTCTACGGCAAGCCGACCACGATCAACAACACCGAGTCCTTCGCCTCGGTGCCGTTCATCATTCGCGACGGCGCGCAGAAGTTCCTGGAGGCAGGCAAGCCCAACAACGGCGGCACCAAGCTGTTCTCGGTGTCCGGCCACGTCAATCGTCCGGGCAATTACGAGATTCCGCTGGGCACCCCGTTCTCGGTGCTGCTGGAAATGGCCGGCGGCATGAAGGACGGCAAGAAGCTGAAGGCGGTGATCCCGGGCGGTTCGTCCGCGCCGGTGCTGCCGGGCGACGTGATGATGCAATGCACGATGGATTACGACAGCATCGCCAAGGCCGGCTCCATGCTCGGCTCCGGCGCTGTCATCGTAATGAATGAAGACGTGTGCATGATCAAGGCGCTGGAGCGTCTGGCCTACTTCTATCACGAGGAATCCTGCGGCCAGTGCACGCCGTGCCGCGAAGGCACCGGCTGGCTGTACAAGGTGATCCATCGCATCGCGGGCGGCCAGGGCCGTGCCGGCGATCTGGAGCTTCTGGATTCCGTAGGCAACAACATGGCCGGCCGCACCATCTGCGCGCTGGCCGACGCCGCGGTGTTCCCGGTTCGCAGTTTCACCAAGCATTTCCGCGCAGAGTTCGAGTACGCGATCGAACACGGAAAGACCTTGGTGGATCACAAATGGTGTTGAGCGATGCTTGAAATCGAAATCGACGGTAAGAAACTGACGGTGCCGCAGGGCAGCACCGTCATCGAGGCTGCCCACTCGGTGGGCACCTATATTCCGCACTTCTGCTACCACAAGAAGCTATCCATCGCGGCCAACTGCCGCATGTGCCTGGTGGAAGTGGAAAAGGCGCCCAAGCCGCTGCCGGCCTGCGCCACTCCCGTGACCGACGGCATGAAGGTCCATACCGCCTCGCCGTTGGCCAAGAAGGCCCAGCAGGGCGTGATGGAGTTCCTGCTGATCAACCACCCGCTGGATTGCCCGATCTGCGACCAAGGCGGCGAATGCCAGCTGCAGGATCTGGCGGTAGGCTATGGCAACTCGACCTCGCGTTACGAGGAAGAGAAGCGCGTGGTGGTGGGCAAGGACATGGGCCCGCTGGTTTCCGCCGAGGAAATGTCGCGCTGCATCCACTGCACGCGCTGCGTCCGCTTCACTGAAGAAGTGGGCGGCTTCCAGGAAATCGGCATGGCCAACCGCAGCGAATTCTCGGAAATCCTGCCCTTCCTGGGCAAGACCGTGGATTCGGAAATCTCCGGCAACGTGATCGATCTGTGCCCGGTGGGCGCGCTGACCTCCAAGCCGTTCCGCTACAGCACCCGCGCCTGGGAGCTGTCGCGCCGCAAGTCGGTCAGCCCGCACGACGGCCTGGGCTCCAATCTGGTGGTGCAGGTCAAGCAGAACGAAGTGATGCGCGTGCTGCCGCTGGAGAACGAGGCCATCAACGAATGCTGGATCGCCGACCGCGACCGCTTCTCGTACGAAGGCCTGAACAGCGCCGAGCGTCTGACCAAGCCGATGATCAAGTTCGACGGCAAGTGGCACGACACCGACTGGGAAACCGCACTGGAATACGTGGTGAAGGGCCTGAACGGCGTGTCCGCCGATCACGGCAAGGACGCCATCGGCTTCCTGACCAGCCCGCACTCCACCACCGAAGAGCTGTTCCTGGCGCAGAAGTTGGCGCGCGCCTTCGGCGTCAACAGCGTCGACTACCGCCTGCGCCGCAGCGATTTCTCCGCCGACGCGGCGAAGCAGGGCGCCGAATGGCTGGGCTCCACCATTGCCGAACTGGCCGCCGCCAAGTCGGTATTGGTCGTTGGCTCCACGCTGCGCAAGGAGCAGCCGCTGCTGGCCTCGCGCCTGCGCGCCGCGGTGAAGCAGGGCAATGAGCTGAACATTATCCATGTCGCCGACGACAATCTGCTGACCAAGATCAACGGCAAGCTGATCGTGTCGCCGCTGGCTTTGGTGAACGCGCTGTCGCAGGTGCTGAAGGCTGTGCTGGAGATCAAATCCGGCGAAACCGCCATCGATCTGTCCGCCGTGGATGTTTCCGCAGAATCCCGTCGCATCGCCGAGAGCCTGAGCGCCGCCGAATCGGCCGCCGTGGTGTTGGGCAATGTCGCCCAGCATCATCCGGCCTACGGCCAGTTGCTGTCGCTGGCGCAGGAAATCGCCCGCCTGTCGGGCGCGCGCTTCGGCATTCTGGCCGAAGCCGCCAACAGCGTCGGCGCCGAACTGGCGGGCGCGCTGCCGACCCGTGGCGCGCTGGGCGCGGCCGTCAACGCCGGCGACAACGCCGCCGCGATGATCGCCAAGCCGCGCAAGGCCTATGTGCTGTTGAACACCGAAGTGGAGTTCGACAGCTACAACAGCCAGGCCGCCGTGGCCGCGATGAAGCAGGCCGCCACCGTGATCGCGCTGACCGCCTACAAGGGCCAGGGCCTGCTGGATTACGCCGACGTGCTGCTGCCGATCGCGCCGTTCTCGGAAACCGCTGGCTCCTTCGTCAACATGGAAGGCAAGCTGCAGACCTTCAACGGCGTGGTGAGGCCGCTGGGCGAAACCCGCCCGGCCTGGAAGGTGCTGCGCGTGCTGGGCAATATGCTGAGCCTGCCGGGCTTCGACTACAACAGCGTCGAGGAAGTGCGCGCCGAGTTCGCCAAGGGCGACCTGGCCGCCGCGCTGAACAACGCGCTGTCCGCGGTCGCGGCCAAGCCGGCTATCGCCTCCGGCATCGTCCGCGTCGGCGAAGTGCCGATGTACCAGTCTGACGCCATCTGCCGCCGCGCGCCGTCGCTGCAAGCCACCAACGAGGCCAAAGCCCCGGTGGCGCGCGCGCACAGCAGCCTGCTGCAGAAACTGGGCATCGCCGCCGACAGCACCGCGCTGCTCAAGCAGGGCGAGGGCGAGGCGCGCGTCAAGGTGGAAGCCGACGACAGCCTGCCGGCCGATGTGGTACGGGTTGCCTCCGCGCACGCAGCTACGCTGCTGCTTGGCGGCATGTTCGACGCTATCGAGATCAAGCAGGGGTAAACCATGGAGTTCTTGCAAGGTATTCTTGGCAATGACGCGGGGCTCGTGGTGTGGACCCTGCTGAAGATTGTCGCCATCGTATTGCCGATGTTGGGTTGCGTCGCCTACCTGACGCTGGCCGAGCGCAAGGTGATCGGCTACATGCAGATCCGGATCGGCCCGAACCGGGTCGGTTATTTCGGCCTGCTGCAGCCTATCGCCGACGCGGTCAAGCTGCTGATGAAGGAAATCATCCTCCCCACCAACTCCAGCAAGGGTCTGTTCCTGCTGGCGCCGGTGCTGGCCATCGGCCCCGCGCTGGCGGCCTGGGCGGTGATTCCGTTCACCGAGAACCTGGTGGTGGCCAACGTCAACGCCTCGCTGTTGTACATCCTGGCGTTGACCTCGATGGGCGTTTACGGTGTGATCATCGCCGGCTGGGCGGGCAACTCGAAGTACTCTTTCCTGGGCGCGATGCGCTCCGCCGCCCAGATCGTGTCCTACGAGCTGGCGATGGGCTTCGCGCTGGTGGGCGTCTTGATGGTGTCCGGCAGCCTGAACCTGGTCGACATCGTCAAGCAGCAGTCGTTCGGCATGGGCGGCGGCTCGCTGCTGTCCTGGAACTGGATCCCGCTGTTCCCGCTGTTCATCGTCTACCTGATCTCCGGCGTGGCCGAGACCAACCGCGCGCCGTTCGACGTGGCGGAAGGCGAATCGGAAATCGTCGCCGGTTTCCACGTGGAATACTCGGGCATGGCCTTCGCCATCTTCTTCCTGGCCGAATACGCCAACATGATCCTGGTCGCCGCGCTGACCTCCATCCTGTTCCTGGGTGGCTGGCTGTCGCCGTTCCCGGCGTCGTGGGCGCTGCTGGGCGCCGGCGGTTTCCACTGGCTGGCGATCAAGGTGTCGCTGGTGCTGTTCTGCTTCCTGTGGTTCCGCGCCACTTTCCCGCGCTACCGCTATGACCAGATCATGCGCCTGGGCTGGAAGGTGTTCATTCCGGTGACCCTGGTTTGGATTCTGGTGGTGGGCGTGTGGATGTTTACCCCGCTGTCGATTTGGCACTGAGACAGGGGATAGGTGAAAAAATGAATTCGATCCGCAACTTTTTCAAGACCTTCCTGCTGGTGGAGTTGGTCAAGGGCCTGATGGTCACTGGCCGCTACTTCTTCGCCCGCAAGATCACCGTGCAGTTCCCGGAAGAGAAGACGCCGATCTCGCCGCGTTTCCGCGGCCTGCACGCGCAGCGCCGCTACGCTAACGGCGAAGAGCGCTGCATCGCCTGCAAGCTGTGCGAGGCGGTGTGCCCGGCATTGGCCATCAGCATCGAATCGGAGCAGCGCGATGACGGCACCCGCCGCACTTCGCGCTACGACATCGACCTGACCAAGTGCATCTTCTGCGGCTTCTGCGAGGAAGCCTGTCCGGTGGATGCGATTGTGGAAACCCACATCTTCGAATACCACGGTGAAAAACGTGGCGACCTCTACTACACCAAGCCGATGCTGCTGGCGATTGGCGACAAGTACGAGGCCGAGATCGCTGCCAACAAGGCAGCCGATGCCAAGTATCGCTAAGGGGAGGCCATGAACCTTACAACGGTAATTTTCTACGTTCTGTCCGCCATCCTGATTTTCGCCGCGCTGCGCGTGGTGACGGCCAAGAACCCGGTGCACGCGGTGCTGTATCTGGTGCTGGCCTTCTTCACCAGCGCCGGCCACTGGCTGCTGCTGGAGGCGGAGTTCCTGGCGATCACCCTGGTGCTGGTCTACGTCGGCGCGGTGATGGTGCTGTTCCTGTTCGTGGTGATGATGCTGGACATCAATATCGAGAAGCTGCGCGAAGGCTTCTGGAAGAACCTGCCGGTGGCCGCCACCGTCGGTTTGATCATGGTGTTCGAGATGGCGCTGATCCTGATGAGTCCGGCCGCAGGCCTGGGCGAGTTCAAGGCCGCTGCGCCGCTGGCCGCCGACTACAGCAACGTCAAGGTGTTGGGCCATCAGCTGTACACCACCTACCTGCTGCCGTTTGAAATCGCGGCGGTGGTGCTGCTGTTGGCCATGGTGGCCGCCATCGGCCTGACCATGCGCGCGCGCAAGGACAGCAAGGCCATCGATCCGGCGATCCAGGTGAAAGTCCGTCGTGAAGACCGCGTCCGCATCGTCAAGATGGACGCCG
Source organism: Chromobacterium sphagni (assembly GCF_001855575.1). Classification (NCBI taxonomy): domain Bacteria; kingdom Pseudomonadati; phylum Pseudomonadota; class Betaproteobacteria; order Neisseriales; family Chromobacteriaceae; genus Chromobacterium; species Chromobacterium sphagni. Next base: position 2,247,952 of record NZ_MKCS01000001.1, read on the forward strand.
TAAAACAAGTGGAAGAGGCCGCGGCCGATTCCGGTGAGCAACAGGCCTGACGGCCAATCAACCACAAGGGAGGAAACGTGCTGACACTGACTCACTTTCTGGTGCTGGCCGCCATCCTGTTCGCCATCAGCGTGCTGGGGATTTTCCTGAACCGGAAAAACCTGATCGTGCTGCTGATGGCCATCGAGCTGATGCTGCTGGCGGTGAATTTCAACTTCATCGCGTTCTCGCATTACCTGTCGGATTCGGCAGGCCAGATCTTCGTATTCTTCATCCTGACGGTTGCCGCCGCCGAGTCCGCCATTGGTCTGGCGATCCTGGTGGTGCTGTTCCGCAACCTGCAGAGCATCAACGTTGAAGACTTGGGCAGCCTCAAGGGCTAAGGCAAACCGGAACCTTTACAAAGCACAAAAGCATGGATATGAAGAGCTTATACCTGCTGATTGCACTCGCTCCGCTGGCGGGTTCCATCATTGCAGGCCTGTTTGGATGGGCGATCGGACGGCGCGCTTCGCACGTCGTGACGATAGCCGGCGTGGCGGTTTCCGCCGCGCTGTCGCTCAAGGTGCTTCTGTCGTTCCTCAATGGATCGGCGGAGGTTTTCAACGGACCGGTTTACACCTGGCTGACGGTCGGGGGCTATGAGTTCTCGGTAGGCTTCCTAGTGGATTCGCTGACTGCGATCATGCTGGTGGTGGTCACCAGCGTGTCGCTGATGGTGCATATCTACACCATTGGCTATATGCAGGAAGACCCGGGCTACCAGCGCTTCTTCAGCTACATCTCGCTGTTCACCTTCTCGATGCTGATGCTGGTGATGAGCAACAACTTCGTCCAGCTGTTCTTCGGCTGGGAAGCTGTGGGCCTGGTGTCCTACCTGCTGATCGGTTTCTGGTTCAAACGCCCGACGGCGATCTACGCCAACCTGAAGGCCTTCCTGGTCAACCGGGTCGGCGATTTCGGTTTCCTGCTCGGTATCGGCATGGTGCTGGCCTACTTCGGCGGTTCGCTGAACTACAGCGACGTGTTCGCCGCCGCTCCGGCGCTGGCGCACAAGACCGTCACCATCATCCCGGGCCACGAGTGGTCGCTGCTGACCGTCACCTGCGTGCTGCTGTTCATTGGCGCGATGGGTAAGTCGGCGCAGTTCCCGCTGCATGTGTGGCTGCCTGACTCGATGGAAGGTCCGACCCCGATCTCCGCGCTGATCCATGCCGCCACCATGGTGACGGCCGGCATCTTCATGGTGTCGCGGATGAGCCCGTTGTTCGAGATGTCCGACACCGCGCTGAACGTGGTGCTGGTGGCAGGCTCGATCACCGCGCTGTTCATGGGCTTCCTCGGCATCGTGCAGAACGACATCAAGCGCGTGGTGGCCTACTCCACGCTGTCGCAGCTGGGTTACATGACCGTGGCGCTGGGCGCGTCGGCCTACCCGATCGCGATGTTCCATGTGATGACCCACGCCTTCTTCAAGGCGCTGCTGTTCCTGGCGGCCGGCTCGGTGATCATCGGCATGCACCATGATCAGGACATGCGCAATATGGGCGGCCTGCGCAAGTACATGCCCATCACCTGGATCACCTCGCTGCTGGGTTCGCTGGCGCTGATCGGCACGCCGTTCTTCTCCGGCTTCTACTCCAAGGACTCGATCATCGAGGCGATCGCCGCTTCGCATCTGTCCGCGGCCGGCTTCGCCTACTTCGCCGTGATCGCCGGCGTGTTCGTCACCGCCTTCTACTCTTTCCGCATGTACTTCCTGGTGTTTCACGGCAGGGAGCGCTGGATGGAGAACCATGGTTCGCAGCACGCGCACCATGGCGACCATGAGGACGAAGAGGAGTCGCACGACCACCACCACGGCCTGGGCCCGAACGACAAGCCGCACGAAAGCCCGTGGGTGGTGACCCTGCCGCTGGTGCTGCTGGCCATCCCGTCGGTGCTGGTCGGCTTCTTCGGCATCGACAAGCTGGTCTACGGCGACTTCTTCAAGGGCGCGCTGTTCGTCAACAACGAAGCGCACCCGGCGATGGAAGAACTGGCGCACGAGTTCCACGGCGCCGTGGCCATGGGCCTGCACTCGTTCACCAGCCTGCCATTCTTGCTGGCGCTGGCCGGCGTGGTTACCGCCTGGTACTTCTACATGAAGGCGCCGCATATTCCGGCCGCCATCAAGAAGAAGTGCGCCCCGGTCAACAAGCTGCTGGAGAACAAGTACTACCTGGACGAGATCTACTTCGCCGTGTTCGCCAAGGGCTCGCGCGCGCTGGGCACCTTCTTCTGGAAGATCGGCGACATGCTGCTGATCGACGGCTTGCTGGTCAACGGCACCGCCAAGCTGGTGGGTTGCGTTTCCGCCGTCACCCGCCGTCTGCAGACCGGTTTCATCTACAGCTACGCCACCGCGATGATCATCGGGGTGCTGGGCCTGATGACCTGGTGGTTCCTGCCGCTGATCTTGCGCTGAGTCCGGGCTTCGGGATTGAAATAACAATATAGGTTTGATTATGTTCACAAATCTGTTAAGTCTGGTGATCTGGACGCCGATACTGGCCGGCCTCGTGGTGCTGGCCACCGGCGGCGACCAGCGCGCGCCGCTGGCGCGCTGGCTGGCCGTGGCGGGGGCCCTGGCGGGCTTCCTGCTGTCGGTGCCGCTGTTCACCGAATTCAACAACCTCAACGGCGGCATGCAGTATGTCGAGATGAAGCCGTGGATCGCCGCGCTTGGCATCAACTACCACCTGGGCGTGGACGGCATCTCGATGCTGTTCGTGGTGCTCAACAGCTTCACCACGCTGTTGGTGGTGATCGCCGGCTGGCAAGTGATCCAGAAGCGCGTCGCGCAGTACATGGCCGCCTTCCTGATCATGTCGGGCCTGATCAACGGCGCCTTCGCCGCGCTGGACGCCATCCTTTTCTACGTCTTCTTCGAAGGCATGCTGATTCCGATGTACCTGATCATCGGCGTCTGGGGTGGTCCGCGCCGCGTTTACGCGTCGATCAAGTTCTTCCTGTACACGCTGCTGGGCTCGCTGCTGATGCTGGTGGCGCTGATCTACCTGTATTTCCTGGCCGGCAAGAGCTTCGATATCCAGTCCTTCCACGCCATCGCCAAGATCCCGCTGACCGCGCAGCTGTTGCTGTTCGGCGCGTTCTTCCTGTCGTTCGCGGTGAAGGTGCCGATGTGGCCGGTGCACACTTGGCTGCCGGACGCCCACGTGGAAGCGCCGACCGGCGGTTCGATGGTGCTGGCGGCGATCACGCTGAAGATTGGCGCTTACGGCTTCCTGCGGTTCGCGCTGCCCATCCTGCCGGACGCCTCGCGCGAACTGGCGCCCATCATCGTTGGCCTGTCGCTGGTGGCGGTGGTCTACATCGGCCTGGTGGCGCTGGTGCAGTCTGACATGAAGAAGCTGGTGGCCTACTCGTCCATCTCGCACATGGGCTTCGTCACCCTGGGCCTGTTCATGTTCACCGGTTCCGAATTGAACCAGTGGGCGGTTGAAGGCGCGCTGGTGCAGATGGTGTCGCACGGCTTCGTTTCCGCCGCGATGTTCTTCTGCATCGGCGTGATGTACGACCGCGTGCACAGCCGCAACATCGCCGACTACGGCGGCGTGGCCAACAAGATGCCCATCTTCGCAGCTTTCATGATGCTGTTCGCGATGGCCAACTCCGGCCTGCCGGCCACTTCCGGCTTCGTCGGCGAGTTCATGGTGATCATGGGCGCGGTGCAGGTGAACTTCTGGTACGCCGCGCTGGCCGCCACCACGCTGATCTTCGGCGCCGCTTACACGCTGTGGATGTACAAGCGCGTGATCTTCGGCGACGTGGCCAACGACCACGTCGCGGCGTTGAAGGACGTCAACAAGCGCGAGTTCCTGGTGCTGGCCATCCTGGCGCTGATGGTGCTGGGCATGGGCCTGTATCCGCAGGCTTTTGTTTCCAAGATGCACCTGGCGGTCAATGACCTGATCGCGCATGTTGCGCAGACCAAGCTGTAAGGGCGGAAGGAATAAACACAATGAATTGGGCTGATCTCAACCTGATACCCGCCATGCCCGAGCTGTTCCTGATCGGCGCGCTGCTGGTGGTGTTGATGCTGGATCTTTTCATCCCCGATGAAAAGCGCGGCATCACCTACGGCCTGACGCTGCTGACCCTGGTCGGCACGGCGGCGGTGCAGGTATACACGTTTACCCCGTATCCGGTGACCACTTTCTCCGGCATGTACGTCGCCGATCCGCTGGCCAACCTGGTCAAGCTGGCGATGTACGGCGTCACTGCCATGGTGCTGGTCTACAGCCGCCAGTACACCGCCGACCGCGGCCTGTACAAGGGCGAGTACTTCTCGCTGGCGCTGTTCGCGCTGCTCGGCATGAACCTGATGGTGTCGGCGTCGCACTTCCTCAGCCTGTACATGGGCCTGGAGCTGCTGTCGCTGGCGCTGTACTCGCTGATTGCGCTGCAACGCGATTCGGTGGCCGCCACCGAATCGGCGATGAAGTACTTCGTGCTGGGCGCGCTGGCTTCCGGCTTGCTGCTGTACGGCATCTCGATGATCTACGGCGCCACCGGCACGCTGGAGCTGGCCGGCGTGGCCAAGTCCATCAAGTCGCACTCGGCCAATGGCCTGCTGTTGATCTTCGGCCTGGTGTTCATCGTCGCCGGCCTCAGCTTCAAGCTGGGCGCGGTGCCGTTCCACATGTGGGTGCCTGACGTCTACCAGGGTTCGCCGACTTCGGTGACGCTGATGGTGGGCGCGGCGCCCAAGCTGGCGGCCTTCGTGTTCGCGCTGCGCATCCTGGCCCAGGGCCTGGACGTGCTGGTCGGCGACTGGCAGGCGATGCTGGTGATCGTGGCCGTGCTGTCGATGGCCATCGGCAACATCACCGCCATCGTGCAGACCAACATCAAGCGCATGCTGGCCTATTCCACCATCTCGCACATGGGCTTTTTGCTCCTGGGCGTGCTGGCCGGAACCCAGCAGGGCTATTCGGCGGCGCTGTTCTACGCCGTGGTCTACGTGGCGATGTCCATGGTCGGCTTCGGCATCATCCTGGCGCTGTCGCGCAAGGGCTTCGAATGCGAGAACATCGACGACCTGAAGGGCCTGAACAGCCGCAACAGCTGGTACGCGCTGCTGATGCTGCTGGCCATGTTCTCGATGGCGGGCATCCCGCCGCTGGCCGGCTTCTACGCCAAGTTCGTGGTGATCAAGGCCATCCTGGACATCGGCATGGTCAAGCTGGCGGTGTTCGCGGTATTGATGTCGGTGATCGGCGCCTTCTACTACCTGCGCGTGGTCAAGGCCATCTACTTCGATGATGCCGTCGACAATAGTCCGATCGTGGTCCGCGGCGACATGAAGCTGGTGCTGTCGATCAATGCGCTGGCGCTGCTGGCGGTGGGCGTGATGCCGGAATCGGTGCTGGAGCTCTGCCTGCAGGCGATGCGCCAGTCGCTGACCCTGATCTGACGGGATAAGGCGCATGCAAACCAGCATCACCATCCTGCTCCTGCTGGCCGTGGCGGCCGCCAACCTGCCCTTCGCCACCACCCGCGTGGCCGGTTTCGTCAAGGTGGCGCGCAAGCATTTCGGCTGGCAGGCGCTGGAGCTGGCGGTGCTGTTTCTTCTGGTGGGCGGCCTGGCCAGGTTGCTGGAGGCGCGGCAGATGCCGGTGCACGAGCAGAACTGGCAGTTTTACGTCACCACCTTCGCGTTGTTCCTGGTGGCGGGCTTCCCGGGCTTCGTCTACCGTTACTTCTGGCGCAAGCCGGGGCAGTAGCCGCCGCCGGCGGTTCTGAAAAAGCACTGCATGCGCAGTGCTTTTTTTATTTAGATTTGTTGCGGCGCTTGCTTTTTTGCGGCGGCGGGTTGACATTGTCATGACTTGTGCGCGCCGCCCGCACGCGATGCGGGTCAATCTTATCCACAACCATCATGCTCAAATTCCTGCGTTGCCTTATTTCCGTTCTGCTGCTGGCCGGAGCGGCCCAGGCCAAACCGCTGCAGCCCGCCAGGCACGGCGATTTCATCCACTACACTTACGCGCTGACCTGGCAGCCAGGCTTCTGCGCGACCGGCGACGGCTGCCTGCCCGATCAGCCCAAACAGCAGCTGATCGGCCTGCACGGACTGTGGCCGTCGCTGCCGCAAAGCCTGATCCAGCAGGGCGTGCCGGTGCAGCAGTGGTGGGCCAAGGGTTGCGGCTTCTTCCCCCACACGCTGGCCATCCCCTTGCCTCCGCCCGAACTGAGAGAGCAGCTGCGGGAGGTGATGCCGCAGTTGAAGGACGATTTGTACACTCATGAGTACGTCAAGCACGTGCAGTGCTTCGGCTTCGGCGCCAGCGAATTTTTCGGCGCGGCGATGAATATGCGCCAGGCCGTCGTCGACAGCGGCTTCGGCGCCTACCTGCTGGCGCAGGCCGGCCAGACGCGCAGCCGCGAGGAGCTGGCGGCGGAGTTCTCCAAGGCCTTCGGCACCAACCAGGTCCGTTCGCTGCAGTTGCAGTGCGGCAAGGACGGGCGGCAGCGCAATGTGCTGACCCAGGTCTGGTTCACGCTGCGGGCGGACAAGCTGGAAGATTTTCCCAAGGCGGATGCCTTCGTCAACACGCCGGACGGCGAGTACGAAGACAGCTGCGGCCAGCCTTTCCTGATGCCCGGCTGGTGAGCGCGGCGTAAAAAAAACCGCCCGGCGGATGCCGGACGGCTTTCTTGCGCATGGCGGCAAGGCTTAGTCGGTGCCGTAGCGCGGCGAGCGCGGGCCGTACAGCACGCCGTTGGCCTGTCCGCCGGACAGCAGCATATTGCTGGTCATGCCTGCCACCGGGTAGGTGGCGTCGCTGGCGCTGTTGACGATTTGCTTGATCGCGGCGCTGACCAGCATGCCGATCAGGCCGCCGCCGGAGTTGTTGTTGGCGGCATTGTTGCCGTAGGCGCTGCCGGCCCAGATTTCCTGACCGGTCTTCAGGTCCACCAGCCTGGCCTTGACCGAGACTTCCGCCACGCTGTCCAGCACGCTGTAATGCACGCCGTAACGGTTGACGGTGGCGTACAGCGCGGCGTCGGCGCCGAAAATCTGGCGCAGCTTGGCCGGCGGCACCTGCTGGATGTCGTTGGCCATGGTCAGGCCGTTCTGCTTGAAGGTTTCGCTGACCAGCGTCACCGGCAGCACATAGTAGCCGGCCTCGGCCAGCGGATAGCTCATCTGCGACAGCATGCCGTTGGTGGCGTTGACGTCGGGCGACTCGTTGAGCGGCGGCAGGATCAGGATGGAGCGCGGACGGCTTTGCTTGTAGGCGGTGTAATCGCGCTTCACCGGAGCGGCGCAGCCGGTGGCCAGGATGGCGAGCGTGGCGGCGGCGCCGATTTTTGCAAGGTGCTTGAACATGGTTTTTCCTTATTTCTTCAGCTTGGCCAGCAGGAAATCCATGTAGGCGGCCGACTCCGGGAACAGTTTCTTTTCGGTCTGCAGTTCCTGAACCATCTGGTCAGGCTTGCCGGCCGAGGCGTACAGCAGGCCGAGGTGGGCGTGGTAGCCCGGCGGCGGCATATTGCCCTTGGCCTCGATTTTCTGCAGGCCTAGCTCCATCACGTCAATCTGCTTCTGCGCGTCGGCGCCGTCGCTTTTCAGATAGCTGTAGACCTGCGGCTGATAGCCTTCCCATTGGTACAAGGTTTGGGGGGCGGTGCCGCAGGCGCTCAGCACGGCTGTGCCGGCCAGCAAGGCCAGCATGCCGCTGTATTGTTTTATCTTCTTAGTGTTCATTGTCTCTATCGCTGAGGGTGATTACTTGCCGGGCTGCCAGGCGCCGGAGTCTATGCCGTTGACCAGATTGTTCACCGCCTCGCGCACCGCCAGGTCCAGTACCTTGCCGTTAAGCGTGGAGTCGTAGCTGGCGGTGCCGCCGAAGCCGACGATTTCGCGGTTCGACAGGCTGTACTCGCCGGCTCCCTGGGCGGAGTACACCACTTCCGAGGTCAGGGTGTTGACCACGTTGAGGCTGACCTTGGCGTAGGCGATCTGCTGCTTGCCGCGGCCGAGGATGCCGAACAGCTGCTGGTCGCCCACTTCCTTGCGGCCGAACTCGGTGACGTCGCCGGTGACCACGTAGTCGGCGCCCTTCAGCTTCTGCGCCTGCTGCTTCAGGCCGGCTTCCTGCTTGATTTCCTGCATATTGTCGCGGTCTAGCACATTGAAGCGGTTGGTCTGCTGCAGATCGGTGATCAGGATGGTCTTGGCCTGGCTGCCCAGATGGTCGACGCCGTCGGAGAAGATGCCGCGCATGAAGCTGGAGCGGTTGTCGAACTTGCCGACTGCGATCGGCGCGCGCGCGCCGCTGTAGGGCTTGCCGGCGCTGGCGACTTGCGCGACGGCCAGGGTCTGGGAGCTTTCGGTGGCGCAGCCGGCCAGCATGGCGGCGGTCAGCAGCGCCGGGGCGATATGCTTGATACGCATGGATTGTCTCCAGTAGCTTGGTATGTAATTGAATTGAAAAAAGATTAACAATATAGCGCAATGCCTGTGAAACATTGTTGCGTAATGGTTGGCGAACGGTGATGGGGAGGACGGCCGGGCGCGGGGCCCGGCCGGGAGCGCGAGCTCAGTAGAAGCGGGCTTCGCCTTGCGGGCGGTTCTTGAAGCGTTTGTGCAGCCAGAAATACTGGTCGGGGATTTCGCGGATGCGTTCCTCCAGGAAGGCGTTCATGCGGCGGGTATCCGCTTCGACGTCCTCGCTGGGATAGTGGTCCCATGCCGGGTAGAACTCCAGCTCGAAGCGGTCGCCGACGCGGCGGGCGATGGCCGGCACCACCTTGGCGCGCGCCAGTTTGCTGATGCGCGACAGGCCGGTGATGGTGGCGGCTTTGACGCCGAAGAAGTCGACGAACACCGAGTCGCGTACGCCGAAGTCCTGGTCCGGCAGGTAGAGGAAGGGCGCATGGTCCTTGCGCATCGCCTTGATGATGGGGCGCAAGCCCTCCTGGCGCGACACGATGTAGGCGTTGTCGTAGCGTTGGCGGCCGGCGTAGATCTGGCGGTCCAGCGTGTCGTTCTTCTGGTGCGAATAGACGCTGACCAGCGGAATGTACTGGTTGAGCGCGTACACGCACATCTCGAAGCCGACGAAGTGCGGATAGAACAGGATCACGTCTTCGCCTTGATCGCGCAGGTCGGTGACGTAATGCAGGTTCTTGATGGTGACCAGCTGGTCTATGCGCTGGGCGGAACTCCACCACACCACGCCATATTCCAGCACCATCCGCATCATGTGCTGGCAGTTCTTGCGGATCAGCCGGCGCCGTTCGGACATCGGCACCTGCGGAAAACATAGCCTGAGGTTGATCAGGCCGACGCGGCGGCGGCCGCGGGCCAGCAGGTAGGCCAGATTGCCAAGGCCGCGGGCCAGCAGGCCGATGACCGGCATCGGCAGCAGGCGGATCAGCCAGAGCAGGGCGAAAGCGAGTTTCATGCTTGTCCTTGTTGATTGTCTGGCCGGATGACGCCGGCCGGGCATTTGTAACGGTTGTAGCTCCACAGGTATTGGCTGGGGAAGCGTCGGATCAGGTTTTCCACTTGGGCGTTCATCTGCGCGCAGTCGGCGTTCTTGTCGCCGCTGAACGGTTGCGCCAGCGGTTCGATATGGACGGCGAAGCCCTGGCCCTTAGGCAGGCGTTCGCCGACGAAGAACAGCGTGGTGACGCGGCTCATCTGCGCCAGGCGCGGCACCAGCGTCATGGTGTAGGCCGGCTGACCGAAGAAGGGCGCCCATATGCCCTCGCCGTTGCCCGGCACCTGGTCGGGCAGGATGATGGTGGCCTCGCCCGATTTCAGCGCTTTCATCAGCACTCGTACGCCGGCTGAGGTGGCCGGCGCGGTCTTGCCCTTGCCGCGGGCGCGTCCGGCCTGCATCACCGGTTCCAGCCAGGTCAGCTTGGGCGGGCGATACATGGCGGTCAGCGGAAAAGGCAGGCGCGAACTGATGTAGCGGCCGGCTATGTCGTAGCTTCCCAGGTGCGGAGTGACAAAAACTATGCCATGATCATCAATCAGCGCCTGTTCGACATATTCCCAGCCATGGCAGACTTTGACCATGGCGGCGATGTCTTCCGGGCTGCGGCACCAGGCGATGGCCAGCTCCAGCGCGCCCTTGCCGGTTTCCGCGGCGCTGCGTTTGACTTCACGTGGTAAAACCTGATACTTTTCGAAGATTTTACTAGAACTTAAATTCTCTCGCAGCCGCATGGCGAAGCGCGGAGAAGCATGATAAGTCAGTCGTCCTAGAACGGCACCCAAACCTTGTAGCCAGGATAGGGGCAGGTGCGCCAGGAAAGACAGCAGTAGATGGACTAGCTTGGACATATGAAAGCGCAGTCTTGGTCTCAAAGCGACCTATTTTATCATCACAAGGTTTTGTATTTTTTGGGAACGCAGAATAAATGAGTGAATACCTGTTTACCTCGGAATCCGTATCCGAAGGTCACCCGGACAAGGTCGCCGACCAGATATCCGACGCCATCCTCGACGCCATCCTGCGCGAGGACAAGCACGCCCGGGTAGCGGCCGAGACTCTGGTCAATACCGGATTGGTGGTGCTGGCCGGTGAAATCACCACCAGCGCCAATGTCGACTATATCAAGATCGCGCGCGAAACCATCAAGCGCATCGGTTACGACGACTCGGAGCTGGGCTTCGATTTCCGCGGTTGCGCGGTGATGGCCTGCTACGACAAGCAGTCTCCGGATATCGCCCAGGGCGTGAACGAGGGCGAGGGCCTGGATCTGAACCAGGGCGCCGGCGACCAGGGCTTGATGTTTGGCTACGCTTGCGACGAAACCCCGACGCTGATGCCGTTCCCGATCTACTACGCGCACCGTCTGGTGCAGCGCCAGGCGGAACTGCGCAAGGATGGCCGCCTGCCGTGGCTGCGCCCGGACGCCAAGAGCCAGATCACCTGCGTTTACGATGGCGCCACCGGCCTGCCCAAGCGCATCGATACCGTGGTGCTGTCCACTCAGCACAGCCCGGACATCGACCACAAGACGCTGACCGAGGCGGTGATCGAAGACATCATCAAGCCGGTGCTGCCGCCGGAAATGATCACCGCGGAAACCAAGTTCCTGATCAACCCGACTGGCCGCTTCGTCATCGGCGGCCCGATGGGCGACTGCGGGCTGACTGGCCGCAAGATCATCGTCGACACCTACGGCGGCGCGGCTCCGCACGGCGGCGGCGCGTTCTCCGGCAAGGATCCGTCCAAGGTTGACCGTTCCGCCGCCTACGCTGGCCGCTACGTCGCCAAGAACATTGTCGCCGCCGGCCTGGCGCGCCAGTGCCAGATCCAGGTGTCGTACGCCATTGGCGTGGCCGAACCGACCTCGATCGCGGTGGATACCTTCGGTACCAACAAGATCCCGAACGAAAAGATCGTGGAATTGGTGAAGAAGCATTTCGACCTGCGTCCGAAAGGCATCATCCAGATGCTGGACCTGCTGCGTCCGATCTACGGCAAGACCGCCGCTTACGGCCACTTCGGCCGCGAAGAGCCGGAGTTCAGCTGGGAGCGCACCGACAAGGTGGAGGCGCTGCGCGCCGACGCCGGGCTGTAAGCGCGATTCCGCAAAATAAAAACCGCCGGTTTCGGCGGTTTTTTCGTTTCCGCCGTTCAAGGCGGCGCGGTTCAGGCGCTCAGACGGCGGCGCGCACGCTGCAGTTTTTGCCGGCGGCCTTGGCCTGGTACAGCGCCTTGTCGGCATGGTGGTATAACTGCGCCAGTGTTCGGCCGTGGCGCGGCAGCGCGGCGATGCCGCAGGAGAAGCTGGTATGGAAGCGCTGCTCCTGGCCGGAATGGCTTAGCCGTGAAAAGCTGTCGCGCCAGTGTTCGACGCGCAACTGCGCCTGCTCGGCGTCGCTGCCGGGCAGCAACACCAAAAATTCCTCGCCGCCAAGCCGGCAGACGATGTCGGCGGCGCGGCATTCCCGTTGCAGCAGCCGCGCCAGCGCCTGCAACACCTGGTCGCCCACCTGGTGGCCATGGCTGTCGTTGATGCGCTTGAAGTTGTCCAGATCTATCATCGCCACCGCTATCGGCCGGTTGTCGCGTTCGGCGCGGCGGCTTTCGCGCGCGAAGGTCTCATCCAGATAACGGCGGTTGAACAGGCCGGTCAGCGGATCGCGCAGCGTCTGCTGGCGCAGCGCCGCCTGAAGTTGCTCGATTTGCGCCAGCCGTTCTATCAACTGCTGATTGGCGCTTTTCAGCGCGTCCTCCGCTGCGCGCCGCTGGGTAATGTCGCGCATCACCAGCATGCGGGTATGGCTGGGCTGCCTGCCCTGTAAGCGCGTATGTCCAGAATGATGCCGCTGTCCGGCACCATCAGCTCAAGGTGCCGGCCTTCCTTCTCCAGCATGGCACCGCCCAGCCAGGGCGCGGGCAGCGCGTTGCCTTGCAGCTGCCGCGCCGGTTTGCCCAGCATTCGCGCGCCGGAGGGATTGATATCGAGGATGCGCAACTGTTGATCCACCACCACAATGCCGTCGCCCATCGCTTCGAAGGCGCGGGTGCGCGCCACCGGCACCAGATAAAGCTGGCGCAGGTAGAGCAGATCTATGGCGAACACCATGCCGGTGAAGGCGAAGGAGTGCGGCGTGGGGTCGAGTCCCCGCAGCGGGAAGGCGCCGCTCAGGTAGAGAATATTTCCCAGCCACGGGGCGACCGCGCTAAGCATCAGGGTAATGAACTGTCCGCGGAAATGCGCCGGATAGTAGTGCAGCGAGCGGATCAGCAGCAGGCTTCCCAGCAGCATCATCAGATAGGAATAGCCGGCCACGCCCAGCCAGAACACCGGCCCGTGGCCGTAGATCAGCAGGTTGTAGCCGGAGGGGCTGGGCCGGTAGCTGGTCCAGACCAGATGATGGTATTCGTTGCCGGCGGCTAGCAGCAGGCAGGTCAGGGGGATGGCGAACAGGGTAGCCAGCCAGTAGCGGCGGCGCATCAGGTCGATGTGGTTGTAATCCAGCGCCAGCAGCAGGAACAACACCGGGGTGCCGAGAGTGCCGATGTATTCCACCTTGGACCAGAATATCTTGGCGGCTAAGCTGGTGGCCGATAGTTCGCACATGGCGCCGCCGGCCCAGAAGGCGACTGCAGCCATCAATAGCGCCAGCTAGCGCACCCCGGCGAATTGCCTGCGGTTCCAGGCGATGATGCTGATGGCGGCGGAGAGCAGCGCCGCCAGGCCCGACAGGGCGGCCAACGGGGTGAATGTGAAGGACATGGTCTGACGAACGATGAAAAGACGGCCAGTTTATCGCCTAGGCATGACTTGTCCTATCCTTTCGCGTATGACTAGGTATAATTACTTCGCATCCCGAGGAGCGCTGCGAGGATCGGTTCAAGATTGAGCCGCATCCCCAGGCTCGGGAGGCGTGGAGACGAAAGTCTGCGACAAAACGGCGCTCACCTGACTCATGACCGTGGCGGGTACGGGATGGCGGGTGAGCCCTATCCCTCCCGGCCGCGTGAACAAGGATTGCTCACGATGGCTGATTTTTCCGATTTTCACGTAGCTGACATCAAGCTTGCCGACTGGGGTCGCAAGGAACTGAATATCGCCGAGACCGAAATGCCCGGTCTGATGGCGACCCGCGACGAATACCGTGCCAGCCAGCCGCTGCGCGGCGCCCGTATCGCCGGCAGCCTGCACATGACGGTGCAGACCGCGGTGCTGATCGAGACCCTGACCGCGCTGGGCGCCGAAGTGCGCTGGGCGTCGTGCAATATCTTCTCCACTCAGGACCACGCCGCCGCCGCCATCGCCGCCGCCGGCATCCCGGTATTCGCCTTCAAGGGTGAAAGCCTGGACGAATACTGGGAGTTCAGCCACAAGATCTTCGAGTGGCCGGAAGGGCAACCGGCCAACATGATTCTGGACGACGGCGGCGACGCCACCCTGCTGCTGCTGCTGGGCAGCAAGGCCGAGCAGGACATCGGCGTGATCGCTCACGCCACCAACGAGGAAGAGACCGCGCTGTTCGCCTCGATCAAGCGCCACCTGGCCATCGATCCGCGCTGGTATTCCAAGCGCCTGGTTCACATCCAGGGCGTGACCGAGGAAACCACCACCGGCGTGCACCGCCTGTACCAGATGCAAAAGGACGGCCACCTGCCGTTCCCGGCGATCAATGTCAACGATTCCGTCACCAAGTCCAAGTTCGACAATCTGTACGGCTGCCGCGAATCGCTGGTTGACGGCATCAAGCGCGCCACCGACGTGATGATCGCCGGCAAGGTGGCGGTGGTGCTGGGTTACGGCGATGTGGGCAAGGGCTGCGCGCAAAGCCTGCGCGGCCTGGGCGCCACGGTATGGGTAACCGAGATTGACCCGATCTGCGCGCTGCAGGCTGCGATGGAAGGCTACCGCGTGGTTCGGATGGACGAGGTGGCCGGCGAGGCCGACATCTTCGTCACCGCCACCGGCAACGTCGGCGTGATCACCCACGAGCACATGAAGAAGATGCGCAATAACGCCATCGTCTGCAATATTGGCCACTTCGACAGCGAAATCGAAGTCGCCAGCCTGCGCCAGCACCGGTGGGAAAACATCAAGCCGCAGGTGGACCACATTATCTTCCCGGACGGCAAGCGCGTGATCCTGCTGGCCGAGGGCCGCTTGGTGAATCTGGGCTGCGCCACCGGCCACCCCAGCTTCGTGATGTCCAACAGCTTCACCAACCAGGTGCTGGCGCAGATCGAGCTGTTCGCCAACGGCCAGAACTACGACAAGAAAGTGTATGTGCTGCCCAAGCATCTGGATGAAAAGGTGGCGCGGCTGCACCTGGCGCGCATCGGCGCCCGCCTGACCGAGCTGTCCGATCAGCAGTCGGCCTACATCAGCGTGCCCAAGCAGGGTCCTTATAAGCCGGATCACTATCGTTATTGATTTTTGAACCAAGGCGCAACGGACAGCCCCCCTAGAATGGAGCTGTCCGTTTTTTTCGGACCAGGATAAAGCAGCCAGGCACATCGAGGCCGGCGACGACAAGATAGCCAGGGCGATAGAGAGGATCACGATGACGCAGACGCCACGCACCTTCAGTTTCGAGTTTTTCCCGCCCAAGACGCCGGAGGGCATCGCCAAGCTGCGCACCACCCGCCAGCAGCTCGCGCAGTTCAAGCCGCAGTTTTTCTCGGTGACTTTCGGCGCCGGCGGAACTACCCGCGACGGCACGCTGTCCACCGTGCTGGAGATCCGCAGCGAAGGCCAGGCGGCGGCGCCGCATCTGTCCTGCATCGGCTCCACCCGGGAAAACATCGCTGCCATCCTGGACGAATACCGCAACAACGGCATCCGCCATCTGGTGGCGCTGCGCGGCGACATCCCGTCCGGCATGGTGGCGGCCGGCGAGTTCCGCTACGCCAACGAGTTGGTGTCTTTCATCCGCGAACAGCACGGCGGCCACTTCCACATCGAGGTGGCGGCCTATCCTGAGTTCCATCCGCAGGCACGTTCGGCCGAGGACGACATCAACAATTTCGTCCGCAAGGTGCGGGCCGGCGCCGATTCGGCGATGACCCAGTATTTCTTCAACGCCGACAGCTATTTCCGTTTTGTCGACGAGGTCCGCGCCCGCGGGGTGGACATTCCGGTGGTGCCGGGTATCATGCCGATCTCCAATTTCGGCCAGCTGTGCCGCTTCTCCGACATGTGCGGGGCGGAAGTGCCGCGCTGGCTCAGGCAGCGGATGCAGGCCTATTATGACGACACCGCGTCCATCCGCGCGCTGGGGCTGGACGTGGTGACCGAGCTGTGCGACCGCCTGCTGCAGGGCGGCGCGCCCGGCCTGCATTTCTACACTTTGAACCAGGCAGGACTGGTCTCCACCATCTGGCAGAGGCTGGGCCTGTGACGGCCGGCGGGCGCTCGAAGCGGGCGCCCGCGGCTTGCAACATCAGGAAGCCTCATGCAAGAAAACAGAATTAGCGGAACCGAGCCCAGGAAATCGTTGCTGGGCCAGGTCATTTTCAGCAGCCGTTGGCTGCAACTGCCCATCTACCTGGGCCTGATCGTGGTGCAGGGCGTCTACGCCTGGAAATTCCTCGCCCAGCTGTGGGAACTGCTGCTTGGGCTGGATCACATGACCGAGACCGACATCATGCTGGCGGTGCTGGGTCTGATCGACGTGGTGATGATCGCCAACCTGCTGGTGATGGTGACGGTGGGAGGCTACGAAACCTTCGTCTCCAGGCTGCGCATCGACAGCCATCCGGACCAGCCGGAGTGGCTGGACCACGTCAACGCCTCGGTGCTGAAGGTAAAGCTGTCGATGGCCATCATCAGCATTTCGTCGATCCACCTGCTGCAGACCTTCATCAACGCCAGCCGGATAGACGAGCACACCATCAAGTGGCAGCTGTTCCTGCATCTGGCCTTCCTGCTGTCGGCGGCGGCCATCGCCTATACCGACAAGCTGCTGTCCAGCACCACCGCGCAGCAGCAGGGGCACTGAGCCTCCTGCGGCGCCCACCATGAGAAATGGCCCTCGCGGGCCATTTCTCATTGCGTTTTGCAAGCTCTCACATGCTGCGCAGCTGTCCCAGCGGCAGCGCGGTGGTGCGCTTGATCTCCTTTAGCACGAAGCTGGACTTCACATCCTCGACGCCCGGATGCTGCAACAGCTCGTCCATCACGAAGCGCGAGAAGTGCTCCATGTCTTCGAAGTAAACCTGCAGCAGGTAGTCCATCTCGCCGGTCATGGCGAAGCAGTTGATCACCTCCGGCCAGTTCTGCACCGCCTCGATGAAGCTTTGCAGATGCAGATTGCCGCGTTTCTCCAGCGTAACTCGCACCCAGGCCTGCAGGCCCAAACCGATATGCGCAGGATCGAGCAGGGCGACGTACTGGCGGATGACGCCAGACTCTTCCAGCTGTTTCAGCCGGCGCAGGCAGGGCGACGGGGACAGGGCTACGCGTTCGGCCAGCTCGACGTTGGTCAACCTGCCGTCATGCTGTAGTTCGGCCAGAATACGCAAGTCTGTCTTGTCTAATGTGAGACTTGGCATATTTTCTCCTGATTATCGGTATGTTGAGACATTTTATTCTTCAATATTGCTCAAAGTAAGCCATTTAGCAAGATAATTGCTGCCAGCTTTCCATAGAATAAAAAGCCTAAATCAAGCAAACGGCAGCATCAGACTGCCGGTGCATGTCGATGGTGTGTGACAGCAGATAACGATTCGTTCGGAGGAGAGCTTGCCGTGCCGCCATCGGCGGTCGGCGCCTGTTCACGTGTCCCCGCGTGAACCGCGGTTTTCCTCTCTCTGTCTCTTCCCGCCCTGTCGAACTGCCATCCGCCCGCATCGCGGGAGGGAGGGCGGCCTGCTTACATAACGCGGTCCGCCTGCAGACGTTTACAAGTAGCGCTCAAGCCGAGTCGATTGTCGGTGCAAGAAAATTCCTGCGCCGGCCTATAACAGAGGAGAAACTGATGAAAATGGAAGCCATGCTGCAAAATCCGCTAGCCACCGACGGTTTTGAGTTCGTCGAATACACCGCTCCCGACGCCGATGGCGTGGAGAAGCTGAACCAGCTGTTCCTGTCGCTGGGCTTCACCGAGGTCGCTCGCCACCGCAGCAAGGACGTGCGTCTGTATCGTCAGGGCGACATCAACTTCATCCTGAACGCCGAACGCAGCCAGCCGGCCAGCGAGTTCGCCAAGGCGCACGGCCCGTCGGCTTGTGCGATGGCCTGGCGCGTCAAGGACGCCGCCAAGGCGTACGAGTATGCGCTGTCGCACGGCGCCAAGCCCTATCAGCGCCCGGTCGGCGCGATGGAGCTGAACATCCCGGCGGTGCAGGGCATAGGCGGCTCCGCGCTGTACTTCGTCGACCGCTACGGCAAGGGCAAGGACATCTACGAGATCGACTTCGTGCCGCTGGAGGGCGTGGACCAGCATCCGGCCGGCGTCGGCCTGACCCTGATCGACCACCTGACCCATAACGTCAGCCGTGGCAATATGGCGACTTGGGCCGACTTCTACACCGGTATCGCCAACTTCCGCGAGATCCGCTACTTCGACATCGAAGGCAAGCTGACCGGCCTGGTGTCCAAGGCGATGACCAGCCCCTGCGGCAAGATCCGCATCCCGATCAACGAATCGTCCGACGATAAGAGCCAGATCGAGGAATTCCTGCGCCAGTACAACGGCGAAGGCATCCAGCACATCGCGCTGACCACCGACGACATCTACGCCACGGTGGAAACGCTGCGCGCGCGCGGCACCCGCTTCCTGGATACGCCGGACACCTATTACGCCAAGGTGGACAGCCGCGTGCCGGATCACGGCGAAGACGTGGCCCGCCTGCAGAGGAACCACATCCTGATCGACGGCGCGCCGGTTGAAGGCATCTTGCTGCAGATCTTCACCGAAACCGTGATCGGCCCGATCTTCTTCGAGATCATCCAGCGCAAGGGCAACGAGGGCTTCGGCGAAGGCAACTTCAAGGCCTTGTTCGAGTCCATCGAGGAAGACCAGATCCGCCGCGGCGTGCTGAAGGGTGACTGATAGCCGGTTGCCGCCAGGCCGGGGTTGCCCCGGCCTGGTTTAGAGTGCTTGCCCATGGAAGCCGGTTTTCCCGCCGCCATGGGTTTCGATGCTTTATCGATCAGGACATTCATCATGCGTAAATGGATCAGTTTTCCGCACCGTGAGGGCACTTTCTCGCGCCAGGCGCACGCCGACTTCCCGGCCGAGGCCATCTACGAGCGCGAAGTGGGCCGCAGCGGCTTCTTCGGTCCGGCCACCCACCTGCACCACAAGCATCCGCCCACCGGCTGGAGCAACTGGGAAGGCCCGCTGCGTCCGCGCGCCTTCGACCTGAACGAGCTGCCGCACGGCACGCCGGCGCCGTGGGACGCGCCGCTGGTGTTGCACAATAATCAATGCAAGCTGCGGATCTGGCGCTGCGACAAGGCGATGACCCAGCTGTTCCGCAACGCCGACGGTGACGACCTGCTGTTCATCCACGCCGGCAGCGGCGAGCTGTTCTGCGACTACGGCCACCTCAGCTACCGCGACGGCGACTACATTCTGGTGCCGCGCTCGACCAGCTGGCGCATCGAGCCGGCGGCGCCCACCACCATGCTGCTGATCGAAACCAGCAATGGTGGCTACCAGCTGCCGGAAAAAGGCCTGGTGGGCCCGCACGCCATTTTCGACGAGGCGATGCTGGACGTGCCGGCGATAGACGACGCCTTCCGCGCGCAGCAGACAGAGGAGGAATGGCAGGTGGTGATCAAGCGCCGCGGCGCGCTGTCCACCGTCACCTACCCGTTCAATCCGCTGGACGCCATCGGCTGGCACGGCAATAACGCGGTGGCGCGCATCAACTGGCGCGACATCCGTCCGCTGATGAGCCACCGCTATCACCTGCCGCCGTCGGCGCACACCACTTTCGTCGCCGACGGCTTCGTGGTGTGCACCTTTGTGCCGCGGCCCATCGAGTCCGATCCGGGCGCGCTCAAGGTTCCGTTCTATCACAACAACGACGACTACGACGAAGTGATCTTCTACCATGCCGGCGACTTCTTCAGCCGCGACAACATCAAGCCCGGCATGCTGACCTTCCACCCGGCCGGCTTTACCCACGGCCCGCACCCGAAGGCCTTCGCCAAGGCGATGACCGAGCCGAAGAAGTTCACCGACGAAGTGGCGGTGATGATAGACGCCCGCGACGCGCTGGAGCAGGGTCCTGGCCTCGCCAGCGTGGAGTGGCAGGGATATGTCGACAGCTGGAAGCCGAAGCAGGCCTGACGCCATTGTGGCTGCGCTTCTCCCTCGGCCTGCTCGCGACGCCATCGCGTTCAGGCCAGGTCGAGCATTGATATCGAGGAACGGTCCGAAGCGGCCGTAAGCAGAAAGAACATCAAGATGAAATTAGCCACCTACCAAAACCACACCCGCGACGGCCAACTGCTGGTCGTCAGCCGTGACCTCTCCCGCGCAGTGGCGGTGCCCGCCATCGCCGCTACCCTGCAGGCCGCGCTGGACAACTGGGCGCTGGCCGAGCCGCGCCTGCAGGAAGTCTACGCCGCGCTGAACCATGGCCAGGTGCCGGACGAGATCGCCTTCGATGCCAGGCGTTGCCACAGCCCGTTGCCGCGCGCCTACCAGTGGGCCGATGGCAGCGCTTACCTGAACCATGTCGAGCTGGTGCGCAAGGCGCGCGGCGCCGAAGTGCCGGAGAGCTTCTATGTCGACCCGCTGATGTACCAAGGCGGCTCCGACGCTTTTCTCGCGCCCACCGCCGACATTCCGCTGCGCGACGAGGCCTGGGGCCTGGATTTCGAGGGCGAAGTGGCGGTGATCACCGGCGATGTGCCGCTGGGCGCGCCTGCCGACGCCAAGCATATCCGTCTGTTGATGCTGGTCAACGATGTGACGCTGCGCAACCTGATCCCGCCGGAACTGGCCAAGGGCTTTGGCTTCTTCCAGAGCAAGCCGGCCACCGCCTTCTCGCCGGTGGCGGTCACCCCGGACGAACTGGGCGATGCCTGGCGCGAAGGCAAGGTGCATTTACCGCTTCTGGTGGACTACAACGGTGGCTTCTACGGCAAGCCCAATTGCGGCGTGGAAATGCAGTTCAGCTTCCCGCAACTGGTGGCGCATGTTTCCAGGACCCGCGAACTGGTCGCCGGCTCCGTGGTCGGCTCCGGCACCATCTCCAACAAGGACCGGGCGATGGGCTCCTGCTGCCTGGCCGAGCAGCGGATGATCGAAACCATCGAGCAGGGCGCGCCGAAGACCCCGTTCATGACGGTTGGCGACAGCGTGCGCATCGAAATGAAGAACGCAGCCGGCGAAAGCATTTTCGGCGCGATCGAGCAAAGGGTTGTCAAGCATGGCTGAACGCGTGCTGTACGGCTACTTCCGTTCCAGCGCCGCCTACCGGGTGCGCATCGCGTTGAATCTGAAGGGGCTGGCGTACCGGCAGCGGCCGGTCAACCTGCTCAAGGGCGAGCAGAAGAGCGCCGAGTACCTGGCGCTCAACCCGCACGGCATGGTGCCGCTGCTGGACGACGGCGGGGTGAAAATCGTCCAGTCGCTGGCGATCTGCGAATATCTGGACGACGCCTACCCGGACACCGCGCGGCTGTTGCCGTCGGACCCAGTGGCCAGGGCGCGCGCGCGTTCGATTGCGTTGGCGATCGCCGCCGACATCCACCCGTTGCAGAACCCGCGCGTCGGCAAGCATTTGCAGGCGGAGTTCGGCGTCGGCGAGGATGGCAAGACCGAGTGGATCCGCCACTGGATCCGCACCGGTTTCGACGCGCTGGAGCAACAGCTGGCGGCATCGCCTGCCCGCTACGCGGCGGGCGACGAGCCGACGCTGGCCGACGTCTGCCTGTTGCCGCAGGTGTTCAGCGCGCGCCGTTTCGCTGTCGACCTGGCGCCTTATCCGCACATCGTGCGGATAGCCGAAGCGCTGGACGCGCTGCCGGCCTTTGCCGATGCCCATCCGGCCAAGCAGCCCGACGCGGTGTGAGCTAAGTGTTTGTTCCCGCAGCCTGTCCGCCTTGGCGGGCAGGCTGCTTTGTTTTGCGCGGGCTTTTGCCAGGCATGTTCCTGCAATTATTTCTTGACGCAATGGGCTTCATCTGATTAAATGCGTGGCTCTGACGGCGCAGCAGCGCTGAAGGAAAAAGTGGCCAGTTAGCTCAGTTGGTAGAGCAGCGGATTGAAAATCCGCGTGTCCGTGGTTCGATTCCGCGACTGGCCACCACAGCAAGGCCAGTTAGCTCAGTTGGTAGAGCAGCGGATTGAAAATCCGCGTGTCCGTGGTTCGATTCCGCGACTGGCCACCAGATTCAGACGCCCAGCAAGCAATTGCTGGGCGTTTTGCGTTGTGCCGCAGGCCGTGACGGGTGGATCGTGAAATCCCGCGGCGGCGAGCGGTGTGAATGTCTTGGGCTGATGAAAATGGCGGCGCCATTACCTGGGCGGGCAAAGCCGCCTGTCTTGAGCTTTTCTCCAGATGTTGGCAAGGATGAGACCATGCCGGTAAATCGCAGCATGCTGGTGTTCGGAGTATTGATGATGGGTGTTTGCGGCTTGTTTGGCATGCATCCGGCTTCTGCGGGTGTTTATGAAGTGGCCCCGCAGGGCGAATATGCCCGGATCGATACGCGATTTCTAGAGATGCAGTCCAGGGGCTTGAGAACGGGTCGGCCGGGAAGCGGGAGGCGGCGATCGCCGCTATCAAGGCTCATCCCGAAAGCTACGCTCTTCCGGTACTATATGCGCTATCCGGGATTCTGTTTTCGGCAGGGGAAAAGGATGATGCCGCATTCTGGTTCTATGCGGGCCAGTTGCGGGCGCGGATTGACGCCAATATATGCACGGACTCGTCTGCTGCCGGGGCTGTCGGAGTTTTGAATAACCGCTATGGCCCGCCGATCAACGTATATGCTTTTCAAGACATGGCCAAGCTGAAGAAGCTGATTCCCAAGGTGGTGGAGTGGGAGCGTGGCTTGCCCTATCGTTATGATCGCCGCTGGATCAATCTCTATGGCATGGACGGAGTGATGTCCGGCTTGCAGGCTCGAGACGGGGCTGACTCTGCGAGAGGGTTCAGTCATCCTGAAGATCAGTGGGATGCCATTGCCGAGAAGACTCGGACTTTTTATTTGGATTCCTTCTGGAAAATGGTCAAGCGGAGAGGGGCCGAGAATTGAGTTGTGGAGACGCTGCGATTGTAGCAAGGCGGTTGGCTCCAGGCTGATCCTAGGTATGGCAGTTTGATTGAAAAGAGCGCGTCCACCGACGCGCTCTTTGTCGAAATGGCTATGCCGGCTATCAATTTGATTGGCCCATGGACGCAGACTGCCAGCGTGGACGGTGCTACCGGGCATCGTTGGCGTAGATCGGCTTGGCGGCCTGTTTCGTCTTGAGGAAGGTCCGGTTTTGCAAATGGGCCGGATCGGCCGGCGTGCGGCTGCACCACCAGGTGATTGCGGCTGGCCGCGCCGGCTTTCAGTCTTCGACGGCGTGTTTGGATAGGCGCGCGCGAGGGAGGGCGGCGGCGATCAGCAGCGCGCAGACTCCCGCCGCCAGCGCCAGGCTGAGCCCGGCCCGGGCGCCGTAGGCGTCGGTTGCCAGGCCGCACAGCGAGGCGCCGCCGGCCACGCCCAGCTGGATGCCGGTGACCAGCCAGGTCAGGCTTTCAGTCAAGCGCGCGCGCGGAACCGCCTTTTCCACCATTTCCATCGCGACGATCAGCGTCGGCGCGAAGGACAATCCCGACAGCAACATCACCGCCGCCAGCCAAACGACATTCGGCGCCAGCGCGATCAAGGCCGAACTGGCCGCGGTGGCTGCGCAGCAGCACAGCAGCAGCCTATCCAGCGGCATCGCCGGCTTGAGCGCGCCGAAGACCAGTCCGCCGATGCCGGAACCCAGCGCGTACAGCGCCAGCACCCAGCCGGCGGCGAACGGCAAACCCTGCGCCTTGGCGAAGGCCACGGAAGCGACATCGATGGTGCCGGCGATGGCGCCCAGTGTTCCCATCAACAGCGCCAAGGTCGGCACCGGCCGCAAAAAGAGCGCCGAACGGCGGCTGTCCGGCGTGATGGGATGGGGCGGCGGTTCGGTGGTTTTCTGCTGCAGCAGCGCGGAAACGCTGAATAGGATAAGCAGCGCGGCCAAGAGCGGGCCGGCCTCGGGAAACCAGACCATGCACAGGCCTATCGACAGCGGTGGCCCCATGACGAAGGCGATCTCGCTCAAGACGCTGTCCAGCGCGAACGCCGTCGGCAGCAGCGCCTTGCCTTCCAGCAAGCGCGCCCAGCGCGCCCGGGTCATCGCCGGGATGCTGGGCAGGCAGCCCGCCGGGGCCGCGCAGAGGTATAGCGTCCAATGTGGCGCGTTCAGGTGGTTGCACAGGACCAGCGCCAGCAGGGCGAAAGCGCCGATGCCGGTGGCCGGAGGCAGTACCCGGCTTTGGCCATAGCGGTCGGCCAGCCGCGATACCTGCGGCGAAAGTAGGGCTGAGGACAGCGTCAAAGTGGCGGCGACCGCGCCGGCTAGGCTGTAGCTGTTACGAGTCAGCGACAGCATGGTGATGACGCCCACAGCCACCATCGTGCCGGGCAGGCGGGCCACCCAGCCGGCTAGCGCAAGCGCCGCGACGCCCGGCGTGCGGAACAGCTGGCCGTATCGATTGCTCATGGGGGTTTTCCTTGCGATTTGCGGCGCGCCGGCGGGGAGCGCTCGTGCCAATGGGTCAAGCTAGCCGTCCCTTATGTCTTTGTCAATTTGGCGGAGGCCGGCTTCAAGCGGCCGGAGGCAAGAAAAAAGCACGCCATCAGGCGTGCTTTTTTCCATCGGCGTCCAACTCAGCGCGGCGGCAGCGGCGGCGCGTCGTTGGCATAGATCGGTTCGGCCCGCGCCGGACTGGCCTGTTCCGACTGCAGGATGGCCCGTCCTTGTTGCCGGGCGAGATCCGCCAGCGTGTTCAATTGCTCCGAGGTCTGGACCATCAGGTGATTGCGGCTGCGGCGCATGTCGCCGACGATGGACTCCAGGCTGGAGACGCCGGGCTTCAGCAGCTCAGTCGCGGCGATCAACTGGCCGGTGCGGCCGACGCCGGCGCGGCAGTGGATCACCGGCAGCATCTTGTCCCGATGCTTGAGCGCGCTGCTGTTGCCGCGCTGGTAGACGCCAATCTGCTTCTCTTTCACAGTATTGACGTGTTCGGCCAGCGCTTTGAGCGCGGTGGCCCCTTGCGCGCCGAAGTCTGCCCAGTTGGGCACATGCAGCACCGGAATGGAGATTTTCTTGCGGTCTCCATCCTGCACGGCCAACTGGTAGGCGCGCACTTCCAGGCCGCCGGCCAGCCGGGTGTGGCCGCTTTCCCGCGCGGCGACGGCAACCTTGCCGTATTGGCCGCTTTGGGAAAAGTAGGGCGGCAGCGGATTGCGGCTGCCCTGGCTGCCGGCGATGTCGTGGTCGGAGGCCAGCACCACCAGCACCGGGGTGCGGTTGGCGGCCAGCATGGCGAAATAGCTTTCGAGCTGACCGGCGCCGGGATACTGGCTGGCGATGGCGACATTGACGCCATCCACCTGCACGCGGTTGGCCGGCAGGCGGGCGCCGTCCGGCGCCTGCACCATGGTGGCGGCGGCGGTGGGGATGTCGCGGAAGCGGGCGCTGGCCAGGTCGTCGACGAAGGGCGCTCCGCTGGCGGCCGGCCCGGCCTGCTGCTGCAATTGGTTGAACAGGCCGGTACGGTTGTCGCTGCTGCCCAGCGCGCGGGCCAGTGCGGCCTTTTGGCCATCCGGGGAGCCGGCGGCGGGTTGCGTCAGCTTCAGATGCTGCAGGCCGCGGCGCTGGCTCAGCGTGGCGGTTTCCTGTCTTAGCGCCTGAGGCGCCTGCTGGTCGGCCCAGCGCAGGTGCGGCTTGGCGCTGGGGCCGGCCTGGTGAGCCCGGTCTTGGGCGTTGGGGCTGGTGTGGCTGTTGGCGCGGGTATTCAGCCGGGTCGCCAGATCGTTGAGGCGGATGTCGCGCGGCCGCTCCTGAGGCTCCAGCAACTGATGTTGGCGCAGGAATTGTTGCGCGCGGCGCGTCTGGTCGGGATGCAGCAGGTAGGAGCGCCCGGTGTAGACCACCAGGCTGCCGTCCTTGCGGATGCCGATGCGGGCGGTGTCTGCGTCGATGCCGCCGCTCAGTTGGTTAAGTTGGCAAAGGTTGGGCCGGGCCATGTGGATGCCGGTATGGATGGTGCTCATCTTGCTTCTTTCTTAGTGGATTGCCCTGCGGGCTTATGGCGGAGCCGGGCGAGCGGGCGCGGCTCCGAAAGGACTCAACGCGGCGCGTCGGCCGTCTGCAACAGCGCCTCGGCGCGGGCGACCAGCGCATCGAAGGCGGCGGCGAGCTGGGGCAGGTCGAGGCCGCGGCATGGCAGGCGCAGCCAGCAGCACAACCGGTGTTCGGCGTCCAGGGCGGCAACCGGTTGCCAGGCCTGCCCGCACAGCTGGTTGCCGCGCAAGGCCTGGGCCTGCAGCGTTTCTTCGCTTTGGGGCGGGCATTCGCCCAGTTCCGCCAGCATGAACCAGTTGTCGTGGTCGATGGCGCCCAGGTGGACGTTGAAGCGTTGTTCCACCGTCAGGCTGATCACTTCCTGGCCGGAGGCCGGAGCCGGTGCGGCGAAACCCAGATGTTGCAGCAATTCGCTGGCGCAATGGTGAAAGGCGGAAAGGTCTTGCATGGAGCGGCATCCTTGCCCGGCGGTGTCCGGGAAATACATTTGTCAATTAGGCGATTCTTATGCATGCGGCCGAAGCCGGCTTCCAGAATTCGCTCATGGCAAGGGGCGGGCGATGGTTCGCTGGGTCCGCGCTTGGTGGGAATGGTCGGCAAGCGGATTGGCTGCATTGGCATTTGCGCAACGATTCGCGCGCAAGGCGGTCCGACTGTTAGCGCTATCAGCGTATAATCAACCACTTCCGCCGCACCGGAGTTCGCATGTCTTACCGTTTCATCGCCTCGGATCTCGACGGCACCCTGCTGGACCAGCACCACGCCGTCAATTCCCTCACCGCCGTCACTTTGCAGACCCTGGAAGCCAGGGGAGTGCAGTTCGCCCTCGCCACCGGCCGCCATCATCTGGACGTTAAGGGCATACGCCAGGCGCTGGGCGTGCGCGCCCACCTGATCACCTCCAACGGCGCCCGCATCCACGATCCGGACGGCAAGCTGATCCATAGCCACGACATTCCGCCGCAGCTGGCGCGCGCGCTGGCGCAGCCGGAGTTCGCCGTTGGCGCCATCCTCAATTTCTATCTGGACGACGAGTGGCTGATCGACCAGCCATGCCAGGATTTCCTGGACATGCATCGCGATTCCGGCCTGCAGTACCGCATCAGCAAGCTGGCCGAGCACGACGGCGTGGGCGTGGGCAAGGTGCTGTACATCGGCGAGCATGACCATCTGCTGCGGGTGGAACAGGCCTTGCAGCAACGCTTCGGCGCGCAGCTCTACATCACCTTCTCGCTGGAGAACTGCCTGGAGGTGATGGCCGCCGGCGTGTCCAAAGGCCATGCGCTGGGGCTGGTGCTGCAGCGGCTGGGCATCGACCCGGCGCATTGCCTGGCCTTTGGCGACGGGCAGAATGATGTCGAGCTGCTGCGCGCCGCCGGCCACCCGCGGCTGATGGGCAACGCGCATCCGCGCCTCAGCGGCGAACTGCCGGACGCCCGCCGCATCGCCAGCAATGCCGAGTCCGGCGTGGCGCAGCACTTGCGCGAACTGTTCGCGCTGTAGGCGCCGGCTGGTAAATCTCTCGCTCCGCTAGGCAAAGCGCGGCGGGGCGCGATAATCTGGAAGAAGGAAGCCGCGCAGTTCTGTTTGAGATCGTCGATTGAGTTCACCAAGCCGTATGGCGTTCGTCCGGGAGATGCCATGAATTCATCCTGTCTTGAAAACGAAAGCGCAGTCGAGCACGCGCCTGGCCATGCCATCATCGCCGAGATGCTGGCGCAGGCCGGCATCGCCATCAACGGTTGCCAGCCCTTCGACATCCGCGTCGTCGACCCCCGTTTCTACCGCCGCGTGCTACAGCAGGGCTCGCTGGGGCTGGGGGAGAGCTATATGGACGGCTGGTGGGAGTGCGAGCGGCTGGACATCTTCTTCCAGCGTGCGCTGCGCGCCGGCCTGGAGCACAGGCTGCCGCGCGGCTGGCGCGACATCCTGTATGTGCTTGCCGCCCGCCTGGTCAATCTGCAGTCGCTGCGGCGCGCGCGCCGGGTCGGCGAGCGGCATTACGACCTGGGCAATGATCTGTTCGAGGCGATGCTGGACCCGCACATGCAGTATTCCTGCGGCTATTGGAAGGACGCGTCCACGCTGGAGGAGGCGCAGGAGGCCAAGCTCAAGCTGATCTGCGACAAGCTGCGACTGGCCCCCGGCATGCATCTGTTGGACATCGGCTGCGGCTGGGGCGGCCTGGCGGCCTATGCCGCCCGCCACTATGGCGTGTCGGTCACCGGCGTCACCATTTCCCGGCAGCAGTTGCAGCTGGCGCAGCAGCGCTGCGCCGGGCTGGACGTCGACATCCGGCTGCAGGATTACCGCCATCTGCATTTGCAGGCAGACCGCATCGCCTCCGTCGGCATGTTCGAGCATGTCGGGCCGCGCAATTATTCGGCCTATTTCGAGATCGCCGCCCGCAATCTGAAGCCTGACGGCCTGTTCCTGCTGCATACCTGCGGCTCGAAGCAGACCGACGCTCGGGTGGACCCGTGGACGGAGAAATACATCTTTCCCAACGGCTGCCTGCCCTCGGTCCATCATATCGCCCAGGCCAGCGAGCCTTATTGGCTGATGGAGGACTGGCACAACTTCGGCGCCGACTACGACCTGACGCTGATGGCCTGGCTGCAGCGCTTCGTCCAGGCCTGGCCGCAACTGGCGGCCAACTATTCCGAGCGCTTCTACCGCATGTTCAGCTATTACCTGTGCGCTTGCGCTGGGGCGTTCCGCGCGCGCGACCTGCAGCTGTGGCAGGTGCTGTTTAGCCGACATGGGGTGGAGGGCGGGTTGCGGGTGGCGCGCTGAGGCGCGCGGGAAAAGAAAAACGCCAGCGGAATGCTGGCGTTTTTGTCGGCGCTACCGCTTGGGTCAGGCTTGCAGCGCGGCCGCCAGCGTGCTTGCCTGGTCGCCGACGATCAGGTGCAGCGTGCCCGGAGCAAGCTGCATCACGGCCATCACGCCGGCGGCGCGGGCCGCCGCCTCGTCGAAGCGGGCGCCGTCCTTCAGTTCCACCCGTAGGCGGGTGTGGGCGATGGCTTCGACCTTGGCGAGGTTGGCCTTGCCGCCCAGCGCCTGCTTCAGCGCGCCGACGTCGGCTTGCGCCGCCGCGGGGGCTACGGGCGCAAGGGAGGGAGCCGGCTGGGCCGGAGCGGCGGGAGCGACGCTCACTTCCGCATCGGCGCCGGCGCCGCGCAGGTAGATTTCCATATCGGTTTTCAGGTTTTCCGAGCGCGGGCCGAAGATGGCCTGCACGCCGCTGCCCACCACCACCACGCCGGAAGCGCCCATGCCCTTCAGGCGGGCCTGGTCCACCTTGGCGATGTCCTGCACCGAGATGCGCAGGCGGGTGATGCAGGCGTCCAGGCTGCGAATGTTGCTGCGGCCGCCGAAGGCCAGCACCAGTTCGCGGGCGCGCTGGTCTTCGCTGACCGCCGCGCCGGCTTCGCTGCTTTCATCTTCGCGGCCCGGAGTCTTCAGGTTGAACTTGACGATGACGAAGCGGAACACGCTGTAGTAGATCGCGGCGTAGATCGGGCCGAGGATGAACACGTACCAGGCATGTTTGGCCTTGTCGCCGATCAGGTTGAACATCAGGAAGTCGATGCCGCCTTGCGAGAAGGTGAAACCCATGTGCATGTCCAGCGTGTTGGCTACGAACTGCGCCGACGCGGCCAGACAGGCGTGGATGAAGTACAGCACCGGGGCGACGAACAGGAAGGCGAATTCGATCGGCTCGGTGATGCCGGTGAGGAAGGAGGTCAGCGCGGCGGAGATCATGATGCCGCCGACCTTGACGCGGTTTTCCGGCCTGGCGGTGTGCCAGATGGCGACCGCCGCGGCGGGCAGGCCGAACATCTTGAACAGGAAGGCGCCGGACAGGATGCCGGCGGTCGGGTCGCCGGCGAAGAAGCGGTTTATGTCGCCGTGGATGACGGTGCCGTTGGCTCCCGGGAAGGCGCCGATTTCAAAGAAGAACGGCACGTTCCAGATGTGGTGCAGGCCGAAGGGGATCAGCATCCGTTCGACAAAGCCGTACACGGTGGCGGCGGTCGCCGGGCTGCTGTAAGCCGCCCACATCGAGAAGGCCTTGATGCCGTTGCCGATGGGAGGCCAGACGAAGGACAGCACCACGCCCAGCGCGATGGCGCCGATGGCGGTGATGATGGGCACGAAACGCTTGCCGGCGAAGAAGCCCAGGTATTCGGGCAGGCTGATCCGGTAGAAGCGGTTGAACATGTATGCCGCCAGGCCGCCGGCCAGGATGCCGCCGAACACGCCGGTCTGGATCGACGGCAGGCCCATGATGGTGTCGGGCTTGATTCCCATCAGACCGGCCATCACGCCCAGGGTGGCGGTGGTGACCAGATGGCCGATCACGGCAGCGATGGCCGCCACGCCGTCGTTTTCGGTGAAGCCCAGCGCCACGCCCACGGCGAAGATCAGCGGCAGGTTGCCGAAGATCACGTCGCCGGAGTGCTTCATCAGCGACAGGATCGCCAGGATGACAGTGTTCTGGGTGTGGAAGTCGGTCGCGCCGATACCAAGCAGCAGACCGGCCACCGGCAGTACCGCCACCGGTAGCATCAGGGCCTTGCCCACTTTCTGCAAGTTAGCGAATGCTGAGCTAAACATGATTATTATCCTGCTTTGACATGCTTATGAAATGTCGAGCGGCTGTGACGCCGTCCCCCTCTATACAAGCCCCGTCGCCTGGCCTTGCCGCCAGCGTGATGCGGACGGCGCCAGGTTCACCCTGGCGGTCTCCCCGTCCGGCATTGCGGCGCGTCCCGCGCCGGGACTCATTCCTTAGCGAGCGTGTTGGTTCAGATGGTGGCGCACGTCGGTCACGGTGGACAGCGCCAGCACATCGTTGGCCAGTTGTTGGCACTCGGCCAGGCTCCAGCGCGCCAGCGTGGCTTTCACCGAGGCGACGGCGGGGGTGCTGACCGACAGCTCCGATACGCCCATGCCCACCAGCAGCGGCGCGGCGCGCTCGTCGGAAGCCAGGCCGCCGCAGACGCCGACCCATTTGCCGTGGGCGCGGGCGCCGTCACAAGTCATCGCAATCATGTTGAGCACCGCCGGATGCAGCGCGTCGGCCTGCTTGGCCAGCTGCGGGTGGCCGCGGTCCATCGCCAGCACGTATTGGGTGAGGTCGTTGGTGCCGATGGAGAAGAAGTCCACTTCCGGCGCGAAGCGCGCCGCCAGCACAGCGGCCGACGGCACTTCCACCATGATCCCCACCTTGACGTCATGCTGGCCGCAGGACTGTTGTTCTTCCACCAGCACCGCCTTGGCGGCGCGAAGCTCTTCCAGCGACGCCACCATCGGGAACATGATGTGCAACTGGGTCAGCGGCGCGGCCTGCAGGATGGCGCGCAGCTGGGTGCGCAGCAGATCCGGGCGGTCCAGGCTGACGCGGATGCCGCGCAGGCCGAGGAAGGGGTTGTCCTCCTTGGGCAGCGGCAGGTAGGACAGCGGCTTGTCGCCGCCCACGTCCAGCGTGCGCACCACCAGCGGACGGTCCTTGCCCAGCGCTTCGGCTACCGCGCAGTATTCCGCCGCTTGCTCGGCTTCGGTCGGCGCGGTGTCGCGGTTGTCGAACAGGAATTCCGAACGCAAGAGACCCACGCCTTCGGCCCCCTTGGCCACCGCTTCGCGCGCGTCGGCGGCATTGCGGATATTGGCCACTACGTCGACTCGCACGCCGTCGCGGGTGGCGGCCGGCTGCATCGAGCCCTTGGCCTCATCGGCGCGGCGCTCTGCCAGGCGGGCGATTTCCTGCTCGGCGGCGGCCAGTTCGGCGGCATTCGGGGCAATGGCCAGCGTGCCTTCGCTGCCGTTTAGGATGACCTGCCGGCCCTCCGGCAGCTTCAGCGCCGCTTGCGAGATGCCGCAGATCGCCGGGATGCCCAGCGAGCGCGCCAGGATGGCCACATGGCTGGTGGCGCCGCCGGTGCGGGTACAGAAGCCCATCACCTTGGACGGGTCCAGCGCCGCGGTGTCGGACGGCGCCAAGTCTTCGGCGATCAGGATGGAGCCGGCAGGCAGTTCCAGCGCGGCCTGCTTGATGCCGGCCAGCAGCGCCAGCACGCGGCGGCCGACGTCGCGGATGTCGTTGGCGCGTTCGCGCAATAGCGGATTGTCCTGGGCTTCCAGCCGGGCGGAGTAGGCGCTGAACGCGGCGCGCCAGGCCCAGCCGGCGGACTTGCCTTCGGCCAGGCCGGTGTAGGTCAGCGCCAGCAGGTCGGGGTCTTGCAGCAGTTCCTGATGCATGGAGAGGATGGCCTGCTTGGCCGGGTCGGACAGTTGCGCCTTGACCAGCTCGATCTGGGCGGCCGCCTCCTCGGCGGCGCGGGCGAAGCTTTGTTGCTCGATATTGCCGCCCTTGCCTTGCTCGGGCACGTCGAATTCCTGCAGGCGGTGATGAACGATGCGGCCGATGGCGATGCCAGGCGAGGCGCCCACGCCCACCAGTTGCTTGTCGCTGTCCTGCTGTTGGATGGCGATGGGGGCTTCTGCCGGCGCTTGCGGCGCCTCCCCCGGCTTCTCGCCGCAGCGGTCGTTAAGCAGCTGGGTCAGTTCGGCGATGGCGGCAGCGGCGTCGCCGCCGTGGGCGCGGATGCGCACCGCGTCGCCCAGCTTGGTGGCCAGACCCATCACGGCCACCACCGATTTGGCGTTGGCCTCCTTGTCGGCCAAGAGCAGCTGGATGTCGGAGGAGAAGCTCTTGGCCTTGCTGGCGAACACCGCTGCGGGGCGGGCGTGCAGGCCGGCTGGGTTGCCGATGACGATGTCGGCCGACAGTTTCGGCTCGCCGTCCTGAAGCTGCGCCACCGCCTGGCCGTTGGCCAGCTGCAGGCTCAGCACCACGTCGCGGCCGGCATGCACCATGCCTTGGGCCGCTTGCATGCTGTGCACGCTTTCGCCGTTGGTGACGATGATCTGGGTGAGCAGGCTTGCGGCGTTGCGGCCCACCTGATCGATGTCGAAGTCGATCACGGCCTGGCCGGCGCTGACTTGCTGGCCTTGCTCGACCAGCGGGAAGAATCCTTCGCCCTTCAGCATCACGGTGTCGATGCCGATGTGCACCATCACTTCCACGCCTTCGGCAGTAGTGATGGTCAGCGCGTGGTGGGCGGAATGCAGATTGCTGACCACGCCTGCCACCGGCGCCAGCAGGCTGCCGGAAGTGGGATCGAGCGAGACGCCGTCGCCAACCATCTTGCCGGCAAACACCGGGTCCGGGACGCTGTCCAAGGGGACCAGCCACCCGGAAAGGGGGGCCAGAACATCGAGTCTTGGTGCGGTGGTGCCCATGAGAAACTCCTCAATTCGTGGATAATTCCAGTCGTTTTATTACGAGCGTCAATCAAGCCGGTTGGTTTTGTTCTGGCATTTGGCCCGCTAGGGTACACCCTGAGGCTTGGCTTGTCCTGACAGGATTCCGACAATTATATACAGGCTGTTGCCATGCGGCGTCGGCGGCCGGGCACAGGCGTATCTTGCCTAATATGTAGTTAAACTACAGACAAATTACGCAGCAGCTTGATGGCAATCAAGAAAATGTGCAAGTCGGAATTGTCCAGATTGGCTGCTGCGTTGCAGCATCCGTTCGCGAGTCGTGGAAATAGCGCTTGATTCTTGCGGGCTTGGGAAAGATAGGCGGGGAAAGGCCGCTGTTGCATTTTTGTAATGCAACTCTAATCGGCGGAGCCTGAAAGGAAAAGCCCCGCCGGAAGGTGGCGGGGCGGGAGGGCTTATGCTTTGGCTGTTGCCGGATTACGCGCCGGCTCACCCAGCAGGAACAGCGCAAGCGAGCTGGCGATCAGAAAGGCGGGATATTCCCAGCCGCCGCCCTCATTGGTGAACATCCAGCCCTTGGCGCCGTGCACCAGCGCGATGGCGCCCAGCAGTTGAGGGATCAGCAGCAGGGCGACCCAGCGCGCCTTGACGCCGGCGAGCAGCAGCAGGCCGCCGCCGATTTCCACCGCGATGGCGACATAGCCGAAGAAGCCGGGCAGGCCCAGGCTGGCGAAGTAGGTGGCGGTGCCGGCCGGGGTGAACACGAAC
Organism: Chromobacterium sphagni; assembly: GCF_001855575.1. NCBI lineage: Bacteria > Pseudomonadati > Pseudomonadota > Betaproteobacteria > Neisseriales > Chromobacteriaceae > Chromobacterium > Chromobacterium sphagni. The sequence continues at coordinate 2,281,835 of NZ_MKCS01000001.1, forward strand.
AGCTTGAGCGCGCCGTGCGCGAGGTACATCAGGCCCAGCGACAGCCGCAGCAGCAGGATGGCGATATTGGGGTTTTGCAGGCGGTTCATGGCAAGCTCCGGGTGGGATTGGTATGGCGCTATTTGACCATCGGCTTTATATTCAATAAATATCTGATATTGAAAATTATTGTTTACCTTAAAGAAATAATATGGACAGATTCTCCGAAATCCGCGCCTTTGTCTGCGTGGCGGAATTGGGCAGCTTCGCCGCCGCCGCCGACCGGCTGGAATTGTCGCGGGCGATGGTGACCAAGCTGGTAGCGTCGCTGGAGAACCGGCTGGGCGCCCGGTTGATGCATCGTACCACCCGCAAGCTGTCGCTGACCGAGGCGGGCGAGACCTATCTGTCGCAGGCCGGCAGCCTGCTGGCGGAATTGGACGAACTGGACGCGCTGCTGTCGCATGGCGCCAGCGAGCCGGTGGGACGCCTGCGGGTGTCGGCGCCGGTGTCCTTCGGCATGCGCTACCTCGGCCGCATCATCGGCGGCTTCCACCAGCGCCATCCGCAAATCGAGGTGGAGCTGAGCCTAAACGACCGGCGGGTGGACCTGGTGGAGGAGGGCTTCGACCTGGCCTTACGGGTATCCAATCTCAGCGACTCCACACTGGTGGCGCGCCGCTTGGCGCAAATAGACGATCTTTTGGTGGCTGCGCCATCGTACCTCGCGCGCCACGGCGCGCCGGCACACCCGTCGGAGCTGGCTTCGCATCAGTGCCTGTTGTATGCGCTGACGGCGCAGCCCAATGTCTGGGATTACCAGGCGCCGGACGGCAGCCGCGACAAGGTGCGGGTGAAGGGGCCGCTGAAGGCCAATAACGGCGATGTGCTGACCGACGCGGCGATCAACGGCATGGGCATTGTGCTGCAGCCGCGTTTCCTGGTGGAGCAGGCCTTGGCCGATGGCGGCCTGGTGGCCATCCTGCAGGATTACCACTGGCATTGCCTGGACTTGTCGGTGGTCTACCCGGTGCGCAGGCATGTGCCGGGCAAGGTCAGGGTGTTTGTCGATTATCTGGCGGAATTCTTTGCCTGACGGCGTAATGACTTGAACATGTTAAAAGGAGGGAAATGGCGATGCGCGGGTTTTGGCTGTTCGCGGCGATTTGGATGGGATTGAGCCTGCAGGCATCCGCCCGGAGGCGAATTGCCAGCATATCCCGCTGCCGGTGTACCTGATACGGGCCGAGATGGATAAGGTGTAGGGGGACACCACGGTAGTATTTCGCACAGATGCGGCTGGGCGCTATGGCAGCCTGGTGGGGATGGAGTTTTCCGCAACGATTCCGGAAGATTACCGCGAAGATTTCCGTCCGGTCCTTCTCGCCTTGCTGCCGGAATGCCAATGCAAGCCCAATATCAGCCTTTGGCAGCGCCTCCGCTTTGCTCAGGAACGCTAGCGCGGCTTGCCGCCGGGCAATCTCTGTGGCCCTGAAACTGACTGGGGATGCAGCATCTTGCTGGATGGTTTCGGCAGCAGCGGCGGCGGCTTGCGCGGATCGGCGCCTATATTGATGTTCTAATGGAAAATATCTTTATCAGTCCTATAAAGGAAGCCGGCGCCGCGATTGCGCCGGACGGTATGGGAAGGAGAAGGATATGCGAAAAGCGATATGGCTGGCCGGCCTGTTGGCCGCCGGCATGGCGGCGGGCGCCGCGGCAACGGGCTGCGCTCACCAAGAGGCGCCGGATTACCCGTTGAAAGCTCTGCGCGACGAGGTGGGCGGCGTGGTCAAAGTGAGGTTTCATACCCGGGGCGACGGCACGGTGGCTGGGATCGAGAGTGCGGAGTTCCGGCAGATTCCGCCGCAGTATCGCAGCGGTTTCCGCTCGGAGATCAACAAGGCCCTGCGCGAATACCGTTGTGCGCCGGACGTCAGCTTGACTCAGGAGTTTGCGTTCCGGACGGAGGATGAATGACACCGGGCGGCGCGTTTCCGCGCCGCCTCATGTTCAGGGATAGAACCAGTACAGGCTGTATCCCATCGCATGCACCTTGCCGGCGTCCAGCCGCATGGTGATCTTCACTTCGCTGTTGGAGTTGAAGCGGCCCGGCTTCAAGTCGTCCGGCTTCAGGTATTCCTTGGGCGCGAACACCTTGCGGATCAGCACCTGATCGTCGCTGTCCTTCAGCGTCACCTCCAGCATCGGGAAGGCTTGAGCGTACTGGGCGTGGTTCTTCAGCGTGGCGGACAGCTGGATCAGGTTGGGGTAGTCCGGCACGAAAGCCAGTTCCGACCACTCGGTGCGGATCAGCCCGATATCGGTCGGCCAGGGCACCTGGCAGTCCAGCGCGCGGCACATATTCTCCAGTGCCGGGCGCATTTCCGGCACTTCCGCCGCGATGCGGGTGCGGTTGATGTAGATCAGTTGCGCGGCCAGGAACAGCACGCCCAGCACGGCCAGCATGGCCAGCACGCCGTTCAGCCAGGGGCTGGGCGGCTTGTGGTGGGCGGCTTCCTCCTCTTCCTCGGCGTCGGCATCGGTGAACAATGGCGGCTCGATCGCCGGCCGCTGCGGTTTGGCTTCGGTTTCCGCCGGGCTTTCCGCGCGGCGGCGGCTGCCGAAGACGTCCGGCTCGGCAGCAGGCAGTGGCGGCTCGTCAAACGGATTGCCGATGGGCGTGGTGATCTGGCGGTTCTGCATGGCTTCCGCCAGCGCGCGCTGGAACTCTTCCAGCTCCGCTTGGGCGGGTTCCGGCTCGGCCGCCGGCGTCGCCGGGATGGCGGCGGCGGACGGGGCGGTCAGCGGGCTATCGGTTGCGATTGCGAGGTCTGGATGGTTGTCTTGCGGATCGAAATCCGGCACTTCCAGCTCGAAATCGTCGATGGGGTCGCGTCCGGAGCCGTGCGCGGCGTGGTCGGGAGCGGGGGAGGGCTCGGCAACCGGCTCGGGCGCCGGCTGCGTGACGACAAAATGATCCGGCGCCTTGAACACATGTGAACAGCGCCCGCAACGCACCAGTCCATTGGCTGCGGCTAACTGGCTGTCATTGACCTTGAAACGGGTCTGGCAGTTGGGGCACTGTGTCGTATATGTCATACCGTGGCGCGTCGGGTTCCTGTCAATCGAGTCCATCCTTCGTCGAATACCGGCGCATCCATCTCAAACCACTGGTTGTAGATGGCAGACAGTTCGTCGGCCTGTTCGGCGAGGATGCCGGAAAGAACGATTCTACCACCGGTTTTGACATGGCTAGACAGCAGCTCGCCGAGCATGCGCAGGGGATTGGCCAGGATGTTGGCCAGCACCACGTCGTAGGCGGCTTGCGGATTCTGGTCCGGCAGGAAGAAATCGGCCTTGACGCCGTTCTGCTCGGCATTGTCCTGGCTGGAGCGCACCGCCTGCGCATCGATGTCGATGCCGATGGCGGAGGCCGCGCCCAGCTTCAGCGCGGCAATGGCCAGGATGCCGGAGCCGCAGCCGTAGTCGAGCACCGATTCGCCGCCCTTGAGTTGCTTGTCCAGCCATTGCAGGCACAGCCGGGTGGTCGGGTGGCTGCCGGTGCCGAAAGCCAGGCCCGGGTCCAGCTGCAGGTTGACTGCGTTGGGCTCCGGCGCGTCGTGCCAGGTCGGGGTGATCCACAGCCGGTCGGAGATGCGGATCGGTTCGAACTGCGATTGCGTCAGGCGCACCCAGTCCTGCTCCTCCACCCGCTCCACCTTGTAGCCGGGCATCGCCAGCTGGCAAGCGTTGGCCGCGGCGGCGATCAACAGCGCCACGTCGGCGCTTTCGTCGAACAGGGTGATGATGCGGCTCTGGCTCCACAACTGGTCCACCGGTTCGCCCGGCTCGCCGAAGATCGGCTGTTCGCGGTCGGTGCCGGCCCAGGCGTCTTCGATCGCGGTGGACAAGGCGCCCGCGTCCATCAGCGCGTCGGCCAGTTTTTCCGCGATGGCGGAGTCGGAATCAATGGTGGCTTGCAACCATGCCATCAGGCTTCCCCTTTTTTCTGCTGCAGGCGGTGTTCCAGATAATGGATGCTGGTGCCGCCGCGCTGGAAGGCCGCATCCAGGAACAGTTCCTGGTGCAGCGGGATATTGGTCTTGATGCCGGAAATCGCCATTTCCGACAGCGCCACGCGCATCCGCGCCATCGCCTGCTCGCGGGTGTCGCCGTAGGCGATCAGCTTGCCCACCATCGAATCGTAGTGCGAGGGTACGGTGTAGCCCTGGTAGATGTGCGAGTCGATGCGGATGCCGGGGCCGCCGGCCGGGTGATAGCTTTCTATCTTGCCTGGCGACGGAATGAAGGTGAACGGATCCTCGGCATTGATGCGGCATTCCATTGCATGGCCGTGCAGCATGATGTCTTTTTGCTTATAGCGCAGTTTCTCGCCGGCGGCGATGCGGATCTGCTCCTGCACGATGTCCACGCCGGTGATCATTTCGGTCACCGGATGCTCCACCTGCACGCGGGTGTTCATCTCGATGAAGTAGAACTCGCTGTTTTCGTACAGGAATTCAAAGGTGCCGGCGCCGCGGTAGCCGATGCGGCGGCAGGCTTCGGCGCAGGCTTCGCCTATCTTCTGCCGTTGCTTGTCGGTGATGCCCGGGGCCGGCGCCTCCTCGATGATCTTCTGGTGGCGGCGCTGCATCGAGCAGTCGCGCTCGCCCAGGTAAATGGCGTTGCCGTATTCGTCGGCCAGGATCTGGATTTCGATATGGCGCGGTTCCTGCAGGAACTTCTCCATGTATACGGTGGGATTGCCGAAAGCGGCGCCGGCTTCGGTGCGGGTCATCTGCACCGAGTTGATCAGCGCGCCTTCGGAGTGCACCACGCGCATGCCGCGTCCGCCGCCGCCGCCCGATGCCTTGATGATCACCGGGTAGCCGATTTTCTTGGCGATCTTGACGATTTCCGCCGGATCGTCCGGCAGCGCGCCTTCGGAACCGGGCACGCAGGGTACGCCGGCGGCGATCATCGCGTTCTTGGCCGACACTTTGTCGCCCATCTCGCGGATGGTGTCCGGGCGCGGGCCGATGAAGACGAAGCCGGACTGCTCGACGCGTTCGGCGAAGTCGGCGTTTTCCGACAGGAAGCCGTAGCCGGGATGGATGGCCTGGGAGTCGGTGACCTCGGCGGCGGCGATCAGCGCCGGCACGTTGAGGTAGCTCTTGCCGCTGGGCGCGGGGCCGATGCAGACCGATTCGTCGGCCAGCTTCACGTATTTGGCTTCGCGGTCGGCTTCGGAGTGCACGACCACGGTTTTGATGCCCATTTCACGGCAGGCGCGCTGGATGCGCAGCGCGATTTCACCACGGTTGGCGATCAGAATTTTTTCGAACATGGAATTTCTCCGCGATCTGGCCCCGGCCAGGCGTGTCGCCTGGGGGCCGTTGCTGTCACGTCAAACGACAAGGGCACAGACCTTGGCCGTGCCCTGAATCTCGCGATGTCGTCCGAGTGCTTTACTCGATGACGAACAGCGGTTCGCCGTATTCCACCGGCTGGCCGTCTTCCACCAGGATGGCTTTCACCACGCCCGAACGGTCGGCTTCGATCTCGTTCATCAGCTTCATCGCTTCGATGATGCACAAGGTATCGCCGGCGTTGACGCTCTGGCCCACTTCGACGAAGGACTTGGAGCCGGGGCTCGGCGAGCGGTAGAAGGTGCCGACCATCGGCGACTTCATCGCGTTCTTGTCGCTGGCGGCGGGCGCTGCGGCTTCGGCAACCGGAGCCGCCGCAGCGGCTGGCGCGGCCGACGGCGCAGCGTACATCTGCGCCATCGGTTGGGCGTAAACCTGCTGGTTGGCGGATACGCGGGTGATACGGACTTTTTCTTCGCCCTCGGTCACTTCCAGTTCGGCGATGCCGGACTCTTCGACCAAGTCGATCAGTTTCTTCAGTTTACGCAGGTCCATTGTCAATCCTTCAGAATGGGATGTTCTGTAACGGTGGTCAGGCTTGCGCGGCAAGATGCCGTACGGCGTGCGCAAGCGCCAGCTCGTAACCGTGGGCGCCCAGCCCGCAGATGACGCCGACCGCCAGATCGGAAAAATACGAATGCTGGCGGAACGGCTCGCGGGCGTGGACGTTGGATAGATGTACTTCAATGAACGGCAGCTTGACCCCGGCCAGCGCGTCTCGCAGCGCGACGCTGGTGTGGGTGAAGGCCGCCGGATTGATCAGGATGAAGGCGGTGCCGTCATCCAGACATTGGTGTATGCGTTCTATCAATACATGCTCGGCGTTGCTCTGCAACGCCGATAAGGCAAAACCAGCCGACTTGGCCTGTTTGACCAAGCGCTGATTGATGTCGTCAAGGGTGTCCCGGCCATAGTGTTGAGGTTCCCGCGCCCCAAGCAGATTGAGGTTAGGGCCGTGCAGCACGAGGATGGATCGGCTCAAAGCCTGACTCCTGTTTTTCATCTTGGCCGCGAGTTTGCCGCAATTCGCCGCAAAATGTCCAGCATTTGCGGAATTTAAAACGGTTGTTTAGGCAAGGCTGGCCGCGGCCAAACACTGATTTTAGAGTGAAAGCATTAGATTTTAAGGGGAAAATCATTGTGGCATGTTTGCAATATGTAAATGGAATATCGGCGTCGGTCAAGCCTGCCCAAGCGACGATATGATGCGCGGCACTGTGCCGGGCGGGTTGGCGCGGGTATAATTTGCCGATTCTGAATGATTGTTCCCGTATGCAGCTCTCCGACTTCGATTACCACCTGCCTGAGGCATTGATTGCCCAGCATCCGCCCGCGGTTCGCGGCGCCAGCCGCCTGCTGCACGTGGACGGCATGAACCTGTCCGACCAGACTTTCGCCGATCTGCCTGCCAGATTGCAGGCCGGCGATCTTCTGGTGTTCAACGACACTCGCGTTATCCGCGCACGGCTGTTCGGCGAGAAGGCCAGCGGCGGCAAGATAGAGGCGCTGATCGAGCGCGTGCTCGACGACCACACCGCGCTGGCGCACGTGCGCTCGTCCAAATCGCCCAAACCGGGCAGCCGGCTGATCTTCGCCGGCCGCTGGGAGGCGGAGATGGTCGAGCGCCAGGGCTCGCTGTTCAAACTGCGCTTCCTGGCCGAGGACAAGCTGTTCGACATTCTGGAGGCCTCCGGCAAGCTGCCGCTGCCGCCTTATATAGAGCGCAGCGCCGAAGGCGACGACGATGAGCGCTACCAGACCGTCTACGCCCGCGAGCAGGGCGCGGTGGCGGCGCCTACCGCCGGCCTGCACTTCACCGACGAACTGCTGGCCAAGCTGCAGGCCGAGGGCGTGGAAACCGCCTTCGTCACGCTGCACGTCGGCGCCGGCACCTTTCTGCCGGTGAAGGTGGAGAATGTGGCCGAGCACAAGATGCACAGCGAGATCTACGAAATCCCGCAGGCGACGGTGGACGCGATCGCCCGCGTCCGCGCCCGCGGCAACCGCGTGGTGGCGGTGGGCACCACCAGCGTGCGCGCGCTGGAGTCCGCCGCGCGCGGCGGCGACCTGGCGGCCGGCCGCGGCGAGACCGACATCTTCATCACGCCAGGTTACCGCTTCCGCGTGGTGGACCGCCTGCTGACCAATTTCCATCTGCCCAAGTCCACGCTGCTGATGCTGGTATCGGCGTTCGCCGGTTACGACGAGATTCGCCAGGCCTACCGTCATGCGGTGGAACAGCAATACCGCTTCTTCAGCTATGGCGACGCCATGCTGTTGGAGAAAAAAGACTAAGGTTTCCTTATGAAGGCGCCGGGGGGCACTGCCCGTCCGGTCTGACGCAGTCGAACCAACAGAAAGCAAGCCATGTCCATAGCCGTTCCCAACGCTGCCCAGCCGATGGAAATCCAGCTGCACGCCGTGTCCCGGGTGCTGGAAATCGCCTTCGACGACGGCGCCCGCTTCGAGCTGCCGTGCGAATACCTGCGCGTCCACTCCCCGTCGGCGGAAGTGCGCGGCCACGGCGTCGGACAGGAAACCTTGCAGGTGGGCAAGCGCCATGTCGGCATCACCGCGCTGGAACCCATCGGCCACTACGCGCTGAAGATCACTTTCGACGATGGCCATGACAGCGGCTTGTACAGCTGGAGCTATCTATACGAGCTGGGCGCCAGGCGCGACCAGTACTGGCAGCAATATCTGGATAAGCTCGCCGCCGCCGGCGCGAGCAGGGAGTGAGCATGGACAAGAGCACGCATTTCGGTTTCAAGACCGTCGACGAAAGCGAGAAGGCCGGCAAGGTGGCCGAGGTGTTCCATTCGGTGGCCGGCAAGTACGACGTGATGAATGATCTGATGTCGGGCGGCCTGCACCGCGTCTGGAAGCATTTCACCCTCACCACTTCCGGCGTGCGCGCCGGCGACAAGGTGCTGGACATCGCCGGTGGCACCGGCGACCTGGCGCGCGGCTGGGCCAAGCGCGTCGGCAAGACCGGCGAAGTCTGGCTGACCGACATCAACAGCTCGATGCTGACCGTCGGACGCGACCGCCTGCTGGACGAGGGCGTGATCCTGCCGGTGTCGCTGGCCGACGCCGAGAAGCTGCCGTTCCCGGACAATTACTTCGACGCGGTGTCGGTGGCTTTCGGCCTGCGCAACATGACCCACAAGGACGCGGCGCTGAAAGAAATGTGCCGGGTGCTGAAGCCGGGCGGCAAATTATTCGTGCTGGAGTTCTCCAAGGTGTGGAAGCCGCTGGCGCCGTTTTACGACTTCTACTCGTTCAAGGCACTGCCCATCATGGGCAAGCTGGTGGCGAACGACGCCGACAGCTACCAGTATCTGGCCGAATCCATCCGCATGCATCCGGACCAGGAAACCCTGAAGCAGATGATGCTGGACGCTGGTTGCGGCAAGGCCGACTACCACAATCTGACAGGCGGCGTGGTGGCGCTGCACAAGGGCTTCAAGTTCTGACCTCAGCCGGGAGCGCGCGATGGCCATCCAGATAGCAGCCTTCAACCATCTGCTGAACCAGCATCCGGCGCGGCGCGCCGAACTGGCGGCTCACGTTGGTCGCCGGGTGGCGATTGTCTTGCCGCCGTTGGAAGTGGCCGGGGTGATTACCGATGACGGCTGGCTGGCCGCCTGCGCGGGCGAGCCGGAGGCGAGGCTCAGGCTGCGCCATGGCGCGCTGTTGTCGCAGTTGTCCGGCCAGCCCCCGCAGCTGGCTGACATCGCGCTGGAAGGCGACACCGAGCTGGCGACCGCTCTGGGCCGTATCGTCGGCCAGTTGCATTGGCATGCCGGCGAAGACCTGTCGCGGGTGTTCGGCGACGTCGCCGCGCAGCGGATCGAGACCCTGGCGCGCGGCCTGTTCGGTTTCAAGGGCCAACTGGCCTTCCGCCTGGCGGAAAACTGGGTGGAGCATCTGCGCGAGGAAGCGCCGGTGCTGGCCAGCCGCCATCTGGTGGGCCGCTTCGTCGCCGAGGTGGACCATCTGCGCGATGACGCCGGCCGGCTGGACAAGCGCCTGGCGCGGCTGGAAGCCGCGCTCAATAAACAGAATTCCCAGACCTGACGGACTTTATGTCGATATCGCGTTCGCTGAAGATAGTTGCCACCCTGTACCGCTATGGTCTGGACGATTTCCTCGAGGGCCACTCCAAACTGGCCTTTTTGCACAGGCTGTTTGCCCTGTGCCCGGTGAGCCGCGACGTCAGCGCGCCGCTGCCTGAGCGGGTGCGGCTGGCGCTGGAAAGTCTGGGGCCGATCTTCGTCAAGTTCGGCCAGGTGCTGTCCACGCGCCGCGACCTGCTGCCGCCGGAATATGCCGACGAGCTGGCGCGCCTGCAAGACCGGGTGCCACCGTTCGACGGCGCATTGGCGCAGCAGGTGGTGGAGGCCAGCCTGGGGCGCAAGCTCGATCAAATCTATGTCGATTTCAATCTGACGCCGGTGGCCAGCGCCTCGGTGGCGCAGGTGCACAAGGCTTGGCTGAGGCAGCCGGATGGCGGCCGCGGCCGCGAAGTGGCGGTGAAGGTGCTGCGCCCGGGCATCCTGCCGGTGATCGAGCAGGACTTGTCGCTGATGCGCACGCTGGCCGGCTGGGTGGAGAAGCTGTTCGCCGACGGCAAGCGGCTGAAGCCGCGCGAGGTGGTGGCTGAGTTCGACAAATACCTGCACGACGAACTGGACATGATGCACGAGGCGGCCAACGCCTCGCAGCTGCGGCGCAACTTCAAGGGTTCGCAGCAACTGATCGTGCCGGAAGTGTTCTACGACTATTCCAGCCGTGACGTGCTGACGCTGGAGTGGATGCACGGCATCCCGGTGGGCCAGGTGGACAGGCTGCGCGAGGCCGGAGTCGACCTGAAGAAGCTGTCCCGTTTCGGCGTGGAGATTTTCTTCACCCAGGTGTTCCGCCACGGCTTTTTCCACGCCGACATGCATCCGGGCAATATTTTCGTCGCGCCGGACGGCCGCTATATCGCGTTGGATTTCGGCATCGTCGGCAGCCTCACCGACACCGACAAGCACTATCTGGCGGTGAATTTCCTCGCCTTCTTCAACCGCGACTACCACCGCGTCGCCACCGCCCACATCGAGTCCGGCTGGGTGCCCAAGGAGACCCGGGCGGAAGAGCTCGAGGCGGCGGTGCGCACGGTGTGCGAACCCATTTTCGAGAAGCCGCTGTCGCAGATCTCGTTCGGCATGGTGCTGCTGCGCCTGTTCGAGACCAGCCGCCGTTTCAACGTGGAAATCCAGCCGCAGCTGGTGCTGCTGCAGAAGACGCTGTTGAACATTGAAGGCCTGGGCCGCCAGTTGGACCCGGAACTGGACTTGTGGGACACCGCCAAGCCCTTCCTCACCAAGTGGATGAACGAGCAAGTGGGCTGGCGCGGCCTGCTGCGCACCTTGAAGCACGAGGCGCCGCAATGGGCCACCACGCTGCCGACCTTGCCGCGCAAGCTGAACGAGGCGCTGGGCTCCGGCACCACCGAACTGCTGGTGGAGGGCTACATCCAGCTGATGCGCGAGCAGAAGCGGCAGAATTTCCTGCTGATGCTGATCGCCGTCCTGCTGGCGGGATTGCTGGCCAAGGTGCTGTGGTAGACCGGCGATGCCCGCCGCGAGAAAACCGTCCATTCCGCATTGAATGGGCGGTTTTTTCTTTTCCGGTCCGGTCGCGCGGCCGGGGCGGCGAACGGCGCAAAATCAGCCGATTGGCATGACCTTGCCATGGCATGGTGCTAATTATCGCGCGGGTAGCTTGGCGCCGGGAAAAATGCGGTAACCTTGATCAAAGTCACTGCTAATAAGGAGCTGCTTATGTTAAGCCGCAACGCGGCCTTGCCGCGCATCGTCATCGTCGGGGGCGGGGCCGGGGGGCTGGAGCTGGCCACCCGGCTCGGACGCAAGCTGGGAGCGCGCCACCGCGCGCAGGTGGTGCTGGTGGATGGTTCGCCCACCCACATCTGGAAGCCGCTGCTGCACGAGGTGGCCACCGGCGCGCTCAATACCGGCGAGGACGAGGTCAACTATTTCGCCCACGCCTTCCGCAACGGCTACGACTTCGAGTTCGGCTACATGCAGGGCCTGGATCAGGCGCGGCGCACCATCAGGCTGTCCGCGATAACCGGCAGCGACGGCCTGCCGCTCAGCCCGGAACGTGAAATCGGTTACGACTGGCTGGTGCTGGCGGTGGGCGCCGAGGCCAATGACTTCGGCACCCCCGGGGTGGCCGAACACGCGATGTTCCTCAATACTCCCGCCGACGCCGAAAAACTGCGCCACCGCGTGCTGGAGCAGGCTTTCCGCTGCAGCAACGGCGCAGCGCCTGGCAAAGCGCTCAGCATCGCCATCGTCGGCGGCGGCGCCACCGGCGTGGAACTGGCGGCCGAGCTTAACCATACCATGTGCGAGCTGCACCATTACGGCGCGCGGCTGCAGCCGGAGCGGGTGAGGATCAGCGTGATCGAAGGCGCCGACCGCATCCTGGCCGCCGCGCCGCCGTCGCTTTCCGCCTATGCCGAGGAGCAACTGGCGGCCAAGCGCATAGGCGTGCTGAGCAACAGCCGGGTGGCGGCGGTGGAGGCCGACGGCGTGGCGCTGAGCGATGGCCGCAAGATCGAGGCCGACATCACGGTGTGGGCGGCCGGCGTCAAGGCGCCGGGCTGGCTGGCCAGCCTGGACGGTCTGGAGGTCAACCGGGTCAACCAGCTGGTGGTGGACGCCCGGCTGCATTGCGCCGGCGGCGACTGCGTGTACGCGATGGGCGATTGCGCCGCCGCGCCGGACGGAGACAGCGGCCGCTTCCTGGCCGCCACCGCCCAGGTGGCGCACCAGCAGGCGCGCTATCTGGCCGACGAGCTGGAGCGCCGCCTGGCCGACAAGCCGGCGCGGCCGTTTGTCTTCAAGCCGCAGGGCATGATGGTGTCGCTGGGCAAGCACACCGCGGTGGGCAGCCTGGCGGCGCTGGTGGGCCCCAAGCGCGATTACCATGTGGAGGGGCGCGGCGCCAAGCTGATCTACGCCTCGCTGTACCGGATGCACCAGGCGGCGGTGCACGGCTGGATGCTGGCGGTGCTGCTATTCATCGGCGACAAGCTGCGTCGGGCCGCAAGGCCTGCGTTGAAGCTGCATTGAGGGCAATTTCTGCCTGCGCCGCGGCTTGAGGGCCGAGATCCTTGCATCCATGGCATGAATGTTTTGAATGGTTTGCCGGGGTTTCTCAGGCCGTTGGGGCGGCCTGGGGGTGCCAGGGGGCTGGCCGCGCAGCCCCCTGGCACATCGGGCGGGCGGAACCGCCATCAAAATCATCGTCCGCGCAGCGGACTCCACGCTGATATGGCTACGCGGGAAATGCGGCCCGCTGTTTCCGGCGGCTAGTTGAGCGTTTGTCCGAGACCTTCTAAGTTGTCGTCCCCTTGCTGCGCCGCAGCTTGACCCGGCCTCCCGCTTCCCCGATGCTGTCTTGACGTATGCATAAGTCGGCGAGGGGATATGGCGGCATCGATAGAAGTGGGGCAGTGGCTGAACCAGCGGCCGCTGGGGCGTTTCCAGCTGCGGCTGCTGGTGCTGTGCGGACTGTGCATGATATTGGACGGTTTCGACGTGCAGGCGATGGGCTATGTCGCGCCGGCCTTGCTGGAAGACTGGGGCGTCGCCAAGGCGGCGTTGGGGCCGGTGTTCAGCGCCGGCCTGTTCGGCCTGCTGCTGGGCGCGCTGCTGTTCGGCGCGCTGGCCGACCGCATCGGCCGCCGCCCGGTGCTGCTCGCCTGCACGCTGCTGTTCGGCATCGGCATGCTGGCGACTGCGGCGGCGCAGACGCTGCCGCAATTGATGCTGCTGCGCTTGCTCACGGGCATCGGCCTGGGCGGCATCATGCCCAACGCGATGGCCCTGGCCGGCGAATACAGTCCGGCCGCGCGGCGCGCCAGCCTGATGATGCTGATCTCCTGTGGATTCACCGCCGGCGCCTTGCTGGGCGGCCTGTTGGCGGCCTGGCTGATTCCGGCCCACGGCTGGCGCTCGGTGTTTCTGGCGGGCGGCGTATTGCCGCTGCTGTTGTGGTTGCCGATGCTGCGGGCCTTGCCGGAGTCGGCGCAGTTTTTGCTGCTGCGCGGCCGCGCGGCGCAGGCTGCGCGCTGGCTGCGCAAGATGGCGCCCGAACTGCCGGCGGATGCCCGGCTGTGGCTGGATGAAAAGCCGTCCGCCAGCAGCCCGGTGGCTGCGCTGTTCGCCCAGGGGCTGGCGCGGCGCACGCTGCTGTTGTGGCTGCTTAGTTTTCTCAACCTGATCGTGTTGTACTTCCTGTCCAACTGGATGCCGTCCTTACTGCGCGCGCAGGGTCTGACCATGCGGCACGCGCTGCTGGCCGGCAGCATGTTGCAGTTGGGCGGCGTGCTGGGCACCTTGAGCATGGGCTTCTGGATAGATCGGGACGGCTATCGCCGCGTGCTGCTGGCCGGTTTCCTGGCGGCGGCACTAGGGCTGTGGCTGCTGGGGCGGACCGAAGGGCAGGCGCTGTGGCTGTTCATCCTGCTGTTCGGCACCGGCTTCGCCATCATCGGCGGCCAGCCAGCGGTGAATGCGCTGGCGGCCAGCTCCTATCCCACCGCTCTGCGGGCCACCGGCGTCGGCTGGAGCCTTGGGGTGGGCCGCATCGGCTCGGTGCTGGGCCCGGGGTTGGGCGGAGTGCTGATAGGCCTGGGTTGGAATCAGCAGGCCTTGTTCGGCCTGCTTTCGCTGGTGGCGCTGGCTTCGGCGGCGGCGGTGTGGGCTTACCACCGCCAGGGCGGCAAGCCGCAGCGGCAGGGCGCGGCCTAGATCGCCAGCAGCGCCGCCACCACGCGGCGGTCTTCCGCCAGCAGGATGTTGAAGGTGCGGCAGGCGGCCTGGGTGTCCATGCATTCCACGCCGATGCCGGCCTGGGTCAGCGCCGCGTACAGCCGCGGGTGGACGAAGCGCTGGCTGGCGCCCGAGCCGAACAGCACCACTTCCGGGCGGTAGGCCAGCAGCGTCTCGAAGTGCTCCGCGGCCAGGCTGGCGAAGTCCGGCGCGCTCCAGGCGGCAAGCTGATCCGAACTGACGATCAGGTTGCCGTCGTGGCGCTGGGCGTTGATCAGCACATGGCCGGCGCCGTAGCCGGTGAACAGGTTTTTGCCTTGTCCCAGCGACTGGTGCATTTTCATCGGAATGGCTCCCTTGGCAGTGGTTTGCGGCCACCGCGCGGCGCATCTGGCGGCGCTCGTGCAGTGCACCAAAGATTGGGATAGGATTATACCCAGACCCGGGGCTCAAGCGACCACGCCCTGAATGTGGCTTTAGCCGCCGGGCGGAACAAAGAGATCCCATGAAACAGCAACCACACCGCCACAAGCATGCCGTCCCGTCCGGCGGGCGGCCAGATACGGAAGTCGCCGCCGCCATGCAGCCCGTACATAAATCGCAGAAACTCGCCAACGTCTGTTACGACATCCGCGGCCCTGTGCTCGAGCATGCCAAGAAGATGGAGGACGAAGGTCACCGCATCATCAAGTTGAACATCGGCAATCCGGCGCCGTTCGGCTTTTTCGCGCCGGACGAGATCATCGAGGACGTGATCGTCAACCTGCCGGCGGCGTCGGGCTATTCCGACTCCAAGGGCCTGTTCGCCGCGCGCAAGGCCATCATGCATTACGCGCAGCAGAAGCATCTGCCGAATGTGGCGATGGACGACATCATCGTCGGCAACGGCGTGTCCGAGCTGATCGTGATGGCGATGCAGGCGCTGCTGGACAACGGCGACGAAGTGCTGGTGCCGGCGCCGGACTACCCGTTGTGGACCGCCGCGGTGAGCCTGGCCGGCGGCAAGGCGGTGCATTACCTGTGCGACGAGGAGCAGGGCTGGTTCCCCAGCATCGCCGACATCCAGGCCAAGATCACCCCATCCACCCGCGCCATCGTCATCATCAACCCCAACAACCCCACCGGCGCGGTGTATCCGCCGGCATTGTTGCAGCAGATCGTCGAAGTGGCGCGAGCGCACCAGCTGATCATCTACGCCGACGAAATCTACGACAAGGTGTTGTACGACGCGGCCAGCCATACCTCCATCGGCTCGCTGGCGCCTGACTTGTTCGTGGTGACCTTCAACGGCTTGTCCAAGAACTACCGCGCCTGCGGCTACCGCGCCGGCTGGATGGTGCTGTCCGGCGAGAAGAAGCACGCCCGGGACTATATCGAAGGCCTCAATATGCTGGCCTCGATGCGGCTGTGCGCCAATGTGCCGTCGCAGTATGCGATCCAGACCGCGCTGGGTGGTTATCAGAGCATCGAAGACCTGGTGTCGCCGGGCGGGCGGCTGGCGCGCCAGCGCGACCTGGCCTACAAGTTGCTGACGGAAATTCCGGGCGTATCCTGCGTCAAGCCGCAGGGCGCGCTGTATCTGTTCCCCAGGCTCGATCCCAAGGTCTATCCGATAGGCGACGACCAGCAGTTCATCCTGGAACTGCTGCAGCAGGAGAAGGTGCTGCTGGTGCAGGGCAGCGGCTTCAACTGGATTGCGCCGGATCACTTCCGCGTGGTATTCCTTCCCAATACGGACGATCTGGTGGAGGCCATCGGCCGCATCGCCCGTTTCCTGGAAAACTACCGCAAGCGCCACGGCAGCGCCGTGTAAGCGCCGGACGGCGGGGAGGCCGGCGGGCCTTTCCCCGCCCGAGGACCGTCCGGACAGGACGCGCCTGTCCAGACGGCCTTTGGCCGGAACAAGAATCAAGGGACTAAACGGAGACATAATATGAAACCGATCAATATCGGCCTGATGGGCGTGGGCACGGTGGGCGGCGGCACCGCCACGGTGCTCAAGCGCAACGCCGGCGAGATTTCCCGCCGCGCCGGGCGCGAAATCCGCCTGATCCAGGCGGCCAACCGCGACCGCGCCCGCGCCCAAGCGGTGCTGGGGCCGGATGTGCCGGTGGTGGCCGACGCGCTGGAAGTGGTCAACAACCCCGACGTCGACATCGTGGTCGAGCTGATCGGCGGCGACACCATCGCCAAGGAACTGGTGCTGAAGGCGATCGCCAACGGCAAGCATGTGGTCACCGCCAACAAGAAGCTCCTGGCGCTGCACGGCACCGAGATCTTCGCCCGCGCGCAGGAAAAGGGCGTGATGGTGGCGTTCGAGGCGGCGGTGGCCGGCGGCATCCCCATCATCAAGACGCTGCGCGAAGGCCTGGCGGCCAACCGCATAGAGTGGATCGCCGGCATCATCAACGGCACCTCCAACTTCATCCTGACCGAGATGCGCGACAAGGGCGCCAGCTTCGCTGACGTGCTGGCCGAGGCGCAGAAGCTGGGCTATGCCGAGGCCGATCCCACTTTCGACATCGAGGGCCACGACGCCGGCCACAAGCTGACCATCATGGCGGCGCTGGCCTTCGGCATCCCGATGCAGTTCGACCAGTGCTATCTGGAAGGCATCAGCCAGCTCGACGGCCGCGACATCCGCTACGCCGAGGAACTGGGCTACCGTGTGAAACTGCTGGGCCTGACCCGCCGCACCGACAAGGGCGTGGAGCTGCGCGTGCATCCGACGCTGATCCCGGAGAGCCGGCTGATCGCCAATGTCGACGGCGTGATGAACGCGGTGCTGGTCAAGGGCGACGCGCTGGGGCCGACGCTGTACTACGGCGCCGGCGCCGGCGCCTTGCCCACCGCCTCGGCGGTGGTGGCCGACATCGTAGACATCACCCGGCTGCTCACCTCCGACCCAGAGCACCGCGTGCCTCATCTGGCTTTCCAGCCGGATCAGCTGCAGGACCTGCCCATCCTGCCGATAGCCGAGGTGACCAGCTCGTATTACCTGCGCATCGGCGCGATAGACCGCGCCGGCGTGTTGGCCAACATCACCCGCCTGCTGGCGGAAAACGGCATCTCGATCGAGGCGCTGATCCAGAAAGGATCGGTGTCCGACGGCACCGCCGAAGTGGTGATCCTCACCCACCGGGTGCAGGAAAAAGCGATCAACCATGCCATCGCCGGCATAGAGGCGCTGGACAGCGTGGCTGGCAAGGTGGTGCGTTTGCGGATGGAAGAATTGAATGACTAGGTATTGGCAAGCCGGCCTGTGCGCCGCATTGTTCACCGGTTTCGCCGCGGCCACGCCGCTTAGCCCGGGGCAGCACCAGCTGCTGCAGGGCTTTCTGATGCGCGGTTGCGTCAAGCGCACGCCGGCCTCGGACGGTGTCGGCCTGCCCGGCAACGAGCAGGTGCAGCGCTATTGCCAGTGCGCCAGCGAAAAGCTGGCCAGCACCTTCACTTCGGAAGAGGTGATGGGGGTGGTCACCGGCCAGATCAAGAAAGACGATCCGCGCGGCAAGCAGCGGCTGAAGGAAGCCTCCGCCGCCTGCGGCCAATACCTGGAACAACATTGATGCGATATATCAGTACTCGCGGCGCGATGGCGCCGCTGCCGTTTTCCGAAACCGTGTTGCTGGGCCTGGCGCCGGATGGCGGCCTGCTGTTGCCGGAACGCTACCCGCAGATCAGCCGCGAACAGCTCGACGCCTGGCGCGGCCTGGGCTATGCCGAATTGGCGTTCGAGATCATCCGCCTGTTCGCCGACGACATCCCGGACGCCGACCTGAAGGGCATCGTCCAGCGCGCCTACCGGCCCGAGCTGTTCGGCAGCGCGGCCATCACGCCGCTCAAGCGCCTGCATGACGGCATCGCCATCCTGGAATTGTCCAACGGTCCGACGCTGGCCTTCAAGGACATGGCGATGCAGTTCCTCGGCCAGCTGTTCGAATATGTGCTGGCGCGGCGAGGCGAAACGCTGAATATCCTAGGGGCGACGTCGGGCGACACCGGTTCCGCCGCCGAATACGCGATGCGCGGCAAGGCCGGCATCAATGTGTTCATGCTGAGCCCAGATGGCAAGATGAGCGCCTTCCAGCGCGCGCAGATGTACAGCCTGCAGGACGGGAACATCCATAACATCGCCATCCAGGGCATGTTCGACGATTGCCAGGACATCGTGAAGGCTGTGCAGAATGACCATGCCTTCAAGGCGAGTCACAGGATAGGCACCGTCAACTCCATCAATTGGGCGCGCATCGTCGCCCAGGTAGTGTACTACTTCAAAGGCTATTTCCAGGCTACGGCCGGCAACGACGAGAAGGCGAGCTTCTGCGTGCCGTCCGGCAACTTCGGCAATGTCTGCGCCGGCCACGTCGCGCGGCGGATGGGCTTGCCGATCGACCGGCTGATCGTCGCCACCAACGAAAACGACGTGCTGGACGAGTTCTTCAAGAGCGGCCGCTACGCGCCGCGCGGCAGCGCCAATACCTGGGTGACCTCCAGCCCGTCCATGGACATCTCCAAGGCGTCCAATTTCGAGCGCTTTGTGTTCGATCTGCTGGGCAGCGATGGCGCGGCGGTGGCCAAACTGTGGGCCGAGGTGGACGCTGGCCGAGGTTTCCAGCTGGATGCGGAGCAGATGCGACGGGTGAGCGACGAGTTCGGCTTCGTCTCCGGCAAGAGCGCGCATGCCGACCGCCTGGCCACCATCCGCCAGTTGGACTCCGAGGACGGCGTGGTGGTGGACACCCACACCGCCGACGGCATCAAGGTGGCGCGCGAACTGCGCCGCGCCGGCGAGAATATCGTCTGCCTGGAAACCGCGCTGCCGGCCAAGTTCGCCGATACCATACGCGAGGCGCTGGACCGCGAGCCGCCGCGTCCGGCCGGCTTCGAGGGCCTGGAGACCCTGCCGCAGCGGGTGACGGTGCTGCCGGCGGAGGCCGGCTTGGTAAAGGCCTATATCGAGCAGTCGCTGGAATAATCCGCTTCCGCCGCAGCTTAAGCGGCAGATAAAAAAACAGGCTCCGAATCCGGAGCCTGTTTTGCATGGCGCAGATATGGATCAGAACGATACGGCCACGCCGATGTTGCCGCCGGTCTGGTTGCCGCCGCTGCGGCCGCTGGTGAGCGAGAATTGGCCGTAGGCGGTGACGGTTTTGTTGAAGTTGGCGCTGACCCCGGCGGTCCACTCCATCCAGTTGGCGCCCGCCTTGCCGATATCGGTAGTCCAGTCGCCGACCGTGGTGGCCAGGCCGGCGGTGATGTTGCGGTCGTCCTGCTGGAATTCGTGGGCGAAGCTCACCTTGGCGTAGGGACTGAACTTGCCGACATCGGCATCCAACTGCCAGCCGATGCGGCCCACCAGCGAGCTGGCGTTCTGTCCGCCGAAGGCCATGCTGCTGCTGTTGCCGCCCTGCTCGGTGAAGCCGGCCACCTTGACATGGGCGTAATCCAGGCCAGCGACCGGACCGGTGGTGAAGTTGCCGTACTGCAGGCGATAGCCGCCGCCGACACGCAGGCCGTACTGGGTCTGGCGGCTGCTGCCGTTGATCTGTACCTGCGTCGGTCCCAGGATGACGGCGCGGCTGGTGTCCAGATCGCCGGAACCCAGGTGAATGTCGCCGTCCACCCAGAATTTGTCCTGGTTGTAGCTGACGAGGCCGGACATCAGTGTGGTGCGATCATCCACGCTGCCCGGCGTGCCGGTGCTGGTGATGTCGGTCTTGCCCTGCTGGCGGGACATCGCCAGGCCTATGCTCAGCGCCGGGCTGGCCTGATAGTCCAGACCCAGGGTGTACAACTGGCCCTTGGGTTTTGCCGTCATGCCGCTGTAGCCGACCTTGTCGTCGCTGAAGGCGCCGTCGACAAAGGCGCTGACGGTGCCGACCGCGCGCTTTTGCGAGCGGATGGCCTGGTAGCGGCTGTCCAGCGCGCCGCCCAGCTGGCGGGCGTTGTTCAGGGCTGAGTCAGGCAGCGCCGCGGCGTAGTAAGGCGCCTGCAGCAGGCCGTAGACGTAGTCGCCGATGATCTGGTGCGCGGCCGGAGTGGGGTGTAGGCCATCAGTGAATACATAGCTTTGAGGGTAGGTGGCTTGCGAGCAGGTAATGGCGCTGGTGACGCAGGCCGAACCGAGTATGTTGGTGAAGCCGTACTTGCCCGGGTTGGCGGAGATTTCGGTCATTAAGCCGGCGATGTTGGCGCGGACTATGCCGTGTTGCTGGTTGTTGCCCAGCAAGGCGTTGTCGACCTGGGAGTTGTAGAGGCTGCTGAGAGTCTGCAGGCCGCCAAGGGCGGCATTGTAGGTGGAGGTCAGCGTTGTTATTGAGTCCGGCAAGCCCATGGAGGCATTCGCGGCGGCGATGGCTTGCTGGGTCAGTGTCGCCTGGTTGCTTTGGGTGGCGTTGCCGCTGCTCAGCACCTGCCATGCCGCGCTGACAGCGTTGTTGACATAAGTGTTTAGCGCGGCTCCGGACAAGCCTCCGACCGTGCCGGCCTTGGTGGCGACACCCTGAACGATTTGATAAAGCGTGAGCGGAGTCGATGCCAGGCTGGGCACGTTGGGTACGATGATGGTTTTGGCGCCGGCGCTTTGCAACTGGCCGATCACCGAGCTGGCGGTGGCCGCGGACGTGGCGGTGAGCCTGGCTGCAGCTGTGCCTGAGCTGTCGCTGGTCAAGGTGCCTGCGGCTGCCGCGATGTCGTTGCCGCCGATCCAGACGGAGTACAGCGCGTTCGGGTCGGCCTTGCCGCCGGTGCTGGCGAGGTAGGCGGCGGTTTGCTGCGGCAGTTCCTGAATCAGCAAGGTGCCGCCAGGGCCATATTGCTCAACCGAGCCGTTGCTGCCGGTGGTGCCGGGAAACTGGGTGATGGATTGATAGGTCTGGGCAACCGCCCCGCCTTGGGCATAATTGTTGCCGCTGTTGCTGGTGGCGCCGTTCAGCGGATTGTTGGATAGCGATTGCAGGCCATAGTGGCCGGTGAGCACATTAGTCCAGTTGGGGCCGTTGCCGGTGGTCCAGCGGGCGCCGGCCGGCAGGCCCGATTGGCCGCCGAAGGCGCCGACATCGGACAGGCTGTCGCCGAAGAAATAGATGTTGCTGTAAGCATTTGCGGCGGCCGGCAGGGCTAGGGCGGTGGCCAGGGCGAGAGCGGTCAAGCGACTACGCATTGTGTTTCTCCTCGGACGAACGATTTATGTTTTCGTCTTATTTAGTGTCAAGAGTCTAAGCTCTATTCAAACGATTATTCGAATGTTGCCGATGCTTGTCAATCGCCATCGCTCAGCCATGGCGGCTTGCGCTAAAATAAAAGCATGCGAAGATTAATTCTGTGGTTTTGCTGTCTGTTGGCTACCATGCCGGCATGGGCCGATGGCGTTCAGAACCTTGCCCAACTGGAATGGCTGGCAAACCAGTTTCTCAAACACGAACTGGAGTTGCGCGCTGCCACCTGGAAGTTGGGCCAGTTGGACAGAAGGCTGGCCTTGCCGGCCTGCAGCCGGCCCAAGGCGGATTGGGCGACGCCGGGAGTGACCACCGGCGCGACTTTTGTCGCGGTGTCCTGCCCGGATCTGGGGTGGTCGCTGCGGATTCCGGTCAGCATCAACGAGAAGCGACTGGGAGTAGTCCTGAGCCGGCCGATGGCCGCCGGCGAAATGATCAGCGCCGCCGATGTCAGGCTGGTGGATATCGCCAATCCGGCGTTGGCGAGCAATGTGCTGGTGGACTTGAATCTGGCCATCGGCCAGGTGATGAGGACCGGGGCGCCGAGCGGGGCCTGGCTGCGAAGTTTCATGGTGCGGGCGCCTTATCTGGTGCGCAGCAACCAGCAGGTGAAGGTGCAGGCGCAGGGCGATGGCTTCGCCGCCGAAGCCGAAGGCATGGCGATGGGAAACGCCGCGCAGGGCGAGCAGGTGACGGTCAGGTTGAGCAATGGCAGGGTAGTACGCGGCACGGTGCAGGCCGATGGCAGCGTGGCCGTGATTTTTTGATGAGAAAATAGTTCAAGAGATTGTTTTTTCGGTCGATAATAGGATCAGTTGAGATTAGCTACGGGAAGGCCAGGCCATGAAGATCGATAATTCGGGCAAGCTGTCGGGAACCTACAGCACCCAGAGCAAGACCACCGCCCGTGCGCCGTCCAGTTCGACCAGCAGCGCAGGCAGCAGCAGCGACAGTGTGCAGATCAATTCCGTCGCCAGCCGCCTGAGCGCCATCGGCAACGATCCCAGCTCTCAGCAGCCGGCGTTCGACGCCGCCAAGGTGGAGTCGATCAAGTCCGCCATCGCCAACGGCAGTTTCAGCATCAATCCGGACAAGATCGCCGACGGGCTGATTTCCTCGGCTCAGGAACTGTTGCAGGGTTGAGGTTGATCCGTTTACGGACAAGCAGCGCAAAGAAGCAGGAATATGTCTGTCATTGATGAGTTCGTACAGCTGTGCCGGGACGAGGCCAACTCGGTGTCCCGGCTTGTCGTCTTGCTGGAACAGGAGCAGGCGCTGCTGATCCAGGGCGAGGAGCACAAGCTGGAGGAATTGGCCGACAGCAAGAGCGGCGTGCTGGACGAGCTGGCGCAGCAGTCCGCCGCGCGCGGTCGCCTTATGTCGGCCTTGGGCGTGCTCGACCGCGACACCCTGTACATCTGGCTGGCGGACAAGCCGCCTGCCTGCGAGGCGTGGACGTGGCTGGAAGACGCCGTCAACCGCGCGCAGAGCATCAATCAGCTGAACGGCAGCTTCGTCAGCGAGAAGCTGGCCGTGATTGAGGAGTCGCTGCTGGTGCTGCGCACCGCCGCCGCCGCCACGCTGGGGTACGACCGCGGCGGCAATCAGCCGGATGTGGTTAGCGGCCGCCGCCTCCTGGGTTCCGCTTGAGACGGCGCCGCAGAGGACAAACCAAGGGCGCCTTGTCGGCGCCCTTTGTCATGGATCGGGCGCGGCGGCATCATTCGGTGGGCGGCGCCGCCGCCTTTATGGTATCTTCCTCAGCGGTCCCGTGAAAATCACCTCCAGAAACCATGACCCTGATTTCCCTGATTCTTGCTCTGGCTTTGGAGCAACTGCGACCGCTCGGCAATCGTAACCGGGTGTGGTTGTTGTTTACCCGATATGCCAACCATCTTGAGCGCAACCTGAATGCCGGCGCCGAGCGCCATGGCGTGCTGGCCTGGTTGGTCGCCATCGTGCCCGCGCTGCTGCTCAGCCTGCTACTGTTCTATTCACTGAAGGCGGTGAGCCCGCTGCTGGCGCTTGCCTTCAATGTGCTGGTGTTGTATCTCACCATGGGCTTCCGTCATTTCTCCAGCGCTTTTTCCGAGATATCGCAGGCGCTAGCCGAAGGCCGGGATCTGGATGCGAGACTGGCGCTGTCCAACTGGACCGGTTTGCCGACGGCTGAGCTGTCGGTGGAGGAGATTTCCCGTCTGGCGATCGAGCAGGGCATTCTGGACAGCTACCGTCATGTATTCGGCACCATGTTCTGGTTTGTGTTGTTGCCGGGACCGTCGGGCGCTTTGTTGTACCGCTTGTGTTCTATGCTGAATCAGAAGTGGGGCAGCCGCAACGCCGCAGAGGATCCGTTCGGTTTGTTCGCCGCCAGAGTGGCGGGTTGGCTCGATTGGATGCCCGTCAGGCTGACCGCTGCCGCTTTCGCCATCGTCGGCGATTTTGAAGACGCGATCTACTGCTGGCGTTCGCAGGCGAGGACCTGGGGCAACTACGCCAACGGCATTCTGCTGGCTTCGGCGGCAGGAGCCTTAGGAGTTAAGCTGGGCGATCCGCTGCGGCAGGATTACTCGGTGAAATACCGGCCGGAGCTGGGCCTGGGTGATGATGCCGATCCCAGCTATCTGAAAAGCGCGGTAGGCTTGGTGTGGCGTTCGGCCCTGCTGTGGCTGGCCGTCACCCTGCTGATCAGCGTGGCCAGCCGCATGGGCTGACGATGGAGTTGCCGCCCTTTGGGCGGCATTTGATTTATCTGCCGCCGGTTTACTTAATGAACATCGGGGCGCGTTGACGCATCAGGCGCAACGTGCCCTTACGTATTGCAGGAGTGTGTTACATGTTGTTTTCCGAACTCGGCCTGTCGCCGGAGATCCTGCGCGCCATCGAGGAGCAGGGCTATAGCCAGCCGACGCCGATCCAGGAGAAGGCGATCCCGCTGGTGCTGTCCGGTCGTGACTTGTTGGCCGCTGCCCAGACCGGCACCGGCAAGACCGCGGCCTTCATGCTGCCCATCCTGGAACGACTGAAGAAATTTGCCAATACCAGCGTTTCGCCGGCGATGCATCCGGTGCGCGCGCTGGTGATTTCTCCTACCCGCGAACTGGCCGACCAGATCGGCGAAAACGTAAAAAGCTACACCAAATACCTGCCTCTGCGCGCCACCACCGTCTACGGCGGCATGAATATGGACCCGCAGACCCAAGAGTTGCGCCGCGGCGTGGAAATCCTGATCGCCACGCCGGGTCGTTTGCTGGACCACATCCAGCAAAAGAACCTGCAGCTGGGCAAGGTGGAAGTGCTGGTGCTGGATGAAGCCGACCGCATGCTGGACATGGGCTTCATCCAGGATATCCGCAAGATCATGAGCATGCTGCCCAAGGAGCGCCAGACCCTGCTGTTCTCCGCGACTTTCGCGCCGGAGATCAGGCGCCTGGCCGCCGACTTCATGCGTTCGCCGCAGACGGTAGAGGTGGCGCGCCAGAACGCCACCAACGACCAGGTGGAACAGCTGGTGTTCAAGGTTGACGCGTTCAAGAAGCGCCAGGTGCTGGCGCATCTAATCCGTTCGCGCGATATGAGCCAGGTGATCGTGTTCTGCAAGACCAAGATCAGCGCCGACCAGCTGGCGCGCGATTTGAAGCGCGACGGCCTGCAGGCCGAGGCCATCCATGGCGACAAGACCCAGGGCGCGCGGCTGGAGACGCTGGCGTCGTTCAAGGATGGCGAACTGCGCGTGCTGGTGGCCACCGATGTGGCGGCGCGCGGCCTGGACATTTCCGAGCTGCCGTACGTGGTCAACTATGAAATGCCCAATTCGCCGGAAGACTATGTGCACCGCATCGGCCGCACCGGCCGCGCCGGCGCCAAGGGCGTGGCCATCTCCCTGATGAGTCCGGATGAGACCCGCCAGCACGAGGCGATCGAGAAGCTGACCCGCCAGACGCTGACCCCGCAGAATGTCGATGGTTTCATGCCGGTGCCGCAGCCGGCGCGGCCGAAGCCGGCTGCGCGCGAGCAGAGCATGCGCGAGCCCATGCGCGAACCGGTGGTGCGCGAGCGCGAAATTCCCGCCGCGCCGGCGCTGACCGGCAATGGCGAGGGTCTGAAGCAGGCTCGGCCAGCCCGCCGCAGCCGCAAGACCAGGCGTGAAATTCCGGCGCTGCTGCTGCCGCCGCGCTACAAGGTGGAAATCATCCGCTAAGCCTGTTAACAAACCCCGCCGCCAGCGGGGTTTGTTTTGGCTGCAATGGTTGCCGATAGCCCGTAGTCTTAGGTGATGAAACCGGCGTGGCATGACAGCCGATGACAAGATCAGTCAAGGAGAGTCGATGATGAAAAGAAAATGGGTTCACGCGCTTGGCGCGGGCGGCATGATGCTGGGGGCCAGTGCGGCCTGCCAAGCGGCGCCGATGCTGATGTCGGCAAGCGCGCTTTCGTTGGACAGCCACGGCAGCGCCAGCCTGATCCAGGACAAGCAGCGCGCATTGGGAGAGGCCGAGCGGCTGAGCCAGCTGCGCGCCTTGGTGCACAACAGCTCGATTCATTGCAGCAATCCGAGCTGTCCGATCTGCAATCCGCGGCCGAGTACGCCGTTGTAGCGCATGTTCGTCACTGATGAAATGCCGGCTTATGGCCGGCATTTTGCATTGTGGGGCGGTGCGCGCTCAGCTCGCGTCGGCGGGACGGAGCGGCATGGCGGCGATATCTCGCACCGGGGTGCCGGCGTCGCGCTTGGCATCGGCGTGGCGGAACTGGTCGCGCACTTCCTGCACCAGCAGGAAGGGGGTATCGGCCGGCCAATGCTCGGTCCAGGTGCTGATGGTGGTGGGCTGGGGATTGCCGTTGATCGGGGCGCGACTGACGGCGTAGTTTTCAAATTGCCACAACAGCGGCAACAACAGCAGTGCATGCAGCAGCCAGCGCGGAGAGGATTGAAATGGTATCGTCATAGTATGGGTAGACTACGACGATAGCCGAAAAGTTGCACGTAAAAACTTCGTTTACGTACAAAATGTCGTCCGCCGCGCCCGATGGCGCAGCCGGCCGCGCCCCGCTTAGGCTTGCGCCGCGCGGACCTAACCTGCGGCGGACATGCCGCCGGCGCGGTAATGCTCGGCCGGATCGATATGGGTCATCACGTCCAGCACCCGGTGCTTCTGCAACACGCGCTGCTGCGCGTCTTCGGTGATGGCATGGGCCTGGAACACATTGATGTTGCCGTCCACCTCCAGATGCACGTCCACCAGGATCAGATCGCCCATCTTGCGGGTGCGCAGGTCGTGGATGCCGATGATGCCGGGAGTGGCGAGCAGGGTGGCGCGGATGGCGGCGATATCGTCCTCGCTGGCGGCGCGGTCCATCAGATCGTGCAGCGCGTTCCAGGCGAAGCGCCAGCCCATCCGGCCGACCAGCAAGCCCACCACCAGCGCCGCCACCGGGTCCAGTATCGGATAACCCATCAGATTGCCTGCCACGCCGGCGGCCACCACCAGCGAGGAGGCTGCATCGGAGCGCGCATGCCAAGCATTGGCCACCAGCATGCTGGAGCGGACTTTTTGCGCGGCGGCCAGCATGTAGCGGAACAGGCTTTCCTTGGCGATCAGCGCCAACGCGGCAATCCACAGCGCCAGCGAGTGCACCGAGGGAATGTCGGCGGGATGGATGAATTTGTTCGCTGCGGTATACAGCATGCCGCCGCCGACCGCCAGCAGCAGCAGGCCCAGTATCATGGAGGCGGCATTTTCATAGCGCTGGTGGCCGTACTGGTGGTCGCTGTCCGGACCCTTGCCGCTGTGGCGGCCCGCCAGCAGCACCACGAAGTCGGACACCAGATCGGACAGGGAATGAATGCCGTCGGCGATCAGCGCGGAAGAGTGGGCCCAGACGCCGACAATGATCTGCAGTGCCGACAGCAGCGTATTGACCACCACGCTGACCAGGGTGCTGACGCGGGCTGTCCGCTGGCGTTCGGTGTTGTCGGCTGTTTCGGAGTGGTGCGGATGCGTCATCGCGGGCTTCCTGTCGGGGAGTCGGCCTGCATTTTCTCATTGTTTTTGCTATCGGTCATTAAAAATTGATTGCAAAAGTAAATGACAATGAGAACGAGAATGAGCCGCAGAGCCCATGGCGCGGGCAGTGGTTTTACCAGCGGGTGGAAACCAGGTACAGCAGATAGGCCAAGCCGACCAGGACCAGGCTGCCGCTCAGCCAGCAGGCGAAGCTGGCCAGCGCGCGCCGCGCGCCCAGCCGGTGTTCGCGCAAGCGCCGCCAAGCCTGTCGCCGCGCAGACCGGTCCAGCAGCATCTGCCAGCCTTGCAGCGTGATGTCGGCCCAGCGCTCGGGACCGCGCAGCAGCTGGTCGCCATCCAGGTGGAAGGAAAGATGGGGGTAATGCAGTTTCATGGTCTTTCTCCCCGGCGCGGCGGTCTCTTCTTTAGGCTTAGCAGATAGCGGCTGTCTCTGCGGGGCGGATCTGTTGTGCTGGTGGGGGCGGCGCTTGTGAGTATAATCCGCACATGGATACCACTTTGACCCCTCCCTTCGCCACGCTGACGCCGGATGCCATTCTCGATGCGGTCGAGAGTCTGGATTTGCGCGTCAGCGGCAGCTTGCTGGCGCTCAACAGCTATGAAAACCGCGTCTACCAGATAGGCATGGATGAAGGCGCGCCGCTGGTGGCCAAGTTTTACCGGCCCGAGCGCTGGAGCGACGAGGCTATTCTGGAGGAGCACGAATTTTCCTGGCAGTTGGCCGAACGGGAAATTCCGGCGGTGCCGCCGATGCGCCTGCAAGGACAAACCCTGCACCATCATGGCGGATTCCGCTTCGCGCTGTTCGAGCGCCGCGGCGGCCGGGTGCCGGAGCTGGACCGCCAGGACACGCTGCAATGGATAGGCCGCTTCCTGGGCCGCATCCACGCGCTGGGACGGACGGCAGGCTACAGCCACCGTCCGACCCTGGATCAGTTGAGCTTTGGCCGCGAGCCGGCGGATTTTCTGCTGCAGGGCAACTGGCTGCCGCCCGAGCTGGAGCATGTCTACCGCGGCGTGCTGGAGCAGGCGCTGGACGGCGTGGCGCGCTGTTTCGAGCGGGCGGGCAAGGTGGGCCAGCTGCGCCTGCACGGCGATTGCCATGTCGGTAATCTGCTGTGGACCGACGCCGGTCCGCATTTCGTCGACTTCGACGACAGCCGGATGGGGCCGGCGGTGCAGGACCTGTGGATGCTGCTGTCTGGCGAGCGCGACGAGCAGTCGCGGCAGCTGGCCGAGGTGCTGGCCGGCTACGAAGATTTCTGTGAGTTCGACCAACGCGAGCTGTATCTGCTGGAAGGCCTGCGCACGCTGCGGCTGATCCACTATAGCGCCTGGCTGGCGCGGCGCTGGCATGACCCGGCCTTCCCGGCGGCCTTCCCGTGGTTTGGCGGCCAGCGCTACTGGGAAGAGCAGATACTGGGGCTGCGCGAGCAGATCGCGCTGATGGACGAGCCGCCGCTCTGGTCTTGCTGAGCTCCTGAGCCGGCGCGCCCGGCTCAGCGGCAGATCGCCTTGGCAATCATTTCCAGCGCCATCACCTCGTCGGCTGCGCCCAGCTTGATCGCCTCCTTGGGCATGCCGAACACCACGCAGCTCTCCTCGTCCTGGGCTATGGTCTTGGCGCCGCAGTCGTGCATCTCCTTCAGGCCCTTGGCGCCATCGTCGCCCATGCCGGTCATGATGATGCCCAGCGCGTTCTTGCCGGCGAACTTGGCGGCCGAGCGGAACAGCACGTCCACCGATGGCTTGTGGCGGCTGACCAGCGGGCCGTCCACCACCTCAACCTGATAAAAGGCGCCGCTGCGCTTGACCATCATGTGCTTGCCGCCAGGGGCGATCAGCGCGCGGCCGGGCAGGATGCGGTCGCCGTTGCTGGCTTCCTTCACTTCGATCTGCGACAGGCTGTTCAGGCGCTCGGCGAAGGAGCGGGTGAATTTTTCCGGCATGTGCTGGACGATGGCCAGGCCGGGGCAGGTGCGCGGCAGCACGGTCAGCACGGTTTCCAGCGCCTGGGTGCCGCCGGTGGAGGTGCCGATGGCGATGATGCGCTCGGTGGTGGCGAAGACATTGCTGCCGGTGGGAGCGGCCAGGATGGCGTCGGCCGACAGCTTGGGGCGGGTTTCCAGCGGATTGCCCGAGCCGGCGCCGTAACTGGCCGACGGCATCACCCGCACCCGGTTCATCCGCGCGGCGGCGGCGCTGCGCACCGCCATCACCAGCTGGCTGGCGCTGTCTTCCAGGAAGCCCTTGACCCCGGAAACCGGCTTGGCGATCACCTCCACCGCGCCGGCGGCCATCGCCTGCATGCTGATGTCGGTGCCCTTTTGCGTCAGCGACGAACAGATCACCACCGGGGTGGGGCGGCTGGCCATCAGCTGTTTGAGGAAGGTGATGCCGTCCATGCGCGGCATTTCCACATCCAGCACCACCACGTCCGGCCAGTGCAGCTTCATCTTGTCCATCGCCATATAGGGGTCGTTGGCGACGTCCATCACTTCGATGCCGCTGGCTTCGGTGAACACCTGGCTCAGCACCTGCCGGACCACGGCGGAGTCGTCGACGATCAGAACCTTGATACTCATGTTCGCATCCTTGTATTTTTGGGCGGGATCGATTCCAGCTCGGTTTCTTGCGATTGCTTGATCCAGACGTTGCCGCTGGCGACATCGAACAACACCAGGCGCGGACAGTTGCCGCCCAGGTCCTCGGCCTGCAGGCGCAGGCCCAGCTGTTTCACCATGGAACGGGCTAGGCTGATGTTGCGAGCCGGCACGTCGTGGCTGAGTTTGCGCTCGCGGCTGATCAGCATCGACGCGCCGCCTATCAGCCGGGCGTGAAATTCCTGCAGCGGCAGGCCGCAGGCCAGAATCTCGCGCAGCAGCAGCAGCATGGCCTCGTCGCCGTAGCGCCCGGACAGCGCATCGCCGCCGTGGTTGTTGCGTTGGGCCAGCAGGTAGTGGCACATGCCGCCCACCCTGGCCTGCGGATGCCACAGGACGATGGAAACGCACGAGCCCAGCAGGGTGCGGATGCGGGTGCCGCTGCCGCCGAAATGCCAGTCGCCGGGATGAAGAAATACGGCGTCGCCCGCAGGCTCGGCCGCTGCGGGAACGGTTGGACGGTTGTCAGGCGCGGCGGCCGCCGCCGGGCGCGCCGGCGGAGTCTGTGCCATGGTATTGGCGCTCCTTGTCGTGGTCGGGCGGTCTGCCGGCGACTTGCACATGTTTCAATCTAGTACAGCGCCAGCGCCGAAGAGGCGGCTTTCAAAAACGGAACATGTCGTTGAACTCATCCTGAAGCGGCGGCGCGGCCTGCTGCGGCGGTGGCCGCGCGCAGGCGGGCGGGGGCGCGCCGCCGCTCTGGGCGTCCGCGGCGAGCCGGAAGAAGCTCATCGCCTGTTGCAGCCGGTCGGCCTGCAGCGTCATTTCCTCGGCGGTAGAGGCCAGTTCCTCGCTGGCTGCGGCGTTTTGCTGGGTGGAATGGTTCAGGTGCTGGATCGCCTGGTTGATCTGGCCGATGCCGCCGGCCTGCTCCTTGGTGGCGGCGGCGATTTCCTGCACCAGGTCGGCGGTGCGCCCGCTGGAACGGACGATCTCCTTCAACAGCCGCCCGGCCTGTTCGGCCACGGTGACGCTGCGCCCGGCCAGTTCGCCGATTTCCTGCGCGGCCACTTGGCTGCGCTCGGCCAGCTTGCGCACTTCGGCGGCCACCACCGCGAAGCCGGCGCCGTGCTTGCCCGCGCGGGCGGCCTCGATGGCGGCGTTCAGCGCCAAAAGATTGGTCTGGTAGGCGATTTCGTCGATGATGCCGACCCGTTCAGCGATTTGCCGCATCGCCAGCACCGTCTGTTGCACCGCCTGCCCGCCCTCGGTGGCTTCGTCGGAGGCTTTTTCGGCAATCGCCTCGGTGGTGCGGGAGTTGTCGCTAGTCTGGTTGATCGACGCCGACACCTGCTCGATCGAGGCCGAACTTTGCTGCAGGCCGGCGGCGGAGGTGCTGGCCCCCTGCGACAGCGCCAGCGCGGTGGAGCTGATCTGCTGCGCGGCGCTGGCGATGCCGTTGGAGCTGTTCTTCACTTCGCCGATGATGGCGCGCAGCTGCAGGCACATCTGCTGCATCGCCTCGCTGAGGCTGCCGGGCGGCGCCGGCCCGAGTTCGATGTCCAGCCGGCCAGCAGCCACTTCGCGGCTGAAGCGGGCGACTTCGTGCGGCTCGCCGCCCAGCCGGCGGATCAATTGGCGGTAGATCTGCAGTAGGAAGCCCGCCAGCAGCAGCACCACTGTCAGGCTGACTCCGGCCAGCCACCCGAAGGTCTGGCTGGTGATGCGCTGCGCTTCGCCTTCGGTTTGCCGCTGCATGCGTACGGTTTGCTCGATCAGAGGCTGGATCGCCTGGTGATTGAGATCGTATTGCGCGGCCAGGTGGTCGAAGGAGCGGTTGATCGCCAGTTGGTCGTGCGCGTCCAGCGCCGGCAGGAAATGGTTGTCCATTTCCTGGTAGAAGGCCTCGCCGCTTGGCTGCACCTTTTGCGCCAGGATATTGCGCATCTCCGGCGGAAGGTCGCTGGCTCCCCATTTTTTCAGGCCATCGAAAAACTTGTCGCGCTGGATTTGCAGTTGATTGAGTTGCTGCTGGCGGATGGACGGATCCTGCGAATTGCGCAGCTGGTTGACCAGCAGGAAACTGGCCTCCAGCTCCAGCGTGGGCGGGTCCAGATCGTTGATGAAGTCCTTGCCTATCACTACCTGATGGTACATGGCGCCGTTGATCATCACCGTGCGCAGCCCTTGCCAGGCGGTGGCGGTCAGGATGCCCAGACCGAGCAGCAGGCAAGCGGTCAGCGCGATGAACTGGCGCTGAATGGTGCAGTTCTTCATTTGGCCTCTCCGCGTTTCTCCGCCGGTTGCCGGGGCGCCATTATTCCTCCTCCGCCTCTTCTCGCTGGCCCAGCTCCGACAGCAGCGCCATTTCTCCCACCGACAGCACCTTGTCGACATTCAGCAGCACCACGAAGCGGTTGTCCATTCTGGCCATGCCATCGATGAAATCGACGCGGATCTTGCTGCCGAACTGCGGCGGCGGCTCGATCTCGCTGTCGGGAATCGCCAGCACTTCGTGCACGGTGTCCACCAATATCCCGACCAACTGCCATTGCTCGTCATGCTCCACTTCCATGATGACGATGCAGGTGCGGCGGTTGACCACGGTTTGGTCGCGGGCGAAGCGCAGCGACAGGTCTATTACTGGTACCACTGCGCCGCGCAGGTTCATCACGCCGCGGATGAAGGGCGGCATCAAGGGCACCGAGGTCGGCGGGATGTATTCGAGAATCTCCCGTATCCGCAGGATGCCGATGGCGAAAGTTTCCCCCGTCAGCTGGAACGTCAGGAATTGCCTGACTTCCGCCGTTTCCTCCTGGCTCGCGTCGCCGTCGGCGCGGCGCAGGATGTTCAGTGCGGCCATGTCGGTGTCTCCGCTGGTTCAGAATTGCATGAAGCCGTGCTCGGCGCGGCCCGCAGGCGCGGGCTGCGGCGCGGCCGGGGGGCGGGTCTGGGGACCGGCGTGCAGGGCGCCAAGGTGGAAGAAGCCGATCAGGTCGTGCAGGTTTTCCGCCTGGCGGTTCATTTCCTCGGCGGTGGCGGCCAGTTCCTCGCTGGCGCTGGCGTTCTGCTGGGTGGTCTGGTTTAACTGCTGCACCGCCAGACTGATCTGGCCGACGCCGCCGGATTGTTCGTTGGACGCCGCGGCGATCTCCTGCACCAGGTCCGAGGTGCGGCTGCTGGAGCGGACGATCTCCTCCAGCAGGCCGCCGGCCTCGTCCACCAGGTTGACGCTGCTGCGCGCCAGCGCGCTGATTTCCTGCGCGGCCACCTGGCTGCGCTCGGCCAGCTTCCTCACTTCCGCAGCCACCACGGCGAAGCCCTTGCCGTGTTCGCCGGCGCGCGCGGCCTCGATGGCGGCGTTCAGCGCCAAGAGGTTGGTCTGATAGGCGATGTCGTCGATGACGCCGATCCTGTCGGCGATCTCGCGCATCGCCCGTATGGTCTGCTGCACCGCCTCGCCGCCCTGCGCGGCTTCCCTGGAGGCCTTTTCCGCCATGCTTTCCGTCAGGCGGGCATTGTCGTTGGTCTGGTTGATCGAGGCCGACATCTGCTCCACCGAGGACGAGGTCTGCTCTAGGCCGGAAGCCTGCTCGCTGGCCGAGCGCGCCAGCATCTGCGAGGTGGAGTGGATGTGCTGGGATGCGATTGACAGGCTTTCCGAACCGTTTTTCACCTCGCCTATGATGGCGCCCAGGGTCTGGACGGTCTGCATGATGGAGGCCGCCAGGCTGGATTCATCGCCGGGCCGCAGCGCGATGCTGCAATGCAGGTTGCCGTTGGCGACCTCCCGCATCATGCCGGCCACCGCCTGCGGCTCGCCGCCCAGCGTGCGCAGCAGGTCGCGGCTGATGACGGCGGCGATCAGCAGGCTGCAGACGACCGCCAGCGTGGCCAGCAGCAGCATCCGGTTGCGGCTGGAAAGATAGGTGGCCTCGCTTTGCCGCGCCAGATCCTCGTTCAACTTGTCTTCCACGTCCGCCAGCGCGGAGAGCTGCTGGTTCAGCTTGCCGCCTTTGCCGACGAGCAGCGCGCGCGCGTCGCGGAGCTTCTGCTGCCCGGTTTGCGCCAGCGCTTGCTGGTAGTCCTGGTGCACGGCGCGGCTGCTGTTCTGGATGGTGGCCATCAGTTCGCGCTCGCGCGCGGTGGTGCTGGTTTCGCGCTGGAACATCAGCGCCAGCTTCTGCTCGGCTTCCTGATAGCGGCGCAACGCGTCATCGAAATCCTGGCTGGCGCGCTCCAGCGCCGGCTGGTTGCCGGCCAGCAGGGCGTTGCGGATTTCGAGGCGGAGTTGCTGGTTGAGCTCCAGCAGTTGATGGGCCAGATGGGCTTCGACATTGTTGACGCGGGTGATGTCGCGGATGGCGCCGTTGATGTTGTCGAAGCCTTGCAGCGACACGGCGATGCAAAGCAACAGCAGGAATATGATTGCTCCATAGCCCAGCGCCTGCCTGGTGGCGACGCGCATGCCTGGTTTGGCTGTCATGGCGTGTTTCCCTGTGTCTGGTGCGGAGGCCGGCCAGCGGCTGCGGCATCGGGGTGCGGGGACAGGCGCTCAGATTCCTTGCGACAGGCGTGCCGGATCAGCGAGGGCACGTCCAGAATCAGCGCCACCTCCCCGGTGCCGAGTATGGTGGAGCCGCTGATGGCCTTGAGCGTGCTGAACAGCGCGCCCAGCGGCTTGATCACGGTCTGGAATTCGCCTTGCAGCGCGTCCACCACCAGGCCGGCCTTGCGGTCGTCGTAGTGGACCACCACTACATTGCGGCGCGCCGCCGCTTGGGAGCGCAGTTCGAAAAACGACGACAGGTGCAGCAGCGGCAGCAACTCGCCGCGCAGGTTGATGCAGTCGTGCACGCCGTTGGCCGGCAAGCCGGCCGGCAGTTCTATGCATTCGACCACAGCCTCCAGCGGCAGCACGAAGGTGGAGGCGGCCACTTCCACCAGGAAGCCGTCGATGATGGCCAGCGTCAGCGGCAGGCGGATGCGGAAGGTGGTGCCGCGGCCTGGTTCGCTGTCGATGTCTATCGAGCCGTGCAGCTGTTCGATGCCGCGTTTGACCACATCCATGCCCACGCCGCGGCCGGACAGGCTGGTCACCTGCGTCGCGGTGGAGAAGCCGGCGGCGAAGATCTGCTGAAACACGATGTTGTCCGCCGGCTCGTCGCCGGGCGGCAGCAGGCCGCGTTCGCGCGCTTTGGCCAGGATGCGTTCGCGATCCAGGCCAAGGCCGTCGTCGGCCACTTCTATCACTACGCTGCCGGACTCGTGATAGGCGTTGAGCCAGATGTTGCCGGCGGCCGGCTTGCCCTGCTCCAGCCGGACCTGCGTCGATTCTATGCCGTGATCGATGGCGTTGCGCACGATGTGCAGCAGCGGATCGCCCAATTTTTCCACCATTGACTTGTCCAACTCGGTTTCCGCGCCGACGATGTGCAGCTGGATATCCTTGCCCAGTTCGCGCGACACGTCGCGCGCCACCCGCGGGAAACGGTGGAAAATCTCGCCTATCTGCACCATGCGCATCGACAGCGTGCCGGCGCGGATCTGTTCGATCAGATTGGCGATGGTCAGCGTCGCCTCCACCAGCGGCGTCTGCTGCGAGCGGCGGGCGATCAGATTGGCAGCCGCGCCGGCGATCACCAGCTCGCCTATCAGGTTGATCAGGCTGTCCAGCTTGCCGGCCTCCACCTTGATGAAGCGGCTTTCCATCGCCTTGCCGCGGGTTTCGCCGCCGCTCTGCGCGGCAGGGTCGTGCGGCGCCGGCTCGTCGCTGGCCGCCGGCTCGCTGTCTTCCCGCGGCGCCAGCTTGGGATCTTCGTCGGCAGCGCAGTCCGGCAGCGCGCCGAATCGCTGCCAGGCCTGCCGCACCGCGGCGGCCTCCTCCTCGGCCGCGCTGGCGCAGCTTTCCTGCAGATGCGGCGCGGCGGCTTCCAGCGGCCAGATGTACAGCTCGCTGTCCTCACGGACGAATTCGAAGGCTTCCTGCAGCGCGGCCTCCGCAATGTCGGCGCTGAAATCGGCGCAGTACAGCACTTCAAACCGCAAGTAGTTGCTTTCGGCATCGAAGGCGTCGCCGGGCGGCAAGCCGGCGCAGATGGCCTGGACCTGCTCGATGTGGCCTATGGTGGCCAGGTAGCGCAGGAAGGACGACGGGTCCAGGCCGTTGCGCAGCACGTCCGGGCCGAAACGCAGCGACAGCAGCCAGCGGTTGGTCTGCGACGAATGGCCTGACGATTGTGGCGGAAGGGCTGCCGGCTGCATCGGCGGCGCTTCCTCCAGATAATCCAGCAATGCCGTCAGCAGCCCTTCGTCGCGCAACGCGGCCAGGTCTTCCTTGGCCGCCAGCGCTTGCACCATCAGCTTGACATGGTCGTGGCAGCGCAGCAGCAGGCCGATCAGTTCGTCGTTTAGGCTCAGGTGGCCGTCGCGCAGCTGGTCGAGCAGGTTTTCCGCCTGGTGGGTGAAGTTGACGATCTCCTCCAGCCCGAACAGCCCGGCCGAGCCCTTGATGGTGTGCATGGTGCGGAACAGGGCGTTCAATTGCTCGGCATCGGCGTGTTCCGCCTCCGCGTCCAGCAGGATGGTTTCCATTTCGTCCAGCAATTCGCGCG
The DNA here is from genome assembly GCF_001855575.1 of Chromobacterium sphagni. Taxonomy (NCBI): domain Bacteria; kingdom Pseudomonadati; phylum Pseudomonadota; class Betaproteobacteria; order Neisseriales; family Chromobacteriaceae; genus Chromobacterium; species Chromobacterium sphagni. Next base: position 2,318,564 of record NZ_MKCS01000001.1, read on the forward strand.
ACTCCTCCAGAAAGGTCTGCAGCGCCTGTTCAAGATCCATGGCCATGGTCCTCCCCTTGAGCTTCCAGCGGCAGGTCGCGCTGCAGTCCCATCAGCCGGACGAAGTCTCGCACCGCCTTGCTGGGCGCATGCAGCGATACCGGCAGCCCCAGCCGGCTACCTTCGCGCAGCAGCCAGACCAGGACCTGGGCGCCGGCGCAATCGATCTCCTCCACCGCTGACAGGTCCAGCAGGATAGCCTCTTCGCCGCGCAGCGCCTGCCGCAACTGTGCCAGCAGCTCTGCTGCCTGATAGATGGTTTGCTCGTTGCCGGCGCGGATCGAGAGCGGCATGTCGGCTCCGGTTTAGGGCAGGATCAGTTTGGAAACCGCCGTCAGCAGTACCGGGGGTTGGAAGGGCTTGATCACCCAGGCCTTGGCGCCGGCTTCCTTGCCTTCGCGTTTTTTCTCATCGGCCGACTCGGTGGTCAGCATGATCACTGGGGTGAACTTGTATTGCGGCAGCTGTTTGATGTGCTTCAGCAGGCTGATGCCATCCAGCTGCGGCATGTTGACATCGGAGATGATCAGGTGAATCTTGCGTCCATCCAGCATGTCCAGCGCTTCCTTGCCGTTTCCCGCCTCCAGCACCTCGTAGCCGGCGCCGGCCAAGGTCATCCTCACCACCTGGCGCAGGGTGGTGGAGTCATCGACTATCAATATGGTTTTGGCCATCTGCTACATTCCCGTCATTCAGAAAAAGGTGATATCGCTCGGCCCCGGCGGCCTGCTGCTGCCGTCGCGGTTGTGCAGGGAGCGCTGCTCGTGGGTGGTGTAGCTGTTTTTCAGGGCGTTGAGCCAGGCCTCTGTATCCGGGGGGGCCGGCAAGTCGTCTTCGCTGGTCAGCGCCCCGTGCAGCATGGTTTCCAGTTGCCAGATGTCGTTCTGGACATGCGCCAGTATCTGGCTGACCCGATCCTGGAACTGCAGGTGTATCAGCACGTCTTCCGCGGTGGTCTGCAGATTGAAGCCGGATGCGGCGTCGTCCCGCCTCGATGGCCGGGGAGCCTGGAGGTCCTGGCTCACTTGTTCCAGCTGCAACAGCAGCTGCCGGACCTGTCCGGCGATCTGCTCGTCGCGCGCGGACTGGCCATGGGGCGTCTCCTGCGCCAGCGCTTCCAGCCGCAGGCCCGACTGCCGCAACTGTTCCAGCACCGGCGCCAGCCGATTCCGTAGCGGCGCCTCCTCCAACGCGTTGGCGAGGCGGGTTTCGGCTGGTTCCCGGGCATGAGCCGCGTCATCCTGATCCTGTTCCTGATAGCCCAGTTGGCGCAGCATGCCGTCAAAGCGCGAAGTGAGATGGCAGGCTGCGTCGTCTATCTGTTCGCGTCCCAGTGCGATGTGTCCGGCCCACAACGGCAGCAGCGCGTAGACATGGCTGGCGACGTCGCGCCAGTAGCGTGCCTGGGTGTCGCTGTCTTGCGGCTGCGGCGGGGACGGCGCTGGCCGGACGGACGGCCACAACAGCAGCAGCAGGATCAGCAGGGTGGTCAGGCCCAGCGCGGGCCAGAAAAAGGGATGGTCGATGAACAGCGCGTACTGGATTCCCCCGTTGACGATCAGGCCGATTTCCAGCCGGATCCAGCGCCAGGGTTGAACAGGGGCAATCATGCATGGGTCCCGTCAGTCGGATGCGTAATCTTCTTTCTGTTTGTAGCCGTTGCGCTGGGGGGATGCAAACAGCCTGTCAGTTGTCTTATCCGGATGGCGGATGCCAGGCGCGGCCGGGCTCGCGCGTGGGAAATCCGCCGCGGGCTTGCCAATTCAGCCTTGCATTTATCGACATTCTGTGGTCAGAATCGAAGTTCGACATTTCAACCATTTTGAAACAAGAAGCACGTAATGGCACTCATCGTACAGAAGTACGGCGGCACCTCGGTCGGGACAACCGAGCGCATCAAGAATGTGGCCCGCCGCGTCGCCAAATGGAAGGCTCAGGGACATGATGTGGTGGTGGTGGTTTCCGCGATGAGCGGCGAAACCAATCGCCTGATCGCCCTGGCCAAGGACATTCAGGACTATCCGGACCCGCGTGAGCTGGACGTGATCGTTTCCACCGGCGAACAGGTCACCATTGGCCTGTTGGCGATGGCGCTGAAGGAAATCGGCGTGCCGGCCAAGAGCTATTGCGGCTGGCAGGTGAAGGTGGTGACCGACCAGGCGCACACCAAGGCTCGCATTCAGTCGATTGACGAAGCCGTGATGCGCGGCGATTTGAAGGACGGCCGCGTGGTTATCGTCGCCGGTTTCCAGGGGGTAGACGAGGAAGGCAACATCACCACGCTGGGACGCGGCGGCTCGGACACCTCGGCGGTGGCGCTGGCGGCGGCGTTGAAGGCCGACGAGTGCCAGATCTACACCGACGTCGACGGCGTCTACACCACCGACCCGCGCGTGGTGCCGGAAGCGCGCCGGCTGAAGACGGTCACCTTCGAAGAGATGATCGAGATGGCGTCGCTGGGCTCCAAGGTATTGCAGATACGCTCGGTGGAGTTCGCCGGCAAGTACAAGGTACGTTTGCGCGTGCTCTCCAGCTTCGAGGACGAAGGCGAGGGCACCCTGATCACGTTTGAGGAAGATGAAAGCATGGAAAAGGCGGTAGTGGCAGGCATCGCGTTCGATCGCAACGAGGCCCGCATCAATGTCAAGGGCGTGCCGGACAAGCCGGGCATCGCCTACCAGATCCTCGGACCGATCGCCGACGCCAACATCGAAGTGGACATGATCATCCAGAACGTGGGCGAGAACGGCACCACCGATTTCTCCTTCACCGTGCCGCGCGGCGAGTTCCAGCGCACGCTGACCATCCTGCGCGAAGTGCAAACCCATATCGGCGCCGCCAAGATCGACGCCGACGACAAGGTGGCCAAGATTTCCATCGTCGGCGTCGGCATGCGTTCGCACTGCGGCATCGCCTCCACCATGTTCCGCACGCTGGCGGAGGAGGGCATCAATATCCAGATGATCTCCACTTCCGAGATCAAGGTTTCGGTGCTGGTGGACGAGAAATACCTGGAGCTGGCTGTTCGCGTTTTGCATAAGGTTTTCGGCCTGGACCAGGCGGCATAAATAATTTTGCATTTATGCTTGACAGCAAGAGCAGCCATATTTAATATGGCGCTCTCTGAACGGAGAAATGGCCGAGTGGTCGAAGGCACTTCCCTGCTAAGGAAGCATACGGGCTTAAACCTGTATCGAGGGTTCGAATCCCTCTTTCTCCGCCAGAAACTGCACCCGTAGCTCAGTTGGATAGAGTATCTGGCTACGAACCAGAGGGTCGGGCGTTCGAATCGCTCCGGGTGCACCAAGACGTCCCTATAGTTTAGCGGTTAGAACACCGCCCTTTCACGGCGGTAGCCGGGGTTCGATTCCCCGTGGGGACGCCAGGATTCAGAAAAAGCCCGACATGAAAATGTCGGGCTTTTTCTATTTCCACCTTATCGGACTCAACCGAACTCCGTATGGAAAATGGCGGAAGTGTCGATTCAGCAAAAACGGGATGCTAGGCATCCCGTTTTCATTTTCCGAGCGCTACCGCTTCAGAAGTGGTGATTCAGTTCCAGCCAGACCTGGCGGCCGTAAGGCGGGTACGTGCCTACCGGGTAGAACGGCGAGCCCTCGCTGTAGTCCTTCTTGATGAAGTCCTGCAGGTTGTTGACGATCAGGCTTAGCGAAGTTTGCTTGCTCAATTGATAGCCTACGCTCAGATTGGCCAGGATGGTGGGCGTCAAGTAGCCGTTTTCGGCATTGTTCGGCACTTTGCCGTAGCGCGTCAGTTGCAGCGTGGACGACCAGTTGCCGATATTCCAGCCCAGGCTGGCGCTCAGCTTGTTGCGCCAGTCGTGATTGCTCAAGTCCTGCAGCCTATCCTGAGTGGGGTCGCCGGCGAATTGCTGATAGGTGAAGGTCAGCACCTGGGAGTAGCTGGCCTGCAGCTGGAAGCGGCCCCAGCGCGCGGTCTTCCAGCGCAGCTTGCCGTTCAGGTCTATGCCGCTGGTGCGTTCGTTGGCTGCGTTGATCGGATTGGTCAGGATCTGGTTGATGGCGCCCGGATCCAGTACGGCATTGGCCGGATTGCGCTGCACCCGCCGTAGCGCGTCCTGGCAGAGGCTGGAGTCGATGTCCAGCTTGCCGCTGCGGCAATCCGCCTCATCGTGCAGGATTTTGTCCTGGTCCAGGTCGGTCACTAGGTCGTTGATGGTGATATTCCAGTAGTCCAGCGACAGGTCGGCGTCGGTGCTGGGCGACCAGACGAAGCCGAAGCCGTAGGATTTTCCGTTTTCAGGCTTAAGGTTCGGATTGCCGCTTTTGACGAAGTTGGCCGCCAGGTCTTTGTAGTCGCAGGTGGCGTTGGGCTGGCCGGCTTGCAGGCAGCGCCAGTAGTCGGTCACGTCTGGGTAGTAGCCGCGGCTTTGCGTCAGGAATAGGTAGTTCATGTCTGGCGCACGGAAGCTGGTGGCGTAGTTGCCGCGCAGCAGCAGCGTGTCCAGCGGGCGGAATTCCAGGCCGCTGCCATAGGTGAACTTGCCGACGCTGCTGTCAGAGATGGCCAAGCGGTCATAGCGGCCCGATAGGGTGACGTTCAGGCGCGGGTGAAGCGGAATGAGCAGCTCCGCGCCGGCGGCCTGGCGCGCGCGGGTGCCGCCGGCGTGGCTGCCGGGAGAGGTGCGGTAGAACACGCCTTGCCCTAGTTGGGTGTCGGGATCGTTGCTGAAGCCCTGGCTGCCCCATTCCAGCGCGCCGGCCAGCTTCACCGCCCCTGCCGGCAGTTTGAACAGGTCGCCGCTGCCGCTGAGGCTCAGCGCCTGTAGCCAGGATTTGTCCTGCTCCACGCTTCTGCCGAGGACGCTGTTGAATTGCGCCGTCGTGATCGGGGTGGCAAAATTCGCCGCGTTGGGGGCGTAGATGCCTATGCCGTTGCTGTCGGTGCCCAGTTGCGGACCGAGGAAGAGGCTGTCGACGTTGGCCAGCAGCCGCGGTGCGGTCTGCTGGCTGGTGTAGATCGAGGCATTGTACGCGGCTTCGTAATTCCAGCTGGTGCCGGGCAGATCGCCGCGTATGCCGAAGGTGAGGTTGGCTGACAGGTCGTCCCATTTGCGGTTGTAGGTGGTGGCGCCGCCGATTTCTTCCGGCGCTAGCCGCCTGGTCCATTGTTCGTACTGCCCGGTGTTCTGGTTGAGGAAGTATTGGTTGGAGCCGCCCAGCGAGGTCCATGCCGGACCGCGGGTGTTGTTTTCGGTATGGTTGAAGCCGAGCAGGGCATCGCTGAACAGTTCGGCGTGGTCGTTGAGCTGGTAGTTGGCGCTCAGGTAGCCGTTCTGGCTTTGGTTGGCGGTCTGGATGGTCCAGTAGTCTGGATTGGCCTGGCCGCTGGCGCAAACCACGCCGTTGCCGGTCTTGGTGTGGATCGCGTAGGGCCGGACGCTGTTGTTGAACAGGCTGGCAAAGACGCCGCAATTTCCGGCGCCTATGTATTGCCCCTTGTTCGGGCCTTGCTTGACCTGTCGGGACCAGATGGTGGTGGGGGCGGAGCCATCCGAGCTGTTGTCGGCCATGAAGCCGCGTTGATTGCTCCAGATGGCGTTGCGCTGGCTCAGTTCCAGTCCGTAGATCAGGCTGAGCTGATCCCAGCTGTGGCCGCCGCTGATTTGTAGTCTGCCATTCTCGCCGCCATGGTGTTCGCTGGCGCCGACCTTGACGTTGACATCCACGCCGTCGGTTTTCTTTTTCAGGATGACGTTGACCACGCCGGCGATGGCGTCGGAGCCGTAAATGGCGGAGGCGCCGCCGTTGAGGATTTCTATCCGGTCTATCATGGCGGCCGGAATGTTGGCCAGATTGACGAAATTGACCGAGCCGTCGTACGCAGTCGGGTAATCGGCGACTCGGCGGCCGTTGATCAGCGTCAGCGTGTGATTGGGGCCCAGGCCGCGCAGGCTGATGGCATTGGCTGCTGGGGTGAAGGTGTTGCCGAAGTCCGCGCCCTGGGTGAAGCCGGTGTTCTGGGGCAGGCTGTTCAGCGCGTCATAGACATTGGTGTAGCCTTGTTTTTCGATGTCGGTGCCGGTGATTACGGTGACGCTGGTCGGTCCTTTCTGCTCCGATCGGGAGATGCGCGAGCCGGTGACGGTGACGCGTTCCAGTGCGGTGCTATTGTCGGAGCTGGCAGTGTCGGCCAGCGCAGGCCAGGCGGCTCCGCTCAGTAATGCATAAATGATATATGAGTTAAATTGTTTATGTATTTTCACGAAATGTCTCCAGGCAAGGCTGGTCCTATGGAAACTTTGAAAAATACAATGTATCACTTTGTCATTTTTGTGTATTAAACAAAATAAGCATAGTTAATGCTTTTAGAATATATTGTCTTTGCTAGAACGTCGGCGGCAGGCGGACTCCTTATTCCTGGCGGCGGGCATGGCGCACGGTGCTGCCGTTGCTGTTGATCAGTTGTCGCGCCGGTGGCGGGCCTATGCTTCAGCCTTTGGTTTTAGTGGGGTAAAACGGGGTGAATATCTGTTCTATCCGTTGCTCTGACGCGCTTGGGTCGTTGTCGGGCACTGCCAGTCCCGGGCGTCCGCCGCTGGGCGGCTTGTTTCAATGTTTGCGCGACGAATGCGAAAAAGCCCAGCATCTGCATGCTGGGCTTTTTCTTGAATCTGGCGTCCCCACGGGGAATCGAACCCCGGCTACCGCCGTGAAAGGGCGGTGTTCTAACCGCTAAACTATAGGGACTTAAACTGTGGTGCACCCGGAGCGATTCGAACGCCCGACCCTCTGGTTCGTAGCCAGATACTCTATCCAACTGAGCTACGGGTGCAGCTTTGGCGTCCCCACGGGGAATCGAACCCCGGCTACCGCCGTGAAAGGGCGGTGTTCTAACCGCTAAACTATAGGGACGCTGAATTGTGGTGCACCCGGAGCGATTCGAACGCCCGACCCTCTGGTTCGTAGCCAGATACTCTATCCAACTGAGCTACGGGTGCACTGCCTCGCTAGACGTTGTGTCTTGCGAGGAGGTGGATATTACAGATGGTGTTTTGGGCTGTCAACACCCCGTAGGATTTTTTTTGCAAAGCCGGTAAACTGGCCTGCTATTGCTGTCGCAGCGCTCCAACATGATTAGGCAAATGGCATGTTCGGCGAGCGACGCTGCACGACTGAAAGCGACTAAATAGATTGAATACCTTGTTTGAACAGCCCTGCGCCATTGTCGACCTGGAAACCACAGGCGGCAATATCAGCCGCGACCGCATCACCGAGGTGGGCATGATCCTGATCGATGGCGAGCGGGTGGAGCGCCAGTCCTGGCTGGTCAATCCCGGTCAGCCGATTCCGCCCTTCATCGAAAACATGACCGGCATCCGCAATGAGATGGTGGCCGGGGCGCCGCCGTTTGCCGCGCTGGCCGGCGAACTGCTGTCGCGGCTGCAGGGCCGCCTGCTGCTGGCGCACAACGCCCGTTTCGATTACGGTTTTTTGAAAAATGAATTCCGCCGCCATGGCCTGCGTTTCCAGACGCAGACGCTGTGCACGGTCAAGCTGTCGCGCCGGCTGTATCCGCAGCACTTCAAGCACAGCCTGGACAGCCTGATCGCGCGGCACGGCATCGAGATGCCGGAGCGGCATCGCGCGCTGGCCGATGCCGAGGCGGTGCACCGCTTCCTGCAGATAGCCGCGGCCGAGTTGGGGCAAGAGCGGCTGACGCATGAGGCGGCGCAACTGCTGTCGCAGCCGGCCGAGTTGAGCGACCTGGCGCCGCAACTGCAGCAGCAGATCGAGGAGTTGCCGGATTCGGCCGGTGTGTATGTGTTGTTCGATCTGGAGGACCGCGCGCTGTATGTCGGTCGCGCCGCCAATCTGTACCGCAAGGTGCTGGGCCACTTCTCCAGGGCCAAACCCGGCCATAAGAGCCACGAGGTGCGCATAGACGAGCCGGTGGCGAGGGTGGAGTGGCGGGAGAGCCTGGGCGAGTTCGGCGCCCATCTGCAGGAGCTGCAATGGCTGCGTTACCACCTGCCGCTGCACAATCCGCGCGCGCGGATGCTGGGCGAGGCCTGTTCGCTGCAATTGCAGACCGACGCGGACGGCTTCGTGCGGCTGCGGCCGGTATCGGCGCAGGACATGGACTTCAGCCGCACCACAGACTTGTACGGCCTGTTCCGCAACGCGCGCGAGGCGCGCAAGGCGCTGGCGCAGATCGCGCTGGCGCAAGGCTTGTGCCAGGCGGTGCTGGGGGTGGAGCAGGTGACCAGCCGCAAGGGCGCGGCCTGCAACGCCTACAGCCTGCAGCGCTGCCGCGGCGCCTGCGTCGGCAAGGAGGGCGCGGACAGCCACAATCTGCGGCTGCTGTCGGCGCTGCAGCGGCTAAAGGTCAAGCCATGGCCGTTCGAGGCCGCGGTGGCGGTGGTGGAGCGGGACGAGGTGTGCGGCGACGTGGTGCAGCACCTGTTCGACCGCTGGTGCTACCTGGGATCGCGCCGCAATGGCGGCGAGTTGACCGGCGAGCCGGCTTTCGATCTGGACTACTACAAGCTGCTGGAGAGCGAATTGCGCAGGCCGGAGCGGGAGCTGATCGAGTTGTAAGACAGCGTAGCGATGGAAAAAGGCAAGCCGCGCGGGCTTGCCTTTTTCATTGGCCGGCGGGGCTGCGCCGGTTTATTCATGCATCGCCAGGAAGCCGCGCAGCCGGCTTTCGATGATGCGCGGGTTTTCGCCGTTGGCGATGGCGACGATGCCTTCCACCACCAGCTCCTTCATCGCCAGCTCCGACGCCACCAGGTGCTTGAGTTTGTTGCCCACCGGCAGGAAAAACAGGTTGGCCGAGCCGACGCCGTAGACGGTGGCGACGAAGGCCACCGCGATGCCGCCGCCCAGCTTGGACGGGTCCGACAGGTTTTCCATCACGTGGATCAGGCCCAGCACCGCGCCCAGAATGCCCATGGTGGGCGAATAGCCGCCGGCCGATTCCCAGATGCGCGCCGCCTGTTTGCGGGCGTGCTCGAACATGCTGATCTCCACGTCCATCACCGCGCGCAGCGTGTCCGGCTCGGTGCCGTCCACCAGCATTTGCAACGCCTTCTTGGTGAACGGGTCCCTTTGCATGTTGATCACCCCTTCCAGCGCCAGCAGCCCGCCCTTGCGCGAGGTCTGGCTCCAGTTCACCACTTCGCGGATCATTTTCTCGTGGTCGAAATTGGGCGGACGAAAGATCCAGCGGACCATGCGCAGGCCGGCCATGAACTGTTTGGGCGTGCTTTGCAGCATCACCGCGCTGGCGGTGCCGCCGATGACTATCATGAAGGCGGTCAGCTGCATCAGCGAACCGAGGCTGCCCCCTTCTATGGCCTGGCCGGCGATGATGGCGGTCAGGCCCAGGATGATGGCGATTAGACTGATCTTGTCCACTAGGTGTTTCCGTTATTGAGCTGGTCTGAAGCCCGGCATCATGTCAACCGGGCCCTCCCTTACAGCCAGTCTTTCAGTTTGGCCCGCAGCCGGGCGATGGCCTGGCTGTGCAGCTGGCAGACCCGGGACTCGGTCACGCCGAGCACCGCGCCGATTTCCTTCAGGTTCAGTTCCTGTTCGTAGTACAGCGCCATCACCAGCTGGTCGCGTTCTGGCAGGAACTTGATCGCGCTGATCAGATGCTGGCGGAAGTTGTCGTCGGCGAGCGCGGCCAGCGGGTCCGGCGAATCCTCGTCGGCGACATTGGCCACCGGGTTGTGCGGGTTTTCGCCATCGTCGCCGCTGAAGTCCTCGAAGTGTAGCAGGGTGGTGCCTTTGCATTCTCCCAGCATGTCCTGGTATTGATCCAGATCGATCCCGAGTTCGGCGGCGATTTCCGATTCCAGCGGCGCCCGGCTCAGCTGCTGTTCCAGCCGGGATATCGCTTCCTCTATCTGGCGGGCGTTGCGCCTGGCCTGGCGCGGCAGCCAGTCCTCTCGCCTGAGTTCGTCCAGCATCGCGCCGCGGATGCGCTGGCTGGCGAAGGTTTCGAACATCACGCCCTGCGCCGGATCGAACTGGCGCGCGGCTTCGATCAGGCCGATCATGCCCACCTGGATCAGGTCGCCCAAGTCCACCGAGGCCGGCAAGCGGGCGATCATGATGCTGGCCAGCTTGCGTACCAGCGGGGCGTAGGCCTCCACGTCTATCTCGACGCTGGGGGCCGCGTTGGCATAGCCCGATCGGCGGAATGACGGGATACTCATAAGGGTTTGGCTCCATCTGCCTCGGCCCAGTCGCGCGAGGCGGCAATCAGCAAGTCCATGTATCCGGTACTGTCGCGCGCGGTCTCCGGCGCATCCCAGTGCAGCAGCACCGCCGCCAGTTGCGAGAACGCGGCGGCGGCTTCGCTGTCGGGGAAGGCCTCCATCAGAGGGCGGTGCAGCGTCTGGCTGCGGCGCACGGTATTGTCGTGCGGCACGAAGCCCACCCAGCGCAGCGAAACCGTCAGAAACTCGCCGGTGACCGCCGACAGCCGGGTGAACAGTTCGCGCGCCTCGTCCAGGTGGCGCGCGCGGTTGATCAACACATTGAAGCGCTGGCGGCCATACTGGCTGGCCAGCCGCTTGATGTTGGCGTAGGCGGTGGTCAGCGACTCGGCCGCTGGCGTCAGCACCAGCACCAGATTGTCGGCTACGCTGGCCGGGATGGCGTCCAGGCCGGGGTTGGGCACGTCGATCAGCAGCGCCGAGGCGTCGCGTTCCAGCGCGCCGAACTCGCTGCCCAGCCTAAGCCACAGCTGGGTGGAGAACAGCGCGCGCTGTTCCGGCCTTGCGTAAAGGTTGACCAGCTGTACCCCCTGGCGCGAGGTGATCATCATTTCATCCAGTCCGCCCACGCTGACCACCTGGCTTTCCAGGGTGGCGGTGGATGGGACGCCCAGACGGCGCGTCTGCACCTGTCCCAGGCAACAGTCTACCACCAGCGGCCGCAGCCCGGCGTAGGCCAGGCCCAGCGACAGCTCGGTCACCAGCGTGCTGGTGCCGGAGTGCTCGGAGCCGATGAAGGCGAAGCTGGGCGCGCGGTTCTGTTGCGCGGCGAGCAGGCGGAGGCTGGCGGCTTGGTCCTGCATGACGTTTACAGCCATCCGGCCTGGGCCGCCTGCATGATGGGCAGCTCGTCGGCCTGCAGCGAAAACGGCGAGCCTATCTGCTGGGCGCGCATCGCGCGGTCCACCAGGAAGGCGGCGTTGGCCGAGTGCAGGTCTTCCGGCACCCGCTGGCCGTTGGTGATGAAATAGAGCTTGAGGCGGTTGCGGATGATCACGTCCAGGCTGGGGCCCTGCGCCACCGCCTCGTCTATCTTGGACAGGATGCAGCCGGCCAGGCCGTCGCCGCGGTAGCGCCGCACCACGTCTTCCAGCGTGTGGCCGTCGGTATTGGCGGCCAACAGCAGCAGCCGTTCTATCGGCCGGCCGGCGGTGCGCAGCATGTCTATCTGCGCCAGCACGCGAGCGTCGCGCTGGCCCATGCCCACGGTGTCGATGAAAACGATGTGGCGGTTGGACAGGTCGGCCAGCGTCAGCTGCAGATCGCCCTCGTTCTGGATGGAGAACACCGGCACGCCCAGTATCTTGCCGTAGATGCGCAGCTGGTCCTGCGCGCCGATCCGGTAGCTGTCGGTGGTGATCAGCGCCACGTGCTGCGCGCCGAAGCGCATGGTGGCGCGAGCCGCCAGCTTGGCCACGGTGGTGGTCTTGCCGACGCCGGTGGGGCCGACCAGAGCGAAGATGCCGCCGCGGTCCATCACTTCCTTGTCGGCGTCCGCGCATTTCAGATTGTGCACCAGCGCCGAGCGCGCCCATTTGACGGCGACTTCGGCCTGGTACTGCGCCGGCATCTTTTCTATCAGCTGGCGGATCAGCTGGGCGGAGAATCCCATCGCCAGCAGGTGTTTGAACAGCTCGATGCGGTTTGGCGCCTTGCCTTCCATGTCCGACCAGGCGAAGCTGGCCAACTGGCTTTGCAGCAGGCTGCGCAGCAGTTTGATTTCGTCGCCTATCTGCCTGAGTTCCTGGGCCATCTGCTCCGACTCCTCGCCATTGGACGGTTGCGCCTGCGGCGGCCGGGCCGCGACCGGACGCGGCTGCGCTGTCGCCGGAGCGCTGACAGACCGGGCCGCCGCGGCGGCCGGCTGCGCGGGCAGGGGAGCCGGGGCCGGCTCCGGCGGGGAGTAGACCGGCTCCATCCGCGGCCTGGCGCTTTCCAGCCGCGGCGGCGCCGGGCTTTCCAGCGGCTCCACCGGCATCGCGTAGGTGCGGGCGATGGCGCGGTTCACCGCGCTGCCGTTGGGCGGGATGGGGGCGGGCTGCTGCGGGCGATTGACCGCCGGCGGCGCGTTGCGCGGCGGATGCTTGCTGCTGGAGGTGGACAGGGTGCTGGCCAGGTTGGCGACGTCGGCGTCGGCCACCGCCATGATTTCCACCCCGCCGCCCATGGTGGGGCGGTTGGACAAAATGAGGGCATCCGCCCCCAGTTCTTCGCGAACTTGCCTGAGTGCGTCTCGAGTGGTCTTCCCGAAGAACTTTTTCACCACCATTGTCGATTAGCCCTTGCTACCGCCGATTACCGCAATTATACGAATGGATTTATTGTCCGGGATCTCATTATGCGAAATCACACGCAGTTGCGGCAATGCCCGGCGCAGAAAGCGCGCCAGCAGGGGCCGCAGACCGGGTGCGGTCAGCAGTACCGGATTGTAACCCTGAATCTCCACCTGTTCGGTCTGTTGCGCGGCGCTCGACAGCAGGTTTTCCGCCAGGCCGGGCTCCAGGCCGCCGCCTGCCTTCGATTGCACCGCCTGCATCAAGACGTTTTCCAGCGCCGGCTCCAGCGTCATCAGCGGCAGTTCCGCCTCGCCGGGGAACAGCTGCTGCACGATCACCCGCGACAGCGCGGTGCGCACGGTGCTGGTCAATTCGTCCACATCCTGATTGGCGGGGAGGTGATCGGCCAGCGTTTCTATGATGGTGCGGAAGTCGCGGATGTGGATGCCGTCGTTCAGCAGTTGCTGCAGCACCTTTTGCAGCGTGCCCACCGGCACCACCTTGGGAACCAGGTCTTCGATCAGCTTCGGCGACTCCTTGGCCTGATGGTCGATCAGCGCCTGCACTTCCTCGCGGCCCAGCAACTCCGCCGCATGGGTTTGCAGCAAATTGGAAATATGGGTGGCGACCACGGTGCTGGCGTCCACCACGGTATAGCCCAGCGACTGCGCCTCTTCCCGCTTGCCGGCGTCTATCCACACCGCCGGCAGGCCGAAGGCCGGGTCGGTGGTGGCGTTGCCGGCGATTTCCTTGCTCACCCGGCCGGGGTTGATCGCCAGGAACTGGCCGATATAGGCCTCGCCCTTGCCCAGCTCCACGCCTTTCAGCAGGATGCGGTAGGCGTTGGGCTTGATTTCCAGGTTGTCGCGGATGTGCACTGGCGGCACCAGGAAGCCCAGATCCTGAGCGATCTTCTTGCGGATGCCGCGGATGCGGCGCAATAGTTCGCCGTCCTGGGTGCGGTCCACCAGCGGAATCAGCCGGTAGCCCACTTCCATGCCTAGCTGGTCCACGTGCTGGACATCGTTCCAGCTGACTTCCGCGCCTTGCTGTTCCGGCGCCGGCGGCGGCAGCGCCGCCTGCTGCTCGCGCGCCAGCTCGCGCTGGTGCCGCTGCTCCATCGTCCTGGCCAGCGCCAGCAGCGCGCCGGCGATCAGCAGGAAGGACAGATGGGGCATATTGGGGATCAGGCCTATCATGCCTATCACCGCCGAGGTGATGTACAGTACCTGCGGCTTGGTGAACAGCTGGGTCAGGAACTGCTCCGACATGTCCTGATCGGTGCCGACGCGCGACACCACGATGCCGGCGGCGGTGGAGATGATCAGCGCCGGAATCTGCGCCACCAAGCCATCGCCTATGGTCAGCAGCGTGTAGGTTTCGGCCGCCTGGCCCACCGGCAGGTCGTGTTGCACCACGCCGACGATCAGGCCGCCGATGATGTTTATCAGGATGATCATAATGCCGGCCATCGCGTCGCCGCGGACGAATTTGGAGGCGCCGTCCATCGCGCCGAAGAAGTTGGCTTCCTCGGCGATGGTGGAGCGGCGCTTGCGGGCCTCGTCCTCGCCGATCAGGCCGGCGTTGAGGTCGGCGTCGATCGCCATCTGCTTGCCGGGCATCGCGTCCAGGGTGAAGCGGGCCGACACTTCGGCGATGCGGCCGGCGCCCTTGGTGATCACCACGAAGTTGATGATAGTGATGATGACGAACACCACGATGCCGATGGCGACGTTGCCGCCCACCAGAAAGTGGGAGAACGATTCGATCACCTTGCCGGCGGCGTCCGGTCCGGTATGGCCTTCCAGCAGCACCACCCGGCTGGAGGCGACGTTCAGCGACAGCCGCAGCAGGGTGGTGACCAAGAGCACCGACGGGAAGGACGAGAAGTCCAGCGGCTTCCTGACGTTGATCCCAACCAAGAGCACGATCACCGACACCGCGATGTTGAAGGTGAAGAAGATGTCCAGCAGCACCGGCGGCAGCGGCAGCACCATCATCGTCAGGATCAGGATGATGAGCAGCGGCCCGGCGAGCTGGGAGATCTTGAGGCTTCTGAGGATCTGTAGGATGGAGTCCATGCTGGCTTATAGGCTTTCTTCAGGCGCCGAATCTTGCGGACGTTTGCTGTAGGGGTCAAGCTCGGCGGGCACTTCGAGCTTGTCCGGGAACACCGGCGCCATGCCGCCGACCGCCTGGTACTGCTGCAGCTGGAATATGTAGGCCAGCACCTGGGCCGCCGCCGCGTACAGCGGCGCGGGGATGTCCTCGCCGAGTTCGGCGTTGAAGTACAGCGCCCGGGCGAAGCTGGGCGAGCGCATCACCGGCACGCGGCAGTCCTTGCCGGTGTCGATGATCTTCTCCGCCAGCTTCAGCGAGCCCTTGGCGATCACCTGCGGCGCGCGCATGCCTTCGTCGTACTTGAGCGCCACCGCGAAGTGGGTCGGGTTGGTGACGATTACATTGGCCTTGGGCACTTCCTGCATCATGCGCTTTCTCGCCGCTTCGCGCTGCATCTGGCGGATGCGGCCCTTCACTTCCGGCGAGCCTTCCGCTTCCTTGTATTCCTGCTTGACCTCTTCCTTGGTCATGCGCAGCTTCTTGTAGTAGGTCCACAGCTGGTAAGGAACATCCAGCGCCACCAGCAGGATCATCGCCGAGGCGACGATGAAGAAGGTGTGGATGATCATGTCGGTCATCTTCAGTATGCCGGATTCGAGCGGCATCGCCAGCAGACCGATGATCTCGCCCCGTTCGCGCCAGATATACCAGGTGGCGATGCCGCCGATCAGCATGCTTTTCAGGATGGCCTTCAATCCCTCGGCGGCGGAGTTCAGCGAGAACAGCCGCCCGATGCCGGGCAGCGGATTGAGTTTGCCGAAATTGGGACCCACCGCTTTCAGGGTGAGGTTCCAGCCGCCGATCAGCATGGGCACGAACAGCGCCACCAGCGCCAGGCCGGCGAAGAACGGCGCCAGCTGCCACAGCGCGCCGAAGATCGCCTCCTTGAAGCGCAGCAGCACCGGCTCGGTGCTTTGCACCGTGCTCTGGTCGAATGTCAGCAAATGGCGCATGGTGTCGCCGAGAAAGCTGGCCATCTTGCCGCCCAGCACCATCAGCAACGATACGCCCGCCATGGTGACGGCGAACGTCGACAGCTCCCGCGAGCGGGGGATGTTGCCGTCTTCCCGCGCCATCGAAAGCCGTTTGGCTGACGCGGGTTCGGTGCGTTCGAGGTCGGAATCTTCTGCCATGGGCTCGCTTTAATAATGCTTTTGTCTTGATTTTAAACTGAATGGTAGCCTATGCCGGGGCGTTCCGGCCAGCATCGCCGCCTCGCCTGTCCGCGGCGCAGGCGGTACAATACAGTGATTATCGATGGGATCGCCAACATGCAACAGTACCTCGACCTGATGCGCCATGTGCTGGAACATGGCCACGACAAGGCCGACCGCACCGGCACCGGCACGCGTTCGGTGTTCGGCTACCAGATGCGCTTCAATCTGGCCGACGGTTTCCCGCTGGTCACCACCAAGAAGTGCCATCTGCGCTCCATTATCCACGAACTGCTGTGGTTTCTGTCCGGCGACACCAATATCGGCTATCTGAAGGAAAACGGCGTGTCGATCTGGGACGAGTGGGCCGACGAAAACGGCGAGCTCGGCCCGGTCTACGGCTACCAGTGGCGCAGCTGGCCGGCGCCGGACGGCCGCCATATCGACCAGATCAGCCAGCTCCTGGACATGATCAAGAAGAACCCGGACTCGCGCCGGCTGATCGTGTCGGCGTGGAACCCGGCGCTGGTGGACCAGATGGCGCTGCCGCCCTGCCACAGCCTGTTCCAGTTCTACGTGGCCGACGGCAAGCTGTCCTGTCAGTTGTACCAGCGTTCGGCCGACATCTTCCTGGGCGTGCCGTTCAATATCGCCAGTTATGCCTTGCTGACCATGATGGTGGCGCAGGTGTGCGGTTTGGAGGCCGGCGACTTCGTCCACACGCTGGGCGACGCCCACTTGTACAGCAACCATCTGGAGCAGACCCAGCTGCAATTAACGCGCCAGCCGCGTCCGCTGCCGACAATGAAGCTCAATCCGGCGGTAAGAGACCTGTTCGCCTTCCGTTTCGAGGACTTCGCGCTGGAAGGCTACGACCCGCATCCGCACATCAAGGCACCGGTGGCGGTATGACGACAAGCAAGAAACCGCGGCTGACGCTGGTGGCCGCCATGGCCGCCAACCGCACCATAGGCATAGAGAACCGCCTGCCCTGGCGTTTGCCGGAAGACCTGAAGCATTTCAAGGCGGTGACGCTGGGCAAACCGGTGGTCATGGGCCGCAAGACCTGGGATTCCATCGGCCGGCCGCTGCCAGGGCGGCGCAATATCGTGGTGACGCGGCAGCAGGGCTGGCGCGCCGAAGGCGCCGAGGCGGCGCATTCGCTGGACGAGGCGCTGGCACTGGCGGGCGACGTGGAAGAGGTGTGCCTGATAGGCGGCGCCGAGTTGTACCGCCAGGCGATGGCGCGGGCGGACAAGCTGTGCCTGACCGAGATCGCCCAGCCTTTCGATGGCGACGCGCACTTTCCGGCCTTTGCCGCCGAAGACTGGCGCGAAGCCGCGCGCGAGGCGGCGGTGGGCGCCGGCGGCTTGGCCTACGCCTTTGTCGAGTATCTGCGCCGCTGAGTGCGTTGGGCCCGTCCGGGCCTGCTGTTGCGCCAGATGCCGGGCCGGGAGCATGCGCTCCCGGCTTTTTTTGCGGCCTTGGCATGTCATGCGCCGTTTGTCGCGCATTAATTATTGATATGGGAATTTTTTTGATCTAGAGCGAATATTAGGCGTTACAAAACGATAACGCTGCCGGCCTGGCCGGCATCGCGCTCGCGCAGCCTGGCTGCGCCGCGCCTTCTGCATGGTATTCGTGGCCTGAAGTCCGATTCGGTACAGGAGCACGAAAATGGCGCGCATTGCTACCCCCATCAGCGAGATCAAGGCGCATTATGAAGTCGTGGTGATCGGTTCCGGCTACGGCGGCGGCATCGCCGCTTCCCGGATGGCGCGGGCCGGCCGCAGCGTCTGCCTGCTGGAGCGCGGACGCGAGATCATCCCCGGCGAATACCCGGCGACGCTGGCCGAGGCCACGCCGGAATTCCAGGTGCACCATCCGGACGGCCACCTGGGCTCGCGCACCGGCCTCTACGATCTGCACGTCAATCCGCAGCAGAACGTCATGGTCGGCTGCGGCCTGGGCGGCACCTCGCTGATCAACGCCAACGTCTCGCTGCAGCCTGAGCCGCAGGTGTTCGAAGACCCGCGCTGGCCGCGCCTGCTGCGGGAACACGCCGACACCCTGCTGAAAGACGGTTTCCTCCGGGCGCGGGACATGCTGCGGCCCAATCCTTACCCGGACGCCGCGCCGGCATTGCCCAAGCTGCAGGCCAGCCAGAAATCCTCGGAGCGGCTCAAGGACAAGCACAGCTTCTACCGGCCGCCGATCAACGTCACCTTCGAGCCGCTGCCGGACGGCCGCAACCACGTCGGCGTCGAGCAGCAACCGTGCAACTACTGCGGCGACTGCGTTTCCGGCTGCAACAACAAGGCCAAGAACACCACGCTGATGAACTACCTGCCCGACGCGTGCAACCACGGCGCGGAAATCTTCTGCCAAGCGTCGGTGCGCTACCTGCAACGCGACGGCGACGGCTGGATCGTGCACTACCAGTACGTCGGTACCGGGCGGGAGGCATTCGACGCGCCGACGCTGTTCGTCAAGGCCGATATCGTCATCCTGTCCGCCGGCACGCTGGGCTCCACCGAGATTCTGCTGCGCTCGCGCGATCAAGGTCTCTCGCTGTCCGGAGGGCTGGGCAGGCATATGAGCGGCAACGGCGACATCCTGAGCTTCGGCTACAACAACGACGACAGGATCAACGGCATCGGCTTCGGCAGCCATTCGGCCAGGGAGGTCGGTCCGGTGGGACCTTGTATCACCTCCATCATCGACCTGCGCGACGAGACCGACTGGCGCAAGCGCATGGTGATAGAGGAGGGCTCGATTCCCGGCGCCATCGGCGGCATGATGGCGCCGGCGATGGCCGCGGCGGCGGCCGAACTGGGCCAGGCGGCGGAGGCCGGGGCGCTGGCCAAGCTGAAATACGCCGCGCGCGAGGCCGACAGCGCGCTGCGCGGGCCCTACCACGGCGCGATGAACCGGTTGCAGACCTATCTGATCATGAGCCACGACGACGGCGCGGGGACGATGGCGCTGGACGGACATGACCAGCTGCGGCTCGACTGGCCAAACGTGGGTGAGCAGCCCAACTTCAAGATCGGCAACGACAGGCTGCAGGAGGCCACCCGGGCGCTGGGCGGCATCTATGTGCGCAACCCGATCTGGACCGATCTGTTCAAGCACAGCCTGATCACCGTGCACCCGCTGGGCGGCTGCGTGATGGGCGAGGACGCCAGCCAGGGCGTGGTCAACCACAAGGGCCAGGTGTTCAGCGGGACGAGCGGGCGCGATGTCTATTCCGGCCTGTACGTGACCGACGGCTCGGTGATTCCCACTTCGCTGGCAGTCAATCCGTTGCTCACCATTTCCGCGCTCAGCGAGCGGGCGATGGCGCTGCTGGCCGCCGACCACGGCTGGAAGATCGACTATACGCTGCCATCGGCTTCCCGCCGCGCCGAACCGCAGTCGGACAAGCCGGGCATCGAGTTCACCGAGACGATGAAGGGCTTCTTCTCCACCGCCCACCGCCAGCCGGCCGGCGCCGATCTGGCCGCCTACCAGGCCGCCTGGCAGGCTGGCAAGGACGCGGGTTCGACGATGGGCTTTACCGTCACCGTGGCGTCGGACGATCTGGACCGGCTGATTTCCGACTCCAGCCATCCGGCCGCCATCGTCGGCACGCTGGAGGCGCCGGCGCTGTCACCGTTGCCGCTGACCGTCACCCACGGCGTGTTCAACCTGTTCGAGACGTTTCCCGGGCAGGTGGGCGTGCGGCGCATGAACTACCAGATGCGGCTGACGGCCGAGGACGGCGGCGAATATTTTTTCAACGCCTTCAAGTGGGTGCCGAGCAATCACAGCGTGCTCAGCGTGTGGTCCGATACCAGCACGCTGTACGTCACGGTATGCCGCGGCGCCGACGGCGGCGGCGAGGTGGTGGGCAGCGGCGTGCTGCGCATCGCGCCGGCCGACTTCGCGCGGCAGATGGCCACGATCAAGGTGCTCAACGTCTCCAGCGAGGCGGAACGGCTGAAGCGGATGGCCCGCTTCGGCGAGTATTTCGCCGGCGCGCTGTGGGAGAGCTATGGCGGCGTGCTGGCGCCCAACATCTATTTCAACCCGGACTCAGCGCCGCGCAAGAAGCGTCCGCTCAATGTCGGCGCGCCCGAAGTGCTGTTCTTTCCGACCGACGATGGCGTCAACTTGCGCCTCACCCGCTACCAGGGCGGCGACAAGGGGCCGGTGATGCTGGTGCACGGCCTGGGCGTGGGTTCCAATATCTTCTCCACCGACACCATTTCCACCAATCTGCTGGAGTACCTGTACCAGCGCGGCTACGACGTGTGGCTGCTGGACTTCCGCGTCAGCATCCTGCTGGAGGCCAGCCGGGGGCAGTGGGACGGCGACCAGGTGGCGCGCTACGACTATCCGGCGGCGATCCGGCAGATCCGGCAGGCCACCGGCGCGGCCGATGTGCAGTGCGTGGTGCACTGCTACGGCGCTACCACCTTCTTCATGTCCCTGCTGGCCGGGCTGGAGGGGGTGAGGTCGGTGGTGTGCTCGCAGATCGCCGCCGACATCGTGGTGCCGGCGGCTACCCAGGTGAAGACCGGCCTGCATCTGCCCTCGGTGCTGGACAAGCTGGGCGTGCAATCGTTGACCGCCTACACCGCGTCCGACTCCAACTGGTTCGAGAAGCTGTACGACACCGCGCTGAAGGGCTACGCGCTGGCGGAGGCGCAAGGCTACTGCGACAACCCGGTCTGCCACCGCATCACCTTCATGTACGCGCCGCTGTACCGCCACGAAACCCTGAACGAGACGCTGCACGACAATCTGCACGAGCTGTTCGGCGTGGCGAATATGCGAACCATGGAGCACCTGGCGCGGATGTGCCGCGAGGGGAGGCTGGTGGCGTTCGACGGCGCGGACATCTACATGCCGCACTTCGACCGGTTGCAAATGCCCATTTTGTTCATCAGCGGCGGGCAGAACGAGTGCTATCTGCCGGAGAGCACCGAGCGCACGTTCAACAAGCTAGTGGAGCGTTTCGGACCGGAGCGCTACAGCCGTCTGGTGGTGCCGGGCTACGGGCACATTGACTGCATGTTCGGCAAGAACGCGGCGGCCGATGTCTACCCGGCCATCGTCGCCCATCTGGACAAGACCGCAGGCGGCTGAGGCGAAAGCGCCGGGGCCGCTGGCCGGCCCCGGTCGCGCCTAGGCCATTCGACGCCGTCTTCACAAGGACATTCCCATGGACAAGATTCGTTGCGCGGAATGTGGCGTACGCTGGTTCCAGCGCTTCATCTGGATCGGCATCGCCATCAATATGGTGTTCGCCATCCCGGCGCTGTTCTGGCCGGACTATCTGAACAGCAGTTTCGGCCTGCCCAGCCAGGCGGTGTACCCGTGGCTGCAGAACGCCGGCATGCTGCTGGTGGGCGTCAGCCTGTTCTACGCGCCCGCCGGCATCAACGCCGCGCGCTATCCGGTGTATTCCTGGCTGTGCGTGCTGTCCCGGTTGATTGCGGTGGCGTTCTGGATTTACCTGATCCAGACCTCCGGCTATCCGGACGCCTTCCAGCCGCTGTTGTACACCGACGGCGCGATGTTCGTGATTCTGGGCGTCTTGCTGTACATCGGCCTGCCGGCGGAGCAGCGGCCGTGGCCATTGATCCTCGCCGGCCTGTGCGGCTTGTGGCGCTGCCTGGCCAAGTGCTTTGCCGGCGCCTGCCGCAAGATCGCCATCGTTGTGGTGCTGGTGTTGGCCTTCGTCGGCTACGAGACGTGGGCCAATCTGCTGCGCGAGGTGCCGCAGCCTGCGCTGCAGTCGGACGTCGAGCATTTCAAATACGCCGCCATCGGCCTGGGACAGGACGCCCGCATCCCTCTGTACGTGTTCGCGGTGCTGCCGCAGGTGTGCGCGCAGCGCATGCCCAGGATGGGCAGCGGCTGGCAGACTTTCGGCTTCATCTACGAGGGCGGGCATGATTTGCCGATAGGCCTGGCCAAGCGCCAGATAGGCTATCCGTCGGTGGAGCCCAACTGCGCGCTGTGCCACACCGGCATGTATCGCAAGAGCGCCGACGACGTGCCGGTGCCGGTGCCCACCGCGCCGGCGGCGCTGCTGGATCTGGAGTCGTTCCAGTGGTTCCTGTACGACTGCGCCGGCGATCCTGACTTCAAGGGCAAGGTAATGGACGCGATCGAGCGGCATTACGATCTGGGGCCGATCGAGAAGTTGTTCTACCGCTTTCTGATCGTGCCGGCCACCCAGCAGGCCTTCCTCAAGCAGGAGAAGCAGTACGCCTGGCAGAAGCTGCGGCCGCTGCAGGGGCCGGGCCGCACCGATACCTTCAATCCGACCAAAATGGCGATCTTCGGCTTCCCGGATGACTCCACCATCGGCACGGTGGATCTGCCGCAGATCTGGAATCAGAAGCCGCGCGAATCGTTGTACCTGCACTGGGACGGCAACAACAACGACATCCATGAGCGCAACTACGCCGCGGCGATGGCGGTGGGGGCGACGCCGCAGTCGGTGCTGCCGGCCGAGTTCAAGCGCGTGACCGATTGGCTGCTGACGCACGAGCCGCCCAAGTGGCCGTTCGGCGGCCTCGACCAGGTGCGGGTGGCGCGCGGGCGGACGCTATGGGAGCAAAACTGCGCCAGTTGCCATGACTTCGGCAAGGTCGCCACCGGCCAGGTGACGGTGGGCCTGGACGAGCTGGGCACCGACCCGTACCGCGTCAATTCCTTCACCGTCGGCCTGGTGGACAAGTTCCACCAGTTCAGGAAAGCGCCGTTCGATTTCGGCGCTTACCGCAAGACGCAGAGCTACAGCAACACGCCGACCGACGGCATCTGGCTGCGCGCGCCGTATCTGCACAACGGCTCGGTGCCGACGCTATGGGACCTGCTGCAGCCGCCGGACAAGCGGCCCAAGACGTTCTACCGCGGCTCCAGCGTGTTCGACACCCGCAATGTGGGCTTTGCCAGCGGCGGACCGGACGCCAGCGGGGGCGGCTACTTCAGGTTCGATACCCGTTTGCCGGGCAACCACAATACCGGCCACGCATACGGCATCCACTTGAGCGACGGCGAAAAGTGGGACCTGATCGAGTACATGAAGACCCTGTAGCGGGTTTGGAGAGCAGCATAGGAGGTGTGCGATGAGCGTGTTTGACGACTGGAAGAGCCGGATCGAGAGCGATCTGGCCGATGCCGAGCAGAGCCTGCAGCAGAAGAAGCAGATGCTGGCGCGATTGCAGCAAGTGCACGATCAGGTGTGGGATGTGATCAACAGCGGCTCCACCTCCCCGGCCTGCATTCCGTGGGAGTTCGCCCATGGCCTGTCCATCCTGGAGGGCGTGCTGGACGGCAAGCCGCTTCCCACCACCGAGGCGGAGTTGCCCACGCGGGTGATGGACGACGGCACGCTGCTGGGCTGCCGCAAGTGGGAGTTGCTGGACCCGCTATGGGGCGAGGCGCTGGTGGCGTGGTTCGAGCGCCTGCAGAACCGCGCCCCATGGGCGGCGACGCCGGCCCGTTTGGCCATTGCGAACCAGGTCAGCTTCAACATCGCCGGCGACTGGGGCAGCGGCGACTATATCGCCGGCAAGGTGGCGGCGGCGATGGCCGGGCAGCCGGCGGATTACACCATCCATCTGGGCGACGTCTATTACGCCGGCTCCAGCCCGGACGAGGCGCGCGATTTCTCCGGCTGGCCGGCGGGCGCGAGCGGCCAGTTTTCGCTCAACTCCAACCACGAGATGTACAACGGCGCGCTGGGCTACTACCAGGAGCTGGCGCAGCGCTTTCCCCTGCAGCAGGGCACCGGCTATTTCAGCCTGTACAACGCCAACTGGCTGATCGTGGGCCTGGACACCGCTTATTGGTCGGACAAGTACGCGCTGTACATGGACGGCGCGCTGGGCGACGAGCAGGCAGCCTGGCTGAAGCAGACGGCCGCCGGCTGGAAGGGCAGGATCATGCTACTGTCGCACCATGCGGGCTATTCGATGGACGGATCGGCGACGACCGCGCTCTACGACGAGGCGGTGGCGGCGCTGGGGCGCGTGCCGGACTACTGGTACTGGGGGCATCTGCATAATGTGATCTGCTACCAGCCGCGCAACGGCATGCTGGGACGCTGCATCGGCCACGGCGCCATTCCCTACGGCCCGGCCAGCGTTCTGAACGGCAAGCCGCAGGTGGCGTGGGCGGAAACGCGCTCGGCGGACGACAGCCAGTATCCGGAGCGGGTGTTGAACGGTTTCATCCGCCTGGAGCTGAATGGCAGCGTGCTGACGGAGACCTTGTACGACGAGAACGGGCAGCGCCGCTGGCCGTCGCCCTGACTCGGCGCGCAAGATCGAGCGGCAAGGGCCTGCGGCGATGCGGCTCAGCCCTTGCCCTCCAGCGCCTCGGCCGAGGTTTGCGCCAACTGGCTGTAATCCTGGCCGAATACCGCCACCATCTGCTTGAGCCGGCTGGTGTCGCGGGCGATCAGCGTTTTCAGCAGGCTTTCCAGGAAGTGGTAGGTGCTGTTCATCTGGCTCTTGCCGGCGCGCAGTATCGCGTACAGGCAGCGCTGGGTCAGCGGCAGCATGTCGTTCAGGGTATCGGTCAGGTAGCGGTTGTCGGCGTGGCGGTACAGCGCCGACAGGAACTCTATGCCGTGCTCGTAGAAGGCCTGCAGCTCGTCGCGGCGGTTGTCCTCCTCCAGCTGCGCCATCAGCTCGATGAAGCGCGCCAGGTCGTCGTTCTGCCAACAGGCGGCCAGGTTTTGCACCACGCGGTCCAGCAGCAGGAACCACAGGTCGAAGAAGTCGCGCACGTCGCGCGCGCTGATGCTGGCCACCACCGCGCCGCGCCGCGGGAAGATGTCCACCAGGTGGCGGCGCTGCAGGATAAGCAAGGCCTCGCGCACCGAACCGCGGCTGACCTCCAGTTCGGCGGCGATGCGTAATTCCTGGATGCGTTCGCCCGGCTTCATGTCGCCCTGGATGATCTGTGTGCCTAAGTATTGAGCGATCTGCTCGGTCAGCAGGTCGTTGGCCTTGAAAGTCATGAATCATCTCCGGAA
This sequence comes from Chromobacterium sphagni, assembly GCF_001855575.1. NCBI lineage: Bacteria > Pseudomonadati > Pseudomonadota > Betaproteobacteria > Neisseriales > Chromobacteriaceae > Chromobacterium > Chromobacterium sphagni. The sequence goes on from NZ_MKCS01000001.1 coordinate 2,343,470, forward strand.
AGCGGTTTTTTCGTTTTCATAAGTATTGTACGGCATGGCAATGCCGGATTGTCCGGCAATATTCTGTTGGTCAGCCGGTTTGTATCCAAAAGCAGCGGCCATGCTTGTCCGCGACACTGCCATGTCGCCGAGCGCGCATCACGCCGCCCAGCCTTGGGGCGGCCATGATATCAACCAGATGGTTAAAACGCATGTTTTGATGTTGTGTTGACCGGTAGGGCGGCTTTTTTCTGCCGTTGAGCACGGTTTTGGCGAAAAAGACTGCCAGAGGGTGGAAAAAGCCAAGATCGGTGCGCGGGCAGGCAAAAGGCCCGGCGGACGGCCGGGCCTTGGGGGGGAGGGGCCGTCGGCGGCTCAGGCTGCCGGCAGGCGGGTGGCCATCAGGTAGTTGACGGCGGTGTCGTCGTTCAGCGAGTAGATGCGGGTGAGCGGGTTGTAGGCCATGCCGCTCAGCGTGTGCAGCTCCAGCCCGGCGTGGCGAGTCATCCGGCCCAGCTCCGACGGCTTGATGAAGCGGGCGTATTCATGCGTGCCGCGCGGCAGCATGTTGAGCACGTATTCCGCGCCCACCACCGCCAACAGATAGGCCTTGGCGTTGCGATTCAGCGTGGAGAAGAACACCCAGCCGCCGGGTTTCGCCAGCGCGGCGCAGGCGCGCACCACGCTTTGCGGATCGGGCACATGCTCCAGCATTTCCATGCAGGTGACCACGTCGAAGCTGGCCGGCATCTCGGCGGCCAGCTCCTCCACCGGCACGCAGCGGTAGTCGATGGGGACCCCGGACTCCAGGCTGTGCAGCTGCGCCACCTTCAACGACTTTTTCGCCAGGTCGATGCCGGTTACCTGAGCACCCTGCAAGGCCATGCTCTCGGCCAGGATGCCGCCGCCGCAGCCCACGTCCAGCACCTTCTTGCCGGCGATGGACGCGTGGCGGTCGATGAAGTCCAGCCGTAGCGGGTTGATCTCGTGCAGCGGCTTGAATTCGCTGTCCTTGTCCCACCACTTGTGCGCCAGCTGGCTGAATTTGTCGATTTCGAGTTCGTCTACATTGCTCATGGTGTCACTTCGCCAGGATGCGGTTGCGCCAGTCGTCGGCACGGGCTTTCAGGTTGGATTCGTCCAGTGTGGCCAGTTTGCGGCCGGCCATCAAGGCGCGGCCCTTGACCCAGACGTGGCTGACCTGCTCGCGGCCGGCGGCGTACACCACGTGCGAGATCGGGTCGAAGGCCGGGGCGGTTTCCAGCGCCGACAGGTCGATGGCGATCAGGTCGGCCTGCTTGCCCACCTTGACCGAGCCCACCTTGTCGGCGATGCCCAGCGCGCGCGCGCCGTTGAGGGTGGCCATGCGGATGGCGGTGGCGGCCGGCACCGAGGTCGGATCCAGCGAGCCCACCTTGGCCAGGAGCGCGGCCAGGCGGGTTTCCGCCAGCATGTCCAGCTTGTTGTTGGAGGCGGCGCCGTCGGTGCCTATGCCCACCGCGATGCCGGCGGCCAGCATCTTGGGGATGGGGGCGATGCCGGAGGCCAGCTTCATATTGGAGGCCGGGTTGTGCGCCACCGATACGCCGTGCCTGGCTGCCAGTTCGATTTCGGCGTCGTTCAGGTGCACCATGTGGGCGGCGATCAGCCGCGGCGACAGCAGGCCCAGCTCCTTGAGGCGGGCCAGCGGACGCTGATGGTGCTCCTTGACGCTGTTGCTCACCTCGTCCGCGGTTTCGTGGATGTGGCAGTGGATCAGCATGTCTTCTTGCTCGGCCAGCGTCACAACCTTGCGGAAGGTATCGTCCGCTACAGTGTAGGGCGCGTGCGGGGCCAGGGTGAAGGTGACCAGCTCTTCGCCCAGGAACTGGCTGCGCTCGGCCAGGCTCTTGCTGATGTAGTCGTCGGCGTTGCTGGCGTAATTGGTCGGGAATTCCAGGATGGAACAGCCGACGAAGGTGCGCATGCCGGAAGCCAGGCCGGCGCGCGCCATCGCGCCGTTGTAGAAGTACATGTCGTTGATGGTGGTGGTGCCGCCGCGGATCATTTCCGCCATCGCCAGCAGCGCGCCGTCGAAGACGAAGTCGTCGTGCACGTGTTTGCCTTCGGCCGGCCAGATGTGGTTGTTCAGCCAGTCATGCAGCACTTTGTCATCGGCCAGGCCGCGCAGCAGCGTCATCGCCGAGTGGCCGTGTAGGTTGATCAGGCCCGGCATCAGCACGTGGTCGGGCAATTCCAGCCGTTCGTCGGCGTCCAAGGCCGCAGCCTGCGCCGCTGGAACTATTGCGGCAATCCTGCCATCCTTGATCGCGATTGCGTGGTTTTCCAGGATTTCGCCGTCAGCTTCCACTGTGATGATCCAGCGGGCGGAGATAATCTTTTCATAACGTGACTGCGGCATGGCTCATATCCTGAATGCGTGGTCAAAAAGTGTCGTGGATTTTAGGCCCAGCAGGCAGGCAAGGCAATGTGCTGCTTTGATTCCTTAATATTTTCCAGGAACATGCCGCGGATATGCTTGAAAATGACGGTGATGGATGACTGGTGAATATTCCGGCCAAAAGCCCGTCTTTGCCGGTGTATACTGCTGATTGCACAACCGAATTCAACTCAGGGCATTCGATCTCCGACTCTTCGGCGAACAAAGACTAGCGCGACATGGCTCAACAAGCAGACGATAAATCCACTGCCAGCTCTGGCCTGAATCTGAGGGATGTGTTTCTCATTGCCGTGATACTCGGCTTGCTGATTCCCGCCTCCATCATCAGTTATCTCAGCTTCAACATCCAGAAGGACAATCTGACTACCCAGCTGGACACCGACCAGCGCCGTCTGCTCGACATTGTCGCGCTGGGCATGCAGGAGCCGTTGTGGAACCTCAGCCGCCAGGCCGGCAATCCGCTGATCTCGTCGGTGATGGAAGACCCGCGGGTGATTTCCATCCGGGTGACGGATACCCAGTCCAACCAGGTGTTCCTGTCGGCGGTGCGCAGCGAGCGCCGCATCGGCAGCGTGTCCTATGTGGAAAAGCCGGTGATCTACCGCGGCGAGGCCATCGGCCAGGTGACGATGGAGTTCGATAACGAGAACCTGGCCATCGCGCTGAGCAACCAGGTGAAGAACATCCTGATGATCCTGGCGGCGCAGCTGGTGCTGTCCATCATGCTGATCATGAGCATTCTGCACTCGCGCTTCCTCAGCCCGATGCGGCTGTTGACCGAGCAGGCGCGGCTGCTGGCGGAACTGAGGCTGGATGCGCCGTTCGAGTGGTCGCGCCGCGACGAGCTGGGCCGGTTGGGAACCCACCTGGAGTGGACCCGCTCCGAGCTCAAGCGCCTGGTGGACGAATTGCGCGCCAAGACGCTGGCGCTGGAAGCGGACATCGCCCGCCGCCGCGAGGTGGAGGACGCGCTGCGCCGCTCGGAGAACAAGTACCGCGAACTGTTCTGGTCCAATCTCGACGGCATCGTCATCAGCTCGCTGGACGGCCAGGTGATAGACGCCAACCCGGCCTTCCTCAACCTGATGTGCTACAGCCTGGACCAGCTCAAGCAGCAAAACTTCTGGAGCCTGGTGGCGGAGGAGAGCGAGGCGCTGGAGCGCTTCAACCTCGACAACAAGGTGCTGCGCTTCGGCTATTGCGACGAATTCGAGGCCACCTATCTCAACCGCTTCGACAACCAGGTGCCGGTCAGCGTGAAGACGGTGGCGATGCGCGACGCCTTCGGCCGCATCAACGCGGTGTGGCGCATGGTGCGCGACATCTCGGAAAAGCGCGCGGCCGAGGAGCGGGTACAACTGGCGGCCAAGGTGTTCGAGAACACCGTCGAAGGCATCATGATCACCGACGCCGACCGCCGCATCCGCAGCGTCAACCGCGCCTTCACCGAGATTACCGGCTACACCCAGCACGAGGTGCTGGGGCAGAAGACCAGCATCCTGTCCTCCGGCCGCCATGACCAGCCCTTCTACGACCAGATGTGGCAGGCCATCGCCGAATACGGCTCCTGGCAGGGAGAACTGTGGAACCGCCGCAAGAATGGCGAGGTGTACCCGGAATGGCTGGCGATCAACGCGGTGCGCAACAGCCTGGAGGAGATCACCCATTACGTGGCGATCTTCAGCGACCTGACCGAGCGCAAGGCGGCCGACGAGCGCATCCAGTTCCTGGCCCACTTCGACGTGCTCACCAGCCTGCCCAACCGCATGCACATGCAGGACCGGGTGGAGCTGGCCATCCACAACGCGGTGCGCGACGGCCAGCGGCTGGCGTTGCTGCTGCTGGACCTGGACCGCTTCAAGACCGTCAACGAATCCTTGGGCCACTCCGCCGGCGACACGCTGCTGCAGGTGGCGGCCGACCGCATCCGCACGGTGCTGGGGCCGGGCGAGATGCTGGCGCGCCAGGGCGGCGACGAATTCATCGTGCTGCTGCCGCTGATTTCCGATCCGGGCGAGGCGGCGCTGGCGGCGGAGCGGGTGCGCGAGGTGTTCGCCAATCCGATCGAGCTGCACAACCACGTGATCACCATCACCCCGTCCATCGGCATCAGCGTCTACCCGGACGACGGCCGCGATTACGAAACCCTGGTGCGCAACGCCGACGCGGCGATGTACCACGCCAAATCGTCCGGCCGCAACAGCTACAAGTTCTACACCGCCGACCTCAACGCCCGCGCCCGCGAAATCCTGGCCATCGAGAGCCAGCTGCGCTTCGCGCTGGAGCGCGACGAGTTCGTGCTGCACTACCAGCCGCAGGTGGAGATGCAAAGCGGCCGCATCATCGGCGCCGAGGCGCTGATACGCTGGAACCATCCGTCGCTGGGCTTGTTGGGGCCGGTGCGCTTCATCCAGGTGGCGGAGGAGCGCGGCTTCATCGTGCAGATAGGCAACTGGGTGATACGCGAGGCCACGCGCCAGCTGGTGGCCTGGCGCACCGCCGGCCTGCCGGAGCTGACGCTGGCGATCAACCTGTCGGCGCTGCAGTTCCGCCAGCCGGACCTCGCCGAGCAGCTGCAGCACGCGCTGGCCTCCAGCGGCCTGCCGGGCCATGCGCTGGACATCGAGGTGACCGAGAGCATCATCATGGAAGACGCCCAGGCCACCATCCAGACCATAGACAATATGAAGAACATGGGGCTGAGGTTGTCTATCGACGATTTCGGCACCGGCTACTCCAGCCTGTCCTACCTCAAGCGCTTCAAAGCCGACAAGCTGAAGATCGACCGCTCCTTCGTGCGCGACATCCCGCAGGACGCCGACGACAGCGCCATCGCCCGCGCCATCATCAATATGGCCAAGAACCTGAACATGCAGGTGGTGGCCGAAGGCGTGGAAACGATGGAGCAGTGGCAGTTTCTGGAGCAGGAGGGCTGCGACTTCGTCCAGGGTTACCTGATCGCCAAGCCGCTGGCCGCCGACGACTTCGCCGACCTGCTGACCCGCGACAGCCTGCTGCCGCAAAGCTGAGCCTGCCCGCATCCTTTCCATTCCGGCCCGCGCGCCCCGCCCGCGGGCCTTGTCTTTTAGGGAGATGGCTGCCGCCTGTCAAAATCTTGCAGCATTGCCCGGCCGACTTGCCATACTGATAAATATTTCATGGCGCCGGCCGCCGCCGTTCCGGGCGGGCAAGCCTTATTCCATCCCAAGCCTGCAGCATCGGCCTGATGGACCTCGCAAGGGGACGCGATGGCAGCCCATAAGCAGCGCCTAAACCTTATCATTGTGTTGGCCTACATCCTGATCGCGACGATCTGGGTGGTGGTGCCGGATGTGCTGGCGGGCAGGCAGGATGGCCGCGGTGTTTCTCCGGGCAGCCTGGCTTGGGACAGTTTTTTCACGTTTGTGTCCGCTTCGCTGCTGTTTTTGGGCTTGCGCGGATCGCCGCCCGGCCAGCTTGCCGCGCTGGGCCGCCTGGTCTTCTGGCCGCGGGTGTCGGCCAAATATCTCCCCATCCTGATCACGAGCTCATATGCCGCGCTGGCCTTGTTGGCGATGACGGTTCCCGATCTATTGTTTGCGGACATGGGAAGCGAGCGGCTGAAAACCTGGTTGACTGTGGCCTGGGATGCGTTGTTTGTCGGTCTTTCCTCCGCCGCGCTGATATATGGTTTGCGCCGCTTGGGCGGCGACGATGCGGTGGTGGAAGGCTTCGGCCAGCCTCTGCGGCGCGGTTTCGCCTATGGATTCGCGGTGGCCGGCGCGTTGCTGGCGGCGGCGGTGCGGCTCAGCCTGCATCCGGCCTTTGCCCAGCATCACATGACGATGCTGTTCCTGATTCCGATCAGCCTGAGCGCCCTGTTGGGAGGACTGGGGCCGGGACTGACCGCCACCGGGCTGACCAGCGCTTGCCTAGCCTACCTGTTCGTCTACACCGCCGGCTCGACCGAGCACCCTGCCGAGGCGTTCCTGCCGCTGAGCCTGCTGGTGTTGAACGGGGTGATCCTGAGCGTGCTCAGCGAACTACGCCTAAGGGTCCGAACCACGCTGCAGGCCTCGCTGCAGAAATTGCAGACGCAGTCGTGCGAGCTGCAGCAAAGCGACGAGCGCTTTCGCGCGCTGTTTGCCGGCAGTCCGGTGGCGATGGCGATTTCCCGGCAAAGCGACGGCAAGGTTGTGGAGGTCAACGATGCTTTCCTGGAAATGTTCGGCCTGGAGCGGAAGGAGGTGGTGGGGCGCACCACCCTGGAACTGGGCATCTGGAGAGCGCGGGCGGATCGAGACCAGTTGCTGGAAGAGTTGCGTGCCCGTGGCCGGGTAAGCGGCGCGCCGGTGCAACTGGCGCGCGCAGACGGCGGCATCCTGTACGGCCTGATCTCCTTCAAGAAGATAAGTTTCGCCGGAGCGGACTACATCCATGGCGTGGTGCTGGATGTCAGCGCCGGATACCTTGCGCAGAAGGCTCTGGAGAGAAGCGAATACCAGTTCCGGCTGCTGGTGGAGGCCACCACCGATTATGCGTTCTTCTGGCTGGACCCGGAAGGTAGGGTGCTCAGCTGGAGCTTGGGCTCTCAGGGCATCAAGGGTTATACCGCCGAAGAAATCATAGGCCGCCGTTTTGACTGTTTTTATACCGAAGAGGATAGGGCGGATCAGGTGCCGCAGCATTTATTGGAGCACGCGGCGCGCACTGGCCGGGATGAGCATGAAGGCTGGCGGGTGCGCCGCGACGGCAGCCGTTTCTGGGCCAAGGCCATTTTGTACGCGATACGCGGCGAGGACGGCGAGTTATTGGGCTTCACCAAGATCACCCAGAACCTGACGCAGCAAAAGGCGGTGGAGCAGGGGCTGCGCGACAGCGAGGCGCGTTATGCCGGCATGATCCACTCCGCGATGGATGGCATCATCAACATAGACCAGCAGCAGCGGATCACTCTGTTCAATCCCGCCGCCGAAGCCATGTTCGGGCTGACGCGAGAGGCCATGCTTGGCCAGCGGCTGGATCGTTTGCTGCCTGTCCAGCATCGCGAGCGGCATGGTCAACTGGTGGAGGCTTTTGGCAGAACCGGCAAGACCAGCCGGATGATGGGGGGGCAGGGCAGAGTGAAGGTGCAGGGGGTGCGGGCCAATGGCCAGGTTTTTGATCTGGAGGCCTCCATTTCCCAATTGGAAATCAAGGGGGAGATGTCGTTCAGCGTGATCTTGCGCGACGTCAGCGAGCGCGAACGGACGCTGGCGGAGCTGACGCGCCAGTTGCAGCAGTTGGAGTCGCTGAACGATCTGAGCCGGGCGATCCTGGCCGCCCACGATCCTTTCCAGATTGCGCAAGTGGGTTTGCGCCATCTGCGCAAGCTGGTGCCGTTCTGGGGCGCGACGGCGATGATCATCGACTGGGAGGAGCGTTTCGCCAAGGTGTTGGCGGTGGAGCGCTCTCCTGGCTCCAGTTACGACCCGGGGCAGCGCCTGAGCTTGCACAGCTACGGCCTGGACGATCTGGAGCTGTTGGCGAAGGGCCAGGTCTGCCGGGTGGACGACCTGGCCGCATTGCCGCGACGCTCGGTTACCTTGGAGCGGCTGCTGCAACAGGGGATGGGCTCTTATATCCGCATCCCGCTGCTGGCGGAAAACGCCTTGCTGGGCGTGCTGAACCTGGCCTCTAAGGAGCCGGGGGCCTTCAGCGCGGAACAGCAGGACATCGCCGAAGCCTATGCCCGGCAGTTGGCCATCGGGCTGCAGCAATCGCTGCTGCGGGAGCGGGTGGAGCGCCTGAACCGGGTATACGAGGTGCTGAGCCGGATCAATACCCTGATCGCGCGTTGCCACGACCTGGATGAACTGTTCAAGGGCGTCTGCCGCATCGCGGTGGAGGCCGGCGCCTACCGGATGGCCTGGGTCGGAACGATAGACCCGGACAGCCTGGAAGGCAGTGTTGTCGCCGATTGCGGCGTGGAGCGGGATTATTTCCAGAAGATAGAGCTGAGCGCCAGAGACGACTCGCCATTCCGCGACCGGCCTGGCTGCCGCGCCGCGCGGCTGGGCGAGATGGTGGTGTGCAATGATGTGCAGTCGGACGCGTCGCTTGATCCGCTGCGAGCAGATCTGGAAAAGCTCAACGTGAGGGCGGTGTGCTGTCTGCCGATTACCGTGGGCGACAGGACGGCGGCGGTGCTGGCCTTGTTCGCCGGCGACGCCGGCGCTTTCGACAAGCAAGAAATCAGCCTGTTGCGCGAGCTGGGCGGCGACATCGCTTTCGCCATGGAGCACATCCAGAATGAAAAGCGGCTGGATTATCTGGCCTATTACGACAGCCTGACCGGCCTGGCCAATCGCTCGCTGCTGGGGGAGCGCCTGGGCTTGCGGATGGCGGCGGCCGAGCGCAAGGGGGACCGGTTTGCGGTGGTCTTTTTGGACATTGAGCATTTCAAGGCGGTCAACGATGTATTTGGGCGCCAGACCGGGGACAATTTGCTCCGGCTGCTGACCGCAAGGCTGGTCCAGTATTTTGCCGACGACAGCCTGCTGGCGCGCATCGGCGCCGACCAGTTCGCGGCGATACTGCCCGATGCCGGCAATGAGGAGGAGGCCGCCAGGCGGGTGGAACAAGTGCGGCAGTCTTGCCTGGGCGCGACTATGGATGCGGTGGAGGGCAGCGATCTGAGGTTGTCCGCCAAGCTGGGCATCGCCATGTATCCGGACGACGGCCAGGATGCGGCAACCTTGCTGGAGCATGCCGAATCCGCTTTGAAGCGCGCCAAGGCGGCCGGGGAGCGCTTCCTGTTCTACCGTCAGGAAATGACGCAGCGGGCGGTGGCGGCGCTGGCGCTGGCCAACAAGCTCAGGCTGGCGATAGAGCAGGAGCAGTTTGTCCTGCATTACCAGCCCAAGGTGGATGCCGGCAGCAGCCGCGTGGTGGGCGTGGAGGCGCTGATCCGCTGGCAAAGCCCGGAGTTGGGCCTGGTGCCGCCGGCGCAGTTCATTCCTATGCTGGAAGAGCTGGGGCTGATCGTCGAGGTCGGCGCCTGGGTGCTGCGCCAGGCGGCGCGCGACTACCATGCGTGGAGGGCGGCCGGACTGGACGCGCCGAGGATTGCGGTCAATGTGTCGCCGCTGCAGCTCAGGCAGGCGGACTTCGTGTCGGTGCTGCAGGGGGCGCTGGCGCTGTATCCGGACGACATGGGCCTGGCGCTGGAAATCACCGAAAGCCAGATGATGGACGATATGGACTGCAATATCGCCAAGCTGCGCCAGGCGCGCGAGCTTGGCCTGGCGATCGCCATCGACGACTTCGGCACCGGCTACTCATCGCTGGCCTATCTGGCCCGGCTGCCGGTGCAGGCGCTGAAGATAGACTGTTCCTTTGTCCGGGACATGCAGCAGCAGCCGGAAGCGATGACGCTGGTGGAAATGATCATTTCCCTGGCCCACGCCATGGGCCTGGAGGTGATAGCCGAGGGAGTGGAGAGCCGCGAACAGGCGGATGTGCTGACCCGCCTGAGCTGCGATGTGTTGCAGGGCTTCTGGTTCAGCATGCCGTTGCCGGCCGACGAGCTGGCCGCTTATCTGCAGCGCGAGCGGCGCGAGGCCGCCAGCCTGCTGCGCGGCTGAGGCTCAGAACGAGAAGCGCGCCCCGATCGACGTGGTGTAGCGCGGCGCCAGCTGCACGCCGTTGACGTGCTGATACAGCGGCAATTGCACAAAGCCGTACAGCGAAATCTGCCGGTTCAGCGGCGCGGTGATGCCCGGGCTGAGGTAGACCAGGGTGCCGCCGGTGCTGACGGTGTCGGCGTTGTTGCCGGCATCGTGCTGGACGTAGCGGGCGTTGATCTGCAGCTGCGGCATCCAGCCGGCGAAGCCGGTGTAGCGCACGCCCAGATTGAGGTTGACTCCGGTGCCGGGGCGATACTGATCGGACGAGTCCAGCGCGCTTTGAACCGTGGCCTGGGTGAAGTAGCTCCAGCTGCGGTTGAAGTCGCCGAAGTAATAGGCGCCGACGATGGCGTCGGTGGTGCCGGTGCCGGGCTGCAGGCCACGGTCTATCGGGGCCGGCGCGCCGGGCGCGCTGGGGTCGGTGGAGATGCCGGCCTGGGTGTGGCTGCCGGTGGGCAGCTTGAGGCCGAACAGCAGGCCGAAGTTGCGCGCGGCGGCGAAGCCCTGGTAGCGGCCTATCACTTTCACATCGCCCAGGCCCGAAGTGCTGGAGGTGTAGGCGCCGTCGGCCGGACTGGCGCCGTCCGAGCCGGTGCCCAGCGTGCTGTGGCTGCGGTCGATGTAGGGCAGCTGCACATTCACGCCCCAGTCGTCCGAGAAGGTGTAGTCGAAGCCCAGCGTCAGATACTGGTTGCGGGTGTATTGCTCCACTTCCTGATTGCCCTGGCTCAACTGGCTGGCCGCAGCCGGCGTGATGGCGCCGCTGCCGCTGCGCAGCTGGTTCTGGTCCAGGTAGTCGTAGCGGATGTCCATTTTCAGGCCGGGCTGGGTGGTGAAGCCCTGGCTTTCCCAATCGGAGCTCAGGGTGCAGCCGCAGCTGGCGCAGGCCAGCGCGGAGCCGGACGACGCGGCGATCAAGAGGGCGGGCAGCAGGCGCGGCAGGGAGGCATGGCGAGCAGGCATGGTTTTTCCTTGTAGTGGCATGGCGCGCCGCAGTATGGCCATTTGGCGGGCTCCCGGCCTGCGGCAAAACGTCGCAGCCAAGCATGCGCGCAAGGCAGTTTGGCATGATTGACGGCATTTTGCCGGGACGCTGGCCTTTTCTGTCCGGAAAGGCCAGGAGTATTGGCCGCCGCTGCCAATTCAGGGTGGTTAATTTGTATGAAGCGGGGCGGGGAGGCGTGAAAACCGGGCAGGGGCAAGGGGCTTGCCGGCTGTCCGGTTGGGGAAGATCAGGCTGGGCGCGGCTTAGCGGTCGCGCGGGTAGTCGCGGCGCTCGTCGCGGCGCTCGTCATGATGGTCGCGATGATCGTAGCGGTCGTGATGATCGAAGTGGCGTTGCTGGTAATGCGGCACATATACCCGGTTGTACCAGTCGTCTTTCACGAACAGCACGCGCTGGCCGCAGGCATGGTACTGGCGGCAGTAGCGGCTCCAGTGGCGGGCGTGTTCCGGCGGCACCCGCAGGTAGATGGGAGGCACGCCCACCGGCACCGGCTGCACCATCACGGGTTGGGCATAGACCACTTGCGGTGGCGGGTAGCCGCCGATGTCGATCTGACCATAGAAGCCGGGCTGGCCAATGCTGATGGATACGCCGACATTGGCGGCCTGGCTGGGCATGCTGGTCAGGGATGCGGCGATCAGCGCCGCGGCAGTCATCACGCGTTTCATGTTATCTGTCCTTTTCTGGCATGCAGGGTTGCAAACGTATGTTCGGACTATGGCAGCGTTTTGTTTCGCAAGCGCAAAGATTGCAACAGCAGTGATGTCGATTTGTATACGTTTACAAACATGATTGTGCCCTGATCGTCGATCTGTCCTGAGCGATGGAATCGGTGCGGCGCTTGCCGCGTGTGGATAGCCGGCTGCCGGATGGCCGGCGGTGGCGGCAAGTTTTTCGCGTGCTGGCTTGGCGGGGGGCGGGCAGGGATTGTTTGATGAAACGGCAAGGCGGCTGTCGCCGTTTGCCTTGCCGTTTCAGCCGCGGTGGCTGGCCTGCCTCAGATCGTCTGGAAGTAGAAGCGGTAATCACCTTGGCCAAACAGCATGGACATGCTGGTCAGATTGCTGTTGGCGGGGGTACCGACCAGAGTCAGCTCCGGTATCGAGTCGTAGCCAAACTCGTAATGGTTGGTCTGCCGGTTGAAGGCGAACTGGTAGAAGGTGTCGGTGCTGCCCACCTTGAAGGCGTACAGCCGGTAGTTGCTGCCGTCGAACAGCATCGACCAGCGGTGCCAGTCGGTATCGGGTGGCGCGCCGGTGACGTTGAGGGTGGGAATCGAGTTGTAGCCGTACTCGTAGTGGTTGGTTTCGCGGTTGAAGCCGAACTGGTAGAGCACGGTGGGGGAGCCCAGCCGGCGCAGATACAGCCGGTAGGTGCTGGTGCTGCTGTCGTAGAGCATGGACAGGCTGCTGGCGTCGGCATCCGGCGGCGCGCCGGTGATCTGCAACTCCGGAATCGAGTTGAAGCCGAACTCATAGGAGGAGGTGGCCGGGTTGAAGGCGGCCTGGTACAAGGTGTTGGCGCTGCTGCCCTTGAAGAAATACATCCGGTAATACTCGCCGTCATTGAGCATGGTCCAGCGCGTCCAGTTGGTATCGCTTGGCATGTTGCGGATCGCCATATTGGGGATGGCGCCGCCATAGGCGAACTTGTAGGTGCTGGTGTTCGGAACATAGGCGAACTGGTTGACTGATGACATGGTTGCTTCTCCATTGAGTGGTTGAAATGCTGCAAAGTCCGGTGACATCAGGGCTGGCGCCGGAACCTGCCCGGCGCGGAAGGCGATGCCGGCGCCTGGAACGGGCCGCGCGGCATCGCAACCGCCAGTCACGGCAGCCAGCCGGGCAAGGCGGGCTGGAGATGGCGGCGCTGTCATGGCCCGGTGTTTTCCGGCTGGCGCGGCAGCGCCGGGCCGGACTGGGGCCTTTACCATTTCGGTGTTGATCCACAGTGCCGGAGAAGGGCTGCCGACGCCGTGGCGATGGCGGCAGGCACCCGATCCCGTTCATGAATGGCGGAGCAAAGCTTGCAGCTGGCGGATAACCGAATAGGATTCTGTTTGCCGAATGGCGGAGTTAATTGGAAGCGGCACTTTGCTAATTCAATCAAGCTGGTTTTAAATGGCGATTTTGCCAGCGGCAATGCGGGCATTCATGTCAGTTTTTGGCGTTGCCGTTTGAAAAACAAAACGGCGCCGAGTAAATATTTTGGCAAAAGTCTATATGCCTGAGCCAAAGCGACATCAACTGAAGCAGTTCAATTTGGACAGTTTTATCGTCAGCGGCAAGCGATGAGAATGTCTATTGGAGTTCAATGCCGGACTTGAACCTCGCGTACAATGTTTCAATGGAAATTGAATTTGAAAAGACTGTTCCAACCATAGTCAATCCCGTCTTGGAAAAAAATTACTCAATGGCAAGATAAGAAACACTACTTACGATTGCTGTTGTTTTTCTCTCACATCCGGCGCGGTTATCCCGCCCGATCCTGTCAAGCCGGCCGCCCTGGGGGGGCGACGCTGTCCCCTTCTTGCCTTCGCCGGCATTGCGTTGGTCTTTTGGATGGTATTGGCGGGTAAATATCTACTGTCATAAAGACGGCGGCGATCCGGAAAAAACCGGCGTTATATTTTGCTCCAGGCTCATGGCGAAGCCGTTTTCGCCGCGCCGGGCCGTTACGGAAAGCGAGCCAGTCGAAATATGCGGATCCATTGCAGAGCAAAACGCGGGAGCGGCGCGCCGGCAGGCCGCGTCCGGGCAGGAACTGGCGCGTGGTGGTGGGTCTGTTTGCCCATTGCGCTGGGCCTGGCAGCCTGCGGCGGCCGGGAGGCCAGGCCGCAAGCGGCGGATATGCAAAAAGCCGAGGCCTTGCGTCCCGGCGACGCGGGGCTGGCGGAAAAATATCAGCGCTCCTGTCTGATCTGCCATGGCGCGCCCGCCAGCCAGGCGCCGCTGACCGCTTTTGCCCCCGCTTGGGAGCCCAGGCTGCGGCAAGGCATGCCGGCCTTGCTGGCGCATGTCCGCGACGGTTTCCAGGCGATGCCGGCCCAAGGCTATTGCAATGACTGCAGCGACGACGAACTGGAACGCCTGATCGTCTTCATGGCCGGCGCGCCAACCGGAGCCAATCAATGAAACCACTCGCGATGACCCGCCGACGCTGGCTGCAACTGGGCTCCGCCGCGATGCTGGCCGGCATCGCCGGCCGGGGAGGGACGCAAGCCGCCGCCGGATCCGCCAGCGCTTACCGCTGGCGCAGCTGGACCGGCATCAACCGCTGCCAGGCGCTGGCGCTGGAGATGCCGGCGGACGAGGCCGAGCTGGCGGCGCTGCTGCGCGGCAACGACGCCGCCTTGCGTTGCGTCGGCTCCGGGCACTCGTTTTCGCCGCTGGTGCCCACCGCGGGCCGGCTGCTGTCGCTGGACCGGATGTCGGGCGTGGTGGCGCAAGACAGGACGGCATTGACCGCCACGCTGCTGGCGGGCACCCGGCTGGCGCAGCTGTCGCGGCAGCTGGATGGCCAAGGCCTGGCGCTGCGCAATCTGCCGGATGTGGATGTGCAGACCTTCGCCGGCGCCATCAGCACCGCCACCCATGGCACCGGCGCGCGGCTGCAAGCCTTGCACGCCGATGTGTTGGCGCTGCGGCTGCTGACGCCGGCGGGCGAGGCGCTGGAGTTCAGCCGGGACCGGGATCCGGAGCTGCTGCAGGCCGCCAGGGTGTCGCTGGGCAGCTTGGGAGTGGTCACCCAGGCCACCATCAGCGTGGTGCCGGCTTATTATCTGCAACGCAAGGTCTGGTTGAGGCCGTTGGCCCAGCTGCTGGAGGCGGCTCCGGAATTGGCGCGGCAGCATCGCAATTTCGAATTCTATTACCTGCCCTTCACCGGCTATGCGGCGGCGATCACCCATGACGTCCGGGCCGGCGGCGCGGTGTCCCACCCGGAGTCGAACGACGAGGACATGTTGCGCGAACTGCGCCGGCTGCGCGACTGGCTGGGCCGCGTGCCCGACCTGCGGCGCTGGGTGGCGCAAAAGCTGATAGACCCGGCGCAGACCGAGCTGGCGCTGGACAAGTCCTGGCGCCTGCTGTCCACCGCCCGGCCCACTCCGTTCAACGAGTCCGAATGCCATGTGCCGCGCGAGGCCGGCATCCGCTGCGTGCGCGAGGTGATACGCAAGCTTGAGCAGCGCAACGAGGTGTTCTTCCCGCTGGAGTTCCGCTTCGTCGGGGCCGACGAAGCCTGGCTCAGCCCCTTCTACCAGCGCGACTCCTGCTCCATCGCCGTGCATGCCGCGGCGGGCGAAGCCTACGACTATCTGGTGAGCGATATCGCGCCCATCTTCCGCAAATACCAGGGCCGGCCGCATTGGGGCAAACTGCATGCGCACCGGGCTATCGATTTCGCCGCCCTGTATCCGCGCTGGAACGATTTTCTGCAGCTCCGGCGGCAGTTCGATCCCAAGGGCCTCCTGCTCAATCCGCATCTGCGCCAGGTATTCGGGATCCGCGCATGAACCGGCGCCAAGTGCTGGCCGCTTGCGCTTTGGGCGCGCTTGCCGCCGCGGCATACGCTCTCCGGCCGGCGGTGCGCGGCGGTCCGCATGACGGCTATTTCCGCAAATTGTCCGCCGCGTTGCGGCAGGCCGGCATCGGCACGCCGACGCTGGTGTTGGACCGCGAGCGGCTGCACGCCAACGCGCGGCAGATTCTGCGCAATCTGAATGGCCGCCTGCCGCTGCGGGTGGTGGTGAAGTCGCTGCCTTGCCCGGCCTTGCTGGAAGTGGTGGCGGGCCTTGCCGGCACGCAAAGGCAGATGCTGTTCAGCCTGCCGCAGCTGTTGGCGATGGCGCGGCAGGATCGCGACATCCTGCTGGGCAAGCCGTTGCCGGCGGCGGCGGCGCTGGCTTTCTACCGTCAGTTCGATGGTCGCGGCTTCCAGCCTGAGCGGCAACTGCAATGGCTGGTGGACACCCCGCAGCGGTTGGCGCAATACCGCGAGCTGGCGCGCGGCCAGGATCTGCGGCTGCGAGTCAATTTCGAGATAGACGTGGGTCTGCACCGCGGCGGCATCGCCAGCCTGGAGACGATGCGGAGCATGCTCGACATTGTGCAGGCCGAACCGCGGCTGCAATGGGCCGGACTGATGGGCTACGACGCCCACGTCGCCAAAATTCCCGATCTGCCCGGCCTGCGCGAGCAGGCCCACGCCCATGCGCGCGCGAGGTACGCGGTTTTCGCCGACGAGGTGAGAGCCAGGCCAGGGGTGTTCGGCAGCGCCAAGACGCCATGTTTCAATGCCGGCGGTTCGCCGACCTACCGGCTGTACGACGGTTCCGGCGTGGAGAACGAAGTGGCGCTGGGTTCGGCCATGGTCAAGCCAAGCGGCTTCGACAGCGCCATGCTGGCGGACTTGCAGCCGGCCTGCTTCATCGCCGCGCCGGTGTTGAAGGCGCAAGCGCCATTCGAGCTGCCCTACGGCGTGGAATGGCTGGGCGGCCTGCTGCGCGCCTGGGACGACAACGCCCGGCGCGGCTATTTCATTTATGGCGGCAACTGGTTGGCCGACCCAGTCTCGCCGCCGGGCCTGAGCGGCAGCGGCTTGTACGGCGCCTCATCCAACCAGCAGGTTCTGCTGGGTTCCGGCCGCCAGGCGCTGGCGGTGGACGATACGGTGTTCTTCCGCCCGCGCCAGAGCGAGGCGGTGCTGCAGCAATTCGGCGACATCGCGGTATACGAGCATGGCCGGATAAGCGAGATGTGGCCGGTTTTGCCAGCCACCGGCTAGTGTCGATGCCGGCGGCGCGCGGATCGCAAAGCGGTCGTGGCTGGCTGAAGGGACAGCACCCCTTTTCCGGTCCTGGCCATACCATGCCGATGGCTCAGTTAGGGCAGCGGTGAAGCCGCAACCGGCCGGAGCCGTTCCTTGATCCTTCCACTCGCAAAGGAGTCATGCATGAACCTATTCGCCAAACCCGAGCGCCGCGCGCTGGCTGACGACGCATCGCCGATGCCGCAGCTTCCTGGCCGTTTCATCATGGGTTTCTGGCATAACTGGCCATCGTCGCCCGGCAACGGCTACCAACGGGGACAATCGGCGGATATGGCGCTCACCGACATCCCAGAGGATTACGGCGTGGTAGCGGTGGCTTTCATGAAGGGCGCCGGCATCCCGACTTTCAAACCGTACGATATGAGCGACGAAGCCTTCCGCGCCCAGGTGGCGGAGCTGAACCGCCAGGAGCGGTCGGTGCTGATCTCGCTGGGCGGAGCCGACGCTCATATCGAGCTGCACGCCGGGCAGGAAGGCGCGCTGGCGGAAGAGATCATCCGGCTGGTGGAAACCTACGGCTTCGACGGGCTGGACATCGACCTGGAGCAGAGCGCGATTTCCGCCGCCGACAACGCCACGGTGATCCCGGCCGCGCTCAAGCGGGTGAAGGACCACTACGCGGCGCAGGGCCTGCACTTCATCATCAGCATGGCGCCGGAGTTTCCCTACCTGAAGCCGGACGGCGCCTATGCGGCCTATCTCGCGGCGCTGGACGGCTACTACGATTTCATCGCTCCGCAATACTACAATCAGGGCGGTGACGGCGTATGGGTGGACGAGTTGAACATGTGGCTGGCGCAGAGCGACGACGAGCACAAGGAAGACTTCCTGTACTACCTGACCGACAGCCTGATCCATGGCACCCGCGGCTATCTGCGCATCCCGGCCGACAAGTTCGCCATCGGCCTGCCGGCCAACATCGATGCCGCCGCCACCGGCTTCGTCCGTGATCCAGAGGCGGTGTTCGGCGCGCTGAGCCGGCTGGAGGCGGCCGGCAACCCGATCCGCGGCCTGATGACCTGGTCGGTCAACTGGGACGGTGGCCGCAATGCCGCCGGCGCATCGTACGACTGGGGCTTCATCGCCGATTACGCGCCGTTGCTGGAAGGCGGAGCGGAGGGAGAGCGTCCTGCCGCGCCGGGCAATCTGCGCGCAAGCGAAGCGGGCGAGGATTTTGTCGCGCTGAACTGGCAGGCGCCCGTCGGCGTGGCGCAATACCGTGTCTACCGCGACGGCCAGGCAGTGGGCTTGACCACTTCCACCAGCTATCGCGACAACGGCTTGCGGCCCGGTATGGATTACCGTTACCAAGCGACGGCGCTGGATGAGGCCGGCCGCGAATCCTTGCCTAGCAACAGCGTGGTTGCGCATACCGAAGGCGGAGGGGGCGAGCCGGATTTTCCGGAATGGCGGAACGGCCATTACTACCAGGTGGGCGATGGCGTCAGCTACCAGGGCCGCCGTTACCAGTGCCTGCAGGCGCATGAGTCGAATCCGGGCTGGATGCCGGACGCCGCCATCACGCTGTGGCGGCTGATCTAGGCGCCGCCGGATGGAAAAACCGTCGCGGATGCGGCGGTTTTTCATTTAGCGGCCTTGCGCTTATGCATCGGGCCTGCGTTTCCGCGATGGCCAGGCTCCGGCGCGCTCGCGGTTGTCGGCTGGCTAAGAGATGGCGGTTAATCATGGCGCGCGTTCGCTGCTGATCGCCGTTATTCTCCTGCTGATCGCACACCTGCCGGCATCGCATCGCGGCGCGGAAACGCGATCGGCCCCGGGCAAGCCGCGCGGGGCCGATCTGTCATCGCCAGGCTTGAGCGTGGTGTGCGCTGCCAAGCCTGCGCAGACGCTTAGACGTAGTCGCTGTTGTCATCCGCGGTGTCGTCGGAAGTGTCGGACACCGACGGGTAGTCGTCCTGCGATTGGGATGCCTGTTGGTAGCCGCCGGCGGAGTCGGACTCGTAGTAGTTGTTGACCGTGATGTACTGCTCCACCGGCGCTTCGTGTTCGGCAAAGCCTTGGCTTGAGCCATGGTCAAAACCGCCGCCGCCGCTGTGGCCGCTGTGCTCGTTGCCGCCAAACAGGCTTTCAATGCCTTGCACCAGGAAGGTGCCGGCCGCTACGCCGGCGGCGGTGGTGGCTACATTGCCGAGGAAGCTGCCGACGCCGCCACTCAGAAAACCGGAACGCTGGGCCGGCGCGGGTGGCTGATATGCCGGAGCCGGTTGTTGGTAGGCAGGCGCGGCCGGAGGGTAAGCCGGCGCAGGCTGCTGGTAGGCGGGAGCCGGGGCGGCCGGACGCGGCGCGGCGGGCGCGCCACTCCAGGCGGCGCCGGGGCTAGGGTCAAGGAAAGTGCCGGGCGCGCCAGCGGTGGCCGGGGGAGCGCTGCGGGCGGCTTGCAGATCGTTTTGCACCTGGGCGATCTGCGCCTTGGCGGCATTCAGCGCCTGTTCCTGCTGCATGCAGCGCAGCACCAGCAGATAGGCGGCGTCGGGTTGCGCGGCCACAGCCTGCGTGATGGCGGCGTTGGCTTGCGGGTCTTTGGCCACGCCACGGGTTTGTACCAGTTGGTTCAGGAAATTTTGCAGTGCTTGGGTTTCTTGCGGCGACATGATGGTCTTTCTGGGTTGAACGGGCCGGGATGGCGCAGCCTGATGCTCATTCCGGCAAAAAATGCCAAATTAATTTGTAAACGTATTGTATATGGATTTAGGGTTTTTCAGCAGCGACGGATGTGCGGTTGCGGCGCGAGTGTGAATAGTGGCATTGGACAACTCTGGCATCGGCGGAGATCAGGCCAGACCAATGCCCGTTCATCATGGCTGCTAGCGTTTTCCGCATCGGCATGGGGGAGGGGAGCGGCAGCGTCCTGCCGAGAGGGAAGCAAAAGCGGCTAGCTCATTCATGGGCTGTCCGCAATCTTGAAACCATCCCGGCAGGAGTCTGTGGTTACAGCTTATAGCGGGCAACTACTTTGTTCATTGTCTGCATGGCGTCATCCAGGGATTGCGCGGTGTCCGCAGTCTCTTTCGCCGCGGTGCTCGACTGGTTGGCCATCTGGGAGATCTTCTCCACCTGCCCGGCGATGGTGTTGCAGGCAATCGCCTGTTCCCGGATGGAGTCGGCGATCTCGCCCACCATCTGCAGCGCGGTATTGGACGATTTGCCAATTTCGCCGATGGCTGCCATGGCTTCGTCGGCGCGGATCACGCCGGATTCAACCAACTGCTGGGTTTCGCTCATGCGAGAGGTGGTCTTGCGCGAGGTGTCGGTGACGCCGCGGATCACCTGGTCGATCTCGCTGGTGAGGGTGGCGGTGCGTTCCGCCAGCTTGCGCACCTCATCCGCCACCACGGCGAAGCCGCGGCCGGTTTCGCCGGCCCTGGCCGCCTCAATGGCGGCGTTGAGCGCCAAAAGATTGGTTTGTTCGGCAATGTCCTTGATGCTGCTGACCGAACTGGCAATCCTGCCATTTTGCTCTTCCAGCTCGGTCAGGCTGTTGCTGGCATGGCCAACGGTGCTTGAGATGGAACGAATTTCTTCCGCGGTCTTGGCGATCACCTGCTGGCCATTGCCGGCATGGCGAGTGGCTTCGCCGGTTTGGACATTGCTGTGCTCGGCGCGGTCGCCCACATGATTGATGCTGACAGTCAGCTGCTCCATGGTGGCGGCGATGGCGGCGGAGGCCTCGTTCTGTTGCTGGGCGGCGGTCAGCACATTGCCGGCGGTGCGGGCGAGGTCCGAGGTGTAGCCGGACACCTTGCCGCAGTTTTCCGAGATATGGCTCAGGCTGCGGCGCAGGCGGTCCATCAACTGGTTGAAGGTGGTGGCGGTATTGCCGATTTCGTCATTGGGGTTGTGCACTCTCACTTGCAGCGTGAAGTCCAGCTTTTCGCCTATCTGGTTCATCACGTTGTTGAGTTCGTTCAGCGGCCGGGTGATGGACAGAAAGCTGCGCGCGCCGATGAAGCCCAGCAGCAGCGTGAGGAGAAGGGTGGCGCCGATGCTGATATTGCGCGATGAGTCGATCAGGGATTGGGCATCGGCCACCTCCTTGTTGACATAGCGCTGGTTGTAGTCGATGTGCGCCACAATCGCCTGGCGCAGCTCGTTGCCGACAGGAGTCACCTTGTTTGCCCTGATCTTGCGCGCGCCATCCATGTCGCTGTGCTCTGCTGCCGCCAGCATGGGTTGCAGCGCGGTGTAATACTTGTCCAGCAACTGGGCATCGTTGCGGTAGAGACCGCGGTCCACATCGTCGTTGATCATCTTGTCGTACTCGGCCAGAGCCGCTTTGGCGCCCTGGTATTCTTTTTCGACGTTGGCTTTGGCTATGGCCTGGTCGGCCGGGTTCACCGAGGTCAAGTCCTGCAGGCCAGCCAGGCGCAGCGAGGAGACGGCATTGCTGAACTTGTCCATGGCGGTCAGGCTGGGATAGTCGTTGGTGGCGAAGTTGGTGGCGGTGGTAGCCAGTTTTGATTGGACGTAAAGGCTGAACGAACTGATGCCTATCAAGGCCAGGATGGAAAGCAGAATGAGCAGCAAGATTTTTTTGGATACGGTCATGGCATTTGACTCCGTCTTTGTCGAGCATGGTATTCTATTTTTCTAGTCCATGAATGGATGGGCGGCAATTGCCATTTTGGTTAATAAACTAATCCTAAATGGGGACCTGCCTGGTAATTCTACTTATGCAGAGCGATATTTTGGCCATTTATTCGATGGGGGATAACTGTCTTGGCGGAGTGGAATTTAAGGGAAATTTTTTTAATCTTCCAGATGGTTTTTATCAACTGGCTTATGAATACTCAGAATGACGAACCGCGGCGAGGATATTGCTTTCCCGCAATCCATTCGATGGTTTCTTGAAAAGAATTTCTGCGGCACTCCCCGATTTCATCAAGCAGCGCAGCCTGGTTCCTCAGACGCAGGGCGTCGCAGCCCTGCCTCCTGTTGATTCCGCAGCGCCACAGCGCTTGGTTTTCTTGCCGAGGCGCGGCCATCTTTCTGCACTGCACATTTTCCATTTTTTTCTGCATTATTTGCTTTTGGCATGTCTTATCAATTTCGGAGGCGTGGGTTTGATTGGGTTTTGACTGCGATAAGCAAGCCTACGCCTTTGATCGCTGTGCGGATCGCAGTCTGCGCGGATGCGCGCATTCGGGTAGCAAGAGCCAGGCCATGGCGGAGTCGGCCTTTTCCAATTCAGTACGGTTTTGTCCGCCTGCCGTTTTCTCAATTTGGCAGGCCGCCATTGCCGTTTTCCGGCTTGTCGACAAACGCCGCCTGGGGGGCTAAGGCTTTTTATCGGCCTGAATCGCATCCGGCAGCGCCGCGCGCATCACTTCGACAAAACAGCGCAGCCGCGCCGGATAAAAGCGACTGTAGGGATAAACCAGGCTGACAGGCAGCGCAGAGGCCTGCCAGGCCGGCGCCAGTTGGACCAGGCGTCCGGCCGCCAGATCCTCGGCCATCACCCATGCCGAGCCCGCTCCCACGCCCAGCCCCATCGCGGCCGTGCTCCTCAGCGCATACAAGCTGTCGGTGCTCATGCGCGGCTCTATTGGAATGCGCGCCTCCTCGCCGGTGTCTATCCGGCGCAGCCTGATTTCGTGGCGGTAATAGGTTCGCAACGCCAGCCACGGCAGGCCGGCCAGCTGGGCGGGACTTTGCGGAATGACGCCGTCCGGCAGCAGCGACGGCGACGCCACCACGATGCGCGGCACTTCCGCCAGCTTGATGGCCACTAGCGACGAGTCGGTCACCTCGCCCACCTGGATGGCGCAGTCGATGCCGGCGGCGATGAAATCCTGGATCGAGCTGTCGTCGTGCAGCAGCCATTCCACCTTCATGCGCGGATAGCGCCGCAGATAGTCGGCCAGGGGATGGATCAGCCGCTCCTGGCCAAAGGCATGCGGCGCCACCACGCGCAAGATTCCTTCCGGTTCTTCGCGGGCGCCTCTCAGATCGGACTCGAAGGCCGCCCAGTTGGCCAGCAATTCCTTGGCGCGGGCAAAGCAACGCTCGCCGTCGTCGGTCAGCCGCATGCTGTGGGTGGAGCGTTGCAACAATTTCATCCCCAGCGACTTTTCCAGGGTCTGCAGCCGGCGGCTGATCGTTGGTTGCGTGGTGCCCAGTTGTTGGGCGGCCGCTGACAGATTGCCGGCTTCGACGATGCGGACGAAAGTCTGCATCAGTTCCAGGCGGTCGCCGGCATTGGCCGGTAGGCTAGCGCTCTGTTGCGGGCGCAGATCGGCGATTACGGGTTTTTTCATACGTAAAATGTATAACAAATCTACGTGTCGGCCTACTACCCTTTACCCACGGCGGAATGCAAACTCCATGCACTTGTTAACTGGGGCACGCCGCCATGACTTCCATCCAAAAATTGCATGACCAAGTTTCTGCCGCCACTTCCGCCGGTACCGGCCAGCCAGGCAGGGCGCTGACTTTTCTGCTGGCGGCCGGAGCCGGATTGTCGGTGGCTTCGCTGTACTACAGCCAGCCGATGCTGGGCATCCTGGCTGCCGATATCGGCGCCAGCAGTCGGGCGATAGGCTTTGTGCCGACGCTGACCCAGCTTGGCTACGCGCTGGGGATTCTGTTGCTGGCGCCGCTGGGCGACCGCCACGACCGGCGCGCCATCATTCTGCTGAAGTCGGTGCTGCTGGTGCTGGCTCTGCTGGCTTGCAGCCTGGCGCCTTCGCTGGCTTGCCTGCTGGCCGCCAGCCTAGCCATCGGCCTGACCGCCACGGTCGCTCAGGACATTGTGCCGGCGGCAGCCAGCCTGGCGCATGAGCAGCGCCGGGGCAAGGTGGTGGGCACGGTGATGACCGGCCTGCTGATGGGGATTCTGCTGTCCCGCGTGGTGAGCGGACTGGTGGCCGAGCATTGGGGCTGGCGCAGCATGTTCATGCTCGCCGCCGCAGGGGTGGCGCTGATCGGCGTTTCGGCATGGCGTTGGCTGCCGAAGTTTGCCCCGACCACCACGCTGCCATATCGACAATTGCTGGTTTCGTTGTGGGATTTGCTGCGTCGGCACGCCAACCTGCGCCAGGCGGCGCTTGCCCAGGGCTTGCTGTCGATGGGATTCAGCGCTTTCTGGTCGACGCTGGCGGTGATGCTGCATGCCGCGCCTTTCCATCTGGGCAGCGCCGCCGCCGGCGCGTTCGGCCTGGCCGGCGCCGCCGGGGCGCTTGCCGCGCCGATGGCCGGGCATCTGGCCGACCGCCGCGGTCCGGCGGTGGTGGCACGGCTGGGAGCGGGCCTGACCGCGCTTTCTTTCGCCGCCATGTGTCTGGCGCCGATGCTCAGTCTAGCTGCGCAGTTGTGGCTGCTTGGCATTGGCACCATCGGTTTCGATCTGGGCGTGCAGGCTTCTCTGATCGCGCATCAGACCATCGTCTACGGCATCGAGCCCGGCGCCCGCAGTCGCCTGAATGCCGTGCTGTTTGTCAGCATCTTCATCGGCATGGCCGCCGGCGCGGTTTGCGGCAGCTTGCTGCTGGCCCAGTGGGGCTGGCTTGCCGTCACCGCAGTGGCCGCTCTGCTGGCGCTGGCAGCCCTGGCGGTACGGATGGGGCGGTGGAAATAAACCGGTACCGCAATTAAATAAACCCGGCCAATCCGGCCGGGCTTTGCCTTGCGCACGCGATGGTGTTCGCCGGTTACGCGGGCAATTCCAGCCCGTAGATGATGAAGCCTTTGTTCTCCGCCACCTTGTCGTAAAGCGCGCGCGCCGTCTGGTTGGTTTCATGGGTCTGCCAGTAGACCCGATTGCATTGTCGCGCGGCGGCTTGCTGGTAGACCGCCTTGATCAGCTCGCGCGCCACGCCTTGCCCTCGGGCTTCCGGCACGGTGAACAAATCCTGCAGATAACAGACATCGGCCAGCCGCGTGGTACTGCGGTGAATGACGGTATGGACGAGGCCGATGATCCGCCCCTGATGTTCGGCCACCAGCGCGTTGACTGGCTCCGCGTCATCATGAAAGCGCGCCCAGGTCTGCCGGGTAATCTCTTCCGGCAGCGCCGTCTCGCCGCTCCTGCCGTAAAACGCGTTATAGCCATCCCACAGCGGTCGCCAGGCTTGGTAATCGTTCTGTTCCGCTGGTCTGACAACAATATCCTTCCACATTCTGCACCTCTATCCATTGATGATGTTATACCCGCCTTGTGCAGGCGCGGCGGCGCACACTCCTGGCGGTAGCCGGGCTGCCATGCCGTTGCCGGCATGGCTTGACCGTGAATTGCGCTTAAGCCGGGTGGTGTCGAGTCGAATGGATCATTTTAATGCAAAAGACATAATGTGGAGCGCTAGCACACTGAAAAAGACCGACAGTCGCGGTTACAGCGCATCGCGTGTCTTGCGGCGCGGCAAGGCGTGGGAACGCCAATTCCGGATTCTCGGCTGGCGCAAGCGGTTTCGCCGGCGGAAAACTTGGGTAGGGAAGGAGAGCAGGGTTCAGGAAAAGCGCGGATGTGAGAGGGGGTGTTTTGCCGAGCGCGGGCGCGGCCCGGAGGCCCGCCCGCGCCATGCCCTTATGCCAGGGTGAAGATCTGCGTGCCCAGGCTGCCGACTTGGATGACGCCGTCGCTATTGACGAAGGCGCGGGAGCCTTCGGCCAAAATGGTATTGTTGGTCAGGTAGGCGCCGTTCCAGCTGTCGACAATATTGTAGGCGCGGCCGTCCGGACGTTGGCTGCCGCCAAATGACAGGTTGAACGGCGCTACGCCATCCTTGCCTTGTCCCTTGTTGAAGACCCAGCCGTAATGGCCAACGTCGCCTTCGGTATGGAACGAACCGATAGGGCTGTAGTTCGCTTGATAGACCCCAGTGATCACGCCATTGGCCGGATTGGCCGAAGTGATCTTGAAGGTGAAATTCTTGTCTGCGGAAATATAATTCCCGGTTTGCGGTACGGACGACATGACTGATTCTCCTAAAACTACGACAGTGGTTGATTAGTAGAGAGCCCTGCCATCAATCTATAGTTGATGGAGTGAGAGTCGTGCCCTGCTAGGTCTTACAGTATCTATTTTCCATAAAACGTGATCCAACTTGGATGGCAAAGCAATGAGAAACAGCCAGGCCACCTCATGGTGGACTGGCTGTTTTTTACTGCGGCGGCTGGTTCGCCGTCCGGCTTGCCAAGGATGGCTAGTGTTGTTTCCGCCTTCGGGATTGCCGCGCGCTTGGCTAAACCTGAATCGCGCGCCGCCTTATCGAGCCTGCGGCAGCGGACCCTTGTTTCTGTCCCATACCGGCAGTTGGCCATAGACCACCAGATTGCCGTCCGCCTGCATGGCGAGGAAGGGATTGGGCGTGCCGGCAGTGCCGGACTGCCAAACCGGCCGGCCATTGGTGTAGATCACGAAGTTGCCGTCGGCCTGCATCCAGATGTCGGTTGCGCCCGACCCAGCCGTGCCGCTGGACCAGATAATCTGGCTGCCATTCTTGTACAGCACCAGGTTGCCATCGGTCTGGAAGATCAGAAAGTATTGGCCGACAGTGTAGCTGCTGCCCGGCGCGAAATGCGCCGGCGGCGTAAATTGCAGCGAGGGCAGATTTTGCATGGTGGCCGGGTCGCTGGTATGGCTGTCCCAGACGGGCTTCAGGCGATAAAACACCAGGTTGCCGTCGCTCTGCACATTGAGGAAGGTGCCTGCCCAGCCGGTGTTGAGTTGCCATGCCACCGCGCTGTTGGGGCGGTAGAGCACGAAATGGCCATCCGGCTGCATCATGGCGCGGATGGCGCCGCTGCCGACAGTGTTGCTAGCCCACAGCGCGCCGCTGGGGCCGTAAAACACCAGATTGCCGTCTGTCTGCAGAGTGAGGAAGTATTGTCCATTGTCCGAGTAGATCCGGTCGTTGAGGGACAGTGTCTGGCCGGAGGCCAAGGACTTGGCCTGGGCCGACAAGCCGAACAGCATCAAGCAGGCAGCCATCGCACACAATAGTTTCTTCATCGCATATTCCTTGTGGTTGGGTTGGTACCAGATGATTCACAGCTTTGCGATGCTACTGTTTATTATGAATAAATGACAATATCATTTTTGGTGGACTGTTATTTCGGCCATGTGGATTTTGACTTGTTCACACCCTCCAGCCCGGCTGGCAGGCCTAGCTAACCGCTGCCGATGAGCCGGGCCGGCAGGCGTTTAGTTGGCGCCGGGGCAGACGGTGCTTTGGCCGTTCAAGCCCTGTGTCTGGATGGAGAACGAGGCGCTGCGCTGGCTGCCGGAGCCGTTGATGGTGATGACGTAGATGCTGTCGAAGTCCGATCCGGACCAAGATGGAATATTGGCGGACTGCTTGAGATCGGCAAAAATCTGCTTGGCCAGCGTGACGATCTTCTTGTGTTCCCACGCGACGAACACGGTGGCGTTGGCGTAGCCGGCGCCGGTCAGCTTGGCGGCCAAGTCGGATGTCTGAGTGAAGCCGTAGCCGGTGTTGACCGGCATGCCCAGGCTGATTGCGGTGGGTTCTATCGTGGCCAGCGGGCGCACGTAGTAGTAGTTGCTGCCGGAGTCCGACACCTGGGTGGCGGGATCGGGCGCGAAGATGGCGTCCGGTGTGCCGAAGGCGCTGGTCAGCACCCTGGGCAGCGCCAGCGCGCGGTTCAGGCCCTGGCAAGTCAGTTGCCCCAGGCCCTGATCCGGCTTTTCGCCGTGGCGGATCATCACGATGGTTTCGGTGGCCGCATTGGCGTGGGCGGCCAGCAGCAGCAAGATTGCCGGCACGGTGCGGCGGGCCCGTGAAAAGAATGTGTTCATGCAGTTTTTCCTTGTTGGATGTGGGATATCGATGCGCGGCGCGCAACAGGGTTATAAAGCAAGACAATGTCATTATCATGAATGGCGGGCGCGATGCTGCCAGAGACCGTTCTTGGCGCCAAGGCCGTGCAGCGGCCCAAGCAGCATGGCCGCGGTGCTGGCCTGCGGGCAAGCGCAGAGCGGCCAGGGCGCAGGTTGCGGCTAGCGGTGGTTGTGGCAGATCCTGGCGGATTTTGCGGCGTGAATGCGGCGGCGAGGCACCCGCATTCCGGGCGCGCCGCTGGCGCAAAGCCAGCAAAACGGGCGAGAGTTTGCTACATTTCTAAAGCAGGAGTGGTTTTCAATTTCAAGCAAACAGATGGTCGCAGCCGGCTGTGTGCAACCCCAGGGCCGCGACGGATACTCAGCGAAGAGTCCAGGCAGGCGAGATCATGGCAAGTACGACAGATCCCCCGAAACCCCAGCCCTCCAGGACAGTCCGACCGTCCGATTCCAGCCAGCAGCTGACTTTGTCCGATTTCTTTCAGGTCCGCGACGATGGACTTTTCATCGCGCCGGGCGTCTTGGCTTCGGCTGGAGGCTGTCTCCAAGCGATCGATCAGCTGTTTGCGGCCGGCTTTTATCTATCCGGGCTCAATTACTCGCAGCTTTGCCACTATGCATACGACTTCGACCCGGCCAACGTCGGTTCCGCGCCGCCTCAACGCATCGCGCAGTCCATCCTGCCCTTCCCGGAAGAGCGGCGCTCGCTCTACCGCGGAGTTTCCGAGGTGGAAGGGGGCGCAGAGTACCTGTTCGAGCAGATTTACCTGACGCAGAGCGTCGAGGTGCCGGTCTACGGCAAGGACCAGGCTGGCCACGACATCATTGTCGGCAGCCGCGAAGAGGTTTACACCGCCCCGACCCAACTGCAGTTCGACGAACTGGTCGCTTATCTGTGGCAGCAGGGCGTGCGCTTCGGACTGAACGAAGCGGCGATCGGCGACATCCTCGCCCAGGGCAAGACCGGCCGCTACCGCATTGCCAGCCCGCGCCCGCCTGTTCCCGGGGTGGATGCCGGGGTGAAGGAGCAGACGACGGCGATGCATCGCGATGACCATCCACGCACGCTTGCCGATGGACGCGTCGATCTGACGCAGTTCCAGAACCGCTACCCGCAAATCAAAGCGAATACCGTGCTGCTGATGAAAACGCCGTGCATTCCCGGCCGGCCCGGACGCGCCATCGATGGCGGCCTTATCAGCGCGGCCGAAGCCCGGGACTTTGAGCTGGACACGCTGGGCGGCACCGGCACCGAGGTGCGGATAGACAAGGATGGCAATGAATGCATCGTCGCGGTCAATGACGGTTTCCTCAACATAGACAGCGCCACCAACCAGATATCGGTTGTCGACAAAATCGTCAACCGCGACGGCGTCAGCGTCCGCACCACCGGCGATTTGGCGCTGCAGGGCGACGAGTACGAAGAGCACGGCGAAGTGCAGGAGCGCCGCACCGTCACCGGCAAGAACCTGACCATGTTCAACAATGTATATGGCACGGTTCGCTCAACCGGCGGACGCATCCTGCTGAAAGAGAATCTAGTGGGCGGCGTCTTGCTGAACGATGCCGGGCCGATCAGCGTGGAGGGCCTGGTATCCAATGCCCAAGTGCGCGCCGAGCATGGCGAGATAACGCTCAATCGCGCCGAAAATGCATTGGTGATCGCCCGCAAAGTGCGCATCGCCGAGGCAAGCTGCTGCGTCATTCTGGCCGAGGATGTCGATATCGAACGCGCGATGGGCTGCGCCATCGCGGCCAAACAGCTTCATATCGGCAAGGCTGGCGCGCGCGCGAATCAGGAAACGGCGATTTCCATCTTGCTGCCGGATTTGTCCGGTTTCACCCGCAAGCTAGAAGCCCTGCAAAAGCAAGAACAAGATTGCCTGCAAAAGATTGAAACCATGCAAAAAGCGCGGGCGGCGCTGGCTGAAACTGAGGAACTCAAGCGTTATTTCGGGCTGGCGGCCCGCCTCAAGAAAGGCGAACTGCAATTATCGGCGGAACAGCAAGCCAGCTGGAAACGCATGTCGGAACAGCTTGCGCCGAAACTCAAGCAACTCAGCCAGCTCAATGCCGGCTTGAAGTCGCTGCAGGACGCGCAATCCGCCATCGGCACCCAGACCGCAGAGCTGGACGCGGCGCGCGAAGCCGCCGAGGCCGGCATACGCTGCAAATTAGAAGAACTCACCGGCGAAACCATAGTCCGCGCCTTGACGCTGCCTGTCGAGGCTCCCGCTCTGGCCGCGCTCCCGCTGGATAAATTGCGGGCGCGTTTGCGCACGTCTGATGCCCAGACCGTGCAATTGTTTGCCGACCACGAAGGCTGCTTCACCTGGCGCTACACCACGCGCCGCGCAAACTGATAGCGATGCGGACCAATCGGCCTGGCGAGGTTGGCGCGCTTGACAGGGTTTGCCGCTCCTGATCGGCAAGGTCAAGAAGCTACCCATCCGCGTCCGGTAATTCTTGATGCGGCTGGATGGCAGGTGGATGTGGCAAGCGTAGGGTGCAATACCCGGCCAGAAACATTCTGGTGAGGCAACCCTCGTGGCGGGCATTACACTGCCTCGGTGTACAGCAATATCAAAAACAGCCTACCGCTGGGAAGCGGGCAGGCTGTTGGTTTTTATGGAGTGGGGCTTACCGCACGCGGGTGAGCAGCGTCAGCGACTTGCCCATGCGCTTGTCCAGCGGCGCCAGCAACTCCGTGATGCTGCTGGATGGCAGGCGGACGTCGCAAGCGTAGGGTGCAATACCCGGCTCGAAGCGACGGGATGCAGCCATCTTTCAGCCGGGCATTGCACCGCCTTGGCATTCCGCGAAATCAAAAACAGCCTGCCGCTGGGAAGCGGGCAGGCTGTTGGCTTGTATAGAGCAGGGCTTATAGCACGCGGGTGAGCAGCGTCAGCGACTCCCCCATGCGCTTGTCCAGCGGCGCCAGCAACTCCGTGATGCGGCTGGATGGCAGGCGCACGTCGTAAGCGTAGGGTGCAACACCCGGCTTGAAATGATTGGAGGCAGCTATCTTCCCGCCGGGCATTGCACCACCTTGGGGTACAGCGAAATCAAAACAGCCTGCCGCTGGGAAGCGGGCAGGCTGTTGGCTTGTATAGAGCAGGGCTTACAGCACGCGGGTGAGCAGCGTGAGAGACTCGCCCATGCGTTTGTCCAGCGGTGCCAGCAACTCCGTGATGCGGCTGGATGGCAAGCGGACGTCGTAAGAGTAGGGTGCAATACCCGGCTTGAAACGATTGGATGTAACTACCTTCCAGCCGGGCATTGCACCGCCTTGGCATTCCGCGAAATCAAAAACAGCCTGCCGCTGGGAAGCGGACAGGCTGTTGGCTCACGGAGCAGGGCTTACAGCACGCGGGTGAGCAGCGTCAGCGACTCGCCCATGCGTTTGTCCAGTGGCTCTAGCAACTCCGTCATGCGGCTGGATGGCAGGCGCACGTCGTCGCCCAGGCAAGCGAGCAAATCGATCACGGATTGCAAACCCAACTGGCCATGGGCGAGGTGGCAGATGGACTCCACCACCGCCTGCTCGATGTCGTGGCACAAATGTGCCACGCGCGCGGCCGGTTCTCTGACCTTGGCTTGGTCCTTGCCGGCCAATTGCTCTTGCAAGGCGGCAAAGGCTTCATGCAGCCGGGTCATGGCTAGCAGGCTGGGCGGATGCGTGGGGACTTGGTTGTGCAGCAGCCAGCGGCTGCGGGCGGGGTGATGGTTGTTCAGGGAAAGCGCGAGGCGCGGGGAACTGCGGGTGATGCTAGGCATGGCAAAACCCTCCTGGATAGGTGCTTAACCCTGCCAACCCCAACGCCAAGTAGGGGTGGCAGGCACATGGCGGGATTGGCGTACCGATCCAGGAGCGGCGCATCATAGATGCTCCCACCATGGCCCGCCATAGAGGACGTGCAATGGTGTACGGACGCGACAAGGCCCAGCCTTGCACAGAAGTCCGCCTGAATGCGGGACGCCAATCCCGGTGCCGCTATTGAACAGCACGAATGAGATTATCCGGAGGGAAGGCTTGCGAGGCAAGGGAATAGGGTGGAAAACCGGCTGTATTTTGAAGCAGTAAGTAGAATCCGCTGCGCGGATGATGATTAGGATTGCCGGGGCTGCCCGGCGGCAGGGAGGGGATATTTGCTTGGCCAAATATCCCCTCCACCCCTAAAGGCCACCCTGCAAGCCTGGCCTGCGGCTCCCCGCCGGTTCCCGTCAGGCCCGAGGCGCGGCTGAACTCGTCCCGCGCTAACGTCGCGGGACTCAAACAAGCAGCCGCTTAAGACCTCGGGCCTGCCCCCGGCGGCAGGCTTGAAGGGATTCGGGCGCGTCGCAAACGGTTTGCGTTTTGTGAGCGATGAATAGCGCATGGGTGGGGTCAGCAATGTAGGGTGGGCAAATCTTGATTTGCCCACGGGTAACGGCATGGAGAAAGCGGGTGGGCAAGCTTTGAAGCTACCGCTCAGATAATCGTCCGGGATGCAACACCTACGGCCCTGGAGAAAACAGGCAAGTAGGCAGGCAAGCGGTGCGTCGCCCCTGCGGGGTGACGGCACCCTACGCTTAGAACCGAACCGACTTGCCCCTATCCCATCAGCGCAAGCCGACTCCGAAGCCCTTTCCAAGGTTTTAAGCCGCCGTCTGTTTGAGCGGGGCGACGTTAGCGCCCCGCGAGTTTGGCGGCGCCTTGGAAAGGGCTTCGGAGGCGGGGTTTCGCAGCGCTGCTGGGTCGCCTTTTCTTTCGTCCATTTCTTTTGGCGAAGCAAAAGAAATGGACCCGTCCAGCCGGGCGGAACCGGCACTTAATGATCTGTCCGCGGAGCGGACACAAAACCAATCAGTATTGCTCGGTAAGCGTAGGGCTTCGCGTGACTTTGTCCAACTTACGGTTCTATTAAATAATGCGAGGAACACCGGGCTTTCTGTCCATAGGCTCCTCGTCTTTCGCAATCATTTCTAGCAGGAGGAGAAACTTATTCGCTAAATCAATGTTGTTGCGTACCTCAATATTTATTGATGAGCTATTTTCCATGGCATTTTTCGCTGCAAATATTGTTGCGATGATCTGTTTTGAAATAGCGTGTTCGCTTCTCATTCCTACCGCTTTTTGACGAAGATATTGATAGAGCTCATTAAAAGCAGATAGTGAGAAGTCTTCTCGACATAGCAGTCTGTCAACTGAGTTGGTTTTGAGTTTGTCTAGATGCAGGTCGTAATCTGATGGTTTCATGAGTAATATCGAATATCCAAAATTGTATGACTGTATTTATGAGTAATTCTGAAAGAAAAATGGCAGTGGAGTAGATATGAATCAACTTTCCACTATGCCATCAACGTAAGCCGACTCTGAAGCCATTTTCAAGGTTTTAAGACGCGGGTTGTTCGACGCCGCGCGACGGTAGCGCGTACTGCTGGGCGAATCAAAGGTTCGCACGCATGTAGTTTCGGAGGCTCCTTGAAAATGACTTTGGAGGCGGGGTTTTGCAGCACTGCTGGGTCGCCTTTTCTTTCGTCCATTTCTTTTGGCGAAGCAAAAGAAATGGACCCGTCCAGCCGGGCGGAACCGGCACTTAATGATCTGTCCGCGCAGCGGACGAAAAATCAATTCGTATGATGTGGTAAATATTGGGCTTTGCATGGCTCAGTCAAAGCTTCGGCCTACGAACCATCCTCTTCGGCTGAGGAAAGCTTGAGATAAGAGATGTTTAGAGTACTAATTTGACTGTAAGGGAGAATTAGAATATCACCATTGATTGGGTAAAAGCGGGATGATTCTTTTTTGAATGATTTTAAGGCTCTGTTATACTTTCCATCATTTTCAAACTTTCTACGTTGGGCTCCATTTATCATTATTCTATCTAACTCGCCGGCATCATTTACTGTGTAGTCATACAATAATCCCATGTATAGAATCGAGCAATCTTTTAGTGAGATTACTGCAGAAATAACGACGCCGTCAGGATCGTAAGAGTGATCTAGTCCTTTGAAAAGGTAATACCATGGTGCTGAGCCTCGTGCTATATAGGATAGGCAACATCCACGTCTTTCTAGCTTAAAATACCTGACAATAATCTCCCTCCATGTAAGTGCAGCGAGAATCCCGAGAGCATGTGTGGAAATGAAGTAAAGTAGAATAGCATTAGGGTGTGAATTGAGGAAGGATACCTCATTAGTTAGATTTTTGCTGCAATTGCTACTTGTCAATAAACAAACAAGATCTCCAAGCTCAATTTCATAGCCTAGTGGCCGTGCGATATATAAAACAAAGCCGTTAATAATAAATGCCGATAGAATTGCTTGTAAGGCCGTAACGCTAAAAGGTGAGTGATCAAAGTTGCGAACTTCACTTCTTTGCTTGTGATGTCGAAAGAAAAATCCAGGAGATATTATAAGAAATAGGAATATTGCAGGGAAAGCAATATTCATTTTTCTTTACCATCGATGGGGATTAGTTTTGCAAAATAACCAATGGATTTTCCTTTGGAATCAGTGGTTTGAATTTCTTGGCTTGAATTTCCAATTGTTGCTGACGCAAGAAATTCACGTAACTGCTTCGAGGCTTGAGGGTCCTTCAAGACAGTCTCGAGGCGCTTGCTACGAGCTACTTTCATGATGAACTCCTTACGAATGTCTCATGAGTATAGTACATGCGACAATTTTTTGAATAACTTGTTTGTCAATAAGTTGGGATGTATCAAATTATAAAATGTTAGACTTTCAATTTAAATAATCTGCATCCATGAAATAGGTACCAGACCACATTTAGAAGCCAAAAAAAGCCGCTCACCTTGCAGTGAGCGGCTTTTCTTTAGCCCAATGTAAGCTCGCTAAATCTTACTCCGGACGCATATGCGGGAACAAGATCACATCCCGGATAGAAGGCGCATCCGTCAACAACATCACCAAACGGTCGATGCCGATGCCACACCCGCCGGTCGGCGGCAGGCCGTATTCCATCGCGCGGATGTAGTCGGCGTCGTAGTGCATCGCCTCGTCGTCGCCGGCGTCCTTCTGGGCGACTTGCGCCTGGAAGCGCGCGGCCTGGTCTTCCGGATCGTTCAACTCCGAGTAGCCGTTGGCGTGCTCGCGGCCGACGATGAACAGCTCGAAACGCTCCGTCAGGCCCGGCTGGGTGTCGGAGCCGCGAGCCAGCGGGGAGACTTCAACCGGGTAGTCGACGATGAAGGTCGGGTTCCACAACAGCGATTCCGCGCATTCTTCGAACAGCGCCAGCTGCAAGCTGCCCAGGCCCGGTGCCGGGGGCAGTTTGCCGCCCAGGCGCTTGATCTCGCTGGCCACCCAGGCCGCGTCGGACAGCTGCGCATCGGTGTATTGCGGGTTGTAGTGCTTGATCGCGCCGACGATGGTGAAGCGGTCGAACGGCTTGCCCAGGTCCACTTCCTTGCCCTGGTAGGACACGGTGGTGGAGCCGCAGGACACCAGCGCGCACTGGCGGATGATGGTTTCTGTCATCTCCATCATGCGCTGGTAATCGCTGTAGGCTTCGTAGAACTCGATCATGGTGAACTCGGGGTTGTGGCGCGTGCTCATTCCCTCGTTGCGGAAGTTGCGGTTGATCTCGAACACGCGCTCCAGGCCGCCCACCACCAGGCGCTTCAGGTACAGCTCCGGAGCCACGCGCAGGTAGAGCGGCATGTCCAGCGCGTTGTGGTGGGTGACGAACGGCTTGGCGGTGGCGCCGCCCGGGATGGGGTGCATCATCGGGGTTTCCACTTCCAGATAGCCTTCGCCCACCATCACGTCGCGGATCTTCTGCACGATCCTGGAGCGCTTGATGAAGGTTGCGCGGCTTTCCTCGCTCATGATCAGGTCGGCGTAGCGCTGGCGGTATTTCTGTTCCTGATCGGTCATGCCGTGGAATTTTTCCGGTAGCGGACGGATGTTCTTCGACAACAGGCGCACTTCGGTGGCCTGCACGGTCAGTTCGCCGGTCTTGGTTTTGAACAGCAGGCCCTTGACGGCGATGATGTCGCCCATGTCCCAGCGCTTGAAGTCGGCGTAGATGTCCTCGCCGACGTTGTCGCGGGAGATGAAGGCCTGGATGCGGCCGCTGACATCCTGCATGGTGGCGAAGCTGGCTTTGCCCATCACACGTTTAAGCATCATGCGGCCGGCGACGGCGACTTCGATTTTCTCGGCTTCCAGCGCTTCGGCTTCTTTAGCGGCGTGGTCGTCCTGCAGCGGTTTGGCAAAGTGGCTGCGTTTGAAGTCGTTGGGGTAGGCGATCCCTTTTTCGCGGATCGCCTGCAGTTTCAGGCGGCGTTCCGCCATGATCTGGTTTTCGTCTTGGCTTTGCGCCTGTGCTTGTTCGTGATCAGACATGATGACTCCGTGCCGGGTTGGTTTCCTGCGGCAAAACAATAAAAACGGCTTGGCCGGCCCCCTGGGGAGCCGGCCGGTTTGGCTTAGACGCCGTGCTTCAGGCTGGCTTCGATGAAGCCGTCCAGGTCGCCGTCCATGACGCCCTTGATGTTGCCCACCTCGTGGCTGGTGCGCAAATCCTTGATGCGGGACTGGTCGAACACGTAGGAGCGGATCTGGTGGCCCCAGCCCACGTCGGTCTTGGTGTCTTCCAGCGCCTGCTTGGCTTCGTTGCGCTTCTTCAGTTCCAGCTCGTACAGCTTGGCGCGCAGCATCTGCATCGCCTCGTCGCGGTTGCGGTGCTGGGAACGGTCGTTCTGGCACTGCACCACGGTGTTGGTGGGGATGTGGGTGATCCGCACCGCCGAGTCGGTCTTGTTGATGTGCTGGCCGCCGGCGCCGGATGCGCGATAGGTGTCCACGCGCAGATCGGCCGGGTTGATGTCGATCTCGAAGCTGTCGTCCACTTCCGGGTAGACGAAGACCGACGAGAACGAGGTGTGGCGGCGGGCGTTGGAGTCGAACGGCGACACGCGCACCAGGCGGTGCACGCCCACTTCGGTGCGCAACAGGCCGTAGGCGTACTCGCCCTCGATCTTCAGCGTGGCGCTGCTGATGCCGGCCACTTCGCCTTCGGACACTTCCAACACGTCCACCTTGAAGCCCTTGCGCTCGGCGTAGCGGGTGTACATCCGCAGCAGCATGCCGGCCCAGTCCTGGGCCTCGGTGCCGCCGGCGCCGGCCTGGATGTCCAGGAAGCAGTTGTTGGGGTCCATCGGGTCATGGAACATGCGGCGGAATTCCATCTTGGCCACCTTGGCCTCGACATCTTCCAGATCGGCCTGCACCGCGAAGATGGTGTCGTCGTCGTCCTCGCTCTTGCCCATGTCGAACAGTTCGCGGCTATCGGCGAGGGTGGCGTTGATGCCGTCCAGCACCAGCACCACGTCTTCCAGCTGTTTGCGCTCGCGGCCCAGATCCTGCGCCCGCTTGGGATCGTTCCAGATATCCGGGTCTTCGGTCAGGCGGGAGACTTCTTCCAGACGGTCTTTTTTACCGTCGTAGTCAAAGATACCCCCGAATGTCGGCGGCGCGGGCGGCCAGGTCTTCGATCTTGGCCGCGATTTGGTTCAGGACTTCAACTTCAATCATGCTCTACTCCAAATGGCAGTCGATATTAGTAAATTCAAATATGAAATTCTGGTTTGATCAAAGACAAAAAGCGCACCTTGCGGTGCGCTTTCTTCGATCCGGCTCGGGTATCAGCCAAACAGGTGAGCGATGGCTGCGCGCTCTTCTTCCAGTTCGGCCAGGGTCAGGTCCATCCGCTCGCGGCTGAACGCGTCGATTTCCAAGCCTTCAACTCGTTTGTATTCGCCATTTTCGCACACAACCGGTACGCCGTACATCACGCCTTCCGGGATGCCATAGGAGCCGTCGGACGGCACGCCCATGGTCACCCACTTGCCGTTGCTGCCCAGCACCCAGTCGCGGATGTGGTCGATGGCGGCGTTGGCGGCGGAGGCGGCGGACGACAGGCCGCGCGCTTCGATGATGGCGGCGCCGCGCTTGCCGACGGTGGGCAGGAACACGTCGCGGTTCCACACGTCGTCGTTGATCAGGGTCTTGACCGATTGGCCATCGATGGTGGCGAAGCGGTAGTCGGCGTACATGGTCGGCGAGTGGTTGCCCCACACGGCCAGCTTCTCGATCGCGGCCACCGGCTTGCCGGTTTTGGCGGCGATTTGCGACAGCGCGCGATTGTGGTCAAGACGCAACATCGCGGTGAAGTTTTTCGGATCCAGATCCGGAGCCGACTTCATCGCGATCCAGGCGTTGGTGTTGGCCGGGTTGCCCACCACCAGCACCTTGACGTCGCGGGCGGCGTGGTCGTTCAGCGCCTTGCCCTGCACGGTGAAGATGGCGCCGTTGGCTTCCAGCAGGTCCTTGCGCTCCATGCCCTTGCTGCGCGGGCGGGCGCCGACCAGCAGGGCCACTTTCACGTCCTTGAAGGCCACGTTCGGGTCGTCGGTGGCTACCATGCCTGCCAACAGCGGGAAGGCACAGTCTTCCAGCTCCATCATCACGCCCTTCAGCGCGGTTTGGGCTTGCGGCAGATCCAGCAGATGCAGAACGACCGGCTGGTCCTTGCCCAGCATCTCGCCACTGGCGATACGGAACAGCAGGCTATAGCCGATCTGGCCGGCAGCGCCGGTTACGGCAACGCGAACGGGGGCTTTCATTGGCGGAGTCTCCTTTGACGTATCCGATAATGAGCTGCAGATGTTGCTCTGCAGTATAGGTGTGGCAGGAAGTGTATCACGGCTGTTTATCGATTTGGGCTAATTGGTCAAGAATGTGGAGTCAAACAGCCGTTTAAGTATTATGTCTTATATAAGACTTGCCTTTACGCTTGATTTGTTTGGTGTTAAAACACAGATCATGACGGCCAATACCCTGAAAAGACAGCCGCTTTATGTCCAGGTCAAACAGCTGCTGCTGCAGCGGATGGGCGAAGGCGAGTGGCGGGCGCACGACGCGCTGCCCAGCGAATGGGAGCTGGCCGGCGAGCTGGGCGCGAGCCAGGGCACGGTGCGCAAGGCCTTGTCTGAGCTGGAGTCCGCCGGCTTGCTTTACCGGCAGCAGGGCCGCGGCACCTATGTGGCGCCGGTGCCGGGCGACTGGGGCGACGCCGTCCTGCTGACGCCGGGCCTGTTTTCCGAGCCGCCGGACGAGCTGGCGCGCGAATTTCTCGGCCTGTCGCGGCTGAATGCCAGCGAAGACATCGCCGATGCGTTGCAATTGCGGCGCTTAGCGCCTTTATTGAGAATTCGCCAGCTGTGGCGCTGGCACGGCGCGCCGGTGGCGCT
Organism: Chromobacterium sphagni; assembly: GCF_001855575.1. NCBI lineage: Bacteria > Pseudomonadati > Pseudomonadota > Betaproteobacteria > Neisseriales > Chromobacteriaceae > Chromobacterium > Chromobacterium sphagni. The sequence goes on from NZ_MKCS01000001.1 coordinate 2,382,450, forward strand.
GGACGACGTGCTGCTGCCGGCCGAGGCGTTTGAAGGGATGGAGGCGCGCTGGCTGCGCAACTCCGCCGGCGTGTACGCCACCTTGCAGCAGCGCTTCGGCGTGCGGCTGCGGGTGCGCAGCGAACAGTTCCGCGCCGAGATGCTGCCGCGGGAAGAGGCGGGGCTCCTGGGCGTGACCGGCATGGTGGCAGATGTGCCGGCGCTGTGCCTGTTGCGCTTGTCGGAGTCGATGGACGGCAGGCCGCTGGAGTGGCGGCAGCGCTACTGCCTGACGCACCAGCTGGCTTATACAGTAAAGCACGATTGAAGCGTCGCCGGTTTGACGCAGATTAAATAGGTCCGGAAGCAGTACGGGGTAGTCCGAGATTTGTTAGAATCCCCGGCGCATATTGCAAATGAATTGTCGGCAATATGCCAGGTATTGGCAGGCATCGCCCGAACACAAGGGCAGAACCGGCCAGGCGGGCGGTCCGTGGTGGGCAGTCCGTCATGTAACCCTCGTGGTCACAAAAACATCCAAGGAAAGCCTTATGCAGAAGCAAAGACCGAAGCATCTGGACTTGGCCAGGATCAGACTGCCCGTGCCGGGCTTCGTCTCCATCCTGCACCGGGTCAGTGGTGTGGCGCTGTTCTTTTCCCTCCCGCTATTGATCTATCTGCTGCACGGTTCGCTCAGCTCGGCCGAATCGTTCGAAACCTACCGCGCCGTGGTGTCGCACCCGTTGATGAAGTTGGTGCTGCTGGGTCTGATCTGGGCCTATATGCATCACTTCTGTGCCGGCATCCGCTTCCTGTTTCTCGATATTCACAAAGGTCTGGAACTTGAGACCGCCCGCGCGACCGCCAAGACCGTGCTGGTAGTCAGCTTGGTGCTGACCGTGGTTCTGGGGGGAGTCGCTCTATGGTAAACCGCAACGTTGTCGGCGCCGGCTACGGCCTGCGCGACTGGATCATGCAGCGCGTCACCGCCGTCGTCATGGTGATCTACACCGTGGCGATGGCGCTGTTTTTGCTGGCGCTGCCGTCCGGCTACGATGGCTGGAAAGAACTGTTCAGCCACACCTGGGTGGAAGTGTTGACCCAGACCACGCTGCTGGCCTTGTTCCTGCACGTATGGGTGGGCATCCGCGACGTGTGGATGGACTATGTGAAGCCGGTGGGCATCCGCCTGGCGCTGCACATGTTCACCATCGTATGGCTGGTTTCCTGTTTTATCTATTCCGTTAAAGTGGTTTGGGGGCTGTAATGGGCATACCTGTTCGTCATTTTGATGCGGTGGTTGTGGGCGCCGGCGGCGCCGGCATGCGCGCCGCGCTGCAATTGTCGGAAGCCGGCCTGAAGACCGCCGTGCTGTCCAAGGTTTTCCCCACCCGTTCCCATACCGTGGCCGCCCAGGGCGGCGTGTCCGCCTCGCTCGGCAACTCCGAGCCGGACAACTGGCACTGGCACATGTACGACACCGTCAAGGGGTCGGACTGGCTGGGCGACCAGGACGCGATCGAATTCATGTGCCGCGAGGCGCCGAAAGTGGTCGTCGAGCTGGAGCACTTCGGCATGCCGTTCGACCGCAATCCGGACGGCACCATCTACCAGCGTCCGTTCGGCGGCCACATGTCCGACTTCGGCGAAGGCAAGCCGGTGCGCCGCGCCTGCGCCGCCGCCGACCGTACCGGCCACGCGATGCTGCACGCGCTGTACCAGCGCAATGTGCGCGCCAACACCCATTTCTTCGTCGAGTGGATGGCGCTGGACCTGATCCGCGACGCCGAAGGCCGCGTGCAGGGCGTGGTCGCCATGGAAATGGAAACGTCTGAAATCGTCGTGTTCCAGGCCAAGGCCACCCTGTTCGCCACCGGCGGCGCCGGCCGCATTTTCGCCTCCTCCACCAACGCCTTCATCAATACCGGCGACGGCATCGGCATGGCGGCGCGCGCCGGCATTCCGCTGGAGGATATGGAGTTCTGGCAGTTCCACCCGACCGGCGTGGCCGGCGCGGGCGTGCTGATCACCGAAGGCGTGCGCGGCGAAGGCGGCATCCTGCGTAATAGCGCGGGCGAGCGTTTCATGGAGCGCTACGCGCCCAACGCCAAGGATCTGGCCAGCCGCGACGTGGTGTCGCGCGCGATGGTGACCGAGATCAACGAAGGCCGCGGTTGCGGCCCGAACAAGGATCACGTGCTGCTGGACATCACCCACCTCGACCCCGAGGTGATCATGTCCAAGCTGCCGGGCATCCGCGAGATCTCGATCAAGTTCGCCGGCGTGGACCCGATCAAGGCGCCGATCCCGGTGGTGCCGACCTGCCATTACCAGATGGGCGGCATTCCCACCAACTACCACGGCGAAGTGGTGATCCACGGCGCGCCGGTGCACGGCTTCTACGCAGCCGGTGAAGTGGCCTGCGCCTCGGTGCACGGCGCCAACCGCTTGGGCACCAACTCGCTGCTGGACCTCTTGGTATTCGGCAAGAGCTCGGCCAACTCGATGATCGAGTTCATCAAGCAGCAGCCGGAGGACCTGCCGGACCTGGCCGAGGCCGATGTCGAGCGTTCCATCGCCCGCGTCGCCCGCCTGGACAACCAGACCGACGGCGTGCAGGTGCACGAGGCGCGCGCCGAACTGCAGCGCACCATGCAGACCCACTGCGGCGTGTTCCGCTTCAAGGACATGCTGGCCGAGGGCGTGGAGCGCATCCTGGAAGTGGAAAAAATGGTGGCGCGGACCGAGATCGGCGACAAGTCCAAGGTGTTCAACACCGCGCGCATCGAGGCGCTGGAGCTGGAAAACCTGATCGAAGTGGCCAAGGCGACCATGATTTCCGCCAACGCCCGCACCGAATCGCGCGGCGCCCACGTCCGCGACGACGCGCTGGACACCGAGGCTACGCCCAACGGCCGCGACGACGTCAACTGGCTGAAGCACACGCTGTGGTTCCGCGACGGCAACCGTCTGGAATACAAGCCGGTGAACATGAAGCCGCTGACCGTCGACACGATCAAGCTGAAGGCCCGCACCTACTAAGGGTTGAACCAGAGATGACTACCGATACCATCAAATTCCGCATCTACCGTTACAACCCGGACCAGGATGCCAAGCCGTACATGCAGGACATCAGCATCGAGATGGACGCGACCGAGCACAAGCTCTTGGACGCGCTGGTCAAGCTGAAGACCAAGGACGACACGCTGTCGTTCCGGCGCTCCTGTCGCGAAGGCGTCTGCGGCTCCGACGCGATGAACATCAACGGCAAGAACGGCCTGGCCTGCCTGACCGACTTCCGCGGCCTGAAACAGCCGATCGAGCTGCGTCCGCTGCCAGGCCTGCCGGTGGTGCGCGACCTGATCGTCGACATGGCGCAGTTCTTCAAGCAGTACCACTCGATCAAGCCTTACGTGATCAACGACACGCCGCCGCCGGAACGCGAGCGCCGCCAGTCGCCGGAAGACCGCAAGGAGCTGGACGGCCTGTACGAGTGCATCCTGTGCGCCTGCTGCTCGACCTCCTGCCCGTCGTTCTGGTGGAATCCGGACAAGTTCGTCGGCCCGGCCGGCCTGCTGGCCGCCTACCGCTTCATCGCCGACACCCGCGACGAAGCCACCAGCGAGCGGCTGGACAATCTGGAGGACCCGTACCGCCTGTTCCGTTGCCACACCATCATGAACTGCGTGGACGTATGCCCGAAAAATCTGAATCCGACCAAGGCCATCGGCAAGATCAAGGACCTGATGGTCAAGCGCGCGGTATGACGACTTTCGATCCGATAGAGCTGAAACGGATGCGCTGGCGCTCGCGCCGGGGGCTGCTCGAACTGGACCTGGTGCTGGAGAAATTCCTCGCCGGCCCGTTCGGACGGCTGGCCCCGGCCGAGTTCGAGGCCTACCGCAGGCTGCTGGATCTGGCCGACACCGATTTTCTGGATATCGTCAGCGGCAAGGCCGATCTCGAGGATCCGGAAGAGATGGCCATTGTGGTGATCCTCAGATCGCTGTGACGGCCGAAACCTGAAACCACTCCAACAACAACGATATAAACCGACTGGGAGTATTGCTGTGGAAACTAATCGCAAAGTCACGCTCAGCTACAACGAGGGTAAGGACTCCATGGACCTGCCGGTCCTGGGGGGCACGCTGGGTCCGGACGTCGTCGACATCCGCTCCTTTGGCAAAACCGGCATGTTCACCTTCGATCCGGGCTTCCTGGCGACCGCCAGCTGCGAATCCGGCATCACCTTCATAGATGGCGATCTGGGCCACCTGTACTACCGCGGCTACCCGATCGAGCAACTGGCCGAGAAGAGCGACTACCTGGAGGTGTGCTACCTGCTGCTGAACGGCGAGCTGCCGACCGCGGCGCAGCACAAGGAGTTCGAGCGCGGCGTGATGCGTCACAACATGCTGCACGACCAGCTGATGAGCCTGTTCAAGGGCTTCCGCCGCGACGCGCATCCGATGGCGGTGATGGTGGGCGTGGTGGGCGCGCTGTCGGCGTTCTACCATGACTCGCTGGACATCTCCAATCCGGAGCACCGCCGCATTTCGGCGCACCGTCTGATCGCCAAGCTGCCGACCATCGCCGCCCAGGCTTACCGCTACAACAAGGGCCTGCCGTTCTCCTACCCGAAAAACGGCCTGACCTACGCGGAAAACTTCCTGCACATGATGTTCTCAACCCCGTGCGAAGAGTACAAGGTGAATCCGGTGCTGGCCCGCGCCATGGACCGCATCTTCACCCTGCACGCCGACCACGAGCAAAACGCCTCCACTTCCACCGTGCGTCTGGCGGGCTCCTCCGGCGCCAACCCGTTCGCATGTATCGCCGCCGGCATCGCCTGCCTGTGGGGCCCGTCGCACGGCGGCGCCAACGAAGCCGTGCTGAAGATGCTGGACGAGATCGGCAGCGTCGAGAACGTGGCCGACTTCATGCAGGGCGTGAAGGACAAGCGCTACAAGCTGATGGGCTTCGGCCACCGCGTGTACAAGAACATGGACCCGCGCGCCGCCATCATGAAGCAAACCTGCGACGACGTGCTGAAGGAACTGGGCCTGGGCGACAGCCCGAAGTTCAAGCTGGCGATGGAGCTGGAGAAGATCGCGCTGAACGACCCGTACTTCATCGAGCGCAAGCTGTATCCGAACGTGGACTTCTACTCCGGCATCGTGCTGTCGGCCATCGGCATCCCGGTGTCGATGTTCACGCCTATCTTCGCGCTGGCCCGCACCGTGGGCTGGATCGCCCACTGGAGCGAGATGATCGCCGATCCGGGCATGAAGATCGGCCGTCCGCGCCAGCTGTACACCGGTTCGCCGCGCCGCGACTTCGTGGAAGTCGCCAAGCGCTGACCGCCTGAACGCGGGGTTGGCTGGAGCGGGGGCTTCAGCCAGCCCTTTTTTCAGAGCGCTGGGGCAAGGCAGCCCTTGCCCAAGCGCTTTGAGCCATGCTGCAACGTAAGACAAAAGGGTAGCCAGACCATGATGCAATCCATGTACAGCCATTCTTACCTGTTCGGTGGGAATGCGCCGTTCATCGAGGAGCTGTACGAACAGTACCTCGCTGACGCCAATGCCGTTCCGCAAGAATGGCGCGACTATTTCGACAAGCTGGCCCAGTCGCCGGGCGCCGCCGAGCGCGACGTGCCGCACCAGCCTATCCAGGAGTCGTTCATCCAGCTGGCCAAGAAGCCCCAGTCCGGCACGCGCAGCAGCGCCGCCGACTGGGAGGCGATGCAAAAGCAGGTGGGCGTGCTCAAGCTGATCTCGGCTTACCGCGTGCTGGGCTCGCGCCAGGCCAATCTGGACCCGCTCAAACGCATGGATCAGCAGACCGTGCGCGAACTGGACCCGGCCACCCACGGCCTGACCGATGCCGACATGGCGGTGCAGTTCAATGTCGGCTCGCTGGTGGGCCCGCAGAGGCTGCCGCTGTCCGACATCCTGGCGCGCCTGAAGCAGACCTACTGCGGCAATATCGGCGTCGAGTTCATGCACATCACCCAGTCCGACGAGAAGCACTGGGTGCAGAAGCGTTTCGAGGGCGACCTGTCCACGCCGCGCTATGACTCGGCCAAGAAGCAGCGCATCCTCAAGCAGATCACCGCGGCCGAGACGCTGGAACGCTACCTGCACACCAAGTACGTCGGCCAGAAGCGTTTCTCGCTGGAAGGCGGCGAATCCGCCATCGCCGCGCTGGACCACTTGATCCAGAACGCCACCACCCAGGGCGTGCAGGAACTGATCATCGGCATGGCCCACCGCGGCCGCCTGAACGTGCTGGTCAACACCCTGGGCAAGCAGCCGCGCGACCTGTTCGCCGAGTTCGAAGGCAAGGCTGCCCAGCAGATGGCTTCCGGCGACGTGAAGTACCACATGGGCTTCTCGTCCGACATCCCGACCGCCGACGGCCCGATGCACGTGTCGCTGGCGTTCAACCCGTCGCACCTGGAAATCGTCAACCCGGTGGTCGAGGGTTCGGTGCGCGCCCGCCAGGACCGCCGCAAGGACGCGGAGCGCAAGTCCGCGGTGCCGGTGCTGATCCACGGCGACTCCGCCTTCGGCGGCCTGGGCGTCAACCAGGGCACCTTCAACCTGTCGCAGACCCGCGGCTACGGCACCGGCGGCACCATCCACATCGTCATCAACAACCAGGTGGGCTTCACCACCTCGGACACCCGCGATATCCGTTCTACGATGTATTGCACCGACGTGGCCAAGATGATCGAAGCGCCTATCCTGCACGTGAACGGCGATGATCCGGAAGCCGTCTGCTACGTGATGCAGGCCGCGCTGGATTACCGGATGACCTTCAAGAAGGACGTGGTCATCGATCTGGTCTGCTACCGCAAGCTGGGCCACAACGAGGGCGACGATCCCTTCCTGACCCAGCCGATGATGTACAAGAAGATCGCCAAGCATCAGGGCGTGCGCGCCATGTACGCCGAGCGTCTGGTGCAGGAGGGCGTGCTGAAGTCCGAAGAGGCCGACGCGCAGATCCAGGCCTACCGCGACGCGCTGGACAAGGGCGAGCACGTCGAACAGACCGCGCTCACCAACTACCGCCGCGAACATGCGCTGGACTTCAGCCAGTATCTGGGCACCCATTGGGCGCATCCCACCGACACCTCGCTGCCGCAGGCCGACATCCAGCGCCTGACCGACAAGTTCACCGCGCTACCGGACGGCTTCAAGCTGCATCCGACCGTGCAGAAAGTGTTGGCGGCGCGCAAGGCGATGGCCGCCGGCGAGCAGAACGTCGATTGGGGCATGGCCGAGACGCTGGCTTACGCTTCGCTGGTGACCAACGGCTTCGGCGTGCGCCTGTCGGGCGAGGACTCCGGCCGCGGCACCTTCTCTCACCGCCATTCGGTGCTGCACGACCAGAACCGCGAGAGCTGGGACCAGGGCGCCTATGTGCCGCTGCGCAATATGTCCGACAACCAGGCCGACTTCCTGGTGATCGACTCCATCCTGAACGAGGAAGCGGTGCTGGCCTACGAGTACGGCTACGCCTGTTCCGCTCCGGACCAGCTGGTGATCTGGGAAGCCCAGTTCGGCGACTTCGCCAACGGCGCCCAAGTGGCCATCGACCAGTTCATCTCCTCCGGCGAGACCAAGTGGGGCCGTCTGTGCGGCTTGACCACCATCTTGCCGCACGGCTACGACGGCCAGGGCCCGGAGCACTCCTCCGCCCGCCTGGAGCGCTGGCTGCAGCTGTGCGCCGAGCACAATATGCAGGTAGTGATGCCGTCCGAGGCCAGCCAGATGTTCCACATGCTGCGCCGCCAGGTGCTGCGTCCGTACCGCAAGCCGCTGGTGATCTTCCTGTCCAAGCGCCTGCTGCGCTTCAAGGATTCCATGAGCCCGATCGAAGCCTTCACCAGCGGCAGCTTCCGCCCGGTGATCGGCGACGCGACGGTGCAGGACCCGAAGAAGGTGAAGCGCGTGGTGCTGTGCGCCGGCCAGGTGTATTACGACCTCGCCGCCGGCCGCAAGGAGCGCGGCCTGGAGGACGAGGTCGCCATCGTCCGCATCGAGCAGTTGTACCCGTTCCCGACCGAGCAGGTGGCCGCCGAGCTGGCGCGCTTCACCCAGGCCAAGGAAGTGATGTGGGTGCAGGAAGAGCCGCGCAACCAGGGCGCCTGGTACCAGATCCGCCACCGCCTGGAAGGCCTGCTTTCCGCCAAGCAGCAGCTGTCGTTCGCCGGTCGTCCGTCGTCGGCCTCGCCGGCGGTGGGGTATATGAGCAAGCACGTCGCCCAGCTGAAAGCCTTCGTCGAAGAAGCAATGTCGGTAGCCCGCTGAGCCTACGAGAAAGATCAGGGGCGGCATGGCCGCCGCCCCGCCATGGAGAAGAACATGCTGATTGAAGTCAAAGTCCCGCAATTGCCGGAATCCGTATCCGAAGCCACGCTGATGAGCTGGCACAAGAAGGTCGGCGAATTCGTCAAGCGCGACGAAAACCTGATCGACCTGGAAACCGACAAGGTGGTGCTGGAACTGCCGGCTCCGCAAGCCGGCGTGCTGGTTGAGATCATCGAGCAGGACGGCGCCACCGTGGTGTCCGGCCAGTTGATCGCCAAGATCGACACCGCCGCGAAGGCCGGCGACGCCGCTCCGGCAGCCGCCGCGGCTCCGGCGCCCGCAGCCTCTCCGGCGCCGGTGCAGGCCGCCGCCCCGGTTGCCGGCGCAGCCGCCATGCCGTCCGCCGCCAAGCTGGCCGCGGAAACCGGCGTGAACCTGGCCAATGTCGCCGGCTCCGGTCGCGACGGCCGCGTGCTGAAGGAAGACGTGCAGGCCGCCGCCAAGCCGGCCGCGCCGTCGCAAGCCGGCCCGGTGATCGGCGCGTCCGCCGGCGCGGCGCTGTCGTCCACCCCGTCCGCCGTCAACGTGGCCTCCATCCTGTCCGGCCGTCCGGAACAGAGCGTGCCGATGTCGCGTCTGCGCCAGCGCGTGGCCGAACGCCTGATCATGTCGCAGCAAACCAACGCCATCCTCACCACCTTCAATGAAGTGAACATGAAGCCGGTGATGGATCTGCGCGCCAAGTACAAGGACCGCTTCGAGAAAGAGCACGGCATCAAGCTGGGCTTCATGGGCTTCTTCGTCAAGGCCGTGGTCGCCGCGCTGAAGAAATACCCCATCGTCAACGCTTCGGTCGATGGCAACAACATCATCTACCACGGCTACTTCGACATTGGCGTGGCGGTGGGCAGCCCGCGCGGCCTGGTGGTGCCGGTGATCCGCAACGCCGACCAGCTCAGCCTGGCCGACATCGAGAAGCAGATCGCCGAATTCGGCAAGCGCGCCCAGGAGGGCAAGCTGACCGTTGAAGAGCTGACTGGCGGCACCTACACCATCTCCAACGGCGGCACCTTCGGTTCGATGATGTCCACTCCCATCATCAACCCGCCGCAATCGGCGATCCTGGGCATGCACGCCACCAAGGAGCGCGCCGTGGTTGAGAACGGTCAAGTGGTGGTGCGCCCGATGATGTATCTTGCCCAGTCTTACGACCACCGCATCATCGACGGCCGCGAAGCGGTGCTGAGCCTGGTGGCGATCAAGGACGCCATCGAGGACCCGGCCCGTCTGATTCTCGACCTGTAACACGTCGGGCCGGCGCAAGCCGGCCTGTCCGAATCTGCAAGAACGGAGCATGAATGGATCTGCCTGACTGGTTTTACGGCGTCGCCTCGATACTGGCCGGCGTGGTGCTGCTCTTCCTCACCTGGAAGAAGCATCGGCGCGGCGTGCGCGAGGACGGCTACAGCCGGGTAGGCAAGATCGTCATCGCTCTGTTCATGATCGCTTTCGGGGTCTTGCTGTTCAAAGTGAGCAAGGCCTGATTCAAGGGAAATCCCATGAGCCAACAGTTTGATGTTGTAGTGATCGGCGGCGGCCCCGGTGGTTATGTGGCCGCCATCCGCGCGGCCCAGCTGGGCTTCAATACCGCCTGCGTAGACGCGTTCAAGAACCCGGAAGGCAAGGCCTCGCTGGGCGGCACCTGCCTGAATGTGGGCTGCATTCCGTCCAAGGCGCTGCTGCAGTCGTCGGAAAACTTCCACGCGGTGCAGCACGACTTCGCCAAGCACGGCATCAGCGTCTCCGGCGCCAAGATGGACGTGGGCCAGATGCTGGCCCGCAAGACCGACATCATCACCAAGAACGCCGCCGGCATCAGCTTCCTGTTCAAGAAGAACAAGGTGGCCAATGTGCACGGCCTGGCCGCCTTCAAGGGCCGCCAGGGCGACAAGTGGCTGATCGAAGTCACCGACAATGGCGCGGTGGTGGACACGCTGGAAGCCGCCCACGTGATCGTGGCCACCGGCTCCAGCCCGCGCGCGCTGCCGGGCCTGGCGACCGACAACCAGCTGGTGCTGGACAACGAGGGCGCGCTGGCGCTCACCGCCGTGCCCAAGCGCCTGGGCGTGATCGGCGCCGGCGTGATCGGCCTGGAAATGGGTTCGGTATGGAAGCGCCTGGGCGCGGAAGTCACCATCCTGGAAGCGATGCCGACCTTTCTGGCGGCGGCCGACCAGCAGATCGCCAAGGAAGCGTTCAAGACGCTGACCCGCGACACCGGCCTGGACATCAAGCTGGGCGTCAAGATCGGCGAGATCAAGGCCGGCAAGAAGAGCGTCGTTGTCAATTACGAGCTGAACGGCGAAGCGGTCAAGGCGGAATTCGACAAGCTGATCGTCTCCATCGGCCGCGTGCCGCACACCCAGGGCCTGGGCGCCGAGACCGTCGGCCTGCAGCTGGATGAGCGCGGTTTCGTCGCGGTGGACGAGCACTGCCGCACCAATCTGCCCAATGTATGGGCGATCGGCGACGTGGTGCGCGGCCCGATGCTGGCGCACAAGGCGTCGGAAGAGGGCGTGGCGGTGGCCGAGCGCATCGCCGGCCAGAAGCCGCATGTCGATTTCGGCGTGATTCCGTGGGTGATCTACACCTCGCCGGAAATCGCCTGGGTCGGCAAGACCGAAGAGCAGTTGAAGGCGGAAGGCGTGGAGTACAAGAAGGGCACTTCCGGCTTCGGCGCCAACGGCCGCGCGCTGGGCCTGGGCATGGCGCAGGGCACGGTGAAGATTTTGGCCGACGCCAAGACCGACCGCATCCTGGGCCTGCACATGATAGGCCCGATGGTGTCCGAGCTGGTCAGCGAAGGCGTGGTGTCGATGGAGTTCAAGGCCGCCAGCGAAGACCTGGCGCGCATTGTCCACGCCCACCCGTCGCTGTCGGAAGTGATCCACGAAGCCGCGCTCGCCGCCGACAAGCGCGCGTTGCACGGTTGATGGGAGCCGGGTCGTGTACAATGCGCACGACCCGACCGGTATAGGGCCGGATCGCCGAGCCGGGGGGCTCGCGACCGGTCCCGCCAACAAGGTTTGGCAAGCGATCAAGGAATAGAGGCAGAGGCGCATGCCCGCCATCATTTCCCCGAAAGGAAACCATAGATGAACCTGCATGAATACCAAGCGAAAGAGCTGCTGAGCCGTTACGGCCTGCCGGTGCAACAAGGCATTCTGGCCAAGTCGCCGGAAGAAGCGGCTGCCGCTTACGACAAGCTGGGCGGCAAGTTTGCCGTCGTCAAGGCCCAGGTGCACGCCGGCGGCCGCGGCAAGGCCGGTGGCGTGAAAGTGGTGAAGAGCCGCGAAGAAGCCGCCGAAGTCGCCAAGACCCTGATCGGCACCAACCTGGTGACCTATCAGACCGACGCCGCCGGCCAGCCGGTGAATTCGGTTCTGGTGTGCGAAGACATGTACCCGGTGCAGCGCGAACTGTACCTGGGCGCCGTGGTGGATCGCGGCAGCCAGCGCGTCGTATTCATGGTTTCCACCGAAGGCGGCGTGGAGATCGAAAAGGTTGCCGAAGAAACTCCGGAAAAGATCATCAAGATCGAAGTGGATCCGCTGGTGGGCATGCAGCCGTTCCAGGCTCGCGACGCCGCTTTCGCGCTGGGCCTGTCCGGCGCGCAGATCGCCGCGTTCAGCAAGCTGATGCTGGGTTCCTACCAGGCCTTCGTCGAAAACGACTTCGCGCTGTTCGAAGTGAACCCGCTGGCGCTGCGCGAAAACGGCGAGCTGGCCTGCGTGGACGGCAAGATCAACCTGGACTCCAACGCCCTGTATCGCCACCCGGAACTCTTGGCGCAACGCGACAAGAGCCAGGAGAACGAACGCGAAGTGAAGGCTTCCGAATTCGACCTGAACTACGTGGCGCTGGAAGGCAATATCGGCTGCATGGTGAACGGCGCCGGCCTGGCGATGGCCACCATGGACATCATCAAGCTGAAGGGCGGCCAGCCGGCCAACTTCCTGGACGTGGGCGGCGGCGCCACCAAGGAGCGCGTGATCGAGGCGTTCAAGCTGATCCTGGCCGACACCTCGGTGCAGGGCGTGCTGATCAACATCTTCGGCGGCATCGTGCGCTGCGACATGATCGCCGAGGCCATCATCGCTGCCGTCAAGGAAGTGAACGTGACCGTGCCGGTGGTGGTGCGTCTGGAAGGCAACAACGCCGAACTGGGCGCCAAGATCCTGGACGAATCCGGCCTGAAACTGACTTCCGCCCAGGGTCTGAACGACGCTGCCGAGAAGATCGTCGCCGCCGTCAAGGCCGTGGCCTGAGACCCGCACTGAGCTGAGGAATACAAAATGAGCGTATTGGTAAACAAAGACACCAAAGTGCTGGTGCAAGGCTTCACCGGCAAGAACGGCACCTTCCACGCCGAACAGGCGTTGAAGGTCGGCACCAAGGTTGTGGGCGGCGTGACTCCGGGCAAGGGCGGCGCCGAGCATCTGGGCCTGCCGGTGTTCAACACCATGAAGGACGCCGTGCGTCAGACCCAGGCCGACGCCTCGGTGATCTACGTGCCCGCGGCCTTCGCCAAGGATTCCATCTTGGAAGCCATCGACAGCGGCGTGAAGCTGATCGTCTGCATCACCGAAGGCGTGCCCACCCTGGACATGCTGTATGTGAAGAAGGCCGTCGACGAAGCCGGCATCCGCCTGATCGGCCCGAACTGTCCCGGCATCATCACCCCGGGCGAGTGCAAGATCGGCATCATGCCGTGGCACATCCACAATCCGGGCCGCATCGGCATCGTGTCCCGCTCCGGCACCCTGACCTACGAGGCTGTGGCGCAAACCACCGCGCTGGGCCTGGGCCAGTCCACCTGCATCGGCATCGGCGGCGATCCGATCCCGGGCACCAGCCACATCGATGCCTTGCGTCTGTTCCAGGATGATCCGGACACCGACGCCATCGTGATGATCGGCGAAATCGGCGGTTCCGCCGAGGAAGAGGCGGCCGAGTTCGCCAAATCCTACGTGACCAAGCCGGTAGTCGGCTACATCGCCGGCGTCACCGCGCCGAAGGGCAAGCGCATGGGCCACGCCGGCGCCATCATCTCCGGCGGCAAGGGCACCGCGGAAGAGAAGTTCAAGGCTTTCGAGCGCGCAGGCATCGCCTATACCCGCAGCCCGGCCGAAATCGGCAAAACCATGTTCGAACTGCTGAAAAGCAAGGGCATGATCTAAGCCACGGCCTCAGGCCCGCCGCGAAGCGGGCCGGCTATGCGAAACACCCCGAAGAGCGATCTTCGGGGTGTTTTTTATTGGGTTCTGATCAGGCGAAGCGGGCGCAGGCGCGCTGGAACGGCTGCTGGAAGCGCGGGCTGACGTAGGGCGACAGCAGATACATCAGGCTGCGGCAGCCGGCCTCCACCATGCGCTCCAGCTCGGCTGCGCTGGCGCTGTTGCGGATGGAGGTGACCCAGCCGGTCTGCACCATCTGGAAGTGCTGTACCAGGTGTTGCAGCTGGCTGTCGTCGCCTTGCAACATGCCCTGTTCGCGCAGGCGGGCAAACAGCTGGCCCAGCTTGTTGTTGAGCTGGCCGCGTGAGATCTGCTGGTGGTTTTCCGCCAGCACCGGGTTGACGCAGAACAGGCTGGGCAGGCTTTGCGGCAGGAAGCGGAAACTCCAGATGTGGCGCAGTGTCTTCTCCATCGCGCCCACCATCGCCTCTATCGAGTTGCAATGGTTGATGGCGGCGGACAGCTGCTCCCCCATGCCCTTCACGTAGCGCTGGTACAGCTCGTTGACTATCTCTTCCTTGTTGCGGAAGTGATAGTAGAGCTTGCCGGTGCTGATGTTCATCCGCTCGGCGATGTGGTTGGTGGTGATCACCCGTTCGCCCTCCTGGTTGAACAGCTGCAGGCTGGCTTCGATGATTTTGTCAAAGGTCGGCGATTGGCTGCCGCTTTTACGCATGATGATTTTTCCTGATGACTCGGACATGGTCGGGAGGGGCCGCGCTCACACCCGCTTGCGCAGAAGCGGCACGCTGGCGGCAAGGCCGAGCGCGATCCAGCTTTCCAGCCGGAAGAAATCCAGGCAGGACAGCAGCGTGGCCTGCCGGGCGAGTTCGCCGGCCAGCACTCCCAAGCGTTGAGTATCGCTCAAATCGGGCATGAATTGTCGCAATTGATGCAAAGCATCGACAAACTGTGGCGTATTCCAGGAAAAATTCTCGCCAAGACGGCTGTAATGCAGCGCGTTGCGCGCCTGCATGAATACCGTGGCCAGCGCGATGCCGGCGGAGATGGACACCTGGCGCACGATGTTCTTGGTCTGGTAAGCATGGCCGAACGCCGCGGGGGCGATGTCGCGGAAGGTGCGCTGCGCGGTGGCCATGATGAACAGCGACATGAAGCCGCCGTGGAGCAGCAGGATCAGCATCAGCCGCAGCTTGGTGGCCTCGCCGTTCAGTCCGCTCATCAGCCAGCCGTACAGCGCCAGCAGCAGGCAGCCGCACAGCATGGTCGGCGCCAAGCCCGGCGGCCGGCGCGAGCGCAGCAGCCCGGCGTACAGCATGGCGAAGCCCATGCCGGCGAAGAAGCTGATGGCCAACAGCGCGCCGCTGGCGGGCACATCGAAACCCAGCGCCTGGATGGCCATGGCCGGCAGGATGTAGCTGTTGGCCGAAACCAGCAGGTAGCAGCCGCTGTAGCACAGCAATCCAAGCAAGTATGCCGGCTGTTTCAGCGCCTGCCAGTGCTCGCGGTCCGAAGCGCGGCCGGGGTGCCGCAGGCGCAGGACGGCATAGCAGCCCAGGGCGGCCAGCAGCAGGCCCAGCAGCCGTTGCGGATGGCCGAACAACTGATAGGGCAGTTGCTGGATCAGCCATTGCAACAGGAAAGCGGCCGCCATCAGCCAGATGAAGGCGGAAGAGTGGTAGCGGGGGCGGGATGTCGCCGGCGGGCGCAGGGGCAGGCGCTGCGCGGCCCACAGCGCGGCCGGCAGGCAGGGCAGGATGGCCCAGAAGATGCCGCGCCAGTTGCCGGCGCGCAATATCATTCCTCCCAGCAGCGGGCCCAGCGCCGAACCCAGCAGCAGCGCCTGGCCGAAGGCCACCAGGCCGGCGGCGCGCCAGGCCGGCGGTAGCTGGGCCACTTCCAGCCGGGCGGCGGTGAAGAAGGCCGCGCCTCCCAAGCCCTGCACCGCCCGTCCGGCGATGAAGGCGGTCGGCGTCTGCGCATTGCCGGCGATCAGCGCGCCCAGCCCGAACAAGGCGACCGAGATTTGCAGGTGGCGGCGCGAACCCAGGCGCTGGACGCACCATTGATGGTTGAACAGCGCCACCACCGCGCATAGCGCGTAGGCCATCGCCGCCAGGCTGAATTCCTCCGGTCCGGCGCCGACGCCGCCCATCACATGGGAGGAGGCAAAATTGAGCATGCCGTTCTGCAGGAATTCCAGCCAGGCGATCAGCGCGATGGCGAGGAGTTGCGGCAGAGGGCGGGCGGAGGAGGACTGGGGCATGGCGGGCATTCGGCGATGGCGATGCCCCAGTGTAGAGAGCCCGATTTATTTAATAAAATCGATGTTTTTCATCTAATATATTACTGTGAATAATATTGATGCCGTCCAGCTGCGCAAGCTGGACCTCAACAGCCTGGTGGCGCTGCATGCGCTGCTCAGCACCCGCAGCGTCAGCCTGAGCGCCGCCAGGCTGTGCCTGGGGCAGCCGGCGGTCAGCCACATCCTCAAACGCTTGCGGGCGCTGACGGGCGACGAGCTGCTGTGCCGCCATGGCCGGCGCATGCTGTTGACGCCGTTGGCGGAGTCGCTGCTGGCGCCGCTGGAGGCCTGGCTGGAGCAGGGGCAGCGGCTGCTGCAGCCGCAGGTCTTCGATCCCGCCGCGCTGCAGGCCGAGTACCGGCTGGCGATGCCGGACTTGCTGGAGGCGGCCTTGCTGCCGGCTTTGATCGCCGCGCTGCAGGCGCAGGCGCCGGGATTGATCCTGCAGGTGGTGGCGATGCCGGCCGACCAAGTGGAGAGCGCGCTGGAGCACGGACGGATAGACGGCGCGCTGGGCTATTTCCCGCAGGCTTCCGCCCGGCTGGGCCGGCAGCCGTTGTTTGTCAGCCGCTTCGTCTGCTTCTACCACGCAGCGCAGATCGATATGCCCGCCGCGCTGCGCGCGGAGGATCTGGCGCGCCCGCCGCACATCCATACCTCTTACGCCGGCAACAGCGCCAGCCTGGTCGACGACTATCTGCGCGGCCAGGGGCGGCAAAGGCGGGTGATCGCTTCCACCGCCAGCCTGTTGGCGATTCCGTTGATCCTGGAGCGGCTGCCGGCGGTGGCGGTGCTGCCGGACATGATAGCCGGCGTGTTGCGCCGGGGAGACAATGCGCTGGAAATGCGGCGGCTGGCGGATGCCGATCTGCGGATCGGCATAGAGCATTTATGGCATCCGCGCCGCAATGCGGATCCGCTGCAGCAATTTTTCAACAGGCTGGTGCAAGAGCAATCCGCGGGTTTGGCCGGCAGGGAGCAGGAGTAGTTTGCAGCTGTTTTTTGCGGGATTTGCTTTAAAGACGGCAAGATTATTTAAATATAATGTTATTTTTAACGATGCATGTTGTTGGCCATGACGGATAATAGCCCTTTTATCAGCATCGGCTAATCATCTTATGCGCTCCATCCGACACAAGCTCATCTTGCTGACGGCGGTCTCCATCCTGGTTGCCACCCTAAGCGTCACCATCATTGCCTGCCTGAACATCCGCAACCACGCTTACGACGAAGCCAAGCGCGAAGTCACCCAGGTGCTGCAGCTGCAAGGGGGGCTGGTATCGGAATGGCTGGGTGTGCGCAAGAACCTGATCAGCGCCAGCCTCGGCAAGGCCGGCGATCCGCAGGCCAGCTACTATCTGCAGCAGATCGCCAAGGGAGGCGGCTTCAACATCATTTACGCCGGCCATGGCGACAGCGGCGAAATGTTCTACTCGGTGCCGGGCCGGGCGAAGCCCAGCGCCGACTACCAGCCGGCGCAGCGCCCCTGGTACCAGCAGGCCAAGGCCCAGGGCGGCCTGATCGTCACCGATCCGTACAAGGATTCCGAACCGGAGACCAAGGACAAGCTGGTGATCACCATCGCCGACAAGGCGCCGGGCCAGGAGATCGTCGTCGGCGGCGACATCCTGATCGACAAGCTGGTGAAATCGGTGCTGGACATCAAGCTGGCGGGCGGCGGCCATGCCTTCCTGCTGACCCGCCAAGGCAAGGTGATCGCGTATCCCAAGCCAGGCCAGGAGCTGAAGTCGATCAGCGAACTGATCCCGGCGCTGGACGACAGCCGCTTCCAGCAACTGGTGGCCAGCGGCGACGTGGCGCCGATGGAGATCGACGGAAAAACCTTCCTGGTGGACCTGCGCCAGGTGGAGGGCACCGACTGGGTGCTGGGCGTGGCGGCGGATGAAGAGGCGGTGCTGGCGCCGGTGACCCAGCTGATCTGGCTGATCAGCGGCGGCGTGGCGGTGGTGCTGCTGGTGCTGGTGGCTTTGAGCTCCGGCTATCTGACCCGACTGTTGCGCGGCCTGATCCAGGTGCGCGACGCGATGCGTGAAATTTCGCAGGGCGAGGGCGATCTGACCCGCCGCATCGAAATCCACGGCGAAGACGAAGTGGCGCAGACCGCCGAAGCGTTCAACCAGTTCGTCGGCCGCCTCAACGGCATGTTCCGCGAACTGCGCGGCGAGGCCGAGCAACTGGCGCACGGCGTGATCGAAGTGGGCGGCGCGGTGAAGCAGGTGGCCAACGACTCGCACCGCCTGGCAGACATCTCCAGCTCCAACGCCGCGGCGATCGAGCAGGTGACCGTCAGCATCTCGCATATCGCCGACGCCACCCGCGAAACCGATTCGCTGGCGCGCAACACTGGCGAGCACTCGCGCGAGAGCGCCGGCGACATGCAGCGCATCAGCAAGGAAATGGAGCAGACCAGCCAAGCGGTGGGCGAGCTGTCCGGCCTGCTGGCTTCGCTGGAGCAGCGTTCGCAGGAAATTTCCAAGATCACCAATGTGATCAGCGACATCGCCGACCAGACCAATCTGCTGGCGCTGAACGCGGCGATTGAGGCGGCGCGAGCCGGAGAACAGGGCCGCGGTTTCGCGGTGGTGGCCGACGAGGTGCGCAAGCTGGCCGAGCGCACCGGCAAGGCGACGGTGGAAATCAGCCAGATGGTGGAGAACATCCTGGGCGAAACCGGCAAGGCGGTGGGCAATATGCAGCGCACGGTGTCGGCGGTGGATACCAGCGTGGACCTGACCAGCCAGGCGCGCGGCCGGCTGATCGCCATCAGCGACGCGATGCAGCAGGTGATAGACAAGATCGGCGACGTGGCGCTGTCCACCAGCGAACAGCACAACGCCACCACCGCGATGGCGCAGAGCACCGAGTCGATCAACAACCAGATCCTGGATTCCGATGCCGCGCTGCAAGGCGCGATGCAGACGCTGGAAGCGCTGAACCGGCTGGCGCACAGCATGCAGGGAGCGTTTGGCCGCTTCAAGCTATAAAAACCAGGCGGCCTTGCCGCGTCCGCGTAGGCGAGTGTGGCAAAAATGCCATGTCGCACAACTATTATTGGTATGACAATCAGACTGTTCGAGTATTTGTGTTTTAATCTATCGCGGTATTTGTAAGCGCTGTTTACAATCACCCGGTCTTAAAAAACGCCAACTCGCCAAACGACAGTCAATCAAGCTCCAGGCATGGACTTGCCGCCCCGCGATGCGTGGGCGGTTTGCAGCGGGAAGGGCCGGGCAATTCGGCCCTTGCTTCGCGCTCAGCGGGTTGGCAACAGTCGATGAGAAGCTGATTGCCATGAAATCCATCCGTAGCAAGATTGCCCTGCTGTTGTCGCTAGCCATCCTGGTGGCGACCTGCAGCACCGCCGTCAGCGCTTATTTCAAGTTCCGCGACAACCTTTCCTCCAGCGTCGATACCCAGCTCGACCTGGCCATCACCGGCCAGCAGCGTTTTGTCTCCAGCTGGCTGGAACAGCGCAGGCAGATCATCGCCAGCGCCTTGCGCCATGGCGGCGAAGCCGATCCCACTCTTTACTTGCAGCAGCTGGCCGAAGCCGGCGGCTATACCCAGCTCTTCGTCGGCGATGGCGACACCAAGGGCATGGTCTATTCCATTCCCGGCAAGCAGAAGCCGACGCCTGAATACGATCCGGCCTCGCGCGGCTGGTTCAAGATGGCCAAGGCCAGCGGCCAGACCATCGTCACCGCGCCGTATCAGCCGGCCAGCGCTTCGATCAAGGATCTGGTGATCACCGTGGCCCAGGCGCTGCCGGGCGGCAACAAGGTGGTCGGCGGCGACATCGCCATCGGCCAACTGGTGAAGTCGGTGCTGTCGGTGTCGCTGCCGGGCAACGGCTTCGTGTTCCTGATGGGAAAGGACGGCAAGCTGATCGCCTATCCCAAGGCCGATACCGCGCTCAAGCCGCTGTCCGAGCTGATGCCGGAGATGGACGCCGCCCGCATCGGCAGCCTGCTGGACAAGCAGCAACTGGCCACGGTGCAGTTGGAAGGCAGCAGCCGTCTGCTGCGCCTGAGTTCGGTGGCGGGCAGCGACTGGGTGCTGGGCGTGGTGGTGGACCGCGAGCTCTTGGACGCTCCGCTGCGGCAGATGATGGTGGACATGCTGCTGGCGCTGGCGGCGGTGCTGGCGCTGACCCAGCTGCTGGCCGGCGCCTATCTGCGCCGCCTGCTCAAGGGCTTGCTGCAGGTGCGCGACGCGCTGCGCGAGATCGCCCAGGGCGAGGGCGACCTGACCCGCCGCATCAGCGCGAGCGGCGAGGATGAAGTGGCGCAGATGGCCGAGGCCTTCAACCAGTTCGTCGGCCGCCTGAACAGCCTGTTCCGCGAATTGCGCGGTGAGGCGGTGCAATTGGCCGACGGCGTGATCGCAGTGGGAGGCGACGTGGAGCGGCTGGCCGAGGATTCGCATGTGCTGGCCGACATCTCCAGTTCCAACGCCGCGGCGATCGAGCAGGTGACGGTAAGCATTTCCCACATCGCCGACGCCACTCGCGAAACCGACGAGCTGGCGCGCGACACCGGGGCCAATTCGCAGGCCAGTGCCGAGGAGCTGCGGCGCATCAGCGGCGCGATGGCGCGCACCAGCCAGTCGGTGGGCGAGCTGTCCGGCCTGCTGGCCTCGTTGGAGCAGCGCTCGCAGGAGATTTCCAAGATCACCGGGGTGATCCGCGACATCGCCGACCAGACCAATCTCTTGGCCTTGAACGCGGCGATCGAAGCGGCGCGCGCCGGCGAACAGGGCCGCGGCTTCGCGGTGGTGGCCGACGAAGTGCGCAAGCTGGCCGAGCGCACCGGCTCCGCCACGGTGGAAATCGGCAAGATGGTGGACAACATCCTGTCCGAAACCGGCAAGGCGGTGGGCAATATGCACAGCACCATAGGCGCGGTGGACAGCAGCGCGGAGCAGACCGAGCAGGCGCGCGCCCGGCTGGTGGACATCACTCGCGCGATGCAGCTGGTGGTGGAGAAGATCGGCGATGTGGCCTTGTCCACCGGCGAGCAGCACAACGCCACCACCGCGATGGCGCAGAGCACCGAGTCGATCAACAACAAGATCCTGGATTCCGACGCCGCCCTGCAGAGCGCGCAGCAGACGCTGAAAACGCTGGACGGCGTGGCGCGCAGCATGCAGGAAGCGTTCAGCCGCTTCAAATTGTAAACAAGCGAGCTTTTCCCGCGCCGACGCCAGCCCTGTGCTGGCGTTTTTGCTATTCAGGCGGGAAAATGGCAGAACGTGCTAATCAGAAAAGGCTGACGATGAACAAACTGTGGTTACCGCTATGGCTGCTGAGCCTGGCAGGCTGCTCGATGATTCCCACCCAGGAGGGGTATGCGCAGAAGGTGTACCGCTGGCAGGGCCGCGACATCAACGAGCTGTTGGGAGCCTGGGGCGCGCCGACCAAGAGCATGAAGATGCCCAACGGCAACACGCTCTATACCTATGACAAGGAAAGCACCGAGCAGCAGCCGTTGACGCAGAACACCCGCTTCGAGCCGGGCACCAAGCTCAGCGTCACCGACAGCAACGGCCAGACCCGGGTGGTGGAAACCCCAGGCCGCTGGGTGAATGGCGGCGTCAGCGGCGGCGGCAGCATCCATTACCAGTGCACCACCAATTTTGTGGTGGACAAGAAGACCCAGGAAGTGCTGAGCGTCAGCTTCGACGGCAACAACTGCCTGGCCTTGCCGCGCCAGTAGCGCTCATTTGCCGGCGCCCGGCAGCTGCCATTCGCCCTTGTTGTTGAACGGCAGGTTGGCCAGGCCGTTCAGGCCCTGCAGCTCGCCGCGGATTTCGTAGTTCAGCTTGCCCCCCGGCAGTTTCTGCCAGTTGGCCAATTGGCGGATCCAGGCGGCCAGCGAGGTATGCACCTGCAGCGCCACCAGGCCCTCGCCCTGGGCCGGGATGGACAGCTGCTGCGCGCTGGCGCCTTCCCCCAGTTGCTCGTCGCCCAGCAGCAGCTTGAAGTTGAGCCCGCTGGCGTTCAGCGGTATCGGATTGGGGTTGTTGATGCGCAGGGTGACGGTGAAGTTCTGTTCGAACAGCGTGCTTTTGCCCGGTTCGATATTGCTGAGGCTGACCTGCGGTTTCTTGAGACCGAAGGAGCCGCAGCCGGAAAGCAGCAATAGCAGCAGGGTGGTGGCGATCCATTTCATGGCGAGATTCCATCGATGAGGCAATCCGTCATTTTACCGGCGCGGCATGTGCCGTTGTGTAAAGGAACTGTGCTGAATTGTCGGGCGGCACGCCCCAAAAGAAACAGGCCATCGGATGATGGCCTGTTTCTTTTGGGGCGTGCCTAGTCAAAAACGCCTCGCCGGCGTCTTGTTCGGCGGCCGTTGCATGGTGGGATTGCCGGTGGTTTGGCTCAAGATCCCAGTCTTGCTCCAGTTCGGCCCATAGCGCCTGTTTTTGCGCGCGACGCTGGCCGGAGCGGCTCTGAGCGTGCGCGCCGCCCTTCTTCAGGATGGCTGCGCAAGCCAGCGGATTGCGCGGTTTGATGGTGTGCATGCTTGTTTCCAGATGGTTGTGCCGGATGGCGTGGCGATTCTTGACCCTGCGCGGGCTTTCTGTCAATGGGGAGCCGGAACGGGCCGCGCCCGTTCCGCCTGGCTCAGCGCGGGGACGGGGCGGACCCGTCCAGCCTGCCGAGTATCCGGTAGCCGGCGCTGACCCGCTCATCTAACGGATAGGACTTGTTGGCCAGGATCACCACTCCCAGCTTGCGGGCGGGAAGGAAGGCGACATAGGCGGAAAAGCCGTTGGTTGAGCCGGTCTTGTTGATCAGGACATCGGCAGCGGCGGGCTGGGGCTGTGGCAGTTTGCGGGCCGGCATGCCTTGATAGATGTAATCCGGCGCGTTGCCGGCAAGCAGTTGCTTCAATTGCAGCGGATACGGGTACTGCTCCCAGATCAGGTCCTGGGTCAGCACGCCGGCCTGGAAGTATGGAACATGGGTGGCGTCCACGGCGCGTTGCCACTGGCTGTCCAGTTTGCCCTGCCGCATATTGGCGTCCAAAAAGCGCGCCAGATCGGCGGCGCTGGCGCGCAGGCCATAGGCCTCGGCGGCCAGCACTCCCGGGCTCATCCTGGTCGGCGCATCCTGCTTGGTATAGCCCTGGGCGTAGTCCGGCATTTTGTCCGCCGGCACCTCGACGTAGCTGTGGCGCAAACCCAGGGCGGGGAACAGGCGCTTCTCTATCGCATCCGCGTAGCGCATGCCCAGGCTTTGCGCCGAAATCATGCCGAGCGCGCCTATGCCCAGATTGGAGTAGACGCGGTAGCTGCCTATCGGCTGGCTGGGTTGCCAGTGTTTCAGGTAGTCCATCAGCTTGTCGTCGTCGCTGACGCTGTCCGGCACGAACAGGGGCAGGCCGGAGGTTTGCGTGGCCAGGTTCAACAGGCTGGCCTGGTCCAATGGGCTGCCGCGCAGGGCCGGTAGGTATTTTCCGGGGGTGTCGGCCAGCGACAGCTTGCCCTGTTCCTGGGCATAAGCCGCCAGCGTGGCGGTGAAGGTCTTGCTGAGCGAGCCGATCTCGAACAAGGTGCTGTCCGTCACCGGCAAGTGCTCTTGCTTCGATGCCAGGCCATAGTTGTAGAGGTAGTGCTTGCCGTCGATGGTGACGGCCACCGCCATGCCGGGAATGGCGAGCCTTTCCATCAGCGGCTGTATGGTTTGATCCACGGCTTGCTTGACGAAGGCGGGATCGCCCCGGGAGGCGGCGTGGCTGCCGGCGGAGAGCAGGCTGGCGATCAGAAACGGCAGTAGCGGGAGGAGGCGTGGCTTGGCGGGGCGCATGGGCACTTTCGATCACGGGGTGGTTGAGCAGGGCTGACGGCATACGCCATCGGGGAGCCGGTTCAGAGCCGGGGAGCGACAGGAAAGTTCCGGTCTGGCGCGGCAGGACGCGGGTTCCGGAGATGGGAGCAGGGAGAGGACACAAGCGGCGCAGAGCGTCGCCTGTGCCAAACACAGGGTTACACCATCAGGCTGGCCACCTTGGTGGTGATGATGTCCACCGCCGGGTCGTTGGCGCCGTGGGGCAGGATCACGTCGGCGAAGCGCTTGGTCGGCTCGATGAACTGGTTGTGCATGGGCCGCACGGTGGACAGGTACTGCTCGATCACGTTTTCCATGGTGCGGCCGCGCTCGGCGATGTCGCGCTTGAGGCGGCGGATGAAGCGCACGTCGGAGTCGGTGTCGACGAAGATCTTCAGCGACATCATTTCGCGCAGCGCGGCGTCGTACAGCGGGAACAGGCCTTCGATCACGATCACCGGCGCCGGGTTGATGGTGACGGTGCGGTCGGAGCGGGTGTGGTTGGCGAAGTCGTACACCGGCATTTCGATGGCGCGGCCGTTGCGCAGGTCGTCGATGTGAGAGATCAGCAGCGGCCAGTCGAAAGCTTGAGGGTGGTCGTAGTTGGTGCCCAGGCGCTGCTCGAAGGTCAGGTGGCTCTGGTCGCGATAGTAGTAATCCTGGATGATCACCGCCGCCATCTCGGAACCAATGGTTTCCAGCACTTTGTTGGTAACCGTGGTTTTGCCGCTGCCGCTACCTCCGGCAACGCCAATGATGAAGGGGGTGCTCATGTCGGGATTCCTTGGTGTAATGAAATGATAAAAAACGCGCCATTCTAATGACTTATGGCGCGTTGTTCCACCCGATTTGCGACAGAATTGACTAAGCTTGCCGTTGCCCTTCCTCGCGGGCGGCTCGATACCACTCCTGCATGGCCGGCAGGGTCAGGATATGGCGGACATAGGCCTGCGAGACGTGCGGCAGCTTGACGTTGTAGGTTTCGAAGCGGGTGCAGATCGGCGCGAAAAAGGCATCGGCGATGGAGAAGCGGCCGAACAGGAACTCGCCGTCGGCCGCATGCCGCTGCCGGTGCTCTTCCCATAGCGAGACGATGCGCGCGATGTCGGACTCCACCGCCGGCGAGCTTTCGTAATCTATCTGCCTGAGCGAGATGTCCATCGACAGGCTCTGCCGCAGCGCGGCGAAGCCGGAGTGGATTTCCGCCGCGATGGAGCGGGCGACGGCGCGCAGTCTGGCGTCGTCCGGCCACAGGCGGGCGCCGGGGAAGCATTCCGCCAGGTATTCGCAGATCGCCAGCGAATCCCACACCCTGAGCTTGTCGTCCACCAGCACCGGCACCTTGCCTGCCGGGTTGGCGGCGAGGATGCGGGCCTTGCTGTCCGACAAGTACAGGTCTATCTGCTGTTCATTGAATGGCTCGTCCAGCATTTTCAGCACCAGCCAGGGACGCAGCGACCATGAAGAGTAATTCTTGTTGCCGATGACCAGGGTGAACATAGCGGCTCCGTATCTCGGGCGGGCGTCATTGCCGGCGCAGGTTGTTGGATCATACCCCCGCCATCGCGCTTTTTCATCCGCGTAGCTTGCAAAAAGCAGCATGCCCCGCGCGGGCGGGGCATGCTGGGGAGCGGAACGGCGGATTATTCCGCTTCGTCTATCCAGGCCTGCTGGATCGCCTCCAGCACCCGTTCGCCGCCGCGGCTATGGTCGTCGTCAAAGCCGGGCAGCATCACCACCCAGTTGTGCAGGTCGACGAAGCGCACGGTTTTCGGGTCCACTTCGGGATGGGCATCGGCCAGTTCGATGGCGATGTCGTTGACGTCGGTCCATTTCATGTCGCTTCTCCTGGCTCAGTGGTGCTCGCGGGCGTGGTTGATGGTGTAGCGCGGAATCTCGATCACCAGGTCCTCGTCGGCGACGAGGGCCTGGCAGGACAGGCGCGATTGCGCTTCCAGGCCCCAGGCCTTGTCCAGCAGGTCTTCCTCCAGCTCGTCGGCCTCGTTCAGCGAGCCGCCGCCTTCGCGCACGATGCAGTGGCAGGTGGTGCAGGCGCAGGACAGCTCACAGGCGTGCTCGATTTCGATGTCGTGGGCCAGCAGAACCTCGCAGATGCTCTGGCCGGTTTCGGCGTTGTCTATCACGGCGCCTTCCGGACACAGGTCGGCGTGGGGCAAAACGATGATGCGCGGCATGGCGTATCCTTACAGATCGGTAATCTTGTGGCCCTTCAACGCGCGTTGGATATTGCGGTCCATGCGGCGGGCGGCGAAGGTTTCGGTGGCGTGGTTGAGCGCGGCGGTGGCCTCGTTGATGCGGCGGGTGACGCCGTCGGCGATGGCTCGCTCGATGGTGTCCACCGCGACCGCCACTGCGGCTTGTTCGGCGTCGTCGAGCAGGTCGCCGTCCCGAGCCAGCGCGTTGCGGGTGGCGTCGCGCAGGCTTTCGGCGTCGACGATGGCCTCGCGCAGCTTGCGCGCCTCGATGTCTTCATGCACGTTGGCCATCGACTCGGTCAGCATGCGGCTGATTTCGTCGTCGGACAGGCCGTATGACGGCTTCACCTCGATGCTGGCTTCCACGCCGGAGGTCTGCTCGCGCGCGGTGACGGCCAGCAGGCCGTCGGCGTCCACCTGGAAGGTGATGCGGATGCGCGCCGCGCCCGCCACCATCGGCGGAATGCCGGACAGCACGAATTTGGCCAGGCTGCGGCAATCGGACACCAGTTCGCGCTCGCCCTGCAGCACGTGGATGGACATCGCGGTCTGGCCGTCCTTGAAGGTGGTGAAGTCCTGCGCGCGCGCCACCGGAATGGTGCTGTTGCGCGGGATGATCTTTTCGGTGAGGCCGCCCATGGTCTCGATGCCCAGCGACAGCGGCAGCACGTCCAGCAGCAGCCACTCGTCGTCCTGCTTGTTGCCGGCCAGCACATTGGCCTGGATGGCGGCGCCCAGCGCCACCACCTTGTCGGGATCGAGGTTGGTCAGCGGCACCCGGCTGAAGAAGTCGGCCACGGCCTTCTGCACATGCGGCATGCGGGTGGCGCCGCCCACCATCACCACGCCCTGGACGTCTTCCGGTGCGATGCGGGCGTCGCGCAACGCCTTGCGCACCGGCAGCAGGGTCTTGTCCACCAGGGTTTTGGTGATCTGGTGCAACTGCTTCTGATCCAGCTCCAGGTCCAGCGCCTGGCCGTCGGACAGGATGGCGGTGATGCGGGTGACGGCGTGGTCGGTCAGCGCTTCCTTGGCTTCGCGCGCGCGGGTGTGCAACAGGCGCATGTCGTGGGCGGACAGGCCTGACAGGCCGGCGGATTCCAGCATCCAGCAGAACACGCGGTGGTCGAAGTCGTCGCCGCCCAGCGCCGAGTCGCCGCTGGTGGACAGCACTTCGAATACGCCGCGGCTCAGCTTGAGGATGGACACGTCCAGCGTGCCGCCGCCCAGGTCGTACACCACGTAGGTGCCCTCGCTGCCGTTGTCCAGGCCGTAGGCGATGGCGGCGGCGGTGGGTTCGTTGAGCAGGCGCAGCACATTGAGGCCGGCCAGGCGGGCGGCGTCCTTGGTGGCCTGGCGCTGGGCGTCGTCGAAATAGGCCGGCACGGTGATCACCGCGCCGGTCAGTTCGCCGCCCAGGCTGTCTTCCGCGCGCTGTTTCAGAGCGCGCAGGATGTCGGATGACACTTCCACCGGGCTCTTGACGCCGGCGCACGTATGCAGTTGCAGCATGCCGGGGGCGTCGACGAAGCGGTAAGGCAGGCTGCCGATGTCTTTCAGGTCGGACAGGCCGCGGCCCATGAAGCGCTTGACCGAGACGATGGTGTTGTGCGGATCGCGGTTCTGTTCGCGTTGCGCCTCGTATCCCACCGCCAGCACGCCATCCGCGCCGTAGCGCACTACCGATGGCAGCAGGCTGCGGCCGTGCTCGTCCGGCAGAACGGCGGCGGAGCCGCTCTTGACGGTGGCCACCAGCGAGTTGGTGGTGCCCAGGTCTATGCCTACGGCCAGGCGGTGTTGGTGCGGAGCGGCGGAGAGGCCGGGTTCGGCGATTTGCAGTAGAGCCATGTCGTGGTGGTCTTTGTGTCGT
Organism: Chromobacterium sphagni; assembly: GCF_001855575.1. Lineage (NCBI taxonomy): Bacteria > Pseudomonadati > Pseudomonadota > Betaproteobacteria > Neisseriales > Chromobacteriaceae > Chromobacterium > Chromobacterium sphagni. The sequence goes on from NZ_MKCS01000001.1 coordinate 2,410,248, forward strand.
TGCTCAGGGGCGGCGTCGCAGCCGGATCAATCCAGCAGGCTTTCGATGGCGTCGCCGATTTCCTGGTCCAGCTTTTCCATGAAACGCAATTTTCGCACCAGAACGGTGGCGCCGTCCAAGTCGGCGCGGCTGTCCAGCGCCTGTTCCAGCGTAGACAGCAGCGATTTCACCTCGCCGCGCAGCCGGGATGACAGGGTTTCCAGCCGGGCCAGGTCGCGGCGGGCGTCGTCGATGTCCTCGCGCCATTCCATCTGCGCCATCAGGAAGTCGCCCGGCATCGCGGTGTTGCTTTCCTCCTGGGTGTCGACGCCGGACAGCAGCAGCAGGTAGCGGGCGCGCGACAACGGCGATTTCAGCGTCTGGTAGGCTTCGTTGACGCGGGTGGACAGCATCAGCGCGCTGCGTTTTTCGGCGTCGGAGCTGGCGGCGTAGCGGTCGGGGTGAACCTGGGCGGCGGCGGCGCGCCAGGCGCCGTCCAGCTGTTGTCTGTCGATGGCGAAACGCCGCGGCAGGCCGAACAGGTTGAAGAAGTCTTGGCTGAAATCGGTGTTCATCAGGCTTCCAGAAGGACGGGTATGCATTGCGTTCCGCCAAAGAACAAGGCGGAGGATGACGTCTTGGCCGTCAACGCTCCGCCGGGGCTGGCGCGGCGCCAGGGATCAGACGTTGAAGCTCTCGCCGCAACCGCACTCGTTCTTGACGTTGGGGTTGTTGAACTTGAAGCCCTCGTTCAGGCCTTCCTTGCCGTAGTCCAGCTCGGTGCCGTCCAGATAGGCCAGGCTCTTGGCGTCGGTGAAGATGGAGACGCCATGGCTGTCGAAGCGCAGGTCGTCGTCGTTGGCGACATCGACGAACTCCAGCTTGTAGGCCATGCCGGAACAGCCGGAGGTCTTCACGCCAAGGCGCACGCCCAAGCCCTTGCCGCGCTTGGCGATAAAAGCGCTGATATGGGCGGCGGCGCGTTCGGAGAGAGTAAGTGCCATAACCGTTCCCGGATTACTTGCCGTGCTTCTGTTTATAGTCTTCCACCGCGGCCTTGATCGCGTCTTCGGCCAGGATGGAGCAGTGGATCTTCACCGGCGGCAGCGCCAGTTCCTCGGCGATGGCGGTGTTCTTGATGGTCAGCGCCTCGTCCAGCGACTTGCCCTTCACCCACTCGGTGACGAGGGAGGAGGAGGCGATGGCGGAGCCACAGCCGTAAGTCTTGAACTTGGCGTCTTCAATCACGCCGTCGGCGCCCACCTTGATCTGCAGCTTCATCACGTCGCCGCAGGCCGGCGCGCCGACCATGCCGGTGCCGATGCTGTCGTCGCCCTTTTCGAAGGAACCCACATTGCGCGGATTCTCGTAATGATCCATTACCTTGTCGCTGTATGCCATGATTTTCTCCTGCCAGCCCGCGCCGCGCGGCGCGGGCAATCTTGATGGATTAGTGCGCAGCCCACTGCACGCTGTTGAGGTCGACGCCGTCCTTGAACATCTCCCACAACGGCGACAGTTCGCGCAGCTTGCCGATTTTGGACTTCAACAGCGCGATGGTGAAGTCGATCTCTTCCTCGGTGGTGAAGCGGCCGAGGGTGAAGCGGATGGAGCTGTGCGCCATCTCGTCGTTGCGTCCCAGCGCGCGCAGCACGTAGGACGGCTCCAGCGAGGCCGAGGTGCAGGCCGAGCCGCTGGACACGGCCAGATCCTTGATGGCCATGATCAGGCTTTCGCCTTCGACGAAGTTGAAGCTGACATTTAGGTTGTGCGGCACGCGCTGGTCGATGTCGCCGTTGATGTAGACCTCTTCCATGTCCTTGATGCCGTTCCACAGCCGGTCGCGCAGCATGCGGATGCGCTCGTTTTCGCTGTCCATGTCCTCGCGGGCGATGCGGAAGGCTTCGCCCATGCCGACGATCTGATGGCTGGCGAGGGTGCCGGAGCGGAAGCCGCGCTCATGGCCGCCGCCGTGCATCTGCGCTTCCAGGCGCACGCGCGGCTTGCGGCGCACGTACAGCGCGCCTATGCCCTTGGGGCCGTACACCTTGTGCGCGGACAGGCTCATCAGGTCGACTTTCAGCGTGGCGAGGTCGATCTTGACCTTGCCCGGCGCCTGGGTGGCGTCAACGTGGAAGATGATGCCTTTCTCGCGGCAGATCTCGCCGATCTGCGGAATGTCCTGGATCACGCCGATCTCGTTGTTGACGTACATCACAGATACCACGATGGTGTCCGGGCGGATCGCGGCCTTGAATTTTTCCAGGTCGATCAGGCCGTTGTCCTGCACGTCCAGATAAGTGACTTCGAAGCCCTGGCGTTCCAGTTCGCGACAGGTGTCCAGCACCGCCTTGTGCTCGGTCTTGACGGTGATCAGGTGTTTGCCCTTGCTCTTGTAGAACTGGGCGGCGCCCTTGATCGCCAGGTTGTCGGACTCGGTGGCGCCGGAGGTCCAGACGATTTCCTTGGGATCGGCACCGATCAGCCGGGCTACTTCGACGCGCGCGTTCTCGACCGCTTCTTCCGCTTCCCAGCCGAAGCTGTGGCTGCGGGAGGCGGGGTTGCCGAACTTCCCGGTCAGGTAGGGAATCATTTTTTCGGCGACGCGCGGGTCCACCGGAGTGGTGGCCGAGTAATCCAGATAGATCGGTAGCTTGGGCTGGCTCATTTACATAATCTCCACAAGATGTTCAGGCGCTTACAGGGCTCGGCTGGCAGCGGCAAGGTGAGGGGTGCTACAGCTGTCGCGCTTGTCCTGCACCACGCTGGTCTCCTTGGCGTGCTGCTCGGCCTGTTCGGCGACCAGGCTGGCAAGGCTTACCTTGGAGAGGTAGTCGAATATGGTGACGTTGAGGTTGGTCCACAAGTCATGCGTCATGCAGCGCTGGCTGCCGCGGCAGTTCTCGCGACCGCCGCACTGGGTGGCGTCCACCGGTTCGTCGACCGCGGTGATGATGTCGGCCACCGAAATCTCGCGCGTTTCCTTGGCCAGGGTATAGCCGCCGCCGGGACCGCGCACGCTGTCCACCAACTCGGCGCGCCGGAGCTTGCCGAACAGCTGCTCCAGGTAGGACAACGAGATGCTCTGGCGTTCGCTGATGCCGGCCAGGGTGACTGGGCCGCCCTGCTCGCGCATGGCGAGATCCAGCATGGCAGTGACGGCAAAACGTCCTTTGGTGGTGAGGCGCATGGGTTTTCGTTCCGGTGGGTGGTACTGTCCCAGATTATACCTAATATCCGACTAAATTAGTCAAGTATTTGTCAGGCACACCTGCCACCGGATGCAGTAAAGCCGAATATTTTACTAGCTTTAACTTGTTGCCGGCTATGGATTTCTTACTTTTTGCGGGGGCTTGTGTAAAATCGCTGCAATCTTCGGCCGAGTCGTCCCGCATGGGGCCGGCTCCGGCATCGACGAGCCGTCCGGGACCCTGGTCCGCCGGCGCTTGTCCGCCATGCTTGCTCCCGCAACAGGGGGTGGAAAAGGAATAAAAACATGCACAAGGTTGTTATCAGCGGGACTGGCCTGTTCACCCCGCCCAATGCCGTCAGCAATGCCGAGCTGGTGGAGGCGTTCAATGCCTATGTCCGGGAATTCAACGCCGCCAACCAGGCGGCGATCGCCGCCGGCGCGGTGGCGGAACTGGCCGAGTCCAGCGCTGAGTTCATTGAAAAAGCCTCGGGCATCAAGCAGCGCTTTCTGATGGACAAGAGCGGCGTGCTCGATCCGGCGCGGATGACGCCGCATCTGCCGGAGCGCGGCAACGACGAGTTGTCGCTGCAGGCCGAAATGGCTGTCAATGCGGCGCGCGAGGCGCTGGCCGCGGCCGGGCGTCTCGCCGCCGACATCGACATGGTGATCGTCGCCTGCTCCAATATGCAACGGCCGTACCCGGCGATGGCGGTGGAGGTGCAGCAGGCGCTGGGTATCAATGGCTACGCGTTCGATATGAACGTCGCCTGCTCGTCGGCCACCTTCGGCATCCAGACCGCGGTCAATGCCATTGCCAGCGGCCAGGCGCGCGCGGTGCTGATGGTTAACCCCGAGATCTGCTCCGCCCACCTGAACTTCCGCGACCGCGACAGCCATTTCATCTTCGGCGACGCCTGCACCGCGGTGGTGCTGGAGCGCGCCGACGCCGCGACCTCGGCGCAGCGTTTCGAGGTGCTGGGCTGCAAGCTGGCCACGCTGTTCTCCAACAACATCCGCAACAATTTCGGCTTCCTCAACCGCTGCGACGAGGCTGGCATCGGCCAGCCGGACAAGTTGTTCATCCAGCAGGGCCGCAAGGTGTTCAAGGAGGTCTGCCCTATGGTGGGCGAGCACATCGTCAGCCATCTGGACAGCCTGCAGATCGGCGCCGCCGATGTGCGCCGTTTCTGGCTGCACCAGGCCAATTTGGCGATGAACCAGCTGATCGCCCGCCGGGTGCTGGGGCGCGACGCCGACAATGTCGAAGCGCCGGTGATACTGGATCGTTATGCCAACACCAGTTCGGCCGGCTCCATCATCGCCTTCCATCTGCATTCGCATGATCTTCAGGCGGGCGATGTCGGCGTCATCTCTTCTTTCGGCGCGGGCTATTCCGTCGGTTCCGTGGTGTTGAAGAAGCAGTAATCCGCTGTCACGGCTGGCAGCCGTCATGGCTGCGGCCGCCATAAAAAAGCCAGAGGGCGCTTGTCAAAAGCGCCCTCTGTGCATAATGTATCCCCCACCAGCCAAGTCACAAGGCTCAGGTTGAATATCAGAAAAGACTGTAAATAGTCTGGACAAAGGAAAAGGGAAACATTATGCAAGCTTTCAAAAAGCTGCTGGTTGCAGGCGCGATCGCGGGTTCTTCATTGGCGGCGCATGCCGCCGGCACTCTGGTGTTCTGCTCGGAGGGTAGCCCGGCCGGCTTCGACCCGGGCCAGTACACCACAGGCACCGATTTCGACGCCGCCGCGGAAACCGTCTTCAACCGCCTGGTGCAATTCCAGCGCGGCGGCACCAAGGTGGTGCCGGGCCTGGCGGAGAAATGGGATGTGGCCGCCGACGGACTGTCCTACACCTTCCACCTGCGCAAGGGCGTCAAGTTCCAGACCACCGACTACTTCAAGCCTACGCGCGATTTCAACGCAGACGACGTGCTGTTCACCTTCAACCGCATGATCGACAAGAATAATCCGTTCCGCAAGGCCTACCCGACCGAATTCCCGTACTTCTCCGACATGGGCATGGACGAGAACATCGTCAAGGTGGAGAAGGTGGACCCGTATACCGTCAAGTTCGCGCTGAAGAAGGTGGACGCCGCCTTTGTGCAGAACCTGGCGATGAGCTTCGCCTCCATCCAGTCGGGCGAATACGCCGATAAGCTGCTGAAGGACGGCAAGCCGCAGCTGATCAACCAGCAGCCGGTGGGCACCGGCCCGTTCATCTTCAAGCGCTACCAGAAGGACGCGCAGATTCGCTTCGCCGCCAACAAGCAGTACTGGGACAAGGCTGACGGCCCCAAGGTGGACAACCTGGTGTTCGCCATCACCACCGACGCCTCGGTGCGCTATCAGAAGCTGAAGGCTGGCGAGTGCCAGATCACCACCTTCCCGCGACCGACCGACATCGCCGCGATGAAGGCCGATCCCAAGATGAACGTGATCGCGCAGGCCGGCTTCAACCTGGGCTACCTCGCCTATAACGTCAAGCACAAGCCGATGGACAAGCTGGAAGTGCGCCAGGCGCTGGACATGTCCATCAACAAGAAGGCCATCCTGCAGGCGGTGTACCAGGGCGCCGGCCAGGCGGCCACCAATCCGATGCCGCCGACCCAGTGGTCGTACAACAAGAGCTTGAAGGACGCGCCTTACGACGTGGCCAAGGCCAAGGCGCTGCTGGCCAAGGCCGGCTATCCCAACGGCTTTGAAATCACCTTGTGGGCGATGCCGGTTCAGCGCCCGTACAACCCCAACGCCAAGCTGATGGCGGAAATGATCCAGTCCGACTGGGCCAAGATCGGCGTCAAGGCCAAGATCACCTCCTACGAGTGGGGCGAGTACATCAAGCGCGCCAAGGCCGGCGAGCACGACGCGATGCTGATCGGCTGGACCGGCGACAACGGCGATCCGGACAACTGGCTGGGCACCCAGCTGGGCTGCGACGCGCTCAACGGCAACAACTTCGCCAAGTGGTGCTACAAGCCGTTTGAAGACCTGATCCAGAAGGGCAAGAGCACCGCCAACGTCGCCGAGCGCACCAAGCTGTACATGAAGGCGCAGGAGATCGTGAAGCAGCAGCTGCCCTACACCGCCATCGCCCACTCCACCGTCAACCAGCCGATGCTGAAGTCGGTGCAGGGCTTCAAGGTCAGCCCGTTCGGCCTGAACTCCTTCTACGGCGTCAGCGTCAAGTAAGGCGGTCCGAGCAGGACGTAATCACATGAGGCGGCGGGGAGCGCGCTCCCCCCGCTTTGAGACAAGTGTAGGCGCAGGCAGCCGTCCGCTAGAGAGGGCGCCGGCGTCTACATGGCAGTATCTGCACAGGAATGGAGTGGAGGCGAGGGCAAGGAGCCGGCTTGAGGCCGGCTTGACCTGCGTCAAGCCGCAGGGCCGGGGAGGCTGATATTGTTCCCCTCGCCGCGGCAGTGGCTGCAGCTAAGGCTGGTGGGTGGTTTAGTTGCCTGTCCGCTGCCCGGCACCCGTTTTTCTCTCTTCGCCAGACGGCGATTCTCTATTTCTCCTCCTGTGTCGATTCCCTGCACGCGATGTCTGGGTTAGATGGCGCGCGCGGCGTTCAAGCCGCGTCCGCGTCCAGGAGAGTTTATCCATGTTTGCATTCATTCTGCGGAGGCTGGGCCTGCTGGTGCCCACCTTCTTCGGCATCACCCTGCTGACTTTCGGGTTGATCCGCATGATTCCCGGCGACCCGGTTGAGGTGATGGTCGGCGAGCGCACGCTCGACCCCAAGCTGCACGCCGAGGCGTTGCACCGCCTGGGGCTGGACAAGCCCTTGTACGCGCAGTATCTGGACTACGTCGTCAACCTGCTGCACGGCAATCTGGGCGAATCCCTGGTGACCAAGGTGGGCGTCTGGACCGAATTCAAGACCCTGTTCCCGGCCACGCTGGAGCTGGCCTTGTCGGCGCTGCTGTTCGCCATTGTCTGGGGGCTGCTGGCCGGCGTGCTGGCGGCGATCAAGCGCGGCTCGCTGTTCGATCACGGCGTGATGGGCATCTCGCTGACCGGCTTTTCCATGCCGATCTTCTGGTGGGGCCTGATCCTGATCATGTTCTTCTCGGTCAAGCTGGGCTGGACCCCGGTGTCGGGCCGGATGGATCTGATGTTCGACATCCACCCGCGCACCGGCTTTATGCTGATAGACAGCTACCTGGCCGAGATGGCCGACCCGGAAGGCAATGCCGGCGCCTTCAGGAGCGCGCTGTCGCACCTGATCCTGCCGTCCATCGTGCTGGGCACCATTCCGCTGGCGGTGATCGCGCGGATGACGCGCTCGTCGATGCTGGAAGTGCTGCGCGAGGACTATGTCCGTACCGCGCGCGCCAAGGGGTTGTCGCCGGCGCGGGTGATCTTCATCCACACCTTGCGCAACGCCCTGATCCCGGTGCTGACCGTGATCGGCCTGCAGGTGGGCACGCTGATGGGCGGCGCGGTGCTGACCGAGACCATCTTCTCCTGGCCCGGCGTCGGCAAATGGCTGATCGACGCCATCGCCCGCCGCGACTACCCGGTGGTGCAGAACGGCATCCTGATGGTGGCCACGCTGGTGATCGTCACCAACTTCATCGTCGACATCCTGTACGGCATCGCCAATCCGCGCATCCGTCATGCCAAGTAAGCGGGAATCCAACATGAGCAATGCAACGCAAAACCAGGCTGCCGCGCCGGCAGTCGACCTGGCGCTGTCCTATCCGTCGCCGTTGAAGGAGTTCTGGCAGGGCTTCGCCCACAACAAGGGCGCTGTCGCCGGGCTGATCTTCGTCATCGTGATCGTGTCCTGTGCGCTGCTGGCGCCGGTGCTGGCGCCGTACAGTCCGATCGAACAATACCGCGACCACCTGCTGACGCCGCCGTCGTGGCAAGCCGGCGGCAGCCTGCAGTTCGTGTTCGGCACCGACGAACTGGGCCGCGATATCCTGTCGCGGTTGATCCACGGCGCGCGGCTGTCCTTGTTCATCGGCCTGATGTCGGTGCTGATGGCGCTGGTCCCCGGCGTAGTGCTGGGGCTGTTGGCCGCCTTCTTCCCCAAGGTGCTGGGTTCCAGCATCATGCGGCTGATGGACATCATGATGGCGCTGCCGTCGCTGTTGTTGGCGGTGGCCATCATGGCCATCCTCGGGCCGGGCCTGACCAACGCGATGATCGCCATCGCCACCGTGTCGCTGCCGGCCTATGTGCGCCTGACGCGCGCCTCGGCGATGACCGAGCTCAACCGCGACTACGTGGTGGCCTCGCGCGTGGCCGGCGCCGGCCTGTTCCGGCTGATGTTCGTCACCGTGCTGCCCAACTGCATGGCGCCCTTGATCGTGCACGCCACCATGAGCTTTTCCTCCGCCATTCTTGAAATCGCCGCGCTGGGCTTCCTCGGCCTGGGCGTGCAGCCGCCGACGCCGGAATGGGGCACCATGCTCGCGTCCGCGCGCGACTACATCGAGAGCGCCTGGTGGGTGGTGACGCTGCCGGGCCTGACCATTCTGCTGTCGGTGCTGGCGATCAACCTGATGGGCGACGGCCTGCGCGACGCGCTGGATCCCAAGCTGAAGCGCGCCGCCTGAGGATAAAAATATGAGTCTGTTGCAAATCAAGAATCTCTCGGTGGAGTTCGGCGCCGAGAACAATCCCTTCCGCGCGGTGGAAGGGCTGGACCTGGCGGTAGAGCAGGGCGAGATCGTCGGTATCGTCGGCGAGTCCGGCTCCGGCAAGTCGGTCACCATGATGGCGATGATGGGCCTGCTGGAAGGGCAGGGCCGCATCGTCGCCGACGAGCTGAGCTTCGACGGCAAAGACCTGCTGACCATTTCGGCACGCGGCCGACGCAAGATCGTCGGCAAGGACATCTCGATGATCTTCCAGGACCCGATGACGGCGCTGAATCCCAGTTACACTGTCGGCTACCAGATCATGGAAGTGCTGAAAGTGCACCAGGGTCTGCGCGGCGCGGCCTTGAAGGCGCGCGCGCTGGAACTGATGCAGCAGGTGGAGATCCCGGCGGCGGCGACTCGGCTCTCTGCCTATCCGCACCAGCTGTCCGGCGGCATGAGCCAGCGGGTGGCCATCGCCATGGCTATCGCCTGCAGCCCCAAGCTGTTGATCGCAGACGAGCCGACCACCGCGCTCGATGTCACCATCCAGGCGCAGATCATGGAATTGCTGGTGTCCTTGCAGAAGAGCCAGAACATGGCGCTGATCCTGATCACCCACGATCTGGCGGTGGTGGCGGAAGTGGCGCAGCGGCTGGTGGTGATGTACGCGGGCCAGGCGGCCGAAGTGGGCCGCGTTCCCGGCATTTTCCGCCAGCCGGCGCATCCGTACACCGAGGCGCTGTTGTCGTCCATTCCGGAACACAGCAAGGGCGCGCACCGGTTGGCCACGCTGCCGGGCATCGTGCCGGGGCAGTACGACCGCCCCAGCGGCTGCTTGTTGTCGCCGCGTTGCCCGTATGTGCAGGAGAACTGCCGCAGCCAGCGGCCCGGACTCACCCCGCAGCCCAATGGCGCGGTGCGTTGCCACTACCCCCTGCTGGCCAAGGAGAAGCAGCATGACTAGCGTTTTGCAAGCGCGGGATCTGACCCGCTACTACGATGTGGCGCAGGGCTGGTTCCAGCCCAAGGCGCAGGTGAAGGCGCTGGGCGGCGTCTCGTTCGAATTGTCCGCCGGCCGTACGCTGGCGGTGGTGGGCGAATCCGGCTGCGGCAAGTCCACGCTGGCGCGCCAGCTGACGCTGATCGAACCGCCGACTTCCGGCTCGCTGTTGCTCGACGGCCTGGATGCGGCCACCGCCGGCGGCGCGGAGTTGAAAGCGATGCGGCGCAAGGTGCAGATGGTGTTCCAGAACCCTTACGGTTCGCTCAATCCGCGCCAGAAGATAGGCTCGCAGCTATCCGAGCCGCTGCTGATCAATACCGATCTGTCGGCCAAGGAGCGCGAGGATCAGGTGCGCTCGATGATGACCCGCGTCGGCCTGCGCCCGGAGCACTATTTCCGCTACCCGCACATGTTCTCCGGCGGCCAGCGCCAGCGCATCGCCATCGCCCGCGCGATGATGCTCAACCCCAAGATCGTGGTGGCGGACGAGCCGACTTCCGCGCTCGATGTCTCGATCCAGGCGCAGGTACTCAATTTGTTCATGGATCTGCAGGAAGAGTTCAACACCGCCTATGTGTTCATCTCGCACAATCTGGCGGTGGTGGAGCATGTGGCGGACGAGCTGATGGTGATGTATCTGGGCCGTGCGGTGGAGGTGGGCGACAAGGCCCGCGTTTACGGCCGTCCGTTGCACCCTTACACTCAGGCGTTGTTGTCGGCGACGCCGTCCATCCATCCGGAAGACCGCCGCATCAAGATCAAGATCGAGGGCGAGCTGCCCAGCCCGCTCAAGCCGCCGTCCGGTTGCGCCTTCCACAAACGTTGTCCGTACGCCAAGGAGCGCTGCCAGGCGGAGGTGCCGCAGCTGCGCGAGCTGGATCAGCGGATGATAGCCTGTCATCGGGCAGAGGAAATCAACGGCTGAGGCCGTTTTCGGCACAGCAGGCCCGTCGCGCTAGGCGCGGCGGGCTTTTTTATTTTAATGGCGTAAGACCGGCGTTACACTGGACGCCCCATCACCAGCAGGGAGGCAAAGCATGAATCTGTATCCTTATCTGAGTTTGAATGGTCGGGCCGAAGAAGCGCTGAATTTCTACTGTCAGGCGCTGGATGGCGAAATCGCGATGCTGATGCGCTATTCTGAGGCGCCGAAGGAGGTGGAGGGCATGGGCGATGCCGATCCGAACTGGATCATGCACGCGCGGCTGGTTTTCGGCGGCAATGTGCTGATGATCTCCGATACCAGCCGTCCGCTTGCGTCCAGCCAGCAGGTGACCTTGTCCATCAATCTGGAGGGGGATGTCGCCGCGGCCGAGAAAGCATTCGCGGCGCTGAGCGCCGGCGGCACGGTGACGGTGCCGCTGAACAAGACCTTCTGGGGCGCGCTTTTTGGCTGCTTCAATGATAAATTCGGCATTGGCTGGATGATCAATTGCCAGTTGTGACCGTTTTTTGACCGGCCGCGCGATGCGGCGCCATTTTGCCGCATCGCACAAATATTCCTTTACCATCCACCCCCCGCACGCTACATTCGCCATGGAACCCATGCCAAAATCCAAAGGAAAACGTCAATTGAAGAGAGCCGTGTATGCCGGAAGTTTCGACCCGGTGACCAATGGCCACCTGTGGATGATTCGCGAAGCCGTGGAGCTGTTCGACGAACTCATCGTGGCGGTCGGGGTGAACCCGGACAAGCACTGCACCTTCGATGTCGATCAGCGGGTGGGGCTGCTGCGCGAAGTCACCGTCGGTTTCAGCAAGCTGAGGGTTGACGTGTTCGAGAACCAGTTTCTGGTCAACTACGCGCAAAGCGTGGGCGCCAACTACATCGTGCGCGGCATTCGCACCGCCAGCGACTACGAGTACGAGCGCACCATGCGCTACATCAACTCCGACCTGCACCCGGATATCACCACCATCTTCCTGCTGCCGCCGCGCGAGTACGCGGAAGTCTCGTCGACCATGGTCAAGGGATTGGTGGGGCCGCGCGGCTGGGAGGGCGTGATCCGCCAGTATTTGCCGGAGCCGGTGTACCGCAAGATGCTGGCGATGTATTCCAACGGCTGAGACCGCGCTTACCGCTATAATGCGGAACTAGAATTGAATGCCGCGCCAGCCGAGTCTGGCGCGTTTGCTTTACGGGATTTGAGGGTTCGATATGCAGGATGTCAGCGCATTTGCCAACCGGCTGGCCAAGAATTACAAGCACTACGCCAAATGGGCGCGCCGCCAGGGCCTGGACGCCTGGCGCGCCTACGACAAGGATGTGCCGCAGTTTCCCTTCGCCGTCGACATCTACGGTGGCAAGGTGCATCTGCAGGAGTACGACACCGGCTGGGAACTGGCCGACGACGAATACCGCGCCTGGATAGATGCGGTGGTGGCCGCCATCGAGCAGGTTACCGGCATTGCCGCCGCCGCCGTGACGCTGAAGAACCGCCGCCGCCAGAAGGGCGTCAGCCAGTACGAGAAAGTGGGCCGCGAGGGCGATGACTTCATCGTCGAGGAGTTTGGCCAACGCTTCATCGTCAATCTGGACCGCTATCTGGACACCGGCCTGTTTCTCGACCACCGCAATACCCGCCAGCGGGTGCGCGGGGAAGCCGCCGGCAAGCGTTTTCTCAATCTGTTCGCCTATACCGGCAGCTTCACCGTCTACGCCGGAGCCGGCGGGGCGGCCAGCTCGGAAACAGTGGACATGTCCAATACCTATCAGGATTGGTCGCGGCGCAATTTCGAGCTGAATGGCCTGGATCCGGCGCGCCATCAGTTGATCCGCGCCGACGCGTTTCAGTATCTGGAGGATGCGGTGGAGGAGGGCAAGCGGTTCGACCTGATCGTGATGGACCCGCCGACCTTTTCCAACTCCAAGAAGATGCGGGACATCTTGGATGTGCAGCGCGACCATGTCTGGCTGATAGATTACGCGATGGCGCTGCTGGCGCCGGGCGGCAAGCTTTACTTCTCCAACAACCTGCGCAGCTTCGAGCTGGACGAGCGTCTGAATGAAGACTATCTGATCCGTGATTTGAGCGCGCAATCGGTGCCGGAAGATTTCCGCAACCGCAAGATCCATCAGTGCTGGAGCCTGCAAAAGCGCTGATGCCCGTCGGCGATAAGCATCCGCTATCGCGGGCATGATGAAATACAATGGGCGCATCCTCTTGCGCCCATTCTCCCCAGCGCCCATCTTGTAAAGTGTCATGAACACGCATTGCCGATAAGGATACAAGATGAGTTACCTCAATCTCGACGCAGACAACTTCAACGGCACTATCCCGCAGCAGGGCATCACGCTGTTGGATTTCTGGGCGCCGTGGTGCGGCCCGTGCAAGATGTTCGGCCCCACTTTCGAGGCCGCTGCCGCAAAACACCCGGACATCGTCTTCGGCAAGATCAATACCGAAGAGCAGCAGGCGCTGGCCAGCCATTTCAAGATCCGCTCCATTCCCACGCTGATCGCCATCAAGGACGGCGCCATGGTGTTCAATCAGGCGGGCGCGCTGTCGGCCGGGCAATTGGAACAGCTGATCCAGCAGCTGAAGGACTTGGAAGTTCAGGCTCAGCCGCAGTAAGCTGGCAACATCATTGATGCTGGCGCCGCAAGGCGCGGGGAGGCGGGTATGCGTATCCTGAGTGTTGCGCTGGTGTTGGCCAGCCAAATGGCGGCGGCGGCTTGTCCGGCGCTGCTGGACTACAAGGTGCCGGGATTGATGGGGGGCGAGATCAACCTCTGCCAGTACGCCGATCGGCCTGTCCTGGTGGTGAACACCGCCAGCCACTGCGGCTTTACGCCGCAGTTCACCCAGTTGGAGTCTCTATATAAGCAATATGGCCCGCGCGGCTTGGTAGTGGTCGGCTTTCCCAGTAACGACTTCTTTCAGGAGCTGGATAAACCGGCCGAGATCGGCCAGTTCTGCCAGGCTAATTACGGCGTCACCTTTCCCATGGCCAGCAAGGGGCATGTGCGCGGCAGCGATGCCCAACCTTTCTTTAAGGCATTGATCGCCGCCACCGATGACGCGCCTTCGTGGAACTTCCACAAATACCTGATCCTCCCCGGCGCCAGCAAGGTAGTTAGTATCGCGACCCGCACCAAGCCGGATGCGTCGGAAGTGGTTGACGCTTTCCTGCCTTATTTGCAGCCTCCGGCCGCTGCCGCGCAGCCTTGATGCGCGAAAGAAACGCTGATGGTTTTAGCCTAAACGCCGCAGACTGCGGCGTTTTTCATTGGCCGGCGAAATTCATGCCAGCCCAGTTTCATTGCACATCAATGACTTGGGTGGGTGGGCGCCGGTTTTTTGCATTTCATCCGGCAAAAGGTGTTGACGAGGGTGGGGCGCGGCGGTATAGTTCGCCTCCTCAGCTGACGCAGCGAACGAAACAAGCCGAACGAAACAGGTTCCGGCGGTGTTCGAAGCGGCCGGCACTGCTCTTTAACAGAACGAATAACCGATAGGTGTAAGTGCTTGGCGAAAGCCAAAAACTTGCACTGCAAGAGACAAGAAATACTTGTTTTATTTCTTTGAACTTGCGTGCCAGAAAATTTGCTATGAGATTGAACTGAAGAGTTTGATCCTGGCTCAGATTGAACGCTGGCGGCATGCTTTACACATGCAAGTCGAACGGTAACAGGGAGCTTGCTCCGCTGACGAGTGGCGAACGGGTGAGTAACGCATCGGAATGTACCGTGTAATGGGGGATAGCTCGGCGAAAGCCGGATTAATACCGCATACGCCCTGAGGGGGAAAGTGGGGGACCGTAAGGCCTCACGTTATACGAGCAGCCGATGTCTGATTAGCTAGTTGGTGAGGTAAGAGCTCACCAAGGCGACGATCAGTAGCGGGTCTGAGAGGATGATCCGCCACACTGGGACTGAGACACGGCCCAGACTCCTACGGGAGGCAGCAGTGGGGAATTTTGGACAATGGGCGCAAGCCTGATCCAGCCATGCCGCGTGTCTGAAGAAGGCCTTCGGGTTGTAAAGGACTTTTGTTCGGGAGGAAATCCCGCTGGTTAATACCTGGCGGGGATGACAGTACCGGAAGAATAAGCACCGGCTAACTACGTGCCAGCAGCCGCGGTAATACGTAGGGTGCAAGCGTTAATCGGAATTACTGGGCGTAAAGCGTGCGCAGGCGGTTTTGCAAGTCTGATGTGAAAGCCCCGGGCTCAACCTGGGAACGGCATTGGAGACTGCAAGACTAGAGTGCGTCAGAGGGGGGTAGAATTCCGCGTGTAGCAGTGAAATGCGTAGAGATGCGGAGGAATACCGATGGCGAAGGCAGCCCCCTGGGATGACACTGACGCTCATGCACGAAAGCGTGGGGAGCAAACAGGATTAGATACCCTGGTAGTCCACGCCCTAAACGATGTCAATTAGCTGTTGGGGGTTTGAATCCTTGGTAGCGTAGCTAACGCGTGAAATTGACCGCCTGGGGAGTACGGCCGCAAGGTTAAAACTCAAAGGAATTGACGGGGACCCGCACAAGCGGTGGATGATGTGGATTAATTCGATGCAACGCGAAAAACCTTACCTGCTCTTGACATGTACGGAACTTGCCAGAGATGGCTTGGTGCCCGAAAGGGAGCCGTAACACAGGTGCTGCATGGCTGTCGTCAGCTCGTGTCGTGAGATGTTGGGTTAAGTCCCGCAACGAGCGCAACCCTTGTCATTAGTTGCCATCATTAAGTTGGGCACTCTAATGAGACTGCCGGTGACAAACCGGAGGAAGGTGGGGATGACGTCAAGTCCTCATGGCCCTTATGAGCAGGGCTTCACACGTCATACAATGGTCGGTACAGAGGGTCGCTAAGCCGCGAGGTGGTGCCAATCTCATAAAACCGATCGTAGTCCGGATCGCACTCTGCAACTCGAGTGCGTGAAGTCGGAATCGCTAGTAATCGCAGATCAGCATGCTGCGGTGAATACGTTCCCGGGTCTTGTACACACCGCCCGTCACACCATGGGAGTGAGTTTCACCAGAAGTGGGTAGGCTAACCGCAAGGAGGCCGCTTACCACGGTGGGATTCATGACTGGGGTGAAGTCGTAACAAGGTAGCCGTAGGGGAACCTGCGGCTGGATCACCTCCTTTCTAGAGAAGGCGATCGTCAAGTACTTACAGCCTATCGGTTATTCAAGTTAAGGGCATGGCGGCGGAAGCCGTCGAGTCAACTGGGTTTGTAGCTCAGCTGGTTAGAGCACTGTGTTGATAACGCAGGGGTCGTAGGTTCGAGTCCTACCAGACCCACCAGTATGTATCTGGGTGATCTGAACTGGCACCCGGAGATAAAGCCGAAAGACAAGGCGCGAAGAAGCGACGTGTGCGGATGCACACGAGCGACTGAGCAACGCGGTATTTCGGATTTAGAGGGGGATTAGCTCAGTTGGGAGAGCACCTGCTTTGCAAGCAGGGGGTCGTCGGTTCGATCCCGTCATCCTCCACCACAACTCAAACACAAGCGAACTCGGAAGAGTTTGGTTCTGTTTGCGTTGTAATTTTAACGCCCGATCTTTAACAAACTGAAGAAGCCGAATATATAAGACGGCGAAATGAAAGCGTAGAGTTAATTCTGTACGCAGACAAATCGTCATCTTGGGTATTTGATTGTATCTAAGGCTGCGTCGCCATATCAAAAGGGGCGGTGCAGTCGTCGCACAAACACGCTCTGTCATGAAGTGACGTAGGTTACTGAAATGATAGGGTCAAGCGACTAAGTGCATCTGGTGGATGCCTTGGCGATCACAGGCGATGAAGGACGTGTAAGCCTGCGAAAAGCGTGGGGGAGCTGGCAATAGAGCTTTGATCCCACGATATCCGAATGGGGAAACCCGGCCCTTAGGGGTCATCCCGTGCTGAATACATAGGCACGAGGAAGCGAACTCAGCGAACTGAAACATCTAAGTAGCTGAAGGAAAAGAAATCAACCGAGATTCCGTAAGTAGTGGCGAGCGAACGCGGAACAGCCTGTATGTGATAGAGATTGAGTTAGTGGAAGGTTCATGGAAAGGACCGCCGTAGTGGGTGATAGCCCCGTACACGAAAACGCATTCTTGGTACTAAGCATACGAAAAGTAGGGCGGGACACGCGAAATCCTGTTTGAAGATGGGGGGACCATCCTCCAAGGCTAAATACTCGTGATCGACCGATAGTGAACCAGTACCGTGAGGGAAAGGCGAAAAGAACCCCGGGAGGGGAGTGAAATAGAACCTGAAACCGGATGCATACAAACAGTGGGAGCGGACTTGTTCCGTGACTGCGTACCTTTTGTATAATGGGTCAGCGACTTACATTCAGTGGCAAGCTTAACCGAATAGGGGAGGCGTAGGGAAACCGAGTCCGAATAGGGCGAATCAGTCGCTGGGTGTAGACCCGAAACCGAGTGATCTATCCATGGCCAGGATGAAGGTGCGGTAACACGCACTGGAGGTCCGAACCCACTAGTGTTGCAAAACTAGGGGATGAGCTGTGGATAGGGGTGAAAGGCTAAACAAACTCGGAGATAGCTGGTTCTCCCCGAAAACTATTTAGGTAGTGCCTCATGTATCACTTCCGGGGGTAAAGCACTGTTATGGCTAGGGGGTCATTGCGATTTACCAAACCATGGCAAACTCTGAATACCGGAAAGTGCCAGCATGGGAGACAGACAGTGGGTGCTAACGTCCATTGTCAAGAGGGAAACAACCCAGACCGCCAGCTAAGGTCCCAAATGATCAGTTAAGTGGTAAACGAAGTGGGAAGGCATAGACAGCCAGGATGTTGGCTTAGAAGCAGCCATCATTTAAAGAAAGCGTAATAGCTCACTGGTCGAGTCGTCCTGCGCGGAAGATGTAACGGGGCTCAAACTGATAACCGAAGCTGCGGATGGGCACAGTCAAATGTGTCCGTGGTAGGGGAGCGTTCTGTAGGTCTGTGAAGGTGTGTCGAGAGGCATGCTGGAGATATCAGAAGTGCGAATGCTGACATGAGTAGCGATAAAGCGGGTGAAAAGCCCGCTCGCCGAAAGCCCAAGGTTTCCTACGCAACGTTCATCGGCGTAGGGTGAGTCGGCCCCTAAGGCGAGGCTGAAAAGCGTAGTCGATGGGAAACGGGTTAAAATTCCCGTACTTTTGTGTAGTGCGATGTGGGGACGGAGAAGGTTAGGTCAGCAGACTGTTGGAATAGTCTGTTCAAGCCGGTAGGTGTGAAGAGTAGGCAAATCCGCTCTTCTTTAACACCGAGACGTGATAACGAGGGTCTACGGACCTGAAGTGACTGATACCACGCTTCCAGGAAAAGCCACTAAGCTTCAGCTACACAAGAACCGTACCGCAAACCGACACAGGTGGGCAGGATGAGAATTCTAAGGCGCTTGAGAGAACTCAGGAGAAGGAACTCGGCAAATTGATACCGTAACTTCGGGAGAAGGTATGCCTGTTGTGGTGTAAGACTTCGCGTCTGAAGCTATGACAGGTCGCAGAGAATCGGTGGCTGCGACTGTTTAACAAAAACACAGCACTGTGCCAACACGAAAGTGGACGTATACGGTGTGACGCCTGCCCGGTGCCGGAAGGTTAAGTGATGGGGTGCAAGCTCTTGATCGAAGCCCCGGTAAACGGCGGCCGTAACTATAACGGTCCTAAGGTAGCGAAATTCCTTGTCGGGTAAGTTCCGACCCGCACGAATGGCGTAACGATGGCCACACTGTCTCCTCCTGAGACTCAGCGAAGTTGAAGTGTTTGTGAAGATGCAATCTACCCGCTGCTAGACGGAAAGACCCCGTGAACCTTTACTGTAGCTTTGCATTGGACTTTGAAGTGGTTTGTGTAGGATAGGTGGGAGGCTATGAAGCCTGGACGCTAGTTCAGGTGGAGCCAACCTTGAAATACCACCCTGACCCCTTTGAGGTTCTAACCTTGGTCCGTGATCCGGATTGGGGACAGTGCATGGTAGGCAGTTTGACTGGGGCGGTCTCCTCCCAAAGTGTAACGGAGGAGTTCGAAGGTTACCTAGGTACGGTCGGAAATCGTGCTGATAGTGCAATGGCAAAAGGTAGCTTAACTGCGAGACCGACAAGTCGAGCAGGTGCGAAAGCAGGACATAGTGATCCGGTGGTTCTGTATGGAAGGGCCATCGCTCAACGGATAAAAGGTACTCCGGGGATAACAGGCTGATACCGCCCAAGAGTTCACATCGACGGCGGTGTTTGGCACCTCGATGTCGGCTCATCACATCCTGGGGCTGTAGCCGGTCCCAAGGGTATGGCTGTTCGCCATTTAAAGTGGTACGTGAGCTGGGTTCAAAACGTCGTGAGACAGTTTGGTCCCTATCTGCAGTGGGCGTTGGAAGTTTGACGGGGGCTGCTCCTAGTACGAGAGGACCGGAGTGGACGAACCTCTGGTGTACCGGTTGTCACGCCAGTGGCATCGCCGGGTAGCTAAGTTCGGAAGAGATAACCGCTGAAAGCATCTAAGCGGGAAACTCGCCTGAAGATGAGACTTCCCTGGAGGCTAGACCTCCCTGAAGAGTCGTTCGAGACCAGGACGTTGATAGGTCGGGTGTGGAAGCGCTGTGAGGCGTGAAGCTAACCGATACTAATTGCTCGTGAGGCTTGATCCTATCATTTGAGTGGCTTGGGAAACTGAGTGACGAAGATGGAGTGTGAGTGCGACACAATTGAGTACCCGAAAAAATATTCAGAACGCGTTGAGAGACGAGTTCAGGCTTCTTGAGTTTGTACCAGTTTATGTCTGGTGGCCATAGCGAGGTGGTCCCACGCCTTCCCATCCCGAACAGGACCGTGAAACGCCTTAGCGCCGATGATAGTGTGGCATTCGCCATGTGAAAGTAGGACACCGCCAGACGCCCGATAGCGGAACCCCAGCTCAATGAGCTGGGGTTTTTGCGTTTGGCGCACGCCAGACCGATGTCCTGATACCTGACCCAAGCCCCCGCGAGCGATCTGCGGGGGCTTAGGCGTTTAGATTCCTGTCATTGACCGTGAAGTGCATCCCGCACAAAATCAGCCATTTACAGGCTTCAACGAGGTAGCGGCAGATGGCTTTTCGCAACAGCAAGCCCGCGCGGCGTATCATGGCGGGCGATCGCAGCCTGTACATCCACAGCATGCCGCGGCACTCGCTGCATGATCTCTATCATTACTGCATGACCATCAGCTGGCCGCATTTTTACCTGTTCATCGCGCTGGCCTTCGTGGCCTTGAATCTGTTGTTCGCCGGGTTCTATCAGCTGCAGCCAGGCGGCATCGCCAACCAGTTCCCGCAAGGTTTTCTTGGAGCGTTCTTCTTCAGCGTGGAAACCCTTGCCACGGTTGGTTACGGCGATATGCATCCGCAAAGCCTGTACACCCACTGGATTTCAATGCTGGAAATCTTCATTGGCATGATGAGCATTGCGCTGATTACCGGCGTCACCTTTGCCCGTTTTTCGCGGCCAAGAGCGCGTATCGTCTTCACCAGGCAGCTTGTGGTGAGGCCGCTGAACGGTGAGCCAGTGCTGATGTTGCGCGCCGCCAATGCCAGAAATAATGTGATCATTGACGCCAGCGCCCGCCTGCGGCTGTTGCAACAGGAGATCACGGCGGAGGGAACGACATTTCGCAAGCTTTATGATCTGGAGCTGGTGCGAGATGAGCACCCGATGTTCGTGCTGGGCTGGACGCTGGTGCACAAGCTGGACGAGCGCAGCCCCTTGTACCAGCGCGATGCCGAGTCGCTGGCGGCGGTCAAGGCGCAACTGATCCTGTCCATCAGCGGCATTGACGAAACCACCATCCAGACCATGGTGGCGCGCCATACCTTCTCTCATCTGGACATCCGCTGGAATCATGTTTTCGCGGACCTGATCTATACCGACGAGGAGGAAAACGACCATGTTGACTACCAACTGCTGCAGGAGGTGAGGCCGCTGGCGTCCGGCGATGGTACCCACGATCGGCGATAGCTCGAGCCCGGTGCCGCTTGGCCGATGCCGGCCGAATCAGGCGCATTGAAAGCCGCTCTCTCCCCTTCATGATGCTTCGCGCAGGCAGCGCGGCTTCGTCCTGTCATCTTCCCGATGGCGCTATGGATGGCGCCGTTCCCCGATGGGTGGGAGGCAAGGGTCTCAAGCGGCGCTCGCAGGAAAGGTGATGATGAACGCGGTATGGTGACCGGGTTCGCTTTCCAGCCGGATCTCGCCCTTCAGGATCACCTGCACGATGTTGTGCACCATCGCCAAGCCCAGGCCAACGCCGCCTTGTCCCATGCGAGTGGTGAAGAAGGGGTCGAACACCTTGCCGTGCAACTCCGGCGCGATACCCTTGCCATCGTCTTCGTAGCGCAGCGTGATGTTGCCTAGCGACTGGCTGATACTGATGCTGATTGTGCCCTGGCCGCGCTCTTCAAAGCCGTGGGTCAGCGAGTTGGCCACCAGATGGGAGACCAGCTGTTCCAGCGCGCTGGGGTAGTTTTCTATCATCAGATGGGATGGAGCCTGCAACTCCACTTGCAGATGGGGATGATGCTCTGGTGGAACCAGCGCCTTGAGCAGCTGCGCGATCACCTGGCCGGGACTGAAGACACGCTTGGGCTGGTCAAGCTGGTCTACGGCGATTTGCTTGAAGCGGCCGATCAGGTCGCCGGCCTGTTCGCTATTGCGTTGCAATAGTTCGCAGGTTTCTCCGGCTTTCTGCAGGAAGTCCTGCAGTCCTTTGCGCGATAACAGCTTTTCGGCATCGGCTCGGGTGATGCCGTCCACATCGGCCTGTATCTGCGAGGAGCACAGCAATATATTGCCGATCGGGGTGTTCAGCTCGTGCGCCATGCCCGCCACCATCCTGGCCAGAGCAGTTTGCTTTTCGGCGATGCTGATCTGGTGCATGGCTTTTTTCAGTTCGGCGGTGCGGCTGGCCACGCGTTCCTCCAGATGGCTGTTCAACTGCTGCAGTTCCCATTCCGCTTCTTTGCGCAGGCTGATGTCGGAGTAGGTGCCTATCATCCGCAGCGGCTGGCCCTGGGCGTCATGACTGACCACCATGCCGCGCCCCAGCAGCCAGATCCAGTCCTGTTCTTTTTGGAAGCGGTGTTCGGTGACGAAGGAACCTTGTGGCTGGCGCAGATAGCTGGCCAGGTCGGCCAGCACGGTCGGCAGATCATCCGGATGGATGCCGGTCTGCCACAGCTTGAAGTCGCCTATCTCCGCCGACCGCGTCAGCCCCAGCAACTGCTGGCAGCGGGGGGAGAAGAAGATGTCGCCATTGGCGATGTTCCAGTCCCAGACGCCGTCGCCGGCGCCTTCCAGCGCGAAGTGCCAGCGCTCCTCGCTTTCGCGCAGCGCGCGCAGCGCCTTCTGTTCGCCGGCGCGCAGCAGCTCGAACTCGCGGCGCACCCGTTCGGCTTCGTCGGCGCGCAGCAAGGCGTCCTCCTGCGCGCGGGCCTTGTCGTTGTATATCTGCCTGAGGTCGCGCTCCACCATGCCGCGGAACTGGGCCAATAGTTGCTTGTAGGTGGGGGTGTAGGCGTTTTCCGTGCGATCGAGGACGCAGATAGTGCCGAATACGTCCTGATTGGGCCAGATCAGCGGCATGCCCATATAAGAGATCATGCCCAGTTTGATATCCGGGTTGTCGCACCAGTCGGGATCGGACAGCGCATTGGGCACGGTCAGTTCGCTGCGCGAAGTCATTACCGTTTCGCAGTAGAGCCCGGTGCCCAGATCGGCCATTTCATCTTCTTCGTAGGGGTTGTCGGCGCTGTGGCTGGAGAGGAAGACCTTGATGCGCGGCGGTTGCACTTGCATGATCAGCGCCGAAGGGATGCTGACTATCCTGGCCAGCAGGTCCAGCACTTGCTGCCATTTTTCCGCGTAGTCGTGGCTGATGGCTAGGCTGCGGGTTTCGACTTTGGCGGTAATCATGATGCCACTCCACTGCGTGCATGTGCTTAGTAGTTTTAGCATATGGCGCGTGTGGAGGCTGCAGCATTGCGCCGCAGCATGAAAAAGCCCCGCAGCTGCGGGGCTGGGGCGCGGTGTCGTGCTTGGCGTCTATAGCATCAGGTTCAGCATGCGGTCTATCCGCACCCGGCTGAGGCGGGTCAGCAGTTTCTTGATCTGCTCCGGATAGCGGCGGACATCTTCCAGTTGGCGGTAGTGCCCGAGCAAGGTGGTGTGCCGCAGGATGTTCTGCTGTTCCGCCTGGCTTTGCGCCTGCAGTTGCCGCTGCGGGTCGTGCAGCAGCAGCGCGTTTTCCAGATCCAGGCGGAAGGCGCGCGGATTGAGGTTGTTGCCGGTCAGCAGGATGTAGCGCTGGTCGCTCCAGATGCCCTTGAGATGGTAGGTGTTGTCGCCGTCCTTCCACAGGCGGACGCGCAACTCGCCGCGGTTGACGAACTGGCGCTGGCGCTTGACGAAGCGGCGCAGGTTCATTTCGTACAGATAGGGCAGGGCGCCTATCACGCGGAATGGCTGTTCGGGCGGGATGTAGAAGTCGTTGGCGGTCTTGTCGCCGACGACGATGTCGATTTCCACCCCGCGGCGCAGCGCGCGGTTGATCTCCAGAACCACTGAGCGCGGGAAGTTGAAGTAGGGCGTGCAGATGAACAGGTGGTGCTCGGCGCTGGCGATGACGTCCAGGATGACGCGGTTGAGCCGGTTGCCCTTGCCGATGCCGACAATGGCGGTGATGCTCAATTGTTCGGCGCTTGCGTCGTGGGTCATCCGGTATTGGCTGTGCACCAGCTTGTCGCGCAGCTGGCGGATTTCCTTGCGTATGCTGCGGGTGGGGGGCGTCGGCTTGTCCAGGCGGAATACCGCAGGATCGTTGAAAAACTGCTCGACCATGAAGCCGGCCATCGCATCGGCCAGCTGCGGGCTGCGGATCAGGTGATAGCGGTCGAAGCGGTATTTGTCCTGCTTGTGCAGATAGACATTGTTGAGGCTGGCGCCGCTGTAATAAACGGTGTCGTCGATGACGAAGCCTTTCAGGTGCAGCACGCCGAACAGCTCGCGGGTTTGCACCGGCACGCCGTAGATCGGGATGTCCAGTTCGCGGCGTGCGGCTTCTTCACGGTACCAGCTGGCATTGCAATTCGACTGGCCTTCGCCGATGCGGCCGCGCTGGGCGCGGTGCCAGTCCACCATGATCCGGATGTCCAGGCTTGGGCAGCGCTGCTTGGCCTGATAGAGGGCGTCGAGGATCTCCCGGCCAGCTTCCTCATTCTCCAGATACAACGCGCACAGATAGATGCGTTGCGTGGCCGCGGCGATGGCTGCCAGCAATTGCAGGCGGAATTCGCGGGTTTGCAGCAGCGTGGAGAAGTCTTCCGGCTGCAGGGGCAGCCAGGATAGACGGGACAGCGTGGGTCGATTGAGCAGAAATGCCATGAATGCGCAGTTGAATGACGTTCAATCGACGCATCGTAGCACCGTTTGACCGGTTTGGGGGAGAGAGCGGGTGGGGAAGGAACGCCGCTCAAGGCCAAACTGTGGGTGGCGGAAGGCCGCGCGCATGGCAAGGCGGCCGGAAATGTGCAAAAATTCTGGTAACTAGACGAATTGCAGGTTTTTTCCATGCTGGACCGGGACGGATACCGCCCAAATGTCGGAATCATCCTCACCAACTCCAGGAATGAGGTGTTCTGGGGCAAGCGCGTGCGCGAGCACTCTTGGCAGTTTCCGCAGGGCGGCATCAAGCCGGGCGAGAGCCCGGAGGCCGCGATGTACCGCGAGCTGCTGGAGGAGGTGGGTTTGCTGCCTCAGCACGTGAAGATCATGGGGCGCACGCGCGACTGGATGCGCTACGAGGTGCCGATAAACTGGGTACGCCGCGAATGGCGCGGCAGTTACAAGGGGCAGAAGCAGATCTGGTTCCTGTTGCGGCTGGTCGGCCGCGACAGCGACGTCTGCTTGCGCGCCACCAGCCATCCGGAGTTTGACGGCTGGCGCTGGAACGATTACTGGGCGCCGGTGGACGCGGTGATAGAGTTCAAGCGCGACGTGTACGAACGGGCGCTGTCCGAGTTGTCGCGCTTCCTGCGCGGGGTCGAGAGCCACCACGCCTATTTGGCGCGCATCGGCGCGCAGAGCGAGCATTGACGGCGGCGTCGTTTCAGCGCAACCATACGGCGGGCCGATGCCCGCTGTCTTTTTTTCCGCCGTCCCGTCCGGGGCGGCGCAGGCGCGAGTCGCGGATAAAGTAAGACCAAGAATATGAGCCAACAATACGACGAATCTTCGGTACGGGTGTTAAAAGGGCTGGAGCCGGTCAAAGAGCGGCCCGGCATGTACACCCGCACCACCGACCCCACCCATATCTGCCAGGAAGTGATAGACAACGCCGCCGACGAGGCGTTGGGCGGCTACGCGCGCAAGATCGCCGTCACGGTGCATCAGGACGGCTCGCTGACGGTGGAGGACGACGGCCGCGGCATTCCGGTGGGCCTGCACCCGCAGGAGGGCGTGCCGGTGGTGGAACTGGTGTTCACCCGGCTGCACGCCGGCGGCAAGTTCAACAAGAAGGACGGCGGTGCCTACGCTTTCTCCGGCGGCCTGCACGGCGTCGGCGTGTCGGTGACCAACGCGCTGTCCACCCGGCTGGAAGTGGAGGTCAAGCGCGACGGCGGCGTGCACCGCCTGGTGTTTTCCGGCGGCGACGTGATCGAACCGCTGGCCCGCGTCGGCGACTGCGGCGCCCGCACCAGCGGCACCCGCGTGCGGGTGTGGCCGGACGGCAAGTATTTTGAAAGCCCGCGCTATTCGATGCAGGAGCTGGAGCGGTTGTTGCGCGCCAAGGCGGTGCTGCTGCCCGGCGTGGCGGTGACGCTGACGGTGGAAAAGCCCAGCGGCGACGAAGTGAGGGTATGGCAGTACCCGGAAGGTCTGAAGGGCTACCTGGCCGAGCTGTGCAACGGCGACGAGCCGGTGGCGCCGCTGTTCGCCGGCGAGGCCTATATCGGCGACGACCACGAGCAGTTCGCCAGAGGCGAGGGCGCGCAATGGGCGATGGCCTGGTTCGAGGACGGCGCCAGCGGCGAGAGCTACGTCAACCTGATTCCCACTCCGGTCGGCGGCACCCATGAGGCCGGCTTGCGCGCCGGCGTGTTCGATGCGGTGAAGAGCTTCGTCGACCACCACAACCTGTTGCCGCGCGGCGTCAAGCTGATGGCGGAGGATGTGTGGAGCCGGGTGCGCTTCGTGTTGTCCGCCCGCGTGCTGGACCCGCAGTTCCAGGGCCAGACCAAGGACAAGCTGACCAGCCGCGACGCCTTGAAGCTGGTTTCGGGCCTGGCGCGCGACCCGGTGGAGCTGTGGCTGAACCAGCATGTGGAAGCCGGCAAGAAGATCGCCGAACTGGCGATACGCCAGGCGCAGAGCCGCCTGAAGTCGGTGAAGAAGGTGGAGAAGAAGAAGGGATCCGGTGTGGCGGTGTTGCCGGGCAAACTCACCGATTGCGAGAGCGAGGACATCGACCGCAACGAGATTTTCCTGGTGGAGGGCGACTCCGCCGGCGGTTCGGCCAAGCTGGCGCGCGACAAGGAATACCAGGCGATCCTGCCCTTGCGCGGCAAGGTGCTCAACAGCTGGGAGACCGACAGGGACCAGTTGTTCTCCAACGCCGAAATCCATGATATTTCGGTGGCGATAGGGGTAGACCCGCACGGCCCCGCCGACCATCCCGACCTGTCCGGCCAGCGCTACGGCAAAATCGCCATCCTGTCCGACGCCGACGTCGATGGCTCGCACATTCAGGTGCTGCTGCTGACGCTGTTCTTCCGCCATTTCCCGCGGCTGGTGGAAAACGGCAACATCTACATCGCGCAGCCGCCGCTGTTTCGCGTCGACGTGCCGGGCCAGGGCAAGAACCGGCCGCCGCGCAAGCTGTACGCGCTGGACGAGGGCGAATTGACCGCGATCCTAGACCGGCTGCGCAGCGAGAACGTGCGCGAGAGCGCCTGGGGCATTTCGCGCTTCAAGGGGCTGGGCGAGATGAACCCGGAGCAGCTGAAGGATACCACCATGAATCCGGACACGCGCCGCCTGAGCCAGGTGAGGGTGCGCGACGGCCAGCTGCAGCAGACGCTGGACACTTTCGTGATGCTGATGGGCAAGGGCGAGGCGTCCAGCCGCCGCAGCTGGATGGAGGCCAAGGGCAACGAGGTGGAGGCCGATATCTAGGCCGCTCCCGCTTGATGTCCAGCCCCGCTTAACTGCCTTGGCACAGGCGGCCGGCGGGGCTTTTTGCTGGCCGCTTCAATCGTAGGCCGACAGCAGTTCCGCCATCTTTTTTTGCCCCTGCGGAGAGGCGCAGGCGGCCCGCAGCCTGTCCAGCATCGCGCGGTCGCGCGCCAACGGGCTGAGGCGCGATACGTACACCGCCATCGGCTCGCGGCTGATCGGCAATTCGGACCACTGGTCGCCGGGTGACGAAATTTCGCGCAGCGTGCGGCCGCAGTCGGGACGCACGCACATCATCGCATCCAGCCGGCCGATGCGCAGCATGCGCAATCCCTGGTGCAGATCGCCGACCAGCACCGGCTGCGCGCCGGAACTGGCGATGAAGCGGTCCAGAGTGTGGGTACCGCGCAGGATGCCCACCGGACGCTGCCTTAGGCTGTCCCGGCTAAGCGCCGTGCCGCGGTAGATCACTGACAGCCGGATGGCGGTGGGGCGGCACAGCTCCAGGCCGAAGGCGTCGCGTTCCGGCGACGCGGTGAGCAGCGCCAGCGCGTTCTGGCCGCTTTTGAGGTCTTCCACCACCCGCGGCAGCGGCCGGATGTCCTGGCGCAGTTGCAGGCCGCTTTGCGCGGCCAGCCAGTGCAGGAAGCGTGGCGCCAAGCCGTCGCCGCTGGCGGCGTCGCCCCATGGTTCTATCGCCTGGCTGGACGACTGCACCGGTTCGGCGTGCGCCGTCTGCAACCACAATATCGATGCCAGCATGCCCAGCCATGTCCTGCCCATCGCGTCCCTCCGCCGTTGCGCGCCCAAGGCGTCGGGCGCGGCTAGTGCAGTATAGGCAGGCGTGTTCGGCGCCGGATGGTGCCGGCAGGCCGTTTACTTTGCTGCATCTGACGTCGCGGTATTGTGGGGCATGAGCCACCGCCACTCCGAGAGGAGGGCTGCGGCCAATGCCCAGGTGAATTGTGCCCTCACCAAACCTTGAACACCTGCCCGGTCTCGACGCCCTCTACGCTGCGTTGATAGGCGAGGGCGACTCGGGCGGCGGGCACCGGTTCAAAACCCGGAAAATAGCTTTGCAGCGGCTCCCACGATTCTTGCAGAACGTTGGGGCACACCGCGTTGATGCGCAGTCCCGCCGCCAGCTCCACGGCCGCACCGCGGACGAAGCCTTCTATTGCCGCATTGACGGCGCAAGCGTTGCTGCCATGCCGAATCGGGATTTCGTTGCCCATGCCGCTGGTCAAGGTGATTGAGCCGCCGGCATTGAGGAAGTGCTGGCCGATCAGAGCCAGGTTTGCCTGGCCCATCAATTTATTGTCCAAGCCGATGCGAAATTGCTCGGGCGACATCTCCGTCAAGTGGCCGAGATGCAGCAGGCCGGCCGCGCATATGATGGCATCCACCTTTCCTGTGCGCTCGAATAGTGCGCGAATGCTGTCCGGCTGCGTCATGTCCGCGTGGAGTTCTCCGCTGTCTCGACCGGCCGACAAGATTTGATGGCGGGACAGGGCGTGCTGAACCGCACGGCCTATGGTTCCTTTTGCTCCGACTAACAGTATTTTCATGTCTAGCTTTCCTTCCTTGGTTTACCACACGGTCAGCGTCTGGCCGTTGGCGATGCCTTCCACGCTGCGCACATAGGCCAAGGCGGCGCGGGCGGCGGGCACCGCTTCGAAGCCGGGGAAGTAGGGGGCATAGCCTTCCCACGACTCCTGTAGCACATTCGGGCTGACTACATTGATGCGTTGGCCTCGCGTCAATTCCAGCGCGGCGGCGGCGGCGAAGCCTTCCAGCGCGCGGTTGACGGCGGTGGCGTTGCTGCCGTGGCGGATGGGCTGCTGGCTGACGATGCCGCTGGTCAGCGTGATGGAGCCGCCGTCGTTCAGGTAGTGCTGGCCGGTCAGCGCCAGATCGATCTGGCCCAGCAGCTTGTCTTCCAGGCCGATGCGGAAGTTGGCGGCGGTGGTTTCCAGCAGCGGGCCGAAATGCAGGCTGCCGGTGGCGCTGACGATGGCGTCCAGCCGGCCGGCCTGTTCGAACATCGAGCGCACGCTGGCGCTGTCGGTGATGTCCACCCGCAAGTCGCCGCTGTTGCGGCCGGCGGTAAGGATCTGGTGATGGGACAGCGCTTGCTGCACGGCGCGGCCCAGCGTGCCGCTGGCGCCTACGATCAGGATTTTCATGGTGTGTCTCCATTGCGGTTGGCGATGGATGCAGTGTGCCGGGATTCTCCTTCTTGATTAATCCGTTATGATGAACAGGATTAATAACCTGGAGTTTCTAATTCATGGACAGGCTGCTCAGTATGGAGTTGTTCGTCGCCGTGGTGGACAAGGGGAGCTTCACCGCGGCGGCGGAGGCATATCGCCTGTCCCAGCCCATGGTCGGCAAGCATATCGCCGCTCTGGAAAAACGCCTGGGCGGCCGGCTGTTGGTGCGCACCACCCGGCGCCAGCAACTGACTGAACTGGGGCAGCATTATTATCAGCGCTGCCGCGCCATCCTGGCTGAGCTGGCGGCAGCCGAGGATGCCGCCGAGCTGCTGCGGCAACAGCCGCGCGGCGTGCTGCGGCTCAATGCTTCGGTGACGTTTGGCAGCTTGCGCCTGGCGCCGCTATTGGCCGAATTCATGGCGCGCTATCCGGAGATCGGGGTGGAGCTGGAGCTGAGCGACCAGTTGGTCGATCTGGTGGCGGACGGCTACGACGCGGTATTCCGCATTGGCCAGCTGGCCGATTCCGGCCTGGTGGCGCGGCGGCTGCGGCCTTACCGGATGATGGCGGCGGCTGCGCCGGCGTATCTGGCGGCGCGCGGCGTGCCGCGTACGCCGGCCGAGCTGGCGGGGCATGACTGCCTGGGCTTCAGCCGCTGGCAGCGCGATGACGGCTGGGACGCGCTGGCCCGCCGGCACGGCGTGGAGATCGGCGCCAGCCGCTTCCAGTGCAACCAGGGCCAGGCCTTGCGGCAGCTGGCGCTGGCCGGCGCGGGGCTGGCGCTGCAGGCGGAGGCGCTGCTGGCCGACGATGTGGCGGCGGGCCGGCTAGTGTCTTTGCTGGATGGCTATCTGCCGCCGCCCAAACCCATGCACCTGATCTACCCGGCGGACCGCCAACCTTTGCCGAAACTGAGAGTCTTCGTCGACTTCATCGTCGAGCGCCTGGGCGCGCTGTGAGTTTTATTGACCGCCCCTGTCAGAAATTCTCGTTTGTAGTGTTCCTGGCCCAAGAGTAGTGTCAAAGCATGAACACCGAACTGATCAAACCGCGCCGGCGCGACCTGTTTGCCGGTTTCTTTTCCGTCGGCATCACCGGTTTCGGCGGCGTACTGCCGCAGGCGCACAGCATGCTGGTGCAGCGGCGGCGCTGGTTGTCCGAGGCCGATTTCGCCGAACAGCTCGGGCTGTGCCAGGTGTTGCCCGGACCCAATATCGTCAATATGGCCGTGTCGGTCGGCGCGCGTTTTCACGGCGTGGCCGGCTCGATGTTGGCGGTGGCCGGCCTGCTGCTGGCGCCGATGGCCATCGTGCTGCTGTTGGGCACGCTGTATGGCCGCTACCGCCAGCTGCCGCTGGTGGAGCAGGTGATGCATGGCCTGGCCGCTGCGGCGGCGGGCTTGTTGCTGGCGATGCTGCTGCGGCTCTTGTCGCGACTGGAGCGCCACGCCTGGAGCGTCGCGGTGATGGCCTGCACGTTTGCCGCCATCGCCGTCTGGCGCCTGCCGCTGCCGTGGGTGTTGCTGGCGGCGCTGCCGCTGACGCTGTGGCTGGCCTGGCTGACGCGGCGAGGGAGCGCGCCATGATTCTGCTGCTGTTGTTGTGGCAGTTCGGCGTGCTGTCGCTGATGGCGGTCGGCGGCGCCAATGTGCTGCTGCCCGAGCTGCAGCGGCTGGTGGTGGAACAGGGCTGGATGAGCGCGCCGCAGTTTGCCGAGCTGTTCGCGCTGGCGCAGGCCGCGCCGGGGCCCAATGTGCTGGTGGTCAGCCTGATAGGCTGGCATGTGGCCGGCATGGCAGGCGCCTTGGTCAGCATGCTGGGCATGTGCCTGCCGTCGTCGCTGCTCAGCTACTACGTGTCGCGCTGGTGGGCCGAGCGCAAGGGCAGCGAGCTGACGCAGTTGATCGCGCGCGCGCTGCAGCCGCTGACGGTGGGGTTGGTGGGCGCCAGCGCCTGTCTGCTGCTGCAGGCGGCCAACCGCGACGCCGCCGGCTGGGGGCTGAGCCTGGCGGTGGCGCTGATCGCCTGGCGGCGCAACTGGAATCCGCTGTGGCTGTTGTTGCTGGGCGGGCTGATAGGCGGCTTGGGCTGGTTGTGATCCGCGGCCATAATACCGTTACCACCACGGAACGGTTCTGATATGGCGAGAGCACTCGGTCTGTTGCTGCTGTGCGGGGCATGGGCGTTGGCGCAGGCGGTCGGGACGAACATCAACTACGCGCTGGTGTCCGGCGACAATGATCCGCACTGGCCCTATATGCAGGCGCTGCTGCAGCTGGCGTGCAGCCAGATGCGGCAGCAGTGCGTGCTGCAGGCGGCGCGCGACATGAACCAGGGCCGGGCCACCGAGCAGATGCTGCGCGCCGATGGCCGCGTGGACCTGTTCTGGGGCATGACCAGCCGCGAGCGCGAGCGCAAGCTGCTGACGGTGAGGGTGCCGCTGGACAAGGGCCTGATCGGGTGGCGGGTGTCGCTGATCAACGCCGATCATCCCGACCTGTTCAAGAACGTCAAGACCCGCCGGCAGTTGACGGCTTTCCGCGCCGGCCAGGGCCAGGACTGGCCGGATACCCAGATATTGCTGCACGCCGGCCTGCCGGTGTTGACCAGCCCCGACTATCCCAATCTGTTTTCCATGCTGCGCCAGCATCGCTACGACTATTTCCCGCGCAGCGTGATCGAGGTGAAACAGGAACTGGCGTCGCCCAACAGCAAGGGGCTGATGCTGGATCCTTATCTGCTGCTGCACTATCCCACCGCCTTTTATTTCTTCGTCTCCCCCAAGCGCGCGGACCTGGCGCGGCTGCTGCGCCAGGGGTTGGACAAGAGCGTGGCCGACGGCAGCTTCGACCAGCTGTTCAAGGCCTTCAACGGCGACCACTTGCGCGAGCTCAAGCTGTCCGGCCGCACCATCATCGAGCTGGACAACCCGCTGTTGCCGGAGGACACGCCCTTGCAGCGGCGCGAGCTGTGGTTTCGCCCCTGAGGCGGGGGTGGGTATAATGCCTGCTGACCTCCATAGCGCGTGCCGACATGACCCAGCTGAGCAACGATACTTTCCTGCGGGCCCTTTTGAAAGAGCCGGTTGAATACACCCCGATCTGGATGATGCGCCAAGCCGGCCGCTACCTGCCGGAGTACCGCGCCAGCCGCGCCCGCGCCGGCAGCTTCATGGGCCTGTGCACCAGTCCGGATTTCGCCACCGAAGTGACGCTGCAGCCGCTGGAGCGGTTCCCGCTGGACGCGGCCATCCTGTTTTCCGACATCCTGACCGTGCCGGACGCGATGGGCCTGGGCCTGTATTTCGCCGAGGGCGAGGGCCCCAGGTTCGAGCGCCCGCTGCGCGACGAAGCCGCCATCCGCACCTTGCAGCCGGCGCCGCTGGACAAGCTGCAATACGTTTTCGACGCGGTGGCCAGCATCCGCAAAGCGCTGAACGGCCGCGTGCCGCTGATCGGCTTTTCCGGCAGCCCGTTCACGCTGGCCTGCTATATGGTCGAGGGTGGCGGCTCCGCCGACTTCCGCCACGTCAAGGCCATGCTGTACAGTCGTCCGGAGCTGCTGCACCACATCCTGGAGATGAACGCCCGCTCGGTGACCGCCTACCTCAACGCCCAGATCGACGCCGGCGCGCAGGCGGTGCAGATCTTCGACACCTGGGGCGGCGCGCTCAGCCACGCCGCGTACAAGGAGTTCTCGCTGGCCTATATGCAGCGCATTGTCGCCGGCCTCAAGCGCGAGTCCGACGGCCGGCGCGTGCCGGTGATCGTGTTCACCAAGAACGGCGGCCAATGGCTGGAAGACATCGCCGCCATCGGCGCCGACTGTGTCGGACTGGACTGGACCGCCGATATCGGCCTGGCGCGCGCGCGCGTCGGCGACAAGGTGGCGCTGCAGGGCAACTTCGACCCCAACGCGCTGTTCGCCGAGCCGGCCGCCATCGAGCGCGAAGCGGCGCGCATCCTGCAAGGCTATGGCAGCGGCAGCGGCCACGTCTTCAATCTGGGCCACGGCATTTCGCAGTTTGCCGATCCGGCTCATGCCGGCGCGCTGGTCGAGGCCGTGCACC
Source organism: Chromobacterium sphagni (assembly GCF_001855575.1). Classification (NCBI taxonomy): domain Bacteria; kingdom Pseudomonadati; phylum Pseudomonadota; class Betaproteobacteria; order Neisseriales; family Chromobacteriaceae; genus Chromobacterium; species Chromobacterium sphagni. The sequence goes on from NZ_MKCS01000001.1 coordinate 2,443,461, forward strand.
GGTTGTCGCGCCCTTATCATTGCCAGTGACGTTTCCCGCCAAGCTAGTGCATCGCCTGGTGCGCGGCGCACCAGCTTGGTGCCTGTCGTGAATATTGAATGATTCCTTGTTTTTGTTTAAACAAATCAGTCATTTTCATGATGGGAATCCGCGGAAAAAATCCCGGTTTTTTTAAGTTTTTATTGCACTTGTCCTATTGCGGCCTTTGTTGACCGCCAGGGTATCCGAGCCCGCCAGAGCCGCTTTCGGCTCTGTTTCCAAATGGATATTTGCATCCCGAAAAATGTGTGTTGACAGCGGGCGACGCTGGTGTTCCTGGAGTTATGCACACCGCCTAGTCGCTGGCGCCTCGCTTGTCAAGCATGTGCGGGGGAAAATAGTCAACTTTATAAGTTGTTGAAAATAAAAGAGTTTTACATTTGATTAATTTTTGTGCAATCCAACGGAAACACTGATTTCATGGCTTTTTGCCAGGTATCACCAAGGTTGTTCACAAAGTTATCCACAAGATCTGTGCACAGCGGATGCAAAGCCTTGTCGCAGCAGGGTTTGCCTGAGGAAGGCATGTAAATGGATGGTAAGGATCTGGTCCAGGTGGTGGTGGATCTGCCGCTGCCCGGAACGTTCAGCTACCTGACTCAATCACCCGTCATGGGTGGCGCGCGAGTCTGCGTTCCGTTCGGAAATCGCCGGGTATGTGGCGTAGTTGTCGCGCCGATACCGGGGGAGGGTGTCAGCCAGATCGATGCGGCCAAGTTGCGATGCATCGAAACCGTGCTCGACGGCTTGCCGCCATTGCCGGAGGAGTTTCTGGCGCTGGTCGATTTTGCCGCCGGCTATTACCACCATCCGCTGGGGCCGACGCTGTTCACCGCGCTGCCCACCGGCCTGCGCGAGCCGCGCGATGTGCGCCGGGTCGACCAACGGCCCTTTGCGCTCACCGCTGCGGGTCTGGCTGAAGCTCCGCCAGCGCGGCAGCGCGCGCGGCTGGCGTTGTGGCAGGCCTTGCAGGACGGGCCGTTGCGGCTGGAGCAGGCCAAGGCGGTGACGCCGCAGGCCGGAAAGCTGCTGGCCGACTGGCTGGCCGAGGACAAGGCGGAGCGGATCACGCCGGAGCGTCCGCCTCTGGTGCTGGGCGAAGCGCCGGCGCTCAACGCCGAGCAGCGGGCGGCGCTGGACGCCTTGTGCAGCAGCCAGGGCTTTCAGCCCTGGCTGCTGCACGGCGTCACCGGCAGCGGCAAGACCGAGGTCTACCTGCAGTTGATCGCCGGCCACCTGGCGGCGCGGCGGCAGGTGCTGGTGCTGGTGCCGGAAATCAACCTGACGCCGCAATTGATCAACCGCTTCCTCGAACGCTTTCCCGGCAGCCGCATCGTGGTGCAGCACAGCCATCTAGCCGAAGGCGAGCGCATGCACGGTTGGCTGGACGCCTGGCACGGCGATGCCGACGTGGTGATCGGCACCCGATTGTCGGTGTTCACCCCGCTGCCGCGGCTGGGCCTGATCGTGGTGGACGAGGAGCACGATGGCTCGTTCAAGCAGCAGGACGGCCTGCGCTACCACGCGCGCGATCTGGCGGTGTGGCGCGCGCGCCGCGCCGGCATTTCCATCGTGCTGGGCTCGGCCACGCCCTGCCTGGAGACGGTGGCCAATGTCGAGGCCGGCCGCTACCGCAAGCTGGTGCTGTCGCAGCGCGCGCACGGCGCCGCCAGACTGCCGGATGTCAGGCTGGTGGATACCCGGCGCCGGCAACTGGTGGAAGGCTTGGCCGAAGGGGTGGTCGAGGCGCTGAAAACGCGGCTGGCGCGGCGCGAGATGAGCCTGGTGTTCATCAATCGCCGCGGCTTCGCCCCGGTGGTGGCCTGCACCGCCTGCGGCTGGACCAGCGGTTGCCCGCACTGTTCGGCCAAGCTGGTGGTGCATTTGCTGGAGCGCAAGCTGCGCTGCCACCATTGCGGCTGGGAGGAGCCGGTGCCGCGCGCCTGCCCGGATTGCGGCGATCCCGACATCAAGCCGCTGGGGGAGGGCACGCAGCGGCTGGAGGCGGCGCTGCAGCGCATGCTGCCCGAGGCGCGGGTGCTGCGGATAGACCGGGACACCACCAGCCGCAAGGACGCCTGGGATGAGGTGTACCGCAAGGTGAACGGCGGCGAGGTGGACATCCTGGTCGGCACCCAGATGCTGGCCAAGGGCCACGACTTCGGCACGCTGTCGTTGGTGACGGTGCTGGGCGCCGACGGCGGCCTGTACTCCGCCGATTTCCGCGCGTCGGAACGGCTGTTCTCGCAGTTGATGCAGGTGGCCGGCCGCGCCGGCCGCGCGGAGGCGCCGGGCGAGGTGCTGGTCCAGACCCAGTGGCCGGACCACCCGCTGTACCAGGCGCTGGTGGCGCACGATTTCGACGGCTACGCCGCCAGCTTGCTGGCGGAGCGTCGCCAGGCCGGTTTTCCGCCCAGCGTGTTCCAGGCGCTGCTGCGCGCCGACAGCCCGGAACTGGCGCAGGCCACCGCCTTTCTCAAACAGGTGCGCGCGCTGCTGGAGCCGCTGGCCGAGGGCGTGCTGATTTCCGGCCCGGCGCCGGCGCTGATGGCGCGGCTGGCGCAGCGCGAGCGGGCGCAGCTGGTGCTGGAGGCGGTGCAGCGCGGCGCGCTGCACCGCTTGCTCTTGCAGCTGCAGCCCTTGCTCGATCCGCTGGCGCGCCAGCATGGCCGCAGCCTGCGCTGGTCGCTGGATGTCGATCCGCAGGAGTTATGAGATGAAGATGACGAGACAATTGACGCTGCTGGCCGCGCTGGCGGTTTACGCCGCGCCGGAGTTGGCCCTGGCGCTGGATTTGCACGGCTTCAAGCCGGACGAGATCGCCGTCTGGGCCGCCGCTGTGGAAGGGGGCCAGCCCTTGGCGGCGCATCGCGCCGACGCGGCGGTGAATCCGGCTTCCACCATGAAGCTGCTCACCGGCTGGGCGGCGCTGAACCGGCTGGGGCCGGACTACCGCTGGAAGACGGCGCTGCTGTCGGCCGCGCCGCTGCGGGGCGATGCGCTCAGCGGCGATTTGTACTGGCTGGGCGGCGGCGATCCGCGTTTCGACAACGGCAATCTCTTGAGCCTGCTGTACAACCTGCGGCTGCGCGGCGTGCGCCAGCTGGACGGCAAGCTGTTGCTGGACAAGCGGGCGTTCAGCCGGCTGGCCAGCGCCGACGATTTCGACGGCGACGCCGGCAAGGCCTTCGTGGTGGGGCCGGACACCCATCTGACCAATCTGAAAGTGGCCTGGCTGACCTTCTTCAACGACGGGCATGGCGCGCGGGTGGCGCTGGACCCGCCGTTGCCGGGTGTCAATCTGCAGGTGGATGTCAAATCCGGCGGGGATGAGGCCTGCCCGGACGTGCGCCGCTTCGTCGCCATCCGCAACGATGGCCGCCATGTCAGTGTGACCGGCAGTGTGCCGGCCGCCTGCGACGGCGCGCGCGCCTACGTCAACGTGCTGGAGCATGACGAATTCGCCGGCCAGGACTTTGCCGCGCTGTGGCATGCGCTGGGCGGCAGCGGACCGCTGACGGTGGCGCAGGGCCGGGCGCCGGACAATGCGCGCGAGCTGGCGGTCTGGCAGTCGCAGCCGCTGGCGGTGGCGTTGGCCGACATCAACAAGTACAGCAACAACACCATGGCGCGCACCCTGTTTCTGACGCTGGGCAAAGAGGCCGGCGGCGGCGACACCGCCGCCGCCGCCGAGCGCGCGCTGCGGGAGCAACTGGCGCAAAGGCGCATCGACGACGCGAATCTGCTGGAGTTGGAAAACGGCTCCGGCCTGTCGCGGCGCGAGCGGGTGAGCGTCCGCCTGCTGGGCGAGGTGCTGCTGGATGCCGCGCGCGGGCCTTACGCCGGCGAGTTCTTGGCCAGCCTGCCCATCGCCAGCGAGGATGGCACGCTGAAGAAACGCTTCGCCGACCTGGGGCCGCGGCTCAGGATGAAGACCGGCACCTTGCGCGACGTGAAGGCGCTGGCCGGCTACTGGCAGGCCGCCGATGGCCGCCGCCTTGCCATCGTCGCCATTGTCAACAGCCCGCGCGCGGCGGAAATGGGCAAGGCGCTGGACGCGGTGGTCGGCGATCTGGTGCAGGCGTTCGATCCGGCGGCGGCGCGATCCGGCGCAAACCGCTAAGGCGCCGACTCAGGCTATAATCGACCCCGACAGACCTTAATCAGGCGAGGAATATGAAACCGGTTACCATGTACACCACCGCGGTATGCCCGTACTGCGTGCGCGCCAAGCAACTGCTGGCCAGCAAGGGCGTGAGCGGCATCCAGGAAGTCCGCATCGACCTGGACCCCGAGCAGCGCGACAAGATGATGGCCATCACCGGCCGCCGCACCGTGCCGCAGATCTTCATCGGCGACACCCATATCGGCGGCTGCGACGACCTGGTGGCGCTGAACCACGCCGGCAAGCTGGATACCCTGCTGGCGGACTGAGCGGCGCGCGGGCCGCGCCGGTTGGCCGACGCCGGCTTTCATGCGATGATGCCCGCCGTTGTACCCAATTAAAATTCGGCCGTCATGGCGACGGTTTTTTGTGAGAAAGAAAATGAGCGAACAACAAGAGCTGCAACCGGCGTTTTCCATCGAAAAAATCTATGTGAAAGACATGTCGCTGGAGGTGCCCGGCGCGCCGCAGGTGTTCCTGGAGCAGGCCCAGCCGGAAATCGATATGCAGCTGGCCAGCGCCGGCCAGCAATTGGACGACGGTTTCTACGAAGTGACGCTGACGGTCACCGTAACCGCCAAGCTGCCGGAAAAGACCATGTTCCTGTGCGAAGTGGCCCAGTCCGGCATCTTCCAGATCCGCAACGTGCCAGGCGACGACCTCGACCCGATCCTGGGCGTGGCTTGCCCGAACATCTTGTTCCCCTACGCCCGCGAAGCGGTGTCCAGCGTGGTGAATCGCGCCGGCTTCCCGCCGGTGCTGCTGGCCCCGATCAACTTCGAAGCCCTGTACATGCAGCAGCGTGCGCAGCTGGCCGAAGCCGGCAACGCCTGAGGTTGAGCATGAAGCGCCTCGTCATCACGCTGCTGTTGGCCCTGGGCATGGCCCAGGCCGCCCAGGCCCTGGAATTCCGCTCGGTCAAGGAAACCGGCGTCGCATTGTACGAGGCGCCGGCGCTGTCCGCGAAGAAGCTGTTCGTGGTCAGCCGCTATTATCCGGTGGAAGTGCTGTCCAGCCAGAAGGAATGGGCGCGGGTGCGCGACGCCACCGGCGGCATCGCCTGGATTCCCGCTGCCGCCTTGTCCAAGCAGCGCTGGCTGCTGGTGGTGTCGCCGCAGGCCGGCGTGCGCGACCGGGCCGGCGAAGACGGCAGGCTCTTGTACAGCGTGCCCAGGGACGGCGTGCTGGAACTGATGGAAGCGCCGCAGGACGGCTGGGCCAAGGTGCGCCACCGCGACGGCAGCATCGGCTATGCTCGTATTACCGACTTGTGGGGTTTATAAGGGCTTAGCATGAAACTGGCGATTTTGGGAGCCGGCGCCTGGGGAACCGCGCTGGCTATAGCTTTTTCCCGCCACCATCAGGTGACGCTGTGGGCGCGCGACGCCGCGCAGATCGCGCAGATGGCCGAGGCCCGCGCCAATCGGCGCTACCTGCCCGACTGCCCGTTTCCCGATAGCTTGACGCTGAATGCCGATCTGGCGGGCGCCCTGCTGGATGCCGAGCTGGTGTTGATCGTCACCCCGATGGCGGGCCTGAGGCCGACGCTGAAGGCGTTGACCGCGCTGCCGGTCCTGCCGCCGGTATTGTGGGCCTGCAAGGGTTTCGAAGCCGGCTCCAGCCTGCTGCCGCACCAGGTGGTGGCGGAGGAATTGCCGGCCGACCATCCTTGCGGCGTGTTGTCCGGTCCCAGCTTCGCCCGCGAAGTGGCGCAGGGACTGCCGGCGGCGGTCACCGTCGCCAGCGACGACGGCGATTTCGCCGCCCGCGTCGCGCGCGAGCTGCATAGTCCGCTGCTGCGCCTGTACGCCAACGACGACCTGGTGGGGGTGGAGGTGGGCGGCGCGGTGAAGAACGTGATGGCCATCGCCACCGGCGTCGCCGACGGCCTGGACTTCGGCCTCAACGCCCGCGCGGCGCTGATCACCCGCGGCCTGGCCGAGATCACCCGCCTGGCCATGGCGCTGGGCGCCAGCCCGCAGACCATGATGGGCTTGTCCGGCATGGGCGACTTGATCCTCACTTGCACCGGCGCGCTGTCGCGCAACCGCCAGGTGGGACTGAAGCTGGCCGAAGGCAAGCCCCTGCCGCAGGTGCTGGACGAGCTGGGCCATGTCGCCGAAGGCGTGGCCACTGCCCGCGAGGTGCTGACCATGGCCGAGCGCTTGCAGGTGGACATGCCGATCACCGCCGCGGTGTGCGGCCTGTTGTACCAGGGCCACGATCCCAAGCAGGTGGTGGCCGGGTTGCTGGGCCGCTCGCCCAAATCCGAATCCGGCGCGATGCTGGATTGAGCCGGCCGCAGCCGCCGTTTGCCGGCGGCGGCCACGGCCGAACGCCGCCTCATGTGTTTGGTTTTCCCTTCCTGTCAGTGCGGGCTGAAGGTCCGCCGTTCCAGCAACTGGTCCTCGGCGTCTTGCGACAAGCGGATCGCCTCCGCCGCCCGCGCCCGCAGCCCGCTCTGGTAGCTGGCCAGGCTGACCGCTAGCGGCTGCTGCCCAGCGGCGGCGATGCCAAGCTGCGCCGCCAGCGCCGCCGCGTCGCGCAAGGCGGTATTGGCTCCCAGGCCGCCGGCCGGACTCATCGCATGCATCGCGTCGCCCAGCACGGTGACCGGCCCGGCCGGCCAGTTGGCGTTTGCGTTGCCGCTGCGCACGCGCATCAGCGCCAGCGAGGCCGGTTCGGCAAGGCGAAACGCCGCCTGCAAATCCGGATGCCAGTCCCGCGCCACGCTGGCCAAGCGCGCGGCCCACTCGGCTCCGGCCGCCGCTTCCCCGTTTGGGGTTGCCTGGGCGAACATGCTTTGCGGGCAGTACAAGGCCCAGTACAGATAGTCGTCTACCGCGCTGAAGCGGCCAGCGAGTCCGGCTTGCGTTGCCAGTCCCGGCAGCGGGGCGGCGAAAGTCATGGCGTCGATCACGACCACGCACTCGTCGGCGAACACCACGGCCGGGCCGGCGCATAAGCGCGGCTCCAGCCGCTGCCGGTTGGCTGGCGTCAGCAAGGTCTTGCCGTACAGGCAAACCGCTCCGGTTTCCGCTGGCGCGGCGTTCGGCGCCAGCTGGCGCCGAACCTGGGAGTGGACGCCATCGGCCGCCACCAGCACATCGCACAGCCGGGACGCCCCATCGTCGAAATCGATGGCCAGCTTATCGCCTTGTTGCCGGAAGCGGGCAAAGCCCTTGCCAAATTGCACATGCGCTTCGATGCCGCATAGCAGGATTTCGCGCAGAGTCTGGCGATGGACTCTCAAATCGCCGCCGTCATGCTCGCTGTCCTCGGTTTGGGTGGCCGGACGCCAGTGTTCCGCGGCCCGGCCAACGGTTTCCCGCAGCTGGGTGTCGAAAAAGCGGCCGGCCGGGCCGGTTTGCGCGCAGCTCCGGCGGAACAGGCGGTAGAGCGCCGGCGGCAGGCAGTCGGCCAGCGCGCCGCGGCCGGCTTCGTCGATGCGGATGCGGTAGCCCTGCGTCCGGCTGTCCAGCGCGGGGTCTTTCTCGAATACGGTGAACGGGACACCCAGGCGTTTCAGGCTCTGGGCCAGACTCAGGCCGCCGATGCCGGCGCCTATGATCGCTACATGAAAATCCGCTGGCATTGCCGTCTCCTAGCCGCGTGTTGTTGAGGTGCGTTTAGTGTGGGTGCGAACCGGCAAGGGCTGATAGCATGGTATGGACAGAAAATACTGATAAACGGACAAACATGCCGCGCGACGTTGTGGCCAATATCGATTACTCCGACTACCTGGGCGGCCCGGTGCTGGTCGCCCATGCCGGCCATGCCGGACCGGACAGCGAGTTTCGCCTGGGAACTGTGGAATACGATTGGCACCAGCATGCGCGTGGCCAGCTGTTTTGCGTGGCCAACGGCCTGGTGCATGTGCGCACCCGGCAGGGTTCCTGGCTGCTGCCGCCTGGCCGGGCCGGCTGGATACCGCCGGGCGTCAGCCACAAGGTGGCCATCCGCGGCGCGATGAGCGGCTGGGGAGTGCTGATCGCGCCGGATGCCTGCGGCGGTCTTCCCGTCTCGCCCTGCGTGGTGGCCATCGGCGAGCTGTTGGGCGCCGTGGTGCATCGGACCGCGGCTTGGGACGACAAGCATAGCCTGGACGAGGCGCAGCAACGGCTGGCGGCGGTGCTGCTGGATGAGTTGCGCATGGCCCGGCCAGAGCCGCTGCATTTGCCGATGCCGCTGGACGAGCGCTTGCTCAGGATCGCCCGGCGGGTGATCGGACAGCCGGGCGGCGCCGAGACGCTGGAGGTCCTGGCCAGCCATGCCGGCCTGTCCGGCCGCAGCGCGCGCCGCCTGTTCGCGGCGGAGACCGGCATGAGCTTCGTCCAGTGGCGGCAGCAGGCGCAGTTGAGCCATGCGCTGGAGTTGCTGGCTGGCGGCGATTCCGTCGCCGCCGTGTCCGATGCGCTGGGCTACGCCGCGCCCAGCAATTTCATCGCCATGTTCCGCCGCATCCTGGGCGACTCGCCGGCCAGTTACTTCGCCAAGCGGCGGCAACCGGGCGAGGCCTGAGCCGCGGGCTGGCGCGGAGTCAGGGTTTGCGGCCCGGCCACACCACGTCCTGATCCACCGCGTACAGCGAGCAGGGGCTGGGACTGCGGTTCTGGCAGAAGCCCAGCGCCCGGTCGGTGGCGTCGCTGCCGTAGGCATAGCCCCAGTGGCCGTCGGGGCTGATGGCGAAGGCGCGCGGCAGGGGGCTGGAGAGGAAGCGGGCGTAGCCGTTGCGCCTGTCGTCGGGCTTGAGGTAGGGGATGCGGTCGCTGTCGTCCAGCGCGGCGTAGCCGCTGGATGCAGGGCGCGGCGCGATGCCCGGTTGGCGGAAGCCCAGCCCGCGCAGATAGTCTTCCAGCAGCGGCATCCAGATGGCGGCGCCGTGGGAGAACAGCAGGTGGCCGTTGTCGCCGAAGGCCGGCAGCAGCCGGTAGTCCAGCTGCGCGCCGCCGGCGCGGTAGACGCGGGCCCAGCTCTGCGAGTATTCCGGGCCGAAGAAGCGGTCGTTCTGCGTGTAGACCCACAGCATCGGTATGCGGGTCTGGCTGCCCATGTCGGCGAACAGTTGCTGCAACTGCGGTGCGGAGCAGGGCGTGCCGGGATGGGTGGCCGGGTCGCCGCCGGCGCCGCCGGCAAAGTTGATGGCGGCCACCACTCCGGGCGGATTCTCGGCGGCGGCGGCCACCGTGCTGATGCCGCCGACCGACTGCCCCAGCAGCAGCATGCGCTGGCTGTCGACATCGTCCCGGCGGCGGCCGTAGTCCAGCGCCGCCAGGATTTCCGCCACCGCCGGCCGCAGCGAGGCGGCGTAGTCCTTGCGCCGACAGGGGCCGGAATCCTCCGGGTCCAGCTCGCCGGCGCTGGAGCCGTAGCCCAGCCGGGTGGGCACCAGCACCACGAAGCCCTTGCGCACGAAATAGCGGGCGGCCTCCAGCATGCGGATCCGCGGCGGACTGGCGCGCTCGGCCGGCGTGGTGGCGCGGCCGTGGCTGATCACCACCAGCGGATGCGGGCCTGCTCCGACGGGGCGGTAGAGGGTGACGGTCATGGCATGGCTGCTGGCCTGGCCGTTGCCATCGGGCAGGCGCACCGGCAGCAGGATCACTTCTTCGCCCAGGTCGCGCGCCAGCGGTTCTTCGGCGCGGACGCCGCAGGCCAGGCCCAGCACCAGCAGGGCTGTCAGCAGGGGGAGTTTCATCGGGGCCGCTTTCGGTGGATGTCGTCGTCAGGCGCCGCAAGCGATGATATGGCCGACGGCCTCGATGTTTCAGGCGTCAGCGGCGCTGCGGCCCCAGTCCCAGTGCGTAACGGATCGCCTCGCGTTTGAGCGGCCCGGCCCGGTTGGCCAGTCGCAAGCCCAGGCCGCGCAGCAGCCTGAGCGGGGCGATATCGTTGGAGAAACCATAGCAGAAGGCGTCCATGCCTGCCTGCATCGCCAGGTTGGCCGGTTTGCGGGCGCGCTGGTAGCGCGCGAGCGCGGCCGCGCCGGCCCAGTCTTCGCGCTTGCCGTGGGCCGCCAGGATGGTTGCGGCCAACGCCGCCGCATCCTGGAAACCGAGGTTGACGCCTTGGCCGGCCAGCGGATGTATGGTGTGGGCGGCGTCGCCGGCCAGCGCCACGCCGTCTTTGACATAGCATTGCGCGTGGCGGCGGACCAGCGGGAAGCTGCCGCGCGCCGCGATGCGGACGATGCCGGGCAGCTTGCGCGGGAAGGCCTGGCTGACCGCGGCGATCAGTTCGTCGTCGCCGAGCGCGAGCAGCTGGCGGATTCTTTCCGGGCGGTGGTACCACACCAGCGAGGCGGCGTCGCCCGCCAGCGGCAGGAAGGCCTGCGGCCCGTCCGGCGTGAAGCGCTGCCAGGTGATGTCCTGTTGGCCGCTGTCCATCCGGCAGGAGAGCACCAGCGCGTGCATCGGATAGTCCCGGCTGGCGACGGCGATGCCGGCCGCCTCGCGCACCCGGGAGTGGGCGCCGTCGGCGGCGATCAACAGCCGCGCCTGCAGCCGGCCGCCGTCGGCCAGCGTCACTTGCGAGGCTTGTGGCCGATAGACAATGTCCTCCACTGCGGCCGGGCAGCGGTAGTCGACGCCGCCCTTGTCCAACAGCGCGGCGGTGGCGGCCAACTGCACCACGCGGTTTTCCACGATATGGCCCAGTTGCGCCACGCCGGCTTCGGCGGCGTCGAACAGGGTGCCGCCGGCCTCGTGCTGTTCCCACACTTGCATCAGCCGGTACGGCGCGGCGCGCATCGCCAGCAGCCTGTCCCAGGCGCCGATGCGCCGCAGGAATTGCGCCGAAGCCGGGCTGATCGCCGACACCCGCAGATCGGGCTCCTGTTCCGCGTCGAAAGGCTGCGGCGCCTGCTGTTCCAGCACGGCGATGGACAGGCCGTGGCCGGCCAGGGCGGCGGCTAGCGCGCTGCCGACCATGCCGCCGCCGACGATGACGATGTCGCGGTGTTCCATTGGGTTCTCCTTGTCAGGCCGGGCCAGCGCCGGCGCGAATGGCCGTCATTCTGACCATGCCGGCGGGGCGCCGCCTTGGTCTGGATCAAGGCCGCTTTCCAACAGCGAGCGCATGCGCGGCACCACGTGCTGGATGAAGGCCTCGTATTTGCGCGGCAGCGGATGACGGTATGGATAGACCAGGAACACCGGCCAGCAGTCGTGGCTCCAGCCCGGCAGCACCGGCGTCAGCCGGCCGGACTTCAGGTGTTCGATCGCCACGTAGTGGGGCAGCAGGGCGATGCCGCTGCCGGCGATGGCGCCGGACAATAGCGGCGCGTACTGGTGGCTGCTGAGCACCGGTTGAATCCGCACCTGCTTCTGCACGCCGTCCTTTTCCAGCAGCCATTCCGGCGCGTCGCGCAGCTTGGGCCGGCTGGTGTCGAGCAGGATGCGGTGATGGCTCAGGTCTTCCGGCGTCTTCAGCGGAGGCGCCTTGGCCAGATAGTCCGGCGCGGCGAACGCCCATTCGCGCACGAAGCCCAGTGGTTTGGCCACCAGCGCGTCGTCGTGGACGTTGCGGGTGCGGATGCAGAAGTCCAGCCCTTCGGAGATAGGGTCCTGCAGCCGGTTTTCCACTTGCAGCTTCAATTTCAGGCAGGGGTGCAGCACCGCCAGCTCGGCCAGGATGGGCGCGAGCAGGTATTGGGCGAAGGAGGTGATGGAGCTGATTACCAGCGGACCGCTGACCTCGCCCTCGGCTTCGTTGACGTCCAGGCGGGCGCGTTCCAGCAGGCTGCGCAGTTCGCGCGCGTGCACCGCCAGCCGCTGTCCGGTTTCGGTCAGCGCTACCCGGCGGGTGTTGCGCAGCACCAGCACTGTGCCGAGGTCCTGCTCCAGCGCTTTCACCAACTGGCTGATCCGGCTCTTGGTGCAGTGCAACTCGTCGGCGGCCGCGGTGAAGCTGCCGCAACGCACCAGCGCGTCGAAGGCCAGCAGCGCTTGGGCATCGGGTAAGTGATTTGTTCTCATTTCATGAACAGTTTGTCATGACAAATGCGGTTTTTCAATTCGATTATTCATAATACGATCGGATCATGATAAATGATTGAACAGTGGAGCCGGCAATGAGCTTATTGCGCCGTGGGTTGAAAAGGCTGCTGGCCTGGTGGTGGCAGGGAATGACGCTGCATGCCAGGCAGGCCTGCCGGGATGAAGTGGAAGCATTGGAGCGAATACGCAATCAGGCGGGAGAAAGACGATGAACAGCGATATCACGCGGCAGGTGGTGCTGGGCTTCCTGCGGGAGGTCAGGTCCGGGCGCAATCCGGACGCGGCGGGAATTTACCTGGCGGAGCAGGTGGCGGCCCACCAGCTGGAGTCGGAAAATCCGCGCGTCCTGGCGCGCAGCCCGGCCAATTATGCCGACCATGTGCGCGAATTCCGCCAGTTGTTCGGCGAGTTCACGCTGCGGATAGACGAGCTGTTGGTGAATGGCGACCGCGCTTACGCCCGCTGGACTCAGTTTGGCCATCATACCGGCCAGATAGATGGCTATCCGGCCAGCGGCAGGCCGTTGACGCTGATAGACAGCGCCTGTTACCGGGTGGCGGACGGCAAGATCGTCGAATACTGGATACAGGCCGATCGCTGCGGCTTGCACCGCCAATTGGCCTGGACCGAGCAGGGATGATGAGCCTGAACGCGAAGCTCTCCCGCCGGCGTGAGGAGGACGGCGAAGCAGGCCAACCGGCTACTTTTTTGTTGATGGTCATGTCGGCATGCGCGGCCATGAGCGTGGCCAATGTCTACTATGCGCAGCCCTTGCTGGACACGATCAGAGCCGACTTGGGCATCAGCGTGGCCGGGGCGGGCGGGATAGTCACCGCCACGCAGCTTGGCTGTGCGCTGGTGCTTTGTCTGGTAGTGCCGCTGGGGGATTTGTGGAACCGGGTGCGCTTGCTGCTGGTGCAGTTGGCGCTGCTGTTGCTGACGCTGTTGTTCATTGTCTGGGTCGCCAGCCCAACGCTGCTATTGCTGGGCATGGCGGCGGCCGGCTTGTTTGGCACGGCGATGACTCAGGGACTGATTGCCTATTCCGCGACGTTGGCCGCGCCAGAGCGGCGCGGCAGAGTGGTGGGCACCGTGCAGGGAGGCGTGGTAGTCGGATTGCTGCTGGCGCGGGTGCTGGCCGGTTGCATCAGCGATCTCGCTGGTTGGCGCGCGGTGTATCTGGCTTCCGCAGGGGCGACGCTGACCATGCTGCTATTGCTGGCGCGATTGTTGCCGCCGCGGCCGGCAAGGCGGATGGAGTTGTCTTATCCCATGTTGCTGCATTCCATGTGGCTATTGTTGCGGCGGGAACGGGGGTTGCAGATACGCGGCATGCTTGCCTTGCTGATGTTTGCGATTCTGGGAATATTTTGGAGCGCGATGGCGCTGCCGCTGAGCGCTGAGCCATTTGGCTACTCGCATACGGCGATAGGCGCATTTGGCCTGGTGGGGCTGGTCGGCGCGCTGGCGGCTGCCAAGGCCGGGCGCTGGACGGATCTTGGCTTGGGTCAGCGGACCAGTGCGGCGGCGTTGCTGTGCATGCTGTTTGCTTGGCCGCTGCTGGCCTGGATGGAGCATGGCTTGTGGGCGCTGATTGTTGGCATCATTCTGCTGGACATGGGCGGGCAGGCGATTCACGTGGTCAACCAGGGCATGATTTTCCGTGAGGCGACGACGGCGCACAGCCGCCTAGTGGCATGTTATATGCTGTTTTATTCATTGGGCAGCGGCCTGGGCGCGATTGCTGCGACCAGCGTATACGCCTGCTTGGGCTGGCAGGGGGTATGCGGGTTAGGCTTTGGCGTCAGCATGCTGGCCGTGCTGTTCTGGTGGGCTACCTTGGAGCGTATGCCTGAAACTGCCGCTGCTCAGTTGGCCGGATAGTGGGAGAGTGGCAGTTGCAGGTCTGCCGCCGGCGCCAGCCGCATTCGACAGCCGTCATCATCTTCTGAAACAATGCCTCCTCGACTAGGGCCGCGCAGATGGCCCGTGAAACCGTCTAGGAGTCGCTTTGCCCTATCTCGCCCTGAGCCTGGCCATGCTGTTGTGGGCCAGTTCCTTCATCGTTCTCAAATATGTCTTCGTTTTCTACCATCCGCTGGCGGTGCTGTTCGCCCGGATGGTGATCGCCAGCCTGTGCCTGTTGCCGTTGTTGATGGGCGGCCGGGTGCGCTGGCGCTATCAGGCCGGGGATTGGCGCTGGCTGCTGGCGATGGGTCTGGCCGAGCCCTGCCTGTACTTCCTGTTCGAGGCCAATGCCCTGACCTATACCAGCGCCTCGCAGGCCGGGGTGATCACTGCCACGCTGCCTATGCTGATGGCGATAGGCGCCAGCCTGTTCCTGCGCGAGAAGCAGGGCCGGCAGGTGTGGCTGGGCATCGTTCTGTCCTTTGCCGGAGTGATCTGGCTGAGCGCCGGCAGCCGGGCCGGGCCGGGCGCGTCCGATCCGGTGCTGGGCAACGCGCTGGAGTTCTGCGCCATGATCTGCGCCAGCGGCTATGTGCTGATCGCCAAGCGGCTGTCGCCGCGCTATTCGCCGCTGGCCATCACCGGCATCCAGACGCTGATAGGTTGCGCCTGGTTCGGCCTGCTGCTGCTGACGCCGTGGGGGCGCTGGCCGGACAACTACCACTGGCTGCCCAGCCTGTGGGTGCTGTACCTGGGCGCGGCCATCACGCTGGGCGCGTATGGCCTGTATACCTGGGCGGTGTCGCGCATTCCGGTGGCGCGCGCCGGCGCCTTCATCAATCTGATTCCGGTATTCACCGTACTGCTGGCCTGGCTGCTGTTGGACGAGCGCTTCCTGCCGTGGCAGGGCTTGGCCGGGATGCTGGTGTTCGCCGGGGTGTGGCTGAGCCAGCGCAAGCAGGCTTGAGTCCATGCATGCCGACTGGTGGCTTTTCCGGCTATAGTCGATGATGCAGAATAGAATGAATATTTCCTTTGATGACCTTAAGGACCAGAGCATGAAGCCTCGGCATATCAGATCGTGCATGGCGTTGCCGCTGCTGCTGGCGTTGCAGTCGGCATGGGCGGACGATGCGCCGGGAGCGGCGGAGCCCCAGGTGCAGCAGGTGATCAAGCTGCCGCTGCGGGTGGGCAAGCCGGCCCAGACGCCGGAAGGGCCGGCCGCGGCCATGCCTTCCCCATCCTCCCCGGCCAGCGGAACTCAGGTCAAGCCGGCCGCAGGCGGCAAGCCCGCGGAAGCGGGCAAGAAGATGGAGGCGGCCAAGAAAGGCGCTCCGGCCAAGGCTGATGCGGCAGCGCCGGAGAAAATGGAACCCGCGGTGCCGATGGGCAAGCCGCCGGCGCGGGATCTGAGCCAGCCCAGTCCCGAGGTGACGGCGCCGGGCGGCAGGCCGCACGCGGCCCGCAAGGCGCGTGCCAAGCCCAGACAGGTCGCGCATGCCGCGGCCAAGCCCGCGGCTGGCGAGACCGGCCAGGTGAAGAGCGTGGTCGGCAGCATACTCAAGGCCAACGGCGCCTATATCGCCAAGCATTCGCCGGGCTATCTCGCCAAGCTGGGCGAGCGTCAGATGCCCAGGGCCACGGTGGTGACCTGCTCCAATCCCGGCGGCCAGGTGGGCATGCTGGGCGGCGACGCCGACGGCGAGCTGTTCGTGATCAGCAATCTGGGCAACCAGCTGGCCACGTCGGAGGGCTCGGTCGAATACGGCGTGCGCCACCTGCACACGCCCTTGCTGATGTTCATCAGCCATTCCGGCTGCGGCGCGATCAAGGCGGCGGCCAGCGATTACAGCGCGATGGAGCCTGCGATCCAGAAGGAACTGGACAATATCGAGATACCCAAGGGCATCGACGCCACCAACGGCGCGCTGATCAACATCAACAACCAGGTGGAAGGCTCGATCCTCAAGTTCTCCGGCGAGGTAGAGGCCGGCCGGCTGGCGGTGCTGGGCGGCTACTACGATTTCAACAACGATCTGAAGCAGGGCCGCGGCCGGCTGGTGATCACCAATATCAACGGCGAGACCGATCCGGTCCGCATCCGTGAGCTGAGCCGCAGCGGCCAGTATTTCAAGTACGGTTTCATGGGGCGGTAGCGCCGCCGTTACAGCGATTCCTGTCTGGACTATCTGAAGAGCGCCGAATCGGCGCTCTTTTCGTTGGGAAACCGGCAATTGTTTGGCTATGCGCAAAATCGAATATCCGCAAACGGATTAACATGGTGGCGAATCAAGCGAATCAGCGGGTAGGCAATGCAAAAGCCTTGATTTTAATAAGGGCATGTGGCCTGCGATGTAATCGATTCGCTACAAAGGTTTGATGGCGCCGCCATCGTTTTGCGGCGGGGAATGGGATTTTCTCCGCATATTCATTCACTTTCGCAAACATGGCGCTGGAAATAAACCGCGCGGCGCCCGGCAATTTCATTTGGTTCTGGAGAGACAACATGGCTGTTAGCAATCAGATCGAGCTGGACGCGCTGGTGGCGCGTGTCAAAAAGGCGCAGACGGCGTTCGCGCAGTTCAGCCAGGAGCAGGTCGACCATATCTTCCGCTGCGCCGCGCTGGCCGCCGCCGACGCCCGCATCCCGCTGGCGCGGATGGCGGTGGCCGAAACCGGCATGGGGGTGATGGAGGACAAGGTGATCAAGAACCACTTCGCCTCCGAGTACATCTACAACAAGTACAAGGACGAGAAGACCTGCGGCGTGCTGTCCGAGGACGACACCTTCGGCACCCTCACCATCGCCGAGCCGATCGGCGTGCTGTGCGGCATCGTGCCGACCACCAACCCGACCTCCACCGCCATCTTCAAGGCGCTGATCTCGCTGAAGACCCGCAACGGCATCATCTTCTCGCCGCACCCGCGCGCGCGCCGCTCCACCTGCGAAGCCGCCCGCCTGGTGCTGGACGCCGCGGTGGCCGCCGGCGCGCCGCAGGACATCATAGGCTGGATAGACGAGCCGTCGGTGGCGCTGTCCAACCAGCTGATGCACCACCCGGACGTCAACCTGATCCTGGCCACCGGCGGTCCGGGCATGGTCAAGGCCGCTTACTCCTCCGGCAAGCCCGCCATCGGCGTCGGCGCCGGCAATACCCCGGCGGTGATAGACGAAACCGCCGACATCAAGCGCGCCGTCGCCTCCATTCTGATGTCCAAGACTTTCGACAACGGCGTGGTGTGCGCGTCCGAGCAGTCGGTGATCATCGTCGATGAAATCTACGACGCGGTGCG
Source organism: Chromobacterium sphagni (assembly GCF_001855575.1). Classification (NCBI taxonomy): domain Bacteria; kingdom Pseudomonadati; phylum Pseudomonadota; class Betaproteobacteria; order Neisseriales; family Chromobacteriaceae; genus Chromobacterium; species Chromobacterium sphagni. The sequence goes on from NZ_MKCS01000001.1 coordinate 2,460,864, forward strand.
CGAGCGCTTCTCCAAGCATGGCGGCTACATCCTGAAGGGGAGCGAGGTCGAGGCGGTGCGCAAGGTGATCCTGCAGGACGGCAGCCTGAACGCCGCCATCGTTGGCCAGAGCGCGGCCAAAATCGCCGCGATGGCGGGCATCGACGTGCCGCCGACCACCAAGGTGCTGATAGGCGAGGTGAGCGAGGTATCAGAGAAGGAAGCCTTCGCCCACGAAAAACTGTCGCCGACGCTGGCGATGTACCGGGCGAAGGATTTTATCGACGCCTGCGACAAGGCCGAGGCGCTGGTGACCATGGGCGGCATAGGCCACACCTCGGCGCTGTACACCGACCAGGATCTGCAGGAAGAACGCGTGCGTTACTTCGGCAACCGGATGAAGACAGCTCGCATCCTGATCAACACCCCGTCGTCCCAGGGCGGCATCGGCGATCTGTACAACTTCAGCCTGGCGCCGTCGCTGACCTTGGGCTGCGGCTCCTGGGGCGGCAACTCCATCTCCGAGAATGTCGGCCCCAAACACCTGATCAACAAGAAAACCGTCGCCAAGAGGGCTGAAAACATGCTGTGGCACAAGCTGCCCAAGTCCATCTACTTCCGCCGCGGCTGCCTGCCGGTGGCGCTGGAAGACCTGGCCGGTAGGAAGCGCTGCCTGATCGTCACCGGCCAGTACTTGTTCGAGCACGGCTTCGTCGACGAGCCGATCCGCCTGCTGAAGAAGATGGGCCTGGAAGTGGAAACCTTCTTCGAAGTGCCGGCCGACCCGACGCTGGCGGTGGTGCGCAAGGGCGCCGACCTGGCCCACGCTTTCAAGCCGGATGTGATCATGGCGATAGGCGGCGGCTCGCCGATGGACGCGGCCAAGATCATGTGGGTGATGTACGAGCATCCGGAGGTCCACTTTGCCGATCTGGCGCTGCGCTTCATGGACATCCGCAAGCGCATCTACCAATTCCCGAAACTGGGGCAGAAGGCGATGATGGTGGCGGTGCCGACCACCTCGGGCACCGGCTCGGAAGTGACGCCGTTCGCGGTGGTCACCGACGAAGTGACCGGCGTGAAATATCCGATCGCCGACTACGAGCTGACGCCGAACATGGCCATCGTCGACGCCAATCTGGTGATGGACATGCCCAAGTCGCTGACCGCCTTCGGCGGCATCGACGCCGTCACCCACGCGCTGGAAGCCTATGTGTCGGTGATGGCCAACGAATACTCCGATCCGCAGGCCTTGCAAGCCTTGAAGATGCTGAAGGACTACCTGCCGTCGTCGTACCGCAACGGCGCGGGAGACCCGAAGGCGCGCGAACAGGTGCACAACGCCGCCACCATCGCCGGCATCGCCTTCGCCAACGCCTTCCTCGGCGTCTGCCATTCGATGGCGCACAAGATCGGCGCCGAGTTCGGCCTGGCGCACGGCCTGGCCAACGCGCTACTGATCAGCAATGTGATCCGCTACAACGCCGCCGACGTGCCGACCAAGCAGACCGCCTTCAGCCAGTACGACCGCCCCAAGAGCGTGGCGCGCTACGCCGAGATCGCCCGCCACCTGGGCCTGGAAGCCAATAGCGACCACGCCCGCGTCGAGAAGCTGATCGAATGGGTGGACGAGATGAAGAGGACGCTGGCCATCCCGGCGTCGATCCAGGCCGCCGGCGTGGCGGAGGCGGATTTCCTCGCCAAGTTGGACGCGCTGGCCGAGGCGGCCTTCGACGACCAGTGCACCGGCGCCAATCCGCGCTACCCGCTGATCAGCGAATTGAAGCAGTTGCTGCTGGACAGCTATTACGGCCGCGCCTACCGCGAAGCCTGGGAGCGCGAGGAAGAGGTGGAAGAGAAAGTCGCTAAAGGCAAGGGCAAGCTCAAGACGGCCTGATCCCGGCCTGGCATGCCGCAGCGCAACCCGGAGCCTGGCTCCGGGTTTTTTTACGGCCTGGAGCCGCGCCGGGCAGGAGGCGACTGCGGCGCATCATGGCTGATATGGGTTTGTTTTATGAAATTTGAATGCTAGTTGATTCATTTTAATTTTAATAAAGTGCTCAAATATTCATATCGATATGAATCTATGTAAAATGCTTTGTCATTCCGGCGCAACAGCACAAGCAATAGCCGGAAGTTCAACGTTTACACAAGGAGCACTATATGTCGGGAGAGCAACAGACCCTGCACCGGGGGCTGGAGGAGAGGCATATCAATCTGATGGCGCTGGGGGCAACCATAGGTGTCGGCCTGTTCCTCGGTTCCGCCACCGCCATCAAGATGGCGGGGCCGGCCATCATGCTGGCCTACGGCATAGGCGGTCTGGCCATCTTCATGATCATGCGCGCGCTGGGCGAAATGGCCATCCACAATCCGGTAGCCGGCTCGTTCAGCCGCTACGCGCAAGACTATCTGGGGCCGCTGGCCGGCTACCTCACCGGCTGGAACTACTGGTTTCTGTGGCTGGTGACCTGCATGGCGGAGATCACCGCGGTCGGCGTCTACATGGGCATCTGGTTCCCGGATGTGCCGTCCTGGTACTGGGTGCTGGCGGCGATGCTGGCGATGGGCGGCGTCAACCTGATCGCGGTAAAGGCCTACGGCGAGTTCGAGTTCTGGTTCGCGCTGATCAAGATCGTCACCATCGTATTGATGATAGCCGGCGGCTTCGCCATGATCGCCTTCGGTTTCGGCAACCACGGCGTGGCCACCGGCATTTCCAATCTGTGGGCGCACGGCGGTTTCATGCCGCACGGCTTCACCGGCGTGCTGATGTCCTTGCAGATGGTGATGTTCGCCTACCTGGGCGTGGAAATGCTGGGCCTGACCGCCGGCGAGGCCAAGAATCCGAAAAAGGCGCTGGCGCGCGCGGTGGATTCGGTGTTCTGGCGCATCCTGATCTTCTACATCGGCGCGCTGTTCGTGATCCTGGCCATCTATCCGTGGAACGAGCTGGGCACCCGCGGCAGTCCCTTCGTGATGACGTTCCAGAGCCTGGGCATCCCGGCAGCCGCCGGCATCATCAACTTCGTGGTGCTGACCGCCGCCTTGTCTTCGTGCAATAGCGGCATCTACAGCACCGGCCGCATGCTGTTCAACCTGGCGGAGCAGAAGCAGGCGCTGCCGCTGTTCGCCCGCGTGTCGAAAAACGGCGTGCCGGTGCCGGCGCTGCTGTTGTCTATCGCCGCGTTGCTGGTGGGCGTGCTGCTCAACTACCTGGCGCCCAAGGAGGTGTTCACCTGGCTGACCGCCATCTCCACTTTCGGCGCGGTGTGGACCTGGCTGATCATCCTGTTGGCGCAGCTGCGTTTCCGCCGCATGCTGTCGCCGGCGCAACTGGCGGCGATCAGCCACCGCATGCCGCTGTGGCCGTACGGTTCCTATCTGACGCTGGGCTTCCTGGCGCTGGTCATCGGCCTGATGGCCTACTTCCCCGACACCCGGGTGGCGTTGATGGTCGGCCCGGGCTGGCTGGTGTTCCTGGTGGCGGCGTACTACCTGCTGGGCTACCACAAGCGCGATGCCGCCGGGCAACTGGCGCGGCAGGGCCGCTGAGCGCCGCGGGGCCGATCCCGGCCTGTTCCCGCCGGGAGTAGGCTTTTTTCATTTCGGCGGCCGGTTCATGGCAGGCCGGCGCGCCCGCGCAGGAAGGCTATCAGCGCGCGCAACTTGGCCGGCGGCTGGCGGTGGTGTGGGTAGTAGAGATGGAAGGCCTCCGCCGGCGGCATGAAAGCGTCCAGCACCGCTTGCAGGCGGCCGGCGGCTATCTGAGGCCGAGCCAGGGGCTCGGCCAGATAGGCGAGGCCCGCGCCGCCCATTGCGGCATGCAGGATGGCCATATTGTCGTTGGCGATCAGCGGTCCGCTCAGCGCCAGCTGCAAGGGCTGGCCGTCCTGGACAAACTGCCAGCGGTATTGCTGGCCGTTGCCGCCGAAACGGTAGCCGATGCAGGCGTGGCGGGCCAGATCATCCGGCCGGGCGGGCGCGCCGCGCCGAGCCAGATAATCGGGAGAGGCCGCTACGATGAAGCGCAGCGGCTGGCTGATCTGCAGCGCGCGCATGCCAGGCTGCAGCGTTTCGCCGAAGCGTATGCCGGCGTCGAAACGCTGGGCGACGATGTCCACCAGGCCATTGTTGACGTCCAGTTCCAGTGTCAATTGCGGGTGGCTCGCCAGGAAGTCGGCCAGCAGCGGGTAGAACAACAGTTGGGCCGCGCTGTGCGGCAGTGTCAGCCGCAGCAGTCCGGCCGGTTGACCCTGCGACTGGCGGGCCTCTTCCAGCGCCGCGCCGATCTCGTCCAGCGCCGGGGACAGCCTGGCGAGCAACGCCTCGCCGGCTTCGGTCAGCGTGACCTGGCGGGTGGTGCGGGTGAGCAGGCGCACGCCCAGCGAGTCTTCCAGCTGGCGCATGCTCTGGCTCAGTGCCGAGGCGCTGACGCCCAGTTCGGCGCCGGCGCGGGTGAAGCTCTTGTGGCGGGCGATCCGGCTGAAGGCCGCCAGCGCGTCATGTTGCGTGCGCGACACTGTGAAGTCCCACTAAATAATGTTTGTCATTTTCGGTCATTTATCCGCACATTGCCATCGCCTATGCTGACGCTACTTCAACCGACAGGAGTCTTGGCAATGCAAAAACGCACACTGGGCCGCAACGGCCCGCAAGTTGCCGCGCTGGGTCTGGGCTGCATGGGCATGAGCGCTTTCTACGGCCCGCACGACGACGCCGAATCGCTGGCCACGCTGGATGCGGCGCTGGACCTGGGCGTCAATTTGTTGGATACCGCCGACATGTACGGCCCCTACACCAATGAAGAACTGTTGGCCAAAGTGCTGGCGCGTCGCCGCGGCGAAGTGGTGCTGGCAACCAAGTTCGGCATCGTGATGGACCCGGCCGATCCGGCGCGGCGGGGCGTCAACGGCCGTCCCGACTATGTGCGCTCCAGCTGCGAAGGCAGTCTGCGGCGGCTGGGCGTGGAGCATATCGACCTCTACTACCTGCACCGGGTCGATGCGGCGGTGCCGATCGAGGAGACCGTGGGCGCGATGGCCGAACTGGTGCGCCAAGGCAAGGTGCGCTACCTGGGCCTGTCCGAGGCGTCGGCGGCCACGCTGCGCCGCGCGGCGGCGGTGCATCCGATCCACGCGCTGCAAAGCGAATATTCGCTGTGGACGCGTGATCCGGAAGACGGCGTGTTGGCGGCCTGCCGCGAACTGGGCACCAGCCTGGTGGCCTACAGCCCGCTGGGCCGCGGCTTCCTCACCGGCGCGATCAAGAGCCCGGACGATTTCGCGCCGGACGACTTCCGCCGCGGCAATCCGCGTTTCCAGGGCGAAAATTTCCAGCGCAATCTGCAACTGGTCGAACGGGTGAAGGAGTTGGCGGCGGCCAAGGGCTGCAGCCCGGCGCAACTGGCGCTGGCCTGGGTGCTGGCGCAGGGCGAGGATATCGTCGCCATCCCCGGCGCGCGCAAGCAGGCCAATCTGCACGACAACCTGGGCGCGCTGAATGTCGTGTTGAGCCAGGAGGAATCCGCCAGGCTGGCGGCGCTGTTCGCCGGCGGCCAGGTCAGCGGCCTGCGCTACGCGGCCGAGGCGATGCCCTTGCTCAACCGTTAAGCCAGGCGCGCGTTGGTGGTTCCGCCTGAGCGCAAGCGGGTGCTCCGGCTTGCCAGCGGCTGGCGGCGCTCAGCGGCCCGGCAGCCTGGGCAACTCGTGCATGGGGATGGCGCGCGGCTTGCCGGTGGCGGGGTCGAAGCGCGGCAGCGGCTGGTAGCGGTCCCACGGCGCGCGCGGCGTCTGGCCCGGCAGCGCCGGGGATTGCACTTTGTCCAGCCGCTGCAGCATTTCCTGTTGTTGGCGCGGGGAGAGCGCGGCCGGGCTGTCTAGATTGGGCAACGGCATGGCTGGTTTGGTTTGCAGCGGCTTGGCCGGGGCCTCCATGCTGATGCGGGGCGCGGCCGCCGGTTTGGCCGGCAGCGCGAAATCGTAGGAGGGCAGGGGTTTGGCTGCCAGCTGCGCGCTACAAAGCGCCAGCGGCAGCAGGAAAAGGCGAAGGCGCATATCGGTTCCTGCTATGCCGGTCCGCCTGTGGACGGCCGGATGTTGGTTCTTGGGGGAAACGCTGGCTGGCGCGGCGAGCGGATCGCTCCGCGTGGCTGGCATGGATGCTGGCGCGGATGGAACATTGCGCGCAAACATCTGAAGGAAGTGGATATTTTATCCAATATGCGGGGGGAAGGGCAAGAAGACTGGCCGCAAGCGGCGTTGCGGCGATGCCACGGCGCATGGTTTTTCATGCGCAAGGCATCGCCGACGTCATGCACAGCGGTGGCTATCTGCTATGGTGTCTGCGTTTCGCGGGCCGACAATCCCGTCGGCGCGGCGATTGAGGCTGTCTGAGCGGGCGCCGTTTCATTCCATCCGACTTCCATGTCAAATCAAACCATACAAAGCATACAAAGCATTCTGGATTTCAAGGCAACTTTGCTCAGCACCACCGGCTACACGGCGATGCTGACCGGGGTGGTGGCGCTGTTCTGGTTTTACAACCGCAAGGAGCGCGCGCTGCTCACGCTGGGAATCGGCGGAGCCATTGCCGCGGGCGGAACCCTGCTGGCGTACCTGCCGCCATTGCTGGCGCCCTGGCCGATGCTGGTGTTGGATACCTTGCTGCTGCTGCTGTTCCATCCGCTGGCGCTGATCGCCACGCAACAGATGTTTGGCCGGCCTTGCAGCTGGCCTTTCACGGCCTTGTCGGTGGCGGTGGTGATGCTGGCCTTCGTCTACTGGGGGGGAATGGATGGCTATGGCCGCCGGGTGATGGTCACTTCGGGCGCGCATCTGCTGTACTGGATCATGGTCATCCGGCTGTTGTGGCGGCAGCGGCGCCAGGCCACGCCCGCCGGCCACAGGCTGGCCTTGGGGTTGGCGGCGGCGATCACGGCGATTGCCGCTTGCCGCTGGAGCGTGGCCTGGTATGCCGGGGACCCGGGTTTTGGCCAACGTTGCGCGATGTTCAATCTCTTCACTTCGCTGGGCCTGTTCTGGACCACCTTCTGCTTCAGCCTCAGCATGCTGTTCATCAGTTATGAGCGGCTGCTGCTGCAGGTCAAGCTGCAGGCGCAGCAAGACGGCCTGACCCGGTTGTACAACCACCGCACCTTCCATGAAAAGGCCGAAGGCCTGTTTATGCGCGCGCATGCCAGGCGGGAGCCATTGGCGCTGCTGCTGATCGATCTGGATCATTTCAAGCGCATCAACGATTGCCACGGCCATCAGGCCGGCGACGAGGTGCTGCGCCAACTGGCCGATTGCCTGCGCGGCGAGACCCGCCACGGCGATCTGCTGGGCCGGCATGGCGGCGAGGAATTCGTGGCGCTGCTGCCGCAGACCGCGCGTATCGAGGCCTACAATATGGCCGACCGCTTGCGGCGCGCCATCGCCAATCTCAAGCCGGTGGTGGGCGCCTGCCCGCTGTCGATCAGTGCCAGCATAGGCGTGGCCAGCCTGCGCGCCGACGAGCACGCCAACCTGGCCAGCCTGTTCCTGGAGGCGGACGTGCTGCTCTACCAGGCCAAGCACAAGGGGCGCAACCGCGTCGAAATGGAGCGCGAAGCGGCGGCGGGCTAGCCTGCGCGCGCGGTTTCGGCCTCGAGGTGGGCATCGCGCAGGTAGACCGGCAGGTCGGTCGCCGGCGGCGCGGCCGGCACCTGGTACAGCAGGTCGGCGACGAAGCCGCGGTGGTAGTTCTTGTGGTTGACGATGTGCAACAGGATATCGCCACGGCGCATGCTGCCGCGGCCGCCGTCGACAAAGGCGAAATCCACGACTTGGTCGTGGGCCGCCGCGTCCAGGCTGTCGGCATAGTTGACGTACCACTGGTCCAGTTGGCTCTGGTCCTGGCTCAGTTCGTCTAGGCCGGGGATGCGTTCGGTGCTGCGGCTGGCGTAGCCGTGCGGGCGCGCCAGCAGATGGCCCTGCCAGATGCGGTCCACCACCAGATTGTGGTTGAGCGTGCCGAGGATGCTGCCGAATAGGGTGGCGCGCGGTTTGAGCAGTTCGGTTTCCGGCAGCGATGACAGCGAGGCCAGCAGGCGCTGATTGGCCCAGGCGCTATAGCGGACCAGCATGCGTATATTGCGTAGCGGCATGGCTCAGGGGGCTTCCGTGAATGACTGGTCAAGCATATAGACAAAGCTGGCCGCCATCAATTCCATCGGCATGGCGTGGCGCTTCAGCCTCCCAGCCGGTAGCGCGCCAGGATGCGCGGGTAGTCGCCGCTTTGGCGCAGTTGCCGCAGCGCCTGGTTGAAGCGGTCGCGCAGCGTCTTATCGCGGAAGGCTGCGGGAAAAGCGGTGTTCTGGGGAAAGATGTCGTAATACGTCACTGCCGCATCGGTGGGCAGGCTGCTGGCCAGCTTGTCGCGGAACCAGCTGAATACCGTGCGGTCGATGATCAGCAGTTCCACCCGGTTGGCCCAGAACATCCGGCACTGGTTTTCCTGGCTGGCCGTCTCGTGATAGTTGTAGCGGAAGCGGCCGGACGGGTCGGGTTGGTAGATGGCCTGGAAGGTGGGGCCGAGATCGCGCCAGCCGTGTTGCCAGATGGCGAAGCTGTGTCCGCTCAGATCCAGCTGCGAGCGAATGTCCAGCCGCCGGTCCTGCTTGCCGATGGCGACATTGTGGTATTCGATGAAGTTGTCCGAGTAATACAGGCCCTTTTCGTCGGCGCCGTGTTCGTGCACCGCCGAGGCGATGTCGGCCTGGCCGCCGGCAACGGCCAGCAGCAGCCGCGAGTTGGGGACGATCGCGGTCTTCATCGCATAGCCCAGCCGCTGCAGCGCCGCCCGCATCAGGTCCACCTCGATGCCGGTGTCGCCCAACTTGGCGTCATGAAAGGAAAAAGGCGGTCGGCCGGAGGAGAAAACCACGCGAAGCACGCGGTCTGATGCCTGCGCGTCTTGGCAGGCCAGCAGCCCGCTGAGCAAGATTGCCGGCCAACCGCGGGTGGTAGTGTGGGCGAGCGGTTTCATTGACTGGACGATGCGTCGCGCGATTGCTGGACCAGTTGCTGGTAACGGCCGCTGCGATGCAGCGCGGCCAGGCCCTGGTTGAATTGCCGGATCAGCTGGCTGGCGTCGGGCCGGCGGCGGCTGACGATCAGGTAAAGCGCGCTGATCTGCTGTCTGCCCACGCTGGCGATGACGAAGGGCGAGCGCTCACCGTACAACTGGCGGATGGTGAAAGAGGCGACGAAGTCGTTGCACGACACCATGTCCACTATATTGCTGTTCAGCATTTTCAGGCAGTTGTCCAGCGTGGGCGGGCGCTCCAGCCGCCACTGGTATTTGCGGGCGTCGGCGGCTATGTAAGCGGTGGTCCAGCCCAGCGGCAAGCATAGCCGCTTGCCCCGCCAGCGGCCTTTCGCCGCATCTTCGTCGCCTTGGCGGACAATGTAGGAAAAATGGTCCAGATGCAACGGGGTGGAAAACAGGAACTGCTTTTCGCGGTTGGCATCGCGGGCGTAGGGAAAGCTGGCGGCGAAGCGATTCTGTTCCGTTTCCGAATAGCCGCGTTTCCACGGCAGGAACGCTATCCTGGGCGCGGCCATTCCCGCCGCGAGGAAGGCTTCGCGCACGATGGCCGCGCTGATGCCGCCCTGCGGCAGTTTTTCGCTGGAGTAGGGCGGAAATTCGCCGCTCGCCAGCGTCAGCGCGCCGCCATTCGTTTCGGCAAGGCCGTAGCGGGCGGCGCAGCAGGCGAGCAGCGCGGCGCAGGCGATCTTCAGGGTGTTGCTCATCCAGGCGGGCCCAAGTCGGTGTGTCTTGATTATCGACCAAGCCCGAGGCAAGGCAAGCCTGCGGCTAGCCGGTGTTTGGCGCTGGTTTCCGGCTCCTGGCCGGTTTGCGCGGCGCGATGGCCGGCTCGCCTTTCTTGATATGGCCCAGCCGGCGGCGGATGTTGTCGCTGTCTAGCCAGATGTCCTCGCCCTTCAGGATGTGGTCCAGCTCCTCGTCGGTGAGGAAGGGGCGGCAGATGTGGCGCATCACCTTTTCAAACCATTTGCCGCTGGCCAATACCTGCGCCTGCTGCTCGTTGCCCTTGCCTATCAGCGCGGACGAGTAGTTGTGGAACATCAGCTGGCAGGTGTCGTGCACGATCAGCTCGTCGCCGGCCAGGAAGATCAGCGCGCCCATGGAATAGGCGCGCGCTTCCAGGATAGTGACGACGTGGGCTTGGCTGGCGGTCATGTTGTTGATGATCTGCAGGCCGGTGTCGAAGTTGCCGCCCGGCGTGTTCAGGTGCAGGAACACGATGTCGGTGGCGCTGGCGGTGCGCAGCGTGTACAGCAGGTCGGTGTAGTGGATGGCCGCGCCTATCTCGTCGGACAGGTAGAACGATATCTGTCGCACCGTGCCTTGGCTTTCGTATTGCCGGTACCGCGGCAGCTTATGGCTGTCGTCGTCCTCTGGATCGGGATGCGGGCGGGTCATGGCGTCTCCTCTTCGCTTCTCCGCGCGGCTTCTTCCACTTTAGCCCTGTTGCGGGGGGCTTGCCTTGCATTGGAGCAAGCCGTCCGCTTGAGGTGAACACTGTTTGATCGGGAGTTTTGTGTCCGCTTCGCGGACAATGGTTTAGATGCCGGTTCCGCCCGGCGAACGGACGAGGGGGCTGCGCGGCCAGCCCCCTCGCGACCCCAGGCCGCCCCTCATCGCGCGAAATCCCGCCAAAAAAGCGCCGGACGAGGCGCCGCCGGAACTAGCCGCGCGCTAGCGTCGCGCGGCGTCGAACAGCCGGCGTCTTAAAACCTCGTCCGACGCTTCTTTGCCGGCGCGCGCTGAAGGGGAAAAGGGTTTGTCGCAAATGTTCAGCCAAAGCGGGAAGCTTTTAGTAGAAGTTTTGTCATGACCTTCAGGCTGAAAAATTCGCAGAGTTCACCAAAATTTAGAGTCGAATCGATGTGCCCCTATCCCCGTCAGCGCAAGCTGGCTTCAAAGCCATTTTCAAGGTTTTAAGACGCCGGTTGTTCGACGCCGCGCGACGGTAGCGCGCGGCTAGTTCCGGCGGCTCCTTGAAAATGGCTTTGAGGACGGGGTTTCGCAGCGCTGTCGGGGCGGCCTGGGGTTGTGAGGGGGCTGGCCGCGCAGCCCCCTCACCCGTCTGCCGGGCGGAACCGGCATTTAACATTATCCGCGAAGCGGATACCTGCTTTGATTAAAATGAAACGGCCAACCGGCAGGTTGGCCGTTTGCTGCTTGAGGAAGGAGATTACATGCTCAACTCCTTCAACACCTCCTTCACCTTCACGATCCGCTGCGCCACTTCCGGCAGCGCCTGCTCCACCCGCAGCTTGTCCTGGCCGGCCAAGCGGTAGTTCTTCTTGCTCTGGATCAGCAGGATGATCTTCACCGGGTCTAGCGGCGGGTTCTTGATGAAGGTGATCTGCACTGCCACCTCGCTGGCGTCCAGCTTCTGCACGCCCAGCTCCTTGGCGACGAGCCGCAGCCGGTGGCTCTCGATCAGCGTCTTCACGCTCTGCGGCGGCAGGCCGAAGCGGTCTATCAGCTCCTCGTGGATGGAGTCGATCTCGCCCTCCGCCTCGCAACTGGCCAGGCGCTTGTAGATCAGCAGCCGTTCATGCACGTCCGGGCAATAGGCATCCGGCAGCAAGGCCGGGCTGTGCAGATTGATTTCGGTGGTGACGCCCAGCGGCGCGTCCAGGTCGGGTGCGCGGCCCTTTTTCAGGTCGCGCACCGCCTGCTTCAGCATCTCGGTGAACAGCGAGAAACCCACTTCCTGCATCTCGCCCGACTGGCCCTCGCCCAGCACTTCGCCGGCGCCGCGGATTTCCAGGTCGTGCATCGCCAGATAAAAACCGGCGCCCAGCTCGCCGGACAGCTGGATCGCCTCCAGCCGCTTCTGCGCGTCGCGGGTCATGCCGTCCGGCGTCAACAGATAAGCGTAAGCCTGGTGGTGCGAGCGGCCGACGCGGCCGCGCAGCTGGTGCAGCTGGGCCAGGCCGAATTTGTCGGCGCGGTTGATCAGGATGGTGTTGGCGTTGGGGATGTCGATGCCGGTTTCGATGATGGTGGAGCACAGCAGCAGGTTGAAGCGCTGCTGCAGGAAGTCGCGCATCACCTGTTCCAGCTCGCGCTCGCGCAACTGGCCGTGGGCCACGCCTATGCGCGCTTCCGGGATCAGCTCGGTCAGCTTCTCGCGCATGTTCTCTATAGTGTCGACTTCGTTGTGCAGGAAGAACACCTGGCCGCCGCGCTTCAGTTCCCGCAGCACCGCTTCGCGGATCACGCCGTTGCTCAAGGGACTGACGAAGGTTTTCACCGCTAGCCGGCGCGAGGGCGCGGTGGTGATGGCGGAGAAGTCGCGCAGGCCTTCCAGCGCCATCGACAGCGTGCGCGGAATCGGCGTGGCGGTGAGGGTCAGCACGTCGACGTTGGCGCGCAGGCGCTTGAGCTGCTCCTTCTGCCGCACGCCGAAGCGGTGTTCCTCGTCGATGATGACCAAGCCCAGGTTCTTGAACTGGATGTCAGGCTGCACCAGCTTGTGGGTGCCGATGACGATGTCGACGCTGCCTTCCGCCAGGCCCTGCAGCGCCTGCTTGGTTTCCTTGCCACTTTTGAAGCGCGACAGCTCGGCGATGCGCACCGGCCAGTCGGCGAAGCGGTCGGAGAAGTTCTGGAAGTGCTGTTCTGCCAACAGGGTGGTGGGCACCAGCACCGCCACTTGCTTGCCGCCCATCACCGCGACGAAGGCGGCGCGCAGCGCCACTTCGGTCTTGCCGAAGCCGACGTCGCCGCATACCAGCCGGTCCATGGGTTTTCCGGAGCACATGTCCTGGATCACCGCCTCGATGGCGCTGGCCTGGTCCACGGTTTCCTCGAAGCCGAAGCCGGCGGCGAAGGCGGCGTAGTCGACATGGGACAGCGTGAAGCTGTGGCCCTCGCGCGCGGCGCGCTGGGCGTAGAGGTTGAGCAGCTCGGCGGCGGTGTCGCGCGCCTTCTCCGCCGCCCGCTTCTTGGCCTTTTCCCAGGCCGGGTTGCCCAGCTTGTGTAGCTGGATGTCGTCGGTGGCGCCGCCGGCGTAGCGCGAGATCAGCTGCAATTGCGACACAGGCACGTACAGCGTGGCGCCGTCGGCGTACTCCAGCTGCATCAGCTCGGTTTCGCCCTCGCCCAAGTCCATCGTCACCAGCCCGACGTAGCGGCCGATGCCGTGCGCCTCGTGTACCACCGGGTCGCCGGCCTTGACCTCGGCCAGGTCGCGCAGCATGGCGTCGGAGCTGCTGCGGCTGTGCTTGCGGCGGGTGTGGCTGCGCGCTACGTGCTGGTAGAGCTCGCTTTCGGTCACCACTGCGATGGCCGGGTCCGGCATCGCGAAGCCGGAGTAGAGCGGGGCAACGGTCAGCGCCAGCGCGGTCTGGCCGCCGGCGAAGTCGGCCCAACTGTCCACCGGGGTCGGTTTGATGCCGTTGTCGGCCAGGAAGGCTAGCATGGTTTCGCGCCGGCCCAGGCTTTCCGCCGCCAGCAGGATGCGGCGCTGTCCTTGGGCGATATAGCTTTGCAGACGATGCAGCGGCGTGTCGGAGCGGCGGTCCACCGCCAGGTCGGGCAGGGCCAGGCTGCCGGCGGCGGCGCAGTCGGAGGACAGCTCGATGCGGGCATAGGGCTTGAGCCTGGCCATCAGTTCGTCCGGGCGCAGGAAGAGGTCGGCCGGCGGCAGGATTGGGCGTTCCAGGTCGCCTCGCGCCATATCGTAGCGACCCTGGGCGTCGCGCCAGAAGGTTTCGGCGGCATCCTGCACGTCATGATGCAGCACCAGCAGCGCGTCCTCGCCCAAGTAGTCGAACAGGGTGGCGGTTTCATCGAAGAACAACGGCAGGAAGTATTCGATGCCGGCCGGCCACAGCCCCTGCGACACGTCCTTGTAGACGCGGCTCTTGCTGGGGTCGCCCTCGATGCGCTCGCGGTAGCGCTGGCGGAAGGCGGTGACGCCGCTCTCATCGGCCGGGTATTCGCGCGCCGGCAGCAGGCGAATTTCCGGCACCGGGTACAGCGTGCGCTGGCTGTCGGGGTCGAAGGTCTTCAGGCTGTCGATTTCGGCGTCGAACAGGTCTATCCGGTAAGGCAGGGCCGAGCCCATCGGGTAGAGGTCGACTAGGCCGCCGCGCACCGAGAACTCGCCCGGCGCCATTACCTGGGTGACGTGCTGGTAGCCGGCGGTGACCATGTCGCCGCGCAGCTTTTCCACGTCCAGCTGCTGGCCGGCCTTGAGAAAGAAGGTGCGGCCCAGCAGGTAGCCCACCGGGGCCAGCCGGCCCAGCACGGTGCTGACCGGCGCGATCACCACCTGGCATTCGCGCTGGCGGATCTGCCACAGTGTGGCCAGCCGCTCGCTGACCAGTTCGCCGTGCGGCGAGAAATGGTCGTAGGGCAGGGTTTCCCAGTCGGGGAACAGCGCGATGGATAGCTCGGGCGCGAAGAACGGCAGCTCGGCCTGCAAGCGCTGCGCGGACTGGGCGTCGGCGGTGAGAATCAGCAAGGGCTGGCGCTGGCGCGCCAGCGCGGCGATGGTTTGGCTGTCCAGCCCGTCCGGCAGATGGGCGCTGCGGGTTTTCTGGCCGGGGGGCGGAATGATCGGGAGCGTATCCAACTTGATCTGGCTTTACGAGGTTGTGCTTGTCGCGATTATAACAGTCCGCCAGCCATGCCCATGGGCTTTACCTGGCATCGGACGCTGGCGGGCGGAGGGAATCCCGGCTATCGTATGCCTTTGGCTCAAGTCTGTCTTATTTCAGCATGAAGAAATACAGAGTGTAATGTCAATGTGGTATCAGTAAAAAGAATAATGCAGCCCCAGGCGCCGTCGCCGGCGTCTGTCATGCGTCAGCTATCAGCAAGATCCGGAAAACCGGACGACAAGAAATGAAGGATCGGAGCGTGAGGACCACACCTTGGGTGGAGGAGTTGCTGGTTTTCCTGGGATTCGCCGCCTGCGTGGCTTTGTGGCCGCGCAGTCCGCAGGCGATGTTGTCGCTGGCCAGTTTTGCGCCGCATGGCTTGTTCTGCTGGCAGCTGCTGGCGCGCGGCGCGCGGCGCAGCTGGTGGTGGCCGCTGGCGGCGCTGTTGCTGGCGGGCGAGCTGGCCTCGCCGGTCTGGGCCTTGGCGCTGGCCGGCTCCTTGTTTTTGCTTCTGCCCGGCCTGCGCCTGGGCGGCCTGCTGCGCGCGCGCGCGCGTCCCGCCACACCGGGCGAATTGCGCCGCCTGCTGCTGACTCTGATCGCCTATCCGGCCTTGCTGGTGGCCCTGCTGCTGGGCGGTTATGCCTGGCTGGCCAGCGAGCAGGCAATGGCGCCTTGGTCGTGGTCGTGGCAGTGCTGGGCGGCGGTCAGTTCCGCGTTGTTCTTGTGCGCGCCGCTGGCCTGGCCTGTGCCGCGGCGGATGGCGGCGGCGCTGCGCATCGAGTTGGCGCTGATTCTGGCGCTGGTGGCAGGCGGGGTGTCGCTGCAGCTGTCTTGCGGCGCGGCGCTGAACATTCCCAGCCAGCTGCTGTATTTCCCCTTCATCCTGTGGGCTGCCTGGCGTACCGGCCTGGGCGGCGCCGCGCTGACCGCCGGCATGGTGACGCTGGCATTGTCGTTGGCGGCGCTGTCGCCCGGCTGGCCGCTGCATGCCGGCATGGGCAACGCCTCCACCGATCTGCTGCTGGCGCTGGCGTTGAATGTTTCCGGCCTGCTGGTGGCGATCCTGATGGACGGCCACCGCACTGACGAAGCGGCGCTGAAGACCTTTCAGGCGCGGATAGAGTCGCTGGTCAACAACAGCCCCACCATGATGTCGCTGAAGGACATGGACGGGCGTTACCTGCTGGTGAACGCCGCCTACGCGCGCCGAGTGGGGGTGTCCGCGCAGTCGCTGCTGGGGTGGCGGCCGGAGGACGTGTTCGACGCCGCCGACGCCGCGCAGATACGCGAGCAGGACCAGCAGGTGCTCAACCTGCTGTCGCCGCGCCAGTTCGAGGAGCATTTCAGCCTGAACGGCCTGGAGACCTATCTGCTGGCTTCCAAGTTTCCGCTGTTCGACGCCGATGGCCGGCCCGCCGGCGTCGGCAGCGTGGACACTGACATCACCTTGAGCAAGCGCGAGCAGAAAGCCAAGCGCGAAGCCGAGGAGCGCTACTTGGCGCTGGTGGAGCAGTCGCTGGTGGGCATCTACATCCTGCAGGACGAGCGGCTGGTCTACGTCAATCCCAAGCTGGCCGAAATCCTGGGTTACGAGCAGGAGCAACTGGTGGGCATGAGCATGAGCCAGGTGCTGATGCCGGGCGAGGCCAACCGGCTGCGCCAGCAACTGCTGCGCCGCTTCCGCGACAATATCTCGGTGATGCACTACTCCACCCGCGCGCTGCGCAAGGACGGCGTGCTGGTGGATATGGAGGTGCACAGCCGCCTGTTCGAGCTGGAGGGGCGCAAGGCGATCATCGGCGTGGTGATGGATATCTCCGAGCGCCTGCTGGCCGATACCAACCTCAGGCTGGCGGCCAAGGTGTTCGAGAATTCGGCCGAAGGCATTCTGATCCTGGATGCCGGCGCCCGCATCATCGCCGTCAACGACGCCTTCACCCGCATCACCGGCTACAGCGAGGACGAGACGCTGGGCAAGCCTTCGCGCATCTTCAGCCTGGGGCAGCAGGAGCGGGAGGCGATGCAGCAGGCATTGGCCACGCTGGGCCACTGGCAGGGCGAGATGCAGGACCGGCGCAAGAACGGCGAATGGTATCCGGCCGAGCTATCGATTTCCGCGCTACGCGACGAGGACGGCCAGCTGTCCAATTATGTGGCGGTGTTCTCCGACATCACCCAGCGCAAGGAGGCCGAGGAGCGGCTGCAGTTCCTGGCCAACCACGACCCGTTGACCCGGCTGCCCAACCGCAGCAGCCTCACCGCGCGGCTGGACGAGGCGCTGGCGCAAATGGCCAGCCAGGGCGGCCAACTGGCGGTGATGTTCATCGATCTGGACCGCTTCAAGCTGATCAACGACTCCTTCGGCCACCAGGCCGGCGACCAGCTGCTGTGCGAGATCGCGCTGCGGCTGGCGCGGGTGGTTGGCGAGCGCGGCCTGCTGGCGCGGCTGGGCGGCGACGAGTTTACCTTGCTGATGACCGGCTTCGACAAGCACAAGCAGCTGGCCGACATGGCCGGCGACATCCTGGCCGAGTTGGGCCGGCCGCTGAGCCTGGAGGCGCACGAGGTGTTCATCACCGGCAGCATAGGCATCAGCGTGTTCCCGCATGACGGCCAGGACGCGCGCACTCTGCTGAAGAACGCCGACGTGGCGATGTACCGCGCCAAGGATTCGGGCAAGAACACCTACCAGTTTTTCGACATCGGCATGAACACCCAGACCTTCGAGCGGCTGCTGCTGGAAAACGGTCTGCGCATGGCGCTGGAGCGCGGCGAGTTCGAACTGCACTTCCAGCCGCAGCTGGGCGCGGACAGCCGCAGTCTGGAGGGCGCCGAGGCGCTGATCCGCTGGCGCCATCCGCAGCTGGGCCTGGTGCCGCCGGTGCGCTTCATCGGGTTGGCGGAGGAAACAGGCCTGATCAAGCCTATAGGCGACTGGGTGCTGCACGAGGCCTGCCGTCAGCTGGCGGCCTGGGATCTCGAGGGGGTGAGGGTGCCCAGGCTGGCGGTGAACCTGTCGCCGCGCCAGTTCGGCCAGCCCTCGCTGCCGGCCAAGGTGGCCGGCGCGCTGCAGGCCGCCGGCCTGGCGGCGGAGCGGTTGGAGCTGGAAATCACCGAGAGCATGATCATGCAGAGTCCGGGCGAGGCGGTGAGTCTGCTGTCGGAACTGAAGGCGCTGGGGGTGTGGCTGTCGATCGACGATTTCGGCACCGGCTATTCCTCGCTGTCTCATTTGAAGCGCTTCCCGCTGGACACGCTGAAGATAGACCAGTCTTTCGTCGATGGCCTGCCGGCCGACGAAGACAACGCCGCCATCGCCGAGGCGATACTGGCGATGGCCAAGAAGCTGAAGTTCCACGTGGTGGCTGAAGGAGTGGAGAGCGAGGAGCAGGCGGCTTTTCTGCAGAGCAAGGGCTGCCACACGTTGCAGGGCTACCATTTCAGCCGGCCGCTGCCGGCGGCGGACTTCGCCGCGCTGGCGCTCGGCTGGCAGCGCCGGGACGAGATGGCCGGTATTCCGGCGTGAAGCTGGGCCTGGAGCCGGCTTGGCGCTAAAATGGCGGGATTGTGAATCGAGACCCCCCCCGCCATGAGCAACAAACGCCTGATACACGGCTTCCACGCCATCAACGCCCGCCTGTGGCAGAACCCGAAAAGCCTGCTGGAAATCTGGCTGGCCGGCGGCCGCCACGACGCCCGCGCCAAGGCGGTGCTGGACAAGGCGGGCGAGGAAAAAGTCAAGCTGCACATCGTCGATAAGGAACGGCTGGACAGCATGAGCGGCAACGCGCGCCACCAGGGTGTGGTGGCGATGATAGACGCCAGCATGAATTACGTGGATCTGGACGACGTGCTGGAAAACCTGTCCGAGCCGCCGCTGCTGCTGATTCTGGACGGCGTCACCGATCCGCACAATCTGGGCGCTTGCCTGCGCGTGGCCGACGCGATGGGCGTGCACGCGGTGATCGCGCCCAAGGACCGCTCCGCCACGCTGAACGCCACCGTGTCCAAGGTGGCCTGCGGCGCCGCCGAAGTGGTGCCCTACATCACCGTCACCAACTTGGCGCGCACGCTGCGCGAACTGAAGGACCACGGTGTGTGGATCGCCGGCACCACCATGGAGGCCGATACCGACCTCTACCATTTTGAAGCCGCCGGTGCGCTGGCCTGGGTGATGGGCGCGGAAGGCGAAGGCATGCGCAGGCTGACCCGCGAGCACTGCGACGCGCTGGTGTCCATCCCGATGTTCGGCACTGTGGAAAGCCTCAACGTGTCGGTGTCGTCCGGCATGGTGCTGGCGGAAAGCCGCCGCCAGCGGGTGGTCAAGGCGCAAGGGTGAGCCGGAGCTGCTAGTGTTTAACGCATTGCCATGCCATTAACCGATTTCGGGTGCAGGGCATTTTTCGTTCTGTTTTCAAACCAGGGTGGAGTTCGCTGCGCGGACGATGATTTACACGGCGGTTCCGTCCGCCGGGCGGGCAAGGGAGCTGTCCCGTCAGCTCCCTTGCAACCCTAGGTGGCCGCCGCATCCCGAGAATCCCGGTTTACCGGCACGGGTCGGGGCACTGGTGGCGGCTGACTGACCATGCCAGCCATTTAGCTTTTCCAATGACGCGATTTCTTCCTATTCCTGCCCGCCCAGCACGTCCCGCGTCAACGCCAGCCAAGCGCGCGCCGCGTGCGACAGGTAGCCGCCGCGCTGCCAGATCAGCGCCAGATGCCAGTACAGCTTGGGGTCGTACAGCGGGATCACGTCGTATTGCTCCGGATTCAGGCGGCTGACGATGCAGCGCGGCAGCAGGGTGATGCCCAGATTGGCCGCCACCAGCTCCACGATGAAGTCCCAGTGCGCGCTGCGGCCGACGATGTTCAGCGGCTTGCCCAGCTCGCGGAAGGCGTCGCCGATGCGGCGGCTGAGGGTGAAGTCGTCCGGATACAGCACCAGCGGCTGGTCGGCGATGTCGGTCAGCTGCACCAGCGAGCGGCCATGCCAGCGCGAGCCGGCCGGCGCCACCAGGCACAGCGGGTCGCGCACCACCGAGTAGTGGTCGAACACCTGACTGTCCACCGGCAGCACCGCCACGCCGATTTCCAGATCGCCGCTCCTGATGCGGCTTTCTATCCCCAGCGCGCCGTCTTCCACCATTTTCAGCTCGATCTGCGGGTAGCGGCGGCGGAAATGGCTGACCACCGGCGCGAAGAAGGCCACGCCCACCATGGGCGGCAAACCCACCACCAGCTCGCCGCTGCTGAGCGAGGCCAGGTCGGCCAGCTCGTGCTTGAGCTGGTTCATCGCCGACAGCACGTCCAGGCCGCGCTCGTAGGTGACGCGGCCGGCGTCGGTCAGGCGGAAGCTGCGGCCTTCGCGCAGGATCAGCGGCATGCCCAGCTCCTCCTCCAGCTGCTTCACCATCTTGCTGATGGTGGGCTGGGTGACGAACAGCGCCTCGGCGGCTTTGGTGAAGCTTTGGCATTTCACCAGTTCGACAAAGTAACGCAGCGCGCGGATGTCCATGTGCATTCCTATTTGGAATCATATCGATAATTTTAATTCATTTTTAGAATGAATGCCGGCTGGTTATACTTTGCACAACTCCTAAGTTTTGATGGAAGCCGATCATGGCCAGCCGCCTGTTTCACCGCCTCGCGCCCTTGCTGCAGACCTTCAGCCAGGTGTTGCTGCTGAGTCTGGTGTGGCTGGCGGCCAGCCAGCTGAGCCAGCGTTTCCTGCCCGTCATGCCGGCCGGCGTACTGGGCATGCTGTTGGTGCTGGCCGGGTTGTGGTCGCGCCTGTTGCCGCTGACATGGTTCAAGCACGGCGCGCGCTGGCTGCTGGCTGAGATGCTGCTGTTCTTCATTCCCGCCGTGGTGGCGGTGGTGCAGTATCCGCAGCTGGTGTTGAGTTCCGGGCCGCGCATCGTGCTGGTGATCGCGCTGTCCACCGTGCTGGTGATGGCGGTGACTGCGCTGGTGGTGGACCGCTGCTACCGACTGGAACTGATGTTGCGGCGCCGCCGCAGCAATCGCCAGGCGCAGCTGAAGGCGGAAGTCCATGGAGCATGAAATTGCATTGGTCTCGTTCGTACTCACAGTGGTGCTGTACGGGCTGGTGAAAAAGTATTACCTGAGAACCCGCAGCTGGTGGAGCACACCGATACTGGCGGTGCCGCTGCTGGTGATCGGCCTGGTGGTGTTGGCCCGCGTGCCCTACCACACCTATTTCGCCGATACCCGCTGGTTGACCTGGTTGTTGGGGCCGGCGACGGTGGCTTTCGCGATACCGATCTACGAGCAGCGCACGCTGATCCGCAAGCATTGGCTGTCGCTGGGCTGCGGCGTGTTGGCGGCGGTGCCGGTGGCGGTGTTTAGCTCAGTGTGGCTGGCGCGCTGGCTGGATCTGTCCGAACTGACGCAGAAAAGCCTGGCGCCGCGTTCGATCAGCACGCCGTTCGCGCTGGCGGCTTCGCACACCTTGGGCGGCTCGTCCGACCTCACCGCCTTGTTCGTGGTGGTGACCGGGGTGTTCGGCATGATGGTGGGACAGCTGCTGCTGGCGGTGCTGCCTGTGCGTTCTACGCTTGCCCGCGGCGCCTTGTTCGGCGCTGCGGCCCATGCGGCCGGCACCGCCAAGGCCGCTGAGCTGGGAGCGGAAGAGGGCGTGGTGGCCAGCCTCACCATGATGCTGGCCGGCGTGGCCACGGTGTTCGCCGCGCCCTTGATTGGATATTGGATTTAACGGTTCTTGTTGTGAGCTGGCCGCCGGTGGGGTGGTGGCCGGTGGGTTTCTCCTCCCCAAAACGAGCGTTGATTAGGGCCGGCCCTTGTGGGGTCGGCCATTTTTTTTGCCCGCGTGGTCGAAGTCGTGGCTGTGGCCATGGTTGTCCTGGCCGAACGGCGTGTGGCAGACGCAGGGCGAGCCTTCGGCCGCTTCCACTAGTGTCTGCAAAATGCCGCAATCAGCGGCCGGATGGCTGTCGTGGCATTTGTCGCGCAGCGCCAACAACTGCTGTTCCAGCAGCCGCAGCGCTTCCACCTGCTGATGCACCTTGGCGATCTGCTGGTCTATCAGCTGGTTGATGTCTTCGCAGTCGTGCTGGTGGTCGGCCTTGAACGCCGCCAGATTGCGGATGTCGGCCAGCGACATGCCCAGCGAGCGGCAGTGCAGGATGAAGTTCAACTCGCCCAGCTGCTCCGCGGTGTAGCGGCGGTAGCCGGAGGCGGAGCGCTGCGGCTCGGACAGCAGTCCCTCGCGCTCGTAGTAGCGTATGGTTTCCACTTCGCAGCCGGTCTGGCGCGACAGTTCTCCGATCAACATGATGCCTCCCTATCCAATCCGCTTGACCCTGTAGTCACTTCAGGGTGTGCAATGTGCCCAGACTATCAATGGAGGCGCATATGTCAAGCGCGACGCGTTACCGCAAGCCGATGAAACCGCACGAACACCACGCCGGACACAAAGCTGGCGGAGGAGATTGCTGCGCGGTGCGGGCGGAGTCCCAGCTGGGGCTGGCGCCGGCCGATGCGCACCGGCATGGCCACGCTTGCGGGGGGGGGCATGGCGAAGACCGCCATGGCCATGCGCACGATCACCGCCATGACCATGCTCACGCCGCGTCCTGCAGCGGTTCCGCCCTGCCCGGCCGGGTGAAGTTGGGCCAGGGCGCCGGCGCCCATCATTCGCGGCTGCAGATCCAGGCGATGGACTGCCCGACCGAAGCCAGGCTGATCGAGAAGGCGCTGTCCGGCATCGACGGCGTGGTGGCGCTGGAATTCAATTTCATCGAGCGGGTGCTGCTGTTGCAGCACGACCTGCCGCACCTGGACGAGGTCAAGCGCGCCATCGCCAAGGTGGGCATGCAGGCGGTGGAGCTGACTGGCGGCGAGCAGGCCGCGGCCCCGGTGGTGGCTTCGCGCCGCGCCAACCTGCTGCTGGTCCTGTCCGGCCTGACCGCGGCGGCTGCCGAGGGGGCGGCCTGGAGCCTGGGCGACGGCCAGCCGCTGGTGGCGGGCCTGGCGCTGGCATCCATCCTGCTGGGCGGCATTCCCACCCTGAAAAAGGGCTGGATCGCGCTGTCCAGCCGCACCTTGAACATCCATTTCCTGATGTCGGTGGCGGTGATGGGCGCGATGCTGATCGGCCAGTGGCCGGAAGCGGCGATGGTGTTGTTCCTGTTTTCCATCGCGGAAAGGCTGGAGGCGATGTCGCTGTCGCGCGCCGGCGAGGCGGTGCGGGCGCTGATGGCGCTGGCGCCGGAAACCGCCTGGGTGGCCAGCGGCGACGGCTGGCGCGAAGTGGCGGCGGCCGAGGTGGCGGTGGGCAGCCGCATCCGCGTACGTCCGGGCGAGCGGGTGCCGCTGGACGGCAGCATCGTCAGCGGCCACAGCAGCTTTGACGAGGCGCCGATCACCGGCGAGAGCCTGCCCAAGGACAAGGGGCCGCGAGACACGGTATTTGCCGGCAGCATCAACGGCGCCGGCGTGGTGGAGGTGGAGACCGGCGCCGCGGCTTCCGGCTCGGTGCTGTCGCGCATCATCGCCACCGTGCGCGACGCGCAGGCCAGCAAGGCGCCCACCCAGCGCTTCATCGACCGCTTCGCCGCCGGCTACACTCCGGTGGTGCTGGCGTTGGCCATCCTGTTCGCGCTGCTGGCGCCGACGCTGGGCTTCATGCTCTGGCACCAGGCCATCTACAGCGCGCTGGTGATGTTGGTGATCGCCTGCCCGTGCGCGCTGGTGATCGCCACCCCGGTGACGGTGGTGAGCGCGCTGGCTTCCGCCGCGCACCATGGCCTGCTGGTGAAGGGCGGCGCGCCACTGGAGATGGCGGCGAGCATAGACACGGTATGCCTGGACAAGACCGGCACGTTGACGCTGGGCCAGCCCAGCCTGACGCGGGTGATGCCGCTGGCGGGCAATGACGAGAACACGGTGCTGGCCTGGGCGGCGGCGCTGGACAGCCATTCCACCCACCCCTTGGCCCGCGCGGTGTTGGATGCCGCCGCGCAGCGCGGCATCCGCGCGCCGGAATCCCGCGAGGTGAGCGAACTGATAGGACGCGGCGTCAGCGGCAAGGTGGCGGGGCGCCATCTGCAGCTGGGCAGCCGTCGTCTGGCGGACGAGCAGGGCGCGCTGTCGCCGCTGCTGGAGCAGACGCTGCAGGCGCTGGAGGTGGCCGGCGAGGGCGCGCTGGTGCTGCTGGAGGGCGACCAGGCGTTGGGCGTGCTGGCAGTGGCCGACAAGGTGCGGCCGGAAGCGGCCGCCACCATCACCCGGCTGAACGCTATGGGTGTGGGGACGGTGATGCTCAGCGGCGACAGCCCACAGGTGGCGCAGGCGGTGGCCAGGCTGACCGGCGTCGGCGCGGCTCACGGCGGCCTGCTGCCGCAGGACAAGTTGCGCCATATCGAGCGCCTGCAGCAGAGCGGCAAGGTGGCGATGGTGGGCGACGGCGTCAACGACGCGCCGGCGCTGGCCCGCGCCGATCTGGGCATCGCGATGGGCGCGGCCGGTTCCGACAGCGCGCTGGAGACGGCGGGCGTGGCGCTGATGGACGACAAGCTGTCACGGCTGGCCGACCTGATCTCTCACGCGCGCCGCGCCGCGCGGGTGCTGAAGGCCAATATCGCCATCGCGCTGGGTATCAAGCTGCTGTTTTTCGTCTTGGCCATGCTGGGCATCGCCAGTCTGTGGATGGCGGTGTTCGCCGATGTCGGCACCAGCCTGATCGTGATCGGCAACGGCCTGCGGCTGGCCGGCAAGGTGAAGGCCTGAGGATTCAGGCGTAGGTGTCCACGTTCTGTCCGGGCTTGGTCTGGCTGTCCGACGGGGAGCTGGCCTGCTGGGCCTTCTGCAGCGGACTGAGGTTTGGGTTGCCGCTTTGCTGCTGCAGCAGCTGCATCCGCGCCTGCTGTTCCATCTGCGAGGCCTCCGCCGCCACCGCGCGGTCCTGGCCGGACGGGTCGACCGGCGCCAGAGCCGCGGTGCGCACCGTCTGGGCGTTCTGGATGGTTTCCTGCGGGGTATTGCCCTGGCTGACCCGTATGCTGACTTCGCCGCCTATCGCATACTGCTTGCCGTCAGGCCCCTGTTCATAGGTGAAGCTGGCCGCGCCCGCCAGCGCGCCGCCAGCCGCCTGGTGGGCGGCTTCGTGGCGGCGCACGTCGGTGTCGCGCGCCTTCAGTTCTGCCACCTGTTTTTGCTGGTCGGCGTTCAGCGGCTTGCCGTCCGGGGTTTTGGGCGTCGCGGGATTGCTGTTCTGCGCGCCGTTGCCGCCGCTGGAGCCTGAACCGGCGTCGTTGCCGCTTTTGCCGCTGGCGCTGCCGCCGGCCACGGCCTGGCTGCCGGAGCTATCGTTGCCGCCGCTGGATGTGGTGGGGATGCTGGCCGCCTGGGCGCGCAATTGCTGGCAGGCAGGGCATTGGCAATTGGGGCCGTGCATGCTGATGCCGTAACTGCCGCCGGCGCTGGCTACGCTGGAAATGGACATGGCCGGATTTCCTTCTAACATTTCAGTATAGAAGCGCTTGCCCGCTATTCCAGCGCGCGTGGCAGAATGTCCGCATGGAAATCATGCTGGAGAACGAAATGAATGAACAGGCGCAGGGACAGCGCGAGCTGGTGATGTCGGTATTGATGACGCCGGACATGGCCAATTTTTCCGGCAACGTGCACGGCGGCGTGCTGCTGAAGCTGCTGGACCAGGTGGCTTACGCCTGTGCCAGCCGCTACGCCGGCCGCTATGTGGTGACCTTGTCGGTGGATCAGGTGCTGTTCAAGCAGGCGATCCATGTCGGCGAGCTGGTGACTTTCTTCGCCAGCGTCAACCATGTCGGCCGCACCTCGATGGAGGTTGGCATCAAGGTGGTGGCGGAAAACATCCAGCAGCGCAGCCAGCGGCACACCAACAGCTGCTATTTCACCATGGTGGCGTTCGAGGACGGCAAGGCGGTGGTGGTGCCGCCCCTGGCGCTGGATACGCCGGACCAGCAGCGGCGTTTCCGCGGCGCGGAAATGCGCAAGCAACTGCGCATCGAGATGCAGCAGCGCAAGGACGCCATAGGCTAGGCCGGGAGGCTCCGCCGCCGGCCTGTTCCGGAGGCGGGGCCTGGTCTACAATCGGCGTTTGCCTTTCCGCCTTCCCCTCCCATGTATACCCTGATACACCAAGATCCCCGCTTTTACCTGGTCGACAAGCATGCCGGCGTCGGCTTCCACCGCGAAGGCGAGGAGGACGGCCTGATGGATGCGCTGCGCGCCGGGCTGGGCGACGCGGCGCTGTGGCCGGTGCACCGGCTGGACCGCATCACGTCCGGGCTGATTCTGGTGGCGCGCTCGGCCGAAACCGCTCGGCAGTTGGGCGAGGCGCTGGCCGGCCGCGAGGTGGAGAAATACTATCTGGCGCTGTCCGACCGCAAGCCGCTGAAGAAGCAGGGCAGGGTGAGCGGCGACATGGCCAAGGGGCGCGGCGGGGCGTGGCGCCTGTTGGCCAGCCAGGACAATCCGGCGCTCACTCAGTTTTTCAGCTACTCGCTGCAGCCGGGCGTGAGGCTGTTTCTGCTGCGGCCGCGCACCGGCAAAACCCACCAGCTGCGGGTGGCGCTCAAATCGCAGGGCGCGCCGATACTCGGGGATGTTCTCTATGGCGGCAGCGCGGCCGACCGCGGCTATCTGCACGCCTACGCGCTGCGTTTCAGCCTGGATGGCGAAGATTTCCGCTTCGTCTGCCCGCCGCGGCAGGGGGAGCATTTCACCGGCGCAGCCTGCCGGCAGCTGCTGGACACCCTGTCAGCGCCGTGGGAGCTGTCCTGGCCCAGGGCCTGATCGGCCTCAGGCGGCGACGGCGGCCGGCTGGAAGCGGCCGATTTCCACCTGGTGCCGGCGGCAGTGCTCGCCGAAGGCGTCGCTGATCAGGTAGTCGAACTCGCGGCTGCGGCTGGCGGCGATCGGGTCTTCGGCATCGCTCGCCGGCAGGCCGGGATGGCACATGATCAGCGCCTGGTCCGGCGCGCGGGCCAGCCAAGCCTGCATCAGTCCGGCGAAGTCGGCCTGCGGGCTGAGCGAATACATGCCGCCGAACCATGGCGCGGTGGCGAAGCCGTGCTCCTGCGCCTGTTCGTTGAAATTGATGCAGACGCTACGCAGGATCAGCGACTTGAGCCGGTTGTCGCCGGGGTGGCCCAGCTTGTCCGGCGCGCGCAGATAGGGCCGCTGACCCTGCGGCCAGCGCCGCAGAATGGCGTCGAACAAGGCGTCGCGTATCACCGGCAGCGCGTGCACATGCTGGTGGCCATCGACAAAATCCGGCAGCTGGCCGAAGTGTTCGGCGAAGCGGTCGATCTGCGATAGCGCCTCGTCCCGCAACGCCGGCTGCGACAGCTGGCGCAACTGGCTCTTCATCAACCAGTGCGACAGCGGCTTGGCCGGCGTGTCGAAGCCGTGGGTCAGATTGAAGTGCAGGCCGATGTCGGCGCGGCGCGCGCGGGCTTTCAGATCGCCGGCCAGCGCCGGCCAGTGCGGCGACTGGCTCATCACGCTGGTGGCGGACAGGCGCCCGGCGTCCAGCAATTGCAGGATGCCGGCGCTGATGCTGCCGGACTGGGCGAAGTCGTCGGCGCAGAGTGTCAATCGTTTTGTCATGAACAGTACGACCAGCGGCGTGCCGGAAAGTTTAGTGATCCGGCATGCCAGGCGTTAATTTGTTTGAGGGGCGGAGGCGAAGGCCCACAGCTTGCCCAGCAGGAAGGTGAGCACCGCCACGCTGAACAGCACGATGCACAGCGACAGCCGGTAATCCAGCGCGCTGAAGCGCAGCAGCAGGAAGTACATCGCCTCGTTGACGCAGAAGCTCAGGCAGGACACGCCGAAGAAGCGCGGCAGCGCCTGGCGGTGTGGCACGTGGCCTGCCTCGAAGGTGAAACGGCGATGGCCCCAGTAGCTGAGCTGGAACGCCGCCAGGAAGGCCAGCGCGTTGGCGAGGAGCGGCGGCAGGCCCAGCGGCACCATCACCAGCGCCACCAGCATGAAGTGCAGCAGCATCGCCGACACCCCCACCACGCCGAACCAGAACAGTTGCCGCGTCATGCCCGCTGGCCATCCCGCGGCTTGCTGATGCGGCTGATCAGATAGGTGGGGCGGCCCTTCACCTCGTTGAAGATGCGGCCGACGTATTCGCCCAATATCCCTATCGACAACAATTGCACGCCGCCCAGGAAGGTGACCGCCACCGCCAGCGTCGGCCAGCCGCTGACCGGGTTGCCGTACAGCATGGTGTGGATGAACTCCCAGATGGCGTAGCCTATCGACAGCATCGAGATGACGCAGCCGACCAGTGTCCAGATGCGCAGCGGCATATTGGAGAAGGCGGTCAGGCCGGTCAGGCCCAGGCCGAGCAGGCTGCGGAAGTTGAAGCTGCTCTTGCCGGCGCGGCGCTGCTGA
Organism: Chromobacterium sphagni; assembly: GCF_001855575.1. Lineage (NCBI taxonomy): Bacteria > Pseudomonadati > Pseudomonadota > Betaproteobacteria > Neisseriales > Chromobacteriaceae > Chromobacterium > Chromobacterium sphagni. The sequence goes on from NZ_MKCS01000001.1 coordinate 2,488,970, forward strand.
GTTTGGGTTTCCATCGCCAGCTGGGTGAAGCCCACCCAGTTGTACAGGCCCTTCATGAAGCGGTTGCGCTCCGGCATCTGGCGCAGCGCATCCAGGATGCTGCGGTCCAGCACGCGGAAATCCTGGGTGTTTTCCGGAATCTTCAGCGGCGCGCCGCTGTTGAGCAGCGCGTAGAACACGCGGGTGAAGGCGCGCTTGGCCAGTGTTTCGTTGTCGCGGTTGGCGCGCACGCTGTACACCATGTCGTAGCCTTCGCGCCACTTCTCCAGGAACACCGGCACCATTTCCGGCGGGTGCTGGAAGTCGCCGTCTATCAGCACCGCCACGTCGCCGGCGATGTTGTCTATGCCGGCGGTGAGGGCGATCTCCTTGCCGAAATTGCGCGACAGCTGGATCAGCGTCACCGGTAGCCGTTGACCGGCCTCCAGCACCTTGGGCACGGTGTCGTCGCGGCTGCCGTCGTCCACCACCACCAGTTCGTGGCGCAGATTGTGCTGCTTCAGCAGCCGGTGCAGCGTCTCCAGCATCGGCACGATGTTTTCCGACTCGTTGTAGGCCGGGATGATGCAGCTGACCAGCGGGTCGAGCGGACGCTCGGCGGCGTGCAGCTCAAGCAGATAGGGCGGGACGAAGCCGGGTTGGCGAGTGTCGGTCATGGTTCGGTCCTGGGCGTTCAGTTGCTGCCGGCGGGGCGCAGCAGCAGCATGTGGTCCTTCATCACCGCGAATTCGCCCGCCCTGGCGTAATCGGCGGCGATGGGCGCGGGCAGGCTGGCGTAGTCGCGCTGCTCGGTGGCGATGAAGCTGCCTGGATGGGATGCCAGCAGCGCTGCCAATGCCTCGGGCTTGGCGGTGGTGCGCACCTTGCCTTGGCTGTAGAACTCGGCCGAGAACTCGCGGCGGCTGTCCCAGTAGATCAGGATGGCGTCGGACTGAGGCTGCTGTTGCTTCCAGGCGGCGATCACCGGCTTCTGGGTGCGGAAATAGCGCGCGCCATCGTGCCACTGTAGGCCGACGGCCACCAGTATCAGGATGCCCGAGACCATGGCCAGCCAGGGCAATGCGGAGCCGGAGGATGGACCGCGGCCGCGTTGCCATAGCTCCGCCATCAGCAGGGCGGCGCCGGGCAGCATCGGCAGCGAATACGGGAAGATGATATTGCCGGACAGAGTGAAGAACAGCAGCGTCATCAGCGTCCACAGCGCGAGGTACAGCAGCCAGCCGTCGTCGCTGCCGCCGCGGCACAGGGCCGGCAGGCGGCGGACATTGCGGGCCAGCCAGACCAGCATCGCCAGTGACCAGGGGAACAGGGCGCCGAAGGCGTACGGCCAGATCATGCCGCGCGGCGTGGCGTGGGCGAAGCCGTACTTGTCGCCCTTCCAGCCGGAGTCAAGGAAGCGGCTGACGTGTTCGCCCATGATGAAGTAGTTGAGGAAGCCCGGCGTGCGGATTTCCGCCCAGACATACCAGGGCAGCGCGACGGCGGCAACCAGCAGCGTGCCGGAAATCCACGGCAGCTCGCGCCACAGGGCTTTCCACTGGTTGCGGATCAGTACCCAGAAGAAGATGGGCATGCCCACCAGCACCACCGCCAGCGGGCCCTTTGCCAGCATTCCCAGGCCCAGGCCGGCGAAGAAGGCGTAGCGCCAAGCGCGGCCGCCGCCCTGCATCGCGTGCCAGAACGCCACCTGGCTCAGCGTGACGCAAAACAGCAGCGAGGGGTCGGTCATCACCGTGCCGGCCGCGCCGTAGAACAATAGTCCGCCGCCCAATAGCAGCGTGGTCGCCAGCGCGGCTTCGCCGCCATGGCGGCGGCGCATCAGGCCAGCGGTCAGCCACAGCGCGGCCAAGGACAGCAGCAGGGCGGGCAGGCGCGCGGCCAGCTCGTTGACGCCGAACAAGCCCATGCTGGCGGCGGACAGCCAGGTGGACAGCGGCGGTTTGGCCCAGAACGGCACACCGTAGTCGTGCAGCGGCGTCACCCAGTTGCCGGTTTCCAGCATCTTGCGGGCGATTTCGGCGTAGCGCGCCTCGGTGGTGTCGGTGAGCGGGATCGCCCACAGCGCCAGCAGGCGGATGGCCAGCAGCGCCAGCAGCACATAGCCGGCGGTTTTTTTCCAGGAGGAGGTTGCAGCGTTTTTCATGCAGAGTCTTGTTGTCAAAGCTGAATGTTCGGTTCGCGGCAAGGCTATCACAGACCGCTGGCCGCGTCTTCCCGGCGCGGACGCAAAAACGCCACCTCGGGGAGGAGGTGGCGTTCTGTCTGCAGCGTCGCGGGCTTATTGGCGGCCGTGCATCATCTTTTTCAGCACCGAGGCCAGCGCAAACAGCACCAGGGAGCTGGCGCCGGCCATCAGCACGAACAGCATGAAGAAGTCGTGCAGATTGTTGATGGCGTAGCCCAGGAAATGCGGCACCGGTTTGGTCGGGTCCGGATACAGTTCCGACAGCGTGCCGGCGAACTTGTTGGCTGCGGCGGAGGAGAGGAACCAGACCCCCATCATCAGGCCGGTGAAGCGGGCAGGCGACAGTTTCACCACCAGCGACAGGCCGATAGGCGACAGGCACAGCTCGCCGAAGGTGTGCAGCATGTACAGGCTGACCAGCCACAGCATGCTCACCTTGACGCCGGGCTGCAGGCCGTCGACGCCGAAGGCGATCACCAGATAGCCGATGGCCAGGAAGAACAGGCCCAGCGCCATTTTGGTCGGCGACGCCGGCTCCATGCCCTTGTTGCCCAGCTTGGTCCAGATCCAGGCGAACAGCGGCGCGAAGATCACCACCGAGATCGGATTGATGGACTGGAAGTAGGATGCCGGCACGGTGAAGCCCAGCAGGTTGCGGTTGGTCTGTTCTTCGGCGAAGAAGGTCAGCGAGGCGCCTGCCTGTTCGAAGGCGGACCAGAAGAAGATCACGAAGGCGGACACGATCAGGATCACCGCCAGCCGCTGCTTCTCGACGTTGGTCAGCGGCGTGTGTACCACTTTCTCGCCGCTGTCGTGATGGCGCTTGGGCGCCAGGCCGATAGGCGCGCCGGTCGGCGTCACCAGATACTTGTTCTTGAACAGACTGAAGATGACCAAGGACAGGAGCATGCCGAAGCCGGCTGCCATGAAGCCCCACTTGAAGTCGGCAGGGTTGCCGGTATCGCCGAGCGTGCCGCAAACCAGCGGCGCGATCAGCGAACCCGCGTTGATGCCCATATAGAAGATGGTGAAGGCGGAGTCGACGCGCTTGTCGCCCGGCGCATACAGCTGGCCCACCATCGACGAGATGTTGGGCTTGAACAGGCCGTTGCCGGCGATCAGCATTCCCAGGCCGCCGTACAGCAGCCAGGAGGCGGTGGCGACATTAGTCTCATGCAAAGAGCCGGAGAAGAACAGCATGAACTGGCCGATGGCCATCAGCACGCCGCCAGTCAGGATGGAGCGGCGGTTGCCCCAGTAGCGGTCGGCGATGTAGCCGCCGATCAGCGGAGTGAAAAACACCAAGCCGGTGTAGGTGCCGTAGATGTCGGCGGCGTGGGCCTTGTCGAACAACAGGGCCTTGAGCATGAACAACACGAAGATGGCGCGCATGCCGTAGTAGCTGAAGCGCTCCCACATCTCGGTCACAAAGAGCAGGTAGAGCCCCCTGGGATGCGATTGTGTCGACATAGAGATTTTTCCTTGTGTGACTTGAGACATCACTTAACGAGCGATGTTGTTGTTTTTTATGTATGCCTTGGATTTTGTAGGCAGCGCAAGATCATATCGGCTAAATGTTGAGATGTGAAAATTTTTTTAGCGAATTATTAATTACATTGTAATATTTAGAGCATTTACCTTGTTTTTTTGATGAATTTTGATAGTTGATTTTGCCGATTGCCATGCGTTTTATTCATGATGTTCATCGTTTACTGTATACAATTGATTGGTCAATATGTCTTTTGTATCGATATTCCGCTGTTGAATGTGCCGCCGGGCAGCGCTATGTTGACAAACAGGCCCGTAGCCATCATTCGGGCCGGACTCCCGCCAATGGCTTCCAAGGTGCCGCGATGAACATCCCGTCCCATGCCTGCCCGGCGCAGACCCCGCACGGGGGCCCGCGCCCCAACTGGTACACGCTGGACATCATCCTGACGTTCGATTTCCCCCACGCCTGATCGCCTTCCCCGCTCCGCTTCCTTGCCGCACCCATTGCAATGCGAACGTTTGCGTCTTCCCGGCGCGGCCGCGCCTGTGGCCAGTCGGACCGCGCGCGCACCAGGAGTCGAACCATGGCACGACGCATACCCGAGCCCTACCGCATCAAGATGGTGGAACCCATCCGCCAGACCACGCCGCCATACCGCCGCCAGGCCCTGGAGGAAGCGGGTTGGAATCCCTTCCTGCTCAAATCCGAAGACGTGTATATCGATCTGCTGACCGACAGCGGCACCGGCGCGATGTCGGACCGGCAATGGGCGGGCCTGATGACCGGCGACGAGGCCTATGCCGGCAGCCGCAGCTTCTTCCATCTGGCCGATACCGTGCAGGAGCTGTTCGGCTACGCCCACACCATTCCCACCCATCAGGGCCGCGGCGCAGAGCAGATACTGTTCCCGGAACTGGTGAAGCGTTGCCGTGGCGACAAACCGCTATTCCTTTCCAATTACCATTTCGACACCACCAAGGCCCATGTCGAAATGGCCGGCGCCCGCGCCGCCAATGTGCTGACCGACCAAGCGCTGGATACCGCCACGCCTTACGACTGGAAGGGCAATTTCGACCTGCGGCGGCTGGCTGCCGTCATTGCGCGGGAAGGCGCGGCCAATGTGGCGGCGATCATCGTCACCATTACCTGCAACAGCGCCGGCGGCCAGCCGGTGGCGATGGACAATATCCGCGCTGTCGGCGAACTGGCGCGCGCCAATGGGATTCCGCTGGTGCTCGACGCCGCGCGCTTCGCCGAGAACGCCTGGTTCATCCGCGAACGCGATCCGGCCTATGCCGGCGGCGACATCGCCGCCATCGCGCGCGAGATGTTCTCCCATGGCGACATGTTCACCATGTCGGCCAAGAAGGACGGCCTGGTGAACATCGGCGGCCTGTGCTGTTTCAAGGACGACGAGGCGCTGTTCCGCGCGGTGCAGGTGAACTGCGTGCCGATGGAAGGCTTTGTCACCTACGGCGGGCTGGCGGGGCGGGACATGGAGGCGCTGGCGATTGGCTTGCGGGAAGGACTGGATACAGACTATCTGCGCTACCGCATCGCCCAGGTGGCTTATCTGGGCGAAAGGCTGCGCGAGGGCGGGGTACCTATCCAGTATCCGACCGGCGGCCACGCGGTGTTCGTCGACGCCGCGCGGCTATTGCCGCAGATCCCGCCGGAGCGTTTCCCGGCGCATGCGCTGGCGTGCGAACTGTACCTTGAGGGCGGGGTACGGGCGGTGGAGATCGGTTCCCTGCTGCTGGGGCGCAATCCCGAGACCGGGCTGCAGGAGCCGTCTCCTTTCGAGTTGATGCGGCTGACCATTCCGCGCCGGGTGTATACCAACGACCATATGGATTACATCGCCGACTGCCTGATCGAGGTGAAAAAGCGCGCCAGCGCGGTCAGGGGCCTGAGGTTTGAATACGAGCCGCCGATACTGCGCCATTTCATGGCGCGGCTCCGGCCGGCATAGCGTCCCGCCCGGTCCCGCTGCCGAAGGCCGGCTTGCGGATGCGCATACTGAAGGCGCCGTCGCCTATCGTATTGAAGACGTTCTGCGCCGCCATGGTGATGGCGTGTTTGTTGACCTGGCCGCTGTTGACGCGGTTGGTCCACGGCTCCAGGATATTCACGCCCGACGACCCCACCGCCCATGAGGATGGCATCACCGTAGAAGCATGGACAACAATCTAGCCGCCGCGCTGGCGGCAGGCAAAATATCGGCGCCGGCCGGCTTGTGTTTGCGGTGGCTCGGCGTCATGTTTATCGGGTGGTCCGGACGATAGCCGGGAGAGGAAAGGGGATGGACATGTTTGAGCGTTTGCAGCGGCTGTTGGCGGAGGGAGGCGCCCGCTACCGGGTGATTGCGCATCCGGCCGAGGGCAATTCGCACAAGGTGGCGGAAATCCGCGGCACCGAGGTGGGGCAGGGCGCCAAGGCGATGCTGTGCCGGGTGAGGGACGCGCCCGGCCAGTTCGTGCTGGCGGTGCTGCCGGGCGACGAGCGGGTCGATTTCAACAAGGTGGCGGCGGCGGTGGGCGCGCGCAAGGTCAAGCTGGCCGACGCGGCCGACGCCGAGCAGGCCACCGGCTGCGCGATCGGTTCGATTCCGCCGTTCAGCTTTGATCCCGCCATCCGGCTGGTAGTGGACCGGCAGTTGCTGGCGCGCTACGGCGAGATTGCTTTCAACGCCGGCCGGCTGGACGCCTCCATTGTGCTGAACGGCGACGATTACCGCCGCCTCGCCCAGCCCATGCTGGCCGATATCTGCGCGATTGCGGAGTAAGTCATGGAGACTTTGGCTCTTTACGCGCACGCCATTTTGGCGGGAGGCGACAATCCGCGGATTCTCGGGCGCGAGCGACACGCCAGACGCTGGCGCGAGCGCGATTGCGAAGTGAGTCTGGAGGAATGCGTCTACCGCTTCGCCAACGGCGTGGTGATACAGCGCAGCGTGGAGCAGGACGATTATCCCGGCGAACTGGCTTGCGCCGAATGCTGGATCGGCTATCAGGTGCTGGAGTTGGGAGAGTCGCCCGGCATTTCGCCGATGCAGAAGACTTTCGACAACGCCTGCCGCGAAAGCTGGTGGCTGGCGTACCACGCTGCGCCAGGCGTTTAGCCCGGCTCCAGCCAGACGCTGGAAAAGTCGATCCAGCCGCACTGCGCCAGATAGACGTCCATCTCGTCCAGGCAGCCGATAGCGTTCAACGGCGCGCAGCGCAGCGCGGTAGCCATGGTTGACTGTGGATCGGCGCAGCTGGGCAGGCTCTCATCCGTTCGCGGCTAGTGTAGCTTGCGTACTCAGCCGGGTGCGCATGGTGGCCTGAGTGAAGGCGGCCCGAGTCGGCGGGCCGTCTTCATGGTCGGCTTAGTTGGCGGCCGGCTCCAGCCTCGGCTGGCCCAGCTGCACCATCGGGCCGTCGGCGGGTTTCCATTCGCCCTGGATGCGCCAGGTCTTGGCGTGGTCTTCCAACTGGATATACCAGTGGTTGGCGTTGACCGGGGCCTTGGGCAGGATGCCTTGGTATAGATTGGGGCCGGCCATGGTCATTTCGGCGTCCAGGTCGAAATCGTCCTGCGCCGGGTGGATCATGCGCAGCGAGATGGTATCCGGCAGCCGCGCCTTGCTGCTGGTGACCAGCCGCAGGCTGCGGCCGTCGCTGCCCAGCATCAGTTGTCCGGACAGCCCCATCTGGTCGGCCGCCTTGTCGCGGCGCAGCTCCATATTGATGGCCTTGCCCTTTTTGTAGTAGTCGTCGGTCACCAGGCCGTCGTCCGACTTGATGGCGGCGGCGAGGAAGAAGATGCCGACGATGATGGACGCCAGCGGGATGCCGAACAGAATCCACGGCCAGGGTTCCTTGTACCAGGGGCGGGGCGGGCGGGCGGTGTGCTGCATGCGTTACTCTCCGATGAAGCTGGACTTTTCTTCCACGCGCAGGGAAGGATGGTTGAGGGATTCGATCACGAAGCGGATGGGGTGGCTGCCCTTGGTCGCGTATTGCGGGTCGGCCTCCACGTGCACGGTGACGGATTCGGTTTCGGTGGCGCCGACGCGCACTTCCGCCTGCTCCGCCTTGGCGCGGATGCCGGGCAGGCCATTGGCTGTGATGCTGAATCGCTGGCTTTGTTCCGTGGTGTTGATGATCTTGATGATGTAGGTGTTTTCCAGCCAGCCCTCGTCGGTTTCGCGCACCAGCGAGGCGCGGTCGCGGATGATGTCCACCTTGAATGGCTTGCGCAGCGCCAGAGAGGTGACGGCAGCGCTGAACACGATGGCCAGCACCAGGACGTACATCACCACCCGCGGCCGCCTTAGCCGAGACGGAATGTCCTTTTCCGGATACTTGCCTTCCAGCGCGTTCTCGGTGGTGTAGCGGATCAGGCCGCGCGGGTAATTCATCTTGTCCATCACGTCGTCGCAGGCGTCGATGCAGGCGGCGCAGCCTATGCATTCGTATTGCAGACCGTTGCGGATGTCGATGCCGACCGGGCATACCTGCACGCAGATGCTGCAGTTGATGCAATCGCCAAGGCCCAGCTCTTTCGGGTCGGCGCCCTTCTTGCGCGCGCCGCGCGCCTCGCCGCGGGCTTCGTCATAGGAAATGATCAGGGTGTCGGCGTCGAACATCACGCTCTGAAAGCGGGCGTACGGGCACATGTACTTGCACACCTGCTCGCGCATGAATACCGCGAACAGATAGGTGAAACCACCGTAGAAGAACATCCAGAAGGTTTCCCACGGACCGTAGCCGAAGCTGGGGATGGCCGCCACCAGGCTGCGTATCGGCGTGAAATAGCCGACCAGGGTGAAGCCGGTCCACAGGCTGAAGGCCAGCATCAGCGCGTGCTTGGTGGTTTTCAGCCTGAGCTTGGCCAGGCTCATCGGAGCGGCATCCAGCTTGATGCGCTTGCCGCGGTCGCCTTCCACCCATTGTTCTATCCACAGCATGATCTCGGTGTACACCGTCTGCGGACAGGAATAGCCGCACCACAGCCGGCCGGCGATGGTGGTCCAGGTGAACAGTCCGAAGGCGCAGCACATCAGCAGCGCAGCCAGGTAGACAAAGTCCTGCGGCCAGACGGTGAGGCCGAACAGGTAGAACTTACGGTTCACCATGTCGAAGAACACCGCCTGGCGGCCGTTCCATTGTAGCCATGGCAGGCCAAGGTACAGCAGCTGGGTGGCGACCACGAACAGGATGCGGAAATTGTTGAACAGGCCCTTGACCGCGCGCGGGTAGATTTTCCGCTGCGATTCGTACAGCGGGACGGTTACCGTGTCCTTGCCCTGGTTTTCAACCTTGATCGGAATTTTCTTCAACGAGTCTGACATATCGTTTTCCTGAAGAAGATTTGGCGAAACTCACCTGGCGATGGGTTCTGCCAAAGCCTCTGGCGGGTGGGGCGGGAGAGCGGAGAGCGCCGCCCGCCAGAGCGGGCGGCGCAAAGGCCGGCCTTACTGTTCAGCCTTGGGGTTGTTGGACAGGCTCCAGACGTAGGCGGCCAGCAGATGGACCTTGCCTTCGCCCAGGAAGTCTTTCCAGGCCGGCATCTGGTTGTTGCGGCCGTTGGTGATGGTTTCGATGATGGTCTTCTCGGTGCCGCCGTACAGCCAGCTGCCGGAGGGGTGGGTCAGATTGGGCGCGCCCAGTTGCTGATTGCCCTTGCCGTCCGGGCCGTGACAGGCCGAGCACAGCGTGGCGAAGGTTTCCTTGCCGCGGCTGGCGCGTTCGGCGTCGAACTTGCGCGTTTTGGCGGAAATCGACAGCACATAGTTGGCCACGTCCTTGACCTTCTCCTCGCCCAGCACCGCGCCCCAGGCCGGCATCTGGCCGTGGCGGCCGTGCAGGATGGTGGTCTTGATGGTGTTGGGCTCGCCGCCGTACAGCCAGTCGTGGTTGACCAGGTTGGGGAAGCCCTTGGCGCCGCGCGCGTCGGCGCCGTGGCACTGCACGCAGTAGGTCTGGAACAGGCGCTTGCCCATTTCCTGTGCCTGGGAATCGGCGGCCACCGTCTTCAGGTCCTGCTTCAGGTACTTGTCGTACAGCGGCTGGTACTTGGCTTCGGCCTTGCTGCGCTCCACCTTGTACTGGTCGATGGAGGTCCAGCCGAACAGGCCCTTGAAGTTGCCCAGTCCCGGGTACAGCACCAGGTAGATGATGGCGATCAGCAGCGTGAGGTAGAACATCAGCATCCACCAGAACGGCAGCGGATTGTTGTACTCGGCCAGATCGCCGTCCCATACGTGGCCGGTGATCTCGACTTCCTCCCCTTTCTTGACCGTGGTCTTGGACTGGGTGAATACCAGCAGAGTGAGCCAGACGAGGCCGCCCAGCACGATCACGGAAATCCAGATGCTCCAGAAGTCACTCAGGTATTGATTCATTTTCTTGCTCCGTTGGAAGCCTGCTCTTTTCCGGCTTCCTGCACCTTGTCGTCGTCAAGGAAAGGCAGGTTGGCTGCCTCCTCATAGCGGCCTTTGGAGCGTTTGCTGTAGGCGATGATCAGCACCACGATGAAGAACGCGAAGCAGACCACGGTGAACAGCGAACGTCCTAACGTAACCCAGTCCATGGCTCAGCGCACATTCTTCAGCGCAAGGCCCAGGCCTTGCAGGTAAGCGACCAGCGCATCCATTTCGGATTTGCCTTCGATTTGGGCCTTGGCCTCGGCGATTTCCTTATCGCTGTACGGCACGCCCACCTTGCGCAGCGCTTCCATCTTCAGCGGCATCACATCGGCGTCGACCAGGTTCTTGGCCAGCCACGGGAAGGCGGGCATGTTCGATTCCGGCACCACGTCGCGCGGATTGGTCAGGTGCACGCGGTGCCATTCGTCGGAGTAGCGGCCGCCGACTCGGGCGAGGTCGGGGCCGGTGCGCTTGGAGCCCCATTGGAACGGGTGGTCGTACACCGATTCGCCGGCTACCGAGTAATGGCCGTAGCGTTCGGTTTCAGCGCGGAACGGGCGGATCATCTGCGAGTGGCAGTTGTAGCAGCCTTCGCGCACGTAGATGTCGCGGCCGGCCAGCTGCAGCGCGGTGTAGGGCTTGACGCCGGCAACCGGCTCGGTGACCGATTTCTGGAAGGCCAGTGGCAGGATTTCCACCAGGCCGGCCACGCTCACCACCAGCAGGGTGAGCACGATCAGCCAGCCCACGTGTTCTTCTATCAGTTTCTGGATTTTGTCCATGATTGTGTCTTTCGCCCCCTCAGTGCGCTTGTGCGGAAATGGCCGGAATCTTGGCGTCCACCGCGCGGCCGGAGGATACGGTGCGGAAGGTGTTGTAGGCCATAAGCAACATGCCGGACAGGTACAGGGCGCCGCCGATGAAGCGCACGAAGTGGTAGGGATAGGTGGCTTTCACCGCTTCGACGAAGGCGTAGGTCAGCGTGCCGTCCGGGTTCAGAGCGCGCCACATCAGGCCCTGGGTGACGCCGGAGATCCACAGCGCGGCGATGTACAGCACCACGCCGACGGTGGCCAGCCAGAAGTGCGCCTCGATCAGCTTGACGCTGTGCATGGTGTCGCGGCCGAACAGGCGCGGGATCAGGTAGTACATGGAGCCGATGGTGATGAAGCCCACCCAGCCCAGCGCGCCGGAGTGCACGTGGCCTATGGTCCAGTCGGTGTAGTGGGACAGCGCGTTGACGGTCTTGATCGACATCATCGGACCTTCAAAGGTGGACATGCCGTAGAACGACAGCGACACCACCAGGAACTTCAGCACCGGGTCGGTGCGCAGTTTGTGCCATGCGCCGGACAACGTCATGATGCCGTTGATCATGCCGCCCCAAGACGGCGCCAGCAGCACCAGGGAGAACACCATGCCGACCGATTGGGTCCAGTCCGGCAGGGCGGTGTAATGCAGGTGGTGCGGGCCAGCCCACATATAGGTGAAGATCAGCGCCCAGAAGTGCACCACGGACAGGCGGTAGGAATACACCGGACGGCCTGCCTGCTTGGGAACGAAGTAGTACATCATGCCGAGGAAGGCGGCGGTCAGGAAGAAGCCCACGGCGTTGTGGCCGTACCACCATTGCACCATGGCGTCGACGGCGCCGGAGTAGACCGAGTAGGATTTCCACAGCGTCACCGGCACGAAAGCGGAGTTGACGATGTGCAACAGCGCCACCGCCAGGATGAAGGCACCGTAGAACCAGTTTGCCACATAGATGTGCTTGACCTTGCGGATGGCGATGGTGCCGAAAAACACGATTGCGTACACCACCCAGGTGACGGCGATCAGCAGCTTGATCGGCCATTCCAGCTCGGCGTACTCCTTGCCGAAGGTGAAGCCCAGCGGCAGGGTGATGGCGGCTAGCACGATGACCAGCTGCCAGGCCCAGAAGGTGAAGGCTGCCAGCTTGTCGGAAATCAGGCGGACGTTACAGGTGCGCTGCACTACATAATAGGAAGTGGCGAACAGGCCGCAGCCGCCAAAGGCGAAGATGACTGCGTTGGTGTGCAGCGGGCGCAGACGGCCAAAGTGGAACCACGGCCCGAAATTGAGCTCGGGCCATACCAGCTGGGCCGCAATGATGACGCCCACCAACATGCCGACTATGCCCCAAACAACGGTCATGATGGCAAATTGGCGCACCACCTTATAGTTATAAGTGGATTGCGTTTCCATTTAAGGTTTTCTCCAAGGTTGCTAACTCAGAACATGACAAACCATGGCGGCTTGAACTTTCTTTTTGCATCCCAATCTGCAGAATCAGGTAGCAAGCCGCGGGGAACCGATCTATTAGAAGTTGAACCAGGTGCTTGACCTGTACTGATAGGCTTTGATGTCTGTATTAGCATTTCGCCAGCCTTTCCGACAGCACCAAATTTCCACTCGAACAATGCCGTTATTCTAAATCAATTGCCATTTGCGAGCCAGTTGCATAGCCGGCATGGATCGGTTCCTGCATGTCTTTACTTGCGATACTTCAAGGGTAGCAACGCGAACAGTTCATGTTGCCACTCATGCAATTGTATTGGCCTATCGGCAACGCTCCTTGATATGGATCAATGCGGCACAAGTGACGCCGCGAAATCCGCGGTAATGCTAGAATCATCAAGTTTTGCAACGCTTGCAGGCCGATCATGACCCAGTCCCTACCCGTGCATTATTCGCTGCTCCCCGTTTCGCCGGAGGCGCATGTATTTGAAGTCAGCCTCACCGTGACACACCCGGCCAAGAACGGCCAGGTGTTTTTTTTGCCGACGTGGATTCCCGGCAGTTATATGATCCGCGAGTTCTCCAAGCACATCATCAACTTGTCCGCCAGCTCGGCCGGCAAGCCGGTGGAGGTGCGGCAGCTGGCGAAAAACCGCTGGCAGGCGGCGCCGGTCAAAGGCGACTTGACGCTCAGCTACCAGGTGTATGCCTATGATTTGTCGGTGCGCGGCGCCTATCTGGACGGCGAGCGCGGCTTCTTCAACGGCACCAGCGTGTTCCTGGCGGCAGAGGGCTACGAGAACGACGTCTGCAGCGTCGACATCCACGCGCCGGAAGGAAAGTCTTATGCGGATTGGAAAGTGGCCACCAGCCTGCCCGCCGCGGACGTCAAGAAGAAGTCCGGCTTCGGCCGCTACCAGGCGTCCTGCTACGACGAGCTGATAGACCATCCGGTGGAACTGGGCGATTTCCAAAAGGTCAGCTTCAAGGCTTGCGGCGTGCCGCACGATTTCGTCGTCTCCGGCCGTTTCCAGGGCGATCTCAAGCGTCTGGCCGAAGACACCAGGAAAATCTGCGAATACCAGATCGAAATGTTCGGCAAACCGGCGCCGTTCGACCATTACGTGTTCATGCTGTTCGTTGGCAAGGATGTCTACGGCGGGCTGGAGCACCGCGCGTCCACCGCCCTGGTGGCCAACCGCGACGACCTGCCGGCGGCGGGCGTCGCCGAGATCAGCGACGGCTATCTGAAGCTGCTGGGCCTGATCAGCCACGAATACTTCCACAGCTGGAACGTCAAGCGGATGAAGCCGGCGGCGTTCGCGCCGTACGACCTGAATCAGGAGGGCCATACCCGCCTGCTGTGGGCGTTCGAGGGCATCACCTCCTATTACGACGACCTGGCGCTGGTGCGCAGCGGCCTGATAGACGAGAAGCGCTACCTGGGCCTGCTGGCGGAAACCATCACCGGCGTGCAACGCGGCGCGGGTAGACTGAAGCAGACGCTGGAGCAATCCAGCTTCGAAGCCTGGACCAAGTACTACCGCCAGGACGAGAACAGCCCCAACAGCATCGTCAGCTATTACACCAAGGGCTCGCTGGCGGCGCTGGCGCTGGACTTGCTGATCCGCCGCGACAGCGAGGGCAAACAGTCGCTGGACGACGTGATGCGCGCGCTGTGGGCCAAATGGCTGGCCGACGGCAAGGGTCTGGAAGAGGATGAGTGGGAAAAGATCGCCATCGAGACCACCGGCCTCAAGCTCAAACCCTTCTTCGACCTGGCGCTGCGCTCCACCCAGGAGCTGCCGCTGGCCGAGTTGCTGCAAAGCCAGGGCGTGGAGTTGAAATTTGAAGCCGGGCAGGGCGCGTCCGACCGCGGCGGCGTGGTGGACGCCTTCGCCGGCAAGCCGGCGCCGCTGAGCCTGGGCGCCAAAACCGTTGCGGACGCTTCCGGCGTCAAGCTGACGCAGGTGTTCGACGGCGGCGCCGCGCAGAAGGCCGGCCTGTCCGGCGGCGACGTGGTGGTGGCGCTGGACCGGCTGCGCGCGCATGACCTGGACAAGCAGCTGGCGCGCTACGCCGCCGGCGACAAGGTGAAGTTGCACGCCTTCCGCCGCGACGAGCTGTTGACGCTGGAGCTGACGCTGCAGGCTGCCGATGCCGATACCTGCCGCCTCAAGCTGCAGCCGCAAGGCGGCAAGTGGATCGCCGGCCGCTGAGGCCGGAATCAAGAATAAACGCATGCGGCGCCATGGCCGGCGCCGCAAGGTCTATCAAAGAGACCGGCGGGGACGCCGGCCCAAAGGAGGTTTCATGGCCCAGCAGCCAGAAGTGAAGTATCGCAAGGACTATCAGGCTCCGGCCTTTCTGATCGACCGCGTCGATCTGGTGTTCGATATCGAGGACAGCGCCACCCGCGTGCATTCGCGGCTAGTGATCACCCGCAACGGCCAGTCGCAGGCCGCCGATCTGACGCTGGAGGGAAGCGCCCGGCTGCTGAGCGTCACGCTGGACGGCGACCGTCTGGACGACAGCCGCTACGGCCTGGCCGACGACGTGCTGACCGTGCGCAGCGCGCCGGATAGCTTCATCCTGGAAATCGAGACCGAGCTGGATCCTGCGGCCAATACCAGCCTGATGGGGCTGTACGCTTCCAGCGGCAACCTGTTCACCCAGTGCGAGCCGGAAGGCTTCCGCAAGATCACCTACTATCTCGACCGTCCGGACGTGATGGCCAAGTTCACCACCACCATCAAGGCCGACAGGCAGAAGTACCCGGTGCTGCTGTCCAACGGCAACAAGGTAGGCGAAGGCATGGTGGACAAGAAGCGCCACTGGGTTAAATGGGTGGACCCGTATCGCAAGCCGGCCTATCTGTTCGCGCTGGTGGCGGGCAAGCTGGTGGCCTTGAAGGACAAGTTCACCACCATGCGCGGCCGCGAGGTTCAACTGGAAATCTGGACCGAACCTGCGGATCAGGACAAGACCCTGCACGCGATGGAGTCGGTCAAGCACTCGATGAAGTGGGACGAGGAGCGCTTTGGCCTGGAGTACGACCTCGACATCTACATGATCGTGGCGGTCGGCGACTTCAATATGGGCGCGATGGAGAACAAGGGCCTCAACATTTTCAACACCAAGTATGTGCTGGCGCGGCAGGACACCGCCACCGACACCGACTTCGAAGGCATCGAGCGGGTGATCGGCCACGAATACTTCCACAACTGGACCGGCAACCGCGTCACCTGCCGCGACTGGTTCCAGCTGAGTCTGAAGGAAGGCCTGACCGTCTACCGCGATCAGGAATTCGGCGCCGACATGAACAGCCGCGCGGTCAAGCGCATCGAGGACGTCAAAGGTCTGCGCGCCAGCCAGTTTCCGGAGGACGCCGGCCCGACCGCGCACCCGATCCGCCCGGACAGCTATATCGAGATGAACAACTTCTACACCATGACCGTGTACGAGAAGGGCGCGGAAGTGGTGCGGATGTACGAAACCCTGCTGGGCCGCGACGGCTTCCGCAAGGGCATGGACCTGTACTTCAAGCGCCACGACGGCCATGCCGTCACCTGCGACGACTTCCGCGCCGCAATGGCCGACGCCAACGACGCCGATCTGACGCAGTTCGCGCTGTGGTACAGCCAGGCCGGCACGCCGCGCCTGGCCGTGAGCTCCAGCTACAGCCCGGTGGAGCGCAGCTACACCCTGACCGTCAAGCAAAGCTGCCCGGCCACGCCGGGGCAGGAGCACAAGCTGCCGTTCCACATTCCGCTGGCGCTGGGCCTGGTGGGCGCCGACGGCAAGGACCTGCCGCTGCGCCTGGAGGGCGAGGCCGAGGCAGCGGGCGCTTCGCGCGTGCTGAACGTCAAGGCCGCAGAGCAGAGCTTCACCTTCGTCGACATTCCGGCCGAGCCGGTGCCGTCGCTGCTGCGCGGCTTCTCCGCCCCGGTCAAGCTGGAGTACGACTGGCGCGACGACCAGCTGGTGTTCCTGATGGCCAACGACAGCGACAGTTTCTGCCGCTGGGAGGCCGGCCAGACCTTCGCCGAGCGCCTGTTCAAGCAACTGATCGCCGATGCCGGCGCCGGCCGCGAGCTGAAGCTGTCGGAAACCTTCGTCGCCGCCTTCCGCGCGGTGCTGAAGGACCATGCCGCCGATCCGGCCTTCAAGGCGCTGATGTTGACGCTGCCGACCGAGGCGGAAATCCTGGAAATGGTCGACGCGGCCGATCCGGCCATCATCCACCGCGTGCGCGACTTTGTGCTGGACCAGCTGGCGCAGGCCTTGCGCGGCGAATGGCGCGAGGCATATGAAATGAACCTCACTCGCGACTACAAGCCGCAGGAGGCAGGCAAGCGCAGCCTGAAAAACCGCGCGCTGTGGATGCTGAACCGCCTCGACGACGCCTGGCCGGCCGAGATGGCGGCCAAGCAGTGCCTGGAGGCGGACAATATGACCGACCAGATGGGCGCGCTGCTGGCGCTGCGCGACCGCGACGGCGAAGAGCGCGACGAGTGCTTCACCGCTTTCGCTTCGCGCTGGCAGAACGATGCGCTGGTGCTGGACAAGTTTTTCGGCCTGATCGGCGGCAGCCAGCTGCCAGGGACGCTGCAGCATGTGCAGGCGGCGTTGCAGCATCCGGCTTTCAGCATGAAGAACCCCAACAAGGTGCGTTCGCTGCTTGGTGCCTTCGGTGGCAATATGGCTTATTTCCATGCTGCCGACGGCAGCGGCTACCGCTTCCTGGCCGACCGCATCCTGGAGCTGGACGCGATCAACCCGCAGGGCGCCAGCGGCCTCACCCGCGCCTTCCGTCGCCTGAAAAAGCTGGAGCCGGGCCGCCAGGCGCTGATGCGCGCCGAGCTGCAGCGGATGGAGCAGGCCGAGCTGTCCAAAGACGTCTACGAGATCGTGTCCAAGATTCTGGCCTGATCTTAAGGTTATGGATGGCGACATGAAAAACGCGCCGGCTTGCCGGCGCGTTTTTTGTTGCCGCAATGGCGTGGCGGCGTTTATTCGATGCGCAGCCGTCGACCGGTTCCGCCGTTGCGTTTCTTCGGCAGGGTCAGATTCAGCACGCCGTTATCGAATCTCGCCGCCGCGGTCTCGCGGTCGATGTCCTGCGGTAGCTGGAAGCTGCGCGACACCATGCCGTAGTAGCGTTCGCTGCGCAGCGGCCGCTGCTCCTGAAGGTCCTGATCGAATTGTTTGACCTCGGCCTTGATGGTGACCAGCGCGCCGTCGATTTCGACTTGGATGTCCTCCTTGCCGACACCGGGCAGTTCGGCCGCGACCTGATAAGCCTGTTCGGTCTCCTTGATGTCCATCTTGATCTGCGCCGGCAGCGCGTCGCCATGCAGCGGCTTGACGAGGAAACCGGGGGTGAAGTCGCGGAAAATCTCGTCAAACAGACTGTGTCGGGTGGGCAGCATGTTCATCTCAATCTCCTTTCAGTTCATCGGCTTACGGCGGGTTTGCCGTCCCGTTTACGGAGATAGGGGCTGGCCGCGCCGGATTCAAGAGGCGGCGGCGGCCGGATTTGATCGAGGTCAATTCAGCCGCGCAACCACAGCCCGGCGAAGTCGGTCCAGCCGTTGCCGCCCAGTTGCAGTCCCGCCAGTTGCGGGCTGGCGTCGTGGCCCAGCGTTTCGTGCGATAGCGGCAGCATCCAGCCCTCCCTAACCAGCCAGTCTCCGGCGCGGCGGTACCCATCCTGGCGCGCGGCGCAGTCTGGCTCGGCCTGCAGGCTGTGCATTTGCGCGCGCAGGCGGGCCAAGGTCGTTTCCGCCAGGCCAAGCGACAGCGTGCAGCAGCCGCTCAGCCATTCGAACATGCCGAAGTCGCGGTCATCGTGCAGCAGCTCGCTGCACAGGATCAGGTCGGCCTGAGAGGACCAGGCGGCGGGGGCGAAGAACTCGCGCCGCGGCAGGCAGCGGATGTCCAGCGTAATGCCCAGCAGAGACAGCCGTTCGGCCAGCGCGGCGGCCAGCGGCGGGAAGCAGGGCAGGTCGTAATGGAACAGCGTCAGCGTCCGGGCTGGCAGACGGGGCGGCTGGTGCGCCGCCGGGCGCGGGTGGGCCCAGCCTGGTTGCAGGCCGTGCGCTGGCGCGCGGTCGGCGTTGGCGGCCACTGGATGCGGCGAGGCGAGGAAGCTCATCAGCGGCAGACGCTGGCGGTCGGGTATGCGCGGGCTGCCGGGGCGCAGCAGCAAGTAGGTGCAGGCCGATTGCAGCATGGTGGCGCCGCGCTGGTTGCCGTATTCCAGCCGCAGGTGGAAGCCCTGTTCGGCCGGAGGGGGGATGATCCATAGCTCTATCGCATCCAGCAGCGCTCGCTGGCGATAGTGTTGCTCGAAGGCGGCCAGCCTTAGCCGCTGCGGGCTGTGCAGCTCGACGCGGAACGGGCCGCTGCCCACTGGCATGCGCGCGAAGTCGGCGCCGCGCCGCAGCGGCACGATGGAGGCGTTGGCGGAGGCTAGCCGCTGCGGCCACAGGTAGTCCGCCTCGGTCAGGCGGCAACTGAACGACAAGGCATCGTCGATGCCGATGTCGCGCAGGTGGGCGTAAAGCGGGTGGCAGGGGTTGTCGGAGCGCTTGAGCCGCAGCAGGCTGGCGGCGGCGGTTTCCGCGTCCAGCGGGGAGCCATCGTGGAAGCGCAGGCCGGGGCGCAGCCAGAAGCGCCAATGCCTGCCAGCGGCATCGCTTTCCCAGTGGTGGGCCAGCGCCGGCCGCAGTTCCCGGCCCTGCTTGTCGTGGCGGCACAGCCGATCGAAGATCTGCCGCACCAGGTGGGCCTCCAGTCGGGAGTTGACCTGCTGCGGGTCCAGCGTCAGCGGCGCGTGCGGAATCGGAATGCGCAGGCTGCGGCCGCTGTCGCTGGCGCCCAGGTGCAGGGGCATGCTGGCCAGCAATTGTTCCTGCCTGACCGGCGGCAAGCGCGAAAACGCCTGCTCCAGCTGGCCTTGTGCCAGCATCCGCTGCAATTGCTGCCAGTCCAGCTGATCGGGGCTTTGCAGCAGTTGCAGGGTGGAGTGGTGGCCGCGCCCGCGGCCGGCCTGCCAGGCAAGCCAGCCCCGTTCACGCATCCGCGCCAGCTGCAGCCGGGCATTGCGTTCGCTGCATTGCCAAAGCGCCGCCAGCTGCGGCAGGCCGGGTTGGGCCGGCGCGCCGCCGAAGTTTTGGTACAGCAGCTGGTATTGTTGTTGCAGGCGCATGGCGGTCTCGAAATAAAAGCGGAAGTATTTATTGTGGATTATATCCATTTTTACATTCCGCTTTTTCGGCAATACTCCATGCGTTGCTTTTATCTTCAAGGTGTTGCCGTGTCATTACGTTCCCCGGTGCTGCGCCGCGTGCTGCTGTCGTCTTTTCTGTTGTCGCTGTCGCGGGCGGTGATCTCCCCTTTGCTGGTGCTGACGCTGGGCAAGCAACTGCAGCTGTCGCTGCAGGCTACCGGCACGCTGTTGGCTGCGGTGCTGCTGGTCTCGGCGCTATTGGGCCTGTACGGCGGCTATTGGCTGGACCGGCTGCCGCGCGGGCCGGCGCTGGGGGCGGCGGCGGTATTGATGGCAATAGGCAGCCTGCTGCTGCCGTACGGCCACAGTTTCTGGCTGGTGACTGCCGCGCTGGCGGCGGGAGAGCTGGCGATGGTGGTGTACGGCATAGCGGTGAAGGCCATCTTGAGCGATCTGGCGGCGGAGGAACAGCGCAGCAAGGCGTTTTCCATGCGCTACACGCTGGCCAATGTCGCCTGGGCGCTGGGGCCGATGCTGTGCAGCGGCCTGTTGTCATGGCGCGAGCTGGCGCCGTTCTGGCTGGGAGGGCTGCTGGCGCTGGCCGGTTGGTTGGCGCAGCCGCGGCTGCCGGATGCCGGGCGCGATCCGTCCGCGATGCCGGAGGGCTTTGCCGCCACGCTGCGCACGCTGGGCGGCGACCGGGTGCTGGTGTGGTTCACAGTCAGCAGCCTGTGCGCCAATGTGGTATATGGCCGTTTTTCCAGTTATCTGCCGCTGTACCTGCTGACGCGGATGGGGGAGAGCGAGGCGATGCGCTGGATGTCGGTGCTGATCAGCTGCAACGCCATCGTGGTGGTGGTGCTGCAGTATCCGCTGGGGCGGCTGCTGAAGCCTAAGCGTTTGCTGCGCGCCATCATCGGCGGCTTCCTGCTGATCGGCGCCGGCATGCTGTGGCTGGGCTGGGCGGACAGCTTGCCCATGATGTGCGCGGCGATCGCCTTGTTCACCCTGGGGGAAATCGTTTTGGTGCCGGCCGAGTATTTGTACATCGACGCCATTGCGCCGGAAGCGTTGAAAGGCAGCTATTACGGTGCGCAAAACCTGGCCACGCTGGGCAGCGCGTTGGGACCGGCGCTGGTGGGCGTGCTGTTGGCGCACGGACCATCGATGCTGGTGTTTGCCGCCATGGCCTTGTTGTGTCTGGTTGGCGTCGGGCTGGCGGTTTACAGCGAGCGGCTGCGTTTGCAACGGCGGCAGGCCGTCGGCGCGCGCGGCGCTTCCGTCTTGCCGGGTTCTTTGTCATGATCAAGCGTTTGCTTGAATCGCCGCGCAGACGGCGACGGCATGACCCAGCGAGGAGAGCATGGAGAAACTGCAGCAAGATCTGTTTGTGCCGGTGGGCGACGGCGAACAGCTGTACCTGAAGCGTGTTTGCGGCCGCCGGGGTGGCGAGCCGGTGCTGATGGTGCATGGGGTGATGGCCAATGGGCGCACCTTTTATACCGAATCCGGCAAGGGGCTGGCGCATTACCTGGCCGATGCCGGCTACGACGTGTACGTGGCCGACCTGCGTGGCCGGGGCCGCAGCACTCCCAAGATCAGCCGCGCCTCGCGCCATGGCCAGACCGAAACCATCTGCGAGGACCTGCCGGCGCTGCACGCCTTCATCCAGAGGCGCAGCGGCAGCCAGAAGCTGCACTGGATCGCCCATTCCTGGGGCGGCGTGCACATGACGAGCTGCCTGGTGCGCTTTC
The DNA here is from genome assembly GCF_001855575.1 of Chromobacterium sphagni. Lineage (NCBI taxonomy): Bacteria > Pseudomonadati > Pseudomonadota > Betaproteobacteria > Neisseriales > Chromobacteriaceae > Chromobacterium > Chromobacterium sphagni. The sequence continues at coordinate 2,510,309 of NZ_MKCS01000001.1, forward strand.
CGGAGATCGCGGCCGAGGTGGCCAGCCTGGTCTATTTCGGCACCAAGCGCAGCGTGCGGGTGAGCAACCTGAACAAGTTGGTCGAGGTGGATTTCATGTGGAACATCGCCTCGCGCTGGCTGATCCGCGCCTGCGGCTACCTGCCGGCGCGCCGCATCCGGCTGGGCGCCGACGACGAGAGCGACAAGAGCCATCTGCAAAGCATGCTGTGGGCGCAGCCCAGGCCCTGGGTGGATAGCGACGACGGCTTCGACTACGCCGCCGCCGCGCGCGCCAGCCGCCTGCCGCCGGCCTTGTACTTCGCCGCTGCCAACGACCCCTGCCGCGGCCATCCGGACGATGTGCGCCGCTTCCGTGACGAGTCCGGTCCGCATGTGTCCTGCCTGCATCTGCTGTCGCGCCGCGCCGGCCATCTGCACGACTACAACCACGTGTCGCTGCTGACTCACCCGGACGCGCCGCGCGACCATTTCCCCTTGGCGCTGGACTGGCTGGCCGGACGGCGCGACAAAGTGGCGGAGAACTATTGACGGCGCGCCGGAAACTAGTCGGCCGCGGCCGAGGTCCATCGCCATTCGATCTTTAAACAAGACAAGGTGGCGTTGAATGATGTTCCGCATGGTTCGCTCCGACGATATCGACACCCTGTTCGAGGTGCGCGCCGCCACGCGCGAAAACGCGCTCAGCCGCGAGCAACTGGCTGCGCTGGGGATTACCGCGCAAGGCATGGCCGAGGCGCTGGACTCAGGAGCGGTGAAAGGCTGGGTTTGCCTGGCGGCGGAGCGCATCGTCGGCTTCTGCCTGGCCGACATCGGTGCCGGCGAAATCCTGGTGCTAGCGGTGTTGCCGCAGCATGAGGGACGCGGGGCGGGCAAGGGCCTGCTGCAGCGGACGATAGCCGCCGTTTGCAAAGATCGGGTGTGGCTGGCGGCCAATCCCGACCCTGCCGGCCGCGCCCACGGCTTCTACCGCGCCTGTGGCTTCCTGCCGAATGGCGAGCGGGATGAGCATGGCGACGAAATCCTGGTCTACCGCGCGCAGCTGTCCGCTTGAGCACCCGCCTGCCGGAAGTTTGACGCCGCGCATTCGCCTTGCGGCGCGGCTTGTGGTAGAAAGCGTCAGCCCGTTTTTTTAGCGCGACCATCATGACCCAGTTGCAATTCGATCTCGACGCCGTACTCGACACCCTGGCCGAAAAAGGCTGGGTCGTTATTCCGCAAGCGCTGCCCGGCGAGCTGGCGCGCAATCTGCGCGAAGCCTGCCTGCAAGTGTGGGATGAGGGACGCTTCCATCAGGCGGCAACAGGCCGCGCCGGGGGCCAGGCGCGCCGCGCCGAGATCCGTTCCGATTCCGTGTTGTGGCTGGATCAGGTGGCGGAGCTGCCGGCCGTGCGGGCCTACCATTCGGCGATGGATGAAATCATGCAGGCGGTGAACCGCGGCCTGTACCTGGGCCTGGCCGAGCTGGAGTCGCACTTCGCCGTCTATCCGCAAGGCGCTTTCTATAAAAAGCATCTGGACCGCTTCCAGGACGACGACGCGCGCATGCTGAGCACGGTGTTCTACCTCAACGAAAACTGGCCGGCGGACAGCGGCGGCCAGATACGCCTGTATCTGGACGGCGATTGCGGCGAGCATGTCGATGTGGAACCGGAAGCCGGCACGCTGGTGCTGTTCCTTGCCGACCGTTTCTGGCATGAAGTGCTGCCGGCGCGCCGGCAGCGGCTGTCGGTCACCGGCTGGTACCGCCGCGGCAGCCTGCCGTGGTAGCGGTTCAGCGCTGAGCCAGTCGGGCCTGGCGCGCCAATAGCGCCGCCCAGCCCGGATCGTCGGCGCTGTTGTCCTTCAGGGCGATGCCGGTTTGCGCGCCGCGCGCGGCGGCGATCAGCCAGGCCAGCTTGAACGCCGCCAGCGGATAGGGCAGGCCATCCGGCCGCACATTGGAGATGCAGTTGCGCTCGGCGTCGCTGCGGCCCACCCGTGGTGCGCCGGTCAGGTACAGCCCCAGGCTGTCGGGCGAACTCAGGCCCGGCCGCTCGCCTATCAGCATCACAGTCATCTTCGCCTCAAGGCATTCCCCGGCCTCGTCGGCCAGCGCCACCCGCGCCTCGCGCGCAAGCAGCAGCGGACCGATCTGCAAATCCATTTCCTTCAGCCGCGGCAGCAGCTCCATCAGCAGCGGCCGCGCATGCTGGGCGGCGGCGCGCGAGGACAGGCCGTCGGCCAGGACCAGCAGCAGGTCGCAGCCCTTGCGCGTTTCCGCCAGCAACCGCTCGCGGCTGACGGCGTCCAGCCGGCGGCCCAAGTCCGGTCGTTGCAGGTATTCGGCGCGGTTGACGGCGGCGCTGTGGACCAGCAGCACGCGGTGGCCATCCGCCTGGAGCTGGCGCGCCAGTTCGGCGTCGTCCAGCGGGGTGTGCACCGCGTCGCGCGCCTGGGCGTGGGCCAGCGCGAAGCGCAGCGTCTCGCGGCTGGGGAGGCTGCTGCCGGCGCGGCCCAACGCGATGCGGGCGGCGGTGAGGGACGAGAACTCGCTCCAGCCGTCTTCCGTCACGATATGCTTGTCGGGCTGGCTCATAGGGTCTCCATCATCGCCAGCAGCTTCTGCTGGCGGGTTTGCGGCAACAGCCGGCCATGGCGGGTGATCTCCATCGCCTCCAGCCAGTCGTCGAACTCCGGCGCGCGTTTCAGGCCCATGAGCTGGCGCAGGTAGAGCGCGTCGTGGAATGAGGTGCTCTGGTAGCCCAGCATGATGTCGTCGGCGCCGGGCACGCCGATGATGAAGTGCACGCCGGCCGCGCCCAGCATGGTCAGCAGGGTGTCCATGTCATCCTGGTCGGCTTCGGCGTGGTTGGTGTAGCAGATGTCGCAGCCCATGGGCAGGCCCAGCAGCTTGCCGCAGAAATGGTCTTCCAGGCCGGCGCGGATGATCTGCTTGCCGTTGTACAGGTATTCCGGGCCGATGAAGCCGACCACGGTGTTGACCAGCAAGGGCGAGAAGCGGCGCGCCACCGCGTAGGCGCGCGCCTCGCAGGTCTGCTGGTCCACGTCCCAGTGGGCGCCCGCCGACAGCGCGCTGCCCTGGCCGGTTTCGAAATACATCACGTTGTCGCCCACGCCGCCGCGTTTCAATTCCAGGGCGGCCTGATGCGCCTCGTCTAGCAGCGCCAGGCTGACGCCGAAGCCGGCATTGGCTTTTTCGGTGCCGGCCACCGACTGGAACACCAGGTCCACCGGCGCGCCCTGGCGGATCAGCTGCAGCGTGGTGGTGACGTGGGTGAGCACGCAGCTCTGGGTGGGTATCGCGTAGCGCTGGCGGACTTCGTCCAGCAGCGCCAGCAGCTGGTGGATGGCCTGCGGGCTGTCGCCTGCCGGATTGATGCCCACCACCGCGTCGCCGGCGCCGTACAGCAGGCCATCCAGCATGGCGGCGGCGATGGCGCGCGGATCGTCTGCCGGGTGGTTGGGTTGCAGCCGCACTCCCATATGGCGGGGCAGGCCCTGGGTGTTGCGAAAGGCGGTGACCACCCGGCATTTCTTCGCCGCCAGCACCAGGTCCTGATTGCGCATCAGCTTGGATGCGGCCGCCGCCATTTCCGGGGTCAGTCCCGGCGCCAGCGCGGCCAGGCTGTCGGCGTTGGCGGCGTCGGACAGCAGCCAGTCGCGCAGACCGCCGACGGTGAGGTGGGAGACGGCGGCGAAGGCGGCCGTGTCATGGCTGTCCAGGATCAGCCGGGTGACTTCGTCTTCCTCGTAGGGGATCAGCGCCTCGTTGAGGAAAACCGTCAGCGGCAGCTCGGCCAGGCACATCTGCGCCGCCACCCGCTCCTCGGCGCTGGCGGCGGCGACGCCGGCCAGTTGGTCGCCGGAGCGCAGCGGGCTGGCGCGCGCCATCAGGGTTTTCAGGTCGGCGAAGCGGTAACGGCGCGGTCCTATGGTGATGGCGTGGCTCATGTCGGCGCTCGTGCGGATTGGGAGGCCGGGGCCGCCGCGGCGTCCGCCGGCCCCTCCAGCATGGCGTCGCCGTCCGCCGCCGCGCGCTGCTTGCCGGTCAGCAGGAAATAGGCGAAGCCCAGCAACAGCGTAACAGCAAAAACCGCGGCCAGCAGCTGGTTGTTGTAGGCCATGGCCAGCAGGCAGACCATGGCGCAGATCAACGCCAGCGCCGGCAGCCACTTGGGCAGGTGGCCGGCGCGCGCGAGTGCGAAGATCTGCCGCGAATAGCCGATGATGATGCCGTGAAACGACGCCACCAAGCCGAACAGCCCCAGCCATACCAGCATGTGCAGCCAGCCGCTGTGCTTGCCCACTATCATCTTCATCGCCTGCGGCAGCGGGTCGTTGATATCGGCCAGCCTGCTCCAGTCGCCGGTGCCGCCGGGGTGCGGGATGGCGGTGGTCAGCTCGGTGAAACGGAAAATGAAGGCGGCGTGCATCCGCGCCACGAACCGCGAAGTACAGAGAAAGCCCAGCGTGCCGGCGGCGACCCCGCCGTAGCTCCAGCCGAAGTATTCGCCGGATATCACCAACCCCACCGCGATGCCCGATAACGGCCAGCCGCCCAGCTTGCGGGCCAATGCTTGTGTCGATGCGTTGATGGCTTTTCCTGTGCGTTTGTTATCCTTGCCGGAGTGGAAGGGCGGATATGCCGCATCGCTTGAGTATGCAAAAAAAATGCCAGCCTTGCCGGCAGATTTGCCGATCCGCAGGCCGCCATCGCCTGATTCCGGTGCATGGCCGGCAAGGGCATGCACCGCGATGGGCCGTGCTAGAATCGATTGCAATACGCAATGGAGCAGGGGAAAAGCAGATGTCTGGCAATAGCATGGGGCGCTTGTTCACGGTAACTTCTTTCGGCGAGAGCCATGGGCCGGCGATAGGCTGCGTGGTGGATGGCTGCCCTCCGGGGCTGGCGCTGTCCGAGGCCGACATACAACTGGAGTTGGACCGGCGCAAGCCCGGCACCAGCCGCCACGTGACCCAGCGCCGCGAGCCGGACACGGTGGAAATCCTGTCCGGGGTGTACGAGGGCAAGACCACCGGCACGCCGATCGCGCTGTTGATCCGCAACACCGACCAGCGCAGCAAGGACTACGGCAATATCGCCGACACTTTCCGTCCCGGCCACGCCGACTACTGCTACTGGCATAAGTATGGGGTGCGCGATCCGCGCGGCGGCGGCCGCTCGTCGGCGCGTGAAACCGCGGTGCGGGTGGCGGCTGGCGCCATCGCCAGGAAATGGCTGAACGAGAAGCACGGCATCGTGATCCGCGGCCACATGACGCAGATCGGCGAAGTGGCCATTCCGTTCACCAGCTGGGAGCACACCAATCAGAACCCTTTCTTCGCCGCCGACGCCGACATCGTGCCGCGGCTGGAGGAGTATATGGACAGCATCCGCAAGAGCCTGGATTCGATAGGCGCGCGGCTGCGCGTGGTCGCCGACAACGTGCCGGTGGGCTGGGGCGAGCCGGTGTTCGACCGCCTGGACGCCGACATCGCCTACGCGATGATGAGCATCAACGCGGTGAAGGGCGTGGAGATCGGCGCCGGCTTCGGCTGCGTGGCGCAGCGCGGCAGCGAGCATGGCGATGAGCTGACGCCCGAGGGCTTCGCCAGCAACCACGCCGGCGGGATGCTGGGAGGCATCTCAACCGGCCAGCAGATCGACGTTTCCATCGCCATCAAGCCCACCTCGTCCATCGCTCAGCCGCGCCGCTCGATCAACAAGCAGGGCGAGGCGGTGACGATGGAAACCCACGGCCGCCACGACCCCTGCGTCGGCATCCGCGCCACGCCGATCGCCGAGGCGATGCTGGCGCTGGTGCTGATCGACCATGCTTTGCGCCACCGCGCGCAATGCGGCGATGTGCGGGTGGAAACGCCCAGAATTGCTGGGCATATCGGCTAGAATTTATAGATACCGGCCGGAAATCGCCCAGGCCTGTTCGAGATAGGATGGCACCATGCTGAAAAGTCTGATTGATGGCTTGGCCGGACGCCTGAAGAAAACGGCGACAGACGAAGCGGTCCAGGGGCCTGAGGTCAAGCCGGAAAGAGTCCTAGTGGCGCTGCCGGAGCCGGAGGAGGTGCCGACCGACCTGCCGGCGACCCTGGGCTTCGTTTCGCACCAGCCGGTGATGGACCGGCAGCAGAGGGTGGTGGCCTACGACTTCTTCGTGCGCCAGGGCAAGCGCAATATCGAGGCGGGCAAGCAGCAGGAATTCGACCGCTTGCTGTTGTCGACGCTGCAGAACATGGACGTGTTCCGGCTGCTGGCCTATCGCCGCGCTTTCGTCCATATCGCGATGACCTCGCTGGACGAGCCTCTGCTGCGCCAGATGCCGGCGGGCAGCGTGATATTCGTGCTGGAGGTGGTGCCCGGGGTGATCGTGGCCGAACACATGCTGACGCAGCTTGATCATCTGCAGAAGCTGGGGCTGCGCTTCGCGGTGGAGCCGGCGTCCTACGATCAGTCCATCCTCAGCCCGGCCTTGCAGGCCGACCTGTTCAGCCGGGTGGACTTCATGGTGCTGGACTTCGCCGGGCCGTCCACCCGGGTGCTGGCCCCCATACTCGATCAATTGCCCAAGCGTTATCCGGGCGCGCGCTGGATGGCGCGCAATGTCGGCACCGCCGAAGACCTGGATGTCTGCCTGCGCGCGCCGGGTCATAACCGTTTCGCCTTGTTCCACGGCCCTTTCGTCACCACCGCCCACGCGCTGGAGGGCGGCAAGGTGGACACCAGCCAGACCCGCGTGCTGCAGATCATGCGGCTATTGCGCACCAATGCAGATCCGAAGGAGGTCGAGGCGCAGTTCAAGCTGGATTCGGTGCTGTTGTTCAAGTTGCTGCGCTTCATCAACTCCCCGGTCCACGGCTTGTCGCGCAAGGTGCAGACCATAGAGGAAACCCTGCTGCTGCTGGGCAGGGAAACCCTGTTCAAATGGTTGTCCATGTTGTTGTTCACCTCGCGCAAGGAGGATGGCACCGCCGTCTCGCTGCTGGAAAAGTCGCTGATCCGCGCCCGCTTCATGGAAAAGCTGGGCGGCTATCGCGGCAACAAGCTGGAGTCGGAGCACCTGTTCCTCACCGGCATGTTTTCCTTGCTGGACGTGCTGCTCAACATTCCCTTCCCCGATGTGCTGGACCCGATGGAGCTGCCGCTGACGGTCCGGGAGGCGGTGGTGGAGCACAAGGGCATCTTCGCCTCCCATCTGTCGCTGGCTCTGGCCTGCGAGCACGGCGACAACGTGCAGATAGAGGCGCTGGTCAGGGTGCTGGATTTCGATCTGGAGCTGGCCAACCAGTACTATCTGGATTCGGTGGTGTGGGCGCAGGTGGTGCTGCGCGAGAGCGAAGTCCACAATAACGTCGAGGCGATCTGACGCCTGGCCGGCGCGCGTCCCGGCGCCCGCGTTCCTTCCAGGCTTGCCTGCCGCCCGATTTGCCGGGACTGGACAGCCGCCATCTTCCTTCGTCTCCTCCGCGCTTGTACAAATACCTAGCGGCCGGCATCCGGCGGGAAGAGGCCCTTTCCTTGTGTATGCTGCAAGAAGGCCCCTTCTCCGGGTGATCCCATGCCGACCGTTTTCCTTCCACCCCTGCGCGGGGCGCAGCGCCAGCAAATTGAAGTGCGGTCCCGCAGCGCGCTGGAGGCTTGCGGATCGACGCTGCGCTTCGACTTGCATTTTCCCGGGCACTGGCGGGCGCCGTCGGGACGCAATCCTTGCGCGGCGGCGATGGAGCAGGAGGTGCTGGACTGGTTTGCCGGCTTGGGGTGCACTGCGGCGGAGCTGGAGCGGGTTCAGGGTTTCTCCGTGAGCAATTACGTCGGCCAGCCCTTTCCGCGCTTATCTCGGGAACGGACCCTGCTGGTGGGAAAATTCATGGCGATGTGGCTGTTATGGGACGACATCCAGGTGGAGAGGTTGCAGCGGATGTGGTCCCACGGCTTGCCCGATCCCGACTCGCCGGCGCAGATGTCGCGTTTCGACCGTGGTTGGGGGCAGCTGTTCGCCGATCTGGCCCGCCGCCGCAGTGCCGGCTGGATGCGCGCGCTCAACCAGGGCATGGCAGACTGGTGCCGGGCGGCGACGCGGGAGGCCAATGTGATGCGGCAGTGGCATGGCTTGGGCCGGTTGCCGGATTTTTCCGCGCAGCTGGAGTTGCGCATCGCCACCATAGGCATGTATGTCGCGCTGCGTTTGCTGGAGGACGCCTGCGATCAGGAATTCCCCGACAGTTTCCACGCCCGGCCGGCGGTGCGCCATCTGGCCAGATTGTCCAATCTGCTGGTCGGCCTCGGCAGCGACCTGTTCAGCCTGGGCAAGGATCTGGCCGGCGGGCAGATCAATTTGGTGCTGGCGCTGACGCAAGGCCAGGGCCTGAGCGCGGAGGAGGCCATACGCCGGCTGTTGGAGCTGCATCGCCAGGCGATCGGCGAGTACGATGCGCTGGCGGATGAAGCCGAGGCGCTGCCGGGCGTTGCCGCGGCGGATGTCCGCCGTTGGCTGGACGACATCCGCTACGCCACGCTGGGCCTGACGCTGTGGGAGTCGCAATCGCCGCGCTGCCGCGAGCATGCGGTGTGGATAGACGGCCGCAAGATGGCGCTGGATCTGGTCTGGCGCGAAACCGCCTGACTGCCCGTTCTCGCTTCCCGGCGTTGCCGGACTCGTGTGTTACCATTTGGCACGCATGCCGGATGGCCTTCCCTTCGCCCGCTGATGGTTTCCCTGGATGGCACTCTTTCGGACATGCATGCCTGGCTTGATGCATGTCTGCGGCGTTTCGCACCTGAAAAACGGATTGAACAGATCATTATGAGCGCAACTATTCTTGTCACCGGCGCCGCCGGTTATATCGGATCGCATACTTGCGTCGAACTTTTGGCGGCGGGTTTTGATATCGTTGCCGTGGACAATTTCTGCAACAGCAAGTTCGAGGCCATTCGCCGGGTGCAGGAACTGGCCGGCCGCACACTGGCTTTCCATGAGGCTGATGTCCGAGACCAGGCCGCGCTGGACGGCATTTTCTCCCGGCACCGGGTCGACGCGGTGATCCACTTTGCCGCTTTGAAGGCGGTGGGCGAGTCGGTTGCCCAGCCCTTGCGCTATTACGAGAACAATGTGGTGGGCACGCTGACGCTGCTGGAGGCGATGCGGCGGGCTTCGGTGCGGCAGATCGTCTTCAGCTCCTCGGCCACGGTGTACGGCGACCCCGCCGAAGTCCCCATCCGCGAGGACTTCCCGATTGGCGTCATCACCAATCCCTATGGCCGCAGCAAGCGCATGATGGAAGAGATTCTCGAGGATCTGTCGCGTTCCGAGCCAGGTTGGCGGATCGGACTGCTGCGCTACTTCAATCCAGTGGGGGCGCATGCCAGCGGACGGATAGGCGAGGACCCCAACGGCACGCCCAACAACCTGATGCCCTATATCAGCCAGGTGGCGGTGGGCAAGCTGGCGCGGCTCAGCGTGTTCGGCGGCGACTACCCGACGCCGGACGGCACCGGCGTGCGCGACTATATCCATGTCGTCGATCTGGCGATTGCCCACGTCAAGGCGGTGCAGGCGCTGGCAACGGTGGACGGCGTGTTGACGGTCAATGTGGGAACCGGCCAGGGGTGCTCGGTGCTGGACATGATCAAGACATTCAGCCGCGTCAGCGGGCGGGACATTCCTTATCAACTGGCGGAGCGCCGCGCCGGGGATATCGCCTGCTGCTATGCCGATCCGGGCAAGGCCGAGCGGGTGCTGGGCTGGAAGGCCGAGCGCACGCTGGAGGACATGTGCCGCGACAGCTGGAGATGGCAGCAAGCCAATCCTCGCGGCTACGAAGCCTGAGGCGTCCGCGCCAGGGACCGTCGCGGGCATCTGCCATCTCTGCCGCGGCTGGCGCCGGATGCGCCGCGCAAAGACGCGGCGTTCCGGTTCCTGCCAGTCGCTCTTCAGCCGGTGTGCCAGGCGGTGAGGCCGTTCATACCATGTTTTCCGGCTTGACCCAGGCGTCGAACTGCTCCGCCGTGACGTGGCCCAGTTCCAGCGCCGCCTGCTTCAGCGTGCCGCCATGCTGGTGGGCGTGCTTGGCGATGGCGGCGGCCTTGTCGTAGCCGATATGCGGATTGAGCGCGGTCACCAGCATCAACGATTGCTCCAGCAGCTGGGCGATGCGGGCGCGATTGGGCTGCATGCCGGCGATGCAGTGCTCGCGCAGGCTGGCCATGCCGTCGGACAGCAGCCGCAGGCTTTGCAGGAAGTTGTGCGCGATCATCGGCTTGAACACGTTCAGTTCGAAATTGCCGGAGGCGGCGCCGATGCCGATGGCCACGTCGTTGCCCAGCACCTGGCAGCACAGCATGGTGACGGCTTCGCACTGGGTTGGATTGACCTTGCCGGGCATGATGGAGCTGCCCGGCTCGTTTTCCGGCAGAGTCAGCTCGCCCAGGCCGCAGCGTGGACCGGAGGCCAGCCAGCGGATGTCGTTGGCGATCTTCATCAGCGCGGCGGCCAGCGTCTTCAGCGCGCCGTGGGCGGCCAGCATCGGCTCATGGCCGGCCAGCGCGGCGAATTTGTTGGCGGCGCCGGCAAACGGCAGGCCGGTCTGCAAGGCCAGCACTTCGGCCACCCGGGCGCCGAATTGCGGATGGGTGTTGAGGCCGGTGCCGACTGCGGTGCCGCCCGCCGCCAGCTGGCACAACGCCGGCAGGCTGGTTTGCAGCGCCTGCTCGGCCAATTGCAGCTGGGCGGCCCAGCCGGAGACTTCCTGTTCCAGCGTCAGCGGAGTGGCGTCCTGCAGATGGGTGCGGCCTATCTTGACGATGCCGGCGAACTCGCGGGACTTGGCTTCAAGCGCCTGGCGCAGTTCGGCCAGGCTGGGCAGCAATTGGCGCGCCATTCCCAGCGCCGCGGCCACATGCATCGCGGTGGGGAAGATGTCGTTCGACGACTGGCCGCGATTGACTTCGTCATTGGGGTGGACCAGCCGCCGGATGCCGCGCTCGCCTCCCAGCAGCTCGGACGCGCGGTTGGCCAGCACCTCGTTCATGTTCATATTGCTCTGGGTTCCGGAGCCGGTCTGCCACACCGACAGAGGAAACTGTCCGTCGTGCCGGCCGGCCAGCACTTCGTCGGCGGCGGTGACGATGGCTTGCGCCTTGGCGCCGTCCAGCAGCCCCAGCTCCATATTGGTCAGCGCGCCGGCGCGCTTGACCATCGCCAGTGCCAGTATCAGTTCCTGCGGCATCTTTTCGCTGGAAATGGCGAAGTGCTCCAGCGAACGCTGGGTCTGCGCGCCCCATAGCGCGCTGTCGGCCACGTCGATGGGGCCGAAGCTGTCTGTTTCCACGCGTTGCGTCTTGTTCATGCGGCTTTCTCCCGGCAGCCTGAACTGAATTCCGAAGTCATAGTCTTAGCCTATTCTGGTAAGTGTTCGATTCGAAGGGCCTGACGCCGGCATCCGGCATCCCGCCCGAGCCTATTCCGCTTGTCGATGTCTACAGGAGTCCACCATGTCCCTGCGTGCCCAAGACAGTTTACGCGAATTCCAGCTGGCTTCCGGCCAGACCGTCCGATTCCATTCCCTGCCGGCCTTGGCCGAACTCGGCGTCGGCGATGTCCGCCGCCTGCCGGTATCGTTGCGCATCGTGCTGGAGTCGCTGTTGCGCAATCTGGATGGCCAGCGTATCGGCGAGGACCACGTCCGGCAACTGGCCAACTGGCGTCCGCAGGACGCGCGCAGCGAGGAAATCCCCTTCGTGGTGGCGCGCATCGTGTTGCAGGATTTCACCGGCGTGCCCTTGTTATGCGATCTGGCGGCGATGCGCAATGTGGCGCAGCGCTTCGGCAAGCCGCCCAAGATCATCGAGCCGCTGGTGCCGGTGGATCTGGTGGTGGACCACTCGGTGCAGGTGGATTATTTCAGGGAAGGCAATGCGCTGGATCTGAACATGCAGCTGGAGTTCCACCGCAATGCCGAGCGCTACCGCTTCATCAAGTGGGGGATGCAGGCCTTCGACACCTTCAGGGTGGTGCCGCCGGGGATAGGCATCGTGCATCAGGTGAATCTGGAATACCTGGCGCGCGGCGTGCTGCAGAAAGACGGCGTGTACTATCCGGACACGCTGGTGGGCACCGATTCGCACACCACCATGATCAATGCGCTGGGCGTGGTGGGCTGGGGCGTGGGGGGCATCGAGGCCGAGGCCGGCATGCTGGGGCAGCCGGTGTACATGCTGACGCCTGATGTGGTGGGTGTGAACCTTAGCGGCAGGCTGCGCGAGGGCGTCACCGCCACCGACCTGGTGCTGGCGGTGACGGAAATGCTGCGCAAGGCCAATGTGGTGGGCAAGTTCGTCGAGTTCTTCGGCGCTGGCGCCGCCACGCTGACCCTGCCGGACCGCGCCACGTTGGCCAATATGGCGCCGGAGTATGGCGCCACCATGGGTTTCTTTCCGCCGGACGAGCAGGCGGCGGCTTATCTCGCCGCCACCGGCCGCAGCGATGCGGAAGTGGATGCGTTCAGCCGTTATTTCCAGGCGCAGGGGCTGTTCGGCATGCCGGCGGCGGGGGATATCGACTATAGCCGCGTGCTGGAACTGGATCTGGCCGGCGTGGTTCCCTGCGTGGCCGGGCCCAAGAGGCCGCAGGATCGCATCGCGCTGCCTGGACTGAAAGAGCGGTTCGCCGAACTGCTGGCGCAGCCGGCATCGAGCGGCGGCTACGGCAAGGCCGGCGCCGCGCCGGCGGCCGGTGGCGCGCTGGACCACGGCTCGGTAGTGATCGCCGCCATCACTTCCTGCACCAATACCTCCAACCCCGGCGTGATGCTGGCGGCCGGCATCCTGGCGCGGAAGGCGGCGGCGCGCGGCCTGAAGGTGGCGCCGCATATCAAGACTTCGCTGGCGCCCGGTTCGCGGGTGGTCACCGATTATCTCGCCAAGGCAGGACTGCTGCCGCCGCTGGAGCAACTGGGTTTCCGGGTGGTGGCTTACGGCTGCACCACCTGTATCGGCAACTCCGGGCCGCTGGATGCGGCGCTGGAGGCGGAAATCACCGGCCAGGACCTGATCTGCGCCGCGGTGCTGTCCGGCAACCGCAACTTTGAGGCGCGCATCCACCCGGCGATCAAGGCCAACTTCCTGATGAGCCCGCCGCTGGTGGTGGCTTTCGCGCTGGCCGGGCGGGTGGACATCGATCTGGACCAGCAGCCGCTGGGCGCGGACGACACCGGCCAGCCGGTGTATCTGCGCGAGATCTGGCCCAGCCAGCGGGAGGTGGCGGATGCGCTGCTGCGGGCCACCGATCCGGCCACTTATCGCCGGCTGTATCAGGACTTCGTCAGCGGCAATCCGCTATGGAGCGCCATCGCCGCGCCGACGGGGCAAGTGTACGGCTGGGACGTCTCCAGCTATATCGCCGAGCCGCCGTTCTTCCAGGGTTTCGCCATGCAGCCGGCGGCGGTGCCCCAGGTGACGGGGGCGCGGGCGCTGGCCATCTTCGGCGATTCGGTCACCACCGACCACATCAGCCCGGCTGGTTCGATCAAGGCCGCCTCGCCGGCCGGCCTGTATCTGCAGCAGCAGGGCATCAAGCCGGTGGATTTCAACAGTTACGGCTCGCGCCGCGGCCACCATGAAGTGATGATGCGCGGCACCTTCGCCAATGTGCGCATCCGCAACCTGATGCTGCCGCCGGACGCCGACGGCCGGCCGGTGGAGGGCGGCCTGACCTTGAGCCAGCCGGACGGCGCGCAGAAATTCATTTACGACGCGGCGATGGAATACCAGAAGGCGGGCACGCCGACGCTGATTTTCGCCGGCGAGGAGTACGGTACCGGCTCCAGCCGCGACTGGGCGGCCAAGGGCACGCGGCTGCTGGGCGTGAAGGCGGTAGTCGCCAGAAGCTTCGAGCGCATCCACCGCTCCAACCTAGTGGGCATGGGTGTGCTGCCGCTGCAGTTCAAGGGCGCGGACAGCGCCGCCGGCCTGAAGGGCGACGAGGAGTTCGACCTGAGCGGCCTGGAGGGCGGCATCCGGCCGCAGCAGGATGTCACGCTGACCATACGCAGCCGCGATGGCCGGAGCCGGCAATTGCAGCTGCTGCTGAGGATTGATACCCCGGTGGAAGTGGAGTACTACCTGCACGGCGGCATTCTGCCTTATGTGTTGCGGCAGCTGTTGAGCTGAGCGCGTGTGGTTTTGCCTCTTGCGGGGCGAAGCCGTGAAGGTTGCCGGGCTCGTCCATCTGGCAGGAGGTGAATCCTGCGCTGCCGCATGTCATGCGCTTGCCGCCGCGGGTTTTCATTTGATCCCGCCTCTGTGGCTGGAGTAGTCTTGTCGGCTCTGCGGCATTCCGGCGACTGCGATTTCGGCGATGCGCATTTTCAGGCGGGCGGGTGCCGATGATGGTTGAGGATATTCAGGTCTGGCTGACGCCTCTGGCGCGTTGCCACGATCCCTTTTTGTTGGAAGCGTACGCGGCCTTGCTGTCGGGCGAGGAGCGGGTGCGCTGGCGTGCCTTCGTATTCGAGCGCGACCGACATGCCTACCTGGTGACGCGCGCGTTGGCGCGGACGGTGCTTGGGGAGAGGTTGGGCGTCGATCCCGCGCGACTGGATTTTCAGCGCGGCCCTTACGGCAAGCCCAGCCTGGGTGGATCCGCCGCGGGCGCGGGGCTGAGCTTCAATCTGTCACATACCGACGGCATGGTGGTTCTGTCGGTCGCGGCGGGAAGGGAGCTGGGGGTGGATGTGGAAAGCGTCATGCGGCCGCCGGCGCTGGATATCGCCTGGGACAATTTCTCCAGCGAAGAAGCGCGCGAGCTGTCGGCCTTGGGGGGGAGTGCCAGGGCGGATCATTTCTGGATGCTCTGGACTTTGAAGGAAGCCTATCTTAAGGCGCTGGGCTGCGGACTGAACGCGCCTTTGGACTGCATTTCCTTCTCTGCGCGCTCTCCGGGCGAGATTGTTTATGCGCGGCAGCGTTCCGGGGACGCTGACGCCCGCCGTTGGCATTTCTGGCATTGGGCGCCGTCGGCTTCGCATGCGGCGTCGCTCTGCGTCGAGTCCACCGCCGCCGCGCCGCCCGGTTTGATCCTGCGCGAAGCGCTGCCGCTGGCGCGCGCGGTCGAGCTTCCCTTCGCGCCCGCGGTCCAATCGATCCGGGAGCGAGCCTCGTCCCTGGCCTGGCCGGGCGCGGGGTGAGCGAGCGTCAAGCCGTGTGCGCGGCCTTGGACAAGCGGCAGACAAAACAAAAAAGCCCTTGATTTCTCAAGGGCTTTGATGCGTTGCTGGCGGAGAGGGAGGGATTCGAACCCTCGGTACGCTCGCACGTACGCCTGATTTCGAGTCAGGTACATTCGACCACTCTGCCACCTCTCCGGCGCCAGACAAGAAACGCATTCTAGTTGCAGATGCAGTCCTTGTCAATATCAAATTGCAGGATTCTGCGCATGAAAAACGCCACCGCGAGGGTGGCGTTTCTGTTGGCGCGAGGCTGGCGGATTCAGGCGTGCTTGCCGGGCTTCAGCTCGCCTTCCCATTTGGCCACCACGGCGGTGGCGATGGAGTTGCCCACCACATTGGTGGCGGAGCGGCCCATGTCCAGGAAGTGGTCGATGCCCAGCAGCAGCAAGAGGCCGGCTTCCGGAATGTTGAACTGCGACAGCGTGGCGGCGATCACCACCAGCGACGCGCGCGGCACGCCGGCCATGCCTTTGGAGGTCAGCATCAGGATCAGCAGCATCGAGATTTCCTGCGCCAGGGTCAGGTCTATGCCGTAAGCCTGGGCGATGAAGATCACTGCGAAGGTGCAGTACATCATCGAACCGTCGAGGTTGAACGAGTAGCCCATCGGCAGCACGAAGCTGGCGATCTTGTTGGACACGCCGAAGCGTTCCAGTTGTTCCAGGGTTTTCGGGTAAGCGGCTTCCGAGCTGGCGGTGGTGAACGACAGCAGCAGCGGTTCCTTGATCATGCCCATCAGATGCAGCAGGCGCGGGCCGACGATCAGCACGCCGACGGCGATCAGCAGCGCCCATAGAATGCCTACCGACAGGTAGAACTGGGCCATGAACTTGCCGTAGGTGGCCAGGATGGACAGGCCTTCCTTGGCGACGGTGGCGGCGATGGCGCCGAATACCGCCAGCGGCGCGAAGTTCATCACGTAGCTGGTGACTTTCAGCATCACGTGGGCCACCACATCCATCACGTCGATCAGCGCCTTGGCGCGTTCGCCCAGCGCGGCCATCGCGCTGCCGAAGAACACCGAGAACACCACGATCTGCAGGATTTCATTGCCGGCCATCGCCTCAATCACGCTCTTGGGGATGGCGTGGGTGACGAAGTCTTTCATCGAAATGGCGCTGGCCTTGATGCCGGAGTCGGCGTGCAGATCGGGCAGCGGCAGGTTCAGCGCCACGCCCGGCTTCAGGATGTTGACCATAATCAGGCCCAGAGTCAGCGACGCCAGCGAGGCGCCAATGAACCAGCCCATGGTCTTGCCGCCGATGCGGCCAACCGACTTGGCGTCGCCCATCTTGGCGATGCCGACCACCAGGGTGGCGATCACCAGCGGCGCGATGATCATCTTGATCAGGCGCAGAAAAATGTCGGTGAGGATAGACATGCCATCGACAAAGGTCTTGATGGCGGCGGCATCGGTGCCGGCGTACTGACGGAATAAGTAGCCGACCAAGATGCCCAGCAGCATTCCGACCAGGATCAAGGCCGTGAGTTTTTTCGACTTCATTGAGTTGTTCCTGCCTGAGTTTGAGACGTTTCAAAACGAGCGCCGCATTTTTCGCAACATGACATCTGACTTTAAGGGGGTCATGCGTGCTTGCCGTGTGTCCGGCATGCTTCGCCATGTAGCGGCCGAGCTACTTTATTGTTTTAGCCGGGATTGCCGGGTTTTTTGCCTGTTCTTGTCGGACAGGTGAGGCGGGCCGAAGGTTAGCGATTATAGTGAGTTAGCGATGGCTTGTCTTGGCGGGATTTCGATAATTGTGGTTCATATTCGAATGTGTTTGTTGTTTTTAAATGATTTTTGAATTTAAATTGCCTTGATGATTGTCATTGACATGCCATTGTCGACATGGTCATGAGGCAAAAAAAGCAGCCTGTGGCTGCTTTTGTAGCGGGGCGACAACGCGTGGCTAGCGGTGGATGTCCAGTGTGACGTCGCCGCGCTCTGCGGCCACGGTTTCCAGAATGTCCAGCACGGCGGCGTAGACGTCGGCCCCCAGCGCTTTTTCCGTCTCGGCGGTTTCGCGCCAGATCAGTTGATACGGGCCTGGCACTTCGTTGGCCAGGCAGTCATACAACGCATCCAGATTGCGGCCGAAATGGGGCGGCAGCCGCAGTTGGCGGCTCATTTCATTGAACAGCTGTTGCAGGCTGAGGATATGGCGTAGTTCGCACACGGTTACCGGCATGTCGCCACCTCGACGAAGCGGTTGTAGTGGTCGACGCTGACGTAGCGCTGTCCCTGGCGGCTGAATACCAGCCGGTTGGCGCCGCGCTTGCCGCCTTTGTAGTTCAGATCGGCCTCCTGCCACTGGCCTTGGGGCAGTTGCTTCTCGTAGTTGCCGAAACGGTCGCCGCCCATGGATTTGCCACGCAGCGCCGGCACGCTCCACAGGCTGCGGCCCGGATGCCAGCCGGCGGCCTGGGCCGCGCGCTTGGTGACGAATTTTTCCGGCAGCCTGCCGTCGTGGTTCAGGCTTTGCAGGGCGTCGGCCAATTCGGCCGCGTCCAGTTTTCCGCCAACCTGCCGGTTGGCCTGGGCTGCGGCGTCGCGACAGGAGGTGGCGGCGAACGCCGGCAGGCTGAGCGCGCTCAGCAGCAATAACAGCAGTCTTGTTTTCATTACGGGTCCGGTTGCTAAGGTGAGGCCACGCCTGCTTGGGCGGGACCTCGGTAAGGGGGTTAGTCCAGAGGCACCGACTCTACCGGGTAGCTGTGGCCTATCAGCCGCGGCAGGCGCAGCCTCATGTCGTTGCCGTCGGCGGTGCTGATGAAGCGGTAGTGGCTGTCGCCCTGGCTGTCACGGCCATGCTGTCGCAGCAGGTCGCAGACGCGGCGGGCGATGGCCTCGGCCGGGTCGTACAGCTGGATCGCGTCGCCGGTGACTTCGCGGATCAGCGGCGCTAGAAACGGATAGTGGGTGCAGCCGAGCGCGATGTGGTCGATGTTTTCGGTCAGCAGCGGTTCCACTACCCGGCGCACCAGCGTGCGGGTGCGCTCGCCGGACAATTCTCCCGCCTCCACCTGCTCCACCCAGCCGTGGCCGGCGCGGCGCAACACATCCACGTCGCCGGCGTGCGCGTCCAGCAGCGTTTTGACCCGATCGCTGGCCAGCGTGTATTCGGTGGCCAGCACCGCGATGCGGCCGGTGCGGCTCATCGCCGCCGCGGGTTTGATCGCGGGTTCGATGCCGACGATCGGCAGCGAAAACTCCTCGCGCATTGCGGTGATGGCGGCAGTGGTGGCGGTGTTGCAGGCCACTACCAGCAGGGTGGCGCCCTGGCTGGCCAGGTAGTGCCCCACCTTGAGCGCCCGGGCTATGATTTCGTCCCTGCTGCGCTGGCCGTATGGGCAGTAGGCCTGGTCGGCCAGATAGGTGATGGGCCAGGCGGGCAGCGCGGCGCGCACCGCGCGCCACACCGACAGGCCGCCAAGCCCGGAATCGTACATCGCAATCATGTTGCCGCTCAGTTGTTCTGGATGACGATCTTGGGAAATTTGCCGGAGAAGTCCTGAGCTTTCTCGCCCACCTTCACCGCCACGCGGCGGGCGATGGCGCGGTACAGCTCGGCCGGCTTGCCTGCCGGATCGGCCGCCACGCTGGGCTTGCCGGCATCCACCGCCAGGCGGATGGCCAGCTCTAGCGGCAGAGAACCCAGCAGCTCGACTCCGAAGTCGGCGGCCATCCTGGCCGCGCCGCCTTCGCCGAAGATGTGCTCGGCGTGGCCGCAATGGCTGCAGATGTGGATGGCCATGTTCTCCACCAGGCCCAGGATGGGCACGTTCACCTTCTGGAACATGGTGACGCCCTTGCGCGCGTCCAGCAGCGCGATGTCCTGCGGGGTGGTGACGATCAGCGCGCCGGTGACCGGCACTTTCTGCGACAGCGTCAGCTGGATGTCGCCGGTGCCCGGCGGCATGTCTATCACCAGGTAGTCCAGATCGTCCCAGCGGGTGTCGTTCAGCAATTGCTGCAGCGCCTGGCTCACCATCGGGCCGCGCCATACCATCGCCTGGTCCGGGTCCACCAGGTAGCCGATAGACATGGTCTGGATGCCGTGTCCGACCAGCGGCCGCAGTTTGCCGTCGACGGACTCGGGGCGCTGGCCCTGCAGGCCCATCATCAATGGTTGCGACGGACCGTAGATGTCGGCGTCCAGCAAGCCGACGCGCGCGCCTTCGGCCGCCAGCGCCAGCGCCAAATTGGCGGCGGTGGTGGACTTGCCGACGCCGCCTTTGCCGGAGGCGACGGCGATGATGTTCTTCACGCCCTGCAGCAGCGGCACGCCGCGCTGGGCGGAGTGGCTGACGATCTGGCTGCTCACCCGCACTTCTACCGCGCGGCCTTCCGCGATCGGCGCCAGCGCGGTTTCAAACTGCTGGCGCACCGCGTCGAACTGGCTGTTGGCCGGGTAGGCCAGCACCACCTCCAGGCTGATGGCCTTGTCGCCGATCTGGAGGTTCTTGACGTTCTTGGCCGCCAGGTATCCCTTGCCGGTATTGGCGTCGATCAGCGGCTTGAGGGTATCGAGGATCTGGGTTTCGAGCTGTGCCATGGTTTCGTTTTGCGTGGCTTGGTCGGCTGATGCGCCGAACATACGGGTGAGTTTGGAGAACATGCTGCGTTCCGGCTGAGGATTTCCGAGTATTTTAGTCGGATTTGTCGTGAGGCGCACCGCGCCCGCTGGCTGCCATCTTACTCCTGTACGCAGGCAAAGGGCAGGGGAGGGGCGGCCGGATGCGCGGCGCGGGGCAAGTTTTTTTGATGAAAGTCATTGAAAAGAGTAGAATTGTCGGCTTTTCTCGAGTTGCGGCGCTGCCGCAGCGCCAAAGGCTCGGCCCCGTCAGGCCGCGGGCCCTGTTCTTTAAGCTGAAGAAAGGCATCTCCCGCTTTATGCAGTCCTCCAAACACGCCACTCTCACCTGGTCCAACCTGCTGTTCCCGCTGGCCCTGGTGCTGTTCGAGTTCGCCGTCTACATCTGCAACGACATGGTTCAGCCGGCCATGCTGTCCGTCACCCGCGAATTCATGGTCGACGCCGCCTGGGCGCCGGCTTCGATGACCGCCTTTTTGGCCGGCGGCGCGCTGCTGGCCTGGCTGACCGGCCCGCTGTCCGACCGCATCGGCCGTCGCCCGGTGCTGCTGTTCGGCGTCGGCTATTTCGCCATTACCTGCCTGGCCACTTATCTGGTCAGCTCGATAGAAGCCTTTATCGCACTGCGCGTGCTGCAGGGCATCGGTCTGTGCTTCATCAACGCCGTCGGCTACGCATCGCTGCAGGAGTCGTTTGAAGAGAGCGCGGCGGTGCGCGTCACCGCGCTGATGGCTAATGTGGCGCTGATCGCGCCGCTGGTCGGCCCGCTGGCCGGCGCCGCGCTGCTAGAGCTGGCGCCGTGGCGCAGCGGCTTCCTGTTCATCGCCGGCCTGTCGCTGCTGTCCTTGCTGGGCCTGATGTGGAAGATGCCGGAAACCGTGGCGCCCAGCCATGAGAGGCTGCCCTTGTCCAATATGGGCCGCGATTACCTGAAGGTGTTCGGCCAGAGCCGCTTCGTGCTGTCGGCGCTGTGCATTCCGCTGTTGGCGCTGCCGCTGATGGGCTGGATCGCGCTGTCGCCGGTGCTTTTGGTGCGCGATCTGCACATGAGCGCCGTGGAATATGGCCTGATGCAGATCCCGGTGTTCGGCGGCCTGATCGCCGGCAACCTGGCGCTGGCGGTGGTGGCCGACCGCTGGCCGCTGGGCCGCTCGGCGCTGGTGGGCATGTGGCCGATCGTCGGCGGCTTGCTGCTGATGGCGGTCGGCATCATGTTGTCCGCCACGCCGCAGTACTGGATGGCGGCCGGCATGACTCTGATGGCCTTCGGCGAGGGCCTGGCCTTCGGCGTGCTGTACCGCTTCGCGCTGATGTCCAGCGACGCGGCCGGCCGCGGCACGATTTCCGCCAGCATGAGCATGCTGTCGATGGCGGGCTACGCGCTGGGCATCGAGCTGTTCCGCCAGGTCTACCAGGCGGCCGGTCTGGCCGGCTACGCCGTGGTGGCGCTGAGCTTCTCGCTGGCCTACGTGGTAGTGGCGCGCCGGATGGTCGGCATCGCCATGGCCGAGCGGGCGGCGCCGGCGGTTGAAGAAGGCAAGCTCGCCAGCCAGGGCGCCTGAGTTTCGCGGAATCCGCTGTCGCAAGCCCGGAAGCCCCATGCTCCGGGCTTGCGCTTTTGTGCGGGGCTATATTTGGGCGCGCAAGCCTGATGACCGCTCGCCCGTTCTGTCTCTATAATCGATCGCTTGAGATTGCCAATCCAGGGAATGATCCGAATGACCAAACGCAAGATTCTGGTGACCAGCGCACTGCCTTACGCCAATGGCGCGATTCACCTCGGCCATATGCTGGAACAGATCCAGACCGACATCTGGGTGCGCTTCCAGAAGATGCGCGGCCATGAGTGCTATTACGTCTGCGCCGACGACACCCATGGCGCTCCGATCATGCTGGCTGCCGAAAAGCGCGGCATTTCGCCGGAACAGCTGGTGGACGAGGTGCGCACGCTGCATGTCGCCGATTCGCAGGGCTTCCTGATTGGGCACGACAATTACTACAGCACCAACAGTCCGGAAAACAAGGAACTGGCGAGCCAGGTGTACAAGGCGCTGCGCGCCGACGACAAGATCGCCGTGCGCACCATCGAGCAGCTTTACGATCCGGAAAAGCAGATGTTCCTGCCGGACCGCTTCGTCAAGGGCGAGTGCCCGAAGTGTTCCGCCAAGGATCAGTACGGCGACAACTGCGAAGTCTGCGGCGCCACCTACAACCCGACCGAGCTCAAGAACCCGTACTCGGCGGTGTCCGGCGCCAAGCCGGTGCTGAAAACCTCCGAGCACTACTTCTTCCGTCTGGGCGAGTGCGCCGATTTCCTGAAGCAGTGGACCAGCGGCAGCAGCGCACGCGCCGATGGCGCGATCCAGCCGCATCTGCAGCCGGAATCGCTGAACAAGATGAACGAGTGGATCGAGGGCGGCCTGCAGGACTGGGACATCAGCCGCGACGCACCTTACTTCGGCTTCGAGATTCCCGACGCGCCGGGCAAGTATTTCTATGTGTGGCTGGACGCGCCGATCGGCTATATGGCCAGCTTCAAGAACCTGTGCGACCGCACTGGCCTGAACTTCGACGAGTGGTTCGGCAAGGATTCCCACACCGAGATGTACCACTTCATCGGCAAGGATATCCTGTATTTCCACGCGCTGTTCTGGCCGGCGATGCTGAACTATTCCGGCCTGCGCGCGCCGACCGGCGTGTTCGCCCACGGCTTCCTGACCGTGGACGGCCAGAAGATGTCCAAGTCGCGCGGCACCTTCATCCAGGCCAAGAGCTATCTGGACTGCGGCCTGAATCCCGAGTGGATGCGCTACTACATCGCCGCCAAGCTCAACGGCCGCATCGAGGACATCGACCTCAACCTGAACGACTTCGTGGCGCGGGTGAACTCCGACCTGGTGGGCAAGTTCGTCAACATCGCCAGCCGCTCCGCTGGCTTCATCGCCAAGCGCTTCGACGGCCAGCTGGCCGGCAGCGTGTCCGACATGGAGATCCTGGCCCGGCTGCAGGCGGCCGCCGACGAGCTGGCGGCGGCGTTCGAGGCGCGCGAGTACGCCAAGGCGCTGCGCGACATCATGGCGCTGGCCGACGTGGTCAACGCCTATGTCGACGCCAACAAGCCGTGGGAGCTGGCCAAGCTCGAGGGGCGGGACGCGCGGCTGCAGGAAGTCTGCACCGTGCTGATCAACGCTTTCCGCCTGCTGACCATCTACCTGAAGCCGGTGCTGCCCAAGCTGGCCGAAGGCGTCGAGTCCTTCCTCGACGTGGCGCCGCTCGCCTGGAGCGATGCGCAGGCCTTGCTGCTGGGCAAGAAGATCAACGCCTACCAGCACCTGATGCAGCGCGTGGACCCGGCATCGATAGACAAACTGATAGAAGCGAACAAAGAGAACATGCAAGCTACCCAAGACGCCCCGGCTGCGGCCCACGAGCCGCTGGCCGAAACCATCAAGATCGACGACTTCGCCAAGGTGGACCTGCGCGTAGGCAAGGTGCTGGAGTGCAACTTCGTCGAAGGCTCGGACAAGCTGCTGCAGTTCACCGTCGACCTGGGCTTTGAAAAGCGCAATATCTTCTCCGGCATTCGCAAGGCCTATCAGGAGCCGGAAAAACTGGTTGGCCGCCATGTGATCGTGGTGGCCAACCTGGCCGAGCGCAAGATGCGTTTCGGCGTATCGCAGGGCATGATAGTCTGCGCTTCCGGCACCGATGACGGCGAAGGCCTGTACTTGCTGGACGTGGATGCCGGCGTCAAAGCGGGCATGCGCATTGGTTGATGTATTTCGTACCGTCAGGTCTTGATCTGGATCATGGCAAATAAGTAGTATTACCAAGTAGTTTAATGAGACTTGGTTATCGTGACCCCGGCTACCATATTGGTAACTGGGGTTTTACTTTACCGCGCAGGCGCCAGGCGCCTGCCACGCATCCGTCACGGCCTTGTCATCCTGGCTTGCTACAGTTTGGGCAGGCGACTGAGAGGCATCGCTTGCGGCGGAACTTTTTTTCAGGCATAACGACTAATATCAGATATGTGTATGTTTTTTAGTGAAAAAAATAAAAAGGACGTGAATTATGAAAATCTCGCAATTGAAGCCAGGCTACAAAGTTTTCGAGCATAAGGACAGCGGTAGCGTGGTCCACTACGAAGTGGTCAGCATCCGACAGGTTGGCAAGATGTTTGAAGTGACTTTCCGATCGGCGCTGGGACTGGCAAGCGCCATGTATCCCGCCAATGGATTCATCCAGGCTGCGGCCTGATTCCAATCCCGAATATTACGGCGGCGCTTGCGCCGTGCGCCAAGTCAAAGCCCCGCGATGCGGGGCTTCGCTTTTTCCTCTGCCGCCAGCTCGTCCGATCCGCCTTCGGGTCGAGCTGGGAGGCGCGTGCAGCGGTGGCTTGGCTGGGGCGTGCTGGATGCTGTTGTTGACAATGGCATGGAAAGTCAGCAGGTTGACTATTTTTTCAGAGCTTTCTCCATGTCCAGACGCGTCCAATTGCTGCTTGAGTTGCTGATCAATTTCCTGCTGCCTTGGTTGTGCTACCGATGGGCGCAGCCTCACCGGGGAGAGATGGCGGGCTTGTTGTTGTCTTCCGTGCCTCCCATGGCATGGAGCGTTTGGGAGCTGTGGCATCGTCGGCGCGTCGATGTCATGAGCATGATGGTCTTGCTGGGTATTGTTTTGTCGCTGCTGGCGATGGTGTTGGGCGGAGGGGAGCGGGTGCTACTGTTGCGCGAATCGCTGCTGTCCGGGTTGTTCGGCGTAGCCTTCCTGTTGTCCATGCTGCTGCCCAGACCGTTGGTGTTCTATCTGGCCCGGACGGCGCTTGAGCGGCAGCGGGAAGATGGGGGTGGACATTGCGAGCAGCTGTGGTCGCAATCGCCTTTCCGGCGCGGTATGCGGAATATGACCGCGGTGTGGGGTTGTGGCCTGGTGCTGGAGATGCTGTTGCGTTGCTATCTGGCCTGGCACTGGCCGGTGGAGCGCTCCTTGTTGCTGCTGCCCTGGATCAGTTATGGCGCGATGGGCCTGCTATGCGGCGCCACCTGGTTGTTGAGGCGGCGGTTGGCTAGGGAGCTATCGCCTGGGCAAGAGGTGGCCGGGGCGGGGGCTTGAAGTGGTGTTGGATTGGCATTGAATATTGAATCCGGGTACAATCTGGATTCTCCTGAGCGCAATGCAAAAAAATGGGCCGCACAAGGCGGCCCGAAGTTCCGTGATGAACACTTAGGAGAACAGGTATTGCCGTAATCTGTCTGCGCTGGCAGTCGCCTACAGGCAGCAACACCCGTCAAAATGCACAAGGCCGGTTCCGCGTCCGGAAGCGGTTGGCAGACCACATTCCGGTTGCGTGACACCGCTGCTTTCGCTTCGGTGCCGACCACGTTGTTAATGTAGCGGTCTTTTGTTGATGGCTTATGTTTTTGCCGCCGGCATCTGTTAAAGAGTATGAACAGTGGCTTGCGCTGGATTTGAAAATAGTTTCAGCTGAAAGCTTGACGTCAGCCCTCTTGAGGGATATAGTTCGCTCCTCTGCACGAAACACAGCGCAGACACAGAATTCAGACGCGGGGTGGAGCAGTCTGGTAGCTCGTCGGGCTCATAACCCGAAGGTCGTAGGTTCGAATCCTGCCCCCGCAACCAAATAAAGCAAGCACTTAGGCCAACTTTTCGAAGTTGGCCTTTTTGCTTTTCCGGACCGTGTAACCGCTGTGTAAGCGGATTCGATCCGTCTCGGTCGCTGTGAATCTACGCGGTCAGCAGGCGGTTCCTGCAGGATGCGATGCCAAGCATCCCCTTCATCAAGCTACCTGTTGTTCTCTACTACCAGCCAAACAGTTTGCTGAACCAGCTTTCCACGCGATATGAGATCGTGGTCCAGGTCTCGCGCAAGATCGTCTTGGCGGCTTCTTTGATCGTATCCCACAGCCCACCTATGGATTCCCGCTGCATGGAAGGCGTCACGTACTCGGCGCGGGTCTCTCGCGTGACGCTCCACTTTTTTTCTTTGGGCAGCCTATGGATGATTTGCTCGATCAGGATCTGTAGGCCGTAGCCTTCCACGGCGGAAGTGATGAAGATCTGGGTCAATGGCACGTTGAACAGCTGGCTGACCTGGAACTGCTTGCGGCTGATGTTGGTTAGCTGCTGCGGGCCGGGCATGCTGCGGCTGAAATCCCATTCCCGGCAGGGCTCGATCTTATCTACCTGATTCACCACGAACAGTAGCGGAATATCGTGCTCGATCAGATAGGGCAGGATCAGGCGCTGATAGCACTGCTCGTCTACGCTCAGCGCGCGATCATCTGCTTTGATCAGCCACAGCACCAGATCCAGCTCGGGCAGCATCTCTTGATACTGCTTGGCGTAAGCGGCTTCCTTATCCTGGCGTTCGCCGACGCCGGGTAGATCAATCAGCGAGATGCCTTTGCCGTTCTGGTAGGCCAGAGTGTATTCGGAAGCGCCGACGGTGCAAGGCGCGACGTCATCGACTTCGGCGACTTCTTGCCCGAACAGGGCATTGCACAGGCTGGACTTGCCGGCGCCGCTTTTGCCCATCAAGCCAACTGCGGCTTCGTAATTCACCAGCTCTTCGATGCGCTCGCGCAGTTTGTTCAGCTGTTCGTCGCTGAATGCGCCGGCATGGGACTGGAAGGGCTGTTGCAGCCATTGCGCGAGTTCTTGCCGTGAGGCAGGTGGTGTCATGATGCTTTCTCCAAGAAATAGCACGCCCATCCTCGGTACGCTGAGGATGGGCGTTATGCCGTCAAAGGGGGATCAATAAGATTGGCTGCGCTGCTTGGACAGACCGTCAGGGCCGATGCCAACCAGGCCGCTAGATAGGCTTCAGCCGGTCAGCTGAGTTTTATTGCAGGCCTTCTTCGCGAATGGCGAGATCGCGCCGCGATCCCCCTTCTTGTAAAACCATTTCTGCGCCACGCTCCAGGGGATTTCCATATTGCGGCTGTCGTAAAACTTCATATCGCGCATGAAAACCAAGTTGGCGGCGGCCTTCAGGTTCGTGATCTGCTGCAAGCCTTCCTCGAATCCATCGGCATGGGTGCCATTGGCAATCCAGGTGGCGTGGTGGAAGGCGCAACCACCTTGCGACGCAGTCGTGCCGCCATTCTTCATCCGCTTAAAGTCGTGCTCGGCATCGGCGTAGGCTTTTTCTTCCAGCTTGGATGGATCTCGGGAATTGCCCACGCAGAACGCGGGGCCGCCCGCGCTGCCTTCTTTTAAACCGTTTAAGGCGCATTGGTAGGCTTCGCGATACTCGGCGGAGTTCTTGCCTCCAGCCGCGAAGGCGGAACCGCAGCTCAGCAAGCTGATCAGGGTGAGTAGGGTCAATTTACGCATTGTGTTCTCCACGGATAAGCGCACGATTCTCGGATCGTGCTGTTAGTAAAAGGGCTCAGGTATTGGCAGGGGATTTGCCTTGTTTGCATTGCTGCTCCCACTCCGCTAGCTGATCGTGGTTGATCAAGGCGAAGTCGCCATCAGGGGATGCTTTGCGGAATGCGGCGACCCAGGCTTCCTGGCAGGCGCTGAGGGCGTCGGATGGCTGGGCGGTCTGTTTCGCGCGCTCCCGGTCATCGGCAGTGCTGTAGTTCACTTCACTGCCGTTTTGGTAGGTGGCATCGATGTCCAAGGCACCATTGTCTTTCCAGGTCTGATACGTGCCGTTCAGCGCGCCGTTTGCCCATTCGGCGTGCAGGGTGGGTTTGCCGGTTTCTGCAGAGAATGACTCTTCAATGCCATCTTTGAGGCCATTCACCGACATGGCACGGTAAATGACACGCTTGCCATCGGGGGCGTAGCGGATGATTTCTCCCTGGTATTTTCCATTCTCAAATTGAGCGCGCCCTGTGAGATTGCCGGTGTTGGCGTCAAAGTTCTCTTCTGTGCCAACCAAAATGCCGTGCTCTCTGTTCACGCGGTAAATCAGCTTATGCGTTTGCGGACTGAAGACTTCCAGCTTCCCGTCGATTGCGCCTTTGGCAAAGGTGGCGTTGATCACCGGCTGATCACTGTTGTCAGGCGTGAAGGTCTTGACCTCTCCATCCAACAAGCCTTGGCTGAAATTCAACTGCATGACGAGATGGCTGGAGTTGGGCTGCTTGCAATCTGTTTTGCCATTCAGCAGGCCATCTTCGATATGGGCATCGCAGAGGGGAGTGAGGTCTATGGCGGTGCCGAGGATATTATTTGCAGTGGCGAGCAAGTCGCTCCGTCCTTGGAGCCTTGCCCAAATCTGGGCGAGGGGAACATTGCTTACCTTGCCGCTGAAGGGCTCGTTGGCGCCGTTTTTATAGATCTTGCCGTTGACGACTTCCGCATTGCGGAACTCCAGAACATGCCCGGAGCAGCCGGCTAGCGCGACAGCCATCGCGCAACTGAGCAGGCGGATGCGCGGGAGGGGTTTCATCACAGTTTTCCTTATTCGATAGAGGAGAGGGGCGGGCGATTCGGGATGACGAGCTATATCGCCCCTTTACATTGAAATTCTACTTAAAAGGTTGAATTTCAACTCTTTGGGCACTTCATGTCAATGGGTTGGTTCACGACCATTAAGGTTGAAATGGAGCGTGTAATGTCAAACCTTGATGTGGAACAGTTGAACCAGCGGGTCGGGCAGGCCGTGGCCCGCCATCGCAAGGCGCTGGGGATGAACCAGGAAGACCTGGCGGAGAAGCTGGGCGTCGGCCTGGAGGCGATATCGCGTCTGGAGCGCGGGCGCATCAAGCCAACCTTGGTCCGGCTATTGGAGCTGGCTGAGGTATTGGGCTGCAGCGTGAATGATCTGCTGTCGGAAACCAGCGTCAATCCAGGCGATCAGGCGCGCTACCTGGAACAACTGCTGGCTCGCTTGAAACAGGCAGATCGCCAGTTGGTGGTGGACATGGTGGAACAACTGAGCGACCGCCTGGCGCAGCCTTGATGCCAGCGCTAGCGCGCGCAATGAAGCTGATCGCGATAGGTGGCAAACGCGGTTTGATCGGCGAAGCCGCTCATCGGGAAATACTCGGCATCATCGTCGGCATCGTCTAAATCCACGACCTTTACCTCGCAATCCGCCTGCGAGGCATACACGCCTTCGACTTCCCCACCTGAAATGACGACCAGAATCGCCTGCGGCGTAGACGGCGCAGCGCTGTCGTTGGGTGCTTGGCTACCCGTATCTCCCTCTTCCCAGTCGTAGCTGGGCAAGGCATCGATCTCATCGCCATCCGCGTCCAGTCGCACCCAGGTCGCGGCCGGATAGTTCGCCTTAACCCAGCTGGCAATGCGCTGCAGATCGGGATGATCTGGAAACTGTTCGGCAGGATCGCTATCGGTTTCACCCAGGGCGATGAAGAAGCCGTGGCTGTACTCGGCGTATTCCAGCTCGACCCAGCCGCCGACATTGATTTGCAACCAGGCGTTGGTTTGTTGGCGAATGTGAGAGGTGGAGAGCACGGGAAGGGTCATGACCCAGTGTGCGTCATTGGGTTGATGGGGCATCGGCATCAATATTCCTCCGCCAGCATGAGGGTCAGCACCCGGCGCGTTTGCTGGGCATCCCAAGGGGCTTCGCTGCCGAATTCGCTATCCAGCGCGTAGTAGTCGATTTTCCAGAACACGGTGTCGCCATCGATCTCCACCTGGCCAAAGTCGTGCTCCAGATAAGGATCGTTACCGGCGTGGAACACGCGGGATGTCCGGATCGCGGCGAGGAAGCGCTCAGGCTCGGCCAGCGCGGCAAACCCTTGCGTGCAGCACACTTGGCCCAAGTCGTGCGTGGAGAATGGCAATCCCGCACGCAGCTGATCATTGAGTTCGGCGGTGCGCAGTTGATTCAGCAGCCAGGCGCCAGTTTGCGGCAGCTTGTTGATGCTCAACCGCAGCGCGGCTGGATCTGTTTGGTGCTGTCCAGATAGCAGATCGGCTATCCATTGGCGGATGCCTGTGGCGTCTTGAGCGGGGCAAACGCGGCCGTCCAGCGTTTCGATACGGTGGTGCATGGAGAGGTCTCCGAGTGACGGGCATAAAAAATCCCCTGTCTGGTCAAGCCAGAGCAGGGGAGCGAGGGAAAGGAATGGGTCAGTTCAGCAGCAGTAAGGCGTGTTTGAGGGCGTTCTCCTTCAGCTGCGCGCCTTGGCCGAACCAGGCGGAATCCAGCCGGTGATCTTGGCTGCGGGAGCGGCGGCGGTGATCCACGTATTCCGTCACCGCATTCAGCAGCCCCCAGGCGGTGCGATGGCTACCGGGCAGCAGGGCGCCGCGTCCTTCCCCGGCATAGAGGGACGTCACTTGCTGCATGGCGCGTGAAACCGGGTCATCCGGCGACGCCATCACCGGTTCGCGCAGCACATCGCTGAAATACTGTTTGGCCTCATCGGGCGAGATCGGACGGTTGGCCAATTGCTTGATATCGACCATGAAACGGTCCCAAGCCGACAAACCGATGCCCAGCGACTCCTTGACCAACTTCGGATCAAAGCGGGTGGAATGTGGCACTTTGACGCCGCCGCCCTCGCGGCCGACGACGAACTGCAGCGTGTTGTTGCAGACCACGCGCACCGAGGTGAACTGCGCGGTGGTGCAAAGCGTGCCATCGCAGCTGGTGGCCAGCAGCAAGTAAGCGTTGACCTGATCCTGGCCTTTGACCTGCGTACCCTGTCCAGTACGCGCCAGCGCCCACAACTTGCGGCCGCCCTTGAGCACGCCAGCTGTTTCCAGTTCAAAGCCGCCGGCATGAACCAGATCGTTATAGAAATGCAGCACCTCCTGCGGCTGCACCACTTGATAGCGGCTGGAGACGACCGACAGCGGCGCCAGCGTATCCGAGCGATACAGCACCTTGGCGTCGCTGTGAGAGCGGATATGGATGGCATCGGCAGCGGTATTGAACAGCACCTCCGCTTCCTGAATCGACCAATCCAGTCCCGCCTCGCGCTGCCAGACCTCGACAGGCTGCCCAGTCGGCAGGCTGTTGCCCAAGCCATGCCAAGGGGTTTGGCCGACATAGGCCATGGTTTCCACTAAATGCGACATATCGAACTCCATGAGGGGAGGCTTCATCATTTCAAATGGATGAAGGGGGAGGATGAGAACGTTTGGGAAAAATCAAGCCCAGCTCAAGTCGATGATATGTAGTTGAAAAAATCTAGATTCGATTAGGAGCGCAGCATGAAAGCCATATTTGAGAAGGCCATCAGCCGAGTAGCGCGGATTTTAAAAGGGAAAAATACTGAAGTGAAAAGGGCAGAGAGGAGAAAGCACCTGGCCTCGGTTTGCAGCTATGGCGTAACTATCTCGTCGGAGGTGGAGGAACTGCTAGAACAGCTTTTTGAGCAGATGAGCAGAGAGGAAAAAAGCCCCATGTGCAGCAATGGGGCAAGGGTAGAAATCAAAATGTGATTCAAATGGGTATAAGGTCAGCCACCTTAATGCGCGCTCGCCATCTTGGTGAGTGGTCTAACCCTGGTTTGTATTTCCGTAATAATTTCCATGCCTTCCTGCAAATCCACCATATAGTTTCCCGCTTTTATATTTCCGGAAATTTCTACATTGGCAAGCGGCACTGCATAGCGCTCAATGTAGCGTTGGTAGTCCTTTAGCAATAGATCGCAAACCCGCAACATAGTTTGAGGATTGTTAGCCAGGATGGCATGGCCCAGCAGGTCAAAGTTGTGCAGTGTATCCGCGAGCTGCCAAATATCTTTACTGTTTCGTAAGCGGTGAGTGCGGCCAGTCGCTTGCTTGCTATGCTGTCGGATGGTGGTCGCAATGTGAGCCGTATAGTACAAAAGCCGTGCCAGTTCGCTTGTTAAATTCAGCTCCTGTGAGTTCATGATCCGCACCTTGTTTTATTCGTTTTTAATCTATCTGTCTGTCCGGTTGCCGTCAGTCAAGTTGACTGCGCTTGCTAAAGCCATCAGTGAGTCGAGTAAGAGTTTAGTGCGAAATATTATTGTCCAGCCAATATACAGTCGTGATGAAAACTGATAAGGTGTTGAATAATATCCAAACGGCATCGGATTGGTTTGCGCATAATGCAAACGATGCGGCGAGGCCTCAAGGAAAATAATTTTCCTTGACAGTGTTTTGCGGCTATGAGTCACTTTCAACTCAAGATAAAGGTCAATATTAATCGTATTGGTTTTGAATAGTACCATCCTAATATTGATACAACTACTTAATTCAATCAGAGGCTTCCAATGGAAAGCGTACCAGCAATTGCAGCAAAGAAGATC
The DNA here is from genome assembly GCF_001855575.1 of Chromobacterium sphagni. Classification (NCBI taxonomy): domain Bacteria; kingdom Pseudomonadati; phylum Pseudomonadota; class Betaproteobacteria; order Neisseriales; family Chromobacteriaceae; genus Chromobacterium; species Chromobacterium sphagni. Next base: position 2,542,391 of record NZ_MKCS01000001.1, read on the forward strand.
ACAGTTAGAATTGTGCCTTGGCTGATCATTTGTCTAACCATGGCCTACATCGACAGAACCAACTTGGCTTTTGCACAATTTTCCTTGGCGAAATCCTTCGGAATTGATCCATTAGTTTTTGGGACGGCTGCAGGGGTATTTTTTGCTGGATATATTGCCGCAGAAATTCCTAGTAATTTACTGTTGCTAAGATTCGGCGCTCGGAGATGGCTGGCAAGAATTATGATCAGCTGGGGCGTGGTCACGATGTCAACTTACTACGTCCACACAGATACTCAGCTGTATATTGTCAGATTTCTGCTTGGAGTGTGTGAGGCAGGGTTTTATCCCGGAGTACTGTTTTATTTGACACGCTTCATTCCAATAGAGAATCGTGCCAAAACCAATTTCCTTTTTATCTCCGCGATTCCGCTATCCGCCGTGATCGGCAGCATATTTTCGGGCTGGTTATTGGAAACGATCTCTAAATCGCATTACTTAGGCATGGCTGCATGGCAGTGGTTGTTCTTGACAGAAGGTCTTATGACCATTTTTATTGGTATTGCACTGCTCTTTGTGCTGCCGGAGAGCATCAAGTCTGTAAAGTATTTAACTGATGCTGAAAAATTGCAATTAAGCGCGCACATACAAGCACAGGAAGAAACCAAAGCTGTGATTGGATCGCCGCTGAAAGCGCTGTTGGATTTGAAAGTTTGGATATATGCAATAGTGACTTCTGCCTCAGCATTTTCCATGTATTGCATTTCATTCTGGCTCCCGCAGATCATCAAATCCTTTAATGTTGCCAATACATTGCATATCGGCTTTATCAATGCCATCCCATGGGGCTTGGCGCTTGTCGCGCTAGCGACGTCGTTTGTTATGACTAGAACCATAAAACGGCCAATTTTTATCTTGTCCCTGTTGTATGGAATTGGATGCTTATCATTATCTGCCATCTTGATTAATGGCATAAGCGTGATAGCAAAGCTGGGCTTAATTTCGATTGCGACTACTGCGATTATGCTGACCTATCCCGTATTTTGGTCGTTAGTCAATTTCCTTAAAGGCAAGGCTGCGGCAGTTATTTTTGCTGTGATCAATTCCATTGGCAGCTTGGCTGGGTTTATGTCGCCCATCATGATGGGATATGTCATCAAGGCAACGGGGAGTCCACAGATTGGTATCGTAATCATGTCCGGCTTTATGGGGTTGGCTGTGATTTTGCTTTTTGTGATTCACATTGCCTTTACAGAAAACAAGCGTGCCGCAGCTTTCTGATATTAATGATATCAATGGAGATTCATTGAAATGTCAGATTTGCCAGATCTCATAAAAACACAAATAGATTCCTCAAGGCATAGCTGTGGCGTCAAGAATAAAACGCACCAGTTTCTTTATGCGCATAGTCAATACCTTTCTGTTGTGGGAGCTTCATGTCTAGAGGAGATTTTAGGCAGGCACACGTATGACCTGCCTATCAACTCTGTTTCGGAAGGGCACGATTATGATGCTGAGGATGGGATTGTGCTGCGAGAGGAGCGGCCCGTTATTTCCTTGCACTGCTTTCGGAATGGATCGGTATACAATGAAATTACCTATATCAAAGAGCCGTTATATTCCTCTTCAAATAAATTGGAGTGGGTTTATTTTAGGACATTGAACTATTTGAAGGTGGATACATCAAATCAAGTTGATGAAGGCAAGCAGGGCAGCGAGAGTAATCGCGAAAAGATACTGAAGTGCCTATCTAATCTAACCGACAAAGAATTCAAGATTCTAGAGCTTTTTTGCGCAGGAAAACAACCAAAGGAAATTGCTTTTGCTACCAATACTTCAGTTTCCACTATTTCTAAGGCGCTAGCAAGAATAAAGTCTTCGCTCAATATTAGCAATAACTTCGATATTATCAGAACAATAAATGCCAACAATATGCAGCCATTTCTGCATAGTCGTGCCTCGGATAACTTTGGTGTAGTTTACATGGACATAATGAGGTTGCCATGATGATATCTGATAGTCATGCCCTGTTTGAAGCTGCTGGCTGTGCGATGACCCTCAACAACACAGGTGTCATTACCGACAGTAAGGATTTTGTTTCTACTGCTTTTTGCAATCAGCCGGTATCTGCTTTTCCTCTACTTGAGATCGGTGCGGGATTTGGTTCGAATTCAATTTCTGCTTTAAAAAATGGGCACACGGTCATATGCAATGACTTAAGCAAAGAGCATTTGGAGATCGCTAGCAGGAACGTGCCTGCTGAAATGTTGCAACGGATTACATTTCTGGATGGTAGTTTTCCTGATGAAATTGATCTGACAGAGAACTCCATTTCATCCATTCTGTGTTGTCGGGTTTTGCATTTTTTCAATGGCCCAGGCATTGATAAAATGCTGAATGCCATGTCCAGGCTATTAATTCCCAATGGGCGAATTTATGCAACTGTCGAGACGCCGTTCATTGGTAATTGGAAGTCTTTCAGACCGGAGTATGAAGCAAGGCTTGCCGCTGGTCATCCTTATCCTGGCTTGATCGAAAATCATCGCATGCACGATAGCATAGCGTTTTCGAATCAAATTCCTGATGTTTTGCATCTGTTTGATCTTGATAGTTTTAAAAAACTATTCACTGACCATGGCTTTATGGTTGAGCAAGCCGCATACATCAATCGACAAGGTGTTTTCCCCGTTGAGTGCTTGTCTGATGATGGTCGGGATAGTGTTGGGGTGATTGCTATAAAGCCGGCGAACTAGAAAGCACACCATCTAGATTTGTGATTTTTTGCACGTAAACCAGAGATAGTACAAAAAAGGAAAGCATACATGTCTACCGGTACGATCAATTGGCAGAAAAAAGCAGAGCAATTGCATTTCGAAGGCCGCGCCTACATTGATGGCGCTTACCGGAAAGCGCTGAGCGGCAAAGAGTTCACAACGATCAATCCCGCAACCGGCAAGGTGTTGGCATCTATTGAGTGGTGCGGTGAAGAGGATGTGGAGCTAGCGGTGCGTGCAGCGAGGCGGGCATTCGATGGTGGCGCATGGTCCGAGCTGGCACCGCGTTCCAGGATGGAAATACTGAAACGATTTGCCTCGCTCATCCAGGACAATATTGAAGAATTAGCGCTCTTGGAATCATTGGATGTTGGCAAACCCATCGCCAACGCTCTAAGCGTTGATATTTCCAATACGGCTTACTGCATCAGTTGGTTTGCCGAGCTGATTGATAAGGTTCCGGGTGAGGTTGTGCCTGTCGATCCGGCGTTGCTTGGCATGGTGACGCGCGAGCCTGTCGGCGTGGTGGCAGCCATTGTACCGTGGAACTTCCCTTTGCTGATGGCAAGCTGGAAGTTCGCTCCGGCGTTGGCCGCAGGCAATGCGGTCATTCTGAAGCCCTCTGAGAAGTCGCCCCTTACCGCAATCCGTGTTGCGGCTCTGGCTGAAGCAGCGGGCATTCCGCCTGGTATTTTTCAGGTCTTGCCGGGGGCGGGGGATGTTGGCCAGGCCTTGGCATCACATCTGGATGTGGATTGCGTCGCCTTTACCGGCTCGACGGCGGTTGGCAAGCAGATCGCCAACTATGCGGCACAAAGCAATCTCAAGCGTGTGTGGTTGGAGTTGGGCGGGAAAAGCCCGAATATTATCTTGGCAGACTGCAAGGATCTTAAGGCCGCTGCGAAAGCAGCAGCTGGTGCAATTTGTTATAACGCTGGTCAAATGTGTACGGCAGGGTCTCGTGTCTTGGTGGCTAGAGAAATACGCGAAGCCTTCTTGTCTGAACTGAAAGTGGCGATGGCTGATTATCGTCCTGGAGATCCATTGTCACCTGAAACGAACTTGGGTGCAGTTGTCGATCAACGGCAGTTTGATAAAGTCCTGTCTTATATAGCGCAAGGACAAAAAGAAGGCGCTAAGCTGCTACAAGGTGGTGCTGCTGTCCAAGCTATCCATCCAGATGGTTTGTTTATTGAGCCTGCTATTTTTGATTGCCCGCAGCCCAACTTGACGATTTGCCGTGAGGAAATATTTGGACCCGTGTTGTCAGTGATTACCTTTGATGGTGTAGATGAGGCTGTGCGGATTGCTAATGATAGCCAATATGGGCTCGGGGCGGCAGTGTGGACTCAGGATGTCTCGACAGCGCACAAAGTGGCACGTCAACTGCGAGCCGGTACGGTTTGGGTCAACTGCTATGAAGAGGGTGGGGATATGAACTTGCCGTTTGGTGGCTATAAACAGTCTGGCAATGGTCGCGACAAGTCATTGCATGCGCTTGAAAAATACACAGAACTGAAGAGTACTTTGATCAAGCTATAACGATATTTTGTTTACAGCATAAAAAGGAGTGGGAAAAAAGAGAGGCTAAGCCTCTCTTTTTTATGCCGTAACTTTGAATGCACTAGAAGATTCTAAATCTTATCATTCGTAAAATGATGAATCAATTATTAAGTAAAAAACCACTATGACGCGAGTTGAAGGGTGATGTTACACACTACCCGTACTGAGGTGAGCTGAGCGGAGTGGCCAGCATCTATCGTAGCTGGTGGCGAGCAGTAGATAAGCTTTCACCGGGTCGACGTTGCGAGTCTGGGGTTCTTGGCCGGTTCACGCCAGTGCCCACAGCCTGTGGACTGTCTCGGGAACCGTAGACAAATTCCCGCCTCACGCCGAAGCCCGTTCAAAGCCCTCGGGACTGATGCCCGTTCTGCTGACGCTGGCTGCGCCGGCCTGGGCGTGGTCATGCGCCTTGGGTGGTGGACAGTTGGCGCAATCTGACGCCGGGCAGCGTTTTTTGCGGCAGCTTTTTCAACTGGAGAGCGGCGCACCAAGAGTTTTGCCGGCTGCTACACGGCATTTCCTGCTGTTCGGTTTTCGGCGTAAGCCCTTGGATTCTGGAGCCGGGCGACGGTCGGGGGCCTAAGCAGCCAGTTGCGCGACGAGGCGCAGCGGCAGGCATTCCGAATGCAGGGTTATTCGCAATCTCATGCCGCCATTCTGCATGCCGGAGACGTGCTGCGAGATGTGCGGGAGATCCTGGCTAGCTATGTGTCGCCTGCTGCTGGCCGGGATGATTCCGGGCGAAAGCTGTCAATGCGGCGCCGCTGATGCGGTAATACACTTTGTCCTCCACCACGCTGGCGCCGATGTGGCGATAAAACGCCAACGCTGCCGCATTGCCGCGCTCGGCGGTCCAGTCCAGCCGTTGGCAGCCATGCTCCAGCGCCAGCCGGGCCAGCGCCTGCAGCAAGGTTTTGCCTGCGCCGCTGCCGCGGGCCTCTTCGCAGGTGAACAGGTCTTTCATGAACAGTTGGCCGCTGTACTCCGGCGCCGGATAGAGCAGGGAGAAGGTGGCCAAGCCCAGCGTCAGTCCGTCTCGCTCCGCCAGCATGGTCTGCACGCCGCAATGCGGCTGGAACAGGTTGGCGGTGACATAGCGGGCCGACGCGTCGAGCTTGGCCCGTTCCGCGCCGAAGTAATGCTTGTCCATTTGATAGAACAGCTCGGCGAGGGTATCGCTGTCGGCGGGAGCGGCCAGGCGGGTGGTGATCATGGTGCCATCCTGTGGGACGAAGCTGTTGATGCCAATGCTATCGGACCAGACCGGCCGCTCATTCCAGATCGCGGCGGAATACCCAGCTCAGTTCGCTGGACGCGGCAGGGTCGAAAGCATAGCCTGCGCTGTCGAAATCGCGCAGCGCTTCCGGCTGCCTGACCCGATTTTCCGCCGCCCAGCGCGCCATCAGCCCCCGCGCGCGCTTGGCGTAGAAGCTGATGATCTTGTAATGGCCATTCTTGCGGTCCTGGAATACCGGCGTGACGATGGCGGCGTTCAGCCGCTTCGGCTTCACCGACTTGAAGTACTCCTCCGACGCCAGGTTGACCAGGGTGTGCTGTCCCAGCTCCGCCAGTTGCGCGTTCAGTGCGTCGGTGACGATATCGCCCCAGAACTCGTACAGGTTTTTGCCGCGCGGGTTGGCAAGGCGGGTGCCCATTTCCAGCCGGTAGGCCTGCATCAGGTCCAGCGGACGCAGCACGCCGTAGAGGCCGGACAGGATGCGCAGGCGCTGTTGCAGATAGCCGGTGGCGTCGGCGTCCAGGCTGCCGGCGTCCAGACCTTCGTAGACATCGCCCATGAAGGCGTACAGCGCCTGCTTGGCGTTGTCGGGCGCGAACGTCGGCCGCCAGTCGGCGTAGCGGCCGACGTTGAGGTTGGCCAGCGCATCGCTGATGCTCATCAACTGGCTGATTTCCAGCGGGCTTTTCCGGCGCAGCACGCCTATCAGCTCGGCGCTGTGGCTCAGCAGGGCGGGCTGGCTGAATTGCTCGGAGGCCGGGGGCGTTTGGTAGTCCAGCGTCTTGGCCGGCGAGATGACCATCAACATGCGGCAAATCCTTTTGGTGAATAGCCGGCTATTGTACCCAAGCTCGCCGCATCCGGGCGCGCCGGTCGGCGCGAGGAGGGCGGATTGGATAGAATGAATCGTGTTTGACGATGAGGATAATCCGGATGCGGGTGTTGGTGCAAAGAGTGAGCCAGGCGGCGGTGACGGTGGCAAATGAGGTGACGGGGCAGATCGGCGCGGGCTTGCTGCTGCTGGTGGGGGTGGGGGAGGCGGACGGCGCCGAGGACATCGCCTGGCTGGTGCGCAAGATCAGCCAGTTGCGCATTTTCAACGACGAGACCGGGGTGATGAACCGCTCGCTGCTGGAGAGCGGCTGCCAGGCGCTGGCAGTCAGCCAGTTCACGCTGTACGCCAGTGTGAAAAAGGGCAACCGGCCGTCGTATTCGCGCGCGGCGCGGGGCGAGGTTTCGCAGCCGCTGTTCGAGCGCTTCGTCGCCGAACTGGCGGCGACGCTGGGCCAGCCGGTGCCCACGGGGGTGTTCGGCGCGGACATGCAAGTGGACCTGGTCAACGATGGCCCGGTCACCATCTGGCTGGACAGCCGCAATCCGGAGTGAGGCGATGAACAAGCTGCCGTGGCGGGTGCTGGTGGTGCCGTATTACCTGAACCGCTATGCGCGCCAAGTGCATGTGCTGCGGGTGGCGCTGGCGTTTCTGTTCGGCCTGTTGCTGACGGTATGGACCGGCATGCCGCACGGCGGCTGGATGCTGGTGACCATCCTGATCGTGCTGGGCGGGGTGCCGCACTGGGGCGGCGTGCAGCGCAAGGCGCTGGAGCGGATGGGCGGTTCGCTGCTGGGCGCGCTGGCAGGTTTGGCGGCCATCGTGCTGCATGGCTGGTCGCCTTACGCCTGTTATGCGTGGATGCTGGTGGTGGTGGGTTTCAGCACCTGGCATGCGCAGGGCGGCGGCGGCTATCTGGCGTTGCTGACGGGCATCACACTGGTGATTGTCGGCGGCTTGGGCGACGAGCCCATCGTCGAGGCTTTGTGGCGCAGTTGCAATGTATTGCTCGGCTCGCTGATCGGGATGGCGGCGGCGGCCACTCTGCCGCTGCGGGCGATGGACAGCTGGCGTTTTCTGCTGGCGGACAATCTGCGCGAGGCGGCGCTGCTGTACAACCGCATTGCGCGCCGGCTGCCGGTGGAGGGCGATGCCGCGCTGGAGCAGTTCAACGCCAGGTTGATCCGTATGCGCGGGTTGCTGCCGGCGGTGACGCAGGAGTCGTCGCTGGCGCACAGCCAGCTGGATCAGGTGCAGCGCTGCCAGCGCGGCATGTGGACCTTGCTGGATCGGATGGCTGAGGTGGCGGAGACGACGCCGGCACTGGTGGAGGAGGGGTCGCCGCGGCGCGCCATCGTGCTTGCCTTGTTGCGCGCTGCGCACGCGCTGCGCTTCAATCAGCCGCAGCTGCTGGAGCAGCCGCTGCCGGCGGCGGACAATCCGGCGCGGATGCAGTGGCCGTCGCATTGCCACTGGCTGGTGGCGGAGTTGACGCTGACGGTGGAGGAGTTGCGGCAGAACCTGCAGCGGACCCTGCCGCAGCTGATCGCCGTGCCGCCGCCGGCGCGCAGCCTGGTGCGGCGCATGCGCGGCGTTGGCCGCGGGACGAATCAGGCTCGGTAGGCGCGTGCAGATGCGGAACGGCCCGGAATTTTCCGGGCCGTTTGTTTTGCGGCGGTGCGACGGCGGCGTTTACAGGCCGACTATCTTCACTTTCTGTCCTGGCTGCAGGTGGTTGGCCTGGCGGCTGCCGTTGATGCGCTGGATATCGTTGTGTTTGACGCCGAAACGGCGGGCGATGCTGAACAGCGTGTCGCCGCGCCGCACCGTGTATTCGGTGGAGTGGCGGGACGGGGCCGGGCTGGCGTTGCTGACCTTGACCAGGGATGGATCGCCGCCGTTGTCGGACGGGGCGGCGCTGGCCAGCTGGGCGTCGCCCTGGTCGATGGTTTTCAGCTGCAGCTCTTGGCCCACCTGCACGATATTGCCTTCCAGGCGGTTCAGGGTTTTCAACTCGTCCACGCTCAGATTGTTGCGGCGGGCGATGCTGTACAGGGTGTCGCCGCCGGAGACGGTATAGCGATCCAGATCGCTGGTGGCCAGTGACTGGGCGTCGGCCTGGCTGCTTGCCATGTTGGCCGCGCTGGCTATGCGGATGGCCTGGGCTACGGTGCTGTCGCCGGCGCTTGCCGTCTGGGCGGTCGGAGCGGGCTCCATTTTTGCCTCCGGCGCGGCAGGCACGGCTGCCGAGGTGTCCGCCATGGCGACGACGGTTGCGGCTGGGGTGGCCGCTGGCGGAGTGCTGACGGCCGCGGCGGTGTCGACCTGAGCCAGCATGGTGACGCCTGCCGGGGCTCTGTTCAGCGGGGTATCTATGGACTCCACCGGCTGGCCGTCGTTCATCGCCTTGTTCATCGCCACCAGCACCGGTTGGCCGGCTTTCAGCGTGGAGCCGGACAGGCGGTTGGCGGCCAGCAGCTGGTTGGCGCTCATGCCGTGCTCGTTGGCTATGTCTTTGGCATTGGCGTCGCTCTTGGGAATGTAAACCTCCCAAGTCAGCAGCGGCTTGCTCCATTTGTCGAGGTTCGCCTCGAATTTGTCCGCCTTGCCGGCGGGAAGCAGCATCTGTCGTCCCGCCTTATACGCGTACACCGGCAGGTTGAAGGCCGGGTTGAGTTCCTTGAATTCCGCCACCGAGATGCCGGCCAACCGGGCGGCGATGTCGATGTTCATGTGTTTGCCGGTGGAAACTGCGACGAAATAGGGCTTGTTGGGGAACTTGTCCAGCCGCATGCCGTATTTTTCCGGATTCAGCAGGATGTTGCGCACCGCCAGCAGCTTGGGCACGTAGTTGCGGGTTTCGTTGGGCAGGCGGATGTTTTCGTAGGTTGGGGGCAGGCCGGCGGCCTGAGCCTTGGCCAGCGCGCGCGCTACATTGCCTTCGCCCCAGTTGTAGGCTGCCAGCGCCAGGCTCCAGTCGCCGAACTGGGCGTAGAGGTTCTGCAGGTAATCCAGCGCGGCGCGCGTCGATTCCATCACATCGCGGCGGCCGTCGTACCACCAGGTCTGCTCCAGGCCGTACTGGCGTCCAGTGGCAGGCATGATCTGCCACAGGCCGGAGGCACCGGTGGGGGAGATGTAGGCGGGGACGCGCGACAGCGCGGTGGGGACGAAGGCGCTTTCCACCATCGGCAGCAGCGCGATCTCGGTTGGCATGCCGCGGCGCTCAACTTCGTTCATGATGTGGAACAGGTATTTTCGGCTGCGGTCCAGCGTGCGTTTGAAGTACTCGGGCCGGCTGGCGTAGAAGCGCTCCTGGCGGCGCACCACGTCGGCATTGACCTCGTCCAGCCTGAAGCCTTCCCGCGCCCGCTTCCAGACGTCGTCGCCATTGCGCAACAGGCTGGAGTTTTGCAGCATCATGTCCAGGCCGGCGGCCAACGCTTCGTCCACGCCGGGAGCGCGGACGGCAGGATCGGCGCCGGCGATGGCCGGCGATGCGGATAGCAATGCTAGGGACACGGTTAGTGCCAACGGGGTGAGGCGTTTCATGCAGACGGGCCCATAATTCTAATTCCGGCTGATCCTAAACATGCACTTATAGGGTGTCAATTGAAAAAACCAAATAATTTCATGTGCTTTCATTGTTAATAGCCTATCTCTCCGGCGTGTGAAGGAGATTGGCGCGCGGCTGCGGGGAATTACTTATCCGGCATGGCTTTTTTTAGCGAAAATCGTCCTTCCAGGCGCGCAGACGGGCGAAACTGGCCGCTTCGTCATCGTCTTCGCGGCCCCCTTGCGCCAGCAGGCTTTGGCGGATAGCCGGCTCCGCGCAGCGCAGAAAGGGGTTGCTGGCGAGTTCCAGGGCGATGGTGCTGGGCAGGGTGGGCTGGCCGCGCTCGCGCAGTCCCTGGTCGCGGCTTTGCCGCACCGCCAGCACCGGATTGGCAGGGTCGGCGGCCAGGGCGAAGCGCAGATTGGACAGCGTGTATTCGTGGGCCGGGTAAACTTTGGTCGATGGCGGCAGTTGCGCCAGTTTTTTCAGCGAAGCCAGCAATTGCGCCGGCGTACCCTCGAACACCCTGCCGCAGCCTGCGGCGAACATCGTGTCGCCGCAAAACAGGGCGTCGTCGATCCGGTATGCCAGATGGTCCAGGGTGTGGCCGGGAACCGCCAGCACCGTCGCATCGCCCATCGGCAAGCGTACGGTATCGCCTGCCTTTACTTCCTTGGTCACGCCGGCGATGCCGGGGGGGCCGTAGACCACGGCGTCCGGCCAGGCCCGCGCCAGTTCGGCTAAGCCGCCGCAATGGTCGGCGTGGTGATGGGTGACCAGGATGGCGTCGAGCCGCAGTTTTTCCCGCTGGAGGAAACGCAGCAGAGGGGCGGCTTCGCCCGGGTCGACGGCAACTGCGCGACCGTCCTGTTGCAAAACCCAGATATAATTGTCTGAGAACGCCCCGATCGGGGTGACGTTGAACATGGCTGGCATAAGGCCTTCCTCAATGAAAAATTCGTTTGGCGGCTGGCTGACCGGCACCGAGCTGGGCCGCTATCTGCTGGCGCGCGAGCAAGACTATTTCGAGCGGGTGGTGGCGGATGTGTTCGGCTACCACGCGGTGCAGGTCGGCGTGCCTGAAATTGACTGCCTGCGCGGCAACCGCATTCCCTGGCAATGCCGGGTGGCGGATTGCGGCGCGGTGGACGTCTGTTGCGATCCGGCCTTCCTGCCGTTTGAAAACCGCAGCCTCGATCTGCTGGTGATGCCCCATGTGCTGGATTTTACCACCCAGCCGCATCAGGTATTGCGCGAAGCGGACCGGGTGCTGATGCCAGAGGGCCGTTTGATTCTGACCGGCTTCAATCCGTTGTCGCTATGGGGGGTGCGGCGGCTGATCCAGGGGCGGGAGTCGGTGCCGTGGAACGGCAGCTTCCTGACCCAGCTCCGGGTGAGGGACTGGCTGACGCTGCTGGATCTCGAGCTGGAGGGCGCCGCCTTCATGGCCTACGCGCCGCCGTTCACGCGCAGCGACTGGCTGTGCCGCTGCGGATTCATGGAGGGCGCGGGCGAGCGCTGGTGGCCGCTGGCCGCCGGGGTGTACGGCATCGAGGCGGTCAAGCGCCAGCGCGGCATGCGGCTGATCACCCCCAGCTGGAAGCAGAAGCAGGCCAAGAGCAAGGGCGCGCTGGGCGTGGTGGCGGGCAACGAGCGCCAGCATACCCACAAGCGGCGCGATACAACCGAGCGGGACGGCGCGCCGTCCTGCCATTGACTAGAGACAGCATGACTACGGAAGACAAGGTCGAGATCTATACCGACGGCGCCTGCAAGGGCAACCCCGGTCCCGGGGGCTGGGGCGCCCTGTTGCGCTACAAGGGCAAGGAGAAGGAGATCTGCGGCGGCGAGCGCGGCACCACCAACAACCGGATGGAGATCATGGCGGTGATCCGGGCGCTGGCCTCGTTGAACCGGCCCTGCAATGTGGTGGTCTATACCGACTCGCAATATGTGCAAAAAGGCATTTCCGAGTGGATACACGGCTGGAAGGCGCGTGGCTGGAGGACCGCGGCCAAGGAGCCGGTGAAGAACGCCGACCTGTGGCAGGAGCTGGATGCCGAGCGCAACCGCCATCTGGCGGTGGAGTGGCGCTGGGTAAAGGGCCATGCCGGCCACGAATTCAACGAAAGAGCCGACCAGCTCGCCAATAAGGGCGTGGAGTCGGTCTGAGCAAGACAAGTTGTGGCCGCGCAGCATGGCGCGGCCCGCGGGAAGCAGCATGAGACAGATTATTCTCGATACCGAAACCACCGGTCTCGATCCGCAGCAAGGCCACCGCATCGTCGAGTTCGCCGGTCTGGAAATGGTGGGCCGCAAGCTTACCGGCAAGCACTTGCATCTTTACATCCATCCCGAGCGCGACATCGATCCGGACGCGCAGCGGGTGCACGGCATCTCGTTGGAGTTCCTTGCCGGCAAGCCGGTGTACCGCCAGGTGGGGCAGGAGATCGCCGATTTCCTGCGCGGGGCGGAGCTGATCATCCACAACGCGCCGTTCGACGTGGGCTTTCTCAACGCCGAGTTCGCCAAGATGGGGCTGGAGCCGGTAAGCGCCTTGTGCGCCGGCGTGATCGACACGCTGCGCGAGGCGCGCGACATGTTCCCGGGCAAGCGCAACAGCCTGGACGCGCTGTGCGACCGTTTCGAGATAGACCGCTCCAACCGTACCCTGCACGGCGCGCTGGTGGACTGCGAACTGCTGTCCGAAGTGTACCTGTGGATGACGCGCGGCCAGGAGAGCCTGGCGATGGACATCGACGTGGAGCTGCCCGGCGACGCCGGCGGCGCCATCCAGTTCGAGCGCAAGCCGTTGAAGGTGCTGGCCGCCAGCGAGGCGGAGCAGGCCGAGCACCAGGCCTATCTGGACGCGCTGGACAAGGCGGTGAAGGGGCCGTGCTTGTGGCGCAGCCTGGAGCAGCCGGCGCAGGCGGAAGGCTGACCATGGCCAGATACATCGCCCTGGTGCCGGCGGCCGGTTCCGGCAGCCGTTTTGGCGCGGCCAGCCCCAAGCAGTACCTGCAGCTCAACGGCAAGCCGCTGATGTGGCACACGCTGGCCACGCTGGCGGCGGTGTCCGCCATCGACGAGGTGGCGGTGGTGATTTCCCCGCACGACGAGTGGTTCGACGATTTCAACTGGGATCTGCCCAAGCTGCGCGTCTACCGCGTCGGCGGCGCCACCCGCGCCGAAAGCGTGAGCCACGGACTGGCGGCGGTGGCTTGCGGCGACGACGACTGGGTGCTGGTGCACGACGCCGCGCGCTGCTGCGTGTCGGTGGCGGCGGTGGAGCGTCTGATCGCCACGCTGGCCGGGCATCCTGTCGGCGGCTTGCTGGCTTTGCCGGTGCCGGACACCGTCAAGCGCGCCGACAGCGAAGGCCACGTCGGCACCACCGTGCCGCGCAACGGCCTATGGCTGGCGCAGACGCCGCAGATGTTCCGCGCAGGGCTGCTGGCGAACGCCTTGCGGGACCAGCCGGCCGACGACATCACCGACGAGGCGTCCGCCATCGAGCGCGCGGGCCTTAAACCATTGCTGGTGGAAGGCGACGCGCAGAATTTCAAGGTGACCTATCCGCGCGACCTGGCGCTGGCGCGCGCCATCCTGGCCGCGCGCGATGGTCAATAGATTGCAAGATTCGAGGAATAAGATGTTCCGTATCGGACAAGGCTACGATGTGCATCAACTGGTGGCGGGCCGGCCGCTGATCCTGGGCGGCGTGGTCATTCCGCACGACAAGGGTCTGTTGGGCCATTCCGACGCCGACGCGCTGCTGCACGCGATTACCGACGCGTTGCTGGGCGCGGCGGCGCTGGGCGACATAGGTCGCCATTTTCCGGATACCGCCGTCGAATTCAAGGGCGCGGACAGCCGAGCGCTGCTGCGCGAGGCCGTCGCCCGGGTGCGGGCAGCCGGCTGGCGGCCGGTCAATGTGGACAGCACGCTGATCGCGCAGCAACCCAAGCTGGCGCCGCACATCGACGCGATGCGCGCCCATATCGCCGCGGACCTTGGATTGGACGTAGGCGCGGTCAACGTCAAGGGCAAGACCAACGAGAAACTGGGCTACCTGGGCCGCTGCGAGGCGATAGAAGCGCAGGCGGTCTGCCTGTTGATGCCGGCTTAAGGCGGTTTGCGGGCGGCATGCGATGGCGGTCCGCTTGTGGGATAATCGCGCAACGTCGCTCATGCCGGGCATGAGCCCTCACACTCGCCAGGAGGCCTTATCATGCTGACCCAGGATCAATTGAAACTCGCCGTCGCCAAGAAAGCGCTGGAATTCGTGCCGGAAGACGCCATCATCGGGGTGGGCACCGGCAGCACCGTCAACCTGTTCATCGAGGAACTGGCCGGTATCAAGGGGCGCATCAAGGGCGCGGTGTCGAGCTCTGAGGCCTCCACCGCCCGGCTCAAGGCCCACCACATCCCGGTGTTCGACCTCAACGAGGTGGAAAAGCTGCCGGTCTACATCGACGGCGCGGACGAGATCAACCATCACTTGCACATGATCAAGGGCGGCGGCGCGGCGCTGACGCGGGAGAAGATCGTGGCCGGCGTGGCCGACGAATTCGTCTGCATCGCCGACGAGAACAAGTACGTGGCCATGCTGGGGGCGTTCCCGCTGCCGATCGAAGTCATCCCGATGGCGCGCAGCTACGTCGCGCGCCAACTGGTGAAGCTGGGCGGCCACCCCGAGCTGCGCCAGGGCGTGGTCACCGACAACGGCAATGTGATCATCGACGTGCACGGCCTGCAGATCATGAAGCCGGTGGAGCTGGAGGAAACCATCAACCACATCGCCGGGGTGGTGACCTGCGGCCTGTTTGCCCGCCGCCGCGCCGACGTGCTGGTGCTGGGCCGGCAGAGCGGGGTACAGGTGCTGCGCTGAGCGGCGCGCCGGACTGAAAATTCGTGGTAGGACGGCGTGTCACGCTGCTGTCATCTGCTTGTCTTACCATTTTCTTTTAGCTGCAAGACCTTGAGGCGAACATGGCAGAACATATTTCCAAGCAGTTTGACATGGAGCTGGAAACCATCCGGACCCGGGTGCTGCAGATGGGCGGGCTGGTGGAGCAGCAGATCCTGTCGGCCATCGATGCCTTGATGTCCGGCGACATCGTCCGCCTGGACAAGGTGATCGCCGAGGATGCGCTGGTCAACGCGATGGAGGTGGGCATTGACGACGACTGTCTGCACATCATCGCCCGCCGCCAGCCGGCGGCCAGCGACCTGCGCATCGTCTTCACCGTGATCAAGATCATCACCGACCTGGAGCGCATCGGCGACGAGGCGCAGAAGATCGCGCGGATGGGCAAGACCATCCACCAGTCCGAGCGCTTCCAGATGCCGCGCTTCCGCGAGATCCAGAAGATGGCCGAATCGGCGCTGGCGATGCTGCGCCGCGCGCTGGACGCCTTTGCCCGGCTGGACACCAGCGCCGCGCTGGAACTGGCCGAGGAAGACCAGCGGCTGGATGAGAACTTCGCCGCCGAGCTGCGCCAGCTGATCACCTTCATGATGGAAGATCCGCGCACCATCAGCATGTCCATCGACACGCTGTTCATGTCCAAGGCGATAGAGCGCATCGGCGATCACTCGAAGAACATCTCCGAATACGTGGTCTATCTGGTGAAGGGCAAGGACATCCGCCACACCACGCTGGAAGACAAGAAGCGCGAGACGCTGGGACATTGAGCGAGTCTCGGACATGACGCTGGAGCCAAAATGGCGGTAACATTTCACGGTTACCGCCATTTTGCTTGCCGCGCGCGCCGGGCTCCGTTCGCCCCGCGCCAAAGCGTCAGGCGCAACCGAACAAGAAAAGGGGTGTCTTTGACACACGCCACGCCCCCCCACACCGTGCTTGCCACCATCGATCTGGGCTCCAACAGTTTCAGGCTGCAGGTCTCCCGCGTAGTGGACGACCAGCTGTACACGCTGGACGTGATGAAGGAGACCGTGCGCCTGGGCGCCGGGCTGACCGCCGACAAATACCTGAACGACGACACCCGCGAGCGGGCGCTGGCCTGCCTCGCCCGCTTCGGCGAGCGCCTGCGCGGCTTTGTGCCGGCCCAGGTGCGCGTGGTCGGCACCAATACCTTGCGGGTGGCCAAGAACGCGCCCGGCTTCATCGCCGAGGCCGAGGAGAAGCTGGGTTTCCCGATAGAAGTGATCGCCGGCCGCGAAGAGGCCCGGCTGATCTACCTGGGCGCCGCCCATTCGCTCCCCGACACCAAGGAGCGCCGCATGGTGGTGGACATCGGCGGCGGCTCCACCGAGTTCATCATCGGCAGCCACTACAAGGCGTTGGTCACCGAAAGCCTGCCGCTGGGCTGCGTCAGCTACACGCTGCGCTTTTTCCCGGATGGCAAGTTGACGCGCAGCAACTTCCGCGACGCGGTGCTGGCGGCGCGCAATGAGATCCAGCGCATCCGCCATGAATACCGTCCCAGCGAGTGGCAGCTCGCGGTGGGCACCTCCGGCACCGCCCGCTCGCTGCGCGATGTGCTGGAGATCAACGATTGGAGCCGCGCCGACATCACGCTCGCCGGCATGGAGCGGCTGCGCGCCATCCTGATCGAGCAGGGCAGCATAGACGCGGTCAAGGTCAACGGCCTGAAGGCCGACCGCGCGCCGGTGCTGGCCGGTGGCTTGGCCATCATGATCGCGGTGTTCGAGGAGCTGCAGGTCGAGAAGATGATCGTCACCGAGGGCGCGTTGCGCGACGGCGTGTTGTATGACCTCCTGGGCCGCCAGCGCGAGAAGGACATGCGCGACAGCACGGTGGCGCTGTTCAAGCGCCGCTACCATGTGGACACCCAGCAGGCCGAGCGCGTCAACCAGCTGTCGGAGAAACTGTACCGGATGGTGGCCGGCGAGGACGTCGACCAGGACATGCTCAAGCGCTTGTGCTGGGCGGCCAAGCTGCACGAGATCGGCTTGTCCATCGCCCACACCGCCTATCACAAGCACTCCACCTATATCCTGCAGAACGCCGACATGCCCGGCTTTTCCAAGCGCGAGCAGGCGACGCTGGCCGCCATCGTGCTGGGCCACCGCGGCGACATGGGCAAGATGACGCAGTACATCAGCCAGCCGGCTTTGTGGCAGGCGGTGGTCGCGCTGCGGCTGGCGGTGCTGTTCTACCGCAGCCGCATCAATGTGGAGCTGCCGGCCCGGCTGGATTTGCAGCAGCACGCCAGCGGCTTCACCCTGTCGCTGAGCAAGAGCTGGCTGAGCGACAATCCTCTGTCGGCCAGTAGTTTCCGCCAGGAAGTGGGGCAGTGGAAGAACGTCGGCTTCCAGCTCGACATCGTGCAGGAATAGGCGGCGGATGCGGCATCCGGAACTGAAGGAGAGGCTGCCGACGCTGGGCGAACAGCCCGGCAGCTTGTTGTCGGTGGGCGCAGCCAAGCACGCGGCGACCGACTTGTCGCTGTTCGACTACGACGGCGACGATTGCCTGGAGCGGGCGGCGCTGGCGTTGGCCGATCTGGCCGGCTACCGCCGGCGCGGCGAAGTGCTGTGGCTGAACGTCTACGGCCTGAGCGACGCCGACGCGATCCAGGCGGTGGGCGAGCGCTTCGGCCTGCACCCGCTGGTGCAGGAGGACATACTCAACGCACGCCAGCGTCCCAAGCTGGAAGAGTACGACGACTACCTGTTCCTGGCCTGCCGGGTGTTCGACTACCAGGGTGGCGGCCGGCTGCAGTCCGACCAGATGTATCTGGTGTTGGGGGACGGCTTCGTGCTGACCTTCCAGGAGCGGCCGACAGGGGTGTTCGAGCAGGTGAGGGACCGGCTGCGCAAGGGCCGCGGCGCTTTGCGCAAGCGCGGCGCCGACTACCTCGCCTATTCGCTGCTGGACGCCATCATCGACGATTACTTCGGCGTGCTGGGCCAGTTCAACGACAAGGTGGAGCGCACCGACAGCCAGCTCTTGCAGGGGCGCGACAACGGCGTGCTGCGCCAGATCCAGCGGTTGAAGCGCGACTGCCTGAAGCTGCGCCGCGCGCTGATGCCCTTGCGCGAGGTGCTACTGTCGCTGAACCGCGGCGAGCAGGAGCGCTTCGCCGACGATACCCGCGTCTATCTGCGCGATGCCTACGACCATGTGGTGCATGTGCTCGAATCGCTGGAAATGAGTCGCGAGATGGTGGGCGACATGATGGACCTGTACCTGTCCACCCAGTCGCACCGGCTCAACCTGCAGATGCGGGTACTGACGGTGATCACCATGATCTTCATGCCGTTGACGCTGATCGCCGGCATCTACGGGATGAACTTCGAGAACATGCCGGAGCTGAAGTGGCGCTATGGCTACTATCTGGTGCTGCTGGCGATGGCCGCCATTTCCGCCGGCATGGGCTGGTGGTTCTGGAGGCGGAGGTGGATTTGAGCGCGCAATAATGGAAAAAAGCCGGCAAGCGCCGGCTTTTTTGCGCTTACACCTCGTCCGAGCGCAGCCGCTTCACGCCGGCCTGGCGCATTTGCAACCAGGCGTCGGACAGGGAGCCGTCGATGTCTATCGCGCGGCAGGCGTCTTCGATCACGGTGGTGTCGAAGCCGGCGGCGCAGGCGTCGATGGCGCTCCAGGCCACGCAGAAATCGGTGGCCAGCCCCGCCAGCCACAGGCGCTTGACGCCGCGTTCTTGCAGATAGCCGGCCAGGCCGGTGCGGGTGGCGCGGTCGGCTTCGACGAAGGCGGAATAGCTGTCCACCAGCGGGTTGCAACCCTTGCGCACGATCAGGCGGGCGTGCTGGATTTCCAGTTCCGGGTGGAAGTCGGCGCCGACGCTGTCCTGCACGCAGTGCTCCGGCCACAGCGTCTGCCTGCCATAGGGCAGCTCGACGCTCTGGAAGGGCTGGCTGCCGGGATGGCTGCCGGCGAACGATATGTGGCCCGCCGGGTGCCAGTCCTGGGTCAGCACCACGTTTTCAAACAACAGCGACAGATGGTTGATCAGCGGCACCACTTCGTCGCCGCCGGGCACGGCCAGCGCGCCGCCGGGACAGAAGCTGTTCTGCACATCCACCACGATCAATGCACAGTCGGCGCCATAACGTTTCAGGGGCATGGGGCTACCTTGTTGTTGCTCGTCAGTCATCTTGTTAACACGGCAGGGGCCAGGGGTAAAGAGCGCCGGGCGCCGCGCCGTTTGCGTTTAATACCCTTGGGGGGTATATAATGGCGACAGGAGAACACGATGACCCAGTCCCTGCTTACCTTGCCGGTCGCCGGCATGAGTTGCGCCGCCTGCGCCGCCCGCATCGAGAAACAGCTTAACCGTCTGGACGGCGTCGAGGCGTCGGTCAGCTTCGCCAACGAGAGCGCGCAACTGCATTACGATCCCGAACGCAGCAGTCCGCAGCAACTGGTGGACGCCATTGTCCGCTGCGGTTTCACCGTACCGCGCCAGGCGCTCAATCTGGATATAGGCGGCATGAGCTGCGCCGCCTGCTCCGCGCGGCTGGAAAAGGCCTTGAACCGGCTGCCGGGGGCGGAGGCGATTGTCAATTTCGCCGCGGAGTCGGCGCGCGTAGAGTTTTTGCCTGGCCTGATCGATCAACAGCGCCTGCTGGCCGAGGTGCGCCGCGCCGGTTTCGAGCCGGTTTTGCAAAGCGCCGATGGCGGCGAAGCCGCCGCCACCGCGCGCTACCGCGGCGAACTGGCTTGGTTTGCGGTCTCCGCCTTGCTGACCCTGCCTTTTATGATCGAGATGGTGGTGATGTTCGCCGGCGGCCATCACGGCTGGCTGCCCAGGATGTGGCAGCTGGCACTGGCCACGCCGGTGCAGTTCGTCGTCGGCTGGCGTTTCTACCGCGGCGCCTGGCAGGCGCTGAGGGGAGGCGTCGCCAATATGGACGTGCTGGTGGCGCTGGGCACCAGTATGGCCTGGCTGCTTTCGGCGGCGGTGACGCTGTGGGACATCCCCGGCCAGCATGTGTATTTCGAGGCTAGCGCGGCGGTGATCACGCTGGTGTTGCTGGGCAAGCTGCTGGAGGCCAGGGCCAAAGGCAAGACCTCGGCGGCCATCGCCGCGCTGATGAAGTTGGCGCCCAAGACCGCTAGGCTGGAGCGCGATGGCCAATTGGTGGAAGTGGCGGTGGACAGCCTGCGGCGCGGCGACGTGGTGGTGGTGCGCCATGGCGACAATCTGCCGGTGGATGGCGAGGTGGTGTCGGGCGAAGCCTGGCTGGACGAGAGCATGCTGACCGGCGAGAGCCGCGCGGTGCTGAAGCAGGCCGGCGACAGGGTTTGTGCCGCCACCCGCAACCAGGACGGCATGCTGAAGGTGCGCGCAACCGGCGTCGGCAGCGAAACCCAGCTGGCCGGGATCGTGCGCATGGTGGCGGCGGCCCAGGGCAGCAAGGCGCCGATCCAGCGGCTGGCCGACAGGATTTCCGCCGTCTTTGTGCCGGTGGTGACGGCGCTTAGCCTGCTGACCTTCCTCGCCACCGGCTGGATGGGCGGCGACTGGGCGCAGGCGCTGATCCGCGCGGTGGCGGTGCTGGTGATCGCCTGCCCGTGCGCGCTGGGCCTGGCCACGCCGACCGCGGTGATGGTGGGCGTGGGCAACGGCGCGCGGCGCGGCATCCTGTTCCGTAACGCCGCGGCGCTTGAGCTGGCCGGCAAGGTGGCGGTCCTGCTGGTGGACAAGACCGGCACTCTGACCGAGGGCCGGCCGACCTTGCGCCATGCGTTGGCGCTGAGTGGCAGCGAGGCGCGGTTGGTGCAGCTGGCGGCCAGCGCCGAGGCCGGTTCCGAGCATCCTCTGGCCCACGCCATGCTGCAGAGGGCCAAGGAGTTGCAGCTGCCGCTGCTGTCCTGCTCCAGCTTCCGCGCAGATGTCGGCAACGGGGTGGAGGCGGCGCTGGCGGATGTGGGCATGGTCAGGGTCGGCGTGCCGGAGTGGGTGGGGGTGGAGCTTCCCGCCGCGGCGCAGTCCTGGCGGGCGGAGGGCGCCACGGTGGTGGCGGTGAGCCTGGACGGCGAGTCGCAAGGCCTGCTGGCGCTGGCTGATTCATTGCGTGACAGCTCCGCCGCCGCGGTGAGGGATTTGCAGGCCTTGGGAGTGAAGGTGGTGATGCTGACCGGCGACCAGGAGGCTACGGCCCGCAGCATCGCGGCTCAGGCCGGGATCGTCGAGTGGCGCGCCGGCATGAAACCGCAGGACAAGGCCGGCGTGGTCAGGGACTGGCAGGGCAAGGGCGGCAAGGTGGCGATGCTGGGCGACGGCGTCAACGACGCGCCGGCGCTGGCGGCGGCGGATGTCAGCCTGGCGATGGGGGCCGGTTCCGACGTGGCGATCGCCGCAGCCGACATCACGCTGATGCACGGCGATCTGCGGCACGCGGTGGATGCGATCCGCCTGTCGCGCGCCAGCCTGGCCAAGATCCGCCAGAATCTGCTGTTCGCCTTTGTCTACAATGCGCTGGGCATTCCGCTGGCGGCGCTGGGCATGCTCAATCCGGTGATCGCCGGCGCGGCGATGGCCGCCAGCTCGGTATCTGTGGTATCCAATTCGCTGTTGTTGCGCCGCTGGCGCTGAGCCGGCGGATTTTTCAAATTCAAGGAGACGATATGACTGAACTGATTCTGAACATAGACGGCATGACCTGCGGCGGCTGCGTCAAGAGCGTGACCGGCATTCTGGAAACCATGGCCGGCGTCGGCGCGGTGCAGGTCAGCCTGGAGGACAAGCGGGCGAAAGTGGATTACGACGAGGCCGTGGTGTCGCCGCAGGAGCTGGCGGCAGCGGTAATCGACGCCGGCTTCGACGTCAACTTCTGAATCCCGTGATTTCGGCCAGTTTTCTTCGGCGGCGGGACGCGTTCTGCTAAATGCCTTGTCCCGCTGCCTGTCGCGTCGACGGCGCCGCCATGGCGGTTTCGAGCGGGCATGCCGAGGGAGGCCGGAGATGTGCACGCATTTTCAACTGCAGTCGCAGGACAAGCAGATCGTAGTGGGCCGTTCGATGGAGTTCGCCAAGCCATTGCTGCCGGCGTTCTATGTGCAGCGCCGCGGCGAGTCATTCTCGCAGCCGGTGTGGGCCGGCGCGGAGTTCCAGAAGATGGCCGACGCCGAAGCCTGGACCGTCAGCTACGGCTATGTCGGGATCAGTTCCGTCAACTTGCCGCTGCCGGGCATCTCCCAGCGCATCGTCACCGACGGCCTGAATGAAGCCGGGCTGAGCGTCAGCCTGCTCTGGTTGCCGAATACCCGCTACCAGGAGTTTGCCAGCCTGAAGACGACGGTGCTGGCGCCGCTGTTCGCTGACTGGGTGCTGGCCCATTGCGCCAGCGTGGCGGACGTGTGGGAGCAGTTGCCGACGCGGCAGTTCTGGCTGCCGGACTGGCTGGCCAAGTCCCTGCCGCTGCACGCGGCCATTGTCGACAAGGACGGCCGCTCCATCGTGGTGGAGTTTCAGGACGGGCAGCAGAAGATCTACAACAATCCGGTGGGCGTCTGCACCAATGCGCCGTGGTTTCCCTGGCATCTGGACAATCTGGGCAACTACCTGAATCTGACGCCGGACGATCCACAGCCGCAGGAGTTCGGCAGCCTGAAGGTGTCAACGCCCGGCCATGGCGGCGGGCTGAGCGGACTGCCCGGCAATTCCACCCCGCCGGCCCGCTTCGTGCGCACCGCCTACCTGAAGCAGTTCGCCGACCCGCCGGCCGATGTCCAGCAAGCCTATACCCTGGCCACCCACTTGCTCAACGCGGTGGATATTCCGCGCGGCACCATTCGTGAAGGCAAGGAGCAAGACCATACCCAGTGGGCGGTGGTGAAGGGCTTGACGACCGGCGAGATCGGCCTGCGCACCTACGACAGCATGCAGTACACCGGCGTGAGGCTGGCCGACATCGATTTCGCCACGGTGGCCAGCAAGGTGGTGCCGGTGGAGCCTCTGGCCGACATCACCTTCATCAAGGTATAAGCACGCGGGTGCCGGGCGGCGGCGGTTTCAGTCCCCGCCCAGCATGCCGTACTCCACCGGCGTCTTGACGTAGAACACCTTGACGCCTTCTTCGCGCAGCCGTTCCAGCAAGCGCTCGGCCTCGTGGCCGCTCAGCGCCATCGTCACCTCCTCGGGCTGATCGGTCAGCTCGAAGAAGCGGGCGGCGTGGATGCGCCGGTCCTGGCCGAAGCCTTCGCTGGCGGAGAACAGCGTGGCGCCGCCGATTCCCAGGCGATGGGCCTCCTGCATAAGCCACTCCGCCAGCGGCACGCCATGGTGGCGGTGTCCCTGCTGGGTGAAAAACGACAGCTGATAACCTTGCATGGCGATCCTTCCTGGCGGGCTGCGGTTCACAACTCGATCAATGTGCCTTCTTTCAGCGGATAAACTCGCAGGCCGGCCGGCACGCCGCCTTGCAGCTCCTGCAGCAGCGCGTCGCGGCAGCAGGGGTCGGCATGCGATATCCAGAGATGGACGTTGGCCGGCATATTGGCCAGCAGCGGCGCCAGCGTGGCCGGCGCCATCTGGCTCTGCTCGCAGGCTTCATGCTGGCGGTCGTTGCTGTAGGTGACTTCGCAGATCACGTCGGTCAGCGATGGCACGCCGCCCACCCAGTGCCAGAAAGCCGGGCAGGGACCGGAGTCGCCGCTGAAGGCCAGCGCCCGCCATGGACCTTCTATCAGCCAGCCTATCGCCGGCACGCGGTGCTGGGCCGGCAGCGCGGTGGCCAGGCCGTCGACGAGGGGAATGGTATCGCCGACCTGCACCGGCATCATGCGCAGCCATGGGCATTCCTGCGAGGGCGTGCAGGTGTAGTCCGGCCAGATTTCGCCGTTGAAAACATGCTGATGCAGAATGTTCAGCGTTTCCTCCTGTCCATACACCTCCAGGCCGCTGCCGCGGTAGCTGGCGTGGACGTGGGCGAGCAGGGGCAGCAGCGCGCAGTGGTCGATATGGCTGTGGGTGAGCAGCACGCGGCGTATGGCCAGCATGTCTTCGGTGCTCAGGCTGCCGCAGCCGGTGCCGCAGTCCACCAGCGTGTCCTGGCCCACCTGGAAGCAGGTGGTCTGGCCGGGATATCCCACGCAGGCGGAAGCACCCAGAATTCGGATGTGCATGCAACGCTCCCATGCTTGTGCTGAGGGTTTATTGCATTGTAGATCAAGGCGTTTGGCGCAATGGCTGGCGTTATAATTGAAATGACTTCGACATATTGTGATGCGGCCGGGCCAGGGCTATGATCGTGGTTCCGTCTGGAAAGCCGGTTGGCCGGCGGCGGATACAAAGAGATGAGGAAACAAATAATGCAGAAACAAATTCTGACCGCGTTGGCGGCGTCGTTGCTGTCCGGTTCCGTGCTGGCGGCGGACATTCCGTTGCGCGACTTTTTCCGCAATTCGGAGCAGAGCGGCTTCAGCCTGTCGCCGGATGGCCAGAGCGTGGCCTTCCTGTCACCGTGGGAAAGCCGCAAGAACATCGTGGTGCGCCGTTCGGGCAAACCGGATCAGCGCGTCACCGCGATCAAGGACCGAGACCTGTCCGGCTATTTCTGGAAGGGCAACGACCGGCTGGTGTACGTGAAGGACAATGCCGGCGATGAGAACTTCCACCTGTACAGCGTGGATCTCGCCAGCGGCGAAACCCGGGATCTGACGCCCTTCCCAGGCGTGCGCGCCGACATCGTCGATGGTCTGGTTGACCGCGACGACGAGCTGCTGGTGCAGCTGAACAAGCGCAACCCGGAAATCTTCGACGTCTACCGCGTCAATCTGAAAACCGGCGAATTGAAGCTGGAGGCGGAGAATCCGGGCAAGGTGGCCAGCTGGGGCACCGACCACGACGGCAACATCCGCATCGCCACCGAGACCGACGGCGTCAACAACACCGTGCTGTACCGCGACGAGCCGGGCGGCAAGTTCCGCAAGCTGCTGACCACCAACTTCCGCGAGAATTTCTCGCCGCTGTTCTTCACTTTCGACAACCAGCGTTTCTACGCCGCCAGCAATCTGGGCCGCGACAAGGCCGCCATCGTCGAGTACGACCCGAAGACCGGCAAGGAGGTGAAGGAAATCTATGCCCGCCAGGACGTGGATGTGAGCGATCTGGGCTTCTCGCACAAGCGCAAGGTGATCACCTGCGCAGAGTTTGAAACCGACAAGCCGGGCCGCCAGTGTTTCGACGAAAAGAGCGAGGCGCTGCTCTCCAAGCTGGAGGCCAGGCTGCCGGGCTACCAGGTGGACATCGTGTCCAGCAACCGTGACGAGAACCGCTTCGTGGTCAGGGCCTGGAACGACCGCACCCGCGGCAACAGCTATCTGTACGACCAGGGCAGCGACAAGCTGGAGCTGCTGGCCGAGTTGGCGCCGTGGCTGAAGGAAGAGCAGATGGCCAGCATGCGTCCGGTGCAGTACCAGAGCCGCGACGGCCTGACCATCAACGGCTACCTGACTTTGCCGCGCGGCAAGGAGGATGCCAAGAATCTGCCGGTGATCATCAACCCGCACGGCGGACCATGGGCGCGCGACAGCTGGGGCTTCAATCCGGAAGTGCAGTTCTTCGCCAGCCGCGGCTGGGCGGTGCTGCAGATGAACTACCGCGGCTCCACCGGCTATGGCCGCAATTTCTGGGAGGCTTCGTTCAAGGAGTGGGGCGGCAAGATGCAGGACGACGTCAGCGACGGCGTCAATTGGCTGACGAAGGAGGGCATCGCCGATCCTAAGAAGGTCTGCATCTACGGCGGCAGCTACGGCGGCTACGCCACGCTGGCGGGCATCACCAAGACGCCGGAGCTGTACCGTTGCGCGGTGGACTATGTCGGCGTGTCCAATCTGTTCACCTTCATGAAGACCATCCCGCCGTACTGGAAGCCGTTCCTGGATTCCATGTACGAGATGGTGGGCAATCCGGACAAGGACAAGGCGTTGCTGCGCGAGCGCTCGCCGGTGTTCCATGTCGATCGCATCCAGGCGCCGCTGCTGGTGTTGCAGGGCGCGAAGGACCCGCGCGTCAACATCAACGAGTCCAACCAGATCGTCGACGCGCTGAAGAAGCGCGGCGTGGCGGTGGAGTACATGGTCAAAGACAACGAGGGCCACGGCTTCCACAACGAGGAAAACCGCTTCGACGCCTACGGCGCGATGGAAAAGTTCTTCAACAAATACCTGGATTGAGTTCCGGTCCCGCGCAGACCACCCCGCCGGCAGTCACGGCGGGGTTTTTCATGCGCCGAATGCGGCGTCACGGCCAGAACTTGCCGCCGGACGCGGCGACCAACCGCCATTGCCACCAATGCGGAGACGCTCATGCAGCACTCACGGCTGCAACCCTTTCCCGATGAGTTCCTGTGGGGCGCGGCCTCGGCCGCCTATCAGGTGGAGGGGGTGGGCGACGCCGATGGCAAGGGGCCGTCGGTGTGGGATGTTTTCGCGCGCGAGCCGGGCCGCACCTTCCAGGGCAGCGATGGCGAGGTGGCGGTGGACCAGCCGCTACGCGCTACCGGTACTGATTACCGAGAACGGCCTGGGCGAGTTCGATACGCTGCAGCTGGGTGCATGACGATTACCGCATCGCCTATCTGCGCAGCCATCTGCAGGCCTGCCGGCAAGAGATCCGCGACGGAGTGGAACTGCTGGGCTATTGCGCCTGGTCGCTCACCGACATCCTCAGCTGGCTCAACGGCTACCAGAAGCGCTACGGCTTTGTGTATGTCGACCGCGACGAGACCGACGCCAGGGATCTGCGACGGGTGCGCAAGGACAGCTTCTTCTGGTACCCGCGGGCGATCGCCAGCGGCGGCGAAGACCTGGGGGCTAGGCCAGCCGTTTCCAGCGACGCCCGGCGAGATGGCCGCCAAACTGCAACAGCCCGCACAGCGCCAGATAGCCGATGGCGATGGCGCAGAAGATTTCCAGCGGATACACCTGTTCGCGGTTGTTGACCTGGGTGGCGACAAAGGTGAATTCGGCCACGCCGACGATGTAGGCCAGCGAGCTGTCCTTCAGCAGCGAGATCCACTGGTTGACGAAGGATGGCAGCATGATGCGCAAGGCCTGCGGCAGGATCAGCCAGCGCAGCGTCTGGCCGCGGGAAAAACCCAGCGCCAGCCCGGCGTGCCACTGGCCGCGCCCCACCGCCTGCAAACCGGCCAATACCGCTTGGCCCAGATAGGCCGAGTGGATCAGCGCCAGCGCCAGGATCACGGTCAGCATGCCGGGGATGTCGACGCCGAACAGCAGGGGCAGCAGGAAATAGCACCAGAAGATCAGCATCAGCACCGGAATGGCGCGCAGCAGCGCGGTGAGCGCGCCCAGCAGCCGTTGGACAGCGGTCGGCGCCGTCAAGAGCGCGATGCCCAGTCCCAGGCCCAGCAGGCTGGCCAGCAGCGCGGCGGCCGCGCTCAGGCCCAGCGTCAGCAACAGGCCGCCGGGTTCGCCGTTGGCGAGATTGCCTATCAGCAGGTAGTCCAGGTTGTCGCGGATCACGGCCGGCATCATCGCAGCGTCCTCCAGGCAGGTTCCGGCCGCTGTCCCAGCCATTGGGTGGCCAGCACCAGCAACAGGTACAGCACAGTGGCGGCGGCGAAAGACTGGAAGGCGAGCAGGGTCTCGGTTTCCACCTGGCGGGAGGCGTAAGAGAGCTCCGCCAGGCCGATGGCCATGGTCAGCGAGGTGTTCTTGACGATGGCGGTGTACTGGCCGATAAGCGGCCGGCGCACCAGCTGCCACGCCTGCGGCAGCACCACCCAGCGCAGCACCTGCCAGCCCTTCATGCCCAGCGCCCGCGCGGCCAGCCGCTGGCCTGGCGGCACCGCGTTGAGCCCCGCCTGCAACTCGCCGCAGATGAAGCTGGCGCTGTACAGCGTCAGCGCGGTGAATGCCGCCAGAAACTCAAACGAAGGCCACGGCAGCTCGAGGCCGAAGGGCAGCGCCAGCGCGTGCGGGGCGTTCAGCCAGAATTTCACTTCGTCCGGCAGCAGGCCGGACACGCCGAAATACCACAGCAAGAGCTGCACCATCAGTGGCGTGTTGCGGTGCAGGCTGACCAGCGCTTGGGCACCTAGCCGCAACGGGCGCAGAGGGCTGTCCAGCAGCCCGGTGAGCGCGAGACCGAGCAGGCTGGCGGCGGCTATCACCAGCAGCGACAGCCAGCCGGTGAGCAAGGCGCCCTTGGCCAGCCAGAAGAGGTAATGCGGCTCCAGCCAGTTGTGGCCCAGCCAGGAGGGGGGAGTCATGGTTTGCTACCTGTTGCGTATCCGGAAAAGGCAAAAACCGCCGGGGGGACGTCCGGCGGTTGCTGGCGACGGCGGGCCGGCTTCAGCTGGCTTGGCCGATCTTGAAGTCGCGCGGCAGCGGCGCCTTGGTCTTGGGGCCGAACCACTGGTCGTAGATCCTGGCGGCCTGGCCGGACTTTTCCAGTTCCAGCAGGCTGTCGTTCACTACCTTGGCCAGACGGGCTTCGCCCTTGGGCAGGCCGATGGCCTGGTATTCGCGGGTCAGCGTGAACGGCGCCAGTTCGTACTTGGCCTTGTCCGGCGCGTTGGCCAGCAGCGCGGCCAGCTTGGAGCCGTCCTGGCTGATGGCCTGGACGTTGCCGTTGCGCAGCGCGGTGAAGGCCAGCGGGGTGTCGTCGTAGGCCACCACGGTGGTCTTCGGGTATTTGTCGCGCAGATACACTTCCTGGGTGGTGCCCTTGTCAACGCCTACGCGCAGGCCGGCCAGCTGTTCCGGCTTCTGCAGCGCGCCCTTGCGCACGATGAACTGTTGGCCGGAGGCGAAGTAGGGCAGGCTGAAGTCCACCTGTTTCTTGCGCTCGTCGGTGACGGTGAAGTTGGCGGCGACGATGTCGGCCTTGCCGGACACCAGGAGCGGCACGCGGTTGGCCGGGTTGGTGGCCACCAGTTGCAGCTTCACGCCCAGCTTCTTGGCGATGTATTGCGCGACGTCCACGTCCAGGCCGACGATCTGGCGGCTTTTGGCATCCAGAAAGCCGAAGGGCGGGTTGCTGTCGAAGGCGGCGACGCGGATCACGCCGGCTTTCTTGATGTCGTCCAGGCGGTCGGCCAGGACCGAGGTGGAGACGGCGGCAAGCGCAATAGCTAGGGCGAGGGTCTTTTTCATGGCGGGCCTTGTTATGTTCATTCGAAATGCGATGATTTGCCGACCATGCTATCCGCTTTATCTAATAGCGTGAAATTATTAAAAATTAATTCAATATTCCAATTTTTGAATTTTCGGGGCGGGGCGCGCGCCGCGGCGGCGGAAAGAGAAAAGGCCAGGCTATGCCTGGCCTTCTGCCCTTCGCAGCAAACCGGTCAGGCCGGCTTGCGCTTGCCGAAGAACACGAACAGCGCGACGCCGATGATGATCATCGGCAGGCTCAGCCACTGGCCCATGCTGATCACGTCGGACTTGCCGAAGATGCCGGCGTCAGGATTGCGGAAGAACTCGCTGATGAAGCGGGCCAGGCCGTAGCCGATCAGGAACAGCGCCGACACCTTGCCGCGCGCGCGCGGCTTGCCGCTGTACAGCCACAGCGCGGAAAACAGCACGATGCCTTCCAGCGCGAACTCGTACAACTGCGACGGGTGGCGCGTGAGGCCGCCGTACTGCATCAGCATGTTCATCAGGTCGGACGACTGCTGCGCCTCGGCGATGTCGTCCATCCGCGCCTGCGGGAACAGCATCGCCCATGGCAGGTCCGGGCTGGCTACCCGGCCCCACAGCTCGCCGTTGATGAAGTTGCCGATGCGGCCGGCCGCCAGGCCCAGCGGCACCAGCGGCGCGATGAAGTCGGTCAGCTGCCAGAAGGTGCGCCCCACCTTGCGGCCGTACCGCGCCACCGCCACCAGCACGCCGATGAAACCGCCGTGGAAGGACATGCCGCCCTTCCACACCATGAAGATCTCCAGTGGATGACTGAAGTAGAAGCCGGGCTGGTAGAACAGTACCTCGCCCAGGCGGCCGCCCAGCACCACGCCGACGGCGCCGTACATCAGCATGTCGTCCAACTGGGCGACGGTGAGCACGTCATTGCCCCTTTTCAGGCGGTATTTGCCCATGGTGAGGAACAGGGTGAAGCCCAGCAGGTACATCAAACCGTACCAGTGGACCGCCAGCGGGCCGATATGGACGGCGACCGGGTCGAACTGAGGATGAATCAGCATTTGTCAGTGATGTGCGTTTGCGGTAAAAGAAATGTTGACGGAGATTATACGGAAAGCGTTCCCCGCCGTCGCGCCGCTCATCCGCGGCGAGGCGGCTCAGCAGCAGGCCTATTGGGCACCCGCAGGCCTGCCGGCTCCAGCCTACCCGGCTGTTGTGACGGAGCGTAGTCCGGATTTGCAAACATTCAAGGAAGCCTCATGCCCCAATACCGCTCCCGTACTTCCACCGCCGGCCGCAACATGGCGGGTGCCCGCGCGCTGTGGCGCGCCACCGGAATGACCGACGCCGACTTCGGCAAGCCCATCATCGCCATCGCCAACTCCTTCACCCAATTCGTGCCCGGCCACGTCCATCTGCAGAACATGGGCCAGTTGGTGGCGCGCGAAATCGAAAAAGCCGGCGGCGTGGCCAAGGAATTCAACACCATCGCCATCGACGACGGCATCGCGATGGGTCACGGCGGCATGCTGTACAGCCTGCCTTCGCGCGACCTGATCGCCGACAGCGTGGAATACATGGTCAACGGCCATTGCGCCGACGCGCTGGTGTGCATTTCCAACTGCGACAAGATCACTCCCGGCATGCTGATGGCCGCCATGCGCCTCAACATTCCGGTGGTGTTCGTCTCCGGCGGGCCGATGGAGGCCGGCAAGGTGCAGTGGGGCAACGAAGTGCGCAAGCTGGATCTGGTGGACGCGATGGTGGAGGCCGCCAACAGCGCGGTGTCCGACGAGGACGTCGACCGCGTGGAGCGCTCCGCCTGTCCCACCTGCGGCTCCTGCTCCGGCATGTTCACCGCCAATTCGATGAATTGTCTGACCGAAGCGCTGGGCTTGTCGCTGCCGGGCAACGGCAGCCTGGTGGCCACCCATGCCGACCGCAAGGAGCTGTTCCTGAAGGCCGGCCGCGTCATCGTCGAGATCACCAAGCGCTACTACGAGCAGGAAGACGCCTCGGTGCTGCCGCGCAGCATCGCCAGCAAGCGGGCGTTCGAGAACGCGATGAGCCTGGACGTGGCGATGGGCGGCTCCACCAATACCGTGCTGCACCTGCTGGCCGCGGCCAGCGAGGCCGGGGTGGACTTCAAGATGGCCGACATCGACCGCATCAGCCGCGGCGTGCCCTGCCTGTCCAAGGTGGCGCCGGCCACGCAGAAATACCATATGGAAGACGTGCACCGCGCCGGCGGGGTGGTGGCGATTCTGGCCGAGCTGGACCGCGCCGGCCTGATCCACCGCGAGGTGCCCACCGTGCACAGCGCGACGCTCGCCGCCGCGCTGGAGGCCTGGGACGTGATGCGCCAGGGCGAGGACAGCGAGGCGCGCCGCTTCTACCGCGCCGCGCCGGGCGGGGTGGCCACCACCATCGCCTTCTCGCAGTCGATGCGCTATCCGACCGTGGACGACGACCGCGCCGAGGGCTGCATCCGCGACCAGGCCCATGCGTACTCGCAGGATGGTGGCCTGGCGGTGCTATACGGCAACATCGCCGAGCGTGGTTGCATCGTGAAGACCGCCGGCGTCGACGAATCCATCCTCAAGTTCACCGGCCGTGCCCGCATTTTCGAAAGCCAGGAGGCGGCGGTGGAGGCCATCCTCGCCGACCAAGTGGTGGCCGGCGACATCGTGGTCATCCGCTACGAGGGTCCCAAGGGCGGGCCAGGCATGCAGGAGATGCTGTATCCCACGTCCTATCTCAAATCCAAGGGGCTGGGCAAGGCCTGCGCCTTGCTGACCGACGGCCGCTTCTCCGGCGGCACCTCCGGCCTATCCATCGGCCATGCTTCGCCGGAAGCGGCGGAGGGCGGCGCCATCGGCCTGGCGGAAGAGGGCGACACCATAGAAATAGACATCCCGAATCGCCGCATTCATCTGGCGGTGGCGGACAGCGCGCTGGCCCAACGCCGCGCGGCGATGGAGGCGCGCGGCGGCAATGCCTGGAAGCCGCTGGGCCGCGAAAGGGCGGTCAGCCCGGCCTTGCGCGCCTACGCGGCGATGACCACCAGCGCCGACACCGGCGCGGTGCGCGATGTGTCGCAGGTGGAAAAGTAGCGCGCCGCCGGGCAGGATCACAAGCAGCCGGGTCCGGCTGCTTTTTTTATGTTTATTAACATGATTTCAATGACTTTTAATATGTCCGCGCGCCGGCTTGATTATGATGCCCGCTGACTGACTGGTTAAAGAAAGTGATCCGGTGAGACAGACGATTTTCCTGGCGCTGTGCGTTGGCGCGAGCGCGGCGGCGCATGCTCAATCCTGGGGCGAGCCTGATGTGAAAGCCGGCGACAAATGGGTCTACCGAATGACCACGGAAAAGGCGGGGGCGGGCTGGGGCGAGACCAGCAATGAATTTACCGTCGCCCGGGTGTCGTCGAGGCTGATCTACCTCGAGACCAAGAAAGCCGGCACCAGCCAGCCGCCCAGCGTGTCGTTCTGGAACCGCGACTGGAGCGTGGTGCGCGAGTTCGACGGCGTGGAGACACTGACCAATCAGCCCTTGTCCTTTCCGCTGACGATAGGCAAGAGCTGGGCGCTCAAGTACACCGATCCCCATCCGGCGAATAACTTCAAGAGCCTGCAATGGGACAGCAAGTACACGGTGGTCGGTTTCGAGCCCGTCGAAGTGCCTGCCGGCAAGTTCAACGCGCTGAAGATCGAGGCCTAGGGACAATGGAGCGGCGTGCGCAAGCCGTCGGTGTCGGTGGGCCAGGCCATCAGCAACAATGCCGGCAATACCACGGTGGTGGGGCAGGTGCGCAAAGTGGACAGCCAGACGTTCACCGGCCGGACTTACAAGGCGTTCTGGTAAGTGCCCGAAATCAAGCGCTGGGTGAAGTCGGTAGAGGAATATTATGGCGGCGGCGGAACGCGCAACGAGCAGTACGTTTCCGAACTGCAGTCGTTCTCGCTGGACAACAAGTAAGCTCGGTCTTTCCCGGCGGGGCGCGCCCCGCCAGCCTGTCCAAGAACGGGCCGCCCTTGCCGGGCGGTCTGCCAAGGGGGCAGCCGGGCCTGAGAATTGCACCGTGCGGTGAAATTTTCGGGCCTGGCTGTTATTACACGGTGGACAAGGTCACCACCGCGGCGGAGACGATGGCGATGCCGGCCCAGCCTATCGGCTTGAGTTTCTGTTTATACAGCACGCGCGCGCCCAGCGCGGTGCCCAGGATGCCGATGGCGCCCCACAGCGCGTAGGCTATCGCCAAGTCCATGCCTTTCACCGCCTGCCCCAAGAGCGCGAACGCCAGCCATACCAGGGTGATGGCGCCGAAACCCCAGGCCTTGCGGCGGAAACCGTCGGATTTTTCCAGCATCAGGTTGGCGCCCACTTCTATCAGCGCCGAAGCCAGCACGAACAACAGATAGACGGTTTTCATGCCGCCACCTCGTCATGGGTTTCGCCCAGCGTCACGCACGCCAGCCCCAGCAAGGCCAGGCCCAGGCCCAGCAGTTCCTGCGCCACCAGCTTTTCGCCGAATAGCCAGACGCTGACCACGGTGAGGCCGATCAGTCCCAGGCCTTCCCACACCGCGTAGGCCACGCCTACCGAGATGGCCCGCAAGGCCAGCGACAGCAGGTAATAGGACAAGGCCAGCGCGCCGGCCATCAATAGATAGCCTTGGTAAGCCCCGCTGCGGGCGGCGACGGCCATGAAGGAGGTGCCGACGATTTCGCAGGCGATGGCGGCCATGAGCGTCAGCCAGGCCAGGGACAACGGAGAGAGTAATTTTTTCGACATAGTGTTTATAAAAATAGACATAACACCAGTCAGACTCGGCTCTCCAGCGGGAAGTTCATTTCAAAAGTAAACGCTACCAATTTTCTAGGCTGCCGCGCTGGCGGTTCCAATCCGGCTGGTCTGGGGTCTCATTCGTCGTCCAGCGCCGTCTCGCCATCGCGCATTTGCAATGCAAACTGCCGCAGCGGCCGATGGCGCCGGATCAGCGTCGCCAATTGCGGAGAATGGCTGGTCACCCACAACTGGCTGTAGCGGCTGGCCTCGGCGATCAGCCGCGCCAGCGCGGGCAGCAGCGCCGGATGCAGACTGTTTTCCGGCTCGTTCAAGGCCATGAAAGCCGGCGGGCGCGGACTGAGCAGCGCCACCGCCAGGCACAGGAAGCGCAAGGTGCCGTCGGACAACTCCGCGCTTTCCAGCGGCCGCAGCAAGCCGTTGCGCTGCATCAGCAGCTGGAAGCGGCCTTGCTGGACCTCCACCTGGAAGCCGCTGTCGGGAAAGGCGCTGGCCAGGATATCCCGCAATAGATCGCGATCGCCGATTTCGACGATGGTTTGGTAGGCGGCGGCCAGGTTGGCGCCATCGTGAGCCAGAACCGGCGAGCGGATGCCGACTTGCGGCGCGCGCAAGGGCGAGCCCGGCCACACTGCGAACTCGTGGTAGAAGCGCCAGTTGCGCAGGGTCTCGCGCAGTTGCGACAGCTCGGGGTAGCGGTGCGGCTCCGCCAGTTGGCCGAAGATCGACTCCTCGGCGCGCAGGCTGGTGGGGTAGGCGTTGCGTTCGCCGTCTGCGCCGCAGAGGAAGGCCGCTTGGTTGCGCCGTTCCAGCAGCAGGGTGGAGGGCCGGCGGCCGTGGCCGGCCAGCCACAGGTTTTCCTCCTTGATCAAGGGGTCCAGCGCGAACAGGCTGCTGCTGGGTTCGGGGTAGCCCAGTTGCAGTTCGTAGTCAAAGTCATCCAGCCTGGCCGACAGAATCATGCGCCTGGGCGCGCGAGCGCGGTCGCCGCGGCGCGGCCCTCCGGCCCACATCGCCTTCTGCACGCCGCCTTCCTGCGCCAGCGCCGGCGACAGTCGGCCTTCGGCGGCGTCGTGCAGCAATTTGATGGCTTTGTAAAGATTGGATTTGCCGCAGCCGTTGGCGCCCACCACCACATTGAGCGCGTCCAGTTCCAGCGTGAGTTTGCGGATGGAGCGGAAGCCGGACAGGTTGAGGCTGTGTATGGGCATGGCAGGGGAGGAATCGGTAAACAAGCTGGGACTGTTGCGGGGGCGGCGGGTTCCTGGCGATGCGGGAGCGGTGGAACTGGCAAAACGGCGGGTAAGTTGGTTAGGTCTTGATGTTTGTCATAATCAAGTCAGGCGATAGTGCTAGCATAGCCCACGCTCCTGTCCGACAGTCGGGAACTTGTGAGGGGCGGCGTCGGTCCAGCCCCTTCCCGCGCGCGTTTTGTCTGTATGTCCTCTATTCGGTTCATTTGGTAAAAATCGAATCATTCCGCCGTTTCAATATTCGTTTTGTTTCGTAAGTGAAATATTTGCGAAATGACAATAGAATTTGTGACTCTATGTAAATTACCATATTGGGTTTTTGTGCGACAGGCGCTTGCGAGATTGCCCATGCCTTTGCGGCCTGTTCTTGTGGCGAATGCGGCAGGTGGACAGTTGGACAAGTTGTGAAGATATTGTGTATATCGCAATGATTTGTAAGATTTTTGCCAGGGATTGCGCGGCGGGTAGGCAAAAAAAATGCGCGGTGCCTTACGGCCCGCGCCAAGTCTACAAAGGAGAAATAGAGGAGAAACTATCAAGAAGCAATTGCTGCATCTCAACGAGAACGGATTATCCGGATTGCGGTAGCGAGTGTCAACATTTGCGTTTCCGAAAATGTCGAGAAATGTAAGTTTTTGTCGCGCTTCGATACATGAGGCCGGGAAAGGGCCGGAATTGCAGGCGTCCAGCATATGGTCATGTCTGGCGCGCGGCCGCCCCATAACGTGGCAGCTGTGCCACAATACGTTTTTTCCGTTTGCAGCAGGATGTCAGCACATGGACGCAGTCCGCCATATTCTTCCCGATCCACGCCAGTACCACCCGCAAGTTTCCCTGACCAATCGTCTGATCCATCATGCCCAATCGGTGCTGGATGCGCCCGATGCCGGCGAGCGCGACATGTGGCGCCAGGCGCTGGTCGCCGCCATGGATGAGATGCTGCAGCGCGGCGAGCTGCTGTCGATCTCGGTGGCGCTGGCGATGGTGCCGACGCAAGCCTGCTATCAGGTGGTATGGGACGGGCTGCGCCAGGCGGTGGAGGAAACCGGCGGCGCGCGCGCGCAGGTGTTCGCTATGCCGCTGGTGCTGGTGGCCGGCAGCCGCAGCGAAACGACGCTGCCGGGCGAGATCGCCGATGTGGCCGGTCTGAATGCGCTGCTGCGCCAGCATGGCGTGTTCGCCGCCGACGGCGATGTCGCCTTGTCCGGCGCATTGTTGCACCCCGACAGCGTGGTGGGGCTGGACGCCGCCACGCTGTACCAGCTGACCCGCAAGCACGAGGCGGCTCGGGATGCGCTGCCGCAGCAGGCGGCGCCGGTTACGGTAAAGGAGGAGGGGGTGTTCCTGCGCTACCTGATGGGCGTGGCGATCCAGCGGGACGGCGAGCCGTCGCCGCTGCGCCAGGGCGGCGCGGTGGGTGCCTGGGGGATGCCGGTGATGAAGTTGCTCGGCGAGCAGCTCAAGGCTGACGGCGTGACGCTGTTCCCTATCGCCCGCCCGCCGCTGCCTGTGATGCAGGCGCTGGTGGCCGGCAACTTCGCCCGCTTCGAGGTGGCGCTGCAGGTATTCGCCAGCAGCCAGATCCGCCGCCTGCGCGAGCTGGACAAGGAGCCGGTGGCCATCGTTTCCGCCCACGACAACGGCGAGCTGCATTTCACGCTGTCGGCCAGGGGCGACGAGCGCAACTGGGAAGCGTTCGTCTGGCCGCTGGCGTCCTTGGACAACGTCAAGCTGATCGAGGAGAACTTCCGCGAGCTGATGGCCGAGTGCCATGTGCGCGACGTGCATGCGATCGCCGAGCTGCAGCCGGAAAGCCGCGACGGTGTCCCGCTGTTTTTCACCGCCGACGATTTGTAAGATTTCGTCCGCCGTCCGCCCGCGCGAACCCGGCCCCGCAAGCGCGGGGCTTTATTTTTGCCTGCGCACGGCGCTGCTGGCTAGGCCTGGTCCGGGGCTGATTCCATGGCTTGGGCCCACGGCGCGCCGGCCAGGCGGATGGCCAGGTAGTCGATCAGCGCCTGCACCCGCGCCGGCCGGCTGCGGCCCGGCGGCGTCAGGATGTACAGGGCGATGGGATCGACCCGCCAATCCGTCATCGCGGTTTCCAACTGGCCCGACTGCAAATCCTGCCAGGCGAGGAACTCCGGCTGCAGCGCCAGTCCCAACCCGGCCCGCAAGGCCGGCGCCAGCGCCTCGGCGTTGTTGACCCGCAGCGGAGCGGGCATCTCCAGCGCAAACTCCCCCTGCTGTTCATGACGGAAGCTCCAGCAATGGCTGCTTGGCGAGTAGCTGTATTGCAAGGCGCGATGGCCGGCCAATTCTTTGGGGTGCCGCGGGCGGCCGTGGCGCTGGAAATACGCCGGCGCGCCAACCAGCAGGATGCGCACCGTGCATAGCCGCCTGGCCAGCAGGCTGGAGTCGGCCAGCGAGGCGATCCGCAGCGCGATGTCCAGCCGGTTCGCCAGCAGATCCACCTTTTCGTCGCTGAAGTGGAAGTCCAGCTCCACCTCGGGGTGCCGCGCCATGAACTCCGGCAGCAGCGGCGCCAGGTGGGAAATGCCGAAGGACATCGGCGCGGTGGCGCGCACCGGTCCGCGCAGGCTGCTGGATTGTTCGGCGATGTCGGCTTCCACCGCCTCGCCCTCCGCCAGGATGCGGGCGGCCCGCTCCAGCGCGGCGTCGCCGGCCTCGGTCAGCGTGATGCGCCGCGAGGTGCGGTGAAACAGCATGGTCTTCATCCGGGCTTCCAGCCGGGTGATGGCCTTGGACACCGTGGCTTGCGACAGGGTCAGCTCGGCGGCGGCTCGGGCGAAGGAACCGCACTCCGCCACCTTGGCGAAAATCGCCCAGGCTTCAAGATCGGGCAGTTTTTTCATATCGGTTCCGCAGGCAAAGCGATGAGATTGATTCCAATTTTATCATCATGGCAGTCTTGAGAGGGCTGATCATGTCAAAAGTGGAAAGGATACTATTCTTTATATCCCATTAACATGGTTTGGCGAGGCGTTTATAGTGGCTATATCCACTTAACGCCGTCAGGAGAACACCATGATTGAACACCGTCCATTTGCCAGCCTAGGCGGAGCCCATCATGGCTGGCTCGACGCCAAGCATCATTTTTCCTTCGCCGAATACTACGACCCGGCGCGCATGAGCTGGGGCGCGCTGCGGGTGTGGAACGACGACACCATCGCGCCTGGCAGCGGCTTCCCGCCGCATCCGCACGCCGATATGGAAATCGTCACTTATGTCCGCGAAGGCGCGATCACCCACCAGGACAATCTGGGCAACAAGGGCCGCACCGAGGCCGGCGATGTGCAAGTGATGAGCGCCGGCAGCGGCATCACGCATTCCGAATACAACCTGGAGTCGGGCGTCACCCGCATTTTCCAGATATGGATCATGCCGGACCGGCGCGGCGGCGAGCCGTCCTGGGGCGCCAAACCCTTTCCCAAGGCCGACCGCTCCGGCGCGTTCGTCGCGCTGGCCAGCGGCATGGACGGCGACGACAACGCCTTGCCTATCCGCTCCCATTCCCGCGTGCTCGGCGCCACCCTCAAGGCCGGGGAAGCGGCGGAGTACCGGCTGGGCGAGGGGCGGCGCGGCTATCTGGTGCTGGCAAGCGGTCTGGCGGAAATCAACGGCATTGCGCTGCAGGCCCGCGACGGCGCGGCCATCAAGGACCTGGAGCGGCTCCGCGTGGTCGCCAGCCAGGATGCGGAACTCATTCTGGTCGATACCCGCGGGTAAATACCGAGGCGGGCCTGCCCGCATTCCATCGCATGGTTTCACCTATTGTCCCAACCCTTCCCACATAAAAACGAGGATCACACCATGACCATCACCGCTGCCGCCACCGCTAGCCCGCTGCTGCTGACCCCGCGCGACCATACCCTGATCCTGATCGACTACCAGTCGCAGATGGCCTTCGCCACCCACTCCATCGACATCCCCACGCTGCGCAACAATGCCGGCCTGGTGGCCGCCGCCGCCGCGGGTTTCGGCGTCTCCACCATTCTCACCACCGTGGCCGAGAAAAGCTTCTCCGGGCCGATGTTCGACGAGGTGACCGCGCCGTTCCCGGATCAGCGGTTGCTGGACCGCACCTCGATGAACACCTGGGAGGACGCCGCGGTGATCGCCCAGGTCAACCGAATCGGCAAGCCGCGCATCGTGCTGGCCGGCTTGTGGACCAGCGTCTGCATCGTCGGCCCGGCGCTGTCCGCGCTGGCGCAGGGCTTTGAGGTTTACGTGATCACCGACGCCTGCGGCGACGTCTCCGTCGAGGCGCATGAGCGCGCGGTGCAGCGCATGCTGCAGGCCGGCGCGCAGCCGATGACCGCGCTGCAATACCTGTTGGAACTGCAACGCGACTGGGCGCGCACGGATACCTATGAGCTGACCACCGGCATCGCCAGGAAGCTGGGCGGCGGCTACGGCCTGGGCATAGGCTACGCCAAGGCCATGTTCGGCGCCGAGGAAGGCTGATCGTCGGCCGGTGCTGGCGCTCCCTCCGGCTGCGCCAGGCCGCCGCACCAACCGCATGATGGCCCGACAGCGACGCATCAGGAGACGCGACAATGAGCATCCGCACTGTAGCCGACGCGATTCTGCGCAACGGCCGCTTCACCACGCTGGACTCGCGCCGCCCCCGCGCCAGCGCCGTCGCCATCCATGACGGCAAGTTCCTGGCGGTGGGCGACGATCAGGAGATCATGGCGCTGGCGGGGCCCGCCACCCGCGTTGTCGATCTCAAGGGCCGCGGCGCATTGCCCGGCCTGATCGACAACCACACCCATATCGTGCGCGGCGGCCTCAACTTCAATCTGGAGCTGCGCTGGGACGGCGTGCGCTCGCTCGCCGACGCGATGGACATGCTGCGGCGGCAGGTGGCCGTCACTCCCGCGCCGCAATGGGTGCGGGTGGTGGGGGGCTTCACCGAGCACCAGTTCGTCGAAAAGCGCCTGCCCACGCTGGAGGAAATCAACGCCGCCGCCCCGGACACCCCGGTGTTCCTGCTGCACCTATACGACCGCGCGCTGCTCAATGGCGCGGCCTTGCGCGCCGTCGGCTATACCCGCGACACCCAGCCGCCGCCGGGCGGGGAAATCGTCCGCGACGCGAACGGCAACCCCACCGGCCTGCTGCTGGCCAAGCCCAATGCCGCCATCTTGTACGCCACGCTGGCCAAGGGCCCCAAGCTGCCGTTCGATTACCAGCTCAATTCCACGCGCCACTTCATGCGCGAACTGAACCGCTTGGGCGTGACCGGCGTCATCGACGCCGGCGGAGGCTTCCAGAACTATCCGGACGATTACGCGGTGATCCAGCAACTGGCCGACAGCGGCCAGATGACGGTGCGGCTGGCCTATAACCTGTTCACTCAAAAACCGCATCAGGAGAAAGAGGACTTTCTCGATTGGACCTCCAGCGTCAAATACAAGCAAGGAGACGACTACTTCCGCCACAACGGCGCCGGCGAGATGCTGGTGTTTTCCGCCGCCGATTTTGAGGACTTCCGCCAGCCGCGCCCGGACATGCCGCCGGAAATGGAGGGCGAGCTGGAAGAGGTGGTGCGCATCCTGGCGCAGAATCGCTGGCCGTGGCGGTTGCACGCCACCTATGACGAAACCATCGCCCGCGCGCTGGACGTGTTCGAGAAAGTGAACCAGGACATCCCGCTGCAGGGCCTCAACTGGTTCTTCGACCACGCCGAAACCATCTCCGAGCGCTCGATGGACCGCATCGCGGCGCTGGGCGGCGGCATCGCGGTCCAGCACCGGATGGCCTATCAGGGCGAGTACTTCGTCGAGCGCTACGGCGTGGCCGCGGCGGAAGCCACGC
Organism: Chromobacterium sphagni; assembly: GCF_001855575.1. Taxonomy (NCBI): domain Bacteria; kingdom Pseudomonadati; phylum Pseudomonadota; class Betaproteobacteria; order Neisseriales; family Chromobacteriaceae; genus Chromobacterium; species Chromobacterium sphagni. The sequence goes on from NZ_MKCS01000001.1 coordinate 2,583,310, forward strand.
CGCCTATCGCCCGCATGCTGGCCAAGGGCGTCAAGGTGTCGGCTGGAACCGATGCCACCCGCGTCGCCTCCTACAACCCCTGGGTGTCGCTGTCTTGGATGATCACCGGCAAGACCGTTGGCGGCTTGCGGCTCTACCCGCAGCGCAACTGCCTGGACCGCGAAACCGCGCTGCGGATGTGGACCGAGAACGTGGCCTGGTTCGCCAACGAGGACGGCAAGCGCGGCCGCATCGCCGCCGGCCAGTTCGCCGACCTGATCGTGCCGGACCGGGATTTCTTCGCCTGCCCCGAGAACGACATTTCCTTCCTGACTTCCGAGCTCACCCTGGTAGGCGGCCGCATTGTCTACGCCGCCGGGGATTTCGCCGCGCTGGACGACAATCCGCTGCCGCCGGCGATGCCGGACTGGTCGCCGGCGCGGACTTTCAAGGGCTACGCCGCCTGGGGCGAGCCGGAGCGGGCGGGGCGCAATTCGCTGCAACGGCAGTCGGTCGCCGCCTGCGCTTGCGCCAGCGCCTGCGGCCTGCACGGCCATGACCACGCCCGCGCCTGGGCTTCCAGTCTGCCGGTGTCCGATGCGAAGGGCTTTTTCGGCGCGCTCGGATGCGCCTGCTGGGCGGTGTGATGTCGCAGGCAGGGCAGGGGCTTGGCCGGGGTGGATCCCGGCCAGCCGCGAAACCCGGCGGATAGCCGGATTTTTCCGTCAGGGAGGCGCGGCCAGACGCGCTCGCGCGCGGCCGCGGCCGCTGCTGGGCGCGCGCATGAGCCGCGTTTCGGCGGCGGCGGTTCCGGCATCTGGCGCGCCAAGAGGGGCCCGGCTTATTTGACGTCAAGATTTCATGCCGGGCATTTCGTGTAGAATGGCCCGATCGTTAACCCATTGATGGAAGAGCCAGACGATGTTTGCTGCCGACCAGACGATTGCCCAATTCGACCCCGAACTCGCCGCCGCGATTGCCGCCGAGTGCCAGCGCCAGGAAGATCATATTGAACTGATCGCCTCGGAGAACTACACCAGCCCGGCGGTGATGGAAGCCCAGGGCTCCCAGCTGACCAACAAGTACGCCGAAGGCTACCCCGGCAAGCGTTTCTACGGCGGCTGCGAGCATGTCGACGTGGTGGAGCAGCTGGCGATCGATCGCGTCAAGCAACTGTTCGGCGCCGAATACGCCAATGTGCAGCCGCACTCCGGCAGCCAGGCCAACCAGGCGGTGTACTTCTCCATTCTGAAGCCGGGCGACACCGTGATGGGCATGAACCTGGGCCACGGCGGCCACCTGACCCACGGCTCGCCGGCCAACCTGTCCGGCAAGATGTTCAACATCGTCGCCTACGGCCTGAACGACAAGGAAGAAATCGACTACGACGATATGGAACGCGTGGCGATGGAAACCAAGCCGAAACTGATCATCGGCGGCGCGTCCGCCTACGCGCTGCGCTTCGACTTCGAGCGCATGGGGCAGATCGCCAAGAAGGTCGGCGCCTACTTCATGGTGGACATGGCGCACTACGCCGGCCTGGTGGCCGCCGGCCTGTACCCGAATCCGGTGCCGCACGCCGACTTCGTCACCTCCACCACCCACAAGACGCTGCGCGGTCCGCGCGGCGGCATCATCCTCGCCCGCGCCGAGTTCGAGAAGAGCATCAACAGCAATGTGTTCCCGACCTTGCAGGGCGGCCCGCTGGAGCATGTGATCGCCGCCAAGGCCATCGCCTTCAAGGAAGCGCTGCAGCCGGAGTTCAAGGTTTATCAGGAACAAGTGCTGAAGAACGCCGCCATCATGGCCAAGACCCTGGCCGAGCGCGGCCTGCGCATCGTGTCCGGCCGCACCGAGAGCCACGTGTTCCTGGTCGACCTGCGCGCCAAGGGCCTGACCGGCAAGGCGGCCGACGCGCTGCTGGGCCGCGCCCACATCACCGTCAACAAGAACGCCATTCCCAACGATCCGGAAACGCCGTTCGTCACCTCCGGCATCCGCATCGGCTCGCCGGCCATCACCACCCGCGGCTTCAAGGAAGCCGAGGCGATCGAAGTCGCCAACCTGGTGGCCGATGTGCTGGACAATCCGAACGATGACGCGGTGATCGCCCGCGTAGCCGAACAGGCCACCGCTTTGTGTCACCGCTTCCCGGTGTATGCCAAGTAAGCTTGGCCGCGCAGGTGGAAAAGCCGCTCCCGGGAGCGGCTTTTTTTATCGCGCGCCGGCCCCGCTTCCTTGATGCGCTGGCAGCGCTCGAAATCAGGCTGGGCGCGGGCATCGCATGGAGTTTGATGGATGGCATGTCGGTCAGGGGGCGGTCTTAAGAAGCGGGAGGGCATGGCGACAGTCATGTTCGGCACGACGCTCGTCGCAGGCCTGGCCATAGTCGGCGCGCTTCCCGCCGGGATGGTTCAAGGCGATCTCGCCCATGCTTTGGGCGATGCCGCCTAGCCTTCCCTCACGCCGCAGCCTGGCGCGGATAAGCCGCTTGAGAACCTGGCGCGCTGCAAGCTGTCATATGAACGCCGATTTTATCGACATGTAAAATGACCATTGATTGATTTGGCGATATCCGGCGATGTCAGCGGCAGGCTTTGCTGATAACATTCAACTATTACAATCTTCAGGACTATTGGCATGAAATGCGCGTTTTGTGGCAACGCCGATACCCAGGTGATCGACTCCCGCGTCAGCGAGGATGGGACCAGCATACGCCGACGCCGGCGCTGCCCCGCCTGCGACAAGCGTTTCACGACTTTTGAAACGGCGGATGTGCGCATGCCGCAAGTGGTGAAAACCGCCGGTCATCGTTCTGAATTCGACATCGAGAAAGTGCGCACCAGCTTTTTGCGGGCGCTGCACAAGCGGCCGGTGTCGACCACGCTGGTGGACGAGGCGATAGACCGCATCTGCCACAAGCTGCTGCAACTGGGCGAGCGCGAGGTGAGCAGCCGCCAGATCGGCGAGATGGTGATGAACGAACTGGCGCGGCTGGATAAGGTGGCCTATGTTCGTTTCGCCTCGGTTTACCGCAGTTTTCAGGATATTTCCGAATTTACCGACGCTATCAAGGAAATCCAGAAGTCCTCGCATTGACAGTTTGGGAGAGGGCTGATTAGTCTGGCTATTTCTTTGTCATTTTAAAGATGCCATGACTACCCTCGCCCAGACACACCTTGCCCTGTTGCCGCCCGGCGTTGACCACGCCGAGCGGCTGTTCGCATTGATAGACGAGAGCCGCCAGACGCTGCGGGCCTGGCTGCCGTGGGTGGATGCCACCCGCAGCGTGGAAGACAGCCGGCAGTTTCTGGCCGGCATCGCCGATGGCCAGCGCAACGGCGCGGCCTGTACCACCTGGTTGATCGAATCTGACGGCTAGTTGGCCGGCTGCATCGATATCCATGGCGTCAGCGCGCTGCATCGTTCCGGCTGCCTGGGCTACTGGCTGGCCGACCGTTTTGTCGGCCGCGGCCTGATGCGCGGCGCGGTGGCGCAGGTGCTGGATATCGGATTCGGCGAACGGGGCCTGAACCGCATCGCCATCGTGGCGGGCGTGGAGAACGCGCGCAGCCGGGCGGTGGCCGAGCGTCTGGGGTTCAGCCTGGAAGGCGTGCAGCGCGACGGCCTGTATTTGCACGGTCGCTACCATGATGCCTGCCAGTACAGCCTGCTGGCCAGGGAGTGGAAAGGATTGCGATGCCCACGGTGACCATCCGGCCCGCCGATCCCGCTGCCGATGCGGCGGCGCTGTATGCCTTGATTGAAAGCTATCGCACCACGCTGAGCCAATGGATGGCCGGCATCGTCAAGCCGCAGTCGGCGGCGGATACCGCGGTTTTTCTGCGGCAGCAGGTTCAGGGCAATGCGGAAGGGCGCAGCGCCCACCGGTTGATCGAAGTGGACGGCGAGATCGCCGGCATCTGTTCATTGCACGGCATCAGCCAAGCGCATCGCTATGCGCGCATCGGTTATTGGCTGGCGGATTGTCATGTCGGCAAGGGCGTGATGCAGCAGGCGCTGCGGCAGCTATTGCGCCATGGGTTCGACGAGCTGGGCCTGCATCGAGTGGAATTGGGTTGCGCGCCGGAAAATGCCCGCAGCTGCAAGGTGGCGGAAAGCCTGGGCTTCCGGCTGGAAGGCGAGCTGCGCGACGCGCAGTATCTGAACGGCCGCTACTGGAATATGCGTTGTTACGGCCTATTGGCCGATGAATGGAAGAATCGAGCATGATGGATTACAGCGCCGACGATCACCTGTATATGCAGCGCGCGCTGCGGCTGGCCGAAGGCGCGACCCGCCGCGCCGCGCCCAATCCCGGCGTCGGCTGCGTGCTGGTGCGCGAAGGCAAGGTGATAGGCGAGGGCGCGACGCTGGCGGTGGGTTCCGATCACGCGGAAATCCAGGCCATCAAGGATTGCCTGGCGCGCGGCGATAGCCCGCGCGGTGCTACCGCCTACGTGACCTTGGAGCCGTGCAGCCACCATGGCCGCACCCCTCCGTGCGCGGAGAGGCTGATCGCCGAGGGCATCGACCGCGTCGTGGCGGCGATGGTCGATCCGTATCATGAGGTGGCAGGCCGCGGCATCGCCATGCTGCAGGCCGCCGGCATTTCCGCGGCGGCGGGCCTGATGGAGCCGGAGGCGCGCCGCGTGCACCGCGGCTTCCTGTCGCGCGTCGAGCGCGGTCGGCCGTGGGTGACCCTGAAAGCAGCGGCCACGCTGGACGGCAAGACCGCGCTGCTGAATGGCAGCAGCAAGTGGATCACCGGGCCGCAAGCCAGGCTGGACGTGCAGCGCCTGCGCGCCGCGCATTGCGCCATCCTCACCGGCAGCGGCACGGTGCTGGCGGATAATCCGCAACTCACGGTGCGCGAAGTGCCGGTGGCGGTCCAACCATGGAGGGTGGTGCTGGACGGCGCGTTGAAAACCGATCCATCCAGCCGTATCTACCAGGGCGGGCGCGTATTGCTGGCCAGCTGCGCCGCCGATCCGGCGCGCTTGGCCGCCTATCAGCGGCAGGGCGTCGAGGCGCTGATGCTGGCAAGAGGCGACGGCGGCGCCGATCTGACCGACCTGCTGAGGCAACTGGCGGCGCGCGGCGTCAATCAGCTGATGGTGGAAGCCGGCGCCGGCTTGAACGGCGCCTTGCTGCGGGCCGGGCTGGTGGACGAAATCGTGCTGTATCTGGCGCCGTCGCTGGCGGGCGATGCGGCGCGCGGTCTGTTCGCCTGGCCGGCGTTGACCGATCTGGCGGACAAGGTCAGGCTGGATATTGTCGATGTCGGCAAAGTTGGCGCCGATTTGCGCCTGATCCTGCGGCCTGGGCGCTGAAGGCTGGAGTTGCTTGTTGTTCCGGCCGCGCAAGGTTTGTATGCTGAAAGCTGGCGATGTGGAATGTCTGGTGTGTTGCCGGTTTGAGGCGGTTTCGGCCGGCTGGAGGGTGGGATGGCGGATGTGGCGGCTGCGCTGGAGGCGTATCTGCAGCTGATTGCCCGTCTGGGCGCGGCGCAGGAAGTGGTGGAGCAGAGGCGGGCGTTGCTGCTGCGTTTGCTGGCGCGCTTGTCGGGGCTGCCGCGCACTGTCGAAACCTATCAGGCGGTTGTCGAAGTTTTTGTCGCGGATTGCCCGCTCCAGGAGCGGGTGCTGGCGATGAGCTGTTGCCGCGAATTCTATTGCTTTTGGCTCAATGACATGAAGAAGGTGGTGGAGATCACCTCCCGCAGCGGCTTCTCCCTGTTCAACCCGGCGATTTTGCTCGCCGGCACCTTTGATGAGCTGGTGGATGTCATGCAGCGGCGGCGGTTTCGCCGGTTTCCTCCCTCGCTGGGCCTGTATTTGGGCAAGCTGTTCGAGGACGGCCATCCCGACGAGGTGATCCGCCAGCGTGGCATCCTGTTGAAGGCGCTGCTGTTTCTGCTGGATCCTCATCCATTTGATTCCACCAGCTACCGGATGGCGGTGGATGGCTTGCTGCTGCATCTGCAGGACCCTGCCGACCGGCAGTTGTTGCTGCCGGCGGTGCGTGAATATTTTCCCTATTGGCAGTCGTTTCCCTTTGCCCGGCAACGGGTGGGGACGGATAAGGGGGAATCAGCCTCTCCATAGGATTTTGAATGAGTAAAAATCATTAATTCTGGCTGGTGATCTGATTTTTTCTCTTGTTTTTCATATGATTTAATGAATTTTTTGCTTCTCATCTTATCTTGAATATCAATTATTCTCATGAGAGTATGTTTTCTTCACTATCAGGGAGAATCTCATGGGAAATCAGACGGCCTATCAGAGCCTGACCCGCACTTTTCAACGATTGCACCATTTTGGCCACCTGTCCGCCATCGCCAGCTGGGACCAGGCGGCCATGATGCCGAGCAAGGGCAATGAGGCGCGCGCCGCGGCCCAGGCTGAGTTGCAGGTGTTGATGCATCAGTTGATCACGGCGCCGGAACTGAAAACGCAGTTGGACGCCGCCGAGCAGGAGGCGCTGGACCCAAGCCAGCGCGCCAATCTGCGCGAAATTCGCCGCGACTGGCAGCTGGCCAATCTGCTGCCGGCGGAACTGATCGAAGCCAAGTCGCTGGCGGCGGCGCGCTGCGAGCACGCCTGGCGCAGCCAGCGGCGCGCCAACGACTGGCAGGGCTTTCTGCAGAACTTCCGCGAAGTATTGCGCTTGGCGCGCGAGGAGGCCGGCCTGCTGGCGCAAGCGCAAGGCGGCAGCGGCTACGATGCGCTGCTGGACAAATACGAGCCGGGCATGAAGAGCGCTGACATCGCGCGCATCTTCGGCGACGTGAAAACCTGGCTGCCGGGGCTGATTGCCAAGGCGCGCGACAAGCAGGCCGGCGAAAGCGTGATCCAGCCGCAGGGACCCTTCTCGGTGGAGAAGCAGCGCCAGCTGGGCCTTGAGGTGATGGGCCTGCTGGGATTCGATTTCGACGGCGGCCGGTTGGATGTCAGCAACCATCCTTTCTGCGGCGGCGTGCCGGAAGATGTGCGCATCACCACCCGCTACCGCGACGACGATTTCGTGCAGAGCCTGATGGGCATCATTCACGAAACCGGCCATGCCCGCTATGAGCAGAGCCTGCCGCGCGGGCTGTTGTCGCAGCCGGTGGCGCGCGCCCGTTCCATGGGCATTCATGAAAGCCAGAGCCTGTCGTTCGAAATGCAACTGGGGCGCAGCCGCGGCTTCCTGCAATTGATCGCGCCCTTGATCGGCAAGCATTTCGGCGAGCAGCCGGCTTTCGGCGCCGATAACCTGGCGCGGTTGTACACCCGGGTGGCGCCGGGTTATATCCGCGTCGATGCCGACGAGCTGTGCTACCCGGCGCATGTGATCCTGCGTTTCGAGATCGAGCGGGCGCTGATCGACGGCGAGATCGAGGCCGAGGATGTGCCGGCGCTGTGGGACGAGAAGATGATGGCTTATCTGGGGGTGGATACCCGCGGCAACTACCGCGACGGCTGCCTGCAGGACATTCACTGGACCGACACTTTCGGCTATTTCCCCAGCTATACCCTGGGGGCGATGTATGCGGCGCAGTATTTCGCCACCATCCGCCGGCAGGAGCCGCAGCTGGATGAAAAGATCGCCGCCGGCAATCTGGCTCCGGTATTCGATTGGCTGAACGCCAATATCTGGAGCCAGGGCAGCCGTTGGACCACCAATGAACTGGTGGAGCGCGCCACCGGCGAGACGCTGAATCCAGCTTACTACCGCGCGCACCTGCAGGCGCGCTACCTGGACTGAGTCCGCTTGCCGGCCGGACCGTTGGCGGTCCGGCCGGCCTATCGATGGCGGTAGATGATCGCGCCTGATCCCGCAAGTTCAGGCCGTCGTGTTGGCTTCAATGTTTTTTGCCAGCACACCCATCCCGCAGGCCGCGGCCAAGCTCAAATCCACCATCCGGCGTTTGAACTTGGCATGCACCCTCTTCCCTTCGCGGCACTCGGCCGGCTCCTTCGCCTGCTGGCAGGTCGCCAGGCGTCAAATCCCATCTACCGGTCGTGTCTTCCCAATCCTGCGCGCATTGCGTCCAGATTTTCCCATTTGTCGCGAAGAGTGCGGTCTGTCAGCGCTAGCCGCCAGCCATCGCAAGGCAGGCGGAGCGAGAGATTCCGCCATATTGCGAAAGCGCCGAGAGGATAGCGCGGGGGAGACTGCCGTGGCCTGAAGCATCGGTCTAGGCATGCCGGGATGGATGGTTGGCGCCGTGGCAGGGGGCGGGCATTCAGTCATTTGCATTGACTGATTATCCCGGTTTGTCCGGAGTGGCACGGAGGATAAATTGAATTAAAACAGTATATTTAAAATAAAAAATCATACCTTGTATTTGTATTTGCATTGACTATGTTTGCTTTAAACGTGTGCACAAAAATGACTGTTTTTGAGTGAATTGTTTAAACACTGATTGATATCTTGTTGATATTTGATGGCTTCTTGTTCAAATCTTGTTTGAACTACGTCGTTTGCATTTTAAATCTTTTTCCATATCGTACGGATGGCGGCCATGAACCTGGATCTTCCTGAAGTGACTGATGGTGCGAAGGCATGCACTGCGTTTCGCCTTGCGGGCAGGGCGTTGAATCTGAGGAGCATATGGAGCGGCGGGCTAGCTCGGGGTATTGTCATCGGCGCTGTGATTGGGCTAAGCGCACCCAGCGCGGCGTCGGCGGCGGGGGGCGTCGTGTACTTTTCGGGCGGGGTGCTTGAGCCGACTTGCGCCATGCAGGCCCGGGCGGCGACGGCCGGGGGCGTGTCTTTGCGGCTGCAATGCCAAGAGGCGGCTGCGCTGACTCGTACCGTGGATGCCAAGAATCCTGCCCAGTCGTTGAATCAACATGTTGCAAAAGCCAGTTTGCAAGCCGTGTCCAACGGCCAATCGGTGATGCTCATCGAGTATCGTTAGCCGCCGTCCCCAGTGGTACCTGTGCAAGGCCCGCCATGGCAACTGGCGGGCTTTTTCCATATCAGATTCCCTGTCGAATCGCTTGTCAGTGCAAGGCAGTTATCTATACCTATCTTCCGATTGAATTTCTTCTTCTCCCTCGATTTAAACCAGCATGCGGATTTTCCGGCAGATCATGTCAGGCCGCTTGATATGGCTTGTTTCTGCGCAGTGCAAGCCATGGACATGTTGCCTGGATGGGAAATGCCATGCCTAAATTGGCTGCAGCGCATCAATTTTACCGGATGATTTTGTTATGGTTATTGACCAATAAATAGCATGTCTGCCATGCGATAACGCTTTTGCCAGCATTGATGGTATGTGGCTTGGCGCACAGACTGTTATGTGTCGAAATCACTATGTTTCCCGATTGTCGCTACCGAATAAAGATAGAATTTTATCTCGCCTGCATCAGCAATGACATGGCGGGATTAGTGCTGCGCGCGTATCTGTTTTTTATGATTTTGTTTTCATTTTTTTGTTATTTTTGCCACTCTGATAGGAGTGGTTTTTTAATTTAAAAGCCAGGTTGTGTTGCCGGTTTTTTTGGTCATGTTGATTGATGGGTGGTTGATGTGAGTATGGTTTGTGATGTCTGGTGATGGTTTGGAAAATCCACCAGTATGTTAGCTAGCGCACAGAATCCACTGCTTTGCATTGATTACCTTCTTCTTGGTAGAGTGAGGGTATTCAATTCTTTAATTTTTGCTATTCATTATTATCTAGTGTTTGTTGATGTTTTCAGCGATCTTCTGGCTTGCTTGTTGATTTTTTAATTTTTCTGAAGCTATTTTTTAAGTGGCTAAGTGTTTTTCTTTGTGAGGATTGGCTGTTATTAATGGCAGTTTGATTGTTTTTTTTCTAACCTAGTCTGCATTTGTGTTCGTCTTGTTTTGTATGGCAGGAGGAGGGCCATTTTTTTCTGATGGCATTTTTAAATGCGGTGGCAGTATTGCCGCCGGTTATTTTTTGCTATGAGGTGACTTGAAATGAAGACGTTAATTCTCGCTTTGGGACTGGGCCTGGGTCTGCCGATTGCTGCTTATGCTTCGGATGGCACGATCAACATTTCCGGCACGATTTCCGCTAATACCTGCCAGATCAACGGCAATGCCGCTGGGTCTCCTACTGTCCTCAGTGTGGTTTTGCCTCAGGTATCCAAAACCGCCTTGGCGACAGCAGGCCAGACCGCTGCTCCGACCCCGTTCACGCTGAATCTGACCAACTGCACCGGCAGCACGGCGCAGACGCTGTTTGAACTGGGCACCACCGTCGACCAGACCACTGGCAATCTGATCAACCAGGGCAGCGCAGGCAATGTGGAAGTGGGCCTGCTGAACAACAATTTCCAACCGATTAACGTGGGACCCAATACCAATTCGCAGACTGTGTCGATCACCACCGGGACGGCTTCGTTGAGGTACTACGCGCAGTACGTGGCGACTGGCGTCGCCATCGCTGGGTCGGTAGCCACCAGCGTGCAATTCTCTCTGCTATACAACTAAGCCGCAAAGCGATGCCGGCGCCGCGCCGTTGCTGGCGCCGGCAGCTGGGTTCCCTGTCTGCAGCGGTTTGTGGCGGGGGTTTGCCTAAGTGCTGGACTCAAGCGGATGGAAAACAATGGGCACACAAATAATGAGGCTGGTTTTGGCTTTGGCGTGCTGGGGCGCGCTGGCGGCGGCCCATGCCAATGTAGTCGTTGCCGGCACCAGGGTGGTGTACAACGGCGGCGATCGCGAAGTGACGATCAAATTGAGCAATCCAGGCGATACTCCCGCCTTGGTGCAGGCCTGGGTGGACAAGGGCAATTCCAAATCCACTCCCGATACCGCGGATGCGCCATTTCTGATCATGCCGCCGATTTTCCGCATCGAACCAGGCAAGTCGCAAACGCTGCGCATGGTTTATACCGGCGATGGACCGTCGCCGGATAAGGAAACGGTGTACTGGCTGAACATCCTGGATGTGCCGCCTTTGCCGCAGGGCGATGAAGCGGGACGCAACTACCTGCAGATTGCCTTCCGCTCGCGGCTGAAAATATTCTTTCGGCCCGTTGGCTTGGCCGGCAATCCGGATGATGCCGCCGAGCAAGTGCGCTGGCAGCTGGTGCCGCAGGCCGCCGGCAAGGGCTATGCCTTGCGGGGGGCCAATGCCAGCGCGTTTTCCGTTTCTTTCAACATGACCATGCTGCAAGCGTCGGGACATGAATTCCGCAGCGATGGCGGCATGATTCCCGCCGGCGGCACGCAAGACTTCAATTTGAAAGACATGCGCCAGCTGCCGGCCGGTCCGGTGACTGTCCAGTATGAAACCATTAACGACTATGGCGCTCCGGTGGTCCATAGCGTGGTCTTGACTCCCTGACTTTTCCATTTTGCACCAGCCTGACACGGGTGAATTACGCCTGAATTCATGATGATTGAAAAATCATTCACCAAAATGAATGGCAAAGACATGAAAAAACCACAGCAACAGCGAGATGAACTGCAGACGCCGGACTTGGCCAGGCTAGTTGGTCTGTTATGGCTGGCTGTCTGTGGCGGCAAGCCGGCCTGGGCGGCGGATGCGGTTACGGTTCAGACGCCGGCAGCGCCGCCGGCCACGCAGCCGGCTCTTGCCGGGCAAGCGGTTGCGCCGCCGGCAGCCGCCGCGCCGCAGGATCTGTCGTTTAATCCGGCCTTCTTCGGCAAGACGTCGGAGGGTCTGACGGTGGACTTGTCCCGCTTCAACAGGGGGGATGTGACGACGCCCGGCGTCTATCGGGCCGATGTCTATGTCAACCAGGCCTGGCTGGGGCGGCGCGACGTGGTATTGCGCGAGACCAAGGGCAAGGTGCTGCCCTGCCTGGATCGTGGCATGCTGGAGCAGTTGGGCGTGGACTCCGTGCATCTGGCCGCCGCGGCGGCGCAGAACGCGACGGATGGCGCGTGCGTCGATGTGGCGACAGTCGTCCCTGGCTCGCAAGTGGGTTTCGATATGTCGGAACAGCGGCTGGATGTGACTATCCCGCAGCTTTATCTGCGCGCCAGCGCCCGCGGTTACGTCGATCCGCAGTATTGGGATGCGGGCATGCCGCTCGCCGGCTTCCTCAGCTACAACGCCAACGCTTACCGCTACAGAAATGACGGATCCAACAGCTCGCAGTATTTTGTCAGCACCAATACCGGGGTCAACGTGTCTGGCTGGCGCTTGCGCTACAACGGCTCGCTGGCGGTGCAGGACAGCGGCGGCGTCGGCGGCTATCACCGCAATTACGCCAGCAACGGCACCTATGCCCAACACGACCTGACCGACTGGAAGGCGCAGTTGACGGTGGGCGATACCTTCACGCCTTCGGATCTGCTCAGCAGCGTGCCGTTCCGCGGCGTGTTGATCAACTCCGATGACCGCATGCTGCCGGAGTCGCTGCAAGGCTATGCGCCGATTGTGCGCGGGGTGGCCGAGACCAATGCCAAAGTCAGCGTCAGCCAAAATGGCAAGATCATTTATGAAGGCATGGTGCCGCCAGGCGAGTTCAAGATCGACGACTTGTACAACACCGGTTACGCCGGAGACATGGTCGTCACGGTGACCGAGGCCGACGGCCGCACCAAGCAGTTCATCATGCCTTACGCCGCCGTCCCGCAACTGCTGCGGCAAGGCAGCTACCGGTTCAGCCTGCTGGCCGGACAATTGCAGGACGGCAGGCTGAGCAGCCTGCCGGACTTTGTCCAGGGCTCCTATCAGAGCGGCCTGACCAACAACCTTTCCCTGTATGGGGCGACCGTGCTGGCCGACCACTATCAGGAGCTGATGCTGGGGACGGCGTTCAACACCATAGTCGGCGCCTTCTCCACCGATATTACCCAGTCGGTCGCCTCCGACCTGTCGACATCGGTAGCGCCAAGCCGGGACATGAGCGGACGCAGCTACCGCATCAACTACAGCAAGATCTTGCCGGGAATCCGGACCAACTTTTCCGTGGCCTCGTATTTCTACTCGACCGAGGGTTATCTGGGGCTGACCGATTTCGCCGGCCTGCATAGCGGGTTCGCCGCCACCCTGCGGCCGCGCCGCAGCCTGCAGCTGAATGTTGATCAGCCGCTGTCCGAGCGTTTGGGGCGGGTGTTCCTGTCCGGTTCGGCGCAAAGCTATTGGAGCCAGAGCAGCAGTCAGATCCTGTTCCAGGGCGGCTATTCCAACTCTTTCAAATGGGGAGGTTTCTCGCTTTCGGCGGGGCGCACCAGAAACGGCGAGGGCCAAACGGTCACGCAGTACCTGCTGAGCGTGAACCTGCTATTGGGCAAGAGCCCCTACTCGCCGCAATTGGCCTCCACTACCACGGTCGACAGCCAGCACAATCAAAACGAGCAGCTCTCCATCAGCGGCACCACCGGCGAACAGCACAATCTCAGTTACAACGCATACGCCAGCTATCAGGACAATAAGGGCAGCGGCAGCACGACCGGCGGCGGCGCCAGCGTGCAATACGCCAACTCGGTGGCCACGCTCAACGCCAGCGCCAGCAGCCAGGGCTCAAACAGGCAGGAGGGCGCCGGCATCAGCGGCGCGTTAGTGTTCCATCCCGGCGGGGTGGTGGCGGCGCAATCGCTGGGGGACTCGATTGGGCTGGTACAGGCGGATGGAGCGGAAGGCGCGATTCTGAGCAACGCCAATGGCGTTTCCGTCAACCGTGGCGGTTATGCGGTGTTGCCGAATCTGGTGCCTTACCGCGTCAATGAGGTGACTCTCGATCCCAAGGGCATGTCGGATGCGGTGGAGTTGCAAACCACCTCCGCCGAGGTGGTGCCGCGGGCAGGCGCCATCGTGCTGCTCAAGTTCCCGACACAGAAGGGCCGGCCGGTGCTGGTAAGCATTCTGCCGGAAGGCGGCGCGGCGATACCGGTTGGCTCGGCGATTCTGGATGAAAAAGGCGGTCTGGTTGCCATGGTGGGGCAGGGCGGGAGAGCCTTTCTGCGCGGGCTGGATGGACAAAACCTCATCGTGAGATGGGGGGCGGGAAGCACGCGCGAATGCCAGTTCCGCTATCAGTTGCCTGTGCAGATTCCGGACAAGGGTTTTGTTCAGCTGCGCGCGCAGTGTCAGCCGCTGGCGACGGTGGCCGGCGATAAAGCTAATGACAAGGCGGGCGGCGGCAATTGATGCCAATGCAGAATTTCAGGGAGGCGGTTCCCATGCTTAATATTTGTTCCAAGCTCAATGTGCCCGCGGGGTTTCCTTGGCTATGCCTGCTGTTGTCGCCGACGGCGTGGGCCGCCGCTGATTGCCGGCTGATCAACGGTTTTACCGCTTTGTCGCCGGTGGTGGCGTTGTCCGGCCAATATGCGGTGCCGCGCAACGCGGCGGTGGGCTCGGTGATTGCCAGCTTCAGCTGGTTTGCGCCTAATCGCGACAACTACGCGGATTGCGCCGGCTATGGCAGCCGCAGCTGGACGTTGACCAGCACGCCCAAGCCGCTAGTGGGGGGGGGAATTTATGAAAGCGGGGTGCCTGGCGTCGGCATCCAGGTACTGAACCAGTTTCGCAGCGTCACCCCGGTTACCGACAGCGTGGCGCCCCATGCGAGCTATGCCTTTACCGCGCCGGCGCTGGTCTATCAGCTGGTAGTCACCGGCAAGGTGGGGGCGGGGGTGGTGTCGGGCGCGGCCTTGCCCGGCGTACGCTACCAATTGGACAATCTGCTGGTTTTTGACGCAAAGGCCGGCGGCAGCGCCATCATTGTCGCCTCGTCCTGCGCCACGCCAAGTGTCATCATCGATCTGGGCAAGCGCAGCCTGGGCGATTTCCAGGGCGTCAACAAGCCGATGAAGCCGGCCGCGGTGGGTTTCAATGTGGCGGTCAACGGTTGCCCGGCCGGTTTGGCGGGGATTCAGTACCGGATCGATCCGACCACCAGCATCTGGAGCGCCGGCAGCGGCGTGGTGGCGCTGGATGGCGGTTCTTCGGCTACCGGCGTGGGGATTCAGTTGCGCAGCGGCGACAGCGGCAGCGCGCTGCAGTTTTCCACCCAGTATCAGCTGTCGGCTTATAACCCTGCCACTGGCGGTTCTTATAGCATTCCGTTGCTGGCGACCTACTATCAGACCGATACTACGATCCGGCCGGGCATCGCCAGCACCTCGCTGACTTTTACCATGACTTACCAATAATGCCAGTAAGCGAGCCTGCAGCCGCCTTCCAGCGGCAGGCTCGCATCGGCTCGGCGCTGGCGGGAGCGGTTGCTGTCCATTACTTGTCCAAAAGGAAATTTTCCACCGCCGCGGCTAGTTCCACAGGTCTTTCCCACTGGATCATGTGGCCGGCATCGATCCGCACCTCACTCAGTTGCTTGAAGCAGGCGCGGCGCTCGTCCAGCGTGGCCATCACGCCGCTGACCATGGGATGGTCGAAGGCGCGCTCGCCCATCACCCACAGCACTGGAGCGCTGATGCGCTGCCAGCACGCCATGGCTTCCTCCAGCCGATACAGCACCGGGTTGATCATCTTGTGGCGGGGGTCTGCCCGGTAGATCACCTTGCCATCGGCTTGAGGCTGGGTGAGCTCCGCCGCCAGCCATTGCGCGTGTTCGTTCTTCAGCAGCGGATTGCGGCTGATCAGTTTGGCGCAGACCTGTTGCAAGTCTTCCAGCGCTTCAAATCCCATCTCCAGGCTGTTCTCGCGCAGCCAGCGGGCATAGCGCCCGGGGGCCTCGGCCGGTCGGGTGGCGTTCAGGCCGAATCCCTCCACCAGCACCAGCTTGGCGATGCGTTGCGGGCAAATCCCGGCATAGATGCCGGCAATCATCGAACCCATGCTGTGGCCCAGCAGCCTGACCGGCGCATCCGGCGACAACTGCTTCAGCAGGGCGTCGAGGTCGGCAAGGTAGTCGGGGAAGTAGTAGCTGCCCTCATTCCACTGGCTGTCGCCAAATCCGCGCCAATCCGGCGCAACGACCTGCCAGTCATGCGCAAAGGCGTCCACCAGGAATTGAAAGGTGGCGGAGCTGTCCATCCAGCCGTGCAACAGCACCAGCAGCGGCGCCTGCTCCGGTCCCCAGCGGCGGATATGGTAGCGGCGTTGGTTGAGGGTGAGATATTGGTCGCGGGAAGGCGTCATGGCGCTTGGGTTCTTGATGGTGCGAGGCCGACCAGTTTAAACGCGCGGAGATGAGGGTGGGTAGCGGCGATTGGGAATTCGACGCGTATTGACAGCGGTGGTTACTTCTTTGTCATTATTTTTTCGGTTTCATTTTGAATTTGGTGTTATTGTTAAGTTAAAAGTTTAAAATGTTATTAATTTGATGCATTAATACGACACATCACTTTCGCAAGAAAAATGAATTTATCGTGAATAAAATCCTTTTTTATCAAATTGTTGAGAGTATTGTTTGTTGAAATTTCAACGTGGGAACATATTGAAAGCTATGTCTTGTTTGCTTTAGTCTTGCGACTCCATCACATCTGACTGCGCTGCAAGAGGCTCTGATAAAGGTCCGTTCGCTAGGCAGACGTGATGAGAGTTGAGCATTGTCCAGCCATGGCATGGCCGCAGGAGCCCGTTTGCGCGATGTCCTGCCGCTGATCCTCAGGCCCCCATCGGCCTATTTTTTAAATCAAATTAAGATTTTCTTTAAATAAATTCAAACTAATTTGATGTTTTTTGTTGTATCTGATTTCGATATTGGTGATAAATTCTGAGGCCATAACGCCTGCAGGCTGGATGAGCCTGGCGCTGGCGGTTGTCGCAAGCGCCTTGATGTGTCGGACAACTCTTCAATTTCAGCCCATTTCGGGGCATGCAATCGGGCAGACGCACTGCCTGCAATTTCAACGGAGACTTTGTAATGAAACAGATCGTAACTGCAGCGCTGATTGGACTGGGTTTGTATTCTGCTGGCGCGATGGCCGCTGACGGCAAAATCACCGTCACTGGAAACATCGTGGCGCAGACCTGCACCATCGCCGGCACTGCCGGCCAGAACGTCACCGTAACCTTGCCGACCGTGGGCGCTTCCGCGCTGGCCAGCACCGGCCAGACCGCCGGTGCTACGCCGTTCGCCATCAATCTGAGCAATTGCCCTACCGGCCTCAAAAATGCCCAGACTCGCTTTGAAGTCGGCCCGACCATCAATCCGGCTTCCGGCAACCTGCTGAACAGCACTGGCTCGGGTTCCGCCACCAATGTGGAAGTTCAGCTGCTGAACAACAACTTCAATGCCATCAACCTCAACACCAACGCCAATTCGCAAGTGGTGCCGCTCAGCAGCGGTTCGGCCACCATGGGCTACTACGCACAGTACATCGCCACCGGCGCGGCTGGCGCAGGCTCGGTGAACACCAGCGTCCAGTACTCGATGACTTACCAGTAAATGGTGTCAGGCGGCTGGCGGCGCCGCTCGCGCCGCCAGCCGGTATCCCTTTCTTGGAGGCGGATTGGAAGATGAAACAAGCAGTATGGCGAGGGGCGGTCGCCCTGGCGGTTGCGGGCTCGGTATGGGCCAGCGGGGCCTTGGCGGGAGTGGTGATTTCCGGCACCCGCGTAGTGTACAAGGCTGAGGACCGGGAGGTGACCGTCAAGGTCAACAACCCCGGCAAGGAGCCTTCGCTGGTGCAGGTGTGGGCCGATAGCGGCAACGAGAAATCCGTGCCCGACACCGCGGACGCGCCTTTTTTGATCATGCCGCCGATTTTCCGCGTGGATCCCGCCAAAGGGCAGACTTTGCGGTTGACCTTCACCGGCGCCGACCTGCCCAAAAACCATGAGTCGGTATTCTGGCTGAACGTGCTGGATGTGCCGCCGCTGCCGAAGGCCAGCAGCGAACAGCGCAATTTCATGCAGGTGGCTTTCCGTTCCCGCATCAAGTTGTTTTACCGTCCGGCGGGCCTGCCGGGCTCGTCCGACGAGGCCGCCGACAAGCTGTCCTGGTCTTTGCTGCCGCAGGCCGGCGGCAAGGGCTATATGTTGCGGGCCTCCAGCCAGGCGGCCTATCACGTCTCGCTGAATCGAGCGGTCCTGCTGATGGGCAAGCATGAGTATGAAACCGATGGCGGCATGGTGCCGCCGGGCGGCAGCAAGGACTTTGCGCTGAAGGATGTGAAACTCAAGCCGGAAGGCGGCCTGAGGCTCAATTACGAGAGCATCAACGATTACGGCGCTCCGGTCATGCACAGCGTATCGCTGGCTCCCTGATAATTTTGCTTGCGCCAGCCCGGGCTGCGCGTTCCCGCAGGACTCAATCTAGCGATGAAGCACTTGATGACACGACCGCCCGATAGCCGCTGGGCGCTTAGCCCGCTCGGCTTGTTGATTTGCGGCTTGTTCGGCGGCCAGGCTGCCTTCGCGGATTCGCCTGCTGCGGGAAATGTCGCGCTCGACGATGTGCAGTTCAACCCGGTGTTCATCAATCAGAATGCAAATGGGCAAAAAGTTGATCTGTCGCGCTTCAATCAGACCGGCGCGGCCTTTCCCGGCAATTATCGGGCTGACGTCTATATCAACTCGGTCTGGCTGGGCCGCCGCGATGTGCTGATGAAGGAGCTGGCCGAGCGCAAGGTGCTGGCCTGTTTCAATCGGGCGATGCTGGATGACTTGGGCGTGGATGTCTCGCGTTTGCCGGAGATCGCCGGCGTGCCGGCCCGCGACGAGGCCAGCCGCTGCGTGGACATCGCCGCCGTGGTGCCCGGCGCGTTTTCCAGCTTCAACAGCACCGACTTGCGTCTCGATGTCAGCATTCCGCAGAAGTATCTGCGCGCCCAGGCGCGCGGCTATGTGGCGCCGGAGTACTGGGATGCCGGCGCCCCATTCGCCGGTTTTCTCAACTACAACGCCAATGCTTATCGCTATGACAATGGCGGCTCTGCCGGGACATCCACGCAGTATTACTTTGGCGCCAATGCCGGCCTCAACATCGGTTTGTGGCGGCTTCGCTATAACGGCACGCTGACGCAGCAGGATAACGGCAAGGGCCAGAGCCAGCGCACCTACCAGAATGCCTCGGCCTATACCCAGCGCGATATCACCGGCTGGCGCGCCGTGTTGACCATCGGCGATTATTTCACCCCGTCCGACTTGTTCGGCAGCGTGCCATTTCGCGGCGTGCAGCTCAGTTCCGACGACCGGATGCAGCCGGAGTCGCTGCAAGGCTATGCGCCAGTGGTGCGCGGCGTGGCCGAGACCAACGCCAAAGTGTCGATTCGCCAGAATGGCAACCTGATTTATGAAAATGTGGTGCCCCCGGGCGAGTTCAGCATCGACGACCTCTATAACACCGGTTTTGCCGGCGACCTGGACGTGACGGTTACCGAGGCGGACGGCCGCGTGCGCAAGTTTGTCGTCCCTTACGCGGCGGTGCCGCAGTTACTGCGCGAAGGCCAGTCGCGCTACGCCGTCACGGCGGGGCAGTGGCGCGATGGCGCGCTGAGCAAGCGGCCGAATTTTGCGCAGGCGACATACCAGCGCGGCATCAACAACAGCCTGACACTGTACGGCGGCCTGATTGCCGCCGATCACTACCAGTCCGCGCTGTTCGGTTCCGGCATCAATACGCCGCTGGGCGCGCTGGCGCTGGATGTGACGCAGTCATGGGCGAGCCAGCTGCCGTTCAATGCCAGCGGCAGCGATATGCAGGGGCAGAGTTACCGGGTGACTTACAGCAAGCTGCTGGAGGCGACGCGCACCAATTTCACGGTGGCCGCCTATCGCTTCTCGACCGCCGGTTTCCTCGAGCTGAGCGACTATACCAATCTGATCAATCAGGTCGGGGTGGTCTACCGAGCCAAGAATAAATTCCAGCTCAATGCCGATCAGCCTTTGGGCGACCGCTGGGGCCATGTGTTTCTCACCGGCTCGACCCAGGATTACTGGAACCAAGGCGGTCGCGACCTCACTTACCAGCTGGGCTATAGCAACAGCTTCAAGTCGGTGAGCTTCAATCTGTCCGCCGGCCGCACGCATGACGCGAGCGGGAACAACATCAACCAATACATGCTGAGCGTTTCCATGCCGCTGGGCCGCGAGTCGTACTCCCCGCTGCTGAGCGCCAGCGCAAGCAGCAGCAGCGACCGCAGCGCCGGCGCACAGGTCAATCTGAGCGGCACGACGGGCGAGCTGCGCAACCTCAGCTACAACGTTTACGCCAACATCAATCGCGACAGCGCGGGCGGCAATACCAGCGGCGGAGGAGGCAGCGTGCAGTATTCCACTTCGGTTGCCACGCTCACTGCCGGCGCCAGCGCCAGCGGCAAGACATCGCAGGCCAACCTCGGCGCGAACGGGGCGCTGGTGTTCCATCCGGGAGGCGTGACGCCGGCGCAGTCGCTGGGCGAATCCTTCGCCATCGTCGAGGCGCCTGGGGCGGAAGGCGCCGCGGTCAGCAACACCAACGGCGTGCGCGTCAGCCAGAGCGGCTATGCGGTGGTGTCGTCGTTGATGCCGTACCGCCAGAATGAAATCACGCTGGATCCCAAAGGCATGAACCAGGACGTGGAATTGCAGGAAACGAGCATGCAGGACGCGCCACGCGCCGGAGCCATCGTCATGCTGAAATTCAATACCCAGCAGGGCAAACCGGTCATCGTGAGGCTGACGCGGCCGGACGGCAACCATTTGCCGGTGGGCGCCACGATCAGCAGAGGCGAAGATTTCCTCTCCATGGTGGGCCAGGGCGGACGCGCCTTCCTGCGCGGCATGGAAGGCAAGCCGTTGACGGCAAGCTGGGGCGGCGGTCCGGACCAGCAATGCCGTTTCAGCTACCAACTGCCGCAAAAGACCGGCGGGCCGGCATATTTGCAGACGGATGCCGTTTGCGCGCCGCAGTGACGATCAAGACCAGCCATCGGCAACGACGGGAAAGCGATAGGAAAATGAAGAAACTGATTTGCCGAGGATTGCCGGGATGGATGCTGGCATTGCTGATGGCCATGCCGTTGACCAGCCATGCGCTGGGTTGCTGGAACGGAAACAATAGTTCCGGCAGCGTCACCTCGACCTTGAACCTGCCCGGCAATTTATATGTTTCCGCCAATGCGCCGGCAGGAACGATAATCTGGCAATCGTCATTGCAGAGCCTCAGCCTGTATTGCGCGCAGAGCATAGGCGAAAACGTGTATTTCTGGGTGAATCCGAAGAAGTTGACGCTGGCGCCAGGCTTGCAGATCGGCATCATTTTCAACGGCCAGACCTATACCCAGAACAGCGGCGCGATCAATAGCAACATCTACGTGCCGAGGAATGGTTCGGTCAGCACCAACTTGCCGTATTCCATCGTGCTGTTGAAGACGACTGGCGCGCCTTCCAGCGGCTCTTCCACCGTCAGCCAGTACCCGGTGTTCCAACTGGATGGCATCGGCGGGCTGAATGCGCAGCAAGGCATCAATTTCAATCAGATGATCAATGGCACGGTCACCTTCACGCCCGGAGGGACGTGCGATCTGAGCGCGAACGGCCAGTACACGATCAACCTGCCGACTGTCGCCAGCGGCCTGTTTACCTCGGTGGGCAGCGCCTTGGCCCGCAATAGTTTCACCATCAGCGCCAGCAATTGCTCGACCGGCGTCAGGACCGCGACGTTCCGTTTTTCCGGGAAGGCGGATGCGACCAATCCGGTGCTGTTCGCCAATACCGGCGGTTCGGCGCAAGGGGTCGCCATCAACCTTGGCAGTTCCGCCGACGGGGCCAATATCGGCGCCAACAGCAGCAACAATACCAGGGTGGTGAATGTGCAGTCCCAGGCGGCTCAGCTGGGATTGTTCGTGGAGTACATGCGGACCGCGGATGTGGTGGCGGGCAGCCTGCAAACGGCGGTCACGATAGACATGCTGTACCAGTAGGCGATCCGTCTTCGCCCAAAATGCGAAAAGCCTTCGGCCGTTTTGGTCGAAGGCTTTTTTTGTTGCGAGCGGTCAGTTGTAGACGACGGTAACCAGCTGTCCGCTGCTGTAGGTAGTGGCGCCAGTCATATTGATAGCAGAGATGCTCAGGGACTGGGTGTTGTCGATGCCGGAGCAGGAGCGGCTGGACGCCACTTTGCGGGCAGCCTGGTATTGACGGGGATTCATCGCGTAATTCAGCAGATTGCTGCCGGTCTCGGCGCAGGGTTCCCTGACGATGGAGCCGTTTAGGCTGACAGTGCCGCCGTCGGAGGCCAGAGTCAAGCCAGATTGCAGAGCTGCCAGCGCTGCCAGAGTAAGAATGACTTTTTTCATTTGAGCCTCCCGTTTGATGAACCCGCTTAAGGCTGGCTTTTGCTGATTCTTTAAACAAATAATTTAAATTTATTCGATTTATATGTAACTATCTTTGTTAAGCCAAGTATAGGCGGCATGATTGTAAACAGCAATGTCTGTTTTTATTGAATTATTAGTAACAAATATTTAAATATGTAGGGCAGTGACGCACAAGCCGCGGCGGTTACCGGGAAGTCTGGCTTTAGCGCCCGCTGATGGTATTTTCTCGATCAGGATAGTTTTAAGTTATTGTATTTTCGAGGTTGCATGGTTTTGTGGCCAGGGGCGGGGCGCGTTTGCGGACGGGACGCGGAAATGGGCCAGGGTTGCTGGGCCGATGCGCGCTAAATTCGGATGCGGCGACGCGGAGTGCCGGATGAGAAATAAAAAGCCCCCGCTCCGGGCGGGGGCTGTTGCCGATGGCGCTGTCAGTGGCGATGTACGTCGTTGTGGAAGGTTTCGCGCAGGAATACCAGGCTCACGACCAGGCTGACGCCGTAGACGATGATCGGATACCACAGGCCGTACAGGATGTCGCCGGTGTACACCACCAGCGAAAAGGCCACGGTGGGCATCAGGCCGCCGATCCAGCCGTTGCCCAGGTGGTAGGGCAGCGACATCGAGGTGTAGCGGATGCGGGTGGGGAACAGTTCCACCATCATCGCCGCCAGCGGGCCGTAGGTCAGCGCCGAGATCACCGACAGCAGCACCAGCACCAGAATCACCATGATGTGGTTGATCTTGGCCGGGTCGGCCTTGTCCGGGTAGCCGGCCCGCTTCAGGCCGTCCTGCAGCGCCTTCTTGTCAAAGCCTTGCAATACCGTGGCGCCAATGTGGATTTCGGTGGTGCCGGGCTGCGTTGCCGCCTGCTGCTGGTACGGCACGCCGTTCTTCGCCAGCAGCGCCTTGGCCTGGTCGCAGGGCGTATTCAGCTTGGCCTTGCCTATGGGGTCGAACTGGAAATGGCAGCTGGATCGGTCTGCCACCACCAGCACCGGCGCGCTGCGCTGCGCGGCGGCGACGTCGGGGTTGGCGTAGTCGGTCAGCCAGCGGAAGGCCGGGAAGGTGAGAAGCAGGCCCAGCGCCAAGCCGGCGATCAGCACCGGCTTGCGGCCGACGCGGTCGGACAGGTGGCCGAAGTACAGGAACAAGGGTGTGGTGAGGATCAAGGAGGCGATCAGCATCAGGTTGGCGGTCTGCGGGTCCACCTTGAGGATCTGCGTCAGGAAGAACAGCGAGTAGAACTGCGCGCAGTAGAAGGTGACCGCCTGGCCGCCGTTGAAGCCGAACAGCGAGATCAGTACCAGCTTGAGGTTGTCCCAGTTGCCGAAGGCCTCTGTCAGCGGCGCTTTCGACTGTTTGCCCTCCGCCTTCATTTTCAGGAAGGCGGGAGATTCCTGCATCGACAACCGGATCCAGGTGGAGATCGCCAGCAGGATGATGGACAAGAGGAAGGGCAGGCGCCAGCCCCATTCATTGAAGGCATCTCCGGTCAGCTTGCGGCAGGCCAGGATTACCAGCAGCGACAGCAAGAGGCCGGCTCCGGCGGTGGTCTGGATCCAGCTGGTGTAGCCACCGCGCTTGTTGTCCGGCGCGTGCTCGGCCACATAGATGGCCGCGCCGCCGTATTCGCCGCCTATCGCCAGGCCCTGCAGCATGCGCAGGGAAACCAGGATCAGCGGCGCGGCGATGCCCAGCGTGGCGTAGCCAGGCAGCACGCCTACCAGGAAGGTGGACAGGCCCATGATGACGATGGTGGCGAGGAAGGTGTACTTGCGGCCCACCATGTCGCCCAGCCGGCCGAACACCAGCGCGCCGAAGGGCCGCACCAGGAAGCCGGCGGCGAAGGTCATCAGAGCGAAGATGAAGGCGGTGGTCTCGTTGACGCCGGTGAAGAACTGCTTGCCGATGATGGCGGCCATCGCGCCGTACAGGAAGAAGTCGTACCACTCGAAAACCGTGCCGAGCGACGAGGCCAGAATCACCTTGCGCTCGGCTCGGCTGATGCCGGCGGCTGACGCCGTCGACGATGCGATGCTGTTGCTCATGTCCAAGTCTCCTTTGCTGGGTGGGCCGGTGTCGCGATCGGACCCGGCTGTTTGTTGTCTTGCGCGATCATCTGCGCCGCCTTGGCGGCGATCATCAAGGTGGGGCTGTTGGTGTTGCCGGAAATCAGCGTCGGCATGATGGAGGCGTCGGCCACCCTGAGGCCGGCAATGCCATGCAGCCGCAGCCGGGCGTCCACCACCGCGTGCGCGTCGCGGCCCATTTTGCAGGTGCCCACCGGATGGAAGATGGTGGTGCCGATCAGTCCGGCGGCTTCTATCAGCTCGTCTTCCGATTGAAATTGCAGACCGGGTCGGTATTCCTGCGGCAGGTAGCGGGCCAAGGCCGGTGATGCGGCGATGCGGCGGGTCAAGCGGATGGCGACTGCGGCAACGCGCAGGTCCGCGGGATGGCTGAGGTAGTTGGGCTGGATCTGCGGCGGCGCATCCGGATGGGCGCCGCCGATCGCCACATGGCCGCGGCTTTGCGGCCTAAGATGGCAGACTGAGGCGGTGAAGGCGGGGAAGCGGTGCAGTGGCTCGCCGAAGCGTTCCAGCGACAAGGGCTGCACGTGGTATTCCAGGTCCGGCCATGCCACTTCCGGTGCGCTGCGGGCGAAGGCGCCCAGCTGGCTGGGGGCCATCGACATCGGGCCGCTGCGCCGCCACAGGTATTCCCAGGCCATGGCCAGCTTGCCGCTCCAGCCGGCGGCGCGCTGGTTCAGCGTGAGCGCGTTTTGCACCTTGAACACCAGCCGCAGCTGCAGATGGTCCTGCAGATTGGCGCCGACGCCGGGTAAGATGTGCTGCGGCGTGATGCCGTGTTCGGCCAAGAGGCCGGCCGGTCCGATTCCGCTGCGTTGCAGCAAAAGCGGGCTGCCGATGGCGCCGGCGGCTAGGATGATTTCGCCGCGGCAGCTCGCTTCCAGCCGGCGGCCGTGTTGCAGGAATGCAATAGAACGGGCGCGGCCATGCTCCAGCGTCAGTTTTTCCGCCTCGGCGCCGGTCAGCACCGTCAGGTTGCGGCGTTCGGCCACCGGGTGCAGGAAGGCGCGCGCGCTGCTCCAGCGCAGGCCGTTTTTCTGGTTCACCTCGAAATAGCCGCAGCCGGCGTTGTCGCCGGTGTTGAAGTCGTCGACGGGGGAGATGCCCTGCTCGGCGGCTGCGGCGCGGAAGGCGTCCAGTATCTCCCACGACAGCCGCTGTTTTTCCACCCTCCATTCGCCGCCATGGCCGTGCAGTCTGCGGGACGGGTCGAAGTGATCTTCCATGGCGATGAAGTGGGGGAGGACGTCGCGCCAGCCCCAGCCGGGATTGCCCAGCGCTTCCCAATGGTCGTAGTCGGCAGCCTGGCCGCGCATGTAGATCATGCCGTTGATCGACGAGCTGCCGCCCAGCACCTTGCCGCGCGGGTAGCCTAGCGCGCGGCCGTCCAGCGCGCTTTGCGCCGTGGTGCGGTAGCACCAGTCGGTGCGCGGATTGCCGATGCAGTACAGATATCCCACCGGGATGTGTATCCACGGGTAGTTGTCCTTGCCGCCGGCCTCCAGCAGCAGCACCCGTTTGTCGGCATCGGCGGACAGCCGGTTGGCCAGCAGGCAGCCGGCGCTGCCGGCGCCGACGATGATGTAATCGTACTCTCCGTTCAGCATGCCGCGGCGCCGATCATGTCGTTGTCGTAGCCGCCATCTAAACCGAAGCGGGCTTGGCTGGGAATAGCCAGCGGGAAACAGCATGTGTTAGTTTTTGAACAGCGGAATGCTGTTGGCTTGCTGTTTTCGTGTGCATATGCACAATCGCCGGCCGGTTTGGAATGGGGGAGACATGTTCGACTGGAATGATGTGCGCTTTTTCCTGGCACTGCAGCGCTGCGGAAAATTGCTCGGCGCGGCGCGCCAGCTGGGCACCACCCACGCTACGGTGGCACGGCATATCGCCGCGCTGGAGGCCGAGCTGGGCCAGCCCTTGTTCGTGCAGCAGGCCGACGGCTACATGTTGACCGCCGCCGGCCGCAATCTGTTGCCGCTGGCGGAGTCGCTGGAGAACACCGCCTCGCAGATGCTGGACCACGCCCGGCGCGGCCATGCCGAGGTGAGCGGGCTGGTGCGGGTGGGCGCGCCGGAGGGACTGGGGGCGCTATTCCTGGCCAAGCATCTGCCGGTCCTGATGGCGCGTTATCCGGGGCTGGAGATCGATCTGGTGGCGGTGCCGCGCTTCGTCAGCATCACCAGCCGCGAGGTGGACATCGCCATCGCGCTGGAGCGGCCGCAGGCCAATCTGGTGGTGACGCGCAAGCTCACCGACTACTGCCTGGGCCTGTACGCCACGCCGGCCTACCTGGCCGCGCACCCGCCCATCGTTGAGAGGGAAGACCTGAATGGCCACGCGATACTGGCTTATGTCGACGATTTGCTGTTCTCGCGCGAACTGATGTTCCACCACGGCCTGTGCCGCAATCCCAGCATGCCGTTGCGCAGCACCAGCGTGGTGGCGCAGCGCGAGGCGGCGCTGGCCGACGGCGGCATCGTGGTGCTGCCGTATTACATGACTTTCGACGACGCCCGGCTGGCGCAGATCCTGCCGGAGCTGCGCATCGTCCGCTCTTACTGGATCAGCGCGCGCAGCAATATCCGCCGCACCCTGCGTTACCGGGTGGTGTGGGATTACGTGGTGGAGTTGTGCCAGAACAATCAATGGCTGCTGTTGCAGCAGCCAAGTCCGCAAAATGAATCAATTACCCTGAGATAAGCTGAACGTCATGAGAACGCCTTATCGCAATAGCGGCCTGGATTCGCCGTACCTGAGACGGATGCTGAAGGCGCTGGACTATTTGTGGCGGCATCTGGATGCATCGGTGTCGCTGGAGCGCCTGGCCGAGGAGGCCTGCCTGTCGCCCTATCATTTTCATCGGGTGTATCACGCCCTGATGGCCGAAACGGTGGGGGAAACCCGGCAGCGCTTGTTGTTGCACCGCGCGGCGGGGGAGTTGGGCGGCAGCCCGCTTCCCTTGTTGCGGGTGGCTGCGCGCGCCGGCTATGGCAGCGCTGCCGCATTTATCCGCGCGTTTTCCCAGGCATATGGCGAAAGTCCGGGCCGTTATCGCAAGCGCAGGGCGTTCATTGTTCGACAAAACCGGGAGAGCCTAATGCACGAAGTGAGCATGTTGAAGCAACAACAAGGTCTGAGGGTGCTGATGCGCCGCAATCGGGGCTCTTATATGGAAATCGGACAGGCGTTCGGCGCTTTGCAGGCAATCAGTGCCGGGCATGAGGCGGGGGAGGCGCCAGGCCGGGTGTTCGCGATGTTTCTCGACGACCCGGAGCAGATTTCTGCCGCCGAGTTGCGTTCCATCGCCTGCGTGACCGCGCCGGCCGGCTGGGAGGATAAGGCCTTGCCGGAGGGATTCGAGTGGGGGGAGATCCCGGCCGGAGAGTACGCCTGCGCAATGCATTTGGGGCCTTACGCCGAATTGAAAACTACCTGGGACTGGTTGTATCGCCATTGGCTGCCGGACAGTGGCCAGGTGCCGGGCGATGTGCCGTGCATAGAGGAGTATCTGAATTCGCCGTATGACACCGCGCCCAAGGATTTGCGGACGCGGCTGATGCTGTCGCTGGCCTGAGCGCGGCGGCGGATGTAACAAAGCCCGCGTTCTGCAACGCGGGCTTTAGTTCTTCCGTGAAGACCGGTTTAGCGGTCGACGTGGTAGTTCGGCGCTTCCTTGGTGATCTGCACGTCGTGGACGTGGGATTCGCGGATGCCGGCCGAGGTGATCTCGACGAACTGCGCCTTCTCGTGCATGTCGGCGATGGTCGGGCAGCCCAGGTAGCCCATCGACGAACGCAGGCCGCCCACCAGCTGGTGGATCACCTGGCCGATGGAACCCTTGTACGGCACGCGGCCTTCGATGCCTTCCGGCACCAGCTTTTCCACATTGCCTTCATTGTCCTGGAAGTAGCGATCGGACGAGCCCTGGCTCATCGCGCCCAGCGAACCCATGCCGCGGTAGGATTTGTACGAGCGGCCCTGGAACAGTTCCACTTCGCCCGGGGCTTCCTCAGTGCCGGCGAACATGCCGCCCAGCATCACGCAGTTGCCGCCGGCGGCCAGCGCCTTGGAGATGTCGCCGGAGAAGCGGATGCCGCCATCTGCGATCATCGGCACACCGGTGCCTTTCAGCGCTTCGGACACGTTGTGGATGGCGGTCAGCTGCGGCACGCCGACGCCGGCCACGATGCGGGTGGTACAGATGGAGCCGGGGCCGATGCCGACCTTGACGCCGTCGGCGCCGGCCTCGACCAGCGCCCTGGCGGCGGCGGCGGTGGCGATATTGCCGCCGATCACGTCCACATGAGGGAAGCAGGTCTTCACCCAGCGCACGCGCTCCAGCACGCCCTGGCTGTGGCCGTGGGCGGTATCCACCACGATCACGTCCACGCCTGCCGCCACCAGCGCCTTGACGCGCTCCTCGGTGTCGCCGCCGGTGCCGACTGCCGCGCCTACGCGCAGGCGGCCCTGAGTATCTTTGTTCGCATTCGGGTGTTCGCTGGTCTTGATGATGTCCTTGACCGTGATCAGGCCCTTCAGCTCCCAGGCGTCGTTGATCACCAGCACGCGCTCCAGGCGGTGGGTGTGCATCAACTCGCGGGCCTCATCGATGCTGGCACCTTCCTTGACGGTGATCAGACGCTCGCGCGGGGTCATGATGGAACCGACGGTCTGGTCCAGGCGGGTTTCGAAGCGCAGGTCGCGGTTGGTGACGATGCCCACCACCTTGCCGGCTTCGATCACCGGCAGGCCGGAAATCTTGTATTGGCGGGTCAACAGCACCAGATCGCGCACCAGCATGTCCGGAGCGATGGTGATGGGGTCCTTCACCACGCCGCTTTCATGGCGTTTCACCTTGGAAACCTCGGCGGCCTGCTTTTCCGGGCTCATGTTCTTGTGCACGATGCCGATGCCGCCTTCCTGAGCCATGGCGATGGCGAGACGGGCTTCGGTCACGGTGTCCATGGCGGCGGAAACCAGAGGCAGGTTCAGGGTGATGTTGCGGGTGAGGCGCGTGGCGAGCGATACGTCGCGCGGCAGGACTTCCGAGTGGGCTGGGACGAGGAGAACGTCGTCGAAAGTATAGGCTTTCTCGATGATACGCATCTTCGCGTTTCCTTAGGCGGCAAAGCGGCATTATACCGAATCATGCAACCCACTGCAAAAATACCGCGGGGTTTCGCGTATTTTGCGCGACACCGGGCCAGGCTTTACAATCGGCGGCACTGGATAAGAGGTTGGGACGTCAGCCATGAAATCATCACCTTTAGTATGGACGCTTTTGCTGGCGTTGCTATTGCCGGGTATCGCCGCAGCCGAGGTCTACACCTGGACCGACGCCAACGGCAAGACGGTGTTTTCCGATCAGCCGCCGCCCAATGTCAACGCCCGCAGGATGAATGTGCGCGCCCAGCCGTCGGCGGCCGCGTCGGTGCCCAAGGCTGAGAAGAAGGCCGATGGCAGGCCCGCCGCCAACAAGCAGGTGGCGTCCGACAATGCCGGCATCGCCGCCGCCAACGCCAAGGTGAAGGCGCAGAACTGCAGCGCCGCGCAGGCCAATCTGGCCACCTTGCAGCAGAACGGCCGCATCCGCATGCCCGGTTCCAACGGCCTTGCCACCGATGCCCAGCGCAACGAGCTGATCCGTCAGGCGCAGAAGGATGTGCAGACCTGGTGCGGCAAATAGTGGACAAAGCCGTTTTCGACTACCAGAACGTATTGCAGAACCTGCCGTCGCTGCCCGGCGTCTACCGGATGCTGGATGCCGGGGGCAAGGTGCTGTATGTCGGCAAGGCGATAGACCTCAAACGCCGCGTCAGCTCCTATTTCCAGAAGAATGACCTGTCGCCGCGCATCCGGCTGATGGTCAAGCAGATCGCCAATATCGAAACCACGGTCACCCGCTCAGAGGCCGAGGCGCTGATTCTGGAAAACAACCTTATCAAGGCGCTGGCGCCGCGTTACAACATCTTGTTCCGCGACGATAAATCCTATCCCTATCTGATGCTGAGCGGGCACGACTTCCCGCAGATGGCTTATTACCGTGGCGAGCCCCGGAAGCCCAATCAGTATTTCGGCCCCTATCCCAACGGCTACGCGGTGCGCGAGAGCATCCAGATTCTGCAGAAGGTGTTCCGCCTGCGCACCTGCGAGGACGCGGTGTTTGCCAACCGCTCCCGTCCCTGCCTGCTGTACCAGATCAAGCGCTGCTCCGGTCCCTGCGTCGGGCATATCTCCAAACAGGAGTACGCGGCGGATGCCGCCAGCGCGGTGGCTTTCCTGCAGGGCAGGCAAAGCGAGCTGATAGACGAATTGAACCGACGCATGATGGCGGCGGCCGAGGCGATGGAGTTCGAGCAGGCCGCCGAGTTGCGCGACCAGATTCAGGCGCTGACCCGGGTGCAGGAGAAGCAGTTCGTCTCCAGCAACCAGAGCCAGCAGGATTGCGACGTGGTGGCGGCGGCGCTGAAGGATGGTCTGCCTTGCGTCAACCTGGTGATGGTGCGAGGCGGCCGCCACCTGGGCGACAAGAGCCATTTCCCGGTGGGCGGAGAGGCGGATACCGCGCAGGAGATTCTGGAGGCCTTTCTGGCCCAGCATTATCTGACCGCCGGCGTGCCTGCCGCGCTGATCGTCAATGGCCAGTTGAGCGCGGCGTTGCGCGAGTTCCTGCAGCAGCAGGCTGGGCGCAAGCTGGCGATCGCGAGCAATCCGATAGGTGAACGCCGGGTATGGTTGGAAATGGCGGAAAAGAACGCCGAATTGGCCATTTTGCAGAAGCAGGGCAGCAGGGCGACGCAGACGCAGCGGCTGGCCAAGCTGAACGAGGCGCTGGAGTTGGAGGACGCCGGCCGTTTTGAATGTTTCGACATCAGCCACACCATGGGCGAAGCCACGGTGGCCTCCTGTGTGGTATACGACAAGGGGGCGATGCAGCCATCGGAATACCGCCGCTTCAATATCACCACCGCCGCGCCGGGCGACGATTACGCGGCGATGCGCGAAGTCCTGTCACGTCGCTACGGCAAACTGGCGGACGAGGAGGGCAAGCTGCCGGACGCGGTATTCATCGATGGCGGCAAGGGCCAGGTGGGTGTGGCGCTGGAAGTGATGGCGGAACTGGGGCTGACCCTGCCCATCGTCGGCATCGCCAAGGGTGAGGAGCGCAAACCCGGTCTGGAAACGCTGATCCTGCCGTATCTGGAAAAGACGCTACAATTGCGCCAGGATCATCCGGCTCTGCATCTGATCCAGACGGTGCGCGACGAGGCGCACCGCTTCGCCATCACGGGCCACCGCGCGCGGCGCGCCAAGGCGCGCACCGCCTCCACGCTGGAGGATATTCCCGGCATCGGGGCCAAGCGCAGGCAGCAGCTGCTGATGCGCTTTGGCGGACTGCGCGGCGTGGCGGCGGCGAATGTCGACGACCTTTGCCAAGTGGAAGGGATCAGCCGTACGTTGGCGGAAAAGATTTACAATGCGCTGCATTGACTGAACGCGGCAAGCGTCCCTGATTCAGGCTCGGGATGCTTGCCGGCGGTGTTTACGAGCCTGATTGCGACAAGACCAAGACCAATGCCCTTCAATTTGCCGATATTCCTGACTTGGCTCAGGGTCGCCCTGATCCCGATCTGCGTGGCGGTGTTCTTCCTGCCGGACTCCATCTTGCTGCTGGCCAGCCGCAATATCGTGGGGGCCGGCATTTTTGCATTGGCGGCCGCCACCGATTGGCTGGACGGTTATCTGGCGCGCAAGCTGGGGCAGACTTCGGCTTTCGGCGCCTTCCTGGACCCGGTGGCGGACAAGCTGATCGTCGCCGCCGCGCTGATCCTGCTGGTTCAGCTGGGACGCACCGAGGGCTGGATGGCGATGATCATCATCGGCCGCGAGATCACCATCTCGGCCTTGCGTGAATGGATGGCGGGCATGGGCACCCGCAGCAGCGTCGCCGTGGCCTATATCGGCAAGCTGAAAACCGCCGCTCAAATGTTGGCCATTACCCTGCTGCTGTACGATGGCAGGCTGATGTTTGGCGTGGATGCGCGGATGGCGGGAAATTTTTCCATGTATGTCGCGGTGGTTTTGACTTTATGGTCAATGGTTTACTACTTGCGCATGGCGGCGAAAGAGTTTGCCGGTAAAAAAATTGATGTATGAAGTGTTGACAGGTTTGGATAAGTCTCTATAATTCGCAGTCTCTCGCCGCTACTGACGAAGCAGCAGCGAGATGCAGCAGAAAGTGTTGCAAGTTTTAAGCGGTGCGGGAATAGCTCAGTTGGTAGAGCGCAACCTTGCCAAGGTTGAGGTCGCGAGTTCGAGCCTCGTTTCCCGCTCCAAAAAAACTTGTTAATGATGTGCGATGCGGGAATAGCTCAGTTGGTAGAGCGCAACCTTGCCAAGGTTGAGGTCGCGAGTTCGAGCCTCGTTTCCCGCTCCATACCTTTCTTTTGCTGATTGTTTATGCGATGCGGGAATAGCTCAGTTGGTAGAGCGCAACCTTGCCAAGGTTGAGGTCGCGAGTTCGAGCCTCGTTTCCCGCTCCACTTGAAAACAGTCCAGGTTTTACCCATGCGGGAATAGCTCAGTTGGTAGAGCGCAACCTTGCCAAGGTTGAGGTCGCGAGTTCGAGCCTCGTTTCCCGCTCCAAATTTTGTTGACCAATTTATGCTAATTGGTAATAGTTTCAGATGGCGGGGTAGCAAAGTGGTTATGCAGCGGATTGCAAATCCGTCTACGCCGGTTCGATTCCGACCCCCGCCTCCAGATAAAAGCCCGTAAATCCAAGGATTTACGGGCTTTTTGCTATTTTTTTCACCAGCTTGCGATAATTGCAAATCTATACTTTTCCCGCCATTTTTCGCCTCTAATCGCTGGATAAGCCCAACACGGGAATTTCGAGATCTATGCCGGTTGCCATGCCATCCTGGCCGCATGGGCTTAGCCGGCGAGATGGGTTTGTTTTCATTTCAGTGGTTCACTGCTTGGGCCGGTTGGCGTCGTTGCGGGGAGGCGCGACCGGCGTTTGCATACGCTCTTGATCGCTAGCCTCGCCGTGTCGGGCTGCTGAAGCATTTACGCGGCCTCCACTACCAGCAGCAATCGAGGCTGTCCCGGCTCATTTTCGCTTGGCAATAACTGGTAATGGTTGTCCGCTGTCGGGGGCGCCGGTGGCTCCACTGCGCACTCCAGCACATTGCAAATATATAGCAGTACGGTTTTTTTCAATGGCTGCAACTCGTCGGTGAGCTGCAGCAGGATATAAGGCCTGTAGTCGCCGTCGGCCTGCGCGCAGGCCTTCAGGCCGGCCTTGAACAGTTGGCCGGCGATATGGTCGGCCCGCTGTATGGTTTTCTGTTGCGCGTAGATGGCATCCAGCTGGGTGCGGTACTGGTCGGCGGCTTTCTTTACCAGTTCGGCGTAGAGGCTCATCGTCATGTTCCCTGGTTAGTGATGGAGAGGATGTCGCGTAGTCCGCCTGTGGAAGATGGGGCGGCTGGTTTGCAGGGTCTTTAGCTAGGTGTAGCTGTTAAAGCGCGTCCGATGGATTGACCGGTTGGCCAGTTTTATCGACAAGCAGCGGGCGGATGGCTGATCAAATGGACAAACGGCGGCAGCAGCTGCCGGCTTGCATCTTCGGATTGCCGCGGTGGCGGCCTGGTGGCCGCTTCGCGCACACCTCTTTTGCTCTGGCCTCTGGGCGATACCTAGGTGTCACCTTGCTACGAAGCAAGCTGGTATTTGGAGCTGGGTAGTTCTGTGTGCAATCCCGGTTTTTGCATGGCCTCAAGCAAGCTATGGATAATTCTTTACAAAAGCGGCGCTGGTGATTTTTTTTGTTTGATTGTCGATCAAAATGCATGATGGGCATGGCGTGCCGGTGCGATAGGCATGTGCATCTACGGCATGCGGATGGACAAATCAAGGGGTGATCGTGAGGGTATGGCGTTGAGTCGGTTTTCTATGCTCATGGTATTGGCTGGGATGCTTGCGGATTCTCATCAGGTTTCTTTTGTAAGATATGGATTCGATAGAATTTTATTTTACGTTTTGAGATGTTTTCCTAGGTCTATGCGCTATGGAGAAGAGGGAAAGGGTATCTTTTAGAGAGCGGTTCATTTACCTTAACCGGCCGCTGAGGTGGTTGCTTTTTATCTGATTGACATGAGTTGTGGCATTTTGAATTTAACGGATGACTGCTTATCGATAAAACGTCGTTATGTGGCGATAAAGCCAGTGGATCAACTCATTTATCCGGTCTGCCTATATTATTTCCTATTAATAAGGTGATTTTATGTCTAAGGCATTGGTCGGCACCCGGCCTGGACGATGGGGCTGTCGTTGACAGCGTTTTGCTTTGTCGCTAAAGTGCTGCACTTTCCGCTGTTGGCTGGTGCTTTAAAATCAAGCGCTTGTCGTCTGCGGGATATAGCAGTCAGCGGCGGGGGCCTTAACAGGCACTCATTGGCTCGCCGAATCCGCCCTGGCTATACGCAGTTCTTCTGATTTGTCAGAGACTTGCATTATTTAAAATGCATTGTCAGCATGGGCCCCCTGGGCTACAATTGCCCGCTCTGTTGGCCCCGGTGGTGAAATTGGTAGACACAAGGGACTTAAAATCCCTCGGCTTCGGCTGTGCCGGTTCGATTCCGGCCCGGGGCACCATCAATAGGTTGAGGGCGTGGTGTGTTTTCTGTCGGCAAGGCAGATGGCGGCGCCAATCTCGCTGTATTAAAATGACATTCAAGCGACGCCTGTCGTCTAACTGGACAAGTGGCCGGTTGCATCACGCCTCTTGATTGGGCAGCATTCGCTGTCTTTGCATCAATGGATCTAGATAGAAGTTCATGAAGCCAAATACTGAAACAGCACTCGGTGCTGCTCTCAAGTCTGCTGTTCAAAGCTTGTCCAAGAAAAAGCAGACCGAGATGATCGCGGATCACATTTACAGCAAGTTCGACGTGTTTCGCCAGTTCCGACCGCTGGCTCTGGGCATTCACGAGAGTCTGATCGCGGCCTTGTCGCAGTTCGAGCCGGCGCTGATCTCGCGCGTCGTGGCCAACCACTGCCGCAAGCCGCGCTATCTGAAGTCGCTGGCTCGCGGCGGCAAGCGCTTCGACCTCAGCGGCAAGCCGCAAGGCGAAGTCAGCGCCGAGGAGAAGCGCGCGGCGGAGC
Source organism: Chromobacterium sphagni (assembly GCF_001855575.1). Lineage (NCBI taxonomy): Bacteria > Pseudomonadati > Pseudomonadota > Betaproteobacteria > Neisseriales > Chromobacteriaceae > Chromobacterium > Chromobacterium sphagni. Next base: position 2,618,703 of record NZ_MKCS01000001.1, read on the forward strand.
TGCAGATGCAGCCCAAGACCGTTCCGGCCGCGGATGCCGCAGTCGACGCCGTCGAGGCGCCCATCGAGGCGGTAGCCGCATCGGTGGAAGAGGGCAAGGCCGAATCCTGATCGGTCCGGACCCGGCAAAGCCCTGCATCATTGCAGGGCTTTTTGCATTTCGGCACTTGAAAATGTTCGGCCAGCCACCACTTGTCCGTCATTGCCAACCTCTTTTCATTGCCGACCATGAGTGCACAGAAAGAAACCCTGGGTTTTCAGACCGAAGTCAAACAACTGCTCAAGTTGATGATCCACTCCTTGTATTCCAACAAGGAAATCTTCCTGCGTGAATTGATCTCCAATGCCTCCGACGCCGCCGACAAGCTGCGTTTCGAGGGCCTGGCCAAGCCGGAGCTGTTCGAGAACGACGCGGAACTGAAGATACGCATCGGCTTCGACAAGGACGCCCGCACGATCACCATCGCCGACAACGGCATAGGCATGAGCCGCGACGAGGTGGTGGCCAATATCGGCACCATCGCCAAATCCGGCACCAAGGCTTTCTTCGAACAGCTGTCCGGCGACGAGAAGAAAGACGCCAACCTGATCGGCCAGTTCGGCGTGGGCTTCTACTCCGCCTTCATCGTCGCCGACAAGGTGACGCTGACTTCCCGCCGCGCCGGCGAAGCCGCCGCCACCCGCTGGGAATCGCATGGCGAAGGCGAGTACACGCTGGAGCAGGTGGAGCGGGCGGAGCGCGGCACCGAGATCGTGCTGCATCTGAAGGAAGGCGAAGACGAGCTGCTGAACGACTGGAAGCTGAAAGGCATCGTCCGCAAGTATTCCGACCACATCTCCATCCCTATCGAGATGAAGAAGGGCAATAGCTACGGCGAGAACGGCGAAGTGATCGTCAGCGACGATATGGAAGCCGTCAATTCGGCATCCGCGCTGTGGACGCGCAGCAAGAGCGACATCAGCGACGAGCAGTACCACGAGTTCTACAAGCACGTCGCCCACGATTTCACCGAGCCGCTGGCCTGGAGCCATGCCCGCGTCGAAGGCCGCCAGGAGTACACCGAACTGCTGTACATCCCGTCGCGCGCGCCGTTCGATATGTACGACCGCGAGCGCAAGCAGGGCGTCAAGCTGTACGTGCGCCGGGTCTTCATCATGGAAGACACCGAGAAGCTGATGCCGCACTACCTGCGCTTTGTGCGCGGGGTGATCGACAGCAACGACCTGCCGCTGAACGTGTCGCGCGAAATTCTGCAAGAAAGCAAGGATATCGACGCCATCCGCGCCGGCTGCGTGAAGAAGGTGCTGAGCCTGCTGGAAGACCTGTCCGCCAACCAGCCGGAAAAGTATGCCGCGTTCTGGAAGGAATTTGGCCAAGTGCTTAAGGAAGGCGTAGGTGAAGACCACACCAACAAGGAACGCATCGCCAAGCTGCTGCGCTTCACCTCCACCGCGGCTGAAGGCGCCGAGCCGACCGTAGCGCTGGCCGACTATATCGGCCGGATGAAGGAAGGCCAGGACAAGATCTACTACATCACCGCCGACACCCTGGCCGCCGCCAAGAACAGCCCGCACCTGGAAGTGTTCAAGAAGAAGGGCGTGGAAGTGCTGCTGCTGGTCGACCGTGTCGACGAGTGGGTGACCGGCTCGCTGTTCGAGTTCGACGGCAAGGCGCTGCAATCGGTCGCCAAGGGCGCGCTGGATCTGGGCGCGTTGGAAGACGAAGCCGACAAGGAAGCGCAGAAGCAGGTTGAAGAGGCGTCCAAGCCGGTGGTGGAAAAAGTGCAGAAGGCGCTCGGCGAACAGGTGAAGGAAGTGCGCGCCACCGCCCGCCTGACAGAGAGCCCGGCCTGCCTGGTGGCGGGCGAGCACGACATGAGTGCCCACCTGGAGCGCATGCTGAAGGCCGCCGGCCAGAAGATTGAAGGCAGCAAGCCGACGCTGGAAATCAACCCGGAACATGTGCTGGTGAAAAAGTTGGCCGGCGAAACCGACGAGGCCCGCGCCGCCGACTTGGCCCAGGTGCTGTACGACCAGGCGCTGCTGGCCGAGGGCGGCAAGCTGGAAGACCCGGCCTCCTTCGTCAAGCGCATCAACAAGCTGATGCTGGAGCTGTCAGCCTGACAGCCAGGCGTTTCATGTGTGGAGCAAGCCGCCCTTTCGCAGGGCGGTTTTTTATTGCCATTGTCCTACAGGTAAGACTTCCCGGTACTGATCCAAGGAAGATGAGATAAGCGAGACGAGAGTGCTGCCCGGCGTGTATCCATCCCTGTGCTACGACGATGCGGTGGCGGCGATGGAATGGCTGGAGCGGGCGTTCGGTTTCGAGCGCCGCTTCGCGGTGATCGAGGATGGCCGGGTGCATCATTCGGAACTGAGCCTGGGCAACGCGGTGATCATGGTGTCCAGCCCCCAGCCGGAGCGGCAATGGGGCGGCGCGGGCGGCCTGTCCGGGCTGGCGCAGGCCTTGTTGATTCATGTGGCGGACCCGTACGCGGATTAGGAGCGCGCCAGGGCACAGGGCGCCGAGATCGTGCGAACGCGGGTGGCTGGAGTTTGTGGTGGCCGGCGTCAGCACCAGCAACTCGGTCGAGGCGACGGTGCGGATGGCCGGCAATCTGGGCTTTGCGGTCAGCCTGGTCGAGGATGGCTGCTTCGCCTTCGACAAGATCGACTGGCAGGGAAGGCCGCGCCGCACCGAGGAGGTGCATGCGATGAGCCTGGCCAATCTGCATGGCGAATACTGCCGGGTATGCGCCAGCGCCGATGTATTGGCGGCGCTTGGTAATAATGCCGATCAAGCGCGGTCGCAAGCGACATGATCAGGCGCTAAGATGCGCCATTCTAGCCGATTGTCATGATCATCATGTTGAAACTGACTGTTTCCCACGATTTCGCTGGCGGCGCCGGGCAAGCGCTGGCGCCGCAGGCTTTGATCGACGAGTTGAGATTGCTGTCCGGCCTGAATGTCGCCGAGGAGGCGGAAAAACTGTTGTCGCTGCTGATCAGGTTGGAGGACCGTCCGATGAGCCTGGCCGATCGCCAGGCCGGCTTGCGCATCCTCAATGACGCTTGTTGCGTTTTGCAGCGGCGCGGCGATGCGGCGGGAGGCAGCCACGGCGCCGCCTTGCGCCGGCTGTGGCGGCGTCTGCACGAGGACTGCAAGTTGCTGGCGCGGGCCGGCAGCGGGCAGTCGTTCGGCCTGTTTGGCAACAGCAAGCCGCAGCAGGAGGCGCTGGCGCTGGCCATGTCCAGTGGCTGGCACCTGCTGCGTGTCCACACTCTGAGCTATGCCCCCTTGTTTGCCGGCTTCTGGCTGGATTGCCACCAGCTGTTTGCCGAGGTGAGGGGCCGCGGCTGGGAGCACCGTGCTCCGGGCGGAGACCAGGTGGCGCTGGGCGCCTGGTACCGGCGCTTGCTGCTGTTGGGGATGAGTTCCAGCAATCGTTTGGACCCCTTGCGCCAGCGCCTGCTGCTGGACTGGACCGGTGAGCATGGCCAGGCATTGCGGCTGGAGGCGCTGGCGCGCCGGCCGGACGAGGTTCCCTGTTGGTTGGTGATGGCTGATGCCGACAGTCCCGGGCGGTTTGCCGATTCCCAGGCGGACGCCGGGGGCCTGGGGTGGCTGGCGGATGCCTCTCCCGTGCTGGATCGATTGCGGGAGCGCGCCCGCGGTCGGCAGCGGCAAATGACCGCCGCCGAGTGGCAGATGCTGGCGCGGCTGGAGGTGGAGTGGCGCAGCCCGCCGCAACGCAAGCATCACCGGCTTAATCAACGCAATGGCCAGCGCGTGATGCTGTTGGCGGGTTTCGAATGCTGCTGGCGTCTGGCGCGGGCCGGCTCGCCGCCGGATGACGCCGAACCGGCCCAGCTGCTGCTGGCGAACCTCAGCGCTTCCGGCATGCGTTTGTGCGGCGATTTCGGCCGCCAGGCGGTGCAGGCGGGAGCCATCGTGATGTTCAAGCGGCATGGCTTTGGCTGGCAGTTGGGCCTGGTGCGCTGGATCAGCCTGCCCGGCGGCGCGGAGCCGGCCGAGTGCGGCGTCGAGTTTGTCGGCAAGCGGCCGCTGGCGGTGGAGGCGGCGGCGCAGACCAGCCATCCGGATGGCGTGATGGAAAAGGGCTTGCTGTTGTACGGCGAGCGCCAGTTTCGTCAGCGCGGGGTGTTGGTGCTGGCGGGCAGGCAATACCAGGCGCTGCGGCAGTTCACGCTGCGCGGAGACGACGGCGGATGGCTGGTGCGGGCGCAACGGCTGCTGCAGCAGACCAGTCTGTGCCAGATAATGGATGTCAGGCTGGTCGAGGCGGCGGAGTCGGCGGGATCCGCCGCCTCATCATGACCAGATCCTCCTCCGGTGCGGATGGCATGCCTGGCTGTCCGCGCTGCGGGGATGGCAATGGATGCTGATGATCCTGCCGTTGGCGAGGTCGGCCTGCACGGTGAACGCGATGTCTTCGCTTGCCAGGCCCAGCGGCTTGCGCTGGACGCCCATCAGGCGGAAACGGTAACTGCGCTCGTCTAGGCTGTCATCATCGGCGGCAAGGCGCAGCGGATCCTGGTAGCCCAGCTCTTTCTCTATGATGCGCCGGCTGACTTCTTCGATTTCCCGTTTGCGCCAGAAGTGGCGGTTGTCCGCTCCGGTTTTGCGTGGCGGGCCGGCGGAGGCTTCGGTTGCTGACGGCGCGGAGCCGGCATTGCAGCCGGCAAGCAGGCCCAGCATCAACAGCAGACTGGGCAGGAGAGGCGGTTTGGGTAGCGGCACGCTGGCGTTGTCTGGAGGAAAAGCCTGTTTGTGCGCCGCGGCCGGCAAAAGTTCAACCGCCGCGCCGGCGGCGAACTGGTATCCTTGTCGGCATGAATGCCGCGCCAGATACGCCACGTCCCGATTCCCTCGCCGATTTCCAGCTGACCGCGCCCGAGCTGCCGCCCAGCGTGCCGATTGCCCATGTGTTCGGCCAGCCGGTGCTGGAGGTGCCGCAGGACCTGTTCATTCCGCCCGATGCGCTGCAAGTGATCCTGGAGAGCTTCGAAGGGCCACTTGACCTGTTGCTCTACCTGATCCGCAAGCAGAATCTCGACGTGCTCAACATCCCAATGGCGGCCATCACCGTTCAGTACATGTCCTACATCGACGTGATGCAGCAGGGCCGGCTGGAACTGGCGGCGGAATATTTACTGATGGCGGCGCTGCTGATCGAGATCAAGTCGCGGCTGTTGCTGCCGCGACCGCAATTGGACGAGGACGGCGAGCCGGATGACCCGCGCGCCGAACTGGTGCGCCGTTTGCTGGAGTACGAGCAGATGAAGTTGGCGGCGCTGGAGCTGGACAGGATTCCGCAGGCCGACCGCGATTTCGCCTGGCTGGCGGTGCTGGTGGAGCAGTCGGCCGAGCAGCGGCTGCCCGATGTCAGCGCCGGTGACCTGCGCCAGGCCTGGATGGCCATCCTGTCGCGCGCCAAACATCACCGCCATCACAAGGTGGAAAAGGACGAGCTGTCGGTGCGCGAGCAGATGAGCTGGATTCTGCGTTATCTGGACGGCCGCGAGTATGTGCCGTTTGAGGAGTTGTTCGACATCGCCAAGGGCGTGGCCCATCTGGTGGTCAACTTCATCGCCGTGCTGGAGCTGGTGAAAGAAGGCCTGGTCAAGGTGAGCCAGGACGCGCCTTATCAGCCGATCTATGTGCGGATCGCGCTGGCATGAGCCAGTTCCTGCAATTGGCGCTGGCGCAATGCGGTCCGCCGCGCGATGCCGGACAGCTGCCGGCCGCGCTGGAGCGCCTGTGCGCGCAGGCTGCGCGACAGGGCGCTGAGCTGTTGCTGCTGCCGGAGCTGTGGCCCATAGCCTACGACAGCGCCAGAATGACGGCCGCTCATGCCTGGGACGACAGCCATCCGGTGCTGGCGCAATTGCCGCGGCTGGCGCGCCGCCATGGTCTGGCGTTGGGCTTCACCTATCTGGCCGTTTGCGATGGCCGACTGCGCAACCGCTTGCGGCTGCACGGCGCCGATGGCGGCATAGCCTTTGACTACGACAAGGTCCATATCTGCAACTTCACCGGCGGCACCGAGACGGCGCTGCAGCCGGGCGGGTGTTTTCCCTGCGCCGATCTGCTGCTGCGGGGGCAGACCGTGCGCGTCGGCGCGATGATCTGTTTCGACCGGGAGTTTCCGGAAGCCGCCCGGACGTTGATGAAGCAGGGCGCCGAACTGATCCTGGTGCCGAATGCCTGCCCCATGCTCAGCGACGCGGAGCTGGGCGACGCCAGGCTGCAACAGCTGCGCGGACGGGCGTTGGAAAACCGCTGCGCCATCGCCTTGTGCAACTATCCGGCGCCGCTGCATGACGGTGGCAGCTGTCTGATCGACGCGGCAGGACGCATCCAGGCGCAGGCCGATGAGCGGGAGCAACTGCTGCCGGCGCGGCTGGATTTGACCGGGCTGAGGCGGTGGCGGCGGGAGCAGGACGAGGTGTGGGGCCTGGCTGCGTTGCGGCCGCAGTGCTATTGAGAGTTGCCATCCACTTGGGTTGAAGCTTGCCGGCGCGCGGGATGCGCCTCGCTCCATGCCGATGGTATGGTTTGCTGCTTGGCCGACACAATGGAGCGAGGACGGATGGCAAGTCATCAGATGGAGGTGGAATGGCGGCGCGGCGAGCAGGATTTTCTCGACCGCCGCTACAGCCGGCGCCATGTGTGGCGTTTTGACGGCGGCGCCGAGGTGGCGGGCTCTTCGTCGCCGAATGTGGTGCGCGCGCCGTATTCCGACCCGGCGGCGGTGGACCCGGAGGAGGCGTTCATCGCCTCGCTGTCCAGCTGCCACATGCTGTGGTTTCTCGATCTGGCCGCGCGCCAGGGGCTGGTGGTCGACTACTATCAGGACCTGGCCGAGGGCGAAATGGCCAGGAACGAAGCCGGAAAGTTCTGGATCAGCCGGGTGACGCTGCGGCCGCTGGCGCGGTTTTGCGGCGAACGCGCGCCCAGCCTGGCCGAAATCGAGGCGCTGCACCATGCCGCCCATGAAGAATGCTTCATCGCCCTGTCGGTGAAGTCCGAAGTGCTGTGCCAGCCGCGGCTGGCCTGATAATCATTTTTTTGGAGTGCATCCCATGCGAAAATTTTTGATCTTGCTGTCGCTGCTGCTGTCCACCGCCGCGCTGGCGGCGCCCAAGCCCTACGACGAAAACGCCGACGCCAAGGCCGAGCTGCGGCAGACGCTGCAGGCGGCCAGGCAGAACCATCTGCCGGTGCTGCTGATCCTGGGAGCCAACTGGTGCGAGGATTGCCGCGCGCTGGATACGGCGCTGAAAAGCGGCAAAAGCGCCGAATTGATCTCCCGCGCCTTCAAGGTGGTGAAAGTGGATGTCGGCAATTTCGATCATAACCTGGACATCGACGCCGCCTATGGCCATCCGATAGCCAAGGGCATCCCGGCGGCGGTGGTGCTGTCGCCGGACAACCAGGTGATCTACGCCACTCGCGCCGGAGAATTGGCCGACGCGCGACGGATGAGCGAAACCGGCATCTACGAGTTTTTCGAGCGGGTCAGCCGCGAGACTGCCAAGCAGTAAGACAGTGGCGTTTGACGACTGTTTCCGTCTTAGCGCCCATGTGGTGATCACCGACGCGGCCGGGGCGGTGCTGTTGCTGAAGGCCACGTATGGGTCGCTGGACTGGGGGCTGCCCGGCGGCGCGCTGGAGCCTGGCGAAACCATACACGAGTGCATCGCGCGCGAGTGCCGTGAGGAATTGGGCTGCGATGTGGCCGTCGCGTATCTGAGCGGCGTCTACTACCACCGCGCCTATAACTCCCAGGCCTTCATCTTTCGTTGCAGCCTGCCGGACCACGCCGCATTGCGGCTCAGCGACGAGCATTCGGCGTTCCGCTATTTCGCTCTGGACGAACTGGGCCGCGTGCAGCGGCGGCGGGTGGACGACTGCCTGTCTTTCCAGGGCGTGGTCGCCAGCGCCTGCTTTTGACCGGCTCACGCGCTCCAGTCGACCAAGCCGCTCCACCAGCTGCCCAGCACCAGCAGTCCGAAACCGATGCGGTACCAGGCGAAGGCGATGAAGCTGTGGCTGGCGATGAAGCGCAGCAGCGCGCGGATGGCGAGGAAGGCGAAGACGAAAGAGGCAATGAAGCCGACGGCGAATACGCCGATGTCGTCGGCGCTCAGCGCCGCGCGGTGCTTGTACAGGCTGTAGAGCGAGGCCGCTCCCAGCGTGGGAATGCCGAGGAAGAACGAGAACTCGGTGGCGGCCTTGCGCGACAGTCCGAAGAACAGACCGCCGATGATGGTGGCGCCTGAGCGGCTGGTGCCGGGAATCAGCGCCAGGCACTGGCACAGACCCACTTTCAGCGCGTCCCTCAGGCTCAGTTGATCCACCGTTTCCACCCGCACCGCGTGCTGGCGCTTCTCCGCCCACAGGATGATCAGTCCGCCGACGATGAAGGCTGTCGCCACGCATACTGGGTTGAACAGCGCGGCCTTGATGCTTTCGGAAAACAGCTTGCCGAGGATGGCCGCCGGGATGAAGGCGATGCTGATGCCCAGCAGAAGGTTGCGCTCCTTGCCGGCCCGGCCCGCGCCGGCGAGGGTGGATGCTATCTTGCGGCGGTACTCCCATACCACGGCCAGCATCGCGCCCAACTGGATGAAGATCTCGTAGACGTCGCGTTTTTCCTTGTCGAGGAAGTTCAGCAGATCGCCGGCGAGGATCAGGTGGCCGGTGGAGGAGATGGGCAGGAATTCGGTGATGCCTTCAATCAGCCCCATGATCAGGGAGTGGAATAGCAGGATGGGGTCCATTGCGCGCTCGCGGAGGTGGAAATGGGCGCGATTATAAAATATTTTGACGGTTGACGTCGGATGGCGGCGGAAAACGACTGAAATATTGCGTTGAAAACAAGGCCGTGCCCGGGGGCACGGCAAGGCTGGATCGAGGAGAGGAAAGCCTACAGCCTGAAACGGGTGGTCACGTTTTGCAGATTGCTGGACAGGGTGCTCAGCTGGCTGGAGGTGGTGGCCAGCTCCTGCACGGTGGCATTGTTTTCCTCGGCCATCCGCGATACTTTCTCCATATCCTGCGCCAGACTCAGGCTGGTGCTGCGCTGTTCGGTCAGCGCGCCGGTGATGCTGTGGATGGTGCGCATGATGGTGTCGGCGCTGTTTTCTATTTCGCGCATCGAATTGGAGGCCTGCTCGGCGGTGCCGGATACCCCTTCCACGCAGTTGAGGCTCTGTCCCATGCTGTGCACCACCTTGCCGACGCCTTGCTGGATCGATCCTATCATGGTGGTGATTTCCTGCGCCGAGGTGGTGGTGCGCTCCGCCAGCTTGCGCACTTCGTCCGCCACCACTGCGAAGCCGCGGCCCATCTCGCCAGCGCGGGCGGCCTCGATGGCGGCGTTCAGCGCCAGCAGATTGGTCTGGTCGGCCACGTCGCGGATCACCGTGACGATATTGCCGATCTGCTGCACTTCCTTGGTCAGGCTGTTCATCTGCTTGGAGGTGTCATCGACCGATGTGGTGACGAAGCGGATCTTGCCCACCGATTCCAGCACTTCGGTGCCGCCGCGATTGGCCAGCTGGCCGGCGGTCTGCGCCTGCTCCGAAGCCTCGCTGGAGTTGTCGGCCACCTGGTTGATGCTGACGGTCAATTGCTCGATCGAGGCGGCGGCGGAGGTGGTCGCCTCTGCCTGGGTCTGGGCGCCGTTGGCCACCTGCTGTGCCATGCCGGACAACGCCCGGGCGGAGTCCGATACCTGATGGGCGTTTTCCTGGATGCTCAGCACCACTTCGCGCAGGCCCTGGCGCATTTCCTGGATGTCGCGGGCGATGCCCATCACTTCGTCGCGGGCCGGCGGAATCGGCTCGGAAACGCCTGACAGGTCGCCCTCGCGTATCTGGTGCACGAGCAGGGCGGATTTGCGCAGGGTAGTGGTGATCGTGCCGGAGATCAACAGCGCGACGGCGATGGCCAGCACCAACGAGACCAGCGCGGTGCCCAGCAAGATGATGATGGCCTGCTGGCTGGATTCAAGCGCGGCGACCATCGAGTTTTCCAGCCGCCTCTGCTGCCGTTCGCGCAGCGATTGCAGCGCCGCAATGAACGCATTGTTGGCCGGGGCGAAGCGCTTGTCGAGGAATTCGCTGGCGGCGTCGATCTGGTGGTTGCGCATCAGCGCATACATCGGGTCGAACAGCGGGCGTTGCTGGTTTTGGGCATCGCGGACCTTGGCGAATAGGGCGCGGCCTTCCGGTTGCGCCAGCAGCGGTTCCATTTTGTCCAGATCGGCCTGGTTGCCGGCGCGTATGGCGTCGACATTGCGGATGTGGCGTTCCGCGGTTTGCGGATCGCGGGCGAGCACGCCGTCGCGGACTTCGCGGCTGATGTTGAGCAGATTCAGCGAAATTTGCTGCGCCAGCACGATCTTGGGGTAACGGTCCTCGCGGATCTCGCGGATATTGTCCTGGATGGTATGCAGTTTGTTGTAAGCGACGAAGACGACCCCGCAAAGCAGCAGGATCAGCAGGGCGAAGCCGCCCAGGAGTTTTTGCCTGACGGTAAGCAGGTGCAGCATGCGTATCTCCTGGATGGTATTGCGGGTCTACATATAAATAGTTCTAGTTCATGAAATAGTGGAAATTCATACGCATAAATGCGTACCCAGCCGGATGGACGGCGGGACTGGGCCGGCAGAGCCGGCCCGCCGCCGTTCAGGCCAGCGAGGCCTGCAGGCTGGCGGCGTAATCCGCCACCTGTTGCAGCAGTTGCTGTTGGACTGAGGGCAGATCGGCGGCCTGCAAGGCCGACAACTCGTCCTGGAAGGCCGGGGCGGAGCGCTCCAGCCGGGCGCGGCACCATTGCCGCCAGCGGTTTTGCTCTTCGCCAGACAAGGTTGTCGGGAAATTGCGGGCGCGGTAGCGGAACAGCAGTTCCGCCAGTTGCGGGTCTTCGAACAGGCCCATTTCTCCGGCCAGCTGCAGCGCCGACAGCCGGCGCATTTTCTGCAGCGCTTTCCTGTCGTTGTTGGAGACGAAGCCGCCATACAGGTTTTCATCGACGTCCTGCGGCGCGCCGGCTTCGCGCTGGTAGACGCTGCGCCATAACGACGAGAGCTCGGGCAGCGCGCGCGCCGTTTCGGCATGGCGGGCGACGGCATCCAGATCCAGGCTCCAGTGCGCGGCGCGCTCCGCGCTCAGCACCTTGAGATTAGCCACCACGAACGGCGACTTGTTGATGTGTATGGTCTTGATCGGCAGCCTCTCCACGCCCGCCGGCAGATCTTCGCCGCGGCTGAACATGCGCTGGCGGATGACGTCGGCGCTCAGGCCGCGCAACTGCGCCGGGTTGTGCGTCAGGTCCCAGACGATGACTTCGTTGGCATTGGTCGGGTGGGCCGCCAGCGGCCAGACCATGGCCAGATTGCCGCGCTCCACGCCGTACATGCCGGAGATGTGCAGCACCGGCTTGGGATCGTGCAGCGACAGTTGCACCTTGACCGCGTCTTTCTTGCGCAGGGTCAGATAGTAGTCGAACAGCTTGGGCTGCTTGTCGCGGATCAGGCGGGCCAGCGCGATGGTGGCGCGCACGTCGGACAGCGCGTCGTGGGCCGATTCGTGGGCCAGACCATTGGCCGCCGACAGGTGCTCCAGCTTGAAGCTGGTTCTGCCGTCCTCATGCTTGGGCCAGACGATGCCGTCCGGGCGCAGCGCGTAGGTGGCGCGCACCAGGTCCAGCAGATCCCAGCGGCCGCAATGGTTCTGCCATTCGCGGGCGTAGGGATCGATCAGATTGCGCCAGAACAGGAAGCGGGTGACTTCGTCGTCGAAGCGCAGCGAATTGTAGCCGACGCCTATGGTGCCGGGGGTGGCCAGCTCGCGTTCTATCACGCCGGCGAATTCATGCTCGGCCACGCCGCGTTGCTGGCACAGCTGCGGAGTGATGCCGGTGAGCAGGCAGGCCTGCAGCGTGGGAAGATAGTCGGGCGCCTGCCGGCAGTAGAGCATCACCGGCTCGCCGATCTCGTTGAGTTCGGCGTCGGTGCGGATGCCGGCGAATTGCGAAGGCCTATCCTGGCGCGGCACTGCGCCGAAGGTTTCGTAGTCGTGCCAGAAGAATGTGTGGTTGGACATGGGCTGGGAGGCAAACGTTAGACGCGGCTATTGTCGCATTGGCCCGCCGCTTGGGCCAGCCGGCCGCGGCTTATTCCATCCAGCCGGGCTTACGCATTTCGATCAGGGCGAGTATGCCTTCCCGTCCTTCGTCGCTCATCCGCACCGCCAGGCTGTGCTCTATGCATTGCTGCATCACTTGCGGCGTGATGTTGTGCTGGCCGATCTCGCCTATCAGGTGCTTGGCCGCGCGCATCGCCGCCGGGCTGTTGAGCAGCAGTTGGCCCTGCATGTGCTCTACCGCCGCGTCCAGCTCGTCGTTTTCCACCACCTGGTGGATCAGGCCCAGGCGTTTGGCCTTGCCGGCGTTGAAACGCTCGGCGCTGATGCAGTAGCGCCGGGTGGAGCGCTCGCCGATGGCGCGGATCAGGTAGGGGGCCGCCAGCGCCGGGATCTGGCCGAAGCGGACGTCGGACAAGCTGAATAGCGCTTCCGACACGCTGATGGAGATGTCGCAACAGGCCACCAGCGCCATGCCCAGGCCGAAGGTCGAGCCTTGCACCCTGGCCAGCGTGGGTTTGGGCAGGGTGTCCAGAGTGTGCAGCAGGCGGGCGGTCTGTTGCGCGTAGCGGTTCAGCTCGCTGGCGGAGAACTGCGACAGTCGGCGCAGCCAGTCGGGATCGTGTCCGGCGGAGAAGCTGATGCCGCTGCCGGTCAGTACCACCGCGCGGACATCGTTGTCTTCGGCCAGGGTTTCCAGCGTGGCGGCCAAGAGGCTGATGGTTTCATCGTCCAGCGCGTTGTGCAGGTCGGCGCGGTTCAGCGTGACGGTGGCCACGCCTTGTTTGTTGACGTTCAGCAATACGGCTTGGGTGCTCATGAGACTCCCCCTGGTGGATGCCGCTTCAGCGCGGGCTGAATTGAATGATGCCGCGGGCAAAGGCCTCGACGGCTTCGATGTGCAGTACGTGGCCGGCGCCGGGCAGGATTTCCAACCCGGCGTCCGGGATCAGGCTGTGCAGCAGCCTGGCCTGGTATAGCGGCGTCAGCCGGTCTTCGTCTCCGACCAGGATATGCACCGGTAGTTGCAATTCCGGCAGCCAGGTGCGGGCGTCGTGCTGGCGCACGCCATTGATCAGCCGGACCACCGCATCCCAGTCCACCATGCCGGCCAGCATTTTCAGATCGTCCAGCATCGCGGCGTTGCTGGCCAGGAAACGGCTGGAAAACAGCCAGGGGATGCTCACCTGGTAGCGCAGATCCAGCCCGCCCTGGCTGTTGGCGGCTATCCAGCTGTCGCCGATGTGGCCGTTGACGCTGTCGGCCCAGGCCAGCGTCCCGGCGAGGAACAGCCGGCTGGCGCGGCCGGGATGGCGGTGGACGAAGTGCTGCGCCACCATGCCGCCATAGGACAGGCCCACCAGATAGGCCTGTTCGATCTGCAACTGGTCGAGCAGGCCGCAGGCGAGGTCGGCCTGTTCTGCCAGATGGTACAGCTCCGCCGGCGGATGATCGCTCTGTCCCTGGCCGAGGAAGTCCATCCGCAACAGGCGGAAGTATGGCTCCAGCTGCGGCAGCATCAGCGTCCAGCCCACCGTGGACATGGTGATGCCGTTGAGCAGCAGCAACGTCTGGCCGCCATGACCACTTTCCTCGTAGTAGATCTGGTGCCCGGCTATCTGAGCATACGGCATGGCAAGCTCCTGTTTCTGGCTGCGGTGTCATTCATTCTAGGACCCGCCGGGTGTCGCTGAACAGATGGGGCGGGCAAATAGCGCAATGTAATGTCGCTGACATTTTTCTGGCTTAGATTAGCGGGGTTTAACGAAATCAGGCAGTTTTTTCAAGATCATGCAAACTTGCGTCGAGCCGTCCCTGTCGCACGGGCCGGTGGGCTGGTGTCAGGAGCTGGAGGAAATCATAGGCCGGCGCAAGCTGCAGCCGGTGTTCCAGCCCATTGTCGATCTGGATGCGGGCAGCATACTGGGCTACGAGGGCCTGATACGCGGTCCGTCCGACAGCACGCTGCATTCGCCGATGATGCTGTTCGAGGCGGCGGAGCGCTGCCAGATGACGCTGTCGCTGGATCAGGCCTGCCTGCGGGCTTGCGCCGAACGCTTCGTCGAACTGGCGCTGCCGGGGCTGCTGTTCGTCAACACCAGCCCGGAGACCTTGCTGCTGCAAGGGCAGAAACCAGCCGCCATCCTGGGTTTCTTCGGCCAGATCGGCCTGGACAGCAAGCGCGTGATTCTCGAGTTGACCGAAACCCGGCCCAATGGCGGCTATCTGGCCTTGCGCGAAGTCACTGGCGTTTGCCGCCAGGGCGGTCTGCGCATTGCGCTGGACGATCTGGGCGAGGGGTTTTCCAATCTGCGGCTGTGGTCGGAGCTGCGTCCCGATTTCGTCAAGCTGGACAAGCATTTCGTGCAGAACATCCACCTCGATCCCTTGAAGGAGCAATTCGTTCGCTCGATGGTGGACATTGCCCGCCAATCCGGCGCCATGCTGGTGGCGGAGGGGATTGAGGCGGCGGCGGAGCTGCGCACGCTGTGCCGGCTGGGCGTGCGCTACGGCCAGGGCTATCTGTTGGCCCGGCCCCAGGCCAATCCCGCGCACGAGTTGCCGCTGCAGACCGACGCGCTGCCTTGGGCCGGCAGCCGCCGCCACGGCCTGCGCAATCAGCCCTTGGCGCGCGACCTGCTGCTGGAAGTGATGCCGCTGGATGCCAAGGTGCCCAACGAAACCGCTTATCGCCGCTTCGCCGATCATCCAGAATGCTTCGCCATCCCGGTGGTGGAGGACGGGGTGCCGGTGGGTCTGCTGCGGCGCCATCACCTGCTGGAAAGCTTCGCCAAGCCGTTCAACCGCGAGCTGTACGGCAAAAAGCCTTGTCATCTGATGATGGACAAGCAGCCGCTGGTGGTGAGCGCCGACATGAATGTGCATGAATTGTCCAGCCTGGTGGTGGCGGCGGAGCAGCGCTATCTGGTGGACGGCTTCATCATCACCGAAAGCGGCCGCTATCTGGGCATGGGCACTGGCTTCGCGCTGATGCGCAAGATCACAGAGCTGCAGTTGTCGGCCGCCCGCTACGCCAATCCGCTGACCGGCCTGCCCGGCAATGTGCCGATCAACGAGACCATAGACCGCCTGCTGGGAATGAAGACGCCTTTCGTGGTGGCCTATGCCGACCTGGATCACTTCAAGCCGTTTAATGATTTATACGGTTATGCCGCCGGCGATAGCCTGATCGAGCTGGTGGCCCACCTGCTGCTGGAGCATGCCGATCCGGAGCGCGACTTCGTCGGCCATGTCGGCGGCGACGATTTCGTGGTGCTGATGCAGGCGGACGATTGGGAGGCGCGTCTGCAATGCGTGCTGGAAGTATTTGGCCGGCAGGCGGCGCAGCATTTCTCCGAGTGCCACCGCGAGGCGGGCGGTTTCGAGGTGACGGCGCGCAACGGCGAGATCATGTTCCTGCCGTTGACCACGCTGTCGCTGGGCGTGGTCAGGGTGAGGCCGGGGCAGTTCGGCAACCACTACGAGATCGGCGCGGTGACGGCGGAGGCGAAGAAGCAGGCCAAGAAAATGCCGGGCAACAGCCTGTTCGTCGAAAGGCGGCAGCCGGCCGCAGCGGTGGCGGCGTGTCGTTGCGGGCAGGCGTAACCGAGGTCTCTGCGGCGGGAAAACGACAGCGCGGGCTACCGCTCGCGTCGTCCCTTACCGCGACGCTTGTCAAATTTATTAAACATGGCATAGGCTGTCCCCAAAAGCCGCCGCGACCGACGACGGCTGCGCTGTCCGCCGGACGGCAGATGAAGAGGAGACATCATGGCCTGTTCCATCCGTTTCGTCGCGCCATTCCCGGCGCAGCCGCCCACCGCATCTTCCCGCTCGCTTCTTTCTTCGTTTAATCTTTTCAGGCAAGGCAAACCGCGTTTTGCCATGCGGGCAGCGCAAAGCCTATCGCTGTCCGTCGCGGCATAGCCCGTTTCTTGCCGTTTCCATTGATGCGCAGGACGCGTCCCAGCCGTCGGCATCGCGCCTGCCTGGTGTTTGAGTTGGAGGGAGTCAGATCATGTCGGAAGCCATCGCGGCCACAAAACACGCAGCAGCCGTTCCCGCCGCAGGCGCCGTCCCTGGCGCAAGCGGCAGCGCGGAGGCGCCTTACCTGAAGATATCCGGAGTGGTGAAGAAGTTTGGCGATCATCTGGCGGTGGACCATATCGACCTGGATATCCGTCAAAAGGAAATCTTCGCCCTGCTGGGCAGCTCCGGCTGTGGCAAGTCCACGCTGCTGCGCATGCTGGCGGGCATGGAGACGCCGAGCGGCGGGCGCATCATTCTGGACGGCCAGGACATGCAGGGCCTGCAGCCCTACCAGCGGCCGGTCAACATGATGTTCCAGAACTACGCGCTGTTCCCGCACATGACGGTGGAGGAGAACGTGGCCTTCGGCCTGAAGCAGGACAAAGTCCCCCGGGATGAAATCGCTGAACGGGTGGCGAAAATGCTGGATCTGGTGCAGATGCGCAAGTTCGCCGGCCGCAAGCCGCACCAGTTGTCCGGCGGCCAGCAGCAGCGGGTGGCGCTGGCGCGCAGCCTGGTGAAGCGGCCCAAGCTGTTGTTGCTGGACGAACCACTTGGCGCGCTGGACAAGAAGCTCAGGCAGCAGACCCAGCTGGAGCTGGTCAACACCATCGAAGCGGTGGGCGTCACCTGCATCATGGTCACCCACGACCAGGAAGAGGCGATGACCATGGCCAGCCGCATCGGCATCATGAGCGAGGGCAAGCTGCTGCAGGTGGGCACTCCGACCGAGATCTACGAATACCCCAATTGCCGCTTCACCGCCGAGTTCATCGGCGAGACCAATATGCTGGAGGGCGCGGTGGTGGTGGACGAACCGGATCTGGTTGAGATCAACTCGCAGGAGCTGGGCGGTGTGATCCGCATCGACCACGGCATCACCGGTCCCAAGGGCATGCACGTGTGGGCCAGCATCCGGCCGGAAGACGTGCGGCTGGACAAGCAGCCGCTGGCGTCGGGGCCCAACCGCGCCGCCGGCGTGGTGCAGGATATCGCCTATCTGGGCAGCTATTCCATCTATCACGTGAAACTGGCGGGCGGCAAGATCGTCAAATCGATAGTGCCATCGTCGCGCTGGTGCGACGCCAATGAAACGCCGCCCACCTGGGGCGAGCCGGTGTACGTCAGCTGGCGCGCCGATGTGCCGGTGGTGCTGATCATGTAGCGCTGCCTGTATGGCCCCGCCTTGGCGGGGCCTCCCGCCGGTCTTTGCTTTCGAGGATTCTATGCTGCGCTTCGCCCATCAGCCGCACCCTCCGTCCTACTATGCCGCCACTGCCCATCCCTGGGTCCGCCGCGCCGAACTGCAAGGGGACGCCAGCTGCGACGTCTGCGTGGTGGGTGGCGGCCTGGCCGGCCTGTCGGCGGCGCTGAACCTGCGCGAAAAGGGCTTCTCCGTGATCCTGCTGGAAGGCTCCGCGGTGGGTTTCGGCGCCTCCGGCCGCAACGGCGGCCAGGTGATAGCCGGCTTCGCCAGCGATATCGATTCCATCCGCCGCCAACTGGGCGACGACGCCGCGCGCGCGATGTGGAACATGTCGGTGGAGGCGATAGACATCATCGACGAGAGGGTGAGGCGCCACGACATCCAATGCGACTGGCGGCGCGGCTATGTCAGCGTGGCGGTGAAGCCGCGCCACCTGAAGGCGCTGGAAGCCTGGCAGCGGGAGGCGGAAATCCGCTATGGCTACGGCGGCCAGCAATTATGGGACCGCGCCGAGCTGCGTCGCCGTTTGTCCAGCGAGCGCTACCAGGGCGGCCTGTTCGATTCGCGCTCCGGCCACCTGCATCCGCTGAATTACACGCTGGGCCTGGCCCAGGCGGCGCGGGACGCCGGCGTGGACATCTACGAGCAATCGCCCGCCACGCGGCTGGAGCAGGGCGCGGCGCCCAAGGTCCATGCCGAGCATGGCGCGGTGTCTTGCAAGCAAGTGGTGCTGGCCTGCAACTCCTACATCGGCGCGCTGGTTCCAGAGCTGGAACGGCGCATCATGCCGGCCGGCACCTATGTCATCGCCACCGAGCCGCTGGGCGAAGCGCGCGCCCGCGCGCTGATCGCCGACAATATGGCGGTGTGCGACACCAATTTCGTGCTGGATTACTACCGCTTGTCGGCCGACCACCGCTTGCTGTTCGGCGGCAAGGTCAGCTATTCCGGTCGCGAGCCGCGCGACCTGGCCGGCGCCATGCGCGCCGACATGCTGCGCGTGTTCCCGCAGCTGGCCGACGCGCGCATCGACTATGCCTGGGGCGGCTTCTGCGACATCACCGTCAACCGCGCGCCGGACTTTGGCCGCCTATCCGGCAATGTCTACTACCTGCAAGGCTTTTCCGGCCACGGCGTCAACATCACCGGCCTGGCCGGCAAGGTGGTGGCGGAGGCCATCGCCGGCACCTCGTCGCGGCTGGATCTGTTCAGCAAAATCCGCCACCGGCCCTTCCCCGGCGGCAAGCTGCTGCGCACGCCGGCGCTGGTGTTGGGCATGGCTTATTACCGGATGCTGGATTACCTGTGATCCGGTTTCTGATAGGCATGGAAACGGCCCGTATGCGCTGAGCGCCTGCGGGCTGTCTGCTTTTCAGGGGCGTGCGACGCTTGCGGGATTGGTTCTGGCGGACTATGACGTCATCTGTTTGGGATTGAAGGGGATGGTTTTGGCCGCCTCCCGATTTGACTGGGCTGATTGTCGGAGCGTGTGATGGATGTCTCGATTGCTGACCTGGACGGACAGATTCTGGACGGCCTGGATTTTTGTTCCAAATCCTATGCCTTGTTTGAAAAACTCAGGGCGGAGCCGGGCGGGATCGAGCGGTTCAGGATGCGGTCCGAGCGGGGAGCGGTGAAACGCTTGCTGGACGAGATTATGCCGATTTGCCGCTATGTTCAGCATTATTACCGAGCGGGCCGGTATATCTCGGTGCGCTGGGTGGACGGGAGCCAGCATTATGATGCCGAGCTTCACCAGAGAGGAGACTACGTCGCGCAAGGTTATTATGAAAAGCTGGCATATCTGGAGGTAACCAGCGCTATGCACCCCAATCAGCACTGGGTGCGCAAGATGTTGAATCGAGGGGAGGTCGTCTACGCTCCCAAAGGGATAGACGCCAGCAGGAATACGCCTCTGAAATCCGAACCGGTCGTATTCGGAAACCACGAGCATGTGCTCAACTTTGTGCCTATCGTTGTCGAATCCATACGCAAAAAATCGGCAGTCGCCTATCCCCGCCATACCTCGCTGGTCATTCAATGCTGCCTGAATAATATTTACATGGTTGATGATTGGAAGCTGTTGGTGGCGGAAGTGGAGAAGCAGGTTGCATCTTCTCCTTTTCTGGAGATTCTCTTGATGGACGAGTGCACGCAAAGAGCCACTGCGCTGACGCTGACAATGTAAGCCGCCAGGCAGGGGAAACTGCAAGCGTATCGCAGGGTAACAAGTCCATGCGCAAGAGCGCCCTCTTGAGCAAAGACGGCTTGGCTGGCTTGCGGCTATTTTTCTGCCGGCGCCGCCTGCTTCAGGAAGCCGGCAATCGTTCCGGCCAGCTCCGGCGCCAGCGGCGGCGCCTGGTCTTGCTGCGAAACCGGACGACTGGACGAACCGTCGCCATGCAGCAGGTGATCCATGCCGTTTATCAGTGCCAGCCGGCTGTCCGGCTGGGCGGTGTGCAGCGCCAACGCTTCCTGCTTGTCCACCTGCCGATCCGCGGTGCCTTGCACGATCAGCATCGGGATGCGCAGCGACTGGACGACCTGGCTGGGCGTATAGCGGAACCAGGAGATCAGGTAGGGCTGGATGCTGGGGCGGTACACCACCATCAGCGGGCCGGGCACATTGTCGGCTTCGCGGCCTTGCTGCAGCGCCTGCAGGATGCGTTCACTCGCTTTGGCTAGATGTTCCGGCAGGCGCGGCTTCAACTGGGCGCGCAGGATATCGGCGGCGTTGCGGGCCGGGCCGTTCAGCGAGACGAAGACGGCTACCGGCTGTTTTCCCGCCGCCAGCATGCCAATCAGCGCCCCTTCGCCGTGTCCTATCACCATCACCGAAGAGAAGCGCGGATCGGCGCGCAGCTTGGCGATCCAGCCGGCGGCGTCGGCCACGTAGTCGTCGAAATGCAGCTTGCCTTCATCCAGGCCGGCGGCGCGGCTGGCGGCGATGGCGCGCTTGTCGTAGCGCAGCGAGGCGATGCCGGCGTCTGAGAGCGCCTGCGCCAGCTGCTTGAGGTTGTCTATCCTGCCATCGGGGGGCCCCGGGTAGTTGCCGTCGCGGTCTATCGCGCCTGAGCCGGCGATGATCAGCGCCACCGGCGGTTTGGCGGCGTGGTCCGGCAGCAGCAGCGAGCCGGAGATGCGGCCGCTGGGGGCGTCCAGGTCGATGGGCTGGCCGATCGCCGCCAGCGCCTGGCTGGAAACGATGGTCAGCAGGGCGGCGAAGAAGGCAAGGCGCATGGCGGACTCTACGGGTGAAAAGCCCATGATACGGCGCCAATTAATTTAATGTCATTCAATTGCCGCGGCGTCCGGCAAGCGGCGGTTTTATTGTCCGCGCATGAACAGCTTGTCCAGATCGCGCATGGTCAGCCGGCTCCAGGTGGGGCGGCCGTGGTTGCACTGGCCGGAGCGTTCGGTCGCTTCCATGTCGCGCAGCAGCGCGTTCATTTCTGGCAGCGTCAGCTGGCGGTTGGCGCGCACCGCGCCGTGGCAGGCCATGGTGGCCAACAGTTCGTTGCGGCGCTCGGTCAGCACCTGGGACAGGCCGAATTCGCGCACGTCCTTCAGCACCGCGCGCGCCAGCTCTACCGGATCGCCGTCTTTCAGCCACACCGGCACGCCGCGCACGGCGATCTGGGTCGGCGACAGCGGCGCCAGTTCCACCCCCAGCGTCTTCATTTCCTCGCCATGCTCGTGCGCGGTGGCCACTTCCATGCGGTCGGCGGCGAACGATACCGGCAGCAGCAGAGGCTGCAGCGGAATGGCGTCGGTCTCCAGCGCGGTTTTCAGCCGTTCGTAGACGATGCGCTCGTGCGCGGCGTGCATGTCCACCAGGATCAGGCCTTCGGCGCATTGGCTGAGGATGTAGACGCCGTGCAGCTGCGCCAGCGCGAAGCCCAGCGGCGGGATGCCGTCTTCGTCGTGGGCCGGCATGGCCAGGACGACGGGATGGGGCAGCGCTGACGCCGGCGAAGGCATGAGGGGGGCGGCCTGGTTCAGCGCCCGTTCTTCCTCGCGCATGCCGCCGAACATCTTGTCGTAAACGCCCACCGCTTCTCGCGCCACCGACAGCGGAATGGACTGTTGCTGATAGTGGAAGGGCTGCGGCGCCGGACGCGCGGCCGGCGGGCTGGAGGAGGTCGGGGCCTGGAATAGCGCCGCGGATTCGCCGCGCGCCAGCGCGGGTTCCGCCGGCGCGTCGTTCATCTGCACCGTCGGCGCGGCGCCGGCGCTGGTGCCGGCCAGCGCCTTGTGCACGCTGTGGAACAGGAACTGGTGCACCGCCTGGCTTTCGCGGAAGCGCACCTCGATCTTGGTGGGGTGGACGTTGACGTCGACGCCGGATGGCTCAAGCTGGAAGAACAGCGCGTAGGCCGGATGGCGGTCGTGGTGCAGCACGTCGCGATAGGCCTGGCGCAGCGCGTGCTGGGCGGTTTTGTCGCGCACGAAGCGGCCGTTGACGTAGAAATACTGGGCGTCGCGGCTGGCCTTGGAATAAGTGGGGGAGGCGATGAAGCCGGACAACGAGAGCGGCCCGGCCTGGTTGTCCAGTTCGATGGCGGCGGCGACGAAGTCTTTGCCCAGCAGCGCCGCCACGCGCTCTTGAGCGCCCTGCGCCGGCAGTCGCCACGCCACCTTGCCGTTGTGGCGCAGCAGGAACTCCACCTGCGGGTGCGCCAGCGCGATGCGCTCGAAGGTGGTGGCGCAATGCGCGTACTCGGTGTTTTCGCTTTTCAGAAACTTGCGCCGCGCCGGGGTATTGAAATACAGGTCCACCACTTCCACGCTGGTGCCGTGCGGATGCGCGGCCGGCTCCACCGGGTGCAGCGTGCCGTCTATCGCGATGATCTGGTGCGCGTGTTCGGCGTCGTGCGGCCGGCTGATCAGGGTAAGCCGCGAAACCGATGCCACGCTGGCCAGTCCTTCGCCGCGGAAGCCCAGCGTGCCCACCGATTCCAGATCGTCCAGCGAGGCGATCTTGCTGGTGGCGTGGCGGTCCAGCGCCAGCGGCAGGTCTTCCGCCGCGATGCCGGCGCCGTTGTCGGTGACGCGGATCAGCTTGATGCCGCCCTGGGCCAGGTCCACGCTGACGCGCGTCGCGCCGGCGTCCAGGCTGTTTTCCAGCATTTCCTTCAGCGCGGAGGCGGGGCGTTCCACCACTTCGCCGGCGGCGATCTGGTTGACGAGGTGGTCGGGCAGGCGGTGGATGCGTTTCATGGGCGGCGGCTATGCGGTGTCGGAGCGGTGTCGGAAAAGAATCATGGCCGCTGCGGCGGCCATGGGGAGAATTCTACTACTGTTTGGCGGCGGCGCGCTTGTGGCGCCATATCTCGATCAGCCCGGGCAGGAAGGAGACGAAGATGATGCCGAAGATCAGCAGCTCCAGATTCTTGCGGACGAAAGGCAGGTTGCCGAAGAAGTAGCCGGCATAGGTGAAGCCCGCCACCCAGACGACGGCGCCGACCACGTTGAACTTCAGGAATTGCGGGTAGTGCATCTTGCCGATGCCGGCGACGAAAGGCGCGAAGGTGCGCACGATGGGCACGAAGCGGGCGAAGATGATGGTCTTGCCGCCGTGGCGCTCGTAGAAGGCGTGGGTCTTGTCCAGGTAGCTTTGCTTCAGCAGCCGCGGAAAGCGCTCGAACAGCTTCATGCCGATGTTGCGGCCGATGGAGTAGTTGGCGGCGTCGCCCAGCACGGCGGCGACGAACAGCAGCGCCACCAGCAGGTGCGGGTTCATCTGGCCCATCGCCGCCAGGGCGCCGGCGACGAACAGCAGCGAGTCGCCGGGCAGGAAGGGCGTCACCACCAGGCCGGTTTCGCAGAACACGATCAGGAACAGAATCGCGTAGATCCACGGACCGTAGGCGGCCACCAACTGGGTGAGGTGGGCGTCGATGTGCAGGATGAAGTCGATCAGAAAGGTGATGGCTTCCATGGGTATCGTCTTGTCAGGGGGCTAAAGAAAAACTGGCCGGACAAGCCGGCCAGTCGGTAAAAACTGTGGTCAGACCACCGCTTCCTCTTTGGGTTTCACCGGTTTGATCATGTGCTCGCGCGTCACGCCCAGCCACAGCGCGATCGGGCTGGCCACCAGCACCGACGAGTAGATGCCGAACAGGATGCCGATGGTCAGCGCCATGGCGAAGCCGTGCAGCGCCGGGCCGCCGAATACCAGCATCGACACCACCATCATCTCGGTGGAGAAGTGGGTGATGATGGTGCGGCTCATCGTCGAAGTGATGGCGTTGTCGATGACCGAGGCCACCGGCTGGCCGCGCATGCCCGGCTTGCGGAAGTTTTCGCGGATCCGGTCGAACACCACCACCGATTCGTTCACTGAATAACCCAGCACCGCCAGGATGCCGGCCAGCACGGTCAGCGAGAACTCCCAGCGGAAGAAGGCGAAGCAGCCGAGGATGATCACCACGTCGTGCATGTTGGCGATGATGGCCGCTACCGCGAAGCGCCATTCGAAGCGCAGCGCCAGGTAGGCCATGATGCCCAGGCACACCAGGATGACGGCGGTCAGGCCGCTGGACACCAGTTCGGCGCCGACGCTGGGGCCGACGAAGTCCACCTTGCGCAGCTGCACGCCATTGTCGATGGCCTTAAGCTGGCCCATTACCTTGTCCGACAGCTGGGCCGAGCTGGTGCCCGGTTTGTTGGGCAGCCGGATCATCACGTCGCGGCTGCTGCCCAGGTTCTGCACGGTGGCTTCGCCCAGCTTCAGCTGGTCGACGGTGTCGCGGATCTTGTCCAGATCGGCCGATTGCTGGTACTGCACTTCCAGCACGGTGCCGCCGGTGAACTCCACGCTGAAGTTCAGGCCGCGGGTTGCCAGGAAGAATACCGCCACGATGAAGGTCACCAGCGAAATCGCCGTGGTGAGCCTGCCGTAGCTCATGAACGGGATGTCCCGTTTGATGCGGAAAAGCTCCATGATTTAGCCCTTGTTTTCCGGTTTCCACACCTGGCCGATGGCCAGCGAGGTCAGTTTGCGGCGACGGCCGTACCACAGGTTGACCAGGCCGCGCGAGACCAGCACCGCCGAGAACATCGAGGTCAGGATGCCCAGGCAGTGCACGATGGCGAAGCCCCGCACCGGGCCGGTGCCGAAGATCATCAGCGCCAGGCCGGCGATCAGCGTGGTGACGTTGGAGTCCAGGATGGTGGCCCAGGCGTGGCCGTAGCCGGCCTGGATCGCCGAGTGCGGCGGCACGCCGTTGCGCAGCTCTTCGCGGATGCGTTCGTTGATCAGCACGTTGGCGTCGATCGCCATGCCCAGCGCCAGCGCGATGGCGGCGATGCCGGGCAGGGTCAGCGTGGCCTGCAGCGCGGACAGGATGGCTACCAGCAGGAATACGTTGATCGCCAGCGACAGGCCGGAGAACACGCCGAACAGGCCGTAGTACAGCACCATGAAGGCGACGATGGCGGCGAAGCCCCACAGCGTGGCGTGGAAGCCCTTCTCGATGTTTTCCTTGCCCAGACTCGGGCCGATGGTGCGTTCCTCGATGATGTTCATCGGCGCGGCCAGCGAGCCTGCGCGCAGCAGGAGGGCGGTGTCGTTGGCTTCGGCGGAGTTCATGCTGCCGGAGATCTCGACGCGGCCGCCGCCGATCTCGGTGCGGATCACCGGCGCGGTCACCACTTCCTTGCGGCCTTTTTCCACCAGCACCATCGCCATGCGCTTGCCGACGTTTTCGGCGGTGAGCTGGCGGAAGATGGCGGCGCCGGCGCTGTCCAGCGTGATGCTGACGGCGGGCGCGCCGAACTGGTCAAAGCTGGGGTTGGCGTCGTTGATGTTGTCGCCGGTGAGCTCCACGTCGTTCTTCAGCAGGATCTTGCTGTGGCCGCGCGAACTGACATCGTCCAAGAGTTCATAGCCGGCCGGAACATTGCCGTTGACGGCGTCGTTGAGCTTGCCCTGGTCGTCTTCCACCATGCGCACCTGCAGCGTGGCGGTGCGGCCGATGATGTCCTTGGCGCGGGCGGTATCCTGGATGCCGGGCAGCTGCACCACGATGCGGTTGGGGCCTGCCTGCTGGATGATGGGTTCGGTGGTGCCCAGCTCGTTGACGCGGTTATGCAGAGTCATGATGTTCTGCTTGACGGCGTCGGTCTGGATCTTGGTGATCTCTTCCGGCTTCAGCGTCAGCAGCAGCTTGTTGCTGCTGTCGTCGGTCTTGACCGCCAGCGAGGGCAGCGTGCGGTAGGCCACGTCCTGCGCCGACTTCAGCGTGTCGCCATCGCGCAGTTGCACTTCCAGCGTGTTGCCGTTGCGCTTGATGGCGCCGTAGCGCACCTGCTTGTTCTTCAACTCGCGGCGCAGGTCGCCGGCGTAGCGCTCCATGGTCTTGTCGGTGGCGGCCTGCATGTCGACTTCCAGCAGGAAGTGGACGCCGCCGCGCAGGTCTAGGCCGAGGAACATCGGGTTGGCGTGCAGCGCGGTCAGCCAGGCGGGAGAGGCCGGCAGCAGGTTGAGCGCGATGATGTAGTTGTCGCCTAGCGCGTGCTGAATGGCGTCGCGCGCCTTCAGTTGGGTGTCGGTGTCCTTGAAGCGCACTTTCAGGCTGTTGGCGGCGTCCAGGTAGACGCCGTCAGGACTGATGTTCTGCGCTTTCAGCGCCTCTTCCACCCGCGCCATCACGGCGGTGTCCACCGGAATGGACTGGCGCGAACTGGAGACCTGCACGGCGGGGGTTTCGCCGTAGAAGTTGGGCAGCGTGTAGATCGCCGACAGGATCAGCGCCACCACGATGACGAGGTATTTCCAGAGAGGGTAGCGGTTCATGTTCTAGTTCTGGGGAGGGAAATGAACAGGCCGCCAGCGGAGGGCTTCCGGGGCGGCCAGGGCTTGCTTACAGGGACTTCATCGTGCCTTTTTCCAGCTTGCCGTTGACGGCGGCGCGCTGCACGTTGATTTCTACGTTGTTGGCGATTTCCAGGGTCAGGTATTGCTCGCTGGCTTTCACCACGCGGCCGACGATGCCGCCCTGGGTGACGACTTCGTCGCCCTTCTGGATTTCCGACAGCATCTTCTGGGTTTCCTTCATGCGCTTCTGCTGCGGGCGCACCATCAGTAACCAGAACAGCACGAAAATCACGATCATGGGCAGGAAGCCCATCAGGTCGAAACCGGCGGGAGAGCCGTTGCCGGCAGCGAAGGCGGGGGAGATGAACATCAGGATGACTCCTAGTTGTTATGGCTACTGATTTCAAACAGGGCATTGTAGCCATGCTCCATGGCTTTTCCAACCATGGAGCGCGGCAAGGGCTTAGGACCGGCGCTTTTGCGCGCCGGTTCCCCCGCCCCCGGCCTTAATTGACGCCGCGCGCGCGGTTGGCGGCGAATGCCAGGCGGAAGTCCTCGAAGCGGTCGTCCTCAATGGACTTGCGCACCTGGCGCATCAGTTCCTGGTAGTAGAACAAATTGTGGATGGTGTTGAGGCGGGCGCCCAGGATTTCTCCGACGCGATGCAGATGGTGCAGATAGGCGCGGCTGAAATTCTTGCAGGTGTAGCACTCGCACGCCTCGTCCAGCGGCTTCTTGTCGTCCTTGTAGCGCGCGTTCTTGATCTTGACGTCGCCCCACTGGGTGAAGATCCAGCCGTTGCGCGCGTTGCGGGTCGGCATCACGCAGTCGAACATGTCCACGCCGTTGGCCACGCCGTGCACCAGATCTTCCGGCGTGCCCACGCCCATCAGGTAGTGTGGCTTGTCCGCCGGCAGCATGTCCTTGAGCTCGGTCAGCATCCGGTACATTTCAGGCTTGGGCTCGCCCACCGACAGGCCGCCGATGGCGATGCCGTCGAAGCCCACCTGCATCAGGCCTTCCAGCGATTCCTGGCGCAGGTCGGTGTACAGATTGCCCTGCACGATGCCGAACAGCGCGTTGGGGTTGTTCAGGTCGTCGAAGGCGCGGCGCGAGCGCTCGGCCCAGCGCAGGCTCATCTGCAGCGATTTCTGCGCGGTGGCGTGGTCCACCTGGCCGGGCGTGCACTCGTCCAGCTGCATCACGATGTCCGAATTGAGCACGGTCTGAATCTTCATCGAGATCTCCGGGCTCAGGAACAGCTTGTCGCCGTTGATCGGGCTCTGGAAGGTGCAGCCCTCCTCGGTGAGCTTGCGCATGTCGGACAGGCTGAACACCTGGAAGCCGCCGGAGTCGGTGAGGATGGGGCGGTCCCAGCCTATGAACTCATGCAGGCCGCCGAACTGCTCGACGATCTCCAGCCCCGGGCGCAGCCACAGATGGAAAGTGTTGCCGAGGATGATCTCGGCGCCGATGTCCTTGAGCTCGACCGGGCTCATCGCCTTGACCGAACCATAGGTGCCCACCGGTTGGAAAACCGGGGTCTCCACGGTGCCGTGGTTCAACTCCAGCGTGCCGCGCCGCGCGCCGCCGGAGGTCTTGTGTACGGTAAACTTCAGCATTCTGGATGTGTTTGTTTAGCAAAATCAGGCCGCTAGTATACCGTAAGCGCGCCTTGCGCGGCGCGTCTTGAAAATTATGCTTGCCAAGCTTTGCGTGTTTCTTTAATATTCTGAGCTCGACGGCAGGCACGTAGCTCAGTTGGTTAGAGCACCACCTTGACATGGTGGGGGTCGTTGGTTCGAATCCAATCGTGCCTACCAGAATTTAATGCATGGAGTTGCCAAGTGAATTTCTTGCGAACTACCACAACCCGACATACTCACGGAAGCTGAGCCTTGCGGGTTGTTCCCATGCGAAAGAAGTGCGGCTCAGGCCGCACTTTTTTTTTACCCTTTTCCCAGAATTCGTTTTAGATTCGATCACCGAAAATACTCGCCCTCGTTGGAGTTGATATGCCAGACATTCGCTTGCCGGACGGCTCTATCCGTTCTTTCGACAAACCGGTAACGGTTCATGAGGTGGCCGCCTCCATCGGCACTGGCCTGGCGCGCGCCGCGCTGGCTGGCCGGGTGGACGGCAAGCTGGTGGATACCAGCTTCCTGATCGACGGTAATGCCGATCTGGCCATCATCACCGACAAGGACGCCGACGGCCTGTCCATCATCCGCCACTCCACCGCCCACTTGCTGGCCTACGCCGTCAAGGAGCTGTTCCCGGAGGCGCAGGTGACCATCGGGCCGGAGATCGAAAACGGCTTCTACTACGATTTCGCCTACAAGCGTCCGTTCACGCCGGAAGACCTGGCCGCCATCGAGAAGAAGATGGCCGAGCTGGCGAAGAAGGATATCCCGGTCGAGCGTTACGAGCTGTCGCGCGACGAAGCCATCGCCTACTTCAAGGGCATAGGCGAAGCCTACAAGGCCGAGATCATCGAATCGATTCCGGCGGACCAGGTGCTGAGCCTTTACCGCGAAGGCGATTTCACCGACCTGTGCCGCGGCCCGCACGTGCCTTCCACCGGCAAGCTGAAGGTGTTCAAGCTGATGAAGGTGGCCGGCGCCTACTGGCGCGGCGACAGCAAGAACGAGATGCTGCAGCGCGTCTACGGCACCGCCTGGGCCAAGAAGGAAGACCTGGAGCAATACCTGTTCATGCTGGAAGAGGCTGAAAAGCGCGACCACCGCAAGCTGGGCGTGCAGCTGGACCTGTTCCACCTGCAGGACGAGGCGCCGGGCATGGTGTTCTGGCACCCCAAGGGTTGGCAGCTGTGGCAGAGCGTGGAGCAGTACATGCGCGCCAAGCTGAACCGCGAGGGCTACCAAGAAGTGCGCACGCCGATGATGATGGACGTGAACCTGTGGGAGCGTTCCGGCCATGCCGCCAACTACCGCGAGAACATGTTCATCACCGAGTCGGAAAAACGCGACTACGCGGTGAAGCCGATGAACTGCCCGGGCCACGTGCAGATCTTCAATAGCGGCCTGCGCTCCTACCGCGACCTGCCGCTGCGCTACGCCGAGTTCGGCTCCTGCCACCGCAACGAGCCCACCGGCGCGCTGCACGGCATCATGCGCGTGCGCGGTTTTGTGCAGGACGATGGCCACATCTTCTGCACCGAAGACCAGATCAATCAGGAGGCGAAAGATTTCCACCGCCTGGTGATGGAAGTGTACGAACGCTTCGGCTTCGACAAGGTGGCGATCAAGCTGGCGCTGCGTCCGGACAAGCGCATCGGCGAGGAGTCCACCTGGGACAAAGCCGAAGAAGGCATGCGCGAAGCGCTGCGCGCCTGTGGCGTGGAATGGGAAGAGTTGCCGGGCGAAGGCGCCTTCTATGGCCCGAAAATCGAATATCACGTCAAAGATGCGCTCGGTCGCTCCTGGCAATGTGGTACCCTGCAACTCGACTTCATGCTGCCGGAGCGTCTGGATGCCGAATACGTGTCGGACGACAACAGCCGCAAACGTCCGGTGATGCTGCACCGCGCGGCATTGGGTTCGCTGGAGCGCTTCCTCGGCATTCTGATCGAAAACCACGCCGGGGCCTTCCCGCTGTGGCTGGCGCCGGTGCAGATGGTGGTGATGAATATCACCGAGGCACAGGCGGATTATGCTAGTGAAGTTGCCAAATCTCTTGAGAAACAAGGCTTCCGCGTCGCGCTTGACTTGAGAAACGAGAAGATCGGCTATAAAATTCGCGAACACAGTCTGCAAAAGTTGCCGTACCAGATCATTATCGGTGACAAGGAAAAGGCAGACGGTCTAGTTGCCGTGCGCGCCCGGGGCGAAGACCTGGGTCAGCTCACGCTGGACGCCTTCGCGGCGCGCCTCAAGGCTGAGATGCCTGAGGCCTGATCCAGCAACGGCAGACAAATTATTTTTTAGGAGATTTAGCTATAGCTCAGGAACGCGAAGCACGGATCAACGGCGAAATTACCGCCCGTGAGATCCGTCTGGTAGGTAAGGAAGGTGAGCAGATTGGCATCGTCAGTCTGCGTGAAGCGATGGCTCTGGCCGAAGAGGGCGATGTGGATCTGGTGGAGATTTCCCCGACCGCTCAGCCCCCGGTGTGCAAGCTGATGGACTACGGCAAGTACAAGTACGAGATGTCCAAGAAGCGTCACGAAGCCAAGCAGAAGCAGAAGCAGGTTCAGATCAAGGAAATCAAGTTCCGTCCGGGTACCGACGATGGCGATTACAACGTCAAGTTGCGCAATCTGGTCCGTTTCCTGTCTGAAGGCGACAAGGCCAAGGTCACTCTGCGCTTCCGCGGTCGTGAGATGGCACACCAGGACATCGGCCTCGCGCTGCTCAAGCGCGTGGAAGCCGATCTGGCGGAAGTGGGCACGGTGGAGCAGTTCCCGCGCCTGGAAGGCCGCCAGATGGTGATGATGATTGCACCGAAGAAGAAATAATCGGTATAATCGTTTTTCCGAACACGGCAGAGTGATCTCTGCCGTGTCGGTTTTGTAGGTCGGCAACGTCCTTAAAAGCGTGACGCAGCGGTTTCAAGTGCAACCAGTTAAGTCTGGGGGCCACCCTGTGTCTAATCCAAACAAATTCAGCAGGAGCATTTCCATGCCGAAAATGAAGACCAAGTCGAGCGCGAAAAAGCGTCTCAAAGTGCTGGGCAGTGGTGGTATCAAGCGCTCTTATGCGTTCAAGCGTCACATCCTGACCAAGAAAACCACCAAGAACAAGCGCCAACTGCGTGGTACCACCATGGTGGATAGCACCAACATGGCCTCTGTTCGCGCCATGCTGCCCTACGCTTAAGGAGACTGATATATGCCACGCGTAAAACGCGGTGTAACCGCACGTGCTCGTCACAAGAAAATCCTCGCACTGGCGAAAGGCTATCGCGGCCGCCGGAAGAACGTCTATCGCATCGCCAAACAGGCGGTGATGAAGGCGGGTCAATACGCCTACCGCGACCGTCGTCAGAAAAAGCGTCAGTTCCGTCAACTGTGGATTGCCCGTATCAACGCAGGTTCCCGTGAAAACGGCCTGCCGTACAGCAAGTTCATGAACGGTCTGAAAAAAGCCGGCATCGAAATCGACCGCAAGGTTCTGGCCGATCTGGCTGTTTTCGAAAAAGCGGCTTTTGCGCAGATCGTCGAAAAGGCGAAAGCAAGCCTCGCTGCTTAATCGTCTGGATGGATCTAGAGGGAGGCAACATTGCCTCCCTTTTTTTTGCTGTTGGCGCCGCGGGCGTCTGAAGAGTGCTGATTAGACTGGGTACGGACAGTGCCTGCTGTGGTCAGCCTTCTTTTCGCATACGGTGTGGAACACGATGAACAACGTCGACGCGATTCTCCAAGCCGGTCTGGCCGCCGTGGCGGCTGTGACCGATCTCGTGGAACTGGAGCAGGTCAAGGCTCGCTATCTCGGCAAGAGCGGCGAGTTGACCGAGCTTCTCAAGCAACTGGGCAAGCTGCCGCCGGAAGAGCGCAAAGCCGCCGGCGCCACCATCAACGTCGCCAAGCAGGCGTTCGAAGCCGCGCACAACGCGCGCCGCGACGCGCTGAACGCGCAGAAGCTGGAAGCCCAGCTGGCGGCCGAAGCGCTAGATGTGAGTTTGCCGGGACGCGGCAGCGTCGGCGGCGGCCTGCATCCGGTTGCGCTGACGCTGGAGCGCATCAGTGGCCTGTTCCGCAGCATGGGTTTCGAAGTGGCCGACGGTCCGGAAATCGAAACCGACTTCTATAATTTCCAGGCGCTGAACATTCCGGAAAACCATCCGGCGCGCGCGATGCAGGATACGTTCTACGTCGAAAATGGCGACGTGCTGCGCACCCATACCAGCCCGATCCAGGCGCGCTTCATGGAGAACAACCAGCCGCCGATCAAGATCGTCGCGCCCGGCCGCGTCTACCGCGTGGATTCCGACGCCACCCATTCGCCGATGTTCCATCAGATGGAAGGCCTGTGGGTGGACGAGGGCGTGTCCTTCGCCGACTTGAAGGCAGTGGTGACCGACTTCCTGCGCCGCTTCTTCGAGCGCGACGACCTGCAGGTGCGCTTCCGTCCGTCTTTCTTCCCGTTCACCGAAACTTCGGCCGAAATCGACGTGCTGGACGATAAGGGCCGCTGGCTGGAAGTGGGCGGTTGCGGCATGGTGCACCCGAATGTGTTGCGCATTGCCAACATTGATCCGGAAATCTACACCGGCTTCGCCTTCGGCATCGGCCTGGACCGTTTCGCCATGCTGCGCTACGGCGTCAACGACCTGCGGCTGTTCTTCGAGAACGATCTCAACTTCCTGAAGCAATTCAACTGATCGCGCACGGAGCCGACTATGCAATTTTCCGAACAATGGCTGAGAAGCTGGGTTAATCCGGCGCTGACTACCGCTGAACTGTCCGATCTGCTGACCATGGCGGGTCTGGAAGTGGAAGAAGTGAGCGCCGCCGCGCCGGCTTTTTCCGGCGTGGTGATCGGCGAAGTCAAAGAATGCGTCAAGCACGAGAACGCCGACCGCCTGCGTGTCACCAAGGTGGACGTGGGTGCTGGCGAACTGGTGCAGATCGTCTGCGGCGCGCCCAATGTCGCCGTCGGCGTGCGGGTGCCGTGCGCGCTGCCGGGCGCCATCCTGCCTGGCGACTTCAAGATCAAGCCGACCAAGATGCGCGGCGTGGAGTCCGGCGGCATGCTCTGCTCCGGCAAGGAACTGGGCGTGCCGGAAGACGTCGACGGCCTGATGCTGCTGCCGGCCGATGCGCCGGTAGGCCAGAATATCCGCGACTACCTGGGGCTGGACGATGCGCTGTTCACGCTGAAGATCACCCCCAATCGCGCCGACAGCCTGTCGCTGCGCGGCATCGCCCGCGAAGTGGCGGCGCTGACCGGCGCCGAGCTCAAGCCGGTGGCGATAGAGGCGGTGGCCCCTAGCATAGACGACGTCCGCTCGGTGAAGATCGCCGCGCGCGAAGCCTGCGGCCGCTATCTGGGCCGCGTGGTGAAGGGCGTCAATGCCGCCGCCGCCACGCCGGCCTGGATGCGCCAACGCCTGGAGCGCTCGGGCCTGCGCTCGATCTCGGCCATCGTCGACATCACCAACTACATCCTGCTGGAGCAGGGCCAGCCTATGCACGCCTTCGATCTGGCCAAGATTCAGGGCGGCATCACCGTGCGCATGGCCCGCGCCGGCGAGAACCTGCTGTGCCTGAACGAGAAAACCGTCGAGCTGAAGGATAGCCACCTGGTGATCGCCGACGACGCCAAGGCGCTGGCCATGGGCGGCATCATGGGCGGCGAAGAAAGCGGTGTCACGGAGGCCAGTACCGACATCTTCCTGGAGTCCGCCTTCTTCGCGCCGGCCGCCATCGCCGGCAAGGCGCGCGAGCTAGGCTTCGGCTCGGATTCCTCATTCCGTTACGAGCGCGGCGTGGATTTCCAGCTGCAGCGCGAGGCGATCGAGCGCGCCACCCGCCTGATACTGGATATTTGCGGCGGCGCGGCGGGCCCGGTGGTGGAAGAAGTGGCCGAACTGCCGGCGCGCAAGGCTGTGACCCTGCGCACCTCCCGCGTCGCCAAAGTGCTGGGCGTGGCCTTGTCCTCGCAGCAGATCGCCGGCATTCTCGGCCGTCTGGGCTTGGCATTCACTCTGGCCGACGAAGTCTTCACCGTGCAGGCGCCGTCGTTCCGCTTCGACATCGAAATCGAAGAGGATCTGATCGAGGAGGTGGCGCGCGTCTACGGCTACAACGCCATCCCGGCCGACGCGCCGCGTTCGGGCATGCGCATGCTGGCGCAGCCGGAAGAGTTGCGCCCGGTGGACCAATTGCGCCATCTGCTGGCGGCGCGCGACTACCAGGAAGTGGTCAGCTACGCTTTCGTGGATGAGCGCTGGGAGCGAGACTTCGCCGGCAATGATGATCCGGTGCGCTTGCAGAATCCGATCGCCAGCCAAATGAGCGTGATGCGCTCCACGCTGATCGGCGGCTTGGTCGACGTGCTGGCGGGCAATATCAACCGCAAGCAGCCGCGCGTGCGGGTGTTCGAAGCCGCCCGCGTATTCTTCAAGGCGGAAGAGGGGTTCGACCAGCCGGAAAAAGTGGCCGGCCTGGCCTGGGGCCTTCGCCTGCCTGAGCAGTGGGGCAGCAAGGCCGAGCGCGTCGATTTCTTCGATGTGAAGGCTGATGTGGAGGCTGTGCTGCATCCGGCGCTTGCCGAATACCGCAAGGCCAGCCATCCAGCCTTCCACCCTGGCCGTTGCGCCGAAGTGCTGGTGGATGGCAAGGCCGTCGGCTTCATCGGCGAGCTGCACCCGCAGTGGGTGCAGGCCTACGATCTGTCTAGCGCCCCGGTGCTGTTCGAGCTGGATCTGGCTGTGGCCACCGCGCGCAGCCGCATCAAGGCGCGGCCGGTGAGCAAGTTCCAGGCAGTGCGCCGCGATCTGGCGCTGGTGGTGGACGAGCAGGTTTCGGTGGCGCAATTGATGGCGGCATTCGCCATGCAACGTGCGCAAATTGTCACCGATATCGCCTTGTTTGACGTATATCGCGGCAAAGGCGTGGCGGAAGGCAAGAAGAGTCTGGCCTTTAGCGTGCTGATGCAGGACAATAGTCGGACTCTGACCGACGAGGAGGTGGAGCCTGCGGTGCAGGCGCTGCTGGAGGCGGTGTCGGGACTGGGCGCGCAGCTGCGCGTTTGATTATGAAGTGAGCGGATGGTCCATCTGGGGCCGTCCGCCGTTTGTCGCTTAGAAGTTTGAGGGGAATGTCATGACTTTGACGAAGGCTGAACTGGCCGATTTGCTGTTTGACCAGGTAGGTCTGAACAAACGCGAAGCCAAGGACATGGTCGAGTCGTTTTTCGAAGAGATCCGGTTGGCTTTGGAGTCGGGGGATTCGGTGAAATTGTCCGGTTTCGGCAATTTCCAGCTGCGCGACAAGCCGCAACGTCCGGGACGCAATCCCAAGACCGGGGAAGAGATTCCCATCACTGCGCGTCGTGTGGTAACTTTCCATGCAAGCCAGAAACTCAAGGGAATGGTTGAGCAATACCATGCTAACAAGCAAGGCTGATCTGCCGTCAATTCCATCCAAGCGTTACTTTACCATTAGCGAAGTCGGCGAGCTGACCGGGGTAAAGCCGCATGTATTGAGATATTGGGAGCAGGAGTTTTCCCAGTTGCGCCAGGTGAAGCGGCGCGGCAACCGCCGTTATTACCAGCACCATGAAGTGCTGTTGGTAAGGCGTATCCGCACCCTGCTTTACGATGACGGTTTTACCATTCAGGGCGCGCGCCAGCGCCTGGGTATGGGTATGGGCGAGGTTTCCGAGCGGCCGATTACGGCGCAGGAAGTGCGCGCAGAATTGGAATCCATCCTAAATTGGTTGGATTCGGGTATTGGCAAGAAATAACAAATCAGTTACACTGTGTTTCTCTTGAGTCGGGGTGTGGCGCAGCCTGGTAGCGCACCTGCATGGGGTGCAGGGGGTCGGAAGTTCGAATCTTCTCACCCCGACCAAAACCAAATTCTGTTTAATAAAAAACCCGGAAAATTCCGGGTTTTTTATTGTCATTTTTCTTGCGGGTTCTCCGCGGCATTTGAATTTGCTTGCAACTGATATATTCTGCTGAATCCCGCAGCTTTCTCGACAGGTGGCTGTGGGTTTTCGCAAGTTATTGCTTTCAATTGAATTGAGCGCTGATAGTCATGAGCACCTCCCGTCCTGATTCCCCTTGCATCGCCTTGTGTTCCACTGCGCTGGGGGATAACGTCTGCCGTGGCTGCGCGCGCACTTTTGCCGAGATCAGCCAATGGTGTTTCATGGGTGAGGACGAGAGAGAGCGGGTTTGGCGGAGTTTGCCGCAGCGGCAGCGGCTGCTGCAGTTGGCGACAGCGTGCGCGGTGTTGTTGGAGCTGGACAAGTTGGATGGCGTCGAGTGGGCCAGGTTGCCCAATGGTTCGCATTATCGCCTGGATGAGCATGGGAACGAGCGCCTGCTGCTCTGGCGGGACGCCGCCGGGGGCAGGGCGCAATTGCCATGCCGGGAGCTGGCGCTGGAGCAGGCGGCGCAGTGGCTGTTGGCGCAATGATTTGATGGAGGCGGCATGCAGGACAGTTCGCAGCAGGAGTTCTGGGAGCGTCGCTACCGCGAGGGCGTGATGCCATGGGAGGGGGCGGAGCTGCTGGAGCCGGCCCGAAAATTCTTTTCCGCTCAGCCGCGAATGCGAATGTTGCTGCCGGGCTGCGGCAGCGCGTCCGATATGCCGCCGCTGCTCGGCATGGGGCACGATGTGCTGGCGGTGGATTTCAGCGAGTCGGCGCTGGAGCTGGCGCGAAGGCAGTGGCCGGATGCGGCTGGCAGGCTGATGCTGGCCGATTTTTTCCAATTGGATTTGCCCGCTTTCGACTGCGTGTTCGAGCGGGCTTTTTTGTGCGCGTTGCCTATTTCGATGCGAAAGGAATATGCTGCTGGCGTGGCTAGGATGGTCAAGCCGGGCGGGGTGCTGGCGGGCGTGTTTTTTCTGGCGAAAACCGACCGGGGTCCGCCTTTCGGCATGGATATTGAACAATTGGAAGCGCTTGTCGGCCAATGGTTTTTCTTGGAGGACAAGCAGCATTTGCCGGATGGTCTGCATGTATTTCGCGGCCAGGAGTATTGGATGGTCTGGCGCAGGCGCAAGTTTGATCTGGATCAAGTTTCGACGGCGTGAGGTTCTGGCTATTCGAGTCGATTTAAGAAAAAATACCGACCAATAAAAATAATGATGCGAATTGTTCAGGAGGAGAGCAAATGGAATCGTTTTGGCGGCTGTACGCGTTTTCGGAAAAAAACTTCTGGAACACGCTGACCAGAAAGTTATGCAGTTTCTTTTTCATCAGCGGCTTCCAGTTGCTGATGGTGGCTTATTGCTATTGCGCACTGTCGGATATCCGCGCCACGTTGCGGGCGGCCGGGGTGGCGCCGCAAGTGCTGGCCCGGGTAGAGAACAATATAGACAGCGCGCTGTGCTGGACGCTGGGTTTGTGGCTGGTCAGTTTTGTCTTCATCGCTTTCATGGTGTGGTATCTGCGTTACCTGATCGTGCGCCCGCTGCGCATGATCATCCAGATCTTCAATGAAATCGGCGCGGGCGCCGGCGATCTGTCGCGCGAAATCCCCACCGTCACTTACGATGAAATCCGCGAGCTGTCGCTGTCGTACAACCGTTTTCTGCTGAAGATGCGCGAAATCATCAGCAATGTGCGGCTTATGACGGTGCGCATCGCGATGGACTCCGCGGTGACGCGGCGCAATGTCAGCGAATCTTTGGGCAGCGCCCGCCAGCAGGACGAGTTAGCCAAGCGGGTGAGCCAGGCCAGCGATCAGAGCACGCGGGGAGTCGAGCAGGTGACGGAGCAGACCGAGGGCATTTCGTCCACCACGGCGGAAAACCTCAAGGTGGCGCAGGAGTCCTGCGAGGAATTGCGGCGGGTCACCGGCAGCATTCACGACATCAGCCGCAAGGTCGGACACTTCAATCTGACGGTGGAAGATCTCAGCCAGCGTTCGGCCAGCATCAAGACCATTGTCGACCTGATCAAGGACGTGTCGGAGCAGACCAATCTGCTGGCGCTGAATGCGGCGATCGAGGCGGCGCGCGCCGGCGAGAGCGGCCGCGGCTTCGCGGTGGTGGCGGACGAGGTGCGCAAGCTGGCCGAGCGGGTGAAAAAGGCCACGGATGAAATCTCGCACAATATCGACGGCATGCTGGGGCTGGTGGCGGAGACCCAGCAGGAAACCGCGGCGATTACCCAGGACACCAATCAGGCGCGCGATGTGATTTCGCGGGCTTCCGAGCACTTCAGCAAGATGATGGGCGATTTCGAGGCCACTTCGTCCAGTCTGAGCCAGATCGCCGCGACCATGCACGATTTCTCGCAGGCCAATCATCAGGTGAACGAACATGTGGCGCAAATCCATTTGCTGGGACAGCAGGTGAATGCCCGCCTGGGGCAGACCGAGGGCGCGGCTGCGGAACTGACCGCGGCGGCCGAGCAGGTGCAGGAATTGGTGTCCAAGTTTGTGATCGGCGACGGCGTGTTCGACCAAGCGGTCAACCAGGCGCGCGGGGTGCGCGACGAGGTGCAGCAGCTGCTGCACGATGAGCTGACGCGCGGACTGGATCTGTTCGATCAGCGCTACCAGCCGATTGCCGGCACGACCCCGGCGAAGTACCGCACCGTTTACGACGGCAAGCTGGAAAAAATGCTGCAACCGCTGCTGGATCGGCTGGTGGGCCTGATTCCCGGCGGCAAGTTCTGCGTGGCGGTGGACGGCAACGGCTATGCGCCCACCCACAACAGCTGGTACAGCCGGCCGCTGAGTGGTGATGCGTCCAAGGACTTGGCTGAAAGCCGCGACAAGCGGATATTCAATGACCCGGCGGGTTTGCGCGCCGCGCGCAATCATCAGCCTTTCCTGCTGCAAACCTATAGCCGCGATACCGGCGAAGTGTTGTCCGAAGTAGTGCTGCCGCTGGAAGTGCGGGGCCGCCATTGGGGCGCCTTGCGGGTGGGTTTCGATCCTAACAGCCTGCTGGCGCAAGTCTGAGGCCTGTACCTCGGGCAGGGGCGGGGAGGCTAAGCCTCCCCGTTGCTTTTTGGCCGGTATCAGATGTTCAGCGGCGACAGCAGGGTGATGATGCCCAGCACCACGAATAGCACCGCGGCGATGCCGTGCATCAGCTTTTGCGGCAGCTTCTTGGCGGCCACTTCGCCCAGCAGCACCGCCGGTACATTGGCCAGCATCATGCCCAGCGTGGTGCCGGCCACTACCATGGGCAGATCGTGGAAGCGGGCGGCCAGGGCGACGGTGGCGATCTGGGTCTTGTCGCCCATCTCCGCCAGGAAGAAGGCGATGACGGTGGTGCCGAAGATGCCGAAACGCTCGCGCAGCTTGTTGTCTTCATCCAGCTTGTCCGGAATCATCATCCACACCGCCATGGCGACAAAGGAAATGCCCAGGCCCCAGCGCATGATGTCGGGGCCGACTTTGACCATCAGCCATTGGCCGACGGCCGCGGCGGCGAAGTGGTTGACCAGAGTGGACACCAAAATGCCCAGGATGATGGGTACGGGTTTTTTGAAGCGGGAGGCTAGCAGCAGGGCGAGCAACTGGGTCTTGTCGCCGATCTCGGCCAATGCCACCACGCCGGTGGAAATCAGGAATGCTTCCATTGGGAACTCCAGGGGCCGCGCATACGCCATGACAAACCTGCGCCGCGGCCCCGCGATGCGCAAGCATGTCATGGGTCTTGCCAAACGGAAGGTATCGTCGCAACTGCCATGGCTGTGAAGCCAAGCATGTTGACAGTTGCCGGCGCTGTCGCTCGCCGAGGCTACTCCCCCAGAACGAGGCGGATTGTAGGGGAATTGCCCGGCGCGGGCAAGCTTAGTCTAATTGCGAGGTGCAGCAGGGGCAGCGGGTGGCCTTGTCCGGAATGGCGGACAGGCAGTAACGACACTCCTTGGTGGCGGTAGCCGCGGGGACTGGTGCGGCTTCCTCGCGCTTGAGGCGGTTGATCATCTTGACCAGCATGAAGATGGCGAAGGCGACGATGGTGAAGCTGACCAGCGCGTTGATGAACAGCCCCAGGTTCAGTGTGGTGGCGCCTGCCTGCTTGGCGGCGGCTACCGATACATAGGGGCCGGCCTGTTTGGCGCCTTCCTTCAGCACGAAGAACAGGTTGGAAAAGTCGACGTTGCCTATCAGCAGGCCTACCGGTGGCATGATGATATCGTCAACCAGCGATTTGACGATGGAGCCGAAAGCGCCGCCGATCACCACGCCGACGGCCAGGTCGATGACATTGCCTTTGACGGCGAATTCCTTGAATTCCTTCAGAACAGACATGGTTTCTCCCTTTTTGATTAGGTTGATTTTAACTGTTTGAGCTTGTGGTGAAAACTCATGCTGCTTGACTGGCTGGTCTGCGAGAGCCGGGCAGGGTTCCCAGCAGTGCGCCTCCCAGGATCAGTAGGATGGCCAGCAGCGTCAGCGGGTTCAGCCGCCCTTGGCCGCTGATGGCCAGCAGCAGGGTGGACAATAGCGGAGTGATGTAGGACAGCGAGCCGATCTGGCGCGGATCGCCGTGCTTGAGCGCGCGCTCCCACAGGAAAAAGGCGCCGCCCATCGGCCCCAGGCCCAGCAGCAGCAGCGCCGCCCATTGCATGGCGTCGGGCTGGGCGCGGGTTTCGAACAGTGCATGGCACAGCAGCGACAGCAGGCCGGAAATCAGGCAAAAGCCGCCGACGGCGCTGCCGCGGAACTCGGGTAGCCGGCCCAGCGCCAGGCTGAAGGTCGACCAGACGACTGCGGCGGCCATGGCCAGCAGGTAGCCTGGCAGGTATTGCTGGGACAGCGCCAGCGAACCGCCGGAGACGATCAACCCGGCGCCGATGAAGCCGAGCGTGCCGCCGGCGATGTGGCGGACGCCCAGGCGTGAGCCGGGCCGGAACAGCGGAGTCAGCATCACGATCAGCAACGGCCACAGATAATTGAGCAGATTGGCTTCCAGCGCGGGGGCCATCCGGAAGGCGAAGAACAGCAGGAAGTGATAGCCAAACAGGCCGTAGATGCCAACCAGCAGCGTGGGCAGCGGCACTTTCCAGTCGCGGATGCGGCGCAGCGCCAACAGGCTGCCTATGGTCAGGCTGATGCCTACCACGAAGAAAGGCGGCAGCGAGCGGGTCAGGGCGCCCAGCGTGGCGAGCGAGGCCCAGAGCAGGATGGCTCCGGCTGCTAGCAGGGTGGGTTTGCTTGGCATATCGTCTCCGGGGGGAGATTGATTGTAAGTGGGAAATGCCAAACGAAAAAGCCGCAGCGTAGGCTGCGGCTTATCGTATATAGGCTGGCTCCCCGAGCAGGGCTCGAACCTGCGACCTGCGGATTAACAGTCCGTCGCTCTACCAACTGAGCTATCAGGGAACAAAACTTTGAAATCGGGCGGCGTGTGGCTCCCCGAGCAGGGCTCGAACCTGCGACCTGCGGATTAACAGTCCGTCGCTCTACCAACTGAGCTATCAGGGAACACGCGACTCAAAATTAGCCAAGATGAATTGGCTCCCCGAGCAGGGCTCGAACCTGCGACCTGCGGATTAACAGTCCGTCGCTCTACCAACTGAGCTATCAGGGAATTGAGTGAGGGCGAACTATATACTGGGCCAGGAAGGGATGTCAATGCTATGGGCGGTAAAAAATGGCGGTCCGGGGCGTGTTTTTTCAGGCTGTACGGTAGGTTGTTGTTATCGAATGGAATTTTCATTGTGGCGCATCGGACTCGCTAGGCGGCTGGCGATGGTGAGCTGGTTGGCGTTAAGATCGCGCATCGGAATAACAATCGGGAGTGGGGCATGGATGCATTCTGGAGTGAATGGCTGCGGCAAAAGGGCGTCGAGCGCGATGAGCATGGCGAGTTGCCGTTGGCGCTGCAACTGCGTCAGGTTGAGGCGCTGCAGCGGCAGTCGGTGGCGGCGCCCTTGGTGAACTTCGCCCTGATCCGGGTGGAAGGCGAAGATGCCGCCGTGTTTTTGCAGAATCAATTGTCCAGCGACATTCGCGACGTGGTCGAAAGTCGGGCACAGTACAGCACTTACTCCAGCGCGAAAGGCCGCATGCTGGCGAGTTTTCTGGTTTGGCAGTATCAAGGCGCTTATTACCTGATGGTGGCGGCCGATATTGCCGCCGCGATAAGCAAGCGTTTGAGCATGTTTGTGTTGCGGGCCAAGGTTAGGCTATCTCTGGCTGATGAATGGTCTTTGTTGGGAATGTCCGGCGCGCGGGCGGTTGCGCTATTGCAGAATCATTTCTCCGGAATTGCCGAGCTGGAGCAATTGCAAGTGTTGACTATTGATGGCGCGGCGCTGCTGGCGTTGCCAGGTGGAGGATATGTGTTGGCGTTGCGCGAGACTGGCGCCCTGGCGCGGGAAATTGCCGCGGACGAGCAGCTATGCCCGCTTGCGCCAGAAGCATGGGCGCTGCGCGATATCGAGGCGGGAATTGCCTGGGTGGTGCAAGAGACTCAAGAGCAGTTTGTTCCGCAAATGGCGAATATGGAATTGCTTGGCGCGGTAAACTTCAAGAAGGGATGCTATCCGGGTCAGGAAATCGT
Source organism: Chromobacterium sphagni (assembly GCF_001855575.1). NCBI lineage: Bacteria > Pseudomonadati > Pseudomonadota > Betaproteobacteria > Neisseriales > Chromobacteriaceae > Chromobacterium > Chromobacterium sphagni. Next base: position 2,661,107 of record NZ_MKCS01000001.1, read on the forward strand.
TGCTCGCAGCCAGTACTTGGGCAAGATGAAACGCAGGATGTTCAGGGTCGAGTTTGAAAAGCCGCTGGCTGTCGGCGCCAAGCTATATAGCCCGCAATTGCCGGATCAGGGAATTGGCATGCTGGCGGCGGTTTGCCGGGTGTCCGAAGATGGATATCGAGGCCTTGCTGTCGTGCAATCGCAGACTTGGGAGTCTGGAGTATTTGGCGATGAGGGTTACACTATTGCATTGACGGTCTTGGAATTGCCATACTCGATGGAGTCCGTAACCGAATAATGGGTAATGTGTTTTCTTTTTAATTCTTGACTTGTCCCAATTCCATTGGCTACATTACATCCTGTAATCGATAAACCAATAATCAAGGAACATGTTATGGATCTGTCCAAGCTGGAATTCACCGAACTGGTCGCGCTGAAAGCCGACGTTGAAAACGAAATCAAGCGCCGCGAAGTTGAAGAAAAGTCCAAAGCCAAGAAGCAGATTATCGAGCTGGCCCGCGCTTATGGCCTGAGCGTTGAAGATGTTTTGAGCAAGACTGTTGCCGTGCGTAAGCCAGTTGAAGCCAAGTATCGCCACCCGTCGAACAACGAACTGACCTGGACTGGCCGTGGCCGTAAACCGGCTTGGGTGCAGGCCTGGATTGACAGTGGCAAGTCCTTGGACAAGCTGGCTATCTGAACCTGGCCATCGGATTGTAAAAGGCGCCGTTTCGGCGCTTTTTTTTTGCTGAGTCGAGCGGCATGCGATAGCGTTTTACGCTTGCTATAAATACTAGTAGCATTGCTCTGGTTGGCAGTGCTCTGACGCTGCACCTGGTTTTGAACGAGACTGGACAAGCGCATGCTGGATTTCTTTTCAAGGGGGTCCAAGGGCAAGCCGGATCCCTTGACCAATGCGGTGACCGCCAAGGCTTATGCGGATGCATTGCGCCTGGAGTATGGCGCTGGCGCCCACGACAAGGTGGCGGAGTTGCTGGGCGGCTTGAATTCACCTTCGCTGGAGATGTCGGCGGATCTGCTGGATGCGGTGCTGACGCTCAATCTGGAGACGCAGGCGCTGCACGACACCCTGTGCGTTCAGTATTTGATGAACACCCGGATGCCGAAAGTCCTGGAAAGCCAACTGCGCGGACAAATCCTCAATTATGGCAAGCAGTTTACCGATTTCTATCAATATGCCTTGCCGGTAGCGGCGGACCACCCCAACGGTTTGAAAATACACGATCGCCTGCCTTTAGTGCTGGCGCGCATGATGTATTACCTGACGGAATACGCCAGATGGCAATACATAAGAAACTTTCAACCGGATGAAGTATTCTGGATGAATGTAAACCAGCTGTATCGCTTTGCCGAACAGCGCGGTTTCGACTCTCAGCCGGTATTCCTGTTTGGCGAAAAATCTGCCGCCACCACTGTGCAGGATCTGTATTTGGTCATGCAAATGCTGTCGGTGCTGTGCAACGGCAATCTGAGCGTCAGGCAGATCAATTTTTCCTACGAGTTGCTGACGTTGCTCAGCAATCGAATGACCTTGACCAAGGCCTATGTTGAGGAGTCCAGTTTTGCCGTGACGCTGACCGATCCCAAGCCCGCCGCCCGGGTGCATGGGGCGGGAGCCAGCGAGTGGGTCCGCTACTGGAGCACGGTCGAGGCGGTGGAGATCCTGCATGGCTGGGCGATCGTGATGGAAGGCGGGCGCATTCCGCAGGAGCTGAAGCGCCTGGTGGAGCCGGGCATCGATGCCGGGCTGCTGCGGGTGTTGACGCGGGAGTGGGCCGCCAAGCCGGTGGTGTTCGAGCGGGCGGAGCGGGTGGCGGTCAGCAATCGCCATGTCGAAGTTGCGCACCGCCTGACGGTATTGCATAAGCTGATCCGCAAGCCGGACGAGGAGTCGATGCAGCAGCATCGCGGCGTCGACAATGACAGCTATGACGATGCGGCCAATATCCGCATCTACGGCTTTGTCACCAGCCGCAAGCGCGAAAAGTCGTTGTCGCCGCTGCCGGCGGGGGCATTGTCGCTGTCTGGCGAAACGGCTGAGGCCGCCGTACAGCAGGAATTCCAGAAATGGGCGCTGGAGAACATCAGCCAGACCGGACTGGGCGTATCGCTGGATGTGATGGGGAACGAATGGGTGAGCCTGGGCGGCTTGATCGGTTTTCACGAGGCTGGCGGCGAATCCTGGAATCTCGGCATTATACGGCGCGTCAAACGCACCAACCGGGAGAGCATCTATCTGGGGATAGAAACGCTGAGCACCCGTCCGCTGGCGGCGTCGCTGCGGCCTACGGACGCCAGGCTGATCGATCCCACTCTGCCGCCGGATCAGGTGTGGCTGGCCGGCCATATCAGCCTGTTCATGCCCTATCGCCGCAATGGCAAGCTGATCAACGCGCTGATTCTGCCATTGTCGCTGTACATGCTGGGCAAGCAGTTCTACATGACCGCCCGCGGCAAGCATTTCCAGATTGCGCTGGGCAAGGTGATGGAGAAGGGCAGCGACTGGTGCATGGTGGAGGTCGAGCTGGTCAAGACCCTGGACAAGCTGCCGGTTGTGCTGTGACTGGTAAGGCCGCATGAAAAAAGCCGACCACGTGGTCGGCTTTTTTATTGGACATCGCGGCTTATTCGCCAGCAAGGTCGTCCAGGATGGCGTAGATCGGCGACAGGGCGGCTTCGCCCAGGCGCAGGCTGCGCTGGCCGCTCCAGCCGAAGTCGTCGTCCGGCAGATTGTTGTTGTCCTTGAACGGCATTTCCAGCGTGAAGGCCAGACAGCCGAACTGCTGGCAGACCCAATTGGTGGCGATGCCCATATTGGCCTTGCCCGCCTCGTTGCGCGGATAGCCGTGCTCGGTCTGGAAGTCCGGGCTGGCCAGCAACAGGTGGTGGCGGAAGCTGTCGGCCAGCTTCTCTAGCCGCTGGTTCCACGACGGCACGCCTTCGGTGCCGGCCAGGAAGACATAGGGAATGTTTTCGTCGCCGTGGATGTCCAGAAACAGGTCCACGCCGGTTTCCAGCATCTTTTCGCGCACCAGCAGCACTTCAGGGCTGCGTTCCAGGCTGGGTTCCGACCATTCGCGGTTGAGATTGGCGCCGGCGGCGTTGGTGCGCAGATTGCCCAGCACCGAGCCGTCCGGGTTCATATTGGGCACCACGTAGAAGGTGGCGCGGTCCAGCAGCGCGCGGCTGGTCGGGTCTTGCGGGTCCAGCAGACGGTTGAGGAAGCCTTCGACAAACCATTCGGCCATGGTTTCGCCCGGATGCTGGCGGGCGGTGATCCAGATCTTCAGATCGGATTCCACTTCATGGCCGATGGTCAGCAGGTTGATGTCGCGCTGCTGCACGGTGAAGCCCAGATCGGTGACCTGGCACAAGCCGGAGCCCTGTGCCTGACCGATCAGATTCAGGTGCTGCTCGTAGGAGTAGGGCTCGAAGTAGGCGTAATAGATGCTGTTGGAGAGCGGGACGTGCTCTATCGTCATCACGCCGTCTTCAAAGCGGGTGGGTACGCGGAACCAGTTGATGCGGTCGTAGGAGGCCATCGCCTGGTAATCGACCCAGCCCTGCGGATAGGCGCATTCCGCGGCGTTGAGGAAGCGGAAGTTGCAGTGCTGGTAGGCAGCGCCCTGGGCGCGGAAGTAGAACCATTGCGCGAACTCTGCTGCGTTGTCGCGGCGGATGCGCAGTTGGATGTCCTCCGCCGAGACGGCGGAGACGATTTCGATGCTGCCGGCGTCGAAGTTGCTGCTGATTTTCATGCGTGGAACCCGTAGTGCTTGCTGAATCTCTAGAACCCGGATTGTAAACCTGTCGCGGGGGCTATGCATCCTTTAAAGCAGAAACCCCGCCGATGAGAGGGCGGGGCATGGGCGGAAGCGGACGATGCCTTAAACGGTGGCGCCGCGCTTGGCCGAGTTTTTCACCGCGTCGGCGGTGGCGCTGGTGGCGGCCTTGACGCTGCTGTCGGTGAATTCTGCAACCTGCTGGGCGGCCTTGCTGAAGGTGTTGACCGCGGCGGCGGCGGCGGCGAACGAGGTCTTGACCGCGTTCAAGGTGGCATCGGAGCCGGCCGGGGCGTTCTTGGCCGCCGATTCGATGGAGCTGATCAGCGATTTGTTGAACTGGCCGACGCTTTCTTCCACCAGCCTGCTCAACTCGCTTTGCGCGCCGGAAACCACTTCGTACAGATTGCGGGAGTGGTTGACGGCCTTGTCGATCGATTGAGTGGCCAGCTTGTTCAGGTGGTTGATCGCTTCCTGGGCATCCTTGAACTCGGTCAACTGCTTGGCTGCCGTGGTGTGGTCTTCCAGGGATTGCTTGGATGCGTCCAGTTGCAGTTTGACCAAGCGCTCGGTGCTGTCCAGCGCGATTTGCGCGAAACGGAGCGAGGATTCGAAACCGGTCAGGGAAAGTTTGTTCAGCTGTTCATTGTTGAAGGACATGGTGTAAAACCTCCATTGCGTGGAAAATGGGGCCAACGATATTCCGTAAAGGTAATTGTGCGCCGCACAATGACGTGGAAATGTAGCATGACGCGTCAGGGGGTGGTAGAAGATTTACTCTAGTTTGTTGTATTTATGTTAGATTGCCAGCGCACAACGCCACGACAATAACCAGGAGCGTTAAATGAGTGTTGAGAAACGGGTCATCAAGAAGTACCCGAACCGCCGTCTGTACGATACCGCCACCAGTTCCTACATCACGCTGGGAGACGTCAAGCAGCTGGTATTGGACAATGTCGACATCCAGGTCCAAGACGCCAAGACCCAGGAAGACATCACCCGCGGCGTGCTGCTGCAGATCATCCTGGAAGAGGAAAACGGCGGCATGCCGATGTTCAGCTATGAAGTCCTGACCCAGTTCATCCGCTATTACGGCCAGGCGATGCAAGGCATGATGGGGCCCTTCCTGGAGAAAAATCTGCAGCTTTTCTCGCAGTTGCAGCAAAAAATGCAGGAACAGACCCGAGCGATGTATGGCGACAACGCCATGCTCAATACCACCTTGTGGGGCGAGTTCATGAATCTGCAGGGGCCGGCGATCCAGAACATGATGGCCAACTATATGGAGCAGAGCACCGGCATGTTCCTGGAAATGCAGAACCGCATGCAGGAGCAGACCAAGCAGCTGTTCGGCGGTTTCGGCTTTCCCGGTTATCCGGGCAGCGAAACCAAGGACAAGGAATAAATGATGGCGCGGCATGCCTGGCATGCCTGAGCGACGGATACCAAGGGCCGGAGGCGAACACGCTTCCGGCCTTGTTGTTTGCGATGGGTGAGTCGGCATGGTAATGAGGGGCTGGAAATGAGGGATGAGCAAAGCGGCGGCGGGCGCTTGCAGCTTGCGCAGCGCTTGCATCTGGAGGGAAGGGCTGCGGAGGCCGAACACGCTTACCGCGAGTTGCTGGATGACGGCATGGCCGGCACCGCCGCCCGCCACTGGCTGGGCTTTCTGCTGCAGCAGCAAGACAGGCTGGAGGAGGCGCAACTATTGCTGGCATCGGCTATCGCACAGGATGCCTCCCATCCCGAATGGCATTTCAATCTGGGCATGGCCCATGCGCGGCTGGGGCAAGCCGCAGCGGCCATTTCGGCCATGCAGACGGCGGCAGAGCTGGATCCCGGCCAGTATTTCTATTGGACCAATCTGGGAGCGCAACTGGCGCAGGACGGGCAGGCCGTCCGCGCGGAGGCGGCCTACCGCCAAGCGGCGGCGCTGAACCCGGCCTGTGCCGATGCCTTCTACCTGCTCGCCACGCTGTTGCTGGGCCAGCAGCGTTATCCGGAAGCGCGGCAGTGCAATGCGCAAGGGGTGCTGACCGAGCCGGCTGGCAGAATGTCGCTGATCGCGGTCGGCCAGGCCTTGTGCGATCTAGGCCGTCACGGCGAGGCACAAGCCTTGGCGCAGAGCTGGCTGGAGCGGGAGCCGTCCAATCCTGTGGCGGCCCACCTGCTGATCGCTTTCGGCAAAGGCGAAGCGCCGACGGTCTGCAGCCGCGACTACGTGGCCTACACTTTCGATGCCGCCGCTCCTGCATTCGACCTCGCCTTGCAGCGCTTGCGCTACCGCGGTCCGCAGCTGGTGGCGGACTGGCTGATGGCGGAGGGCTGCCAGCCGGCATCGCTGGAGGCGCTGGACCTTGGTTGCGGCACCGGGCTGGTGGGCAGCGTGCTGGCGCCTTATGCCCGGACGCTCACCGGGGTGGATCTGAGCGAAGGCATGCTGAGGCAGGCTGACGGCAAGCGGCTTTACCAGCAGCTGCACCATGCCGATATATGCGACTTTCTGGCTAGCGGCGCGGCCAGTTATCAGTTGATCTGCTGCATGGACACGCTGATCTATCTGGGCGATATGCGGCGCTTTTTCGCGCTGGCGGCGGCCCGTCTGGGGCCGGACGGCGCGCTGCTGTTCAGCACCGAGAGGCTGGATGAGGGTTCTGGATACCTGCTGGGGCGCAGCGGCCGTTATCGGCATCATCCGGATTACATCCGCGCCGAGCTGTGGGCGGCGGGGCTGCGGATACGACAGTTTGCCGAAGTCAAGATCCGGGAGGAGGCCGGCTGTCCGATTGCCGGCCACTTCGTCTGCGCCGCGCATGCCGAGCGATGACTTTGCCGCCGGATGATTGTGGCGCCGCTATGTTTGTAATTGTTAATGTGATAATTAAGGCTTTATTTTGCAAAATATATATCGAATTGGCGAGTGATCAGTCTGATCCGCTCGCCTTGCGCCATGGTGCAAGGAGGCCCGGCCGTGAAGCTGAAAACCGTGATTCCCGTCTTGTTGTTGAGTTTGGCGCCATTGGCGCAAGCCGCCGGCAAGACGCCAGGCAGCTATACCCATTATCGCTTTCCGGCCGGAGTAAAAGCGCTGGACGCGGTTGATTTCACGACCACCGTCAACCACGATCCCGGTGACTCCGCCAACGTCTACTGGGCCAACCAGTTCGATCTGGTGGGCACTTCCGGCGCCTATGCCGGAATGCAGAGCAATGGCGGCCGCCAGCGCACTTTCCTGTTTTCCGCCTGGGACACCACCGATGCCAGACCAGGCTCGCCCGGCAGTTATTGCACCAGCTTCTCCGGAGAGGGCGAGGGACGCAGCTGCCGCATTCATGTCGACTGGACGCATGGCCACGCTTATCAGTTTCATGTCGCTTACGAGGGCGGCGGCTGGCTGGGGGTGACCGTCAACGATCTGACCAGCAAGACCTCGTTCAAGTTGGGCAGCATCAAAACGGCCTCCAAGCGGATTTCGCCGAACAATATGGTGAACTGGACCGAGTATTTCGAGTGGAACAACAGCCGCTCCACCTGTCTGGGCCAGCCATACAGCCAAGCGACTTTCGCGGCGCCGGCCGGTATGGTGGGCGGCAAGCCGCAACAGGCGGTTATCAACGGCAGCGAAACCAGCAAAGCCTGCCTGGGATTTTCTAATGTGACTGTCTCGGCGCGCGCCAGCGTGCAAGAAAACGGCATAGGCAACAGCGCGCGCGGCGCTCTAGCCAACCGCGGCTTGTGCCTGGAAGCCAGCAATGGCTTGCAAGACGGCTCGACGCCGCTGACTTCCGTCTGCAACGGCAGCGCCTTCCAATCATGGGTGTGGGCGCGCGACCAGTCGCTGCAGTTGCAGAATAACTACTGCCTGGAAGAGAACGGCAGCGGAGTCGAGGTTCGCACCTGCAGCGGCGCCTCCGGCTGGAATTTGGGCGGCGGCCAAATCCGCAGCCAGCAGTCGGGCCTGTGTCTGAGCGCGAATCGCCCCGGGCAGCGGCCCAGCCTGCTGCAATGCAGCGACGCGGCCAGCCAGGCCTGGTCGCAGCCGCCGCTTGGACCGGTATCGCCGCTTGCGGGGGGTAAGCGATAAGGGGGCGGCTGGCACGGTCCATGTGCCGTGCGGCTGTTGTTGGTTTTAAGATGCAAAAAACGGCGCATGGCGCGCCATTTTTCATTCTGCTCGGATTTTGACCGGACAACCCTTCCGTGAACAGGGTTGAGGGTATAATGGCCGCATTGTTTATGACGAAGCCATTTTAATTCCCATGCCCTATCCGACACAGACGATTGCCGGGATCGCTTCCTGCGACCTGCTGTGCTGCCCGCCGTCGCTGAGTTTGCGCGAGGCGGCCAGCCGCATGATGGCGGCGGGATGCAGTTCCATCCTGGTGCAAAATGACGATGGTTCGATCTGCGGCATCTGGACTGAGGCCGACGCGCTGTGGGCCTTGCCGGGGGCACTGGATCCACTGCAGCCGGTAGGCGCTGCGCTGGGCGCGCCGCCGGCCAGCCTGCCGCACGACATGCCGCTGGCGGAAGCGGTGGAGATTTTCCGCCGCCGCCAGCTGCGCCATGCGCTGGTGTCGCGGAATGGACAGCCGCTGGGCATGCTGACCCTGACCGACATCGTCCGCAATCAGGGGGTGGAGTCCTTCCTGATCGTCAAGCGCGTCAGCAGTTTGCCCGGCCCGCAGGCCGTTATCCTGCCGGTGGCGGCAAGTCCGGTCGAGGCGTTGCAATTGATGCGCGAGCAGGGGCTCACCGCGCTGGTGTTTGCCCTGCCGCAGGGCGGCTACGGCATTCTCACCCAGCGCGACGCGCTGCGCTGGCTGGCCGACGACAGCATGCCGGCCACGCTGGATGCAGGTTGCCGCCAGCCGTTGATCGGGGTGCCGGCACAAGCCAGCCTGCTGCAGGCGCGGCAGCTGATCCAGCAGCACAATATCCGCCACCTTGGCGTGTTCGGCGACGATGGCCGTTTGCTCCGGCTGCTCGGTTTCGACGACATCGTGCGGGGCATCGAGCATGAATACCAGCATGAGTTGGGCCAGGCGCTGCGTCAGCGCGACGAGGCCTTGCAGCAGTCGCGCCACAGCCTGCTGCTGGCGGACAAGGTGTTCGAATCGACGATGGAAGGCATCGTCATCACCGACCGCAATGGCTTGATCCAGTCGGTGAACCCTGCTTTTTCCCGCATCACCGGCTACAGCCGCGAGGAAGCGCTGGGGCAGACGCCGGCAATGCTCAAATCCGGCAAGCAGCCGCCGGAGTTCTACCAGCAATTGTGGCGCGGCCTGTTGCGCGACGGCCGCTGGCAGGGCGAGGTGGTGAACCGCCGCAAGGGCGGCCTGCTGTATACCGAGCACCTGAGCATCACCGCGATACGGGACGCCGATGGCGAATGCCTGCATTACGTGGCGGTGTTCTCCGACATCACCCAGCGCAAGCAGGCTGAGGAAAGGCTGCATTTCCTCGCCAATCACGACGCGCTCACCAGCCTGCCCAACCGCACGCTGTTCCTGGAGAAGCTGCAGGGCGCGGTGGAGCGGGCGGCGGCCAAAGGTCATGGCCTAGCGTTGTTGTTCATCGATCTGGACCGCTTCAAGCTGGTCAACGACACGCTGGGCCACTACGCCGGCGACCAGCTGCTGGTTCGCATCGCCGGCCAGTTGCAGGCGCAACTGCAGCCCGCCGAAACGGTGGCGCGGCTGTCCGGCGACGAATTCACCGTGCTGCTGGAGGGCGTCGACGGGGTGGCGCAGGTGGCCGGCCGGGCGCAGGCCATTCTGGACGCCATTACCGAATTGTCCGGCGCGGCCGGCCAGCAGATGTTCGTTTCCGCCAGCATGGGCATCAGCCTGTTTCCCGATGACGGCCGCGAGGCCGATACCCTGCTGGTGCACGCCGACACCGCGATGTACCGCGCCAAGGAAAGCGGCAAGAACGGCTTTCAGTTCTATACCGCCGACATGAACGCCCGCGCGCTGGAAAGGCTGAAGCTGGAGTACAGCCTGCACCGCGCGCTGGCCCAGCAGGAACTGGAGTTGTGGTATCAGCCCAAGGTGGCGCTGGACAGCCGGCGCATCGTCGGCGCCGAGGCGCTGCTGCGCTGGCGCCATCCCGAGCTGGGCCTGGTGGCGCCGGACCGCTTCATTCCCATCGCGGAAGAAAGCGCCTTGATTGTGCAGATGGGAGCCTGGGTGCTGGAAACCGCCTGCGCCGACATCCGCCGCTGGCGCGATGCCGGGCTGGCGCCCGGCCGGGTGGCGGTGAACGTGTCCGGCCGCCAGCTCAAGTATGGCGATTTCGTGCGGCAATTGGAGCGGGTGCTGGCGGAGCACGGCCTGGACAGCGCGGCGCTGGAGCTGGAAATCACCGAGAGCGTGGCGATGGAGGAGGGCGGCGGCATGGTGGAGACGCTGCGCCGGCTGCAGCAGCTGGGCATGTACCTGTCCATCGATGACTTCGGCACCGGCTATTCGTCCTTGTCCTACCTGAAGCGGCTGCCGGTGCGCGGCCTGAAGATAGACCGTTCCTTCATCGCCGACCTGCACTGCGACAGCGACGACGCCGCCATCACCCGGGCCATCGTGTCGATTGCCCGCAGCCTCGGGCTGGACATTGTGGCCGAAGGGGTGGAGCGGGAGTCGCAGCGCCGCTTCCTGCTGGAGCAGGGCTGCGATTGCGCGCAGGGCTACCTGTTCCACAAGCCGCTGCCGAAGGCGGAGTTTGAAGCTTTGCTGGCGGCGCAAGGATGCAGGGAAGCGGAGGCATTGCCGGCGCAATGAAAAAACCGGCATCGCGGGATGCCGGTTTGTCTTGGGCCAGGCCTGGGCTCAGCCGCCTATCTTGGCCTTGCCGCCCATGTACGGGCGCAGCGCGGCCGGGATGGAGACGCTGCCGTCGGCGTTCTGGTAGTTTTCCAGCACCGCCACCAGGGTGCGGCCCACTGCCAGGCCGGAGCCGTTCAGGGTGTGCACCAGCTGGTTCTTGCCGTTCTCGTCCTTGTAGCGGGCCTTCATGCGGCGCGCCTGGAAATCGCCCATATTGGAGCAGGAGCTGATTTCGCGGTAGGTGTTCTGCGCCGGCAGCCACACTTCCAGGTCGTAGGTCTTGGCCGAGCCGAAACCCATGTCGCCGCTGCACAGCGTCACCACGCGGTAGGGCAGCTCCAGCGCCTTCAGGATGTTCTCGGCGTGGCCCACCATTTCTTCCAGCGCGGCGTACGAATGCTCCGGCTTCTCGATGCGCACCATCTCCACCTTGTCGAACTGGTGCTGGCGGATCATGCCGCGGGTGTCGCGGCCGTAGCTGCCGGCTTCGGAACGGAAGCAGGGCGAATGCGCGGTCAGCTTCAGCGGCAGCTCTTCCGCCTTCAGGATGGTGTCGGCTACGGTGTTGGTCAGCGTCACTTCCGAGGTGGAGATCAGGTATTGCGGCGCGGCCGATTCGTCGCCGCCGCGGGTCACCTTGAACATGTCTTCGGCGAACTTGGGCAGCTGGCCGGTGCCCAGCAAGGCGCTGTCGTTGACGATGTAGGGGGTGTAGTGCTCGACGTAGCCGTGATCGCCGGTGTGGGTGTTCAGCATGAATTGCGCCAGCGCGCGGTGCAGGCGGGCGATGTCGCCCTTCAGCACGGTGAAGCGGGCGCCGGACAGCTTGGCGCCGGTGTCGAAGTCCAGGCCCAGCGGGGAGCCGATGTCGACGTGGTCTTTCACTTCGAAGTCGAACTGGCGCGGCACGCCGACGCGGCGAACTTCCACGTTCTGGCTTTCGTCCTTGCCGGCCGGCACCGATTCGTGCGGCAGGTTGGGGATGGTCATCAGCCAGCCGTCCAGCTGCTTCTGCACGGTCTCGAAGGCCTGTTCTGCCGCTTTCAGCTCGTCGCCCAGGGTGGCCACCTCCGCCATGATCGCGGAGACATCCTCGCCCTTGCCCTTGGCCACGCCGATCTGCTTGGAAGACGCGTTGCGCTTGGCCTGCAGTTCCTGCATGCGGGATTGCAGGGACTTGCGTTCGGATTCCAGCTGGTTGAAAGCCACGGTGTCCAGGGTGTAGCCGCGCGCTGCCAGGCGGGCGGCGACGGCGTCGATGTCGTTGCGAAGCAGAGTAATGTCGAGCATGGTTATTCCTGTTTTTTACTTGTCGGGATCTTGCTGGGCGTCAGCATCCAGCTGACGCAAAAAAGCCAGTTTATCCTGAATCTTGCTTTCCAGTCCGCGCGGCACCGGGCGATACCATTCGATGTCTTCCAGGCCTTCCGGGAGATAGGTTTCTCCAGCGGCGTAGCCGTGGGGTTCATCGTGCGCGTAGCGGTAAGCGTGCCCGTAGCCCAGTTCCTTCATCAGCCGGGTGGGGGCATTGCGCAAGTGTACCGGCACCGGGCGCGATTTGTCCTGTTTGACGAAGGCGCGGGCCTCATTATACGCCTTGTATCCGGCATTGCTCTTGGCGGCCACGGCCAGATAGATCACCGCCTGTCCCAGCGCAAGCTCGCCCTCGGGGCTGCCCAGGCGCTCGTAGGTGGCGGCGGCGTCGTTGGCGATCTGCATCGCGCGCGGATCGGCCAGGCCGATATCCTCCCAGGCCATGCGCACGATGCGGCGCGACAGGTAGCGTGGGTCGGCGCCGCCGTCCAGCATGCGGGTGAGCCAGTATAGCGCCGCGTCCGGGTTGGAGCCGCGCACCGATTTGTGCAGCGCGGAGATCTGGTCGTAGAAAGCGTCGCCGCCCTTGTCGAAGCGGCGCGCGTTCAGCGTCAGCACTTCTTCCAGGAAGACGGCGTCTATCTTTTCCACCTTGCGCGCCAGCGCCGCGGTGCGGGTCTGCTCCAGCAGGTTGAGGAAGCGGCGCGCGTCGCCGTCGGCGTAGCCGGTGAGGGTGGCCACCGCCGGAGCGTCGAACTCCAGGCCATCCAGCGCGTGTTCGGCCTGCGCGCGCGCCAGCAATTGCTTCAGCTCGTCTTCGGTCAGGCTGTTCAGCACATAGACTTGGGCGCGCGACAGCAGCGCCGAGTTCACTTCGAACGACGGGTTCTCGGTGGTGGCGCCGATGAAGGTGACCAGTCCGGATTCGACGAAGGGCAGAAAGGCGTCCTGCTGGCTCTTGTTGAAGCGGTGAACCTCGTCGACGAACAGTATGGTGTGACGGCCGTCACGCTGCAGCACCGCGTGCGCGCGCTCCACCGCCTCGCGGATGTCCTTCACTCCGGCGAAGACGGCGGAAAGGGGGATGAACTCGGCGTCGAAGCTGGCAGCCAGGATGCGCGCCAGCGTGGTCTTGCCCACGCCCGGCGGCCCCCACAATATCATCGAGTGCGGCTTGCCGGCTTCCACCGCCAGGCTCAGCGGCTTGCCGGGGCCTATCAGGTGCTGCTGGCCGATGACGTCGGCCAGCCGAGCCGGGCGCAGCGCTTCGGCGAGCGGCTTGTTGGGTTCGGTGGCGAAGAGGTCGGGCATGGCGTTAATCTGGCGGGACGGGGCAGGGCAAACAGTATACCAGCTGGCGGCGGGCATGAAAAAAGCGCCCTGGTAGGGCGCTTTTTCGCACTGCTGGAAACAGAAGGGGCTTAGGCGCGCTTCTTGAATTCGTTGGTGCGGGTGTCGATTTCGATCTTTTCGCCGGTGGTGACGAAGGCCGGAACTTGTACTTCGAAGGTGGTGCCTACCAGGCGGGCCGGCTTCAGTACCTTGCCCGAGGTGTCGCCGCGCACGGCCGGCTCGGTGTATTCCACTTCGCGGATCACGGTGGTCGGCAGTTCCACGGAGATGGCCTTGCCATCGTAGAAGGTTACCTGGCAAACGTCGTCCATGCCGTCAACGATGTAGTTGAGGGTGTCGCCCAGGTTGTCGGCTTCCACTTCGTACTGGTTGAACTCGGCGTCCATGAACACGTACATCGGGTCGGCGAAGTAGGAGTAGGTGCAGTCCTTGCGGTCCAGCACCACTACGTCGAACTTGTCGTCCGCGCGGTATACGGTTTCGCTGCCGGTGCCGGTCAGCAGGTTTTTCATCTTCATCTTGACGACGGAGGCGTTGCGGCCGGATTTGCTGAATTCAGCTTTTTGCACGACCATCGGGTCGTTACCGACCATGAATACGTTGCCAGCGCGCAGTTCTTGTGCGGTTTTCATGCTTGTCTAATCCCAAACTCTTGATGGAAGCCGGGAAAGATTCCCGACAAAACGCGGTATTCTAGCCGATATCGCCGATAAAGTGCAGCAGTCTAGCGACCAGATCGCCTGGTTGCAGCAGCGCCTGTTGCCAGTTTGATGCATGTCGGCGCCAGGCCGGCAGCCAGGGCGCGGCGTCCCTCCAGGCTGCGGCGATGTCGCCATGCCAGTTCCAGCACAGATTGAGCGCGCGCGCCGCGGCGGCCGCTTCGGGCGGCAGATCCCGGCAGTACAGGTCCAGGAAAGCCCGCAGTTTGGCGAGATGGGCCTGGTCGTCCTGCGGGTAGATGTGCCACGCCATCGGCCGCGCCGCCCATTGCGCGCGCACCAGGCTGTCCTCGCCGCGCACGAAGTTGAAATCGCAGCCCCACAGCAGGCGGTCGTAGTCGTCCTGGCCGCTTAAGGGCAGGATGTGGACGGCCAGTCGGCCCAGGCTGGCATGGTCGCCGGCCACGAGCGTCCGGCCAAACACCTTCTCCACATCGGCCAGCACCTTGCCGGCCGGCACCAGGCAGCGCACGGCCTGCGGGCCATCGGCCCAGGCTTGCAGCAGCGCGGCCGCGCTCGGGTTTTCATAGGCGAACAGGCTGACGCGCAGTTCGCCCTCGGCCGGCGGCGGCAGGCCGCGGCTGCGCCAGTAGGCCAGCTGCTGCGCCTCGTCCGCCTGCCACGCCTGGCGCGCGGCGATCAGGCCGTCTTCGCAGATCAGCCCGCCGCTATGTTCGTCAAAGCCGGGGAAGAAGAAATGCTTGGTCAGCGGCAGCCTGGGGTGGGGCGAGGGCAGCAGGTGGCAGCCGCGCGTCCAATCCTCAGCCGACAGGTACTCCAGGTTGATCCATGCCGGTTGCGCCGGCAGGGCGGCCATCGCGGCTTCAAAGCTGTCCGGCAGCCGGCAGCCGAAGGCCTCCACCACCGCCTCGCCAGGAATCGCGTCGGCGGGGAAGTCCTGCTGCGGCCAGTGGCGGATGTCTATGCCGGCCAGCCGCTGCCGCTCCAGGGCCGGGTCCAGCCCCGGCGCGATGCGCGCGAAGCTGGAAAGATCGTCCACCCATAGCCGCACTTCCAGGCCGTGGTCGCGCGCCAGCCGGCGCGCCAGGCGCCAGGCGACGCCGATGTCGCCGTAGTTGTCGATGACGGTACAGAAGATATCCCAGCTGCGAGGTGGCATGAGGCAAGATGATAGTTGGCAAACGCCGGCAGCTTACCATGGAAGCGGCGCGCTGCGAGCTTTGGCCGGCGGGCCTTATAATCCAGCCATGCCGCGTCTATTCGCCCTGTTTTTGATCGCCCTGAGCCTGCCCGCCCGCGCCGACGTCGCCGCGCTGCAGGCCTCGCTGCGCGAGGCCCACCCCCAGGCCGAGACGGCGGTGGCCGCCTTGCAGCAGCTGGACGCCGCGCTGCTGCGGCCCGATTCGCTGTACCCGGCGCTGGACCAGTTTCCGCTGTCCGAACTGCAGGCCTTGTACCGCCAGCGCGGCCAGTGCCGCCAGCCCTGGCCGGCGCTGCCGGCCGAGCTGCTGCGTTTCGAGCGCGCGCTGTGCGGCGGCCAGGCGCTGCCGACCCGCTGGTTCGCCTCCCACCTGATCCATCCGCTGGGCGGCAGCTATGCCTGGCACTATCTGCAGCGCCATCCCGAAGCCGCATCCACGCTGCAGCCTTACCTGCACCTGCGCGAGCGGCCGGCGGCCTTCGCCGGCATCGGCCGATTGGGCGACGACAATCTGGCCGCGCTGCTGTCCGGCGAGCGCTGGCTGCTGGACGGCGGCGCGCTGTGGTGGCGCGACGGCTCAAACTGGCGGCGCTACGGAGCAGGGCAGTGGCGGCCGCTGGCGGAGGCGGCCGGACTGGAGCTGAGTCCGCAGGCTGACGGCGACGCCTGCCCGCAGCTGCTGGGGCGGGTATGCGCGCGGCCGCTGCCGCCATCGCCGTGGTGGTGGCGGGCGCTGGCGGGCTTCTCGCTGCTGGCTGCGGCGGGGGTGCTGGCATACGGCTGGCGGCAGCGCCGCCGCCTGGAGCGCGAGCGGCGCTTCGTGCTGCAGATGCTTACCCATGAGCTGCGCACCCCGATCGCCGGACTGGGCAATGTGGTGGAGGAGTTCCGCTCCGGCTTCGACCGGCTGCCGGAGGATGCCCGGCAGGGCTTCGGCCGCCTGGCCGACGGCGTGCTGAGGCTGCGCCAGCTGGCAGATGCCAGCCGCCACTACCTGGCGGCGGACCGCCGGCTGGGGGCGCCGCAGCCGCTGCCCTTGGTCGAGTGGCTGGACAGCGTCGCGGAACGCCATGGCGCGACGTACTGTCTGGATCAGGATAGAAATCTGAATCTGCCCGCTTATTGGCTGGGGCTGTGTCTGGACAATCTGCTGCGCAACGCGCGCCAGCACGGCCGGCCGCCGGTGCGGGTGACGGCTGTCTGGCGCTCCCGCCGCTTGCGGCTGCAAGTCAGCGACGGCGGCGCGCTGCCGCGCTACCGTTTGTCGCTGTTGCGGCGCGAGCTGGGACTGGGGGCCGGCATGGGGCTGGGGCTGGCCATCGTGCGGCGGGTGATGAAACGCCTGGGCGGCCGGCTGGCGCTGGAAGGGCCGCCGACGACATTCGTGCTGGAGTTGCCGTGTGACGATATTGCTGATTGAAGACGATGCCGAGCTGGGCGCTGGCCTGCGCCAATTCTTGCTGCAGCAGGGTTATGCCTGCGTGTGGTTGCGGAATGGCGGCGAAGTGGCCGCCCATTGGCGGCAGGCCGAGCTGGCGATACTGGACCGCCAGCTGCCGGACGGCGACGCGCTGCGCCTGCTGCCGCAATGGCTGGCATTGAAGGCGCTGCCGGTGATCGTGCTGACCGCCAGGGTGGAGCTGCAGGACCGGGTGGCCGGCCTGGAGGCGGGCGCGCGCGACTACCTGACCAAGCCCTTCGCCCATGTGGAGTTGCTGGCGCGGGTGCGCGCCCAGTTGCGGCCGCTGGGCGAGGGGCAGCTGGCCTGCGGCGGCCTGCAGTTGTGGCCGGCGCGGCAGGCGGTGGCTTGGCGCGGAGGCGAAGTGGCGCTCACCCGCACCGAATTCGACCTGCTGGCTATGCTGGCGCGCATGCCCGGCCGGGTGTTCACCCGCGATGAGCTGCTGAACCAGGTGTGGGGCTACCAGCATTTTCCGTCCACCCGCACCGTCGACACCCATGTGCTGCAGCTCAGGCAGAAACTGCCGGACATACAGATAGAAACGGTGCGCGGCGTCGGCTACCGGCTGCGCGAGGGCGAGGCGTGAGGCCGGCCTGGTGGCTGGCGCTGGGCTGGGCGGCCCGGGCGGCGGCCGCGCCGGTGCTGCCGGCCACGCCGCTGGAGCCGGCCTATCACGCGCTTTTTTCCGGCGACCGCGCAGGCGCCTGGCGCCAGCTGGACGCGCTGGGGGCCGGGCTTTCCAGCGCCGCTCAGCGCCAGGCCTGGTTGCAGCTTCAGCGCGAACTGGTGTCCGGCCAGTGCGGCCGCGACATGCCGCTGGCGCCGCCGCCGTGGCTGGAAGAGCTGGAGCTGGACCTGATCCAGCGCGACATCCCGCTCAGCCGCATCTATAGCGTACGGCTGAGCGGCGCCAGCTCCCGGCGCGACCTGCAGTGGTCGCTGCGGCTACCGGACGGCCGCGTGCTGCTGGCCGGCAATGCGGCGCGCTACCAGGGCCGGCGCTTCGAGCTGGATAGCGATGAGCAGGCCGCCGCGCTGCCGCCCGGCGTGTACCGGCTGACCGTTCAAAGCGGCGGCCAGGCGTGGCGGCAGGACCTGTCGCTGTCGGGCGCGGCCGCGCTGGATTGGCTGCGGCGCGACGGCCGCCGGCTGGAGCCGCGCCCGCCGGCGCAGCCGTCCGCCTGCCCTCGGCCCTGGCTGGAGCAGGCGCTGCTGTCGCAGCCGGATTTCGAGCTAAAATGGTGGCGGCGGCGCGAGCTGGGCCAGCCGTTGAGTTGGCCGGCCGGCAAAGGCGGCCAGCCGCTATGGGCCAGCGTGTCCCTGTTGCGCGCCGAGTTCCGCGGCGCCGTCGCCGTCCGCCAGGTCCACCGCCTGGCCGCGCCATGGCGGCAGTTCTGACATTATCCTGACAATTACCTTTTCCTTTTGCGCTGCAATGCGGTTTTACCGAGATGAACGGATTGCGGGAGAAGGAATGAAGCATTTTATTAAAGCATTGCCGCTGGCCGCGGCACTGGGCCTGCCTCAATTGGCCTGGGCCGGGCTGGTGTTGCAGAACCCGGACTGGAACGTGGAGCTGGAGCCGGCCACATTGGCGCTGCGAGTCACGGCGGCGAGTGAGCCGGCGCGGCAGTTGTCCGACGGCGTGGCTGGGCGCGAGGTGTCCGCCTTGCGGCAGGACGGCCAGTCCGCCGACTGGCAATGGGACGGCGGCCGCTACCGTTGGCAGGCCAGGCTGCGGGGGCGCGAACTGATGCTGACGCTGCGCGCCGCCGTGCCCGGCCGGGTGGAGCTGTTGCGCCAGCCCGCCGCCGCCATGGGGCGCGGCCTGCTGCTGCCGCTGGCCGAAGGCAGCTACATCCCGGCCGGCGACAAGCGGTGGCAAAGCTTCCTGCCCGCCTTCGCCGGCGACGGCTTGAATACCAGCGAAAACCTCAGCTTGCCGCTGTGGGGCATGGACTATGGCCGCCGCAGCCTGCATTGGCTGCTGCTGGAGCCGTTCAACAACCGGCTGTCCTTCCGCGCCGACGGCCAGGGCATGGCGCTGGGCCTGAGCCACGACTTCAACGCGCTCAATCAGCAGCGGCCGATGACGCTGCTGTTGCGGCTGGCCGACGACAATCCGCTGGCCGGCGCGCAGCGCTACAAGCAATGGCTGGTGTCGGAAGGCCGCTACCGGACGCTGGCCGACAAGATCAAGGCGCAGCCCGGCACCGCCAAGCTGATAGGCGCCAGCCACATCTATCTATGGGGCAATAATCTGCTGGACGCGTCCGACGTGCGCGACTGGCCCGCCTTCCTCAAGCTGCTGCAAGGGCCGGATCCGCTGGCGGCCAGGCTGCGCGCGCGTTTCGACGCCGAAGCCGGACAGGCGCTGCGCCAAGCCGGAGCCAAACCTGACCGCTACCAGCAAAGGGTGTTGATCGAAGCCGTCAACCAGGCATTGACCGGCGAGGCCCGCGCCGGATGGCTGGGCAAGCAGCCGGATTGGGCGCGGATGGCGCAGCCGTATCTGCAACTGCACGCCCAGGTGGCCGCCCTGTTCGGCCCCGCGCTGACGCCGGATCAAAGCCGCTGGGGCGGCGGCCTGTCTCGCAAAACCATGGACGCGCTGCAGGCTGCCGGCCTCAAGCGGCTGTGGCTGGGCGTGGACAAC
Source organism: Chromobacterium sphagni (assembly GCF_001855575.1). Lineage (NCBI taxonomy): Bacteria > Pseudomonadati > Pseudomonadota > Betaproteobacteria > Neisseriales > Chromobacteriaceae > Chromobacterium > Chromobacterium sphagni. The sequence continues at coordinate 2,680,382 of NZ_MKCS01000001.1, forward strand.
TGGGAAGGAGGCCTGTGGCAGCCCCGGGCGGTGGCGGAGGGCGTCAAGGCCGGCTATTTGATGGCCGCCTACGATTCCTATGAAACCACGTTGCCTCCGGGCGAGCGGGTAGACTGGCTCACCGCCCAGCAGGGCGAGGCCGTTTACCGTCAGTGCGGCATCACGCTGGCCAACGGCAAGAAAAAAACCGGCTTCCAGCAGTCCGGCTATTACACCAATCCCGACTGCGTGCGCGACACCCTCAAGCAACGCGCGCGCGCGCTGCTGTCGGCCACCGGTTTCAACAGCTGGTTCCTGGACGCCTACGCCACCGGCATGACTTTCGACGACTACGCCCCGGGCCGCCGTACCGGCGAAGCGAAGATGGCGGAAGGCTATGAGCAGTCCATGCAATGGGTAGCGGACAATTACAAACTTCCGGTGGGTTCGGAGAACGGCAACGCCGCCACCAGCCTCGGCATCGCCTTCGCCCACGGCATGCAAGCGCCGGCGCTGAGCTGGGTGGATCCAGACCTGCAGAAGCACCCGCAGTCGCCGTATTACCTGGGCCGCTGGTATCCGTCTGATCAGCCGGAAACCTTCTTCAAGCAAGTGCCGCTGAAACAGCCCTACCGCGATCTTTACTACGGCGCGGGCTACCGGTTGCCGCTGTACCAGGCGGTGTTCCATGGTTCGGTGATCACTACCAACCACTGGCTGTACGACAACCTGAAATTCTCCAACGCCTACGCCGACAACCTGCTGGCGCAATGGCTGTACAACGTGCCGCCGCTGTTCCACCTGTCCGCCGCCAGCCTCAAGGCGCGGCTGCCGCAGCTGCAATGCGCCGACCAGGCCTTCAGCCCCATCCACCGGCAACTGGCTACCCAGGCGCTTACCGGCTTCGCCTGGCTGAATGCCGAGCGCACGGTGCAGCAAACCCGCTTCGCCGACGGCAGCCGCCTCACCGCCAATTTCGGTTCGACGGCGGCGGGCGATGGCGGCCAGGCGCTGCCGCCGCAAAGCCTGCGGGTGGAGTTGGCCGACCAGCCGTCCAGGCTGCTGCGGGTGGCGGATTGCGCCGGCACATAAGCTGCGGCGATAATGCCGATGTCGTTTTTCGGCCGCGGGGGCATGCTCCCCGCGGCCGGCGGCTGGCTGGCGTGATGTGATTTGGATGGCGGTTTTTGAGTCGGGAAAATCGGTGGAATTCCGGGTGTGGTTTTTATCTTTAAAAATCAGTAGCTTGAAAATGGTGTGTTCCCCACGTGCGTGGGGATGAACCGCGCTGCGGCTGGACTTCTCGCTTGATTGTGTAGTGTTCCCCACGTGCGTGGGGATGAACCGGATTGACCATGAAATTCATCGCCGTAGTACTGGTGTTCCCCACGTGCGTGGGGATGAACCGATGGTGAGGAAATAGAATTACCTATCACACGCGTGTTCCCCACGTGCGTGGGGATGAACCGGCTTAACATGTCGAAAAAATCGCTTGATTACCGTGTTCCCCACGTGCGTGGGGATGAACCGCCAGGGGCGGGAACGCCCAGCCAAGGCCAAGCGTGTTCCCCACGTGCGTGGGGATGAACCGTCATTCGACGTGGGCGCGTTGGGGTCGCCAGTGTGTTCCCCACGTGCGTGGGGATGAACCGGGGTGGCAAAAGCCACCCCAGCGAGAGCAGTTGTGTTCCCCACGTGCGTGGGGATGAACCGGGAGGTAAACCAAAACGCGCCAAAATCAAATTGTGTTCCCCACGTGCGTGGGGATGAACCGACTCTTCAGCCGGTGGCAAACCCACTTCTTCCGTGTTCCCCACGTGCGTGGGGATGAACCGACATTCGATTCCATGCTATCCCCTCCTCTGGCGTGTTCCCCACGTGCGTGGGGATGAACCGGACGACATGTCGTCAAAGTTGTCCGGATCCATGTGTTCCCCACGTGCGTGGGGATGAACCGATTTTACATAATATAGACTTGTCATGGTATTTGTGTTCCCCACGTGCGTGGGGATGAACCGGCCTGACCCCATGTCCGTCTTTGTCGATTGGAGTGTTCCCCACGTGCGTGGGGATGAACCGAGGTGGCCTCCTGGGCGCAAGCGAATCCGCAGGTGTTCCCCACGTGCGTGGGGATGAACCGGCTTTGAGCGGCTATAGCCGCCAGGTGAAAAAGTGTTCCCCACGTGCGTGGGGATGAACCGTCTGTGGCTATTCTCTCATTGCATGGGTTTGAGTGTTCCCCACGTGCGTGGGGATGAACCGCATTAATAGGCATAGGTTATCCAATCACAGGCGTGTTCCCCACGTGCGTGGGGATGAACCGCGCCTGGACCGCATCAATTGGCCATTCATCAGGTGTTCCCCACGTGCGTGGGGATGAACCGTCTTGATTCGCTCCGGCAGCGTTCAGGCTATTGTGTTCCCCACGTGCGTGGGGATGAACCGTACCGCGAGACGATTGCCGGCCTCCCGGTGGTGTGTTCCCCACGTGCGTGGGGATGAACCGGTTGTCACGAATTCTAGAATTTTGGTTGACTCGTGTTCCCCACGTGCGTGGGGATGAACCGGACGCTACATGACCAAAGCCCAAATCATCAAAGTGTTCCCCACGTGCGTGGGGATGAACCGCCGTCCCGGCCCGGCCCCCTGCGGAGCAGGGGGTGTTCCCCACGTGCGTGGGGATGAACCGCACTGGTAGCGTACAACGAAGGCGCAGGCTCCGTGTTCCCCACGTGCGTGGGGATGAACCGCTTGCTTTGTTCCGATCGTTGTGGAGGTTCGGGTGTTCCCCACGTGCGTGGGGATGAACCGACATCATCCTCGGTGTGCAGGTAGGCAATCAGGTGTTCCCCACGTGCGTGGGGATGAACCGCGCCGCAATGGCTATGTGGAGTGGAAGCTCAAGTGTTCCCCACGTGCGTGGGGATGAACCGCAAAAATCCAATCATTGCCCACTCCTTATGACGTGTTCCCCACGTGCGTGGGGATGAACCGGCTGCAAGTTTGGCCGAGCGGCCAAGGCGGCAGTGTTCCCCACGTGCGTGGGGATGAACCGCAGTGGCAAGAGAGTAAAGAGCGCGACCGCCTGTGTTCCCCACGTGCGTGGGGATGAACCGCTGGCTGATCGCGCGTATTGCGCAGTTGTGCCGTGTTCCCCACGTGCGTGGGGATGAACCGGCTGCCGCCTAACAGCGTATCCGGACCCCGGCGTGTTCCCCACGTGCGTGGGGATGAACCGGGCCACGTGAAGACCGGGAAGCGCGGCAGCATGTGTTCCCCACGTGCGTGGGGATGAACCGCGTTTCAATCAAATTGTCCGCCGTCTTAAAAAGTGTTCCCCACGTGCGTGGGGATGAACCGGACGAGGAGCTGGCGGCCAGGGAAGACGAGGCGTGTTCCCCACGTGCGTGGGGATGAACCGAGCCGGACGGCGAAGTGCTGCAGGTGGCGAGTGTGTTCCCCACGTGCGTGGGGATGAACCGGTCATCAATCACATCTAGCGCTTGCCGATGGCGTGTTCCCCACGTGCGTGGGGATGAACCGAGCGATAGCTGACGTTCGTAACCGGGCGGCCCGTGTTCCCCACGTGCGTGGGGATGAACCGTACGCCGTAATGCCGGCGTGACCCATTATTGGGTGTTCCCCACGTGCGTGGGGATGAACCGGACGACCTGGAGACGCTGTTTCTCGCCGACCAGTGTTCCCCACGTGCGTGGGGATGAACCGGCAGTCATTGATCAGGAGCTGGCGAATGTAGAGTGTTCCCCACGTGCGTGGGGATGAACCGATTCAGCGTGACCGGCGTCGTCTTGACCACGTGTGTTCCCCACGTGCGTGGGGATGAACCGTCCAGATTGTTAATCCAAAAACTATTGCTAATGTGTTCCCCACGTGCGTGGGGATGAACCGTAGTAACCCTAGTGACGTACCAGGGCAATAACGTGTTCCCCACGTGCGTGGGGATGAACCGCGCGGCAGCATGACGCCCTGGGACATCCTTCGGTGTTCCCCACGTGCGTGGGGATGAACCGGGGGGGAGGGCGCCTTTCCAGTTGCTGGCGGAGTGTTCCCCACGTGCGTGGGGATGAACCGAAGCTTTTATGCTCCGGCAACAGCTTGCAGTCGTGTTCCCCACGTGCGTGGGGATGAACCGCCATTGACCATAGTCGACGTGCCCAGGACGGCGTGTTTGCCACGAGAGCGGGGATGGGCCGGCCAGCAGTGGAACGGACAGCGTAACGACCCCGTGCTCCCCGGGTCATCAGAAATGTGTCGGTCCGCCATCGCGGGTCTTGTGGTTGATGGCGAGGGGAAGGCTGAGCTTGTATAAGGGTGGCAAAATGCCGATAATTGATGTGCAGATTGCGCCAATTGGAGGTTGTCATGCCCACACGCACCGCATTCAGGCCGGACCCCGCCATCATCCGCCGCGCAACGGTCAGGGAGGGGGAGCGCCGTTCCCGCCAATCCGATCTGTTGGGCCAGCCTGTCTGCACCGATTACGACATCGTGAAGGTGGTGGCCAATGGTTTGGACCCAGGCGTGATCACCCGCTTGACCAACGAGGGGTTGACCCGGCGCGAGCTGGAGTTTGTCATTCCCCCGCGCACGCTTACCCACCGTATCAAGAATGGCGAGCGCCTGAGCACCGACGAGTCCGAGCGCAGCGTCCGGCTGGTCAATCTGCTGTTGCAGGCCGAGCAGCTGCTGGGTGGCAAGGAGGCGGCAACCGCCTGGCTGCGTCAGCCGCTGCGCCGCTTCGACGGCCGCAGCGCGCTGGAAGTGGCCAGAACCGAGCAGGGCGCGCGGCTGGTGGAGGAGTTGCTGATCCAGATCGAGGAAGGTTACGTGGCATGATCGCCTGGCGGATCAGCCGGTTTGAAGACCTTCGCGGCCTGGGTGGCATCCGGGCGCGCGGCCGCTGGCACAATGCCGGCCAGCCGATAGTTTATCTGGCCGATCACTCGGCCAGTTCCATGCTGGAGATGCTGGTGCATAGCGAGTTTGCCGCGCTCCCGGATACCTTCACGCTGCTGAAGGTGGACATTCCGGATGGCCTGGTTCAGGTGCTGGATCTGAACGAGCTGTCGGCAGACTGGCGCAATGATCAGGAACAGACCCGCGCGCTGGGCGACACCTGGCTGGCCCAGGCTCCCTCCGCGGTGTTGCGGGTGCCCAGCGCCCTGGCGGTGGAAGGGTGGAACTACCTGCTCAATCCCGTCCATTCCGGTGCCGCCAGTTGCCGGATAGTGGACACCATACGGGCCCCGCTCGATTCCCGCTTCCGGATGGCGTAGCCCAATCCCGGCGGCAAGCTCCTTGCAAACCGAACGCCATCGTCGTTCGGTTTTTGCTTTTTCAGCGCGACTTTCCACGTATCTGCAATGGTTAATTCATGTCAGAACATTTTCAATGTGAAATGACAAAGATATTTCTTGTTGCTACTCTGCCCGTTTGTCTTGGGTCTAGCAGGTTGACTGGTGCGGTCTGGAGGGGCGATGCAGGCTTATTGGCGGTACTGGGGCAAGGCATCCGGCGACAAATTGGGTGCTGGCTGGCATCTGTTGCCATTCCATGCGCTGGATGTGGCGGCGGTGATGAATGCGCTGCTGGATCAGAGGCCGGCGTGGGTGTCGGCATGCGCTAATAGCCTTGGCTGGAGCGCGGCGCAGTTCCGGGCGGCGGCCTGCTATTTCGCGGTCTTGCACGATCTTGGCAAGTTTGCCCGCAGTTTTCAGGCGTTGTTTTCATCGTGCAGCGCCGATCTGGTGCCGATTGACCGGGCGCCTGGCTACACCCAGCGCCACGATACCTTGGGCTTCCTGCTGTGGATGGGCCATCTGCGACACGGATTGCCGCATGACATTTTGCCGGAGCCCGACCACCTGCTGTGGCAAGGCTGGATACGCATAGTTTGTGGCCACCACGGCCAGCCGCCGCGCGAGGGCAGCGCGCGCCGCTTGTATGCCGACGACCATTTTCTGCCGGACGACATGGCGGCGGCGCTGGAATTCGCATGCGATGCGGCCAGCCTGTTCGACGATCTGCCGCAAGCCATCCGTGTAGAGCAGCTGGATACGCGCGCAGGCTGGCAGCTGGCGGGCCTGATGGTGCTGGCGGATTGGTTGGGCTCCAATCAGCGCTATTTTCCTTACCGGTCCGCACCGATGGCCTTGGCGGACTACTGGCGCGAGCAGGCGCAGCCGGCGGCGGCGCGGGTAGTCGCCGAATCAGGCCTGCAGTCCTGTCTTTGCGCGCCTTATGCCGGGTCGCAGAAACTGGCGGACTTCATTCCTTATCTTTCTTCCCCCACGCCATTGCAGGAATACGCCGCCAGCACTCCGCTGGCCGAGGGGCCGCAGCTGTTCCTGCTGGAGGATGTGACCGGCGCCGGCAAGACCGAAGCTGCGCTGATTCTGGCGCACCGGTTGATGGCAGCCGGGTTGGCCGATGGCCTGTACTTCGCTCTGCCCACCATGGCTACGGCCAATCAAATGTACCGCCGCGTCGGCGGCGTGTATCGCCGTCTGTTCGCCGTAGGCGAGCAGCCGTCACTGGTATTGGCGCATTCCGCCCGCCAACTGGTGGAAGACTTCGCGCTCAGCGTGCAGAGCGGCGGCAAACCCTATGCCAAGGATGACGCTTCGGCTGGCATGAGCTGCAACGCCTGGCTGGCGGACAATAACAAAAAGGCCTTGCTGGCGCAGGCGGGCGTTGGCTCCATAGATCAGGCCTTGCTGGCGGTGCTGCCGGTGCGGCATCAGTCGCTGCGCTTGCTGGGCCTGAGCGGCAAGGTATTGGTGGTAGACGAAGTGCACGCTTTCGATTCCTATGTCCGCACGCTGTTGGCCGGCCTGCTGCGCTGGCACGCGGCGCAGGGCGGCAGCGCCATCCTGTTGTCCGCCACCGTGCCGGAACAGATCAAGACCGAACTGCTGAACGCTTATCGCCAAGGGCTGGCGCAGCCGGTCTTGGCTGAATCGTTTGTATCCGCCTACCCGCTGGCCAGCCACTTGTCCGCTGCGCATTTTGACCAGCAAGCCTGCGAAACCCGGCGTGAGGTGAAGCGTCGGGTGCGGGTGGAGCATCGGCATGACGAGGCCGAGGTGATTCGTCTGATTGCCAGCGAGGTTGCGGCTGGCCGCTGCGTGTGTTGGGTGCGCAATACGGTGGACGATGCCCGCCGCGCTTTTGATCTGCTGAAGGACAGCATTTCACGGGACAAGCTGCATCTATTCCATAGCCGCTACGCGATGGGACATCGGTTGGCGATAGAGGACGAGGTGCTGGATGCGTTTGGCAAACGGTCGGATGCCGCCATGCGCAGGGGGCGGGTGCTGATTGGCACCCAGGTATTGGAGCAGTCGCTGGATTTTGATGCCGATGTGATGGTAAGCGATCTCGCCCCCATCGACTTGCTGATCCAACGTGCCGGCCGCCTGCAGCGCCATGTTCGTCTGGCAAATGGCGATCGGTGGCCGGACGCGGTCCCGATGGTGCAACACGTTGAGCAGCGGCCGGAGCCGGTGTTGTGCGTTTATGGTCCGCCGCCGGACGACGAGGCCAAGGCGGACTGGTACGTCCGGCTGTTTGCCGGCGCGCAATATGTGTACCCGGACTTTGCCGCATTGTGGCAGACCCAGCAGGCGTTGTTGGCCGCCGGCAATATTGTGTCGCCGGGCGAGGAGGGCGAAGCCGGCGCGGTGCGGCAACTGGTGGAGTCGGTGTATGGCGCAGCCGGCGAGCGTGAAACCCCGGCAGCCTTGAAGGCTGCGGCGGACAAGTGCCTAGGCGAGGCGATGAGCGAGCGCAGCATGGCGCTATTCACCGCGCTGCAGCTGGACAAAGGCTATTGCGAAGACAGCAGCAAGCACTGGATGGAGGAAACCGATGTTGCCACCCGGCTGGCCGATGAAACGCGGCTGGTTTATTTGGCGGTAGCAGATGGGGAGGCCTTGCGGCCGCTGTACCCAAGCGACGATCCGCGCCTGCAATGGCAGCTGTCCGCGCTGCGGGTGGATGCCAACAGGCTTAAGGACATCGCGCCGGCCTGGCGGCAGCGCTTCAAGCTCTTGCTGGATCGCTTGGCGCAGGAGCAACCCTGGCTGACGGAATACGACCTGGTCTTGCCCCTGCTTGCCGGCGAAGAGGCGGGCGCGTGGCTGGGGCAGGGCGTCGATGCCACGGGCAGGGAGCTGGGTGTGAGGTACAGCCTGGAGCTGGGACTGTTGTGGAAATGAACCAGGCGGCCGGGGCCGCCTGGATTCTCATCCCCACAAGTGTGAGGAACTGGTCAATGATTATGACTTTTATGCCACGCCATCGGGTTCATCCCCACATCTATGGGGAACACCACCCTCACCATAGCTAGAGGCGACCCAAAACGAAAGGAAAATCATAAGCCACCCCATCCTTTTATATTGATGAAAGATCGCCTATGTTGATGGTGGTCGAGCGCTTACGGGGATGGGGCATGCGCACGACTCTAGGGTTGCTGCTTGGAGCAGGAGCGTTGATCTTCTTGATGATTAGCAGCGTTGTGAAGATATGCCTTGGGGTCCTGTTCGTTATCGGATTGGCAGGATTGGTCCGTGTCAGCCAAAAGCCTGCTGGTAAAGCGAGAAGTGACGAGTGGTCGGAAGATCGAGAGGAGACGGAATGAATCTACTCAACCCCGCCAACCGCTGGCTCCGCCTCAAACGGCGCGACGGCAGCGTGTCGCCGGGCAGTGTCTATGGCGTAGCGGACCCGGAGGTGGTGGATGTGCTGGCGCCGCGCGCGGATTTTCGCGGCGCCTTGTATCAGTTGCTGATCGGCTTGCTGCAAACGGCGGCACCACCGGACAATCTGAATGACTGGCTCGGTTATTGGAACGAACCGCCTAGCGCGGCGGAGTTGGAGATTTGGCTTGCGCCGCTCAAGCCAGCGTTCGAACTGATAGGCGATACCGCCTTCATGCAGGACCGGGACCCGTTGCAGGACGGCAATGTCAAGAGCACGGCCGAGTTGCTGATAGACACCGGCTCCGGCTCCAACCTGTTTTTCAACAAGCTAGCCGATTGGCAGGGCTTGTGCGCAGGCTGTGCGGCGCAGGCCTTGTTTGCCTTGCAGATCAACGCGCCCGGCGGCGGGGTGGGCCACCGCACCTCATTAAGAGGTGGCGGGCCGCTGACCACGCTGGTGCTGCCGAAGGATGCCGACGCCTCGCTGTGGCGCAAGCTGTGGCTGAACGTGCTGCCGTTGGACGGGGAAGGTGCCGACTGGCGAGCTGAGCCGCCGCTGTCCGCCAAGCTGCCGTGGTTGGCGGCTACCCGCGTCAGCGACAAGAGCGGGGTGGAGACGCTGCCGGAAGACGTGCATCCCGCTCAGGCTTACTGGAGCATGCCGCGTCGCATCCGGCTGGACGTGGACGATGTGGCCGCCGGAGTGTGCGAGGTCTGCGGCGAGACGCACGATACGCTGTACCGCCAGTACCGTACCCGCAATTACGGCGTCAACTACGCCGGCCCTTGGCAGCACCCGCTGACGCCATATCTATTCGATGCCAAAGACCCGTCCAAACCGCCGCTGTCGGCTAAGGGCGCGCGCGCGGCCGGCGGTTACCGCCATTGGCTGAGCCTGACGCTGGGCGAAAATGACAACGAGAAGGTGGCGCGGGTGGCGCGGGATTTCAACCGCATCGGCGGCAAGGCCGACAGGCTGAAGCTGCGCGGCGATGCACGGCTGTGGTGTTTCGGCTACCAGATGGACAATATGAAGGCCGAGGCCTGGCGCGACGCCACGCTGCCGCTGTTCCGCTTGCAAAGCGGAGACGAGCGCCATTTCGGCGAGGCCGCGCGCCAACTGCTGGAAGTGGCCAGACAGAGCTCGCTGATGCTGGGCGAGCAGGTTAAGAAGGCCCGCAATATGGACAAGAAGGAGCCCGCAGTCGAGCAGAGCTTCTGGCAGCGCAGCGAGGCGCTGTTCTATCAGGCGGTGGAGGGGTTGGCCAAGGCGCCGCAGCTCGACGCTGCCGCGCAGGCGCAGGTGTTTGCCGCCTGGTTGCCGCCGCTGCGCCGGCTGGTGTCGGATTTGTTCGACTACTGGGTGCTATGCGCGCCGATAGAGGAAATGGACATGCCCAAGGTGGTGGCGGCGCGTGCCGATTTGCGGCGGGGCCTGTGGTGGTCCAAGCATCACAAAGCGATGGGCGAGCTGATCGCCCGTTATCAGGGGGAAAGCGATGAAGCTATTGCTTGATAAGACTGGCCGGGAGGCCTTGGCCAAAACGGTGGTGCAGTGGCGGCTGGCGCTGGATCCGAGCGATGAAGAAAAACATGGTCCGTTCGCCATGCTGAAACGGGCCGACCGCGCTCAGCTGCGGCGCTGTGAAACCCCGGACGACGTGCTGTTGCAGTCCGCCTTTCATCGGCTGATGCAAGAGCTGCAACGCCAGCAGCTGGCGGTGAGGGCGGATGAACTGGCGTTGGCCGTTGGCGTGGCGGCGCATGCCCAGCATGCGCCAGGCAAGGCGTTTGCCCGCAGCCTGGGCCGTAAAAACGATTCCGGCCGTGCGGCGATGAGCGAGCTGCGTTTCCGCCAGCTGCAAACCTGCCGCGACGAAGCCAGCTTTTTCCGCCAGGCGCGCCGCGCGGTTGACCTGCTGGGCGGCGAGGTCGATGTAGGCAAGCTGGCGGTGGACCTGTTGCAGTGGGTGCGCGAATTCCGCCAGCCGGACGCTGCCCTGCCGCCGACAGAACGATTGAAACTGCGCTGGGCCACCGATTATTACCAGGAATCCCTGCGCGACGCAGATCAAGAACCCGCCTGATTGCTATTTGGAGACAAAACATGAGCCGTTTCATCCAGCTGCACACCCTGATTTCCTATCCGCCGGCCAATCTGAACCGCGACGACCTGGGCCGACCCAAGACTGCGATGATGGGCGGCGTCGAGCGTCTGCGCGTGTCGTCGCAAAGCCTGAAGCGCGCCTGGCGCACGTCCGAGCTGTTTGCGCAAAAGCTGTTCAGCCAGGTGGGCGAGAGTGAGGGGCATCTGGGTACCCGCACCAAGCAATTGGGCGTGAAGGTCTATGAGCAATTGCGGGCTGCCGGCTTCTCGGAAAAATTGGCCGGCGACAGCGCCAACGAGATTGCCAAGGTGTATGGTGCGTTGAAGAAAGACAAGCCTTACGAGATAGAGCAGCTGGTGCATGTCTCGGCGGAAGAGAAGGCATCGCTGGACAAACTGGTGGCCAAGCTGATCGCCGACAAGCGCGCGCCGGAGAAAGAAGAGCTGGACGCGCTGCTGCATAAACAGCAGTCGGCGGATATCGCCATGTTCGGCCGCATGCTGGCCAGCAAGACTGAGCACAATATCGAGGCTGCGGTGCAGGTGGCGCACGCCTTGGGCATCCACGCCACGGCGCTGGAGGACGACTACTTCACCGCGGTGGACGATCTGAACAAGCACGACCCCGGCGCGGCCCACATCGGCGAAAGCGCCTTCGCCGCCGCCGTGTTTTACCAATACATCTGCATAGATCGTGAACTGCTGCTGCAAAACCTGGGCGGCGACCACGCGCTGGCGGAGCGTGCCATCGCCGCCTTGATCGAGGCCGCCTTGACGGTGGCGCCGGGCGGCAAGCAGAACAGCTACGCTAGCCGCGCTTACGCCCACTATGCGCTGGCCGAACGCGGTAACCGCCAGCCGCGCAGCCTGTCGCTGGCCTTTCTCAAGCCACTGGGCGGGAGCGATTATGCTATCGGCGGCATCGCGGCGCTGACGTCGGTGCGGGAGAATATGGACAAGGTGTACGGCGCCTGCGCCGATAGCCGCTACGAGCTAGACGTGATCAAGGGCGAGGGCAGCCTGCAAGCGTTGCTGGCTTTTGCCGCGGAGTAGGGCCATGCGCGAGTATCTGGTTTTCCGGCTGTACGGCCCGATGGCAAGCTGGGGCGAGCTAGCGGTGGGCGAGCAGCGCATCAGCGCCGACCATCCGTCCCGCTCCGCGCTGCTGGGCCTGCTGGGCGCAGCGTTGGGGGCGAGGAGGGACGACGAAGCCAGCCAGCAGGCCTTGAGCCGCGGCTACCGTTTCGGCATCAAGCTGATCGCTGCTGGCATGCCGCTGCGCGACTACCACACCGTGCAGTGGCCGGACATTCCCAAGAAGTTTGCCTACCGCACCCGCCGCCAGGAGGTGCGTGACAAGGAAAAGCTGAACACTATTCTCACCAGCCGCGAATACCGCAGCGATAGCTTGAGCGTGGTGGCGGTGGAAGCCGCGCCGGATGCGCCGCATGGCTTGCCTGCCTTGGCGGAAGCGTTGGCTTCTCCGGTGTTCATGCCTTATCTCGGCCGCAAGTCCTGCCCGCTGGCTTTGCCGCTGGGCCCGTGCATCGCAGGTTTCGACACGCTGAAGCAGGCACTGGACAGCCGCGATGGCGAACCGCTGGTGTCCGCTGTCGATGTCGATGGCGACGAGCCGTTGGCGGTTGATATCAATCTCAATGAGGACAGGCAGGCGCGTTATTTCTGGGACGAGGCGATGGCGGATGTAGGCATGGAGGCCACATTGCAGCTGACGCGGCACGACCAGCCGCTGTCGCGCCGGCGCTGGCAGTTCGAGCCGCGCCGCGAACTGGCCTATCTGGCGGGAGGCACGCAATGAGCCATTATCTGTCCCGCATCATGATTCCGGCGTCTGCGGCCGCCTGCGAATCGGACGTGATGATTGCCGGCAATGCCTATCGCGACCACCGGTTGATGTGGAAGCTATTTCCGGATGCGCCGGACGCCAAGCGCGATTTCCTGTTCCGCGCGGAGCAGGGCGCCAATGGCCATCTGCTGTACTACCTGCTGTCGGAGCGGCCGCCGCAAGCCTGGCATCCGGCAGTGAGGGTGGAAAGCAAGCCTTACCAGCCTCGGTTGGAATCCGGCGAATGGGTGCATTTCAGCCTGCGCGCTAATCCGGTGGTGGCCAAGCCCAAGGAAAAGGGACAGCGCAGCCAGCGCCATGATGTATTGATGGCGGCCAAGACCGAGGCGAAAGCCAAAGGCTTATCGCCGGAAGCCATGCAGACGGCGATGACCGGAGCCGCGCTGGATTGGCTCACCCGGCGCGCTGCGGCCTGGGGGATGAAGATTGACGAGGACGAAGTACAGGTGGATGCCTATTTCCAGCATGTGCTCCATAGCAAGGGCCGCCGCATGCGTTTCTCCTCGATAGACTATCAGGGAATGGCCAGGGTGGCGGATGGCGACAAGTTGGCGCGCGCGTTGTTGGGTCAGCCCGCCGCCGAGCCGCACTCCAGCCTGGGACACGCGCTGGGCTTCGGCTGCGGCCTGCTCTTGGTGAAACGGCTGCCATGAGCCAACCCCTCCCGCCCTTGAAGCCGCTTCCCATCAAAGAGCGGCTTTCCGTATTGTTTGTCGAGCGCTGCCAGCTGGACGTGCTGGACGGCGCTTTTGTCGCGGTGGACGTCACTGGCGTGCGCACCCACATTCCGGTGGGCGGCGTGGCTTGCCTGATGCTGGAGCCAGGCGTGCGGGTGTCGCACGCCGCCTGCAAGTTGGCGGCGCAAGTGGGCACGCTCTTGGTTTGGGTGGGCGAGGCTGGGGTGAGGCTGTACTCCGCTGGCCAGCCCGGCGGCGCGCGCGCCGACCGGCTGCTGTATCAGGCGAGGTTGGCGCTGGACGAGGACGCGCGGCTGAAGGTGGTGCGCGAGATGTACCGCCGCCGCTTCGGCGATGAGCCGCCGCAGCGCCGCAGCGTGGAGCAATTGCGCGGCATAGAGGGCGCGCGGGTGCGGGCCATGTACCAGCAGTTGGCGCAGCAGTACGGCGTGAAATGGCAGGCGCGCAATTACGACCGCGAAGACTGGGACCAGGCCGACATCCCCAACCGCTGCCTGTCGGCCGCCACTTCCTGCCTGTACGGCGTAGCCGAGGCGGCGGTGTTGGCCGCCGGCTACGCGCCGGCCATCGGCTTTATCCACAGCGGCAAGCCCTTGTCCTTCGTCTACGACGTGGCCGACATCTACAAGTTTGAAACCGTGGTGCCGGTGGCCTTCGTGGTAGCGGCCAAGCCGGTGAACAATGTGGAGCGAGAGGTGCGCCAGCGCTGCCGCGACATGTTCCGCAAGACGCGGCTGCTGGAGCGCGTTATCCCTGACATCGAAACCCTGCTGGATGCCGGCGGCTTGGACAAGCCGGAGGCGGAGGGCGTGGTGGGGGCGGCGTTTCCGGAAGACGAGGGGCTGGGCGATGCTGGTCATCGTACTTGAAAACGCGCCGCCCAGGCTACGCGGCCGGCTGGCGATCTGGCTGCTGGAAATCCGCGCTGGCGTCTACATCGGTACCTACAACCGCAAGATCCGCGACTACCTGTGGCAGCAGGTAGAGGAGGGGCTGGAGGACGGCAACGCGGTGATGGCCTGGCAGGCGGCCACCGAGGCCGGTTTCGACTTCGTCACCCTAGGCGCCAACCGCCGCATGCCGGTGGAGTTCGACGGCGCCAAACTGGTGTCCTTCCTGCCTCCGCCTGCGTCGCAGGAACCGGCGGCGGAGTAGTCCGCTTTTCACCCTGCCGAAGGCTGGTTTGGCTCTTTAAAAATCGGTAGATTTTATCGCGCTATTTTTGTTTTTAAAAATCAATTGCTTGAGATTGGTGTGTTCCCCACGTGCGTGGGGATGAACCGCCCAGCGACGAGCGCGGCGTTCGGGTGGATGAGTGTTCCCCACGTGCGTGGGGATGAACCGGTTTGCCGTCTGTGCTGGCGGACTCCATTAGTGTGTTCCCCACGTGCGTGGGGATGAACCGAATACATTCCTGCCGTATTACGACGAAAAGAAGTGTTCCCCACGTGCGTGGGGATGAACCGCATTGATGATTTAGGCACTGTGTTTCATGTCAGTGTTCCCCACGTGCGTGGGGATGAACCGACATTATTGCCGTAGGTGTCAATGCCTCTCAGGTGTTCCCCACGTGCGTGGGGATGAACCGCTCATGACAACAAAGCTGCCGCACGGCTAAAAGTGTTCCCCACGTGCGTGGGGATGAACCGTCGCATTACTCAGCCCAACCCGGAGGAAGGCGGTGTTCCCCACGTGCGTGGGGATGAACCGACGCCGGAAAGGCGGAACCTTACGCGCCAGGTGTGTTCCCCACGTGCGTGGGGATGAACCGTCCCCCGACTCATGCCCTCAGGGTTCGGTCGCGTGTTCCCCACGTGCGTGGGGATGAACCGGGGTAGCGGGGCTAGGCCGCGTTTTTGGCGGCGTGTTCCCCACGTGCGTGGGGATGAACCGAGTCACAGCCGGCCAGTCACAAAAACGGCGCGGTGTTCCCCACGTGCGTGGGGATGAACCGTGCGTTGGACATGGGCCAGGGCTCGACGTGGCGTGTTCCCCACGTGCGTGGGGATGAACCGCGGCTGGACCGCATCAATTGGCCATTCATCAGGTGTTCCCCACGTGCGTGGGGATGAACCGTGTCTGGGCCCGTGCCGCTGACGTCGCATTCTGTGTTCCCCACGTGCGTGGGGATGAACCGCTGATTGGATTGGTATTGGCGTCGGTGCCGGCGTGTTCCCCACGTGCGTGGGGATGAACCGGCAACAGGTGGTAAATTGGATGGGACTGTTTTGTGTTCCCCACGTGCGTGGGGATGAACCGCCGGTGATTGTCGGGGATCGGGTCTATGCCGAGTGTTCCCCACGTGCGTGGGGATGAACCGGGTGGTGAAAAGAGTGAATGAGGCGAGCTTATGTGTTCCCCACGTGCGTGGGGATGAACCGCCTGAAATGCACCAGGGCGGCGATTAGTCAGCGTGTTCCCCACGTGCGTGGGGATGAACCGCCGGCAAGGTCATACTTTTCAGTGCATGAAACGTGTTCCCCACGTGCGTGGGGATGAACCGCCTGTTTTTCCAGCCGGCACCCGACCCTAAGAGTGTTCCCCACGTGCGTGGGGATGAACCGCTTTGCCGATCGCGGATGTTCGCAGATGATCGGTGTTCCCCACGTGCGTGGGGATGAACCGGCATCGAAGCGTCAATTTTCTTTCCCTGGAAAGTGTTCCCCACGTGCGTGGGGATGAACCGTATGGGCGGCTAGATTGGTCGTTTTTGCCGCGGTGTTCCCCACGTGCGTGGGGATGAACCGGCCGTCGCCATCGTCAGGTCTGCTCGTGCTTAGTGTTCCCCACGTGCGTGGGGATGAACCGTTCGACAGCGTCTGCGAAAACGATTGTTGGTTGTGTTCCCCACGTGCGTGGGGATGAACCGCTGCAAATTTTGCGGAGAGACCAAAACCGAAGGTGTTCCCCACGTGCGTGGGGATGAACCGGACTTTTTTCAACTTTTTGGATTTGCACTGACGTGTTCCCCACGTGCGTGGGGATGAACCGCGCAACTGGCCGCCATGGCTGAGCTGATGCAGGTGTTCCCCACGTGCGTGGGGATGAACCGCGGCCTGGCTCAGCGGCCCACCCCGGATCGTGGTGTTCCCCACGTGCGTGGGGATGAACCGCCTGGGCTGAATGCCAGAGGTATAGGGCGGAAGTGTTCCCCACGTGCGTGGGGATGAACCGAAGCGGCTTCCCCGCAAAAATACCGGCATCAGGTGTTCCCCACGTGCGTGGGGATGAACCGTTGCCCTCGTATCCTTCAAAATCCGCTTTTGCGTGTTCCCCACGTGCGTGGGGATGAACCGAGTGAATGAGGCGAGTTTATTTTCTTCTACTTGTGTTCCCCACGTGCGTGGGGATGAACCGCCCCAATTGGAGCCATCCACGTTGATTTTCCAGTGTTCCCCACGTGCGTGGGGATGAACCGTCCTCAGTAGGGTCAAGGGCCGGGACTGGCCGGTGTTCCCCACGTGCGTGGGGATGAACCGTCCACGCGTCCATTGCATGCCGCCAGTATCTCGTGTTCCCCACGTGCGTGGGGATGAACCGGACACCTGGTACGCAGTGATCGACGCGGCGCAAGTGTTCCCCACGTGCGTGGGGATGAACCGGGCGAGGATATGCCGCGAAAGCCACTTGACACGTGTTCCCCACGTGCGTGGGGATGAACCGTGAATTTACAATTGCTCATGCCATATCCTGGTGTGTTCCCCACGTGCGTGGGGATGAACCGTCGGCCTGATGACTGAAGTTCAGGCTGCCCAGGTGTTCCCCACGTGCGTGGGGATGAACCGATATGGTCGATGTCTTCGGCGAGCTTGGCGGTGTGTTCCCCACGTGCGTGGGGATGAACCGCGCAGAAACGATAACAGGCTCAAACGTACCAGGTGTTCCCCACGTGCGTGGGGATGAACCGGAGAGGGCAAAGCCTGAGACGCCGGAGAAGACGTGTTCCCCACGTGCGTGGGGATGAACCGGGGCATGCAGGTCAGCACGCGGTCTGTGTTCGGTGTTCCCCACGTGCGTGGGGATGAACCGGAAAAATCCAAACATTCAATTAGACAACGTCGGTGTTCCCCACGTGCGTGGGGATGAACCGCGCCTTGCCCGCGAACTAGATATCCCGGTCGCGTCTTCTCCACGTGCGTGGGGATGAACCGCGGTACTGTGTGCTGACGGGCAGCTATTCCTGGTGTTCCCCACGTGCGTGGGGATGAACCGAACGCCGCGCCCATGGCGGTCACGTCTTCACCGTGTTCCCCACGTGCGTGGGGATGAACCGAAACAGTATGTCATTCGAACAAGCGTGGAAAAGTGTTCCCCACGTGCGTGGGGATGAACCGGAACCACACCTATGAGCATGAGCTGGAGAGACGTGTTCCCCACGTGCGTGGGGATGAACCGACTGCCGGTTGCCAAGCGCGACTTTGGCCAGAGTGTTCCCCACGTGCGTGGGGATGAACCGTTTTCTCAGGGACTTATTTTTTATTGCGTATTGTGTTCCCCACGTGCGTGGGGATGAACCGCCTTGGCGAATTACACCACAGGACTAGCGGACGTGTTCCCCACGTGCGTGGGGATGAACCGAACAATTGCGCGCAGAATTGGATAAGTCACGTGTGTTCCCCACGTGCGTGGGGATGAACCGAACGTCGATGGTCGCGCCGCGTCCGGCCATGAGTGTTCCCCACGTGCGTGGGGATGAACCGCCTTGGCGAATTACACCACAGGACTAGCGGACGTGTTCCCCACGTGCGTGGGGATGAACCGAACAATTGCGCGCAGAATTGGATAAGTCACGTGTGTTCCCCACGTGCGTGGGGATGAACCGAACGTCGATGGTCGCGCCGCGTCCGGCCATGAGTGTTCCCCACGTGCGTGGGGATGAACCGTCACCTATCAATCCATCGTCCGCGATTTTGTGGTGTTCCCCACGTGCGTGGGGATGAACCGACATGGTCGGGGAGTTGCTGGAAGTGGCCAGCGTGTTCCCCACGTGCGTGGGGATGAACCGCCAGAGTGCTGGCAGGACTACACCGCGCCGATGTGTTCCCCACGTGCGTGGGGATGAACCGCCAGAGTGCTGGCAGGACTACACCGCGCCGATGTGTTCCCCACGTGCGTGGGGATGAACCGCGGGTTACCTCAATAATCGCGTCTGCCGCGCCGTGTTCCCCACGTGCGTGGGGATGAACCGTCGGTCCACCCGATGGGCCATCCCATTAACCAGTGTTCCCCACGTGCGTGGGGATGAACCGTTCTTGTGGAGGTCGTCCTGGTAGCCGTCGTAGTGTTCCCCACGTGCGTGGGGATGAGCAGGCTTCGGAACAGTTCGCGCTGCCCTCTCTCGCTAACCCCCTTTCCACCAGGGGAGAGAGGCATGTCCAAGCGGTTTTGCTGGGCGGCGCCAGCAGCGCGCGGTCTTGCTGGCGGTTTGCTGGCGCCGTGGGCCGGCCTTATTTGTCGGCGTACAGCGTGCCGGCCTTGGCCCAGTTTTCGCGCGATACTTCGTTGATCACGATGTCCACGCTTTCCGGCGGGCAGCCCAGGGTTTCCACCATGACGCGGGTGGCTTCGCTCGCGAAGGCGCGTTTTTGTTCCGGGGTGCGGCCGGGTTGCAGTTCCAGGTGCAGGATGGGCATGACAATTCTCCAGTGGGCGGCGCCGCGAAGCGGGTGCCGATGAGGCCAGTATCATCCAGCGCGCGCCGCCGATAAATATGCCATGATTTGATACATTCCAAACCTATGGGTTGTTAATCATGGACAAGCTGGCCAGCATGGCGATGTTTGTGCGGGTGGTGGAAAGCGGCAGCTTCGCGGCCGCGGCGGAGGCCAGCCAGGTTTCGGCTACCATGGCGGCCAAGCACATCCGTGTCATCGAGCAGCGCTTGGGCGCGCGTTTGCTGCACCGAACCACCCGACGGCAGCAGCTTACCGAAGTGGGGCGGCTGTACTACGAGCGCTGCAAGCATGTGTTGGCGGAAGTGGAGCTGGCGGAGTCCAGCGCGCTGGAGCTGCAGGCCAGTCCGCGCGGCCGCTTGCGGTTGATCGCGCCGGTCAGCTTCGGCAGCCACAGCCTGGTGCCGGCGCTGACCGACTATCTGGCGAGCTATCCGGAAGTCGGCGTCGATCTCACGCTGGACAACCGCGCGCCGGACCTGATCAACGAAGGGTATGAGCTGGGCATCGTGATCGGCGAGGTTGGCGATGCCGGCCTGGTGGCGCGGCCGTTGCAGCCTTATCGCCGGCTACTGGCCGCCGCGCCCGCCTATCTGGAACAGCATGGCCATCCAGGCCATCCGGAACAGCTGAGCGGGCACGCCTGCCTGGGAATGTCGTATTGGCGGCGCTATGACCGCTGGCATCTGCTGGGGCCGGGCGGCGAAAATTGCACGGTGTCGGTGCAAGGGCCTTTCACCGCCAACCAAGGCAATGCCCTGCGCATCGCCGCCCTGCACGGCATGGGGATTGTGCTGCAGCCGGAGGCCATCCTGGCCGACGACCTGGCCGCCGGTCGTTTGCTGCCGGTGCTGCCGGAGTGGTCGTTCCGGACCACCCCGATGCATCTGGTCTATGCGCAAGACCGGCGCCCCACCGCCAAGCTGCGCAGCGTGGTGGATTTCCTGCTGCGGCGCTTCGGCGCGGATGGTCCCCTCGGCTAAGGCTGCGAGGGGTTTATCCGGCGGTTTGCGCTAGATGTTGCACCAGCCGCAGCGTCAGGCTGGCGCGGGCGGCGTTGGCCGGCCATACCGCGTAGACCCCCAGCGCCGCCGCCCGCCAGCCGGGCAGCGGCTCCACCAGCAGGCCGGCGGCCAGCTCGTTTTCCACCAGGAAGGCCGGGGGCGTGGCGAGGCCGGCACCGGCGACGGCCAGCTGGCAGGCGGCGTCTATGCTGTTGACGGTGAGGAGAGGCCGGAAGGCGAAGGCGTTTTCCTCGCCGGCGGCGTTGACCAGCGTCTTGCGCCCTGGCCGCATGCGTATGCCCAGCCAGGGCCAGCGCGGCCGGGCTTTCAGCTCCTCCAGCAGGGCCTGCCCGTCCGCCATCAAGCTGGGCTGGCCGGCGCAAGGACAGCGCTGGGCGTGATGTGGGTCGACGCCATTGCGGCGCGTATGCCGCCATTTTCCAGCTGGATGCCGACACCAGGTTGGCGCCGGCATTCGGGGAAGCCGGGTCACTCAACTCCGAGCGAGAGACGGGGTGATGCCCAGCCGGTAGATCGTGATGGAGCGGTAAGGCTTGCCTGGCCGCAGCACGGTGCTGGGGAAGTGGGCGGCATTGGGCGCGTTGGGAAAGTGCTGGGCCTCCAGGCAAAAGCCGTCAGACTGGCGGTAGGCGCGGCCGGATGCGCCGTGGTAGCGCCCGGTCAGCACGTTGCCGCTGTGCAGTTGCAGGCCGGGCTCGGTAGTGAGCACCTCCAGCTGGCGGCCGCTTTGCTCTTCCTCCACGCGGGCGGCCAGCCGCGGGTAAGGCTCGGGGCCGTTTTCCGACAGCACGTAGCAGTGGTCGTAGCCGCGGCCCAGGCGGATCTGCGGGTCATCGGCGCGGATGCCGGCGGCCAGGGGGCGGGCTTCGCGGAAGTCGAACTCTGTGCCGTCCACGTTGCGGATTTCGCCGGTGGGGATCAGTTCGTCGTTTACCGGCAGGAAGCGGTCGGCCGGGATGGTGAATCGGTGATCCAGCACGCTGCCGCTGCCCTCGCCGGCCAGGTTGAAATAGGCATGGTTGGTGGTGTTGAACACAGTAGGCCTATCGCTGCTAGCCTCATAACTGATGACCAGATCGCCGGGCGCCTTCAACGCATAGGATACGGTAAGAACCAGGCGGCCGGGGAAACCCTGGTCACCATCCGGGCTTTCCAGCCGCAGGCGGACTTCCGGCCGGTCCGGCAGGTCGAGGATGCTCTCGACGCTCCAGAGGCGGCGGTCGAATCCTTCCGGTCCGCCATGGATGGCGTGGCGCCCCTCGTTTCGCTGCAATTGATGGTCCTGGCCATCCAGATGGAAATGGCCATTTTCGATCCGGTTGGCGTAGCGGCCCATGGTGGCGCCAAGCCTGCCGCCGGCGTTGCGATAGTCGTCCAGCGTGGTGTAGCCCAGCACCACCGAAGCGAAGCGGCCTTCGCGGTCAGGGCTGCGCAGCGATTGCAGCGTGGCGCCCCAGGTAAGGATGGCGGCGCTGAAGCCGTTGGCCAGCGTCAGTTCGATGCGCTCTACGGTTTCACCGCCGGGCAAGGTGCCGAAAACCGATCGGGTGATCATTGGATTCCTTCCGTCAGGGGGCTGCGCGCGGCGCGTTGCCGCATCAGTTCGTCGAAGCGTTGCAGAATGGCCGGACGTTCACGGGTGGCGCGTAAAGGGTCGATGGCGAACAGCGCCTGTTCAGGCTCTTGCAGCAGCAGTTTGGCGTGGCTGCGAAAGCGATGGGCGGCATCGTCCGACATCACCCATGCCAGCACGCGGCGCGCTAGCGCCGGTTGCCGGCTGGCGGCCAGCACGCCGTAGACCTCCGCCTCCGCTCCTACGGCATCCAGCGGCAGAGCGATGGACAGAGTCGGGAACTCTTGCTGGCGGCGGCTGGCGGCGATGCGCACGGTGACGCCGATCGCGATGCCGTCCTGTCCGGTTCGGGCGGCGGGCGCCCAGGCGGAGCCGGGATAGTCGCGCACATTGCGGTCTATTTCCGTCATCAGCCGCCAGCCGTCTTCCGTACCGAAACATTGCAATATGGTGCTCAGCGCGAGATAGCCGGCGCCGGAGCGGCGCGGGTCGGGAAACAGGATGCCGTCGGCCAACTGCGGCGCGGCCAGGTCCTGCCAGATTTTTGGCGCATCTGCGCCGCGCGCGCGGAGGCAGCTCGGGTCGGTGATGAAGGCCAGTGAAAAGCCGGTTGGTCGGCAGAAACCGTCGGGGTCGGTGCCGCTGCCCGGCGCAGGTGGCGCGATCCGCTCCGCGATGCCGGGCGACTGCGCGGCGGTGTCGGCCCAGCCCAGTATCAGGTCGCCCTCGACGCCGGCCTGCAAGAGTTCGGTCAGGCTGGCGGTGGACATGCGCCATAGCTCGATGGCGATATCGGGCAACAGGATGCGCAGCGCCTGCAGGTAGTCGGCCAGTTCGTAAGGCTCAAAGGAGCTGTAGGCGATCAGTCTGCCGGCTAGGCCGCTGCCGGTGGCGGCATCAATCCGCACCGCATCCGCCGGCAGTCCGTGAGGGGGGGCAGGATGGCTCATGCGCGCGATGCCTCTGTGACGGTGCCCAGCTCCAGCGCGTTCAGACGCCGCCACAGGGCGGCGGCGGTGAAGTCGTTGATAGCCTCTTGGGCGCCGGCACCCAGCAGCGCCGCTTCCGGCAGCGAGGTGCCGATGCCGAAGGTGTGGATGCCGGCGGCGCTGGCCGCTCGCACGCCAGACAGCGAGTCCTCGAAGGCCAGCGCGCGTTCCGCCCTTCCGCCCAGCCGCTGCAGCCCGGTCAGGTAGGGCAGGGGGTCGGGCTTGCCGCGCGGCAGCTCCTCGCCAATTACCAGCGTGTTGATTCGCTTCGCCAGTCCCAAGCCTTTCAGCATCAACTCGGCGTTGGCGCGGGGCGCGTTGGTCACCACCGCGATGGGCACATGGCGCGTCTCGGCCCACTCGAACAGCTCCAACACGCCTGGCATTGGTTCCAGCTCCACGATGGCGGCGCGGAACAGTTCCTCCTTGTGCTCGGACAAGCGGCGACGGGCGTCTTGCGGCAGCTCGGGAAACAGTTCTAGCATGATTGCGTCGTTTGGCGCGCCCATGATGCGCTGCTTATAGGTTTGCATGGTGATGCTGCGCTGGTAGCCGGCCAGCAATGTCTGGTAGGCGCCGAAATGGAGGATGTCGGTATCCACCAGAGTGCCGTCCAGATCGAACAGCAGGGTGAAGTCGGCTGAATTCATGATGTCCCTTTCAAAAGGTGGCCTTGTGCGGCAGAAGATGGCGCTGGCTTGCGGCCAGGCAGGCGGCTGCCATCAGCAGCGGCAGAGCGGCCAGCATCCCGATCGCATTGATGAGGCCGGCAGACTGGCCGACATAGCCGAGCACGATGGGCACCACCAGCAGGGAAACGCCGACCGCCTGGGTGGAGCCCACTGAGATCAGGCCGACATGGGCCGGCTCCAGCCGGATGGCGTTGCTGATGATCAGCGGGAAGAAGTTGCCCAGGCACATGCCGGCGAGCGCCAGCGCGAAGACGGTGACGACGGCATGGCCGCTGCCCCACAGCGCGAGAATGGCGCAGCAACCAAGCAGAATCACGCTGAACAGCATGTTCCTGCCATCGAATATGGCCAGCAGGCGGCTGGAGACTATGCGGCCGAACACGGTGCCGCCGAAGAATACCGACATCAGGCTGACTGCTTGCGGCGGGTTGAGGCCCAGCCTGATCTGCAGGAACTGCGCGCCCCAGAAGCCTATGCCCCATTCTGCTCCTATGCCCAGCAGCACGGTGAGCCAGCATAGAGCGACGGCCAGCGGGATCGCGGCGGCGCGAGCGGATGGCCGACTGGCGTCGCCGCGGGCGGAAGGGCCGGGCAGCAGCATAACCACCGCCAGGACCAGAGCCGACGCCAGCAGAGCCATGCGCCAGGACAGGCCGTATGCCGCCAGCTGGCCGACCAGCAAGGGGCCGGAAAACACGCCGATGCCGGCGAAGACGAAGGCCTCCACCATCGCCATGTCCCGGTGGCCGGGCTGATGCCAGGCCAGCCCCGCCTGCACGGCGGCTTGCACCACGCCGCCGCTAAGACCCATTGCCGCCGCCGCCGCCAGGGTGCCGGCGAAGTTTGCGGCCTGGGTGATGCTGAGCACCGCCGCCACCATCGCGATGGCGCTGCCGCGCACCAGGAGGTTGATCGGCAGCCGCTTCAGCAACTGGCCGGCCAGCAGCCCGGAAGCCACCAGTCCGGCCGCGTACCATGTGAAGTGCCAGCCGACCCGGATGGTGTCGAAGCCCAACTCCTGGCGCAGGAAGGGCAGCACCGACCCTAGCACCGACTGCTGGAAGCCGAAGACCGCCAGCACCAGATAGAGAAACCAGGTGGGGCCATCGCGGTGGAACGGATGGGACGCAGGACGTTCGGCTTGATCCACAGGCGGTCTCCAATGTCGATTCCGGCCTCAATCCAGCAGCCGATGCAGCTGCGCGTACTGCAGCAGCATGATGGTCTTGCCGTCGGCGATTTCGCCGCTGTCCAACATCGCCAGCGCCTGGGATAACGGCAGCTCCAGCACTTCCACCTCCTCACCCTCGGTCGCGATGCCGCCGCCGTCCGCCACCTTGTCCCGCGGCTGATATTCGCCGACGAAGAAGAACAGCCGTTCGGTGACCGAGCCCGGGCTCATGAAGGCTTCGAATACCTTGCGCACCTTGTCGATGCGGTAGCCGGTCTCCTCCTCGGTTTCCTTGCGGATGCAGGTTTCCGGATCGTCCTGGTCCAGCAGTCCGGCGCAGGTTTCGATCAGCATGCCGTCGTGGCCGTTGACGAAGGCCGGGAAGCGGAATTGCCGGGTGAGGATCACGGTTTGTTGCGCGCGGTTGTACAGCAGGATGGTGGCGCCGTTGCCGCGGTCATAGGTTTCGCGCGAGATCGTCTGCCAGACGCCGTTGCGGAGCTGGTAGTCGAAGGTGGTCTTGCGCAGTACGTACCAGTCGTCGGACAGCACCTCGGTACGATGTATGCGGATGCGGTCGCTGGTGGAAAGTGTGGCGGTCAAATCAGGGCTCCAGGGTTGGTCAGCGGGGGAGGAGATGGGTGGCGTTGGGCGCCACGGTCAGTAGGCGGGCGAGCATGTCCGGGTCGCGCAGTGCCGGGGCGGTCATCACCGCGGTTTCCAGCGCGCGGTCGCAGCCGCAGCGACAGTCGCCGTCGTGGCTGCCGAGGCGTTTCACCGCCTCCTCGACCAGGCGGCGCGCGCTGGCGCCGATTTGCGCCATCCGTTCGGAGACCATCGCGGCGTTCACGGCCTCGTGCGACTGATGCCAGCAATCGAAATCGGTAGGAATGGCCACCAGCGCGTAACAGAGCTCGGCCTCGCGCGCCAGCTTGGCTTCCGGCATGGCGGTCATGCCGATCACGTTGCCGCCCCATTGGCGGTAGAGCATGGATTCGGCGCGGGTGGAGAATTGCGGGCCTTCCATGACGATGTAGGTGCCGCCGTCGCGCGCGGCAACCCCGGCGGCGGCGGCGCTTTCCGCCAGCGCCTGGCGCATGCGGCCGCATACCGGATCGCTGAATGGCACGTGTCCTACCAGGCCCGGGCCGAAGAAGGTCTTGTCGCGCATCAGGGTGCGGTCGATGAACTGGTCGACCAGCACGAAATGGCCGGGTGGCACCTCGGCGCTCAGGCTGCCCACTGCGCTCATCGACAGTATCTGCTTGCAGCCCACGCTGCGCAGGGCCGCGATATTGGCTTTGGCGTTGATGGCCGCGGGCGGAATGGTATGGCCGGGACCGTGGCGCTGCAGGAAGGCTACCGGCACGCCGGCTAGGTAGCCGGTGGTCACCGCGGACGAGGGCTGGCCGAAGGCGGTGTCGCAATGGATGGCTTGCGCGTCGGTGAGGCCCAGCAATTGCTGGAAGCCGCTGCCGCCGATAATGCCTATGCGAGGAATGGTTTTGCCGGATGTGTCAGTCATGGTGCACCCCTTGGGTGGATAAATGGGCCGTCACGGATGGGGAAACCAGCCGTTCGCGCAGCTCGGACAGCGCCGACGGCGCGTTGCCGCGTTGGAAAAACAACCCTTCGCTGGCGTTGTCGCTGTAGCGCGGCTCGTTGATTTTCAGGTGCCTGTCGATGGCGGGCAGGTAGTTCCAGCGCACGCCGGGGTAAAGCGAATGGGCCAGGTGATAGGCGTCGGATGTGGGCGCGATGAAGACTCTCACCAGCCAGCCGGCGATGCCGAAGTAGTCGGTCGGCCTGCCCATCAGGTATTCCAGTTCCAGTCGCTCCTGCGGGAAGCCTTCAATCAGCCAGCGGTGCTCGGTCAGCAGGGAAATCCAGGCGAACACCGGATAGCTGGTCAATAGCGGCAGCCACCAGCCAAAGATCAGACCCTGCCAGCCGCCTATCCCGTACAGCAACAGGCCGATGGCCAGCAAGGTGGCGCAGCGGGCCAGAGCGGTGAGCCGAGAATGGTTGAGCAGGCTGTTGCGGAGCATGGTGGCGACGTTGTTTCTGAAGCCGGCCGGGCTTAGCGGGTAGAACAGGCGCGCGACGAAGGCGTATGGCGACAGCCCGGCCTCGTAGCCGCCGGCGAATACCCGGGCGCGGTTGGGATCGTGCTCGGGATGGTTGGGTTTGCGGTGATGGTCGCCATGGGTCTTGTGGCGGCTATGCATGTCGCGCTTGAACACCGGGAACTGATAGAAGATGTCGCTCAGCCACCATTGCCAGGCGTGGGAGGGGCAGAGGGCGAAGTGGACCGCGTTGTGGCCGAATTCTTGCAAGGCCCGCATCCGGCCGCCGCTCCACAGCACGACAAAGGTCCAGAGCAACGGTGAGTCGGCCAGGGTGGCCAGCATGATAGCGGCCACGATGTCCAACCAGGTCCAGATGAAGGGCAACGGCGCCAGCCAGGCGTCGAGTGGACGGTAGTAGGTTTCGGGATTGTCGCTGATGCGGGGCAGCAGCCGCAGCCGGCGCATCACCGGTTTGCTGTCGCGGTAATATAAGGCCACGATGGCCCGCATCGTCAACGAACACGCTAGCACGGCCAGCAGCGCTTGCAGGTAACTATGGTTCATGGAGAGTCTCCCGCCCCTGCCGGCATGGCCGAGGCTGTGGTCGCGGACAGCGCCGCATGCAATTGCCCAAGGCCGGTGCAGATGGCGGCGCCGCTGCTTTGCAGGCGCGTATGGTCCTGATGGCCGGTGTCCAGCAGCAGCACGCGCCATCCGACCTGGCTGGCCACCTCCCAGTCGTGCAGGGTGTCGCCGACGAACAGCGTGCTGGCGGCGGGGCGCCTCAGCCGCTGTTGCAACTGCCGGGCCTCTTCGAGTTTGCTGTTGGCATGGCTATGATCCAGGCCGACCACGTGTTCGAAGCGGTGGAGCAGGCGTTTGGATTCCAGTGTTTGCAGCAGCACGTCGCGTTGCGAGGCCGATAGCACCGACGCGCCGATGCCGCGGGCATCGGCCCAGTCCAATAGCTCGCTTGCGCCGGCATGGAGTCGGCAATGCCCGACGTGGGCGTCGAAGTGCCCCAGATAGACCGCGACGATCTCGGCGAAGGAGTTGCGCGCGAAGTCGAACCCCAGCCTGGCGTAGAAATCGGCGATGGGGAAGCCGAAGTCGCGGCGGTAGCGCTCGCGGGTAACCGGCGGCACCTGAAAGCGCTCGCAGCAGCGGTTCACCGCGGCGACTGCCAGTTCGATGTCGTCGATCAGCGTGCCGTTCCAGTCGAAAACCAGATGTTCGATGCCGGCGAGATCGGGCAGGGGCGGCGTGGTCATGGATTTCCCCCGGGCAGGGCGGAGTCGAGCAGGATGCGCGAGACGATGGCCGGAGCGTACAGGCGGGCCGGGTCGGTGATCAGGTTGCTGACGCCGATCTGGAGCTCCAGCGCGCCGCGGTGGCGCGCCGACAGCCGTGCGAGACCGGCGCCGTACCAGTGGTGGAAGCGGGTGTGCCAATTGCGCTTGCCCTCGGTTTCCGGGAAGCGCAGGTCCTCGGTCACGGCCATCTGCCAAGCCGGGTCCAGCACCCGGCACAGCTTTTCCTGCAAGTCGTGGAAGGGCAGCGATCCATCCAGCGTCCGCTCCAGGTGGCGATCGATGCATTCCACCTCCAGCGCGCACAGCGTCATGCCCTGGCTGTAGAGCGGATTCATGCTACCCAGCGCATCGCCGGCCACCAGCAGGCCATCCGGCCAGACCGGCAGCCGGTCGTAGTGGCGGCGCTGGCTGCCGGGCATGCGTAACACCGCTACCTCGGACAGTGGTTCCGCCTCGCGTATCACTTGATGGATGTCCGGCACCGGCAGCTTGGCCAGCGCGTGCAGAAAGGCTTCCGGGTCGCGGTCCGGATAGTGGCCGAACCAGCCGCCGGTGGTCACCATCCAGCGGTCGCCCTCTATCGGGCTGATCACGCCCATGGCGCGTTGCCGCGGTGGCGTGGCCAGCACCAGCAGCACTTGCCAGCGGGAGGCGAACTCCGGTCGGCGGCGATAGATGCGGGAGGCGTAGCCGAGGTCGGTTTTGACCACGCTTTTCTCCACGCTCCCGAGGCCGGCCGCTTCCAGCCAGCCCGGCGTCCTGGTGCCGCGTCCGCTGGCATCCACCACCAGGTCCGCAGCCAGCCGGCGCTCGCCATCGTCCTGCCGCAGCATGACGCCGGATACCGTCGGCACGCCGTCACGCCGGCTGATGCACAATTTTTCCACGTGGGTGCGCGCCAGCACGGTCACCCGCGGCAGCAGCGCGATGCGGCGGCGCAACTGGTTGTCGATCAGGCGGCGGCTGCAATAGTGGGCATGGATGCCGCTGCGATAGCGGTTTTTCCACAGGCCGGCCTGATACCATTTGACGTCATGCCCCAGGTCGGCGATCTGTGCGCCGGCCAGCTCCAGCTCGCGCAGAAAACCGGGGAATATGTCTTCCATGATTTCTTTTCCGCGCTGCAGCAGCAGATGGACATGGTGTTCCTGCGGCACGCTCTGGCGCGGGCCGGTCTCGTCGTGGAAGTCGCCCTTTTCCACCACGGTCACCTGTTCAAAGCGTTTGGCCAGCACCGCGGCGGCCAGGCAGCCGGCGACGCTGCCGCCGATCACCACGGCGTGGCCGCCGCTAAAGCGGGGTGTAGTCATTCAGTGTCCTCGCGATGTAGTCCAGGTCGTCTTCGCTCAGGTCCGGATGCAGCGGCACCGTGGTTAGCGAGCGCAACAAGCTGGCCGCGTTCGGGCAGTCGCGCCGGTAGCGCGCGAGCATCGGCAGCTGGAACAGCGGCTGGTTGTCGTACTTGCCGATGTCGGAAGGAATGCCGCGTTCCATCTGGTAGCGCACCAGTTGGCGGCCATCGTGCGCCACGGCTTGCAGCATCAGGGCGTAGCCGTTGGCTTCGCCCTGATCGGGGATCGGCAATTCGCGGAAAGCCGGATTATCCAGCGCCGCCAGCAGCCGTCGGCGATTGCGAAGCCGCGCGGCGAGGTGGGTTTCCAGTTGCCGCGAACGCGCCAGGCCCAGCGCGGCCTGCAAGCCTCCAAGCTTGAGGTTGATGCCTACGGTCTCGCCGCTCAGATTGCCGAAACGGGTATAGGCGCGAATACGCTCCGCCCGCTTACGGTCGCGCGTCATCACGAAGCCGCCTTCGCCGGTGGACATGAATTTGCAGTCATGGGTGCTGAAACAGCAGATGTCGCCGATGCGCGCCAGCCAGGAACCGTTCAGCCGGGTCAGGTGGCAGTGCGCCAGGTCCTGAATCAGCGGTATGCCGCGTCTGCGCAGCAGCTCCCAGCTGAGGTCGGAGCGGACCGGGTAGCCCCACATCGGCACTTCTATCACCGCGCAAGTGCGCGGGCCGATGCAGCGCAGCAGATCGTCATGGTCCAGACCGAAGCTGTCGGGCGCCACATCGCAGAATACGGGGACCAGGCCCAGCGCCAGGATGGGCAGCACGGTGCAGATCGGACAGGTCGGCGCCAGTATCACTTCGTCGCCGGTCGCGAAGTCCAGGCCGGCCAGCGCGGCATTCACCGACGCGGCGCCAGACGATACGGCGATCACGTGCGGGATGTCGTACAGCCGCGCCAGCGCCGCTTCGTATTCGGCCACGATGTCCGAGGTGCCGGTCAGCCCGCTGCGCAGCGCGCGGGCCAGTTCCGGCAGATCGTCCGCGGTGTCGTGCGCGCAGGTTTCCGCGATAGCGCGGCGCGCAAGCGTGGAAGTGCTCATCGGTCTGCTCCTTGAATAACCGCATCCCAAACCGCCTGTTCGTCGAACAGGCGCTCCAGCATGCGCCGGAAGTTTGGGAACATGCGCAATTCGTCCAACTGATGCCGGGCGAAAAAGCCGGCTTCGGCAGCCTCCCGCTGCGGCGGGCAGCCGCGC
Organism: Chromobacterium sphagni; assembly: GCF_001855575.1. Taxonomy (NCBI): domain Bacteria; kingdom Pseudomonadati; phylum Pseudomonadota; class Betaproteobacteria; order Neisseriales; family Chromobacteriaceae; genus Chromobacterium; species Chromobacterium sphagni. The sequence continues at coordinate 2,710,810 of NZ_MKCS01000001.1, forward strand.
GCCATACTGGCGCACAGATAGATCAAATCCAGGTGGTAGTGAGGTTCGCGCGGATCCGCTATGTATTCGCACAGCACCTGGTAGGGCCGGTGCAGCACGCTGACATCGGCCTCGGTATCGGCGAGCGCGAGGTCTCGCTCGCCCAGGAGCGCCGCCTGGATGCCGGTTTCCTCGCGCACTTCGCGCAGCGCGGTTTCGTCCGGCGTTTCGTGACGCTCGACGTGGCCGCCCGGATAGAGCCAGACCCCCAGCTTGCGGTGATGGATCAACAACACTTCGCGGTGCGGATTCAGCACGAAGGCCGAGGCCGTGAAGTGTTTGTCCAGGCTGGCGCGGCTGGAATCGATGCTGATCATGGCGCCTCGTAAAGGTTGATACAACTGGCCATGTAATCCAGGTCCTGCTCGCTGATCGCGGGATGAACCGGGATGGTGGTCATGCCGGCGAGCAGCGCTTCCGCATGGGGGCAGTCGAGCCGGTATTGCTTGAGCGCCGGAAATTGGTAAAGCGCCTTGCAGCCGTAGCGCTTGATGTCGGACGGAATGCCGCGCTCGTCCAGATAGTCGATGAAGGCGCGGTTGTCGGCGAAGCCCAGTGCCAGATTCAGGAAATAGTAGTTGGGGTTGCCGCCGGCTATGATCTGTTTCTCGTGTACCTTGGGATGGCGCAGCCCCTGCAGTAAGCGGCGCGCGTTGGAGCGGCGACGGTCAATCTGTTCTGTCAGCGTGGCCAGCCGGCTGTGTCCCAACGCAGCCGGCAGAGCGGCCAGCTTGTAGTTGAGGCCAAAATCGACGCCGTTGAGGTTGCCGAAACGGCTGTAGTCGCGGCAGCGTTTAGCCAGTTCCGGGTCGTCGGTCAGGATGAAGCCGCCTTCGCCGGTTGCTAGCGGCTTGCGCTCATGCGTGCTGAAGCAGGACAGGTGTCCGTAATGGGACAGCGGCTTGCCGTGCAGGGTGGTGCCGTGCGAATGGGCCAGGTCTAGGATCAGGCGCACACCGGCCTGCTCCGCCTGTTGCTTGAGCTGGTCGACCTCCGTCGGATAGCCCCACATCGGAATGTCTATGATGGCGCGGGCACGGGCGCCGATGCGCTCGCGCACCGATGCCGGGTCCGCGCCGAAGCCGTGGCGGCGGGTGTCTACGAATACCGGATTGGCGCCGGCGGCGATGATGGGGTAGACGGTGCACAAGGGACTGCTGGGCGTCAGCAGCACGTCGTCTCCCGGCCGCACGCCGGCGGCATATAAGGCGACGCTCAAGGCGGCGCCGCCGGAAGACACAGCGACGGCATCCCGGGAGTCGAACCAGGCTGCCAGCGCCTGTTCGTAAGCCGCCACGGTGTCGCTGGTGCCGGACAAGGCGCCGCGCAGCGCCTGTTCCAGCGCGCCCAGATCATCCGGGTAGCTGGGGCGGTATTTGTCGGAAATGACGCGGCTGGCTGCCGGCGCTGTGAGGGTGGTATCGGTCATGGTTGCGGGCTCCTGGCGGGCTTGGCGGTGTGCGGGTTGGTCACAGCGACAGCGATTCGATTCCGGTGCGGATCTTGCTCTGGATATTCTGTTTGCCTTGGGCCGCGGCATCGTTGGCGCAGATTTCCTCGATGACGTGGTATGTCGGCAGCAGGCTGGCGAAGTCCGCTTCGTAGCGTTGCGGTTTGCGCATGGCCTCGAAGAACTGGTGCAATTCGCCGTGATAGCCGCTGCGTTCATAGCCTGAGTCCAGCGGTCCGGGCTGCCAGGCGCCGCGCCAGCGTTTGGCCGCGCCGGTGGGACGGGTGGCGTGTTCCGGTTCGTGCAGGGTGATGTTCCACAGATTGTCCAGTTCCACCAGCGTGGAACTGCTGCTGACAAGCTTCATGTCGAATTCGAAGTAGGGAAAAGTGGTGCCGGCCAGCAGGCTGGCGGTGGCGCCGGAGGAGAAGGCCATTTCCACCTTGACGATCAGCGCGTCGTCGTGGCGCTGCACGCTGGATTGCACTTTTTGCAGTTCGCCCTTGCCGAAGGTAACCGCCAGGTCGATGGTATGGATGGCCTGGGCTAGAAGAAAAGAGCGCAGCGTGGAGTCCAGTCCCCACAGCGGCGCGCGCGGCTTGTTGGCGTAGTGGTTGAGCTGGATGTGCAGGATGTCGCCGAATTCTTCCGCTTTGGTCATTTCGCGCAGTTGGCTGACCGGGCGGGCAAACTTGAAGTTCATGCCCACCCCGGCGACCACCTTGCTGTGGCGCGCCGCGTCTATCAATGTTTCCAGCTCCTCCAGCGTCGCGCACGGCGGCTTTTCCACGAAGACATGCACGCCCTTGCGCATGGCGAGCAAGCCCATTTCGTAATGCAGCTGCGGCGGACCGGCCATGATCACCGCATCCAGCTGCATCGTGTCCAGCATGGCCGGGACATTGTCGAACACCGGTGTGTCCGAGAGATAGCGGCGGATCTGCAAGGCGCGATCCAGATTGCTGTCGCAGGCTGCGGTGATTCGCAAGTCCTGCATCTGCAGCAGTGAGGGGAGCAGGTTTTCCTGCATTTGCGCGCCGATGCCGACGAGGCCAACTTTGATCAAGCTCATCGTGTTTCTCCATATGCTGTGCCGCGTCGAGTGGCATCGCCGCAAGGCGAATGGCGACAATGGTTTGACGGCAGTTCTTACTCAAAATTTGTCAATACTTGTTACCAATTGACAACGGATTGCAAAGGGAAAGCTATACCTTGGCGATGATCAATTCAATTTGAATGTATTTTAAATAATTTGTTGACAATGGTCTTTTGCGTGAAGCGCAACACCAGAAGCAGGGCCTGAAAGGCGGTATGGCCTTGGAGAAAGAGGCTGGAGGCATGCGATTTGTCGGCTTTGAGTATGTTCTCATGCGTATAAATGACATCGGAACACTGACAAATCAGACAGGTATGAACGTGTACGGCGAGGTAGGAAACCGAGAAACGAGGCAGTGATTACAGTGGCAATGCCCGGAAAGTACGGCTTTGCCGGGTGAGGCCATTTTAGATACAGCAGAAAATGGCGGCGGAGATCGTTGATCGGCACTGCCCCATAGTACTGTTTTCACCATGGTAAGTTTGTGGTTATGCAATCGACGTTCGCATGGTCTGCAGTATGAAAAAACGCCGCCGGACTTGGCCGGACGGCGTTGCTGCGGCGAGACGGTTTGGCGTCAGGCGACTTGTTGAGCGTCGTTCACCCAGCGTATCGCCTGGCTGGGCACTTCCTTGTCTTTGGATACGATCTGCAGGGCCAGGCCGCCGCAGGAGGTTTCGCGATACTTGGCGTCCATGTCCTTGCCGGTTTCGTACATGGCGGCGATCACCTTGTCCAGCGATACCTTGGGCGAGCTGGCGCGGTGCAGCGCCATGCGGGCGGCGTTGATCGCCTTCACCGCGGCGATGGCGTTGCGCTCGATGCAGGGGATCTGCACCTGGCCGCCCACCGGGTCGCAGGTCAGGCCCAGGTTGTGCTCCATGGCGATTTCGGCCGCCATGCACACTTGCGACGGGCTGCCGCCCATCAGCTCGGCCAGGCCGGCTGCGGCCATCGAACAGGCCACGCCTATCTCGCCCTGGCAGCCCACTTCGGCGCCGGAGATGGAGGCGTTGAGCTTGAACAGGCAGCCGACGGCGCCGGAGGACAGGAAGAAGCGCAGGCAGCTGTCGTCGTCCAGCGGCTGGATGAAATGGTTGTAGTAGGCCAGCACCGCCGGCACCACACCGCAGGCGCCGTTGGTTGGCGCGGTGACCACCCGGCCGCCGGCGGCGTTTTCTTCCGACATCGCCATCGCGTACATATTGACCCAGTCCATCACCGACAGCGGGTCGTTGGCCACCTGCAAGGAACTGGTCAGCATGCGGTGCAGCGCCGGCGCGCGGCGCGGGATGCGCATCGGGCCGGGCAGGTTGCCCTCGGTGCGCATGCCGCGCTCCATGCTGCTCTTCATCACCTCCCAGACGCGGGCGAAGTGGGCCTGAGTGTCCTTGGCGTCGTGGAAGGCCTTTTCGTTTTCCATCACCAGCGCGGCGATGGACAGGCCGGTTTCCTCGCACATGTCCATCAGCTGCTGGGCGGTGACAAAGTGGTAAGGCACTGGCACGTCGCTGCAGCTGGATTGATTGAAGTGCTCCTCGTCGACGATGAAGCCGCCGCCGATCGAGTAATAGGTTTTGGTCAGCACGCAGTCGTCGCCGACGAAAGCGTGGATCTGCATGCCGTTTTCGTGCAGCGGCAGGTTGGCGGTATGGAAGTCCATGCCGAAGGCGACGCGCTGCTGGGTGCGGCCCAGCGTCAGCTGGGCGGTTTTTTCCACGTCGCCGATGACGGCGGCGCTGTGCTCCGGATCCACGGTGTCCGGCAGGTTGCCGGCCAGGCCCAGGATGATGGCGTGGTCGGTGCAGTGGCCCTTGCCGGTGAGGGCGAGCGAGCCGTAGCAGTCCACGTGCACGCGGCCAACCTGGTTGAACTTGCCGGTTTCCTTGAGCGCGCCGAGAAACTGGTGGCCGGCCTTCATCGGGCCGACGGTGTGGGAGCTGGAGGGGCCTACGCCGATTTTGTAGATATCACTCATGCTGAACATGATGCTACCTCTTTGATGCTGAAGGGGGGAGGGGAGGCCCGGCCTGGGGCGGCCGGGCGGGCTGACGATCAGGCGATCAGATCGTAGAAGATGGCGGAGATGGCGATCAGGCCGATCAGCACCACAAAGAGGTTGCTGGGCGCGCCGGCGTATTTCTTCATCGCCGGAATTTTCTTGATGGCGTACATCGGCATCAGGAACAGCAGCATGGCAATCACCGGGCCGCCCAGGGTTTCAATCATGCCCAGGATGGACGGGTTGATGGTGGCGATGATCCAGCAGGTGACGATCATGAACACGGCGGTGCAGCGATCCAGCTTGGCGGAGGCGATGGTCTTGCCGCGCTGGCGCAGCTGCTTGATCACCAGGCCGTTGAAGCCTTCCTTGGCGCCCAGGTAGTGTCCCAGGAAGGACTTGCTGATGGCCACCATGGCGATGATGGGCGCAACCCATTCGATCACCGGGTTCTGGAAGTGGTTGGCCAGGTAGGACAGGATGGAGATGTTCTGCGCCTTGGCGGCGGCGAGATCGGCCGGGCTCAGGCTGAACACGCAGCTGAACACGAAGAACATCACGGTCACCACCATCATGGTGTGGGCACGGATCAGCACGCGGCTGGATTCCTGCTCGGCTTCCGCGCCGTGCAGCTTGCGCTGGTCCACCGAAAAGGACGAGATGATGGGCGAGTGGTTGAACGAGAACACCATCACCGGGATGGCCAGCCACAGCGTCTTGTAGAAGGCGCCGCTGGACAGGGCGTCGGACAAGCTGCCGGCGTGCTGGATGGCGGAGCTGTTCCACTGCGGGATCAGGTATAGCGCCAGCAGCATCAGCACGACCACGAACGGGTAAACCAGGATGCTCATCGCCTTGACGATCACCGCTCCGCCCAGGCGGACGATGGACATCAGGCCCAGGATCAATGCCAGAGAGAACACCGCGCGGGTCGCGAGGCCGTTGCCGACTTCGATGTGCAGCTGGTTGTTGAGGAAGGACAGCACCGTGTTGGTGATGGCCACGCTGTACATCAGCAGGATAGGGTAGATGGCGAAGAAATACAGCAGCGTGATCAGCTTGCCGGCGGTAAGGCCGAAGTGCTCTTCCACCACCTCGGTGATGTCCGCGCCTTCCTTGCTGCCGGACAGCACGAAGCGGGTGAGGCCGCGGTGGGCGAAGAAGGTCAGCGGCAGGGCCAGGATGGCCATCAGCATCAGCGGCCACAGGCCGCCGATGCCGGCGTTGATCGGGAGAAAGAGGACGCCGGCGCCGATGGCGGTGCCGTACAGGCCGAGCATCCAGACGGTGTCATGCTTGGTCCAGCCGGAGGAGCCGGATCGCGGTGCGGTTGAAGCAATGGCTTGAGACATGATGTGGTGCCTTCTTAAGACAAGTTTTTGCAATTACCGGGTTCGATTTCCCGCCGCCGTTTGTGGCTGCTGGTCATCGAGGAGAAGCTTGGTGCTTGCCGGGGTTCGAGTGAGCGGATCGAACCTTGTCCGGCTGACTTGCTGCTCATCGTAAGTGCTTTGTAATTAACAAGGTACACATTTAAGAACATCAGTTGATTCTAATCAAGTTAAATTTGTATCTAAACGAACAAGCGAACATGGATCTGGGTGGATTTTTTGCGCATTGTTATTATTGGTATGGAATATATTGGCAACTTTGTGCCTTTAATGAATTTATATTGGTTTAATTTTATATTTAATGGCATGAAATTTTTAATTTATGGCTGCTCGTGAAAATTTACAGACGGTGAGAATGGTCTTCGGTGGTCGTTCCATATTGGAGTTTTTGCTTTAACGTGGAGTTTGCCGGAAGCGAGGGGGAAGGCCGGAGAGCGGCTGGTTTGCCGTGGGGGGTGGAGGCGTCTGCGCGCGATTTGTCAATGCATGGGGCATCTCTGTAAACGGACTGCATCTGATTGAAACGTAAAGACTATGCTTCTTGGCCGGATGCTGTGGTCTATCCGGCGCACGGGTGGCGTGGAGCGGGTGTGGCGGCGGTCTTGCGGTTGTTGGAATTTGTTCGAAGTTGGATTGATAGCGAGCATACTTGAAGCATATTTGTTCGTATATGAAAATAAATCCTTTCAAATGAACATTATATTTTTCGAATTGGAATCTTCAGCAAATTGACGAAAGCGGCGCGGCCGAAACGATCATGGCTGATGCCGCCAGAGCCTGGCCGACTTGCCGGCGCGACGCAGGCCGACGTCCGGGTACGGGGGCTGTCAGGCGTTTGTGCCGGGAGACATGCGGTCATGGCCGGCCATTGACTCGGATGTCAGGCAGTTGCGAGCGGTTTTATACCGATTGGGAAGACGGGCTTGTGTTGATTGTTATCAAACACAAATTTACGAAAACGAACATAAAATTTTCCTAATTTGCAAGGCATGCGAATGGTTGCCCGTTGTCGGGGAATCGCTTGCGCATCCTGGCCCACGCTTTCCTATATAAAGAGATGAAACGAAATGAGCCATTCTTCCACTCTCGCCTACGTGGTCGACGAGGCCGCCTGCAAGCAGCAGGTGCTGCGCAGCGAGCCGGGTCGCTACCTGCTCAGCGCCGCCATGGCCGGCGCGCTGATCGCCGCGGTGCTGATGGTCAGCCTCAAGCTGGGCCAGGTGTTCCTCGCCGCCGGCGCGCCCGGCTACTACATCGCCACCGCCGGCTTCTTCGGCGTGGCGCTGGTCAGCATCATTGTCTGCAAGGTGGAGCTGTTCACCAGCAATGTGATGTATTTCACCGTGGGCGCCCTCAGCGGCCGCTGCCGGGTGTGCAATCTGCTGCGCAGCTGGGCGATGGTCTACCTGGGTAATCTGCTGGGCGTGCTGGCCTTCGTCGCGGTGCTGGCCGGCGCCGGCGGCATGGGCGCGCTGCCGCAGGACCATCTGCTGTTCAATGTGGTGCAGCACAAGGTGCACGCCGAAGCGCTGGAAATCTTCTGGAAGGGCGTATTGTGCAACTGGGTGATTTGCCTGGCGGTGTGGGTGCCGATGCGGATGAGCAGCGAGGCGGCGCGCCTGCTGATCATCATGCTGCTGGTGTTTGTGTTCTTCTTTTCCGGTTTCGAGCACAGCATCGCCAACATGGCCTTTTTCGCGCTGGCCAAGCTGCAGGGCATGGAGGGGCTGGAGTGGGCCGATATCCTGCACAATATGATTCCGGCCACGCTGGGCAATATCGTCGGCGGCGCCATCGGCGTGGGCCTGGTGGTGTTCCGCCTGGAACGCCACACGCTGCGGGCGGTCTGACCGAAGGTATGGTTAGGCTGGATTTGTAAACCGTGGGAGTTCGTTTTCGAATGTAGTCGGCACGGTGTGTGATTTTTAGGCCGATTTTTATATAAGCGGTTGATAAAAATTCATTATTTTTGCTGCTGAGTTTGCTGCGGCGCAGTATGGAAAGTCGGGTGGAAGCCGGCGCGGCTTGATGAAGATCAAACGGGATTTTCGATTCCGAATGTAACATGGTTTCAATATCCAACACATTACTGGACTTAGCCAAGAAGGAGGCACCATATGGACGCCCTGACTCACGACGCTGCACAAGCCAACCCCTGGCGTGATTTCGCCGCCGGCGACTGGCAGAGCAAGGTAGACGTTCGCAACTTCATCCAGCTGAACTACAAGCCGTACGAAGGCGACGACAGCTTCCTGGCCGACGCCACTCCGCGCACCAGGAAGTTGTGGGATACGCTGGGCGTGCTGCTGAAGGAGGAGCGCGCCAAGGGCGTGCTGGATGTGTCCGCCGACCGCGCCTCCTCCATCACCGCGCACGACGCCGGCTACATCGACCAGGCCAATGAAGTGATCGTCGGCCTGCAGACCGACGCGCCGCTCAAGCGCGCCATCATGCCCAACGGCGGCCTGCGCATGGTGGAGAACGGCCTGGAAGCCTTCGGCTTCAAGATCGACCCGGTGATCAAGGAGGTCTGGGAAAAATATCGCAAGAGCCACAACCAGGGCGTGTTCGATGTCTATACCCCGGAAATCATGGCCTGCCGCAAGTCCGGCGTGATCACCGGCTTGCCGGACGCCTACGGCCGCGGCCGCATCATCGGCGACTACCGCCGCGTGGCGCTGTACGGCACCGACTTTCTGCGTAAGGAGCGCCAGCAGCTGTTCGCCGAACTGAACGACGTGGCTTTCACCGACGAAGTGATGCGCCAGCGCGAAGAGCTGTCGGAACAGTTCCGCGCCCTGAACGAACTGCGCCAGATGGCCGCCAAGTACGGCTACGACATCAGCCGCCCGGCGGCCAATGCCCGCGAAGCCATCCAGTGGGTTTACTTCGCTTACCTGGCCGCTGTTAAGGAACAGAACGGCGCCGCGATGTCCTTCGGCCGCGTGTCCACCTTCCTCGACGTGTACATCGAGCGCGATATCGCCGCCGGCGCGCTGACCGAAGAGCAAGCGCAGGAAATGATCGACGATCTGGTGATCAAGCTGCGTATCGTCCGCTTCCTACGCACTCCGGAATATGATCAACTGTTCTCCGGCGACCCGACCTGGGTGACCGAAGCCATCGGCGGCATGGGCGAAGACGGCCGTACCCTGGTCACCAAGAACAGCTTCCGCTTCCTCAACACCCTGTATAACCTGGGCCCGGCGCCGGAACCGAACCTGACCGTGCTGTGGTCGGTGAAATTCCCGCAAGGCTTCAAGAACTTCTGCGCCAAGGTGTCCATCGACACCAGCGCCATCCAGTACGAAAACGACGATCTGATGCTGCCGTACTGGGGCGACGATTACGGCATCGCCTGCTGCGTGTCGGCGATGAAGATCGGCAAGCAGATGCAGTTCTTCGGCGCCCGCGCCAACCTGGCCAAGGCGATGCTGTACGCGATCAACGGCGGCCGCGACGAGAAGAGCGGCGCGGTGGTGGCCCGCGGCTTCGAGCCTATTACCGGCGACGTGCTGACCTATGAAGAGCTGATGCCCAAGTTCGAGAAAATGATGGACTGGCTGGCCGCCACTTACGTCAAGGCGCTGAACTGCATCCACTACATGCACGACAAGTACGCCTATGAGCGCATCGAAATGGCGCTGCACGACCGCGACATCATCCGCACCATGGCTTGCGGCATCGCCGGCCTGTCGGTGGCCGCCGACTCGCTGTCCGCCGTCAAGTTCGCCAAGGTGCACATCATCCGCAACGAAGACGGCCTGGCGGTGGATTACAAGATCGAAGGCGAATACCCGGCGTTCGGCAACAACGACGACCGCGTCGACGACATTGCGGTATGGCTGACCCAGTCCTTCATGAACAAGATCAAGGCCCAGCCGTACTTCTACCGCGACTCCAAGCCGACCCAATCGGTGCTGACCATCACCTCCAACGTGGTGTACGGCAAGAAAACCGGCAACACTCCGGACGGCCGTCGCGCCGGCGAACCGTTCTCCCCGGGCGCCAATCCGATGAACGGCCGCGACGTGAAGGGCTTTGTCGCCGCCGGCGCCTCGGTGGCCAAGCTGCCTTACGATTCGGCGCTGGACGGCATCAGCTGGACCGCCTCCGCCACGCCGGACGCATTGGGCCATACCGCAGAAGAGCGCATCGCCAACCTGGCCAACTGCCTGGACGGTTTCGCCTCGGCCAATCCGACCTCGTTCTCGACCGCCGAGTGCACGCCGTTCGATTGCGAAGGCGAACGCAAGATCGCCGGCGGCGGCTTCCACGTCAACGTCAACGTGTTCAAGCGCGAAACCTTGCTGGACGCGATGGAGCACCCGGAGAAGTACCCGCAGCTGACCATCCGCGTGTCGGGCTATGCGGTGAACTTCGTCAAGCTGACGCGCGAGCAGCAGCTGGACGTGCTCAACCGCACCTTCCACGGCAAGATGTAAGCTGCCGTAGGGCGGGCAGGCCGCAGGGCTTGCCCGCGCTTCATGCATCAATGGCGGGGCCGTTCGACAGGAACGCCCCGCTTTTCACAAGATTCACCGGAGATACGGCATGACCCCACCTATTGCCGCTGACCACACCGAAGCATCCCTTAACGCCGAAACCATAGGCTATCTGCACTCCACCGAGAGCGGCGCCGGCGTGGACGGCCCCGGCATGCGTTTCGTCTTTTTCACTTCAGGCTGTCAGTTCCGCTGCCTGTATTGCCACAATCCGGACACCTGGAAGCTGCACAATGGCCGCCAGGTGACGGTGGAGCAGGCGCTGTCCGAAGTCTCCTCCTACGCGCGCTTTTTGAAGTTTGCCGGCGGCGTCACCATCTCGGGCGGCGAGCCTTTGATGCAGCATGAGTTCGTCGGCGAGCTGTTCCACCAGATCAAGCAACGCTATGGCCTGCACACCGCGCTGGACACCCAGGGTTTCCTGCACGAGCGGGTGGCGGACGCATGGTTCGACGATGTCGATCTGGTGATGCTGGACATCAAGCATTCCGACCCCGACAAATACCAGGCCCTCACCGGCCAGCCCTTGCAGCCGACGCTGGATTTCGCCCGGCGCCTGCAGCGTCTGCGCAAGAAGATGTGGATACGCTATGTGCTGGTGCCGGGCGTCACAGACGGCGACGCCGACATCGAAAAACTGGCGGATTTCGTCGCGGAGCTGGGCGATGTGGTGGAGCGGCTGGAAGTGCTGCCCTTCCATCAGCTGGGCAAGGACAAGTGGGCGCAGCTGGGCGTGGAGTACCAGCTGGCCGATACGCCGATTCCGACTGCGGAGCAGGTGGCGCATGCGCGCGCGCTGTTCGCCAGCCGCGGGATGAAGGTGACCTGAGGCGGGCGCGATGCCGTCTTGCCGCTATTGAAAAATGCCGCTAGCCCTGAACCGGGTGGGCGGCGTTTGTCTGTGCCGGGTCATTGGTGGCGGCGCGTGATTCGGATGGCGAGGACGCAGGCGAGGTCCGTCCCCCCGATGGTTTTGAAATCAGAAAGGCTGGGCGATAGATGACGATGATTCTGGAGGTCTGCGCCGGCTCGCTGGCCTCGGCGCTGGCGGCGCAGAAAGGCGGCGCGCAGCGGGTCGAGCTGTGCGACAACCTGCCGGAGGGCGGCACCACGCCTTCCTACGGCATGCTGGCGCTGGCGCGGGAAAAGCTGGATATCGATCTGCACGTGCTGATCCGGCCGCGCGGCGGCGATTTTCTCTATTCCGAGCTGGAGTGCGAGCTGATGGCGCGCGACATTGAACAGTGCCGGCGGCTGGGCATGGACGGGGTGGTGCTGGGCCTGCTCGGCGCCGATGGCGATGTCGACGTTGCGCGCACCCGCCAACTGCTGGCGCTGGCCGGCCCGCTGGCGGCGACCTTCCACCGCGCCTTCGACATGGCTCGCGATCCCGCGCAAGCGCTGGAGGAGGTGATCGCCGCCGGTTGCCGTCGCTTGCTGTCATCCGGCCAGGCGCCGTCCGCGCTGCAGGGCGCGGCTCTGCTGCGGCAGCTGCGCGAACAGGCCGGCGAGCGGCTGGCGGTGATGCCCGGCGCCGGAGTGCGGGCCGACAATATCGCCGAGTTGCGGCGGCTGACCGGCTGCCGGGAGTTTCACGCCTCGGCGCGGGCAGGCATTGAAAGCCGCATGCGATACCGCCAGCCCGGGCTTGGCATGGGGGCGCCGGGGACCGACGAATACGCGTGGCAGGGAACCTCGACAGAGGAGGTGCGCCGGCTGCTGCGAAACGGCGCGGCGGCGTAGTCTCCGCGCCTATGCGCCGCGTTGAGCGGACAGGCGGCGCCGATTGCTGCGACCGATATAGTCAAAATGCCTGGAATATTTACGCAATAAATGTCATAAGAATGAAAACGTCCGCCTGAAACTGGAGGAGAAGCCATGTCTGCCCGTCCCCCCGCGCGCTGGTTCCATATCGCCGCCAGCAGTTGCTGCCTGCTCATCGTCAGCGGTCAGGCGCTGGCCGGCCAGGCCGCCGTCGCCGCGCCCGATCAATACGGCGCCGCGGTGGCGGCGCAAATCCTCAAGGACGGCGGCAATGCGGTGGACGCCGCGGTGGCCGCCGCCTTCACGCTGGCCGTCACCTATCCGGAGGCCGGCAATATCGGCGGCGGCGGCTTCATGACGCTGTACCAGGGCGGCAAGCCGTATTTCCTCGACTACCGCGAAACCGCGCCTAAGGCCGCCAGCCGGAACATGTATCTGGACGACAAGGGCCAGGTGGTTCCGAATCTGAGCTTGGTCGGCGCGCGCGCCGCCGGGGTGCCGGGCACGGTGATGGGGATGTGGCAGGCGCACCAGCGCTTCGGCAAGCTCAGGTGGCAGCAGCTGTTGGCGCCGGCGATAGGCTACGCCGAGCATGGCTTCACCGCGGCGCCCAAGCAATACCAGTACCGCGGCGAGGCAGTGAGGCTGTTTGCCGGCAAGACCAATTTCGCCAGATATTTCGGCAAGCTCAAGTCCGGCGAGACTTTCCGCCAGCCGGAACTGGCCGCCACCCTGAAGCGCATCGCGCGCTACGGCGCGGCTGACTTCTACCAGGGCAAGACCGCCCAACTGCTGGTGGCGCAAATGAAGCGCGACAACGGCCTGATCGGCGCCGACGATCTCAACGACTACCGCGCGCGCTGGCGCGAGCCGATCAGCATGGGCTGGCGCGGCAACATCATCTACACCGCGCCGCCGCCCAGCTCCGGCGGCATCGCGCTCTGGCAGCTGCTGGCGATCAAGCAGGACCGCGCCGCCGATTTCGCCGGCGTCGCGCATAACTCCGCCCGCTACATTCACCTGCTGGCCGAGATAGAAAAGCGGGTGTTCGCCGACCGCGCCGACTACCTGGGCGATCCGGACTTCGCCAAGGTGCCGCTGGCCGAGCTGACCGACCCGGCTTACCTGGCGCGCCGCGCCGCCGAGATCAATCCGCTGGCGATCTCGGCCACGCCGGACGTCAGGCCCGGCCTGGAAACGCGTCAGACCACCCACTTCTCCATTGTCGACCGCTGGGGCAATGCGGTGGCCAACACCTACACGCTGAATTTCGACTTTGGCAGCGGCGTGGTGGTGCAGGGCGCCGGCTTCCTGCTCAACGACCAGATGGACGATTTCAGCGCCAAGCCGGGCGTGGCCAACGCCTTCGGCGTGGTGGGCAAGGACGCCAACGCGATCCAGCCCGGCAAGCGCATGCTGTCGTCGATGGCGCCCACCATCGTCACCCGCGACGGCAAGGTCACGTTGGCGATAGGCACGCCCGGCGGCTCGCGCATCTTTACCTCCATCTTCCAGGTGCTGAACAATCTGTACGACTTCAATATGCCGCTGGCCCAGGCGGTGGCGGCGCAGCGCGTTCATCACCAGTTGCTGCCCAAGGACACCATCTTCTACGAGGATTACGCGCCGCTGACCGGCGCGGCGGCGGATGAGTTGAAGGCCATGGGTTACGCGCTGAGGGACCAGGGCTGGCGGATGGGCGACATCCAGGCGGTGAGGGTGGATGGCGAGGTCGCGGAAACCGCCTCCGATCCGCGCGGCCGCGGGGTGGGCATCGTGGTGAAATAAGGAAAATCAGCGAGAGATGGAGGGCGGCATGCCGTTCAGGGCAGTTTTGACCGATGTGGCGGATGACGCGGTGCTGGCGCAGATCGTCGCGCCGCTGGCGCAGTACAACGAAGGGCAGGCGGGGCCAAGCCATCACCGGCCGCTGGTGATCCGGCTGGAAGATGAGGAGGGCCAGGTGGCCGGCGGCCTGTGGGGCTATACCAATTTTGGCTGGATGTATGTCCAGTTGCTGGCGGCGCCGGCCGCCGCGCGCGGCCAGGGGCTGGGCCGCCGCCTGATGGAGCAGGCGGAGGCGGAGGCCCGCGCCCGCGGCTGCGTCGGGGCCTGGGTGGACACCTTCACTTTCCAGGCACCGGCGTTTTACGAGGGACTGGGCTACCAGCGCTTCGCCGAACTGGCCGACTACCCGCCCGGCCACAGCCGGGTGTTCTACCACAAGCGTTTCGAGGCTGAGCCAGCTTGAGCGCTTGCCGGGCGGCTGGCCGCCGCTAGACAGGGCGGGTTCCAGCGCGGCCAACGCTCAATCGCGCTGGAGAACGGCGTGGCTCGCCATGCCGCGCCGCTTTCATTCGGCAAGAGAAAATCCGGGCAAGTAATGCTTGGTGATTGGTTCTAGCTTCAACTAAAACACTTAGGTAAATCTACCTTAAGTGGCTGGAGCGTACCGTGACATATCTGCTTGCCCAATTCAGCATCCGGGCCAAAATCTTCGGTCTGATTCTCCTCGGCATCGCCGCGGCCCTGATCATCGGCATCAACGGCATCATGGGCACCGGCGGCATGTTCCAACTGACCACCGACATGCACGACAATATGCTGAAACCGGTGTACTGGCTGGGCCAGGCCGGCAAACAGGCGAGCTATGTCAGCCGCGCCGACTACCGCTATATCGCCGAGAGCGAAAAGCCGGTGATGGACCAGGTGCAGGTCAACCGCGACAAGTTCGAGGCCAATATGAAGGGCTTCCTCGATCAATACCGCAAGACCGAGCTGACGCCGCCGGAGGTGGACGCGCTCAAGCGCTTCGACGCCGCCTGGGAGGCGATGAACGCGCCGTGCAAGAAAGTGCGCGAGCTGAGCTACACCGACACCGGCAACGGCGAGAACAACAAGAAGGCGCTGGCCATCATGGCCAAGGAGTGCCGGCCGTTGTTCACCGCCGCCGACGACATCCTGACCGAGCTGTCCAACATCAACATCAAGCTGGCCGACAAGGCGCTGGACGACGCCCAGGCGCAGTACCAGCGCGTGCGCGCCATGGCCATCTCGGTGCTGGTGGTGGGGCTGGTGCTGTTGACCGGCCTGGGGCTGGCGATCCAGAACGGCATCATCGGCAGCCTGAAAACCGCCGGCGAGGCGATGGTGCGGATAGGCACCGGCGACCTGAACGGCGAAATCCGCCCGCTGGGCAAGGACGAGATCGCCGGCATGATGCAGTCGCTGGCCGATACCCAGCAGCGGCTGCGCAAGACCGTGGGCGAGATCATGCGCGCGGCCACCAATGTCGCCGCCACCTCCGAGCAACTGGCGGCGTCGACCGAGCAGGTCAGCGCCAGCATCGGCCAGCAGGTCAACGCCACTTCCAGCGCGGCGGCCTCGATCGAGGAACTGACGGTCAGCATCGACCTGTGCTCCAGCAATGCCGGCCAGGCCAACGAGCAGGCCAGCCAGGCCGGCCATCAGGCCAAGGCCGGCAACCGCGACGTGCAGGATTCCACGGTGCAGGTAAAGAAAGTGAATGAGAGCGTCACCCGTTCGGCCGACAGCCTGGAGTCGCTGTCCGATCAGGCGCAGCAGATCGGCAGCATCGCCACCGTGATCAAGGATGTGGCCGATCAGACCAATCTGCTGGCGCTGAACGCGGCGATCGAGGCGGCGCGCGCCGGCGAGCAGGGCCGCGGCTTCGCGGTGGTGGCCGACGAGGTGCGCAAGCTGGCCGAGCGCACCACCACCTCGGCGCAGGAAATCACCGTCATGATAGGCAAGATCCAGGAGGGCGCGCGGGTGGCGGTGGACGGCATGCGCGGCAGCCGGCAGATCGTGGCCGACGTGGTGGTGGCGGCGGAGAACGCGTCGGCCACCATCAGCACGGTGGAGTCCAGCGCGGCGGAAGTGGTGAACGCCATCGGCGAAATCGCCTCGGCGATGCGCGAGCAGCGCCAGGCTAGCACCGAGCTGGCGGGGCGGGTGGAGGCCATCGCCCAGATGTCCAAGGAAAACGGCGTCGCGGTGGATGTGTTCTCGCAGGCCACCCGCGAATTGGCGATGGTGGCGGAGCAGCTGCAGCAGACCACCATGGCCTTCAAGCTGGATTGACGGCTACATGCGCTGGAACAGGTGGGCGTAGCCGCGGCTCACCTCCAGCGGCTGCGGATGGCCGCGCAATTGCAGCAGCATGCCGCGCTGGCCATCGTCGCGGCGCACCTGCTCGATGGCATCCACCCGCACCAGGGTGGCGCGGTGCACCTGCCAGAATTCGTCCGGATCCAGCCGCGGCAGCAGCTCCTTGATGGTCATGCGGATCAGAGCCTCGCAACCGGCGGTCTGCACCCGGGTGTATTTCTCGTCCGACTGGAAGAACAGCACTTCTCCGGTGCTGATCATCCTGAGGCTGTTGCCGACCGAGGCGCGTATCCAGCGCAGATAATCCGGTTTTTCCAGCTGGCGGCCCAACTGCTGCAGTGTGGCCTGCCATTGCGCCGGCAGCGAAATCTGCCTTTGCCGCCAGCGCTGGCGGGTGCGCTCCAGCCTGTCGTCGTCCACCGGCTTGAGCAGATAGTCTATCGCCCCTTCCTCGAAGGCCTTGACCGCGTACTGGTCGTAGGCGGTGACGAATACCACCGGGTATTCGCCATTCAGCTCCACCGCGGCGGCGATGCCGCTTTGCACCGGCATGGTGATGTCGAGAAACACCAGGTCCGGGCGGTGGCGGCGCGCCAGCGCCACCGCTTCGGCGCCGTCGCGCGCCCCAGCCACGACTTGCAGCTCGGGCCATACTCTTTGCAGCGCCATTCGCAGTTGTTCGCGCATCAGGCGTTCATCGTCGGCGATCAAGGCGGTGAGTGAGGTCATTCCGGATATCCTGTCGATTGCGGTAAGGGTCAGGTCAGCGCGAATGGCAGCGCGATGGTGGCGCGGGTGCCGCCTTCCGGCCGCACTTCCAGCAGTAGCTCGGCCGCTTCGCCGTACAGCAGCGCCAGCCGCTCGCGGATATTGGCCAGCCCCATGCCCTGGCCGGGTTGTTCCGGGAAGCCGACGCCGTCGTCGCACACAGTCAGCCGCAGCCTGCCGTCCAGCACCTTGGCCTTCACCGCGACGACGCCGCCATCGGCCTTGGGCTCCAGCCCGTGCTTGATGGCGTTTTCCACCAGGGTTTGCAGCATCATCACCGGAAAGCGGGCCTGCAGCAGCGATTCCGGCACCTCCAGCCTCACCTGCAGACGTTCCTCCATCCGGAGCTGCATGATGTCGAGAAAGGCGCGCGACAGTTCCAGCTGCTGGGCCAGGCTGGTTTCGCCCGGCGACTCGCGCCACTGGGGCAGCGAGGAGCGCAGGTAGCGGATCAGCGCCTTCTGCATGGCGAGCGCGCGCTCCGGCGCGGTTTCCATCAACTGGCAGACCGAGGACAGCGTGTTGAACAGGAAGTGCGGTTCGATCTGCGACTGCAGCGCGCCGATGCGGGATTCCGCCAACTGCCGCTGCAGCGCCTCCACCTCGGCCTGCTTCTCGGCCTGCTCCGTGCGCGCCACCGCCTGCTCGGCGCGCTGCTCCGCCCTTTGCTTGCCGCCGGCCAGCACCTTGGTGAGGATGGCTGTCAGGATCAGCACCACCGTGAGCTCATGAACGCCGACGATGCCGCCCATGATCATGGCCAGCAGGCTGATCAGGGCCAGCCGGCCCCAGCTCACCTGCGCCACCCAGTCGAAAAACAGCCACCAGTAGACGCTTGCCTTCTGGCGGAGCGATTCCAGCCCGTCCAGCGCTTCGGCGTGGCTTGGCCTATTCATGATGCGCCTCCCGCTCCGATGGCTTGCCCGGCAGCGCCAGCGGCGGGCGGCGCGGACGGACAAAGATTTTGACGAAGATGGAAACCAGTATCAGCCAGGCGGCCAGGCCCGGCAGAACCAGTATGCCGCAGGCGATGATGGTCAACAGCGCCAGCAGCGCCAGCCGCCCCCAGCCGGTTTCCGCCAGCCAGTCTACATACAGCTGCCAGTAGATGGCTATCTTGTGCTTGGCGGCCTCGAGGCCGGTCAGCGCTTCCGCGTGTTTTTGCTGGTCCATGTGATTCTCCCGTGTTGGTGCGTGTGTCCTGACTGTAGGAGGCGGCCATGCGCGGCGACAGCGGATTGCGACGGAATGGACGAAGCGATGGATGAAATGGCGGTTGACGGGATGGGCGGGCGGCGGAACGCCCGGCAGAGCGATTCGCCGCCATCCGCCGTTGGGCGCTTATAAGCCCAGCTCCCGCTCCAGTAGCGCCATCTCCTGTCGCCATTGCTGTTGCAACTGCGGTTTCTGGTGCTTGGGCCGGCGCGCCTGGTCCGCCGCCAGCAGGGCTTCCAGCTGGCACCAGCGCAGCCATTGCGCCTCGGCCTGAGTTGGCGGCTCGGCCGCGGCGGGCGGCGCTTGCGTCGCTATGCCTTGCCGCGGCGGCAGGTCTGCATCGGCCTGAAGCGACGCGCGAAACAGGCTGGCATAGGCGCTTTCGGCATCCGGCCATTCCTGCAGGCTGCCATCGCGCACCGCCCAGAAACGGTTGCAGCCGCGTTCTATCAACTCGCGGTCGTGCGATACCAGCAGCACGCCGCCGGCGAAGCCCGCCAACGCCTCGGCCAAGTCGCGCTTGCCTTCCAGGTCCAGGTGGTTGGTGGGCTCGTCCAGCCACAGCAGATGGTGGCTGGCCAGCGACAAGGCCAGAAACAGCAGCCGCGCGCGCTCGCCGCCGCTGAGGCTGGCCACGGTTTGGCCGTGGCGCGGGTAGGCGAAGCCGGCATTGATCAGCGCCTGGCGGCGGACGCTGTCGGGCAGCGGCGCAAGCGGGTAAATGGCGTCGCTCAGCGTGGCCCGGTCGTCCAGCTGGCGCAGCGACTGGTCGTAATAGGCGATGCGCGCCGCCGGATGCCAACCCCAGCCGGGGCCGGCCTCGCCCCGTTGCACATCGCTCCAGCATTGGCGCAGCAGCGACGACTTGCCGGCGCCGTTGGCGCCCAGCAGCGCCACCCGGTCGCCCGGACGCAGCCACAATTCGCCGGTATCGAACAGCGCCGGTTGTTCCGGCGCGGCGCGCACCTTTAGGCCATCCAGGCGTATCAGGCTGTCGGCGGCCAGCGCCTGGCCTTGCAACTCCAGCTTCCAGGGACTGCCGCTGCTGACGAAGGTCTGCTCGTCCTTAAGCCGGTCGACGCGCTTTTGCATCGACTTGGCCTTGCGCACCAGCTTTTCGTTGTCGTGTTCGCGGCCCCAGATCGCCAGCCGCTTGCTGCTGGCGGCGATGCGGTCGATTTCCTTTTGCTCGCCGGCATGGCGGGCCTGGGCGGCCGAGTCCATCTCGGCCAGCGCCGCCAGCGCTTGGCTGCAGGGCAATTCGAAGCTGTACAGCCGGCGGTCGCGCAGAATCCAGCTTTTGCCGGTGGCGTTGTCCAGCAGGCGAGGATCGTGCGACACCAGGATGAAGCCGCCCTGCCAGCGGCGCAGGAAGTCTTCCAGCCACAGCAGGGACGGCAGGTCCAGGTGGTTGCTGGGTTCGTCCAGCAGCAGCATATTGGGCTGCCGCAACACGGCTCGGCCCAGCAGCAGCCGGGTGTGCTGGCCGCCGCTGAGGCTGGCCACCAGGGTGTCGGCCTGTTGTTCCAGCTCCAGTTCAGCCAGCAGGCTGTCCACCCGCCAATGCTGGCGCGGTTCGGCTTCCAGCAGCGACTGGCGCGCGCTGATGCCCGCCAGCCGCGGCGGTAGATGCTGCTCGACATGCTGCAGCCGGCACTGGCCGG
Organism: Chromobacterium sphagni; assembly: GCF_001855575.1. Classification (NCBI taxonomy): domain Bacteria; kingdom Pseudomonadati; phylum Pseudomonadota; class Betaproteobacteria; order Neisseriales; family Chromobacteriaceae; genus Chromobacterium; species Chromobacterium sphagni. The sequence continues at coordinate 2,730,835 of NZ_MKCS01000001.1, forward strand.
CGTATTGCACCGCGCCGGCATCGGCTTCTCGGCTGCCGGCCAGCAGGCCCAGCAAACTGCTTTTGCCGCAGCCGTTGTGACCGATCAGGCCGATGCGGTCGCCCAGTTTCACGGTAAAGGAAAGGTCTTGGAACAGCGGGCCATGGCCGGCGTCCAGATGGAGGGAAAGCGCGGAAATCAGGGTTGTCATGCTCTTGCTCGCTTATGCGCGGGACGTGTCTGTCCCTGTCAACAGGAGCGCTGGCGACAACGGGTGAGTCGAGAAGGAACTCTTGGAAATGGGGAGCGCGGCTTGGCTCGAACCCGCTTATCGCAGCGCGATGGACGGCAGGCAAGAGCAGGCAAATGTGCCATAAAGGCGAGCCAACATTTTTGGGCGCGCAAACAGAACCATATTTACCTCCTTTCTTTATCAGAGGGGAAACCAGGCCGCGCAGTATAGCCGGCGGCCGGCGGGCTTGAACAGGGGGCCTGCTGCTGCCGCGCGGCCCTGGCGCCCTTGCGGCCATCCGCGCGATGCCCGCGCCGGTCAGGCGAACAGGCCGGGCGGGGCGCTGTGTTCCAGTTCGAAGCGCAGCAGCGCGGCCTTCAGCGGCAGGCCGCCGGCGTAACCGGTGAGGCTGCCGTCGGCGCCCAGCACGCGGTGGCAGGGCACGATCAGCGCGATCGGGTTGGTGGCATTGGCGCGGCCCACCGCCCGTGCGCCGCCAGGGTGGCCCAGTTGCAAGGCCAGTTCGCCGTAGCTGACTGTGCTGCCGTATGGAATGCGCCGTAGCGCCGCCCATACCTGTTGCTGGAACGGCGTGCCGGCCGGCGCCAGCGCCAGGTCGAAGCCCTGGCGCTGGCCGGCCTGGTATTCCGCCAGTTGGCGCGCTACTGAATGCAGCGCGGCGTCGTCGCGGCGGCCGGCGTGTTCGGCCAGTTGCTCCGGCGCGGGGTTGAACAGCAGCCTCAGCAGCGCGCCGTCGGCATCCAGCCAGGCGGCGGCCGGGCCGAAGCGGGTGTCCAGCAGGCCATGGCAGGCGGCGTGGGTGGTTTTCATGATTCAGTTTCGTTGGGCGAGAGGTGTGGCTATAGGATTGGCGGCATGTGCGACGGCTCGATGCGGCATCCAGCCATTCTATTTGGATGTTGGCGTTTTGCGTAGCTTGGCCGCGGGCGCGTCCTGGCGCGGCTGCCCCGGGCTCGCTCTCGCGCATGCTTTTCATGCCATCGGCCATTGTCCGGGCCAGTCGGGCAAAACCTGCGCACTCCGCAGCATCCCCGCTGGCGAGCAGTTGGCCCAGCAGCCTGCGCGCGCCTCTGCGATGCGCTGCGCCACGCGCCAGCTATCCCCGGTCAGGATGGCTTCGCGCGCCCGCCGGTCTTGAGCGCTGCTCCGCCGTTCGATCAAGCCCTGCCGTTCCAGCGCGGCCAGTTGCCGGCTGATTGTCGTGTGGTCGCGTCCCGCGTGTTCGGCAAGCTCCATCACGCCCATCGGCCCTACCGCGCCGAGGCGCGCAATCAGGGGAAAGAGCGCGCGGTCGAGCGAAACGCCGGCCTCCCGCAGCTGCCGATGGCGGACGAGCCCGGCATTCCGGCGCAGGGGGTCTACTCCAGCGAGCATGCGCTGGCCTGGAGCGAGAAAATCGCCGGAGCGGATGGATTCGTCTTCGTCACGCCGCAATACAACTGGGGCTAACCGGCGGCATTGAAAAACGCGCTGGATCACCTATACCGCGAATGGCCCGGCAAGCCGGCTGTGATCGCGAGCTACGGCGGGCATGGCGGCGGCAAGTGCGCTGCCCAGCTCAGGCAGGTGGCCGACGGCCTCAAGATGCGCGTCGCGGCGACGATGCCTGCCCTTGAGTTGTCGGAGGAGGCGATGCGCAGCGGCCAGCTCGAAGCGGGCCGTGAATTCGCCGGGCAAGCCGCGACCGTCGAGCAGGCGTTCGACGAACTGGCCAGCCTGCTGCTGAACGAGGGCGCTTGAGCCAAAGGGCTTGCGTTGGGCGGCATTGCCCGATGCCGGTCCGCAGCCGGTTGATCGATGATGCTGACGGGCTGGAGCAGCGGGTGTACTGTGGCGCTTTGACTTGTTTGGCGACATCGGCTGCATGGGCGATGTCTGAAAATTCATCCCAATCAGCCGCCGACCGGGCGGTTTGACGCCAGGGCTCCCACTGATGGACACGATCATTCGCCGGGCGCTTGCCCGGGATCTGGACCAAATCGTGCAACTGCGAATGCGCTTGTTCGACGATGCGGTCGATTTGAACGGCTGCCGACCAGACGCTGAGATGTTGCAAGTCACCAGAGACTACTTTCAGCAGGCTTTCGACAGCGACGACTGCGCCACCTGGGTGGCCGATAGGGCGGGACGGGTAGTGGCGCTGGGGTCGTTGGTGGTGTTTGCCCGACCGCCCTATCCGGGCAATGCGGCTGGCAAGGAGGCCTACCTGCTGAATATGTACACCCTGCCGGAACAGCGGCGGCAGGGCTTGGCGCAGGCCATTCTGCGCGAAGCGATGGCGCACGCCGGGGAAAAGGGCTATGCCAAGGTTTGGCTGCATGCCACCGAGGATGGCCAGTCCCTGTACCTGTCGGCGGGCTTTTCCGCGTCGGACAAGTATATGGAATGGCAACCGGCGTGAACGCATGCGCGGATGGCTGGGCGCGCGGTCGGCCGGGTTCTGTCTAAACCGCCATGACTAAGGACGATGGATGACTTTCGCCGCTGATGCCGTCATCGCGCTGGTCGCGTTGCTGCATGTTTATTTTTTGGCGCTGGAGATGTTTTGGTGGGACAAGCCGCTGGGGCTCAGGGTATTCGGCATGACGCCGGAGCAGGCGCGGGCGACCAAGGCGCTGGCGGCCAACCAGGGTCTTTACAACGGTTTTTTGGCGGCGGGTTTGCTGTGGGGGTTGAGCCAGGGAGCGGCGGGCGCGCAGATCAAGGCGTTTTTCCTGCTGTGCGTGCTGGCGGCGGGCGTGTACGGCGCGGCCACCGCCAGCCTGAAAATCCTGTATATCCAGGCGCTGCCGGCGGCGATAGGCCTGGCGCTGCTGTGGCTGGCCTGAACGGCTGAACGGTTTCTCCTTGCCGTGCGCGGCCTGCCTATCCCGTCGCCTCCAGTTCACGCAAAAAGCTCTCCAGCACCAGATTGGCGCGCCTCCCCTTGCGGGTGGCCAGCGCCAGCGGCACGTCGTAGCGGTATTGCTGCGGCAGCAGCGGGCGCAGCATGTCCTGCGCCACCCAGCCGGCGGCGAAGTGGTCGGGCAAGTAGCCGATGTAGCGGCCGGTGAGAATCAGGAAGGCGATGCCTTCGCGGTCGGTCGCGGTGGCGGTGGCGTGGAGCCGCTGTTGCTGCGCTTGCGCTTCCGGCGGCAGCCGGTAGATGGGGGCTACCGCATCGGCATCGGTGAGGTCCGCGTCGGCGATGGCGCTGTCGGCGCGGCCAAACAGCGGATGCTCGCGGCTGCAGTACAACAGCGAGCGCTCGTCGTACAAGGGCAGGTAGTCCAGCCCGGACAGGGGCTGGATCAGCGGCACCACGCCGGCGTGCAACTGGCCGTCCAGCAGGCCGGTTTCGATGTCGCTGGGCGTCATCATGCCGATGTTGACGCGCACGTCGGGGCCTTGCTGGCTCAGCGCGCGCAGCGCCTGGGTGATGCGCATCCTGGGCAGCGTCACCAGGTTGTTGACGATGCCTATGCTTAATTCGCCGCGCAACTGGCGGTGCAGCAGGTTCACCTCGCCGCGGAAGTCCTCCAGCGCGGCCAGCAGCGTGTGGCTGGCGCGCAGCACTTCGCGGCCCTCGTCGGTGAGGGAGAAGCCGGCGCGGCCGCGCTGGCACAGCCGGATGCCCAGCCGTTTTTCCAGATCGCCCATCTGCAGGCTGATGGCGGAGCGGCTGATGCCCAGCACGCCTTCGGCGGCCGAGAAGCCGCCGCATTCGGCCACGGTGCGGAACAGCCTGAGCAGCCGGATCTCGAAATCGCTGACCTGGCCCAGCGCCGGTTTGCGGTTCATATAGTTAAGTTAAATTGAATCTGAACATAAGAAAGATAGCATTTAACTCACTCAATGTGCGGCGCATGCTGTGGCCATACTCCTGCCACAGGTGCCCTGCGATGAACCCCCAAACCACCCGCACCCCTTTTGAGCTTGCCGACCTCGATCTGCGCGCGCACTGGATGCCGTTTACCGCCAACCGCAATTTCCAGCAGGATCCGCGCCTGATCGTCGCCGGCGAGGGAAACTACCTGACCGACGCCGACGGCCGGCGGATTTTCGACAGCCTGTCCGGCCTGTGGTGCTGCGGTGCCGGCCACAGCCGCCAGGAGATCGCCGAAGCGGCCTACCGCCAGCTGTCGACGCTGGACTACTCGCCGGGTTTCCAGTTCGGCCACCCGCTGTCGTTCAAGCTGGCGCAGCGCATCGCCGGCATGGCGCCGGCCGGACTGGATCATGTGTTCTTCACCAATTCCGGATCGGAATGCGCCGACACCGCGGTGAAGATGGCGCGCGCCTACTGGCGGCTGAAGGGCCAGGCCTCCAAGACCAAGCTGATAGGCCGCGCCCGCGGCTACCATGGCGTCAACATCGCCGGCACCAGCCTCGGGGGCATCAACGGCAACCGCAAGCTGTACGGCCCGCTGATGGATGCCGACCACCTGCCGCACACGCTGCTGCCGGTCAACGCCTTCAGCCGCGGCCTGCCGGAAAACGGCGCGGAGCTGGCCGACGACCTGTTGCGGCTGATCGAGCTGCACGACGCCAGCAATATCGCCGCCGTGATCGTGGAGCCGATGGCGGGCTCCGCCGGGGTGATCGTGCCGCCGCAGGGCTATCTCAAGCGGCTGCGCGAAATCTGCGACCAGCACGGCATCCTGCTGATCTTCGATGAAGTCATCACCGGCTTCGGCCGCACCGGCGCGCTGTTCGGCGCCGACTATTTCGGCGTGACGCCGGACATCATGAACCTGGCCAAGCAGCTGACCAACGGCGCGTTGCCTATGGGCGCGGTGGTGGCCAGCGGCGAGATATACGACACCTTCATGGCGCAGCGCACGCCGGAATACGCGGTGGAGTTCACCCATGGCTACACCTATTCCGCCCATCCGGTGGCTTGCGCCGCGGCGCTGGCGGCGCTGGACCTGCTGGAAAACGAAAACCTGGTGGCGCGCGCGGCGGAACTCGCGCCGCATTTCGAGCGCGGCATCCATGGCCTGAAGGGCTTGCCGCAGGTCGCCGACATCCGCAACTGCGGCCTGGCCGGCGCCATCCAGCTGGCCGCGCGCGACGGCGACGCCATCGCGCGGCCGTTCGAGGCGGCGATGCATTTGTGGCGCAAGGGCTTCTATGTACGCTGCGGCGGCGATGCGCTGCAGTTCGGCCCGCCTTTCACCGCCACGCCGCGGGAGCTGGACAGCCTGTTCGACGCGGTAGGCGAAGCCATCCGTCAGTTGGGCTGAGCGAGCCATTCCCTGAATACCCGTTTCTGAAAGACAAGCACCATGAGCACACTGAAACATCTGATCGACGGCGAACTGCAAGGCGGCGGCAGCCGCGCCGCGCCGGTCTACAACCCTTCCACCGGCGAAATCATCCACCAACTGGCGCTGGCCGACGCCGGCACCGTGGCGCAGGCCATCGCCGCCGCCCAGCTGGCCTTCCCGGCCTGGCGCAACACTCCGGCGGCCAAGCGCGCCCAGGTCCTGTTCCGCTTCAAGCAGCTGCTGGAGCGGGACGAGCGGGAAATCGCCGCGCTGATCAGCCGGGAACACGGCAAGACGCTGGAGGACGCGGCCGGCGAACTGAAGCGCGGCATCGAGAACGTGGAGTACGCCTGCGCCGCGCCGGACATCCTCAAGGGCGAGTACAGCCGCAATGTCGGCCCCAGCATCGACGCCTGGAGCGATTCCCAGCCCTTGGGCGTGGTGGCAGGCATCACCCCGTTCAACTTCCCGGCGATGGTGCCGCTGTGGATGTACCCGCTGGCCATCGCCTGCGGCAACACCTTCATTCTCAAGCCGTCGGAGCGCGACCCCAGCTCGACGCTGCACATCGCCCGTCTGCTGCACGAAGCCGGCCTGCCCAAGGGCGTGCTCAACGTGGTGCACGGCGACAAGGAAGCGGTGAACGCGCTGCTGGCCGCGCCGGAAATCAAGGCGATCAGCTTTGTCGGCTCTACGCCGGTGGCCGAGTATATCTACGCCGAAGGCGGCAGGCGCGGCAAGCGGGTGCAGGCCTTGGGCGGCGCCAAGAACCACGCGGTGATCCTGCCGGACGCCGATCTGGACAACGCCGCCAGCGCGCTGATGGGAGCGGCCTATGGTTCCTGCGGCGAGCGCTGCATGGCCATTTCCGTGGCGGTGTGCGTAGGGGAGCAGACGGCGGACGCCTTGGTGGCGCGGCTGCTTCCCCAGATCAAGGCCTTGAAGGTGGGGCCGGGCACCTCGCCGGGCCTGGACATGGGGCCGCTGGTGACGCGCGCCCACCTGGACAAGGTAAGCGGCTATGTCGCGGACGGGGTCGCCGCCGGAGCCAAGCTGCTTGTGGACGGCCGCGGCATCCGGGTGGCGGGCCATGAGGACGGTTTCTTCCTGGGCGGCTGCCTGTTCGACCATGTCACGCCGGACATGCGCATCTACCGCGAAGAAATCTTCGGGCCGGTGCTGTGCGTGCTGCGGGTGGGCAGCCTGCAGCAGGCCATCGCGCTGATCAACGCCCACGAGTACGGCAACGGCACCTGCCTCTTCACCCGCGACGGCGAGGCGGCGCGGCGGTTCGCCGATGAGATAGAGGTGGGCATGGTGGGCATCAACGTGCCGCTGCCGGTGCCGGTGGCCTACCACAGCTTCGGCGGCTGGAAACGGTCGCTGTTCGGCGACTTGCACGCCTACGGCCCGGATGGCGTGCGCTTCTACACCCGGCGCAAGGCGGTGACCCAGCGCTGGCCGCAAAGCGCCAGCCGCGAGGCCTCGCAGTTCGCCTTCCCCAGCCTGTAAGCCTGAGACCCCGCCCGCACCGGGCGGGGCGACTTGCCTGCCAGTGTCATCTTGGGCTCCGGCGGAAGATAATCGCCAACTGTCCCTATCAGGCAAAAAACGCCAGCCGAACCGATGCCCGACGCCACCCTGAAAGATTGCGAACCCATGCAGAAACAACACTGGCCGATCCGCCGCCTGAAGCCGCAGGACATCGCGCCGGGCTGGCTGGACGGCTTCGTGCGGCGCCAGCTGGTGGACCTGGTGTACCGCGCCGCGCCCGGTGGCGGCAGGCTGGCGCTGGCGGAGCCCTTCGTCGACGACTGGTCGAATGAGGAGAGGCGCGGGCTGTGCCGGGAACTGGCGCGCATCGCCGCGCGCGGACTGGTGCTGGAGGCCAGGCTGCAAGGGCGGCTGGCCGGTTTCGCCGCCATCGCTCCCGAACGGCTGGGGCCGGAAGGCGACTATCTGCAGCTGACGGAGTTGCAGGTGGCGCGGAGCTGGCGCGGCCGGGGACTGGGCCGCGCGCTGCTGCAGGCCTGCGCCGCCGGCGGACGGGAGCTGGGCGCAGGCAGGCTGTATGTCTCCTCGCATTCTGCGATAGAAACCGTGGCGTTCTACGAGCGCTGCGGCTGCGAGCCGGCGTGCTGGCTGCATCCGGCCCAGCTGGAGCGGGAGCCGTTCGACTGGCAGATGGAACTGAATCTGGCGCGGGATTGAGCGCGGCCGCCCGGCGGCAAGGCCATGCCGGTGTGCTACGGCGGGGTGGTTCCCTGATGTCTTCCCGCGACAAGGAGCCGCCATGTCCCACACCATATGTCTGCACCGCGTGCTGCGCGCGCCGCCCGAACGGATCTACCGCGCCTTTCTCCTGCCGGCGCCTAGCTGGAGCTGGTGGCGGGCGAACGCATCCGCTACGCCAACAGCTTCGACGATCCTGATCTGTCCGGCAGCATGACCGCCACCGTCATGCTGACGCCGGCATCGTGCGGCGCCGAGCTTGGCATCGTGCAGGAGGGGATTCCCGACGCGATTCCGGCAGAGTAGTGCTAGCTGGGCTGGCAGCAGTCGCTGTGCCAGTTGGCGGCGCTGGCGGAGCCGGACATCTCGGGCTGAGGCGGGCGGGAAAAAGCCGGGCATGGCGCCCGGCTTCGTCGTTGCGCGGCGCGCTCAGTTGGCCGGCGCCCACGGGGCGCCGGCGCTGGGCACATTGCCCTGCGTCCACCACTTGGCGCAGTACTTGCCGCCCTGGTAGCTGACGCAAGCGCCGCCGGAGTAGGCCGTGCTGGCCGACCACGCTTGCAGGCCGCCGCCTTGCTGCTGCCATACCGCCGCCTGGCCCGGGGTATCGCCCTGGGTCCACCATTGCGCCTTCCAGCTGGCGCCGGCGTAGCTCACGGTATTGCCGGCGTTGTAGACCTGGCCGGCCGACCACGGCTGGCCGTTGACCGGGGCGCCGCCGCCGGTGTCGCCGCCGCCGTAGCTGGGGTCCTGGGTGACGCCGCTGCCCCAGTGGTCCTTGAAGCCCTTGAGCACATTGCTGAAGGCGTAAGGCGTCTGCACGATGCCGGAACACTGCGCGTCGACATAGTGGCCGTTGTTGGGGCAAGACTTGTCGCGGCTGATCGACCACATCGACAGCAGGCCGATGCCGTTGCTGTTGGCCATGCCGTAGAGATCGCTGGCGTTGGCCACGGTAAAGGTTTCCGGCTGGGTGTCGTTCAGGCCCACCATAGGCGTCACGCCCACCTTCTGCCACAGCTGCGCGTCGGTCAGCGTCTGGCCGTGCGCCTTGTAGGCGGCGTCCAGCTGGGTGTACAAGGCTTGCGCCGCCTGTTTGGCCGCCAAACCCATGTTCGGATTGTTCTGGCCATAGTCCATCGCCATGATGTTGACCGCGTCCAGCGCCACGCCGTTGCTCAGTGCGGAATTCAGCACGTTCTGGCCGTCCTGGGTCAGGCCGAAGGGCATGGCCGGCAGGGTCAGCGACACATGCAGCGTCTTGTTCTTGGCGCGGGCGTTTTTCTGCAGCGCCGCCACCACTTCGAAGTTGCGCTTGTTGGCGGCGGCGTCGGTCTGCGCTCCGCCCTCGATGTCGAAGTCGATGCGGCTCAGCTGATAGGTGTCCAGCACGGTCTGGTAGGCCGCCTGCAGGCTGGCGTTGCTGGCGCAGGCCTGTTGCAGCGGGGTGCCGTTGGCGCCGCCGAAGGACACCATCACTTCGCCGCCCTTGGCGCGGAAGTTGTCGATGCCGCTCTTGATGGCCGAGAGCTGCTGGTCGGCTGCGCTGCCGGGAATGGCCAGCACGCCGCCCCACGACGGCGCGCAGCCGCCCTTGGCGACGACGAAGGCCAGCGTGAATTGCTGGATGCCCTGGTTGACGCCGATCTTGTCGATCTGCGGCGTCGGCCACAGGGTGACGTCGACATAGGGGGCGAACGCGCGGGCTTGCGCGCCGGGGCTGGCAAGGGCCGCCAGCGCGGCGGCCAGGGTGGTGATAGAGGCTAGGGTTTTCATCACGAATTTCCTCCGGCGGTGCGCAGCAAGCTCGGCATGGCGGCCTGGTTTGCGCAGTGAATGGTTTATAAATTTGCCGACATTTGTCAGCAAATGCTAAATATACCCATCTGGAGTAAAAACTCAATAGAAAACAGATGCTATCTTTTGATGTGTCGCAAACCGTGCGCATCGGCTGCCGTATCGATAGATGCTGGCGGCAATCGGATGACGTTCTGGGATGGGGGGCGGGCAGAAAGACGGCAGGCGGCGCCTGCCGTCCATTCCGCTCAGTCCAGCGGCCAGGGCATGGACTTGGGCGGGGAGGGGGCGGCATCCATTTCTGCGACGGCGGGCGCGATGGCTACCGTATCGACTTCGCGCCACCACGGCGTCGCCTTGTCCGCGTGGGACGGTTCGACGGCTTCGCCCAGGCGGGGCATCAGCAATTGGACATTGCGCTGGGCGCTGAGGCTGAGCAAGGTTTCCGCCGGCTGGTCCCAGGCGTGCATCGCCAGATTGAAGGTGCCCCAGTGCACCGGCAGGAAGGCGTCGCCGCCCAGCAGGTCCAGCGCCTTCAGCGCATTGTCGGGGCCGAGGTGGATGTCGCCCCAGGCCGGGTGGTAGGCGCCGACTTCCAGCATTACCAGGTCGAACGCGCCCAGCCTGTCGCGGATGACGGCGAATTCGTCGGTGAGGCCGGTGTCGCCGCTGAAGAACACCGAGTGGCGAGGGGTGCGGATGGCCAGCGACGACCATAGCGTGGCGTTGCGGTCCTTCAGGCCGCGCCCGGAAAAGTGCTGCGACGGCGTTGCCGTTACGGTCAGGTCGGCAGTCGGGTGGCGGTAGCTTTCCCACCAGTCCAGCTCGGTGATACGCTGCGGCGCCACGCCGAAGGCCTCAAGGTGGGCGCCGACGCCCAGCGAAGTGACGAAGGGAACGTCGCGCTTGGCCAACTCGCGTATGGTCGGGTAGTCCAGGTGGTCGTAGTGGTCGTGCGAAACCAGCACCAGATCGATGGGCGGCATCTGGCGCAGTGGCACCGGCACCGGCTGGAAGCGCTTGGGCCCGGCCAGCCGGGAGGGCGAGGCGCGCGGCCCCCATACCGGATCGGTCAGCACCCGCAGGCCGTCTATCTCCAGCAATACCGTGGAATGCCCCAGCCAGGTGGCGCGCAGGCCGGAACCGGGCAGCTTGCGCCAATCGTCCAGGGGATTGTGCGCCGGCAGCGGCCCGCTTGGCACGCGGCGGTCGCCGCCGCAGAGGAAGTCGCGCAGCGAGGGCATCTGGACATTGGGGTCGCGCAGACCGGGCGCGATCGGGTGCAGATTGCGAAAGCCCTTGTCCGTCCAGAGAGGGGAGGACTTCATTCTTTCCAGGCGCAGGCCTGCGGGTTTTTTGCCAAGCGATTTCATTCCGTTCTCGCCAGTTCTCGCCGCGTGGGCGGGGTGAAAAAAGGTCAGCCGGTCCGTGACGCCGAGCCGGAATCTGTCCTCTTCAAGATCCATACTAGTTGAGGCTGATCGGGCGAGAGTCAAGTCCGTCGTCTGTTTGCCCTGCGATGCCGGTTTCCAATCTGCCGGCTTGTCGTTGGATTGCCATGAATTCCATTTGGCATTTTTATGGTGATGGCGGCGAAGAAAGACGCTGGATGATTTTCATTGCGGTGAATGGCATTCCGAATATTTTCTTTTGGGTTCGACGCGGTATTTCTAATCAAGTGTTTGTTTTTATATGTAATCCGCCGGTTTTAGCTGTCTTGCAGTGCGGGGGACGCTTGCCTACAATCAAAGCCGGATTGGAATTGCTGAATAGCCGCTGGGCATTTTTTATTGCCGAAATAATGGCGGAAGAGTCGGGTTGGCAATGGTTGTGGCTTGATTTGCATTGAGATTGAATGGCGGGGGCTATGGGCCAAATGGAAGGAATCGCATCGTGAATGCGATAGAAGAAATATTGCTGCACTTGTGCCGCAGCGAAGGGCTGCCGGATTCCGCCGTGCTGGATATGGTCGCCGTGCAAAAAAGCATGCATCCTCGAGCCAGCCTGATGTATTGGGCCGTGGTGGATTTTGCGCTACCCTCCACCGAGGAGCGCCTGTTCGTATTCGATACGCTGGAAAACAGCACTCAGCGCTTTCTGGTGGCCCACGGTCGCGGCAAGGACGCCGACGCCAACCTGATGCGCGCCAACACCTTTTCCAACGAAGCCGGTTCCGACGCCTCCTGCCTGGGCGTGTGCCGGGCTTCGGAGACCTATTTCGGCAGCCAGGGTCTGTCGCTGTGGCTGGATGGACTGGAGCGCGGCAACGCCAATATGAGGCCGCGCAATATCGTCATGCATGGCGCGCCCTATGTTTCGCAGCAGTATATCCGCGAGCACGGCATATTGGGCCGCTCGGACGGCAGCCTGGCAGTGGACTTGCAGTACAGCACCGGGCTGATCAATATGTTGCAGGGCGGCTCCTATATCAACTGCATCTGCTCCCACCACTGAACTCCGCCTTGCTCCGGACAAAAAGGCCCTGGAAGTTTTCCAGGGCCTTTTCGCAGCCAGGCCTCAGTTGAGTCGTTCCAGGCTGTAATTGGCCGGCTCCCAGGCAAAAGCGTCGGCGTCGCTGCGCACGTGGCCGATGCCAGGGAAGGCGATGTGCGCGGCGGCCACCCAGTAGCCGTGGGCGGCGGCATCGGCAAAGGCCTTGCGCCGCTGTTCGATTGCGCTTGCGGAGTCGACGTCGAAATCGATGGCGATTTCCGGATGCGCGAACTGCGCCTGCTGGGCGTGCACGGCGTCGCCCCAGAACTGCATGCGGGCGCCGTCGCTGCTCGCCTCGTAGAAGACATGGCCCGGGGTGTGGCCGGGGGTGGCGATGGCGCGGATGCCGGGGAACAGCTCGACGCCAGGCTCGAAGGTTTTCACCTTGCCGGCCGCCAGGTAGGGCGCCAGCGAAGCCTGCGCCTGGTCGAAGCCCTGGCGCTGGTCGAAGCCGGACGCGCGCGGTCCGTCCACTTTGGCCTTGTTGGCCGGATTCAGCCAGAAGTCGGCCTCGTTCCGGCTCAGATAGATGTCGGCGTTGGGGAACATCCGCTTGCCGGCCGCGGAGAGGCCGCCGGAATGGTCGAGGTGGACATGGGTGAGCAGCACCGCGTCGATGTCTTCGGGACGGTAGCCGGCGGCGCGGAGGTTTTGCTGCAGCCGGCCGGCTACGTTGGCGCCGAACAGCTGGCCGGCGCCGCTGTCCATCAGCAGCAGTTTGCCGCCGGTATTGATCAGGAAGGTGTTGATCGAGGTTTCCGCCTGGTCCGGCTTTTGGAAGCCGTTTTCCAGCAGGCGGCGGATTTGTTGCGGTTCCTCGCCGCTGAGCAGCTTGTCCAGCGCGACTTTCACCGTGCCGTCCGAGACGGCGGTGACCTCGAATTGGCCCAGCATCATCCGGTAATAGCCGGGCGCCTGGACGCGAACTTGCGGCGCCGCCGCGTAACTGGGGAAGGCGGGCAGCAGCGTGGTGGTGGCGGTAGCCAGGGCCAGCGCCAGGCTGGCGGCGAGGGTTTGCATTTTTCGGCTGAGTTTCATGATGGCTCCTGTCTGGTATGTCTGCGGCGATTTGCCGCTGGGCTTGACTGTATGTTCCAATACACGGTCATATCGTTCAAATCGATTGGAAAGATAATGACTATCAGCGAAAGAGATTTCAGGGGGGTCGATCTCAATCTGTTGGTGGCCTTTTTGGTGTTGATGCGCGAGCGCAGCGTCTCGCGCGCCGCCGAGCAGCTTTACCTCGGGCAGCCGGCGGTGAGCGGCGCGCTGGCGCGGTTGCGCAACCTGTTCGACGACGAGCTGCTGGTGCGCACCGCAGGCGGCATGGAGCCCACCGTCAGAGCCTTGCAGCTGGAGGCCAGCCTGCTGCCAGCCCTGCAGGGCGTGCAAGCCGCGCTGTTCCAGCCGGCCGGATTCGATCCGGCCCACGCCGAGCGCACCTTCACGCTGGCGATGCCGGACTGGGTGGAAATCTGGCTGATGCCGCGGGTGTTCGCCGAACTGCGCCGCCAGGCGCCGGGGATGCGCATCGCGGTCAAGGCTACCGACCCCTTCCAGGGCGCGGCCATGCTGGAGCGGCATGAAATGGAGCTGGGCATCGCCACGCTGCTGGCCGAGCCGGGTTGGATGCGCAGCCAGCCGCTGGCAAGAATGGGCTTCAGCTGCGTGCACCACGCGGCGCAGTTGCGGTTTGACGGCGGACTGTCGCTACCGGACTACATTGCGCATCCCCATCTGCTGGTCACCTACCGCGGCGCCTTCCAGAGCGGCATCGACCAGTTGCTGGCGGAACAGGGCCTGCAGCGGCGGGTGCAGTACACCACGCAGCAATTCAGCGCCTTGCCCAGCCTGCTGCGCGAAGTGCCGGCGCTGGCTACGGTGCCGGCCGCGCTAGCCAGACATTGGGCCGATTGCCAGAGTTTGCGCGCCTACCCGCTGCCGCTGCCGGTTCCGACTTTTGAAATCGCCATGTTCTGGCATGCGGCCAAGGACCGCGATCCGGCGCTGGAATGGCTGCGCGGGGTGATTGCCGGGTTGGCCTTGGAGATGGGGGCTTGAGGAGAGGCGGCTGTCGCGAGGACATGCCGGTTCCGGCGGCGCGGCCGGCGCGGCGCGGGTAACCTGCTCTCCTAAGGGGCGCGGCCCGCCGGCCTGTTCCGCGGCCGCGCTCTGGAAGTTCAAGGCACGCGGCGCGTCATTCTGCTAGAACGGGATATTGAGCCAGAAAACCGGGGGATGCGGATGGCGACAATCAATAATCTGGATCTGCTACCGGACAACTTGCCGGCACCGCGCGACGATGGCGCCGCCGATCATCTGCGGGCCCGCTCGTTGCCGCCGCTGGCGCTGCCGGCTACCGACGGCAGCATGGTCGATCTTTCCGCATTGTCAGGGCGCAGCGTGGTGTTCATCTACCCACGAACCGGGCAACCCGGCGTTCCAGCCTTGGTGGAATATTGGAACGAGATCGCCGGCGCGCGCGGCTGCACGCCGCAGACCAAGGGCTACCAGGCGCTGGCCGGGGAGTTTCAGGCGCTCGGTTGCCGCATTTTTGGCCTGTCCACCCAGAGCCGCGCATATCAGCAGGAATTGGTTGCCCGGCTGGGGTTGCCGTTTCCCATTCTCAGCGACGAGCGCTTGCAGCTGGCGCGCGCGTTGTCGCTGCCCACGCTGGAAGTGGCCGGACAGACGCTGCTCAAGCGCATGAGCTGGCTGGTGCAGGATGGCCGCATTGTCCGCGTCCGTTACCCGGTGTTTCCGCCGGACGGCAACGCAGCCGAAATGCTGGCTTGGCTCCGCCAGGAGCCGGCGTAGCTATTCATGCCGCATATGTCCGCCGCGCGCTAGCAGGCGGCTTGCGGCCGAAGCGTGAACAACTCGTCGAAAATGGCGCGGAAGGCGGCCGCCGCGCAACGGGCGCCGCGCAGCGCTCCCAGCACGAACTCGCCGTCGGGCGGGCCTTGCTCGCGCAGCCAGCGCGCCAGCATGATTTCCTCATGTCCCAGCCGGTAGTCCAGCTGCGCGTGGCGGCATACTGCGTCGAAGCCCGGTGCCGCAAAAGGATACAACTGCGCGAAACCGGCGAACTGCCGTCGCAACGCTGCGGCGTCGCGTATGGTGGCCGGGGCGTGGAAGATGCCGTAGCAACCCAGATAGGCTGCCGGCCAACGACTGAGCGACACCATTAGCGCAATCAGCCGCCGAGTGCTGGCCAGCGCCGGGGCGTCCACCGCCTGGCAGCCCGGCGCGCCGCAGCGACGCAGGCCGTCGGCAATCATCGCCGCATGGCCTTGTTCCTCCTGGTAATGCCGCAGCAGGTGGGGACGCAAGGCCGGCAGTTGGCAGTTTTCGCAGGCGCAGCGGTTGTGCAGGTCGGCGCCGGCGGTGCGGTGGTAAAGCTGGCCGAGAAAGCCGAACACCTCGCCGGCGGTAGCCTGGCCGGCCATAAAGCGCGGCCAGAACGGCGAAGCGAAAACGCCCAGCGCCCAGCTGTCGCACAAGGCAAGGAAGCCATCGAGAAAGCCGTCTACGCCTTCTGGACGGGCCGGAAGCGAATGCAGCGCGTCGCATTGCTGCAGCCGTTGTTGCAGTAGGCGGGGCAAGCCGCTGTCGACCGCGGCCATGCCGTTCTCCAGCGATGCCAGCGCAAGGTCGAGAGCCGCTGGGGCGTCGGCTATGCTCAACCGCCATTGCGGGGTGTCAATCACCAGCGAGCGGGCCTGGCGGCGGTATCCGACGTGGGGTCCCAGTATCCAGACAGATGCCATCTTATCCGGTTCCCCCCGCGCCAAGGCGCGGCAATGCGTAGCCATCCAGCGGCAGGCTAAAGGTTTTCAGCTCGCTGTATTGCTCCATGCTCCAGCGTCCGCCTACCCGTCCCAGGCCGCTGGCGCCGCGGCCGCCGAACGGCGCGCGCACATCGCGGATGACCGGGCTGTTGACCGCGACCACGCCGGTGCGCAGCTGGCGCGCCAGGCGCAGCCCCTTGGCGGCGTCGGCGCACCATACCGTAGCGGCCAGGCCGTAGTCGCTGGCGTTGGCCAGCGCTACCGCCTGTTCGGCCGTGCGGAACGACGTAACGGCCACCACCGGGCCGAAGACTTCCTGGCGGAACAGGCTCATTTGGGGGGCGACGCCGTCGAGCACCGCCGGTTGCAGATAGCTTCCATCCAGATCCTTGGGGCGCAGGCCGCCGCAGAGCAGGCGGCCGCCCTCTTGTCGCGCGGTTTCCAGATGGCGTTCTATCGTCCACAAATGGGCTTCGTCTATCATCGGGCCGATTTCGCTCAAGGGATCGCAGGGGTCGCCGATGCGCAAACGGCGCACGCGCGCGACGAAGCGGTCGAGGAAGGCGTCCTTGATGTCCTGTTGCAGCAGCAAGCGAGAACCTGCGGTGCAGACTTCGCCGTTGCTGGCAAACGCGGCCAGCATCGCGCCGTCCACCGCAGCGTCCAGATCGGCGTCGGCCAGCACGATGGTCGGGGATTTGCCGCCCAGTTCGTACAGCGTGCGCCGGAATGCGCTGACAGGCTGCGCGGCGATGTCCCGGGCGGCGTCGGCGCCGCCGACGAAGCACAATCCGTCCAGTTGCGGGTTGCGCGCCAGCGCTTGGCCGGTGGGGGAGCCGGGGCCATGGATGATGTTGACCACGCCGGCGGGGAAGTCCAGCGCGGCGATCAACTCGGCCAGCAGCGATAGGGTGAAGGGTGCGCGCTCCGAGCTCTTGAGCACCACGGTGTTGCCCATGGCCAGCGCCGCCGCCAGATTGATGGTGGCGACGGCCAGCGGCGCGTTCCATGGCGCCAGGATGGCGACGACGCCCAAGGGTTCGCGCTGCACGATCTGCCAGTAGGCATTGTCCATCGCGAAGCATTCGCCGGCCAGCCGCTGGCATTCCGCGGCGAAATAGCGGCAGTGCGCGATGGCGCGCGGCAGGTGCCCTTGCGAGGTCATGCTCAGCAGCATGCCGGTGTCGGCGGTTTCCGCGCGCGATAGCGCATCGAGATTGGCTTCTAGCTGGTCGGCCAGGGACAGCAGCAGGTCGGCGCGGTGGGCGGCGGGCAGGCCGCTCCAGCGGCCATCGTCGAAAGCGTTGCGGGCGGCGGCGACGGCAGCGGCCACTCGCGCGGCGTCCGCCGCCGGCGCCAGCCCCAGCAGGGCGCCGCCGGCCGGATTGTAAGTGGCGAACAGTTGCGGCTGTTGTTGCGGCGATAAGGCGCCGTCTATCAGTTCGGCAAGTATGCGTTCGCTCATGGCGGAGTTCCTTTGACGGGGCCTGGGTCGAATTGCGGGGGTGGGCGGTTACTGCATGGCGTTGTGGCAAGCGTTGAGGGTGAAGGCGGGGATGCCGCGCAGGTGTTCGAAGGCGCGGGAAAAGGCATTCGCGGCTTCGTCCAGACTGGCGCGCGAGTGCCGCGCCGACAGCCAGCCGTGGTTGGCGTGGCAGTCCACGCCTTCCAGCAGCAGGGCCATGCGCAGCAGCCGGTGTTGCGGCGCATGCTGCGCCGCCAACTGCACCATGGCGGCGCCGGGTGAGATGGACAGGTCCCTGGCGCGGGCGCCTATCACCAGGTGGAAGATCGAGCTTTGCGCGTAGGCGCCGACATCCACTCCCGCCGCTTCGGCGGCGGCGTTGATCGACCGGGTCAGGTCTGCGGCGGCCTGGTTGGCCCGCGTTAGCGGCTCGCCGTCGCCGATCAGCTCCAGTGTGGCCAGCGCGGCCGCCGCGGTGATCGGGCAGCCGTTGAAGGTGCCGCTGTGTATCAGCCGGCGGCTGTCGAATACAGACATCAGTTCGGCGCTGCCGCCGACCAGCGCGCCGGGCATGCCGCCGGCGGCGATTTTCGCCAGCAAGGTCAGGTCGGGGCGCACCCGGCTCATGGCCTGCACGCCGCCCAGATGGTAGCGGAAGCCGCTGATGACTTCGTCGAAAATAAGCAGGCTGCCATAACGGTCGCACAGAGCGCGCAGCGCGGACAGGTGTTCGGCTGACCAGGCCAGGCTGCCGGAGCTGCCGCCGCCAGGCTCCAATATCAGCGCCGCCACGTCGCCCACTGCCAATTCCTCCTCCGTCGCGGCCAGATCCAGCGGAGGAGCAATGCCGACGTGGTCTTCCACCCCAGGATTGAAGCCGGCCGCGGCGGCCGGCAGCATGTGAGCCAGGCAGTCGTCGAACCAGCCGTGGAAGTGGCCGTCGACCCGGACGATGCGGCTGCGGCCGGTGGCGACCCGCGCGACCCTCAGCGCCAACTGCGCGGCCTCGGATCCGGAAGCGGTGAAGCGCACCTGTTCGCAGGAGGGGAAATAATCGCGTATGCGTTCCGCCCAGGCGAAATGCAGGCGGTGGACGCCGCCCAGGTGCTGTCCCTGCTCCATCTGCCGGGAGACGGCGGCAACCACCGCCGGGTGGGCGTTGCCAAACAGCAGGGCGCCGTGGCCCATCCACAGGTCCAGATAGCGTCGGCCGTCCACATCCCATTTGTAGATGTCCCGCGCGCGCTCGAACACTACCGGATATGGCTCCAGCCGCCAGCTGTCATGGCCGCTGCCGCCGGCCAGCGGGTTGCCGCCAGCGCGCCAGACCCGGCCGTCCGGCCGGGCGCGGCGATAGCGTTCCAGCAGCGCCTGTTCCGCCTCGCTTGTCTGGCTCATAGCAACCCTTCCAGTTGCAGCGCGCGGCGCGGGGCGAAGCCCTCGGCGTGGCCGTAGTAGCTGAAGATGCCTTCGAAGAACAGGATGAACGACTCGGCGACGCCGCGCATCACGCTGCGGACGCGCCGCAGTTGAACGGGCGAGAGCAGCGGCGCCTCGCGGCACAGCCGCATGAACACCGTGCTGTCATGGCCCAGCGCCACGTCCAGGCTGGCATGACGCTGAAAGGCGTCGAACATGCCGGCCGCGTATGGATAGCACGCGCGGAGCCGGCTGTAGAATTCGTCCAGCACCGCCAGCGACTGCGGCGCCAGTCCCGGCTGCATGATCGCGAAGCTGGCGGTGTAGGCCAGTTCGCCTTCGTAGGCGTATTCGACCAGCTGGTTGATCAGCGCGCGGGTATGGGGCAGCGGCGGAGCGGCCTGGATCGAGGCCGGGTCGAGATGGCAGCGCGCCAAACCCTCCAGGAAGATGCCGCCGTGGCTCATCTCCTCGACGTAATGGCTGGCGATCGGATTGCGCAGTTGGCGCATTTCGCGAGTGTGGGCCACGCCGAGCGGCATGTAATCGTTGGCAGCATCGACGAAATGATAAAACTCGACTCCCCAGCCCAGAATTTGCGATGGGCTGCATGCGCCGGACAATACGCTGTCCCAGAACGGTTGCTCGAAGATTGGCTTGGCCCAGAAGCGCGCTTCCGCCTGCAAGGCGGCGGCGAGCTCGGCGTGACTGGCGGCGGCGGCGGCGCGCTCAAGGTCGAGCAGCAAGTCGGATTCCAGCAGCGCCTGCAATGCCGGCTCCAGCAATTGGCTAGTGTGAATGCCTTGCTGTGTAAGCAGCTCGGCCGGGCAGCCGGGCTGGCGCAGCGCTTGAATCACCGCAGCGATCTGCGGCGCCAGCAGGCTTTCCAGCAGAATCTCCTCCTCGCGGCAGGAAATCAGCACGCTAGTGTCCGCGGGCAGCGCCCGGCAGATGGGCGACAGCAAGTAACGGCGCTGGGTGATCGTCATGCCCTTCCCCTGTATATGCGCAGCGCCCGCAACGGAAAGGCGTCGGCGGATTGGTAGAACTTGAGGATGTCGTCCGACCACATTTCCAGCGTCTCGACCAGCGCGTAGGCATCGCGCAGCGCGGCCAGAGCGCGTTCCAGCGGAATCGGCCCGGTCAGCCGCACCACTTTTTCCACAAAATCTCCATGGCCGTAATCCTCGTCCAGCAGCGCGTGGTCGGCCATCGGCTGCACCGCCGCTCGCTGGTCGCCGTCATAAAACCGGGCAATCTGGTCGAAGAACAGGTGTGCGGCTTCACGGTCGCGTCCGGTAGACTCCAGAAATCCCGAGCAGGCGGCATAGCGCAGGCAGTCGCGCCGCGCCGCCGCCCGCATCAGGTTCTGGATGGCGCGGGTGGAAGGCAGTGGTTGCAGCTGCGCCCGCAGCTCGGGACCGATATCCAGCGCATCCAGCGAATGTTCGAAGAAGGCGTAGTGATCCCATTCCTCGATGAAGTGCTGGGAGAAAATGGCGCGGATGGCGCGGTTCTCGGTGTGGGCGATCGCCATCGGTAGCCTGTCCATCACATTCTCGATGAAGAACCAGGACTCGATGACCCAGCCGATGAATACCGGCCGTGGCAGGCTGCCCGCAGTGAGGCCCCGCCACAATGGGTGGGAGAACAGCCGGGGCTTCCAGTGGGAGTACAGGCGGCGGCAGGCGGCGGCGAAAGCTTGCGGTTCTACGGCGGAGTCGACGCGCGCGCGGCCCTGATGCAGCGCGCCCAGCTCGGTCAGCTGGTCGACGATGGCGCGCAGCGTGTCAGCCGCCAGGCCGCTGATCCTGCCGGCAGTGTGGATGTCGGTCAGCCCGTTCAGCGAGGCCATCGCCTGCTGTAGCCGGGCGGGAGAAGACCCGGACAGGGTGAACACGGTGTCTTCGATTTCCACTTCCAGCGCCTGGCCGACGATGTTCAGCCGCGCATCGGCGCGCAGCAGCGGCAGTTCAGTGGTTGACATGATGGTTCCCGGCAAGTTGGCTTGGCAAGAAGAGGAAGCAGGCGGGCAAGCGGACTGCCCGCCCACCCGCGCGGCCGACTTACTTGACAATCACGCCAACAACCGAGAGCGCGCTGGTTGGCCGCTTCTTGCTCACCTGAACGGTGATCTCGTTACCCAGTTTTTCCGGATCGCTTTCCACGATCCGAACATGGCTGGAGGTTCCCTTGGGGACGTGGATCAGGACTTCTTTTTCGTCCAGAGGCTTGCGTACGGGGTCTGTCATGGCAACTCCTTTGAAAAAGGCTATGTTGCGGAAGAACGGCTAAGCCGTGGGTGAATCGGGCGGGAGGTTCGTTTGCATTTGGCATGCGAGCCCGCCGGGCGCTGCTACTGCAATTAAGTGATAGAGGTGGGGCGAAAAATGTCAAGGGAATTAATTTGTAATCATTTGGATGGTAATTGGCTGGGATTTTGCCCCGACCGCGGCGCGGGTCTGCCGGATCGGCGCAGACCATGCCGCCGATTGATCCTGAGGCCGGCGATTCCCGCGCCGCCCATCCAGTGGGGAATCCAGATGCCACGCGTCGCGGACCCCACTACAGCGTGTGGCTGGAGGGCTGTCGCCAAACCGCGCGGCATGACGTGAAGCGTCTGGGGGGATGGCCCTGGGGCCTTCAAGGCCAAGACCAGGGCGAAGGCGGGCTCGGTGATTTTGCGACGTCATGCTGGTAATTAAGACAGTTTTTCATGTCGAGCTGCCTGAGCGCAGCCAAGAGCCGGCTTGGCGGTCAAGCCATCGCCTATTCAATCTGCTTGGCGCCCTGCGGCGGCCGTCTATGCGAAAATGGCATGACCAGCCTACGAAAATCCGAGCGAGGTCACGCGGGATTGTCGTGGCGGGCGGCCATGTCTACGGTAGCGCGTCCATTCCGGAGAGTCTTTTGGGTGGCGGCGGTTTCCGGTCCGGCTTGTGGATCGCGGCAGGTTCACCCGTGGATGCCGCGCGGCGCCGTCGCTCCAAAAAGCGCAGCGTGGCATGTCCGCAGCAAGCGGCTCAAGATGGCGAATATTGAGCGATTGGCGGCCAAGCAGCAGGCTCTGGCATCTTGCGATGCCAGAGTCTTTACGCAAGACGATGCGAACTGCCGCGCATCAGCCGGACGGCAGGCTCAGCCGCAGGCCCCCACGTGGCCGCAGGCGGTGCAGAACTCGCAGCCGTCCTTCTTGATCAGCGCGTGGTTGCCGCATTCCGGGCAAGGCTTGCCGGCCAGCGGTTTCAGCGGCGCGGCGGCTTCCATGGCGAACAGGTCGCTCTGCTCCGGCGCCATCACCCCCATTTCCTCCACCGGCACGCCTTCTTCGGTGAGCACGCCCAGCATCGCGTAGCGGTGGATGGTCAGGCGGGCTAGATAGGCGACGGTGGACGGCCAGCTCTGCGACTTTTCCAGGCCGGGGATGCGGGCGAAGAAGTCGCCTTGCGGTTCGGCGTAGTTCAACAGCTTGCGCAGTTTCAGGCCTATCCAGGCCGGGTCTATCACCCGCATGTCCAGGCTCAGCATCTTGCACAGGCCGTCCAGCTCGCGCGGATAGGCGCCGGCCAGCCACACCGAGTACGGCCGGCGCTTGCCGTTGGGCAGGATCAGCTCCTTGATGAACAGCACGAAGTCGTCGCCGGTTTGCGGGTTGACCACGTCCACCGACCAGCTCATGGTGCCGTCGCTGCCGGATTTTGGCTCCTTGCGCGCGAACAGCGCGTCCATCACCGGCGTGGCTTCGCCGGCTTCCAGGGGCAGCGCGCCCAACTGCTCGACGCGGTGGCGCACCACCTGGCCCAGCGCGGCGGCGGCGGAGGTGGCGTGGACGGTCCTGTCGCCCAGCTGGAACTGGTAGCGCTTGTCGCCGTTGGTGCGCGACAGCGCGTCCAGTTTGGCCGCCAGCCAGGCGCGGTCGCGGCAGCGCATGTCCATCGACAGCGTCTTGGCGATGGCGGACAGGCCGCGTTGCACCTCGGTGGCGTTGACCCAGCATTCGAACGGCGTGGCGCGGCCGTTTTCCATATGGCCGACCACCACGGCGAAGTGGCCGGCGTCGCCTTCCACCATGAAGGTCCACGACGGGTTGCCCTCCTTCAGCTTGGGACGGTTCGGCCATTTCAGGCTGGACAAGGCCGGCGTGGGCGCGGTGTTGAGGGTGACGCGGCGGTCCGGGTCGCCGTCGCCGCTGCCGGACAGGTCTTGCGGCGCGGCGGCGATCTGGGCCGGCTCCACCGACAGCACCGAGCCCAGCACATTGTTGGGGCGGTAGGTGGTGATGCCCTTCAGGCCGGCGCGCCAGGCTTCCAGGTACAGGGTTTCGAAGTCCTCGAACGGATAGTCGGCCGGGACGTTGACGGTTTTGGAGATGGCGGTGTCGACATAGGGGGCGACGGCGGCCACCATCCGCATGTGGTCGAGCGCGCTCATCTCCAGCGCCGAGACGAAGTAGTCGGGCAGGCGGGCGGTATCGCCGCCCTGCATCCGCCACACGCGGTAGGCGTGGTCTTCCACCAGGTATTCCTGCTGGCTGCCGTCGGCCATCCGCTTCTTGCGGGTGTAGAACCAGGAGAACGGCGGCTCGATGCCGTTGGAGGCGTTGTCGGCGAAGGCCAGCGAGATGGTGCCGGTGGGGGCGATGGACAGCAGATGCGAATTGCGGATGCCGTGTTTGCGTATCCTGGCCTGGATCTTGTCCGGCAGTCGGCTGGCGCAGTGCGGCGCGGCCAGGTATTGGTCGGCGTCGAACAGGGGGAAGGGGCCTTTTTCTACGGCGAGGTCAACCGAGGCGTCGTAGGCGGCGTCGCGCATGCTTTCTGCGATGCGGGCGGCGAAGCGGCGGCCTTCCTCGCTGTCGTAGCGTATCTTCAGCATGATCAAAGCGTCGCCAAGGCCGGTGAAGCCCAGGCCGACGCGGCGCTTGTTCATCGCCTCGCGCTGCTGCTCAGGCAAGGGCCACACGGTCAGGTCCAGCACATTGTCCAGCATCCGGATCGAGGTGCGCACCACTTTCTCGAACGATTTGAAGTCGAAATGGGCCTTGTCGCCGAACGGCGCGCGCACGTGGCGGGCGAGGTTGATCGATCCCAGGTCGCAGCAGCCGTAGTCCGGCAGCGGCTGTTCGCCGCAGGGGTTGGTGGACTCTATCACCTCGCAATAGGACAGGTTGTTGTCCTGATTGATGCGGGTCATGAACAGCACGCCGGGCTCGGCGTGGTCGTAGGTGGAGGCCATGATCTGCCGCCACAGCTCGCGGGCGCGCACGCTGCGGTACACCCATAGGCCGTCCTCGCGCTGGAAGCTGTCCGGAAAGGCGCTGGAGGCCGGCTCCACCGCGTGGGTCAGCTGCCAGTCGGCGTCGGCTTCCACCGCCTGCATGAAGGCGTCGGACACGCCGACTGAGATGTTGAAGTTTTTCAGGTCGCCGCGGTCCTTGGCGTGGATGAAGGCCTCCACGTCAGGGTGGCTGATGTCCAGCACGCCCATCTGCGCGCCGCGGCGCGCGCCGGCCGATTCCACCGTCTCGCAGCTGCGGTCGAACACCCGCATATACGACACCGGGCCGGAGGCGCGGCTGTCGGTGCCCTTCACCCGCGCACCCCTGGGGCGGATGCGCGAGAAGTTGTAGCCGACGCCGCCGCCGCGGCGCATGGTTTCCGCCGCCTGCAGCAAGGCCTGGTAGATGCCAACCTTGCCGTCCTCGGTCTCCGACACCGAATCGCCCACCGGCTGCACGAAGCAGTTGATCAGCGTGGCCCTGAGGTCGGTGCCGGCGGCGGAATTGATGCGGCCGCCGGGGATGAAGCCGTGGTCCAGCGCTTCGAAAAACAGCGGCTCGAAGCGGGCCGGGTCTTTTTCCAATGCCGCCAGCGCGCGGGCGACGCGGCGGCGGACTTCGCTGACGCTTTGTTCGCCGTTCTTGGCGTATTTTTCCAGCAACACCTCGCGTGAGATGTCCTGCTCCGCCATGGCGGCGATGTTTTCCTGCTGCATGGAGCGCTCATCCTTACTGATGCGGTGTTCGACGACGGCGGCATGTCCGAATCGGCATGAAAAAACGGCGTAGCACACTATATGTTGTTACGCCGTTGCCATTTAAAGCGCAAGTATTGTGTTTGTGCCACTTTGATTATAGCGCGGTCACGGTCGGGCCTGCGCTTACTTGGCGGTGATTTTCACCGCCAGTTCCACGCCGTCGCGGTTGGCCGAGGTCTTTTGCGGCGCGTCCAGCGTCACCCGCTCGGCGAGGTCGGGCGCATGGCGCAGCATCACCTTGCGGGCGTTGGCGCCGCGTAGTTCGGCCAGTTTCACCAGGTCGGCCTGGCTCACTTTTTCGGCCGCCAGCATCTCGTCGCGCAACAGCTTGACCAAGGCCTCGCCGGACGGGCCGCCCGGCTTCAGCGTGTGGCCCAGCAGTTTGAGCCGGCCGATGCGCTGGCCGTAGACGGTTTTGATCGCGGACTGGGTCTGCGCGTCCTTCAGGTCCAGTGACGGCAGCGGCTCGTCGTCCATCGGCGCGTGGCCGGCGGCGGCCAGCACGGCGGAGTCGATGCGGGCGCGCGCCAGCTGCTTGCCATCCTCGTCAGACGCGTAGCCGCCGGAGATCGCCAGCTGCATCTTGGGCCGCTTGGCCATCAATCCCGCCACCTTGTCCAGCTTCTCGCGCTCCGGCGGGCTGACATGGGCCTCGCCGGCGACGAAGCGGATGTCGTCGAAGCCGTCGCCGCCCAACAGCGCGCCCAGCGCGCGGAACGGCGCGGTGACCACCTTGGTGACGATGTTGACGAAGGCCTTCCATATCACCTGGCCGTAGCTGAATTGCGGATCGTCCAGGCTGCCGGTGACCGGCAGGTCCAGGTCGATGCGGCCGTTGCTGTCTTCCAGCAGCGCCACCGCCAGCCGCAAGGGCAGATGGGGCGACTTGTCGCCTTTCAGCTCGTCTCCCAGCTGGATCGAGTCGATCACGATGCGGTTTTCGCCCTTGAGCTGGCGGTGCTCCAGCAGATAGCGCAGCTCCAGCGACAAGCGGCCGTCCTTCACCTGCCAGCCGGCGAAATTCATCGAATAGGGGTTGAGGTTGTTCAGCGCCAGGTTGTGGAAGTCCAGACGGATGTCGGTGCTGTCGGTGGGAGACAGCGGCGACAGCGCGCCGCGCACCTTCACTTCACCGTATTGGTCCACCGCGCCGTCCAGCGTGATGCGACCGCGGCCGCCGGCGCGGGTGGACAGGTTCTGGATGCTGCCGCGCAGATGGTGCATGCGGGTGGCGAAATCCGGGGTCATGCCGTGGTCGGCGAATTCCACCGCGCCGTTCTGCACGTGGATGCTGTGCACGTCCACTTGCGGCAGCGGGGCCGCTTTGCCGCTGCCGGCCGGTTTGACCGGCGGGATGCGGCTGGCGAAGATCTGCTGCCAGTTGAGGCGGCGCTGCGGATCGAGGATCAGTCGGGCGCGCGGCTGGTCCAGCCGCACGTCGTTGATGTTCACTTTCAGCGGCATGCCTTGCACCTGCAGCCGGCTGAGGCTCAGATTATTCCAGCCCAGCAGCGGCAGCGCCTCGCCCGGCTCCTGCAGCGCCATCTTGGCTAGTTTCAGTTGGCCGGCCAGCTTCCATTGCGTAGCGGAGGCGGCGTGCAGCTGCAGGTCGGTGGATAGCGCGCCGCCGGAGAGTTTGAGCGGCGTGCCGGACAGCGCGTATGGTGCCAGCGGGGCGATGGGCAGCGCGTCAAGCCGGATGCGGCCATGGACGGACTGCTGGTCCGGATTCAGATCCAGCTTGGCGGCCAGGCGGCCGTTGCCCATCCGTCCGTTCAGGTCCAGCCCCAGTTGCTGGCCATCCTGGGTGGCCAGCAGGCCGGATAACTGGTCCACACCCAGCGTCAGCGGCTTGGGCAGCGCCAGATCGCGCCAGCTCAGCCCGCTGTCTTCCAGCTTGATTGCCGGGTAGGACAGCTTCCAGGCTGCCGCCTTGTCGGTTTTGTCCGTCTTGACGGCTTTTTGCGGGCGCTGAGCCAGCAGTTGCTGCAACTGCAGCTGGCCGTTGCGC
Source organism: Chromobacterium sphagni (assembly GCF_001855575.1). Classification (NCBI taxonomy): domain Bacteria; kingdom Pseudomonadati; phylum Pseudomonadota; class Betaproteobacteria; order Neisseriales; family Chromobacteriaceae; genus Chromobacterium; species Chromobacterium sphagni. The sequence continues at coordinate 2,757,560 of NZ_MKCS01000001.1, forward strand.
TCGCGCTGCAGCGCCAGTTGCATGCCGCGCAGCGTGACATCGCCCGGTTTCAATTGCCGGAGTTTAAGGTCGATCAGCGACGGGGCCAACTCGGCGTCTGCCAGCGTCAGCCAGGGAGGGCCGCCGGCCGCGCCCAGCTTGAGATTGGCCAGGCTCAGGCCCAGGTCGTTCAGCTGCAGGCCGTGTTCCGGGCTGAGCGATATCCTGGCTTGCAGCTGCGGCATGTCGGTTTGCAGCTGCATCGGCTTGAGGTAAACGCCGTCGCGCCATTCGCCGTGCCATCGATTGAAGCGGAGGCTGTCCACCTTGACCAGCCAGGGCGAGGGCTGGGCCGGTTTGGCCGCGGGTTTTGCCGGCTGGGCGGAGGGCAGCGCCCGCAGCCAGTCCACCGCGCCGTTGGCGTCGCGGCCGGCGCTGACCCGGCCCTGGTTCAGCTCCACCTTGGCGATGGTCAGCAGCGAGCGGGACAGGTCCAATGCGCCGCCTTCCACTTTCAGTTCGGGCAGATGCAACTCGCCGCCGCCGCCGGGCGCGCGCAGCGTCAGCTGTTTGAGGCTGGCGCTGAGGGGGGAGATGGTGAGGTCCGGCCTGCTGCCGTTCATCTCAAACTGGTAGCGGGCATAGACCGACAATGCGCCTTGCGGTTTTTCCACCGAGAAATAGGGGCGGACGTAGTCCCAGATCGACGCCAGCGGCAGGCCCTGCATGCTGGCCTCGCCGCTCGATTGCAGCGGCTGCAGCCGCATGCTGCCTTTCCAGTCGAAGCGGCCGCCGCCTTCCAGCTCGGCGTGCAGCGCGTAGCGGCCGTTTTCCGCCAGCGTGGACAGGTCGGTCAGGCTGAGGTTGATCGGCATCAGGCGGAAACGCTCATGCTTGCCGTCGTTATGATCGTTCAGCCGGACCTGGCCGTCGCGCAGATTGAGCGCGGCGATTTTCAGCCGCGGCAACTTTTCCGGCGCCGAGCCGTCTTCCAGTTTGGGCGGGCCGGACAGGTCCGCCGCCAGTTTTTCCCAGTTCCATTGGCCGTCCGCTCCGCGTTCCAGCCACAGCTTCGGGCTGTCCAGCGTGAATTCGCTGGCTTGCCAGCGTCCCAGCAGCAGCGCGTAGGCGTCGGCGTTCAGGTAGACGCGGCGGGCGAGGAACAGCGGGTTGCCGTTGCCTTCGCGCAGGGCCAGGCCGTCCAGCGTCAGCTCCATGCTCCATGGCGTGATGCGCACCTGCTGGATGCTGAGCTGGCGGCCATGCTTCTTTGCCCAGTCGGCGACGGCCTGTTGCAGCAGCCGCGGGGCCAGCAAGCCGAGAAAAGCCCAGAACGCCAACAGCAGCGCGATGGCGATGGTTAGCCAGCGCAGCCAGCGGCGGGGTTTGCGGGGAGAGGGGGAGGGTGTGGCAGCTTCGGCCGGAACATGGGTATTCATATCGCTTAATTCTAATACACTTTGGGCGCGCCGTCCTGTTGCATTGTTTGTCCTATTGTTGACCAAAGTTGACAGCGGAATGGCATGCGACCGTTGCGGCGGCTGGCGACTGCTGGCTAGGATGGTCAGGTGTTCAAGATATTGAACGCAAAATTTGCCAAATTTTTATCACGAAAGGTTGATTATCTTGCAACAAAGCCACCGGCCACGCCGGTCATTCATCTTATTTTCAACAGCTGCGGCCACGCCGCTGCTGGCGGACCGCTGCCTATTCCTGCTTCAAGCCAGGCGGCCCCACACCCTGGCCAACCCGGCCCGGCTGCTGGGCAGTTCCGGAACCCATACTTAAAGACAGAGGCTTCAATGGATAGTGCCAATGCAATCAATCAATGGCTGGACGAACATCGCATCACCGAGGTGGAGTGTCTGATCCCGGACATGACCGGCCTCGCCCGCGGCAAGATCGTGCCGCGCCACAAATACAATCCCGCCGAGGGGCTGCGCCTGCCGGAGGCGGTGCTGTCGATGACGGTGACCGGCGACTACCCGGACCGCGATTTCACCTCGGTGGCCGACCCGGACATGAAGCTGATCCCGGATGCCAGCACCTTGCGTCCGGTGCCATGGAACAAAGAGCCCACCGCCCAGATCATCCATGACTGCTATTCCTTTGCCGGCCAGGCGGTGGACCTGGCGCCGCGCAATGTGCTCAAGCGCATCCTGAAGCTATATGAAGACAAGGGCTGGAAAGCGGTGATCGCGCCGGAGATGGAGTTCTACCTGGTGGAAATCCAGCCGGACGAGGACATGCCGCTCAGGCCGCCGGTGGGCCGCACCCGCCGCACCGAAGCCGGCATGCAAAGCTTTTCCATCGACGCGGTCAACGAATACGACGACATCTTCGACGTGATGTACGACTGGTGCGAGGCGCAGGGCCTGGCGCTGGACACGCTGATTCACGAGATGGGCACTGCGCAGATGGAGATCAACCTGGACCACGGCGATCCGCTGGAGTTGGCCGACCAGGTGTTCCTGTTCAAGCGCACGGTGCGCGAAGTGGCCATCCGCAACAATATGTACGCCACCTTCATGGCCAAGCCGATGCAGGGTCAGCCCGGCAGCGCCATGCACCTGCACCAAAGCGTGGTGGACGCCGACGGCCGCAATATCTTCAGTCAGGCCGACGGCAACCCGTCGCCGGCCTTCCTGCACTTCATCGGCGGCCTGCAGCGCTATCTGCCGGCGGCGATGCCGTTCTTCGCGCCGTATGTGAACTCCTACCGCCGCCTCAGCCGCTACACTTCGGCGCCGATCAACCTGTCCTGGGGTTACGACAACCGCACCTGCGGTCTCCGGGTGCCGCATTCCGGGCCGGAAGCGCGGCGCGTGGAGAACCGGCTGGCCGGGGTGGACGTCAATCCCTACCTGGCGATGGCCGCTAGCCTGGCTTGCGGCTATCTGGGCATGCGGGAGAAGATCCAGCCGTCCGATCCCCTGTCCGGCAGCGCCTACGAGCAGCCGCATCAGCTGCCGCGCCATCTGGACGACGCGGTCGACACGCTGCTGCGCTGCAAGCCGTTGGCGGAGCTGTTCGGCGAGCATTTCGTCGAGACTTACGCGGCGATCAAGGAGGCGGAGTACCGCGAGTATTTCGATGTGATCAGCCCGTGGGAGCGACGGTTTCTGCTGTTGCATGTGTGACGGGGCAGGCGATCCGCCCGCGAGCGCGGGCGGGTGGCGCTTCAGCCGCCGGCCAGTACCTCGGTCAGCATCGCCACGCCGTTGTGTTGTTGCAGCGGGTCGTAGAAGCTGAAGTTGAGCCGCATCGCGTTCAGCCGCGGCTGGTTGTCCTGGAAGAACAGCGGCGCCGGCGCAAAGTGTATGCCTTGTTGCATCGCCTGCGGCAATTGGCGGCGGCAGTCCATGCCCTCGGGCAATTCCAGCCACAGGAAGTAGCCGCCTTGCGGCGTGATCAGCCGGGTGCCCGCCGGCAGATGGCAGGCCAGCTGTTGCCGCATCGCCAGCCAGTTGGCCTGCAGCCGGCTGCGCAGCAGGCTCAGCATATCCTCGTGATGGCCGCCGGCCAGCAGCCGCGACAGCGCCATCTGGCTGGGCAGCGGAGTGGACAGCGAGCTGCACAGCTTGAGGCCGAGGATGCTGTCGCGGTAGCGGCCGGCGGCGATCCAGCCGACGCGGTAGCCCGGCGCCAGCGATTTGCTGAACGACGAACAGTACAGCACGCTGCCGCGCTGGTCGTAGGCCTTCAAGGGCAGCGGCGCGCTTTCGCCGAAATACAGTTCGCGGTAGGTGTCGTCCTCGATGATGGGCAGGCGGTGCCGGTCCGCCAGCGCCAGCAGCGCTTCCTTGTCAGCGTCGCTCATGGTCAGGCCGGTGGGGTGCTGGAAATTGGCCATCGCCAGGATCCCGGCCGGCTGGTGCTGGACGATCAACTGCTCCAGCCGTTCCAGATCTAGCGCTTGGCCGGGCGGGGTGGCCAGCGTGTGGACGGCGATGCCCAGTTGTTCCAACTGGTCGAACAGCGCCGGGAAGGCCGGCGTCAGCACCAGCATCGCCGCGCTGCCGGACAGCTTGGTCACCGCCCGTATCGCCAGGCTGAGCGCCTCCATGCCGCCGCAGGTCACCAGCAGCTCGTCGCCGTCCAGCTCCACGCCTTGCGCCAGGTAGCGCAAGGTCAATTCGCGCCGCAGGCCCTCGTAGCCGGTGCTGCCGTTGCCGGACAGCGCGTAGCGGTAGTCCCGCAGCGCGCGGGTCAGCGCCCGGCTGAGCGGGGTGGTGTTGATCAGCGCCGGGTTCATGTAGGGGCAGCCCCAGGGCATGGGCAGCGCGCTGGTCAGGTGTTCGATGCGGATGCCGCTGCCGTCGCTGTGCAAGGGCAGGTTGCTGGGCAGGATGGCGCTGCGCGCCAGCACCCGGAAGCCGGAGCGCGGCAGCGATTCGATCAGTCCCAGTTTTTCCAGCTCGGCATAGGCGCGCTGCGCAGTGGTGATGCTGATCTTGTGGTCCTGGCATACCTTGCGCAGCGAGGGCATGCGGTCGCCGGCGCGCAGGTGGCCCTGTTCTATCGCGTGGCGGAAACGTTGGCTCAATTGCCCGGTCTTGTTCATGTGTTCATTTCCCGTCCGCCTCATTCTCCGATGAAGCTGGACTTTTCCTTGATAGTGATGTCATCCCCCAGCGAGCGTATCACGAAGTAAATCGGGTGCGCGCCGCGGGTGGCGTGTTCCGGCTCGGCCTGCACCCGTACCGCCACGGTCTCGGTTTGCGCCGGTTTGACCGTAACGATCTGGGCCGGCTGGTCCAGCTTGATGCCGGGCAGGCCCTCCACGGCCAGGCTGTAGCGTTGGGCTTGCTCGGTGGTGTTGATCAGGCGCAGGTTGTAGCGGTTCTGCAGCAGGCCGTCGTCGGTCTGTTCCACCAGGCTGGAGCGGTCGCGCAGCACGTCTACCTTGAACGGCTTCTTCAAGACCAGCGCGGTGGTGGACAGGGTGATGATGCCGGCCAACAGGCAGGAGTAGACGACGATGCGCGGGCGGTGCAGCGATTGCGCCGGTGCCGGCTTGCCCTGCTGCGCCTGGGCGCTGGTGTAGCTGATCAGCCCGCGCGGCGCCTGGATCTTGTCCATTACCTGATCGCAGGCGTCGATACAGGCGGCGCAACCTATGCACTCGTATTGCAGGCCGTCGCGGATGTCGATGCCGGTCGGGCACACCTGCACGCAGATGCCGCAGTCTATGCAGCCCTTGACCGGGGCCTGGCTGCGCGCCTGCTGCTTGCCGCGGGGCTCGCCGCGTTTGGCGTCATAGGAGATGACCAGGGTGTGGTCGTCGAACATCGCGCCCTGGAAGCGGGCGTACGGGCACATGTGCAGGCATACCTTCTCGCGCAGCACGCCGGCCAGCAGCCAGGTGAAGCCGGCGTAGAACAGCGTCCAGAACAGGTCCCACGGTCCCATATTGAATGCTGCCAGCTCGCGCATCGGAGTGAAGTAGCCGACGAAAGTCAGCCCGGTCCACAGCGAGAACGCGCCCATCAATAGCTGGCACAGGCCTTTCTTGCCGTATTTGGCCAGGCTGCCCGGAGCGGCGTCCAGCTTGCGGCGGGCGTTGTGGTCGCCCAGCACCAGCCGCTCTATCCAGATCATGATCTGCGTGTACACGGTTTGCGGGCAGCTGTAGCCGCACCACAGCCGGCCAGCCAGCGTGGTCCACAAGAACAGGCCCAGCGCGCACACCACCAAGAGCGCGGCTAGATAGATGAAATCCTGTGGCCACAGGCTGATGCCGAAAATCAGGAAGTGATGCTCCGCCAGATTGAAATGCACCGCCTGGCGGCCGTTCCACTGCAGCCAGGGCAGGCCGAAGAATACCAGCTGCGTCAACACCACCATCGATACACGCAGATTGTTGAATCGCCCGCTGGTCAGACGGGGGTAGATCTTGATCGGTTTGGTTTCGAGCTTGGACATGGCCGCCATCGCACTATGAAGGATGGGCCATTTGTACTGCCGGATATCAGTACAAACAATGCACAGATAATTGTGAAAATATATATACAGATGAGGCTGTATACCAACAGAGGGCGCCTGGCCGGAGCGCTGTCCTGAAGGATTGTCTCCTCAAGCAACTGTTTTGCATGCGGATTTTCGCCGCGATTCGCCGCACGCCATGGCTTTCCCGCGGCAGCGGACGACGTGGGCATGATCCGGCATGATATATTTCCACCGCGCATCGCTTTTGACCGGAATGGAAGTTTTATGATCTATATCAATGACCAGCCGGCAGAGGGGCCGGAGCGGGAAATCGGGGATGACCAGGCGCCGTTGTTTTTCGCCGTGTCGCCGCGGAAATTCCTGATCCTGTCCCTGTGCACGCTGGGGTTGTACGAAATGTACTGGTTCTACCGCAACTGGCAGTTGGTCAAACAGCGGGAGGGGAGCGACATCTGGCCTTTCTGGCGCGCGGTGTTTGGCTATTTCTTCTGCTACGCGCTGCTAAGCCGGATCCGCGATGCCGCGCGCGATGCCGGCGCCGGAGATCTGCCGGCGGGACCGTTGTCGGCGGGCTGGATCATCATCAGCATGCTGTGGAAGCTGCCCGAGCCTTACTGGTTGGTCTGCTACGCCGCCATCGCCTGCCTGCTGCCGGCGCAGATAGCGGTTTGCCGCATCAACGAGGCGCTGGCGCCGGAGCACCGGCGCAACGACAGGCTCAGCGGCTGGAACATCGCCGCCATCGCGCTGGGCGGCGGCATGCTGCTGCTTGCCGTGTACGGCGCGCTGTTTATGAAGGTTTGACGGTCACGGCCATCTCGGACGGATGCCAGCGGCTGAGCGGTGGCGAATAAGCCTGGCCGCTAGCTTTCCGGCGGCGGCTGCGTCGAGTAGGCCTGCACCGCGGAGAAGTGGTTGACCACGTCGGCCAGCTGCAAAGTGCTGGCGCGTATCTCGTCTATCGACGTGCTGGCCTCGCTGGCGTGCTCTTCGCCCAACTGGGCCTTGACCAGCATTTCATGGATGCTGTCGGTGGCGTTGCCGGTGCCGTTCTTGATGTCGTCTATCATCTCCGTCACCTCCTTGGTGGAGGAACTGGTGCGTTCGGCCAGCTTGCGCACCTCGTCGGCCACCACCGCGAAGCCGCGGCCCTGCTCGCCGGCGCGCGCCGCCTCGATCGCCGCGTTCAGCGCCAGCAGATTGGTCTGGTCGGCGATTTCATGGATGGTGTTGACGATGGTGGTGATGCGATTGGTTTTCTGTTCCAGATCTTCTATCAGTCGCGCCGACTGTCCCGCGCTGTCGGCGATCACGCTCATCGCCCGGATGGTGTCCCGGATCACCTGCTGGCCGTCGTTGGAGGCGCTGTCCGACGCCGCGGACAGCCGATGAGCTTCCTGCACCAGGCGCAGATCCTGTTGCCGCGCGGTTTCCTGATCGGAGATGTCGGCGGCGAACTTGATGACCTTGAATACCACGCCCTCGTCATCGAAGACCGGATTGTAGCTGGCCTCCAGCCAGACCGGCCGGCCGGACTTGTGGAGGCGCTCGAACCGGCCGGCGACGAATACGCCTTGTTTCAGCTGCTTCCACAAGTGTTCATAGGCGGGGCTGCGCACGAAATCGGGGGGGCAGAAGATTCGGTGATGCTTGCCGATGATTTCCTCGGCGGTGTAGCCGGTGGCGTCGAGGAAGTTGGCGTTGGCGGTCAGTATGATGCCGTCCGGCGTGAATTCGATGGCGGCCATCGAGCGCTCGACCGCCTTCATGATATTTCTCGCCTCATGGGCGAGTTTGACTTCCTGGGTGACGTCCAGCGCGAACTTGATCACCTTGACCACCTGGTCTCTATTGTCGCGGATAGGGTTGTAGCTGGCTTCCAGCCACACGGTGCGGCCATCCTTGGCGATGCGCTTGAACTGATCCTTGATGAAGCCCCCAGTCCGCAATATCTGCCAGAAGGCCTGGTATTCCTGGCTGGCGGCGAACTGCGGCTGGCAGAATATCCTGTGGTGCTTGCCGATGATTTCGTCGGCGGTATAGCCCATGGTTTCTTCGAAATTGGCATTGGCGGAGAGGATGATGCCGTCCGGGCTGAATTCTATGATGGCCATCGACCGGTCCAGCGCGTCCAGCACGCTTTTTTGGTTTTCCAGCTGGAGCAGGGCATGATTCAAATCGGATTTCAGTTTTTGATTGAACATCGATGGCATCCTCGCGGGATAGGGATGGTCGAGAAGAAAAAGTTTGTTTTCGCTTATTCGGTTTATAAAAAACGGAGCGGTTTAGTCAAGCGGCGAATCGGCGGGAATGTACTTAGGAGGTTGGCCTATTCCTTTGATTGCAACGGAGTGGGAGCGCGACGGGGCGGCGGTTTAACGGGAAGGAGAGCGCATGGATTGCCAAGTTCTGCAATGGCAGGAGATGGATGTGGTGGAGTGCCTATCGTCGTTGGACGGCCCCCGCCGGGCGACCGATCTGGTGGCGGCCTGCGCCGAGCGCGGCAGCTGTCGCCTGCTGTTGGACGCGCCGGCCTTGCCGGCCGCTTTTTTCGCTTTCGATACCTGTTTCGCCGGCGAGCTGCTGCAGATGCTGCGGAACTACCGGCTGCGCACCGAGGCGGCGTGGAGGGACGCGGAATGCGGAAAACGCTACGCCGAGCATCTGCGCGAGGCCAGGCGCGCCCGCCATTCGCGCCTGTTCGATGCGCGGGAGCAGGCGCTGGCCTGGCTGGAGCTGGAGTGACGGTGTTCAGCGCGTCAGTTGCGGGAACAGCCGGTAGACGCCGTCGACGATGATTTCGACCGACACCGCCGCCAGCAGCATGCCCATCACCCGGTTGACGATGTTGATGCCGGTCTGGCCCAGCAGCCGGGTCAGCGGCGTGGCCAGCACCAGCGCGCCGTAGCAGGTGACCGCCACCAGGAGGCCGCTGATCAGCAGATACGCTACCTGCACCCAGGAGTGTGCGGTGGTGGCGTAGATGATCACGGTGGAAATGGTGCCGGGGCCGGTCATCAGCGGGATGGCCATCGGCACTACTGCGATATTGCTCTTGTGGCCGGCTTCCTCGCGCTCCTGCTTGGTCGTTTTGGTCGGGCCGGGCTTGGCGTTCATCAGCGCGATGGCGATCAGCATCAGCAGAATGCCGCCACCCACCTGGAACGAACCGATGCTGATGCCGAGCAAGCGCAGCAGCGTCTCGCCCACCACCGCGAACAGACACAGCACCACCGCCACCGAGATGGCGGTGGTCTTGGCGATTTTCTGGCGCTCCTCCTGGCTGGCGTTTGGCGTCAGGCTGATGAAGATGGGAATGGCGCCCAGCGGGTTGACCAGCACCAGGAGGGCGATGAAGATTTTGGCGATTTCGATTTCCATGGATGCGGAGCTTACCTGTTAGCGTTGTCGGGCACATTCAGCCTGGGGACGCAAACCACCACGGCTGCGCCAGCGCCGCGCGGCCATGAAAAAACCGGCATCCCTGCCGGTTTCAGCATAGCGAAGCCGAGACGATCATGCCTTGGCCAGCAGCAGCTCCAGCGTGCGCTGGTAAATGCCGGACAACGGTTCGATGTCGTCCACCGCCACACACTCGTTCAGCTTGTGGATGGTGGCGTTGATCGGGCCGAATTCCACTAGCTCGCGCGCGACGCGCTTGATGAAACGGCCGTCCGAAGTGCCGCCGCTGGTGGACAGCGCCGCTTGCGCGCCGGAGGTTTCGGCGATGGCCTGGCCCAGCGATCGCGTCAGCGCGCCCGGCGGGGTGATGAACGGCTGGCCGGACAACTGCCAGTGCAGCTCGTAGCTCAATCCATGCGTGTCCAGTATCCGGTACACCCTTTCCTTCAGCGCTTCCGCCGTGCTTTCCGGCGAGAAGCGGAAGTTGAACTGCAGCTCGCACTGGCCGGGAATGACGTTGGTGGCGCCGGTGCCGGCCTGGATGTTGGACACTTGCCAGCTGGTGGGCGGGAAGAAGTCGTTGCCGGCGTCCCAGTGGGTGGCGGCCAGTTCGGCCAGCGCCGGCGCCATCAGGTGGATGGGGTTTTTCGCCAGTTGCGGATAGGCGATGTGGCCCTGGATGCCGTGGACGATCAAGCGGCCGGACAGCGAGCCGCGGCGGCCGTTCTTGATGGTGTCGCCCAGTTGTTGTTCCGAGGTCGGCTCGCCGACGATGCAGTAGTCTATGCTTTCGCCGCGCGCCTCCAGCGCTTCTACCACCTTGACGGTGCCGTCCAGCGCCACGCCTTCCTCGTCCGAGGTGACCAGCAGCGCCAGCGAGCCGCGGTGGTCCGGATGCGCGGCGACGAAGCGCTCGCAGGCGGTGACGAAGGCCGCCAGCGACGCTTTCATGTCCGCGGCGCCGCGGCCGTACAGCAGGCCGCCCCGCACCGTGGGCTCGAACGGCGGGCTGTCCCATTTATCCAGCGGACCGGTGGGCACCACGTCGGTATGGCCGGCGAAGCAGAACAGCGGAGCCGCGTCGCCGCGGCGCGCCCAGAAATTGTCGACGTCGCCATGGCGCATCTTCTCCACCTTGAAGCCCAGCGCTTCCAGCCGCGCGATCATCAGCGTCTGGCAGCCTTCGTCGCGCGGGGTGACGGAGTCGCGGCGGATCAGTTCGCGGGCGAGATCCAGTGTCGCGCTCATAGGCCGAAGCGCTCCGTCCAGTCGGCTTCGCTGAAGCCGACGCCGACCTTGCCGTCCAGGTCCAGCACCGGGCGCTTGATCACCGACGGCTTGTCCTGCATCAGCGCGATGGCGCCGGCGGCGTCGTCGGCCGCGGCCTTGCTGTCGTCCGCCAGCGCGCGCCAAGTGGTGCCCTGGCGGTTGAGCAGCTTGGCCAGCGGCACCTGCTGGGTCCAGGCCTGCAGGCGTTCGGCGTCTATGCCTTGTTTCTTGAAGTCGTGGAAGTGGTAGTCAATGCCGTTGTCGGCCAGCCATTGGCGGGCTTTTTTCACGGTGCTGCAGTTGGGAATGCCGTACAGGGTAATCATCGGGTGGGTTACAGGTCCAGTTTGATGCTGTCGAAGTTGGCCGCGCTGTCGGGGCCAGATTTGGGCTTGCCCTTGGCGCCGTCCTTGGCCTGGTTGATCAGCCAGTACAGATTGGTCGGCGAGTCGGCGTTTTTCAGCGCCTCGTCCAGGCTGATGCGTCCGCTCTTGTACAATTGGAACAGCGCCTGTTCGAAGGTCTGCGAGCCATCGCTCATGCTGTTTTCGATGGCTTCCTTGATTTTGTCTATCTCTCCGCCCCGAATCAACTCCGAAATGTGCGGCGTGTTGATCATCAGTTCGATCGCCGGCACCCGGCCGCCGTCCAGCGTCTGCACCAACCGTTGCGAAATCACGGCGCGCAGCGAGGCCGACAGGTCCGTCAGCAGCATGCCGCGGGCTTCGGGCGGGAAGAAATTGATTACCCGGTTCAGCATGTGGTAGCTGTTGTTGCCGTGCAGCGTGGACAGGCACAGGTGGCCGGACTGGGCGTAGGTGATGGCGTGGCCCATGGTCTCCGGATCGCGGATCTCGCCTATCATCAGCACGTCCGGCGCCTCGCGCATCGCGTTCTTCAGCGCGCGGGCGTAGGACAGGGTGTCGAAGCCGACTTCGCGCTGGTTGACGATGGACTTGTCGTGGCGGTAGAGAAATTCGATCGGGTCCTCGACGGTGAGGATGTGGCCTTTCATGGTTTGGTTGCGTGTCTGCAGCATGGCCGCCACGGTGGAGCTCTTGCCGGAGCCGGTGGAGCCCACCACCAGCACCAGGCCGCGCTTCTGCTTGACCAGTTCCGCCAGCATCGGCGGCAACTGCAGCTGCTCCAGCGAAGGGATGCTGGGCAGGATGTAGCGCACTACCATGCCCACCGAGCCGCGCTGCCAGAAGATGTTGATGCGGAAGCTGCCCAGGCCCGGGACCGGGTGGCCAAGATTCATCTCGCGCTCATGCTCGAAGGCCGCGATTTCCGCCTCGCTCATCAGGCTGTAGGCCAACTGCTTGACCATGTCCGGGGTGAGGGGCTTGTCGTTGACCGGCTGCAGCTCGCCGTCCAGCTTCAGCATCGGCGGCGAGAAGCTGGTCATGAACAGATCGCTGGCCTTGCGTTCGGCCATCAGTTTGAAGAAGGGCAGCATCAGCATCGGTGGCGCTCCTGTGCCGGTTGGCGTGGTACTGGCTACAGTGTAGCCGCCGCGGCAAGAAAAAAACCGCCGGCGGGATGCGCGGCGGTTGGGGTGGCATGGCGTACCGACGTCAGGCCTGTTTGGCGGTTTCCTGGTCGCGCAGCGCGCGGCGCAGGATTTTGCCGACGTTGGTCTTGGGCAGCTCGCTGCGGAACTCCACCAGCTTGGGCACCTTGTAGCCGGTAAGGTTTTCGCGGCAGTGGCGGATGATGTCCTTGTCGGTGAGGGCTGGGTTCTTCTTCACCACGAATATCTTCACCACTTCGCCGGACTTGTCGTCCGGCACGCCGATGCAGGCCACTTCCAGCACGTCCGGGTGGCTGGCCACCACGTCCTCGATCTCGTTGGGATAGACGTTGAAGCCGGACACTAGGATCATGTCCTTCTTGCGGTCCACCAGCTTGACGAAGCCTTCCGGCGTCAGCATCGCCATGTCGCCGGTGGCGAGGAAGCCGTCGGCGCCCAGCACCTTGGCGGTTTCGTCCGGGCGCTGCCAGTAGCCGCGCATCACCTGCGGACCGCGGATGCACAGTTCGCCTTGCTCGCCTTGCGGCACGGGCTTGCCTTCGGCGTCGCGGATCTCGATGTCGGTGGACGAGATCGGCAGGCCGATGGTGCCGTTGTATGCCTTCAGGTCCATCGGGTTGATGCAGGCGGCCGGGCTAGTTTCGGTCAGGCCGTAGGCTTCGGCCAGCGTCACGCCGGTGACCGCCTTCCACTTGTCCGCCACCGTCTTCTGCACCGCCATGCCGCCGCCCAGCGTCAGCCGCCAGGTGGAGAAGTCCAGCTTGGCGAATTCCGGGTGGTTCAGCAGCGCGTTGAACAGCGTGTTGACCCCGGTGATGCAGGTGACCGGGTATTTCCTCATTTCCTTGATGAAGCTGGAGATGTCGCGCGGATTGGTGATCAGCAGGTTCATCGCGCCCATTTCGGTGAACACCATCAGGTTGGCGGTCAGCGAGAAGATATGGTACAGCGGCAGCGCGGTGACGATCACTTCCTGACCCTCGCGGATCAGCGGTTTCACCCAGGCGCTGGCCTGCAGCATGTTGGCGACGATGTTCCTGTGCAACAGCTCGGCGCCCTTGGCCACGCCGGTGGTGCCGCCGGTGTATTGAAGGAAGGCGATGTCATCGTGGGTGAGCGCCATCGTCTTATATGGTTGCCGGCTGCCGCTGGCCAGGGCGTCGTTGAAGGGGATGTGGCCGGGGAGGTGCCATGGCGGCACCATCTTCTTCACCTTGCGCACCACGAAGTTCACCAACTGGCGCTTGGGGAAGCCCAGCATGTCGCCGATGGAGGCGATCACCACGTTCTTGACCTGAGTGCGCGGCAGCACCTGCTCCAGCACGCCGGCGAAGTTCTCCAGGATGACGATGGTTTCGGCGCCGGCGTCCTTCAACTGGTGCTCCAGCTCGCGCGGGGTGTACAGCGGATTGACGTTGACCACCACGCCGCCGGCGCGCAGTGTGCCGAACACCGTGATCGGGTACTGCAGCAGATTGGGCATCATCACCGCCACGCGGTCGCCCTTCTTGAGGCCCAGCCGGTGCTGCAGGAAGGACGCGAACTGGCCGCTGAGGGCGTCCAGTTCGGCATAGCTGAGCACCTTGCCCATGCAGGCCATCGCCGGCCGGTCGCTGAATTTCTTGACGCTGCGGTCGAACACCTCGGTTACCGACTGGAACTGATTGATGTCGATTTCGTGGGCAACCCCAGCCTGGTAGTTTTTAAGCCACACCTTATCCATAAATCCGGGTTTCTCCGTCGTGCGGGTTTTAGCGAGCATCGCCCCGGCGCGGCCGGCGGCGAATCGGTTTAGCGTGTCGCTGTTTTTAGTCGTTGTCTTGGCGGCCGAGGCCGCTGCGCTCAAACTTGAGTTTGATTCGCGGTAATGTACCGTAACTGAAATCGTCTCGCAAAAATTGTCTGGCATAGCCGTAGCGCGGCCTGGCGGCAGGGCGGGGCACAAGGTTTTCTTTTCTTTGGAAATAGGTTACAATCGCAGCGGTTAGGGATGGGCGTTTCGCCCATTTTTTATTTGTGGAAAAAGCAATGGATGTTCGTTTGCTGCTGGAAAACACCCTGCAGGGTTTCGGCTACGAGTTGGTCGATTTTGAAATAACCCCGGGTGGCGGTTTTCGCGTATTTATCGACAAGCCCGGTGGCATCACCGTGGAAGACTGCGTGCTGGTGAGCAATCACCTCACTCGACTCTTCATGGTCGAGAACGTGGACTACGAGCGGCTGGAAGTGTCTTCGCCGGGTCTGGATCGTCCTCTGAAGAAGGAAGCCGATTTTGTCCGTTTCGCTGGTCAGCTCGCCAAGGTCAAGACGCGCATGCCGATCGAGCAGCAGAAGAAATTTACCGGTCGTCTTGCCGGGGTCGAGGATGGCTCCGTGAAGCTTGAGGTGGATGGCCGCATCGTGGTGATACCGTTTGCCAATATCGACAAGGCCAGGATTGAGCCTGAGTTTTGAGGTCGGGACGGCACTAGGCCACGTAAAAGGACAAAATTCGGAGAGGAATGCATGAGTCGCGAGATTTTGTTGCTGGTGGATGCCCTGGCGAGCGAAAAGAATGTCAGCAAGGATGTGGTGTTTTCCGCCCTTGAGATGGCGCTTGCTTCGGCAACCAAAAAGAAGTTTACCGATGACGAGATGGATGTGCGCGTCGAGATCGACCGCCACACCGGTCAGCACCAGACCTTCCGCTGTTGGACGGTGGTCGAGGATGACCTGCTGGAGTTCGAAAGCAAGGAAATCGGTCTGACCGACGCCCGCCAGCGTGATCCGCGGGTCGACGTCGGCGCCGTCATCGAAGAAGCGATGGAGGCGGTGGAGTTCGGCCGCATCGGCGCGCAAACTGCCAAGCAGGTGATCCTGCAGCGCATTCGCGACGCCGAGCGCGAGCAGCTCCTCAACGACTTCCTGCAGCGTCGCGAGCACCTGGTGATCGGCACCATCAAGCGCATCGAGCGCGGCAATGCCATCGTCGAGTGCGGTAAGCTGGAAGCGGTGCTGCCGCGCGACCAGATGATTCCGAAGGAAAACCTGCGCGTGGGCGACCGCGTCAAGGCCTACCTGTTGCGCATCGATCGTCAGGGTCGCGGCCCGCAGCTGATCCTGTCGCGCACCGCGCCGGAATTTCTGGCCAAGCTGTTCGAGCTGGAAGTGCCGGAGATCGACGAGGGCATGCTGGAAATCCGCGCCGCTGTGCGCGACCCGGGCATGCGCGCCAAGATCGCCGTCAAGGCCAACGACGCCCGCATCGATCCGCAAGGCACCTGCATCGGCATGCGCGGTTCCCGCGTACAGGCCGTGACCCAGGAGTTGGCGGGCGAACGCGTCGACATCGTGCTGTGGGCGCCGGAACCGGCGCAGTTCGTGATCAACGCGTTGTCGCCGGCTGAAGTGAGCCGGATCATGGTGGACGAAGACAATCACAGTATGGACGTGATCGTCGAGGAAGAGCAGCTGGCGCTGGCGATCGGCCGTAGCGGCCAGAACGTCAAGCTGGCTGCGGAGTTGACCGGCTGGTACCTGAACATCATGACCGTGACCGAGGCGGAAGAGAAGCACCAGGCAGAAGACGCCGCCTTGCGTCAGTTGTTCGCCGGCGCGCTGGGCATCGACGAGGATGTCGCCGCCAAGCTGGTCAGCGAAGGTTTTGCCGCGCTGGAAGAAGTGGCCTATGTGCCGCTGGAAGAAATGCTGGAAATCGAAGGCTTCAACGAGGAGCTGGTGGGCGAGCTGCGTAGCCGCGCCCGTGATGCGCTCCTGACGCAGGCCATCGCGTCCGAAGAGCAGGTTGAAAATGTATCCGACGACCTGAAGGACGTTGAAGGCCTGGATGCCGAGCTGGTTCGCAAGCTGGCCGCAGGCGGTGTGGCCACCCGCGACGATCTGGCCGACCTGGCCGTTGACGATCTGGTGGACATGACCGGCATGGAAGCGGAAGCTGCACGCGCAATCATCATGAAGGCGCGCGAACACTGGTTTAACCAGTAAGGCTTTCTCGGGAAGTATTTACGGAATTTGGGAAGACGCATGGTTTTGACGAATGTAAAACAATTTGCCGGTGAGATGAATCTCTCGCCGGAACGCCTGCTGGAGCAGCTGAAGGCAGCCGGAGTGAGCAAGCGCTCGCCGGAAGACACGCTGTCGGCGCAAGACAAGTCCCAGCTCCTGGACTACCTGAAGCGTTCGCATGGCGCGCGCGAGGACTCCAATATCACTCTGACCCGCAAGTCCACTTCCGAAGTGAAGAAGGCCGACGGTGGCACCGTGACGGTGGAAACCCGCAAGAAGCGCGTGGTTGCCCGTCCGGAAGACGCGCCTAAGGCCGCCGCCCCGGTAGAGGCCAAGGCCGAACCGAAAGCCGAGCCCAAGGTGGAAGCCAAGTCGGAACCGAAGCCCGAGCCGAAGCCGGAACCTAAGGTTGAGGCCAAGCCGGAACCGAAGCCGGAGCCCAAGGTTGAGTCCAAGCCTGAGCCGAAGCCGGCTCCGGCAGTCCGCACCGTGGCCTCCATTCTGTCGCCGGAAGAAATCGCTTCGCGCGAAGCCGAGGAAAAGCGCCAGGTGGCATTCCGCGCCCGCCAGCAAGAGCTGATGCGCGAAAAGATCGAACGCGAAGAGCGCCGTCAGGCCGCCAAGCTGGCCGCATCGCAGCCGGCGCCGGTGGTCGAGGCGCCGCGCGCTCCGGAACCGCCGCGTGAGCAGCCGCGCGAACAGCGCGACGAGCGCGGTCCGCGTCCGGCAGGCGACAATCGCGGCCCGCGCCCGGCGGGCGACAACCGCGGCCCGCGTCCGGCAGGCGATAATCGCGGCCCGCGCCCGGCAGGCGCAGGCGACAATCGCGGTCCGCGTCCGGCAGGCGATAATCGCGGTCCGCGTCCGGCAGGCGCCGGCGACAATCGCGGCCCGCGCCCGGCAGGCGACAACCGTGGTCCGCGTCCGGCTGCGCCTGGCGTGCCCGGCGCTCCGGTGGTTCCGGCTACCGTTGCCGGCCGTCCGGACGCCAAGAAGGGCGGCGGCAAGAAGGGCGGCGACCGTTGGGACGACAACAAGAAGGGCGGCCGCGGTCTGAAGACTAAGGGCGGCGATGCCGGCAGCGACTGGAAGTCGCGCGGCGGCAAGGGCAAGCATAAGCAAGGCAACAACCAGCATGCTTTCCAGACCCCGACCGAACCCATCGTGCATGAAGTTCTGGTGCCGGAAACCATCACCGTGGCGGAACTGGCTCACCGCATGGCCGTCAAGGCCGTGGAAGTGATCAAGACGCTGATGAAGATGGGCATGATGGTTACCATCAACCAGGTGCTGGACCAGGAAACCGCGATGATCGTCGTGGAGGAAATGGGCCACAAGCCGAAGGCCGCGCAGGCGGACGATCCGGAAGCCTACCTGGAAGTGACCGGAGGCGAGACCATCGAAGTGGTGGAAAAATCGCGTTCCCCGGTGGTGACCGTGATGGGCCACGTCGACCACGGCAAGACCTCGTTGCTGGACTACATCCGCCGCGCCAAGGTTGCGGCGGGCGAAGCCGGCGGCATTACCCAGCACATCGGCGCCTACCACGTGGAAACCCCGCGCGGCATGATCACCTTCCTGGATACCCCGGGTCACGAAGCGTTTACCGCGATGCGCGCCCGCGGCGCCAAGGCCACCGACATCGTCGTGCTGGTGGTGGCTGCCGACGACGGCGTGATGCCGCAAACGATCGAGGCGATCCACCACGCCAAGGCCGCCAAGGTGCCTATCGTGGTTGCGGTCAACAAGATCGACAAGATCGGCGCCAACGTCGAACGCATCCGCCAGGAACTGGTATCGCACGAAGTGGTGCCGGAAGACTGGGGCGGCGACACCCAGTTCGTCGAAGTGTCCGCCAAGATGGGCACCAATATCGACGGGCTGCTGGAAGCCATCCTGTTGCAGGCTGAAGTGCTGGAGCTGAAGGCTCCGGTGGATACCATGGCCAAGGGCATCATCGTCGAGGCCCGACTCGACAAGGGCCGCGGTCCGGTGGCGACGCTGCTGGTTCAGTCCGGCACCCTGAAGAAGGGCGACGTGGTACTGGCCGGCACCGCCTTCGGCCGCGTCCGCGCCATGATGGACGAAAACGGCAAGCCAATCGACTCGGCGGGTCCGGCGATCCCGGTGGAAATCCTGGGCCTGTCCGACGTGCCGCAAGCCGGCGAAGACACCATGGTTCTGGCCGACGAGAAGAAGGCGCGTGAAATCGCCCTGTTCCGCGCCGGCAAGTTCCGTGACGTGCGTCTGGCCAAGCAGCAGGCTTCCAAGCTGGAGAACATGTTCGCCCAGATGACCGAAGGCGAAGTGCAGACCTTGTCGCTGATCATCAAGGCCGACGTGCAAGGTTCGTACGAAGCGCTGGCCGGCAGCCTGCAGAAGCTGTCCACCGACGAAGTGCGCGTCAGCATCCTGCACTCCGGCGTGGGTGGCATCTCGGAATCGGACATCAACCTGGCGATCGCGTCCAAGGCCATCGTGATCGGCTTCAATACCCGCTCCGACGCCGCCGCGCGCAAGCTGGCCGAGAACGAAGGCGTCGACATCCGCTACTACAGCATCATCTACGATGCGGTGGACGAGGTGAAGGCCGCGCTGTCCGGCATGCTGGCTCCGGAGAAGAAGGAACAGATCCTGGGTACCGTCGAGATCCGTCAGGTGATTTCGGTGTCCAAGGTTGGCAACATCGCAGGTTGCATGGTGACCGACGGCATGATCAAGCGCACGGCTTCGGTCCGTCTGATCCGCAATCACGTGGTGGTGCACACCGGCGAACTGGAATCGCTGAAGCGCTTCAAGGACGACGTGAAGGAAGTGAAGCAGGGCTACGAATGCGGCCTGATGCTGAAGAACTTCAACGACATCCAGGAAGGCGACCAGCTGGAAGCGTTCGAAATCGTGGAAGTCGCGCGTTCCCTGTAACAGGAACGTCAGGGGCGGGTGCCGGTCGGCCGAAAGGTCGGCTGGCGCTCGCCTTTTTTCATATTGCTGCTGCGGAAACCCGCAAAGCGCATGCCGCCGCGCGTGCGCTTTGCCGGGATTCGTGGCTGAAGCGGCCTTGCCGGCCGTGATAGAACAGAATTGGAAGTGACATGGCAAAAGCCAAAAAAGGTTTCTCCCGTGCCGACCGCGTGTCCGAGCAGATCCAGCGCGAGCTGGCCGAACTGACCCGCACCGGCTTGAAGGACCCGCGCGCGGGCTGGATCACCATCACCCAGGTGGAAGTGACCCGCGATTACTCGCACGCCAAGGTGTATTACACCGTGATGGTGGAATCCACCCGCGAAGCCACCCAAGAGGCGCTGGAAAGCTCCGCCGGCTATCTGCGCAACGAGCTGGGCCGCAGTATCAAGATGTTCAGCATGCCGCAGCTGCATTTCGTCTACGACGAATCGGTGGAGCGCGGCATGCATCTGACCAGCCTGATCAACCAGGTGGCGCGCGAAGACGCGGAGAAATTCGGTGCCGCGGCGCCTGATGAAGAGGCCGGCGAAGGCGGCAAGGAATGAGCAAGCCGCGCAGCACCAAGCGCCTGATCGACGGGGTGCTGCTGATAGACAAACCCTACGACATTTCCAGCAACAATGCGTTGCAGAAGGCGCGTTGGCTGCTGAACGCCGCCAAGGCCGGCCATACCGGCGTGCTGGATCCGCTGGCCACCGGCCTGCTGCCGGTATGCCTGGGCGAGGCCACCAAGTTTTCGTCTTATCTGCTGGATGCCGACAAGGGCTACCGCGCCACGGTGAAGTTCGGCGTGGTGACCACCACCGGCGATGTCGAGGGCGAGGTGGTGTCGGAGCGGCCGGCCGTGTTCGACCGCGATGCGCTGTTGGTGGCGATGGAAGGCTTCCGCGGCGAGATCAGCCAGGTGCCGCCGATGTATTCGGCGTTGAAGCATCAGGGCAAGCCGTTGTATGAGTACGCCCGCGCCGGGATAGAGATAGAACGCGAAGCGCGCCGGGTAACGATACACCAGCTGGAGTTGATCAGCCTGGACGGCGACACCGCGGTGATCGACGTGGTGTGCAGCAAGGGCACTTATATCCGCACGCTGGCCTGTGACATCGGCGAGACGCTCGGTTGCGGCGCTCATTTGATCGGCCTGCGCCGCACCGCCACCGGTGGTTTCAGCCTGGGCGAGGCGCATACGCTGGCCGGCCTGGAAGGGTTGGAGATGGCGGCGCGCGAGGCTTTGCTGATGCCTGCGGACGTGCTGGTCAGGCATCTGCCGCAGACCGAGTTGGCCGACGGCGAGATCGGCAAGTTCATGAATGGGCAACCCGTGCTTTTTGCCGAAAAGTGTGAGAAAATGCAGCGCTTCCGGGTTTATCATGCATCCACCCGGAGCTTCATGGGGCTGGGCGAGGCGCGCGACGATGGTCGCCTGCATCCGATCCGGCTCCTGGCCACCCAGGCGGCAACGTCCTGAGCGGCACACTACCGGAGTGTGGAATGGGTTGGTTTTCCTGCTCGCCGCACTTGTCGGGTTTTCAAACCCCCTAATGAAACTGGAGTAATCCAAATGGCAATGACCGCCGAACAAAAAGCAGAAATCGTTAAAAGCTTCCAACGTGCCGAAGGCGACACTGGTTCGTCCGAAGTGCAAGTTGCCCTGCTGACCGCACGCATCAACGACCTGACCCCCCACTTCAAGGCCAACACCAAGGACCACCACAGCCGTCGTGGTCTGCTGAAGATGGTTAGCCGTCGTCGCCGTCTGCTGGACTACCTGAAGAGCACCGACGCTGACGCTTACCGCGCGCTGATCGCTCGTCTGGGCCTGCGCAAGTAATCGGCAACGGTTCTGAAAAAGTCGCAGCTTGCTGCGACTTTTTCATACCGGCAGTAACGCGAGTTATATTGTCGTAACAACGGGGGGAGCCTCTAAAAATTCCGATCTAACCGGCAGGTCAGAATTTTTAGGGGTTCCCGTTGTTTTTTCCGGCTCGCGTGTTTTGATAATCGAACTCAAGATAGGGAAACCCTCGTGTTCAACAAAATTACTAAATCGTTCCAGTATGGCCGTCACACCGTCACTCTGGAAACCGGCGAAATCGCCCGCCAGGCATCCGGTTCCGTCATCGTATCCGTAGAAGACACCGTTGTGCTGGTGACCGTGGTTGGCGGCAAGAACGTCAAGCCGGGTCAGGACTTCTTCCCGCTGACCGTCGACTACCTGGAGCGCACCTACGCCGCCGGCAAGATCCCGGGCGGCTTCTTCAAGCGCGAAGGCAAGCAGTCGGAAAAAGAAGTGCTGACCAGCCGCCTGATCGACCGTCCGATCCGCCCGCTGTTCCCGGAAGGCTTCTACCATGACGTGCAGATCGTAGCCACCGTGATGTCGCTGAATCCGGAAGTGGATTCCGACATTCCCGCGATGATCGGCGCTTCCGCCGCGCTGGCCATCTCCGGCTTGCCGTTCGCCGGCCCGATCGGCGCTGCCCGCGTCGGTTACGTTAACGGCGAATACGTGCTGAACCCGACCAAGTCCGAACTGGCCACCTCGGCGATGGACCTGGTGGTTGCCGGCACCCAGCGCGCCGTGCTGATGGTGGAATCCGAAGCCAAGGAACTGTCCGAAGCCGTGATGCTGGGCGCCGTGGTGTTCGGCCACGACCAGATGCAGGCCGCGATCCGGGCCATCAACGAACTGGCCGACGAAGTGAATCCGGTGATGTTCGACTGGGCTGCTCCGGTCGCCAACGAAGAGCTGATCGCCCAGGTGCGCGGCATCGCCGGCGAGAAGCTCGCCGCCGCCTTCCGCCTGCGCCAGAAGCAAGCCCGCACCGTTGTCATCAACGAAGCCTGGGCCGATGTCAAGGCTGCGCTGATCAACGAAACCACCGACACTCTGCTGGCCAACGAGATCAAGGGCATCTTCAAGGGTCTGGAAGCTGAAATCGTCCGCGGCCAGATCCTGGCAGGCGAAGCGCGCATCGATGGCCGCGACACCCGCACCGTGCGCCCGATCAGCATCAGCAACAACGTGCTGCCGCGCACCCACGGTTCCGCGCTGTTTACCCGCGGCGAAACCCAGGCCATGGTGGTGACCACGCTGGGCACCAAGCAGGACGAGCAGATCATCGACGCGCTGGCCGGCGAATACACCGAACGCTTCATGCTGCACTACAACTTCCCGCCGTACTCCACCGGCGAAGCCGGCCGCATGGGCCCGCCGAAGCGCCGCGAAATCGGCCACGGCCGCCTGGCCAAGCGCGCGCTGGTAGCGGTGCTGCCGCCGGAAGACGAGTTTGGCTACTCGATGCGCGTGGTTTCGGAAATCACCGAATCCAACGGCTCCTCCTCGATGGCTTCGGTCTGCGGCGGCTGCCTGTCGCTGCTGTCCGCCGGCGTGCCGCTGAAGGCGCACGTCGCCGGCATCGCCATGGGCCTGATCCTGGAAGGCAACCGCTTCGCGGTGCTGACCGACATCCTGGGCGACGAAGACCACCTGGGCGACATGGACTTCAAGGTAGCCGGTTCCGCCTCGGGCATCACCGCGCTGCAGATGGACATCAAGATCCAGGGCATCACCAAGGACATCATGCAGGTTGCGCTGGACCAGGCCAAGGAAGGCCGTCTGCACATTCTGGGCCTGATGAAGGAAGCCGTTGACGGCCCGCAAGAGCTGTCCGCCCACGCTCCGCGCCTGTACGTGATGAAGATCAATCCGGAAAAGATCCGCGAAGTGATCGGCAAGGGCGGCGAAACCATCCGCTCCATCACCAAGGATACCGGCTGCGAGATCAATATCGAGGAAGACGGCACCATCACCATCGCTTCGATCAGCAACGAGGGCGCGGAAGCGGCCAAGAAGCGCATCGAAGAGATCACCGTTGAAGTGGAAGTGGGCAAGGTGTACGAAGGCACCGTGGTCAAGATCCTCGACAACAACGTCGGCGCCATCGTTTCCATCCTGCCGGGCAAGGATGGCCTGGTCCACATTTCGCAGATCGCCAACGAGCGCATCAAGAACGTGGCCGACTACCTGAAGGAAGGCCAAGTGGTCAAGGTCAAGGCCATCGAAATGGACGACCGCGGCCGCATCCGCCTGTCGATCAAGGCCCTGCTGGAAGAGGAAGCCAAAACCGCCCAGGCGACCGCCGACTCCTTCGGTCTGAAGACCCAGTAAACTTTTTCGCCCCTTCGCAGTCGGACGAAAGACGACAACCCCCGCCTTGGCGGGGGTTTTTGTATTTAACATGCTTATATTTCGATTAGCCCGGTAGGGCGGGCAGGCTATCAGGCTATCAGGCCTTGCCCGCGCACCTGCTAGCTCATTGGCAAAAGAACGCATGCTAAGCCAAGGCTGCTTAAGGGGCATTGCCGGTAAGCATTGCGCATGAACATGCGGGGTAGGCCATCTGATCTGGCCTGTTCAAATCGCCGCAATGGCCGGCTTGGCCAGGGGAGCGGTTGCAAAAAAAAACCTGGCTTCTATAGATAGGAAGACAAGTTTGCAAAGCTTGCGCCCCTAGATCACCGTTCAGCCATGGAGAAACCGGTAGATGAGAATCCTGCCCCTGTTGATCGCTATCGCCAGCGCCGCTCTGGCGCTGACTGCCTGCGCCAGTCCGGAAGAATTACGCGCGATGGATCAAAACGCCTGTGCCGGTTACGGCTTCCAGCCCGGCACGGATAGTTTCGCCAAATGCATGATGAAGCAGTCTGACAAACGCGAGCAAGACATGCGCGCGCGCATGGAAGAAGCGCAGAAACAGATGCATCAACCAGCAGCCCAGCCTGCCGCACCTGCCGCCACCACCGTTATCGTCATTCCCACTACCACGGATAGTAAGGCCAAACTGCCAGATTGCCGGATGCAGGATCCCGGTGTGACGCTGAACAGCGATGGGCGGTGGACGGGGCCGAACTGTACGCCTGCGTATTAGCTCCTAGCGCGGGCAGGCCTTCAGGCTTGCCCGTTTGATAGGATTCAATGTTCCAGCAATGGCCTCAGCCGCCTGCGTGCTTCGCACAGGATGCGCGCCGTGGTGTCCCAATCCACGCATGGGTCGGTCACCGAGCAGCCATAGCGTAGCTCGGACAGATCGGCCGGTATCGGCTGATTGCCAGGCTCGATGAAGCTCTCCAGCATGATGCCGCGTATGCCGCGGTTGCCGTGGACGATCTGTCCGACCACGTCGGCCAGCACCAGCGGCTGCTTGTCGTGCTTTTTCCACGAATTGCCATGGGCGCAGTCCACCATGATGGCGGGCGGGATGTCGTGCTTCTTCAGCGCTTGTTCGGCCAGCTCGATGCTGACCGAGTCGTAGTTGGGCCGGCCGCCGCCGCCGCGCAGCACCAGGTGGCAATGCGGATTGCCGCGGCTATTGACCACCGTGATCCGGCCGTCCCGGCCCATGCCGAGAAAGGCGTGCGGGCTGCTGGCGGAGACGATGGCGTTGAGCGCGGCGCCCAGCGAGCCGTCGGTGCTGTTTTTGAAGCCCACCACGCTGTCCAGGCTGGAGGCCAGTTCGCGGTGGATCTGCGATTCGGTGGTGCGCGCGCCGATGGCGGTCCAGCTGTAGAGATCGGACAGATACAGCGGCGACAGCGGGTCTAGCGCCTCGCCGGCCAGCGGCAGGCCCAGCTCGCTCGCCGCCAGCAGGAAGCGGCGGGCGATGTGCATGCCCTCGTCCACGCAGCAGCTGTCGTCCATATAGGGATCGTTGACCAGGCCTTTCCAGCCCACGCTGGTGCGCGGCTTTTCGAAGTAGGCGCGCATCACGATCAGCAGGGTGTCGTCCACTTCGGCCGCTAGTTCGGCCAGGCGGGCGGCGTAGTCCAGGCCGGCGCGTGGATCGTGGATGGAGCAGGGGCCGACGACAACCAGCCAGCGCGGGTCTTGGCCGGCGATTACCTGTTTCACCGCCGCGCGTCCGGCGTGGACGGCGGCGCTGGCGCCCTCGGTCTGCGGCAGGCGGCGCAGCAGTTCGGCCGGCGTGGCCATGGCGCCATAGTCGGCCTGGCAGGCCAGTGGAACGGGATGGGCAGGTTCGGGCGTGCGTTGGCTGTCTTCCAGCCTGGCAAGCGTAGTCATGATGTTCTCCACGGGAGGATCCGCGCAGCGGGTTCGGCCCGCGCGTGCGGCCGGGCCGGCATGGGCCGGTCCCGGAATGGGTGACAGGGCGGTTGCGCGCCTGGCGGCCGCCAGGGCCGCCGCTCCTGCGACGGCCGCATGCTCAGGCTGCCAGCGTGGCGCCGCCGTCCACCACCACGTCCTGCATGGTGACGTGTCCGGCCAGGTCGGAAGCCAGGAACAGCACCACGCCGGCAATATCGGCGACGGTGGCCAGCTTGCCCAGCGGAATGCCCAGGCGGTAGGCCTCCGGCTTGCCGGCGATGGTGCGCGCCGCGCCGTTCTCGTCTTGCCACATGCCGCGTAGCATCGGTGTGTCGGTGGAGCCGGGCGACACGACATTGCAGCGCACGCCATAGGGCGCCAGCTCCAGCGCGGCGTTGTGGCTGAGGCTGGCCATCGCCGCTTTGGAGGCGCCGTAGGCCGCCATCTCCATGCGCGGCACATGGGCGGCGTTGGAGGCCACGTTGACGATGGCGCCGCGCCGCTGCGCCTTGAAGTGCGGCAGCAGTTCGCGCAGCAGGTAGAACGGCCCGCTGACATTCACCGCCAGGCATTGCTGCCAGTCGTCCGGCGACAGCGCGTCCAGCGCGCCCAGCCGCAGCACGCCGGCGGCGTTCACCAGCACGTCCGGCAGCGACTGCTCACCGGCCAGCCGAGCGCACAACGCCGCCACCGCCGCGGCGTCGCGGATATCCAGCGGCAGCGAGCGCAACGCGCCCTGTTCGGCCTCGGCCGGGAATTGCCAGTCGAGGGCGATCACCCGCGCGCCGGCCTCGACAAAGCGGCGCGCCACTTCGTGGCCTATGCCCTGGGCCGCGCCGGTCACCCATACGCATTGGCCGTTGAAATCTAGACTTCGCATGGCTTACGCCTCCTCGGCTTCCGGGCGCTGAGCGGCGATCACCGCCCACCAGCCGTCCAGCGAGGGCGCGCGCGCCAGGTCTTCGAAATGGATGGTCAGTCCCAGCGCCTGCCATTGCGATACCAGCGCCATCACCCGTATCGAGTCCAGGCCGTAGTCCAGCAGGTTGTCGTCGCCGGCCAGGCTGTCATCGCCATCCTCCAGCACCGCCAGCACCTGGGCTTTCAGCCATGCGCGGTCCAGCGCCGGGGCGGCGGCAGGTGCCAGGTCGGCGGCGGAGATCACCGCGCCGCAGCGGGTGGCCACGTAACGCAGCGCTATCCAGTGCTCTTCCTCGCTGAAGTCCGCTACCGCGTCGCCCACCATGAAGGCCTGGATGTCGCGCATGAAGGCGTCGCAGGCGGTCATCATGCAGCCGATGTGCGCGTACACGCCGCAGATCACCAGCTGGTCGCGGCCCCAATCCTTCATCCGTTGCTGCAAGTCGCTGCGCTGGAAGGCGCTGTAGCGCCACTTCACCAGCACGATGTCGTCCGGGCGCGGCGCCAGCGCCGGGGTCACCTGCTGCAAGGCCGGATCGGCGCGGGTCAGGCCCGGCCCCCACATGTCGTTGAGCAGCGCGCGGTCTCGCGGGTCTTGCTCGGTCGGCTGCGCGGTGTACACCACCGGCACGCCGTGGCTGTCGGCCCAGCGCCGCAGGGCGTCAACCTTGGCGACCAGCGCGGCTACCAGCGGGCTGTCCTCGCCGTAGAAGGCGAGGAAGTAGCGCTGCATGTCGTGGATCAGCAATGCCGCG
This sequence comes from Chromobacterium sphagni, assembly GCF_001855575.1. Taxonomy (NCBI): domain Bacteria; kingdom Pseudomonadati; phylum Pseudomonadota; class Betaproteobacteria; order Neisseriales; family Chromobacteriaceae; genus Chromobacterium; species Chromobacterium sphagni. The sequence continues at coordinate 2,784,441 of NZ_MKCS01000001.1, forward strand.
CGCGCCGGTTCGACTGTCCAGGCGGTCTTGTTGGCGGGGAAGTCCGCTGCCTGCGGCAGCGGGTAGGCGTTGAGAGTAGGGATGCTCATATGGAATTCAGGCTCCTGCCGCGGCCAGTTGCCGGCGCAGCGTTTGTTTGTCTATCTTGCCGACATGGGTCAGCGGCAAGCTGGTCACCAGTTCGAATTTGTCCGGCAGCTTGTAGTCGGCCACGCCCTGCTCGCGCAGGAAGCGGCGCAGGGTCATCGGCTTGAGCTCATCGGCGCGCGGCACGATGAAAGCGCAGCTTTTCTCCCCCAGTAGCGCATCGGGCATCGCCACCAGCGCGGCTTGCGCCACCTGCGGGTGTTGCAGCAACAGGTGTTCCACTTCTTCGGCGGCGATCTTCTCGCCGCCGCGGTTGATCTGGTCCTTCACCCGGCCCACCACGCGCAGATAGCCGCGCTCGTCGGCCACCACCACGTCGCCCGAGTAGTAGAAGCCTTCGTTGTCGAATACCCGCTGGTTGTGTTCCGGGGCCTGGTAGTAGCCGCGGAAGGTGTAGGGGCCGCGGGTCGCCAGCATGCCGGGCGCGCCCGGCGGCACCGGGTGGCCGGCCTCGTCCAGCACCTTCACCTCGTCGGCGTCGCTCATCGGCCGGCCCTGGCAGCCGAATACGATGTCGTCGCCGTCGTCGAGGCGGGTGTAGTTGACCAGCCCCTCGGCCATGCCGAACACCTGTTGCAGGCGGCAGCCCAGCACCGCCGGCACCTGGCGCGCGGTGGCTTCGGCGAAGCTGGCGCCGCCCACCTGCAGCAGTTTCAGGCTGGCGAGCTGCGGTTCCCTGCCGGGCGCGGCCTGCAGCCACAGCGCCACCGCCGGCGGAACCAGGGCGGCGATGTCCACCTGGTGTTTTTCGATCAGCGCGAAGCAGGACAGTGGCTCCGGACTGGACGCCAGCACCACCGCGCCGCCGGCATGGAACACGCCCAGCGCGCCGGGAGAGCTGATCGGGAAGTTGTGCGGCGCCGGCAGCGCGCACAGGAAGCGGGTGTGCGGGCCGAGTTCGCAGATGTCTGCGCTGCGGCGCACGCTGTAGTAGTAGTCGTTGTGGGTGCGCGGAATCAGCTTGGGCGTGCCGGTGCTGCCGCCAGATAATTGGAAGAGGGCGACTTCGTCGGCGCGACTGGGGCCGGCCTCGGCCGGCAGGCCGCCGCCGTCCTGCTCCAGGACGGCCTCCAGCGTGTCGTTGGCGAACAGGCGCACGTTCAGCGCCGGCGAGATCGCGGCCAGTTCGTCCGCCATCACGTCGTTGCCGAACAGCGGGTGGCGGCGGTCGGCGATCAACAGCTTGGGCTGGATCTGGCGGGCATAGGCCGATAGCTCCAGCTTCTGGTGGCTGAACAGCGCGTTGACCGGCGCCGCGCCTATCTTGAACAGGGCGAATAGCGCGATGTAGAACTCGGCGACATTGGGCAACTGCACCAGCGCGGTGTCGTGGCGGGCGACGCCGCGCGCCAGCAGCCAGGCGGCCAGGTTGTCGGACCGGCGGTCGAGTTCGGCATAGCTGATGCTGCGCTCGCCGCAGAAGACTGCCGTGGCGTCGGCTTGCAGCCGGCATTGGCGCGCCAGCATCTCGGTCATCGGCAGGTCGGTCCAGTAGCCGGCGGCGCGGTAGCGCGCCGCCAGTTCCGGTGGCCAGGGCGTGAAGGGAATGCTCATGCCACCGCCTCCGCGCCGGCCAGGCCGAAGGCGCTCAGCATGGTGGCCAGCTTGGCTTCGGTTTCCGCCCACTCGGCATCCGGTGTGGAGGCCGCGACGATGCCCGCGCCGGCGAACAGGCGCGCCCGCTGCCGGTCGACTGTGGCGCAGCGTATCGTCACCGCCCATTCGCCATCTCCCTGCTCGTTGCACCAGCCCACCATGCCGCTGAACACGCCGCGCTCGAATGGCTCGATCTGGCGTATCAGTTGGCGCGAAGCCTGGGTGGGAACGCCGCATATCGCAGGGGTGGGGTGCAGCCGGCAGGCCAGTTGCAGGACGGGCATGGCCGGATCGGCCAGCAGGCCGTCTATCGGGCTGCCCAGGTGCCACATGGCGCGGGTGCCCAGCAGCGACGGCGCGGCCGGGATCGACAGCTCGGCGCAATGCGGCGCCAGCACGCTGCGGATCTCGTCTATCACCAGGCTGTGCTCGTAATGGTCCTTGGCCGAATCCAGCAGCTGGGCGCTGGCGGCGGCGTCGGCTTCGGCATCGCTCTGCCGTTTGGCCGAGCCTGCCAGCGGGAAGGTGCGGACATTGGCGCCGCTCTTTCGCAACAGCAGTTCCGGGCTGACGCCTACCAGTTGGCCGCAGCCCTCCACCGGCAGCTGGAACTGGTAGCCGTTGGGGTTCTGCGCGCACACCGAATCGAATATGGCTTGCGCCGATACCGGCTGGGCGAAGTCAACTTCCAGCACCCGCGACAGCACCGCCTTGCGGATTTCGCCAAGCTGGAAATGGGCGATGGCCTTGCCGACCGCGGCCTTGAAGTCCCACTCGTCCGGGATGCTGCGCGCGCTCACCACCTGGGCGCTGGCGCCGGTCCGCTGCGCAGCCGCGCCCAGGCGCTCGCTGCGGTCGAAAAAGGCGAGCCGGCGCGGAATGAACAATTCGGAAGGCTTGTCCATGTCGAACGGAATCGCGCCCATCAGCACCGGATTATGGATTCCGTCGGCGCGCGCGCGCGCGAAAGCCTCGGCCACTTCGCGCGAGAATGCGCCGCTCGCGCTGATCCCATCCCTGGCCGGTGTGCGGACGCGGACGTGGACGCCGCTGGCCTTCAGGCTGAGGTGGGACGACATGAAATAAAATTCATCGTCCCCGGTACTGCCGGGCGTCGCCGACCGAGTATGCATGGCTTGCTCCATGAATGATAATGATAATAATTATCATTTAAATTATATTCTGGACACCGTTATGTCAACGGTAAAATGACCGCGCATATGCTTTTGTTGTATTGGGAAAGTGTTTTGTTGCGGTATGAATACATCGACTGGCATGCTTGGCTTGGATGTGACCGCATCGCATGCCATGGAAGGCTGGTTGTATCCGGCGGTGGCGATGGACCTGCACGCCCGCGCATCATGTGCGGGGCGGAGGGATTGCCGCGCGGCTTCATCGACGGGCAACCGCAGCCCGCGATGTCCGCGCGCAGAGGGAGGCTTCTATCCGCATTCGCCTATGCCGGCAAGTCCGCCGCGCAATGATTTGCATTGCAGCAGTCCTAATTGGCAGTACCTCTTGCGCGCCAATTGACATACCAATTAAATACCAATTTCACCTGCGCGCCTCGAGTCGGGCGCAGCGTTGAAGATTCCAGTCGGGCGGCGCGGGGCGCCGGTTCCGGCCTCATGGCGCGTTGAGATAACAAGGGAGCGGCTGATGGGCGTGAAGCGATTGTTGGGCATGGTGGTGCTGGCGGCGTGGTCGGCCGGCAGTTGGGCGGCGCCGGATGCCGGCCAACTGGGCCAGAGCCTGTTCATGCGGGTGGCGGTGGATAGCAACAAGGGAGCGGCGGCGGGCGCGCCGTGTTCCGATCTGGGCGCGGATTGGGCGTCCTGCCTGAAGGGCCGGCTGATCCTGGAGAACAAGGGCGGGCAGGCGGTGCCGGCTGGCGGCGGCTGGAGCTTATACCTGCACAGCATCCGCCGCATCCTCAAGCTGGATACGCCGGACTTAGCCATCCGCCGTATCACCGGCGACCTGTACCAGATTACCCCGACCGCCAGTTTCCAGGGCCTGGCTCCGGGCCAAACGCTGGAGCTGCCGCTGATAGACGAATACTGGATCCTGCAGGAGAGCGACGTGCTGCCGCGTCCCTATGTGGTGGTGGATGGCCAAGCGCCGGCGGTGCTGCAGCACAACAGCAGCGACGACGCCAGTTATCTGCTGCCGTTGACGGGGGACAACTGGAAGAATCCGGCCGGTGAATTGCGGCCGCTGATGAATATGGCGCAGCGCTACCACAGCTTCAGCCAGCGCGGCGCGCAGCTTTCCGCCGCGCAAGTGGCCAACCGCGTGATTCCGGCGGTGCGGCGCCAGCAGCTGGGCGGCGGGGAGCTGCTGGTCCGCGGCCTCAGCCTGAACCTGTCCGGCGTCAGCCCGGCGCAGCGGGAGGCGCTGGAGCAGCGCGCGGCGCAACTTGGCCTGCGCGGCGACGGCATCGGCGTGTCCGGCGGCGTGGTCGGCGCCCGCTTGCCGGCCGATATCGCCGTGTCCGGCGGCTACCGTTTGTTGATCGGCCAGCATGGCGTGAAAGTGGAAGGCTTCGACGCCGCCGGCGTGTTCTACGGCGTGCAGACACTGCTGGGCCTACTGCCGCAGGGCGGCGGCCAGGTGCGCTGGATGACGGCGGAAGACGCGCCGCGCTATGCCCACCGCGGCTTCATGGCCGATGTGGCGCGCAACTTCAAGCAACCGTCCACGGTACGCCGCCTGATAGACCAGATGGCGGCCTACAAGCTCAACAAGCTGCACCTGCACCTGTCCGACGACGAAGGCTGGCGGCTGCAGATTCCCGGCCTGCCGGAGCTGACCGACGTCGGCGCGCGGCGCTGCCACGACCTGACGGAAACCCAATGCCTGGTGCCGCAGCTGGGCTCCGGCCCGGCCAACCAGTCCGGCGGCGGCTATTTCACCCGCGCCGATTACATCTCGCTGGTGAGTTACGCCCAGGCGCGTTTCATCGAGGTGATTCCGGAGTTCGACATGCCGGCGCACGCCCGCGCCGCGGTGGTGGCTATGGAGGCGCGCTACCGCAAGCTGCTGGCGCAGGGCCAGCCGCAGGCGGCGGCCGAATACCGGCTGCTGGACCCACAGGACCAGTCCAACACGCTGTCGGTGCAGTTCTATGACCGCCATACCTATCTGAACCCCTGCGTGCCGGGCAGCCAGCGCTTTGTCGCCAAGCTGGTGTCCGAGGTGGCGTCGATGCACCGCGACGCCGGCCAGCCGCTGGCAACCTGGCACTTCGGCGGCGACGAGGCGAAGAACATCCTGCTGGGGCCCGGCTTCCAGGATGTCAGCGGCGGCGATCCCGGCAAGGGCAAGGTGAGGATGGCGGAGCAGGACCAGCCTTGGGGGCGCTCGTCGGCCTGCCAGACGATGATCGCCAAAGGACAGCTGAAGAGCGTGGCCGACTTGCCGCTCAATTTCGCGCGCGAGGCCAGCCGCATCGTGGCCAATCAGGGCATCGCCACCATGGCGGCATGGCAGGACGGCGTCAGCGGGGCGGCCTCATCCGCCGACTTCGCCACCCGCAACACCATGGTCACCGAATGGGACACCTTGTACTGGGGCGCCGCTCAGGCGGTAAACGGTTACGCCGCCAAGGGCTTCAAGACGGTGCTGGCGTTGCCGGACTACCTTTACTTCGATTTCCCCTACGAGCTGAACCCGCGCGAGCACGGCTATTACTGGGCGTCGCGCGATACCGACAGTTACAAGGTGTTCAGCTTCGCGCCGGACAATCTGCCGCAAAACGCCGAAGTGATGCCGGACCGCCAGGGTCAGCCGTTCGCGGTGAGCAGCTCCGCCGCGCCGGCGCAGTACGCCGGCATCCAGGGCCAGGCTTGGACCGAGGTGATGCGCACCGACCAGGAGTTTGAAACCATGGTCTATCCGCGCCTGCTGGCGCTGGCCGAAAGAGCCTGGCACAAGGCCGGCTGGGAGCGGCCGTACACGGTGGGGGAAACCTACCAGCTGGGCGTCACCCATCTGGTGGACAAGGACGCGTTGAACCGCGACTGGCAGCAGTTCGCCGCGGTGCTGGGCTGGCGAGAGGCTCCCAAGCTGGAGCGGGCCGGCATAGCCTACCGCTTGCCGCTGCCGGCGGGGCTGTCCGGTCCGAACGGATTGGCGACCGCCACCGAATGGCCCGGCGCGCGGCTGGAGTACTCTTATGATGGCCGCAGCTGGCAGTTCTATTCGCCCGGCCAGCAGGTGCAGGCGCGCTACTGGCGCGGCGTCAGCCAGGATGGCAGGCGCGGCAGCCGGGTGGAGACGCTGGGCAACTGATTTCGGCTGGAAATGACAACAGCCCGCCGGCATGCCGGCGGGCTGTTGTCATGGGCAGGCGGCTGTCAGCTGCCGTGGCGGAACAGCGCCGGACTGTGCTGCAGCCGGGTGGCGCCGGCAGGAAGGCCGCCGCGGCCGCCGCTTGCCTCCTGCGCCTGCTGCGGGGCGGCGAAACAAGCCACCGCGCCTTCCACGCTCAAGGACACCCGCTGACCCGGCTGCGGACTGCGATGGCCGGGCACCCGCGCCGCCAGCAGGCTGCCGTCCGCCAGCATCAGCCGCACGCTGGCGTCGTGGCCGTAGTAGCTGACGTCGATCACCTCCGCCTGCGGAGCGCTGCCGCCTGCCGGCTGCAGGCATATCTGCTCCGGGCGCAGCAGCACGTTGACCGCCCCTTGCGGCATATCGTCGAGCAAGGGTAGGCGGCCAAGCAGGCACAGCGCTTCGCCGTTCCCGGCCTCGCCCGGCAGCAGGATGGCGTCGCCGACGAAATCGGCCAGCGCGGCGCTGGCCGGGCGCTGGTACAGCGTTTGCGGACTGGCCACCTGCAACAGCCGGCCCTGCCACAGCACCGCCACCTGGCTGCCCATGGTCAGCGCCTCGGCCTGATCGTGGGTGACCATCAGCGCGGTGGTGTTGCTGGCGTCCAGCGCCGCCGCCACCGCCTGGCGGGTTTCGCCGCGCAGCGCGGCGTCCAGCGCCGAAAACGGCTCGTCCAGCAGCACCAGCGCCGGCTTGGGCGCCAGCGCGCGCGCCAGCGCCACCCGTTGCTGCTGGCCGCCGGACAATTGTTGCGGCGCGCGTTCGGCGAAGCTCGCCGGCAGGCCCACCATTTCCAGCAGCTCGGCCACGCGGTGGCGTTGCCGCCGCTCGGCCCGCGGCAGGCCGAACACGATGTTGTCGGCGACCGACAGGTGCGGGAACAGCGCGCCCTCCTGCGGCACGTAGCCGATATGGCGATGCTCCGGCGGCAGATGGACATCGGGGCTGCTGACCAGGCGGCCGCCGATGTGGATGCTGCCGCCGTCGCAGCGTTCGAAGCCGCACAATAGTCGCAGCAGCGTGGTCTTGCCGCTGCCGGACGGCCCCAGCAGTGCCAGCAGCGAACCCTGCCCGACGTCCAGGGTGATGTTGTCCAGCACCCGCTGTTTGCCGAAGTGTTTGCCGAGTCCGGCGATTTTCAATTCTGACATGATGTTTTCCAGCGTAATGGCAAGCGCGCCGCTATTCGTGGTGGGCGCCGCCGCCCAGCACCGCGCCGCGTCCCAGCAGCGACATCAGTAGCCAGGTGGAGCACAGCGACAGGGCGATCAGGATGGCGGCGTAGGGCGCTGCGGCGGCGAAGGCCAGCGCGGCGGTGTCGGCCCAGACCTGGGTGGCCAGCGTTTCGGTGCCGATCGGCGAGAGCAGCAGGGTGGCGGTCAGTTCGGTGACGATGGAGATGAACACCAGGCTGGCCGCCGCGCCCAGGCCAGGGCCGGCAAGCGGCAGCACCACCCGCCACAGAGCCTGCCACCAGTTGAGGCCCAGCGAGCGCGCCAACTCCTCCAGCTGGCTTTCCGCCTGCAGCAGCGCGCTGCGCACGCTGACCAGCGCCAGCGGCAGAAACATGACGGCGTAGGCCAGCACCAGCATCAGCGCGCTCTGGTACAGCGGGCGCAGCCACTGGATGGCCAGGTTCACCAGCGCCAGCGCGATGACGATGCCGGGCACGCCCTGCGCCAGATACACCACCCGCTCCAGCAGGTGGGCCAGACGGCCGGGGTGGCGCGCCAGCAGATAGCCCAGTGGCAGCGCCAGCAGCGTGGTGAGTGCCGCGCCGGACAGGCCAAGCTCCAACGAGGACAAGGTGGCGGACAGCAACAGCTGCGGCGACACCTCGGCCGGCGTCACCGCGTCCGCGCCCGGTTGCAGCGTCCAGTACAGGATGGTGGCGATTGGGACCAGCAGGGTGGCGGCGGTTTGCAGCAGCAACCCTGCCAGCACCGGCCAGCGCTTCCAGCTCAGTTCGATCCGCTGAGCGGCGCGGCGCGCGCCGCGGTCCAGCCGCTGGTAGCGGGCGTCGCCGCGCACGCGCAGCTCGGCCAGCAGGCATACCACGCCCAGCAGCATCAGTACGCTGGCCAGCAGCGAGGCGCCGGCGCTGTCGAAGCTGGCGCGGTATTCGGCGTAGATTTCGGTGGTGAAAGTATGGAAGTGCAGCAGCATGAAGGCGCCGAACTCGGACAGCGACGACAGCGCCACCAGCAGCATGCCGCCCAGCAGCGCGGGCTTGAGTTGCGGCAGCGCCACCCGGCCGAAACAGGCCCACGGTCCCAGGCCCAGTGCGCGCGCGGTTTCCTCCAGCGCCGGATCCATATTGCGCAGCATCGCCGACACCGGCAGGTAGACCAGCGGGGTGTAGGCGGTGGTCAGCACCAGCCAGGCACCCCAGAAGCCTTGCAGGTCGGCGCTGATCGACACCCAGGCGAAGCTGGTGATGAAGGGCGGGATGGCCAACGGCACCACGCACAAGAGCGCCCACAGCTTGTGGCCGGGCAGGCGGGTGCGTTCGACGAACCAAGCCGAGGCGGTGCCGGCCAGCGCGCAGCTGAGGGTGCTGGCGACGACGATCAGCAGGGTGTTGCCGGCCAGCCGGGCGACGATGGGGCGCAACAGCAGGTCGGCGGCTTCCTGCCCGCCGTAGGTCAGCGCCTGCCACAGCGTGAAGGCCAGCGGCAGCAGCACCAGCGCCGCCACCGCGGCGGCGCCGGCCAGCAGGCCCCAGGGCCGCCGCCCGCTGGCGGCCAGGCGCAAGGTGTCGGCATCCATTTACAGCAATCCGGCCTGGCGCAGCAGCTTGGCCGACTGGCTGTCGTCGCCCAGCTTCTGCATGTCCAGCGGCGGCGGCGTCAGCTGACTGAAGGGCTTCAGCTGCGGCGCCGGCGCCACGCTGGGCCGCAGCGGGTATTCAAAGGTGATGTTGCTCTTGGCGATCAGTTGCTGCGCGCGCGGGCTTACTAGGTAGGCCAGGAATTTCTGCGCCGCTTCCGGGTTGCGCGAGGTTTTCAGGATGCCGGCGCCGGATACGTTGACCAGCGCGCCGACGTCGGCGTTGGCGAAGTGGTACAGCTGGCTGTGCATGCCCTTGCTGCCCAGCTCCACCTGCAGGCGGGTCCAGTAGTAGTTGTTGATGACGCCCACCGCCACGCCCCCGCGGTTCACCGCCGCTACCACGCCCTCGTTGTCATCGAAGGTCTGCGAGTTGTCGCGGAGGCCCTTCAGCCAGGCCAGGGTCGCCGCTTCGCCCTTCAGCGCGCGCACAGCGCTGACCAGCGGCAGGAAGTCGCCGTCGGACGGAGCGATCGCCAGCTTGCCCTTCCATTGCGGCTTGGCCAGGTCCAGCAGGCTGGCGGGCATCTGGCCGGCGGCGGCCAGCTTGGTGTTGAACACCAGCACGTTCTCGCGCGCCATCACGCCCACCCATTCGCCCTGCGGCGAGCTGTAGCGCGCCGGAATCGGCGACAGGGTGGCTGCCGGCAGCTTGGCCAGCATCTGCCGGTTTTCCAGCAGCATCAGTTCCGGCGAGTTGGAGGCGAAATAGACGTCGGCCGGCGAGGCCTTGCCTTCGGCCAGCAGCTGGGCCGACAGTTCCGGGCCTTCTCCGGAACGGATCTTGACGCCGACGCCGCTCATTTTTTCGAAGTCGTCGGTCAGCAGCTTGATGGTTTGCGGGTGCTGGGCGTTGTAAAGGATCAGGCTGGCGGCGCCGGCCAGCTGGCTGGCGGCCAGCACGGTGCCGGCCAGCAGGGCGGAAATCAGTGTGCGTTTCATCATTGCTCCCTATGTGGACGCCTCCTGGCGGCGCCCGGTTGGATTTCTCAGTTGTTGAACAGGGCTTCGCCGATATAGCCGCCGGGGCGCGCGCCTGCCGGACAAGCGAAGACAGCGCTGCCGACATGGGTGATGTACTGGTTCATCATGTCCATGCTCGCCAGCTTCTTGTTGATGCGGATGAAGCCGGTGCGGGGGTCGCGCTGGTAGGCGATGAAGAACAGGCCGGCGTCGTACTCGACGCCCTGGCGCCATGGCGGCCAGCGCTCGGCGTAGAAGTTGGCGCCGTCGTTGTAGGAGTAGGCGCGGCGCAGGATGCGGGCGCCGTCGTTCTCCTGCGGCGAGGCCACGCGCGAGTGGGCGGTGTCCGGTATCACCGGATTGCCTTCTTTGTCCACCGCGTCCAGCTTCATCGGCTCGAACTCGCGCTTCTGGCCCAGCGGCGCGCCGCTGTCCTTGTAGCGGCCCACCACTTCCTGCTGGAAGCCCAGTTCGGTCTTGTCCCAGTGCTCCAGCGCGATGCGGATGCGGCGCACCACCATATAGCTGCCGTTCTTCATCCAGCCGCCCTCGTCGCCGACCCAGACGAACTGGTTCATCAGCGCCGGGTCCTTGGTGGACGGGTTGTTGGTGCCGTCCTTGAAGCCCATCAGGTTGCGCGGAGTGCCGCCGCCGGGCGCGCCGCTGGCGAAGCCGGTCTGCACCCAGCGCACGCTGGCGATGCCGTCGGCGATGGCGGCCAGCTGGCGCACCGCGTGGAAAGCCACTTGCGGATCGTCGGCGCAGGCCTGGATCGACAGATCGCCGCCGCTCTTCTCTGGCACCAACTGGTCGCCGTTGAATTTGGGCAGGTCCACCAGCGCTTCCGGCCGGCGCGACGCCAGGCCGTAGCGGTCGACGCCGTCCTTGCTGAACAGGCCTGGGCCGAAGCCGAAGGTGAGGGTGAGGCGGGCGGTGGCAAGCCCCACCGCTTCGCCGGAGTCCAGCGGCGCCTTGTCGTTCTGGCCGCTCAGCGCGCGCGCGGGCAGGCCCTGGCTCATGCGCCGGGCGGCCTCGGTCCAGGCTTTCAGCAGCGCGATGACGTCCTCGCGCTTGCTGGTTTGCAGATCGAAGGCGGCGAAGTAACTGTTCTGCTGCTGCGGCGTCAGGATGCCGCCCTGGTGCGGGCCGTCGAAGGGCTCGTGGTCGCTCGCCGCCGCTTTGGCGCGCTTGGCCTGAGCGGCCGCCAGCGCCTTGCCGCCGCCCAGCCAGCCGGCTAGCGCCAGCGCGCCCCCGCCTTTGAGGAAGCCGCGCCGCGATGGTTGTTTCGGCTTGTTGCGGTCTGTCATTTTGCCAATACCAGATTATTGTTGTCGTCGGTGACGAAGTAGAAGCCATCGCCTTCCGGCGTCATGGCGATGCCGAACAGGTCGCCGTTGCCGGGCGGGGTCTGCGCCTTGTTGGCGTCGATCCAGCGCGCCGCCAGTTGTTCGCCAGTGGCCGGGTCGATCTCCACTACCTTGCCGTTGGAGCCGTTGGTGACCAGCAGATGGCCTTGTGGCGTGGTGGTCATCGCCAGCGGGCGCAGCAGCAGGCCGTCGTGGGTCAGGGTGCGGCCGATGCCGGCGCTGGTGGTGCGGGTGGTAGCGTCCCAGATTTCGCTGATGCGGTTGTTCAACGCGTCGGATACGAAGAGCTTGTCGTCCTTGCCGTAGGCCAGGCCGGTGGGGCCGATCAGGAACACGCCCTTGTCGGCCTGCTCGCCGAAGCCGCTGGCCACCACGGTGCGGCTGACGATCTTGGGCGCCTGGCCGGCGGGGATGTCCAGCTCCAGCCGCAGCACGGTGGCCAGGCTCACCACCGGCGGCGTGCCCTTGGAGCTGCCGACGCCGAAGCCGGAGTTGCTGACAAACAGCGTGGCCTTGTCGCCCTTGTCTATCACCGCCATATTGCCCCATGGGTTGTTGATGTCGGCGCCGGCCCAAACGTCGACCAGCTTGCCGGACGAGTCCAGCACCATCAGGCAGCCGGCGCCCTTGGTGTCGGTGGTGCCGTCGTTGCTGGGCGTGCTGCCGACTATCACCCAGCCGCTCTTGAGCACCGTCATCGCGGTGGACAGGCCGACGCCGCCCGGACACTGCTGCAGCGTGCGCGGGAGCTGCGCGAACAGCGACATCTGCTTGCTGTCCGGATGGTAGTCGACGATGGTGCTGCCCAGGCCCTGCAGGTTGGCGGCGTTGTTGAAATTGTCCACCAGCACGTCGCCCGCTTTGAGCTTGCCGGCGCTGACCGGCGACACCGCGATGGCGTAGGGGTTCTGGTCGCCGTTGTCGGGCACGGTGTTGGTGAGGATGGTGTGGCGTTTGATGCCGGACAGGAAGTTGCCGTCGGCGTGAGCCGCGCCAGTCAGCGCCAGCATGGCGGCGATGGCCGCTGCGGCGAGGCCGCGATGCGAGAAGTTCCGCTTCATCTTTACACTCTCCATTATGGCCGGATGCTTCGGTCCGGCCAGTCGGTATTTTATGGTTAGAAGGTGATGGTGGTCTTCAGGCCCACTACCCAGTTATTGGGGATGCGCTGGGTGCTGGTGGGGTCGTTGGGCGATACCGCGCCGGCGCCGACATTGCGCACGTATTGCAGATCGGCCTGCCATTGCCACCAAGGGGTCAGCTGGTAGATGTAGGTGGCTTCGATCTGGGTTTCGTCGCTGCGCACCGGGTAGGCCAGATTGCCTGTCGACACGCCGGCGTCGGCATCGGCGCCGGCGGCATGGTTGCCCACCTTGACGTAGCCGACCGCCAGGCCGACGGTGTCATTGTCGCGGCCGGCGAACGGCGCGGTCAGGGTGACGCCGGCATTGGCGGAGAAACTGACCTGGTTGCGGTCGCCGGGCGCGCCCATCAGGCGGGTGAACACGTTCAGCGTCTGCGTGCTGTCTTCCGCCGGACGCCATACCATCTGGTCGGCCACCGCGTAGAAGCTGTAGTTGCCGTTGTGCAGCATGGGGTTGGCGCCGCTCAGGGCGAAGGGCTGGCCGTTGTCGTCCATCCGGGTGTCGGCGGTTTTCTGGTTCAGATACCAGAAGCCCAGCTTGTATGTGCCCGGCAGGCCGCCTGTCCCGGCGGCGGCGCCGCGCGGCGCTTCCACCGCGCCGTTGGACGGCAGGTTGCGGCTGTATTGCATCTCGCCGATGAACAGCGTGCCGCCGTGGCGGCTGAAGGTGGTGCCGTATTTGTTCAACTGCTGTGGGTCGCCGGGATTCTGGCTGACATCGCGGGTGGGGTCGCCGGCGAAGGCGCCGCCCAGCAGGGTGATGTTGTCGCCGACCTTGCCGCGCAGGCGCACGCCCAGGCCGGACAGCGGATAGGCCGGGCCGCCGGCGGGCAGGTCGGCTGAGGGCACCGCCGGCCAGCCGAACATGGTGCCGATGAAGGCGCCGCCGTACTGGGTGACCATGAATTCCTGATCCAGGCTCTGCTGGCCTATCTTCACGTCCAGCCGATCGCCGTTGAGCTGCTGCTGGAACCAGGCTTCCCACAGGCGGGTGGCGCGGTCGGCCTCGATTCCGCTGGCGCTCTGGATGCTGCCGACGTGTTCGGCGCTGAACGGCTTGCCATGGATGTCCAGCACGCTGACGTTGAAGCTGCCGCCGTTCCACCAGCCGGCGCGCTGAGTGTCCAGGCCCAGGGTCAGCGTGGACAGGCCCTGGTAGTCGCCCCCGTACTTGACGCCGCCGCTGACGTTGCGCAGGTATTCGCTGGTCTCGGTCAGGCCCAGGGTGATGCCTTGGCGGCCCAGCGCCGAACGCAGCCCGCCCATGTCCCCCAGCAGGGTGGAGCGGTTCCACCAGCCGGTCCACTGGTTGTCGGGCTTGGCCTTGATAGCCTGGTCAGCCTCCGGCAGATCGGCCGGGTTCGGGCTGTTGTCGGCGTCTTCGGCATGGGCGGATTGCAAGCCGCAGCCCAACAGGACGGCCAGAGCCAGTGCGGACATTCGCCGCGGGTGGCGCGGCTCGGCGGCCGCAGTCGGGAGGGTAGGGCGTTTCACGTTGTCACTTCTCCATGATGGAGCCGCTCATCCATGCGGCCTTGATCATACTGATTCTTATTACTGTTATACCTTCTATTCCCACTGGCGCCAGGGTCTGCAGAACGGCAATCGCAGATAGTGCGGAGCGGTTCGCATCAAACGAGAATACATGGCTGCCACAACTGGAGCCGCGGAGCGGTTTTACGTTATGCTGCCATGCGACATTCGTTGTGTTCTCATCTAAAACCTGGGCGCGAGTTTCAGTTTGATAAACGACAATCATTCCTGTTTGGTTGACGCGCCTTGAGCATTTTTTGCAAGCTGATGGCCTGCGGTGAAAAATTTATTGTATTTTGTCTGACAGTTTGAAAATGTGAAATCATGCTTTCTGTACGCGAATGTCGCATCCCGGATAGTGACGCGCAGCCGGCTTAATTTAGAATCGATCGACAGCATAAAAAAACGCACGACAGAACAAGGAAGGAAAACCATCAATGAGCAATACCGTATCTCGCGCTGATTTCGACCAGGTCATGGTGCCCAACTACGGCCCGGCCGGCTTCATCCCGGTCAAGGGACTGGGCTCCCGGGTGTGGGACCAGGACGGCCGCGAATTCGTCGACCTGGCCGGCGGCATCGCCGTCAACTCGCTGGGCCACTGCCACCCGGAACTGGTGGCCGCGCTGACCGAACAGGCTGGCAAGCTGTGGCACGTGTCCAACGTGTTCACCAACGAGCCGGCGCTGAAGCTGGCCAACCTGCTGGTGGAGAAGACCTTCGCCGAGCGCGTGTTCTTCTGCAACTCCGGCGGCGAGGCCAATGAGGCCGCGTTCAAACTGGCGCGCAAATACGCTCATGACAACTTCGGCGCGGACAAGAACCAGATCCTGTCCTGCGTCAACTCTTTCCACGGCCGCACGCTGTTCACGGTCAGCGTCGGCGGCCAGCCCAAGTACACCGAGGGCTTCGGTCCGGTGCCGGGCGGCATCTCCCACTTCGAATTCAACAATATCGAATCGCTGAAGGCGGCCATCTCCGACAAGACCTGTGCGGTTGTGATCGAACCGGTGCAAGGCGAGAGCGGCGTGCTGCCGGCCGATCCGGCCTTCCTCAAGGCCGCGCGCGAGCTGTGCGACGCGCACAACGCGCTGTTGATCTTCGACGAAGTGCAAAGCGGCATGGGCCGCACCGGCGCGCTGTACGCCTACCAGCAGTACGGCGTGGTCCCGGACATCTTGTCGTCCGCCAAAGGCATAGGCGGCGGCTTCCCGATCGGCGCGATGCTGACCACCGAGAAGGTGGCCAAGAGCTTCGGCATCGGCAGCCACGGCTCCACCTACGGCGGCAATCCGCTGGCCTGCGCGGTGGCGCACAAAGTGGTGTCCATCATCAGTTCGCCCGAGGTGCTGGCCGGCGTGGAGGCGCTCCACCAGCGCCTGGTCACCGGCCTGAGCGCCATCAACGCCAAATACAATGTGTTCCAGACCGTGCGCGGCAAGGGCCTGCTGATAGGCTGCGTGCTCACCGACGCCTACCAGGGCCGCGCCCGCGAATTTCTCAAGGCGGCCGAGAAGCAGCAGTTGATGATCCTGGTGGCCGGCCTGAGCGTGCTGCGGCTGGCGCCGTCGCTGGTGATCAGCGACGCCGATATCGACGAAGGCCTGAAGCGACTGGATGCCGCCGTCGCCGAGCTGGTGTCCGCCAAGTAAAAGCCGTGCCGCATGGCTGCCATGCGGCTTCCAACGCTATCCCGACCCAATCGCCACGACCCCGCTTTTGCCGGGTCGCGGCCACGGCTGCGCCCGTCTTCCGGGCCCGGCCCTTGCGCAACGAGGGAGGATTCCTCATGTTTACCGTGCGTCCCGTCCGTACTTCGGACTTGCCGGCGATAGAGCGGCTGGCCCAGGCCAGCGGCATCGGCGTCACCAGCCTGCCCAGCAACCGCGAAAAGCTGTTCGAGCGCATCCAGCAGTCGATCAGCGCCTTCGAGCATGAAGCCATCGGCGATGCCGGCAGCGAATACTATATGTTCGCGCTGGAGCATGGCGGCGCGGTGGTCGGCACCGCCTCGATCTGCGCGTCCGCCGGCTTCGACGAGCCGTTCTACAGCTACCGCAGCGAAACCGCGGTGCACGCCTCGCGCGCGCTCAAGGTCAACAACCGCATCCATGTGCTGAACATTTGCCACGATCTGACCGGCACCGTGCAGCTTTGCGGCTTCTACGTGGAGGGCGGGCTGGACCAGTTGGCCGCCGAACTGATGTCGCGCGCCCGGCTGCTATTCATTGCCGGCGAGCGCGGGCGCTTCGGCCGCCGCATCATCGCCGAGATGCAGGGCATTCACGATGACGCCGGCCAGTCGCCGTTCTGGAACGCCATCGGCCGCCGCTTCTTCAATATGGATTTCCTGCAGGTGGAGCAGGCCTTTGTCAGCCACAGCAAGACCTTCATCGCCGAGCTGATGCCCAGCTATCCCATTTACGTGCCGCTGCTGCCGGACGAGGCGCAGCAGGCGATAGGCCAGATCCATCCGGATTTCGAGCGGGTGTGCCAGTTGTTGTGCAAGGAAGGCTTCGAGGCCGACAACTATCTGGACATCTTCGACGGCGGCGCGGTGCTGACCGCCGAGCTGGACCGGTTGAAAACCGTGGAGCTGAGCCATTGCTACCCGGTGGAGATCCAGGCCAGCCTGCCGGCGCAGGCGACGCTGCAACTGCTGAGCAACCAGCGCCTGTCGGCCTTCGCCGCCACGGCGGCGCGGGTGGCGGTGGTGGACGGCGTGGCCTTCATCAATCCGGACGCCGCCAGGGCGCTGGGCGTGGCCAGCGGCGATGTGGTGCGCGTCGCGGGTCTGCAAGAGTGCGAGGAGAAACGCTCATGATGTTGATTCGTCCCGTAGAACACAAGGACCTGAACGGCCTGATGGATCTGGCGCGCAGCGCCAGCAGCGGCGGAGTGGGCCTGACCTCGCTGCCGGTGAACGAGGAGCGCTTGTCGCTGCGCATCGCGCGCTCGACGCTGTCGTTTTCCGGCGAGTTGGACCGCGCCGACCACGGCTATGTCTTCGTGCTGGAAGACGCGGACAGTGGCAAGGTGGCCGGCATCTGCGCCATCGAGGCCGCCGTCGGCCTGAAGGAGCCCTGGTACAACTACCGCGTCGGCACCATCGTGCACGCGTCGGAAGAATTGGGCGTGTATTCCCGCCACGAAACCCTGTTCCTGTCCAACGACCATACCGGCTATTCCGAACTGTGCACGCTGTATCTGCATCCAGACTACCGCATCAAGCGCAACGGCGGCCTGTTGTCCAAGAGCCGCTTCCTGTTCCTGGCGCAGTTTCCGCAGTTGTTCGGCAAGATGGTGGTGGCGGAGATGCGCGGCGTGTCGGACGAACGGGGGGAGTCGCCGTTCTGGGAGGCGCTGGGCCGCCATTTCTTCTCCATCGATTTCGCCAAGGCCGACTACCTGACCGGCATTGGCCAGAAAGCCTTCGTCGCCGAGCTGATGCCTAAGCATCCGGTGTATGTCGACTTTCTGTCGCCGGAGGCGCAGACAGTGATAGGCCAGACCCACGAGGCGACCCGCCCGGCGCTGGCGATGCTGGAGTCGGAAGGTTTCCGTTACGAAGGCTATGTCGATATTTTCGACGCCGGCCCCACGGTTCAGGCCTATGTCAGCGATATCCGCGCGGCGAAGGAAAGCCAGCGTCTGCCGGCCAGAGTGTGCGATCCGCTGCCGGACGGCGACAAGGAGTGGTATCTGGTGTGCAACGATGCGCTGGCCGGCTTCCGCGCCGTGCTGGTGGAGTCGGTGCGGCCGCAAGGCGAGTTCTGCCTGACGCCCGCTTTGGCGCAGGCGCTGGATGTGCGGGACGGCGGCCATGTCCGCTGTGTGACGCTGACGCCCAAGGAGATTGTGCAATGAAAAGCTTGTTGATCAATGGCGAATGGCAAGCCGGCGCGGCCGAGGCCATGCTCAAGACCAATCCGGCCGACAACCAGGCCTTGTGGCAGGGCCGCGCCGCCGACGCGGCGCAGGTGGACGCCGCAGTGCGCGCCGCCCGCGCCGCCTTCCCGGCCTGGGCCCGAATGGGCCTCGACGCGCGCGTCACGGTGGTGCGCCGCTTCGGCGAATTGCTGGCTAAGCGCAAGGCCGAACTGGCGGCGGTGATCGCCCGGGAAACCGGCAAGCCGCTGTGGGAGGCCACTACCGAAGTGGCCACCATGGCCGGCAAGATAGATATCTCGCTGAAGGCGCTGCAGGAGCGCACCGGCGAGCGCGGCGCGGCGATGGGCGACGCCCAGGCGGTGTTGCGCCACAAGCCGCACGGCGTGGTGGCGGTGTTCGGCCCGTACAACTTCCCCGGCCACCTGCCCAACGGCCACATCGTGCCGGCGCTGTTGGCCGGCAACGCAGTGATTTTCAAACCGTCGGAACTGACACCGTGGACTGCCGAGGAAACCGTCAAGCTGTGGGCCGAGGCCGGCTTGCCGGCCGGCGTGATCGGCCTGTTGCAGGGGGCTCGCGCTACCGGTGTGGCATTGGCGGGCCATGACGGCATAGACGGCCTGTTCTTCACCGGCAGCTCGGCCACCGGCGCCATCCTGCACCAGAATTTCGCCGGACGTCCGGACAAGATCCTGGCGCTGGAGATGGGCGGCAACAATCCGCTGATAGTCGGCCCGGTGGCCGACATGGACGCCGCGGTGCATCATGTGATCCAGTCCGCCTTCGTCTCCGCCGGCCAGCGTTGCACCTGCGCGCGCCGCCTGCTGGTGCCGCAGGGCGAGTGGGGCGATGCCTTCGTCGCCCGCCTGGTGGAGGTGACGGCCAGGCTGCGGGTGGGCAAGTTCGACGCCGAGCCTGCCCCCTTCTTGGGCGCGGTGATCTCCAACGCCGCCGCCGACGCGCTGCTCAAGGCGCAGGCGGCGTTGATCGCCGCCGGCGGCAAGGCGCTGCTGCAGATGCGCAGGCTGGAGGAGGGCGCGGCGATGCTGACGCCGGGCATCATCGACACCACTGCCGTCGCGCGTCCGGACGAGGAGTTTTTCGGCCCGCTGCTGCAACTGATCCGCTACGCCGACTTCGACGAAGCCATCGCCATCGCCAACGATACCCGCTTCGGTCTGGCCGGCGGCGTATTGTCCGACAGCCGCGAGTTGTACGACCGTTACTGGCTGGCGTCCCGCGCCGGCGTGGTCAACTGGAACAAGCCTCTCACCGGCGCCTCCAGCGCCGCGCCGTTCGGCGGCATCGGCGCCTCCGGCAACCACCGGCCCAGCGCCTACTACGCGGCGGATTACTGCGCCTACCCGGTGGCTTCGCTGGAGTGCGAGCAGCTGGCGGTGCCGGCGCAACTGTCGCCAGGGATCACGCTATGAACGCCTATGAAGTCAATTTCGACGGCCTGGTGGGGCCGACGCACAACTACAGCGGTCTGTCCTTCGGCAACGTCGCCTCCACCAGCAACAGCAGCGCGGCGTCCAATCCCAAGCTGGCCGCGCAGCAGGGACTGGCCAAGATGAAGGCGCTGCACGACCTGGGCTTCAAGCAGGGCGTGCTGGCGCCGCAGGAGCGGCCGGACGTGGCGGCCTTGCGCCGCCTGGGTTTTGCCGGAACCGACGCCGAGGTGATCGCCCGCGCCGCTAAGGAGGCGCCGACCATGCTGGCGGCTGCCACCTCGGCCTCCAGCATGTGGACCGCCAATGCGGCGACGGTCAGCCCGTCGGCCGACACCGCCGATGGCCGCGTGCATTTCACGCCGGCCAACCTCAACAACAAGTTCCATCGTTCGATCGAGCATCCGACCACCCGGCGCGTGCTGGCGGCGATGTTCGCCGACGAGGCCCGCTTCGCGGTGCACGAGGCGCTGCCGGCGCAGATGCATTTCGGCGACGAGGGCGCGGCCAACCACACCCGTTTCTGCGCCGACTACGGCCAGGCCGGGGTGGAGTTCTTCGTGTTCGGCGCGGCGGCCTTCGACGGCCGCTATCAGAAACCTGCGCGCTTCCCGGCGCGGCAGACGCTGGAGGCCAGCCAGGCGGTGGCGCGGTTGCACGGCCTGGCCGCGGACGGCGTGGTGTTCGCCCAGCAAGACCCGGACATCATAGACGCCGGCGTGTTCCACAACGACGTGATCTCGGTGGGCAACCGCGAGGTGCTGTTTCACCACCAGCAGGCCTTCCTCAACCAGGCCGACGTGCTGGAGGAGTTGTCGCGCAAGCTGGCCGCGCGCGGCGGCCGCTTCGCCGCCATCGAGGTGCCGCGCGCCGAAGTGACGGTGGAGGAGGCGGTGAAGAGCTATCTGTTCAACAGCCAGCTGCTGTCCAAGCCCGGCGGCAAGATGCTGATCGTGGTGCCGGAGGAATGCCGCAACATCGAGCGGGTGTGGGGCTATCTGCAGAAGCTGGCCGCCAGCGGCGGTCCGATAGACGAGGTGAAGGTGTTTGACCTCAAGCAAAGCATGCAGAACGGCGGCGGCCCCGCCTGCCTGCGTCTGCGGGTGGCCTTGAACGAGGGTGAACTGGCGGCGGTGAACCCCAGGGTGCTGATGAGCGAAGCCTTGTTCGCCACGCTCAACGATTGGGTGGAGCGCCATTACCGCGACCATCTGGCTCCGGCCGACCTCGCCGACCCGCAGCTGCTGCAGGAGTGCCGCGCGGCATTGGACGAACTCACCCGCATCCTGGGTCTGGGCAGCGTCTATCCCTTCCAGCTGGGCTGATTTGCCCGGGTCCGGGCACAGCCCGCCACGCCTTGCGCGCGGCGGGCTGTTTTTCGTTCGGGAGACCTTAGCGGCTCTTAACAAATTGCGCCGGTGCCATTCCAGATGCGGGCTATGGTGAGGATTGGCATGGTTGTTGCATATCGGCATCCGGTTTGGGCTTGACGTTACAACTGGCAACACTCTGTGCGGATAAATTTTTTTGCGACGGCAGGGCAGCGCTAGGATGGATAGCAAGTGGTATTGTAGATTGTATGCAAGTGAACGATGCTCATGGGTGATTGTTCGCAATGCATATAGCGGATAGTTGGCTCTTGTTCGAATGTGAATAAAAAGAATGGGAATTGTGACCGAAATGTAAAACCGGCCCGGAAAGGGAAAGAGTTTTGCCAAGTCCGCCGGCAGAAAAAATTCCACCTGAAGATGTTTGGTGAAAATATATAATAATCAATAGGATATGGCTTAATTAAATGCTTTTCGCAGCCGTTTTTTTGGCGGGTCTCCGCAATTGACAGTCGATTGGATACATGGTGATAATCGGTTCGCCTGTCGGACAGAAGCCAATAAATAGGCCCGCCGCGGGTAGTACAACAGGCAGCAGTCAATAAGAGGAATCATCCCGCAAGCTGCCGTCGACAATCAGAGGAGATCTCCAAACGTGGACATATTTCTGCAGCAAATCCTGAACGGCCTCGTTCTGGGTAGCATTTATGCGCTGATCGCGCTGGGCTACACCATGGTGTACGGCATCATGGGACTGATCAACTTCGCCCACGGCGAAGTGGTGATGTTCGGCGCCATGGTGACCATTACCGTCATCACCACGCTGATGGGCATGGGCGTCAATCTGCCGGGACCGGCGCTGGTGCTGATCGGCCTGTTGGTGGCCATTCCGGCCTGCATGCTGCTTGGCTTCGCCATCGAGCGCATCGCCTACCGGCCGCTGCGCGGCAAGCAGCGCCTGGCGCCGCTGATCACCGCCATCGGCGTGTCGATCGTGCTGCAACAGGTCGCCATCCTGATCTGGGGCCGCAACTACATCCCCTTCCCGCAAATCCTCGATCACGACGTGGTCAACATCTTCGGCGCCAGCATCACCAAGCTGCAGATCCTGATCGTGGTGATGTGCCTGGCCATCATGGCCGGCCTGCTGTTGATGGTGGAAAAGACCAAGCTGGGCCGCGCGATGCGCGCCACCAGCCAGAACCCGGCGGTGGCCGGCCTGATGGGGGTCAACGTCAACACCATCATCTCCGCCACCTTCGTCATCGGCTCCGCGCTGGGCGCGATCGCGGGGGTGATGGTCGCCACCAACTATGAACAGGCCCATTACTACATGGGCTTCATGATCGGCCTGAAAGCCTTCACCGCCGCGGTGCTGGGCGGCATCGGCAATCTGGGCGGCGCGGTGGCTGGCGGCATCCTGCTTGGCATCATCGAAAGCCTGGGCGCCGGCTACATCGGCACGCTGACCGGCGGTTTTCTCGGCTCCAACTACCAGGACATCATCGCCTTCATGGTGCTGATCGCGGTGTTGATCTTCCGTCCGTCCGGCCTGCTGGGCGAAAAAATGGCCGACCGCGCCTGATGCGAGGGAGAGACATCATGAATCTGGATACCAACAAGAAAATGGGCCTGTTCGCCCTCAGCGCCGTCGCGCTGCTGGTGCTGCCCTTTGTCGTCGGCGGCGCGCTGGGCAACTCCTGGGTGCGCATCGTCGACTTCGCCCTGCTGTACGTGATGCTGGCGCTGGGGCTGAACATCGTGGTGGGCTTCGCCGGCCTGCTCGACCTGGGCTTCATCGCCTTCTACGCGATCGGCGCCTACACCTACGCGCTGCTCAGCTCGCCGCATTTCGACATCCACTGGCTGTTCTTCCTGACCATTCCGCTGGGGGCGGCCTTCGCCTCGCTGGGCGGGGTGCTGCTGGGCACGCCGGTGCTGAGGCTGAAGGGCGACTATCTGGCCATCGTGACGCTGGGCTTCGGCGAGATCGTGCGCATCTTCATGAACAACCTGAACTCGCCGGTCAACATCACCAACGGCCCGCAAGGCGTCAACCTGATCGATCCGATCCATGTCGGCGGCGTCAGCCTGGGCCAGACCATAGAGCTGTTCGGCGTCAGCTTCCACAGCGTCTACCTGTACTACTACTTGTTCCTGGCGCTGACCATCGCGGTGGTGATCATGGTCTGGCGGCTGCAGCATTCCCGCATCGGCCGCGCCTGGGTGGCGCTGCGCGAGGACGACATCGCCGCCGCGGCGATGGGCATCAACATCCGCAACATCAAGCTGTTGGCCTTCGGCCTGGGCGCCTTGTCCGGCGGCGTGGCCGGCGGTCTGTTCGCCTCCTTCCAGGGCTTCGTGTCGCCGGAATCGTTCAGCCTGCTGGAGTCCATCATGATCCTGGCGATGATCGTGCTGGGCGGAATGGGCCACATTCCGGGCGTGATCCTCGGCGCGGTGGTGTTGACCATCGCCCCGGAAATCCTGCGCGACGTGATCGGCCCGCTGCAGATGAAAACCTTCGGCCGGATGCTGATCGATCCGGAAAACGCCCGCATGCTGCTGTTCGGCTTGGCCATGGTGGTGATGATGCTGGTCCGCCCGGAAGGGATGTGGCCGTCCAAGCGCCGCAAGGCTGAGTTCCAGCACGTCAAAGATGAAGCGGCTGCGCAGAAAGGTTAATGATGGCTGATGTTTTGCTGAAAATCGAAGGCATACACAAACGCTTTGGCGGCCTGCACGCGTTGAGCGACGTCGGGTTGACCATCAACAAGGGCGAGATCTACGGTCTGATCGGGCCGAACGGCGCTGGCAAGACCACACTGTTCAACGTGTTGACCGGCCTCTATGTGCCGGACGAAGGCAGATTCGAGTTCGCCGGCCACAATCTGTTCCAGCAGAAGCCGCACGTGGTGGTGGCGGCGGGTATCGCCCGCACCTTCCAGAACATCCGGCTGTTCGCCGAGATGACCGCGTTGGAAAACGTGATGGTAGGCCGCCATATCCGCTCCAAGGCGGGCGCGCTGGGCGCGGTGCTGCGCGACCCGGGCACCATGGCCGAGGAGCGTTCGATCGAGGCCAAGGCCTGGGAGCTGCTGGAGTACGTCGGCATCGCCGACGTGGCCCACGAACGCGCCCGCAACCTGTCCTACGGCCACCAGCGCCGGCTGGAGATCGCCCGCGCGCTGGCCACCGAACCCAAGCTGCTGGCACTGGACGAACCGGCGGCCGGCATGAACCCGCGCGAAACCGAAGAGCTCAAGCAACTGATGAGCAAGATCCGCGACGGCGGCGTCACGGTGCTGCTTATCGAGCACGACGTCAAGCTGATGATGGGGTTGTGCGACCGCATCGCGGTGCTGGACTATGGCAAGAAGATTGCCGAAGGCGTGCCGGAGGAAGTACGCAAAAACCCCAAAGTGATCGAAGCCTATCTGGGAGCGGCCCACGCATGAGCATTCTGGAAGTCAAAAACCTGCAAGTGGCCTACGGCGGCATTCAGGCGGTAAAAGGGATAGATTTTCACATTGAACAGGGCGAGCTGGTGACGCTGATCGGCGCCAACGGCGCCGGCAAGACCACCACGCTGAAAACCCTGGTGGGCATGGTGAAGAAGTCCGGTGGCAGCATCGTTTACGACGGCAAGGACGTGGCCTCCATCCCGTCCTACGACTTCGTCCGCCACGGCCTGGCGATGGTGCCGGAAGGCCGCGGCGTGTTCGCCAAGCTGACGGTGGAGGAAAACTTGCAGATGGGCGCCTACTACCGCGACGACAAGGTGGCCATCCAGAGCGAGATCGAGCACGTCTATGAGCTGTTCCCGCGCCTGAAGGAGCGCCGGCTGCAACTGGCCGGCACCTTGTCCGGCGGCGAGCAGCAGATGGTGGCGATGGGGCGGGCGATGCTGTCCAAGCCCAAGCTCTTGCTGCTGGACGAGCCTTCGATGGGTCTTGCGCCCATCATCGTCGAGAAGATCTTCGAGATCATCCAGATGGTGGCCAAGCAGGGCGTGACCATGCTCTTGGTGGAGCAGAACGCCAAGCTGGCGCTGGAGGTGTCGCAGCGCGGCTACGTGATGGAAAGCGGCCGCATCACCATGAGCGGCGACGCCAAGGAACTGCTCAACGACGAGAGGGTGCGCAACGCCTATCTGGGCGAGTAAGGCGTGCTGTGTTGCCATGCAATCCCCCGTCGGCTCTGGCCGACGGGGGATTTTTCTTGGCTGGATGGCAAGGAGAGGCGGCGCATCCGAACCGCGCGCGGTCGGATGCGAGCTTAGATCCCCAGCGGCTTCAGCATCTTTTCCAGCGTGCCGTCGCGTTGCATCGCATCCAGGCCGCGGTTGAAGGCCTGGATGCGCTTTTCTCCCTCCGCCTGGTTCCGGGCGATGCCCAGGCGCATCGGATAGGTGACGACCGCTGGCGGCAGCCATTCCAATTTTTCGGCCAGCGCGGCCAAGTTGCCGCGCAGCAGGTAGTTGGCGACGCCGTGGTCTATCAGCGCCAGGTCGATGTGGCGGGCGGCCAGCTTGGCGAGGTTGCTGGCGTCGCTCAAGGTTTCGTCGGTTTTCAGCCGCGCCTGTTCAAATGCCTCCGGATTGGCGTAGCCGCGCACCGTGCCTATGGTATAGGGCTTGAGGTCGCTCAGGCGCTGGTAGCGGATGGCGTCGCCGCTGCGTTTGAAGAGGCCGATATGGTTGTCGAGGAAAGGCTTGGAAAACAGGAAGCGCTGTTTGCGCTCAGCGGTTTCCCACAGGCCGATGATGCCGTCCAGCTGTCCGCTGCCGGCCTCGCTCATGGCGCGCGACCATGGCAGGTAGACGATTTTCGTTTGCAAGCCGGCGCGCTGGAAAGCCTCGCTGACGATGGCGACGGCCAGGCCGCCGCCGGGCAGGCGGGGAGACATATAGGGCGGGTATTCGGTGGCGCCCAGCACGATGGCGCCGGCGCGCGCCGCGCCGGCGCAGAAGGACAGCGAAATCACAAGCATGAGCGCGTATTTCCAGCTGGCCATTGCTTCTCCCATGGTCGCCGCCGCGCGGGCGGCCGCCGTCTGCCGTCATTCGAGTATAACGACAAACCTCCGCTGCGCGCACCGGGCCGGCTGGTCTTGTTCTGGGCGGCGCGCACCGCATCGCCCGCGAATTTCCGCCACTGGCGGCAAGTGCTGGGTTGCGGTGCTTGCAAATGGCGGGCCGTGCGGACACGCTTCCGATTTTGTTCGCAGCTGGTCGGCTGCATGGCGCCGCCAGGCGCTTCGCCGGACGCCGCGGACCCGCCGTGCAGGGTGTGGCGGCCGCGCATACGATGAAATGCTGATGCTTTCCGGCCGGCGTGGACGTTTGGCAAGCGTTTGACGAAAGGGCAGCCGCATGCGTTGCCGATTGAGTAAAGATGCTTCCTTCGCTAAATTCAAGACATACCCTCCTACAGCGCAGATCGCCATGAGTCGCTTGATCCTGCTGTTCGCCGCGCTGTTCGTCGTATGGATGCTACCGGCCGAGGCGGCGCGCTTGCCGGCGCTGGATATCCTGACCGAGGATGACCCGCCGCTTACCTTCAGCCAGAACGGCAAGCCATCCGGGCTGGTGGTCGAGGTGGTGCAGGAAATCCAGCGCCGCGTCGGCAGCCGCGATCCCATCTCCGTGATGCCCTGGGCTCGCGGCTACCGGCTGGCGCAAATTCAGGAAAACACCGCGCTGTTCAATACCAACCGGATAGGCGAGCGCGAGCATCTGTTCAAATGGGTGGGACCGGTCACCACGACCCTGGGCAGCTTCTTCGTCCGCAGCGACAGCAAGCTCAAGCTGGTTTCGCTGGACGATGCCAGAAAACTCAGCCAGATTCTGGTGGTGCGCGACTGGTATCTGCAGCTGATGTTGTCGGCGCAGGGATTTTCAAATCTCAGCGCCATCGCCACCCCCAACCAAATGGTGTCGATGCTGATGCACGGGCGGGCCGAGGTCATCGCCAGCGAGAACACCACCATGCCGACGCAATTGAGGCAGCTGGGCTATCAGCCCTCCGATGTGCACAAGGCTTACACCTTCGTCTACACCTCGGGCTATATCGCGTTTTCGCTCAAGACGTCGGATGCCGTGGTCAAGGCCTGGCAGCACGCGTTGGACGATATGAAACGGGATGGCAGCTTCGCCGCGATCTACCGCCGCTGGCTGCCCGGCGAACCTATGCCGGGCATGACCGCCAACCCGGACGAAAAAGTGAAGTAAGGGTTCGCCGTCGCTGCCGTTGCGCCGAGCGGGACGCCATTCCATTCGACAAGGGAGAAACATGTTCAGCCTCACTGTTTTGTGGCACCGCCTGCTGGGCGCGCTGTTGCTGCCGCCGCTGTTGAACCTACTGCCCATCGTGCTGGGCGCGGTGCTGGTGCGGCGCTGGCAGAGGATGGGCCGGCTGCTGCTGGCGTTCGGCGTGGTGCTGACTTACCTGCTTTCCATTCCGCAGACCGCCATCTGGCTGGCGCGGGATCTGGAGCGCTATCCAGTGATCCGCACCGCCGACTTGCAGGCGGTGGACGCCATCGTGGTGCTGGCCGGCGGCAAAAGGCCGGCGGCGGAGTATGGCGGCAATGCTCCGGGAAGCGACACGCTGGTCCGCTTGCGCTATGGCGCGTATCTGGCGCGCAATAGCGGCAAGCCGGTGCTGGTGACGGGAGGTTCTCCGGTGGGCGGGGAGTCGGAGGGCGCGGTGATGGCGAGCGCCATGCGTGACGATTACGGCATCCGGCCGCGCTGGGTGGAAAGCCGCTCCAACACCACGCTGGAGAACGCGCAATTTTCTGCCCAGATGCTGAAGGCGGCGGGCGTGCGGCGCATCGCCCTGGTCAGTCAAGGCTGGCATCTGGCGCGCGCGGTGCCTTTCTTCGAGCAGCAGGGCCTGCAGGTGCTGCCGGCCCCCACCAGCCTGATCCGCTATGATGGCGAGGGGGTATTTCTTTACATCCCCGCCAGCGGCGCCATGGCAGAGTGCCGCACCCTGCTGAGCGAACGGCTGAGCCGGCTGTTCTACCGCATCCGGCCGGCGGGTTGAGCTGCCGGGCGGCTTTGCCGCCATTGGCACAGCATGGCCAGCGCGGCGGCAAGCGCCAGCACCATCCCAAGTTGCTGCGCCAGACCGGCCAGCGCCAGGCCCAGGCTCAGCAGCAGGTAATAACCCAGGCCGAACAGCGCGCCGGCGCTGCCGGCCGCCGCGCGGTAGTTTTGCAGCGCCTGGCTCAGCACATTGGGAATGGCGATGCCGAAGGCGACCACCACGCCCATCATCGGCAGCAATAGCCACGCCGACCCGCCTATCGCCCAGACCGCGCAGCCGGACAAGAGCGCCAGCCGGCAGGCCATCCTGATCAGCCGTTGCGGCTGCCAGCCCTGTTGCAGCAAACGCCGGTTGAGCAGGCTGCCCAGCAGCGTGGCCAGCGCCAGCGTCGCGCCGGACCAGCCGAACTGCCGCGCGTTCCAGCCCAATTGGGCAAACAGGAAGGGCGCCAGACTGTAGTAGCTGAACAGCATGGTGTTGAACAGCGCCACCAAGCCGGCGTTGCGCCACAGGCTCGCATCGCGCAGCATTTGCCCCGCCAGCGGCAGCAGCGGGCTGTTATCGGTTTGCGCCGGGCGGGTTTCGCCCAGCTTGCGCCAGCATAGTCCCCACAGCAGCAGCGCCAGCATCAGCAGCGCGCAGAATACGCCCTGGTGGCCGTAGCGCTCGGCCAGCAGGCCGCCGCTGAAGAGGCCGAGCACCGGGCTGAGCGCCAGCGCCGCTCCCATCAGCGCAAACACCCGCGCCAAGGCTTGCTGCTTGTAGCTGTCGCGCAGCATGGTCTGGGTGACGACCGAGCCTACTGCCGCGCCCAGCGCGGAAACAACCCGCGCCAGCAGCAGCTGTTCGAAATCGGCGGCGCACATGGCCAGCGCGGCGCCGGCGCCGTAGCACAACAGGCCCAGCAGCATCGCCGGGCGGCGGCCCAGGATGTCGCTCAGCCGTCCCCACAACACCACGCCGCCGGCAAACGCCAGGAAGTAGATCGACAAGGTCTGCGCGGCGCGCGCCTCGCTTACCGAGAAATGGCTGGCGATGCCCGGCAGCGCCGGGCTGTAGATGGTTTCCACCAGCTGGGGAAACATCATCAGGGCGATCAGCAGCCACAATGGCGTGGATGGCTTGTTCATAAGATTTTCCTCTTCGATAGCTGATCGACAGTCTAGAGAGGAGGAATTTGTCTGATTACAATGTAAGAAACTTTAAATAGCAAAAATCGGACAAATGGCCCACATCCGCGCGGAGCATGAATTCAACGCCGACAGTCTGGAAGGCCCGGTGATCGGCATTGCCGCCGACATGGGCCGGCACGATTCCGGCCGCCATCTGCATCGCCGCCACCAACTGCTGTTCGCCGCCGCCGGCTGCATCATCATCGAGCTGGAGAAGACGCTGTGCCTGCTGCCGCCCACCCGCGCCGCCTGGATACCGGCCGGCACGCCCCACCGCGCGCTTATGCGCGGCGTGGTAGCCTACCGTTCCTTGTACTTCTCCGCTGATTTGCCGTTCTTTGCACCGCCCTTGCAGGTAGTGGCGGTGAATCCGCTGCTGCGTGAGGTGATAGAGCGGATGGCGTTCTGGGAGTGGGACCGGCCGGAACCGCAGCAGCGCAGCCTGCTGCAGGTGTTCGGCGAGGAAATGCAGGTGGCGCGGCGGGAAAGCTGGCAATTGCCGTTTCCCGTGGACGCGCGGCTGGGCGCGTGGCTGCGGGAGGTGAGGGATGGTGCCTTACCGCCTCGCTTGCGGCAGTTGACCGGCAGAATCGGCGCCTGCGAGCGCACCATCAGCCGGCTGTTTCTGCGCGAAACCGGCATGTCATACCAGGCCTGGCGCCAGCAGTGGCGTTTGTTGCGGGCGATGGAGCGGCTGGCGGAGGGCGGCGGCCTGAGCCGGGTGGCGCAGGAGCTGGAGTTCGCCAGCGACAGCGCCTTCATCGCCTTCTTCCGCCAGCACACCGGGCAGACCCCCTGGCGTTATCTGCAGGGCGGCGACGGATTGCCGCCGCCCGATCCTTGTCAATCCAGCGTGTCCAGGTAGTCGCGCGCCGGCCAGCCGGCGCTCTGCCGCCAGGGCAGCGGCGTGGATGGGGTCAGCGCCTGCGGCGTGACGCGTATGGTTTCACGCTGGCGGCTATCGGCCGAGCGTACTTCTATTTCCAGCGGCATCTGCCAGCGCCGGCTCCAGCGCAGCGTCTTGCCGCCCTCGGCGCTGGCCTTGCGGTATAGGGTGATGTCGGCGCTTTCCCGCCGGCGGGCAAAGCCCTTTAGCCGGGCGAGATCCACCAGCTGGCTGGCTTGCGGCCAGGAGCCGTTGAAGCCGACATCGCTCCATTCGCGCGGCGCCACCTGGATTCTCTCTTTCCTGCCGGAGTGGATGAATTCCAGTTGCGGCTGTCGCTTGCTGTCCAGCCAGACATGGCGAGGCGCGGCGGCGTAATCCAGATGCTGGTGGCCATCGTCGTCATGGCTTGCCTGGCCGGCGTTCAGGCGCTCGCGCCAGACATGTCCGCCCTGGCGTATCCATTTTTCGCTGTAGCGAGCGGTTTTTTCCACGCCGTCGGCGCCTAGGCTGACGGTTTCGTAACGCACCACCGCCTGCAGGTCGGGTGTCGCGGCCAGGGCTGCGGAGGCCAGCGCCGGCAGGGTGCAGATCAACAGGGTTTTCATTGGCGTTCCATTCGGCGAAAGGCAAAACCGCGCAGCCTGGCGGCCGCGCGGCGGCTGCGGGATGGCTTACAGGCCCAGCGCGCTCTTGAGCAGGCCGAATACCCGGGTATTGTCCATCACGCCCTTGAAGCCCTGGCTGCCGGCTCCGCCCGACATCAGCATCACGTCGCCGCCGCCATGGGTTTCGCTGGACAGGCGGATGCCGGTTTCCTGCTGATAGTCGTCGCCGGTGGCGGCGGCCGAGTCCACCGAAACGCGGCTGGGCTTGCGGTTGGGGCCATTGCCGAACACCAGGGTGGTGTAGACCGCGCCGTCGGCGTCCCTGGCCTCCTTGCCGTCCACATAGCTGCGCGAGACGTCGTGGATGGGATTGCCGCGCTTGGCGTAGCCGTTGATGGCGAGGGTGTGGTCGTGATCGGCGGTGACCACGATCAGGGTGTTGGACAGGTCCGCCTTGGCGAGCGCGGTCTTGATCGCCTCGTCGAAGGCGATGGTGTCGGCCAGCGCGCGCTTGGCGTTGGTGCCGTGCAGCGCGTGGTCGATGCGGCCGCCTTCCACCATCAGCACATAGCCCTTGCCGTTTTGCGACAGCAGGTCCATCGCCTTGGCGGTCATCTGGGCCAGGCTGGGCTGGTCAGCCTTGTTCCTCACCCGGTCCAGCTCGTATTCCAGATGGTCCTTGCCGAAGATGCCCACCAGCTTGCCGCCTGCCTTGGGGTTGAACGCCGCCAGTTCGCTGCCGGTCTGCGCCAGCTGGTAGCCCTGCCGCTGGAATTCCCGCAGCAGGTCGCGGCCGTCGGCGCGCTTGCCGCCCTGCGCTTTGGGCAGGAAGAACTTGGCGCCTCCGCCCATCAGCACGTCCAGGCCGCCGCCTAGCCGCGGGTTGTAGCCGGCGCCGCCCGGCACCGCCTGGGCGGCGATATCGGCTTCGGCGTCGCGGTGGCAGACGTGGGCGTAAGTGGCGGCCGGGGTGGCGTGGGTGACGCGGGTGGTGGTGACCGCGCCTATCGCCTTGCCCTGGGCCTTGGCCAGCTCCAGCAGGGTGGCGGCCGGCTGGCCGTTGAGCGCGCCGCAGTTGCCGCCGCCGTCGCTGTCGGGTTCGATGGCGCGGGTGTCGGCGCTCATGGATATCACTTCGTTGTTCATCTTGACGCCGGTCATATAGGCCGACATCGACGGCGCGCTGTCTGTGGTCTGGGCGTCGAGGGAGAAGGTCTTGACGCGCGCGGTGCGGCCAAGCGTCTCCATATTGAGCTTGCCGCCCTCGCCGTATTGGTAAATGCGCGCGGCGGTGACGGCGGCGGGACCCATGCCGTCGCCCAGAAAGAAGATCACGTTTTTCGCTTCGCCGGCGGCGCGCGCCGGAGCGGCTTGCAGCGCGGCCAGAAGGGCGGCTGCCAGCAGCGGTTTCATCACGGTTTGCATTGCTGTTTTCCTTGTTGTGCTTACAGGCCGGCGGCCTTCTTGACCAGGCCGAACACTTCTATGTTTTCCAGGAAGCCGTGGATGCTGTCGGCGCCCTGGCCGATGGCGCCGATGTAGACGTCGGCGCCGCCGTGGGTTTCGCCACCCGCCGGCATGCGTATCGCCGCCTCCTGGTGGTATTCATCGGCTGAAACGGCGTCGTCGGTCAGCGCCGCCGCGGCGCTGCGCTTGCCGGCGACGCGGTTTTCGCCGTTGCCGAAGCCGATGATGGTGTAGGGCATGCCGTCCAGGTCGGTCAGGCTCTTGCCGCTGACGTAGTCCTTGGCCAGGCCCAGCACGCCGGGATTGCCGGGCGCGGTCTTGCCGGTGCGCTTGGCGTAGCCGTTGAGCACCAGGGTGTGGTCGTGGTCGGCGGTGACGACGATCAGGGTGTTCTTCAGGCCGGGGTCGCGCTGCTGCATCGCGTCGATGGCGGCCTTGATCGCCTGGTCGAAAGCCACTGTGTCCTGCAAGGCTTTCTTGGCGATGGTTTCGTGCAACGCGTGGTCGATGCGGCCGCCTTCCACCATCAGGAAGAAGCCCTGCTTGCCCTGGCGGTTCGACAGCATGGCGATCGCCTTGCCGGTCATTTCGGCCAGGCTGGGCTCCTTGCGGCTGTCGCGGTCCAGGTCGTAGCTCATGTGGCTGCCGCTGAACAGGCCGACCGCGCGTTGCGTCTTGGCCGGGTCGATGGCGTCGAAGCCGGCCTTGTCTACGGCATAGCCGTAGCCGCTGGCTTTCAGTTCCGCCACCAGGTCGCGGCCGTCGGCGCGCTTGCCGCCGGCGGCCTTGGGCAGGAAGAACTGGCGGCCGCCGCCGAACACCACGTCCACGCCGTCCTTCAGGGCGCCGTTGTAGAGCGCGCCGCCGGGCACCAGCTGGGCGGCGATGTCGGCCTCGGCATCGCGGTGGCAGACATGGGCGTATGTGGCGGCAGGGGTGGCGTGGGTGACGCGGGTGGTGGTGACCACGCCGGTGGCCTTGTTGGCGGCCTTGGCCAGCTCCAGCAAGGTGGATGCCGGCTTGCCGTTGCCGGCGCCGCAATCGGAAACGAGGTCGGCGGTGGGGGGCTTGGCGACGGTGTCGGCGGACATCGAGATGACTTCGTTGTTCATCTTGACGCCGGTCATGTAGGCCGACATCGACGGCGCGCTGTCGGTGACCTGGGCGTCGTTGGAGAAGGTCTTGACGAAGCCGGATTCCGGCAGGGTGTCCATCGTCAGCTGGCCGTCTTCGCCCACGGCGTAGATGCGGGCGGCGGTGGTGGTGGCGATGCCCATGCCGTCGCCAAGGAAGAAGATCACGTTCTTGGCGGTGGCTGCGACGGGCGGGCGGTTTTCGGCGTTGTCCTGCGGACGGTTGAGGCCGCCTCCGCCGCCGCTATTGCAGGCGCTGACGCCCATTGCCATGAGCAGGCTGATGCTGAGACTGAAAGTGCGCATTTGAATAACCTTTTTTATTGAAAAATGCGCACAAATATTATTTTTTGAAGGTTTCTGCTCAAATACCTTAATATTAAGTTTTTTGGAATAAACAGTTAAATGTCATCTTGGCCGCGGTCAGCATTTCCACAGGTGGGCGAGGAAGGACACCCGCACCTTGGCATCGCCGGCGGGGCAGGGGGCGGTGACTTTCAGGCCGGGCTTGCCGGTGTCGCGCAGCAGCGGTTCGCCATAGGGCGGGCCGTCGGCGCGGCGGATGGCGGCGACTATCGGTTCGCTGGGCTTGGCGCCGGCGGAGATCACCACGCAGATCTCCTCGCTGGCGATGCGCACGAAGCTGCCGGGCGGGTAGATGCCCAGCATTTTGATCAGCATGGTGGTGAAGGATTGATCGAACTCGGTGTCCTTGCGCTGGAAGATGTGGCCCAGCGCTGCGGCGGGCAGCAAGGCCGAGCGGTAGCGTCGCGGCAGCAGCTTGGCGCAGGTGATGTCGGCCAGATGCAGCAGGTGGGCCGGCGGCAGGATCTGCTCCCTCGGCAGGCCGAAGGGGTAGCCGGTGCCTTGCCAGGACTCGTGATGGGTCTGCACCAGCGTGTGCCACAGCTGGTCTTCCACCCCGGCCTCGCGCAGGATGGCCGAACTCATGATGGGATGGTCGAGTATCGCCTGCCTCTGCGTGGTGTTGAGACGGTCCTGCTGGGAGAACAGCTCGTTCTGCAGCTCTATCTGGGAGATGTTCATCGTCAGCGCGGCGCAGATCAGCGTTTCGCGGTGGCGCGGCGGCAGCGGAATCTGGCGGGTGAGAATGGCCAGCAGCGCCGCGGTGTGCAATGAGTGGGCGACGCTGTATTCGGCGAACGGCACCAGGAAGATCGACGCGGTCAGCGCGTCAGGGTATTTTTCCGCCAGTTGGATCAGCGTCTGGGCGATCTCCATCACCTTGGCTTCCAGGCCGGGGGTGGCCAGCGCGTAATACAGCATGCTGCGCACCCGCTGCTGCAGGAAAGAGATGTCCTCGAACAGCGAGTGTTTCCGGCTGTCGTTGAGATTGGGCTTGTCTACCGGCTTGGCCGGGGAGCGGCCTTCGGCGAAACCCATGCTCAGCAGCTTCTGCTTCAGTTCCGGCGTCAGCACGTAATGGCCGCGCTTGAGCAGCAGAAAGCCGTTTTTGGAATAGACGTCCACCGGCAATTCCTTGCCGATGGACACCATGGCCGAATACACCTTGGCCGGTTTTTTGGTGGAGTCCACTGTCATGATGGTGGCCGCTTGCGGCGTCAATATTTACAGAATGATAATCTATTGTCATCGCAAGTTGGCAGTTTTCACCATCTATCTGGGCAACTCGCTCCAGACTTTCAACAGCCGCTTCACCGAGACCGGGTACGGTGTCTTCAATTCCTGGGCGAACAGGCCGACGCGCAGCTCCTCGAGCTGCCAGCGGAAGTCCAACAGCGCCTGGCTGGCTTCGCCGCTGTCCTGCTGTTCGGCGACGCGGGCTTCCCATTTCTGCCATAGGTCGCGGATCTCGGCGCCGCGCTGGCCGTCGCGTTGCGGGTTGGCCGGCTGCTTGTCCATGCGCAGGCTCATCGCGCGCATATAGCGCGGCAGGTTCGGCAACTGGCTCCACGGCGTGGCGGCGAGAAAGCCCTTGTAGACCAGGCGCTCCAGCTGCTGTTTCAGCTCGAAGCCCAGCTTGTGCTTTTGCAATTTGATGGTCAGCGGGCCGTACTCGCCGGCGATCTGGTTCAGGTATTGCGTCACCGCCTGGTTTACCGCCGGCAGCCGGGTGCGGGCGCGGTTCTTCTGCTCGTTGAACGCCTTTTCATTGCGCGGCAGCGCGTCCTCGCCGATGAAGGCGCGATCGCAGATGCAGGCGATGGCATCCAGCATCAGCTCGTCGACATTGGCCACCGCGCGCAGCTGCAGGCCGATCTGGGTGATGCCGGGCAGGCCCTTGCCCAATTGCTTCATCTGCTCCTTCAGCTGCAGCTGCAACAGCCGCACCACGCCCTGGCGGTGGTGGCGTTCCGCCGCCAGCTGGGTGTCGAACAGCCGGATCGCCACCTTGTCGTCCTCCAGCGTCAGCGCCGGATAGCCGGTGAGCTGCTGGCGACCGCGGGCGAACTGTATGCTTTCCGGCAGTTCGCCGAAGTCCCAGGCCTTGACGTCGTCGCGCTCGAAGTCGGCGCTGGTGTCGCGGAAGGTGAGCTGCGCCGCCTGGCCGAACTGCTTCTGCAGCGCGGCCAGATCCCGGCCCAGGCCGATTTCCTGCTTGCCGTCGTCTATCACGCGGAAGTTGAACTGCAGGTGTTCCGGCAACTCCTGCTTGTTGAAATCATCGACGTCCACCTTGACGCCGCCGGTTTCGCGCAGGATGAAGCGCGCCAGCTGCGGCGCGATCGGCTGCTGCATGTCCGGATTCGAGCTGAGGAAGCGGGTGACGAAGTCCGGCACCGGCACGCAACAGCGGCGGATCTGCTTGGGCAGGCCCTTGATCAGCTGCTGCAGCTTTTCGCGCGCCATGCCCGGCACCAGCCATTCGAACGGCGCCGGGGTCAGGCGGTTGAGAATGGCCAGCGGCACGTCCATGGTGACGCCGTCCAGCGGGTGCTTGGGCTCGAAGCGGTAGCGCAGCTTAAGCTTGCCGTCTTCCAGCTCCAGCCATTCCGGAAACTGGTTTTCCGTCACGTGCTGCGCGGCGTGGCGCATCAGCTCCTCGCGCGTCAGGTGCAAGAGCTTGGGTTCGGCCTTCTCCGCCTCTTTGCGCCAGGCTTCGAAGCTGGCGGCGTCCACCACCTCGGCCGGAATGCGCTCGCTGTAGAAGCCGTACAGCGCCTCCTCGTCCACCAGCACGTCCTGGCGGCGCGCCTTGTGCTCCAGCTGCTCCACTTCGCGGATCAGCTGCTGGTTGCGCTGGAAGAAGGGCGCGTTGCTGACGTAGTCCATATTCACCAGCGCGCCGCGGATGAACAGCTCGCGCGCCTCCTCCGGCGCGATGCGGCCATAGCTGACGGCGCGGCGCGGAATCAGCGTCAGTCCATACAGCGTCACGCGCTCGCTGGCGACGACTTCGCCGCGCGCCTTTTCCCAATGCGGTTCGAAGTAGTGATATTTGACCAGGTGCGGCGCCAGCTTCTCCACCCACTCCGGCTCGATCTTGGCCACGCAGCGCGCGTACAGCTTGGTGGTTTCCACCAGTTCCGCCGCCACCAGCCATTTTGGCTTGGCCTTTTTCAGGCCGGAGCCGGGGAAAACGTGGAAGTTGACGCCGCGGGTGCCCTGGTAGTCGTCGCCTTCCTGGTTCTTCATGCCGATGTTGCCGATCAGGCCGGTCACCAGCGCCTTGTGCAGATTCTCATACGCCACCGCGTCCAGCTGCAGGCGTTTTTTCTGCGTCATCTGCGCGTCCGGCTGCTCGGCGTCGGCGTGCGCCTGGTCGCGCTTGATCAGCCCCAGCTCGCTGGCGATCTCGGCCAGTTGCGCGTGCAGTTCGCGCCATTCGCGCAGCCGCAGGTAGGACAGGAAGTGCTCGTGGCAGGCGTTCACCAGCAGGCG
Source organism: Chromobacterium sphagni (assembly GCF_001855575.1). Lineage (NCBI taxonomy): Bacteria > Pseudomonadati > Pseudomonadota > Betaproteobacteria > Neisseriales > Chromobacteriaceae > Chromobacterium > Chromobacterium sphagni. Next base: position 2,821,210 of record NZ_MKCS01000001.1, read on the forward strand.
GTTGGACTTCTTGTGCTTGAGCGCGTCGGAGAAGAAATCCCACAGGTGCAGGAAGGACAGGAAGTCGGACTTCTCGTCGTTGAAGCGCGCCTGGGCGCGTTCGGCGGCCTCGCGCGCTTCGAACGGCCGCTCGCGCGGGTCTTGTATCGACAGCGCGGCGGCGATGATCAGCACTTCGCGCACGCAGCCGAAGTCGCGGCCGGCGAGCAGCAGGCGGCCCACTTTCGGATCCACCGGGATGCGCGCCAGTTCCTTGCCGACGGCGGTGAGCTCGCCCTTGTCGTCCACCGCGCCCAGTTCGGTCAGCACCTGGTAGCCGTCGGCGATCAGGCGGCTGGACGGCGCTTCCAGGAAGGGGAAGGCATCAACTTTGCCCAGCCGCAGCGCGGCCATGCGCAAGATCACGGCCGCCAGGTTGGAGCGGACGATTTCGGGATCGGTGAACGGCGGGCGGGCGTTGAAGTCGTCCTCGGCGTACAGGCGCACGCAGATGCCTGCGGCCACCCGGCCGCAACGGCCGGAACGCTGGCGCGCGGCGGCCTGCGAAATCTTCTCGATCTGCAGCTGCTCCACTTTGGCGCGCGGGCTGTAGCGGTTCAGGCGCGCGAGGCCGGTGTCGATCACGTACTTGATGCCGGGCACCGTCAGCGAAGTCTCGGCCACGTTGGTGGCCAGCACGATGCGCCGTCCGCCGGACGGCTTGAAGATCTTTTGCTGGTCTTCGTTCGACAGGCGGGCGAACAAGGGCAGGATTTCATAGCCGCGGATGCCGGACTTGCGCAGCTTCTCCGCGGTTTCGCGGATTTCGCGCTCGCCGGGCAGGAACACCAGCATGTCGCCGGGGCCCTGGCGCGACAGCTCGTCCACCGCGTCGACGATGGCGTCCTCCATCTCCATCTCGCGCTCGTCCTCGTCGCGCTGCTTCAGCGGCCGGTAGCGCACTTCCACCGGGAAGGTGCGGCCGGATACCTCGATCACCGGCGCGCCGTCGAAATGGCGGGCGAAGCGGTCGGCGTCGATGGTGGCGGAGGTGATGATGACTTTCAGGTCAGGCCGGCGCGGCAACAGCTGCTTCAGATAGCCCAGCAGAAAGTCGATGTTGAGGCTGCGCTCGTGCGCCTCGTCGATGATGATGGTGTCGTAGGCTTCCAGATGGCGGTCGGTCTGCGTCTCCGCCAGCATGATGCCGTCGGTCATCAGCTTGATGACCGATTTCTCGGACAGCTTGTCGGTGAAGCGGATCTTGAAGCCGACGTGTTCGCCCAGTTGCGAACCCAGCTCCTGCGCGATGCGCGTCGCCACCGAGCGCGCCGCCAGCCTCCTGGGCTGGGTGTGGCCGATCAGGCCGAACACGCCGCGGCCCAATTCCAGGCAGATCTTGGGAATCTGCGTGGTTTTGCCTGAGCCGGTCTCGCCGCAGATGATCACCACCTGGTTTTTGTCTATCGCCTCTTTGATGTCGGGGAGCTTCTGATTGACCGGCAGCGCGTCGTCGAACTCGGGCTTGGGCAGATGGGCGCGGCGGGCGTCGGCGCGCGCGCGCGAGCGTTCCACCTGGGCGGAGATATCCTCCAGCAGCTTGTCGGCGGGCTGATTGCGCTTCAGGCGGTCGGCGGCGTCGGCCAGCTTGCGGCGCAGGATGTGGCGGTCGCGGATCAGACAGCAGGACAAGGCGGATTTGAGTTCGGCAAGGCGAGTGGCGGGTGTCATCGGCGAAAGAGCGAGGGATTGCAGGAAAGCGCAGATTATAGCAGAGCCGGCGGCGGCGGCTTGCAATCAGGCGTCCGCGTGAAAGTTATATATAACAAAATTCAAGTGGCTAGCCATTCAACATCGCCGGGGCGCTCGCCCCGGCATGTTCCATCAGAACGCGTAGGACAGGCCCACCCCGGCGCTCAGCCGGAAACGGGTGCCGCCCAGATCGTGGCCCAGCTTCTGCTGCGCGGCCGCCAGATCCTGAGCGTTGACGCCGGCTGCTGGATTCAGCGTCGCCTTGCCGCCAAACTGGAGCTGCGCGCCCAGGTCGGTGGTGACGCGCCAGGCCGATGCGCCCGGCACGGCGAAGTCCCAGCCGACGCCAAGATAAGCCCCCAGTTGCTGGTATTCCATCTTGCCGGTCAGCGGCCCGGTGGCGGACGCGGCATAACTATTGCCGCCTAGCGTGTAGTTGCCCGCGCCATTGGCGGCGAAGTTCAGATCTTCCCGGGGTTTGCCGGACAGCGTCAGGCCGCCGCTCAGTCTGAAGCCGCTGTCGCTGACCGGGCGCCAATCCAGGCTGGCCGCCAATCCGGGGTTGGGCTTGGACTTCAGCTGGTATGGCGTGCCGTCCAGCATCTTGTCTTGCTTGTAGCGAAAGGTGTCGGCAACGCCCAGGCGCAGCGTCAGGCCGTTGTCCAGGGAGCGGCCGACTCCTAGCTCCACGCCGGTGCCCAGTTTGGCGTAGCCGAAGGTGTCGTCGGCGCGCGCGGCTGTCAGGTGCAGCATGGCCAGCGCGCCGCAGGCCGTCATCGCGAATTTAGCTTTCATGGCAATCCTCATCGTTGATTGAAGGCTCAGGCGAGCCGGGTATTCGCATTGTCGCGGCAGGCCATGCTGTCCGCATGTGCCGAAAGATAGAGACGGCGGCCATGACTAACGGCACTCCCGGCGCGCTGCGGCGAGCGGCAGACTTCTTGCCAATACAAGCGGGAGAGCGGGATGCTGGAAGGGTTGAGATGGGCGGCGTGGCCGTTGGCGCATGGTTGGGCCAGGCCGGGATTCTGCATGAAGAGCGCATGCTGCATGACATATGCCTTGTGCTACGCTGGCGCATGTTGCGCGGCATGGGCCGCGCTTTTCATCTTGACGCGAAAAAACGTCTTCTCCATGCGACCTTATCTCCATGCCATCGGCTCCGGTCCCGCCTGGTTCAGGCGCGCGCTGCTGCTGGCTTGCGCGCTGATGCTGGCGGCTGGCGTAGCCGATTTATGGCCCCTGCCCGAAGCGGCGCTGCGCGAGCAGGCCGCTGCCTGGCTGTGGCCGGCCCGGCTGAGCCATGGCCTGCGGGCTTGGCTGAGCTTGCGCGACGCGGCTCTGCTGGCATTCGCGGCGCTGATGCTGCTATTCATGCTGGCGCTGTGGCGCTGCTTGTCCAAAGAGGCGCCGCCATGGCGATGGTGGCCATGGCTGGCCGCGCAGATGCTGATCGCGGCAGTGCTGGAACCGTGGACCGAACCTGGCCTCGGCTATCTGGTGGCGGCCGAATTGGCTTTCCTGTTGCCTTGGCGCGGAGCGGCTGCAGGCGCGCTGCTGCAGGCGGGCTTGATCGATGCGGCCTTGCTGCCGTACCTGGCGCGAGTGGGTGACGGCCATCCGGCCTGCAATATCGCCGGCGCGTTGCCGCCGCCGTTCTGGACGGTGGCCGCGCTGGACTGGCTGCAAGGATTGGTCTTCCAGGCTTTCGCCTTTTGCGTAGGTTACGGCTGGTCGGAAGCGCTGCGCGGCCGGCATCGGCAAGCGCAGGCCAATGCCGAGCTGCAGGCGACGCAATTGCTGCTGACCGAGGCGGTGCGCGAGGCCGAGCGCGCGCGCATTGCCGAAGGACTGGGGCGGCTGGCGGCGGATCAGTTGGCGGCCTTGCAGCTGCAGCTGAGATTGGCTGAGGCGAAGCTGGGCGGCGAGGCGGACGAGCGGATAGCCGCCGCGCGCGCGGGGGCGAACCGGCTGCTTGAGGAACTGCGGGGCGCCAGCCGCGTGGAAGCTGCGGCGAGCATGGATTTGCGGGCGGCGCTGAATACCTTGTGCCGCGGCATCCCCATGCCGCTGGTCAGATTGGATATGGAGGATAAGTTGACGCTGAACGAGCCGGCGCTGGCGCACGCGATTTTTCGCAGCGTACAGGAAGCCTTGAGCAATGCGCTGCGGCATTCCGGCGCCGCGCGCGCGGTGGTGAGGCTGGAGCGATCGGGCGCCGGCGTGGCGGTGACGGTCAGCGATAACGGCAAGGGGCTGGCTGCGCCGGAGGCGAACCAGGCGGGCAATGGGCTGACCGGCATGCGCGAACGGGTGGAGGAGCGGGGCGGCACGCTGGACATCCTGTCGCCGGCATCCGGCGGCTGTTGTCTGCGCATCTGGCTGCCGCTTTCGTCGGAGGCATCATGAGCGGGAAGATGACGCCGTCGCCGTTGGCCCTGTTCCGGGTGGTTGGCTTGGCCGCTTGTCTGGCTTTGGCGCTGCAGCAGATCGCCATCCTGCTGCCCATCAGCCAGGCCGGATTACTCCATTTGCGCGAACGACTGCCGCTGTTGGCGGGACCGGCCATCGGCCTGGGCGGGGTAGTGGCGGCCTACGGCTTGGGTTTTGCGCTGTTTGGCTGGGCCTTGTGGCGGGCTAATGCGGTCGGCCCGAGCGCGCCAGGGTCGAGGGCGAAAGCCGGCCTGGTGGTTTTGCAAATCGCGCTGGCCCTGCTGACGAGCGACAAGCTGCTGTTGCTGACCGCCGCCGAACTCGCGCTATTGTTTCCGCTGCGCGCTGCCTGGCTTGGCTTGGCCGGGCAGGTGGCGGCGGCGCTGCTGGCGTGCGCCTGGCAGATTCCGCGCCTGCCCGCGAATGAACTGATGTGCAATGTCAGCGGTTCCAATGTTCAAGCCTCGCCGTTGGAGCAGCGACGTTGGCTGCTTTGGCAGGATGCCGTCGTCGGCGGCGGTTTTCAGGTGCTGACCTTCGGCATTGGTTGCCTGGGCGCGGCGGAACGCCGCCGCCGCGCGCAACTGGAGGCGACTCGCGCCAGCCTGCTCGCCGTCCGGCAACTGCTGGCCGGCGCGGCCGGCAACGGCGAGCGGGTGAGGGTGGCCCGGGAATTGCATGATGGCATCGGCCATCATTTGTCCGCCTTGAATCTGCAACTCGAGCTGCTGTTGCGGCGGGGGGCTGGCGAGGCCGATGCGGCGCTGCGCGCGGCGCAGCAGGCTGCGCGGCAGATGCTGGCCGAGGTGAGGACGCTGGTGGGAGTGGAGCGGCGGCAACAGCAAGCGCCGTTGGCGGAGGCGCTGCGCTTGTTGTGCGCGGGCGTCCGGCCGCAAGCGGAGCTGGTACTGGAGCCGACGCCGGCGCTGACAGACGATGCGGCCTGGCGGGCACTCGCCGTGGCTCGCGAGGCGTTGGACCGCGCAGGCGGTCGGTCTTGCCGCTTGTGGCTGCGGGGGCTGGGCGAGGGCGGCGCGGAGTTGTGTTTGTCGATGGAGGGCGAAGGCGAGTGGACGACTGTGTGGCGGGAGGCTGCAAGATGATACGCGTCGGACTGGTTGACGATCAGATGCTGGTGCGCAGCGGCATCCGCGGTTTGCTGGAGCTGACCGGAGACATCCGCGTGGCGCTGGAGGCGGCGGATGGGATGGAGGCGCTGGGCTTGCTGCTGGAAGAGGTGCCCGATGTGCTGCTGCTGGACGTGCGGATGCCGGGCATGTCCGGCATCGAGCTATTGCAGGCCTTGCAGGCGCGCGGCGGCATGCCGCCGACCTTGCTGCTGACCACGTTCGACGACGACGAGGCGCTGTTGGCCGGCATGCGCTTGGGCGCGCGCGGCTTCCTGTTGAAGGATATTTCGCTGGAGCGGCTGGCGCAGGCGATCAGGAGGGTAGCGGCGGGGGAAACCTTGTTCCGCCCGGGGCTGACCGAACGGGTGCTGGATGGCGTGCGCGGCGGCGGCGCGGCCTTTCCGTCACTGGACCTGCCGGAGAGGCTGACCGGCCGCGAGGTGGAAGTGTTGGCGCTGATGGCGGGCGGCTTCAATAACCGGGAGATTGCCGAGGCGTTGGGGCCGAGCGAAGGCACGATCAAGAATCACGTCTCCAGCATCCTGTCCAAGCTCGGTGTCCGCGACCGGGTGCGCGCGGTGTTGCGCGCGCTGGAGCTGGGCTACATCTGAGCCCAGCCCGCCTTCCGTTTCAGCTCCAGCTCGGATCGCGCCGCTCTGAGGCCTGCGTGCTGGCCGGCTCCTGCCGGCTCACCGCCTGATGCAGCTTCTCCATCTGCGCGTCCAGCCGGCGGATGGCCTCGGCGATGTTCTGGGTTTCGCCGGACAGGCTGCGAGTGGATTCGCCGACGGCTACGATGTCGCCGGCGAATTGCGAGAAGCCCTGGTTCTGGCTGGCTTCCGCCTGCGACACCTGGCCCAGCAGGCCGGCCAGCTCGCCGGTTTCGCGGATGATGCCGGAGAGTTTGTGTTGCGCGTCCTGGGCGTTGTCGCGGCCGGCCTGCATCTGGCGGCTGCCGTCGCGCATCGCCACCAGCGCCTGGTTGGTGCCGTCGACTATCACCTTGATCTTGCTTTCGATGTCCTGGGTGGCGTTCTGAGTGCGCTCCGCGAGCTTTCTCACCTCGTCGGCCACCACCGCGAAGCCGCGGCCCAGCTCGCCGGCGCGCGCGGCCTCGATGGCCGCGTTCAGCGCCAATAGATTGGTCTGGTCGGCGATGTCGCGGATCAGCTGCACGATGCCGCTGACTTCGGCGCTGCGTTGGCCCAGTTCCTCCAGCCGGCCGGCGGCGCGGCCTATCACTTCGCCGGCTCGGCCCAGTTGCGTCACCGCCTGGTCCATCGCCTCGCCGCCGGCCAGCGCCGCGCTGCCGGCGGTTTGCGCCAGCTGGGTGGCGGTGGTGGACTGCTCGGCGTTCTGGCTGGTGACTACCGCCATCTGCTGCGCCACCACCACCATGTCTTCCGAGCGCCCGCGCTGCTCGGCCATGGTGAGAGCCATGCTGCCGGTGCTGTCGGCGATCTGGCGGCTGGCGCTGGAGGCGTCGCGGATGGAGCGGCTGATCTGCTCCATCATCCGCGACAGCGCCTGGCTGGCGCGTTCGGCGTCCTGGCGCGCGCTTTCCAGTTTTTCAAAGCTCTTGCTCTTGGCCTTGTCGAAGGCCAGCGCCAAGACCAGCACCACCAGCGACAGGCCGGCCAGCGACTTGGCCTGCAGCTTGGGCAACTCGTCGTGGGGCAGCGGGCTGGGCGGAATGCCGCCGGGCGTCGACGACAGCCACATCACGACGCCGACGGCGATCAGCGACATCGCCAGCCAGAACATGCCGGAGCGGCGGGTGCCGATGAATACTGCGGTGAAGGGGATGGCGGCGAACCACATCAGGCTGGTGGACAGGATGCCGCCGTTGACATACACCATCCAGCACACCATCGCGTACATGCAGCTGGTGATGAATTCGGCGGTGAAGCGCACCGCGCCGCTGAGCCTGAGCAGCAGCGGGCCGCACAAGAGGCCCAGCCCGCCCAGCGCGATGCCCTCGGCCATCGGGTAATGGCCCAGCATCAGGTATTCGACGGCAAACAAGGGCGCCATCAGGCCTGCGAGCAGGCCGACGCCCACTACGGTGCGGGCGCGTATCGCCTGCTCCGGTGCCTGGCGCACTGCGTCAGGCATGAACCATTCTGTGATGGCCTGTATCGACATGGATTCCCCTCCAAGGATGTCCCAGATTGAATCGCCCTGATTTGTAAGGTTTTATTGACCGGGCGTGATGGCAGCCACTTTAAAACAAATGTTTGATCAGCGGCAATATGCACATCGGGTCCGGCATGAGAAAAATTGCCGGGAGGCGCGGGACGGAGCGGGATGCCGGCGCAAAGTCCGGTTGCTGCAGGATATGAAAAATGCCGCTCGCGGCAAGCGCGAGCGGCATCGGCCAGCAGCAGGGGCGGGATCAGCCTTGCTGTTCGGCTTGCAGCGCGGTCAGGGCGATGGTGTAGACGATGTCGTCCACCAGCGCGCCGCGCGACAGATCGTTCACCGGCTTTCTCAGGCCCTGCAGCATCGGGCCCACCGACACTACGTTGGCGGAGCGCTGCACCGCCTTGTAGGTGGTATTGCCGGTGTTAAGATCCGGGAACACGAACACGGTGGCGCGGCCGGCCACCTGGCTGTCCGGCGCCTTCTGGCGGCCGACCGATTCAACCGACGCCGCGTCATACTGCATCGGGCCGTCTATCAGCAGGTCCGGACGCTTTTCGCGCGCGATGCGGGTGGCTTCGCGCACTTTTTCCACGTCGCTGCCGCTGCCGGAGGAGCCGGTGGAGTAGGAGATCATCGCCACGCGCGGGGTGATGCCGAAGGCAGTAGCCGAGTCCGCCGACTGGATGGCGATGTCGGCCAACTGTTCTGCGGTCGGGTCCGGGTTCACCGCGCAGTCGCCGTAGACGTACACCTGCTCCGGCATCAGCATGAAGAACACGCTGGAGACAATGCTGGAGCCCGGAGCGGTCTTGATCAGTTGCAGCGCCGGGCGGATGGTGTTGGCGGTGGTGTGCACCGCGCCCGACACCAGGCCGTCGACTTCGTTCAACGCCAGCATCATGGTGCCCAGCACCACGGTGTCTTCCAGTTGCGCCTGCGCCATCGGCGCGTTCAGGCCTTTGCCCTTGCGCAACTCCACCATCGGGTCGACGTACTGGCCGCGGATTTCGTTGGGGTCCAGAATCTCGACCGACGCCGGCAGAACTACGCCCTGGGCCTCGGCCACTTGCAGGATTTCGGCGCGGTTGCCCAGCAGCACGCAGCGGGCGATGCCCTTTTCCTGGCAGATGGCGGCGGCCTGGATGGTGCGCGGCTCGTTGCCTTCCGGCAGCACGATGCGCTTGTTGGCCTTGCGCGCCTTCTCCATAAGCTGGAAGCGGAAGGCCGGCGGCGGCAGGCGGATTTCGCGCGGCTCGCCTACGCGTTCTTTCAACGAGGACACGTCCAGATGCTCGGCGACGTGTTCGATCACCTTTTCCATCCGCTCCAGGTCGTCGGACGGCACTTGCGGGCTCATCGCGGTCAGCGCGCTGCTGGTGTCCATGGTATTCATCGCCGTGGCCATCACCGGCAGGCCGCCGGTGAAAGCCTGATGGCACAGTTGCTGGATGCGCGGATCGGGCTCGGAGTCGCAGGTGAGCAGCAGGCCGGCCAGCGGCACGCCGTTCATCGCCGCCATCGAGGTGGCCATCACCACGTCTTCGCGTTCTCCCGGGGTGATGATCAGCGCGCCCGGCTTCAGCAATGACACGATGTTCGGCGCGGTGCGGGCAGTCACCACCATGCTGCGCACGCGGCGGCTGGACTGCTGGCCGGCGTGCAGCACGCGGGCGTTCAGCTGGCGCGCCACGTCCAGCGCGCGCGGCGCCAGCAAGTCGGGCTGGTGCGGGATCACGCCCAGCAGCGGCAGGCCGGCCTTCTTCAGGCTGCCGACCTGCTGGATTTCTCCGGCCAGTTGCTTGCGGTCCGCGCCCTGCGGCGCGTGGTTGAGGATGTAGCCGGCGACGGCCTGGGCGCCGAATGCCTGGATGCTCATCTCCAGCTGTTCGGCGATCTCGGCGGCGCTGTGGCCGCTGGCGGAGCTGACCAGCACAGTCTGCGCCTGCAGGTTGCGCGCGATCTTGGTGTTGAGGAAGGTGGAGAAAACCTGCTTCTGGTCGGGTACCAGGCCCTCCACTATCACCACGTCGACATTCTGCGAAGCTTGCTGGTACAGGCTGACCACTTCTTCCATCAGTTGGTCCACCTGGCCTTGCGACAGCAGGTGCTCGACGCGCTCCATGCTGATCGGCTGCGGCGGATTCAGGCGGCAGATGGCGTGGGCGAAGTGGGTGGAGCGTTCCGCTTCGTCGCCATGGGTGCCCTGGGCGATGGGCTTGAGGAAGCCGACGCGCAGGCCGGCCTGCTCCAGCGAGCGGATCGCGCCCAGCGACACCGAGGTCAGGCCGGCGTTGAAGCCGGTCGGGGCAAGGAAAAACGTTTGCATCTTGATTACCTTCGTGCGGCTCAGGCGCCCAGGCCCACCAGGCGGGCGGTGTCCTGCGCGATCATCAGTTCTTCATCGGTGTTGATCACCAGCGCCGGCACGGAGTCTGCGGTGGTGATGCGGCCGGCGTTGCCGCGGATGCAGGCCCGGTTGGCGTCGTCGTCCAGTTTCAGGCCCAGGAAGCCCAGCTGCTTGATCACCGCTTCGCGCAGGAAGGACGAGTTCTCGCCGATGCCGCCGGTGAACAGCAACGCGTCCAGGCGGCCCAGCGCCACGGTCAGCGCGGCGATGTGCTTGGCCAGGCGGTAGGCGAACACTTCCAGCGCGACGATGGCGCCCTGATGGCCGTTCTGCGCGGCTTCTTCCAGCTCGCGGCAGTCGTTGGACAACTCGGACAGGCCCAGCAGGCCGGATTTCTTGTTCAACAGGTCGGTGACGCCGTTGATGTCCAGGCCCAGCTCGGAAGCCAGGTAGCTGAAGATGTTGCCGTCGATGTCGCCGGAGCGGGTGCCCATCACCAGGCCTTCCAGCGGGGTCAGGCCCATGGTGGTGTCCACGCCCTTGCCGCCCAGAATGGCGGTGGCCGAGGCGCCGTTGCCCAGGTGGGCGCAGACCATCGCGGTTTCTTCCAGCGGCTTGCCCAGCATCTTGGCGGCCTCGGCGGCCACGTAGCGGTAGCTGGTGCCGTGGAAGCCGTAGCGGCGCACGTTGTGCTCGCGGTACAGCGACATCGGCACCGCGTACAGATAGGCCTTGCGCGGCATGGTCTGGTGGAAGGAGGTGTCGAACACCACGGTCTGCGGCAGGCCGGGGAACTGTTCGATGGCGGTGCGGATGCCCAGCAGGTGGGCCGGGTTGTGCAGCGGCGCCAGTTTGGCGCAGCGTTCTATCTCGGCGATCACTTCATCGGTGATCAGCGCCGATTCCTTGAAGACCTCGCCGCCGTGCACCACGCGGTGGCCGATGGCCTTGACGCTGTCCAGCAGCGACAGCTGCTGCAGCTTTTCCAGGATGGCGTGCATGGCGCCGGAGTGGTTGCCTTCCTGCAACGCCAGGGTGTCCTTGGCGCCGTTGAACTTGAAGCTGATGTAGGCGTCGGCCAGGCCAAGCTTTTCCGCCAGGCCGGTCAGGCAGGCTTGGTGGTTCTGGCTGTCGATCAGCGCGAATTTCAGGGAAGAGCTACCGCAATTGATGACGAGGATGCTGGAATTCATAGGTTTGAACATGTAATTTGAAAAAAACGGATGAAATCGGTGAAAAAATCCATGGTGACGCGTTTGCGCTCAATTAACTGCCGCAGACTGCCGGCTTGCCAGAGGGCGCTCCGGCGGCGGCCTTCTTACCGTGTGGTAGCGTATCGTGGCCGGTTTGGCTAGCCTGACTTGTATGGACGCGCCATGGCGGCTTTGCGCCACCGGCCGCATCGCATCAAGGGCTTAGCCTGTCTGGCGCGGTGCGCGGACTCCGCCTTGCCGCTTGCCAGCCAGCTTGTGATGGAATTTTGACAGTCGATGGTGCGATGACATGGGCGGAGTATACCACCATAAATTAATGACTTCTAATGTTGCGGCGCACTCAAAGTGGCAAGTCTTTGATTTGCATTAACTGTCATGCGGATTGTTTGCAATAAGAGGGCTTGGCGGCGATATCCCCCCATCGGAGGGGGCTTGGCTCCGATTGTCACGAAGAATTAACGCTTGCCCCGGGGGAGGGGGGAGGGCATAATTCCGCCCTCGTAATGCAAGGTTCGGCCTTGTTTTGATTGATTGTTTTTGATAGTCCCGCAAACTCGTCTCAAGCGAGATTCGGCTGGTCTTATATCTTCTTCCACGGAGGTGTGGGAATAATGTCTGATCTGGCTTCCGCGCAGCTGCTTCAAGCATCTGCAGCTCAGCTACCCATTCATACCTATTTCGATCCCGCGTTCTACGCCAGGGAACAAGAGCTTTTGTTCGCCGATGCGCCCCAATACTACGGCCACGAGCTGATGGTGCCCAATGCCGGCGACTATCACACGCTGGATTGGCTGGGACACGGCAAGATGCTCAAGAACGTCGGCGGCGAGGTCAAGCTGATCTCCAATGTCTGCCGCCACCGTCAGGCCGTCATCTATAAGGGCCGCGGCAACGGCAACCATATCGTCTGCAATCTGCACGGCTGGACCTACGATGCCGAAGGCACGCTGGTGGGCGCGCCGCATTTTCCGGAAACGCCGTGCCTGAAGCTCAACCAGACCGAGCTGACGCGCTGGAACGGCCTGCTGTTCGACGCCCGCCGCAATGTGATGGAGGACCTGGCCAGGCTTGGCGTGGCCAAGCACATGACTTTCGACGGCTACGCCTTCCACTCGACGCAAAGCGCCGATTACGACTTCAACTGGAAGACCTTCATCGAAGTCTATTCGGAGGACTACCACGTCGATCCCTTCCACCCCGGCCTCGGCAATTTCGTCGATTGCGGCGACCTGAAGTGGGAGTGGGGCGAGAGCTACCATGTGCAGACTGTGGGGGTGAAAAATCGCCTGGCGCGCGCCGGCTCCAGGGTATACGGCAAGTGGCACGAGGAAGTGCGCCGCCGCTACGCCGAGATGCAGCCGGAGTTCGGCGCGATCTGGCTGACCTACTACCCCAACATCATGGTGGAGTGGTATCCGCACGTGCTGGTGGTGAGCGTGGTGATTCCGCGCGGCCCGGAGAAGTGCACGGTGATCACCGAGTTTTACTACCCGGAAGACGTGGTGTGGTTCGAACCGGAGTTCGTCGAAGCCGAGCAGGCCGCCTATTTCGAAACCGCCAAGGAAGACGACGAAATCTGCATCCGTATGCACGAGGGCCGCAAGGCGCTGTGGATGAGCGGCGTCAGCGAGGTGGGGCCGTATCAGTCGCCCACCGAGGAGGGCATGCAGCATTTCCACGAGTACTATCGCCGCAAGATGGGTTCGGCATTGGCTGGTTAAAGCGGCCAGTTGAATGCCATAATGCCGGGGCGCGGGATTCCGCGCCTTTTTTTATTCTCTCAACGGCCAAGGCGATGTCCGCAATTTCTCGCATGGTTCTTTTGGGCGTGCTGCTGCTGGGCAGTTCCACCGCGCTGGCGGCAAGCTATGCCGACCCGGTGAGCAAGGTGCGCTTCACCCTGCCGCCGGGCTGGAAAGTGCGCCCTAGCGTCACCGACGGCGTGCGCGCGCTGCGCGTGGTGCCGCCCAAGGCGGATCAGCGCGAGCGCGCCGCCATCGAGGTGCTGATCGGCGTGCGCAGGCCCAGGCGGAACGACACATTGCCCAGGTTGGCGGCGATGTTCCGCAGCGAGGACGGCGACCGCGAGGCGGCCAACTTCGTTCGCGTCAACAGCAAGGCGGGCCGGCTGGTGACCGAGTACCGCGATGGCCGTTTCGTCTCCAACCGGCTGTGGATCGTGCGGCATAATCTGCACGTGATCCAACTGGTGGACAAGAACCGGCTGCTGGAGGCGCGCTGCACCGCCAACGCGTCCGAATTCAAGACCTATCGCCGCCAGATGGAAGCCATCTGCCTGAGCGTGGCCTTGGCCAGGAAGTGAAGTCATCGATTTCCCCTCGCGGGATGTGAAGCAAAGGCAATGATGTGGTAACGCAGGATAGTCAGGGCGGGTTCCGGATGGGATCGGGCTGGATGGTGGTGGCGGCGGCGTTGTTCGCCTTGATGGGCTTGTTCGTCAAGCTGGGCGCGCGGCATTTCTCTTCGACCGAGCTGGTGTTCTGGCGTACGCTGATCGGCGCCGTGGCCTTGGGCGGGGCGGCCTTGTGGCGGCGCGAGCGCTTCCCCACGCCGCTGCTGCGCTACCACCTGCAGCGCGGAGTGATAGGCTATGTGTCGCTGCTGCTATCGTTTTACGCCATCGCCCATCTGCCGTTGGCGACGGCGACGACCTTGACCTACACCTCGCCGATGTTTCTGGCGCTGTTGTCGGTTCTGCTGCTGAAGGAGAAACTGCCGTCGCGCGCGGTGGCAGGCCTGGCGCTGGGCTTTGCCGGCGTGGCGTTGCTGCTGCGTCCCACGCTGTCCGGCGAGGTGTGGTTCGCCGGCTTGATGGGGCTGGCTTCCGGCTTTCTGGCCGGCTGGTCCTACCTGCATGTGCGGGAACTGGGCCGGCAGGGCGAGGCGGAGTGGCGGGTGGTCTTCTATTTCGCGCTGATCTCCACGCTGGGCGGCTTGTTGTTGATGCTGCTGGAGCGGTGGCATCCGGTAACCGCGGACAATGTCGGTCTGCTGCTGGGGCTGGGGGTGACCGCCACGTTGGCGCAGTTGGCGATGACTCGGGCTTACAAGGTTGGACGCAAGCTCACGGCTGCCAACCTGTCCTACCTTACCGTGGTGTTCTCCAGCCTGATCGGCGTCTGGATGTGGAATGATGCGCTGTCGCCGTCGTCTTTGCTGGCGATGGCCTTGATTGTAGTCAGCGGAATGTTGGCCGGCCGGCGCTAGAATACAGGCATGATGGACATAACAATCTGAAGGGAGAAGTGGATGATCTCGATTCGCGAGCAGGATTATGGCCTGGACGTGGCCTTGTTCAATGAATTCACCCTGGCGGATTTCCAGCTGCTGGAACAGGCGCTGCTCAAGCGGCTGGACGAGCGCGCCAAGCCCGATATCCTGCTGGACCTGTCCGAGCTGAAGGACTTCACGCTGGACATGGCGATGGAGGAGGTGAGGTTCATGCGCGCGCATGAGGAGAAAATGGGGCGCGTGGCGATCGTGGTGGGCGATGTCTGGATCAGGCTGGCCACCCATATCGCCAGCCTGCTGTCGCACACCCATGTCCAGTATTTCGACCTGATAGAAGAGGCGCAGGCCTGGCTGGCAAGGCCGGTTGCCGCTTGATTTTGGCGCGGATGGCGCTACAGTAGCGGTTTTTGTTCAACTCGAAAGAATAAGAACCGATGTTGAAAAGCCTTTCCAGCCGCCTGGCGGCTGAACTTGCCGTCCGCGAGGCCCAGGTGGCCGCCACCATCGAACTGATAGACGGCGGCGCCACCGTTCCCTTCATCGCCCGTTACCGCAAGGAAGTCACCGGCGGCCTGGACGATACCCAGTTGCGCAATCTGGCGGAACGCTTGGTCTACCTGCGCGAGCTGGACGACCGCCGTGTCAGCATTCTCAAGAGCATCGCCGAGCAGGGCAAGCTGACGCCCGAGCTGGAAGCGGCCCTCTACGCCAGCGACAACAAGACCACGCTGGAAGATATCTACCTCCCCTACAAGCCCAAACGCCGCACCAAGGCGCAGATCGCCCGCGAAGCTGGCCTGGAGCCTTTGGCCGACAGCCTGCTGGCCGACTCGTCGCAAGATCCGGCCGCGCTGGCCGAAGGCTACGTCAACGCCGAGGCCGGCATAGCGGACGTCAAGGCCGCGCAGGATGGCGCGCGCGCCATCCTGATGGAGCGCTTCGCCGAGGATGCCGAACTGCTGGGCCGTTTGCGCAAGAAGCTATGGAGCGAAGGCGAGCTGGCGGCGACGGTGGTCGCCGGAAAGGAAGCCGACGGCGCCAAGTTCTCCGATTATTTCGATCACCGCGAACATATCCAATCCATCCCCTCGCACCGCGCACTGGCATTGCTGCGGGGCCGCAACGAGGGTGTGTTGAACGTCGCGCTCAAATACCAGCCCGACGAAACTCCTATCACCGAGCGTTCCGGCTATGAGCTGCTGATCGCCGACCGCTTCAACATCAAGGACGCCGGCCGTGCCGCCGACAAGTGGCTGCTGGACGGCGTGCGCCTGGCCTGGCGCGCCAAGATCTTCCTGTCGCTGGAGCTGGAGCTGGTGTCGCGGCTGAAGGAAGCGGCGGACGCCGAGGCGATCAAGGTTTTCGCCGCCAATCTGCACGATTTGCTGCTGGCCGCGCCGGCTGGCCGGCGCGCTACCCTGGGTCTGGACCCGGGCCTGCGCACCGGCTGCAAGGTGGCGGTGGTGGACGATACCGGCAAGGTGCTGGACACCACCGCCATCTATCCGCACGAGCCGCGTCGCGAGTGGGACAAGTCCATCGCCATCCTCGGCGCGCTGTGCGTGCGCCACAAGGTGGACCTGATTGCCATCGGCAACGGCACCGCCAGCCGCGAAACCGACAAGCTGGCGCAGGACCTGATCAAGGCTTTTCCGCAGTTGGGGATGACCAAGATCGTGGTGTCGGAAGCCGGCGCGTCGGTTTACTCCGCGTCGGAGCTGGCCGCCAAGGAATTCCCGGACATGGACGTCAGCCTGCGCGGCGCGGTGTCCATCGCTCGCCGCCTGCAGGACCCGCTGGCCGAGCTGGTGAAGATCGATCCCAAATCCATCGGCGTCGGCCAGTACCAGCACGACGTCAACCAGAGCCAGCTGGCGCGCGCGCTGGACGGCGTGGTGGAAGATTGCGTCAACGCCGTCGGTGTGGACGTCAACACCGCCTCGGTGCCGCTGTTGGCCCGCATCTCGGGCCTCAACTCCACACTTGCCGCCAATATCGTGTCCTACCGCGACCAGAACGGCGCGTTCAAGAACCGCAAGCAACTATTGAAAGTGCCGCGACTGGGCGACAAGACGTATGAGCAGGCAGCCGGCTTCCTGCGCATCGCCGGCGGCGACAACCCGCTGGATGCGTCGTCGGTACACCCGGAAGCCTACCCGGTGGTGGAACAGATCGTCCTCAAGAGCGGCCGCGAGATGAAGTCGCTGATCGGCGACTCGGCCTTCCTCAAGTCGGTGCGGGCAACGGACTACACCGACGAGCGCTTCGGTCTGCCTACCGTGATGGATATCCTGAAAGAACTGGACAAGCCGGGCCGCGACCCGCGTCCGGAATTCAAGACCGCCACCTTCCAGGATGGTATCGAGGACATCAAGCATCTGCAGCCGGGCATGGTCCTGGAAGGAGTGGTGACCAACGTCGCCAATTTCGGCGCCTTCGTCGACATCGGCGTGCACCAGGACGGCCTGGTGCATATCTCGGCGTTGTCCAACAAGTTCATCGACGATCCGCGCAAGGTGGTCAAGGCCGGCGATGTGGTCAAGGTCAAAGTGCTGGAAGTGGATGTGGCGCGCAAGCGCATCGCACTGACCATGCGGCTGGATGACGAGGTGGGTGCGAGTTCGTCCCGCGGCCCGCGCAGCGATGCGCGCCCATCGGGAGGCCAGCGCCAACGCGGCCAGCAGGGCGCGCCGGCGGGCGATACCGCGATGGCGGCGGCGTTCGCTAGGCTTAAGAAGAACTGAGCGCGCATACTATATAGAGCGTTTGAAACAGGCCGGCGGCAACGCCGGCCTGTTTTTCATGGCACGGGCGGCAAGGTTTTGCGCCGGCGCGGGGTTGTTGTGGCCGGGTTGTAAAACACCCCGTCTTCATATCTTCTTTTTCATCAGTTGCTTGCGTGGTCTTGGCGGCTGGTCGGCCCGCCGTTGCTCGCTTTTTTGCGAAAAGGTGTTGACGAGGATAGGGCGCGGCGGTATAGTTCGCCTCCTCAGCTGACGCAGCGAACGAAACAAGCCGAACGAAACAGGTTCCGGCGGTGTTCGAAGCGGCCGGCACTGCTCTTTAACAGAACGAATAACCGATAGGTGTAAGTGCTTGGCGAAAGCCAAAAACTTGCACTGCAAGAGACAAGAAATACTTGTTTTATTTCTTTGAACTTGCGTGCCAGAAAATTTGCTATGAGATTGAACTGAAGAGTTTGATCCTGGCTCAGATTGAACGCTGGCGGCATGCTTTACACATGCAAGTCGAACGGTAACAGGGAGCTTGCTCCGCTGACGAGTGGCGAACGGGTGAGTAACGCATCGGAATGTACCGTGTAATGGGGGATAGCTCGGCGAAAGCCGGATTAATACCGCATACGCCCTGAGGGGGAAAGTGGGGGACCGTAAGGCCTCACGTTATACGAGCAGCCGATGTCTGATTAGCTAGTTGGTGAGGTAAGAGCTCACCAAGGCGACGATCAGTAGCGGGTCTGAGAGGATGATCCGCCACACTGGGACTGAGACACGGCCCAGACTCCTACGGGAGGCAGCAGTGGGGAATTTTGGACAATGGGCGCAAGCCTGATCCAGCCATGCCGCGTGTCTGAAGAAGGCCTTCGGGTTGTAAAGGACTTTTGTTCGGGAGGAAATCCCGCTGGTTAATACCTGGCGGGGATGACAGTACCGGAAGAATAAGCACCGGCTAACTACGTGCCAGCAGCCGCGGTAATACGTAGGGTGCAAGCGTTAATCGGAATTACTGGGCGTAAAGCGTGCGCAGGCGGTTTTGCAAGTCTGATGTGAAAGCCCCGGGCTCAACCTGGGAACGGCATTGGAGACTGCAAGACTAGAGTGCGTCAGAGGGGGGTAGAATTCCGCGTGTAGCAGTGAAATGCGTAGAGATGCGGAGGAATACCGATGGCGAAGGCAGCCCCCTGGGATGACACTGACGCTCATGCACGAAAGCGTGGGGAGCAAACAGGATTAGATACCCTGGTAGTCCACGCCCTAAACGATGTCAATTAGCTGTTGGGGGTTTGAATCCTTGGTAGCGTAGCTAACGCGTGAAATTGACCGCCTGGGGAGTACGGCCGCAAGGTTAAAACTCAAAGGAATTGACGGGGACCCGCACAAGCGGTGGATGATGTGGATTAATTCGATGCAACGCGAAAAACCTTACCTGCTCTTGACATGTACGGAACTTGCCAGAGATGGCTTGGTGCCCGAAAGGGAGCCGTAACACAGGTGCTGCATGGCTGTCGTCAGCTCGTGTCGTGAGATGTTGGGTTAAGTCCCGCAACGAGCGCAACCCTTGTCATTAGTTGCCATCATTAAGTTGGGCACTCTAATGAGACTGCCGGTGACAAACCGGAGGAAGGTGGGGATGACGTCAAGTCCTCATGGCCCTTATGAGCAGGGCTTCACACGTCATACAATGGTCGGTACAGAGGGTCGCTAAGCCGCGAGGTGGTGCCAATCTCATAAAACCGATCGTAGTCCGGATCGCACTCTGCAACTCGAGTGCGTGAAGTCGGAATCGCTAGTAATCGCAGATCAGCATGCTGCGGTGAATACGTTCCCGGGTCTTGTACACACCGCCCGTCACACCATGGGAGTGAGTTTCACCAGAAGTGGGTAGGCTAACCGTAAGGAGGCCGCTTACCACGGTGGGATTCATGACTGGGGTGAAGTCGTAACAAGGTAGCCGTAGGGGAACCTGCGGCTGGATCACCTCCTTTCTAGAGAAGGCGATCGTCAAGTACTTACAGCCTATCGGTTATTCTGTTAAGGGCAGCCAGCTCCTTGTGGGGCTGGCGTAGAAGTTTACTGGGTTTGTAGCTCAGCTGGTTAGAGCACTGTGTTGATAACGCAGGGGTCGTAGGTTCGAGTCCTACCAGACCCACCAGTTGGGGGATTAGCTCAGTTGGGAGAGCACCTGCTTTGCAAGCAGGGGGTCGTCGGTTCGATCCCGTCATCCTCCACCACAACTCAAACACAAGCGAACTCGGAAGAGTTTGGTTCTGTTTGCGTTGTAATTTTAACGCCCGATCTTTAACAAACTGAAGAAGCCGAATATATAAGACGGCGAAATGAAAGCGTAGAGTTAATTCTGTACGCAGACAAATCGTCATCTTGGGTATTTGATTGTATCTAAGGCTGCGTCGCCATATCAAAAGGGGCGGTGCAGTCGTCGCACAAACACGCTCTGTCATGAAGTGACGTAGGTTACTGAAATGATAGGGTCAAGCGACTAAGTGCATCTGGTGGATGCCTTGGCGATCACAGGCGATGAAGGACGTGTAAGCCTGCGAAAAGCGTGGGGGAGCTGGCAATAGAGCTTTGATCCCACGATATCCGAATGGGGAAACCCGGCCCTTAGGGGTCATCCCGTGCTGAATACATAGGCACGAGGAAGCGAACTCAGCGAACTGAAACATCTAAGTAGCTGAAGGAAAAGAAATCAACCGAGATTCCGTAAGTAGTGGCGAGCGAACGCGGAACAGCCTGTATGTGATAGAGATTGAGTTAGTGGAAGGTTCATGGAAAGGACCGCCGTAGTGGGTGATAGCCCCGTACACGAAAACGCATTCTTGGTACTAAGCATACGAAAAGTAGGGCGGGACACGCGAAATCCTGTTTGAAGATGGGGGGACCATCCTCCAAGGCTAAATACTCGTGATCGACCGATAGTGAACCAGTACCGTGAGGGAAAGGCGAAAAGAACCCCGGGAGGGGAGTGAAATAGAACCTGAAACCGGATGCATACAAACAGTGGGAGCGGACTTGTTCCGTGACTGCGTACCTTTTGTATAATGGGTCAGCGACTTACATTCAGTGGCAAGCTTAACCGAATAGGGGAGGCGTAGGGAAACCGAGTCCGAATAGGGCGAATCAGTCGCTGGGTGTAGACCCGAAACCGAGTGATCTATCCATGGCCAGGATGAAGGTGCGGTAACACGCACTGGAGGTCCGAACCCACTAGTGTTGCAAAACTAGGGGATGAGCTGTGGATAGGGGTGAAAGGCTAAACAAACTCGGAGATAGCTGGTTCTCCCCGAAAACTATTTAGGTAGTGCCTCATGTATCACTTCCGGGGGTAAAGCACTGTTATGGCTAGGGGGTCATTGCGATTTACCAAACCATGGCAAACTCTGAATACCGGAAAGTGCCAGCATGGGAGACAGACAGTGGGTGCTAACGTCCATTGTCAAGAGGGAAACAACCCAGACCGCCAGCTAAGGTCCCAAATGATCAGTTAAGTGGTAAACGAAGTGGGAAGGCATAGACAGCCAGGATGTTGGCTTAGAAGCAGCCATCATTTAAAGAAAGCGTAATAGCTCACTGGTCGAGTCGTCCTGCGCGGAAGATGTAACGGGGCTCAAACTGATAACCGAAGCTGCGGATGGGCACAGTCAAATGTGTCCGTGGTAGGGGAGCGTTCTGTAGGTCTGTGAAGGTGTGTCGAGAGGCATGCTGGAGATATCAGAAGTGCGAATGCTGACATGAGTAGCGATAAAGCGGGTGAAAAGCCCGCTCGCCGAAAGCCCAAGGTTTCCTACGCAACGTTCATCGGCGTAGGGTGAGTCGGCCCCTAAGGCGAGGCTGAAAAGCGTAGTCGATGGGAAACGGGTTAAAATTCCCGTACTTTTGTGTAGTGCGATGTGGGGACGGAGAAGGTTAGGTCAGCAGACTGTTGGAATAGTCTGTTCAAGCCGGTAGGTGTGAAGAGTAGGCAAATCCGCTCTTCTTTAACACCGAGACGTGATAACGAGGGTCTACGGACCTGAAGTGACTGATACCACGCTTCCAGGAAAAGCCACTAAGCTTCAGCTACACAAGAACCGTACCGCAAACCGACACAGGTGGGCAGGATGAGAATTCTAAGGCGCTTGAGAGAACTCAGGAGAAGGAACTCGGCAAATTGATACCGTAACTTCGGGAGAAGGTATGCCTGTTGTGGTGTAAGACTTCGCGTCTGAAGCTATGACAGGTCGCAGAGAATCGGTGGCTGCGACTGTTTAACAAAAACACAGCACTGTGCCAACACGAAAGTGGACGTATACGGTGTGACGCCTGCCCGGTGCCGGAAGGTTAAGTGATGGGGTGCAAGCTCTTGATCGAAGCCCCGGTAAACGGCGGCCGTAACTATAACGGTCCTAAGGTAGCGAAATTCCTTGTCGGGTAAGTTCCGACCCGCACGAATGGCGTAACGATGGCCACACTGTCTCCTCCTGAGACTCAGCGAAGTTGAAGTGTTTGTGAAGATGCAATCTACCCGCTGCTAGACGGAAAGACCCCGTGAACCTTTACTGTAGCTTTGCATTGGACTTTGAAGTGGTTTGTGTAGGATAGGTGGGAGGCTATGAAGCCTGGACGCTAGTTCAGGTGGAGCCAACCTTGAAATACCACCCTGACCCCTTTGAGGTTCTAACCTTGGTCCGTGATCCGGATTGGGGACAGTGCATGGTAGGCAGTTTGACTGGGGCGGTCTCCTCCCAAAGTGTAACGGAGGAGTTCGAAGGTTACCTAGGTACGGTCGGAAATCGTGCTGATAGTGCAATGGCAAAAGGTAGCTTAACTGCGAGACCGACAAGTCGAGCAGGTGCGAAAGCAGGACATAGTGATCCGGTGGTTCTGTATGGAAGGGCCATCGCTCAACGGATAAAAGGTACTCCGGGGATAACAGGCTGATACCGCCCAAGAGTTCACATCGACGGCGGTGTTTGGCACCTCGATGTCGGCTCATCACATCCTGGGGCTGTAGCCGGTCCCAAGGGTATGGCTGTTCGCCATTTAAAGTGGTACGTGAGCTGGGTTCAAAACGTCGTGAGACAGTTTGGTCCCTATCTGCAGTGGGCGTTGGAAGTTTGACGGGGGCTGCTCCTAGTACGAGAGGACCGGAGTGGACGAACCTCTGGTGTACCGGTTGTCACGCCAGTGGCATCGCCGGGTAGCTAAGTTCGGAAGAGATAACCGCTGAAAGCATCTAAGCGGGAAACTCGCCTGAAGATGAGACTTCCCTGGAGGCTAGACCTCCCTGAAGAGTCGTTCGAGACCAGGACGTTGATAGGTCGGGTGTGGAAGCGCTGTGAGGCGTGAAGCTAACCGATACTAATTGCTCGTGAGGCTTGATCCTATCATTTGAGTGGCTTGGGAAACTGAGTGACGAAGATGGAGTGTGAGTGCGACACAATTGAGTACCCGAAAAAATATTCAGAACGCGTTGAGAGACGAGTTCAGGCTTCTTGAGTTTGTACCAGTTTATGTCTGGTGGCCATAGCGAGGTGGTCCCACGCCTTCCCATCCCGAACAGGACCGTGAAACGCCTTAGCGCCGATGATAGTGTGGCATTCGCCATGTGAAAGTAGGACACCGCCAGACGCCCAATTTCTAACGCCAAGTCGATGACTTGGCGTTGCGCTTCGAAAGAAGCCGAAAGCATTACGCAGTAGCGTTACCGTTTTATCTGGTGACAATAGCGAGATGGTACCACGCCTTCCCATTCCGAACAGGACCGTGAAACATCTTAGCGCCGATGATAGTGTGGCATTCGCCATGTGAAAGTAGGACATCGCCAGATTCCCCATTCAAGCCCCAGGCAATCGCCTGGGGCTTTTGGCGTTTTTGTCGTTCCAGTGTCGGTTTGTCGCATTCTGCATGGCGGAAATTTTATGCTCAGACCAAATTGGCTAGGGCGGTTTGTCTTTTTCAGACAGTATTCATTCGCTATCAAATTTTCATACCTTACCTGGCGAAATGGCGAGGCAGGTCTCTGTACTCTGGCTGTACAGGCTTCTGTTGATTTCCATATGCGGCGGGGGTGAATAAGGCATGGTGGGGGTTAGGCTGCAGCCCTTGCGCACGCTGATTTTGATAGCGGTTAAGTGCTAAAGAATATTTTATATTGTCCAACAAGATTGATCGTCCTTGTATACAATAGTCCGCTCACCCGGACGCGAGGCCGGGACTGCAAACAATATTCGGAGAAACCCATGCAATTTGAAGCCTTTGCTCATCATCAGACAGCTTTGCGCGATGCGATCACCGCCGCCTATCGGCGCGACGAGCGCGAGTGCGTGCAAGCCTTGCTGTCGCAGGCGGCGATGAGTCCGGAACAGGTGAAGTCGGTGCAGGAGCTGGCGCGCCGTTTGGTGACCGAGGTGCGTCGCGAACGCACCCGAGCCAGCGGTGTGGATGCTTTGATGCACGAGTTCTCTCTGGACAGCAGCGAAGGAATTGCATTGATGTGCCTGGCCGAAGCCCTGCTGCGCATCCCCGACCGCGCCACCGCGGATAAGCTGATCCGCGACAAGATTTCCCGCGGCGACTGGAAAGCCCACCTGGGCAACAGCTCGTCGCTGTTCGTCAATGCCGCCGCCTGGGGCCTGCTGGTGACCGGCAAACTGGTCGCTTCGCATAGCGCCAACGGCCTGTCTTCGGCTATGACCCGCTTGATCGCCAAGGGCGGCGAACCGCTGATCCGCAAGGGCGTGGACATGGCGATGCGCATGCTGGGCAAGCAGTTCGTCACCGGCGAAACCATAGAGCAGGCCTTGGCCAACGGCCGCGAGCGCGAAGCGCGCGGCTACCGCTTCAGCTACGACATGCTGGGCGAGGCGGCGATGACCGAGGCCGACGCGCAGCGCTACTTGAAAGACTACGTCACAGCCATCCACGCCATCGGCAAGGAGTCCAGCGGCCGCGGCATCTACGAAGGCCCTGGCATTTCGGTGAAATTGTCGGCCATCCATCCACGCTACAGCCGCCTCAAGCACGAGCGGATGATGACCGAGCTGCTGCCGCGCCTGAAGGATCTATTCCTGCTGGCCAAGCAATACAATATCGGCCTGAATATCGACGCCGAAGAAGCCGACCGCCTGGAAATTTCGATGGACCTGGTGGAGGCGCTGGCCAATGATCCCGATTTGAAAGACTTCGAAGGCATAGGCATCGTGGTGCAGGCTTACCAGAAGCGCTGTCCGTTTGTGATCGATTTCCTGATCGATCTGGCGCGCCGCACCGGCCACCGCTTCATGGTGCGGCTGGTGAAGGGCGCTTATTGGGACGCCGAGATCAAGCGCGCCCAGGTGGACGGCCTGCCGGGCTACCCGGTATATACCCGCAAGGTGTATACCGACGTGTCCTACCTTGCCTGCGCCAAGAAGCTGCTGGCCGCGCAGGACGCCATTTACCCGCAGTTCGCCACCCACAATGCCTACAGCCTGTCCGCGATCTACAATTTGGCTACCGGCCTGGATTATGAGTTCCAGTGCCTGCACGGCATGGGCGAGACCCTGTACGACCAGGTGGTGGGCAAAGCCAAGCTGGGCAAGGCCTGCCGCATCTACGCGCCGGTGGGTTCGCACGAAACGCTGCTGGCCTACCTAGTGCGCCGCCTGCTGGAAAACGGCGCCAACTCCTCCTTCGTCAACCGCATCGTTGACGAGAGCGTGTCGATTGAGGAACTGGTGACCGACCCGGTGGCCGAGGCGGCCAGCCATGCCGGCATGCCGCACGGCAAGATCGCGCTGCCAGACGAACTGTACGGCGCCGGCCGCCACAACTCCAAGGGCCTGGACCTGTCCAGCGAGCATGTGCTGGCCACGTTGCAACTGGGCCTGCAGGCATCCGAGCAGCAACGCTGGGCAGCCTTCCCGATGCTGGGCGATGGCGACATTGCCGATGGCCAGCTTCAGGAAGTGCGCAACCCGGCCGACCACAGCGACATCGTCGGCAAGGTGATAGAAGCCACTGCCGCCGACGTGGAGCGCGCCCTTGCGCAATCGGCAAGCTATGCCTCTGTCTGGGCCGCGACTCCGGTGGCGGAGCGCGCCGCCTGCCTGAACCGCATGGCTGATCTGATGGAAAGCCATATGCCGGCTCTGATGGGCCTGGCGGTGCGCGAGGCCGGCAAGACGCTGAACAACGCCATCGCCGAAGTGCGCGAGGCGGTAGACTTTTGCCGCTATTACGCCGCGCAGATCATTGCTGAGTTCGACAACGCCAGCCACCAGCCGCTGGGTCCGGTGGTGTGCATCAGTCCATGGAACTTCCCGCTGGCGATCTTCATCGGCGAAGTGGCGGCGTCGCTGGCCGCCGGCAACACCGTGCTGGCCAAGCCTGCCGAGCAGACCAGCCTGATCGCCGCCTACGCCGTGCGCCTGCTGCACCAGGCCGGCGTGCCGCGCGCGGCGCTGCAGTTGTTGCCGGGCCGCGGCGAAGTGGTGGGAGCGGCGTTGACCGGCGATGCGCGCATCCAGGGCGTGATCTTCACCGGCTCCACCGAGGTGGCGCAGATCATCAACCGCACGCTGGCCAAGCGCGGCGAAGACACCGTGCTGGTGGCGGAAACCGGCGGCATGAACGCGATGATCATGGACAGCTCGGCGCTGCCGGAGCAGGTGGTGGCCGATGTGCTCAGTTCGGCGTTTGATTCCGCCGGCCAGCGCTGTTCGGCGCTGCGCGTGCTGTATCTGCAGCACGACATCGCCGACAAGGTGATCGCGATGATCAAGGGCGCGATGGACGAATTGACCGTGGGCAACCCGGCCAAGCTCACCACCGACGTCGGCCCGGTGATAGACGCCGAGGCGCAGGCCGGCCTGCTGGCGCACATCGACAAGATGAAGCAGAGCGCGCGAGCGGTGCACCAGACCCGGCTGTCCGCTGAATGCGAGGGCGGCACTTTCGTGGCGCCGACGCTGTTCGAGATCGACAACCTGTCCGAACTGAAGCGCGAAGTGTTCGGCCCGGTGCTGCACGTGTTGCGCTTCGCCGCCGGCGACATCGACAAGGTGGTGGCCGAGATCAACGCCACCGGCTATGGCCTGACCCATGGCATACACAGCCGCATCGACGAAACCATCGCCGATATCTGTGCGCGCATCAAGGTGGGCAATGTTTACGTCAACCGCAACATTGTCGGCGCGGTGGTGGGCGTGCAGCCGTTCGGCGGCGAAGGCAAGTCCGGCACCGGCCCCAAGGCCGGCGGCCCGTTCTACCTGTACCGCCTGAGCCGCGCCGCCTGGCAGCCCAGCCTGGCGGCCGACAAGCAGGATGCCAAGCTGGACGCCCTGGATGCATTGGCTGCCGCTGCCAAGGCGCAAGGCCTGGCGCTGGATGCGTTTATCGCCACAGTCCGCAAGGACAGTCCGCTGGCGCACGGCGTCAGCCTGCCGGGACCGACCGGCGAGAACAACACGCTGCAGTTCGCCGCGCGCGGCAAGGTGGGCTGCGTGGCGCCGGATGAGGCGGCTTTGGCCGAGCAGCTGGCGGCGGCGTTCGCCGGCGGCAACCGCGCGGTGGTGGCCAGGGGCGGCGCGGGCGACAAGCTGGCGTCGCTGCTTGCCGGCCATGTCGAGCTGGCGGCTGACGTGCTGGCGGCCGACGTCGACGCGGTGCTGTTTGCCGGAGAGGGCGAGCAGGATGCCCGCCGCAGGCTGGCGGACCGCGACGGCGCGCTGGTGCCGCTGATCCTGCGCGACGCGCGAGGCTACAATATTCACCGGCTGGTGGTGGAGCGCGCGGTCAGCGTCAACACCACGGCGGCGGGCGGCAACGCCAGCCTGATGAGCATGAGCGAATAATCAACTTGCCAGGCTCTGGCCGCGTTGAAATAATGCGGCCAGAGTTTTTACTTTAAGAGCAAGACTGGAGCCGGCCGTTGGCTGGTTGTGTTGAAGCAAGAGAGGAACTTAAAAGATGCAAGTATCCAAGCTGTCTACCCTGACTCTGGCGGTTGCCGCCGCTGTTGCCCTGTCCGCCTGCGGCAAGAAGGAAGAAGCCGCTCCGGCAGGCGCCGCTTCGGCTCCGGCCCAGGCGAGCGCTGGCGGCGACGTGATCAAGATCGGCTTCGCCGCGCCGTTGACCGGCCCGCAGTCGCACTACGGCGAGGAATACAAGAACGGCGTGACCCTGGCGATCGAAGACGCCAACGCCGACAAGCCGACCATCGCCGGCAAGCCGGTCACCTTCGAACTGGATGCCCAGGACGACCAGGCTGATCCGAAAACCGCCACCCAGCTGGCGCAGAAGTTCGTCGACGAGAAAGTCGCCGGCATCATCGGCCACTTCAATTCCGGCACCGCGATCCCGGCCTCCAAAATCTACTCCGACGCCGGCATCCCGATGATCGCGATGGCCACCTCGCCGGTATTCACTGCGCAAGGCTTCAAGAACACCTTCCGTTCGATGACCTCCGACACCCAGCAGGGCGGCG
Organism: Chromobacterium sphagni; assembly: GCF_001855575.1. NCBI lineage: Bacteria > Pseudomonadati > Pseudomonadota > Betaproteobacteria > Neisseriales > Chromobacteriaceae > Chromobacterium > Chromobacterium sphagni. Next base: position 2,848,665 of record NZ_MKCS01000001.1, read on the forward strand.
TGATGGGCAAGTTCGTGGTGCAGAACCTGAAGGCGAAGAAGATCGTCATCGTCGACGACCGCACCGCCTACGGCCAGGGCCTGGCCGACGAATTCGAGAAGTCGGCCCGCGCCGCCGGCGGCGAGGTGGTGAAGCGCGAATTCACCAATGACAAGGCCACCGACTTCACCGCCATCCTCACCTCGATCAAAGGCGTGAGCCCGGATGCGGTGTTCTACGGCGGCGCCGACGCGCAGTCCGCGCCGATGACCAAGCAGATGAAGCGCCTGGGCATCAAGGCTCCGCTGATCTCCGGCGAAATGACCAAGACCCCGACCTTCCTGCAGCTGGCGGGCAAAGAAGCCGACGGCACCATCGCTTCGCTGGCCGGCCTGCCGCTGGAGCAGATGCCAGGCGGCAAGGATTACGAATCGCGCTACAAGGCCCGCTTCAAGTCCGACGTGGCCACCTACTCGCCGTACGGCTACGACGCCACCCGCACGCTGATCCAGGCAATGAAGGACGCCAACTCGGCCGATCCCAAGGTCTACCTGCCGGTGCTGGCCAAGATCACCCACCATGGCGTGACCTCCGGCAATTGGACCTATGATGACAAGGGCGACCTGAAAGACGGCGGCATCACCGTCTACAAGGTGGAAAACGGCCAGTGGAAAGTGCTGGAAACCGTCGGCGGCGGCGCGGCCAAGGACGCATCCGCAGCCAAGTAATCCGGGTTTTGTCCGGCAAGGAAACGGCGCGAGAGCTCGCGCCGTTTTTGCGTCTGCCGCCGGCGGGCGCAAAGCCGCAGACAGATGGCTCGGGACGCGTTAGCATGCCGGCGTGAGCAATATTAGCCGGGAATGTTTGTGACTCAAGAAGCAAAACAAAGCGCGCTGCCTTCGCCCTGCATAGGCGTGTGCCGGCTGGACGACGGCGGGCAGGTCTGTACCGGCTGCCGCCGCACGCTGGGCGAGATCGCCGGCTGGTCGGCCTTCAGCGCGGATCAAAAGAAGCAGGTGTGGGAACGGCTGCTGGCCTTGCCTATGCCGGTGCAGGCCAAGACCTGTCCGCGCTGCGGCAACGGCTTTACCTGCGGCGCCGGCGGCGAGGCGGGCGGCTGCTGGTGCGCCGACCTGCCGCGGCAGCTGTCGCCCAGCGAGGCTGCCAGCGATTGTCTGTGCCCGGCGTGCCTGCAGAAGCAATTGCGCGCTGGCGTCTGATGGATGGCTTGCCTGCGGCTGAAGCCTGCTGCGGGCATTTTCCCCGGTTCCAAGCTTGATGCCGCAAGCGGCTGGACATGGCAGCGCGCGGTTTGGCGGGCTGGAGAGCATCGCCGGCGCGGCACCGGCCGCGCTGTCACTGGCAAAGGAGGCGACATGTTCGAGCAGGATGTGGTGCGTTACCAGGTGGAGGACGGCATTGTCCGGATTGTGCTGAACCGGCCGGATTGCCTGAATGCGATGAACCGGCCGCTGCTGCGCCAGTTGCTGGCCGCGCTGGAGTTGGCGGCGGTGGACGAGGCGGCCAGGGCGGTGATCATCACCGGCCATGGCCGGGCGTTTTCAGCCGGGGCGGATATCCGTTTTCTCAATCTGGCTGCGCCGGCCGAAGTGCGGGAGCTGGCGCGGCTGGCGGTGGCGGTGACCAGTCGGATCGAGACGCTGGGCAAGGTGGTGCTGGCCGCGGTCAATGGGGACGCGCTGGGCGGCGGGCTGGAGATCGCCGAGGCCTGCACGCTGCGGCTGGCGGCCGAGGATGCGCGCTTCGGCCACCCGGAGGTGAGCATAGGCGCGGTGGCCGGTTTTGGCGGCACCACCCGGCTGCCGCGGCTGATAGGCAAGGGCCGCGCGGCGGAGTTGCTGTTGACCGGCAGACTGATGGACGCCGAAGAGGCCTGCCGACTGGGCCTGGTCAACCGGGTGGTGGCGCCGCAGGATTTGCCGGCGGAGTCGGAAAAGCTGCTGCGCGGAATATTGGCCCAGTCGCCGACGGCGGTGCGGCTGAGCTGGGAGGCGATCCATCGCGGTCTCAGTCTGACGGAGGACGAGTCGGCGCGGCTGGGCGCCGATTACTTCGGCCTGGCGGCGCAGTCCGAAGACTTCCGCATCGGCACCCGCGCCTTTCTCGACAAGCAGACGCCAAGCTTCAAGGGCCGTTGAGCCCGAGGGGAGATGAAGCCAGGCGTCACGCTATTGACCCCGGGCGACGTCTATTTGGCCTGTTGCGTTTTTACCGCGAGGGGCTGGAGAGTGAAGGCATCGTGGGTACAGAGTTCGAGCATGGCGCAGCGGTGTTTTTCCAGCTGGCCGCCGGATTGCGGCTGACGCTGTATCCGAGGAGCCGAGTGGCGCACGATTGTGGATTGCCGCAGGATGCCGGCGGTGCTATAGAGGGCGCTTCCCGGAAAATACGCGCTAGGAGACCGCCATGACCGCTAAAACCATCATGATCCAAGGCACCACCTCGGACGCCGGCAAGAGCACGCTGGTCACCGGCCTGTGCCGCTTGCTGGCGCGACGAGGCGTGCGGGTGGCGCCGTTCAAGCCGCAGAACATGGCGCTCAATAGCGCAGTGACGGCGGACGGCGGCGAGATCGGCCGCTCGCAGGTGGTGCAGGCGTTGGCCTGCGGCGTGGAGCCGCATACCGACATGAACCCGGTGCTGCTCAAGCCCAATGGCAGCACCGGCTCGCAAATCGTCATCCAAGGCCGCGCCATCGGCAATATGGAGGCCAAAAGCTATCACGACTTCAAACCCAAAGCGATGCAGGCGGTGTTGGAGTCGCACCGGCGGCTGGCCGAACAGTACCAGTGCGTGGTGGCGGAGGGCGCCGGCAGCCCGGCCGAGATCAATCTGCGCGACGGCGACATCGCCAATATGGGTTTCGCCGAGGCGGTGGACTGCCCGGTGATCCTGGTGGCCGACATCGAGCGCGGCGGCGTGTTCGCCCACCTGGTGGGCACGCTGGAATTGTTGTCCGCCAGTGAGCAAGACCGGGTGGCAGGCCTGGTGATCAACCGCTTCCGCGGCGACGTCAAACTATTGCAGTCGGGCATCGATTGGCTGCAGCAGCGCACCGGCAAACCGGTGCTGGGCGTGCTGCCCTATCTGCACGGCCTGCATATCGAAGCCGAGGACAGCCTGCGCCTGGACCTGCCATCCCGCGCCAAGGCCGATGGCCGGAGCCTCAGGGTGGCGGTGCCCGCCATGCCGTGCATCAGCAACCATACCGATTTCGATCCGCTAAGGCTGCATCCGCAGGTGGAGCTGCTGCTGGTGAAGGCCGGCGAGCCGGTTCCGCCGGCCGACCTGATCATCCTGCCCGGCAGCAAAAGCGTGATGGCCGATCTGGCCTGGCTGCGCCATTACGGCTGGGAGGAGGCGATCCGCCGCCACCTGCGCTACGGCGGCAAGCTGCTGGGCATCTGCGGCGGCCTGCAGATGCTGGGCGAGAAGCTGCACGATCCGGACGGGCTGGAGGGCGAGGCCGGCAGCTGCGACGGCCTGGGATGGCTGCCGATGGAAACCACGCTGGCGGCGCAGAAGCGCCTCGCCCGCAGGCGCGGCAGGCTGGCATTGGACGGGGCCGCCGTCGCCGGCTACGAAATCCACATGGGGGTCACCCGCGGCCCGGCGTTGCAACGTCCGGCGCTGACGTTCGACGATTGCGTTGCGGATGGCGCGCTGTCCGACGACGGCCAGATCATGGCCAGCTATCTGCACGGCCTGTTCGACCATCCCGAAGCCTGCCGCGCCATCCTGCGCTGGGCCGGCCTGGCCGAGCCGGAAGCGCTGGACTACCCGGCGCTGCGCGAGGCGCACATCAACCAGCTGGCGGACATGCTGGAAAAACATCTGGACCTGGAGCCGCTCAAAGACTGTTTGCCGCCGCAAGCGCTGGGCTGAGCTGCGTCAGAAATACTCGATCCCGGCCTGGGGAGGCGAGTCCGGCCTTTGTCGGATGAAGTCCTCAAGCTGCTGCGCCGGCAGCGGCCGGCACAGCAGGTAGCCCTGCACCACGTCGACATGGATGCTGGTGAGGAAAGTCAGCTGCTGCTGGGTTTCCACGCCTTCGGCCACCACCTGCAGGCCCATGCGGTGGGCGAGGTAGGCGATGGTGTCGCACAGCGCGGTGTCCTTCTCGTCGCTGGAGATGTTCTTGATGAAGGACTGGTCTATCTTCAGCGTGTCCAGCGGGAGGCGGGTGAGGTAGGCCAGCGATGAGTGGCCGGTGCCGAAGTCGTCTATCGAGCTGTGTATGCCCATGGCGCGGAATTGCTGCATCATCCGGATCGATTGCTGCGGCGACAGCATGGTGCAGGACTCGGTGATTTCCAGTTCCAGCTTGTGCGCCGGCACGCCGGTCTCCTTCAGCACGCCGGCGACGAAGTCCGGCAGATCCTGATCGGTGAACTGGGCCACGCTCAGGTTCACCGCCATGCGCAGGTCGATGTTTTTTTCCTGCCAGATATTCAGCTGGCGGCAGGCTTCCTGCAGCACCCAGCGGCCCAGCGGCAGGATCAGGCCGGACTGTTCCGCGATGGGGATGAAGTTGGCCGGCGAAATCATGCCCTTTTGCGGGTGCTGCCAGCGCACCAGCGCTTCCACGCCCACCACCTGTCCGGTGGAGAGCGCTATCTGCGGCTGGTAGTGCAGCACCAGCTGATCTTTTGCTATGGCGTCGCGCAGCTCCTTTTCCAGTTCCACCCGCTCCCGCATTTGCTGGCCGAGCGCGGCTTCGTATATCTGCAGCCGGCGTATGCCGCGCTGCTTGGCCTGGAATAGGGCCATGTCGGCGTTGCACAGCAGCTCCTGGCCGGTGTCGCCATGCTCCGGACCCAGGCTGACGCCTATGCTGGCGCTGAGATTCAGCATCATTTCATCGATGGTGAAGGGTTCGGCCAGGACGGCCAGCATCCGGGCTGCGGAGTCCTCGGCCGTTTCGCGATCCTGGATGTCGGTGAGCAGCACCACGAATTCGATGCCGCCCTGGCGCGCGACATGGCCGCCGGCGCCCACCAGCCGCTTCAAGCGCTCGGCCACGTCGCACAGCAGCAGGTCGCCGACGCGGTTGCCGTAGACATCGTTGATGAATTTGAAATCGCCCAGATCGACCAGCAGCACGGCGAAGGCCGGCAGCCCGGCTTCCTTGTGGATGGCGGTCAGCGTGTCGAGCTTTTCCAACAAGCCGCTCTGGTTGAGCAGGCCGGTCAGCATGTCGAAATAGGCCAGATGGTTGATCTTTTCCTGCGCGGCGAGACGGGCGGAAATGTCGATGTAGCTGACTCGGAGCAGACGGCCGGTTTCGCTGGGCAGCTTGCTCAGCCTCACTTCGCAGGGAATGGTGGTGCCGTCGGGCCGGGCAATGATGCGTTCGAATATCTGCACTTCGCCCTGTATCGCCCGGGAGCCGTGCAGGCGCACGCTTTCCGGCGTGGGCAGGCCATCCGGCTGTTCCGTCGAGTACAAGGCCACCGGCGTCATGCCTATCAGGGTCTGCAGCGATCGTCCGGTCAGGATTTCCGCCTGGCGGTTGGCGTCGACGAACAGGCTGGTGTCCAGGTCGTACACCATGATGGCTTCCGGCGCCTGTTCGATCAGTGAGCGGAAGCGCTGCTCGCTCAGGCGCAGCGACTCGGTTTTTTCGTCCACCAGCTTGCTCAGGCGCTTTTTCAGCCGGGCCAGGTCCAGGTGGGTATTGACGCGCGCCAGCAGCTCGTTGCGTTCGAACGGCTTGATGATGAAGTCGACCGCGCCGGCGGCGAAACCGTCCACCTTGGTCTGGGTATCGGTTATCGAACTGAGGAACAGCACGGGGATATCCCGGGTGCGCGAGTTGACCTTGAGCTGGCGGCATACCTCCAGCCCATCCATGTCCGGCATGCTGAAGTCCAGCAGGATCAGGTCCGGAGGATGCTTGCGCACCGACTCCAGCGCCTCGGTCCCGCTTTGCGCGGAGCTGACCTGATAGCCCTCGGTGGATAACAATGCCAAGAGCATCATCAGGGTTGTCATGGTGTCGTCTACCACCAGAATTTCGCCTGGCACCGGCATCCGTCCCCTCCATTAATTGCGGTTCTTACCGCCTCCTCCAGTCTAGTTTGTTTTTGAGGTCTTAGTAGTTTCGCTAATTGTCTAAACTGCAACATCAATATCCAGTTGTCGGCTCCATTGGAGGGAAGGCATGAAACTCACTGTCGGCAAGAATATGGCGCTGTTGGTGGCCACGGCTCTGTTGGGGCTGGCCCTGTTGACCGGTTTGGAGCAGTTTCTGATGGAGCGGGTCTACGATGGCGCCAATTTCGGCAATGTCAACGCCGTGCCCAGCCTGAGGGTGCTTGGGAATTTGCGGCGCAGTTTTCAGGAGCTTTGCGTCCAGGCCAGCCGCCACGTCTATGCCACCGACAAGAAAGATCGGACTCAGGTCGAGCTGCAGATCCAGATCGCCAGGAACAATGTCAGCAAGGCAATCCGCAATTACGAAATCGATGGCTGTTTCGGCACCAACTGTTTCGCCGATGAAACCGACAAGACCGATCTGGAGAAGGAAAAGCCGGTGTGGGCGCAGTATCAGGCCAGGCTTGACGCCATGCTGGCTGAGGCTGGCAAGGACGGACAGGACATGGTCAAGGCGCGCGACATGGTATTGGCGATGGATCCGCTATCCGACCAGATGCTGAAGCTGATAGACGAGCATATCGACTACAACATTTTGATCGCCAAGAAATTTTCCGACGAGGCGGTGGCGACCAAGCGCAACGCCATCCAGCTGACGCTGGTGATCTGCGCCATCATGCTGGGGGTCATCGCGCTGCTGGGCTACTGGACCAGCCGCTCCATCCTGGGCCAATTGGGCGGCGAGCCCAGCGAGGCGGCCCTGATCGCCGCCAAGCTGGCGGAGGGCGATCTGTCCAGCGAGATCACGCTCAAGCCCGGCGATACCAACAGCCTGATGGCCAGGATCAAGATCCTGATGGAAACGCTGGAGCAACTGGCCAACCGCGCCTACGCCATCGGCCAGGGCGACCTGAGCGAGGAAGTGAAGCTGGTGTCGCAAAAGGACAGGCTGGGCATCGCCATCAACGAGATGATACGCATGCTGCGCGGCGCCCGCGCCGAGGACGAACGCCGCAACTGGCTGAAGGACGGCTACAGCCAGATATCCACCGCGCTGACCGGCGATCTGACCACCGAGCAGTTGGCCGATTCCGCCATCGGCATGATAGGCCGCTATCTGGATGCCGGCCGCGGCGTGTTCTACCTGTACCAGGAGGCCGAGCAGGCGCTGGTGCTGATCGGCAGCTATATGTATACCGAACGCAATCACATCGGCGCCAGCTTCGCGCTGGGCGAGGGCGCGGTGGGGCAGGTGGCGCGCGAGCGAAAGCCCATCATCCTGGAGGTGGCGGCGGAGGAGGTGGCCCCCATCATTACCGGCACCATGATGGCGCTGCCGCGCTACACCTATACCTATCCGCTGCTGCATGAAAAGGAGCTGGTCGGCGTGATCGAGCTGTCCAGTTTCGAGCGTTTCGACGACAAGAAGCAGGAATTCCTGGCCAATGTGGGCGGCATGCTGGCGTCTTTCCTGTTTGTCGCCGAGCAGCGCGTCCATATTCGCAAGCTGCTGGTCGCCAGCGAGGCGTCGGAGAAGGAAATGCGCCAGCAGAGCGAACAGCTGCGCGAGAGCAACGCCAGGATGGAGGAGCAGCAGCAGCAGTTGCAGCAGCAAGCCGAGGAGATGCAGCAGACCAACGCCCAGATGGAGGAGGCGCAGCAACTCTTGCGCCAGCAGACCGAGGAGCTGCAGCAGACCAATGCGCAGATGGAGGAGTCGCAGCAGCAGCTGGAGCAGCAGAATCTGGAGCTGGAGACCTCGCGCCGCCAGCAGGAAGCCAAGGCCAAGCAGCTGGATCAGGCCAGCCAGTACAAGTCGGAGTTCCTCGCCAATATGTCGCACGAGCTGCGCACGCCGCTCAACTCCATCATCCTGCTGTCGAAGATGATGGTCAGCGACGAAGACGGCAAGGTCGCAGGCGAGGCGCTGAAGTGGGCGCAGGTGATACACCGCTCCGGCGAGGACCTGCTGCGCCTGATCAACGACGTGCTGGACCTGTCCAAGGTGGAGGCGGGCCGCATGGATGTGCACCTGTCGCCGGTGCGCAGCAAAGACTTGTGCAGCGAACTGCAGGGCATGTTCGAGCATGTGGCTCGCGACAAGGGCCTGAGTTTCGTCGTCGAGGACGCGCTGCAGCGCGAATTCGTCTCCGATCCCGACAAGCTGTCGCAGATCCTGCGCAATCTGCTGACCAACGCCATCAAGTTCACCCGCAAGGGCAGCGTCACCTTCAGCCTGAGCCATCATCCGGACCAGCCGATGCCCATCCGGCTGAGCGTGCGCGACACCGGCATCGGCATACCGGAGGAAAAGCGCAACGTGATCTTCGAGGCCTTCCAGCAGGCGGACGGCTCCACCTCGCGCGAGTTCGGCGGCACCGGCCTGGGCCTGACCATCAGCCTGCGCTTCGCCCAAATGCTGGGCGGCACCATCGAGTTGCAGAGCGTGCCGGGCGAGGGCAGCGAATTCATCGTGCTGCTGCCAGACGCCGTAGAGGCCGCCGAAGCGCCGGCGCGCCGCCCGTCCGAAGCGCGCGCGTCCCTGGACGCGCCTAGGGACGATAGGGAGACGGTGCGCTCCGGCGACCGCATCATCTTGCTGATAGACGACGACCCAGTATTCGGCCAGATGCTGGTGAGCATGAACCGGAGGTTGGGCTACAAGACCCTGGTGGCCCATGACGGGGCCAGCGGGCTGGCGCTGGCCGGCCAGTACCGTCCGCACGGCATCCTGCTGGACCTGGGGCTGCCGGACATGGACGGCAGCCAGGTGCTGCACGAGATCAAGACCCGTCCCGCGCTAGCCAATCTGCCTGTGTACATCGTCTCCGCGCGCGACCGCGACGAGGCGCTGCTGCAACAGGGCGCCATCGGTTTCCTCAGCAAGCCCGCCGACGACCATCTGTTGGCGGCGGCGGAGGCGACGCTGATCCGCGCGGTGGGCAGCAAAGGCGGCGAGCGCATCCTGGTGGTGGAGAATGGCGGCATCGATGGCGCGGAAGTGCAGTCGCTGCTCGGCAAGGGCGGCGGCGCCGTCGTGGCTGCCGCGCCCGGCGCCGACTGGGCGTCGCTGTTGCGGCAGGAACCCTGCCAGCTGGCCATCGTCGATCTGGGAGCGGACCCGGTGGCCGACGCGCTGGCGATCGCGGCGGCGCTGCGCGAAGCCGATCCCGCCATTTCGCTGGTGTTCTACACCGGCAGCCATCCCAGCGACGAGGAGGAGGCGGCGCTGCGCGCCTATTCCGATTGCGTGATCGTCAAGACGCCGCAGGCCGGCCAGCGGTTGATGGAGAATGTGGAACGCTTTTTGCAGGACGTGCCCAGGCAGCATGCGGCGCTGAAGACGCCGCCGGCCAGCGGCGACGGCAAGTTGTTGTCCGGCCGGCAGATACTGGTGGTGGATGACGATCCGCGCAATCTGTTCGTGATCACCGCCGCGTTGGAGCGGCACGGCGCCAAGCTGTTTTCCGCTGTCAACGGTCGGCGCGCGCTGGAATTCCTGCCGCAGCAAAAGGTGGATCTGGTGCTGATGGACATCATGATGCCGGAAATGGACGGCTACCAGGCGATCGCCGCCATCCGCGCCGATCCTGCCCTGGCCGGCATTCCGGTGGTGGCGATCACCGCCAAGGCCTTGCCGGCGGAGCGGGAAAAGATACTGGCTACCGGCGCCGACGACTACCTGTCCAAACCGGTGGATTACGATGTGCTGGTCGCCAGGGTGGCGCAGTGGTGCGGGGGGCGGAAGGCATGAGCGTCAATGTTCAGCGGCAGGGGGAGCTGTGCCGGGTGGCCATCTTGGGCAAGCTGGGCGCCGCCGAGGACCGCGCCGCCTTGCTGGAGCTGCTGCGCGGCGCGCCGGAGGACATGCTGGAGCTGAGCTTCTACGATGCCGATCTGCTGGCGGCGGAGCTGATGGTGGCGTTTGCCGCCAGGCTGGACGCGGGAGGGCGCTTGAAGATCATCGCCTATCACGCGTTGCTGGCGCATAGCCTGATGCGGCTGGGCTTGCCGGTGAGCCAAGTGTCCAGCCAGCCGCCGGCCTCCGAGGAGAGGCCACCGCTGCGGGCGCTGGCCTTGGCCGGCTCCGCGTTGAGCCTGGAGCGCATCCTGAGCATCGTCGAGCATCTGCCGCTGTCGGACGCGGTGGTGTTCGTCGCCCAGCATGTGCAGGAAAACCAGATCAATCTGCTGGATCAGCTATTGAAGACACGCACCGAGTACAGCGTGCTGATGCCGCAGCACATGGAGCCGGTGCGGCCCGGCACGCTGTACGTGGCGCCGCCCGGCCACCACATGCGGGTGGCGCATGGTTTTGTCTACCTGACCCGCGACCGGCAGATCCAGTTTGCCCGTCCGTCGATAGACGCGTTGTTCGAATCGCTGGCCGGCGAGTACGGCGACGGCGTGCTGGCGGTGCTGCTGTGCGGCTATGGCCATGACGGTGTCGACGGCTGCGCCGCATTGCGCGCCGCCGGCTCCTGCGTGATCGTCGAGGACGGCGACGAATGCGCGCCGGCGCGGGTGATGCCGGATGCCGCCCGCAACGCCAGCCATTACGATTTCATCATGAAGCTGCCGGCCATCGCCAGCGCCGTGGTTGCGACGATGGCCGGCGATGAGGCCAGGCCGGAGGGGAAACTGCTGGAGCTGTTCCTGCAGGCGCTGGTCAGCCATTACGGCTACGATTTCCGCCATTACCAGCGCGAAAGCCTGCAACGGCGCATCCTCAACCTGATGACGCAGTTCAATCTGCGCAATTTCGCCGAGTTTCAGCGCGCGGTGCTGTCCGACGCCGCGCTGTTCGAGCGGCTGTGCGCCGAGCTACCGGTGGGCGTCACCAGTTTTTTCCGCCATCCGGCGCAGCTCAGGCAGCTGCGCGAGGAGGTTCTGCCTTATCTGGCCAGCTTCCCGATGATCAAGCTGTGGTCGGCCGGCTGCTCCACCGGCGAAGAGGCGTATTCGCTGGCCATCATACTGGACGAGCTGGGCCTGTTGGACCGCAGCCACCTGTTCGCCACCGACCTCAATCCCTATCTGCTGGAGCTGGGCTCCAGCGGCTTGTTCCCCAGCGGTCCGCTGGCTGTCAATCGCGAGCATTACCTGGCCAGCGGCGGTCCCCGCTTGTTCGATGCCTACCTGTCCGGCAACGGGCGGTTTCTGGCGATAGACGACAGATTGCGGCAGCGCATCCTGTTCCACCGCCATTCGCTGACGGACGAGGGCATCTTCAACGAATTTCAGCTGATCCTGTGCCGCAATGTATTGATCTATTTCGATGCAGAGCTGCAGCGCCAGGTGCTGCGCCGCTTCGCCCGCTCGCTGCACGCCGAGGGCTTCCTGGCGCTGGGGCCGCAGGACGGGTTGCACCGGCTGGCGCTGGACGAAGGTTTTGAGCCCTGCCGCAGCGGCAGCTACATCTACCGCGTCAGCCGGAGCGCCGCGGCATGAGCGGGCCATTTGCCATCCTGGTGGTGGACGACAATGAAAGCAACCGGGTCACGCTTCGGGCGCTGCTGTCCCGCCTGCGCGATTGCGAAGTGTTGGAGGCGGGCTCGGGCGAGGAGGCGCTGCTCAGGACGCTGGAACACGATATCGATCTGATTCTGCTGGATGTGCAGATGCCGGGCATGGACGGCTTCGAGACCGCCAGCCATTTGCAGATGACCGAGCGCACCCGCGGCATTCCCATCGTCTTCGTCACCGCCATCTTCAAGGCTGAGGAGTTCATCGGCCGCGGCTATGGCCTGGGGGCGGTGGATTACTTGATGAAGCCGTTGGACGACAACCTGCTGCTGAACCGGGTGCGGCTGTACCAGACCCTGCACGACCGCGAGGCCGCGCTGCAGAAGCGCAGCCAGGCGCTGCAGGAGGCCAACGGGCAGCTGCAGCTGGCGCTGGACGAACTGCAACGGCAATCGGTGGCGCTGGCCGAAACGCGCGACGCGGCCGAGGCCGCCAACCGGGCCAAGAGCGAATTCCTGGCGGTGATGAGCCATGAAATCCGCACGCCGCTCAATGGCGTGATAGGCATGGCCGACCTGCTGCTGAGCACCAGGCTGGACCAGCGCCAGCTGCACTATGTCAATGTGGTGCACCGTTCCGGCGAAAGCCTGCTCAGCATCATCAGCGACATCCTGGATTTTTCCAAGATAGAGGCCGGCAAGTTCGAGCTGGACCGGCAGCCGTTCAGCCTGAGCCTGCTGGTGGAGGAGATTGTCGAACGGTTGGCGCCGGTGGCTTACGGCAAGGGGCTGGAACTGTTGTGCGCGCAGCCGACGGCATCGGTGGACGTGATAGGAGACAGCAAACGGCTGGGGCAGGTGCTGACCAACCTGATCGGCAACGCGATCAAGTTCACCGCGTCGGGACAGGTGGTGGTCCGGGTGGAACTGGCGGCGGAGGATGAACAGGAAACGGTTTGCCGGATCAGCGTGGAGGATACCGGCATAGGCATCACGCCGGAGCAGCAGTGCCGGTTGTTCCAGCCCTTCACTCAGGCCGACAGCTCCACCACGCGCCGCTTTGGCGGCACCGGCCTGGGCCTGGTGATCTCGCAGCGCCTGATCGGCATGATGGGCAGCCGCATCGATCTTTCCAGCCAGCCGGGCGTGGGCACCGAGTTTCATTTCCAACTGCGCCTGCCGCGCGGTCCGCAGACCCAGCCCCACCAGCCGGCGGAGCGGCTGAGTCGGCTGCATGTGCTGATCGTCGACGACAACGCCACCAATCTGGAAATACTGGAACGGCAGCTGGCGGACTGGCATTGCCGGGTGTGCGCCGTGCTCAGCCCGCTGCTTGCGTTGGAGCGGTTGGCGGAGAGGGAGGGCGGGCAGGCGTTCGATCTGATCCTGTCCGACATGATGATGCCCGAGATGGATGGCCTGATGTTCCTGTCCCGCGCCCGCCAGCAATTGGGCGAGGCGATGCCGCCCGCCATCATCCTCAGCTCGGCGGCCGACGATTTCCAGCAATTGAACGACGCCGCCAGCCTGGCGCGGCAGGTGCTGACCAAGCCGGTGCGGCGCTCCGACCTGTACAACGCGCTGATCCAGGCGCACGAGCCCGGCGCCAGGCCCGCCGGCAGCGAGCTTGCTAGCGAGCAGCGGATGGCCAGGGCTTTGAATGGGCATGTGCTGCTGGTGGAGGACAATCTGGTCAACCAGGAAATGGCGCTGGCGATGCTGCAGAACATGGGTTGCAGCGCCAGGCTGGCCGGCAACGGCGAGGAGGCGCTCAGGCTGCTTGACGAAGAAAGCTTCGACCTGGCGCTGATGGACTGCGAGATGCCGGTGATGGACGGTTGGCAGACTACCCAGGCCATACGCCTCAGCGAGCAGGGAGGGGATGCGCATCTGGTCATCGTGGCGCTGACCGCCAACGCCGGTCTGGGCGACAAGGAGCGTTGCCTGCAGGCCGGCATGGACGATTATCTGGCCAAGCCTTTCACCCAGCGGGAATTGGCGGCGACGCTGAAACGCTGGCTCGCGCCGGGAGGCGAGCCGGAGCCGGAAGGGAGCTCGGGCGAGGCCCATGGGGCCAATGGCGACTGGATCGATCCGCAAGTGTTGGCGTCCATCCGCGACATCCGCGCCGGGCTGCTGCCCAGAATGCTGGAAGCCTGGCTGCAGGAGTGCCCGGGCATTCATGTCTCGGTCCACGAGGCGGTGAAGAGCGGCGATGGCGGAGCCTTGTTCCGCACCGCGCATTCGCTGAAGAACAGCGCCAGCAGCGTGGGCGCCTTGCCGCTGGCGTCGCTGTGCGCCACGCTGGAGCAACTGGGGCGGGCGGCGGATCTATCGACGGCGGCCAGCCTGATCGATCAGTTCGACCAGGCTTTCTACTATTCGATGGAGGCGCTGAAGAAGCTGCTGGCTGCCAATCCGCCGGCGTCCGGCTGACTCATGGTTCGAGCGATTCGCGCAAGGCCTGGGCGATGGCCGACAGCAGCGTCGGCGCCAGCTCGCGCCGGCAGATCAGCAGGTCCGGCATGAACGGGTCGGCCTGGTTGTAGCGGCAGGGGCCGCCGTCCAGGCGCGAGGCGTGCAGGCCGGCGGCCAGCGCCACGCCGACCGGCGCGCAGGAGTCCCATTCGTATTGCCCGCCGCTGTGCAGATAGGCGTGGGCCTCGCCGCGCAGCACGGCCATCGCCTTGGCGCCGGCCGAGCCCATGGGAATCAGTTCCGCATCCAGTATCTGAGCTACGCGCCCGGCAATGGCCGGCGGCCGGCTGCGGCTGACCAGAATCCTGACTGGTTCCGGCGGTGCATCCGCCAGCGCCGCAGCCGCGGTGGAGAACAGTAGCCCCAGGGCGGGTAGCGCCACGGCGCAGGCCGTCGGCCGGCCGTCTTCGGTCAGCGCCACATGCACCGCCCAATCGCTGCGGTCGCGGTCCTGTTCGCTGTATTCGCGGGTGCCGTCCAGCGGATCGATGATCCAGACCCGCCGCTGGTCCAGCCTGCGATTGTCCGGCGCCGACTCTTCCGACAGCAGGCCGTCGTCGGGCCGGGCCTCGCGCAGCAGGTGCGATATCAGCGCGTCGGACTTGGCGTCGGCCAGCGCGCCCAGCGCCTGGTCGCCGGCGGTGTTTCCTTGCCGCAGCAGGTTCAGCAGCGTGGCCGCCCGGGCGGCGATGTCGGCGGCAAGCTGGTGGTCGTCGGGCATGTATGGAGTCTTGTCGGGTGGTTTGGGGGGCGGGTTTAGTGATACACCGGATTTCGCGCCGCGGCAATCTGGCCGCTGCCGGCAACGGCTATCATGAGGCTGTGGCGATGCCGGCAATCGTCGGCAGGCTACTCGCACAGGAGGCAGAGCATGCTGCAAGGCCACCGGGAGCGGCACCGCACCAGCCGGATAGGCTGGCTGCGCGCCGCAGTGTTGGGCGCCAATGACGGCATCGTTTCCATTTCCAGCCTGATTGTCGGAGTCGCCGCCGCGAATGGCAGCCACGGCAATGTATTGATCGCCGGAGCGGCCGGTCTGGTGGCCGGGGCGATGTCGATGGCCACCGGCGAATACGTATCGGTGCATTCGCAGGCGGATATCGAGCAGGCCGAACTGGAAGTGGAACGGAAAGAGCTGAAGGCGAACGAAGAGGCCGAACATAATGAGCTGGCGGCGATCTACGTCCGCCGCGGCCTGGATCCGGAGTTGGCGCGGCAGGTCGCCGTGCAATTGATGGCGCATGACGCGCTGGACGCGCATGCCCGCGACGAGCTGGGGATCGTGGAGGCGTTCAGCGCGCGTCCGCTGCAGGCCGCGCTGGCCTCGGCGGCCAGCTTCACCGTCGGGGCATCCTTGCCCATCGCGGCGGCGGCATGGTCTTCTTCGGCAAGCCTGGTGCCCTGTGTCGCAGGGGCATCGTTGTTGTTTCTGGCTCTGCTGGGCGGCCTGGCCGCCTGGTTTGGCGGCGCGGATGTTTGGACGGGCGCCATGCGCGTCACGTTCTGGGGCGCGCTGGCGATGGTCTTGACCGCAGGCGCGGGCGGCTTGTTCGGGCCGGTTGCCTGAGGCTGAGCGCGGCCTCCATATTCCTTATCGCGGCGGGTTTCGCGCCGCGGATTCGCCAGCCGCCGGAGCGGAAGCGGACAGCGACTCGCCAATCCGTTTTTTGACCCACTCTCTTTCGGCGATGCCCCGGGTTTGCACGATCAGCACCGCGTCGCCTGTCCGCACGGCATCCATCATCAATTCGGAAAACCGGCCCTGCGCGCGCTGCGGGCCATTCAGCGGGGCGTTGCTCTCGGCTCCGGTGACGGCTCTCAGCAGACCGCCCAGGCTGGAGAACCAACCCAGCGCCGCGAGCGGGGCCACTGCCTGGCTGGTGACGAACAGAGCGAGGTCCGGCGCCCACAGCACGATGGTGCCGGCGATGCCTGCGCCGCTTCCCAGCATCGTGTCGCCGACATGAGCGGCCAGCATGCTTCTGATGGCCTGATGGTCGGGGCCGGCGACGCCTGCCGGCGGCGGAGAATGCACGATATCGACCTGGCTGGCGGCAATCCCGTCGGCGATCAGCTGCCGGCGGATGTCGTCCGCTTCTTCCCTGCCGGGGTAAATCGCCGCGATTCTGCAACTGGCGCTCAGCGGATGCCCGCTGGCGCTGCTGTGGACGCCGCCTTGTCCGGTGGCGGCCTGCTGTTCAATCAGCGTGGTCATGATGATCTCCGGTGCGCCGGTCGGCCTGTTGCGGCCAGGCTTCTTGCGAAGGGTGGGAGTCGAGGCATGCGGCTATCGTTGACGGCTGCGTTTTTGCGTTTTTGCGAGATGCGTCCGCGTCCCCTTTCCGGGCCTTGCGCGCGAGGCGGCTATGCCTCGGCCTGGCATGTCCGTTTGGGGCCTTCGCGCAGAAAGCCGACGACATCTTTGATCAGCCTGTCCTTGTGGCTGAAGAGCACCCCGTGCGGCGCATTGTCGTATTCGATCAAGGTGGCCTGGGCGATCTCGTTGGCGGTCCGGCGGCTGCTCTTGTCGAAGGGAACGATCTTGTCGGCGTTGCCGTGGATGATCAGCGTCGGCATGGTGAAGTCGGCCAGGTCGCGGCGGAAGTCGGTGCTGGAAAAGGCCTGGATGCAGGCGAGGGCGGGCCGTAGGCCGGCCTGCATCGCCATACTGCGGCACCAGTCGATCAGTTCCCTGCTTACCAGGTGGGACACCAGGCCGATGCCGAAGAAATCCTTGAAGAAGCCGCTCCAGAATTGGGTGCGGTCGGCCTCGATATCGGCGGACATCTGATCGAACACATATTGTTCGACGCCATGGGGGTTATCGTCGGTTTTCAGCAGGAAGGGCAGGATGGAGGAAATCAGCACTGCCTGCGTAATCCGCCGGTCGCCATGGCGCGCCAGGTAGCGGGCCACCTCACCGCCGCCCATCGAGAAGCCCAGCAATGCGGCGTCCTGCGCGGACATTTGTTCTACCACCGCCGCCAAGTCGTCGGCGAGGGTGTCGTAGTCGTATCCGCTCCAGGGCTGGTCCGAGCGACCGAAGCCGCGGCGGTCGTAAAAGATCGCGCGCATGCCGGCATCGGCGATGGCCATGGCCAGGTCGTCAAAGCTGTCCGCGGACAGCGGCCAGCCATGCGCCATGATCACGGGCCGCCCTTCGCCCCAGGTTTTGACATGCAGGCGGACGCCATCTGTGGTGGTGATGTGGTTCATGATCTTCCTTCTTGTGGTGGAGGGGGCGGTGCATGCGTGCCGGCTGCGCCCCAGTGTCGGCATGTGCCGTTTTAGCGGCGGTCGTCGTCTAGGGTCTGTACGTTGTCGCACTCAAACGCGCAGGAAGGGTGTTTCACTACGGCAAAGCGCGCTACCGCACAGACGCCAGATGCCTGGCCTGGTTAGCGTGGTCTTGACGCCGAAGGCGGCATTGGCGAGGCGGCGGCAGCAAGGAGGCAGACATGGACTACACGGAGCGGGATGTTTATGGCATATGCCGGCCAAGGGGCAAGTCCGGCGCCGTGACCGCGCCCGAGCTGGTGGGCGCCGATGCGCTGATCGGCAGCGATATCTACAGCCAGCAGAACGAACTCGTGGGCGTGATCAAGGAGATCATGCTGGACAGGCAAAGCGGCCGCGTCGCGCATGCGGTGCTGTCGATAGGCAATCCGGATATTGGCGAGACGCTGTTCAACGCGCCATGGCGCGCCTTCATGTTCGATGCGGCGCGTAAGCGTTGGGTGTTGAACGTGGAGCAGATGGGTCTCGAATCCAAGCAGAAACCGTCGCCTGGCGCAAGCCAGGCTATCGATGGCGACAGCGGCGGCGGGTACGACTGAACATGCCGCCGGACACGTAAACGGAGCCTCCCGCTCCAAATCAGGCAAAGATACGCACCGGCTGGCGGGCAGATTGATCGGTTTGCGCGCGTTTCCCTGGTCAGGCCGATGCAGGCAGCGGGCAGGCCGCGATTCAACCGGCAGCGATCAGGTGAGCGAATATGAGCAAACAGATACCCTCGGCGGAGGTCTCGCCGGACGGATACCAGGGCGATGGCGGCGAACTGCATCAATATGCGCAAAGGGCGCATCCGGTGCTGAAGACCAATCAGGGGCTGCCGGTTTCCGACAATCAGAACTCGCTGCGCGCCAATCTGCGCGGTCCCTCGCTATTGGAGGACTTCATCCTGCGCGAGAAGATCAGCCATTTCGACCATGAGCGCATCCCGGAGCGCATCGTGCACGCGCGGGGTTCCGGCGCCCATGGCTATTTCGAGCTGAGCCATTCGCTCAAGCCCTATACCACGGCAAAGATCCTGACCGAGGTGGGGGAGAGGACGCCGCTGTTCGCCCGCATGTCCACCGTGGCCGGCGGCTCCGGCTCCGCCGACACTCCCCGCGATGTGCGCGGCTTCGCCATCAAGTTCTATACCCGGCAAGGCAACTGGGATCTGGTTGGCAATAATATTCCCGTTTTCTTCATTCAGGACGCGATCAAGTTCCCCGACCTCATCCACGCCGTCAAAATGGAGCCGGATCGCGGTTTCCCGCAGGCGGCCACCGCGCATGACACCTTCTGGGACTTCATTTCCCTGACGCCGGAGGCCATGCATATGGTGATGTGGATCATGTCGGACCGCACATTGCCGCGCTCGCTGCGCATGATGGAAGGCTTCGGCATCCACAGCTTCAGGCTGATCAACGCCGCCGGCCAGTCCACCTTCGTCAAGTTCCATTGGCGGCCCAAACTCGGCTTGCAATCGACAACCTGGGACGAGGCCTGCAAGATCGCCGGCGCCGACCCCGACTTCCATCGCCGCGATCTGTTCGAGGCGATCTCCGCCGGCCATTTCCCGGAGTGGGAGTTTTCGGTGCAGTTGTTTAGCCAGGAGGAGGCCGACCAGTTTCCCTTCGACCACCTCGACGCCACCAAATTGATTCCCGAGGAGCTGGTTCCGCTGCAGCCGGTCGGCCGCCTGGTGCTGGACCGCTGGCCCGACAATTTCTTCGCGGAAACCGAGCAGATCGCCTTCTGTCCATCGCATCTGGTGCCGGGAATCGACTTCTCCAACGATCCCCTGCTGCAGGGCAGGCTGTTCTCCTATCTGGATACCCAATTGTCGCGGCTGGGCTCGGTCAATTTCCATCAGATTCCGGTCAATGCGCCGCAGTGCCCGTTTGCCAATCAACAGCGCGACGGCCGCATGCAGGCGTCGGTGCCGCGCGGCAGGGTGGCGTATGAGCCCAGCACGTTGGAAGGCGACTCGGCGCGTGAGTCGTTCTCCAGGGGATTCCAGACCGCGGAGGTCAGCGAGAGCGGCGACAAAGGGCGGATCCGCGCTGGCAGCTTTGCCGATCACTATAGCCAGGCCCGCCAGTTCTATCGCAGCCAGATGTGCTACGAGCAGGCCCACATCGCCTCTGCGCTGGTGTTTGAACTGTCCAAGGTCGGGCACGCGCATGTGCGGCAGGCGGTAGTGGGCCATTTGCGCCATATCGATGAGGAACTGGCGCGGCGGGTGGCCAGCGGCCTGGGCTTCGTGGTGTTGCCGATGCTGCCCCATGCTACCGAGCCGGTGCGCGACTACCCGCCGTCGCCGGCCTTGCAGACCATAGGCAAGATGAAGGACAGCCTTGAGGGGAGGCGGGTCGGAATCTTGGCGGCGGACGGAAGCGATGGCCGGACGATCGAAGCGCTGCGCCTGGCGGCGAGCGAGTCCGGAGCCGAAGTCAGGGTGGTGGCGGCCAGGATCGGCGAAATCAGATTGTCCGATGGCTCCTTGCTGAGGATTGATGGCCCGCTGGCCGGCATGCCGTCGGCGTTTTTCGACGCGGTGGCGCTCGTGCTGGCGGAGGACGCCGCGGAGCGGCTGTCTTGCGAAGCGGCCGCCATCGACTTTGCGCGCGACGCTTTCGCCCATCTGAAAGCGTTGGCGGTCGATGGCGGCGGTTTGCTGTTATTACAGAGGGCGGGTATCCAGCCCGATGCCGGGGTTGTCGCGGCCGACAATGTCGCCGCCTTTGTCGAGCAGGCCAAAACCCGGCAATGGGAGCGTGAGCGGACGCTACGAAACCTGGCCTGACGCGGTGCGATTCCGGCCTGCGCGGCGTGGCGCCGGCAATGTTGGGGAGATGCCCCGCCATTCGCCGGCCAACGCGTCGCCCGCCGCACCCGCTCGGGTGGCTTGACGCGCTTGAGCCCGCGCGTCCATTGATCCGATCTATCATACCTCAAGACTTGCAGGTATGATATCTATGCAGGGCTGGCTTATAATTGTAAAGCGAGCTACAAACACACCATCCTTCAGGGCCGGGGTAGCCAAATCCCCGCATGGTCCATGCTGGGCAGGCCTCCTGTAGCGCATGTTTTCAACGGCCGCCGCATTTCCTCGACCACCGGGCAACATGTTCACGTCCATCTCCAGACGGATTTGGCTGGCTCTCATTCATGCATGATTTTCAAAGGCATATCCATTCAATGAGCAATTCATCGAGCTGGATGAAAAAACGGACATTGCAGCGGGAAAATGCCGAAGCGATGGTAGCGGGTTTGTTTTCTGAGAGTTCCACTGCCGAGCCCGCTGGGTTCCTGATGCATGAGCTTCTGGTTCATAAGATCGAATTGGAGGCGCAGATCATCGAACTGCAAAACAACAACGCATTGGTGGAATTCATGCGTGACCAGTATGCCGATCTTTACGAAGCCGCTGCCGCCGGTTTCATTTCGACAGACTCGAAAGGGATAATCACCGAGATCAACAAGCCAGCCTGCGATATTCTTGGCGCCGACAAGATCAATCTCATTGGCATGTCGGTCAACCGTCTGATATCAGGCGCTGATCAAAAGCGCTGGCTGCTGTTTTTCGAAAGCGCGCTCTATGCCAAGGAGCATGCAGGGAAAAGCATCATCCTGGCACTGAACTCACCGCGGCCGTCTCCGCGGATGGTGCATGTGGACTGCGAAAGAAAGTACTTGGTCGGAACCGGCGTGGCCTTGCGCCTGATCTTGACCGATTACGACAAGATCAAGCATGCCGAAGCCGAGATGCTTAGCCACTCGATTGAACAATAACAGGTACATAGTATTGATGATGGTGGATCGATGAGTTCCATTCCGCAGGTAGTATCGCCACAGTCCACCCCGGAGCCGAGTGCGGGTTTGGGTTCGATTGGTTTCCCGATTGTCGGCATCGGATGCTCTGCCGGAGGACTGGAGGCGCTGAAGAAATTCCTGGCCCACGTTCCGGAAAAGAGCGGGCTGGCATTCATCGTTGTCCAGCATCTGGCCCCCACGCCGACGCATATCAGCATGCTGGCGGATATCCTGCAACACAACACCCCGATGCTTGTGCTGGAGGCGGCGGACAATTTGCAAATCCTGCCCGACCATGTTTACGTTGCGCCGCCGCGGCAAAACGTTTCCGTGGCGAACGGCCGTTTGAGTCTGAGCGCCGAGCAGAGCGTGGGACTGCGGCTGCCCATCGACTATTTCTTTCAGACGCTGTCGGAAGCGCTGCGGGAACAGGCAGTTGGCATTGTTCTTTCCGGCATGGGAGGCGATGGCACTCAGGGATTGTTCTCCATTCGCAAGAAAGGCGGCTTGTGCCTTGCCCAGGAGCCTGCCACTGCCGGGTTCGACAGCATGCCGCTTTCGGCCATCGCCACCGGAGCCGTGCAGATCATCGCTCCGCCGGAGCAACTGCCGGCGCTGCTCATTCATTGGCTGAAATATTCAATGAACAAGACTGAATACCCATTAGGCATCGTGCTGGACAATCAGGAATACTTTCGCAAGATCATCGCGCTGCTGCATGAACACTGCCATGCCGATTTTTCGCTTTACAAGATCAATACCCTGACAAGACGAATTGAAAGACGGATTGCCCTGCATAAAATGGATGACATTGCCGATTATGCGCGCTATCTGAATGCCAATCCTCAAGAGCTTGCCCTGCTTTACAAGGAATTGCTGATAGGGGTAACCAATTTTTTCCGCGATCCTGAAATCTGGAAGTGCTTGCACGACGATGCTTTCCCCGCATTTTTCTCCCGCTATCCCGAGGGGAGGAAGCTGCGCGCCTGGGTGGCGGGTTGCTCAAGCGGCGAAGAGGCCTATTCTCTGGTCATTTCTTTCAAAGAGGCGGCAAGGCTGCTCGATTCGGATGCGGAGTTTTCACTGCAAGTGTATGCGACCGATCTGGATCCCGACGCCATTCACCGAGCCAGAAAAGGGTTTTTCAGCAAGAAAATAAAAAGCGATATTCCTTTGGAGTATCTGGAGCGATACTTCATAGAGGAAGATGATGGATATCGGATAAAGAAGGAAATTCGCGACTGCATCGTATTCGCCACGCAAAATGTCATTTCGGATCCACCATTCACCAAGCTGGATATTCTGTCTTGCAGAAACCTTTTGATATATTTCGACGCAAAACTGCAGAAAAGACTGCTGTTGCTGTTTCATTATGCCTTGAATCCGGACGGGATCCTGATGCTTGGCAATGCAGAGTCTCCCGGGCAGCTATCCCAGCTCTTCTCTCCGATAAAAAGCAAGTGTCGATTATTTCTGCGTCTAGATCAAATGCTGTCCTCGTCGGAATTGACATTCCCGAGCAAATCGTTGGAGAAAAACAATATGAATGCCACGCCTACGCCCTCCAAGGAAACTTCTGAGGCTGAAAGCATAGGTCCGCAGATAGATCAACTGATCCAGCAGAATTATGCGCCGGCGGCTGTTCTGGTCAATCCTGACGGAGACATCATGTACATCAGCGGCCGCACCGGCTCCTACCTGGAGCCGGCGGCAGGGAAGGTCAATATCAATATCCACGCAATGGCCCGGCCAGGCTTGCGGGAAGCCTTGACCGGAGTGGTGAAAAGAGCCTTGCAGAGTCCGCTGCCCCTTCAGGTCAAAGGCATTACGATTGAAGAAGGCAATAGCAGCAAGGTGGTGGATGTGACCGTGCATGCGATCCAGGCGCCGGAAACGCTGCGCGGCCAAGTGTTGATCGTGTTCCACGATGTTGTGCAGAACAAGTCGAAAAGAAGAAGGAGCGCAACCGTTTCCCGAGATGAGCATCAGCAACTGGAACGGGATCTTTTGCAGGCTCGCGAAGCATTGCAGTCAATGGATGAGGAGATGCGTTGCTCGATGGAGGAGTTGAAGTCGGCCAATGAGGAATTGCAATCGATGAACGAGGAGCTGCAATCGACCAATGAGGAGCTGACGACCTCGAAAGAAGAAATGCAATCGATGAATGAAGAGCTGCAGACGGTGAATGCCGAACTGCAGTCCAAAATGGAAGATTTGTCCGAGGCCAGAAACGACCTGATGAATTTGTTGAACAGCACCGAAATTGCAACCATTTTCCTCGATGGCGAGCTGAAGATCAGGCGCTTTACCTCACATGTCACCACGCTGTTCAAGCTGATCCAAAGCGATATTGGCCGGCCGTTGTCGGATATTGCCAATAGCCTTGATTATCCCGGGCTGAGCCAGGATGCCCAGGCGGTGATTTGTACGCTGGCCTTCCAGGACAAGCTGATCCGCGCAACGGATGGCCAATGGTACCGCGCGCGAATCATGCCTTACCGCACCCAGGAAAATGTGATAGACGGCATTGTAATAACCTTTACCAATATCAGCGAAATTCGCGAGTTGGAGGCCAGAAATTAACTGTCGAGCCAATCCATCGTTTCCGCCATGGCGAAACACGGCTGCCATATGAATTTGCAGGTTTTATTCTTTATGGGTGCGATGGCGTACATACTCTGCGCCGACGGGGATTCACTCTTTCACGGTGCGACAGCTTTTGGGGCGTCGCCGTGTTCGGGGAGTCATCACCATGGTCAATTCCGTTGAGGGAATCCAAGCCGATGCCAGTCCTCATCCGATATCCAAGGAGATTGTGCCCGCCAGCGCCAAAAGCGATTTCCATGGACTGATCAGCCTGGTGCAGATGCGCTATGGCCTCACTCGCGATGAGGCGGAGAAGCAAGTCCGGATATTTCTGGAAACCTGCGAATCGGGACCTGCGGATTTGACAGACGTTTGACACGCCCTCGGCCAGACGGCAAGTCCGAGCCGAAAGCTCCCGGCGCAAACCAAAAAGCCCCGGAGGCGTCCGGGGCTTTTGATCGGGAATACGGTCTGCCGGCAGTGGAAGCCGGGCGCAAATCCGCCGCTGGACAAATTATTCCGGCACGTTCAGCGCGTTGACGCTGTAGCCGGCGTCGACGTAGGTGATTTCGCCGGTGATGCCGGACGACAGGTCGGACAGCATGAAGGCCGCGGCGTTGCCCACCTCTTCGGTGGTCACGTTGCGGCGCAGACAGGCCTGGCTCGACGCCATGTTCAGCAGCTTCGAGAAGCCGGAGATGCCGGAAGCGGCCAGGGTCTTGATAGGGCCGGCGGAGATGCCGTTGACGCGGATGCCTTCCTTGCCCAGGCTGGCGGCCATGAAACGCACCGACGCCTCCAGGCTGGCCTTGGCCAGGCCCATCACGTTGTAGTTGGGGATGGCCCGCACCGCGCCCAAGTAGGACAGGGTGAGCAGCGAGGCTTTGCGGCCCTGCATCATCGGTCGCGCGGCCTTGGCCAGCGCCGGGAAGCTGTAGGACGATACATCGTGGGCGATCTGGAAAGCTTCGCGGCTGAGCGAATCCAGAAAGTCTCCTTCCAGCGCTTCGCGCGGCGCGAAGCCGATCGAATGCACCAGGCCGTCCAGGCCGTCCCATTCCTTGGCCAGGTTGACGAACAACTGGTTGATCTCGTCGTCGTTCTGCACATCGCAGCGGAATACCAGCTTGGAGCCGAAGTCGGCCGCCATTTCACGCACACGATCCTCCAGCTTGTCCACCACATAGGTGAACGCCAGTTCGGCGCCTTGCCGGTGACAGGCTTGGGCAATGCCGTAGGCGATGGAGCGATTGGAGATCATGCCGGTGATCAGAATTTTTTTGCCTTGCAGAAAGCCCATTTGGAGTCCTTCTCATGTAAACAGTGGGGCATTATACCGAATGATGGCGATTTTCCGCGCATGTCGATTGGGGCCGCGGCGCGGCCGGCCCCGATGGCCGGCTGAAAACCCCTTCGGGCGCGGGGATGCCAATCTTGGCCTATCCGGTTGCCGGAGGCGCTGCCGCTTGTTACCATCGGGAATTAAGCAGGCTTGAATCCATAAGCGAGGAAATCATGAGCGATCTCATCCACCATGTAAGCGATAACTCTTTCGAACAGGAAGTTCTGCAATCCGATCTGCCGGTGCTGGTTGACTACTGGGCTGAGTGGTGCGGCCCGTGCAAGATGATCGCCCCGATCCTGGACGAAGTCTCCAAGCTGTACGAAGGCCGTCTGAAAGTGGCCAAGCTCGACATCGACCAGAATCAGCAGACGCCGCCGAAATTCGGCATCCGCGGCATCCCCACCCTGATGATCTTCAAGGACGGCCAGGTCGTGTCCACCAAGGTAGGCGCGCTCACCAAGAGCCAGCTGACAGCCTTCGTTGACAGCAACATCTAAAGCGTCTATTCTCCACGCACAATCTTCAAGACGGGTGGCATAAAAAGCCGCCCGTTTCGTTCCCACTTCCACACCCTCAAATTAGCGTTCCGCCTAATTGTTACCGAGTCGACCTCACGACCGCTATGCACTTATCTGATCTCAAACATCTTCACGTTTCCGAACTCGTTGAAATGGCAATTTCCAACGAGATAGACGGGGCCAGTCGGCTGCGCAAGCAGGATCTGATTTTCGCGCTTTTGAAAAACCAGGCCAAGAAAGGCGAGAGCATCTTCGGCGAGGGTACGCTGGAAGTGTTGCCGGACGGCTTTGGCTTTCTGCGCAGTCCGGATACTTCGTATCTGGCGGGGCCGGACGACATCTATGTCAGCCCTTCGCAGATTCGCCGTTTCAACCTGCACACCGGCGATTCCATCGAGGGCGAAATCCGCACCCCGAAGGATGGCGAGCGATACTTCGCGCTGGTCAAGGTGGACAAGGTAAACGGCGAGGCGCCCGAGAATTCCAAACACAAGATCCTGTTTGAAAACCTCACCCCGCTTTTCCCCACCGAACAATTCAAGCTTGAACGCGATATCCGCGCCGAGGAAAACATCACCGGCCGCATCATCGATCTGATCGCGCCGATCGGCCGCGGCCAGCGCGCCTTGCTGGTGGCGCCGCCGAAGTCCGGCAAGACCGTGATGCTGCAGCATATCGCCCACGCCATCACCGCCAATCACCCCGACGCGGTGCTGATTGTGCTGCTGATCGACGAGCGTCCGGAAGAAGTGACCGAAATGCAGCGCTCGGTGCGCGGCGAAGTGGTGTCTTCCACCTTCGACGAGCCGGCGACCCGCCACGTGCAGGTAGCCGAGATGGTGATCGAGAAGGCCAAGCGCCTGGTCGAGCACAAGAAGGACGTGGTGATCCTGCTGGACTCGGTCACCCGTCTGGCTCGCGCCTACAACACCGTGGTGCCGGCTTCCGGCAAGGTGCTGACCGGCGGCGTGGACGCCAACGCGCTGCAGCGCCCGAAGCGCTTCTTCGGCGCCGCCCGCAACGTGGAGGAAGGCGGCAGCCTGACCATCATCGCCACCGCGCTGATCGACACCGGCAGCCGCATGGACGACGTGATCTACGAAGAGTTCAAGGGCACCGGCAACTGCGAAATCCATCTGGACCGCAAGATGGCGGAAAAACGCATCTTCCCGGCGATGAACATCAACCGCTCCGGCACCCGCCGCGAAGAGCTGCTGATCCCGCAGGACCAGCTGCAGCGGATCTGGGTGCTGCGCAAGCTGCTGTACCCGATGGACGATCTGGAGGCGATGGAGTTCCTGCAGGACAAGATCAAGGCCACCAAGTCCAACCAGGCCTTCTTCGACTCGATGCGCCGCTGAGAATAGATAATCAAAAGCAATGCCAGACCATGCCGGTCTGGCATTTTTTTTGGTACATTGAGTCATGGAATGGACTGGCCGGATTTTCCAGATGGAGTGGTTTTCCGCGATAGGCACCGCGGCTTTCGCCTTTTCCGGATATCTGGTCGGCTTCCGCAAGCGGCTGGATCTGCTGGGCATCTGCATCATCGCCCTGGTCACCGCCATCGGCGGCGGCGTGATCCGCGATCTCCTGGTGGGGCGGGTGCCGCTGGTGTTCTACGATTACACCAATCTGATCATCATCGTCTTCGCCCTGCTGGCGGCCTGGCTGTCCAGCCTGCACAAACGCAAGAGCCGCACGCTAGAGCGCCTGTTCATCGTCGCCGACTCGCTGGGCCTGGTGGCTTTCAGCTTGGCCGGCGCCCAGGTGGGCCTGTTGTCGGGTCTGAACGCCTTCGGCGTGGTTTCGTTGGGTTTTGTCACCGCGGTGGGTGGCGGGGTGGTGCGCGACATGATGGTCAACGATGTGCCTTTCATCCTGCATCGGGACTTCTACGGC
This sequence comes from Chromobacterium sphagni, assembly GCF_001855575.1. Lineage (NCBI taxonomy): Bacteria > Pseudomonadati > Pseudomonadota > Betaproteobacteria > Neisseriales > Chromobacteriaceae > Chromobacterium > Chromobacterium sphagni. The sequence goes on from NZ_MKCS01000001.1 coordinate 2,876,144, forward strand.
ACGGTGTCCATTTTGATGGCGGGCGGGTTGTTTCTCGCCGACCGGTTGGGCTGGGTGGGCGCATTGTCCTTGCAGGTGCTGTTCTGGCTTGGGCTGGCGTTGCGCCTGTTGGCGCATCGCCACGAATTGACCTTGCCTAGGATGGGCGGGAGCGGGCGGTAAAAGGATAAGGATATGTGGTCGATGGAGGCAAACGCCGCCGCCGCGCTGATTGCCCGGCGGCTTGAGAGGTACGATTTTACCGGCAAGGTGGCGGATCTGCCTCGCCGGCAGGCGGGGCCGGATCTGCGGCCGGCGGCGGTGCTGCTGCCGCTGGTGTGGCATGACGACGGCGCGACGGTGTTGTTTACCCGCCGCACCGAGCACTTGTCCAGCCATCCCGGCCAGATCAGCTTTCCGGGCGGCAAGGTGGAGAGCAGCGACGCTTCGGCGCTGGCTGCCGCCTTGCGCGAGGCGCAGGAGGAGACTGGGCTGGATGCCGGCAGCGTGCGGGTGCTGGGTTGTCTGCCCGACTATGCGACGGTGACCGGCTACGTGGTGACCCCGGTGGTGGGGTTGCTGATGCCGCCGTTGGCGCTGTCCCCGGCGCCGGACGAGGTGGCCGAGGTGTTCGAGGTTCCGCTGCGTCTGCTGCTGGATCGAGCGGCCTATAGCGGCCACGACTATGTGCGCGACGGCGTGGCCGGCCGCTACCTGTCTTTCGAATGGCGGCGCTACACCATCTGGGGCGCAACCGCCGCCATGATGTGGATGCTGGCCGACGCGCTGGCTGAGGAGGGCGGCACCTAGCGCCCACCGCTCAAGGCGTTTCCTGGTCGCACAATATGATGTTGCGGCCCGCCAGCTTGGCCTCGTACAGCAGCTTGTCGGCGCGCGACGCCATCAGCGCTGGCGTGTCGCCGGGACGCCAGTCGGTGACGCCGCCGCTGAAGGTGATGCGCTGCTCGACGAAGGGGAAGGTGGTGTGGGTCAGGGCCATCTGCATTCTGCTCATCACCTTGTGCGCGTCGCGCAGCCGGGTGTAGGGGAAGATCACCATGAATTCCTCGCCGCCGATGCGGGCGTTGATGTCGGTGTTGCGGGTGGTGTCGCGCAGCGCGTTGGCCACAGCCACCAGCACGTCGTCGCCGGCCTGGTGGCCGTATTGGTCGTTGAATTTCTTGAAGTGGTCGATATCGAACACCGCTATCGCCATGGTCTGGCCATAGCGTTCGCAGCGGCTGATCTCGTCGCGCAGCACCATGTCGGCGTGGCGGCGGTTGTACAGGCGGGTTAGCGGGTCGGTCACCGCCATCTCGGCCAGCTGCAGATTGCTTTGATGCAGCTGCTGCTCCAGCAGCTTGCGGCCGGAGATGTCGTACAGCGCGATCAGCGAGGACGGGAAGCTGTCCCGGCTCAGCTTCTGCAGCGAGACGATGGCCCACAGCCGGCTCTGGTCCTCCAACTCCAGTTCCACCTCGCGCTGCATCACGTCCTCGTCCTCCGCCAGCCATTGCTCCACCGGCTGCAGTTTCAGCGGCAGATTCAGTTCGTGGCTCGCCGCTTCTTCCGGCGTTCTGGGCGGCAGGCGCAGTAACTCCCGCGCCGGCGCATTGGCGTGCTGGATGCGGCTGGTGCGCGGATTGACCAGCAGCAGCGCCAGCGGCGCGGTGTCCAGTATCAGCCGCGCCTGCTCCTCGCTGTTGCGGATGCGCTCATTGCCGCGCAGCAGCAACTGGTGCTGATGCAGGTTCGACAGATGCTTGCGCAGCGCCAGCAGGGTCAGCGCCGCGACGAACAGCCAGCCGGGCAGGGCCAGCCAGGCCTTGTCCCACACGTAGCGGGTGAAGTCCTGCCGCGAAATGCCCACCGCCACCTGGAACGGATAATTGCCGGTCTGGCGCACGCTGTACAAGCGCATCGAGCCGTCGAAGCTGGAGGGCGCGCTGAACAGCGTCTGGTTGGCGTCGTGCGACAAGATGATGTGCGCTTGCAGCGGACGGTAGCTTTGCGGGTCGTGGCCGGCTACCTGCGGCCAGCGCGCCACGGTGAGTTGGCGCTGATCCAGCACCAGGATTTCGCCGTGCTCGCCGACGGTCAGTCGGCTGACTTCGTCCTGGAAGAAATTGTGGTTGATCAGGCCGGTGGCCATGCCTATCAGGTTGCCGTCGGCGTCATGCAGTTTGTTGGCCAGAATGATGCCGCCTTCAGTGGGGCTGTGCATCACCGCGGTGTAATTGTTTTCTTGCGGGTCGATGCGATGCAGCCAGCGGCAGAACTCGTTGTGGCGGGCGTGGGGCGCGCCGCTGCGGTTGCTGCTGCTGCTGAATGTGGTCTGGCAGGCGGTGTCGACGATTTCTATCTGGCTGAGATAGGGCGCCAGTTGCAGCTGCTGCTGCAGCTTCTGTTGCAGGTTCTGTTGCGACTCGGGGCTAAGGTTGCCGTTGCGCAGCAGGCGCTGGACTTCCGGCATCTGGTTGCTGCTTTGCAGGATCAGCCCGGCTTCATGGATGCCCGAGCTCAGCCGTTCGGCCAGCAGCTGGCTCAATCCGCTGGCCTGGTGGCCGGCCTCGCTCTCCACTTGGCGGTAGCTGACGGCCAGATCCACCAGTACTAGTCCTATGGTGACCAGCAGGAATAGCGCTGCGCCCCATTTGGCATGGCGGGCGGAGCGCGAGCTGAATTTGCTGGGCGTCATGTCCATAGGCAGAGGCGGGCGTATGCTTGGCTTGTGATCGGCATGCCATTAGTATGACAGCTAACGCCGCCACTGCGTAGTCGCTTACAGGGTGAAGCGCATGGACAGATCGACGGCGCGGATGTCCTTGGTCAGCTTGCCGACCGAGATACGGTCGACGCCGGTGGCGGCGATGGCGCGCACGCTGTCCATATCTACGCCGCCGGAGGCTTCCAGCTGGGCGCGGCCGGCGCCGAGCGCCACCGCTGCGCGCATCTGCTCCAGCGACATATTGTCCAGCAGCACCAGCGTTGCGCCGTGCTCCAGCGCTTCGGCCAGTTGCTCCAGCGTTTCCACCTCGATCTGCAGCGTCACGCCGGGCGGCAGGTCTTGCTGCGCCTGTCGCAGCGCCGCCGCCACGCCGCCGGCGGCCATGACATGGTTTTCCTTGATCAGGATGCCGTCGAACAGGCCGATGCGCTGGTTGTCGCCGCCGCCCACCTTCACCGCGTATTTCTGCGCCAGGCGCAGGCCGGGAAGGGTTTTGCGGGTGTCGAGGATGCGAGCGCGGCTGCCGGCGGCGGCGTCCACGTAGCGGCGGGTTTCGCTGGCCACGGCGGACAGCAGCTGCAGGAAGTTGAGCGCGCTGCGCTCGGCGGTGAGCAGGGCCCGCGCCGGGCCGCTGATCCGGCACAGCTCGCTGCCGGCGGCGACCTTGTCGCCCTCGGCGACCAGCCATTGCACCGAGCAGCGCGCGTCCACCTGGCGGAAGCATTCGTCAAACCAGGCCTGGCCGCAGATCACGGCGTCTTCGCGCGCGACCACCCGCGCCGCGCCGGTCTTGTCCGCGTGGATCAGACGCGCGGTCCAGTCGCATTGGCCGATGTCTTCGGCCAGGGCTTGGCCAACTTGCTGGGCAATCAGGTGCTGAGCGGGTAGGGCGGGCATATGGGTCTCCATCCAAAAGCATATTGTACCGGGGCGCGCGGCAAAAGTGAGGGCTTTGCCATGACGAAGCGCGCCTGTTGGTCCGGCGGCTCTGTTATGCTGATGGCAGTCTGATTTGCAAGTTTCATGTCATGGATCTATCCGCACTGCAGTTTGGCGCATGGTTGTCTTGGCTGGCCGGCGCCCTGGCCGTGGCGCTCCTCGCCCTGGCGGCCTGCAAGGTGTCCTGGCGCAAGCTCGACGCCAGCGCGCTCAATGCTTGGATGGGCGCCTGCGTGCTCGATCTGGCGCTGTGGCTGCTGCGGGGAGGATTGCAGCCCGGCTTGTCGTTCCACCTGTTGGGCGCCGCCTTGTTTGCTCTATTGATGGGGCCATGGCTGGCTTTGCTGGCGTTGGCCATGGTGCAGCTGGCGCTGGCGGCGGGAGGGCAGGCGGAGTGGCTGGCGCTGGGAGTCAATTGGCTGTTGACGGCGCTGCCGGCGGTGGCGGTGACGACCGGGATGCTGGCGCTGGCCCGCCGCTTCCTGCCGGCGCATTTCTTCGTGTATGTGTTCGTCAACGGTTTTCTGGCAGGCGGCGCCAGCCTGTTCGCCGCCGCTTTGTGCGGCATGCTGGCGCTGGCCATGGCCGGGGCGTATCCGTGGGAGGCGTTGCTGGACGATGCCTTGCCTTACTATTTTCTGCTGTCGTGGTCCGAGGCCTTCACTACCGGGCTCTTGCTGGCGGTATTGATCGTGTACAAGCCGCAGTGGGTGGCCACGTTCGACGATGGCTATTATCTCGGCGACAAGCCGGGCAATCGTTGAGGAGAGTTGCGATGCCGTTCGTGCTATGGAGTCTGTTGTTGGTGGCCGTGTTGCCGTTGATCTGGGCCGGGGTGTCCAAGGCGGGAGTGAAGTACGACAACCACAAGCCGCGCGAGGAGGCGGCGCGGGCTAGCGGTTACCGCTTGCGCGCCGGCTGGGCGCAGCAGAACGCCTGGGAGGCGTTGCCCACTTATCTGGCCGCGGTGGTGGCGGCCTGGCTGATGAAGGTGCCGCTGCCCGAAATGAACGCGGCGGCCGCGGTGTTCGCGCTGGCGCGGGTGGCGCATGGCCTGCTGTATGTGGCGGACCAGGCGTCGTTGCGTTCGCTGGCCTGGCTGATCGGCTTGCTGGCGGTGTTGTATCTGTTTCTGCGCGCCGGCGGCGTGGTCGGCTGAGCCGGTTTCCGGGCAAGGCGGGGCGTTGGTCCCGCCTGTGGCGCTATAGCCAGCCCTGTTCGCGCAGCGTGGCGCGCAGCTTGTCGAGGCCCACGGTGTGGAAGGCCTGCCAGCCTTCGGCGCGGGCGGCTTCCACGCATTCGATATTGTCGTCGAAGAAGGCGATCTCAGCCGCGGGCACCGCCAGCGCGTTCTGCACGTGGCGGTAGATGGCCGGTTCCGGCTTGCGCAGCCGCAGCTGGAACGAGGCGAAGGTCTGGTCGAAGACGTCCAGCAGATGGAATTCCTCGCTGATCTGCCGCCAGTGCAGGCTGTTGGTATTGCTGAGCGCCGCTATTTTGAAACGGCCGGACAGCGTTTCCAGCATGGCGCGCGCTCCGGGGAAGGCGCCATGGTTCCAGCTGCGCAGCTGCGCCTGCATTTCTTCCGCGGAGAGCTTGAGTTGCAGCTCGTCGGCCATCGCCGCGCTGAATTCCAGCGGGGAGCACAGGCCGAGGTCCAATTGCTCGGTCCAATGGAAATTCATCCAGAACAGCCTGGCCTCTTCGCGGCTCAGCCGGCCGTCGCTCAGCCGGATCAGCGGGTCTATGCCGTTCCAGTCGACCAGCACTCCGCCCAGGTCAAACACCAAAACACTCGGCTTCTTGATCATTGCGTGTTGCTCTCCATCATGCGCGTTCACGGGATGTACTGCCTGTTATCAATGGAGCGGGGCGGCGGCGAAGAGTTTCCGGCCGCTCAGAGTATCAGCGGCTCCGGTTCCAGCCTCACGCCGAAGCGCTGCGCCACGGCATCCTGCACCTGGCGCGCCAGCGCGTGGATTTCTTCGCCGCGCGCCTGGCCGTAGTTGACCAGCACCAGCGCCTGTTTCTGGTGCACGCCGGCGTCGCCGTTGCGGTAGCCCTTCAGTCCGCATTGGTCTATCAGCCAACCAGCGGCCAGCTTCACCTGGCCATCGGCGGTCGGATAGTGGGGCAGTTTGGGATGGGCGGCCAACAGTGCCTCGGCCCGCGCCCGGGACACCACCGGGTTCTTGAAGAAACTGCCGGCGTTGCCCAGCGCGGCCGGGTCCGGCAGTTTGCTCCGGCGGATGGCGATGACGGCGCGACTGACGTCTTGCGGCGTCGGTTCGCTGACGCCCTGCCGTTCGAGTTGCTGCTGGATATCGCCGTAGCCGGTACGCAGGCTGGCGCGGCGCGACAGGCGGAAGCGCACTGCGGTGACCAGCAGCTTGCCGGCGGCCTCATGCTTGAACACGCTGTCGCGGTAGCCAAAACGGCAATCGGCGTTGCTGAGGACCAGCGCTTCGCCGCCATGGTCGAGCCGGGCGCACACCACTTCCTGCAGATGGTCCTTCACCTCCACGCCGTAGGCGCCGATGTTCTGCACCGGGCAGGCGCCTACGGTGCCGGGTATCAGGCTGAGGTTTTCCAGGCCGTACCAGCCCTGTTCCAGCGCGTGCAGCACGAAGTCGTGCCAGTTTTCGCCGGCGGCGGCTTCGACGACGACATCGTCGCCGTCCTCCTCCAGTAGACGAATGCCGGCAAGTCCCACCTTCGCCACCAGGCCGGGGTAGTCGCGGGTCAGCAGCAGGTTGCTGCCGCCGCCCAGCCACAGCACCGGGCCTTGCAGATAGAGCGGGTGGGTCAGCAGGTCGGGCAGGTCGGCTAGATTGTCCAGCCGGCAGAAATGGGCGGCGCGCGCCGCCATGCCGAAGGTGTTGAGGGGGCGCAGATCGTGATCGGCGCAGAACTGCAGGCTCATAGCAGGATTCCTTGGTCGCGGCGCAGCCGCTTGCGGCTGGCGCGGGCCAGATAACGGGTGAGAAGCAGGGCGGCCACCGACAGGCTGATCACCAGCGCGGTCCAGAAACCGTACACCCCCATGTGCGGCACGATCCAGTCGGTCAGCCCCAGCATGATGCCCAGTCCCAGCCCCACCACCCAGAACGATGCGATGTGTATCAGCATTGGAATGGTGGTCAGCTTGTAGCCGCGCAGCGCGCCGGAGGCGATGGTCTGGGCGGCGTCGGTCAACTGGTATACGGCGGCGAACAGCAACAGCGAGGTGCCCATGGCGACCACCCGCGGATCGGGGCTGTACATGCGCATGATGGGTTCTCGCAGCAGCAGCACCAGCAGCATCGCGGCGCCGGCCATGCACAGGCCCATCATCAGGCCGACGCCGGAGGTGAAGCGGGCGGCCTGGTAGTCGGCGGCGCCGGCATGGTGGCCGACGCGCACCGACAGCGCGGTGGCCACGCTCTGCGGCAACATATAGATGATGCTGGAGAAGTTGAGCACCGATTGGTGGGTGGCGACCACCACGGTGCCCAGCTCGGCGATCAACAGCGCGATGAAGGAAAACAGGCTCACTTCGACGAAGAAGGACAGGCCGATAGGCAGGCCCAGCTTGAAGAAGGCGCCGAAGCGTTGCCAGTCGGGCGCGGCTAGGCCGGCCAGAATGCGGGTCTGGCCAAACTTGCGGTGCCAGCTGACATAGGCCAGCAGCGTCAGGCAGTTGAACCAGAACACGATGCCGGTGGCCCAGCCGCAGCCGGCGCCCCCCAGTTTGGGCAGGCCGAACAGGCCGTGGATCAGGATGTAGTTGAGCGGGATGTTGAGCGCCAGCGCCAGCAGGCTGACCACCATGATGGCCTTGGGATGGCCCAGGCTGGACGCATAGGCGTGCAGCGCGCGGTGCGCCATCGCCGCCGGCATGCCGATGGCGGCGCCGGTGATGAACAGCATCACTTTGTCGGTGACCTGAGGCGGCAGGTGCAGCCAATGGCGCAGCGCCGGTTCCAGGCACAGCATCAGCAGCGCGCCCAATGTGCCTAGCAGCAAGCCGAACCACAGCCCCTGGGCGGCGTCATGGCCGAACTCGCGCAGCCTGCCCGATCCCAGGTGGTGGGACAGGATGGGGTTGAGCGCGGCGACCATCCCCATCAGGGTGACGTAGACGGTGATGAAGACGCTGGCGCCCAGGGAGACGGCGGCCAGATCGTCGGTGCTGACGCGGCCGGCCATCACCGTATCGACAAAACCGGTGGCGACCTGGGCGATCTGCGCCACCATCATCGGCAGAGCGAGGCGGGCGATCTGGCGCGCTTCGCGCACGACATCCGCGCGCGAAGCATGGTTGAGTTCGAACAGCATGCGGACCTGCTGGCTTTGATGCGGAAACCGCCGATTATAACCGGCGGGGCCGCTTACTGTCTGCGTGCGGACGGCTCAGAAGCGCACCGGAGGGTCGCGGCGCAGGTCGCAGCTGATGATCAGGGTCTGGCCAAAGCGGGTGTTGACGGCCAGCGCGTCGGCCAGGCTGATGTCGTGAACGATGAGCTGCTGCGCGCAGTGGTCGAAACGGTAGCCCTGGTCGCGGGCGAAAGCGGCAAGGTCGTGCAGGGCGCTGTCGTCGCTGGACGGCAGCGGTGTGGCGCTCAGGCTGCCACAGAGAGGGCGAGGTCTTCCCACGGCATCGTAAGTCGCAAAAGAAAAATCGGCATAGCTGTCTTGCAGGCAGTCGTACATGTTTGGCTCTCCCAAGTTCGGTCGCGCTGTGCGTGCCGGGCTTGAGTCCGCCGGCGACGCTTTAGCAGGATTTTTTGGCGCCCTGCAAGTTGTCATTAACGCGGCGCCTGCATGCCGGCCGGGTGGCGTGGCATGCCGCGTCGATTCGCGACGGCTTGCGGGGGAGAGCGGTACGATGCCGGCGATGTGTTTCAGCCATGAAAAAACCCGCTGGCCACTTTACATCAGGAGCGCAAGCGGGTTCACCGTATACGCTTTAGCTGGCATTTGTATCGCGCCCGCAAGCTGTGTCAAATCGGCGCGTGAGTGTCAGAATATGCCGCTGGCAGGCGACTGTCAACATTTGCTTCGGTTCAGGCTTCCTCCAGCGAAAAACGCTCGTCCGGCATGATTTCGTCTGAAATGGGCAGGCTGGAAGGGGGGATGATCTCCGGGCTTTTCAGCAAGCACGATAGCGCCAGGCCGCCGACGCTGCCGCCCAGCGCGACGCGCAGGATGGCGGGCAGGCCGTAATGTGTGGCGACGAAGCCCGCCAGCGCTGGCGATGCGCCGCCGCCCAGTATCTCGCCCAGTCCTACGACGATTCCGGTGGCCGCCGGCAGCAGGGCGGGCGGAACCGATTCGCTGGTGAGCGGGCCGACTGCCAGACAGGTCAGGCTGCAATTGAAGAAGGAGATGCCGAACAGCAGGCAGAACAGCAGCCAGGGCTGGGGCGGAGCCATCGAAAGAATGGCGACGAGAGCGGCGCTGGCGGCGAAGGACAGCATGACGACGGGTTTGCGTCCATAGAGGTCTGACAGTCCCGGGATGATCAGTTGTCCTACGCAACCGCCTACCCCGATGGCCGAAATGACAAAGGCCATGGCCATGGTTGAAAGCCGGAGATGGTCGGTCAGGTAATTGGGCAGCATGGCGCACAGCACGAATTGGCAGCTGAGGATGCAGAACATGATAAGGATGTTGAGCCGGATATTGCCATGTCGCAGCGCCAGCAGCCAGGTGCTGAATGTGCCGGCGCGGCGATGCGGACGAGCGCGGCCTGCGACCGGGGTGTAGTGTCGGGCGATCAGCCAGGCCAGCAGGAAGCCGGGTAAGGCGACAATGGCGAATACGCCGCGCCAAGAGTGCAGGGTTTCCAGCAGCGAGGCGGCGATCAGAGGCCCCAGCGCCAACCCCAGGATGGGGAACAAGGCCTGCTGTATGCCAAGATTGAAGCCGCGGCGGCTGGGGTGGGACACCTCGATGGTGACGGTGATGCCGGTAGGGGTGAACATGCCTTCGCATATGCCCATCAGCGCACGCAGCAGCAGCAGGGTGACCAGCCCGGCCGCCAGCGCGGATAAGCCGGACAGCGCCGAGACCAGCAGCAGGGAGCCGACCAGAACGTTCTTGCGTCCCAATTTGTCGACCAGGCCGCCGATGCCTAGGGCGGCGAAACCCCAGGCCATGGCCAGGGCTGCGGATAAATTGCCAAGATCCTGGTAGTTCATCCCCAGATCGCGCATGATCGCCGGAAACAGGGGCAGAATGATGAAACGGTCCAGTCCGATCAGGCCAAAGCCCAGCGATAGCAGCACCACCATGTTCTTTTCGTGACGACCGGCGCGGGGGCTGGTCAGGCTTGCTTGGTTCATCAAATTTTCCTGATGCGTTGCTACGTCTGTTGGGCAAGGCAGCGCGGCGCGTTGACAGGGCGGACGATGTGCGGCAAGGGCAGGGACGGGACTGGCGGCTTAGGCGAAACGCCGGCCGCCGCGTCTCCTGTCTGGGCGGTTTCAGGCCGCCCACTGACCAACGGCCATTTCCGCCGTGAAGCCGGGGCCGAAGGCCGCCAGCAGTCCAACCGAGCCGGTCTTGGGTTTGGACTCGAAGCGGCGGCGCAGCACGTCGAATACGACTACGCTGGCAATGTTGCCGGCTTCCGACAGGCTGTGGCGGGAGGGGGCAACCTTGTCCGCCGGCAATGACAGCTTGTTCACCAACTCGTCCAGAATCTTGCGGCCGCCGGTGTGGAAGATGAAAAAGTCGTTTTCAGCGCACTGCTGGCTGTAGGTGTCCTGATTAAGTTTTTCCATTACCGGGGCCACATCCTTGATCGAATTCATCACCGCTTTGTCCAGCGTGAAGTGGAAGCCGGTGTCCTTGACGTCGTAGCGGATGAAGTGCTCGCTCTTGGGCAGGAAGAAAGACTTGGTAGATTTGATGTTGAAGCCTGGAGCTTCGTCGTTGGCGCGCAGCACGCACGCAGATACCGCATCGCCGAACAACGCGGCCGAGATGAAGGCGTGCAGCTTGGTATCGTCCGGCTGGTAGCACAGCGAGGAGAATTCCAGCGATACGATCAGCACATGGTTGCGGTTATTGAGCGAGGCGAAGTCGTGGGCGCGGTTGATGGCGGCGGCGCCGGCCACGCAACCCAGTTGGGCGATGGGCAGTTGCACCGTTGACGCCGGCAGTTCCAGATCATTGATCAGGTGGGCGGTGAGCGAAGGCATCATGAAGCCGGTGCACGATGTTACGATCACCATGCGGATGTCGCTGGGCTTTAGATTGGCGTTGCTGATGGCCTGGCGCGCGGCAGTGGAGGACATGGCGCGGGCTTCGCGTTCATAGACGATGCTGCGGTGGGTGAAGCCGGTGTGCACCGACAGTTCGTCGATCGGCAGAACCAGATGGCGCGAGTTGACCTCGGTGTTCTGGATCATGCGCTTGGCCAACGACATACGCGGGTGGTCGCCGTGCAGGTTTTCCAGGTGCTCGATCATTTGTTCCTGGGTGATTTTGTATTGCGGGAACAGAACGTTGGGTTGGCAGAGTGTGGACATGGTTTAGGCCTCGGTTGTTTGGTTTGATTGGGGGCGGTTCAAAAGTAATCTTCGGTGCGCGCTGCCGGGCGCCCAGCCAGGCTGGGCGCGGCAGCCTCAGTCTTCCAGTACGAATTTGTAGGCGTATTGCCAAGCCAGATTGCTTTCACGGACGTGCTTGCGGATCACCATCTTGACGCGGGCGCCGATTTTGAGCTTGGCCGGATCAAGGATGTCGACCACCTCGGACGCGATGCCGATGCCGTCGTCCAGCCGCAGCATCACCATGTGGCGCGGCACCGCTTCGCCATAACCCATGCCTGCCAGGATCGGGTTTTCCGCTCTGGACAGGGCCACGATGGTGCCGTGGCGCTTGCAGCCGTAAGGCTCAATCTTCAGCGAGTTGCAGGCACCGCACACGCTGCGGCGCGGGAAGAAGATAGCTTCGCACTCCTGGCAGCGGCTGCCTTCCAGCCGGTACTTGCCGCCATGTTCGCGCCATTCGCGCAGCATGCTGGCGGTGGTCATGCGATGGATATGTTCGGGATACAGGGACATGGTGGCGCTCCTTATTCGTTGGTCAGGACAATGACCGAGTTGTGTGCGGCGTATCCGCCCAGATTTTGCGACACGGCGATGCGCGCGTTTTTCACCTGGTTGTCGGCTTCCCCCCTGAGCTGGCGGAATAGTTCGGTGATATGCAGGATGCCGTCGCAGCCGGATGCGTGGCCGCGGCCGATATTGCCGCCGTCGGTATTGAGCGGAACTTGGCCATCAAGCGCGATGCCACCCTCCATTACGAAGTGGCCGGCTTGACCGGGCTGGCAAATGCCCATCGATTCCATCTGGATTAGGCCCGCTCCCAGAAGGTCGTATACCTGGGCCACGTCGATGTCCTTGGCGGTAATGCCGGCCTTCTTGTAGGCCATCTCTGCGCAGGCGATGGAGTTGGCGGACAGCGCCATGCCGACATCCTGCGGCAGGCCCGGGTATTGCAGCGTCGGGTTGTGATAACGGGTGCCGAAGTAGTGGGACACGCCGGTGTAGGCGCAGCCCTTGATGAACACCGGCTTGTCGGTGTACTTGTGCGCCAGGTGCTCCGCTACCAGGATGGCGCAACCGCTGGCCTCGCCCCAGGCCAGCATGGAGCCGTGGGCCTCGCTTGCTTTCAGGGCTTCCAGCGACGGGATGGCCTGGCCGTAGCGGGTGGCGCTGGGGGTGTTCTGCGCGTAGATGCGCATTTGGCGTCCGAAGTGGGCCAGCGCATCGGCTTCTCGGCCGGCGTAGCCGTACTTGTGGAAATACTCAGATGTGGCCAGGGCGAAGGCATCCGTGTGGGAGATGCCCAGAAAGTAGTCATACTCGCACTCGGTGCTGGAGCCAATGTATTCCGCGTAGTTGAAGTGGTCGGTCATCTTTTCGAAGCCGCCGCACAGCACGATGTCGTACTCGCCCGAGGCGACCATCTGATGGCCCATCTGGAACGACACCGAGCTGCTGGTACAGTTGGAGCTGGTGATGAAGGTGGGAGCCGGGCTGATGCCCAGCGCATCGGAAATAGTGGGGCCAAGGCCGCCATATTCGGAGATGCCTTCCCCATGGTAACCGTATGCCACGCCCTGAATTTCGCGCGGGTGCATCTTGGCGTCGCGGATGGCCTTGTAGGCTGACTCCACGATCATTTCCTTGAAGGTCTGGCGGACCCGGCTGCTGCCCGGTTTCGGGGTGTAGGCTGCCGAGACGATGGCAACGCGACGTGCACTCATGTTTTGCTCCTTTGGCTGGCTCAGAGATAGGCGGTCAAGGCGTAGTCGGGGCGCAGATACTTGAATTCGTATTTGATCGCCGTGCCGTAGTCGACGTACTGCTTCTGGCCTAGCTGGGTCTTGAGCGTGGTGGCGCGCTGTTGATGCGCGGCGATGTTATCGGTGACGGTCAGGGCGATGGCGTCGCTGCCTGCGCCGAAGCCGTAGGAAACCAACAGGATGCGGTCGCCCGGTTTGGCCTGGTCCAAAACCTGGATCAGGCCGAGCAGAGGGCTGGCGGCGCCGGTGTCGCCGATGGTGTCGGCGAACAGCGCCGGCTCCAGTTGTTCCGCAGTGAAGCCTAGTAGTTTCCCCAGCGAGCGTGGCGTGGAGACGACGTTTTGTTGAAATACCACGTAGTCGAAATCGGAGGCCGAGGTTTTGAGCTTGCCCATCAGGCCTTCTGCCGCGCGGCGGGTCTGGTCTTCCAGGCCTATGCTGTTCTTGTCCGAGCCCAGACCCATGCCGGAGCGTATGTAGCGTTCGCCTTGCGGGCGAATATTGTCGGCGATGTCCGCCGCGCAGGAGAACGTGCCGTCGATTTCTGCGATCAGGTTCTCGCTGCCTACCAACATGGCGGCAGCGCCGGCGCCGGCATAGGATTCGGTCAGGTCGCCCGGCGCAGTGTGGCGGTTGATCGCGTCGGCGGCGATGGCCAGTGCGTGGCCAGCCATGCCGGAGGCTACCAGGGCCTGGCTGATCTGCAGTGCGGAAGTGCCAGACTTGCCGGAAAACTGGACGTCGGCGCAGTACATGTCGTAGCCCTGGCCCAGCATTTCCAGGATGATGGCCGCGGAGGAGCGGGAGTCGTACGGATTCGTGCATGTGCCCAGATGCAAGGCGTCCAGCGTTGGCGAGCCGGCATGCTCCAAGGCACGCTGGGCGGCTTGAACGCCCAGCGTGATCACATCCTCATCGGGTTGCAGCACGGCTCTTTCGCAGACGCCAAGATGGTTTTTCACCAGATCGAGGTCAGTGTTCTTCCACACGTCGATGACATCGTTGATCTTGAGCCGGCAAGTCGGAATGCTGCTGCCGTAGCTCACTATGCCTATTTTCTTCATGGTCTTCCTTTCCAGTGGACGAGTGCTCTCTACTCGCATGACCCGATCATGTTCCGCTCCTGGCGGCGGTGTTTGCCGGCGCGCTCGGAGGGATGGATTCGATCCGGCCTGCTGCAAAAATACGAAACGTTCCGTTTCCTTTTTTTAGATTGAATGCCATCGTCATTTCATGTCAATAGTAAATTCCGGATATTTATATTTTCAGAGTGGGGACTATTTTTTGCGTGTGCCGAAAAGCGCACAGGCGACAGGTTGGAGGTAGACAGTTTGAGCGGTGGCGGAGTCGGGAATGGGAGATTGGTTGGCAGCGGTCTGAGGGATGCCGGCTGAAAGTCCATGACGCCGGATTTGATTTTCGTTAAATCATGATAAATATTTTGTTGCGCTGGAGGAGGTTTAGTAATTCCGGTGAGATTTTTGTGGGTTATTTTATTTCACATTAAATATTTTGTTAATGAAAAATGATTAATTTTGAATGAGAAGTTGTTTGTGTGGCAGTTTTTATAAATTCTGAATTTTCTATTTGATTGCACTTGATAATGATATTATCTACATGATTTTTCAATTTAAAAATTGTCTATATTTTGAATGTCACTTTTCTTTCTGCTTTTCTTCGTGCGGAAACGTCTTGAGAAGTGTTGTTTTTTTGTCGAACTTGTTGTTGTATTGCTGGCTTGAATATTTTCCAGGAATGGAAATGGTATTGTAGAAAATCAGTAAATCAGTGCCTGTTTTGAGTTGCAGCCTGCTTTGCAGGCGGGGGCTGAGGTGTGCGGTCTCCGGCATGATAGGCGTGCTGCGATCTGCGGGCCGGATGCTTTGCCTGATGGCCATTTTGTCTTAGTACAAAAACGAAACGTTTCGTTTTTATTTTTTCATTCGATTCTGCGGCAGGCCACCGCCGTCTTCCGTTGAGCAGGGCCGGATGAGATGAGCAATACGTAGTTATGCGGCGGCCGGATTGTGGATCGGTCGCTTATTTTCGAGTTTGGTATCTGCAGACGATATAGTTTGGAGGATCGTTTCCCATGTCCAGTAGTTCTGCACGCAGTTCCACCGGCGCATTGCGCAATCCGCAGACGCATCAGGCTATCCTTGAGTCGACGATAGAAATCCTCAAGGAAAGCGGTTATTGCGGGGTAAGCATAGAGTCGGTGGCCAGAAGGGCCGGTGCCAGCAAGCCGACCATCTATCGTTGGTGGCCAAATAAGGCGGCCTTGATCGCCGAGGTGTATGAGAGCGAGAGCGATAGGGTCCGGCAGATGCCCGATCTGGGATCGTTGCAAGAGGATCTGTCCTTCCTGCTGCACAATCTGTGGGGCGCCTGGCGGGAAACGATATGCGGCGAGGCATTCCGCAGCGTGATTGCCGAGGCGCAACTAGACCCTATCATGTTAGCGCAGCTGAAGGATGAATTTATGGCCCGCCGCCGCGATATGCCGCGACGTTTGTTGCAGAATGCCGCCAACCGCGGCGAGCTGGCTGAGCACGTCAATCCCGAATTGCTGCTGGATCTGATTTTCGGTTTTTGCTGGTATCGTTTGCTGACCGAACAACTGACGGCGGTGCAGGACATTGATGTCTTCATCGACATGCTGCTGCTGGGCGTGACCGCTCGGCATGCCTGATCCGGCTCTGGATGGCCTTGTCAGGCTGCGCGTCTGAGTAGTGCCTTAGCTCGGCGTCCGGTTCTGCTCCTGCTCCACCAGCCGGTAGCCGACGCCGGTTTCTGTGACGATGTGGCGCGGCATCGCCGGGTTGTCTTCCAGCTTCTGCCGCAGGTGGCCCATGTAGACGCGCAGGTATTGATTGTGTTCGGAGAACGACGGACCCCATACCGCCAGCAGCAGCTCGCGGTGGGTGATCACCTTGCCGGCGTTGCGGATCAGCGTGGACAGCAGCCGGTATTCTATCGGGGTCAGGTGGACCGGGGTTTCTCCCTTGTGCACCAAGCGGTTGACCAGGTCGATCTTGATGTCGCCGAAGTGGAAATTCTGCTGCGCGGCCGCGCTGCCCTGGATGCGGCGGCGCAGCAGCACGCGGATGCGCGCCAGGCATTCGGCCACGCCGAAGGGCTTGGTCAGGTAGTCGTCGGCGCCGGCGTCCAGCGCCGCCACCTTTTCCGTCTCTTGGGTGCGGGCCGACAGCACCAGAATGGGGATGTCGGTCCATTCGCGCAGGCTCTTGATCACGTCTATGCCATTCATGTCCGGCAGACCCAGGTCCAGTATCACCATGTCCGGCTTGCGGGTGGCCACTTCTATCTGGCCCTGCTTGCCGGTTTCCGCCTCGTAGACAGTCAGTTTTTCTTCATCTAGCGCCGAGGACAGGAAGCGTCGGATCGGTTTCTCGTCTTCGATGATCACGATGGAAATAGGTGCGTCGTTCATGGTTGCTCGCTCTTATGGTTTCAGGCGTCTTCCGGCGGCAGCTGGGGCGGCGCGCCGGCGGGCAGGGTGAAGGAGAAGCGGGCGCCGTGCGGATGGACGTTGCCGGCTTCTATGCTGCCGCCGTGGTTTTCTATGATGGCGCGGCAGATCGCCAGTCCCAGCCCCACTCCGGGAGTGGTGGACTCGGGCGCGCCGCGCGAGAACTTGTCGAAGGCCTTCTGTTCCATATTGGCTGGCAGGCCGGGGCCGTCATCGCTGACGCTGACGCGCACCCTGGCGCCGTCGTGCCGGGCCGCCAACTCGATATGCGAGCCGGCCGGCGTGTATTTCGCGGCGTTTTCCAGCAGATTGACCAGCACCCGCTCGATCAGCACCGCGTCGTATTCCAGTACCGGCAGGTCGTGGCTCAGCTTCAGCTCCAGATGGTGCTGGCGCAGGCTGTGCTCGCAGGCGCGCACCGCGCTGCCCACCACCTCGTCCAGTAGTTGCCATTCCTTGTTCAGCTTGACGCCGGACTGCAGCTTGGCCATGTCCAGCAGATTGGTGACCAGCTTGTTCATCCGCATCGCCTCCTCCTGGATGGACAGGGCGATGTCTGCCTGCTGCGCCGGCGGCAGCGCGGGCGTGTTCAGCATATTGGCCATGCCCAGCATATTGGTCAGCGGCGTGCGCAGGTCGTGCGATACCACCGACAGCACGCTGTTGCGCAGCCGTTCCGATTCCATCGCCACGATGGCGTCCTGCGCCACTTCCACGTAGTGCACTCGCTCCAGCGCCAGCGCGATCTGCGCGGCGCAGGTTTCCAGCAGGCGCTGCTGCTCCGGCAGGAAAGCCTGGATGGTTTTCTCCGGCAGCAGCGCGATCACGCCGCGGGTGCGCATCGGCGCGCGCAGCGGCACGTACAGCGAGGGGTTGGAGGGCAGGGTGTTGGTGCCGAGGCCGGCCGGCTGCAGGTTGTCGAACACCCACTGCGCGACGCCGGTGTCGGCGTTGTTGCCGGTTTCGGTGGCGGCGCGCAGCTGGTCCTCGCTATTGGGCACGAACAGCATCACCTTGGCGTGGAACAGCGGCTCCAGCCGGCCGACCGCGGTTTCTATGATCTGCGAGGCGGTCAGCGCGCCGGCCAGTTCGCGTCCCAGGTCGTACAGCGCGCGGGTGCGGCGTTCGCGGTAGGTGGCGATGGTGGCTTCGAAGCGGAAGCGGGCGGTCAACTGGCTGATGATCAGCGCCACCACCAGCATCACGATGAAGGTCAGCAGGTATTGGGTGTCGGACACAGCGAACGACAGCTGCGGCGGCACGAAGAAGAAGTCGAAGGCAGCCACCGACAGGAAGGACGCCAGCACGCCGGGGCCGCGGCCGTAGCGGGTGGCGATCAGCACTACCGCCAGCAGGTGCACCATGATCACGTTGGATAGCGCGAAGTAGGGCACCAACAAGTGGTTGACCGCTGTGGTGGCGGCGCAGGCGGCGGCGGCGGCCAGGTAGCCGCGCTGCGGCCTGCCGGATTCGCCGTCGCTGAACAGCAGGCTGTGCACGCGCTTGCCGCCCTTTTCCTCGCGGTCGTCGAGTTCGTGCGCCACTACGTAGACGTCCACGTCGCCGGACTGGCGGGTGAGCTCCTCCACCAGCGAGCCGCGCCACAGCCGCGCCAGCGGGCTGCTGGCGGACTTGCCGACCACCAGCTTGGACACGTTGCGGGTGCGGGCGTAGGCCAGCAGGGTGGCGGCCAGCGAGCTGCCGCCCAGCACAGTGGTTTCCGCGCCCAATTCCTGCGCCAGCTTCAGGCCCTTGAGGATGCGCGCGCGCTTGTCTTCCGGCAGCCGCTGCAGATTGGGGGTTTCGACGTAGACGGCGATCCAGTCGGCGTCGAGGTTGGCCGCCAGCCGTTTGGTGCTGCGGATCAGCTTGTCGGTGCCGGGGCCGGGGCCGACGCAGACCAGCAGCCGTTCGCGGGCGTGCCATACCGGGTTGATGGACTGATCGGCGCGGTAGGCGCGCATCTGGGCGTCCACCCGGTCGGCGGTGCGCCTGAGCGCCAGTTCGCGCAGCGCCAGCAGATTGCCCTTGCGGAAGAAGTTCTTCACCGCGCGTTCGGCCTGGTGCGGCAGGTAGACCTTGCCGGCGGCGAGGCGCGATAGCAGCTCGTCCGGCGGCAGGTCCACCAGCGACACTTCGTCGGCCATGTCGAACACGTGGTCGGGCAGCGTTTCCCTGACGATGATGCCGGTGATCTGGCCGACAACATCGTTAAGGCTCTCCAGGTGCTGCACATTGAGAGTGGTGTAGACGTCTATGCCAGCCGCCAGCAGCTCCTCCACGTCCTGCCAGCGCTTGGGGTGGCGCGAGCCGGGCGCGTTGGAGTGGGCGAACTCGTCGATCAGGATCAGCGGCGGCTTGCGCTCCAGCGCGGCGTCGATGTCGAATTCGGCCAGGCCGCGGCCCTTGTATTCGATCTGGCTGGGCGGGAGGACTTCCAGCCCGTCCAGTTGCGCCGCGGTCTCCTTGCGGCCGTGGGTTTCCACCACGCCGACCAGCACCCCCACCCCTTCCTGCTGTTTCACCCTGGCCGCAGCCAGCATGGCGAAGGTTTTTCCGACCCCGGCGCAGGCGCCGAAGAAGATCTTCAGGCGTCCGCGCTGGGCATCCAGCTCTTCGCGTTTGAGTTCGTCCAGCAAGGCATCCGGGTCGGGGCGCAGATCGGTCATGCGGTTTTAGGCTTTCTTGGTCAGTTCGTCCAGCGCCAGATTCAGCTCCAGCACATTGATGCGCGGTTCGCCGAGCAGGCCGAAGGTTTCGCCGATGACATGGTCTTCAACCAGCTTGCGCACGGTGCTTGCCGGCAGTTTACGCGCGGCGGCGATGCGGTCAACCTGATAGTAAGCGGAGGCCACCGAGATTTCCGGGTCCAGGCCGCTGGCCGAGGCGGTCACCAGGTCCACCGGCACCGGGCCGGTCTGGGTCGGGTGCGCCTTGCGGATGTTGTCGACATTGCCTTTCACCGCGTCCAGCTGGGCCTTGTTGGTGGGGCCGAGGTTGGAGCCGGACGAGTTGCCGGCGTTGTACGGCATCGGGCTGGTGGCCGACGGGCGGCCCCAGAAGTATTTGTCGCTGGAGAAGTTCTGGCCGATCAGGCGCGAACCCACCACCTTGCCGTCTTTTTCGATCAGGCTGCCGTTGGCCTGGGACGGGAATGCCGCCTGGGCGATGCCGGTGGTGAGCAGCGGGTAGGCCAGGCCGGTAATCAGCGACAGGCCGCCAAAGATCACCAGCAGGGGACGTATGAGTTTCACGATAATCCTTTCAATTCTTGCGGGCGGGTAGCCCGGATACGCACAGCGCATCCATGCATAAAGTCGGATGCCATCCCGGATGCGCCTGGCGGCGTATCCGGGCTACCAGTGTCACACCAGGCCCATCGCGCCCAGCGCCATGTCGATCAGCTTGATGCCGGCGAACGGCACCAGGAGGCCGCCCAGGCCATAGACCAGCAGGTTGCTGCGCAGCAGTTCGGCCGCGCTCTTGGCGTGGTACTTCACGCCCTTCAGCGCCAGCGGAATCAGGAACACGATGATCACGGCGTTGAAGATCACCGCGGACATGATGGCCGAGGACGGGCTGTTCAGGCCCATTACGTTCAGCGCGTTCAGCTGCGGATAGGTGCTGGCGAACGCTGCCGGGATGATGGCGAAGTACTTGGCCACATCGTTGGCGATGGAGAAGGTGGTCAGCGACCCGCGGGTCATCAGCATCTGCTTGCCGATTTCCACGATCTCGATCAGCTTGGTCGGGTTGGAATCCAGGTCCACCATATTGCCGGCTTCCTTGGCCGCCTGGGTGCCGGTGTTCATCGCAACGGCTACGTCGGCTTGGGCCAGCGCCGGGGCGTCGTTGGTGCCGTCGCCGGTCATCGCCACCAGCTTGCCTTCGGCCTGATGGCTGCGGATCAGCTTGAGCTTGGCTTCCGGGGTGGCTTCGGCCAGGAAGTCGTCGACGCCGGCTTCGGCCGCGATGGCGGCGGCGGTCAGCGGGTTGTCGCCGGTGATCATCACCGTCTTGATGCCCATCTGGCGCAGCTCGGCGAAACGCTCCTTGATGCCGCCCTTGACGATGTCTTTCAGCTCGATCACGCCCAGCGCGCGGTTGCCTTCGGCCACCAAGAGCGGGGTGGAGCCGCGGCGGGCCACTTCGTCGGCGCTCTTGGAGAGCGCGTCCGGGAACTGGCCCCCTTGCTCGGCGATGTGGCGGCGGATGGCGTCGATGGCGCCCTTGCGGATCTGGCGGCCGTCGTAGTCGATGCCGCTCATCCGGGTTTGCGCGCTGAAGGCGATAAAGCTGGCTTCATGGCTGGCCAGTTGGCGCTCGCGCAGGTTGAACTTCTGCTTGGCCAGCACCACGATGCTGCGGCCTTCCGGCGTTTCGTCGGCCAGCGACGCCAGCTGGGCGGCGTCGGCCAGGTCCTTCTCGCTCACGCCCGGAGCCGGGATGAAGGTGGATGCCTGGCGGTTGCCCAGCGTGATGGTGCCGGTCTTGTCTAGGAGCAGCACGTCCACGTCGCCGGCGGCTTCCACCGCGCGGCCGGAGGTGGCGATCACGTTGGCGCCCATCATCCGGCTCATGCCGGCCACGCCGATGGCGGACAACAGGCCGCCGATGGTGGTCGGTATCAGGCAGACCAGCAGCGCCACCAGGGTGGTGATGCTGATCGGCGAGCCGGCCTTGGCCGCGTCCACACTGAACAGCGAGAAGGGAAGCAGGGTGACGGTGACGATCAGGAACACGATGGTCAGCGCCACCAGCAGAATGGTCAGCGCGATCTCGTTCGGCGTTTTCTGGCGCTTGGCGCCTTCCACCATCGCGATCATGCGGTCGAGGAAGGTTTCGCCCGGATTGGCGGTGATCTTCACCACGATCCAGTCAGACAGCACGCGGGTGCCGCCGGTGACCGAGGAGAAGTCGCCGCCGGACTCGCGGATCACCGGCGCGGATTCGCCGGTGATCGCCGATTCGTCCACCGAGGCCACGCCTTCGACCACTTCGCCGTCCACTGGGATCACGTCGCCGGCTTCCACCAGCACGTAGTCGCTCTTTTTCAGGCTGGCGCCGTCGACGACGGTCTTGGCTGCGTCATAACGCGGGCCGGCCAGCTTCTTGGCCACCACGTTCTTCTTGGCGGAGCGCAGGCTGGCGGCCTGGGCCTTGCTGCGGCCTTCCGCCAGCGCTTCGGCGAAGTTGGCGAACAGCACGGTGAACCACAACCACAGCGCCACGCCCAGGATGAAGCCGGAGGAGGCTTCGCCCTTGCCGGCCAGCGACTGCAGCCACAGCGCGGTGGTGAGGATGCTGCCCACGTAAACCACGAACATCACCGGGTTGCGCCATTGGGTGCGCGGCGACAACTTCTTGAAGGAGTCGACGATGGCCGGTTTGACCAGCGCCGGGTCGAACATCGACGTGTTGCCGTTCTTGTGGCCTGCGGCGGCCGGGGTATGGTCCGGCGCCAGTGTCTTGGAATGATTCTTGTCGTTCATGTCAGTTTCCTTGCCTGCGGACGGGCTTAGCGGCCTGCAATCATCTGCAGGTGTTCAACCACCGGACCCAGGGCCAGAGCCGGAACATAGTTCAGGGCGCCGACCAGCAGCACGGTGCCAACCAGCAGCACCACGAACAGCGGGCCGTGGGTCGGCAGTGTGCCGCTGGTGACGGCCAGGCGCTTCTTCGCTGCCAAGGATCCGGCAATCGCCAGGATGGGCACGATCATGAAGAAGCGGCCGAAGAACATCGCGATAGCGGTGCTAACGTTGTAGAACACGGTGTTGGCGGACAGGCCTGCGAAGGCGCTGCCGTTGTTGTTGGCGGCCGAGGTGAAGGCGTACAGGATTTCGCTGAAGCCGTGCGCGCCGGGGTTGGCGATGCCGGCCTTGCCCGCCGCCGCGCTCACGGCGATGGCAGTCAGCGCCAGCACCAGGGTCGGGGTCACCAGAATGGTGATCGCGGTCATCTTCATCTCGTAGGTTTCGATCTTCTTGCCCAGGTATTCCGGGGTGCGGCCCACCATCAGGCCGGCGATGAACACCGCCAGAATCGCGAAGATCAGCATGCCGTACAGGCCGGAACCTACGCCGCCGAACACCACTTCGCCCAGCTGCATCAGGAACATCGGCACCAGTCCGCCGATCGGCGTCAAGGAATCGTGCATGGCGTTGACCGCGCCGCAGGAGGCGGAAGTGGTCACGGCGATGAACAGCGAGGTGTCGATGATGCCGAAGCGCGCTTCCTTGCCTTCCATATTGCCGCCGGATTGCAGGCTGCTGGCTTGCTGGTCGATGTGCAGCGCACGGTACTGTGGCACGCCGGCTTGCTCGGCGCTGGTTTCCACCACCACGGCGGTGGCGAACATGATGGTCATCGCGGCGATGATGGCCCAGCCCTGGCGGCGGTCGCCCACCATGCGGCCGAACAGGAAGCACAAGGCGGCCGGGATCAGGAAGATCGCGATGTCCTGCAGGAAGTTGGCCAGCGGGGTCGGGTTTTCAAACGGGTGGGCGGAGTTGGCGTTGAAGAAGCCGCCGCCGTTGGTGCCCAGCATCTTGATGGCTTCTTGCGAGGCGACAGGGCCCATCGGCAGGGTTTGCGTCTGGGTGGTCTTGTCTTCCATCGCAGGCTTGCCGTCCTTGCCGTTGACCGGGTTGCCCTTGGCGTCCACCTTGGGCTGCTGGTACTTGGTGACTTCGACGGTGTGCACGTCCTTGTAGGCGGCCAGGTTCTGGATCGCGCCCTGCTGGGTGAACACCAGCGCCAGCACCAGCGACAGCGGCAGCAGGATGTAGAGGGTCAGGCGGGTGACGTCGACCCAGAAGTTGCCGATCTTGCTGCTGCTGTGGCGGATGAAGCCGCGGATCAGCGCGATCACCACTGCGGCGCCGGTGGCGGCCGACAGGAAGTTCTGCACGGTCAGACCCAGCATCTGGGTCAGGTAGCTCATCGTGGTTTCGCCGCCGTAACCTTGCCAGTTGGTGTTGGTGATGAAGGAGACGGCGGTGTTGAACGAGGAGTCCGGCGATACCGCTGCCATCGCCTGCGGATTGAACGGCAGCATGCCTTGCAGGCGTTGCAGCGCGTAGACGGCCAGCGCGCCCAGCACGTTGAACAGGATCAGGGCCACGGTGTAGCCGCGCCAGCCCATTTCCTCATCCTGCTGGATGCCGGCCAGGCGGTAGAAGGCGCGCTCCAGCGGCGCGAATAAGCGCACCGCGCCCGGATTTTCCCCTTGCATGATGCGTGTCATGTACGCGCCAAGAGGCCAGGCCAATGCCAGCAGCACGGCCAGAAACAGCCCCAGTTGGAGCATGGCGGGTGTTGTCATGTCAGAAATTCTCCGGCTTAACCAATGCGTAGATCAGATAAACGAACAGCCCCAGCGCCAATAAGGCGCTGATCAGGTACCAGGCAGTCATGGTTTGCTCCCCAGTCGGTCGCAGGCTGCGATCAGCAGCAGGGTCAGGGCGGCGAAGCCGGCCAAGAGACCCATGTAAAGCAGATCCATAGTGAAAATCTCCATGCGTAATGTGCAATCTGGAAGGTACGCAAACGGGTGTCAAAAACCTGATAAAAGCGCGAGCATGGGTGTAAAGAAAGTATAAAAATACTGATAGATGCCATATTTTTGGGAAAATAATTTCTTTGTGAATGGAATATTTCAATTTTTTTTAGGCGTGGAGGCTGGGGGCGGCAGTATCGTGTCGCTTGCCGCATCGGCATCGCGGACGGATGGGCGGCGTTTAGGCAGTGTAAAGAAAAAAAACGGGAAGGGGAGGCCTTCTGCACTGGCGGAAAGGCGGGGCGGGGGCCGTGGCCCCCGTGTCGACTTAGAACAGGTCGTCGCAGCGATCGGCCAGGAAGCGGGCGTCGTCGCGGTCATGCGCGCGCTGCCTTACCTTCTGCTGGCGCGATCTTTCCTCATCGCTCAATTGCGGCTTGGCCACCGCGTAGAGGAAGCTTTCATGTTGGTCACGGGCTTGTTTTCTGCGAACGCTCAGTGGGATACGAGAAATCATCCTGCACCTTTCGATCTCGAAACGTGGGCTTCTCAGGGAGCCTGGCGGCTGGCGCGCGATCTGGTGTCGCTAGCTGTCAGGCGTGCCCTGACGGTATCAAATTGACGCTATTTGCCTGGTTTGTAAAGCACTTGCGTGATAAAGCCGCCGCGGATGTGGTGTTCCTTGTCGTTTTGTTCTGATTGAAAACATAGGCGTTTGTTGTTACCACGACGTGATGGCGTGATGAATTCTGCTTGTGAAGACAGATATAGGTTTTGTGAGAATAATGTTGTATCAAAACGATCTAAATTGTTATAAGCAAAGCGCGTAGCATCGGGTGGATCTTGCAGCATGAATGGGGATGCCTATGGATTTGGGATACACGGTTGCGGGCTTGGCGGTGGGTTTCATCGTCGGGCTGACCGGCGTGGGCGGCGGTTCGCTGATGACGCCCATCCTGCTGTGGTTCGGTATCTCGCCGGCCACGGCGGTGGGCACCGACTTGCTGTACGCGGCTGTGACCAAGGCTGGCGGCGTGGCGGTGCACCATAGGCAGAAACATATCGACTGGCGGATCACGCTGCACTTGTCGCTGGGCAGCGTGCCGGCGGCGATGCTGACGCTGGGCTTGCTGTCCTGGATGCACGTGCCGGCGCAGGTGATGGACGCGCTGTTCCGTTTCGTGCTGGGCGTGGCTTTGCTGCTGACCGCCGGCGCCATCCTGTGCAAACCCTGGCTGATCCGGCTGGGGCAAAAACATTTTGGCGGTCTTGGCGTAGGCGAGCGCTGGTGGCCGACGGCGCTGGTCGGCGTGATGCTGGGGGTGCTGGTGACGCTCAGCTCCATCGGCGCAGGCGCCCTGGGCACGCTGGCGCTGTTCCTGCTGTATCCGGCTTTGCCGACCTCCCGATTGATAGGCACGGAAATCGCCCATGCGGTGCCGTTGACGCTGGTCGCCGGGCTGGGTCACGCCAGCATGGGCCACCTGGACTGGCTGCTGCTGCTCAAGCTGCTCAGCGGCTCGCTGCCCGGCATCTGGCTGGGCAGCAAGCTGACCGGCAAGCTGTCGGACCACTGGTTGCGGCCGGCTTTGGCGGTGATGCTGGCGTTGGCGGGCGTCAAGCTGGTGTTGTGAGTCAGGGGTGGTTGTAACGCTTGAGCAATGAGGCGTAGCGGCCATCCTGCTTGATCTTGTCCAGCGCCGCCTGCAAGCGGGAGATGTATTCCGGATTGCTGTCTTTTTGCATCGCGAAATAGAACTGGGTGCTGTCGTCCAGCACCTGCACCGAATCCAGCCGTTCCGGATTCTGCCCCTGCTGTTTCGCCGCGTAGCGCTGGAACAGCGCCACGCCGGCGCTGTACTGCACGCGGTGGGCGTACAGCAGCCGGGCCGACTGCGCCTCGTCATTGGTCAGCACCAGGTTCTGGTTGTCGACGAAGCCCAGCTTTTCCATCATTTTCTGTCCGGGGGTGTCGCGTGCCACCGCCACTGCCGCGCGCCTGGCGTCGTCCATTGAGGTGTACGGTTGCGCGCGGGGGCCCCCCAGGCGGAACAGTTCTATCGGCAGCGGCAGTGCCGGGCCTATCCATTTGAACATTTCTTCCCGTTCCGGCGTGCGCACGGTCAGATAAAGCATGGTGTTGGGCGTCTGCTGCGCTTCGCGCAGCGCCCGGCTCCATGGCCGGATCTGGATGACGGCGCGCAAGCCGCTGTCGTGCAGCATCATCAACAGCAGCTCGTTGGAAAAGCCCTTGTGGGCGCCATCCTCGTCGTAGCTAAGCGGCGGCAGGGTTTCGGTCAGCGCGAGGATTTCGGCCGGCGGCGGTTCGGCAGGGGCGGGCAGCGGACTCAAGGCGCAGGCGAGAAGGGCGGCGAGGAGCAGGCGCATGATGCTCTCCGGGATCGGTTGCGTAATCACACTATAAGCATTGTCTGCCCGAGGGCAAAAAAAAGCCCCGGACGGACCGGGGACATCAAGCAAACAACAAAGGAGAAGCCATAAGAAGCCTGTTCATATTAGCGATTGGTGATTTATTGGGTCTTGATCTGAAGCAAGTTTGCCCGGATGGCGGCGAAATCCGCCCAGTGCGGTTCAGGCAGCCAGCTCGGACAGGGCTTTGCTCAGCGTGATGCGCTCGTCGTCCACTCCTTCGGGATAGGGTTGCTTCTCCGCCAGCTGGTAGCCCAAGCGCTGGTAGAACTGCAGATTGCCGGGCAGCCGACGCCGGGTGGACAGCTGGATCTGCTGAACGCCTTGCAGGCGCAGTTGCTGTTCGGCGTGGCGCAGCAGCGCCGAGCCCAGGCCATTGCCCTGGAAGTCCGGATGGGTGCACACGCGTTTGACTTCGGCGCTGCCGTCTTCGGGAGGCAGCACCAGCAGGCAGGCGATGAGCCGGCTCTCCCTGGCCGCGACAAAGATTTGGCTGCCGCTGGCCAGATGGCCGGTAAGGCTGGCGACGGTTTCGTCCAGCGCGGTGGGGCGGCTGGGCAGGCTGGAGGCCAGCGGGGTGAAGGCCTCTTGCAGCAGCAGGCGGACGGCGGGCAGATCGTCCCAATCGGCGAGGCGGAATTCGGTGGCGGTCATGGCGTGCTCCGGTATGGGCCTGCGGTTTATTGTGCTGATTGATTATTACCATATGAAAAACGGCCACATGAAATTCATGT
Source organism: Chromobacterium sphagni (assembly GCF_001855575.1). Classification (NCBI taxonomy): domain Bacteria; kingdom Pseudomonadati; phylum Pseudomonadota; class Betaproteobacteria; order Neisseriales; family Chromobacteriaceae; genus Chromobacterium; species Chromobacterium sphagni. The sequence continues at coordinate 2,903,249 of NZ_MKCS01000001.1, forward strand.
GGCCGTTTTGACGGTAGGACGATGGATGATCCGAACTTACAGCTTGCCGCCCACCCAGGCTTCCACGCCCTTCAGCGCGGCAGCCAGGTTTTCCGGCTGGGTGCCGCCGGCCTGCGCCATGTCCGGACGACCGCCGCCCTTGCCGCCCACTTGCTGGGCGACGAAGTTGACCAGCTCGCCGGCCTTGACCTTGGAGGTGAGGTCGGCGGTGACGCCGGCCACCAGGGTTACCTTGCCGTCGGCCTTGGCTGCCAGCACGATGGCGGCGGAGCCCAGCTTGTCTTTCAGCTTGTCCAGCGTTTCGCGCAGCGCGCTGTTGTCGGCGCCTTCCAGCTCGGCGGCCAGCACCTTGACGCCGTTGACGACGGCGGCGTTGTCGGCCAGCGAGTCGCCTGCCGAGGCGGCCAGTTGGCCCTTCAGCTTGGCCAGTTCTTTCTCCAGCGCCTTGACGCTGTCCTGCAGCGAGCCGATCTTGGCGACGACTTCGTCGCTGGTCTGCGCTTTCAGCGCGCCGGCGGCCTCTTTCAGCAGCGCGTCCTGCGCCTGCACGTGGGCTACCGCGGCTTCGCCGGTGACGGCTTCGATGCGGCGCACGCCGGCGGCCACGCCGCTTTCGGCGACGATCTTGAACAGGCCGATGTCGCCGCTGCGCTTGACGTGGGTGCCGCCGCACAGTTCGGCGGAGAAGTCACCCATGCTCAGCACGCGCACCTCATCGCCGTACTTTTCGCCGAACAGCATCATCGCGCCGGATTTCTGCGCGTCTTCCATGCTCATCAATTCGGCCTTCACTTCCACGTTGTGGCAGATCACGCGGTTGACCACCCGTTCCAGCTCGGCGATCTGCGCCGCGCTGACGGCCTCGCCGTGGGCGAAGTCGAAGCGGGTGCGCTCCGGGTTGACCAGCGAGCCCTTCTGCACCACGTGGCCGCCCAGCACGTGGCGCAGCGCGGCGTGCAGCAGGTGGGTGGCGGAGTGGTTGCGCGCGCTGGCGGCGCGGGCGTGCAGGTCGATGGTGGCGGTGACGGCGTCGCCCACCTTCAGCGCGCCGCGCGCAAGCCGGCCCTTGTGGCCGAAGGCCGCGGACTGGATCTTCTGGGTGTCGACGACGTCGAACAGCGCGTCGATGCCGGCGGTGGCGGAGATTTCGCCGACATCGCCCACCTGGCCGCCGCCTTCGGCGTAGAAGGCGGTGTTGTCCAGCACCACGATGCCTTCTTCGCCGGCCTGCAGCGAATCAACCGCCTCCATACCCTTGAACAGCGCGAGAACCTTGGCTTCCACGCTGTTCTTGTCGTAGCCGTGGAAGGCGGTGTCGGCGCCGCTGTAGGCGATCTTGCCGGTCATCTTGAAGTTGGAGCCGGCGCGACCGCGCTCGCGCTGCGCTTCCATCGCGCGCTCGAAGCCTTCGAGGTCGGCGTGGATGTCGCGTTCGCGGCAGATGTCGGCGGTAAGGTCCACCGGGAAGCCGAAGGTGTCGTACAGCTTGAAGATGGTGTCGCCGTCCAGCGCCTTCTTGCCGCCTTCCAGCGCGGAGTCGACCAGGCCCATGCCGATTTCCAGCGTCTCGGCGAACTTGATTTCCTCGGCGCGCAGCGCGTCTTCGATGTGGGCCTGCTTCTCGCGCAGTTCCGGATAGGCGTCGCCCATCTCGGCCGCCAGGTCGGCCACGATCTTGTGGAAGAACAGGCCCTTCTGGCCCAGCTTGTAGCCATGGCGGATGGCGCGGCGGGCGATGCGGCGCAGCACGTAGCCGCGGCCCTCGTTGGAGGGCAGGATGCCGTCGGCGATCATGAAGGAGCAGGCGCGGATGTGGTCGGCGATCACTTTCAGCGACGGTACGTCCTGGCTGTACGCCACGCCGGTTTCGCGGGCGGCGGCGCGCACCAGACAGGCCAGCGCGTCGGTCTCGTAGTTGGACTTGACGTGCTGCAGCACGGTGGACAGGCGTTCCAGGCCCATGCCGGTGTCTACCGACGGCTTGGGCAGCGGATGCAGTACGCCGGCCTCGTCGCGGTTGAACTGCATGAAGACGTTGTTCCAGATCTCCATGAAGCGGTCGCCGTCCTCGTCCGGGCTGCCCGGAGGGCCGCCGGCGACCGAGGGGCCGTGGTCGTAGAAAATCTCGGTGCAGGGGCCGCAGGGGCCGGTGTCGCCCATGGTCCAGAAGTTGTCGGACGCGTAAGGCGCGCCCTTGTTGTCGCCGATGCGGACGATCTTGTCGGCCGGCACGCCGACTGTCTTGTGCCAGATGTCGTAGGCCTCGTCGTCGGAGGCGTACACCGTCACCATCAGCTTGTCCTTGGGCAGGTTCAGCCATTGCTCGCCGGTGAGGAATTCCCAGGCGAAGCTGATGGCGTCGCGCTTGAAGTAGTCGCCGAAGCTGAAGTTGCCCAGCATTTCGAAGAAGGTGTGGTGGCGCGCGGTGTAGCCGACGTTTTCCAGGTCGTTGTGCTTGCCGCCTGCGCGCAGGCATTTCTGGCTGGTGGTGGCGCGGCTGTAGTCGCGCTTTTCAAAGCCGAGGAAAGTGTCCTTGAACTGCACCATGCCTGCGACGGTGAACATCAGCGTCGGGTCGTTGCCGGGGACCAGGCTGCTGGAGGGAACGACCTGGTGGCCTTTGGCGGCGAAGAAGTCCAGGAACTTCTTGCGGATTTCGGAGGTTTTCATGATTGTCTGATCTATTTCAAAATTTTGCCCCGGACTGGCAGTCGGGGCGAATCCGTCGATTGTGTCAAGCCGTGGCGGCGCTGGCAAGGGTTTCGCAGCGCTGTTTCAATGCCCGGTTCATCAGCAGGAACCCCTGGCGGGCGCTTTCCAGGCCTTTTGCGCCGAACAGCGGCAGCAGCAGGCCGCTGAGGGCGCCGCGGTGATGCAGCCGGGCGCCGCCGCCGTTCAGCGCCTCCAGCCGGAAGTGGTGGGCGCCGTCGAGCAGGCCGGGCAGGAGCAGTGAGCCGCGCCAGGCCAGCGCCTGCGGCGGGCAAAGTTCGGTGACGATCGGGCGGAAGGTCGTCCGCCTGCCGCCGGGAGGATGGAGGGTGGCCACCAGCCGGGCGCCCAAGAGGTGGCGTCCATGCAGGCCGACGATGAACGGGTTCCACTCCGGATAGCGCGGCCAGTCGCTCAGCACCTGCCAGACCAGCTCCGGGCCTGCGGCGATGTCGATTTTGGTGGCGATGCCGCGCGCGCTCATGGCTCAGTCCTCGTGAAAGTCGTCATCTCCGCCGCCGGCCAATACCTGGCGGATCACCTCGCCGGGAAAGCCGCGCTGGGCCAGGAAACGGTACTGCTTGGCCTTTTCCGCCGCGTCGGCCGGCAGGCGGCCGAACTTCTTCTGCCACTGCGCGCGGGCGCTGGCCAGGTCGTCCTGGCCGGACAATGCCTCGCGTATGGTGTCGTCGGCTACGCCGCGCTGGCGCATTTCCTGCTGCAGCCGGCGACTGCCGAACTTGCCGCCGCGGCTGCTGGCGAACTGCTGGGCGAAGCGCTGATCGGACTGCCAGTCGCTGCCGGCCAGTTCGTCCAGCACCGCGTTGAGCTCATCCTCGCTGTCGGCAAAAGGCGCGAGCCGCCGAACCAGTTCCCGCCGGGAGTACTCCCGGCGGGCCAGCAGTTCGACGGCCCGCGCCTTCAGGCTTTTTTCGCTTGCCGCCATCAGGCGTCGAAGGCGTCGTCGGCCAGTTCTTCCTCGTCGTCCTTGCCTTCGCTGATTTCGATCTTGATGCCGACCGCGTCGCGGATCTTGCGTTCGATCTCCTCGGCGATGGCCGGATTGGCTTTCAGCCATTCGCGGGTGTTGTCCTTGCCCTGGCCGATCTTCTGGCCGTTGTACGCGTACCAGGCGCCGGACTTGTCGATGAAGCCGTGCTTGACGCCCAGCTCGATGATTTCGCCGGCGCGCGAGATGCCCTCGCCGTAGAGGATTTCGAAATCGGCCTGGCGGAACGGCGGCGAAACCTTGTTCTTCACCACTTTGACGCGGGTATCGTTGCCGACCACTTCCTCGCCCTTCTTGATGCCGCCGGTGCGGCGGATGTCCAGGCGCACCGAGGCGTAGAACTTCAGCGCGTTGCCGCCGGTGGTGGTTTCCGGGTTGCCGAACATCACGCCGATCTTCATGCGGATCTGGTTGATGAAGATCACCAGGGTGTTGGTGCGCTTGATGTTGCCGGTCAGCTTGCGCAGCGCCTGGCTCATCAGGCGGGCCTGCAGGCCGACGTGGCTGTCGCCCATCTCGCCTTCGATTTCCGCCTTGGGCACCAGCGCGGCGACGGAGTCCACCACGATGATGTCGACACCGCTGGAGCGCACCAGCATGTCGCAGATTTCCAGCGCCTGCTCGCCGGTGTCCGGCTGCGAGATCAGCAAGTCTTCCACGTTGACGCCCAGCTTCTGCGCGTATTGCGGGTCCAGCGCGTTTTCCGCGTCGATGTAGGCGCAGGTGCCGCCCAGCTTCTGCGCCTCGGCCACCACCTGCAGACACAGGGTGGTTTTGCCGGACGATTCCGGGCCGTAGATTTCGACCACGCGGCCGCGCGGCAGGCCGCCGACGCCCAGCGCCAGGTCCAGCGTCAGCGAGCCGGTGGAGATCACTTGCAGGTTTTCGGTGATCTGGTTGTCGCTCATGCGCATGATCGAACCCTTGCCGAACTGCTTTTCAATCTGGGCGAGGGCGGCGGCGAGCGCCTTGCTCTTGTCTTCGGAAGCCATGCTGTCTCCAAATGGGGTAGGTCGGACCAATAATGGGGCGATTATCGCAGAAAACCAGAGCCCTAACAGCAGCTTGCCGGGGAACAAAAGCGCCTACCCGGCGCAAAGTCTTGCTGCTGGCCCTTTTGGCGCGGTTCAGGATGTGTACAATGGGGAACATGATGAACGAACGCGCCCAACGCTTGCTCAAGGTCCTGATCGAACGCTATATCGCCGACGGTCAGCCGGTAGCATCCAAAGCCCTGTCGCTGCTGCCGGGGGTGGAGCTGTCCTCCGCGTCCATCCGCAATGTGCTGGCCGAGCTGGAAAACATGGGGCTGATCGCTTCGCCGCACACCTCGGCCGGGCGAGTGCCCACCGCGCGCGGCTACCGGCTGTTCGTCGACCGTCTGCTGACGATACGGCCGCTGGACGCGCTGGCGCGCCACGAGTTGGAAGCCAGCCTGCAGCCGGACAGTCCGCAGCGCATCGTGCAGGCGGCGTCGTCGCTGCTGTCGGAGCTGACCAGCTTCGCCGGCGTGGTGATGACGCCGCAGCGCAGCGACGTCGCTTTCCGCCAGATCGAATTCCTGCGCCTGTCCGAGCGCCGCATCCTGATGATACTGGTGACGCTGGACGGCGACGTGCAGAACCACCTGCTGCTGACCGAGCGCGACTACACCCCGTCGGAGCTGGTGGAGGCGGGCAACTTCATCAACCAGCATTACAGCGGCCAAGCGCTGGACGCGGTCACCAGCCGGGTGGAGGGCGAGCTGCGCGAGCTGCAGGGCGACATTGCCGAACTGATGGCGGCAGCGGTGCGGCTGGGGCAGCAGACGCTGGCCAATAGCGGCGAGGACGTGGTGGTCAGCGGCGGCTCGCGCCTGCTGCAGGTGAACGACCTGTCCGACGACCTGTCGCGGCTGCGCGAGCTGTTCGGCGTGTTCGAGCGCAAGACTGAGCTGTTGAAACTGTTGTCGCAAAGCCGCGCGGCGCAGGGGGTGAACATTTTCATCGGCGAGGAGTCTGGACTGGTGACGCTGGACGAATGCTCGGTGGTGACCGCGCCCTATCGCGTCAACGGCCAGGTGGTCGGCACCCTGGGCGTGGTCGGCCCCACCCGCATGGCTTACGAAAGGGTGATACCCATCGTCGACATTACCGCGCGGCTGGTGGGCAGCGCCTTGTCGTTCCGCGATTGAGTCCGCGCCTTCGCCATCCACAGACATAATCAATAACGGACGAACACAATATGAATCCGATGCAGAAACTGGCCGGCACGGCCGCCGTGATAGCCGCCGCGCTGGCCGCCGCGCCGGCCTGGGCCGACGCCGCCTTCCTGGCCCGCCCCGACGTGCAGCGCTATATCGACGAACAAGTCGCCGGCGGCCAGTTCAACCGGCCCGAGCTGGAGGCGGTGTTCGCCAATGTCGAGCCCAAGCCCAACATCATCCGGATCCTGGACAAGCCGTCCACTTCGCGGCCGTGGTACCAGTTTCGCGCCTCCACCGTCAACGACAGGTTGATCGTCGACGGCGCGGCGTTCTGGCAGGCCAACGCCGATACGCTGGCGCGCGCCGAGCGGCAGTACCAGGTGGCGCCGGAAGTGATCGTCGCCATCCTGGGCGTGGAGTCGCATTACGGCCGCAATACCGGCACTTTCCGCCTGGCCGACTCGCTGTCCACCATCGGTTTCGACTACCCCCGCCGCGCCGATTTCTTCCGCAAGGAGCTGACCCAGTTCCTGCTGCTGGCCAAGGAGGAGGGCAAGGACCCGCTGACGCTGAAGGGTTCTTACGCCGGCGCGATGGGCTGGCCGCAGTTCATGCCGTCCAGCTACCGCAAGTGGGCGGTGGATTTCGACGGCAACGGCCACCGCGACATCTGGAACAACCCGCACGACGCTATCGGCAGCGTCGCCAACTACTTCCAGCTGCACGGCTGGCGCCATGGCGACGACGTGGTGGTGCCGGCCAGCGTGGTGCCGGGGCCGCAGGTGGACAAGCTGCTGGCCGACAAATTCAACCTGCACTACACGGTGGGCGACTTGCGCAGGATGGGCATCGCGCCGCAGGCGCCGCTGGCTGACGACGTGCCGGCGGTGCTGTTTTCGCTGGAAACCGCGCCCGGCGTCACCGAGTACTGGCTGGGCCTGAACAACTTCTACGCCATCACCCGCTACAACCGCAGCGCGCTGTACGCCAAGGCGGTGCAGGAAATCGCCGACCAGGTGCGCCAGCGTTATTACGCCGCGCTGGCGCAGAAGTCGTCCGAGCCGGCGTCATCCGCGCAGTAAGGCCGTTTCCTCCCGGCGCGGCCCAGGCGGCCGCGCCGGTAAAATCAGTCGCCTTGCGCGGCAATTGCCATTAAAATCCGCCCCCATGAGCTATCAAGTCCTTGCCAGAAAATGGCGTCCCAAGCGCTTTGCCGACCTGGTCGGCCAGGAGCACGTGGTGCGCGCCCTCAGCAACGCCCTCAAGGAGGCGCGGCTGCATCACGCCTACCTGCTGACCGGCACCCGGGGCGTAGGCAAGACCACCATCGCCCGCATCCTGGCGAAAAGCCTGAACTGCGAAACTGGCACCACCGCCGACCCGTGCGGCGAGTGTTCCGCCTGCCGCCAGATCGACAGCGGCCGTTTCGTCGACCTGCTGGAAATCGACGCCGCGTCCAACACCGGCATCGACAATATCCGTGAAGTGCTGGAAAACGCCCAGTACGCGCCGACCATGGGCCGCTTCAAGGTCTACATCATCGACGAAGTGCACATGCTGTCGAAAAGCGCCTTCAATGCGATGCTGAAGACGCTGGAAGAGCCGCCGGCGCACGTCAAGTTCATCCTCGCCACCACCGACCCGCAGAAGGTGCCGGTGACGGTATTGAGCCGCTGCCTGCAATTTTCGCTGCGCAATATGACGCCGCAGCAGGTGTCCAGCCATCTGGCGCACATGCTGGAAGTGGAACAGATCGCCTACGAGCCGGCCGCGCTGGCGCTGCTGGGCCGCGCCGCGGCGGGTTCGATGCGCGACGCGCAGTCGCTGCTGGACCAGGCCATCGCCTATGGGCTGGGCGAGGTGAAGGAAGACGGCGTGCGCGCGATGCTGGGCGCGGTGGACCGCCGCTACCTGTTTACCCTGCTGCAGGCGTTGTCGGTCGCCGACGGCGCGGCGCTGATGGCCGAGGCCGACAATCTGGCCGAGCGCGGCATCAGCTTCGATTCCGCGCTGACCGAGCTGGCGGTGCTGCTGCAGCAGCTGGCGCTGGCGCAGACGGTGCCGGCGGCGCTGGCCGCCGACGAGCCAGAGCGGGATACGCTGTTCGCGCTGGCCGACGCCATCGCGCCGCAGGACGTGCAGCTGTACTATCAGATCGCCATCCACGGCCGCAAGGACCTGGCGCTGGCGCCGGACGAGCACGCCGGCTTCAATATGACGCTGCTGCGGATGCTGGCCTTCCATCCAGTGAATGCGCCGGCTGAGGCCGCCGCGCCGCCTCGGCCAGCCGCCGCGCCACAGGCCAGGCCCGGCGCCGTGGCCAGCGCCGCGGCGCCGGTCGAGCGCGGCATGTCGCCGGCTGCGCGCGCCTTGCAGGCCGCCGGCCTGGCATCGCAAACCCAGGCGAAATCGGCCCCGCGCGCGGCGAGCGAAGAGAATGCCCCGGCGGCCGAGCCGGAACCCGAGCCCGCGCCCAGGCCGCAGCCGCCCGCGGCGCAGCTTAGGCCCGCGCTGGCTCCGACCCCGGCTCCCGAGCCTGCGGCCGAAGCCGTCGCGCCGCGGCAATCCGCCGTTGTGGCGGTGCCGCAAGCGGTGCCCGCGGTCGAGGCCGATGCCGAAGAGGACGACGAGCGCGACGAGGACGAAATCGACGACATGCCGTGGCAGGCCGACGACGGCGAAGCCATCCCGGACTACGCGCAGGCGCCGCCGCTGGACGACGAGCCGGTCAACTACCAGTTCGACGGCGACTGGCAGGCGCTGGTGGTGGATCTGGGCGGCAAGCTGGGCGCGGCGCGGATGTTGGCGCACAATGCGGTATTGAAGGGCTGGAGCCAGCAGCGGCTGGAGTTGGCGGTGCCGGAAAGCTTCCGCCACATGAGCGGGCGCGACTACCAGGACAAGCTGAAGGCTGCGCTGTGCGAACGCTTCGGCCACGCGGTGGAGTTGACGGTGACGGTGGAGGAACTGGGGATGGAAACCCCGGCCATGGTCGACGCCCGCCAGCGCCAGGAGCAACTGGCCATCGCTCGAGAATGCATGAAAAACGATCCGGTGGTGCAGCAGATGGTGCGCGAAATGGGCGCCACGCTGATCATCGAGACCATTCAACCCGTACAGGAGTGAACCGCAATGTTCGGTAAAGCTGGAATCGCCGGCCTGATGAAACAGGCCCAGCAAATGCAGGATAATATGAAGAAGGCCCAGGAAGAGCTGGCGCTGGTGGAAGTGGAAGGCCAGTCCGGCGCCGGCATGGTGAAGGTCGTGATGACCTGCGCCCACGGCGTCAAGCGCGTGGCCATCGACGACAGCGTGCTGGACGACAAGGAAATGCTGGAAGACCTGATCGCCGCCGCCTTCAACGACGCCGTGCGCAAGGTGGAAAGCACCACCCAGGAGCGGATGTCCGGCTTCACCAATGGCCTGAACCTGCCGGCCGGCATGAAGCTGCCGTTCTGATTGCGCCAGCCGGCCCGGCGACGGGCCGGTTTGATGTCGGCCAGACGCCCCGTCCCGCGCGGGGCGTCGTGTCGTGAAGCTTTGTGCTTTTCCCTATCGGCGGCCTGTGGCCGCTAGTCTGATTAGGTTGCCTGCTTGTGTCGATGAAGAATCCACCCGCGCTGGAGCATTTGATCTCCGCGCTGAAAGTCCTGCCCGGCGTCGGTCCCAAAACCGCCCAGCGCATGGCCTTTCATTTGCTGCAGCGCGACAAGAAGGGCGCAGACAAGCTGGCGCGCGCGCTGGACAGGGCGCTGACCCAGCTTACCCATTGCCAGCGCTGCAATACCTTCAGCGAAACCGAGCTGTGCCATCTGTGCGCGGACGAAGCGCGCCGCCAGGACCAGCTGTGCATCGTGGAGATGCCGGCCGACCTGATGATGCTGGAGCAGGCCAAGTGTTTCGAGGGCCTGTATTTCGTGCTGATGGGGCGGATTTCGCCGCTGGACAACATCGGCCCGCGCGACCTGAACCTGGACAAGCTGATGGCGCGCGCGCTGGACGACCAGGTGAGCGAGGTGGTGATCGCCACCAATTTCACCGCCGAAGGCGAGGTCACCGCCCACATGCTGAGCGAGCTGTTCAAGGAGCGTGGCCTGGCCGTCACCCGCATCGCGCGCGGCATGCCGGTGGGCGGCGAGCTGGAGTACGTGGATCTGGGCACGCTGGCGCAGGCGGTGTACGAGCGGCGCGGCGTCTGATGGATGGCCCTGCGTTTGCCGGCATGGCCTCGAATGCCGTTTGAATGAAACGGCGGCGGCGCTTATAATCGCCGCTTCCCTATCTGTTTTCCTTCGGGAGAGCGCTGTCGAAATGAACCAGTAATGCCCGGATGCCGCCGGCGTCCCGATTTTCCGCCGCCATCCGGCGCGCGGGCAAGCGTATTGCTGTTTGTTTCATCCATCCGTTCGGCGCGCCGCCGGTTTTCCCGCCGGCTGACGCCCGGTCCGCTGCCCGCGGGCTGGCTGGACCAGGTGCTGGGCCTGGATATCCTGTGCCTGGCTTCCGGCGGCGGCCAACAAGCGCCGATCCTGGCGGCGGCGGGCGCGCGCGTGACCGTGCTGGACGCGTCCGCCGAGCAGCTGGCGCGCGACCGGATGGTGGCCGAGCGCGATGGCCTGAACCTGCGAGTCGAGCATGGCGATATGCGCGACCTGTCGCGCTTCGCCGACGCCGGCTTCGACTGCGTGTTCCACCCGATTTCCAATCTGTATGTGCCGTACGTGCGGCCGGTATGGCGCGAGTGCTTCCGCGTATTGCGGCCGGGCGGCCGCCTGCTCAGCAGCTTTTACAACCCGGTGGCGTTTGTGGCGGACCGCGATCCGCAGTACGCCGCCCTGGGCCTGATCCGGCCGCGCTTCGCGGTGCCGTATTCCGATCTGGCGGATCTTGAGCCGGAGGCGCTGCAGCGAAAACGGGAAGGGGGTGAGGCGCTGGTGTTCGGCCACAGCCCGACGCAACAGATAGGCGGCCAGACCGAGGCCGGCTTCGTGATCCGCGGTTTCCATGAAGACTGGCAGCCGCGGCCGCGTTTCGTCATCGACAGCTATGTGCCGACCTTTATCGCCACCTGGGCGCAAAAGCCGGAGTGGTGATGCAAAAAGCCCGGCGGATGGCCGGGCTTTTCATTGGGCGGGCGGCTCAGTCGCCGCTAACCACGTCCACGCCCTTGGGCGGGACGAAGGCGAAGCGGCCGGATGGCAGTACTACGTTCTGCTGCGGTTTGGCGAAGTTGATGCGGGTGTCATTGCCGAAGCTGTCGGTCAACTGCATCTCCACCAGCATATTGCCCTTGAAGCCCATGCGCACGCTGCTGAAGGTGTTGTCCTGCTTTTTCGGGCTGGCGGTCAGCCACTCCACATCGCCCTGCTTGCCGGCTTCATTGAGCTTGTAGCTGCGCTCGATCTCGTTGCTGCCGGCGAGCAGCGCCGCCGGGCTGGAGCCCAGCGCCGCGCCCTGGGCCTTGCGCGTCACCTGGGCCAGGTCCTGGTCGTAAATCCACAGCGTCTTGCCGTCGCCGACGATCAGCTGCGAGTAAGGCTGGTTGTATTCCCAGCGGAATTTGCCGGGACGGGCGATTTCCAGCCGACCGCTGGCTTCTTCGCGCTTGCCCTTGTTGGTGACCAGCTGGGTGAAGTCCGCGGTCAGCGTCTTGCTGCCGGCGACAAAGGCCTTCAGCTGGGCGACGGCGGAGGCGTGCGCCGGCGCGGCCAGGCAGGCCAGGGTGGCGGCGATCAGCGTCAGGGAATGCGGTTTCATCGGATAGGGTCCTTGCGGGCGGCCGCGCCGCCGTGAAAACAGGTATGACAGTCAGGCGGCCCGGCCAGTTCTGCCTCGCGGGAGAGCGGCCGGGCCAAAGTGTTGGCGACTATTGCGCGCTGGCCTTGGTTTTCTTCTTCCCGGACTTGGCGGCGGAGGGCGCAGGCTGCTGTGGTTGCGGCGCAGGGGCCGCGGCGTCGGCGATGGGCTGTTCACCGGCGTCGGCCTTGCCCGCCAGCCAGCCGGGCAATTCGAGCTTGTTGAAGTCGATGATGTCGTTTTCGGCTGGCTGGTAGACGAACTGCGGCTTGCCGTGGTGGCTGTAGCGCAAGTTGAAGTAAGCGTCGGCGCTGAATTCGGCGCTGGCCATGTGGATGGTCTGACGGATGGCCTCCATCTCGCCGCTGCGGCTGACATAGACGTCGCTGACGGTTTGGCCGTCGAGTTCGCCGGCGGGGCTGAGTTTGACCAGGTCGCGCACCAGCTTGAGCATGGATTCCGCGTCGAACTTGTCATTCGGCTGGGCGACTTGCTGGCGGGCGGCTTTGGCCAGGCCGTCCAGGATCAGCAGTGTCATCTTTTGCTCCTGTTCCTTGCTGAGGGTAAGGCGCAGCTTGTATTTGGCGCCGACTTCGTCGGCGTAGGCGTCCAGCGGCTCGAAGCTGAAGGCTTTCTTGTCCAACTGGCCGTAGGCCTGGTCGAGAATCTGCGGCATCGCCTGGTACATTTCCTTAAGCGGGATCCTGGCGGCGATGTCGGCCGGCAGCTTGGCGCGGACGAACTTTCCGGGGTTCCTGCGCAGGGCGGGCACGGCCAGGTCGATGGCGGACGGGTCCACCAGCAGCGACATGTCCTGGGCGCGGAACTGCATCGGCAGCTTGACGCTGGCCAGCAGGTTGCGGCGTTCGAAACGCAGTTCCGGAATCAGTTCCAGCTTGCCGGCCGGCGCGTCGATGGCGCCGCTGACATTCATTTTGATGGAGCTGCCGACCTGGTCGATGGCGTCGGCGAGTTCGGGCTGTCCCAGTTTGCCCCCGCTGTCGGCGAAGCGCAGTTGGCTGAAGCCGAACTGGCCGTCGAAATTGTAGCTGGCGTTCTGCCAGTTTAGCGCCATTACCTTGCGGGCGGCCTCGTCGGCCGGTTTGCCGGCTAGCGGGGTGGCGCAGCCGGTCAGCAGCGCGAGGGCGGAGAACGCCGCGGCGGCGGTCAGTTTCAAGCGAGTCATGGTTTTTTGCGTCCTGTGTGAATCCGGTGGCCCGCGCTCGATGTGGGGCGTCTGGGCAATCCGCCATTGTATCTGAAGCAGGAAGGGTTATGCCCTTGACCTGTTTTCTGTGCGATGGGCAGATGGGCGGCATGCCGCCGCCCGCCGGGGGTCAACTGAAGCGGTTGGTGATCGGGTAGCGCCAATCCTTGCCGAAGCCGCGCTGGGTGACGCGCGGGCCCACCGGCGCCTGGCGGCGCTTGTATTCGTTGATCTTTAACAGCCGCACCACCCGGTCGACGTCGGCCTTGGCGAAGCCGGCGGCGATGATGTCGGCGGCGGACTGGTTGCCTTCGACATAGCGCGCCATGATGGCGTCCAGCACTTCGTACGGCGGCAGGCTGTCCTGGTCCTTCTGGTCCGGGCGCAGCTCGGCCGACGGCGGGCGGGTGATGATGCGCTCCGGAATCACGTCGCTGACGGTATTGCGCCAGCGGCACAGCTCGAACACCAGGGTCTTGGCCACGTCCTTCAGCACCGCGAAGCCGCCGGCCATGTCGCCGTACAGCGTGCAGTAGCCGGTGGTCATCTCCGACTTGTTGCCGGTGGTGAGCACCAGCTTGCCGCTCTTGTTGGACAGCGCCATCAGCAGCGTGCCGCGGATGCGCGCCTGCAGGTTTTCCTCGGTGGTGTCCATTTCCAGCCCGGCGAACGACGGCGCGAGGCCCGCCATGAAGCTTTCGTACATCGGCCAGATTTCGATTTCGTCGTACTTCACGCCCAGGCGGGCGATCATGTCGCGGCTGTCGGTTACGGAGATGTCGGCGGTATAGCGCGACGGCATCATCACCGCGTGCACTTTGTCTGCGCCCAGCGCGTCCACCGCCACCGCCAGCGTCAGCGCGGAGTCTATGCCGCCGGACAGGCCCAGCAGCGTGCCGGGGAAGCCATTTTTGCCGATATAGTCGCGCACGCCGACCACCAGGGTGCGGTAGACGCTTTCCAGCGGTCCGGGCAGCGCGGTCTGCTTGCCCTGCTGCAAGTCGCCGTCGGCGAAGTCGACCAGCAATAGCTCGTCGTCGTAGGCCGCGGCCTGGGCGACCACCCGCCCCGATTTGTCGACGGCGAACGAGGCGCCGTCGAACACCAGCTCGTCCTGGCCGCCGGCGAGGTTGACGTAGGCGAAGGGCAGGCCGGTTTCCTCTACGCGATAGCGCAGCGCCTCGTGGCGGGCTTCTATCTTGTTGCGGTGGAAGGGCGAGGCATTGAGCGCCAACACCACTTCGGCGCCGGCGTCGGCGGTTTCCGCCGCCGGCTCTAGCGACCACACGTCCTCGCAGATCAGCACGCCGACCTTGACGCCGTTCTGCTCGAACACCAGCGGCGCGGCGCCGGGCGTGAAGTAGCGGCATTCGTCGAAGACTTCATTATTGGGCAACAGCATCTTGTGATACTGGCCCAGGCGGTGGCCGTCGCGCAGCACGGTGGCGGCGTTGAAGCGCTCGTTGCCCAGCTTGACCGGGTGGCCGATCACCAGCGTGATGCCGTCCAACTGCTCCAGCGTGTCGAGCCCCTTGGCGACTTCGCGGTAGAAGCTGTCGCGCAGCAGCAGGTCTTCCGGGCTGTAGCCGGTGAGCGCAAGCTCGGGCGTGACCAGCACATCGGCCCCCTGGACGATGGCGGCGTGGGCGAGGGACAGGATTTTTTCGGCATTGCCGGCGATGTCGCCGACAATGGGGTTGAACTGGGCGAGTGCGATACGCATCTTGAGAGGGCACCGATGTTTCTTGATCCCGCAATTTTACCTGAAGATGGACCGTTGCCTGAAAGGAAAAGCATTGCGCTTGCAACTGTATGACGGCGTGGCATCCGTGCCGCAGCCCGGCTGGCCGGCGGCGGCGGGCGGCGGCCTGTTCGTGGACCGCGCCTGGCTGGCCGCGCTGGAGGAGACCGGCTGCGTCGGCGGCGGCACCGGCTGGCAGCCGCTGCCCTTGGCGCTGGAGCGCGAGGGCCGGGCGGTGGCGGTGGCGCCGGCCTATCTCAAGCAGCACAACCGCGGCGAATACGTGTTCGACTGGTCCTGGGCCGAGGCCTATGCCCGAGCCGGCATCGACTACTACCCCAAGCTGGTGGTGGCTTCGCCGTTTTCGCCGGTGAGCGGCAGCCGCCTGCTGGGCGCGGCGGAGGACAAGGCTGCGCTGATCGCCGGGCTGCAACAGCTGGCGGACGACAACGGCTTGTCGTCGGTGCATGTGCTGTTCCCGATGGTGGACGAGGCTCGCCAGTTGGCGGATGCCGGCTGGCTGTTGCGTGAAGGCGTGCAGTTTCACTGGAACAACCATAATTACGCCGATTTCGACGCTTTTCTGGCCACGCTCAGCCGCGACAAGCGCAAGAAGATCCGCCAAGAGCGGCGCCGGGTGGCGGATGCGGAAGTGGCGGTGAAGGCGTTGGCCGGCGAGGAGATCAGCGACGCGGATTGGCAGCTGTTCTACCGTTGCTATCGCCAGACCTATCTGGAGCACCGCTCCGCGCCCTATCTCAACCTGGAATTCTTCCGGCTGATAGGGCGCCGTCTGGCCGGCCATTGCGTGATGTTCGTCGCCAGCCGCGGCGGGCAGCCCATTGCCGCCAGCCTGTGCATTGTCCAGAATGGCGTGTTGTACGGTCGCTACTGGGGCGCGCTGGAGGAGGTGGCCTGCCTGCATTTCGAACTGTGCTACTACCAGGGGCTGGAATATGCGATCCGGCGGGGTCTGCGGTGCTTCGAGGGCGGAGCGCAGGGTGAACACAAGCTGGCGCGCGGTTTCGAGCCGGTGGTCACGTATTCCGCCCACTATATTGCCGACGCCCGTTTCCGCGCCGCCATCGCCGCTTGGCTGGAACGCGAACGGCAGGGGGTGGAGGATTATGTGGACGAGCTTTTTTCGCATTCCGCTTATAAAACGCTTGCGCCGGATGTGTAGGACTTATATACTGCGCAGCCTCTGTCGGCGAAACGCCAAAGCGTAACAGCGGCAGGGTCTGGAGAGGTGGATGAGTGGTTTAAGTCGCACGCCTGGAAAGCGTGTTTAGGGTAATACCCTAACGGGGGTTCGAATCCCCCTCTCTCCGCCAGAATTCAAAAAAATCCGCCGATATGCGGGTTTTGTTTTTGTAGTGAACACCTCACGGAGAGGTGGATGAGTGGTTTAAGTCGCACGCCTGGAAAGCGTGTTTAGGGTAATACCCTAACGGGGGTTCGAATCCCCCCCTCTCCGCCAGTACGATCCGAAAAGCCCCGGTTATCCGGGGCTTTTCTGTTTTCGGCATTGCCTGGCGCCTTTCCTCTTCGCCGGACGTTATTCATCGCGGCGTATTTCCCGCTTTGGCATGGGTGCGGTTTTTTGCCGGCAATTGGCGGAAAACGTCATCTTATTGCCCGATGGGCTGAGCGCGGTCTCCCGCCAGCAGCATCTGCATCACCTGGCTGAAACGCCAGACATTGCTCCCCTCGTCCTGATCCAGCACCCAGACCACGTCGAAACGATCGTCATGCCATTGTTGCGGGCAGGCGGCGCTGTTGCCGACTATGGCGTTGACTATGCCGGGAATATCCTCGTGCTCCCAGGCGATGAGAGTCGGCCCGATGCGGTCGGCCACCGCCTTGGCCATATTGGCCGCGTCCTCCTTCGCATATTCCAGATTGATGTTCAGCTGCAGCAGTTGGGATAGCGGGAGCGCTGTATGCTGCGGGCGCAGGCTTTGGCTGTGCTTGGCGACCGCCGACGCGTAAATGGCGTTCGGCACCGCAAGGCCGGGCGCCGGCTGTCCATTCAGGGGGGCGAAAAAGCGGGCCAGCGCGCCGGCGCGCTGCCATCCCTGCACAATCAGGTCCTCGTCGCTCTGATTGCCGTCGGGATCCACTCCGGCGACGGCGGGCGTGGTGGTGGGTTTTTCCGCATGGCGGATGATCATGATCTTGCGTGAGCGCATGGCTATTCCTTTACGGGCGGCGGGCAGGGCCGGCTGGCGCGCAGGCGGTGTTCAGTCAGGCGCGTGCGGCCGGGGGGGGGGTTAAAGATGGCCGGCCCGAGCGCGTCCGTCATTTCGGATACGCTATCGGGCTGCCGGAATGGCGTTCCGATGGTAATGCCGCGCGGCAAGCCTGGGGCATTGCGGTTTCGCGCAGCGTCTTAAAATGTTAGAGGGCCGAAGGGCTGGTGAGTCGCTTGGCCGACTGGACTCAAACCGCAGGCGGGGTGTTGTCGCGGTATCGCCGGCATATTTCAATGATCGGTTTGCCGCAGCGGTTTGGCCGTCGCTGCCCTTACCTTTTAACTCATGCCGCCGTTAATTTAACCCGGTGTAAATACCTATTGCCGCGACCTCCGGGCGGAATAAGCCGGTTCCATTGAATCGGGCGGCAAGCGCGGGCCCAAAGATAGCCTGAAAGTGGATGGCGGCGGCGTTTGCCCGCGCAGACAGCATGGCCGGCGGGGCGGGCCGTGTTTTTGCCGGGCGCAGGTATTTGCAGCGCTTTGCGTTTGCGCGGGTTTCCCCTTGCCCTGCCATGTGATACCGTGTAAATAGTAAGCTACTATATGATATTTCATGTTATGAAAATACGGATTGCAGAGCGGTTTGGCTTCCTGGTCAGCGACACTGGTCGGCTCTATGGCCGAGTTTTCGATCAGCGGGCGCGGCAGCGGCTTGGATTGTCGCTGGCGCAATGCCGCTTGCTGGGCGTGCTGGCGGCGCATGAGGGGGAGAAGCCGTTGTCGCAGGCGGAGCTGGCCGATCTGCTGGACCTCACACCTATGGGCGTGGCGACATTGTGCGACCGGATGCAGGCGGCCGGCTGGTTGCGCCGCGTGCCCAGTACCACCGACCGCCGCGTCAATGAAATCGAGTTGCTGGAGCCTGCCGTGGAGGCCTTGAAAGCGGCGATGGCGCTGGGCGACGAACTGCAAAAACAGGCGCAGCAAGGCTTGAGCCCGGAAGAGGACGTGCAGTTGCGCGCGCTGCTGGGCAAGGTGCATGGCAATCTGGTGGGTTTGCTGTCCAAATGAGCGCTGCTGCAGTCAATGCGCCGCACCGCGGCATGGTCACCATTTCCATCATGTTGGCCACCATCATGCAGGCGCTGGACACCACCATCGCCAATGTGGCCTTGACGCACATGCAAGGCAGCTTGCAAAGCTCGCAGGACCAGATCAGCTGGGTGTTCGTCCTATATCGTCGCCGCGGCCATCGCCACCCTGCTGACCGGCTGGCTGTGCGCGCAATGGGGGCGGCGCTGGGGGCCTATATCGACAACTTCAAAATGATGATGTGGCTGTCGCTGGCGGTGCTGCCTCTGTTGCTGCTCATCACGCGGCCGGCGGCCAGCGCGCATTGACAGGCGGCAGGCCCGGTTGCAGGCCTGGCACGCTACGTAATTACCCTTATTTTTATGTCGGAGTGCCCGGCTGCCGATCATGGCGGCTTGTAGCCGGAGTGGCTGGAGGCTATTCCTAATCATAGCCTCGGAGCATAAGGACCAGACCTGTCACCGGCGATGCGCATGCTTGGCTGGCGCTGAGTCGTATGCCGTTCCGGGCGCCCATCGTTTTATTCCGCATCGGTGCAACCGTAAAAGGAAGCCGGATGTTCAACGATCCGCCGCACGAGCAGGCCCGCATTCTCATCGTCGATGACATGGCGAGCAATATCCATGTGATCCGCGAGGCTGTCCGCGACCTGGGCGAGGTGCGCTTCGCCACCAGCGGCCAGGCGGCGCTGGAGATGGCGTTGCGGGTCGTTCCCGACCTGATCCTGCTGGATATCGAAATGCCAGGCATGGATGGCTACGCGGTGTGCCAGGCGATCAAGGCCACGCCGCAGCTGAGCGATGTACCGGTGATCTTCGTTACCTCTCACGATCAGGATGTCCACGAGCTGCATGCGCTCAATATCGGCGGAGTGGATTTCCTGCACAAGCCGTTGAACGTGCCGGTGGCGCGCGCGAGGATACAGACGCAGTTGGCCTTGCAGTCCAAAACCCGGCAACTGGCGGCCGCGCAGCGGGATCTGGCCGACGTGCTGCAGCGCCTGCCCGCCTTCGTCGCTTACTGGAACGCCGACCTATGCAACGAGTTCGCCAACGATGAGGCCGGACACTGGTTCGGCATCGACGCCGACGCCATGCGCGGCATGTCTGCGCGCGCGGTGCTGGGCGAGGCCAATTTTGCCGCGCTGGAGCCTCTGCTGCTCGATGCGCTGGGCGGCGACAGTCCATCGTTCGACCTGAGTCTGACCCGGCGCGACGGCTGCGTGCTGCACGGCCAGGTGGCGCTGGTGCATCGGCCGCAGCCCGGTGGGCGGCCCGGCTGCCTGATGCTGATCACCGACGTCACCGAGCGCAAGCGCGCCGAGCAGGCGCTGCGCGATGAGAAGGAACGCATCCGCATTACGCTCAATTCGATAGGCGACGCGGTCATCGCCACCGATCCGGCCGGTTGCGTCACTTTTCTGAACCCCATCGCCGAGGAAATGACCGGCTGGCTGGCGAAAGAGGCGATAGGCGAGCCTATCGAGAGGATCATGCCGCTGCAAGCCAGCGATTCCGGCCGGACGGTAGGCAATCCGGTGCGGCTGGTGTTGGCCGAGCGGCGCACCGTCGGCATGACGCTGGACCGCGCGCTGCTGCGCCGCGACGGCCGAGTGCTGGAGGTGGAGGATTCCGCCGCGCCTATCCTGGATCACGCCGGCCAGCTGACCGGCGCCATCATCGTGTTCCACGATGTCCGCGAAGCGCGCGCGCTGGCGGTCAAGATGATGCACCTGGCGCACCATGACGCACTGACCAATCTGCCCAACCGCACGCTGCTGCAGGACCGGACGCAGCAGGCGCTGCAGCAGGCCGAGAACAGCGGCGAGCGGCTGGGCCTGTTCATCCTGGACCTGGATTATTTCAAGGTGATCAATGATTCGGTCGGGCACTCCATCGGCGACCACCTGCTGCAGGAGGTGGCCAGGCGGCTGCAGCGGGCGGTGCGCTCCGGCGACACCATCAGCCGGCAGGGGGGCGACGAGTTCATCATCCTGATGCCGGACCCGGCCAGCATCGAACAACTGGGCGCTTTCGCCAACCGGCTGTTGAAGGCGGTTTCCGAACCGTACCAGCTGGCGGAAGGGCGCTTCGACCTGTCGGTCAGCATAGGCGTCAGCCTGTATCCGGACGACAGCAAGGATCAGGAGGAGCTGTACCGGCACGCCGATGCCGCGATGTACCAGGCCAAGGAGGATGGGCGCAACCGCTATCGCTTCTTCTCGGCCGAGATCGAGGAGGCGCTGCTGACGCGCCAAGCGCTGGAAAGGCACATCCGCATGGGTGCGGAGCAGGGCGGATTCCAGGCCTACTACCAGCCCAAGGTGGATGTGACGGGCGCGGCCGTGGTCGGGGTGGAGGCGCTGATGCGCTGGCGCGACGACAATGGCGATATCATCTCGCCCGGCCATTTCATTCCGCTGGCCGAGGAGACCGGGCTGATCGTGCCGCTGGGACGCTTCATCCTGCGCCAGGCCTGCCTCGACGGCAAGCGGTGGTATGACGCCGGCCGCCCTTTGCGCATCGCGGTCAATGTCTCGGCGGTGCAGATCGCCGACGGCGGCTTCAGCGATACGGTGCGCAGCGTGCTTGCCGAAACCGGCATCGCCCCGGAATTGCTGGAGCTGGAGATCACCGAGGGCGTGCTGGCGGCCAATGTCGCGCAGACCATGGAGGTCCTGACCGGGCTGCGCGGCCTGGGCGTTTCCATCGCCGTCGACGATTTCGGCACTGGCTATTCCAATCTGGCCTACCTCAAGCAATTTCCGATCGACGTGCTCAAGATAGACCAGAGCTTCGTCCGCGACATGATAGGCGACAAGAGCAACACCGCCATCATCTCCGCCATCATCAGCATGGCGAACGGACTGGGATTGCGGTTGGTGGCGGAGGGGGTGGAGACCGCGGAGCAGGAGCGGGAGCTGCTCAAGATGGGCTGCAGCGTAATGCAGGGCTTCCTGTATGGCAGGCCGATGCCGGTGGCGGAGATGGAGGGCTGGCTGCGGAACGACGTCCAGCATCTGGCGGGCGGGTCGCTCTGAGGGCTCCGGGCATGCCCGGGCGGCAGCTGTTTCTACGAGGGGGTCGTGCGGTGGATGGATATTCGGGTCTTCAGGCAAATCATCGCGGCCGGTTCTCGTCCGCGCTGGGCTGGTCCTTGCTGGTTCTGCTGGCTGGGGCGGCGTTGAGCGCTCTGGTGTGCTGGCGGCTTGCGCGCCATAACGCCGAGGATGTCCAAAATGGCGTGCGGGATGCGACCCAGCGCATGGCCAGGATGGTGGAGTCCCGCATCCAGCGCTACCAGTTCGGCCTGAAGGCGGTGCGCGGCGTGGTGATGACCGCAGGCGAAAATGGCCTCAGCCGCGAACTGTTCCGCAAATACAGCCAGGGCGGGGATATCGCCACCGAATTTCCCGGCGCGCAGGGCTTCGGTTTCGTCCGCCGGGTGCCGCCGCAGCAGATCGCCGAGTTCGAGCGGCAGGCCCGGCGCGACGGCATGCCCGATTTTCGCATCCGGCAACTGCAGCCGCACCAGGGCGAGCGCAATGTCATCCTATATATCGAACCGGAGCCGCGCAACCGGCGCGCGATCGGGCTGGACATTGCCTCCGAGGCCAACCGCCGCGAGGCTGCCGAGCTGGCATTGCGCAGCGGCCAGATCGTGATGAGCGCGCCTATCAGCCTGACGCAGCGGCCTGCCGCGAACGATCCGCTGTTCGTCATCCTGCTGGCGGTCTATCGCGACGGCGTCGTGCCGCCTACCGAGGCCGCCAGGCTGGTGCAGGGATTCGGCTGGGTGAACGCGCCACTGCACATGAAGGACGTGATGCAGGGACTGGAGCGGGAGCAGGGCGGCGTTAGGGTGGAGTTGAAGGATGTCACCAATCCGGCCGCCCCCGTCGCGGTGTACGACAGCGCGGCGCCGGCCGGCGGCGAGATCGCCGCCTATTCCGAATACCGGTCGGTGCTGGGGCGCCGCTGGCAGCTGACGCTGCGGGCCTATCCCGGCTTCGCCGCCCGGATGCAGCTGCCGCGGCCGGAGACTGCGGCCCTGGCTGGGATGTTCCTGAGCCTGGTCGGCGCCCTGCTGGCGTTTGTCTGGCTGCGCAGCTATCAGCGCCGCGGGCAACTGGCGGCGACGCAGGCGCGGCTGGCCACCATCGTGGAGGGGTCGGTCGACGCCATCATCAGCAAGACGCTGGATGGCGTGGTGACCAGCTGGAACCGCAGCGCGGAGCGGATGCTCGGCCATGCCGCGCTTGAGGCCGTCGGCCGGCCGCTGGAGCAACTGGTGGTGCCGGAGGATGAGCGGCCCAGGGTGCCGGATGTTCTGGGCAGTGTCGGGCGGGGCGAGTTGGTCGAGCATTTCGAGACGCGCTGGCGGCGCAAGGACGGCAGCCTGCTTGACGTATCGGTTTCCGTGTCCCCGATCTTCAACGCCGCCGGCAAGGTGATTGGCGCCTCGACGGTGGCGCGCGACATCAGCCGGCAGAAGCAGGTGGAGGCCCAACTGCATGGCTTGAACAGCCGCCTGGAGGAACTGGCGGCCGAGCGCGCCGCCGAGCTGGACCAGACCAAGCATACGCTGCGGGTGGTGCTGGACGCGGTGCCGTCGCTGATCGGCTACTGGGATTGCGAGCAGATCAACCGGGTGGCCAACCGCGCCTACCGGGACTGGTTCGGCGCCGCCGCCGACAAGCTGCCCGGCTGTTCATTGCTGGAGCTGCTCGGCGCCGAGCTGTATCAGACCAGTTTGCCTTTTGCCGAGGCGGCGCTGCGCGGAGAGCCGCAAACCTTCGAACGGCGGATTCGCGGGCCGGACGGCAGGATGCGCGATACCCTTACGCATTATCTGCCGGATATCGTCGACGACAAGGTGCGGGGCTTCTATTCTGTGGTGCACGATGTGTCCGAACTGGTGGAGAGCCGCAACCGCCAGGCGCGCGCGCGCCAGGAGATGGAGCTGTTGCTGAGCACCATCAACCGCCAGCTGCTGTATTCGGTGACCGATGCCGACGGCCGGCTGCTGGAGGTCAACGACCTGTTCTGCCGCAGCCACGGCTATCCGCGCGAGATGCTGTTGGGCCGGGAGCTGCAATGGCTGGACGGCGGCGCCGAGCCGCCCTCTTTCTGGCAGGAGCTGTGGCGGACGGTGCGCGGCGGCGAGGTCTGGCGCGGAGAGATATGCGCCCGCTCCCGCGCTGGCGGCCTGCGCTGGCTCGATACGGTGATCGCTCCGCAGATCGACGGCGATGGCCGGGTAGGGCGCTGCGTGGCGCTGAGCATAGATGCCACCGAGCGCCGGCGGGCCGACGCCGAGCTGGGCCGCGTCAATCTGCTGTTGCGCAATGTGCTGAGCGCCGCGTCGGAGGTTTCGATCATCGCCACCGATGTCAATGGCCTGATCACTCTGTTCAATAGCGGCGCCGAGCGCATGCTGGGTTACACGGCGGACGAAATGGTGGGCATCGGCACGCCGGAGCGTTTTCATCTGGCCGATGAGATCGCCGCCCACGGCCGGGTGCTGAGCGAACAGTACGGCCAACTGATAGAAGGCTTCCACATTTTCATCCACGAACCGGAAGTCGCCGGGATGGATCGCCGCGAGTGGACCTATGTGCGCAAGGACGGTTCGCACCTGAAGGTGTCGCTGGTGGTGACCGCCATGCGCGACGATGGGGGGCGGATCAACGGCTATCTGGGCATCGCCGTCGACATCACCGCCCAGCATCGGCAGCAGAGGGAGCTGATGGTGGCCCGCGACCAACTGCAAATGGCGGTGGAGGCGGCGCAGCTCGGTGTATGGAGCTGGTCGCCGGACGACGATCAGGTCAGCTGGAACCGCAAGATGTTCGAGATCTACGGGCAGCCGCAGGAACTGGAGCAACTGGGCTTGCGCTATCAGCACTGGCGCGACCGGGTCCATCCCGAGGATGTGCGGGACGTGGAGGCGAGCTTGAGAGCGGCGCTGGCCGGCGGCGGCGCATACGACGCCGTTTTCCGCGTGGTGCGCCCGAATGGCCAGATTCGCCAGGTGCAGGCGGATGCGCAGATAGAGCGCGACGACGAAGGGCGCGCGCTGAGGGTGACCGGCATCTGCCTGGATATCACCGAGCGCCAGGCGTACGAGACCAAGCTGCTGGAGACCAAGCGGCAGGCGGAGCAGGCCAGCATCGCCAAAAGCCAATTCCTGGCCAATATGAGCCATGAGATACGCACGCCGATGAACGCGGTGCTGGGCCTGCTGCAACTGATGCAGCGCACGCGGCTGGACATGCGCCAGCGCGACTACGTGGAGAAGACCCAGGCGGCGGCCAAATCCCTGTTGGGCCTGCTCAACGATATCCTGGACTTTTCCAAGATCGATGCCGGCAGGCTGCAACTGGATCCGCATCCCTTCGACCTGGAAAGCCTGATGCGCGACCTGGCGGTGGTGCTGTCTGGCAACCATGGCGAGAAGGACGTCGAAGTGTTGTTCCAGATCGACCCTAGCCTGCCTTCCATGCTGTATGGCGACCGGCTGCGGCTGCAGCAGATCCTGATCAATCTGGCCGGCAACGCGCTGAAGTTCACCGCGTCGGGCCAAGTGGTGGTCAGTTTGAGCGAGCTGCGGCGCGGCGCTGGGGATGTCACCCTCTGTTTCGAGGTCCGCGACACCGGCATCGGCATCAGCCGGGAACAGCTGGACCGCATCTTCGAAGGGTTCTCCCAGGCGGAGGCGTCCACCACCCGCCGCTTCGGCGGCACCGGCCTGGGGCTGGTGATCAGCAAACGGCTGATCGAACTGATGGGCGGCAGCCTGCGGGTGGAGAGCCGGCCGGGACGCGGCAGCCGTTTCTGGTTCGAGTTGACGTTCGGCCTGACCGGCGAGGCGCCGCTGGCGTCGGTCTCGCCGCATGCCGACATGCGGGTGCTGGTGGTGGACGACAATCCGCTGGCGGGGGAAATCCTGGTGGATTCCATTGTTATGGTGGGGTGGCGGGCCGACTACGTCAGCGGCGGCGAAGAGGCGATCGCCCGCGTGCGCGACGCCATCGACCGCGGCCAGCGCTACGATGTGGTGCTGATGGATTGGCGCATGCCCGGACTGGATGGCGTGGCGGTGGCGCGGCGGGTGCGGCAGGAAACCGCGCCGAGACATGCGCCGGTCATCGTGATGGTCACCGCGTTCGGCCGCGAGGTGCTGGCGGGCATCGCCCAGCAGCCGCAGGCGCCGTTCTGCGATGTGCTGACCAAGCCGGTCACGCCGCAGCAACTGGTGGATTCGATCTGCCGGGCGGTGGCCGGCGCGGACAACGACTGCTGCGAGGCGGCGCCGCGCTCGCAAGCCCAGCGGCTGAAGGGGATGCGGGTGCTGCTGGTGGAGGATAACGCGCTGAACCGGCAAGTGGCCGTCGAGCTGTTGCGCGAGGAGGGGGCGGAGGTGGCGCTGGCGGAGGGCGGTCTGCAGGGAGTGGCGCTGGCCAGCGCGGCCGAACCGGCCTACGACGTGGTGATCATGGATGTGCAGATGCCGGATATCGACGGACTGGAGGCGACGCGCCGCCTGCGCGCCGACCCGCGCTGCCAGGCGCAGCCCATCCTGGCGATGACGGCCAACGCGTCCAGGGCGGACCGCGAGGAATGCCTGGCCGCCGGTATGGACGATCATGTCGGCAAGCCGATAGACATCGACGAGCTGGTGGCCAAGCTGTTGGCTCTTGGCCGCCGGCCGGGTCCGGACGCGCAGGCGCCCGGGGCAAGCGAGGAGACCGAGGCGGAGGCGATGATCGAAGCGCTGCCTTCCCGGCTCAGGCGCTTTGGCAACAAGCCCAAGGTCTACCGCGCGGCGCTGGCGACGTTCCGTCCGGAGTGCGAACGGCTGCTGGCCGACATGGCCCGGCAGACCGAGGATGGCGCCTGGCAGGCGCTGCTGGCCAGCCTGCATGCGCTCAAGGGCATGGCGGCCACCATGGGGGCGGCGGCGCTGGGACGGCAGGTGGCGGAGATGTCGCAGCTGGTGCGCGCGGGCGGTCCCGAGCGGCTGTCGGACGGATGGCTGCGCGACCAGTTGCGGGGTTTGGCCCAGTTGGCCGACAGTAGCGCCAGCCAATTGGCGGGGTCGTTGCCGGAAGACTTTCCGACCGCGCCGGCGGCTGGCTCGGGCCGGATGGAGCGGGAGCGGTTGACGGACGTGCTGGCCTTGCTGGAGGACAACAACCTGGCGGTGATCGATCTGGTCGACGAATTGCTTGCCCTGGATCTGGGCGAGAGCGAGGCGCGGATGCGCCAGGTGGCCATCTGCGTGCAGCGCCTGCAGTTCGGCGACGCGATCGAGATTGTCCGGGGGCTGGTGGCGGCCGGCTGAGCGCCGGCCGCTTATCGGCGTCAGACGGCGGCGGCGCGCCGCAGCAGCACCGGCACCGATTTGGAGGTGGGGGTGTTGGAGATGTCGGCCACGCTGTCCAGCGGGATCAGCGGGTTGGTTTCCGGGAAGTAGGCGCCCAGGCAGCCGCGCGGGATGTCGTACTCCACCAGCAAGAAGCCGTCGGCGCGCCGCTCGATGCCGTCGTTCCACACCGTGAAGATGTCCACCCAGTCGCCGGCGGCGAAGCCTTGCAGCGCGAGGTCTTCGCGGTGGATGAACAGCACCCGGCGCTGGCCGTAGACGCCGCGGTAGCGGTCGTCCATCGCGTAGATGGTGGTGTTGTACTGGTCGTGCGAGCGGGCGGTCATCAGCACCATCAGCCGGTCGCCGTGCAGCGCGCGGGCGCGGCGGATGGGCGTGTCCTTCTCCAGCGGGTGGACGATGAACTGCGCCTTGCCGCTTGGCGTCAGCCAGCGGCGCTCGCGCGAGGCTGGGGTCAGGTGGAAGCCGCCGGGCTTGGCTACGCGGGCGTTGAAGTCGTGAAAGGCGTCCAGCACCTTGGCGATCTCGTCGCGGATACGCGCGTAGTCGTCGACATAAGCCAGCCAGTCCGTCCTCTCGCTGCCCAGCACGGCCTGTGCGATGCCGGCGACGATGGCGGTTTCCGACAGGAGCGCGCGGGAGGCCGGCGGATTGATACCGTAAGACAAGTGCACCATGCACATCGAGTCCTCCACCGTCACGCCTTGCGGACCGCTCTTCTGCATGTCTATCTCGGTGCGGCCCAGCGTCGGCAGGATCAGCGCTTCTTTGCCGTGTATCAGATGGCTGCGGTTGAGCTTGGTGGAAATCTGCACCGTCAGCGCGCAGTTTCGCAGCGCCTCGAAGGTCAGCGGGGTGTCCGGCGTGGCCATGGCGAAGTTGCCGCCCAGGCCGACGAACACCTTGACCCGGCCGTCGCGCATCGCGGCGATGGTGTCCACCGCGTCCAGGCCGTGCTTGCGAGGCGGCTCGAAGCCGTAGACGTCGCGCAGCCGGTCGAGGAAGGTCTGGCTGGGCTTGTCCTCGATGCCGACGGTGCGGTCGCCTTGCACATTGGAGTGGCCGCGGACCGGGCACAGGCCGGCGCCGCGCTTGCCGATGTTGCCGCGCATCATCATCAGGTTGGACAGCATCTGTATCGCCGCCACCGAATTCTTGTGCTGGGTCAGGCCCATGCCCCAGGTGGCGATCACCGCCTTGCCGCGCGCGTACGTCTGCGCCAGCGCGTCGATGTCGCTCCAGGGCACGCCGGAGTCCGCCGCCAGCGCCTGCCAGCTCTCGCCGCGCAGGTCGGCGGCGAAGGCGTCGAAGCCGCTGCAGTGCTCGGCCAGGAAGGCTGTGTCCAGCACCCGCTCCGCGCCGGCGGCGACGGCCGCGTCGTCCAGTTCCAGCACCCGCTTGGCTACGCCCTTGATCAGCGCGAAGTCGCCGCCCAGCGTCGGGCGGATGAACATCGAGCTGATGGCGACGCCGCCGCCCACCAGGTCCAGCGGGTGCTGCGGGCTGGCGAAGCGCTCCAGGCCGCGCTCCTTCAGCGGATTGATGGAGACGATGGCCGCGCCGCGCTTGGCGCATTCGCGCAGCTCGTTCAACATGCGCGGATGGTTGGTGGCCGGATTCTGGCCGAACACCAATACGGTGTCGGCGTGCTCGAAGTCGTCGAGGATCACCGTGGCCTTGCCCACGCCCACTGTCGCCGGCAAAGCGCGGCTGGTGGATTCGTGGCACAGGTTGGAGCAGTCCGGGAAGTTGTTGGTGCCGTACATGCGCACGAACAGCTGGAACAGGAAGGCGGTCTCGTTGCTGGTGCGGCCGGAAGTGTAGAACGAGGCTTGGTCCGGGTGCGGCAGCGCCCGCAGGTGGCGCGCGGTCAGCGCGAAGGCGTCGCTCCAGGAAATGGGCAGATAGCGGTCGCTGGCCCGATCGTATGCCAGTGGTTCGGTCAGCCGGCCGTGCTGCTCCAGTTCGTAGTCGGACTGCGCCAACAGCTCTGTCACCGTGTGGCGGGCGAAGAATTCGGCGCCTATCTTCTTGCCGGTGGCCTCCGCCGCCACCGCCTTGACGCCGTTTTCGCAGAATTCGAAGGTGGAGGTGTGCTCGCGGTCGGGCCAGGCGCAGCCGGGGCAGTCGAAGCCGTCCGGCTGGTTCTGGCGGAACAGCGTCTTGTAGCGGCTGCCCGGGACTTTTTCCTTGACCAGGCTGACGGTGGTGCTTTTCAGCGAGCCCAGGCCGCCAGCCGGCGGCGTGTAGGGTTCGATGCGTCCCTTGGTCTTGAAATGGTCCATGCTGAAACAGGCTCCTGGCGATTGGATGGGGAAGGCTGGGCAAGGCAGCGCCCGGCGTCGAGAAGAGCAAGGATAAAGCATGCGGCCGCTTGGCGGGAGTGTCCTGTAGGATGGTGGCTGGCGCCGCCGGCCGGCTGGGGGCGATAATGTCAGCCTTCGGCGCCGGCGTCCGGCGCGAACAACTGGCGGCACAAGACTAGGCCGTCGGCGCTGAGCCAGGCGCGGCCGCGACCGTCGCCATCCAGCTCCACGGCGGCCAACTCCAGCTCGATCAGCAGCGTCAAGCAGCGCCGCAGCGTGCTCATGCGCAGACCGGACTGCTTGCTCAAGCGCGGCAGCGACCAGGCTTGCGCGCCGGATTGGGCGGCGCGCCACAATTGCGCCAACAGGGCGGCGATGGCGGGATCGATCTGGTCGGGCTGGGGTGGGTTCATGGCGGTTTTCCGGTCCGGCAGTGGGGCGGGGCCGTGTAGTGTAGGCGGATTGCGGCGCGGCGTGAACGCCGGGAGCGTGGGGAGGACGGGATGCGGGAACAGGAAACGGATGGCCGGGCCGGCTTTATCCAGTGCGAGGTGACGCGCCACCGGGACGGCGCGCGCCGCGTCGACGCCGACCAGGTGGCGGAGGAGGTGCCGGTGGCGCTGGTGTTCAACGGCATCTCCCATGCGGTGATGATGGCCAGCCCTTGCGACCTGATGGCGCTGGCGGCGGGCTTCGCGCTGACTGAGGGCATCGTCGCGCGGCGCGGCGAGATTTTCGACATCGAGGCCGAATTCCACGGCAACGGCGCGGAGGTGCGGCTGGAAATCGCCCAGCCGGCGTTTCTGCGGCTGAAGGACAGGCGGCGCTCGCTGGAGGGACGCACCGGCTGCGGCGTTTGCGGCATTGAAAGCCTGGCGTTGCTGGACCTGGCGCCGGAACCCGTCGCGCCGGCGCGGCGGATGGCCGCCAGCGCCGACATCATCGCCCGCGCGGCGCGCGAGCTGGCGGACCATCAACGCCTGATGCAGGCCACCGGCGGCGTGCACGCGGCGGCGTGGTGTGGGCCGGACGGCGCAGTGCTGCAGGCATTTGAGGACGTGGGCCGCCATAATGCGATGGACAAGCTGATCGGCCATCTGGCCTTGCAAGGCGCGGCGATGGACGACGGCTTCGTCTTCATGTCCAGCCGCGCCAGCTACGAGCTGGTGCGCAAGGCGGCCAGGATGGGCATTCCGCTGCTGGCTACCATTTCGGCGCCCACCTCGCTGGCTATAGATATCGCGCGCCAGGCCGGTATGTCTCTGGCCAGCTTCTGCCGCGAGAACGGCTTTGTCGAATACACCGCCGGCTGAGGCCAGGCGACACTTTCAGGAGGGCCATCAAAATGAACGACGTACAGGCGGTTTCCTTGCGTTGCGCGGTGCTGACGGTAAGCGACCGCCGCACGCCCGACAACGACGGCACCGGCGACCTGCTGGCGGAAAAACTGCGGCAGGACGGCCATGTCTGCGCCCGGCGCGGCATCGTCGCCGACAATATCTATCAGATCCGCCGCGTGCTCAGCGAGTGGATCGCCGAGGACGAGGTGCAGGTGGTCCTCATCAACGGCGGCACCGGCTTTTCGCCGCGCAACTCGGTGCCGGAGGCGGTGATGCCGCTGCTGGACAAACAGATAGACGGCTTCGGCGAGCTGTACCGCCATGTGTCGCTGGCGCAGGTGGGCAGCTCGGCGCTGCAGTCGCGCGCGCTGGCCGGCATGGCCAACCGCACGCTGATCTTCTGCCTGCCCGGCGCCGAGCAGGCCTGCGAGCTGGCCTGGGACAAGATACTGCGCGAGCAGTTGGATAGCCGCTACCGCCCCTGCAACTTCGCCAGCGCCTTCCGCCGCAAGGAGGAGGGCTGATGCTGGATTTCGAAGACGCGCAGCGCTATCTGGCCGATTACGCGCAGCCCTTGGCGCATAGCGGGATGGTTCCGCTGGGCGAGGCGCCGGGACGGGTGTTGGCGCGGACGCTGACGGCGGAACTGGAAATGCCGCCGGCCGACAACAGCGCGATGGACGGCTATGCTCTGCGCTGCGCGGATGTCGCTCCGGGCGTCGCGCTGCCGGTGCAGCAGCGCTGCTATGCCGGTGAAGCGCCGCAGGCTTTGCTGCCGGGGCAGGCCATCCGCCTGTTCACCGGCAGCCTGCTGCCGGCCGGAGCGGATGCGGTGGCGATGCAGGAAGATGCCGATGAGGCTGGCGGTCGGGTGAGAATCAACCGCCAGCCGCTGCCTGGCCAGCATATCCGCCGCCGCGGCGAGGATGTGGCCGCAGGCTCGGTTCTGCTGGAGGCCGGCTGCGTGCTCGGCCCCGGTCATATCGCCCTGCTGGCTTCGCAAGGCCTGGCCGAAGCGCAGGTGTTCCAGCGCGTGAAGGTGGGAATCTTGACCACTGGCGACGAGTTGGCCGCGCCGGGCGGCGCGCGCGCGCCGCAGCAGATCTACAACAGCAACGGCGCGATGCTGGCGGCGCTGGCGGCCGGCATGGGCGCGCAGGTGGCGGCGTGCCGCCATGCGCGCGACGACGCGGACGATTTGCGCCGGGCTTTCGCCGAGCTGGGCCGCGACTGCGACCTGGTGCTGAGCGTGGGCGGGGTGTCGGTGGGCGAGCGCGATCTGGTCAAGCCGGCGCTGGCGTCGCTGGGCGCCGAGCTGGACCTGTGGAAGGTGAGGATGAAGCCGGGCAAGCCGGTGGCGCTGACCCGGCTGGGACGCACCCCGGTGGTGTGTTTGCCGGGCAATCCGGTGTCGGCCTATGTGGTGTTCGCCTTGCTGGTGACGCCGTTGATCCGCCGCCTGCAGGGGCGGAGCGAGTGCTTTCCGCCGGTGAGCCGGCTGCGGCTGGCAAGCGGCGCGCAGCGCAAGGACTGCGGCCGCGAGGATTTCCTGCGGGTGAGCCTGCAACTTGATGCGGACGGCGAAGCGCAGTTGACGCCGCACGGCCGCCAGGCTGCCGGCATCATCAGCGCGCTGCCGGGGTCGTCCGGGCTGGCCAGGCTGCCTGCGGAGCGCCAGGTGGCCGATGGCGAGCGGGTGGCCTATTACGACTGGCGCCACTGGCTGGCGTAAGCGACCGCGGCGGCCAGCTCGTCCGGGGTGTTGAGGTTGTGGAAGGCTTCCGGCGCATCGTGGAAACCCACTTCCAGCGCGCCGACGCCAGCTTGCCATTCCCTTACCTTGCGACCGCCGGCGCGCAGATAGGCGCGCAAATCGGCCAGCAATTCCACCGATAGCGCCATGCACGCCGGGTGCTGCCGTCCGGCGCAGCCGGCCGCGCTCAATTTCGCCTCTCCCCGCAACAGCGGCGCCAGCAGCCTTGCCGCCAGATCGTCCGGCAGGAAGGGCAGGTCGCACGGCGCCACCACCAGCCAGTCTGTGGCGCAGACCGACAGGCCGGCTTCAAGCCCCGCCAGCGGTCCGCAACCGGCAAACTCCGCCGCATCCGGCACGGTCCGGCCGAAAGCCGCGTAGCGCGGCAGGTTGCGGTTGGCGCTGATCAGCAACTCTCCCACCTGTGGCTGCAGCCGCGCACGCACCCGCACGATCAGCGGCAGGCCGGCCAACTCCAGCCAGCCCTTGTCCTGCCCGGCCATCCGCGAACCTTGGCCGCCGGCCAGGATCAGGCCGCTGATTTGGCTGGTATCGATGCATTGCTTCATCTGCTCAATTGCTTTCCGTTAAGTTGTGAGCCGGCGCGGGATGGGATGCCGGTTGGCCGCGCATTGCATGGACGGGTTTGGCTATAGGTGAATATCCATTTGGCAATGCTTCTCGGCGGATGGCCAGTCATATGAAATGGGTGCCGCGGCGACGATGTGATAATGACATGTTAGCCATCTTACTTTGGTTTCTCGCATTGATTTCAGGTTCTTGATCTGCCTGCTCCACGCGCCGGTCATGGGTTGAGATTGTGAATGAGCATTCAGGCTGCCGGCGCTTCGGTGGACGATGCGGCCTGCGGCGCCGCTCGCTCACTAGTCTTGGTGCATGGCACCAGCATCGATGCGCAGGGCAATTTAAGCCACGCGCGCAGCGTTTTGCCAATCGATGCACGGTGGTGATGTCCAATTATGGCGGTTGCGGCCATTCCACCATCCCGGATGGCGAACTGACGCTGGATATTCTGCTGGAGCAGATTGCCGCGGCCATCCGCCACGCGTTGGAAGCCTGACGAGCTGGTATCCCTGGTGCGGACGTTCTGCCTGGAGTCAGCGCGGCGGCAGCCGCGCGGGGCGGCGCAACTGAAAAACGGGCAGCCCGAATCGGGCTGCCCGTTGTTTTTGACCAAAAGCCGCTCAGTGGGTGTGCGGGCTTTCCAGCTTGGCCTCGCCGGCTTCTTCCGCGTGCGCGCGCTTGGAAGCCAGGAACATGTACATCGCCGGCACCACGAACAGGGTGAATAGCGTGCCGATGGACAGACCGGTGAAGATCACCAGGCCCATCGCGTAGCGGCCCGCGGCGCCGGCGCCGGAGGCGATCACCAACGGGATCACGCCGAACACCATCGCCGCGGTAGTCATCAGGATCGGACGCAGCCGGATGGACGCCGCTTGCTCGATGGCTTCGCGCTTGGACAGGCCGGTCTTGCGCAACTCGTTGGCTACTTCCACGATCAGGATGCCGTGCTTGCTGATCAGGCCCATCAGCGTCACCAGCCCCACTTCGGTGTAGATGTTGAGCGAAGAGAAGCCGAGGAAGATGAAGATCATCGCGCCGAACAGCGCCAGCGGCACCGACACCAGGATCACCACCGGGTCGCGGAAGCTTTCGAACAGCGCCGCCAGCGCCAGGAATACGATGATCACCGCGAACATCATGGTCAGCAGGAAGCCGCCGGACTCCTGCATGAACTGGCGCGACTGGCCGGAGTAGTCGACGGTGTAGCCGCTGGGCGCCACCTGTTGCACGGCTTCGCGCATGAACTGCAGCACTTCGCCCTGCGACACGCCGGCCACGCCGGAGATGGTCACCGAATTGAGCTGCTGGAAGCGATTGATCGATTCCGGCACCACGTCGTATTTCAGCTTGGCCACCGTGCTGACCGGGATCACGCCGTTGTTGGGCGTCTTGATGTAGTAGTCGAGCAGTTGCGACGGATTGAGGCGGTCAGTCTGCAGCACCTGCGGGATCACCTTGTAGGAGCGGCCCTCAATGGAGAAGTAGTTGACGTAGCCGCCGCCCAGCGCAGCGGACAGCGCGTTGCCGACGTCCTGCTGGGTCAGCCCCAGCGCGGTGATCTTATCGCGGTCCACGTCCACCGTCGCCTGCGGCTTATCGATCTTGAGGTCGGCGTCGATGAAGTAGAACTTGCCGGAGGCGCGCGCCTTGTCCATCACCTGTGCCGCCACCTGGTTGAGGTTTTCGAACGGCTCGGTGGTGGTGATCACGAACTGCACCGGCAGGCCGGAGGCGCCCGGCAGCGACGGAAACTGGAAGGCCGCCACCCGCGCGCCGGCGATCTTGTTCCAGCGCGCCTGCAGGTCCAGCTGGATTTCGTGCGCGTTGCGCTTGCGCTGGTCCCATTCCTTGAACAGCACGCCGCCTATGCCAGCATTGGTGGTGGGCACGCCGGTGATCTGGAACATCTGCTTGTATTCCGGCATGCTCTTGCCCACCTGGAACACCTGGTCGGCGTAGGTCTGCATCTGGTCGGCGGTGGCGGTGGGCGCGCCCACCACCTGCGACAGCACGATGCCCTGGTCTTCTTCCGGCGCCAATTCGGATTTGGACATCTTGAACATCAGCGCCAGCACCGCGATCAGGATCACGCCCATCACGATCAGAACCGGCCAGGTGTCGAGCAGGCCGTGCAGCATGCGCTGGTAGCGGTGGCGCACGCGTTCGAAGGTGTGGTCGATGGCCTGCACGAAGCGTCCGCTGTCCTGGTCGGGACGGAAGAAGCGCGAGCACATCATCGGCGACAGCGTCAGCGCCACCACGCCGGACACCGTGACCGCGGCCGCCAGCGTAAAGGCGAATTCGGTGAACAGCGCGCCGGTGAGGCCGCCCTGGAAGCCGATCGGCACGTACACCGCGACCAGCACCACCGTCATCGCCAGGATGGGGCCGCCCAGCTCGCGCGCGGCGGTGATGGCGGCCTGGAGTGGCGACATGCCTTCCCGCATGTGGCGGTCGACGTTCTCCACCACGATGATGGCGTCGTCCACCACCAGGCCGATGGCCAGCACCAGCGCCAGCAGGGTCAGGAGGTTGATGGAGTAGCCCAGCATCAGCATGATGAAGAAGGTGCCGATCAGCGACAGCGGCATCGCGATCACCGGCACCACCACCGCGCGGAAGCTGCCCAGGAACAGGAAGATCACCACGGTCACGATCACCAGCGCCTCCAGCAGCGTCTTCACCACCTCGTGGATGGAGGTGTTGATGAAGTCGGTGGAGTCATAGACGATCTGCCCGGTCAGGCCGGTGGGCAACTGCTGCTGGACGGACGGGAACACCGTGCGCACGCGGTCGGCCACATCGAGGATGTTGGCTTCCGGCGCCACCTTGATGCCGATGAACACCGAGCGCACGCCGCTGAAGGCAACGTTGAAGTCGTAGTTTTCCGAACCCAGCGTCACCGTGGCCACGTCCTCAAGCCGCACGATGGCGTCGCCGTTGTGCTTGACCGCCAGTTTCTTGAATTCGTCCACCGAATGCAGGTCGGTGCCGGCGGTGAGCGGGATGGTCACCATCTGTCCCTTGCTGGCGCCCAGCGCGGTCAGGGTGTTGTTGTTGGCCAGCGCGGCGCTGACGTCGGCCGCGGTGACGCCGTGCGCCGCCATCTTTGCCGAGTCCAGCCAGGCGCGCAGCGCGAACTGGCGCGCGCCGAGGATTTCGGCGGTCTGCACCCCCGGCACCGAATCCAGCTTGGGTTTGACCACCCGCACCAGATAGTCGGTGACGTTGTTGGTCGGCAGCGTGTCGCTGTAGAAACCCATATACATCGCGTCGGTGGTCTGGCCGGTCTGCACTGTCAG
Organism: Chromobacterium sphagni; assembly: GCF_001855575.1. NCBI lineage: Bacteria > Pseudomonadati > Pseudomonadota > Betaproteobacteria > Neisseriales > Chromobacteriaceae > Chromobacterium > Chromobacterium sphagni. The sequence continues at coordinate 2,938,862 of NZ_MKCS01000001.1, forward strand.
CACCGGCTGCTGCGCCTGCGCCGGCAACTGGTTCTTCACCGAGTTGACCTGAGTGTTGATCTCGGTCAGCGCGCGGTTGGCGTCGTAGTTCAGCCGCAGCGTGGCGGTGATGGTGGACACGCCGCTGGAACTGGTTGACGACAGGTAGTCGATTCCCTGCGCCTGGGCGATGGCGGATTCCAGCGGCTGGGTGATGAAGCCGGCCATGGTCTTGGCGTCGGCGCCGTAGTAGGCGGTGGAGATGGTCACCACCGCGTTCTGCGTGCGCGGATACTGGTTGACCGGCAGGCCGAACAGCGAGCGCAGGCCCAGCACCACGATGAGCAGGCTCACCGTGGTGGCCAGCACCGGCCGCCTGATGAAGATGTCGGTAAAGTTCATGTCTCGGCCTCAGTGTTCTTGCGGCGTCGGATTCGGGTCGTTGGCTGGCTGCACCGAGTTGTTGACGGTGACCGGGGTGCCGCTCTTCAGTTTCAGCTGGCCGCTGGTTACCACTTCCTGGCCTTCCTTCAGACCGGTGAGGATGGCTACCTGGTCGCCGCGGGTGTCGCCGGTGGTGACGAAGGCCTGCTGCGCCTCGGGTCCTTTCTTGCCCTGCTTGACGATGAAAACGGTCGAACCGTACGGGTTGTAGGTGATGGCGGTTTGCGGCAGCGTCAGGTGGCGTTGCTTGCTGCCTACGTCGATGGTGGTGTTGGCGAACATGCCCGGCAGCAGCTTGCGCTTGGGGTTGGCGATGGTGGCTTCCACCTGCACATTGCGGGTGGCCGGATCGATCTTGGGGCTGACGGCGTTGATCTTGCCGTGGAATACCTCGCTGCCGAAGGCGTCGCTGCGCAGGAACACGCTTTGACCGATCCGCACCTGGCCGATCTGGCGTTGCGGCAGGTTGAAGTCGACATAGACCGGATCAATCGTCTGCAAGGTGACGATCTTGTCGCCGGGGTTGAGGAACTGGCCCGGATTGACGGTGGTGATGCCCAGCCGCCCGGCGAACGGCGCGCGTATGGTCTTCTTGGCCACCAGCGCCGCCTGTTGCGCCACCAGGGCTTTCTTGCTCTTCAGGTCGGCCTCGTCGCCATCGACTTGGGCCTGGCTCACGCCTTGCACCGCCAGTTGCGCGCGGTCGCGCTTGAGGGTGACGGCCGCCAGGTCGGCAGCCGCCTGCAGCGAGTGCTGCTGGGCGATGTCGGAATCGGCGTTCAATTGCACCAGCACTTCGCCCGCCCTGACGTCCTGGCCGGATTTGAACGCTATGGTGCGCACCTGGCCGGCGACTTCGCTGCTGATGTCCACGCCGTGAACCGCGGTCAGGGTGCCGACCGAACTGAGCTGCGGCTGCCACTCCTGCGTCTTGGCGATGGTGGTGGACACGGTTTGCGGGCCCGGCTTGGGCGAGCTGGCGATCAGTTTCTGGATGTGGAGGAAAAAGCCCACGCCCAGCGCCGCAATCAGCAGCACTACGCAGCCCAGCATGATCAACATTCGCTTGGTCATGATTCGTCTTCTCTATGATGGCAATTCGGATTCTGTTGTCCTGAAGCCGCCGCGGCTTGCGGCGGCTTGCGCGATGTGTGTCTGTTGCGGCCGGTCAGCCTTCGGGCGTCTTGTCCTCGACGGCCGGATGGCGCCACCAGCCCCCTCCCAGCGCCAGGAACAGCGCCGCGGTATCGCTGTAGCGGGTGGCCTGGGCCTGGATCAGCCCGATGCGCGCCTGCTGATAGCTGCGCTGGGCGTCCAGCAGCGACAGGTAGCTGATGCCGCCGAGCCTGTACTGGCGGGTATGAACCTCCAGCGACTCGCGCGCCTGGGCTTCGGCGTCGGCCTGGGCTTTCAGCGCCGTCGCGTCCGCGTCTATCGCCCGCAAGCTGTCCGCCACGTTCTGGAAGGCCTTCAGCACCGTGGAGCGGTATTGTGCCTCCGCCTGTTGGTAGGCGGCTTCCGCCGCGCGGCGCTTGGCGCTGAGCGCGCCGCCGTTGAACAGCGGCTGGGTCAGGCCGGCGCTCAGGCCCCACAGCGTATTGCCTATGTCCATGCCCGGCAGCACGGTGTGCTGAGTGCCGTAGTTGCCGCTGAGGGTGATCTGCGGATACTGGTTGGCGGTGGCCACGCCCACGTTGGCGCTGGCCTGGTGCAGCAATGCCTCGCTGGCGCGGATGTCGGGCCGCTGGCGCGCCAGCGCCGACGGCAGGGAGATCGGCAGTTCGGCCGGCAGTTGCAGAGAGTCGAGCTGGAATTCCGGCAGGCCGGTTTCCCCTGGGAAGCGACCGACGAATACCGCCAGTTGGTGGCGGGTCTGCGCCAGCGCCTTGTCCAGCGGCGGCAGCTGGGCGCGGGTCTGCGCCACCAGCGTGCCCTGGGTCAGCGCCGCGGAGCGCGGCTGGGCGCCCAGCGTCACCTGCTTGTCCACGATGCGCAGCTGTTCCTCCTGCGCCTTGAGCAATTCCTGGGTGGCCTGCAGCTGGCCGCGCAGCGAGGCCTCCTGCACCGCGCTGGTCACCACGTTGGCGATCAGGGTCTGATAGGCGGCCTCGGTCTGGAAGCGCTGGTATTCCGCCGCAGCCATCAGGCTTTCCAGTTGGCGGCGCTCGCCGCCGAACAGGTCCAGTGTGTACGACACGTTGACGGTGGCGTTGTAGACATTGAATTCGTTGGGCGTGGTGCCGGTGAGGATGGCGCGCTGGCGACCGCCGCCCAGTTGGGCGTTAACGGCCGGATAATAGGTGGAGCCGGCGGCGGCGTTGTAGTTTTCCCGCGCCTGGGTCAACGCCGCCTGGGCGGCGTCCAGCGTGGGATTGTGCTGCAGCGCGGCGCGGATCAACCGGTCCAGCTGGTCGGAACGAAATAGTGTCCACCATTGCTCCGGCAACGGCTGGCCGCTTGCCAGGCGCTGGCTGGTCCCGGCCGGGCCGACATGCTCGCCGCGGGCCGATGCGGTGGCCGCCGGCAGCGGGGATTCGGTGTAGGGACCGTTGGCGGCTTGCGGCAGCGCCGGCGACTTGAAGTCGGGACCGACGGCGCAGCCGGCCAGCGCCAGCGTGATGGCGATTGTGGCCGCTCCGCGCCGTAAGGGAGCCTGCGATTTGCGATGCGGAACGGGACTATCCCCGCTGCTGGGACTCGATTTGCAATACACGGCGTGCTCCTGGATGTGCGGAACGTCGCCGGCCAGGAGGCGGGGTCGGCGGCTTTCCTGATTTCTTCCCCTGCGGCGGTGTCAATGAGCCGGCGCATGGGGCTGAACCCCGTATGCTCTATGGATTTGGGCTGTATGTCTACTGGGTTGATGGATGGGGCGGAATAATGTCGCTTTGTTGAATATTGTCGCGAGGGGAAAAGGCTGCGCCTTGCCGGCGAACATCAGGATGGCGGCTGCAGCCATTGCCGGGCGGCGTGGCGCGGCGCCAGGCCCCGGCGCGATACCAGATGGTCCAGCCAGGTTAGGGTCCGGTTGCCCAGCCGCAGGGCGTGCAGCTCGGCGGCGGCCGAGGCGGGCAGGCGTTCCTGCGCGGCTTTGCGGATCAACAGCGTCGCCTCGTCCTTGCCGCGCAACAGGCCGGCGGGATCGGCCAGCTCGCGGATATCGTGCTGCCAGTGCAGGAACTGGGGTTGCCACAGCGGCACCACTAGCCAGTCGCGTTGTGCCGCCGCGTTTTTCGAAGGCGCGCGCGCAGTCTTCCTGGCTGCCGTTTTCGAAGTGGTAGCCGGCTTGTTCCAGGCCGTAATGGGCGATGATTTCGCGCGAAAAGCGGCTGATGCCGGCGCCTGGGTTGATGCCCTGTATCTTCTTCAGCATGCGCGCGGCGACCTCCGGTTTTTTCAGGTCGGCGATTTCCGCCACCGACTCCGCCGGCACGTAGCCGGGCACGGCCCATAGTGCGTACGGGGTGTAGAGGACGGCCAGTTTTTCCACTTCATCCGCCATCGGCGCCAGGTAGCGGCCATGGCTGCCCGGCAGCCAGGCGCAGCACAGCAGGTCGCCTTCGCCGCTGGCCAGCAGCTCGAACGCCCGCTCGTGCGGCACGCGCCATTCGCTGACGGCCACGCCGTGTTTTTCCAGCATGGCCGCCACTGCGGCGGCGCTGGCGTGATGGAAGGACAGGTCTATCGTGATCAGGGTCAGGTGAGGGGAGGTCATCCGGTTTCCATTCGGGACAGAAAAAACCGCAGCCGACTGCGGTTTGCGGCGTAGCTTGCGGTTTGCCTCGGCTCAGAAACCGCTGAGCACGATCTTGCCCTTGGCGGCGTTACTTTCCAGCAGCGCGTGGGCGCGCTTGAGATTGGCGGCGTTGATGGCGCCGAAGCGTTCCGCCGCGGTGCTGCGGACGATGCCGGCGTCCACCAGGCGCGCCAGCTCGGTCAGCAACTTGTGCTGTTCGATCTGGTCGTCGGTGGCGAACATCGAGCGGGTGTACATGAATTCCCAGTGCAGCGAGATGCTCTTGCGCTTGAGCTGGGAGACGTCCAGCGCGGCCGGGTCGTCGATCAGCGCCAGCTTGCCCTGCGGCGCGAGGGCGGCGACGATCTCGGCGAAGTGGGCGTCGGTCTGATTCAGGCTGGCGACGTAGTCCACCTCGGCCATGCCGATGCGCTTCAGCTCCTGGCTCAGCGGCTGGCGATGGTCTATCACCTGGTGCGCGCCCAGATCCTTCACCCAGGCCTGGGTTTCCGGCCGCGAGGCGGTGGCTATCACCGTGAGGCCGGTCAGTTGGCGCGCCAGTTGCAGCATGATGGAGCCGACGCCGCCGGCGGCGCCGACGATCAGCAGCTTCTTGCCGCTGGGCGCGCCGTTGGCCAGCACCTGCAAGCGGTCGAACAATAGTTCCCAGGCGGTGATGGTGGTCAGCGGCAAGGCGGCGGCGCTTTCGAAGTCCAGGCTGTCCGGCATGCGGCCGACTATGCGCTCGTCCACCGCGTGCAGCTCGCTGTTGGCTCCGGGGCGGTGCAGGGCGCCGGCGTACCAGACGCGGTCGCCCACCTGGAACAGGCTGGCCTTGGCGCCCACAGCCTTCACCACGCCGGCCGCGTCCCAGCCCAGCACCTTGGCCTGGCCGGCCTCCGGCGCCATGTTGGCGCGCACTTTGACATCCACTGGATTGACAGAGACGGCTTTGACTTCCACCAGCAGGTCGCGCTCGCCGATGACGGGTTCCGGCAAATGCACGTCTTGCAGCGCTTCCGGATGGCTGATCGGCAGGCTTTGGTAGTAGGCGATGGCTTTCATGGCGTTTCCTTCATCTAGGATCTATCTGGACCGGGCTGCCGGGATGGCGGCCTCGGTATGGACTACATGCTATTCCAATTTTCATTTATGAAAATCCAGCTAAAATTCGAATCAGTTTCAAAAAAATATTGATAAAAATGGTCAGAATCGACGATTTGCAGGTATTCATCCGCGCGGCGGACAACGGCAGCCTGTCGGCTGCGGCGCGCCAGCTGGACTTGAGCCCGGCGGTGGCCAGCGCGGCGTTGAAGCGGCTGGAGGCGGCGGTGGGCGCGCAACTGCTGGCGCGCTCCACCCGCAGCCTGCGCTTGACGGTGGCGGGGGAGCGTTATCTGGAACACGCCCGCGCCGCGCTGGACGCGCTGCAGTCTGGCAGCGTGGCCTTGGCGCAGGACCGCCAGGCGCTGTCAGGCAGCCTGTCGCTGTCGATGCCGTCCGATCTGGGGCGCAATCTGCTGCGGCCGTGGCTGGATGCCTTTCTGCAACAGCATCCCGGCCTGAGCCTGCAATTGCAGATCAGCGACCGGGTGGCCGACCTCTATCGCCAGCCGGTGGATGTGGCCTTGCGCTATGGCGTGCCGGAGGATTCGGCGCTGGTGGCCTTGCCGCTGGCGCCCGACAACCGCCGGGTATTGTGCGCGTCGCCGGATTATCTGGCGCGGCACGGCGCGCCCGCCGCGCCGCAGGACCTGCGCCGCCATTCATGCCTGCGTTTTATCCTGGGTGCGGCGGTACATGAGCGCTGGAGCTTTCTCCGCAACGGCGAGAGGCAGGTGGTGACGGTGGATGGGCGCTGGCACAGCGACGACGGCGAGATCGTCCGCAACTGGGCGCTGACAGGCTTGGGCATCGCCTACAAGTCCAGGCTGGACGTGCTGGCCGATTTGCGCGCCGGACGCTTGCAGCCGCTGCTGGAAGGCTATGATACGGAGCAGACCCCGCTCTATCTGGTGACGCCGCACCGCTTGATGCTGTCGCCGGCGGCGGTGGCGTTGCGCGCGCATCTGCAGCAATGTCTGGATGCTTATTTGGCAGGGCCGCGCGCAGGCGAAGGGCGGAATGACAGTTGCGATTAAAACAAGTTGCGGCGCAGGAGGGCGGGGATGTGTATTTTCCGTAAAGAATCGGGCTATAATCGCGGCCTTGAATCCCTAATCTTGCGAATCCAGCATTCCAAGTCACAATCTTCCACATGATCCGCAAGCTAATCCGAAAAGTACTGGACCTGCCGGCCGGCATGAGCAAACGCCGTAACAAGCCGCGCGTCTTTCCGCTGCCCCAGCACGGCGTCCGCCGCGACCAGTTGAGCCAGGCGGCGCTGCGCGTCACCTCCCGGCTGCAGGAGGCCGGCTTCGCCGCCTATGTGGTGGGCGGCGCGGTGCGCGACCTGATGCTGGGCGTTTCACCCAAGGATTTCGACGTGGCCACCAACGCCACGCCCGAGCAGGTGCACCACTTGTTCCGCCGTTCCCGCATCATCGGCCGCCGTTTCCGCATCGTCCACGTGATGATGGGCCCGGAAACCATCGAGGTGACCACCTTCCGCGGCGGCAATGTCGACGACACCAATGAAACCGGCCGCATCATGGCCGACAACAGCTTCGGCAGCCAGGAGGAGGACGCGCACCGCCGCGACTTCACCGTCAACGCGCTGTTTTATGATCCGTCCGATGAAACCGTCATCGACTACCACAATGGCGTCAAGGACCTGCACGCCAAACGACTGGTGATGATAGGTCAGCCGGCGCGGCGCTATCAGGAAGACCCGGTGCGGATGCTGCGCGCGGTGCGCCTGGCGGCCAAGCTGGGCTTCGAGATCGACGAAGACACCAGGAAGCCGATCCGCGCCCACGCGCATTTGCTGAAGAAGGAGCCGGCGGCGCGTCTGTTCGACGAGATGCTCAAGCTGTTGATGTCCGGCCAGGCCTACGCCTGCCTGAAGAAGCTGCGTGACGAGGGTCTGGCGCGCGGCGTGTTCCCGCTGCTGGACGCGGTGATGGACGACAAGGGCAACGACGACGCCTTCCTGCGCCTCAGCCTGGAGAGCACCGACGCCCGCTTGCGCGCCGACAAGCCGATTTCGGTCGGCTTCCTGCTGGCTACGTTGCTGTGGCGCCAGGTGAACCAGTGCTGGCAGCAACGCATCGCCGCTGGCGAGAAGAGCCTGCCGGCATTGCTGTCTGCCATTGCCGATGTCGAAGCCGAACAGGACAACGATTTCGCCATCCCGCGCCGCTTCGGCGTGACCATGCGCGAGATCTGGACGCTGCAGGCGCGTTTCGACAGCCGCAGCGGCGCCCGTCCCTACCGCTTCCTGGAGCAGCCGCGCTTCCGCGCCGCCTACGACTTCCTGGCGCTGCGCAGCGAGGCTGGCGAAGTCACGCCGCAGCTGGTGAGCTGGTGGGAGCGCTTCCAGCGCGCCGATGCCGCCGAGTGCGAGCGGCTGATCGCCGAGGCCAAGGAGCAGGGTGGGGACGCCGAGCCGGCCAAGAAGCGCCGCCGCCGGCGCAGCAGCAGTCGCAAGGGGGACGCTGGCGGCGGGGAGAGCGCCCAGTGACGCTGGCCTACGTGGCTCTGGGCAGCAATCTGGAGCAACCGGCGGAACAGGTCAGGGCCGCGCTCGCGGCCCTTGGCCATTTGGCCGGCACCTCCTTGTTGCGCCATTCCTCGCTGTATCGCACGGCGCCGGTCGGCTATGCCGATCAGCCCGACTTCATCAACGCGGTGGCGTTGCTGGACACCCGGTTGCCGCCGCTGGACTTGTTGGACCAGCTGTTCGCCATAGAACAGCGCTTTGGCCGCGAACGCAGCTTCCGCAACGCGCCAAGGGTGCTGGATCTTGATCTTTTGTATTATGATGATGTCATCATGGGAGGGCCGCAGCTGACGCTGCCTCATCCGCGCATGCGCGAACGCGCTTTCGTGATGGTGCCGCTGGCCGAAATCGCGCCCGGTATGCTGCCCGGCGTCGGCGACGTGGCCGCGCTGGCGGTCGGCCTGGACTGCGCCGGCGTGGAGCGGCTGGATGACGGCGGCGAACCCCAAGAAAAACAGGAATAACATGAGTCAATTGCGATACGTGGTGGTGGAGGGGCCGATAGGCTCGGGGAAATCCTCGCTGGCCGCCCGGCTGGCGCAGTACTGGGGGGTGCAGCTGAAAGCGGAAGACCCGGCGGCCAATCCTTTCCTGCCGCGCTTCTATCGCAATATGCCGGCCCACGCGCTGTCCACCCAACTGAGCTTCCTGATGCAGCGCGCCGACATGGCGCGCAACATGCTGCAGGGCGAGCGGATGGCCGCGCCGCTGGTGTCGGACTTCTTGTTCGAGAAGGACGCGCTGTTCGCGCGGCTGAATCTGGACGAGCACGAGCTGGCGCTGTACCAGCGGCTGGCGCGGCAGTCGTTGCCGGAGTATCCGGTGCCGGATCTGGTGATCTATCTGCAGGCATCCGAAGACACGCTGCTGCAAAGGGTGGCGGCGCGGGCGGTGGAGTACGAGGTAAACTTTCCCGAAGGCTATCTCAAGCGCGTGCATGCCGGCTACAGCGAGTTTTTCCATCAGTACGAGGCGTCGCCGCTGCTGATCGTCAACACCGATCACCTCAACCTGGTGGACGGCGACGAGGATTTCGATCTATTGATCCGCTGCATTGCAGAAATGCGCGGCCAGCGCAGTTATTTCAACAAGAGCGTCTGACCGGGGCCCGGTTGCATCGTCCCCCTGGACGCCGCAGATGGAACACGAGGAAGTCGAGAAATGAAAATAACCGTCAATACCTTGCACAAGCTGGCTGCGGAAGGCCAGAAGATCACCATGCTGACCTGTTACGACGCCAGTTTCGCCAGCCTGCTGGACGAGGCTGGGGTCGAGATCCTGCTGGTGGGGGATTCACTGGGTCCGGTGATGCAAGGCATAGAGTCCACGTTGCCGGTCAGTGAGGACGAAATGGCCTACCATATCCGCTGCGTGGCGCGCGGCGCCAAAAATGCGCTGATTCTCGGCGACATGACTTTCGGCGCCTATCAGCAAAGCCCGCAACAGGCCTTCGCCCACGCTTCGCGCCTGTTGCAGGCCGGCGCCCACATGGTGAAGCTGGAGGGCGGCGCCTACATGGCCGAGACCACCCGCTTCCTGGTGGAGCGCGGCGTGCCGGTGTGCTCGCACATCGGCCTGACGCCGCAGTTCGTCAACGCTTTCGGCGGCTACCGCGTGCAGGGCAAGAGCGAGGCCGATGCGCAGCGCATTCTGAACGACGCCAAGGCGCTGGCGGAGGCCGGCGCCAGCCTGATCGTGATGGAGTGCGTGCCGGCGGCGCTGGCGCGCCAGATCACCGAAACCGTCAATGCGCCCACCATAGGCATAGGCGCGGGCGTGGACGTGTCCGGCCAGGTGCTGGTGCTGCACGACATGCTGGGCGTGTATCCGGGCAAGAAGGCGCGTTTCGTCAAGAATTTCATGCACGAAGCCGGCAGCATCCAGGGCGCTGTCGAAGCCTACGTCAAGGCGGTGAAGGCCAAGACCTTCCCGTCCGAAGAACACACCTACTAAGCCCGGGAGACGACAAGCGATGGAAATCATCCGTACCGTGGCCGAGATGCGCGCCTGGCGCAAGCTGGCCGGCAAGCTGGCTTTCGTGCCCACCATGGGCAATCTGCACGAGGGCCACCTGGCGCTGGTGACGGCCGCCCGCGGCCAGGCGGACAAGGTGGCGGTCAGCATCTTTGTCAACCGGCTGCAGTTTGGCCAGGGCGAAGACTTCGACGCCTATCCGCGCACTTTCGACGCCGATTGCGACAAGTTGCGCGCCGCCGGCGTGGACGCGCTGTTCTTCCCCAACGAGCGCGAGCTGTACCCGCGCGTGAAGCAGGACTTCAACGTCGAGCCGCCCCACATCCAGGACGAGCTGTGCGGCGCTTTCCGTCCCGGCCACTTCCGCGGCGTGGCCACGGTGGTGACCAAGCTGTTCAACATCGTGCAGCCGGACGTCGCCTGCTTCGGCAAGAAGGACTTCCAGCAACTGCATGTGATCAAGGCGATGGTCGACGACCTCAATTCGCCGATTGAAATCCTGCCGGTGGACACCGGCCGCGCCGAAGACGGCCTGGCGCTGTCCTCGCGCAATGGCTATCTCTGCGCGGAAGAGCGCGCCGAGGCGCCGCGCCTGTACCGCAATCTGTGCGCGCTGCGCGACAGCCTGCTGGCAGGCAGCCACGACTACGCCGGTTTGGAGGCTGCCGCCAGCGCGGATCTGGCCGCCGCCGGCTGGGTGGTGGACTATGTGGAAGTGCGTCAGGCTGACACGCTGGAAATCGCCCATGCCGGCGAGAAGCGGCTGGTGGTGCTGGCGGCTGCGCGCCTGGGCCGCACCCGCCTGATCGACAATATCGAAGTGTTCCGTTGAAACGGGACGACAAGGAAACCGTCATGCAACGCAATATGCTCAAGTCCAAGCTCCACCGTGTGACCACCACGCACGCCGAGCTGCATTACATCGGCTCCTGCGCCATCGACGAGAACCTGCTGGAAGCGGCGGATATCCTCGAATACGAAGAAGTGCAGATCTGGAACGTCACCAACGGTGAGCGTTTCGCCACCTACGCGATCAAGGCCGAACGCGGCTCCGGCGTGATTTCGGTCAATGGCTCCGCCGCGCGCCGCGCCGCGCCGGGCGACTTGCTGATCATCGCGTCGTTCGCCCAGTACGAAGACGCCGAGCTGAAGAACCATTCGCCCAAGCTGGTATTCGTCGATGGCGACAACCGTCTGACCGAAGTCAAGGGCGCCACGCCCACCCAGCCTGCCTGACGAGAGTTTCTTCCGACATTGGGCCGCTTGCTGAAATCAGCAGGCGGCTTTTTTATTGCCCGCATGATCGGCGAGTGTGAGCGGCCGGATTGATCGCGAATGGTTTATTGAGCGGAGAATCCGTATTTTTGTTTTTCGGTTTTGGTCATGGAATGGCCCGAGTGATTGTCTGGCAGTCGGGTGAATGGATTGTTTTCAGCCTTTAGCGCTGTGCGTCGGGGCGGTTTTTTCTTTGCGTTGAAATAAATAAATAATATCCGATGGGGGAATAGCAAACGCAAAGCCAATAAAATCCCGCCAGGGCGATTCAGGCCCGATGAAAACAAGAGAGGTATGTGATGAATAAGAGCAATATCGCCGCGGCTGGGCTGGCAGGCCTGCTGCTGGCCGGCTGTTCGAGCGGCAGCGCGCCGTCCGGCAGGCCTGCAGAAGGCACCACCGTCAATGTGGCGCTGCTGGAAACCACCGATATCCACCAGAACGTCCTCAGCTACGACTACTACAAGCTGGCCGCCAATCCCTCTTTTGGCCTGGAGCGGGCGGCCACGCTGATCCGGCAGGCGCGCAGCCAGTACCCCAACAATCTGTTGCTGGACGACGGCGATCTGATCCAGGGCACCGCGCTGGGCGATTATCAGGCGGCGGTGAATCCGCTGAAATGCGCGGATACCCTGGCGGTGCACAAGGTGATGAATTACCTGAAGTACGACGCCGGAACCATAGGCAACCACGAATTCAATTTCGGCCTGCCTTTTCTGTCGCAGGTCACCAATACCAATTTCCGCCTGGCCAATATCGCCCAGCCGTCCGGCTGCGGCTCGCCTGCCTATCCGCAGGTATTGGCGAATGTGGCCAATCTGGCCGACAGCAAGCCCATTTTCCAGCCCTACGCCATATTGAAGCGCACCTTCGCCGCCACCGCGCCGGATGGCCGCAGCGTGCAGGTGCCGGTGAATATCGGCGTGATCGGCTTTACGCCGCCCACCGTCATGGATTGGGACAAGAAAAACCTGAACGGCCAGGTCTACACCAACGGCGTGGTGGAAACCGCCAATAGCTATATCCCGCAGATGCGCCAGGCCGGCGCCGACCTGGTGGTGGCGCTGTCGCACGGCGGGCTGGATCCGTCCAGCTACAGCCCGACCATGGAGAATGGCAGCTGGCATCTGGCCAAGACCGGCATAGACGCGCTGATGATAGGCCATTCGCACGACATCTTCCCCAATCCGGGCGTCGCCGGCTCGCAGTTCAACACTATGCCGGGCGTGGACAACAGCAAGGGCTTCGTCAATGGCGTGCCCACGGTAATGGCCGGCAACTGGGGCAACCGTCTGGGCGTGATCAGGCTGACGCTGAAGTACAGCGGCGGCAAATGGGTGGTGCAGGGCGGACAAACTGCGGTGGATACTCGTTCGATCAAGAACGCCGACGGCAGCTATGTGGCGGCCGATCCCAATGTCGCGCAACTGGTGGCCAGCGAGCACCAGGCCACCATCAACTACGTCAAGACGGCGATAGGCAGCACCGACTTCCGCATGAACACCTACTTCGCGCTGCTGGGCGACGTCAGCGCCATTCAGATCGTCAACATGGCGCAGCAGGACTACGTCAAGAAATACGTGCAGGCCAATCTGCCGCAATACGCGTCCCTGCCGGTGTTGTCGGTGTCGGCGCCGTTCAAGGCCGGCCGCAACGGCGCCAGCGACTACACCGACGTGGCGCAGGGGCCGATCGCCATCAACAACGCGGCCGACCTCTACCTCTACCCCAACACGCTGCAGGCAGTGAAGGTGAGCGGGACGGATGTCAAGAACTGGCTGGAGCGCGCGGCGCAGATGTTCAACACCATCGATCCAAGCGCCACGGCGCCGCAGGAGCTGGTCAACGCCAACTTCCAGGTGTTCAACTTCGACGTGATGTATGGGGTGCGGTACCAGATCGACGTCAGCCAGCCAGTGGGTAGCCGCATCGTCAATCTGAGCTATAACGGCGCGGCCATCGATCCGGCGCAGCAGTTCATCGTGGCCACCAACAACTACCGCGCCAGCGGCGGCGGCAACTTCCCGGGTATCGACGGCACCAAGACCATCATCCAGGCGCCAGACGCCAACCGCGACGTGCTGATTGCTTACATCAAGGCCAACGGCGACCTGGGCCGGACCCAGTACGGCAGCGCCCGGCCGTGGAGCTTCGTCAAGATCAACGCCAAGGTCCAGTTCAAGAGCATCGCCAAGCAACTGGCGGCGGCCAGCCTGGCCGGCATCAACGGCGTCAGCCAGGGGGCGGACAACGGCGACGGCACCTGGACTTATCTGGTGGATTTGAGCCAGTAATCCCGACTTGAGGCAGAAAGGAAAGAGGCGGTCCGATCCGCGCGCAGCGACTGGCGCGCAGGCGCGGCCGGTCCCTTGGCGTCTATGAAACCGATCAGGAAACGACTTGCCGCCTTGGCGGCTGCGCTGCCCTTGCTGGCCGGCTGCGCAGGCAAGCCCAGCCAGGCCGAGCTGGACGATGCGCGCCAGCATGCTGTGTTCGTCCATGACGCCGCTGCCTGGCAGCGGCTGGAGGAATGGGCCGGGGATGACGATCCGGCGGCGCAGCGCACGCTGGCCGAGGCCTTGTCCAGCGCGGGCGGCATTGAGGGTTGGCGCAAGGCGCGGCCCTGGTATGAAAAGGCCGCGGCCGGCGGCGACGCGTGGTCGGCGTTCCGCCTGGCCCGCATCTACGCCAAGGGCCTTGGCGTGGCGGTGGATGCCGGCGAGTCCGGCCGCTGGCTGACATTGGCCGCGCAGCGCCGGCAACCTGACGCCGCCTGCATGCTGGGCCTGCGCGCCAAGGATGGCGGCGATGCGCGAGCCGCCTGGCAGTGGTTCGAGCTGGCGGCGCAGCAGGGCAGTGCGGAGGCGATGTTCCAACTGGGCATCGCCTACCAGGAGGGACTGGGCGTGGCGGTGGATCTGCCGCGCGCACGCGGCTGGTATGAAAAGGCGGCCAGGCTGGAAATGCCGGCCGCGCTGCAGACGCTGGCGATGGCCTATGAGGGAGGCGATCTGGGTTTGACGAAAGACCCGGCCAAGGCGTCCGAGCTGTTCAACTTGGCGGCGCACGCCGTCCACGACTTCGAGTCGGCGCTGTTCTGAGGAGGCCGGCCTCAGCGGGGCACGTACTGGTTCAGCAGCTTGTCCAGTTGGCCGGAGGACTGCATCTGCTGCAGTTCCTCGTCTACCAGCTGTTGCAGCTGCGCGCCCCTGGGATTCTTGCGGGTGAATATCATGTGGAAGGCGTTGCCCGGCATGCCGGGCAACGGCATGCGGCCGATATTGGGGTCGCTGATGATATGGGCGCTGCCCAGTTTGTCGAGGCCGACCATCACCTCGTAATCCTCGGCGAACAGGTCGAAGCGGTCGGCCAGCAGCATCTTGCCCAGTGTCGGATAGTCGACGGTGCGCACCATGGCGTCCTTGTTGACCGCGGTAAGCGCGGAGTAGGCATAGCCCTTGATGCCGCCCAGCCGGTAGCGGCCCAGGTCGGTCTGGCCGGCGACGTTCACGCCGTCCGGATACTTGGCCTTGGAATAGAACACATAGTAGTGGGTCTGGTAATACGGCGTGGAGAACAGAAACTGTTTTTCCCGTTCCGGATTCTTGCTGGCGCTCAGCGCCATCAGATACTGTTCGCCGCTGTCTATCGACGACAGGCAGCGTTTCCACGGCAGCAGGTCGATCTGGAACGGGATGTGGTGCTTGTCGAGGATCCGGCGGATCACATCCACCGAGTAGCCAGTCAGGTCGGCGGTGGGTTGGTGGTTGTAGCGCAGGTAGTAGGTGTAGGGCGGCCACTCGTCGCCATCGTCGCAGATGTGCAGCAATGAGCGGTCCAGGTCTTGCGCCAGGCTCAGCGCGGGCAGGAATAGCAGGGCGATCAGGGGGCGTAGGGATAGCATGGCGAATACCGCCTAGGGGAAATACCTATATTTGCCAGTATAGAGTGTAGAAAAATAACTGCCGGAGTTTGCGCCGAAGCGGCGGCGAGGCGGTTTTTTTGCACTTGCAGCATCGCTCAGGCATAGTGAAACAAATGGATTGCGGCGATGCCGGACAGCAAGGCTGGCCGGGGTGGCGGGCGCCGCATCGCGATTCACTGGGAGAGCCGTCATGACCATAGGCCTGACCGGCGGTTGCCTGTGCGGCGCGGTACGTTACCGGCTGCGCGGCACGCCTTTCCATATCACCCACTGTCATTGCCGCAGTTGCCGGCGCGCCAGCGGGGCGGCTTTTGTCACTTGGTTCACCATGCGGGTGCACGAACTGGAATGGCGCGGCGAAAAGCCGGTGCAGTACCACTCCTCCGCCGCGGTATCGCGCGGCTTCTGCCCGCATTGCGGCTCGACGCTGACCTACTTCCACGAATCCGATCCCGAAGAAATCGACATCACCGCGGCATCGCTGGACAATCCCGAGGTGCTGGTGCCGGAGCACCACACCTGGTGGGAGCAGCGGCTGGAGTGGGGTACCGCCAACGCCCAGGGCGCGTTGCCGGTGCATCAGCGCGGGGGAGGGATGTAGCGGGTTAGACCAGCTGCCGCGGGCTGACGACGATGCCGTCTGCGTCGGCGTACAGCCAGTGGCCCGGCGTTATCGCGCAACCGGTGATGCGGATGTCCAATTGTTTTTGCCCAGTCCCCAGTTTCACCGATTTGCGCGGATAGGCGGCCAGCGCCCTGACGCCCAGCGGCAGTCGCGCCAGCGCTGCGCTGTCGCGCACGCAGCCGTCTATCACCAGGCCCGTCCAGCCGTTTTTCACCGCCAACTCGCCCAGCATGTCCCCCACGAGCGCGCAACGGCGCGATCCGCCGCCATCCACCACCAGCACCCGGCCTTGGCCGTCCTCTCCCAGCAGCTCGCGCACCAGGCTGTTGTCTTCAAACAGTTTCAGGGTGGCGACGCGGCCCGAGAAGCGCGTTTGCCCGCCAAAGGATTGGAAAATGGGGTCCAGCACGCTGATTTCCTGCTCGAATTCGTCGCAGAGGTCTGTCGTGGCGAAAGTCATGGTCTGCTCCTGGTTCAGAATGGAAAATGCCGCCCTCCGGTGAAGGTGGGCGGCATCGCCCGCGGGATACGCGGACTTTTGGGTGCGCCGCTTGTGGCGGCTTAGTGGAACTGTTCTTCTTCGGTGGAGCCGGTCAGCGCGGTGACGCTGGAGGTGCCGCCCTGGATCACCGTGGTGACGTCGTCGAAGTAGCCGGTGCCCACTTCCTGCTGGTGCGAGACGAAGGTGTAGCCGCGGTCGCGCGCGGCGAACTCCGGTTCCTGCACTTTTTCGACATAGGCGGACATGCCGCGGGCGACATAGTCCTGCGCTAGGTCGTACATGTTGAACCACATACTGTGGATGCCGGCCAGGGTGATGAACTGGTACTTGTATCCCATCGCGCCCAGCTCGCGCTGGAACTTGGCGATGGTGGCGTCGTCCAGGTTTTTTCTCCAGTTGAACGACGGCGAACAGTTGTAGGCCAGCAGTTTGCCCGGGTGTTTGGCGTGCACGGCTTCGGCGAACTTGCGGGCGAACTCCAAGTCCGGCGTGCCGGTTTCGCACCATACCAGGTCGGCGTAGTCGGCGTAGGCCACCGCGCGGCTGATGGCTTGCTCCAGGCCCTTCTTGGTTTTGTAGAAGCCTTCGGCGGTGCGTTCGCCGGTGAGGAAGGGCTCGTCGTTGGGATCGACGTCGCCGGTCAAGAGATCCGCCGCTTCGGCGTCGGTGCGGGCGATCACCAGGGTGGGCACGCCGTAGACGTCGGCCGCCAGGCGGGCGGCGATCAGCTTCTGGACCGCTTCCTGAGTCGGCACCAACACCTTGCCGCCCATGTGGCCGCACTTTTTCACCGAGGCCAGCTGGTCTTCGAAGTGCACGCCGGCGGCGCCGGCGCGGATCATCGCCTTCATCAGCTCGTAGGCGTTGAGCACGCCGCCGAAGCCGGCTTCGGCATCGGCCACGATGGGGGCGAAATAGTCGATATGGCCCTTGTCGCCTTTTTCCAGGCCCTTGGCGTGCTGGATTTCATCGGCGCGGCAGAAGGCGTTGTTGATGCGCTCCACCACCTTGGGCACCGAGTCCACCGGGTACAGCGATTGGTCCGGATACATCGCCGAATATTCGTTGTTGTCAGCCGCCACCTGCCAGCCCGACAGGTAGATGGCCTTGACGCCCGCCTTCACCTGCTGCATCGCCTGACCGCCGGTGAGGGCGCCCAGACAGTTGATGTAAGGCTCGGTATTCACCAGCTTCCACAGTTTTTCCGCGCCGTGGCGGGCCAGGCTGTGCTCCACCGGCAGCGAGCCGCGCAGGCGTTCCACGTCGGCGGCGGTGTAGCCGCGCTTGATGCCTTTCCAGCGCGGATTTTCATCCCAGTCTTTCTGGATGGCTGCAATGCGTTGTTCGCGAGTCGTCATGTTAGAACCCTTCTCGAAGCGTTTCTCTGCTCGCCGGGCAGGCCCGGCGTCCTCAATAGCATGATGGCGTATCCGGTGTTCCGGACTTTTTTGTCAAACCAGGCCGGATCGGCGTGATTTTTTTCTCCGTGCGCGGCAGCGATTTTGCGCCATGCCACAACGGCGTTTTCCTTACGGTGCGGCCATTATAAGCACAAAAAAAATCGCTTGTGTGCAGTGCAGCACAGAAAAAAATCTTGTGTTTTCATAAGCTAACAAAGTGTTCACATAAACGAACCATTCACCGGATTGTAGTGTTGCCAATGCGAAAAAATGACAGTTGAAATTTGCGTATCTTCGTTTTTCGTCTTCGTTGCGAGAAGCGCCATCGAGGGCTTGAAATCGCTGCAAAAGGCCCTACCTTGGGTCTGGACATCAAATTTAGCCGGTGCATTCCAAGGAAACGTCATGCAAGAAAATCAAAACCTGGCGGCCGATGCGGCCGACAACCAAGACACTGACATCGCCGCCGAGGCGCATACCGAGCTGGAGCAGACTCCTGAGCAGCATATCGCCGGTCTGGAGGCCGAAATCGCCGAACTGAACGACACCCTGCTGCGCGCCCGCGCCGAGCTGGACAACCAGCGCCGCCGCGCCCAGGAGGAAGTGGCCGCCGCGCACAAATATGCGATCGGCAAGTTCGCCGCCGAGCTGGTGACGGTGAAGGACTATCTGGAAATGGCGCTGTTGGACCAGAGCGGCCAGATCGACACGCTGAAGATGGGCGTGGACCTAACCTTGAAACAGCTGGTGTCGGCCTTCGACAAGGCGCAGATCAAGGACATCCAGCCCAAGGCCGGCGACAAGCTGGATCCGCACCAGCACCAGGCGATGAGCGCCGAAGAGTCGGACGCCGAGCCGAACACCGTGGTGCGCGTAATGCAGAAGGGTTACCTGCTGGCCGACCGCGTGCTGCGCCCGGCCATGGTGGTGGTAGCCAAGGTCAAGGCATAAAAAAGGCTGTCGACAGCCTCTTGAAAAGATCGGCATAGCCAATATTTATTGAGACAACAGGCGCTGACTATTAGTCGACGCCGGAACGAATCGAGAAAAGGAATACATCATGGGTAAAATCATCGGTATCGACCTGGGCACCACCAACTCCTGCGTGGCAGTGATCGAAGGCGGCAATCCGAAAGTCATCGAGAACGCCGAAGGCACTCGCACCACCCCGTCCATCATCGCTTACGTCGAGGACGGCGAAATTCTGGTGGGCGCGCCGGCCAAGCGCCAGGCGGTGACCAACCCGAAGAACACCATCTACGCCGCCAAGCGGCTGATCGGCCGCCGCTTCGAAGACAAGGAAGTGCAGAAGGACATCGACCTGATGCCTTTCGAAATCCTGAAGGCCAAGAACGGCGACGCCTGGGTGAAAGTGCGCGACCAGGAACTGGCTCCGCCGCAAATCTCCGCCGAAGTGCTGCGCAAGATGAAGAAGGCCGCCGAAGACTACCTGGGCGAAGAAGTGACCGAAGCCGTGATCACCGTGCCGGCCTACTTCAACGACAGCCAGCGCCAAGCCACCAAGGACGCCGGCCGCATCGCCGGCCTGGAAGTGAAGCGCATCATCAACGAGCCGACCGCGGCCGCGCTGGCCTTCGGCCTGGCCAAGCAGGAAGGCGACCGCAAGATCGCGGTTTACGACCTGGGCGGCGGCACCTTCGACGTGTCCATCATTGAAATCGCCGATGTGGACGGCGAGCACCAGTTCGAAGTGCTGTCGACCAACGGCGACACCTTCCTGGGCGGCGAAGACTTCGACCAGCGTCTGATCGACTACATCGTCACCGAGTTCAAGAAGGAACAGGGCGTCGACCTGAAGAAGGACGTGATGGCGCTGCAACGCCTGAAGGAAGCCGCGGAAAAGGCCAAGATCGAGCTGTCTTCCGCCACCCAGACCGAGGTAAACCTGCCTTACATCACCATGGACGCCACCGGTCCCAAGCACCTGGCGATGAAGATTACCCGCGCCAAGTTCGAAAGCCTGGTGGACGATCTGATCACCCGCTCGATCGAACCGTGCCGCGTGGCGCTGAAGGACGCCGGCGTGTCGCTGTCCGACATCACCGACGTGATCCTGGTCGGCGGCCAGACCCGCATGCCGAAAGTGCAGGATGCGGTCAAGGAATTCTTCGGCAAGGAACCGCGCAAGGACGTAAACCCGGACGAAGCCGTGGCCGTCGGCGCCGCGATCCAGGGTTCGGTATTGTCCGGCGACCGCAAGGACGTGCTGCTGCTGGACGTGACCCCGCTGAGCCTGGGCATTGAAACCCTGGGCGGCGTGATGACCAAGCTGATCCAGAAGAACACCACCATCCCGACCAAGGCGTCGCAAACCTTCTCCACCGCCGACGACAACCAGACCGCGGTGACCATCCACGTGCTGCAGGGCGAGCGCGAGAAGGCGGCCGCCAACAAGTCGCTGGGCCAGTTCAATCTGGGCGACATCCCGCCGGCGCCGCGCGGCATTCCGCAGATCGAGGTCGAGTTCAACATCGACGCCAACGGCATCCTGCACGTGTCGGCCAAGGACAAGGCTTCCGGCAAGCAGGCCAACATCACCATCCAGGCGTCTTCCGGCCTGTCGGAAGCCGAGATCGAGCGCATGGTGAAGGACGCCGAAGCCAACGCCGAGGAAGACAAGAAGCTGCACGAGCTGGTGACCGCGCGCAACCACGCCGAAGGCCTGATCCACAGCATCAAGAAATCGCTGTCCGAACATGGCGACAAGATCGACGCCGCTGAAAAGGCCAAGATCGAAGACGCCGTCAAGGCGGCCGAGGAAGTGGTGAAGGGCGACGATAAGGAAGCCATCGAAGCCAAGGCCGAAGAACTGGCCAAGGCCAGCCAGAAGCTGGGCGAAATCATGTACGCCCAGGCCGCCCAGGCTGAGGGCGCCGCCGCCGACGGCGCGCAAGCCCCCGGCGACAAGCAGGACGACGGCAACGTGGTGGACGCCGAGTTCGAAGAAGTGAAAGACAAGAAGTAATCGTCGCATCACGCTGAACGAGGCACAGGGAATGGCGGAGAAGGTCTCCACCGGCCTCTGTGCCTTTGCCGCATCAAGACGATAGGGCTGGCCCGCCGGGCCGGCCGGAGAGTGAAAGACAATGTCGAAAAAAGATTTCTACGATGTGCTGGGCGTTAACCGCGATGCGTCCGACGACGATATCAAGAAGGCATATCGCAAGCTGGCGATGAAGTATCACCCGGACCGCAATCCGGACAGCAAGGAAGCCGAAGACAAGTTCAAGGAGGCGAAGGAAGCCTACGAGATTCTGTCCGACAGCCAGAAACGCAGCGCCTACGACCAGTTCGGCCATGCCGGAGTGGACCCGCAGGCGGGAGCCGGCGGCGGCCAGGGTTTTGGCGGCTTCGGCGATTTCGCCGATATCTTCAGCGACATCTTCGGCGGCGGCCAGCGCGGCGGCGGCGGTGGCGGGCGTTCCAACGTTTATCGCGGCGCCGACCTGCGCTACAACATGGAAATCTCGCTGGAAGAGGCGGCGCGCGGCTGCGAGAAGCAGATCCGCATCCCGTCGCACGAGTCCTGCTCCACCTGCAACGGCAGCGGCGCCAAGCCGGGCACCTCGCCCAAAACCTGCTCCACCTGCGGTGGCCACGGCCAGGTGCGGATGAGCCAGGGCTTCTTCTCCATCCAGCAGACCTGCCCCACCTGCCACGGCACCGGCAAGCAGATCACCGATCCGTGCGCCAGCTGCCACGGCGCCGGCCAGAAGAAGACCACCAAGACGCTGAACGTCAAGATCCCTGCCGGCGTGGACGAGGGCGACCGCATCCGCCTGGGCGGCGAGGGCGAGCCTGGCCAGAACGGCGGCCCGGCGGGTGACCTGTACGTGGTCACCCACATCAAGCAGCACGCGGTGTTCCAGCGCGACGGCATGGACCTGCACTGCGAGATGCCGATCTCCTTCTCCACCGCGGCGCTGGGCGGCGAAGTGGAAATCCCGACGCTGGACGGCATGGCCAAGGTTAAGATCGCCGCCGAAACCCAGAGCGGCCGCGTCTACCGGCTGCGGGGCAAGGGCGTGAAAGCGGTGCGCGGCGCCGAGTACGGCGACCTGCACTGCCATGTGATCGTGGAAACGCCGGTCAAGCTGACCGAACGCCAGAAAGAGCTGCTGCGCGAGTTCGAAGCCATCAGCCAGGGCGATGTGGCCACCCATAATCCGCGCTCCAAATCGTTTATGGACAAGCTGCGCGATTTCTTCGAATAAGCGCCGCGTTTGCCACGCCAAAGCCAGTCCGTTGCGGGCTGGCTTTTTTATTGATTTCGCCTCAAGCACAACAGCCACCCCAGGGGTGGCTGTCTGCACATTCGAAAACCGGGATGACTTCGCTTAGAAGTTGTGCTTCATCATGGCCCAGGCCAGGGTGGACTTCTCTTGGGAGAATTTGTAGACGGTTTGAGCGTCCTTGTTGTCCTTGCGTTCGCCATAACCCACTTGCACCAGGGTGTTCTTGCTCAAGGTGTAGTCCAGAGCCGCGGCCCACTGGCTGGCGCCCAGGCTGTAGCGCGTGCCGTCGATCTTGGCGTCGCCGCGCTTGGAGTAGACCACAGACGGCTTGAAGTTGCCGATGGTGTAGGCGGCGTTGATGGCCCAGGTGGTGTTTTCTACTTTATTGCCTCCCGCTATGGGGGCTGGAGTTAAGCCCAGTGTGCTAGCGTCGCCATAAGTGTTCAGCCACTGGTAGCTGGCGGCCAGGTACAGATTGTTGGCGCTGTAGCCGCCTTCCAGGCGGTTGGTGGCGCTGTTGCTGCCGCCCTTGGTGTTCAGCACGCCGGCGTAGGCCCAAGCGCCGAAGAAGCCCGAGTTCTGGTAAGCCAGGCGCAGGCCGTATTGCTCGCCTTGCTTCATCTGGCCTGCCGGGCGGTTTTCGCCGGCGCCATATTGCAGCGTGGCGTTAAAGCCGTTCCAGCTTGGGGAGTCGTAGCGCACGCTGTTCTTGTAACGGGCGTCGCCGTAGGAGAACAGGTCGGTGGCTTCGTACAGCGGGAAGTTGGTGCCCATGCCGTCGCGGCGCGGACCGTACAGGTTATCGGTGGATTCGGTGTCGGCCAACACGTCGGTCAGGTAGCCGACGCGCAGCTTGCCATAGGCGCCATCCAGGCCGACATAGCTTTCGCGGTTGGCGAAGGTGCCGGAAGCGGTGCCGCCGCCAGCCACGCCGTCCATGGCGAAGCCGGTTTCCACCTGCCAGATGGTCTTCAGACCATTGCCCAGGTCTTCGCTGCCCTTGAAGCCGATGCGGCTGCCGAAGTCATCCACGCCGAAGGTGGAGTTGTAGTTGTTGGCGCTGTTCTTGGTTACGGACACGCCGGCGCGCAGCGATCCGTACAGGTTGACATCAGCTTGTGCGAGCGCAGGGATGGTCGCGGCAATGGCCGCGACAAGGATGGTTCTCTTCATTTTCTCTAAAACCCTTTGTTTAAACTTGCCGCATGGGCAGCTGGCAAGGCGGTGCTTTTTTTATTCCGCCGTTGTGAAGGGCCAGTGTGTCTTGGCGAAAAGTTCCCCGTCAAGAAACATTTATTAACAATCAGAATTATTTCTCTTGAAATGATAAATGCATTTATAGACGGTTGTTTGACATTTCCCAGCAATTTTATTGATATCAATGGCTTGCTGGCGCATTTTTCCATTCCGAATGGCGGTTTGTTTTTAATATGCTAAATGAAATTCAGTTAATCATTTTTAACATGTCATTTTTTGTTGCATTTATGCAAATTTCTGCACCAGCAACTTTGCATGCCAAATGAGTTTATCGGCGGTGCTACGGGGTGGTATGGCTGAATATTGGGTAGGTTATGAGAAAATTGCATTCTTTATTGTTATTGAATGATTGTTAGACCAAGTATGGCGAGCCATTATTAGGTTAATTTTATTGCCACATGTCACATTTTAATCTGCTGTCGGCTTGATTGGTTGCATGAGTAATATGCATGGATAGCGCTGCAGCCGGGTAAGCGACGGGTTGTTCCCTAGCTTATGTTGCCGCCGTTTTGGTGTTGAATATTATGGCAAGTAAATTGCCATTTTTGCGAGATGTCGCGTAGCGACAGTTTAAGAGGGCGATGGGCCTGGTCACGGTCGATCTGATATGGATGTCATGGCTAGTGGAGCCATGGTTAAAAGCGCCGACGGCTGGCTGCCGTGTGTGGTGGTGTTACCAACCGCTGTTGCGCTTTGCTTACTTTTTGAAATTTAATTTCATGATTTTTCACAATTGAGTGAATGGTTTCCGGCAGGGCTGTTTTCTTTCAATATCATGTCCTTGTGTAGTTTATAAGTATTTTTACCTAAAAAATATTCCTACAACTTTGTTTACAATACGGCATCATTATTTGTTAACAATAATTAAGCCGTAATGAACAGAATCTTCCAGGCCGCCTTGTCGGGCGGCCTGTTGCTGCCTACCGTCTGCCTCGCCGCCGCGTCATCCTCCCTGCCCCAGCAGACCGACCAACTGCTGCGTCAGCAACAGCAACAAATCGAACAGCAACGTCAGTCGTTGCAACAGCGCCCCGATGTGTTCCTGCCCGCGTCGGAGGACACTGCAAGGCTGCCCGCGGCCCAGACGGCAACCCCGTCGGCCGCCTGCTTCGCCATCCGGTCGGTGCGGCTGGACGGTGCGCCGGCGGACTGGCTGGGCTGGCTGCAGACCCAGCCGCTGCTGGGCGGCTGCGCCGGCTTGGCGGATCTGAATCGACTGGTCGCCGCCCTGACCAATGCGCTGGTGGCGCGCGGCTTCGTCACCAGCCGGGTCTATCTGCCGGAGCAGAACCTGCGCAGCGGCGAGCTGCGGCTGGTGGTGGTGCCGGGGCGCATCCACGCCATCCGGCTGAAGGAAGGTGGCAGCGACGCCGGCCTGCGCACGGCGTTTCCCACCGGTCCGGGCGAAATCCTCAATGTGCGCGACCTGGAGCAGGGCCTGGAGCAGCTGGGCCGGCTGCCCGGCCAGCAGGCCACCATGGAAATGGTGCCGGCAGACGCGCCGGGCGACAGCGATGTGGTGGTGACGCGGCAAGGCGGCCGCCCGCTATCCGGCGCGCTGACGCTGGACGATTCCGGCCAGGACGCCACCGGACGCTTGCAAAGCACCGCCAGCCTCAATTTGGCCGGCCTCACCGGCCTGAACGACGTTCTGTCGCTGTCGTGGAGCCAGGACGCCGAGCATCCGGCATCCCCGTTGAGCCAGTCGGCCTCCGTTTCCTGGCTGCTGCCGCTGGGCGACTGGACCGGCTTTGTCAGCTATAGCGCCTTTTCCTACCACCAGACCGTGCAAGGCGTGAACCAGGACTTCACCTCCAGCGGCCACAGCCGCAACACCCTGCTGTCGCTGTCGCGGCTGCTGCATCGCGACCAGAACAGCAAGACCGAATTGAAAGCCAGCCTGACGCGCAAGGCGTCGCGCAGCTTCATAGAGGATGCCGAGGTGGTGCAGCAGCGGCGCGACCTCACCATCGCCGGCCTGGAACTGAGCCACCGCCGCTATCTAGGCGAAGCGGTGCTGGATGCCAGCGTGGGCTACCAGCGCGGCATCGGCGCCTGGGGCGCCCAGCCCGACACGCTGGCGGCGCAAGGCGGTCCCACCGCCCGTCACGAGCTGTATCAAGGCCGGCTCAGCCTGCAACTGCCGCTGCATGCCGCCAGCCAGGTCCTGCGTTGGAGCAGCGAGCTGCGCGGCCAGTACAGCCCGGACCTGTTGATGTCCACCGAACAGTTCTCCATCGGCGGCCGCAGCACCGTGCGCGGCTTCAATACCAGTTCGCTGGTGGGGCAGAGCGGTTACTACCTGCGCAATGAACTGAGCTGGCCGCTGCCGCCGCGCCAGGGCTGGGCCTTCGAGCCGTACCTCGGGCTGGATGCCGGGCAGATCGCCCGTCCGGCGTATGACAGCGGCTCCGACCGCACCCTGTCCGGCTGGGCGGCCGGGCTGCGCCTGAGCCTGGGCAGCCACCTGTCCGCCGAGCTGACCCACGAGCGCGCCTTGCACCAGCCCCCAGGCTGGGATCGGCCCGCCATCACCCATTTCTCGATCACCGCGCAGTGGTAAGCCCGCTGCCCCGTTCCGCTTAGCAGACCTCACATCATGAACAAGAAACTCTACCGGATCATATTCAATCAAGCCCGTGGCCAGTTGATGGTGGTGCAGGAAGACGCCTGCGGACAAGGCAAGGGCAACGGCGCCGAAGGCATCGGCGCCACGCTGGCGGCCAGCAGCCGCGCCTTCAGCCTGCGGTTGAGCGTGCTGCTGATCGGTCTGGGGCTGGGCAGCAGCGCCTGGGCGGCCGACATCGCCGCCGACCCGCACGCGCCGGCCGGCAAGCAGCCCGGCGTGATCCAGTCCGCCAACGGCCTGCCCATCGTGCAGATCGCGGCGCCCACCGCCGCCGGCGTCTCGCACAACCAGTACCAGCAGTTCAACGTCGGTCCCAATGGCGCGCTGCTCAACAACAGCGCCGTCAACGTCAGCACCCAGCTGGCCGGCTACATCAGCGGCAACCCCAATCTGAAGAACGGCAGCGCCCGCATCATCCTCAACGAAGTGACGCAGCCCAACCCGTCGCAACTGCGCGGCTACCTGGAAGTGGCCGGCCAGCGCGCCCAGGTGGTGATCGCCAACCCCTGGGGCATTAGCTGCAGCGGCTGCGGCTTCATCAACACCCCGCAGGCCACGCTGACCACCGGCGTGCCGCAGCTGAACAGCCTGGGCGCGCTGACCGGCTACCGGGTGGCCGGCGGCCGCGTCAGCATCGACGGCGCCGGCCTCAACGCCGCCAACCTCGACAGTTTCGCCATTATCAGCCGCGCGGTGGCGATCAATGCCGGGTTGTATGCGCAAAAACTGGATTTGGTGCTGGGCCGCAACCAGGTGGACGCGGCCACCCTGAAGGCGCAGCCGCTGGAAGCCAGCGCCGCCGACGCCCCCGCCTTCGCGCTCGATGTGGCGCAACTGGGCGGCATGTACGCCAACGCCATCACCTTGGTTGGCACCGAGAAGGGCGTAGGGGTCAACCAGCTGGGCACCCTGGCCGCCCAGGCCGGCGACCTGCAACTGACCAGCGCCGGCGACCTGATCCTGCGCGGCAAGACCTACAGCCAGGGCAAACTGACGCTGCATGCCGACGGCCAACTGCGGCACGACGGCATTACCCGCGCCGACGGCGACGCCGTGGTGCAGGTGGCTGGCCAGACCACGCTGCAGCAGACGCTGAGCGCCGGAGGCGACCTCAGGCTGGACACAGGCTCCTATCAGGGCGCGGGCGTGCTGGCGGCCGGCTCCCAGGCCGACGGCAAACTCAGCGACCATGGCCGGCTGGCGCTAAGCAGCCAGGGAGGACTGCAAGGCGGCGGCCAATTGCTGGCCGGCGGCGATGTCAGCCTGCGGGCCGACCATGGCAGCCTGGCCGGCGCCACCGTCAGCGCCAGCCATGGCGCGCTGGACATCCATGCGCGCGGCGATCTGAACGCCCAAAACGCGCAACTGAGCGCCGCCGCCGGCGCCCGCCTGACCGTGGATGGCGCCCTCGACAACCGCCAGGGCCAGCTGTCCGCCGCCCAGATCGACCTGCAACTGGGCGCCTTGGACAACCGCCAGGGCCAGATCGTGCAGAGCGGCGCCGCGCAGTCCGCCTGGCACATCGATGGCGCCGTCGACAACCGCAACGGCCTCTTGGCCAGCGCCGGCGCGCAACTGACGCTGCACGCCGCCAGCCTGGACAACCGCCAGGGCCAGATCGCCCATGGCGGCAACGGCACGCTGAACCTGACGACCGGCGCGCTGGACAATAGCCAACACGGCCGCCTGGCCAGCGATGGCCAGCTCAGCCTGCAAGCCGCCTCGCTCGACAACCGCGCCGGCAGCCTGATCGGCAACCAGGGCGCCGCCGTCACCGTGGCGGGGCAACTCAGCAACGACAGCGGCGTGCTGGGCAGCGACGGCCAGCTCAGCCTCGCCGCCGGTGCGCTCGACAACGCGACCGGTCTGATCCAGGCTGGCAAAGACCTGCAGCTCTCCGCGCAAAGCCTCAGCAACGCCGACAAGGGTCAAATCCTGGCGCTGGGCAAGGATGCGACGAGCACGCTGACCATCGCCAACGACCTGCATAACCAAGGCAAGATCGCCGGCAACGGCCAGCTCGACGTCAATGCCGCCACCGTCGACAACGCCAAGGGCACCTTGCAAGCGGCCGGCGCGCTCAACCTGACCAAGCAAACGAGCCTGATCAATGACGGCGGCCACCTGGCGGCGCAAAGCCTGAACCTCAACGCCGACAAGCTGAGCAACCAGGCAGGCGAAATCTACGCCCAGCAACAGCTGACCAGCCGCCTCAAGACCCTGGACAACAGCCAGGGCAGCCTGATCGGTGGGCAGGGCGTCGATTTGACTGTAAGCGACAAATTGCACAACGACGGCACCCTGGGCAGTGACGGCCAAGTCAAACTGAACGCGGGCCAACTTGACAATGCGACCGGCACCATCCAATCCGGCAAAGACCTGCAGCTGACCACTAACAGTCTAACCAACGCCGACAAAGGCCAAATCCTGGCGCTGGGCAAGGATGCGACGAGCACGCTGACCATCGCCAACGACCTGCATAACCAAGGCAAGATCGCCGGCAATGCACAGTTGGACGTCAGTGCGGCCACCGTCGACAACAGCCACGGCACCTTGCAAGCGGCCGGCGCGTTGAACTTGACCAAGCAAACGAGCCTGATCAATGACGGCGGCCACCTGGCGGCGCAAAGCCTGAACCTCAACGCCGACAAGCTGAGCAACCAGGCAGGTGAAATCTACGCGCAAGGTCAATTGACCAGCCAGTTGAAGACCTTGGACAACACGCAGGGCAGCCTGATCGGTGGGCAGGGCGTCGATTTGACAGTAAGCGACAAGCTGCACAACGATGGTACGCTGGGCAGTGACGGCCAGGTCAAGTTGAGTGCCGGGGCATTGGAGAATGCCCAAGGCACCATCCAGTCTGGCAAGGACCTGCAGCTGACCGCCGCTTCTCTCTCCAGTGCTGACAAAGGGCAGATTCTGGCCCTCGGCAAGGATGCCGCCAGCATCGTCGACGTGGACGGCGAGCTGCATAACCAGGGCAAGTTGGCGGGTAATGCCGACCTGACCGTCAACGCGGCGACCGTCGACAACAGTAAGGGCACGCTGCAGGCGGCGGGCCATCTGGAACTGTCCAAGCAAAGCGGCCTGACCAACGATGGTGGTCATATCGCCGGCCAGAGTTTGAAGCTGAACGCCGACAGCCTGAGCAACCAGGCCGGTGAGATCTACGCGCAACAGCAGCTGACCAGCCAGTTGAAGACCCTCGACAACAGCAAAGGCAGCCTGATCGGCGGCCAGGGCGTCGACCTTACTGTCAGCATCCAACTGCACAACGACGGCGTGCTCGGAAGTGACGGCCAAGTCAAGCTAACCGCCGGCAAGCTGGAAAACGCCGCCGGCACGATTCAATCGGGCAAGGATCTGCAACTGACCGCCGCCTCGCTTACCAATGCCGACAAGGGCCAGATCCTGGCGTTGGGCAAGGACGCGGCGAGCCAAGTCGATATCAGCGGCGAGCTGCACAACCAGAGCAAGCTGGCCGGCAACGCCGATCTGACCGTCAACGCGGCCAGCATCGATAACAGCAAGGGCACCTTGCAGGCGGCCGGCCATCTGGAACTGTCGAAACAATCCAGTCTGACCAACGACGGCGGCCATATCGCCGCCCAAGGCCTGAATCTGAAGACCGACACCCTCAGCAACCAGTCCGGGGATATCCGCCAGATCGGCGCGGGCGAGGCCAATCTGCAGATTGGCCAGTCCTTCAACAACCAGCAGGGCAATTTGCTGAGCAACGGCGGGCTGACGCTGGATGCCGGCCAGCTCGACAACCGTCAGGGCGCGCTGGGCAGCCAGGGCGCGCAAGCATTGACCGTGCGGCAAGGCCTGAATAACCAGGGCGGCACGCTGGCCAGCGGCCAGTCGCTCAATCTGACCTTGCAGGGCGCGCTGGACAATCAGAAGGGGACATTGCAAGGCGACAGCCTGCAGCTGGACGCCGCCAGCCTGGACAACCGCGGCGGCGGCATCAAGGCGCTGGGCGCCGGCGACAGCCGGATCCAGCTGGATGGCAAGCTGGACAACTCCGCAGCCGGCGCACTGGCCGCCAACGGCAACCTGACGCTGACCGCCAATCAACTAGATAACAGCGGTAGCGTGCTGCAAAGCGCCGCCACGCTGGATGTCCAGCTGAAGCAGGACGCGCAAAACGGCGGCGGCACGCTGCAGGCCGGCCAGCTGAAACTCAGCGCCGGCAGCCTGGGCAACCAGCATGGCCAGATCGGCCAGGCCGGAGAGGGGCAGGCTACGTTGGCCATCAGCGGCCAGATCGACAACAGCAAGCAGGGCAAGATCACCTCCGGTGGCCAACTGCAAGTGACCGCAGGCGACCTCAACAACAACCAGGGCGTACTCAGCAGCCAGGGCGACCTGACCTTGAGCAGCAAGGCGCTGAACAACCAGCAGGGCACGTTGGGCAGCAACGGCGCGTTGACGCTGAACGCCGGCAGCCTGGACAACAGCGGCGGCCTGCTGCAAGCCGGCCAGACGCTGCAACTGGACAGCGGGAGCCTGCGCAACGCCGGCGGCAAAGTACTGGCGCTGGGCACCGGCGACAGCCGGCTGACTGTGACCGGCCAACTGGTCAACGGCGGCCAGATCGCCGGCAACGGCAACTGGCAGCTGAAAGCGCAGGGCCTGGATAACGGCGGCGGCAGCGTCTACGGCCAGCGCAACCTAGCCATCGACACCGTGTCGCTGGCCAATGCCGGCAGCCTGCTGGCGGGGCAAGACCTGTCGCTGAAGCTGCAGGGCGACTTCGTCAACGCCGCCGGCACCCAGCTGCAGGCCAACCGCAACCTCAGCGTCAGCGCCAGCGGCAACCTGGTCAACAACGGCCAGCTGCAAAGCAGCGGCAACCTCAGCCTGAGCGGCGTTAACTGGACCAACAGCGGCAGCGTCAATATCGGTGGCACGCTGAGCACCCAGCTCAGCCAGAGCCTGGTCAATGCCGGCAGCCTGGGGGCCGGCGCGCTGGACATTCATGCCGCCAGCCTCAGCAATACCGCCTCCATCACCGCCGGCGACATCGCCATCCAGGCCGGCAGCCTGGACAACAGCGGCGGCAAGGCGCTGCTGGCCTCGGCCGGGGGCATGGCGCTGAATATCGGCGGCACGCTGAACAACCACGACGGCGCCTGGCTGTACAGCCAGGGCGATATGCGCATCGGCCAGGCCGGCGCGAAAACCGGGCAGGTGGTGAATCACGTCGCGACTTTGCAGTCGGATGGGAATATGTTTATTGAGGCAGGGCGGGTGAGCAATGAGTCGAATCCAATTCAAGTAAGCCAAGCTGTTGAAACTAGGCAGGAAGTTCGGGACCTAATGAAAGGGAGTGCAAATGTTATTTCCCTTAGCTTTGTGTCTGGAACGAATGTTCAGATGAGTGTTTCCTCTGAGGAGGACCCAGGCTATAGATTTGGCGGGCATCAGAGGCCTGTTTACAATTATATAAAAAGGGAAATTACATCTGTTGATCTCAATAATAAATTTATTGATGTATTAACTTATACTGCTTCAAGTCCATGGCAGGAGACGGCCTCTCCTCGTTGGAATGAGTTTTTTGGGATGAAATTTCCCCCAAAAAGTGAAAGAATTTATTTCTTTAATAAGTCAGGCGATACATATCAGGCTATTTTGGGGTACGATCCAAATAGTCAATTGCTGCCATCTGGCAATGCGCAGCTGCAAGCGCTTGCGATTGATGGTCGGGATTATATTGCGGGCGCAACCGAAGGGCGCAGGGCTTCGACAGTTGTAGTGAATGTTGATCGGGCAAGTGGTCAAGTTAATCCGGCAAAGATTTTAGTAGGTGGAGGGCTTGTAGGAAATATCGGTACTTTTGCCAATCAATATAGTGCAGTGATGGTTGGCGGGAGTGTGAGTGCTTCGGTTAGTTCCATGCAGAATGTTGGGCAACAGCTTAAAAGAACTACCACAATTACTTCGGTGATGAATCCGAATTTAATCATGGCAGATGCAGATAATATGTGGGTCAAATTCTGCAAGCTAGGGGTGCTTGAGGGATGTCAGCCAGTTCCTCTTCCTGTAATTACTAAAACGGAAGTAATTGGCTCCCTCGACGCCACCGTCGCCACCAACCAGCACCTAAGTCTGCAAGCCCCCACCATCGTCAATGGCAAAGACGCGGCGCGGGTGAATGTGTCCACTGTGGCCGGCAATGCCGTCAATAACCAGTCGGCGGTGAGTCAGGCGCAAGGGCAGGCGATCAGCGGCGCCGGCCAGCAGGCCGCGACAGCTGGTCAAACTTTGCAAGGCAGCGTGGGTGAGGCGCAGGGCGCGCAGTTGAATGGCGCGCTGTCCGGCGCGGATGGCCAGAAACTGAAGAACGGTGGGGTCGATGTCGCCGCCGGCGGCCCGTTGGCCAAGACCTATCCACCGGCGCCGGCAAACCAGCAGATCATCCTGCAGGCCGGCGGTACCAAGGCGGGCAATCCGGTGGCGGGCGGCTACGCGGTGCCCGACAACGGCATGTTCCACGCCAAGCCGGCGCCGCAACAGCCGTATCTGGTGGAAACCAATCCGCAGTTCACCCAGTACAGCAAGTTCATCTCGTCCGACTATCTGCTGAAGCAGCTGAATTACGACCCGAGCAGGGTAGAAAAGCGCCTGGGCGACGGCTTCTACGAACAGCAGATGGTGAGCAAGGCCATCACCGACATGACCGGCAAGCGCTTCCTGTCCGGCTACGGCAACGCCATGCAGCAGTACCAACAGCTGATGAGCAATGGCGCGCAGTACGCCAAGGCCTTCCAGCTGACGCCGGGCGTGGCCCTGTCCGCGGAGCAGATGGCCAAGCTGACCTCAGACATGGTGTGGCTGGTGAAGCAGAACGTGGGCGGCCAGGACGTGCTGGTGCCCATGGTGTACCTGGCCCATGCCGACCAGCAGTCCCTGCGCGGCCAAGGCGCGGTGTTGGCCGGCAGCAGCATGACGCTGCTGGCCGATGGCGACCTGGTCAACAATGGCACCCTGAAGAGCGACAGCACGCTGCTGGCGCAGGCGGGCAATATCCGCATCGAGGGCGGCAAGGTGCAAGCCGGCGGCGACCTGGGCCTGAGCGCCAGGCAGAACCTAGTGGTCACCGACGACGCCATCCACAGCCAGGCCGGCAGCAGCATACAGGCCGGCGGCGATTTGCAGCTGCAGGCCGGCAACGACCTGAAGCTGCAGGCGGCGGAGGTGCAAGCCGGCGGCAACGCCAGCCTGCAGGCCGGTCACGACCTGGACATCGCCAGCCGCGAAACCCGCTACAACCTGGGCGATAGCAATCGCTACGGCAGCTTCCAGTACCAGCAGGTGGACCACGCGGGCAGCCAGCTGAACATCGGCGGCAATCTGGCGCTCACCGCCGGCAACGACTTGACGCTGTCCGGCAGCGGCGTCAAGGCGGGCGGCAGCGTATTGGCTCTGGCTGGCAACAACCTGACGTTGGAGTCCACCCAGGACAGCAAACACGGCGCAGCCAACTGGTGGGGCGGCGGCTACGACACCTTGAGCCAGAGCCACGACGCCTCGCTGCTGCAAGGCGGCGGCGATGTGCTGCTGAAAGCCGGCGGCGACCTCGGCTTTGTTGGCTCGTCGGTTCAGGCCGGAGGCAGCCTGGCCGCCCTGGCCGGCAAGCAGCTGACCGTGCAAAGCGAGGTCAATACCCATCACGACATCGGCTACAACTGGGGCAACAGCCACAACTGGCAAACCGACAGCCTGACCGTGGCCGGCCTCTCCAGCAAAGGCAGCTTGCAGGCCAGTGCCGGCGGCGACGCGCTGTTGAACGGCGCCAGCCTGTCCAGCGGCGGCAAGCTCGCCCTGTCCGCCGGCAACGACATCCAGCTGGGCGCGGTGGCGACGGAAAGCCGCAGCGACAATACCTGGGGCGACACCGTTCGCAACAACTACGACCTGACCCGGCATGGCACATCGGTGCAAGGCGAAAGCGGCCTTGCGCTGCAAGCCAAGCGCGACATCGCCACCCAGGCCGCCAGCCTCAGCAGCAACGGCGCAGCCTTGCTGGCAGCTGGCCGCGACATCAACCTGGGCACCGCCGCCGATGCCCACAGCGACTACAGCAAGACCGTGCGCTCGTCCGGCGGCTTCTTCAAGCATAAAACCACCACCGACATCAGCGCCCATCAGAGCACTACCCAAGTGGGCACCAACCTGTCCGCCGACACCATTCGCGTCCAGTCCGGCCACGACCTGAACATCGTCGGCAGCCAAATGGCCGGCAGCGGCGATGTCGACCTGCAGGCTGCCAACAACGTCAACATCCTGGCCGGCACCAATGCCAGCCAGAGTTTCCAGTACCACCACGAAAAAACCTCCGGCCTGTTCGGCCTGGGCGGCGCCGGTTTCATGGTGGGCAGCAAGGAGTTGACCGACGCGCTCAACGCCAACGGCGTCACCCAAAGCCAGAGCAAAAGCCTGGTGGGCAGTCTGAAGGGCGACTTGTCGGTACAGGCCGGGCAGAACCTGCAACTGCAGGGCAGCAGCCTGAGCGCGCTCAGCGGCAATGTGGATGTCGGCGCCAAGAGCGTCACCGTGGCCGAAGGCCGCGACATCATGGTGGTGGACCACGATCATGTCGAGAAGCAGCGCGGCTTCAGCGTCACAGAAGTCAACACGCTACGGAATACCTTCGACAACCTGAAAGACATCGTCCACACTCAGCGCGGCTTCGGCCTGCTCAAGGGGCTGAGCAACGAGATCGCCGCCAGCACCTCGTCCCAGCAAGGTGTTGACATCGCCTATTCCACCAGCGAGCAGGGCAGCCATGAACACAGCCGCGCCATCAGCAGCGTCGGCAGCGCCATCCTGGCTGGCGGCGACATCCGCTTGCAGGCCAGCGGCAAACCGGCCTATGGGTCCGGCAGCGGCGATCTGACCGTAGCCGGCTCCAGCTTGCAGGGCGGAGGCAAGGTGGACCTGTTCGCCAGCGGCAACGTCAACCTGCTGGCCGGAGTCAACCAGCGCCAGGACGACAGCAGCAGCTACAGCCGCGCCACGCGGGTATCGCTGTACAACCAGCAGATGGGCGACGTGATCCGCGCGCTGGAGGGCGGCCCCAACCACAGCGGCACCTCGTTGTCGCCGTACAACCAATTGCGCGCCGACAGCGTCGGCAGCCGCCTCGATCAGCAACTGCAATCCAGCCAGATCCGCGGCGACCAGATCCGCGTGGTCAGCCTGGGCGGCGACGTCAATGTGGTGGGCGCCGCGTTGCAAGGCGTGCGCGACGTCACCGTGGCCGCCAGCCAGGGCAGTGTCCACGTGTTGAGCGGCACCGAGGTTTACCAGAGCAGCCAGGACAGCCATGGCTTCACCGTAGGCAATCTCGGCGGCGGCAATCACAGCGCCACCGTCGGCGTGCAGCACACCCAGGACCAGCTGGCTGCCAAGGGCAGCGTGCAAAGCGGCGGCTTCAGCCAGATCGAAAGCCAGCAGGGCAATGTCACGCTCAGCGCCGCCGACGCTGTCACGGTGGCGGGCGCTCGGCTGGCGGCGGGGCAGGACCTGTCGCTGATCGGCAAATCGCTGCGGATCGATCCCGGCGTGGACCAGGACCAGCACAGCGAAACCCACCACATGAACCAGCGCGGCATCACCGGCACCGTCAGCAGCCCCATCCTGGCCGCCGCCGACGCCGTCACCAATATGACCGAGGTGGCCAGCAACAAGAATACCGACGCCCGCACCCGCGCGCTGGCGGCCGGTACCGCCACCCTGGCCGCCTATAACGGTTATCAGGCGGTCAAGTCCGCCGCCGATGGCCAGCTTATTTCCGGCAGCCTCACTTTCGGCGCCAGCAAGAGCGACAGCCGGCAGGAAGGCAAATCGGTGGCCAATGCCGAAACCAGCCTGGCGGCGGGCCGCGACCTGATCCTGCAGGCCAGCGGCGGCGGCAAGGACTCCAATATCGACATCGCCGGCAGCCAGTTGCAGGCTGGCCGCAATGCTACGCTGCAGGCCGACAACCAGATCAATCTGCTGTCGGCGCAGGACAGCAGCAGCCTGCGCGGCGAAAACAACAGCTCCGGCTGGGGAGTGGGCATCGGCGCCTCCTTCGGCAAGGGCGGCTTCAGCTTCGGCGTCACCGCCAACGCCAATCACGCCTTCGGCAAGGAAAGCGGCAACACCGTCGACCAGCGCGACACCACGGTCACCGCCGGCAACACCCTGACGCTGCAATCCGGCGGCGACACCACCCTCAAGGGCGCCGAAGCGCGTGGCCAGACCATCGCCGCCAATATCGGCGGCAATCTCGGCATCGAAAGCCTGCAAGACCAGCACCAGTACCAAAGCAGCAGCAAGAGCATGGGCGGCAGCGTCACCATCGGCTACGGCTTCAGCGCCAGCGCCAACTACAGCCAGCAGAAGATGGACAACGACTACGCCAGCGTGCAGCGGCAGTCCGGACTCAAAGCCGGCGACGGCGGCTACCAGGTGGCGGTCAAGGGCAACACCAATCTGGTGGGCGGCGTCATCGCCAGCAGCGACCAGGCGGTGGCCGACGGCAAGAACAGCCTGAGCACCGGCACGCTCACCACCAGCGACGTCCACAACCACGCCAAGTCCTCCGGCAGCAGCATCGGCCTGGCCGTCAGCGGCAGCATGGGCGGCGGGGGCGACAAAGGCGGAGACGGCAAGGGCGCCGACTCCGGCGGCGCGGCAAGCGCCAACGGCAATGCTGCGGATGCCGGCAACGGCTCGGCCGCCAATCAGCCGTCCGGCGGCAACTACAGCGGCGCTCACGTGCAGCAGTTCGGCAACGGCGCCAGCGCCGGCCCGTCCGGCGTGATGGCCGCGAGCCAAAGCGCCGACAGCGTCACCCGAGCCGGCATCAGCGGCGGCAAGCTCGCCATCGCCGATGACGCCGGCCAGCAGGCCCTCACCGGCCAAAGCGCCGCCCAGGCCGCGGCGGCGGTGAACCGCGACGTCAGCAGCGACAAGGGCGGCGCCAATGCCTTGCAGGACAAGTTCGACAAGCAGCAACTGCAAACCGCCTTCACCGTAGTGCAGACGCTGACCGACCAGGTCAGCACCTTCACCGCCACCAAGGCGGCCGAAGCCAAGGCGGCGAAAGACCTTGTCGACAAGGCCAAAGCCGACCCATCGCTGAGCGCCGAGCAGAAAGGCCAGCTGCAAGCCCAGGCCGACGAAGCGGCCAAGTGGGCGCCGGGCGGCAGCTACAGCCAGATTCTCGCCGCGGTGACGGCGGGGATAAGCGGCAATGTCGGCAACAGCCTGAACGGCATGGCGCAAAATGCCGGCATCGCCTACCTGCAGGGTCTGGGAGCCCAGCAGATCAAGCAGATGGCGGATCAGCTGGAGAAGGGCGACAAGACGGTGGGAGGCGAAACCGTCCGCGCGGTATTGCACGCCGCGCTGGCCTGCGCGGGGGCGGAGGCCAGCAGCCAGAGCTGCGCGGCGGGCGCAGTTGGTGGAGCAGCCAGCGTGGCGCTCAACAACGCGCTGGACAAGTTGCAGGGCACCAACGCCGACAAGATGACAGCGGAACAGAAGCTGCAGCGCGAGAATCTGGTCAGCGGCCTGCTGGCGGGTGTTGCGGCCGGTACGGGCGGCGCTTCTACGGCCGCGACCGTGGTAGACGCGGCAAAGACGGAGATGGAGAATAATTTCCTAGGCAAGAAAGCGACCAAGACGCGTGATAAAGCACTGGATGTGCTCAAAGATAACCAAGGTTTGATCGGATGGCTGAAAGGAAAGGGTGATCCCAACCATGCGGCAGAGGTTGTACTGTCGGCGAATGACCTAGATCAGCGTAGTGACTATCTACTACAGAAATATAGGAACAATCCAAATTCGCTCAGTGCGGGTGAAACGCAGGAGCTTGCCGTATATCTAGGCGACTATCGGCTATCATATGGCGATGTTGCGGTAGCGAGCTTAGTAAAGAATGGCTCTGGTCCGCGATTAGACCGTGGTGATTTGGCTGAATTGACTGGTTATGCTCAAGGCCTAGTGAGCTTGAAGGATCAGCATGACTGGCAAGCCTTAGTAGGCACGCCTGCGCTTTTCACTCTTCCAGGCGGGATTGGTGTGGCGGCCAGGTCTATTGCTGCTGCGCAATCTGCGACTGAGTTTGGTGAAGGCGTCAAGCAACTGACAACTGGAGATGCCGATGGATTGTATAAGCTTGGGATGCCAATCCTTAATGCTGCTGCTGAAGGAGCGTACGGGTTATTAAACTCCCAGAGGGCAGGGGGTGGGTCTTATAATGTGAGACCAATGTCTGGAGTGTCAGATAAGGTTGGGGAGGTTGTTGATGCCATTCAACAGGGCAGGGGGGCTGCAAAAACTCCGTCGGTGGCCGCTGAGTCTGCAAACTCTGCTGTTACATCTGGAGGCATGGCAAACGCGGCTTCTGCTGCAGGGCTGAAAATGGACTTGCAAACTACGCAGGCTGCAAACGAGGTCGTTGATAGCTTGCGCGCGACAGGACAATTGCCAAGTAATTATGTAACCAAAGCTGAAGCAGTTCAGAATGGCTGGATGCCTGGTAAAGCATTGGGGAATACAAATCCTGGGGCGCAACTTGGCGGGGATGTTTTTAATAATAGCCCACCTATTGCAGGCTTGCCTCAAGCTGCCGGGAGGACGTGGCAGGAGGTTGACATTGGACTAAGCAATGCAATGTCAAGAAGCAATCAACCTGGAACGCGCTTGCTTTATTCAAATGATGGTCTGTTATATATCACCACTGACCATTACAATACAGTCACATCTATTGGGAGGTGGAAATAATATGAAGTTATTTTTTGATGGCGCCAAGGTGCAAACTGTTAGTGAATTTCATTGTGCATTTTCAAAGCTGCTTGGCATTGAAGATTATTACGGCAAAAATTTTCATGCGCTTCGAGATGTGCTAAGTACAGGGGTTGAAAGACCATGCCATCTCGTATGGGAAAATTCAGAAGCCTCAAAGATTGGTTTAGGTAATGACTTTAATTTAATCATTCAAATATTTGAAGAAGCAAGGCAGCAGGATGAACGATATGGCTGGGTGGATAGATTTACATATGAATTGAAGTAGCTAAAAAGCCTCGCACTGTCGAGGCTTTTTATTAAGCAGGAGCTTCTGCAAACTCCGGATTGAAAGTCAGTGCTGGCGCAGAAAATGCAGCGACTGCCCCGTTGCTGAATCAGCAATTGTCGAATGAGTCTTTGGTTGCTGCGGGCACCAACATGAACAATGTCAAAGTAACAGCGCAGGTAAATGTTAATGGACAGGTTTACGTTGATACGAACCAAACGGCCAGAGCGGCAAATGCGGCGGATTCGAATGCGAGCACACTGATTTCTGACAATGTGGTGAGTAAGCCCCGCAGAGCGATGGCTCGCCATATCCGAATGCAAATATGGCTGATGCGCATGCTGAGGTTGGTGCTATACAGCAAGCATACAAAGCTAGACAAACTATTGGGAAGGATATGTCAATGAGCGTTAACGGGGCTCCAGTTTGTACGTACTGCATGAAAGATATTGCAACTGCCGCACAAAATGCACAGCTCAACTCACTAACAATTAATGCTGTTGATAAGTATGGAAACCCAATAGCATATGTTTGGCAGCCCGGCATGACTTCTATCAAAGTTAAAAAGTGAGATTTATTATGAAGATTGGTGGTTTTTATTTTCAGAATGGTAAGGAAAAATATTTGCCGCTAACGGTTGATGGTTGCGAAAAAGATGTGATTGATGCTATTCAATTGCTCGCTAAATGTGATGATATTTTTTCCGTTGCAGAAGTGCGAGATGATGATTATTTAAAAAGAAATTTCTGTTTATTTTTCTCGTGGAATGTATTTGCCATTTTTAACTGATGGCGAGGATGGGAATGCAAATTATTTTACTTTAAGCAGCAATGAGTTTCATGGTGGTTATGTGATTGATTTTACTGGAGAGTCTTTTCCTGCGTCGGCTGCAACTAAAAATTTAGAGATTATAAAAATTTATGCAACAGCGCCCAAAGAAAATAGGGAGCAGACTTGGTTTTCTCGAATTGCCCGCTAGCTGGTTCTGTGGTTTGGCGCTGGCGGCTTCGGCGCTTCCCGTGCCACGCGGGTGTGGCGGCCGCCGTCGATCAATGCAAAACCCTCCGCCAACCACCCGCGACGCTGCCCGCCTGGAAAGAATCGGCGTACAATTGCCAATGTCTTTTTAGGGGGCCTGTTGCCATGATTTTTGCTAATCGCTATTTCCCAGCTACCCGCATGCGCCGGATGCGCAAGGATGAATTCAGCCGCCGCCTGATGCGCGAGAACGTGCTGACCGCCAACGACCTGATCTATCCGGTGTTCGTGATGGAGGGCAGCAATCAGCAGGTGGATGTGCCGTCGATGCCGGGCGCGCCGAGGCTGACGCTGGACAAGTTGCTCCACGTGGCGGAAGAGGCGTTGGAGTTGGGCATTCCGATGTTGTCGCTGTTTCCGGTGATCACCGGCGCCAAGGACAACGAGGGCAGCGAGGCCTACAACCCGGAAGGCCTGGTGCCGCGCGTGGTGCGCGAGCTGAAAAAACGCTTCCCGGAGCTGGGCGTGATGACCGACGGCGCGTTGGATCCGTACACCATCCACGGCCAGGACGGCGTGTTGGACGCCAAGGGCTACGTGCTGAACGACGAAACCACCGAGATTCTGGTGAAGCAGGGCCTGTGCCACGCCGAGTCCGGGGTGGACGTGTTCGGCCCGTCGGACATGATGGACGGCCGCATCGGCGCCATCCGCGAGGCGTTTGAGGAAGAGGGCTACATCCACACCAAGATCCTGGCTTATTCCGCCAAGTATTCGTCCGGCTTCTACGGCCCGTTCCGCGACGCGCTGGGCTCGTCGGCCAATCTGGGCAAGGCCGACAAGAACAGCTACCAGATGGACCCGGGCAATATCGACGAGGCCATCCAGGAAGTGGCGCAGGACTTGGAGGAGGGCGCCGACATGGTGATGATCAAGCCGGGCATGCCGTATCTGGACGTGATCCGCCGCGTCAAGGACATCTTCCGCGTGCCCACCTTCGCCTACCAGGTGTCCGGCGAGTACGCGATGCTGAAAGCGGCGTTCCAGAACGGCTGGCTGAACGAGGAAAAGTGCATGATGGAAAGCCTGCTGGCGTTCAAGCGCGCCGGCGCCGACGGCATTCTCACCTATTTCGCGATGGATGCCGCCCGCCTGTTGCGCCAGCGCTGATAATATGAAGAGATGAGCCACACCCCTTGATCGCGCTGGCGGCAAGGGGTGTTTGTTTTTGAGGACGGGAATATGGATGTACTGCATGCGACGTGGTTCTGGGTGGTGGTGATCGCCGCGCCGGCCATCGCGCTGATAGGCACGCTGGCCAGGCTGGCGCGCAAGGAGCCGCCGATCAAGTTGCCGCCCGGCGTGGTGCCCCTGCGCTGGGAGGACGACGAGGAAGAC
Source organism: Chromobacterium sphagni (assembly GCF_001855575.1). NCBI lineage: Bacteria > Pseudomonadati > Pseudomonadota > Betaproteobacteria > Neisseriales > Chromobacteriaceae > Chromobacterium > Chromobacterium sphagni. Next base: position 2,979,976 of record NZ_MKCS01000001.1, read on the forward strand.
GCGCCCTCCAGCGACGCCAGGACGCCCGCCGCGGACAACGGTGACAGCGCGCCGCCAAAACACTGAAAACTGTCACTGCTAGCCGCATGACGGCTGGGCTAGAATGGCGACAGTTTATGGCGCGGCTTGCCTGACAGGGCGGGCCGCCACGCAGTCCGGCTGCGGGCGGAATGCCCGCGTCCGGCCCATCACAAGGACTGTTATGAACCACACTTACCTTGCCCACCTGCAAGCCACGCTGGCGCAGATCCGGGCCGACGGCTACGAGAAACCGGAACGCGTGATCGCCACGCCGCAGAGCGCCGGCATCGCGCTGGCCGGCGGCGAGAAGGTGCTGAACTTCTGCGCCAACAACTACCTGGGCCTGGCCGACGACAAGCGGCTGGTGCTGGCCGCCAAGGCCGGCATGGACGAATATGGCTACGGCTGCGCCTCGGTGCGCTTCATCTGCGGCACGCAAACCATCCACAAGCAGCTGGAAAAGGCCGTTTCCGACTTCCTGGGCACCGACGATACCATTCTTTACTCCAGCTGTTTCGACGCCAACGGCGGCGTGTTCGAAACCCTGCTGGGCGAAGAGGACGCGGTGATCTCGGACGAGCTCAATCACGCTTCCATCATCGACGGCGTGCGCCTGTCCAAGGCCAAGCGCTTCCGCTACAAGAACAACGATATGGCCGACCTGGAGGCGCAACTGGTGGCCGCCGAGGCTGCCGGCGCCCGCTTCAAGCTGATCGTCACCGACGGCGTGTTCTCGATGGACGGCATCATCGCCAACCTCAAGGGCCTGTGCGAAGTGGCCGACCGCCACGGCGCCATCGTGATGGTGGATGATTCCCACGCGGTGGGCTTCATCGGCGAACACGGCGCCGGCACGCCGGAGCTGTGCGGCGTGGCCGACCGCGTCGATATCTACACCGGCACGCTGGGCAAGGCGCTGGGCGGCGCGTCCGGCGGCTATGTCGCCGCGCGCCAGCCCATCGTCGATTTGCTGCGCCAGCGCTCGCGCCCCTATCTGTTCTCCAACACGCTGGCTCCGGCCATCGCCGCCGCCAGCGTGGAAGTGCTGAACATCTTGAAGAGCGGCGAAGGCAGCGAATTGCGCGCCAAGGTGCGCCGCAACGCCGAGCTGTTCCGCAAGGAAATGGCCGCCGCCGGCTTCACCTTGGTGCCGGGCGAACACCCGATCGTGCCGGTGATGCTGGGCGACGCCCGCCTGGCCGGCGAGATGGCCGCCAGGTTGCTGAAGGAGGGCGTGTACGTGATCGGCTTCTCCTACCCGGTGGTGCCCAAGGGCAAGGCGCGCATCCGTACCCAGATGTCCGCGGCGCACAGCGAAGAGCAGGTGCTGCGCGCGGTGGCCGCCTTCATCAAGGTGGGCCGCGAACTGGGCGTCATCTCCAATTAATGCATCAGCCGCCGCGCGGGGCCGGTGCCCGGCGCGGCGGGCAAGGATAAGCGAATCATGAAGGCGCTAGCCAAACTCAAGGCCGCTCCCGGTCTTTCGATGACCGATGTGGCCATGCCGGAAGTCGGCCATAACGATCTGTTGATCAAGATTTCCAAGACCGCCATCTGCGGCACCGACATCCACATCTGGAACTGGGACGAGTGGGCGCAGAAGACCATTCCGGTGCCGATGCACGTCGGTCACGAATACGTCGGCGTGGTGGCCGGCATGGGCTCGGAAGTGCAGGGCTTTCAGATCGGCCAGCGGGTGTCCGGCGAAGGCCACATCACCTGTGGCCACTGCCGCAATTGCCGCGCCGGCCGCCGCCACCTGTGCCGCAATACCACTGGCGTGGGCGTCAACCGCGAAGGCGCGTTCGCCGAATACCTGGTGATCCCGGCCTTCAACGCCTTCCCGATCCCGGACGACATTTCCGACGATCTGGCGTCCATCTTCGACCCGTTCGGCAACGCCGTGCACACCGCGCTGAGCTTCAACCTGGTGGGCGAGGACGTGCTGATCACCGGCGCCGGCCCCATCGGCATCATGGCGGTGGCCATCGCCAGGCACGTCGGCGCGCGCCATGTCGTCATCACCGACGTCAACGACTACCGGCTGGAACTGGCGAAGAAGATGGGCGCCACCCGCGCCGTCAACGTCGCCAAGCAGGACCTGAAGGCGGTGATGGAAGAGCTGAAGATGTCCGAGGGCTTCGACGTGGGCCTGGAGATGTCCGGCAACCCGCAGGCCTTCCGCCAGATGCTGGAGACGATGAACCACGGCGGCAAGGTGGCGCTGCTGGGCATCCCGCCGTCCAATACCGCCATCGACTGGAACCAGGTGATCTTCAAAGGCCTGGAAATCAAGGGCATCTACGGCCGCGAGATGTTCGAGACCTGGTACAAGATGGTGGCGCTGATCCAGTCCGGCCTGGACATCACTCCTATCGTCACCCATCACTTCAAGGTGGACGATTTCGAGGCCGGTTTCGCCGCCATGCTGTCCGGCCAGAGCGGCAAGGTGATCCTGGACTGGAGCTGATCCGGCTCCCGGCTGCGCCACGCGAACGGCTCCCCGGTGGGAGCCGTTTTGCTTTGCGGCGCAGGCTCAGGGCCGGAACGGCAGCGTGCCCGTCGCCTGACGGGTCTTGAAGAACGCCATCATCTGTTTCAGCCGCAGCGCCTGATGGTTGAGCTGGTCGGCGGTGGCGGACAGTTGCTCGGAGGTGGAGGCATTCAGCTGGGTGGCCATGGAAAGCTGGCAAACCGCGGTATTGATCTGCATCAGCCCCTCGCTCTGCTCCTGCGACGCCATGGTGATTTCCTGCACCAGGTCCGCTGTCTTGCGGATGGAGGGCAGCATCTGCTGCAGCAGCCCGCCGGCCTGTTCGGCCAGGCCCACGCTGTCGCCGGCCAGCTTGCCGATGTCGCGCGCGGCCGTCTGGCAGTGCTCGGCCAACTTCCTCACTTCGGCCGCCACCACGGTGAAACCCTTGCCCTGCTTGCCGGCATGCGCCGCCTCGATGGCGGCGTTGAGCGCCAGCAGATTGGTCTGGTAGGCGATGTCGTCGATGATTTCGATCTGGCGCGCGATTTCCCGTATCGCCAGCACGGTCTGGCCCACCGCCTGGCTGCCCAGGCCGGCGTCCGCCGTAGCCTTGCCCGCCATTTCGTTGGTGATGTGGGCGTTGTCGGAGTTCTGCGCCACCGTGGCGGTGATCTCCTCCACCGAGGCGCTGGTCTCCTCCAGGCTGGCCGCCTGTTGCGAGGCGCTCTGGCTCAGCGCCTGCGCCGATGCGGAGACTTCTTCCGAGGTCAGGTTCAGCGCTTCGGCATTCCGCTCCAGCTCAGCTATCACGCCGGTCAGCTGCCGCACCATCTGCGCCATCGCCGCCAGGATGCTGATGTCGTCGCCGGGGCGCGGCTCCACCTTGATGGTCAGGTCGCCGCCAGCCACCTGCTTGGCGATGGCGGCCACCTCGGCCGGCTCGCCGCCCACCTGCAGGAACAGGCTGCGGCCGATGTAAGCGATGGCGGCGGCCAGCATGGCCAGGCTGAGCAGCGCGGCGGCGGCAAACCAGAGCCGCGCTTCCCGGTAGTGGCGCCGCGATTCGGCTATCTGGTCCCGCAGTAGTTGTTCGAACGCGTCCTGGATGCCGTCGCTGGCCTTGAGCAGCTGTTCGGTCATATCGCGGTCCATGCCCTTGACTTGGCGGTCCACGCTCTGGCCGGACAGGTGGTCGTTCTGATGGAAGGCGGCCAGAGCGGCGCGGTAGCGGCCATCCATCTGGCGGTGCTGCTGCAGGATGGCGTCCACGGCCGCGCGGTCCTGGCCGCTGTCCTGCAGCAGGCTGGCGGCCTGCTCCAGCTGCTGTTCCACTGCGCGCCCTTCGGTTTGGAAGGCTTCGAGATAGCGGCTGTAATCGGCGGGGTTGTTGCCGCGCAGCAGGATGTCCTTCCAGTCCTGCACCTGGATCTTGAAGCGCAGATTGGCCAGTTGCACGCTGCGGTTGATCCGGCTTTGTCGGGTGACGTGGTTCAGTTGCCATTCCATGTCGCCGCTCATGGCGGACAGCTGGTAGACGCCGGCTCCTGTCAGCAGCAGCAAGATGGCCAGATTGATCAGGCCTAGCAGGATCAGCTTGGTTTTCATGCGGATTTCGTGCGCCATCTGTGGATCTCGTCCGGGATCGGATTATCTCTGTGTTCTTGGTATAGTCCGGCGCGGATCGGGGAGGGGGCGGTTTTGTGGCGCGAAGGCTTCCATTTGATGGTCATCATGGAGCGTGGGCGGGATGGCCGGGATAATCGGCGCCGGGCAATCTTGGTTTGGAGCGCGCATGATCGCGGTGATAGGGGCGGGGGTGTCCGGCTTGTCCTGCGCCTGGTGGTTGCGGGAGCAGGGCCTGTCGGCGCGGGTATTCGAATCCTCGGGCGACGTTGGCGGCAAGGTGCGCACGCTGTCCGCCGGCATGCTGTGCGAGGCCGGGCCGAACACCCTGCTGGCGGACGAGGCGCTGCTGCGATGGTTTTCCCGCCTGGGCCTGACGCCGCTATGGCCGGCGCCGGGTTGCGGCCAGCGCCATGTGCTGCTGCGGGGAGAATATTGCCGGCTGCCGGGCGGGCCGCTGGCGCTGCTGGCGGGAGATTTTCTGACCTGGCCGGCCAAGCGCCGCCTGTTGTCCGGGCTGTTGCGGCATGGCGGCCCGCAGGCGGGGCAGGCCAGCCTGGCGGCGTTCTGTCGGGAGCGCTTTGGCGCGGAAGTGCTGGAGCGGCTGCTGGACCCGCTGGTGAGCGGGATCTTCGCCGGCGATCCGGAGGAGTTGCTGCTGGCGGAAACCCTGCCGGCGCTCGCGGTCGCCGCGCAGCAGCCGGGGCCGTTGTGGCGGGCCTTGCTGCGGACGCATCGCCGGAGCGGCCGCCGGCGCGTCTGCACCTTGGACGGCGGCTTGCAGAGTTTGCCGCGGCGCTTGGCGCAGGATCTGCAGGTGAGGCTGGACTCGCCGGTGCTGGAGTTGGCGCGCGCCGGCGGAGCCTGGCGCTTGCGCACGGCGGCGGGCTGGGAGCGCTTTGACCGGGTGGTGCTGGCCCTGCCCGCCGACCGGGCCGCCGTTTTGTTGCAGCCGCTGGCGCCGAAGCCGGCCGCGCTTTGCCTAAGGGTGCCGTACGCGCCGGTGGCGGTGGCGTCCACCCTGGTGCGGGCCAGCGCGCTGGCCCGCCCGCTGCCGGGCTTCGGCGGCCTGCATCCCGGCAGCGAAGCCGCGCTGGCGCTGGGCCATCTGATGAGCAGCAATCTCTATCCGCATGTCTGCCGGCCGGGCGAGCGGCTATTGACCAGCTTCATCGGCGGCCGGCGCCAGGCCGGGCTGATGGCGCTGGATGACGAGGCGTTGCTGGCTCTGCTCAACCGCGAGCTGGAGCGGCTGTTCGGCCTGCGCGAGCGGCCACTGGCTCAGCGGCTTACCCGCTGGCCGACAGCCTTGCCGCAGGGGACGGCGGTGCAGGGCGAGCTGCGCGCCGCCTTCGCGCCATGGGCCGAGCGGGGACTGCATCTTTGCGTCAATTGGCTGGATGGGGCGTCGCTGCCGGATTGCCTGGAGAAGGGGCGCCGTCTGGCGCTTTCCATCGCTAGTCGGGACGGCCCGGCTTTGCGCCGGCGGCGCTAGGCGGTAGAATCGGCGTTTACTTCTTCTTTTACCGCCACGTTTATGCTTACCTTCCAGGAAATCATCCTCACGCTCCAGCACTATTGGAACCGCCAAGGCTGCGCGCTGCTGCAGCCGTACGATACCGAAGTGGGCGCGGGTACCTCGCACACCGCCACCTTCCTGCGCGCGCTGGGGCCGGAGCCGTGGAACGCCGCTTACGTGCAGCCCAGCCGCCGCCCCAAGGACGGCCGCTACGGCGAAAACCCCAACCGCCTGTTCCAGCACCACCAGTTCCAGGTGGTGCTCAAGCCGGCGCCGGCCAATATCCAGGAGCTGTATCTGGGCTCCCTGAAGGAACTGGGCCTGGACCCGACCCAGCAGGATATCCGCTTTGTCGAGGACGACTGGGAAAACCCGACGCTGGGCTCCTGGGGCCTGGGCTGGGAAGTGTGGCTGAACGGCATGGAAGTGACGCAGTTCACCTATTTCCAGCAGGTGGGCGGCTTGGATTGCAAGCCGGTGCTGGGCGAGATCACCTACGGCCTGGAGCGGCTGGCGATGTATATCCAGGGCGTGGAAAACGTCTACGACCTGATCTGGACCCATCTGCCGGATGGCCAGCCGGTGACCTACGGCAACGTGTTCTATCAGAACGAAGTGGAGCAGTCCCGCTACGCTTTCGAGCACAGCAATGTCGAGCTGCTGTTCCGCCAGTTCAACGATTACGAAGCCGAAGCCAAGAAGCTGCTGGATGCCAGCCTGCCGCTGCCTGCCTACGAGATGATCCTGAAGGCCGGCCACACCTTCAACCTGCTGGATGCGCGCGGCTCGATCTCGGTGACCGAACGCGCCGCCTACATCGGCCGCATCCGCACGCTGTCGCGCGGCGTGGCCCAGGCTTATTACGACGCCCGCGAGGCGCTGGGCTTCCCGATGTGCAGCAAGGACTGACGAGGTCTTACTGGCATTGCCTATGCTGGTAAGGCCGGCGTTGGCCGGTTTGCCCCGGGAGTGGACGATGAAAGCCTGTCTTGCGATATTGCTGAGCTGCGGCCTGCCAGCCTGGGCCGAGCAGCCCGCCGACTGGGTGGTGTATCAGGACGGCCAGTCGCTGCAACTGGCGATAGACGGCAACTCCCTGTGGCTGGGCAAGGACGGATTGGTGCATTTCATCAATCAGGAGCGCTTCGGCCAGCCGCGTTACGAAAAGTCCTACCGCCTGCATTTCAATATCCGGCGCACCACAGGCTACGCCGATTGCAGGCAGTACCAGTATGTGTTTGTCGGTTCCGAGTATTTCGACCGGAACAACAAACACCTGTTTTCCACCATGTTCCCGGTGCCGCGCTACGCCTGGACGTGGCAGCCGGTGAACGAGGATTCGGTCGCCCACGCCATGATGAAGGTGATCTGCGAGGCGGCCGGCGCAGCTCCCCAAAATAATTGAAATGAAGATAATGAACGCCACCCTGCTGATAGAACTCCTGACCGAGGAGCTGCCGCCCAAGGCCCTGCCGCGTCTGGCAGCCAGTTTTGCCCAGACCATTACCGAAGAACTGAAAAAGATGCAGTTCATCGCCGCCGATGCCGAGGCGGTGGCGTACGCGTCGCCGCGCCGCCTGGCGGTGCAGCTGCCGCAGGTGTTGTCGGTACAGCCTGACCAGAGCATCACCCGCCAGGGGCCGGCGGTGGCGGCCGGCATGAAGGACGGCCAACCGACTCCGGCGCTGGCCGGTTTCGCCCGCTCCTGCGGCGTCGAAGTGTCCGACCTCGCCGTTGTCACCAACGGCAAGCAGGATGTGTACGCCTATTCCAGCACCAAGACCGGCGAAGCGCTGTCCGCGCGGCTGGCCGACGTGGTGGCGCTGGCGCTGAAGAAGCTGCCCGCGCCCAAGCTGATGCGCTGGGGCAATCTGGACGTGCAGTTCGTCCGTCCGGTGCATGGCCTGATCATGCTGCACGGCGAAACCGTGATCGACGGCGAAGTGCTGGGCCTCAAAAGCGGCAAGACCACCCGCGGACACCGCTTCCTGTCGCAGGGCGAGGTGAGCGTCGCCAACGCCGACGCCTACGCCCGAACGCTGCATGAGGACGGCAAGGTTATCGCCAGCTTCGCCGCCCGCCGCGAACTGATCGGCCACAAACTGAACGAGGCCGCCGCCCGCCTGAACGCCACCATCGCCGCGCCGGACGCGCTGTTCGACGAAGTGACCAGCCTGGTGGAATGGCCGGTGGTGATGGAAGCCGGCTTCGAAGCCGAATTCCTGCAAGTGCCGCAGGAGTGCCTGATCCTGACCATGCAGCAGAACCAGAAGTACTTCCCGCTGCTGGACAAGAGCGGCAAGCTGATGAATCGCTTCCTTCTGGTGTCCAACATCGACCCGCAGGACCCGTCCTTCGTCATCGGCGGCAACGAGCGCGTGCTGCGCGCCCGTCTGTCCGACGCCAAGTTCTTCTTCGAGCAAGACCAGAAGGTTCGCCTGGACAGCCGCCTGCCGCGGCTGGCCAACGTGGTGTACCACAACAAGATAGGCTCGCAGCTGGAGCGCGTGGAGCGTCTGCAGAGCATAGCCGGCGCCATCGCTCATGAGCTGGGCGCCGACGCCGCGCTGGCCGCCCGCGCCGCCTACCTGGCCAAGGCCGACCTGGTGTCCGACATGGTGGGCGAGTTCCCCGAGCTGCAGGGCATCATGGGCATGTACTACGCCCAGCACGACGGCGAGCACCCGGAAGTGTCGGCCGCCATCGAGGGCCACTACCACCCGCGCTTCGCCGGCGACACGCTGCCGCAGGGCAAGATCGCCACCGCCGTCGCGCTGGCCGACAAGCTGGAAACCATCATCGGCATTTGGGGCATAGGGCTGGTGCCGACCGGCGACAAGGATCCGTTCGCGCTGCGCCGCGCCGCGCTGGGCGTGGTGCGGATGGCGCTGGAGGCCGACCTGGACCTGAAAGCGCTGCTGGTCATCGTTGCCGCCGCCTTCCCGGCGGACAAGCTGTCGGCCAAGGTCGCCGACGAGGTCTACGGTTTCATGATGGACCGTCTGAAAAACTTCCTGGCCGCCGATTGCAAGGGCGACGAGATCGACGCCGTGCTGGCGCAGGCGCCCAGCCGCCTGTCCGAGGTGCGCGCGGTGCTGGCCGCGGTGGCGCAGTTCAAGGCGTTGCCGGAAGCGGCCGCGCTGGCCGCCGCCAACAAGCGGGTGAAGAACATCCTGAAGAAGGCCGAGGGCGGGATCACGGCGGTGAATCCGGCGCTGTTCGCCGAGGACGCCGAGCGCGCGCTGTTCGACGCGGTGGAAACGCTGGCGCCGGCGGTGGACGCCAAGTTCGCCGCGCACGACTTCGCCGCCGCGCTGGCGCAGCTGTCCAGCTTGAAGGCGCCGGTAGACGCCTTCTTCGACGGCGTGATGGTGATGGCGGAAGACGCCGCGGTGCGCGCCAACCGCATCGCGCTCTTGGCGCGGCTGGCCGAACTGTTCAACCGCGTGGCCGACATTTCGCTGCTGGCCGAGTGAGGATAGGGCGGAAGGCCCCTCCGGGGCTTGCGCCCTACTGTTAAATGGGGGAAGCGTGAAACTAGTCATTCTCGACCGTGACGGCGTGATCAACCAGGATCGCGACGATTTCGTCAAGAACAGCGTGGAATGGGTGCCGATCGAGCACAGCCTGGAAGCCATCGCCAACCTGACCCAGTCGGGCTGGCGGGTGGTGGTGGCCACCAACCAGTCCGGCATCGCCCGCGGCCTGTTCGACGTGCACGCGCTCAACGCCATGCACGAGAAGATGCACCGGCTGGTGAACCAGGCCGGCGGCCGCATCGACGCGGTGGTGTTCTGTCCGCACGCGGCGGATCACGGCTGCGAATGCCGCAAGCCGCTGCCCGGCATGGTGCTGGAGATCGCCGAGCGTTTCAACGTCAAGCTGGAAGGCCTGCCGCTGATAGGCGACAGCCTGCGCGACCTGGAAGCCATCGCCGCGGTAGGCGGCCAGCCTATGCTGGTGAAAACCGGCAAGGGCGTCAAGACGCTGGCGGCCGGCAACCTGCCGGAAAGCACCTTGGTCTTCAACGATTTGTATGATGCCGCCGAGCATCTGATCAATCACCATTGAGGTAGAAACTGCAAGCATGATCAGTCTATGGATACGCAATCTGCTGTACTGGCTGGTGTTGTGCATCGTCACGCCGCTGTTCTTCCTGCTGCTGTTTCTGGCCGCGCCCTTGCCGCGCCGCAGCCGCCATGTGCTGGGGGTCACCTGGGCGAAGTCCTTGCTGTGGACGCTGGAGCATGTGGTCGGTCTGAAATACAAGGTCGTCGGCCGCGAAAATATCCCGTCGGAGCCGTCGGTGATCACATCGAAGCACCAGTCGGGCTGGGAGACGCTGGCATTGCAGAAGATCTTTCCCTGGCAGGTGTACGTGGCCAAGCGCGAGCTGACCTGGATTCCCGTCTTCGGCTGGGGCCTGGTGCTGATGAACCCCATCATCATCAACCGCTCCGACCGCTCCCGCTCCAACCAGCGCCTGCTGCAGCAGGGGCTGGAGCGCAAGCGCCACGGCTTCTGGATCACGGTGTTTCCGGAGGGCACCCGCACCAAGCCTGGCATGCCGGGCAAGTACAAGCTGGGCGCGGCGCGCATGGCCAAGCAGTTCGACATGCCGATGTCTCCGGTGGCGCACAATGCCGGTGAGTTCTGGCCGCGCAACGCTTTTCTCAAGTACCCGGGCGAAATCACCGTGGTGATCGGCCCACCTATCTATCCGAGCGAGGCGGTCGGCCCGGAAGCCATGATGGCGGAGGCCGAAGCCTGGATCGAGTCGCAGCAGCGCCTGATAGGCGGAGTCGGCCCCTTTGCCCACCCAGATGAAAAACGCCAGCGTTTGGCACCGCCTGCCTCTGCCTGACGGCGAGGCGCCGGTGCTGCTCACCCGCCGCGCGCGCAAGAGCATAGGCATCAAGGTGCACGGCGGCGTGGTGGAGCTGATCGCCGCGCCCGGGGTCAGCCAACAGCGCTTGCACCAGGTGCTGGAGCTGCGCCGCGACTGGATAATCGGCCATGTGCTGCGCCAGCGCAGCCAACTGGCGGCAGGGGTCGAGCTCACCCATCTGACCCTGTTGGGCGACGCGCTGCCGCTGCAACTGGCTGGCGGCCAGCGCAGGACGGTGCGCCACGGTCCCGACGCGCTGGTGGTGGGCGGCGTGGCTGCGGACGACCGGGAGGGTTTGAAGACCGTTCTGGCCAAATTTCTGAAACGCGAGGCGGCTACGCTGTTTCCCAGCCGCCTGGCGCTGTTGGCGGCGCGCTGCCCGCGTCCGCCCGCCCAGCTGCAATTGTCGTCCGCCCGCACCCGCTGGGGCAGCTGCAGCGCCGATGGCCGGATACGGCTGAACTGGCGGCTGATGCAGGCGCCGCTGGCGGTGATCGACTACGTGATTGCCCATGAACTGGCCCATCTGCAACACATGAACCATTCCCCGGCGTTTTGGGCGGAGACCGAGCGTCTCTACCCCGCCTGGCGCGAAGCCCGCCGCTGGCTGCGCCAACATGGCGGCGCCTTGTTTGCTTTTGACTGATTTTCGAGGATATTGATTATGCGAATGCTCCATACCATGCTGCGCGTCGGGAACCTTGAGCGCTCCTTATCGTTCTATCAGGAAGTACTCGGCATGAAACTGCTGCGCCGTTCCGACTTTCCGGAAGGCCGCTTCACGCTGGCTTTCGTCGGCTACGGCGACGAGGCCGACCACACCGTGCTGGAGCTGACCCACAACTGGGACACCGAATCCTACGAGCTGGGCAATGGCTATGGCCATATCGCCATCGAAGTGGACGATGCCTACGCCGCTTGTGACATGGCGCGCGCCAAGGGCGGCAAGGTGACGCGCGAAGCCGGCCCGATGAAGCACGGCACCACGGTGATCGCCTTCATCGAGGATCCGGATGGCTACAAGATAGAGTTCATCCAGAGGGGCAACCGCTAAGCCCGCAGGCGCCGCCAGGCGGCGCCTATGCCACAGGCCGGCACCCGGAGCCCGGCCCGTGCCGACAATACAACCGGGAATGTTCTGGCAGCTTGACGCTGCGTTTTTGTTTATGGGCGCATGCCCGCGGGAAGGACTGATGAATAAGAAATTACTTGGCATGGCGGCCTTGTCCATGCTGCCGGCGCTCGCGCAGGCGGCGGATATGGATGGGGCCGCGATGGGACTGGTCTGGGGCGTGCCGTTTGCCGGCATCCTGTTGTCCATCGCGCTGTTTCCCATGCTGGCCCCCGGCGTCTGGCATCATCACTTCGGCAAGATCACCGCCGCCTGGACCGTATTGTTCCTGGCGCCGTTCGCCGTCTCCTTTGGCCTGGGCCACGCCGCCACGCTGGTGCTGCACGCGCTGCTGACCGAATACGTCCCCTTCATCATGCTGCTCTTCGCGCTGTACACCGTGTCCGGCGGCATCCTGGTGTGGGGCTCCTTGCACGGCTCCCCCCGGCTGAACACCGCCATGCTGGCCATCGGCACGCTGCTGGCATCCATCATGGGCACCACCGGAGCGGCGATGCTGCTGATCCGCCCGCTGCTCAAGGCGAACGAAGGCCGCCAGCGCAATGTGCACGTGGTGGTGTTCTTCATTTTCCTGGTGGCCAACGTCGGCGGCGGCCTGACGCCGCTGGGCGATCCACCGCTGTTCCTCGGCTTTCTTAAGGGCGTGACTTTCGGCTGGACCTTCCAGCACATGCTGTTGCCGGTGGCGACGCTGGCGGTGTTGTTATTGACGGTATTCTATTTCCTCGACCGCCACCTGTATGCGCAGGAAGCGAAGGAGGGCACGCTCAAGCCGGTGGACCGCAGCCACGACAAGCCGCTCAAGCTGTACGGCAAGCGCAACTTCTGGCTGCTGGCCGGGGTGGTGGCGGCGGTGCTGATGTCCGGCCTGTGGCAGCCCGGCATCGTCTTGGAGCTGCCCGGAGCCCATCTGGAGCTGCAGAACCTGCTGCGCGACGTCATCCTGCTGCTGCTGGCCTTCGTCTCGCTGTGGATCACGCCCAAGCAGGTGCGCGCCGGCAACGAGTTCAACTGGCTGCCCATTCTGGAGGTAGGCAAGTTGTTCGCCGGCATCTTCATCACCATCGTGCCGGTGATCGCCATCCTGCGCGCCGGCGTCCACGGCGACTTGGCCGGCCTGGTGCAGACGGTGTCCGGCCCGGACGGCAAGCCGCTGGACGGCATGTACTTCTGGATGACCGGCATCCTGTCCAGCTTCCTGGACAACGCGCCGACCTACCTGGTGTTCTTCAACCTGGCTTCCGGCGATGCGGCCACGCTGATGGGCCCGCTGGCGAGCACGCTGCTGGCCATCTCGATGGGCGCGGTGTTCATGGGGGCGATGACCTATATCGGCAATGCGCCCAACTTTATGGTCAAAGCCATCGCCGAGCACCGCCATGTCAAGATGCCGGGCTTTTTCGGCTACATGCTGTGGTCGGTCTCCATCCTGATGCCGTGCTTCGTGCTGATGACGGTGTTGTTTTTCTGAGTCCTGGCGCGTGTCTGGACGAAAGCCCGCAGCGATGGCCGCGGGCTTTTTCGTCTGGCCATGCGGTTTGTCCGGAGGAAGACGGGGGCCGACATTTCCGGCGCCTGACGCTTCGGGTATCCTAGCAACCTTGTCCTGAACGCCTTACTGACCCACATCATGCACATCCACATCCTGGGTATCTGCGGTACCTTCATGGGCGGCATCGCCGCCATCGCCAAACAGGCCGGCCACAAGGTGACCGGCTGCGACGCCAACGTCTATCCGCCGATGAGCACCCAGCTGGAGGCGATGGGAATCGAGCTGACCCAGGGGTTCGGGGCGGAGCAGGTGGATCTGGACCCTGACGTCTACGTGATCGGCAATGTGGTGACGCGCGGCAAGCCGCTGATGGAGGAAATCCTCAACCGCGGCCTGCCTTACATTTCCGGTCCGCAATGGCTGGCGGAGAACGTGCTGCAGGACAAGTGGGTGTTGGCGGTGGCCGGCACCCACGGCAAGACCACCACCAGCTCGATGCTGGCCTGGATTCTTGAAGACGCCGGCCTGGCGTCGGGCTTCCTGATCGGCGGCATCCCGCAGAACTTCGGCGTCTCGGCGCGGCTGCCGGGCGCGCCGGCGCAGGACGCGGACAGCGTCAGCCCCTTCTTCGTGATCGAGGCCGACGAATACGATACCGCCTTCTTCGACAAGCGCTCCAAGTTTGTCCACTACCGCCCGCGCACCGCGGTGCTGAACAATCTGGAGTTCGACCACGCCGACATCTTCGCCGACCTGGCCGCCATCGAAACCCAGTTCCATCATCTGGTGCGCACCATTCCTGGCAATGGCCGCATCGTCAGCAATGGCCGCGAGGCCAGTCTCGACCGCGTGCTGGAGCGCGGCTGCTGGACGCCGGTGGAGCGCTTCGGCGCCGACCAGGGCTGGCAGCTCGGCGCGTTGGCCGAGGACGGCAGCTTTGAAGTGCTGCTGGATGGCAAGTCGCAGGGCGCGGTGGGCTGGGCGCTGATGGGCGAGCACAACCGCCTGAACGCGCTGGCGGCTATCGCCGCCGCCCGCCATGTCGGCGTGACGGTGAAGGACGCGATCGCGGCCTTGTCCCGCTTTGAAAACGTCAAGCGGCGGATGGAAGTGAAGGGCGTGGCCGGCGGCGTCACCGTCTACGACGATTTCGCCCACCATCCCACCGCCATCGCCACCACGCTGGAGGGCCTGCGCCGCAAGGTGGGCGCGGCGCGCATCCTGGCGGTGCTGGAGCCGCGCTCCAACACCATGAAGCTGGGCTCGATGAAGGACGCGTTGCCGGTGTCCTTGCAGCTGGCCGACCGGGTGTTCTGCTCGGCAGTCGGCCTCAACTGGAACCCGGCCGAAGCGCTGACGCCGCTGGGCGGCAAGGCGCAGACCTTCAGCGACTTCGACGCGCTGGTCGACGCCATCGTGGCGGAGGCCCAGCCGGGCGACCATCTGCTGGTGATGAGCAACGGCGGTTTCGGCGGCATACATCAGAAGCTGCTGGGCAGGCTGGCCTGAGCCGCTTTGCCCTGATGAAAAACCGCCTGTGCGCAACGCCAGGCGGTTTTTTTCGCCTGTGGGGTGTCAGGGCAACTTGATGATGTAGTTGGCGCCGCCTTCGCGCGCTTTCAACTGTGCCTGCTCCAGCCGCTCCAGCATCGGGGCGGGGCTGGTTTCCATCGGGCGCAACGCGCTGACGCCAACGCAGGCGGCGGCCTGGTGCTCCACTCCCTGGTAGAGGAAGGTCAGTTGGCGCAACGACTTGATCAGCCGCCGGCCCATTTCATTGGCGCCGCTCATCGGCGTGCTGGGCAGCAGAATGATGAAGGCGTTGGCGCTGCGGCGCGCCACCAGGTCGCTGTCGCGGCTGCTTTGCAGGCACAGGCTGCTGGCCAGGCGGATCAGATGGCTATAGGCCGAGCCGTCGTCCTGCTCCGGCACCATTTCCGGCACGTTGACCAACTCCAGCACCAGCCCGGACAAGGGGCCGCCGTAGCGGCGGGCCCGGCTGGTTTCGGCATGGGCGATGGTCATCAGCCGGTGCATGCCCACCACTCCGGTCAGCTTGTCCTCGTCCTCGCTCTGGCCGCCTTCCTCTTTCAGCGTCTTGACGATGTTGAGCGAGCGCTCCACCAGCTGGCGCTCGAAGTCCAGCAACTGGCTCATCACCTTGGCCTCGGTGCGGTCGGAAAAGCTGAACACCAGCATCGGATGGTCGTTGAGGCTGACCTTGCGCACCGACAGCTGCGCCTCGAAGTGTCGGCCGGTGGCGGTCCTCAACTGCATGCTGCGGTTGTAGATCATGTTGTCGTCGGCCAGCTCGGCGGCGATGCCGGCGGCAATGGCGGGGTCCTGCAGGAAGTCGAAGATGGAGCGGTCCAGCAGCTCGTCGTGCGGGCAGGCAAGCAGAATGTAGGCCAGCTGGTTGGCGAAGGAGATGCGGCCATCGCCCGGGCGCGCCAGGACCAGGCAACCCTGGACGGTGTCGATCAACGGTTGGAGCGCCTGAAAAGTGACCATGAATTCAACTCCAGTGGCAAGCGAGAATGGCCCGCTTTGCCAGGCATCCGACCGGGCATTACGTGCTTTTACTTAATTTTATTCTAGTTGAGACAAATTTCACTGTGAAAGTGGCGCTGCAAGGGACGGGGTTTTGCATGCGCTCTGGGTAATCTGGCGCGGGGCGGGCTTTTTTGTTAGATACTGCCCGCAATCGTGTTACATTTTGAAACGTATCCGTGGGTACTTCATGAGGACTGGCCGGCTTCACCACCCCCGAGGCCCCAGTAGCCGCCGTTGAACAGACGGTTTCCTCTCCCGGTTCCGCGCTCCGCGCCGCCGCCCGCCTGGAAAGCCCGCGCTTTTCCGGCTGAGCCGGCCCGGCCGCGCGGACATCAGACATCCGTTGCAAGCCATAAGCCGGCTTGGGCGGATATCCGGCCGCCGCTGCAGGCGCGCGGCCACCATGCCACAGCCCCTTCTTTGCGATGGCGGAACGTGTTTCCGCGCGCGCCAAGGGGCGCGGCATGCGTTTTCAAAATCAATACGACAAAGAAGTGACAGGACATGGCTAGATCTCAATGGGGCTCGCGCCTCGGTTTCATTCTTGCGGCAGCCGGCTCGGCCATCGGGCTGGGTGCCATCTGGAAGTTTCCCTACGTGGCCGCCACCAATGGCGGCGGCGCTTTTTTGTTTATCTACCTGGGCATCTGCCTGACGCTGGGGCTGGTGCTGATGCTGTCGGAGATGGCCCTGGGACGGGCGTCGAACGCCGGGGCGGTCGGCGCCTTCCGCCGGCTGGCCGGCGGCTTCTGGCCGGTGATCGGCTATATGGGCGTGCTGGTGTGCTTTTTGATTCTGTCGTTCTACAGTGTGGTGGGCGGCTGGACCATCGCCTACATCGGCAAGGCGCTGGATGGCAGCATCATGACCGCCGACGCCAAGGCGCTGGGCGGCATTTTCGGCAGCTTCATCAGCCATCCGCTGCAGCCGCTGGCCTATCACGCCGGCTTCGCGCTGCTGACGCTGGCGGTGGTGGTGGGCGGCGTGCAGAAGGGCATCGAGGGGCTGTCCAAATTCCTGATGCCGGCCTTGTTCGTGCTGATGCTGCTGCTGATCGCGCGCGGGCTGACGTTGCCGGGCGCCTGGGACGGCGTGCTTTACTTCGTCACGCCGGACCTTTCCAAGGTCAGCGGCGCGATGCTGGTGGATGCGCTGGGACTGGCCTTCTTCTCGCTGTCGCTGGGTCTGGGCATCATGATCACTTACGGTTCCTACGTTGACCGTGAATCCAATCTGCTGGGTTCTGCGCTGTGGGTGATCGCGCTGACGGTGGCCACCTGCTTCCTGGCCGGGCTGATGGTCTTGCCGGCGGTGTTCGCTTTCGGCTTTGATCCATCCGCCGGGCCTGGCCTCACCTTCATCACCATGCCGGCGGTGTTCGCCCACCTGCCGTTTGGCCAGCTGTTTGCGGTGATGTTCTTCTGCCTGCTGTTGCTGGCGGCGTTGACGTCTTCCGTTTCGCTGCTGGAGGTGGTGACCAGCTTCGCCATCGACGAGCTGGGCTTGTCACGCCGCACCGCCGCTTGCAGCATGGCGGCCGGTATCTTCCTCTTGGGCATACCGGCGTCGTTGTCGCTGGGCGTCTGGGGGGATTTTCTGGTGATGGGAATGAATTTCTTCGACCTGCTGGATTTCCTCACCTCCAAGCTGCTGATGCCCTTGGGCGAGCTGCTGCTGGCGCTGTTTGTCGGCTGGAAGGCCTGGCCGGTGGTGAGGGGGGAGCTGTCGTCCGGCCGTTCCCCGCGGCTGATGCGGTGCATGCGCGGCTTCTGCATGGCGCTGGCGCCGGCGCTGATAGGCTGGATCATGGTGGTGAGCATCTAGCCGGGAGGCGGGTGACTAACGGGAGGCGCGGGCCTCCCGTTTTGCTATGGTTCTAACAGGGGTCCAGCAGGGAGCGTCTATGGGTTGGTGGCGATGGTGCGCCTTGTCGGGCTGGCTGCTGTGGATGCCGGCGCGGGCGGAGACCCTGCGCATCCTGTTGGGGCCCGTTCCGGAAGTGATAGAACTGGAGGCCGACGGCAAGACCTTTCATGGCGGCGGGATAGACCTGATGCGGGCGATCGCGCGCCGCGCCGGCATGGAGTTCGAGTTCATCGCCTATCCGCAGGCGCGCGCCATGTTGCTGGCGCAACAGCAGGCCGATGCCTGCCTGCCGATCAGTCCGCTGCCGGAACGGCGGGAGATGTTCAAGTGGACGGTTCCCATCGTGCCGATGCGGCTGGTGTTGCTGGCCCGCAGCGACGACCCGCGTCAACTGCATAGCCTGGAGCAGGCCAGGAAGCTGAGGGTGGGAGCGATGCGCGGCACCGCGGTGGCGGCGCGGCTGAAACAGCAAGGCCTGGTGATGGATGAAAGCGTGGACTATCTCTCCGGCCTGGAGAAGCTGCAGTTGGGACGGCTGGACCTGTGGGCGATGCTGGATGTCGGCCTGACCTCGATGTCGCGCCGGCTGGGCATTCCCCAGCCCCGGGTGGCGCTGGTGGTGGACCGGGTGGATGTCGCGTTCGCCTGCAACCGCCAGGTCAGCGACGAGGCGATGGCCCGCCTCAACCAGGCGATCAACGCCATGCATGCCGACGGTAGCTTCAAACAGTTTGATCTGAATTGAGCGCGGCATGCCAGCGGATGGCCAGACTGGGCTAAACTCCCGTTTTGCCCGTTTTGCGAGACACGCCTTGAAAGTTCGTCTGACCCTGCTCTCAGGCAGCCTGCTGCTGGCCGCCTGCGCCACGCCGCCCAACCCGGCTTCCGCTCCCGCTCCCATCGTCGCCCCCGCGATGGAGACGCCGGCCTCCGCGCCCGCGGTGGAGGCCTTGCCGCAAACGCCGCCAGCCCCGGCGCCGGTTCCGTCGCTGCCCATCTCCAGGCCGGCGCAGCCGCCGGCCGCGATCGCCGACAGCCAGGGCCGGGACTTGCTGGAGCGGCTGCTGCCGCAGGGCATACCCGACCGCAAGGGCTGGAGCCGCGACATCATGGGCGCGTTCAGCCACTTGAAGATCCCGTACACGCCGCAGTTCTTCTGCGCGGTGCTGGCGGTGGCGGAGCAGGAGTCCGGCTTCAGCCCGGACCCGGTGGTGCCCAATCTGTCCAAGATAGTCTGGGGCGAGATCGAAGAGCGCCGGCAGAAATACCTGATTCCGTCCTTCGTGGTGGACGCGGCGATGAGCAAGACCTCGCCCGACGGCCGCACCTTCAAGCAGAGGGTGAACGCGTTGCGCACCAAGCGCGAGATGAACGCGCTGTACGAGGACATGGTGCGCGAGCTGCCGTTCGGCCAGACCATCTTCGAACACAAGAACCCGATCCGCGACGGCGGGCCAATGCAGGTCAGCGTGGCCTTCGCCGAAACCCACATCCGCGCCTGGCCGTATCCGTACAACTATTCCAGCCTGCGCGACGAGGTGTTCACCCGCCGCGGCAGCGTCTATTTCGGCACCGCCATCCTGCTGCAGTATCCGGCGCCTTACCACGACATGGTGTACCGCTTCGCCGACTACAACGCCGGCCGCTACGCCAGCCGCAACGCCGCCTTCCAGCAGGCGGTGGCGCGGCTGTCCGGCCGCAAGCTGGCGCTGGACGGCGACATCATGTTGTATAGCGACAAGATGAACCGGGTGCTGTCCGGCGCCGTCAGCGACACCCAGCGCGCGCTGCAGTCGATCTCCGGCCGGCTGGGCATAGGCGACGCCGAGATGCAGCGCGACCTGCAGCAGGAAAAGCTGTCGGGCTTCGCCCAGACGCCGCTGTACCAGCGGGTGTTCGCGCTGGCAGGCCCCAGGGCGCCGCGCGAAATCATTCCGCAGATCATCCTGGTCAGCCCCAAGTTCACCCACCAGCTCACCACCGAATGGTTCGCCCGCCGCGTCGACGGCCGCTACCAGCGCTGCTTGCAGCGCGGCAATTGAGCCAGGTCTCCCCGGCTTGAGTCTCTCCCGGCAGCGCCTATAGTGATTGCAGCGGCGCCGCGGCGAAATTCCGCGCGGCGCCGGTCTGCATCCGGACGGCGGCCATAGGCATGGCCGTCGTTTGCTGTTTCTCGAAACGGGAGGCAAGGCATGAAGGTTTCCATCAACGGCAAGGAGGTGGAGCTGAACTCCTCTCCTGACACGCCGCTCCTGTGGGCGTTGCGCGACGAACTGGGGCTGACGGGCACCAAGTTCGGCTGCGGCGCCGCCCTGTGCGGCGCCTGTACGGTGCTCAAGAACGGGCTGGCGATACGCTCCTGCGTGACGCCGATTTCCACGCTGGCGGCCGACGACAGCATCACCACCATAGAAGGCAACGCCGACAAGGTGGCGCAGGCGGTGAAGCAGGCCTGGCAGCGGCTGGACGTGGTGCAGTGCGGCTTCTGCCAGAGCGGGCAGGTGCTGGCCGCCACTGCCTTGCTCAGCGCCAACCCGCATCCCAGCGACAAGGACATAGACCTGGCGCTCAGCGGCAACATCTGCCGCTGCGGCACCTATCCGCGCATCCGCGCCGCCATTCATGCGGCCGCCAAGCTGCTGTAGGAGATCGCGATGAATACAGCCATTTCCCGCCGCAGCTTCCTGAAAATGGGCGGCACCGTGGGCGGCGCCCTGTGCCTGGGCTTCATCCTGCAGGACAGCGGCCGCATGGCGATGGCCGCCGACGCGAAGCCGACCATTCCCGCCCCCAACGCCTTCATCCGCATCGAAACCGACGGCACGGTCACCATCGTCAGCAACAAGTCGGAGATGGGGCAGGGCATCTACACCTCGCTGGCGATGCTGATCGCCGAGGAACTGGAGTGCGACTGGAGCCGGGTGAAGGTAGTGTCGGCGCCGGTGGGCGCCGTCTATGCCCACACCGCGTTTCACATCCAGATCACCGGCGGCAGCACCAGCACGCTGTCCAGCTACGACCAGTACCGCAAGATAGGCGCGGCGGCGCGCGACATGCTGATATCCGCCGCCGCGCGGCGCTGGGGTGTGCCGGCCTCGCAGTGCCGCGCCGAAAACAGCCGGGTGTTCAACCAGGCCAATGGCGCCAGCCTGGGCTATGGCGAGCTGACCGAGGCCGCCGCCAAGCTGCCGGTGCCGGACTCGGTGGAATTGAAGCCGCGCCACCGCTGGAAGCTGCTGGGCACCCGCGTGCATCGGCTGGACGGGCCGGCCAAGCTGGACGGCAGCGCGCAGTTCGCCATGGATGTGCGCCTGCCCGGCATGCTGACCGCGCTGATCCGGCATTGCCCAAGCTACGGCGGCAAGCCCAGGAGCTTCAACGCCGACGCGGTGCGGGCGGTGCCGGGCGTGAAGGCGGTGTTCGCCATCGACAACGGCGTGGCAGTGCTGGCAGACGGTTTCTGGCCAGCGAAGAAGGCGCGCGATCTGTTGCAGGTGGAGTGGGACCGCGGCGCCAACGCCGCGCTGGATTCGGCCAGGCTGCGCGCCGACTACCGCGCGCGCGCCGCCAAGCCCGGCCAGGCCTACCGCAGCGAGGGCGACGCCGCGGCTGCGCTCGCCGGGGCGGCCAGGAAGCTGGAGGCCTGGTACGAGCAGCCTTACCTGTCGCACTCGCCGATGGAGCCGCTCAACTGCGTGGTTTGGCTGAAACCGGGAAGTTGCGAGATTTGGAGCGGCACCCAGTCGCAGACCATAGACGCCGGCATGGCCGCCGGCATGGCCGGGCTGAAGCCGGAGCAGGTTTCGCTGCACACCACCTTTTTGGGCGGCGGCTTCGGCCGGCGCGCGGTGCCGGTGGGGTCGGACTGGTTACGCGAGGCGATGCAGGTGGCCAAGCTGCACGGCCAGGGCGTGCCGATCAAGCTGATGTGGACGCGCGACGACGACCTGGCCGGAGCATATTACCGGCCGATGTGGCTGGACCGGGTGCGTGGCGGCCTGGACGCCCATGGCAAACCGGTGGCCTGGCTGCAGACCGGCGTCGGCCAGTCCATTATTTCAGGCACCCCGTTTGCGGCGATGATGGTCAAGAACGGCATCGACGCGGTTTCGGTCGAGGGCAGCGACGACATGCCGTATGCGCTGCCGGCGGTGCAGCTGGACCTGCACACGCCGCAAATTCCGCTGCCGGTGCTGTGGTGGCGCTCGGTGGGCCATTCGCACAGCGCCTTCAGCAAGGAAAGCTTCATCGACGAGCTGGCACGGCTGGCTGGCCAGGACCCGGTCGCCTACCGGCTGGCCCTGATGGACAAGGCGCCGCGCGAGCAGGCCGTGCTGCGCGAGGCGGCCAGGATCGCTGGCTGGGGCCGCAAGCTGCCCAAGGGGCACGGGCTGGGCGCGGCGGTGCACAGCTCCTTCGGCTCCCACGTCGCCCAGGTGGTGCAGGTGTCGATCAAGGGCAAGGAATTGAAGGTCGAGCATGTCTGGTGCGCGGTGGACTGCGGCGTGGTGGTCAATCCGGACCAGGTGGCCGCCCAGATGGAGGGCGCCATCATGTTCGGCCTGACGGCGGCGCTGTTCGGTGCGATCAGCTTCAAGGACGGCGAGATCGAACAGAAGAATTTCGACGGTTACCAGATCGTCAGGATGTTCCAGGCGCCCAGGGTGGATGTGTCCATCGTCGCCAGCGAAGAGGCCCCAGGCGGCACCGGCGAGCCGGCGGTGCCGCTGGTGGCGCCGGCGCTGGCCAACGCCATCCACGCCGCCGGTGGCGGCCGGCAACGCGCGCTGCCGCTGATCCAGCATGGCTACCAGATCGTCTAGCCCGGGAGAGTCCAGATGAAACTGCAGACTGTAGGGATGCTGCTCGCGGCTTGTATGTCCAGCGCGATGGCGGCGGGCGATCCGTCGGTGTCGCGCCAGGCTTTTGGCGAAGTGGCCAAGGTGCTGCAATCGCCGCGCTGCATGAATTGCCACACCATCACCGACTTTCCGCGCCAGGGCGACGACCGCCATCCGCACGCGCAGCTGATCAAGCGCGGGCCGGACAATATGGGCACGCCGTCCTTGATGTGCATGGCCTGTCACCAGGCGGCCAATTCGGCCGACGGCCTGGTGCCGGGGGCGCCCAATTGGCATCTGGCGCCGCTGAGCATGGGCTGGGAGGGTTTGAGCGCGGGGCAGATGTGCCGGCGGCTGGTGGACAAGACGCGCAACGGCAACCGCGACACTCCGGCGCTGGTCGCGCATATGACCGCCGATCCGCTGGTGCAGTGGGCCTGGCATCCGGGCGCCGGCCGCACGCTGCCGCCCTTGTCGCAGCAGGATTTCCACGAGGTGGTGCGGCGCTGGGCCGACAACGGCGCCTACTGCCCGCGCTGAGGCCGCCATGCATGGCAATGACGAGGAAGTGTTGAGCCAGGCGCTGGCCTGGGTTGGATCGGGCCGGCGGGCCGCGCTGCTGACGGTGCTGTCCACTTTCGGCGGCAGCCCCAGGCCGCCGGGGGCGATGGCGCTGATCCGCGACGACGGCGCGGTTTTCGGCTCGGTGTCCGGCGGCTGCGTCGAGGACGATCTGCGCCGAGAGATCGCCGCTGGCGGTTTCTTCGAGCAGGGGCCGGCGGTGCGTCTGCGCAGCTTCGGCGTCAGCGTCGAGGAGCGCCAGCGCTACCGGCTGCCCTGCGGCAACAGCTTGCGGGTGGCGGTGGAGGCGGCGCCGGACGCGCGTCAGTTGCGGCTGCTGCTGGAGGCGGTGCGCTCGCAGCACTGCCTGTGGCGCCATGTCCGCTACCGCGACGGCGTCGGCATCCTGGCGGAGGATGGTCCGCCCGGCGCGTTTGCCGAGGATGAAGAGGGCTTCAGCGTATTGCATGGACCGCGCTACCGGCTGCTGATCATCGGCGCGTCCGAGCTGGGCCGCTATCTGGCGCAGATCGCGGTGACGCTGGATTACGCGGTGACGGTGTGCGAGCCGCGCCGCGAGTACGGCCAGGGCTGGGACATCCCCGGCGTGTCCTTGTCCGCCGAGATGCCGGACGACCTGGTGCTGGCTTTCGGCTGCGACGGCCGCACCGCGGTGGTTGCCGTCACCCATGATCCCAAGCTGGACGATCTGGCGCTGATGGAGGCCTTGCGCCTGCCTTGCCATTACGTGGGCGCGCTGGGCTCCGCTACCACCACCCTCAAGCGCAAGGCGCGGCTGGCTGAACATTTCGGGCTGGGTGAGGCGGAGCTGGCCAGGCTGCACGGGCCGGTGGGCTTGGCGATAGGCTCGCGCACGCCGGCGGAGATCGCCGTCTCCATCGCCGCCGATCTGGTCGCTTGCCGCAGCGAGCAAATCCGAGGGGCCGCTGCCGACGCGCAGCGTGTCTGCCGCGCATGATAGCCGGCGTGGTGCTGGCTGCCGGGGAGGGACGCCGTTTCGGCGGCGACAAGCGGCAAGCTTTGCTGCCGGATGGCCGTACCCTGCTCGAAGCCGGCCTGGACGCGTTCATCGGCCAGCTGGGCGAGCTGGCGCTAGTGCTGCCGGACGACGACGTTTTCGGCATGGAGCTGTGCCGCCGGCTGGGCGCGAGGCCGCTTGCCTGCCGGCTCAACCGCGCCGGCATCGGCCATTCGCTGGCCTGCGCCGCCGCTTGGGCGATGTCGCTGCCGCAGTGTCGCGGCATGGTGCTGGGCTTGGCGGACATGCCGCGGGTGCAACCGCATACCGTCAGCCAGGTGGCCGCGGCCTTGTGGCACGGCCGGCCGGTGCTGGCTTGCCATCAGGGGCGGGCCGGGCATCCGCGCGGTCTGCCGGCCGCATGCTTTCCCGCTTTGCTCGACCTGACCGGAGATGTCGGCGCCCGCGACGCGCTGGACTGGAGCCAGGCCTTGCGGCTGGAGCTGGACGACCCCGGCGTGCTGCTGGACATCGACACCGCCGCGGACCTGCAGCGGCTGGACTGATGCGCGCCGGCGCATTGCTTAGGGTTGTCGCGCCGCCTTTCCTATAGTGAAGTGTCCTTGCGCATCGGGGGAAAAGCATGCGAGTGCGCTTTACAGTTGCCCATAAGCTGGTGTTGCTTATCGCTCCGCTGGTGCTGGCCCTGTTTTTCGTGGCGATAGGCTACGCCTGGAGCCAGCGGCAGCTGCTGCAGGCGCTGAATCGCGATCAGGTACTGACCGAGAACATCGGGATGGTAGGGGAGTTGATCCAGTCGCTGCAGAGCGAGCGCGGCCTCAGCTACGGCTATCTGAACCGGCATCAGCCGCCGCCGCCGCAACTGGAGCAGGCGCGCGCCGGCGCCAGCGAAGTGCTGCAAAGGCTGCGAAAGCAGCCGCAGACAGAGATGTCGGACGGCCTGCGCCATTATCTGGAAACCAGCCTGCCGCGGCCAGACCAGCTGGAACGGCTGCGGCGCGATATCGATAGCCGCCATATCTCCCCCGACCCCGCCTTCGCCCGTTATTCCGACATGATAGAGCAGCTGTCGGGCATCATTACCCTGTTCAACGCCCAGTCGCAGGATGTGCAGGCGCTTATCCTGCAATGGTCGGCGGTCAATTGCCAGAAGGAATACACCGGCCGCACCCGCGGCCTGATCACCGGTGTGCTGACGGTGGGCAGCTTCAGCATCACCAACTTCCGCCAGGTGAGCGGCGTGGTGTCGCAGGAGGAGTTGTGTCGCACGCAATACCGGCAATATGGCGGTGACGATTCCCTGCTGCGCAACGCGATGGAGCGCACCCGCCGGTTCGAGTCGGCGCGCGACGCGGTGCTGGCCCGCGGGGCGGGGGCGATGCAGAGCGAGACGCCGGACGAGTGGTTTGGCGCGGCCAGCCAGCGGGTGACCGCCCTGTACCAGGTGCAGCAGGTCTTGCTGCAGCAGGTACGGCAACGGGTGGAGGGGCAGGCGCATAGCGCGCGCCTGCATGGCTACCTGGTGTTGCTGGGCCTGCTGCTGTTGTTGCTTCCCATTGCGCTGGCGGTGCTGATCGGGCGCAATATCATCCACACCCTGGGCGCGGAGCCTGACGAAGTGGCACAAGGCATGCGCGAGTTGTCGGCCGGGCGGCTGGACTTCTTCCTGCCGCTGGCGGCCGGCGACCGCGACAGCCTGGCGTCGCATATCCGCCAGATGGGGGACCGGCTGTCGGGGGTGATCATGCAGGTGAAGCAGGACGCCGACGCGGTGGCCAACGCCTCGATCGAGCTCAACTCGGCATCGCAGGGCTTGTCGCAGGGGGCGGCGCGCGCCTCGGCGGACGTGGAGGGCACCAGCTGCGCGGTGGACGACATCTCCCGCTGCATGGTCGACATGGCTGGCGACGCCAACCACGCCGGCAGCATGGCCGACACCGCCACCGGCCAGGCGTCGGAAGGCAATCAGGTGGTGCAGCAGACCATTGCGGCGATGCACGAGATCGCCCGCCGCACCGACATTATCGACGACATCGCCTACCAGACCAATCTGCTGGCCTTGAACGCGGCGATAGAGGCGGCGCGCGCCGGCGAGCACGGCAAGGGCTTCGCGGTGGTGGCGGACGAGGTGCGCAAGCTGGCGATGCGCAGCCAGGCGGCGGCCAAGGAAATCGGCCAGGTGGCGATCCGCAGCGTGGACCTGGCGGAAAGCGCCGGCCAGCAGCTGAGCGACATCGTCGAATCCAGCCGCCGCACGCTGGAGCTGGTGCGGGGCATCTCGCAGGAGGCCACCACCCAGGCGCACCGGGTGGGCGGCATCAACGAGGCGATGCAGCGCGTCAATCAGTTGTCGCAGGGCAATGCCGCCGCCAGCGAGCAATTGTCGGCGGCGGCGCAGGAGGTGGCGATGCGGGCCGACAGCCTGCGCCGGCAGATGCAGTACTTCCAGCAAGGGCCGGATGGCAGGCAGGCCTAGCCTGCGCGGCGCCGCATGATGCGGCCCGGATGTAAAAATCCCGACCGGCCGAGCGCGGTCGGGATGGCATCTGCGGCGGTTTGGCCCGCGCTCAGCGCACTTCGCGCAAGTCGTCGCGGGAGATTTGCAGCCGCACCTGGGTGCCGCTGGACAGCAGGTCGCCGGCGTTGCGGTTGAGCCGGTCCACCTGCAGCATGGTGCCGCCGGCGTCCACCTGGTAGCGGATGATGCTGCCCAGCAACTGGTGTTGGCGGATCACCGCCGGCAGCGTGTCTTCGCCGCCGTGCTCATGCCCCACCAGCTGGATGGATTCGGGGCGTATCGCCAGGTGGCCCTGGATTTCCAGACCCAGCAGCGCATGGCTCTGCTGCGCGGACAGCAGGTTGTAGTTGCCCATGAAGCGGGCGACGAACTCGGTGGCCGGCTGGGTGTAGATGGTTTCCGCCGCCCCCTCCTGCTCCACCTTGCCCTGGTTCATCACGAAGATGCGGTCGGACATGGTCAGCGCCTCTTCCTGATCGTGAGTGACGAAGATGGTGGTCAGGCCCAAGCGGCGCTGGATGTCGCGGATCTGCTCGCGCAGGTTTCTGCGGATGCGGGCGTCCAGCGCCGACAGCGGCTCGTCCAGCAGCAGGATGCGCGGCTCCACCACCAGCGCGCGCGCCAGGGCGACGCGCTGGCGTTGGCCGCCGGACAATTGGTGCGGGTAGTGGCGCTCGCGGCCGTTCAATTCCACCAGCGCGATCACTTCCGCCACCTTGCGGCGGATCTCGTCGGCCGAGCGCTTCTGCATTTTCAGACCGAAGGCGATATTGGCCGCCACGTCCATATTGGGGAACAGCGCGTAACTCTGGAACACCATGCCGATGCCGCGTTTTTGCGGCGACAGCCGGGTGATGTCCTCGCCCTGCAGGGTAATGCTGCCGCCGCTCGGGCTTTCGAAGCCGGCGATCATGCGCAGCACGGTGGTCTTGCCGCAGCCGGACGGGCCGAGGAAGGTGACGAACTCGCCGGCCTCCACCCGCATGTTGAAATCGTGTACCACGGCCTGCTGGCCGAATTGCTTGTTCAGATGCTTGATCTGCAGATATGCCATGATGGTTCCGTAGCGGGAGCTTAGTGTTGGTCGGCCGCCAGGGCGGCGCGGTTGCGGCTGACCACCTGCATCAGGCCCATCGCCGCCCAGGTGACCAGGAAGGCGATGATGGCCAGCGCGGCCGGCTCGTAGGCGCGGTTGGCGCCGATCAGCTGCAGATAGGGGCCGAAGGCCGGGCGCGCCAGCAGGCTGGCCAGCGTGAACTCGCCGATGACGATGGCGAAGGTCAGGAAGGCGCCGGACAGGATGGCGGTTTTCAGATTGGGGAAGATCACCAGGCGCAAGATGTCGAACCAGCCGCTGCCCAGGCTTTGCGCCGCCTCGGTCAGCGAGCGCACGTCTATCGCCGCGAGGCCGGTGTCTACCGAGCGGTACAGATAGGGCATGGCCAGCGTCACGTAGCCGAACACCAGCAACAGGTCGGTGCCGCGCTCGTTGCCGGTCAGCGGCAGCCAGCCGCCGCTGCCGTAGAGGCGCAGGTAGCCGAACACCAGCACGATGGCCGGGATCACCAGCGGGAGCAGGGTGATGAACTCGATCAGCGGGCGCAGCCTGGGCAGCTTGAGCTGGACCCAGAACGCCGTGGGCACCACCAGCAGGATGCCGACCAGGATGGTCAGGAGCGCCAGCACGGCGGAATAGCCGAAGCTCTGCTGGAAGCCGGGGTCGGTCAGCACCACCTTGTAGGCTTCGAAGCTGTAGCCCTCGCGGCGCATCTTCAGGCTGAATTCAAAAGTGGCCAGCAGCGGCAGCAGGAAGTAGCCGCCTCCCAGCAGGATGGCGATCCAGGCGCCCAGGCGCGAAGTAGCGGTGGTTTTCATGCGGACTCCCGGTGGCTGCGCTTGCGCAGCCAGATGTAGCCGGCATTGGCGCTGCCGGTGATCAGAACCATGCCCAAAGCCAGCGCGTAACCCAGGTTCTGGTCGTGCAGCACGTCGCCGTGGATCTGGGCGTACAGCAGGATGGTGACGATGTTGAGAGAGCTGCCGGTCAGCGCGTAGGCGGTGGCCACCGCGCCGAAGGCGTTGGCGAACAGTAGCAGCGCCGCGCCCACCAGGCTGGGCCATAGCACCGGCAGCGCGATGTGGCGCCAGTAGGCCAGCGGCGAGCCGCCCAGGCTTTCGCAGGCTTCGCGCCATTCGTCTTTCAGGCCCTCCACCGCCGGGGCGATGATCAGCACCATCAGCGGAATCTGGAAGTACAGATAGGTGAGGGTGAGGCCGGCGAAGCTGAGGATGGTGAAGCCGCTGCCGTACAGGTCGAAGTCCAGATATTTGCGCAGCAGCATGGTGACCAGACCCATCCGGCCCAGCGTGGACAGGAAGGCGAAGGCCAGCGGGATGCCGGCGAAGTTGGACGCCACCCCGGAAAAGGTGGTCAGCGTCGGGCGGATCCAGCCGGGCAGGCCGCCGCGGATGGCCGCCAGCGCCAGCAGCAGACCCAGCGCGGTGCCGAGCGCGGCGGAGGCGGCGCTGATCTCGAGGCTGATGCGGTAGGCGCTGAGGATATTGGGCTCGAACAGGCGGATGATGTTGCCCAGCGTGAAGTTGCCTTGCGCGTCCTGGAAGGCACCCACCATCAGCATGGCGGTGGGCAGGATCAGGAACAACAGCGCGAACAGCAGGAAGGGCGCCACGCCCAGCCAGGACAGGATGGCGCTGCGTTGCGGCTTATTGCTGGAGAGGCTGGTGCGGGGAGGGGACATGGTGTCGGATGATGCGGCCATCGATGTGTTTTCTCTTGCCAGGTAAAAGGGCCGCCTTCGGCGGCCCGATACGATGCTGCTGGATCAGGCTTACTTGACGCTGCTTCCCACCACGCTGTCCCACTGCTTGGTGATGCCGGCCTTGTAGCTTTCCTGCTGCTCTATGGTGGGGAACACCGCTTTCTTGTAGGCGGCGGCGTCCGGCAGCTTGCTCATCAGATCAGCCGGAATCTTCTTCTTGGCGGTCAGGTCGTTGAAGCGGATCGGATGGCAATAGCCCTTCAGCCAGGCCACTTGGCCTTCGTCGGAGTACAGGTATTCCATCCACAGCTTGGCGGCGTTGGGGTGCGGTGCGTAGGCGTTGATGCCTTGCGCGTAGACGCCGGCCACCACGCCGGTCTTCGGCACGATCACTTCAACCTTGGGGTTGCCCTTCAGGGTGTCGCGGTCGGCCAGCGCGTTGTAGTCCCAGCGCACGATGATGGGGGTGGTGCCCTGGGCCAGCGAGGCGGCCTTGCCGATCACCGGCACGAAGTTGCCGTTCTTGTTCAATTGCGAGAAGAACTTCAGGCCGGCGTCGGCGGACTTGTTCACGTCGCCCTTGGCCTGCGACAGGCCGGCGGCGAATACGCCCTGGATGGCCTGGTTAGCGGCGCGCGGGTCGCCGGCCAGCGCCACGGCGTTCTTGAATTCGGGCTTCAAGAGGTCGGCCCAGTCGGCCGGAGCCTTGCTGATCAGGTCCTTGTTGACCTGGAAGGTCAGCACGCCGTAGTAGTCGCCATACCAGTAGCCTTCCTTGTCCTTGGCGTTGTCGGGGATGGATTTCCAGGTGGATACCTTGTAAGGCTGCAGCAGGCCCTGGGCCTTTGCCTGCGGGCCGAAGGACAGGCCGACGTCGATCACATCCGGCGTTTGCGGGCCCTTGTTGTTCTTGTTGGCCTTGATGGCCTCTAGCTCGTCGGCGGAGCCGGCGTCCGGGTTCAGTTCGTTCACCTTGATGCCGTATTTGGCCTTGAAGCCGGCGATCACGTTGCCGTAGCCGCACCAGTCGTGCGGCAGGCCGATCACGGTCAGTTCGCCTTCCTTCTTGGCGGCCTGCACCAGCGCGGCCAGATTGTCCGCCAAAGCGGAGTTGGCGATCATGCTCAGCGCGCCGACTACGGCGGCGTAACCCAGTTTGTTCTTCATCATTGCTCCCCTTCATTGGCCATTGGCTTATCAAAACTTATGCGATGGTATGAGGGATTGATGACAAATACACGTCAGTAATATGACAAAATGGTTTCAGTGCTGGACAAGTGGCGGCGAGTCGGAAGAAAAAGCCGCCGCGGCGCCAGGCCGCGGCGGCCGGAGCGGGCTCAGGCGTGGGCCGGTTCGAGCGGCGCCTCCGCGTTCTGGCGGTCGAAGCGGCTGGCCAGGAAAGGGCGGATGTCCAGCGGCAATGCCTCGTGGTGAGCCAGCTTGTCCAGCAGCACGCCGGTGATGGCCGAGGTGAGGATGCCGGTGCGGAAGTGGCCGCAAGCGTTCAGATAGCCTTCCACGCCGTCCACCGGCCCCAATATCGGCAACTCGTCCGGCGTGCCGGGGCGCAGGCCGGCCCAGCAGCGCTTGATGTTGATGTTCTTCAGTTCCGGCAGGCAGCGCACCGCGCCCTGCACCAGGCCGTTGATCTCGGGATAAGTGGTGCTTATGTCGTATCCCTTGTCCTCGGTGGTGCTGCCGATCAGGATTTCGCCGTTGTCCTTCTGCGCGATGTAGCAGTCGCTGGTGGTGATGCAGCCGCGCAAGAGCTTGGGCATTTTCTCCGACAACACGATCTGGCCTTTCACCGGCTTCACCGGGATGGACGTGCCGGTGGCCCACTGGCACAGCTCGTCCGCCCATGAGCCGCCGGCGTTGATCAGCGTGCCGCAAGAAAATTCGCCGGCCTCGGCGGTGCGCACGCCGACGACGCGGCTGCCCTGGCGGAGCACGCCGGTGACGTTGGTGTTGAAGTAGATGTCCACGCCGTTCTGCCGCGCCGCCTCGGTGTAGGCGTCGGTCAGGCGGAAGGGGCTGACTTGGTGGTCGCACAGGAATTCCAGCGCGCCTTGGGCGCTGTGGCTGATATAGGGCTCGTTCTCGCGCAGCTGCGCCTGGTCCAGCCAGCGCACCTGGCTGGAAAGGTGGGGAATCTGCGCGGCGATATGCTCGGCGTACAGTTGGTCTTCCTCGTCGTAGATGACGAACTTCAGTCCGGTCTCCTCGAACTTGAAGTCCATTCCATGCTTGGCCAGCAGCTCCTGGTGCAGCGCAGGATACAGCGCGTTGGAGGCCAGCGCGAAGTCGAAGAAGCTTTGCGGCAGGATGTGCGGCGCGCTGGCGCTGACCGTCACGGCCGAGCCGGCGGCCTCGCGCTTGTGTTTGGCGGAGGTCATGCGGAAGAAGATCACGCCGCAGCCCAGGCCGACTGATTCGCCTATCGCCCACAGGCCGCCGGCCGAGGCGCGCGAGGCGTTGCCCGGCCGTTTGGCGTCTATCAGGGCGATTTTCAGGTTGCCGCGTTTGGACAGCTGGTAGGCGCAGGAGGCGCCGATGACGCCGCCGCCGGCGATCACGATATCGTACTGCTTCATGTCAAACCTCTTCCGTCTGTTGGGTGGCCATGGACTGGAAAGCCGAGAACGGCAGCGGGTCCAGCGGGAAGCGCGGCCGGATCCAGCCCACGTCCTTCTTGCCGGTGTGTTCGCGCAGCCTGTCGCTGCAATAGCCGACGCACATTTTGCCCTGGCAGTCGCCCATGCTGACGCGGGTGCGCATCTTCAGGCTGATCAGGTCGTTCACGCCTTGCTCCAGCGCGTTATCTATGTCCTGGCGGGTGGCGTGCTCGCAACGGCAGATCACCGTGTCCGGCCGGGGCAGAGCCAACTGGCCGGCGCCGCGGCGGGTGAAGCGGTCTATGCCGACGCGGAAGCGCAGGATCGCTGCCAACTGGTCCAGGCAGGCGCGGCGCTGCTGCATGGCTTGCTGTTCGCTGAGGATGTGGCGCTGCCAAAGAATGGACAGCGCGGCGATGCGGCCGGACAGCATCGCCGCCTCGCCGCCCCTCAGGCCGCCGATGTCGCCGGCCAAGTGGATGTGAGGCTGGCTGCTGCGTTGCCAGTCGTCGTTGACCGGCTTGAGGAAGCCATCGTCGTGGTACTGGTGCTCCAGGCCCATCTGCTGGGTCAACTGGGTGCGCGGGATGAAGCCGTAACCCACGGCCAGGGTCTGCGCCGGCAGGCGGCGCTGCTGCGACAGGTCGGCGTTCCAGTCGGCGTCATAGGGCGCGATGGTGATTTCCTGCAGCTCGGCCGAGCCGCTGCCCTCTACGATGCCCCAGCCGTAATGCAGCGGGATGCCGTGGCGCTTCAGGTAAGCCACCATGCTCAGGCCGTCCAGGAACAACTGCGGCTGGTTGAGCAGGACGATGGCCTCCTTGGCCAGCCGGCCGAAGGCGCAGGCTTCATAGACGCCGGCGATTTCGGCGCCGGCGCGGTGCAACTGGCAGGCCACCAGCGGCAGCAGCGGGCCGGTGCCTGCCAGCGCGGTGCGGCCCAACGGCTTGACCACGCCGCTCTTGATTTGCAGCTGCAGGCCGCCCAGCATGATCACGCCGGGCAGGGTCCAGCCGGGGAAGGGCACGCTGCGTTCGTGGCATCCCGCGGAGAGCAGCAGCTGCGAGTAGGGTACCGGTTGTACCCGCTCATCCGGCGAGAGGGCGAACAATTGGCCGCCGTCGCCGCCGACGACGCGGGTGTTCAGGCGGATGTCGATCTGCGGGCGGAATTGTTCGAACTCGCGGTGCAGCGCCTGCATATTGTCGCGGTAGCGCTCTCCCAGATAATCCAGCACCACGCCCTGGCGCAGCGGGCCGCGGTAGACCACCCCGCCCAAGCGCGAGGCCTCGTCCAGCAGGATGCTGTGCACGCCATGGCGCGCCAGCTCCATCGCAGCGGACATGCCGGCCGGGCCGCCGCCGACGATTACCGGTTTGCCGTTCATTTCAGGCCCTCCGTGTTCAGGCGGTTGCCGGCGGTTTCCACCCGCATGCCGGGCTGCACCACGGTCTGGCAGGCGCGGCGCTTGTGGCGGCCGTCGATGCGCACCTGGCAGCAATGGCAGACGCCCATGCCGCAGTAGGAGCCGGCAATCTGCTGGTTGTCGTTGCGGCTGAGCTGGCGCAGGCCGACAGCGTTCAGCACGCTGAGCACGGTTTCGCCGGCTGCGGCGGCAACCGGCTGGTTGTTGACGTGTATGGTCAATGTCTGGCCCTGCAGGGCCTGAATGTCGTGATTGCGGTGTAAGGACATGAAGCACCTTGCTGAATGATTGGTCTGGCAGGTTGTTCGCTTTTTACTGAATGGGAAGGCCCGCCAGCTTCCTCCCGCATCCAGTATTTCCGCAGCAACCTAGGGTCAGAAACCGTTGCGGTTAGCTGCTGAAAGCCTATGGTCTTATGTTTTTATAACAATAATGCTTTTAGCATGTAGACAATGTGGTTTGTTTAATAAAAGTCAACTTTTAGATTTAATTCCTAAAAAAGTGACAGGCAGACAGACTGTCTGTCACTTTTCCGCACTGGAATCATCGCATGGCAGATATTCTGGTTTCTTAATGAAAACTCACAAAGTAGGCCGCAGAGAAAATCTTTAACTAAAACGGATATGTTTTATGCCCCTGGCGGCTACAAATGCTTACATGCGGAAACCTAAATCCTGCTGAAGACGGACCGGCTCGGTGTAATGCTGTCGTCAGGCCCGGGTGGATGCCGGGACAGAATTGCCGCCGCGCAGCCATGGCCGGGAAGGCCGTGGCATGGCGAAGAATCGTTGAGGAGAAAAGGAATGAAATTGAAAAATGCTGGCATCAAGTGGCTGGGGCCGCTGATCGCCGCCGCCAGCCTGAGCGCCTGCGTGGTGACGCCGCCGCGCGCCCAGGTGGCGTATCAGCCGGCGACGGTGCGGCTAGAAATGCCGCGCGACTGGCGCCCAGCCGAGCATCCATATTACCTGCATGCAATGAGCGATCTGCGCCAGGCCAGGGCCTATCTGGCGCGGCAGGATTATCCGCAAATCATGGAGGACGAGCGCCACGCGGTGGCCGAGATCGACGCCGCGCTGGGTGAGATGCAGCGTGCGGCTTTCGAAGACGGCAAGCAGCCCTGGCGCTACGAGCAGCCCGACGCGCGCCTGAGTCCCACCGACCGTTTCCACAAGGCGCTGGAATTGCTTGGTTCGGCTCGCCGCGACGCCAGCCATCAAGAGGACGACCCGTGGGTGCGCGATCTGCAGCACCGCATCCTGCACCATGTCGATGCCGCGCACCATGCGGTACAGCAGGCCATCGACGACGCTTTGCGCTGAGCGCAAGCCCGATACCCGGTCTTACAAGGAGAGCAAGATGAAATTGTCCGGAATACTGATGATGTTGATGGTGGCCGCGGCCGGCAATGCGGTTCTGAGCAGCCAGGCTTTGGCCGACGGCTGGCGCGATGGCGATGCCTGGACCTGGCAGCAGCACCAGTGGCATCCCGAGGAGCACCCCTACTATCTGCACGCAATGACCGATCTGCGCACCGCGCGCGATCTGCTGGCCCGTCCGGACTATCCGCGGGTGATGAATGACGAGCGCCATGCGGTGGACGAGATCAACAAGGCCTTGCGCAAGATGCGCGACGCCGCCATCGACGACGGCAAGAACGTGGATGACCGCATGCCGCCGGACGCGCGCTGGAGGCCGGAAGATCGCTTCCACCAGGCCAAGGTGCTGCTGGACAAGGCCCGCCAGGACGCTACCCAT
This sequence comes from Chromobacterium sphagni, assembly GCF_001855575.1. Taxonomy (NCBI): domain Bacteria; kingdom Pseudomonadati; phylum Pseudomonadota; class Betaproteobacteria; order Neisseriales; family Chromobacteriaceae; genus Chromobacterium; species Chromobacterium sphagni. Next base: position 3,015,045 of record NZ_MKCS01000001.1, read on the forward strand.
CATGAAGACGACCCCTACCTGCGCTCCTTGCAGCGTGACATCGTCCATCACATAGACGAGGCGCGGCGCGCCATCGACTACGCGGTGTCCGACGCGCTGCGCTGAGTCCCGGCCGGCCGCCGGCATGTGACGGCAGATTGGGCTTGCGTTACCATCGGGCGGATAATAAAGCCTGATGGAGTATTCTAAAATGAGCCGAATTCTGGCGCTCTACACCGGCGGTACCATAGGCATGGACCACACTCCGGAAGGCCTGGCGCCCGTGCCAGGCCTGCTGCCGCGCCTGCTGCAGCGTTTCGCCCGCCCGGGCCTGGAGTTCGACATTGTCGAATTCGAGCATCTGATAGATTCCTCCTCCCTCGCTCCCCGGCAGTGGAACCAGATCATCGATGCCCTTGCCGCGCGCTACGACGCCTATGACGGCTTCGTCGTGATTCATGGCACCGATACCATGGCTTATACCGCCAGTGTGCTGGCCTTCGCCTTGCAAGGCTGGAAGAAGCCGGTGGTGCTGACCGGCGCCCAACTGCCGCTGGTGCATCCGCGTTCCGACGGCTGGGCCAATCTGGCCGATGCGCTGGAGGCGGCCTGCCAGCCGGATCTGCATGAAGTGGCGGTGGCTTTCGACCGGCTGCTGCTGCGCGGTTGTCGCGCGCGCAAGCTGGACGTGGAGCGCTTCGCTGGTTTCGCCAGCCCCAACGACCAGCCATTGGCCGAGTTCGCCATCCATGCCCATTGGCATCGCCAGCGCTGGTTGCCAGGCGAAGGAGAGCGGCGCGAGCTGCGAGTGGATGAAAATCTGAAGCTGGCGGCGCTGATGCTGACGCCGGGCCATGGCGGCGCGCTGGCTGGCCAGATGCTGCAGCAAGGCGGCCTGGATGGCGCCATCCTGCTCGCTTACGGCAGCGGCAATGCGCCCGCCGATCCCGCCTTATTGGCTGGCATCAAGGCGATGGCCGAACGCGGCTGCCCGGTGCTGACCCTGACCCAGGTGGTGCGGGGCGGCGTGGAGGTGGGGGCTTATGCCGCCAGCCAGCCGCTGGCGCGCGCCGGTGCGCTGCCCGGCGCCGACCTGACGCCGGAGGCGGCGCTGGCCAAGCTGCAGGTGCTGCTGTCCGCCGGACATGCGCCGGCGGAACTGGCCCTCAGGCTGCGGAGGCCGCTGCGCGGCGAGATGAGCGCCTGACGCCTGACCATGCTTCAGCAGGGTTGCCTAAAAAATGGGCAGCCCTTTTTTATCTTCAGGCTTCAACGACTTGGCGGGCTTTTCCACAGCGCGTCCACATGGCTTTGCACTGCTGGTGTGGGGAAAGGCGAAGGTTCTCGCGCCGATGGCGCGGGGGTGGTTTGCCGCGTGGCGATTAAAAAATAGGCGGAGGGCGGGAGTCGGCGTCAAATCAGCCACTTGCCCCGCTTGTCCACATGTCGCGCACAGGATTGTGTACCGCAAGTGGGGATTCCGCCGGCTGCGGGCATGGTCGATTCCGCTTAAAAAACAGGCAGTGCTGTTTTGCGCTTGCAGTTCAGTGGTTTGCCTCACCTATCCACAATGCGCCCACACGGCTTTGCACCGGCATTGGGGAAAAAGTTCCCGCTTGCTTAAAAAACAGTCAGCGCGGCGAATGGCCTGATAGTTCAATGGCTTGTCTGGCTTGTCCACAGTCAGCTCACAGCCCTGTCCCCGCAAGCTGTGAAAATCCGGGAAAGCTGGGCGCGCCGGGGTATAATGGCCGGCTCGGTTCCGGTGACTGCTGGCGGCGTCTGCCGGCGGCCGCGGACAGGATGTGTGGAAGATGCGGCAGAGTCAGGTCGGCGGGCCGATCCGGGTGGCGATAGTCGGCCCGGAGTCCAGCGGCAAGAGCACGCTGGCTGAGGCGTGGGCCGAGCGTTTGAGGCGGGAAGGCCGGCGCGCCGCCTGGGTGGCGGAATACTCGCGTGCCTATTATGCCGATCGGCCTTATATTTCCAGCATGGCGGACATTGAGGCGATAGCCGCGGGCCAGTTGACGGCGGAGGCGCGGGCAGCCTGCGGCGCCGACATCCTGTTGTGCGACACCACCGTGCTTACCTGCAAGATCTGGGCGGAAGTGGCTTTCGGCCGGGCATCTCCCGCGTTGCTGCGGCTGTACCGGCCGCAGGATTACGCGCTTACCTTGCTGACCCGGCCGGACATGCCGTGGCAAGCCGATCCGCTGCGCAGCCATCCCACCCAGCGCGACTGGCTGCTGGATCTGCACCGGCGGGAATTGGCCGACATGGGGATCGCCGCCGTCGAACTGGCGGGCGGACCGGAGGAAAGGCTGGAGCGGGCGGGGCAGGCACTTTTGCCGCTGCTGGCTGCCTAAAAAATAAGCGAATGAAAAAGCGGTTGTGGAATCAGCGGTTTGCCGCGCTTGTCCACAACGACTCCACAGCCTTGTCCGTCGGCGGCGTGGATAGCCGGCAAGAGCTGCCTAAAAAATGGGCGGCGAAAAAAAGATCAGACAGATTAAGGGCTTGGCGGCCTTGTCCACAGGCCGCTCACAAGCCTGTCCAGAATAGGTGTGCAAAATGAAAGAAACGTTCCGGCTCAACAGCGAATACATCGCCTTGTGCGATCTGCTCAAGGCCTGCAATGTCTGCCAGTCCGGCGGCGAGGCCAAGCACTTCATCGCCGAGGGCAATGTGCAGGTGGATGGCGCGCAGGAACTGCGCAAGACCTGCAAGATCCGCGCCGGCCAGCAGGTGAGCGGCGATGGTTTCCATATCCAGGTCGAGGCCGTCTGAGATGGATGACGCAACGGACGCCATGCCGGAGCCGCCGTTCGAGGTGGACGACGACATGTGCTGCGGCAGCGGCTGCGATCCGTGCATCCTGGATATTTACCAGCAGGAGTTGCGCGAATACCGCACGCGGCTGGCCGCCTGGCGGCAGCGCGAGGCGCTGCGGCGGGCTCAGGCAGGAGAGGCTGATGGCCGGCATTGATCTGCATTTTCATTCCCGCGTCTCGGACGGCGCGCTGTCGCCCACCGAGGTGATAGACCGCGCCGCCGCGCGCGCGCCCAGCCTGCTGGCGCTGACCGATCACGACTGCACCGCCGGTCTGGCCGAGGCGGCGGCGGCGGCGGCGGGGCACGGCATCGATTTCCTCAACGGCGTCGAGGTGTCGGTCACCTGGGGCCGGCATACCGTCCACATCGTCGGACTGGGCATAGACCCCGGTTTTCCGCCCTTGGCCGCCGGTCTGCAGCGCATCCGCGACGGCCGGGTGGAGCGGGCGCGGCAGATGGGCGAGTCGTTGGCGGCCGCCGGCATCGCCGGAGCCTTCGAAGGCGCGATGCGCTGGTGCGACAATCCGGACATGATAGGCCGCACCCATTTCGCCCGCCATCTGGTGGACTCGGGCGCGGTCAAGGATGTGCGCACCGTGTTCCGCAAATTCCTGACGCCGGGCAAGCCCGGCTACGTCGCCCACGACTGGGCCGGCCTGGAGGATGCGGTGGGCTGGATCACCGGCGCCGGCGGCATGGCGGTGATCGCCCATCCCGGCCGTTACGACATGGGTCGCACGCTGATCGAGCGGCTGATCCTGGACTTCAAGGCGGCGGGCGGAGAAGGAGTCGAGGTGGCCTGCGGCAGCCACAGCCTGGACGACATGCACAAATTCGCGCTGCACGCCGAACGGCACCAGTTGTATGCCAGCAGCGGCAGCGACTTCCACGCGCCGGGAGAAGGCGGGCGCGACGTCGGCTACACCGAAGCGCTGCCGCCGCTGTGCCGGCCCGTCTGGCAGGCGCTGAGCGCGCGCATCATCAGGCCGGCGGCCTGACAAGGACACCATCATGGCCCAGTTTTTCGTGATCCATCCTGACAATCCGCAGGCGCGGCTGATCCGCGAGGCGGTGAAAATCCTGCGCGAGGGAGGGGTGATCGCCTACCCCACCGACTCCTGTTACGCGCTGGGCTGCGCGCTGGGCGACAAGGCGGCGATGGAGCGCATCCTGCAGATCCGCGGCCTGGATCTGAAGCAGCGCCTGATGACGCTGGTCTGCCACGACCTGTCCGAACTGGCCAATTACGCCCGGGTGGACAACAGCCAGTTCCGCCTGCTCAAGAGCGCGACGCCCGGCAGCTACACCTTCATCCTGCAGGCCAGCCGCGAAGTGCCGCGCCGCACCCTGCACCCCAAGCGCTCCACCATAGGCCTGAGGGTGCCGGACCACAAGGTGGCGCTGGCCTTGCTGGAAGATCTGGGCGAACCGATATTGTCCTGTACCCTGATGCTGCCGGGCGATGCCGAGCCGCTGTCCGACCCCTATGAAATCCGCGAGCGGCTGGAGCATCTGGTGGACGCGGTGATAGACGGCGGCTGGTGCGGAACCGAGCCCACCACCGTCATCGACATGACCGACGGCGTGGAACTGGTGCGCCAGGGAAAGGGCGCGCTGGCGCCCTTCGGTCTTTGATTCATTCTTCAACCTTCGGAAAACTATGCAGTCACTTTCATTGATTCAGCAACTGGCGATCTCCATCCTGCCCATCCTTTTCGCCATCACCGTGCCGGCCGGCGCGCAGGCCTATATGGCCGACCACCTGGGCGACCGCACCGCCTTCATGACCGGCCGCCGCACTTTCAGCCCGCTGGCGCACATCGATCCGGTGGGCTCCATCCTGCTGCCGCTGGTGGGCGTGGCGCTGGGCGGCTTCATCATCGGCTGGCCCAAGTCGCTGCAGCTCAACGCCGGCGCCATGCGCAAGCCGCGCACCGCATTGGCCAAGGTGGCACTGGTGACACCGCTGGCCAATCTGGCGATGGCGCTGTTGTGGGCGGTGCTGATCCTGGCGTCCAGCCATGTGCCCGACTATTTTGGCGAGCCGCTGGCGCTGATGGCGCTGGTGGGCGTCAAGATCAACGTGGCGCTGATGATCTTCACCCTGATTCCGCTGCCGCCGCTGCCGGGCGGGGTGATTCTGCAGGCGCTGCTGCCGCAGCGCGCCGCCTGGCAATTTTCCAAGGTCGAGCCCTACAGCTTCTGGATACTGCTGCTGCTGATGTTCAGCGGCATCCTGGGCAAGGTGCTGCTGCCGCTGGTTCAGCTGATTTTCCAGTTGATCGTGGGGGTGGTGGCATTCTGAGCGGCGGCTGACCGGCCGCTCGGGTTGGTCAAACTGCCAGCGCGCCGTCATTTCGACGGCGGGCGGCAAGGAGAGGAGAGCCCATGGTCGATTTCAACCAGCTGGTCCAGCAGATAGCCATCTATGCCTTGCCGGTGCTGTTCGCTATCACGCTGCATGAGGCGGCGCACGCTTACGCGGCGCGCCGCTTCGGCGACAACACCGCCTACATGCTGGGGCGGATGACGCTCAATCCGCTCAAGCACATCGACCCGGTCGGCACCGTGCTGCTGCCGTTGCTGTCGCTGATGATGGGCGGCTTTATCTTCGGCTGGGCCAAGCCGGTGCCGGTGAATTTCAGCGCGCTGCGCAAGCCGCGCCAGCACAGCCGCTGGGTGGCCGCAGCCGGGCCGCTGGCCAACTTCGCCATGGTATTCCTGTGGGTGGGCCTGCTGAAGCTGGCGCTGTACAGCCACACCGCCTACAGCGAGCCGCTGCTGTTGATGAGCAAGGCCGGCATAGCCATCAACATCTCGCTGATGCTGCTCAACCTGCTGCCCATCCTGCCGCTGGACGGCGGCCGCATCGTCGAGAGCCTGCTGCCGCCCGGCTGGGCCTGGCGGTATGCGCAGACCGAGCGCTACGGCATGTGGGTTCTGCTGTTGCTGCTGGCCACCGGCAAGCTCGGGATCATCCTGCAGCCGTTTTACGGCTTGATGTATGATTTGATCCGAATGTTTTTCTAAAACCTTCCGCGGGGCCAGTCCTGCCGCCGGGCGATGCTGGCGGTTTTGCGCGCCCCGCGCCAATGAGAGCAAAATAGTATGTTCGCCAACCGCATTCTTTCCGGCATGCGCCCCACCGGCAGCCTGCACCTTGGCCACTACCACGGCGTGATCAAGAACTGGGTGGAGTTGCAGCACAGTCACGAATGCTTCTTCATGGTGGCCGACTGGCACGCGCTGACCACCAACTTCGACGACGTCTCCATCATCGGCAAGTCCATCAATGAAATGGTGATCGACTGGCTAGCCTCCGGCGTCGATCCGGAAAAATCCACCATTTTCGTGCAGTCGCGCGTGCCGCAGCACGCCGAGCTGCATCTGGCGCTGTCGATGGTGACGCCGCTGGGCTGGCTGGAGCGGGTGCCCACCTATAAAGACCAGATGGAGAAGCTCAGCCACAAGGATCTGACCACCTACGGCTTCCTGGGCTATCCCTTGCTGCAGGCCGCGGACATCCTGGTGTACAAGGCCGGTCTGGTGCCGGTGGGCGAAGACCAGGTGCCGCACATCGAGCTGACCCGCGAAGTGGCTCGCCGCTTCAACCACATGTTCGGCCGCGAGCCCAATTTCGAGGAGCTGGCGCGCGCGGCGGCGAAGAAAATAGGCAAGGCCGGCAAAGAGTTCGACCGGTTGCGCACCGCCTATCTGCAGGACGGCAACGCGGAGGCGCTGGAAGCGGCGCGCGCGATCCTGGCCGCCAGCCAGAATCTGGGCGGCGCCGACCGCGAGCGTCTGGCGGGATGGCTGGAGAACAAGGGCAAGACCATCCTGCCGGAGTGCGAGGCCAAGCTGACCGCCGCCTCCAAGATGCCCGGCCTCGACGGCCAGAAGATGTCCAAGTCCTACGGCAACACCATCACCATGCGCGAGGCGCCGGAGACGGTGAGCAAGAAGATCCGCGGCATGCCGACCGACCCGGCGCGGGTGCGCCGCACCGATCCGGGCACCCCGAGCCGTTGCCCTGTTTGGCAGCTGCACGAGGTGTACAGCAACGATGAGACCAAGGCATGGGTCAAGGCGGGCTGTACCAGCGCCGGCATCGGCTGCCTGGACTGCAAGCAGCCGGTGATAGACGCCGTGGTGCGCGAGCAGCAGCCGATGTTCGAGCGCGCCGAGAAATATCTGGCCAATCCCGGACTGGTGGCGGAGATACTTGCCGACGGCAACGCCCGCGCCGAGAAAGTGGCGCGCGCGACCATGTGCGACGTGCGCGAGGCGCTGGGCCTGGGCCGCTAGGCCGGCATCGAGGCGGCGCCTGGCCGGGAGGCTGGGCTGCCGCCGCTCAACTTTGCTGCAGCAGCTCCGAGACTTCCCGCACCACTTGCACCACGTCGCGGGCGCCGCTGCGGATTTCGGAAATCGCGCCGCGCGCCTGATCCGCCAGTTGCAGGCTGCTGTGGGTCAGCGTCTGCATCTGCCCCATGGCTTCGATCGCCGAGCGCGAGTCATCCTGAATGCTCTTGACGATGCCGGAGATCTGGCCGGTGGACTGGCTGGTACGCTCCGCCAGCTTTCTCACCTCGTCGGCCACCACCGCGAAGCCGCGGCCGGTTTCGCCGGCGCGGGCAGCCTCGATGGCGGCGTTCAAGGCCAGCAGGTTGGTCTGGTCGGCGATGTCGCTGATGGTGTTGACGATGGAGCCGATCTGGCTGGAGCTGTTGCCCAGTTTGGACAGGATGGTGGACGAGTTCTCCACGCTGTCGGCCACCCGGCTGATTTCGGTGGTGGCCTGCTCCAGCACGCTGCTGCCCTGGATCGACAGCTGTTCGGTGTTTTCCGAGGCCTGCACCGCGGATTGGGCGTTTTCCGCCTGTTGTTGCAGCCGCTGCATTTGTTCGCTGATGTCGGTGGCGAATTTCACCACCCGCACCGGCCGGCCGGTGGGGTCCAGCACCGGATTGTAGGTGGCTTGCAGCCAGATCAGTTGGCCGTTCTTGTCGATGCGGCGGAACTGGCCTTGTAGGAAGCGCCCCTGCCTGAGCTGTTTCCACAGCTCGGCGTATTCCGGGCTGTGCACATAGGCGGCTTCGCAAAGCATCTGGTGGTGCTTGCCTATGACCTCGTTCTTGCCGTAGCCGAACACTTGCAGGAAGTTGTCGTTGGCGTCGAGGATATTGCCCTGCAGGTCGAATTCGATCCGCGCCATCGACTGGTCTATCGCGGTGCGCAAAGCCTTGCTGTCCTGTTCCGCCTCGACTTGGCGGGTGATGTCGGTGGCGACCTTGATCACGCCGGTCACTTTGCCGGACGCGTCCATGATCGGCGAGTAGTTCGCCTCCAGCCAGACCTCGCTGGCGTCTTTGCGCAGGCGCAGGAAGCGGCCGGATTGGAATTCGCCGCGAGCAAGCTGCTGCCAGAAGTTGTGGTAGGCCGGGCTGTTGGCGTAGCTGGAGGGGCAGAAGATGCGGTGATGCTGGCCGACGATCTCTTCGCTGCGGTAGCCCATGGTCTGCAGGAAACTGGCATTGGCGTGGATGATGGTGCCCGAACTGGAAAATTCGATGAGCGCCATCGAACGCTCGATGGCGCTCAGCATATTGCGCGCTTTGTCCAGCTCCTGCCTAGTCTGTTCAAGGTTCTGGCTGAGTTTGCGGTTGAAAAAGGCCATGGAGAATATCCTTGTCGCGAGCTGTTGTTGACGAAACCATAATCGAAGCAACTGACTTTTACAGACTAATTCAGCATAAGTAAATTTACGGATTATTTTCCACTGATATTGCGTAAGAACGACGAACGGCGACCATGCGTGCATGGTCGCCGTTTTTCTTGCCGGGACGGGAGGGGATCAGTCCAGCTTGTATTGCACGCCCAGCGTGAAGGTGCGTCCGGTGGGGTCGTACTGGCTGGAGTCGTAATAGATTCCGGCATGCGAATCCCAAGGCGACCGGCGGTTGGCCAGATTCTGCACGGCGGCGGTCAGCGTGACGCGTTTGACGCCCTTGTAGCTGGCGCTAAGGTTGAAGGTGTTGGAGCTGCCCACCCGGCTCTGGTCGTCCGCGCCGCTGCTGAAGGCCTGGGTGTAGCCGTCAGTGTGGAACCAGGTCAGGGTGGACGACCAGTCGTGATTGTCCCAGCTGGCCGACGTCTGGCCTTTCCAGCGCGGCAGCGCGCCCAGCAGGTTGCTGCCGGCGCCTTCCTGCAGCGCGCCGCCCTGTTGCAGCGGCTGGCGGAAGGACAGCAGGCGGCTCCACTGCGCGGCCAGTGTCAGCCGGCCGCCGGCCAGCTTCCAGCTTTGCCTCAGGTCCAGGTCGAAGCCCGAGGTTTCGCGGTTCCCCAGGTTGGTGAACTGCTGGGTGATGGTCTGCAGCCGGCCCTGGCTGTCGCGTACGACTTGGCCGGGGTAGGCGCCGGGGTTGCGCACCAGATTGTCGACGTCTTCCAGGCCAATCACGTCTTTCTGGCGGATCCGGTAATAGTCGATGGCGATGCTGCTGTCCGCGGTCGGCGACAGCACCAGGCCCAGGTTGGCGTTGGTGGAGTGTTCCGGCTTGATGGCTGGATTGGCCACCACCAGGTGGGTGTAGCCTATGCTCTGGTTGGGGGTGATCGGATCGTAAGGGTCCTGCACGCTGCCGTAGCTGACCGCGGTGCTGTGGGTGATTTCCGGCAGCGACGGCGCGCGGAAGCCTTTGGACAGCGAGCCGCGCAGGGTCAGGCTTTGCAGCGGCTGATAGCGCAGCCCCAGCTTGGGCGAGAAGGCGCTGCCGAAGTCGCTGTAGTGGTCGGCGCGGGCGGCGGCGCTCAGGCTGAGGCTTTTCAGCAGCGGCACGCTCAGCTCGGAGTAGGCGGCCTGCACGTTGCGGGCGCCGTTGATCAGGTCCAGCGCCGGGCGCAATTCGGTGCCGCTGGTCACTGCGGCCGAGGTGCCGGCGTTCATCATCTCGCGCCGCAGCTGGTAGCCGGCGGCGAAGCCCAGCGGTCCAGCCGGCAACTGCGCCAGCTCGGTGCTGGCGGTGGCGTCGAAACTGGCGGTGCGGTACCAGGCCGGCCGCAGGGTGTTGATCAGCAGGCTGTCCTTCGTCGCCGCGCTGTTCTGCGCCGGATCGATGAAGTTGTAGCCGCCGCTGGCCAGCAGCTTCTCATAGGCGTAGCGGTTGACGAAGTTGTACGCGTACTCGCGCAGCCGGCTGTCGGAATACAGGCCCGACACGTCCCAGTCCCATTTGTCGCCGCTGCCTTTCACTCCCGCCAGCAGGCGGCGGAACGACACGCTGTCGGTCTTGTCGCGTTGGCCCAGGTCGAACAGGGTGGCGCTGATCGGAGTGGGGCCGGCGTTGGGATTGCTGGGGTTGCCGGCCGGCAGCACATTGCTGATGGACGTCAGCGATTGGGTGGCGGCGTTCCAGGCGCGCAGCGAGCTGGTGACGGACAGCGGCGGCCCGAAGATCTGGTTGCTGTGGCTGGCGCCGTATAGGAATTCGGCATAAGCCTCGGTGACGGCGTCCAGCCGGTAGCTGCCATGCAGCGCGGCATGGTAGCGCTCTATGCCCGGCATCAGCGTGGTGTATTGCGCCGGATTGTAGGCCCATACCCGGCCGCTCTTGCCGGGGTTCAGCGCACCGTAGTCGGTGTCCTGCAGCGGGCCGATGGCGTTGGGAAAGCGCTGGACCGGGTTGCCGTTGTAGTAGTTGGTGACGTTGCGCACCAGCGATCCGCCCGGTTGGCCGCGGAAGTCGTTGTCCTTCAGCCAGGAAACGTCGGTCTGGTCCAGCCGGTCGCGCTTTTGCGCGTCGAAGGAGAACCAGAGGTTGTAGCCGTCCTGGCCCAGATCGCCCTTGCCGGCCAGCAGATTGAACTGGCGTTCGTTCTGGCCGGTGCTGGCGTCGCGGCTGACGCTGGCGCCCAGCTCGGCGCCCTGATAGTCGGAGTAGAGGATGATGTTGACCACGCCGGCGATGGCGTCCGAGCCGTAGATGGCGGATGCGCCGTCCTTGAGGATTTCTATCCGCTTCACCGCCTTGAGCGGCAGCGAGTTCAGGTCGACGAAGGTTTCCTGCAATTCCTGAGCGGTGGCGTAGTTGGACACCCGCTTGCCGTTGACCAGAATCAGCGTGTTGCGCTGGCCCAGGCCGCGCAGCGAGATGCCGGCGGTGCCGGCGGAGAAGCTGCCGGTGTACTGCTCGTTGAAGCTGTTGCCGCTGTTCACCGCCAGCGAGCGCAGCACGTCGGGCAGACTGCTCTTGCCGCTGGCGGCGATGTCGGCGGCGCTGATCACCTGCACCGGATTGGTCTTGGCCTTCGAGCTGGCGCGGATATTGGAGCCGGTGACGGTGACGCGCTCCAGCGAATTGTCCTGGGAGGTGGCGTCGGAGGCGAGGGTGGCGAAAGGCAAAGCGGCGCCCAGCCCGGCCAGCAGCAGGGTGTGTTTCATCATGGAAAAAGCTTTCTTTGTTATTCGGGAAAGGCGGTCCTGCCCGGATTGCGCGGATAAATCAGCCGGGCAGCCGGGAACAGTGGCGAGGCGGGGAGTGGTGGCGGAGTGTGGCTGGCATCATCTTTCTGGATACAAAATACATAATGGAATATGCAAAATGTATCGACATTGACGATCGTTGTGAAATGAAAGATTCGGATTAGCTAATTCCCGGAGAGGGGAATTGCGCGCCGGCGGCAACGGCCGCCAGCTGGCGCGTGGGGGGCTTATTGTCCGGGGCGCAGCGCCTGCATCTGTTGGCGCTGGGTTTCCATGCAGCTCTTGAGCGCCTGCGGCGTCTGCGCCGCCTGGATGCAGCTTTGGCTGGTCTGCAGAATCTGGATGCGCTGGGCGTGCTCCTGTAGCAGCTTGGCCTTCATTTCGCCGAAGCGGGCCTGGCCGTGCGGGGCGGAGGCGCCGGGCGCGGCGCAGGCCAGCATCGGGGCGAGCAGCAGGACGACGGGCAGAATCTTCATGGTCTCTCCTTTGCGGTAGGCGTCTTCCGGAGATATACACCATGACCCGGCCGCGCGCTCAGTCCATGGCCTCCACCTCGCCGTCGGCGCCGACGCGGGCGCTGATCACTTTGCCGCTGGCGACGTTGCGCACCCGGATCACCTCGCCTTTGCGGCCGTTGGCCAGCGCCTCGCCGGCGTTGCTGACCTCTATGCCGTCCTGGCGGGCGACGATGCGCACTTCGCCGCCGCGCTTCACCAGCAGCGGCGCCTGCAGCTGCTTGCGGCGCAGCAGTTGGCCCTGGCTGAGGGCCGCGCGCGCCGCCAGGCCGAGCGGCGGGCTGGATGCACCGAACAGGTCGGCCGGCTCGCTGACCGGACGCTGGCTCCAGGCGATGTCCTCTTTCTGCAGCGGCGCGCCGGCGGGCAGGTCGCGCGCGGCGCTGGCCACCCTGGCGTTGACGCTGGCGCGGACGATGTAGTCGCCGCTCCAGTCCTTGTCCGGACAGCCGACGCTGAAGCGCATGCGGCTGAAGGCGCGGCTGTCCGTTGCCTCCACCCGCCAGGCTTGGACGCAGGCCGGCAGATCGCGCGGCGGCAGCAGTTGCAGGCGGATGTCGGCCTGGCCCAGCCCGGCGTCGGACAGCCGTTGTTGGATCAGCTGGACGGCGTGCTGCCGGACGGCTTGTTCGGCGGAGTTGCCGGCCTGAACGGGCAGGGAGAGCAGCAGGCCGAGCAGCGGCCATGCCTGTGTGTATCGTGGTTTCGTGAATTTTGCCATTACAAACCGCGTGGTAATTGTTGCGTATACGATGCCGGGCTCGCTTATTAGTATCGCTTTCCAATAGAAAGGCTATTTCTAGTCAATAGCTTGAACATGGTAGTGAACTGATAGGGTCAAGGCAATGGGCATGCATCTGGACAAGGCCCTGAGCGTCCACCCCGAGGCCTTGCGGCTGCGGGCGGAGCGGACCCGGGTGCTGGCGTCGAATCTCGCCAACGAGAACACCCCGGGTTATCAGGCGCGTGACATCGATTTCAAGGCGGCGCTGGCATCGTCAGGCGCCGATTCTTCCATGGCGCTGGATGACGGCGGCGGCGATTTGATGTACCGGCTGCCGAACCATCCCTCGCGCGACGGCAACACCGTCGAGCTGGGCGTTGAGCAGGCCGAGTTCTCGCAGAACGTTTCCGAATTCCAGACCAGCCTCACCTTCATCAATATGAAGCTGCATGGCTTGGCCAAAGTCATCGCGGGGTAAGCAAGCATGTCATTCCGGGATATCTCGCGCATCGCCGGCTCGGCGATGACCGCGCAGACCGTGCGTCTCAACACGGTGGCCAGCAATCTGGCCAACGCCGACACCGCCGCCGGCACCGAACAGGCGGCCTATCACGGCCGCAAGCCGGTATTCAGCAGCCAGATGCAGGGCGAGGGCATGGGCGTGCAGGTGCTGGACGTGGTGCAGAACCAAGAGCCGGTGCGCAAGGCGCACGAGCCGGGCAATCCGCTGGCCGACGCCAGCGGCAATGTTTTCTACAGCAATGTCAACGCGGTGGAAGAGATGACCGACATGCTGTCGGCCAGCCGCGCTTTCCAGACCAACGTCGAGGTGCTGTCCAAAGTGAAAAGCATGCAGCAGGACCTGCTGAAGCTGGGAGACAACGCATGAGCGTGGATCAGGCGCAATCGAAGCCGTTCGCCGCGGGCGGCAACGGCCAGCAAGCGGGCGGGCAGGGTGTGGCTCCGGCCGCCGGCCAGAGCGGCGGCGGCAACGACATGTTCATGACGCTGCTGCTGGCGCAAATCCGCAACCAGAGTCCGCTGGACCCGGCCGATCCGTCGCAGTTCGTCAGCCAGCTGGCGCAGATGAGCCAGATGCAGTCCACCCAGGGCATGCTGAGCCAGTTGCAGAGCCAGGGCGCGATGCTGCGCGAGCTGCAGGGCGTGGCGCTAGGCGCGCAGGTGGGCAAGAACATGCTGGTGCAGACCGACCGCATCCGCAGCGACGGCCAGGGCAGTCTGTCCGGCCGCGTCACCCTATCTGGCGCCGAGGAGCACGCCACGCTGACGCTGACCGACGCCGCCGGCAAGCGCACCCTGGTCGATCTGGGCAAGCGCGCCGCCGGCGCGTCCGATTTCAGCGTCAAGCTGGCCGACTACGGCCTTGTCGCCGGGGACTACCAGGTGGAACTCTCCACCGCGTCGAAAAAGGCCGGCCTGCTGGAGTTGCAGGCCGCGGTCAGCGGCGTGCGCCTGCCGGTCAACGGCGGCGAGCCGACCATCACGCTGGCAGGCCTGGGCGACTTTCCGTCCTCTTCCATATCCGCCTTGCTGGGCAAGCCCGGCAGTTCCGCTTAAAGCCCGTTCCGGAGACCACCATGAGTTTTGAAATCGCTCTGTCAGGCATCAACGCCGTCAACAACCAGCTGGGCAGCATCAGCGACAACATCTCCAACTCCGGCACCTACGGCTTCAAGTCCGGCCGGGTCACCTTCGCCTCTGCCTACGCCGGCAGCCAGGCGATGGGCGTCAACGCCAACGCCAACAACCAGAACATCGGCCGCAGCGGCGGCGTGGTGTCCACCGGGCGCGCGCTGGACGCCGCCATCGACGGCCGCGGCTTCTTCGTGTCCAAGAGCGTCGCCGGCGCGATGACCTACAGCCGGGTCGGCATCTTCAACACCGACAAGGACGGCTATCTGGTGGACAACTACGGCGGCCGCATGCAGGGCTATGCCAAGTCCGACGCCGGCGCGCTGGGCGCGATCGGCGACATCCAGATCCCTACCGGCAACATCCCGGCCAAGCCCAGCGACTCGCTGCAGTACACCGGCAACATGTCCTCCGGCTGGGCGGTGCAGACCATCCCGTTCGACAAGGGCACCAATCAGAGCTTCAACTATTCCAACGTGTCCAACGTCTACGACTCGCTGGGCAACAAGCACAACCTGACGCAGTACTTCTGCAAGACCGCGGACAGCACCGTCACCGTGCACTACGTGCTGGACGGCAATCCGCTGGCCACCACCACCGACCTCAAGTTCGACACCAACGGCAAGCTGACCGCGCCGGCGGCGACCGTAGCCCTGAATCTGGGCTCTCCGGCCGGAGCTTCCCCGCTGAGCGTGGCGGTGGACTATACCGGCACCACCCAGTTCGCCGGCGAGGCCAGCACCAGCCGCAGCGCCAGCAATGGCTACGCGCCGGGCGCGCGCACCGGCGTCAGCCTGGGCGAGAACGGCGAAGTGATCGTCAGCTACAGCAATGACCAGAAGATGACGGTGGCGCAGCTGGCCATCGCCAATTTCGCCAACGAGAACGCGCTGACCGCCGGCTCGCAGACCAGTTGGCAGGAATCGGCCGGCTCCGGCGCGCCGCTGTTCTCCACCGCCGGCAGCAGCATGGCCGGCAAGCTGGCCACCGGCTCGCTGGAGCAGTCCAATGTCGACGTCACCGCCGAACTGGTCAGCCTAATGACCGCGCAGCGCAACTACCAGGCCAACACCAAGGTGATCTCGGCGGAAAACCAGGCGATGCAAGCGCTGATGCAGGCGGTGTAAGGCATGGACGCGCTGATCTACACCGCGATGAGCGGCGCCGACCGCATGTTGAAGGCGCAGCAGATCCACGCCAACAACCTGGCCAACGCCGAGACCGGCGGTTTTCGCGCCGACATCGACGCCGCCACCAGCCAGGCGGTGCCGGGCTACGGCTACGACGCCCGCCTGCTGAGCCAGAACGCGCCGACCGTGTTGGACAGCCGCAACGGCGCGGTGGTGGAGACCGGTCGCGATCTGGACATCGCCTTGCAGGGCGATGGCTTCATGGCCATTTCCGCCGCCGACGGCAGCGAGGCCTACACCCGCGCCGGCAGCATGGTGGTGGGGCCGGACGGCGCGCTCAGCGTCAACGGCCACCCGGTGCTGGGCGACGGCGGCGCCATCACGCTGCCGGAAGGCTACACCAAGGTGAGTGTGGCGGCCGATGGCACCATTTCCGTGCTCAATCCCGGCGACACCGAAATGCAGCCGGTGGACAAGCTCAAGCTGGTCAAGCCCGATCCGCGCGAGGTGGGCAAGAGCGCCGACGGCCTGATCGTCAGCCGCCAGGGCCGGCCGCTGGCCGCCGACGACACCGTCACCGTGCAAGGCGGCCATCTGGAGCGCAGCAATGTGTCCGCGGTGGAGGAGATGGTGGCCACCATGACGCTCAACCGCAATTTCGAAATGCAGATGAAGCTGTTCAACGCCGCCAGCGACATGAACGAGGCGGGCAACCGCCTGGTGCGCGCGTAAGCGCCAACCACACCGATTTGGAGAATTCAGCATGAACCCGGCATTGTGGATCAGCAAAACCGGCATCCAGGCGCAGGACGCGCGCCTGACCGCCATCGCCAACAACCTGGCCAACGTCAACACCACCGGCTTCAAGCGCGACCGCATGGTGTTCGAAGACCTGTTCTACCAGGTGGACAAGCAGCCGGGCAGCAAGGTGGACGACAACAACGTCTCGCCGTCCGGCGTGCAGCTGGGCAACGGCACCCGGCTGGTGGGTAGCCAGAAGGTGTTCACCGAGGGCAATCTCACCACCACCGGCCAGTCGCTGGACGTGGCCATCGTCGGTCAGGGTTTCCTGCAGGTGAAGATGAGCAATGGCGAAACCGGCTACACCCGCGCCGGCCAGCTGCAGCTGAACGCCAACGGCCAGCTGGTGAACGCCCAGGGCCTGCCGCTGGAACCGGAGATCACCATTCCAGCCACCGCCACCAAGGTCTCGATCAGCGAGACCGGCGCGGTGTCGGTGACCGAGGGCAGCGGCTCCACACCCACCGACATCGGCCAGGTCACGCTGGCCAACTTCATTAATCCCACCGGCCTGTTGGCGCTGGGCGACAACCTGTTCCAGGAAACCGCCGCCAGCGGCAACCCCACCACCGGCAATCCGGGCACCGACGCGCTGGGCAAGCTCAAGCAGGGCAGTCTGGAAGGCTCCAACGTGCAGGTGGTGGAGGAGATGGTGGACATGATCGCCGCGCAGCGCACCTATGAAATGAACACCAAGGTGTTGTCGGCCGCCGACAATATGCTGCAGCAGCTGGGTCAGGCGGTGCGATGAGGCTGATCCGCCTTGCGCCGCTGGCGGTCTTGCTGCTGGCGGCCTGCGCCCAGTTCCAGCCGCCGCAGCCGGAGCCGGACCCGTTGCCGGACCTTCTGCGGCAGCAGGTCCAGACCAGCCGCGGCGGCGGTGTGTTCACCCCTGCGGGCGCCTTGTCGCTCACTTCGGACAACCACGCCTTCCGTCCCGGCGACGTGCTGACCGTGGTGCTGGAGGAAACCACCCAGGCCAGCAAACAGGCCGGCACCAGCTTCGGCAAGAAATCCGGCGCCAAGGTGGCTCCGTCGCTGCTGGGCAATACCACGTTCAACGCCCAGGTGGGCATAGACGCCAGCCGCGACTTCAACGGCTCGTCCACCTCCACCCAGCAGAACGCGCTGGCCGGCTCCTTGACCGTGGTGGTGCACAAGGTGCTGGCCAACGGCTTGCTGCAGGTGAAGGGCGAGAAACAGCTGGCGCTCAACCAGGGCGAGGAAACGCTGCGGCTGGCCGGCTACGTGCGTGTGGAAGACATCGACACCGACAACCGCGTCTCCTCGCTGCGCATCGCTAACGCCCGCATCGGCTATTCCGGCACCGGCGCGCTGGCCGACGCCAACAATGCCGGCTGGCTGATGAAGTTCTTCACCAGCCCGCTGATGCCGTTTTAAGGTCCGTCATGAAACTAGCGTTTTTCCGCCGCCTGCTGGCGGTTGTTTTGCTGGCGGCCTGCCCGCTGGCCGCCTTCGCCTTGCCGTTGCGCCAGATGGTCAATGTCGAGGGCATCCGCGACAACCAGCTGATAGGCTACGGCATCGTAGTGGGCTTGGACGGCACCGGCGACAACTCGCAGGTGAAGTTCTCCGGCCAGTCGGTCGCCAACATGCTCAAGCAGTTCGGCCTGAAGATGCCGGAGAAGACCGACACCCGCGTCAAGAACGTGGCGGCGGTGATGGTCAGCGCCAGCCTGCCGCCCGGCTACAGCCGCGGCCAGACCATAGATGTGACGGTGTCGTCGCTGGGCGACGCCAAGAGCCTGCGCGGCGGCACCCTGCTGCTGACCCAATTGAAGGCGGCCAACGGCGAGGTGTACGCGCTGGCCCAGGGCAGCGTGGTGATAGGCGGGCTGTCGGCGCAGGGCAAGAGCGGCTCCAGCGTCACCGTCAACACCCCCACCGCCGGGCGCATTCCCAACGGCGCCAGCATAGAGCGCGAGATTCCCAGCGATTTCGAGCAGGGCGACTCGATCCGCCTCAGCCTGCGCCGCCCCAGTTTTGAGACTGCCAGCAATGTGGTCAAGGCCATCAACCAGAGTTACGGCAAGATCGCCAGCACCCGCAACGCCACTACGATTGAAGTGAAGGCGCCGATCGATCCCACCGAGCGGGTGGCCTTCGTCGCCAGGCTGGAGCGGCTCAACGTCAATGTCGGCGCCGAGCTGCCGCGCGTGGTGTTCAACTCGCGCACCGGCACCGTGGTGATCAGCGAAGGCGTCACCGTGCGCGCGGCGGCGGTGTCGCACGGCAGCCTGCGGGTGGTGATCTCGGAAAACCCGATGGTCAGCCAGCCGGGGCCGTTCAGCAACGGCGACACCAAGGTGGTGCCCAATTCCAGCGTCAACGTGGAACAGGGGGCGGGGCGGATGTTCAAGTGGCCGGCCGGCGCCAGCCTGCGCGCCATCATCGACGCGGTCAACCGCACCGGGGCCACGCCGGACGACGTCATGGCCATTCTGCAGGCGCTGGATCAGGCCGGCGCCATCGACGGCGAACTGATAGTGATTTAAGGAAACAGCCGATGTTGAGCAACGATCTGCAAAACCAGAACCTGCCTTCCGGCGGCGACGCCCCGGTGGCGCCGGCCAGCGCCGAATACCGCAAGAAGGCGGAAAAGGCCGCCGAACAGTTCGAAGCGCAGTTCGTGCGCGAAATGTTCAAGCAGATGCGCAAGACCACCCGCGAAGTGGCGGGCGAAGACAGCGTGTTCGCCAACTCGATCAACGGCGACATGCTGGACCTGGCTGACGGCGCGCTGGCCGACCAGCTGGCGCGCCAGCGCGTTTTCGGCGTTGCCAACGCCATCCTGGCGCAGCTGCTGCCGGCGAATGGGAATATTCCCGTTAAGCCGGAGGGCGCGGCCGTCGCCAGTGACAGTCAAGGCCAAGGCCAAGGCCAAGGCCAAGGCTATGACCATGGCCATGACCAGGGGCTGGCCGCTTTCGCCACACCGATGTTTCCCCTGAACAAGTGATGACAGCCAAACCATGCGCATGATCAACAACGCGCTGTCCGGCGCGCAGGCCGCACAGGTCGCGCTCAATACGGCCAGCCAGAATATCGCCAACGCGATGACTCCGGGCTATTCGCGCCAGGGCGTGGTGTTGACCACCCAGGCGCCGGGCACCGGCGACCCCGACAGCGCCGGCTATGGCGTGGCGGTCGGCAGCGTGCGCCGCTTCAGCGACGACTACAAGAACCTGCTGCAGTGGCAGGCAGGCTCCAGCGTCGGCGAGCAGTCCGCCGCCCAGCCTTACTTCAGCCAGCTGGAGCAGGTGATGGGCAGCGACGGCAGCAGCCTGTCGGCCGGTTTCGACAAGTTCTTCGCCGCGCTCAACGCCGCCAGCCTGGACTCCAACACCATGCGCGACCAGGTGGTGCGCGAGGCCGGCTCGCTGGCGCAGCGCTTCAACAACCTGGACGGCGTGCTCGGCTCGCAGCTGGCGGCCATCGCCGAACAGCGCCATGCCACGCTGACCCAGATCAACAGCGCCGCCGCCAACCTGGCCACCCTCAACGACAAGCTGATGTCGGCCAGGGCGCAGGGCATCAACACCTCCGGCCTGGAGGACGAGCGCGACCGCCAGATCGACTCGCTGTCGTCGCTGGTGGAGGTGCGGGTGGTGGCCCAGCCGGACGGCAGCAAGAGCGTCAGCCTGAAGAACGGCCTGCCGCTGGTCGCCAGCAACAGCGCCGCCACGCTGGACAGCGAAGGCCAGCCCGATGGCAGCCAGCAGCTGAAGCTGGCCTTCGGCACCGAGAAGTATTCCATTCCCGGCAGCGGTCTGGGCGGCCAGCTGGGCGGACTCAACCAGTTCGAAGCCGACAATCTGCGCCCTATCCAGACCCAGGTGCGCGCGCTGGCCGGCGAGCTGGCGAGCCGCGTCAACGCTCAGTTGGCCAAGGGCTACGACCTGAACGGCCAACCGGGCAAGCCGCTGTTCCAGTACGATGCCGGCGCCGCCCACGGTTTGCTGCAAACCACCGGCATCGCGGCGGCCGACCTGGGTTTTTCCGCCGATCCGGCCAAGCCGGGCAACAACGATAATCTGCGGGCCATCCTGGCGATCAAGCAGCAGGCTTTCCCGCTGGCCGGCGTCGGCCAGGTGACGCTGGGCGACGCCTATTCGCAGATGATCGGCCACCTGGCCATTTCCAGCCAGCAGAACAAGTCCGGCCTGGACACCGCCAACGTGATCCGGGCCGAGGCCGAGAAGAATTGGCAGGGCACCAGCGGCGTCAACCGCGACGAAGAAGCGGTCAACCTGATCGAATACCAGAAGATGTACCAGGCCAATATGAAAGTGATTTCGGTGGCCAACCAGCTGTTCGAAAGCACCCTGGCCATCCTGTAAGGACAAGCATGCGTATCTCCAGCAACCAGTACCAGTCCACTCTGCGACTGGCCATGCAGAACAGCAGTTCCAGCATGGCCGAGCTGCTGCAGAAGATGTCCAGCGGCAAGAGTATGCTGGTGGCCTCGGAAAATCCCATCGCCAGCGTGCGCCTGCTGCGCCTGCAGCGCGAGGAGGCGTCCTTGAGCCAGTACCGCGACAATATCGGCGCGCTCAAGTCGCAGCTGTCCAAGAACGAAGCCTTGCTCGACGGCATCAGCGCCAACCTGCGCGACGCGCGCGACATCCTGGTGGCGGCCGCTAACCAGCCGCCGGCGGAGGATTTGAAGGCGATGGCATCGCCGCTGATCAGCCTGCGCGACAGCATCCTGTTCGCCGCCAACACCAAGGACAGCGAAGGGCGCTACATGTTTTCCGGCAGCGCCATCAATACCGCCGCCATCGCGGTGGACAATACTCAGCCGGCAGGCAGCCGCTACAGCTTCGCCGGCAACACCGACAGCCAGCAGGTGACGGTGGGCGAGGGCGTGACTCAGCCGTCCAATGTCACGCTGCAGCCGATGGCCGCCTTGCTCAACCAGTTGGACAAGGCGATCGCCACGCTGCAAAGCCCGACGCTGGACAACAAGGACCCCGCCGTCGGCGCCACCATCCGCGGGGTGATGGACGGCGTGGACAGCGCACTAGGCGATGTCAGCGGCCGCATTTCCGAACTGGGCGGCTCGCAGAACGTTTTGCAGACGCTGGATGGCAACCACAACAGCCTTAGCCTGGCCAACCAGCAGAACATTCTGGAACTGGGCAGCCTGGACTACGGCACCGCCTATATGGACATGAACAATCTGTCGATGGCCTTGCAGGCCAGCCAGAAGGCCTACGGCAAGGTCAGCCAGCTGACCCTGTTCGACGTGATCTGAGTCCGCCGCCATGTCCAGCACGCTTACCTCGGTCAACCACCCCAGCGCGGACAGGCGCTGGAGCAAGAATGGATCGGCCATCGCGCCGGCAAGCGGCCGCGCCGGTGCCGGCGGCCGCCCCGCGCTGGCCAGCGCCCAGCCGTCCGCCGCCTCGGCGTCGGGCTGGCGCTACAGCACCCAGCTCAACGAGCAGCTCAGCGCCGCGCAGTGCGCGCAAGGTTTCGTCGACGACATGCTGCGGCAGCTGGAAAACTTCAAGGGCAGCCTCAGCCAGCAGCTGACTCAGCGCCGGGTGGACTGCGATGGCCTGGCCGAGCAGCGCGACCAGCTGCAGCAGGCTTGGCAGCAAAGGCGGGACGACAGCGTCGGCAGCCTGGACGGCCAGCTTAGGCTGAGCCTCGGCGCGCCATCGCGCCAGCTGTTCGCCGCGCGCGGCCTGGATCTGGACAGCCTGAGCCAGGGCCAATCGGAAACCCTGGTGTTTTCCACCGGCGGCGGCGCGCCGCCCAGCGCGGTGCAGGTGGGCGCCGGCGTCGGCCGCGAAGACATCCTGCGCCGGCTCAATCAGGCTTTGGGGCCGGCCGGCGTGCGCTGCGAGCTGGACGATCATGGCCGCTTGGGCTTCAGCTGCAGCGAACAGGACTGGAGCCGGCTGCAAAACGACCTTGTCGTTCGCGGCGGCGGGGTGCGCTTTCCAGGCGGGGTACCGCAACCCTTGGCGCTGGACGCCGAGCCGCCGGCGCTGGCGCCGGGCCAGTGGCAGGTGGACGACCATGCCCAGGTGCGGCAGACGCTGCAAGGCGTGCTGCGCGCTATCGCCCAACTGCAGCAGACGCGCTCCACCATCAACGGCGCCATCGCCGAGGCGCGCCAGTCCATCAGCCAGCTGGCGAAACAGGACGAGCCGAGCTGGGCCGACGCCTTTGTCAGCGACTTCAACGCCCGCCTCAACCAGAGCGGCGATTTCGGCCATTTGCAGCAACTGGTGCCGGCCTTGCTGGGCATCAGCCGCTACCGGGTGCTGGCGCTGTTGTCATTGCGCTGAGCGCTGATTTGAGATGCGGACGGGCCGCTCCGGCAGGAGCGGCCTTGTTGTTTTGCCCGGCCGGCGCGGGGCTGGGATGTGCGGTTCATACTTCCTTAACATGAGAATGTCATTATTCGCGATTTTGCAAAGGAAGCCGCAATGCGCAGCCGCTGCTGGCCGCTAGCCCTGGTAGTGTCGTCCACGCTGGCCCACGCCGATTTCACCATCCCCGGCTTTGAACTGGTGCATACCGCTCCGCAGCACGCCGGCCTGGATACGCCGGATTTGCGCGACCCGGCCACGGTATGGGACGAATTGTTCGACTCGGCCCGGAAGCAGATCGCGCTGGAACAGTTCTACGTGGCGGGCGAGGCGGGCGGTAAGCTCGACCAGGTGATGGACAGGCTCGAGGCGGCGGGACGGCGCGGGGTCAAGATCCGCTTCCTGATGGAAAGGAAGGGCATGTTCGCCAGCAATCCAGCCACCATAGAGCGTCTCAAGCGCATCCCAAATCTGCAATACCGTCAGCTCGATTACAACCAGATCACCGGCAACGGCATCATCCACGCCAAGTTCATCGTGGTGGATGGCAGGCAGGCTTATGTCGGCAGCCAGAATTTCGACTGGCGCTCGCTGCAACACATCCATGAAACCGGTTTGAAGGTGGACGATGCCGTCATGGCCGGCCGGATGCAGGCTATTTTCGAGCAGGACTGGGCCGCGCAGCAAACGCTCGCCGCCGGCGGCAAGACGGAGCCGCTGCGCAGCGCCATCCTGCCGGCGGACCTGCGCCAGCCGGCGGTGCTGCTGGCCAGCCCCAATGCCTATAACCCGGACGGCGTCGGCGATTCCGAAACCGCGCTGCCTCGGCTGATGGCGGAAGCGACGCAGGAAGTGCGCATCCAGCTGCTGGACTACGCGCCGCTGAGCTTCGGCAAGCCGCGCAGCTACTACCCGGTGTTCGACAACGCCATCCGCGGCGCGCTGGCGCGCGGAGTGAAGGTGAAGCTGATGGTGTCGGACTGGAATCTGGAAAAGCCGGGGGTTGATTACCTGAAAAGCCTGGCGGTGTTGCCCGGCATGGAGGTGCGCTACGTTACCATTCCGCGCGACGGCTCCTGCATCCCGTTCGCGCGGGTGATCCATAGCAAGACCATGGCGATAGACGGCAGGATCGCCTGGGTGGGCACCAGCAACTGGAGCGGCGGCTATATGGACAAGTCGCGCAATCTGGAAGTGGTGCTGCGCAATCCGGCGATGGCCGCCCGCATCGCCGCGCTGCACGAGCAGACCTGGTCTTCGCCGTTGGCGCAGCCGCTGGAGGCCGGCAAGCAGTACGCGCCGCCCGACAAGGCTTGCCGCCAGGCCTCCTGATCCGTCTGCAGCCGTCCGCCGGAGTGGGCGGATGGCTGCAAAAATACGTCAACAACCCATTCTTATTACCAGTTTTAGCCGGTGGTTCCGCGCGCGGCGCGCCGCCTGGCATATCCCGAACTCTCCCGTTCACTAAAATACTTTGTCATTCATGGCGATGCCCTTGCCGGCATGGATGTTCGCTATGGATTCCATCCACGGAGGAGAGCCAAAATGTGCGGAATCGCAGGCTGGATCAGTTTTGAGCGGGATGTCAGGGAATACCGCGAAGTCATCGACAACATGACGCGCACCATGCGGCTGCGCGGGCCGGACGCCGAAGGGGTGTG
The DNA here is from genome assembly GCF_001855575.1 of Chromobacterium sphagni. Taxonomy (NCBI): domain Bacteria; kingdom Pseudomonadati; phylum Pseudomonadota; class Betaproteobacteria; order Neisseriales; family Chromobacteriaceae; genus Chromobacterium; species Chromobacterium sphagni. The sequence goes on from NZ_MKCS01000001.1 coordinate 3,039,169, forward strand.
GCTGGACCACCATGCGGCGCTGGGCCACCGCCGCCTGTCCATCATCGATCTGGAGGGCGGCAGCCAGCCGATGCTGGCCGAGGCGGACGGCAAGGCGCTGGCCTGCCTGGTGTACACCGGAGAGGTGTACAACTTCCAGGAGCTGCGCAGCGAGCTGATCGGCCTGGGCCACGCCTTCCGCACCCGCAGCGACACCGAAGTGGTGCTGCGCGCCTACCTGCAATGGGGCGAAGCGCTGACCGGTCGACTCAACGGCATGTACGCGTTCGCCATCTGGGACACGCGCCAGCAGCGGCTGCTGCTGGTGCGCGACCGCATGGGGGTGAAGCCGCTGTATTACTATCCGACCGCCGACGGCGTGCTGTTCGGCTCCGAGCCCAAGGCCATCCTCGCGCATCCGGAAGCGCAGCGCCTGGTGACCGCGGACGGCCTGCGCGAAATGCTGGACCTGGTGAAGACGCCGGAGGCGGCGGTGTTCGCCGGCATGCGCGAGGTGCGGCCGGGCCAAACCATCACTGTTGACCGCGCCGGCTTGCGCAAGCACCGCTACTGGCAGCTAGAGGCGCGCGAACACGGCGACGACCTGCCCACCACCATCCGCACCGTGCGCGAGCTTCTGGATGACATCGTCGAGCGTCAGATCATCGCCGACGTGCCGCTGTGCACGCTGCTGTCCGGCGGGCTGGACTCGTCGGTGATCACCGCGCTGGCGGCCAGGAGCACCGCCAGGCAAGGCAAGGGCAGGGTGCGCTCGTTCTCGGTGGACTTCGTCAATCATGGCATCGAGTTTACCTCCGACTATCTGCGCGGCTCGCCGGACGCGCCCTTCGTGCGCGATCTGGCCGCCCATGCCGGCACCGAGCATCAGGAAATCCTGCTGGAGAGCCGCGAACTGGCCGACCCGGCGCTGCGCGCGGCAGTGCTGGGCGCGCAGGATTTGCCGCCAGCCTACTGGGGCGACATGCTGCCGTCGCTGTACAAGCTGTTCGAGGCGATCCGCGGCCAATCCACGGTGGCGCTGTCCGGGGAGTCGGCCGACGAGGTGTTCGGCGGCTATCGCTGGTTCCACGACGCGGCCGCGGTGGCGGCCGACACCTTCCCCTGGTTGAGCGGCAACGCGGGCTCCTTCTTCGACGGCCAGTCGCTTATCGCGCCTGAGCTGCTGCGGCAGCTGGACATGCCGGGCTTCCGCCGCGACAGCTACGCCCAAGCGCTGGCCGAGGTGCCGACGCTGGCCACGGACAACGCCAAGGAAAAGCGGATGCGCGAGATCAGCCACATGCACCTGACCCGCTTCGTGCAGGCGCTGCTGGACCGCAAGGACCGGATGAGCATGGCGGTGGGACTGGAGGTGAGGGTGCCGTTCTGCGACCACCGGCTGGTGGAATACGTGTTCAACGCGCCGTGGAGCATGAAGAACTTCGATGGCCGCGAGAAGAGCCTGCTGCGCGCCGCCGGCAAGGATGTGTTGCCGGATTCCATTGTCCAACGCGTCAAGAGCCCGTATCCGGCCACGCAGGACCCGGCCTATGAGCGCGCGCTGCGCGAAGGGCTGGCCAGAGTGCTGGACGACTCGGCCGCGCCGGCTTCATCCCTGCTGGACCGGACCGCCGTCCGAAGTCTGCTGGACAAGCCATATGGCGCGGTCAGTTCGGCGCCGGAGCGCGCTGGCCTGGAAATGGCGCTGGGGCTGGATAACTGGCTGCGCCACCACCAGGTGAAGCTGGGGCTTTGAGTCCAGTTTAGACCCGCTAACAAAACCTCTTGATGCCGCATCTGGCGGAGATGAAACGGAAAGTCGTCAGTCAGAAGCTCTGGAAGTCATTGCAGCCGCCACTCCCTCCGCCATCTCGCTCCCACCGGGGCGGGCGGTCACGGCTGGATGATTTTGCAGCCCTCAATGACATTCTTGTTTGTTCTCACCATGGGATACCCGTGGTGAGGGCAAATAGGATGCCGTTCAGAGCGGACCCATCATCCAAACGGGGACGGCCCTTACTACGACGACGAGGTGGCATGGGAAGCAGCGGTTGTAACGATTTCCAAAGCTTCTGGGTGACAAGTTGGCGTTTCATGCCGGTCTGACAAGGCTTGGTGCCAACTTGTTCTGCATGTTTTTGTTAACGGCTCTAATGGTATTTACAAAGTAGTACGCATTACAGGCCCATCGCACAACTTTCTTGCTATTCAACTAATCGAGCGGGAAGTTGATATCACAGTCTGCCCACTTCCAATAAAAGAAGGGGAAATTCCCAAGGAGGGGAGCGATTAGGTTCTTTCGCAAGTAAAAACAGGCTTGGCTCTGGTTAACCAAAAAACTGAGGCGAAGTATTTTGTTTTCTTGGCACAGTTTGTTCCATCCGATACAAACTCCGCAGAAGTTTACGACATGTTGACTGTTGCTTTGATTCGGAGGATTAGAGAGGGTTGGCGCTAATAGCCAGCCCAGCCAAGTAGGGCTGTTTTGCCAGAGATCATGTCCGCGCGTTGAACGGGCGGCATCAGCCTGATCGTAGTTTGGTATTGAAGATCGGCGCATTCCCATCGGGGATGCGCCGATTGTCGTTTCTGAGGACGTCTGGCCGAACTCTTTCCCCTTTCGAAATCGGCCACAGATTACCCACACTGACGCGTGGACGGTTCCGGGAACAGTAGAAAAATTCCCGCCTCACGCCAAAGCCCGCTCAAAGTTCTCGGGACTGATGACGCCCAAGTTATTGTGGTGACTGATTTTAGATGTATGTTTGGAGTCGCTAAAAAACCTCAGGCGGCCGTTTGTAAGTCGCTGATCTGCCATGTGCGTCATTGTGCAGAATATAGGTTTTTTTTAGCGGTCTTAATCTTGAGAGTCCAGGTATGTTTTTAGGTAAGGAAAAGGAAAGTAGGGAACTGGCGATTATTTTAGCGTATAACGCAATTTTTTGGATTATAGCGTGGCGGAATTTTCTGCAGTAATGCGGCGATTCAGTGAATGGGATGCCTGCTTGGAGAATTATGGACTATCCAAAAGTTATTGCAGAGTGGCAAGGGCCGGGTTGATGGCCACACCGTTTGGCGTGGCCTGCTCCTCAACTGGGGAGACCGGTTTTACTGTGCGGTATTGGATGCCCAGACCGGTATCTTGGGTTCGTAGATCACCAGATTGCCATCATCCTGCATGGTAATGAAGGAGCCGGGTTTGCCGTTGGTGCCGGTTGCCCACAGCGCCTTGCCATGGAAATCGTAGAGCACGAAGTTGCCGTCAGTCTGCATGATGGCGCGCATGGCGTCCTTGCCATTGGTGTTGGAAGCCCATAGCGGATGATGATTGGTCATCCGGTACAAAACCAGATTGCCATCGCTTTGCAGAATCAGTTGAAAGGCCCCGCTGGCGGATTGCAAAAACTGATTGACGCCAAGGAATTGATTGGGGAGAAGAGTGCTGTTTGCCATGATGCGACTCCTTTTAATCGGTTGACCAAAATGGATGCGGCACGGAAGTGCAAATTGGTTTGTGTTGGTTAATACATGGGGCTGACGAATCGGCCCTTGCGATGCGATAGGCATCGGCAGTGGATGCTATGGATTTTTCGCTGTTAAAGCAATATTGGCGGATTCAGAAAATGAATAAGCCGCCAGGTCACGGTTGAATTCATGTCAAAAAGAGCAGGCGGAATGTGGTAATTTTGAAAAATGTTTTTCTATAGCTGTTATTCATTTTTGACGGCTGGCTATTTGGGGGGCAAAACCGGCCTTCCTTGCAGCGGCGTGGACAGAATGATGGAGGTGCGGGTTTCCCCCAGATCGTTGAGCTGGGCCACCAATTGCTCCAGATGGCCGACGTCGCGCGCCAGCAGGCGGAAGATGTAGGAATCGACGCCGGTGACGTGGTGGCACTCCATCACTTCCGGCATCGCTTCCAGGCGCGCCAGCAGCGTCTTCTTGTCCGGCTGCGGCACGGTGATCCCCACCAGCGCGGACAGCGCATAGCCGGCGCGCAGCGGCGCCACCCGGGCGTGGTAGCCGCGTATCACCCCGGCTTCTTCCAGCCGCTTCACTCTTTCCGATACCGCCGGCACCGACAGGCCCACCGTCTGCGCCAGTTCGGTCAGCGACTGGCGGGCATTGGCCTGCAGCACGGCCAGAATCGCCCAGGATTTGGCGTCCACTTCCATTCGTAAACTCCTTTTGCCATTTGGCTTTGGTTTTCAAGGCCAGAATAGCTGCTGGGCGAAAAAAGCGCATGTGCATCGGCGCGGCATGGCGGCACAGTATGGCATGGTCAACGGGGGAGAAAAACATGTTCTGGCAAGCGGCCTGGATAGGCTTGGCGATTGCGGCGCCGGTGGGACCGATAGGCCTGCTGTGCATCAGCCGCACCCTGCGCGGCGGACCGCGCTTGGGTTTGGCCACCGGCCTGGGGGCGGCTAGCGCCGATGGGTTGTTTGCGTTGGCGGGAGTGGCCGGCAGCAGCGTGGCGGCGCATTTTGCCGGCCAGCTGGCGCGGCCGCTGGCTTGGGCCGGCTGTCTGCTGCTGGCCTGGATGGGCGTGGCCACGCTGCGGCGTCCGGCGCCTGGGCCGGCGAGGCGGGAGGAGGGCGCTGCCGGGCTGTGGCGCGCCTACATCGGCACGCTGTTGCTGACTTTGAGCAATCCGATGACCATTCTGTCCTTCGTCGCGGTGGCGGCCGGCTTGTCCGGCGGCCTGGCGGTCAGCGGCGCGCAGCAGCTGGCCATCGCCGCCGGGGTGTTTTGCGGCTCCGCCGCATGGTGGCTGATGTTGGCCTATGGCGGCGGCGCTTTGTTGGCGAGGCTGGGCGCGCGCGGCGGGCGCATGCTGGATGCCGGTTGTGGTTTTATCCTGCTGGGCTTCGCTGCGCTGCTGGCCTTGCGCGCGGCGGGCATCTGACGGCTTGGCGGCAATGAAAAGGCCCGGCTGAGCCGGGCCTGGGGAAGGGCGGGAGGGCCGCTTACAGCTTGAAGTGGCTGACCAGCTGCTCCAGTCCGCTGGATAGCTCGCGCAGCTGGCGCACCGCCTGGCTGACCTCGCTCACCACTTGGTTGTTGTTCTGCGCCATGCTGCTGATGCGCTCGACATTCTGCGCGATCTCCAGGCTGGCGCTGGATTGCTCGCGGGTGGCGGCGGCGATGTCGACGATGCTGGTTACCAACTGCTGGTTGTAGCCCTGCACCTCGCGCATCGCCTGGTTGGCTTCCTCGGCGATGCCCACGCTCAGATCCACCTGCTGGCTGCTGCGTTGCACGTCGCCGACCGCCTGGCGGGTTTCGCTGCTGATGGCTTCAACGATGCGGGTGATCTGGATGGTGGCTTCGGCGGTGCGGCCGGCCAGGTTGCGCACCTCATCGGCCACTACCGCGAAGCCGCGGCCCAGTTCGCCGGCGCGCGCGGCTTCGATCGCCGCGTTCAGCGCCAACAGATTGGTCTGGTCGGCGATGTCTTTGATCACGCCGACGATGGTGGTGACTTCGTTGGAGCGCTCGCCCAGGCCGCTCATCCTGTCCGCCAGCTCGTGCATGCTGTCGGTCATGCGCTGGATCTCGCTGGTGACGCGCTTGACCTTGGCCACGCTCTGTTCGGTCATCTCGCCTGTTTCGCGCGCGATGTCGCCGGCTTGCTGGGCGGTGCTGGCTATGTGCTGCGCGCCCACCGTCACCTGCTCCACGCTGGCGGCGCTGGCGGTGGCGGCATCCGACTGCTGGGCGGAGGCGTCGTGCACCTGGGTGGCAGATCCGCTCAGCCGTGCGGCGGCGTCGGACAACTGGCGGCTTTGTTCGCGCACGTTGACGAACATGTCGCGCAGGCTGTCCAGCAGGCGGTTGAAGGCGCTGGCGGTGCGGCCTATCTCGTCGCGGTTGGCGATGGCGATGCGGGTGGTGAGGTCGCCGCCGCCCTCGGCCAGTTGCTCCATGGTTTCGGCCAGGTGCTTGAGCGGGCGGGTCTGGGTGCGGATGACGATGGTCAACAGCAGCAGGATCAGCGCCAGCGCCAGCGCGCCGATGGCGATGGCAGTCAGCATTTCCTTGCGGGCGCCGTCGGTGATGGCGGAGGTGGGAACGCTGATGCCCAGGGTCCAGAACTGTCCGGTGTCGGCTATCTTGATCGGGTGGAAGAAGTGGGTGAAGCCGCCGTCTTCATAGACGAAGTCTTCGCCTTTCTTGATGTCCGCCAGGTGGCCGGCCAGCGCGTCGTCCTTGGCCACGGCCTTGCCCAGTTGCTCGGCCTGCGGGTGGACCACGTAGGTGCCGCCCTCGGACAGGATGCGGATGAAGCCGGTCTGGTACAGGCGGATCTGGCCGAAGGATTTCTGCAGCTGGTCCAGAGCCACGTCGGTGGCCGACACGCCGAGCATCTTGCCGGCGTCGTCCTTTATCACTACCGCCAGCGAGCTTTCCAGCACTTTCTTGCCCTGCACCTCGTAGGGGTAGGGTTCGGTGATGGTGTCGCGGCCACGCTGTTTGGGCACGTAGTAGAAGTCGCCCCAGCCCGGTTTTTCGTAGTCGGGCTGATAGCTTTCCGGGTGGTCCTTGAACTTGGGGAAGTCCTTGATGCGGTCGGCCGACATCATCACGTCCATCTGCGCCTTGCCCTGCGGGTTCTTGGTGATGTAGGGCTCGTAGCGGCCGGTGGGGTCGTGGCGCGGCCAGTCCAGGCGGAAGGCGTTGTCGTCGCCATCGAAGGCGTTGGGCTCCCACAGCATCCACAGGCCTATCGATTGCGGCGCGTGGTCCAGCAGCTGCAGGATGATGTTGTCGGCTTGCTTGCGGTCGGGCTTGCCGCCGCGCTTGACGCCGGCGATGGCGTCGGCCAGGTGCTGCGGCAGCAGGAAGCCCTGCGACAGCGTGTTTTCGGCATCCTTGGCGTAGCTGCCGGCCTGTTCCGACGCCAGCTGGTAGCCGGTGTTTATCGCGGCGCTGTAGTTGAGATGGGCGATCAGGGCGATCATGGCGGCGAAGGCGATGCTGATGGCGCCGGCCGCGACCAGGATGATTCGGGTACTCAGGCGTCCCCATTGTTGTTGCGCGTGACTCATGACAATTACCTGCGAGGCTGCTGGTTGATTCGAGTGCTGCACGAAACCGGACTAGTACGTATAAATTCTTATTTAAAGCGAATATACGGTTTCCCAAGTCTTCAGGCAATCACCGGATGGCCGCCAGCGGCGGGTGGTCTGATCCGGTGGCGTCATCGGCGCGGGGAGAGGCGGGGTCAAAAGGAGAGCGAGTCCCGCTCTTCCTGACCCGACATATCGCCGGGTTCGCCCACTATCAGCGGGTTGGGCGCGCGCCACGCGCCGGTCCTTGCCCGGATAGTCCAGCCGCGACAGGAAGTAGCGGATGCCGCCCAACCGGGCGCGCTTCTTGCCGTCGGATTTCTCCACCGTCCACGGCGCGTCGCCGCTGTGGCTGTGGAAGGACATCGCCTGCTTGGCGGCGGTGTAGTCGCCGCACTTGTCGAGCGACAGGATGTCGATGGGCGACAGCTTCCAGTGCTTGGGCTGATCGTCGCGGCGCGAGATGAAGCGGCGCAACTGCTCCTCGCGGCTGACCGAAAACCAGAACTTGAACGGCTTGATGCCGCTGTTGACCAGCATCCGCTCCAACTGCGGCGTCTGGCGCATGAATTCCAGGTATTGACGGGCGTCGCAGAAGCCCATCACCCGCTCCATTCCGGCGGGGTTGTACCAGGAGCGGTCGAAGAACACGATCTCGCCGGCGCTGGGCAGATGGGGATGCAGCGCTTGATGGTGCCGCCCTTGCCGGCGGCGTCGCGGCCTTCGAACAGGATGACGATTTTCTGCCCGCTTTCCTTCACCCAACTCTGCACTTTCAACAGCTCGATCTGCGGCTCCTGCTTCAGCCTTTCGTATTCGGCGCGGCGCATGCGGTTGCTGTGTGAATAGCTGGCCGGCAGCACGGCGCTGCCGTGCGGCGCCAGAGCCAGAGCCACCGGCTGCTGTGTTGGCTGATCTCCACCGATTCGTCGTGCGCGCGCGCCACGATGCGGCTGGCGCTGGCCAAGCGCGTCTCGCGCCGATGGGTGGCGTTTCATCGCAAAATATTACAAACGCATTCCGGCTGGTTTACAGTGGCGGCGTGGTGTCCATCCAGGGAGAGAGTCGATGTGGTCAGTGCAGATGCATCAGGTTTGCAAGCATTACCGGCTGGACCAGGTGACGGTGCCGGCGCTGCAGGATGTCGAGCTGGCGGTCAGGCCGGCCTGTTTCACCGTGCTGTCCGGGCCATCGGGCAGCGGCAAGACCACGCTGCTGAATCTGATCGGCGGGGTGGATCAGCCCGACAGCGGGACCATCCTGGTGGCGGGGCAGGACATCGCCCGGCTGGATGACGACGCGCTCAGCGATTTCCGCGCCCGCTACATCGGCTTCATTTTCCAGAACTTCAACTTGCTGCCGGTGCTGTCGGCGTATGAGAACGTCGAATATCCCTTGCTGCTGGCCAGGGTGTCGGCAGCAGAGCGTAAGGCGCGGGCGATGGCCTTGTTGGACGCGGTAGGCCTGGCCGACAAGGCGCGGCAGCGGCCCGGCCAGCTGTCCGGCGGCCAGCGCCAGCGGGTGGCGATCGCCCGTGCGCTGGCGCACCGGCCTTCGCTGGTGCTGGCGGATGAGCCCACCGCCAATCTGGACAGCCAGACCGGCGCCGGCATCCTGGCGCTGCTGCGCGATCTGCAGCGGCAATACCAGTTGACGGTGGTGTTTTCCTCGCATGATCCGCAGGTGATCGCCGCCGCTGACGACCACTATCAGGTGCGCGACGGCCGCGTCAGCCGCGCCGACGCGCAATTGCGCAAGGAGATGGCATGAACACCCTGAAACTGGCCTGGCGCAATCTGCTGCGCAACCGCCGCCGCACGCTGGCCACGCTGGGCACCATGGTGGTGGGCGTGGTGGCGCTGCTCTTGTTCGGCGGCTACAACCGCACTGTGCAATATGGCCTGCAGACCGGCTTCGTCCGCAGCGGCGGCCATTTGCAGATCCAGCACCGCGATTATTTTCTTTACGGCAACGGCAATCCGGCCGCCTACGGCATCCGCGACTACCGGCGCGTGATGCGGGTGGTGGAGAACGATCCGATATTGAAACCGATGCTGACGGCGGCGACGCCGACGTTGTCGCTGGGCGGCATAGCCGGCCATTACGCCGCCGGCGCCTCGCGCACCGTCATCGCCCAGGGCAGCGAGGTGGCCGGGCAGAACCGGATGCGGCGCTGGGACGATTACCATTTCGGCGACAAGCCCAAGACCATAGCCCTGACCGGCACCGAGCCGGACGCGGCGGTGATAGGGGTGGGCGTGGCGCGGGTGCTGCAATTGTGCGACGCGCTGAAAGTGAAGGGCTGCAGCGCGCCGGTCAGGGCCGCCGGCGGCGGCAACGCCATGCCGGCCGATCTGCGGGCGCTGTCCGACGCCGCGCCGCAGGCGCTGGCCGACAACCGCATAGAACTGCTGGCCGCCACCGCCGACGGCGCGCCGAATGTGGCGCGGCTGACCGTGGTCAAGGCGCAGAGCATGGGGGTGAAGGAGCTGGACGACATGTACGTCAGCATGCACCTGGCCGCCGCGCAGCGGCTGGTCTACGGCGGCGGCGAGCCGCGCGTCACCGCCATCGCGCTGCAATTGAAGCACAGCAGTCAGATACCGGCGGCGCAGGCGCGGTTGCGGCAGCTGTTCGCCACCAGTTTGAAAGACCAGCCGCTGGCCGCCTACGACTTTGCCACGCTGCAGCCGCAATACGGCCAGATCACCGGCATGTTCGGCACCATCTTCGGTTTCCTGTCCATCCTGATCGGCTGCGTGGCGCTGTTCACCATCGCCAACACCATGAATATGGTGGTGCTGGAGCGCACGGTGGAAATCGGCACGCTGCGGGCGATGGGCCTGCGCCGCGGCGGCATCCAGCGCCTGTTCCTGTGCGAGGGCGTGATGCTGGGCCTGCTGGGCAGCGTGGCCGGCATCGCGCTGGCGTTGCTGCTGGCCCAGGTGATCAACCACGCCGGCCTGACCTGGCTGCCGCCTGGCCAGGTGGACCCGTCGCCCATCATGGTGCGGCTGTGGGGCGAAACCGGCATGATGCTCGCCACCGCGCTGGGGCTGATGCTGATGGCGACTTTGTCCGCCTGGTGGCCGGCGCGGCGCGCCGCCCGGGCGGTGATCGTGGACGCTCTGCGCCACGCTTGAGGAGATGGACATGAACAAACTGCTGATAGCCGCGCTTTGCCTGCTGGGCAGCCTGGCGCAAGCCGCGCCGGATGCGCAGACAATACTGGCGAACAGCGACGCGGTGCGCAATCCAGGCAAGTCCTTCGGCCTGATCGTGTCGCTGGTGGGCTACAAGGATGGCAAGGAGAACGAGCGCAGCGCGCTGGCGGTGTATTCGCGCGCCGACCCGAACAACGGCCAGTTCCGCAGCCTGCTGCGCTTTGTCAACCCGGCGCGCGACGCCGGCAAGCTGATGCTGAAGAACGGCAACGACCTGTGGTTTTACGATCCGGCCAGCAAGGCCAGCGTGCCGATCTCGCCGCAGCAGCGCTTGCTGGGCCAAGCATCCAACGGCGACGTGGTGACGGTGAACCTGGCGCTGGACTACCGCGCCGCGCTGGCGGGAGAGGAGAATATCCAGGACGGCGACCGCCAGGCGCGCCATTGCTACAAGCTGCGCTTGACCGCGCGCAACGCCGGCGTCACCTACCACGCGATAGAGCTGTGGGTGGACACGGCGGGCTACCGCAGCCGCAAGGCCAGGTTCTACGCCGAAAGCGGCGGCCTGCTGAAAACCGCCTATTACCGGGCCTACCAGCAGGTGCTGGGCCAGGAGCGTCCCACCGAGACGGTGATCATAGACGGTCTCAATCCCAAGTGGGTGACGGTGTTGCGCAACAGCGATTTTGCCTGGCGCGAGGTGCCGGAGGCCTGGCTGCAGCGCGACTATCTGCCGCGTTTCCGGGCGGAGTGAGCGATGCGGCGCTTGGGAAGGCTGCTGGCGCTGGCCGGCCTGCTGTCAGGGGCGGCCAGCGCCGACGACGACGCGGCGGCGCTGCAATTGGCCGACCAGACCCAGTTGCCGGCGGAGAAACCTCGCGATTTGAAACTGCTGCTGGAGGCGGCGGCCATCGCCAGTCCGGGCGCGCCGGGCGGCCAGCGCTTGTCGTTCGACATCCGTTGGGACGGGCGGCTGGATCCGGATTGGCGCGCGGTGTTGTCCAATCGCCTGGACCAGAACTTCGCCGATGCGCCGGGCCGCAGCCATGGCGTCGACACGCTGAAAGAGGCTTATCTCAGCCGCGAGTTCGGCGGCGCCAGCATGCTGGACATTGGCCGCGTCAACACCCGTTACGGCGTGGGGGTCGGTTACAACCCGACCGACTTTCTGGGCGAGGGCACGGTGCGCTCGGTGGTGTCTGCCGATCAGGCCAGCTTGCGGGAGAACCGGCTGGGCAACGCCATGCTGCGCTGGCAGCGGCTGTGGGACAATGCCTCGCTGACGGCGATCTGGTCGCCCAAGCTGGCCGATGGCCCCAGCGGCAATGGCATGAGCCTGGATTTCGGCGCCAGCAATCCGCGCGAGCGGGCGCTGCTGGTCTACAGCTACCGCTTTACCGAAGCGCTGAACCCGCAATGGTTGCTGTTGCAGGAGCAGGGGCGCTCGCCGCAACTGGGTTTCAATCTGTCGCGGGTGCTGGGCGACGCCACCGTGGCCTACATCGAGTGGGCCGGCGGCAGGCAGGCGCCGCAATGGCGGCAATGGCTGGGGCAGGAGGGAGATGGCTGGAGCAACCGGCTGGCGAGCGGCCTCACCTGGACCGGCGGCAATAAGCTGAGCCTTACGCTGGAAGGCGAGTACGATGGCGGCGCGCCGGATTCGGCCAGTTGGCGGCAACTGCAGGAGAGTCCGTTCTATGGCTTGTATCGCATGCGCATGGCCACCAGCACGGCCTTGCTCACCCGGCGCGGCGCGCTGTTGCGCGCCAGTTGGCAGGACGCGCTGGCGGACAATCTGGACCTGACCGCCATGCGCGGCGTCAGCCTGGTGGATCATAGCGGGATGAACTGGGCCGAGGCGCGCTATCATCTGGGCCCGGTGGATCTGGCGCTGCAGTGGCAGCGCTTCGACGGCGGCGCCTTGAGCCAGTATGGCGCCGGGCCGGCGAAGCAGGCATGGCAGCTGGTGTTCGATTATTTCCACTGAGGTGAAATCATGAGTGCATACCAACGCTGGTCCGGCGAATTGCGCGAGCTTGCCGTCTGCAGCGCGATCAACCTGGCTATCGCCCTGGTTTTTTCCTCGCTTGGCGGTTGGGGGATGCTGTACGACAACCTGCTGATTTCGTTTTGCATCGGCTATAGCTGCTGGCTGACCGGCAGCCTGCTTGGCGGCTGGCTCAAGCTTAGCCGAATCGTCGTCTATCTGGCGGTGCTGTTGTTCAGCGTGCCTTTCGGTTTCAAGCTGGCGGCCTGGCTGGGCGCTTTCGACGTGTTGGCGCGCGCCTTCCGCGTGCCGGAGCGAGCGTATCTGTTTTTGCTGCCGACATTTCTGGTGGTGACCTTCGCCATGGCCGTCAGCATGCTGTACTACCGCTCGCAGGCGCTGGCGGGCGAGCTGGAAGCCACGCGCCGGCGCGAGGCGGAAAGCCGCGAAGCCCAGACCGCCGCCCAATTGGCGCTGCTGCAGGCGCAGATCGAGCCGCATTTCCTGTTCAACACCCTGGCCAACGTGCAAAGCCTGATCGAGATGGATCCGCCCCGCGCCTCCAGCATGTTGGGGCATCTCAATACCTATCTGCGCGCCAGCCTGGCGCGCAGCCGCAACGCCGGCGGCACGCTGGGGCAGGAGCTGGAGTTGGTGTCGGCCCTGTTGGACATTGCCGCCATCCGCATGGGCGAGCGGCTGCAAGTGAAGCTGGAAGTGGACGAGGCGCTGAAAGCGCTGCCCTTGCCGCCGCTGTTGCTGCAGCCTTTGGTGGAAAACGCGCTCAGGCACGGCCTGGAGCCCAGCGTGACCGGCGGCGAGCTGGCGATCTTCGCCGAGCGCCAGGACAAGTTTCTGCGCCTGGGCGTCAGCGACAGCGGAGTGGGAATCGCCGAATCCTCGCCGCCCGGCGTCGGCTTGGCCAATATCCGCGAACGGCTGGCGGCGCTGTACGGCCCGGCGGCGCAATTGCGGCTGATGCCGCGCCAGCCGCATGGTGTGCTGGCCGAACTGGTATTGCCGCTTGCATAATCATTCTTTGCCCGACAGGAAGTCTCCATGCCCACCGCGCTGATCGCCGACGATGAAGCCTTGCTTGCCGCCGCGCTGCAAAACGCCTTGTACAGGCTGTGGCCGCAGTTGGAGATCGTCGCGGTCGCGCACGACGGCGTGACGGCGTTGGCCGACATCAACCGGCTGCGGCCGGACTTCGCCTTTCTCGACATACGCATGCCTGGCGTGGACGGCATGGCCGTGGCGAAAAGCGTGTCCGGCTGCCGGGTGGTGTTCGTTACAGCCTACGACCAGTTCGCGTTGCAGGCATTCGAGGCCGAGGCGGCGGACTACTTGATGAAGCCGCTGGACGATGTCCGCCTGCTGCGTTGCATCGCCCGGCTGCAGAGCCAGCTGCCGGCGCCGGAAAAAGCGCCGCAGCCGGCCAGGATGGAGGCCCGAGGCTGGCTCAACTGGATCACCGCCGGGCTGGGCAACAGCAAGCGGCTGATCCCGGTGGACGAGGTGCTGTATTTCAAGGCCAGCGACAAGTACACCGAATTGGTGCTGGTCGGAGAAACCCAGCTGATCCGCACGCCGCTGAAGGAACTGGCGGCGCGGCTGGACCCCGGCCAGTTCGTTCAGATCCACCGCGGCTTGATCGTGCGGCTCGCGGCGGTGCAGGGCATAGAGCAGGACATGCTGGGACGCAGCTTCGTCCAATTGAAGGACGGCGGCGAGAGGCTGCCGCTCAGCCGCAGCTTCGCCGGCCAGTTCAAGGCGATGTAGCGTCTACTTCAGCAGTTCGAAAATCTTCGGCAGCTCCGGCTCGCCGTCCATATACGGGGCCTCGCGCAGATAGCCCACCTGGCGCAGGCTGCGCACCAGCACCTTGCCGCTGTCCGGGTAGAAGCACACTTCACTGGCGTGGTTGGGCCCCATGCCCAGGTAGACCAGATCCTGGTCAAACGGGTTGGCCAGCTGGTGGGCGATGCCGGTGCCGGCGGGACAGGACAGGCAATCGCCGGGGCCTACCTCGCAGATATCGTCGCCGTAGCGGAACACGCCGCGTCCGGACAGGATGTAGAACACCTCGTCCTCCAGCGCGTGGCTGTGGAAGGGGCAGCCGGCATGGCCTGGCGGCAGACGGGTGAGATTGACTCCCAGTTGGCCCTTGCGATCCTCCATCGCCGGTGTCAGCGGTTTGTAACCGCCGCCCCAGTGCGCGCCCTCCTGATGATCCTTTTCTTCAACCTCGCTGACATTCACCACATTGGCGGGTCTTGCGCACATGTCGATTCTCTGTTTTGATTTGGCCTATTTATGCTTTTGGCATAATAATTCCTTGGGAAAAAGGCATCGCGATGCGCCTCCCCCCTGTCTCATCCCCGGCTGTTCGACTGCCTGCGCCGCCAAAAATCAAGCTGTCGCGCGTCGGTCCGGCGGCAGGATCGCCGTCGCCGCCTGTCCGCCTGCGGTCGGTAATGCAGCTGGACGGGGACATTCCGCGACCGGATTCGAGCCTGCGCTGGCGCGGTGTGGGATTGGGGCCGGGAGGGTCGTCTCCCGGCCGATGGCGGGTCAGACTTGCCCGCGTTTCTGTTTGCGGATGCGCAGCCAGCGGAATACCGCGTGCGCCACGGAAACCGGCGACAGCGGCACCAGCGCCAGCAGTCCGTCGCCCAGGCGGTAGCCGGGGTTCATGCTGAGGAAGAAGCGGTCGGACGGCTTGGTGGAGCGCTGCCAGAACTGGTGGTCGTCCTTGCTGTCGCGCGTCAGGATGCCCAGATTGGCGATGAAGGGCCGTTCGGGAGAAACCGGATTGATGTTGAAGCTGGCGAAAAGCTCGCATGCCTTGGCCGCCAGCGGGTGGCGCTCGTCCTGGCCAGGCGCCGGCCAGAACCCGCGGGCGAACTTGTGCAGCACGCCGTAGCTGGAAGGGTGCAGCATCACGCCGAAGAAATACATGGGGCGCAAGGGGTGGCTCAGCCAGTTGTACAGCACCTGAAGCATCATGAAGGAGAAATTGCTGTTTTTGCCGCGGTATTCCTTGTACAGGCCAGACTGGATGCGCAGCACGCTGCAAGTGCGGCCGCCGATCTGGCGGCGGAAGCGGTGCATCGTACAGTAGCCGACCAGGCGCCGGCTCGCGTCGCGGTGCAGCAGCAGGCTGCTGTGCTCGGCGGGCGGGGAGAAGATCATGGCGTTGAAGGTGTCGAAGTCGGTGCCGGCGAAGATGGCATCGTGCACCTGGAACAATTCGCGGGCCAATTTCTCTTTTTGCGCCGGCTCCAGCTTGGCGGGCAGCACGCGGGTGGAGTGGATGATGTCGGCCATTTCATTCCCTTTTGTTGCGTTGCAGCATTGAAATGGGGCGATCATATAAACCGGCTGTAGCAGTGGCTACTGGCCTTTTTGATTAGCAAATATCATTTTATTATTTAAATTCAAATGACATTGAAATTTATGGATTTTCCGATGGCGGCCGCCTGATTGCGTCAGGATCGCTGTCCATTTTGCCAGCCGGCAGGGTGTCGGGGGGAGAGAACCGCAGGCGACCGGAAGCCTCCTGCCTGGAGGCTCAGTAGCCTTGCTGGCGCTGCACGCGACCGTCGGCCTCTTCGCCGCGCGCCAGTTGCCGCAGTTTGCCGACAATCTGCGCCACCGCCTCCTGGCGCAGCGTGATGGCGGCAATGTGCGGAGTGACGGTAACGGACGGGTGATGCCAGAGCGGGTGGCCGTGGGGCAGGGGCTCGACGGCGAACACGTCCAGTTGGGCGCAGCGCAGGTGGCCGTTGTTCAGCAGGGCCAGCAGCGCGTTCTGATCCACCAGGTCGCCGCGGCCGGCGTTGATCAGCATTGAGCCGGGTTGCATCAGCGACAGCCGCTCGCCGTTCAGCAGGCCGCGGGTCTGCGGCGTGGATGGCAGCAGGCAGGCCACCACCTGGCTGGTCTCCAGCAATTTTTCCAGGCCGGACTCGCCATGCAGGCTGTGCACGCTGTGGATATGCTTGGGACTGCGGCTCCAGCCGCTTACCGGATAGCCGTCGCGGACCAGCGCCTTGGCTACCGCCGTGCCGATCTCGCCCAGCCCCAGGATGCCGACATGCACGTCGGCAGGCGGCCTGGGGGCCAGCATCCGCCACTGTCCGGCCGCCTGCTGGCGGCGGTAGACATCCATATTGCGCTGATAGCCCAGCACGCCGTAACGGACGTATTCGGTCATCTGGCCGGCCATGCCGCTGTCGAGCAGCCGGTATAGCGGCATGCCGTCCGGCAGGTCGGCCCGGCCTAGCAGCTTGTCCACGCCGGCGCCCAGCGCGAAAATGGCTTCCAACCGCGGCAGGCTGGCGATCAGCCCGTCGGGCACGCCCCAAACGATCAGGTAGCGGACGGCATTCAGGCAGGCTTCGTTGACGTCAACGAAAAGTTGTTCCGGCATGGCGGCGCGGAACAGTTCGAGATAGGTGGCGACTTCCTTCGGGTTGGGAGTGTGGACCAGAATCATGGCTTGGCTTCATGGTTGGGTATGCCTGCAGTATACGCCGCCCATCGCAGGGCCTGCCAAATCGGTCGCGGCGCTATCGGCGCGATCACTGGACGGCGTAGCGCTCGCCGAGGCGGCGCATGGCGCCGATCAGCCGGGTTTCGATGTCCTCGCCGCGCTCCAGCTGTTCGGTGGCGTGCCGCAGCAATTGCGGATGGCCGCCGATCAGCACGGAATGCCTGGCGGCGGCAAACATGGACAGGTCGTTGCTGTCGTTGCCGAAGCAGACCAGCTGTTCCGCCTCGATGCCATGGCGGCGCAGGGCGCTCATCTTGCTGACGCCGGCGGCGGTGATGTCGACGATCTGCTGGTCTGAGTGGTGGTGGATATGGATGTCGTCGCGGCTGCTCAGCGCCTGTTTCAGGCCATCGCCATCGGCGCATTCGGTTACCAGCAGCTTCACCGGCTGATGAATCTCGCCGCGCGGCACATGCCTGGCGCGGCGCTGCGGGTCCACCAGCGCCATGAAGGGGTGGTCGGGTTCGCCTTGGTAATGGTAATGCCAGGCTAGGTCCACCAGATAGGATGCGGCGTGCTGTTCCGCCAGCGCAAACAGCTGTTGCAGCGTGTCGTCGGCCAGCGGGCTGATGGCGGTCAGTTCGCCGCGGTGGTAGGTCATCGCGCCGTTGGAGCCGACGAACAGGCCGTCGTGAAAGCTCGGGTCCAGCAGGTGCAGGATGTCGCGGTAGGGGCGGGCGGAGGCGAAGCCTATCTGGTGTCCTTGCCGCTCCAGCTCTGCCAGCGCGCGCTGGATGGCTGGGCTGATGCTGCTGCCGTTGAAGCAGATGGTGCCGTCTATGTCGAAGATGAAGTGCATGCGGTTCGCGCTGTTGAAAAGAGGTGGGGCGGCGTTGGCCATTTTCAGCCTGGAACGGGATTGGGCGGATGCTTCCCGCCAATGGTTCCATGGACATCGCCGGTATCGGCCAGGCGGGCAGTATACAAGCGGCATGATCCGGCTGTGAACGGGATTCCGCATCTTCTTGCCGCCGCGCATGGCCGGTGTTTGCGCTAGGTGCAAACCGTAGGCGGGAGATTGCCTGTTGCTGCCCCGATGCCGCCGGCCTATATCTGGGTGAAATCCATCTTGTCCGTTCTGTCCGCATGAAAATCAGATGACGGCGGGTGGCTGTATTTCCCAGAGGCGGCGGGAGGCAGGTGCGATGATAGGCAAGGACATGCAGTATCTGCTGGGCGACCGGAGCTTGCGGGCGCTGACGGCGCTGCCGGAGTTGCGCGGCGCCGCCGGCGTGCTGGGCAGCGATGTCGAGGGGCCGCTGTTTTTGGGCGACTTCATCGCCGAGGCGCTGTCGGCCAGGGTCCGGCCCCGCCACGGCGCCATCGAGGCCGTGCCATCCTATGGCCAGATCCTGTATCAGGAAGGCTATGCCGCCTTTACCGAAACCACCATAGGTCTGCGCCGGCCGTTGCGCCGTGTCGGCGGCGGCGGGCCGCCGGGCTGCCGCTATACCTGGGTGCAGGAAGGGACCGACACCATTCTCGCCTTGCCGATGCTGCTGGCCAGCGGCGTTGACTACGCGTATCTGGACGGACTGGCGCGCGGCAGCGCGGCCACCCCCGGCGCGGCCGAACTGGTCCGCGAGCTGGAGCGCCGGGGCATGCCAGTGGTGGGCATCACCACCGCGCCGCAACAGCCATATCGCAATCTGGTCGAGCGCAACGGGCTGCTGGCGCGGGAGCGCATTATCGGCTCGCCGTTTCCCTTGAACGAGACCCGCGAGCTGTTGCAGGGGAGGCGGCGCTGGGATGATGAAATCGGGATGGTCTGCCGCTATCTGGACGACGCCTTCGCCATCATCGACGGCTACTCGGAAATACACAGCCGGCATGGCGAGCGTTCGCGGCGCCTGTCCGATGCCGGCCGGCGTCTGCTGCGGGCGCGCTTCCTCAAGCATTGCCGCGACGAGCTCGGCATTTCCTACGATCCGGCGGAACGGCGTGGCCGGACCGCGTCCACCCTGCTGGGCGAGATCATCGAAGCCTGCGCGATGGTGGGCGACCGCGCCAAGGCTGCGATAGCCTTGAATCTTGGCCGCTCGCTGCGCGATGGCGCGCTGGTCGCCATGGGCGACGGCGGCAACGATGTGCAGATGCTGCGGCGAGCGCCGCTGTCGATAGGCGTGAACGGTCCCGACGCCGCCAGGGCGGCCAAGATAGCGGTGGTCACCGCCGACATGGGCTGCGTGCTGCCCATCCTGAGGCAGATCATCGAGGGCGAACGCGATGTCGACGCCATCATCGGCCGCGCTCAGGCCGAGGTCGGCGAGGCGGCATGGATACACCGCGGCGGCGAGCATCTGGCGCCGGAGTCGCTGGCGCGCCACCGCGACATGAAAAGACGGCTGCGCGGCGAGTTCGTCACTTACTGAGCCCATGTTCCCCCCTTTAGCCCGCCGTTTGCCCGCGCCGGCCCAACGCGGCGAAGCGGCCGCACGGCTTTCCCGGCTGGCGCTGGGCGCGGCGCTGGGCCTGTTGTCCATGGCTTGCGTGCAATTGGGGTCGGCCTGGTCGGTGCCGGCGATGCGGGAGCTCGGCCCGTTCAGCCTGACATGGCTGCGGCTGAGTTGCGCGGCGGTCTTGCTGGCGGCGCTGGTGCGTCCGCCGCTGCGGGAATTGGCGCGCGGGCATCGCGGCTTGATCCTGGGCTTGGGCGGGGCGATGGCCGGCATGATGTTGTGCTTCTTCGCCGCGCTGCGCAGCATGCCGCTGGGGCTGACGGTGGCCGTCAATTTCCTGGGGCCCTTGCTGGTGGCGGTGGCCGGCGCGCGCCGCCGGCTGGATCTGGCCTGGCCCTTGCTGGCTCTGCTGGGCGTGCTGTTGCTGGCCAGGCATCAGGGGCAATGGCAGGCCGATGCGGCGGGACTGGCGTTTGCCGCGGCGGCGGCGGCCTGCTGGGGCGGGTACATCGTGCTGATGAAGCGGGCGGGGCAGGTGTTTCGGGGCTGGACGGCTTGACGGCGGCGCTATTGGCCGCCGCCTTGCTGTCCGCGCCGTTCGGGCTGGCCAGCCATGCGCTGCCCAGCCCGCGGCAATTGGCCGCGGTGGCGGAGCTGGCGCTGCTGATGCCCTTGCTGCCCTATGTGCTTGAGATCAGCGCCTTGCGGCTGATGCCGGCGGCGTCCTTCGGCATCCTGAGCAGCGCCGAGCCGGCCGTCGCGGCGCTGGCAGGCTATCTGCTGCTGGCGCAGGCGATCGCGCCGGCGCAGATGCTGGGAGTGCTGTTGGTCGTGGCCGCCAGCCTGGGCGCGCTGACGCTGGCTTGAATGGCATGAATGGAGCGGTTGCGTTTCTGGATTCGTATTAAGTTGCCAGTTTTTGTCGTAATCAGAACGCTCCTGCCTAAAAGTTGAATATTCACATTAAATATTCAGTGGCATTTGACGATATCGCATTGAGAGAACATGGTGCGAAAGGCGTGAAATGGCGGTGAGCGGAGGGTTTCCCATAAATTTGCAGCCGCAGGTGGCGATGCGGCCCGCTTGGGCTGGCGTGCGGGTGGCGGGGGCGGTGACTGCGGCCGGAAACGATGCGCCGGCGCCGTTGCTGGACAGCAAGGGCCTGGAGGTGGGCTCGCCGGAATCGCGTTATGGCCTGAGCATGCAGACGCTGCAGCTCTTGAAGCAATACGATGTGCGCAATATGTCGGGCAAGGACCTGGATGCCTTGAGCGAGGTAATGCTTGCACAGGGAGACATGGCCGGCGACGTGGCCGGCGCCATCAGCAGCGACATCGAGTCCAAAGGCTGGAACACCGCGGGCGACAGCAATGCGCTGGAAATTTTCGCCAAGCGCCGCGACGACGCGATGGCCAGCGTCAAGGCCGGCGAAATCACAATGCGCTTGGCCGATTTCCCGTTGAAGACGAACGCGCGGGTGCGGGAGGCGCTGGAGAAGCTGGCCGGCATACACGACGCGCTGCAAGGCGACGGCAGCGTGCAGGCTGCCGCTTCCGACAGCATGAGCCAGGCGCTGGAACTCAAGCGCTTCAACGACTGGACGCGCATTGAGCAACAAGGGGCGGAGCCGGGCCAGCCCCCTGCAACTTATGATCAGAAAACCGCGGACGCGGTCATGAATACCCTGCAGCGGCTGGGCGTCAAGCTGCCGCCGGCGGACGACAAGGTCGGGGCCGGCGATCCGATGGCTCAAGCCTGGAGCGCTTATCAGGCCTGGCGGGCGCAGCACCCGGACGGCAAGCTGCAGATAGACTTGCAAGCAGCAGCGGACAAGGCCGCGGACCCGTCCAAGCCCGAGCCAACCGAAGCGCCGGCCGCCGCGGCGCAACCCGCCACTCCTATCTCCATGAAGAGGCAGGCTCAGGCGCTGGTCCAGGGCGCTCAGCTGCAGGCGCAGTATGGCATGAGCCTGCCCATGCTGCAGCTGCTCAAGGGCTTCGATGTCGCCAATGCTTCCGTGGACCAGGTGAAGCAGCTGGGTCAGTTGCTGCAGGGCAATGGCGCGTTGTCGCAGGACGATGCGGATTCATTGCTGCCCTTGACTCAGCGCGGCATGGTGGACACGATCGGCTATTACCGTCGCGATCTGAGCTGGCTTGCCGATGCCCAGCAGCATGGCGTCGTTCCGCAATACCGGACGGCGCAAGGCATGGCGGATCTGGCGAACGTGGCGGGGCGCGCCCGCAACGACCAGCAGGCCCAGGCGGTGCTGGACCGGCTGGCCGGCTTGCATCAGGCGCTGCAGGGCGACGATAGGGTGCAGGCGGTGGCCGACGGCGGTTTGCAGCAGGCCAGCGACCTGGCGGCGTTCAATGTCTGGGCGCAGGTGGAGCGGCAGGGCGCGCGCAGCGGCGACAGTGCCCAGCCGGAGTTCCGCAGCCGGCAGGATGTGGACGGGATCTTCCGTACGCTGCAGCGCATCGGGGTGGAGTTGACGCCGCTGGACGGCGACGCCAATGTCAGCCAGAAGCTGGCGCAGGCCTGGAAGGACTATCAGGGCTGGAGCCGCAGCCATCCGGACGCGCAGCCGGCGCTGCAACTGGCACCTGCTGCGCGCATCAATGATTTTGCCTGAGGGCGTGCCGCCTGTCGGACAGCGTTACGTTACCGCGCCCTCGGCATGCAGCACGTGTTCCAGCGCGGCGAAACAGGCCGGATCGATGGCGCAGCCCAGATATTGGCGCATGATGTCCAGCGTGTGCGGGATGGGGGTTGGCGGGTGGTAGGGGCGCTCGGCGTTGATGGCGTCGAAGATGTCCGCGGTGGTGATGATGCGGGTCTCCAGCGCGATGGCGTCGGCTGTCAGGCCGCGCGGATAGCCGCCGCCGTCCAGCCGTTCGTGGTGGGCGCCGGCCATGCGCGCCAGCTCTTCGAAAGATTCTATGCGGCTGAGGATGGCCTCGGTGTAGCCGGCGTGGCGTTTCATCGCCACCCATTCGTTGGGCGTCAGTTTGCCGGGCTTGTCCAGAATGGTGTTGCTGACGCCCAGCTTGCCCACGTCGTGCAGCAGCGCGCCGCGCTTGAGCCAGCGCCGACGGGTCGGCTCTATCTCCAGATACGCGGCGATGCGGTCGGCGTAATGTCCCACGCGCAGGCTGTGGCCGGCGGTGAACGGGCTTTTGGAGTCCACCACCAGACCGAATCCTTCGGCGATTTCGTCCAGATAGTCCTCGTCCAGCGGCACCTCGCATTGCGAAGGCTCCAGCGCCAGCACTGCCTGTTCGATGTCGTCGGCCTCCAGCTGGCGCCAGAAGTCCTCATCCTGGCTTATGCTGCGGAAAGCCTGTATCAGCTCAGGATCGAACCAGCCGCCGGCTCGGTTCGCCGCCTCGTTCCGCGCGGTGCCGCGGCCATGGGTGGCGTGCAGCACGTCGATCACCTGGGCCAGCAGCGTGATGCGGGCATTCAGCGGAATGGCCTCGCCGCTCAGGCCGAGCGGTCTGCCGGAGCCATCCCAGTGTTCGTCCAGGTTCTGGATGCCGAGCGCCACGTTTTCATTGAAGCGCAGCTGGCGGGCGATGTCCGCGCCGCGGTGGCAGCGGGTGTTGATCAGCTCGTCCGCCATTTCCTTGCCGTGTCGCAGCACATTGAAGATGGAGGCCGCGCGCTGGCGCCAGCCGTCGGCATGGGTGCCGGTGTTGTTGAAGACGAAGCCCAGCACCTGCGGCAGGCTAGTGCCCACCAGCTTGAATTCCTGCTTGAAGCTGCGGTCGTCGGCGAGATAGAGCTCGCTGATGCGGGCGGCGTTGCTGCTGCAGCCCAGGTCTTTCAGCAGGATGGCGTAGTACAGGTCCCACAGCTGCTGCGCCTCCAGCCCGATGGCGCGGCCGATGTGCATCCCTATCCAGCAGCTGCGCACGCAATGTCCCTCCGGCTGGCCTTCGGTGATGTCCAGCGCGTAGCTTAGCGCGCTGATCAATTGCGACAGTTTCAGGGTGGCGGCCATGGGCGCTCCGCGACGGGTACCTAATCTTTATGCCTTGGTAGTTGGGGTTTTGCAATCCCAGACGATGGCCGGGAGGATGCATGGCTATGAATGGTCGGTTTCGCGGGATAAGCGGGCGCTATGCTGAATCGACTCGATGGTGCCTATGGCCTCCGGCATGGCTGACGCGGGCCGGGATCATGCCGTCTTGCCTTGGAGAAAAGGCCGGCGTGGCCGATGGTTTTGCCGCGCGGTTTTTTCCAATCGCCAATCCTGTCCCTGGGGGCGCGCATCGATGGAGGCCGCCGCTAGCTTTGATCCTCTTTCGCCCGATGGTTTTTCGGCGCTGGCCGAGCTGGCCGGCGCGATCTGGCGCCGCCATTTCATCGCCATGATCAGCATCGAGCAGATCGAGTACATGCTGGCCGGCCGCTAAGCCCCTGACAAGCTGCGAACTTATCTGGATGCGGCGGACTGCTGGTTGCGGCTGCTGAAGCTGGAGCAGCTCTACCTGCTGCAAGAGATGCATGGCCAGCGCTTGGGGGGGGATGGATGATGGACGAGGTGGCGGCCACCGCCCGCGCCACGGGCGGCAATGCGCTGATGCCGACCGTCAACAGACACAACTCCGGCGCCATCGCGGTTTACGAGCGGCGCGGCTTCCGGTTGCGGGAGGAAGCGGTGTTCGATATCGGCAACGGCTTCATGATGGACGATTCTGTGCTGGAAAAATGCTGGAGTGAGGTGCGCCTGGCGGCGGCACGGCATGTTTTGCGGCAGGGGGCGACAGCCGGTCTGCCATCATCGCAGCAGCGAAAGGGCGAGCCATTCGGCTTGCCCTTTGTTCGCTTTGGAGGCGTTGCAGAGGAAACCTGGCTCCTGATTGCTCAGGTCCCGCAAAACGTCCGATACCCTTCCGCCACTTCCGGCGCGGCCGGCAGAGCGTAGCGCTGCAGTCCTTCCCGTTCGGTGAAAGGATCGCGCAGCGCCTCCAGCAGTTTCAGGGTCGAATCCATGTCGCCGCGTTCGCTGGCGGCGTCCAGCGCTTCCTCGACCAGATGGTTGCGCGGGATGTAGAGCGGACTGTGCCTGCGCATTGCAGCGGCGACGTCGACGGCGCGGCGCGTCTTGATGGCGAGGCGCGTCAGCCATTGCAGCAGCCACGGCTCCAGCTCCTCCGGGGTGGGGAACAGCGCGGCCAGGCGCTCGCGCTTGCCTTCGGCGGCGTCGGCCAGGTAGCGCCAGGCCAGCGTGTGGTCGACGCCTTGGGCGGCCAGCAGCGTCAGCCAGTCTTCGGCCAGCTCGCCGTCGCTGTCCTGGGCGTCGATCAGGCCCAGCTTGAGGCGGGCCTGGGCCAGCCAGTGTTCGCGGTAGCGCTCGGAGAAGCCTTCTATCGCCGCGGTGGCGGCGGGGACCGCGCTGGCCGGGTCGTCCGGCGCGATCAGCGGTAGCAGGGTTTCGGCGAGGCGGGCCAGATTCCATTGCGCGATGGCCGGCTGGTTGCTGTAAGCGTAGCGGCCGTTGCGGTCTATCGAGCTGAACACGGTGTCCGGGTGGTGCGCGTCCATGAAGGCGCAGGGGCCGTAGTCTATGGTTTCGCCGGACAAGGCCATATTGTCGGTGTTCATCACGCCGTGGATGAAGCCGGCGTGCATCCAGCGCGCGATCAGTTCGGCCTGGCGCTCGCTCACAGCCTGCAGCAGTTCCAGGTAGCGCTTGTCTGCGCCGGCGAGCTGGGGGTAGTGGCGGGCTATGGTGTAGTCGGCCAGTTTTTGCAGCATGTCGCGCTCGCCGCGGATGGCGAAGTACTGAAAGGTGCCGACGCGCAGATGGCTGGCGGCGACGCGGGTCAGCACCGCGCCGGGCAGCGGCCGCTCGCGGTGCACGGTTTCGCCGGTGGCCGCCACCGCCAGCGCGCGGGTGGTGGGGATGCCAAGAGCCTGCATCGCCTCGCCCAGGATCAGTTCGCGCAGCATCGGCCCCACCGCCGCCTTGCCGTCGCCGCGGCGCGAAAACGGCGTCGGGCCGCTGCCCTTGAAGGCGATGTCGCGCCTCTGGCCGTTGCGGTCCACCACTTCTCCCAGCAGCAGCGCGCGGCCGTCGCCCAGCGCCGGCGACAGCCCGCCGAACTGGTGGCCGGCATAGGCCTGGGCGATCGGTTGCGCGCCTTCGGGGACGTCCGCGCCGGAGAACAGCCGCGCTAGTTCGGCTTCGCTGGCTTGTTCGGTATCCAGGCCCAGTTCGTCGGCCAGTTCGGCGTTCCAGTAAAGCAGTTCCGGCGCGGGCGGTGTTTCCGGCCGCACCGGCACCCAGGCCTCGGGCAGGTCGCTGGCGTAACTGTGGTCGAATGGGATATGGATCATGGCGAGTCTAATCTTGGGTGACCGATCTTGATGCTAACTGAAAAGTCGAGCAAGGACTAATGCTACTCGCTTATTCGTGAAATCTTAAATTTGCGAGTTAATTTATGTTTTTGGCATTGAAATTGCTGTCATCTGCTGCGTAAGACGAATCAAATTCTAGGTCCTTAACACACGGTGTTGATATGTGATTATTTTGTTTCTACTTTCAATAAAGTATTAATTTTTGTTGCATAAATAATGTAAATAATATATTTTAAAACAATTTACATATGAATTTGACTTGTTTTATGCATGTAAGGCGATTGTCTTGTGCGGTTCGTAGTCCAATGTGGTGTGTCTGGGTTTTCTCGTTATTCGGGGGGCAGTGGGTTCATGCCGCCGAAAACGACTTTCTGCAGTTGTTAAGGCACGCCTCCTATTCCCATCCCCAAGCAGCCATGGCGCAGAGCGAGAGAGAAGGAGCGGATGGTGAACGCCAGGCTGCTCACTGGCAGAGATATCCCGTGCCCAGCTTCCAGAGCATGACGCCGCAAGACCGCTCGCGTTCGGAGCCGGTCAACCGATTTTCCTTGGAGCAGCCAGTTTTCGCGGGCGGGCGCATTGATGCGGGCATCGATGAGGCTGAAGCGAAATTTACCGCGAGCCAAAGTAATTTGGATCAAGTGGCTGCCGACTTGGGAATACGTTTGAGTTCTGTCTGGTATGAGTGGCATCGCCAGCGGGAGCGTAAGGTAGTGTTGCAGGAGAGCGTGCAAGCCCACCAGCGTTTGCGCGACCAGATTGGCCGACGAGTCAAGGAGGGGGTGAGCGCCCAGGCGGACTTGACGCTGGCCGTGGCGCGTTTGTCACAGGCGGAGGGCGATTTGCAGCAAGCCAGGGCTGCCGAACGCAATGTTTATGCGCAGCTTGTGCAGTTAGCAGGAACGCAGATCCATCTTCTTGGCGCGTTTCCTGTCGGTTTGGCCGATCAGGCGGTCACGGAGATGCCCTCTGTCAGCTGGCATGAGAAAGCTGTTGCTCGTGATCCGGGTCTGGCGAAGCTGGATGCGGAGGCCGAGGCTGCGGGGGCCGATATCAGGGTGAGGCGCGGGCAGCTGTTTCCTGCGGTGAGCATCCGCTACGACTATGACGCTTCGGGTCCTAGAAAGGGCTCCGGCGTATTCCTCCAGGTTTCGGCCCAGCCAGGGGCGGGTTTGTCCGGACTTTCCGGCGTAAAAACCTCGGAAGCCCATTACCAAGCCGTCAAGGATGCGCGGCGCAGCGCCGAGCTGGAGCTGCGGCAAATGCTGGATACCGATTTTTCCGATTATGACTCCGCGCTGGCAAGGATTCAATCCTACGAGCAATTGCAGAGGTCTTCCCGAGAAGTGGCGGATTCCTATGCCAGGCAGTTTGTCGCGGGCAGGAAAAGCTGGCTTGATGTACTGAACGCGGTACGTGAATCGGTAGCCGCAGATCTTTCCATTATCGACGCGAAAACGCAACGATCGCAGGCTTGGTGGCGCTTGCGTTTGCGGGCTTTTGGTCTTGGCGATGCAAGCAAGGGGGAGCAATGAACAATCTGGGTGTGGCGTTATTGCATCTCTGCCGTTTGCAACGGCACCGAATCAATCATCACAGCGTGGCCTTTGCGTTGGAAAGCAGCCTGTCGGAGGGCGGGCCGGAAGAACAGCTGTCGGAACTATGGCATCGACTTGAGCAGGCCGGCGCTCCCCTTTCGCTGGATGCTTTGACGCCCGACCGGCTGCCGGCGCTGGTTTTCCATCCTCAATCCGGCTGGAGCGTAGCCGAGGCGCTCGATGCCCAGGGAAGGCTGGTGGTGGCTAACGGCCTGGGCGGGCAAATGGCGATGGACAAGGAGCGGCAGCGTGTTCTGCAAAGTTTTGTCCTGCCCATACAGGCAAGCCGTGCAGGCGCTATGGCATGGGGCATGATCAAGGCCTCGGTATTGCAGCATCGCAAAACGCTGGTCAACGCCATGGTGGCGACTGGCTTGGTCAATCTGATTTCACTGATTGTTTCCATCTACAGCATGCAGGTGTATGACCGGGTGATCCCGACCTCCGGCGTGGCGACTTTGACGGTGCTGACTATCGGTGCGGTATTGGCGGCGATGTTCGAGTTTACGCTCAAGTGGCTGCGCGGCCATGCCATAGACCAGGCTAGTGCGGTGGTGGATTGCGAGGTTTCCAATCAACTGGTCAGCCGGTTGCTGGGTAGTCGTCTCGATGCGCGCCCCGCCCAGGTCGGCACCTTGGCGGCCCAGGTTAGGGGTTTCGATTACATCCGCGGCTTGATGACGTCGACTACGCTGTTTTTCGCCATCGATCTGCCGTTTGGATTGTTGTTCATCGGGGTCATTGCTTTGTTGGGCGGCGTGGCGGTAATTGCGCCCATCGTGGTGGTGGCGACCAGCATTGTATTGGGTTTGTATGCTGCCAAGCGGGTGCGGCGCTTGAGCGCGCAAAGCTTGCACAACAGCAATCGCAAGATGGGCGTGCTGGTCGAGGCGATAGAGGCGGGAGAAACACTCAAGGCCGGAGGCGGTGAATGGAGACTGCTGGGCAAGTGGCGTCATCTGGTCGAGCAGGTGGCCATCGATGACTTGGAGCTGAAAAACCATAATTCAAACATCAGCTATATCGTCGCGTTGCTGCAGAGCGTTGGCTATGTCGCGATGATCGCCACTGGCGCAGTGTTGGCCATGGACGGTTACATCACCACCGGCGCTCTGCTGGCTTGCTCCATCCTGAATGGACGCGCCGTGAGTCCGTTGTTGCAATTGCCCTCCTTGTTGTTGCAATGGTCACAGGCTAGGTCTGCCCTGCAAACACTGGACCAGATGCTGGCTTTGCCTGCGGATGCGTCGGATGAGAGCGAGCAGCTCACGCCGGACTCATGCCGCGGCGATATCTGGTCGGACGATCTTGGCTTCGGCTATGCCGAATCCTCTGCCGCAAGCGTAGCGTTGCGCGCACCGCTATCAGTCAGGGCGGGCAGCAAGGTAGGTATTGTCGGCGAGGTCGGTTCCGGCAAATCCACCTTGCTGAAGCTGCTGGCGGGTCTGTATGAGCCGCAAAAAGGCCAGGTGCGTCTGGATGGCGTGGATATGCGGCATCTGAGTCCAGGTTTTGTGCGCGCCAATTTGGGTTATCTCGCTCAAGACTATCGCTTGGTGGGCGGCACCTTGCGGGAAAACCTGACCTTGGGCTTGGCCGACCCCGGTGATGCATCCCTGCTTGAAGCTTGCCGCGCCACTGGCTTGATCCAACTGATCAATGCCAGCCCGAAGGGTTTGGCGCTGCCGATCAGCGAAGGTGGCCGGGGTGTGTCGGGCGGTCAGCGTCAGCTGATCGGTCTTACCCGTCTGTTTCTGGCGAATGCCAAGATTTGGCTGTTGGATGAACCTACGGCTTCGCTGGACGGAAATAGCGAAGGGAAGATTCTAAGCATGCTGAGACAGCAGGGTAGCGACCGAACCATGATCGTCGTGACGCATAAGCAAAGCCTGTTGCCCCTGTTTGATCGCCTTATCGTGATCGTGAATGGCAAGGTCGCGTTGGACGGTCCGCGAGACCTTGTATTGGCCAAGCTGCAGGGCAATGCCGACGCGAATCAAACTGTAGAAACGAATTGATTTTCATGAATGTCATCAAGCAGCAAAAAACATTGAAGTCGCCTTCCATCCATGGCGGGCGATTGATCTGGGCCAGCGCGGCGGTCGTGCTTGGCGCCGGCATTTGGGCGGCGAACGCTCCCTTGGATCAGATCACCCGCGGACCGGGTCAGATCATTGCCAGCTCGCATACTCAGATCGTGCAGGCCGCCGATGGCGGCACCATGCAGCATCTGTATGTCCGGGAGGGGGATATGGTCAAGCGCGGCCAACTTCTGGCCCAAATGGATCGTGCAAGAGCTGAGTCCATGGTCAAGGAAAGCGAAGCCAGGGCGGCGGCGTTGCAGGCCAACATTGCCCGTTTGAAGGCGGAAGTGTTCGGCGGCGCGCCGCAATTTCCGCTTGAGGTGCGGGGCTACCCGGAGTTTCAGCGCAACCAGGGCATTCTGTTCGTCAAACGGCAGGCGGCCATAAGCGAGGAGTTGAGTTCGTTGCAGTCTTCGCTCGCCATCGTCAAGAACGAGTTGAACATGAACTTGCCGCTGGTAAATCAGGGTGATGTCAGCAGGGCGGATATATTGCGCCTGCAACGCCAGGTGGCGGAGTTGAGCGGACAGATCACCAACCGTAAAAACAAGTATTTGCAAGATAGCCAGACGGAGCTGTCCAAGGCCGAGGAGGATTTGGCCTCGGTGGCGCAGATCAAGGCGCAAAGACTGGATTCGCTCAATAACACCCGTTTGTTAGCACCAGTGGACGGTGTGATCAAGAATGTCCGGATGACCACTCCGGGCGCGGTGCTGAAACCCGGGGAGGAGCTGCTCTCCATCGTCCCGGTTGGAGATGAATTATTGGTTGAAACCAAGATCAAGCCTTCTGACATCGCATATCTGAAAAAGGGTTTGCCGGCCACGGTCAAGTTTGACGCTTGGGATTACAGCATCTATGGCGCATTCAAAGGGGTGGTGAGCTATATCAGTGCCGATACCCTGACGGAAGAGGGCAAGCATGGCGATCAATTGTTTTACCGAGTGAAGATTAGCTTGCCCAAGCAGAATTTTTTGAACACCAAGGGGAAGTTGATTGAGTTACAGCCGGGCATGACGGCTCAGGTGGATATAAAAACAGGGACGAGAACAGTCCTGCAATACCTGACAAAGCCTCTTACCAAGACTTTGTCGGATTCCATGGGCGAGCGCTAAGTCTCCTCGCTTTAAATTTTCGTGATGAATATTAATTATTTAGGGGTTGTTCTGGCATGGCTATAAAAAAATCAGCACCGGCTCGTAGTGCTTCTGGTGTTATCGAAACGAAAAATAAAATTGTTGCGGCACAGTCTGCTGAGAAATCGACGGGCAAGCAGGAAATGCAGGTTAAGAAGAAAGTCTTGGTGGCAGAGGCTGAGCCCGCAACCAAGATCGATGCGGATGTGAAAGGCATGGCCACAGATGAGCAAGCTGCTCCGGTTGCTCAAAATGAGACTGTAGCTCAAGCCGATGCATCTTCCGTATCTTCGGTAGTCAGCAATGCCGGACAAGCGGAACAATCGGCTTCTGTATCGCATGCCGCAAGCGCCGGTAAATCCGGTTATTCGCCATGGCTGCTTGGCACGGCGCTGGTAGGGGGGCTGGCCGCCGCGGCAGGCGGTGGCGGTGGCGGTGGCGGTGGCGGTGGCAGTGGCGGTGGCAGTGGTAGTGGCAGTGGTAGTGGCAGTGGCAGTGGCAGTGGCAGTGGAAGCGATGGAGGCAGCCCGGCGCCGCAGCCGGCGGCTCAGTTCAAGGGAACGGTCATCGACGGTTATATCAAGGGCGCTGAAGTATTTTTGGTGGATAGGTATGGCAAGGAAATCACCACCGGGCAAAAAACCGACGACAAGGGCAATTTTAGTATCAACAACCCCGATGGCTTGGCGGTCAAGATCAAGGGTGGCGTGAATGTCGATACCGGCGCAGCCAATACCTTGGAGCTGTATGCACCGGCGGGCCAGTCCGGCAAAGTGATGGTCACCCCGCTGACTACGCTGGTGCACAAGCTGGTAACAGAGCACGGCATGTCGAGCCAGGATGCGAAAGTCCAGGTGCAAAAGGTTTTGGGTCTGAATGGCGAGGCGGATTTGCTGACCCAAGACCCGATTGAAGCCAAGAACCTTGATGCGCACAAAGCAGCGGTCAAGTTGGCGACGGTCATTGCAGGTATCGGCGCGGGTACTGCAACCGCAGAAAAATTGTTGACCGATTTGGTGGTGTCGATCAAATCCAATTCCTTGCAAGATCTGAATCAGACGCTGAAGGCTTTGGTTGAGCAGCATGCGGGAAGCGAGAAATCTGCAACCTTCGAACTGCAGATGAAAGCCATCGATGAAGCGACTGATTTCCAGAAGATCGCCGAGTCCCAAAAGGCGATCGCCGGCGATGCCATTCCTCCAGAAAAAGCGCATATCGACGTCGCAACTTTGGTTGGGGCCGAAGCGGTGAAATTTCCATTGGCGTTGCAAGTTAAAGCAGCGAGTGATGCTGAGACTGTAGTAGTCAAATTCAATGGCCAGGTACTGGTTGCGGATGGCAAGGGCGCTTATAGCATTGATGCCAGCAAGCTGGCCGATGGCGATTACAAGGTGGAAGTGATCAGCGCCGACAAGGTCGGCAATGCTTCCATTAGTAGCCAGGCGATCACTATCGATACAACCGCTCCGGTAGTGGAAATTCATGCGCAGGGTGCCCAGGCCGGTTTCAGCAAGGGCTTTACGGTTAATGCCGGCGCAGTGGTCACTGGCGTGGATTTGGCCAAGTTCGACAAGACCAGCAAGGACGGCGTCGATACCTACATAGCCAAAGCGGGCGCGTTCAAGGGCGATGAAGTACTGAAATTGGGTGCCAGCCTGACCGATGCGGCTGGCAATGAAGGCAAGGCGGTTGGTGTCGAGTTGAAGATCGACAGCACCGCGCCGGCACAGCCGGCCATCGCGCTGAAGGTCGACAGTGGTA
Source organism: Chromobacterium sphagni (assembly GCF_001855575.1). Lineage (NCBI taxonomy): Bacteria > Pseudomonadati > Pseudomonadota > Betaproteobacteria > Neisseriales > Chromobacteriaceae > Chromobacterium > Chromobacterium sphagni. The sequence continues at coordinate 3,071,277 of NZ_MKCS01000001.1, forward strand.
CCGTGAGCGACAAGATCACCAACGACGCTACGCTGGACATCAGCTTAGCCGCGGAGGGCGTGAGCCGCGTGGTCAAGGTGGATGGCGTCAAGGTGGATGCTTACGACGCGAGCAAGCTCGCGGAAGGCAAGCATACGGTGGAAGTGATCGACACCGACGCGGCCGGCAACAGCGTGTCGAGCGGCGCGTTCACGTTCGAACTGGCCAAGACTGCCCCGACCGTTGAGCTCAAAGCGATTGTGGCCGAGGGGGGCTTCAGCCATGGCTTCACGGTCAATGCGGGGGCGGTGGTCACTGGCGTGGATTTGGCCAAGTTCGACAAGACCAGCAAGGACGGTGTCGATACCTACATCGCCAAAGCGGGAGCGTTCAAGGGCGATGAAGCGCTGAAGCTGGATGCAAGCCTGACTGATGGCGCCGGCAACGAGGGCAAGGCAGGTCTGGCGCTTAAGATAGACACCATCGCGCCGGCGCAGCCGACGATTGCACTGAGGGTGGACAGCGGCGTGGTGGGCGACAAATTGACCAACGATGCCACACTGGACATCAGTCTGGCGGCGGATGGTGTGAGCCGCGTGGTCAAGGTAGATGGCGTCAAGGTGGATGGTTACGACGCGAGCAAGCTGGCGGACGGCAAGCATACGGTGGAGGTGATCGACGCCGATGCAGCCGGCAACAGCCTGTCGAGCGGCGAGTTCGCGTTCGAGCTGGACAGGACTACTCCGGCCGTTGAGCTGAAACCGATTGCGGGCGAGGGCGGCTTCAGCCATGGCTTCACGGTCAGTGCGGGCGCGGTGGTTACTGGCGTGGATTTGGCCAAGTTCGACAAGACCAGCAAGGACGGCATCGATACCTACATTGCAAAGGCGGGAGCATTCAAAGGCGATGAAGCGCTGAAGCTGGATGCAAGCCTGACTGATGGCGCCGGCAACGAAGGCAAGGCTGGTTTGGTGCTGAAGATAGACACCATCGCGCCGACGCTGCCGGCAATTGCGCTGAAGGTGGACAGCGGCGCGGTAGGCGACAAGATCACCAATGACGCCACACTGGACATCAGCCCGGCGGCGGATGGCGTGAGCCGGGTAGTCAAGGTGGATGGCGTCAAGGTGGATGGTTACGACGCGAGCAAGCTGGCGGATGGCAAGCATACGGTGGAGGTGATCGACGCTGATGTAGCCGGCAACAGCGTGTCGAGCGGCGAGTTCAGTTTCGAGTTGGACAAGACGGCTCCTGTGGTGGAATTGGCAACTATCTACCGGCAAGCTGGTTTCTGCTCAGGCTTTACTGTGACCGCTGGGGCTGTGGTGGCGGGCGTGGATTTAACGAAGTTTGACAAGACCAGCAAGGATGGCGTCGATACCTACATTGCCAAAGCAGGGGAGTTCAAGGGCGATGAAGCGTTGAAGCTAAGCGCGAGTTTGAGGGATGTCGCCGGGAACGAGGGCAAGTCGCGGGATGTTGAGCTGAAGATTGATAGCACTGTGCCGGCGCAGCCGACGATCGCGCTGAAGGTGGATAGCGGCATTGCTGGCGATCAGTTGACCAATGACGCTACGTTGAACATCAGCGAGACAGCCGCGGGCGTGACGCGTGTGATCAAGCTGGATGGATTTAAACTGGATTACTACAACCCGAACCATATGGATCATTATGATCCAAGCAAGCTGACTGACGGTTTGCATAAGGTGGAGGTAATCGATACCAATGCGGCGGGTAATAGCATATCTAGTGGCGAGTTCTCGTTCGTGCTTGATAAAACACCTCCGAAATGGCCGTTGTTGAAACTGGTTGAGGATACTGGAATCAAAGGCGATAACATTACTCGCAATGGCGAATACACGGTTTCTGCTGAGGATGGTGTTAGTGTCGAGTATAAAGTGTATGGCGATACTGAATGGCATGCCAATAAGCCTGTGGCGATAGAGGGGCGAAACTATAATAATATTATTAAGGCGCGTGCGGTTGATAAGGCGGGTAATGTTTCGGATGAAGCTGAGCTCCGGTTTACTTATGTCACCACTCCGCCGCCTAAGCCAGCGTTGGTTATAGATGTATCCAATAATATGGTTGATGATCCTTTGTTGACTAATAAAACACTGCATGGAATTGCAAGTGCTTATTGGATGGAGTATAGCGCGGATGGCCGGAGTTGGACGCATTTTGTATCTGATCCTGGTAAGGGGGTGGCTTATGTTGGAAGTCGTGAGGGTTTGAATCATTTCTATGCTCGTGCTACTGATGAAGCTGGAAATGTGTCGGAAGTTGGGGAGTATTTCTTTACACAGGATACTGCCCCCCCTGCTCCTGCAGAAATTAATATCGACCCTTTGATAAATGGGGATCGGGCAAAGAGTCCCTTCTCTTTTACGGTTAATAATCCGGATGATGTCGTTAAGACGCTAGTTTCATTCTCGGGTATGGGGTTTGGTAATATTGCAGCTGATCTTGGTATGAATGGAAATTATGTCATAGATCCCAAGGGTCTAATAAATGGAAATTATAAGATACAAGTATTGAGCTACGATAAGGCAGGTAATAAGACTGTAACTTATAAAGACTTTACACTAGATAAAATCACGCCTCATATCTTCTTGACTCATGATACTGGGCGTAGCGCGACGGATGGAATTACTTCGGATGGCTATTTCGATGTGACTGCCATGCCCGAGCTTGGTGCGACATTCTCTTATAGCTCGGATGGCGGTTTGACATGGTCCCCATCCAAGCCAGATGCAGTAGAAGGTTTGAATGTCATCAAGGTGATTGCAAGGCCTGAGGCGGGGGCGGCTTCATCTGCCGCAGAGTTACGTTTCATTCTGGATACTCATGCCCCGGATGTGCCGACCATTGCGTTGAAGGTGGACAGTGGGGTCGTGGGAGATAAGATTACTAACGACGCCGCGCTAGAATTTAGCAAGCTTGAGGATGGCGCAACACGTGTGATTAAGCTGGATCATGTCAAGGTAGATGGTTATGATCCCGGCAAGTTGGGCGAAGGTAAGCACACTGTTGAAGTAGTGGATACCGATGTGGCTGGTAACAGTGCGTCGAGCGGCGAATTTGCTTTCGAGTTGGTCAAGTCCACGCCTCTGCTGGATATCCGGGCGCTGTACATCGACGGGCAGGTGGATTACAGCAAGGGCTTTTCGGTAACAACGGGCGCGACTGTGACTGGCGTGGACTTGGCTAAGTTTGATAAGAGCAGCCACGACGGCCTCGATTTCTACATTGCCAAAAATAATGCATTTAATGGCGAGATTTTATTGGCTAACGCCAGTCTGATTGATGCCGCTGGAAACGAGAGCAAGGCGTTTCAGCGATTCATGGTGGATACCACTCCACCGGATGTGCGTGTGTTTCCCTTGGGCCTGCGCGGGGGCTTTAGCCATGGTTTTACCGTGACGATTGGTTCGAAAGTGACGGGGGTGGATCTGACAAAATTCGTCATGACGACAGATTACCGGAGTTGGGATAATTATGAAGCGAAAAAAGGCGAATTTGATGGCGAGCAGGTGACGATCACTGCGAGCCAAAAGGATAAGGTTGGCAATGTAGGTCAGGCGGAAATATCGATCAAATTTGATACCACCCCTCCGGTTGTGGAATTGCACGCTATTCCCCATAAGGGCGATTATAGCAGCGGCTTCACCGTGACCAAGGGCGCGGAGGTGCGTGGGCCACTGGATAAGTTTGACAAAGTGGTGGACAGTACTGGCAAGTTAGATGTCTACATCGCAAAGAACGGAGCGTTTGATGGCGAATCCCCGATTATTAGTGCCAGCCTGAAGGATGCGGCCGGAAACGTGGGCGAGGCGATTATCCAGCCTAAGATAGATACTACCGCGCCGCATCTGGGAGGAATTCGGTCTGTTGGCGGACGAGGAGACTTCGCTTATGGTTTCAGTGTGGACGCTGGGGCGGAAGTGACTGGGGTGGATTTGACGAAGTTTGTCAAGTCGTTTGATTCCGCGAAGCAGCTGGATGTTTATACCGCTCATGATGGCGCATTTAATGGGGAGCTGGTGACAATTAGCGCGCGCTTGGAAGATGCGGCTGGAAATATGTCGGATACCATTAGCGGGTCGTTTAGGATTGATACCCAGGCTCCCGATGCTCCAGGCTTCACGTTTGCTGTGGGCAACAGTATTAAATTTGTAGCGGAAGAGCATGCATCATTGTGGTACAGCGCAGATGGCATTCAGTGGGATGGAGTCCCGCCTTTGATCCCGCCCTTTGCGCATGTATTTGGCAGTTATCTAACGCATCAGGTTGACGAAGCTCAAAATGTATCGGCTGCAGTGAAAACCTTCTATTCCACGATGGCTCGAGCAGAGCAGTATGATATACAAAAGTATGATCCAGCTTCTAAAGTGGTGTTGAGATTCGGTAAGGGCGCAGACCATATTCATCTGGAAGGCTTGGCGGTAACGGCGGATACCGATTTGTCAGGCAAGCTCAGCGCTGAGCAGGTTGGCGGGGATGTGAAGCTGACGTTTGCTCAGGACAGCGGTTTTGCCGGCTCTTTGGTGCTGCATAATGTGACCCTGACTCCCGAAGAGTTGCACAAGCCTAACGTGCTATTCGTGTAAATTGATTCTTTTCCGTTTTACGGACTGAAAATCAGACAACCCGGCAAGCAAGCTTGCCGGGTTTTTTTATATGCGCAGAACCGGGGGGGCAGGCTGGGGCCTTGCCGACTGATCATGGCGAATGCGAAGTGGCCTGCTGGGCCAGGAAATGGTCGGTAGGTTGGTTTCTAATGGGGCGAGGGGATTTCGGGGCGGCAAGATAAAAAATGGCGCGACGCGTGAAAACACGTCGCGCCATCTGGTTTGTGCCGACGGAGTCCGCGTCAGCGGCTGCGGCCGGTCTTGCCGCCGGGCTTGGCCGGCGAGCGGCCAGCCTGCGGCTTGCCTGAGGCCGGCCGGCCGCTTTGGCCATGCGCGCCGACGGCCGCGGCAGGCTTGGCGCGCTGCCCCTGCTGCGGCTGGCGGGCGCCGGGCGACTTGCCGCGGTTCATCGGCGCGCCCATCTTGTGGCGCACCGCGGCGGCCTTGTCGCCAGGCGGCGTCGGCGGAATCAGGCAGTGTTTGCTGTGGCCGATCAGGTCGGCGCGGCCCATCTGGATCAGCGCGTCGTGGATGATCTGCCAATTGTCCGGGTGGTGGTAGCGCAGGAAGGCCTTGTGCAGCTTGCGGCGGTAGCCGTCGCGCACCACGTCCACCTTTTCCGAGCTGCGCGACAGGCGCTTGAGCGGGTTGCGGCGGGTGTGCCACATGGTGGTGGCCATCGCCATCGGCGTCGGGGTGAAGGTCTGCACCTGGTCCAGGCGGAAGTTGTTCTTCTTCAGCCACAGCGCCAGATTCATCATGTCCTCGTCGCTGGTGCCCGGGTGGGCCGCGATGAAGTACGGAATCAGATACTGTTCCTTGCCGGCCTGGCGGGAAAAGCGCTCGAACAGCTCCTTGAACTTGTCGTAGGCGCCCATGCCCGGCTTCATCATCTTGGACAGCGGTCCGTCCTCGGTGTGCTCCGGCGCGATCTTCAGATAGCCGCCGACATGGTGCTGCACCAGCTCCTTGATGTATTCGGGCGAACGCACCGCCAGATCGTAGCGCAGGCCGGACTGGATGTTGATCTTCTTCACTCCCGGCAAGGCGCGCGCCTTGCGGTACAGCTGGATCAGGTGGCTGTGGTCGGTATTGAGGTTCTCGCAGATGTCCGGGTACACGCAGGACAGTTTTCTACAGGAGCTCTCGATCTTCGGGTCCTTGCAGCTGAGGCGGTACATGTTCGCCGTCGGGCCGCCCAGGTCGGAGATGTGGCCGGTGAAGCCCGGCGTCTTGTCGCGGATTTCCTCGATCTCGTGCAGGATCGACTCTTCCGAGCGGCTCTGGATGATGCGGCCCTCGTGCTCGGTGATGGAGCAGAAGGTGCAGCCGCCGAAACAGCCGCGCATGATGTTGACCGAATACTTGATCATCTCCCAGGCCGGGATGTGGGCGTCGCCGTAGGCCGGGTGCGGGTTGCGGGCGTAGGGCAGGCCGTAGACGAAATCCATTTCCTCGGTGGTGAGCGGAATGGGCGGCGGAGTCAGCCACACGTCGCGCTCGCCGTGCGTCTGCACCAGCGCGCGGGCGTTGCCCGGGTTGGATTCCAGGTGCAGGGTGCGGCTGGCGTGGGCGTACAGCACCGGATCGTGGGCAACGGCCTCGAACGCCGGAATCCGGATCACGGTCTTGGCGCGCTCTGCGCGGCGCTTGGCCAGGCGCTCCTCGCGCGATTCTATGCGTATCACCTGCGGCTTGCTGGGGTCGATGCCGGCGGTGGCCTTGGCCGCCTGTTCCGGAATCTCTTCGTATGGGTTCAGGTGCGGATCGACGCGGCCGGGCAGGTCGACCACGCTGGAGTCCATCTCCTGCCACTCCTCGTCCGGGCGCCAGCCCTGCGGCACGATGAAGGCGGTGCCGCGGATGTCGCGCATCTCCGACAGCTTTTCGCCGCGGGAGGCGCGATGGGCGATCTCCACCAGCGCGCGCTCGGCGTTGCCGTACAAGAGGATGTCGGCCTTGGAGTTGACCAGCACCGACGGCCGCACCTTGTCGCTCCAGTAGTCGTAGTGGGCGATGCGGCGCAGCGACGCTTCGATGCTGCCTATCATCACGCCGACGCCGGGGTAGGCTTCGCGGCAGCGCTGCGCGTAGACGGTGACGGCGCGGTCCGGGCGCTTGTTGGGCTCGGCGTTGGGGGTGTAGGCGTCGTCGGAGCGGGCGCGGCGGTCGGCGGTGTAGCGGTTGATCATCGAATCCATATTGCCGGCGGTGACGCCGAAGAACAGGTTCGGTCTGCCCAGTTCGCGGAACGCGTCGGCGCTGTGCCAGTCCGGCTGGGCGATGATGCCCACGCGGAAGCCCTGCGCCTCAAGCAAGCGGCCCACCAGCGCCATGCCGAAGCTGGGATGGTCGATATAGCAGTCCCCGGACACCAGGATGATGTCGCAGGAGTCCCAACCCAGCTGGTCCATTTCGGCGCGGGTCATCGGCAGGAACGGGGCGGTGCCGAAACGGCTGGCCCAGTACTTGCGGTAGGAGGAAATCGGTTTGGCGGCGGCTTGCGGAGTTGTCATGCGATCACGTCTAATTCGGGCAGCCGGCTATTTTGCCAGAATCCGGCAAAAAAATCAGCATAAACAATTGTTTATTATGGCGAATCGCCCGGCTGGCTGTAGGGATTTTACATTTTGGCGATATGCGCATGGTTTTGTGATGGAAATCAAGGATCTTGCGCGATGGCACCGCCCGGCGGATGCCCGGGGCATGAGTTTGGTGTACCCTTGCGGGCTTGTGCGACGCGGCAAAGCGTCCGCCCGCCGCGCCGGGCGCATTTTATCGATCAGGATCAAGGAGGGAATCATGGGTGAACGTATCGTGAGCGTGGCGGGAGGGGAGCGCGCGCTGGTGCAAAAACTGGAGGCGGGCGCCGTGCTGCATGTGCCCGATTTCGGCTTCACCCTGAGCGCGGCCGAGCAGGCGCTGCTCGATCCGGCCCTGTCCGATCCCAAGCGCAAGAACATCAGCCTGGAGCCGGGCAACGGCGCGCTGCACGGCGTGCTGGGCGGCGCGGACAAGGAGAGGGCGGTACGGGCGCTGATCTCGCGCTACCAGCGGGCGGCGGCCGATCTGCTGGCCCAGGTGCTGCCCGAATATCAGGGCAAGGTGCGCCCGGCGCCCACCAGCCTGCGCCTGGTGCGGGTGGAAGACCGCAAAACCTCCTGGCGCAAGGACGACAGCCGCCTGCATGTGGACGCCTTCCCGTCGCGCCCAACCTATGGCGAGCGCATCCTGCGGGTGTTCTGCAACATCAACCCTGCCGGCGAGCCGCGCGTGTGGCGGGTGGGCGAGCCGTTCGAGGAGATGGCGCAGAAGATGCTGCCGCGGGTGCCCAGGCAGTGGCCGGGCTCGGCCGCCTTGTTGGCGGCGCTGAAGATCACCAAGCGCAAGCGCAGCGGTTACGACCACATCATGCTGCACCTGCACGACGCGATGAAGGCCGACCTGGAATACCAGCGCGCCTGCCCGCAGCAGACGGTGCCCTTCGCCCCGGGCGGCGCCTGGATCTGCTTCTCCGACCACGCCTCGCACGCGGTGATGTCCGGCCAGTTCATGCTGGAGCAGACCTTGTGGCTGCCGCTGGAGAACATGGACGACCCGGCCAAGTCGCCGTTGCGGCAGCTGGAGCGGATCGTCGGGCGGGCGCTGGTGTGAGCGGCCAGGCTGCCTGGATTGCCGGATAAGGATGCCAGCCGTTTTATCTGGACCATTTCGCTCCATGCAGCCTGCGGAACGCAGGCGGTTTTCATCGACATCGGCGGCCTGCTTTAAACAAAGCGATTCAGCAAGCTTGAAGCGGCGTCGGCAAAATGCCTGGCGGGCGCCGGCCGGTGCGCGAGGCCCTGGCGCCGGTGTCCAAGCTGAAACAGACATCCGGCAAAAATCGGTTACAATGACCGATTCGCCATATCCTACCCACAGCCAGAACATGAGCACGGAAAACAACGCGCCGGTTGTCAACAACTTCATCCGCACCATCATCGACCAGGACCTCGCGTCGGGCAAGCACAGCACCATCGTCACCCGCTTCCCGCCCGAGCCCAACGGATTCGCCCACATCGGCCACGCCAAGGCCATCTGCATCAACTTCGGCCTGGCCGAGGATTACAAGGGCAAGTGCAATCTGCGCATGGACGACACCAATCCGGAGAAGGAATCGCCGGAATACGTGCAGTCGTTCATCGACGACATCAGCTGGATGGGCTTCAAGTGGGATGGCGAGGTGCGCTTCGCGTCCGACTACTTCGACCGCCTGTACGGCTACGCGGTGGAGCTGATCCAGTCCGGCAAGGCCTATGTGGACGACCTGTCCGCCGAAGAAATGCGCCAGTACCGCGGCAGCCTGACCGAGCCCGGCAAGAACAGCCCCTACCGCGACCGCAGCGTCGAGGAGAACCTCGACCTGTTCACCCGCATGAAGGACGGCGAGTTCCCGGACGGCAGCAAGACGCTGCGTCTGAAGATAGACATGGCTTCAGGCAACATCAATCTGCGCGATCCGGCCATCTACCGCATCCGCCGCGTGCATCACCACCGCACCGGCGACAAGTGGTGCATCTACCCGATGTACGACTACACCCACTGCATCTCCGACGCGATCGAGGGCATCACCCACTCGCTGTGCACGCTGGAATTCGAAGACCACCGTCCGCTGTACGACTGGGTGCTGGACAACATCAGCATCGGCTGCCACCCGCGCCAGTATGAATCGTCGCGGCTGGAATTGCTGTACACCCTGACTTCCAAGCGCAAGCTGCTGTCGCTGGTGAACGAGAGCGTGGTGACCGGCTGGGACGACCCGCGCATGCCCACCATCGCCGGCATGCGCCGCCGCGGCTACAGCCCGGCCGGCATCAAGCTGTTTGCCCAGCGCATCGGCGTGTCCAAGGGCGAGAACATCATCGACATGAGCGTGCTGGAAGGCGCGGTGCGCGAGACGCTGGAAAACGACTCGCCGCGCGTGATGGCGGTAGTCAATCCGCTGAAGGTGACGCTGAGCAACTACGACGCCGCCGTCAGCGCCAGCCGCAGCGCGCCGTTCCATCCGCACCATCCGGAGTTCGGCGAGCGCGAAGTGCCGATCGCCCGCGAAATCTGGATCGAGCAGGACGATTTCGCCGAAGTGCCGCCGCCGAAGTGGCAGCGCCTGACCGCCGGCGGCGAAGTGCGCTTGCGCTACTCCTATGTGATCAAGTGCGTGGAAGTGGTGAAGGATGCCGCCGGCAACGTGGTGGAGCTGAAGTGCAGCATCGACCACGACACGTTGGGCAAGAATCCGGAAGGCCGCAAGGTCAAGGGCGTAATCCACTGGGTATCGGCAGAGCACGCGATCGAGGCCGAGGTGCGCTGGTACGACCGCCTGTTCACCGAGCCGCGTCCGGACGCGGTGCGCGGCGAAGACGGCGAATATCTCGACTTCCGCCAGTTCATCAATCCGGAATCGCTGAAGCAGGTGCCGGCCTATGTCGAGGCATCGGTGCTGCAGGCGGCGCCCGAGTCGCGCTTCCAGTTTGAGCGTTTGGGTTATTTCGTCACCGACCGCAAAGAGCACCAGCCTGGCGTCAAGGCGGTGTTCAACCGCACGGTGGGCCTGAAGGACAGCTGGAACAAGTAAGTTCCGGCGGCAATGCGAATGGCGAGCCCCCGGGTTCGCCATTTTTACGTGCGGCCCCGCTCGCAATGGGGCCGGGACGCAAGGAGAAAACAAATGCGCGTTTCGCTCAGATCCATCATGGTTTCGCTGCTGGCCGCCGGCTTGCTGTCGGCTTGCGCGGCGGTGCCCGGCAAAGGCGACTATGTCTCCGGCAAGACCTACAAGATCACCGTCCTGCACACCAACGATCATCATGGCCGCTTCTGGCCCAATGCCGACGGCGAATACGGCCTGGCGGCGCAGAAGACGGTAGTGGACCAGGTGCGGGCGGAAGTGAAGGTCGAGGGTGGCTACACGCTGCTGCTGTCCGGCGGCGACGTCAACACCGGCGTGCCGGAATCCGACCTGCAGGACGCCGAGCCCGACTTCCGCGGCATGGACCGCATCGGCTACGACGCGATGGCGGTGGGCAATCACGAGTTCGACAAGCCGCTGCCGGTATTGATGAAGCAGCGCGGCTGGATACATTTCCCCATGCTGTCCGCCAATATCTATAAAGACGGCCAGCGCATTTTCGACCCCTACGTCCTCTTCAACCTGGGCGGCGTGAAGGTGGCGGTGCTGGGGCTGACCACCGACGACACCGCCAAGATGGTGAATCCGGCGCAGATCCAGGGCATAGAGTTCAAGAGCCCGATCGCCGAGGCCGGCCAGCTGGTGCCGGAATTACGCAAGCGGGCCGACATCGTGATCGCCGCCACCCATATGGGGCACTACCCGGACGGCCGGCATGGCGTCAACGCGCCGGGCGATGTGGAAATGGCGCGAGCGGTGAAGGGCCTGGATCTGATCGTCGGCGGCCACAGCCAGAACCCGGTGTGCATGAAGGCGGAGAACGTGCGCGACGACGCCTACGTGCCGGGCGCGCCTTGCGCGCCGGACCGGCAGAACGGCGCCTGGATCGTGCAGGCGCACGAGTGGGGCAAGTATGTCGGCCGCGCCGATTTCGAATTCCGCAACGGCAGCTTCAAGCTGGTGAAATACCAGCTGATTCCGGTCAACCTGAAGAAAACAGTGATCGGCGCCGACGGCAAGGCGAAAAAAATGCCCTACACCCAATTGATTCCGGAGGACAGCAAGCTGCGCAGCTTCCTCAAGACCTATCAGGAGAAGGGGCAGGAAGAGCTGGGCGTCAAAGTGGGCGAGCTGTCCACCAGGCTGGAAGGCGACCGCGCCGTGGTGCGCAGCCGGCCTGCCAGCCTCGGCGCCTTTGTCGGTCAGGCGATGATGGCCAAGGCGCACGCCGACTTCGCGGTGATCAACTCCGGCGGCATCCGCGATTCGCTGCCGGCGGGGGCGGTCAGCTACAAGGATGTGCTCAAGGTGTTCCCGTTCGGCAGCACGCTGGTTTACGTGGATATGCCGGGCAGCGAGGCATTGGCCTATCTGAAGGCGGCCGCCGCGATGACGCCGGGCTCCGGCGCCTTCGCCCAGTTTGCCGGCGTGAGGCTGCGCATCTCGGGCGGCGAGCTGCAGGAAGCTCAAGTGGGCGGCAAGGACATCGATCCGGCCCGAACCTACCGCGTGGCGATCAACAGCTTCATGGCGGCGGGCGGCGACGGCTATCCCAGGCTCGATCCGCATCCGGGTTTCGTGAATACCGGTTTTGTCGACGCCGAAGTGCTCAGGGATTACATCGCGGTCCATACGCCGGTGCGGGCGGAGCGTTATGCGCCGTCGATGGTGGAGAGCGAGTAGACCGGCGCCGCAGGTTTGGGCGGGAGGACAATCATGCGGCTTTCGCCGGGATGGATAAACTAGCACTTGGGTCCGGTGCGGGTGCCGATGAGGTGGGGTATGGTGGCCGGGTCGAGGGCATCTGCAACGATGTCCGGGCGGTTGCGCTCCCCCGCCGCATCGCCCTGAGCCGCCTGGCCTGCAAGCCGGGCCGGCCTTCCCGGCTAGCGGGGCTGGTACCATCTGGAGGAATCACCATGGCTCAGCAAGGCGTATTCACTCTCCCCGCGCGCATCAATTTCGGCGCGACTGTGCTGGTCAACTCGGCTGCCGTGCAACAGGTCGCCATTCTGGTAGACAACGAAGTGCGCGCCACTTTCAGCGGCAGCGGCGTTACCGACAAGAATCTGGGCACCCAGGTCATCAATTCCGGCTCAGGCAATGTCCGGGTGACTGTCACCGCCAACGGCAAGTCGTCGGATCTGGTGTCCGCCCAACTGGTCCTGGCCAACAAGATCAACCTGGCCGTGCTGGGTTCGGAAGATGGCACCGATATGGATTACAACGACGCCATCGCCATTCTGAACTGGCCGTTGGGCTAAGCCTCCCCGTTGCATGCCTTGCCGGCGCCATGTCGCGCCGGCGGGCCCTCCCGGTTTTTCCCCCATAGTCGAAGCTCGCCTCCTCTCCGTCCGCCGCCGCTCTTGCGGCTTGGGCCGCTCGCCGCATTTCCCTCTTCGCCGCGCCGTCGGTTTGCCGCTGGTCAAGGAATCGGGATTTGGCTGGGCGTTGCGGCTTGAGGCCGCTTTCCCGCAAGTGGTATGTTGGTGGTTTGGCGGTGTCGCGGTGCTGGCGCCGCCCTTGTCTGTCCACTATCCAGGTTGCGATCATGTCCAAGCTTCGAGCCGTATATCTGCAATCCGGCGGCCCCACCGCCGTACTGAATGCCTCCGCCCAGGGGGCGATAGAGACGGCGCGACGCCTCGGCCTGTCGCTGTATGCCGCTTTCGACGGCCTGGCCGGCCTGCTGGAAGGCCGCCTGTGCGATACCGACGGCGTGCCGGACACGGCCATCGCCCAATTGGCCTTCATGCCCGGCGGCAGCTTCGGCGTCAGCCGTCGCATGATAGGCACTTTCGCCGAGGCGCCGGAGGATTGGCTGCGCCTGCGGGAAGTGCTGGCCAGACACGATATCCATTATCTGCTGGTCAATGGCGGCAATGGTTCGTTGGGCTGCGCCGAGCGGCTGGCCGATTTTGAAAAGCATACCGGCTACTCGCTTGGGGTGATAGGCGTGCCCAAGACCATAGACAACGACTTGATGGGCACCGACAACAGCCCGGGTTACGGCTCCTCCGCCAAATTTCTGGCCAGCGCGATGCGCGAAGTGGGCCTGGACATGACCAGCATGGGCTGGGGTCGGGTATTCATCATGGAAACCATGGGCCGCCATACCGGCTGGCTGGCCGCGGCCTGCGCCGCCGCCGCGCGCAGCCCGCATGAGGCGCCGCACCTGCTGCTGCTGCCGGAGGTGCCGTTCGACCAGACCCGTTTTCTTGCCGCGCTGGACCAGAGCCTGGCCAAGTATGGCCAATGCGCCATCGCGGTGGCCGAGGGCATCACCGGGCCCGACGGCCGTTTCGTGGCCGAGGCCAAGAAATCGGAAACCTACGGCCATGAGCAACTGGGCGGGGCCGGGCACTGGCTGGCGCAATTGATCCTGCGCGAGCGCGGCATCTCCGCCCATGTGGCCCAGGTGGACTATTTGCAGCGCGCCGGCGGCCATTTGGCGTCCAATACCGATGTGCGCCAAGCCTATCTGATGGGCGAGCGCGCGGTCGAGTGGCTGTTGGCCGGCAAAACCGGGCTGATGGCCGGTATCCGGCGCATCAACGACCATCCCTATTGCTGGGACGTGGCGGAGGTGCCGCTGTCCGAGGTGGGGGACAAGGAGAAGCGCCTGCCGCCGGAGTTCATCGCTGCCGACGGCTTCAGCGTCACCCAGGCCTTTCTCGACTACGTCAAGCCGCTGATGGAGGGCGAGCGCATTCCGCCGTTCAAGGACGGGCTGCCGGATTACCGGCCTATAGTCTGGCCAAAAGTCTGAGAGATTTGCTATCGTGCGCGCGCAAACCGTCGGCATGCCCGGCGGTTTTGCATTATTCGAGCGCTTGTAACAGCGCCTGGCCGCGCTCTGTTACAATCGCCACTTTCGACAGTCCAACCATAGGTTTTTTGATCATGCTGAGCTTGTACAACACACTGACCCGCCAGAAGGAAGAGTTCAAACCGCTAGAACCCGGCAAAGTGCGCATGTACGTCTGTGGTATGACCGTCTACGACCTCTGTCACATCGGCCACGCCCGCATGCTGGCCGCCTGGGACATCATTTACCGCTGGCTGTCGGCGTCGGGTTACCAAGTGACCTATGTGCGCAACATCACCGACATCGAAGACAAGATCATCAAGCGCGCGTTGCTGCGCAAGATCACGCCCGAGCAACTGGTGGAAGAAACCATCGCCGACATGCACCAGGACCTGGCCCAGCTCTATTTGATGCCGCCGACGCTGGAGCCGCGCGCCACCCATCACGTGCAGGGCATGATAGAGCAGATCGAAAAGCTGATCGCCAACGGCAAGGCCTATCCGGCCGCCAACGGCGACGTCTACTACGCGGTGCGCGAATTCGAAGGCTACGGCAAGCTGTCCGGCCGCACGCTGGACAAGCTGCGCGCCGGCGAGCGCGTGGAGGTGGACCCGGACAAGCGCGATCCGCTGGACTTCGTGCTGTGGAAGGCCGCCAAGCCGGGCGAGCCGTCCTGGGAAAGCCCGTGGGGTCCCGGTCGTCCGGGCTGGCATATCGAGTGCTCGGTGATGAGCTGCCACCATCTGGGCAATCATTTCGACATCCACGGCGGCGGCGAGGACTTGCAGTTTCCGCACCACGAAAACGAAATCGCCCAGGCCGAGGGCGCCAACCGGACCACCTACGTCAACTACTGGATGCACAACGGCTTCCTGCAGTTCGCCGGCGAGAAGATGTCCAAGAGCCTGGGCAACTTCTTCACCATTCGCGACGTGCTGAAGCATTTCGACGGCGAGGCGGTGCGCATGCTGATGGTGCGCGCCCACTACCGCAGCCCGATCAACTACTCGGAAGAGTTGCTGCAGGACGCCAAGCACGCGTTGACCCGTCTGTACAACGCGCTGCGCGGCCTGGAGCTGCCGGCGTCCGCCGGCATAGACTGGAGCAATCCCTACGCCGCCCGCTTCAAGACCGCGATGGACGACGATTTCAACACCGCCGAGGCGATGGCGGTGTTGTTCGAGCTGGCCGGCGAAGTCAACAAGAGCCGCGATCCGGCGCAGGCGCGCGTGCTGAAGGACTTGGCTGGCGTGCTGGGCTTCCTCACCCGCGACCCGGAGGCTTTCCTCAAGGGCGCCGCGGGCGAGGGCGAGCTGTCGGCGGAGGAGGTGGAGGCGCTGATCCAGGCGCGCAAGGATGCCCGCGCGGCCAAGAACTGGGCGGAGTCCGACCGCATCCGCGACGAGTTGACCGCCAACGGCATCGTGCTGGAGGACGGCGCCGCCGGCACCAGCTGGCGCCGCGCCTGAGCGAGCTGTCATTCGCCCGCTTGTCAAGTGGCGATAAACGGCGGATAATGCTGAGTTTCGCAAGCAGTGCAGGCAAAACCCCTGCACCCGTTATGAAAGGTAGAGAGATGAAAACCGATATTCACCCGAATTACAAAGACCTGTCCGTTACCTGCTCCTGCGGTAGCCAGTTCGTGACCAAGTCCACCATGTCCAAGGACAGCTTCGGCATCGAAGTATGCTCCAACTGCCACCCGTTCTACACCGGCAAGCAGAAGATCGTGGACACCGCTGGTCGCGTGGACAAGTTCAACCAGAAATTCGGCGGCTTCTTCAAGCGCTAAGCGCGTTGCCGTTTCTGGAGCACAAAAAGGCAGCTGCGGCTGCCTTTTTTTCATGCCGCGCATGAAGCAAGATTTCACTCATCAGAATGCTAAGGTGGCAATCGGATGCTGACTTATTCCGCTCAGACCAGCTCGCTGGCCAAGCCGACCGAAAAACCCTGGGTGCTGCTGCTGTTGTGTTTCATCTGGCTATGGCCGGGCATCCTGGGCCACGACCCCTGGAAACCGGACGAGCCATATGTGCTGGCGGTGGCGCAAGGCATGCTGCATACCGGCAACTGGCTGCTGCCGACGCTGCAGGGGGCGCCCTATTTGGACAACCCGCCGCTCTACTACTGGCTGGCGGCCGGCTTGGCGCGGCTGTTCTCGCCCTGGCTGCTGCCGGCGCACGATGCAGCCCGGCTGGCCACGCCGCTGCTGATGTCGCTGGCGCTGCTGTTGGCCGGCATGGCCGGGCGCGAGTTGATAGGCCGGCGCCACGGCCGCAGCGTGGTGATGATCCTGATCGGCTGCATCGGCCTGGTGGAGAGCGGACATCAACTGACGCCGACGATCGCCGGCTTCGCCGGCTTCGCCGCCGCTTTCTACGCGCTGGCGCTGGCGCTGCGTTCGCCCGGCCTGGCCGGCGCGCTGCTGGGGGCGGCCAGCGTGGTCACCTTCCTGGGCGCCAGCCTGACGGACCTGTTGTTGATCTGGCTGGTGGCGCTGATGTTGCCGGCCTTCTCCGGCTGGCGCAGCAAGCAGTACGCCATCACCCTGCTGCTGGCGCTGCTGCTGGCGCTGCCGGCGATCCTGGTGTGGCCGATGCTGCTGTTGCGCGGCTATCCGGCGGTATTTGTCGACTGGTGGGGCAATTACGCGCTGGGGCAGACCAGCGGTTTCCATCGCCTGCGCCTGTTCCATGATTTCGGCTATTACAGCGTGAACGTGTTGTGGTTCGCCTTTCCGGCTTGGCCGCTGGCCATCTGGACGCTGTACCGCAATCGCCAGCTGCAGTCACCCGGCCTGCAATTATCCTTGCTGTTCTCGGTGATGATCGCGCTGATGCTGACCTTGTCGGATCGCGCCAATATTATCGATGCGATGCCGCTGTTGTTGCCGTTGTCGATGCTCGCCGCTGTGGAGCTGGACAACCTGCGGCGCGGCGCGGCGGCCTTCCTCAACTGGTTCGCGCTGATGACGTTCGGCCTGTTCGGCCTATTGGTGTGGCTGGGCTGGGCGGCGATGAACTACGGTTGGCCGGAGCGCATGGCCGGGCGCGCGCAGTATTTCAGCCCATTTTACCAGCCGCATGTGTCATGGTGGCAGGCTGCCGGCGCGTTGGTGGCCACCCTGGTGTGGCTGTGGGCGCTTACCCGGCCTCATTTGCGCGGCCGCCAGGCGGTCACTAACTGGGCGGCCGGCCTGACATTGCTGTGGGGGCTGGGCATGACTTTGTGGCTGCCCTGGTTCGACGCCGCCAAGAGCTACCGGCCGGTGGTGGCCGGCATGCAGGCCAAGCTGCCGGCCGGCGCGAGCTGCATCGCCACCGAGAGCCACAACCGGTTGGCGCAGATCAGCTGGCGCTATTATGCCGGCATCGACCTGCTGCCTTTCCCCGCCGGGGAAACGCCGCCTTGCGAGTATTGGCTGATCGTGCGCAACAAGAGCGAAGGCCTGGCCGAACCGGGCTGGCAGGTGCTGTGGGCGGGGCACCGTCCGCGCGAGGAGAATATGACTTTCGCGCTGCTGCAGCGCTTGCCGCAGGCGAAACAGGCAGACTAAAAGACAAAGACCCCGCTTGATGAAGCCGCTCCGGTAAATGCCGGAACGGCTTTTATTTTTGGCGTGGCATGTGTTTGCAACCTTGTTTGTGCGCGAATGCTATTCATGCGCGATGATCAGATGTCAAAGCCCAGCTTGTCTGATGCTCTCCGCCACCCTGCGCGGTTGGGTGGCTAGCAGCGATGCGGCGCAGAGGCAATGGGCGCCGGGCCGCTTGTCCGGTGGCGAGCGTGGCGCTTGGATCATTCTTCTTGCAAGCAGGCAAGAATATGGGCTCGCCGGGTCTCGGAAATCGGCAGGATGGAGATCAGTTTTTCCTTGGCGATGCCTGGAATGTATTGGGCGATGTTGCTGATGTCGGAAGGCAAGGCCGGATTGTCCGGGTTCTGCATCAGATGCCGGGCGCAGTCGATGGCGATCTGCGCGATATGCGTGCGCGGCCTGTCTACCCCCCGGATCAGCTGGCTGATCATTTGTGGTAATTGCCAGACATCGGCCAGCAGCAGAGTCAATTGCCGGAACGTGAATCCAGCGGTGTTCAACTGGGCGAGGCTGGTTCTGTTGGCGCGTCCGGCTTCGAACTCCGCGATCGCCTGGATCGGCAATTCCGGCGCGAAATGCCAGAGCAGCAACTCGCCGGTTTCGGAAAGGAGGGTGGCCAGGGAAATTTCTTCCGGGGAAGTGTCCGAGCGGAAATTCGACCACGCCCGCGCGATGCCGGACGCCATGATTGCGGTTGAAACCGCGGTCTTCCAGCCCGGGTGATCCACCTCCACGACCGGGCTATCTGCGATCAGCGCATACAATTCATCGCTGCCAAGCTGGAGTATGGTGGCCAGCTGGGTGGTGGTTTCCTTGCCCAGCCGCCTGGAGCGATGCCGTTCGGCCTCTATCAGCAATTTGAGGGCCAGATACGGATCGTCATGAACCCGTTCGGCGAGTTCTTTGGGAGCAAATTCCGGCGCATCCTGGCCCTGGGATTTCAGCGACTGGAAAAAATCCCGAGTCGCCGAGAGAACAGGCACGTCCCCGTCTTTCAGGTAAGCCGCCCACTGTTCAATACCCCAGCTTCGCTGGTGCCGACTCAACATGTTTTCCGCTCCGAAGACCGCCGTTTCCGCTTTCTCGTACCGCCCATATTTCCAAGCCTGTCGCGACTCGGACAATGTCTTGTCCTTCTTTCATGATAATTCAGTTCGCCGCATCCAGGGGTGTAAACCTCGGGATATGGTGTCGGAGCGGCCATCGTCAGCCCATGTTCCATGGCATAGTGAGCTGGCGCTTGTTTGGCGGAGATATCATTTAGCACGCGAAAAAAAACGAGGACGTGGGTCCTCGTTTGTTCATGGGCGATCTGAAAGGCTTACTCCCCCAGCTCCTTCAAGTTCTCGAACAGCTTCAGCGCCTCGGGATTGGCCAGTGCGCTGACATTGTTGACCGGCCGGCCATGAATGACGTTCTTCACCGCCAGCTCGACTATCTTGCCGCTGACGGTCTTTGGAATGTCGGCTACCGCCACGATGCGAGCCGGCACATGGCGCGGGCTGGCGCCGTTCTTGATCTGGGCCTTGAGCCTAGCGGTCAGGTCCTCGTCCAGTTTGACGCCGTCGCGCAGCTTGACGAACAGCACCACCCGCTCGTCGTCCTCCCAGCTTTGCCCCACCGCCAGGCTTTCCAGGACTTCCGGGAAGCTTTCCACCTGGCGGTAGATCTCGGCGGTGCCGATGCGCACGCCGCCGGGATTGAGCACCGCGTCGGAGCGGCCGTAGATGACCACGCCGTTGTGGGCGGTGAGTTCGGCGTAGTCGCCATGGCACCAGATGCCGGCGAAGCGGCCGAAATAGGCCTGGCGGTACTTCTCGCCGCTCTTGTCGTTCCAGAAGCTTATCGGCATCGACGGGAAGGGGCGGGTGCAGACCAGTTCGCCTTTTTCCTGGCTGACCGGCCGGCCCTGTTCGTCGTAGATGTCTACCGCCATGCCCAGGCCGCGGCATTGCAGCTCGCCGCGGTACACCGGCAGCGAAGGCGCGCCGAGGGCGAAGCAGGACACGATGTCGGTGCCGCCGGAAATCGACGCCAGATTGAGATCGGCCTTGATGTTGGCGTACACCCAGTCGTAGCTTTCCGCCACCAGCGGTGAGCCGGTGGAGAACAGCGCGCGCAGATTGGGCAGCTGCCAGTCGCGCGCCGGCACGATGTCGGTTTTCCTCAGGCTGTCGATGTACTTGGCTGAGGTGCCGAAGTGGGTGAAGCCGTGCTCGGCGGCGTAGTCCCACAGCACGCGGCCCTCGTCGGCGAACGGCGAGCCGTCGAACAGCATCAGCGCGGCGCCGGAGGCCAGGCCCGATACCAGCCAGTTCCACATCATCCAGCCGCAGGTGGTGAAGTAGAAGAGATGGTCGCCGTTGTGAACATCGGCGTGCAGCTGGTGTTCCTTCAGATGCTGTAGCAGGGTGCCGCCGGCGCCGTGCACGATGCACTTGGGCTTGCCGGTGGTGCCGCTGGAGTAGAGGATGAGGAGCGGATGGTTGAACGGCAGGCGAGTGAACTCCACCTCGCGTGCCTCAAGGCCGGCGAGGAAAGCGTCCAGCGTCTGAGCCCTGGGCACCGCGGCGGCGAAGGCCTTGCCGTCGCTCAGATAGGGCACCACCACGATCTGCCGCACGCTGGGCAGATGCTCGGCCAGGTGGACCATCTTGGCGCGGATGTCCACCTGCTTGCCGTTGTACCAGTAGCCGTCCGGGCAGAGCAGCAGCTTGGGCTCGGTCTGGCCGAAGCGGTCCAGCGCGCCATCGGTGCCGAAGTCGGGCGAGCCGCTGGTCCACACCGCGCCCAGGCTGGCCGCCGCCAGCATCGCCGCCAGGGTTTCCGGCATATTCGGCATGAAGCCGGCCACGCGGTCGCCGGCGGCGATGCCGGCGGCGCGCATCGCCTGCTGTAGTCGCGAGACCAACTGGTTCAGTTCGCTCCAGCTGAGCTTGCGCTCAACCTTGTCTTCGCCGCGGAAGACCACCGCCAGGCTGTCGTCGTTGCGGCGCAGCAGGTTTTCCGCGTAGTTGAGCCGGGCCTCGGGAAAGAAGCGGGCGCTCAGCATGTCCTCGCCGCCCTCCAGCGCCACGCTGCCCTTGTCGCCGATCACGCCGCAATAGTCCCAGACCAGCGACCAGAAGCGGCCGGGATCGTCCACGCTGGCTTGCCACAGGCTCTGGTAGTCGGGCAGCGGCTTGTTCCAGGCGGTTTGGGCCAGCCGGGTGAAGGCGGTGATATGGCATCCGGCCAGCCGGCTGGCGGACGGCGTCCAGATCGGGGTATTGCTTGCTTGCATGGTTTCTCCTGTGGCGCGGCCCATGATTGTTGATCTTGCTTGTGCGGGAGCGCCGGTTTGTATCAAGCCTGGCGGCCGAGCGCATGCGCCAGTTTCGACGCGGGCGGCTTGCCCAGGGCATCGGCGATATACCAGGCGGCGGCCACCAGTTTAGTGAGATCGATGCCGGTGTGGTAGCCCTCGCCTTGCAACAGATAGGCTACATCCTCGCTGGCGACGTTGCCGGAGGCGCCGCGGGCGTAGGGGCAGCCGCCCAGGCCTGAGACCGAGGCGTCGAACACCCTGATGCCGCTGTCCAGCGCGGCGCGGATATTGGCTATGGCCATGCCGTAGGTGTCGTGGAAGTGCCCGGCCAAGCGGTCTGCCGGCGCTTTCCGCAACACGGCGTCCAGCATCAGGTGCACCGAGGCCGGCGTGCCCACGCCTATGGTGTCGCCCAGCGATATCTCGTAACAACCCATGTCCAGCAATGCCGCGGCCACTTCGGCCACTTTGGCCGGCGCGACCTGGCCTTCGTAGGGGCAGCCCACCACGCAAGAAACGTAGCCGCGCACGCGGATATTTGCAGCCTGAGCACGCCGCATCACCGATTCGAAACGGCGCAGGCTTTCGGCGATGCTGGCGTTGATGTTCTTCTGGCTGAAGCTTTCGCTGGCGGCGCCGAACACCGCGATCTCGCGCGCGCCGGCCGCCAGCGCGGCATCCAGGCCCTGCTCATTGGGCACCAGCACCGGGTAGGCGATGGTGTCGATGGTATCGGAGGCATCCAGCGCCTTGAGCAACTCGGCGCTGTCCGCCATTTGCGGCACCCACTTCGGCGAAACGAAGGCGCCGGCCTCGATGGCGGCGAAGCCGGCGCCGGCCAGTCGCCGGATCAGCTCCAGCTTGGCGGCCAGCGGCACCTGCTGCTTTTCATTTTGCAGCCCGTCGCGCGGGCCGACTTCTACGATCTTCACGTGTTGCATGTTTCAGCCTTGGATGCGGAGGCCGCCGCCTCGCGGCGGCGGCAGGCGGCTTAGCCGGCCCAGGTCTTGTCCAGGTCCTGGGCATAGAAGCGGATTGGCTTCTGGTAGGCCTGGATGGTTTCGTCGCCGCTGGTTCTGGCCAGCAGCTCCAGCAGGCTTTGCGTCGCCTCCTTGTGCTGGCCGCGGTTGTACAGCGCCATCGCCAGGAAAGCCTGTAGCGCCGGGTTTTCCGGGAAGTGCTGCAGGCCGAGGCGCAGGGACGCCTCCGCCTCGGCGAATTGGCCCAGCGCGCGCTGGCTGCTGCCCAGGCCCAGCCAGGCATGGGAGGCGGTGTCGCCACTCAGGCCCAGTTCCAGCGCCTGCTGATAGTGCGGGATCGCCGCCGCCTCCAGGCCGAGGTTGTCGTGGATGCAGGCAGTCAGATAATGCAGATCGGCGTGCAGCGGCTGGTGCTGGAGCAACTCCAGCGCGTGCTTGCGGGCGGTTTCATGTTCGCCGCGCTGGCGCAGTTGCTGAATCTTTTCCAGAGCGATATGCATTTTGGTTTTCCTGTTGCTGTTTGAATGACTTGGTCATTCTGCGGCAAAATCCACCAGCTCGTCACCATCATTGACCTGCTCGCCGGCTTCAAAATAGAAATCCTGTACCACGCCGTCGCCTGGCGCGGTGATGGTGTGCTCCATCTTCATCGCCTCCAGAATCAGCAGCGGCGAACCTTTGGCTACTTTTTCGCCTATGGCGGCCAAGAGCGCCACCACCCGGCCGGGCATCGGCGCCTTGAGATGGGTTTCGCCGTGGACGCCGGTTTCGGTGAAGGCGTAGGGATCAATGAACTCCACCGCCAGCCGTTCGCCGCCGGCGAACAGCACGCGCTGAGCGCCGTGGCGCACCACGCTGGCCTGGATTCTGGCGCCGTCCAGCACCGCCGCCAGCGCATTGCCGGACAGCGTCGCGCTGGCTGCCAGCGTGTGGCCGGCCACGCGCAGTTGGTAGCCGTCGCCCTGATGGCTCAGTTCCACCTCGCAGTCTTGTTGCGGATGCTGGAAGGTGAAGCGGCGGGTCAACTGGCCGTTCAGCCGCCAGCCGGCCGCCGCCGGGTAGCGCTGCTGGCCCGCCAGCGCCTCGGCCAGCGCCAGCAGCGCAAGCTGCCGGACGGAGGGGGCGGCGGGCGGCGGCAGCAGTTCGTCGTGGTGGCGGGCGATCAGGCCGGTATCGACATGGCCGCCGGCAAAGCTGCGGTGGCGGACGATGCGGCGCAGGAAGGCGATATTGGTGGCGGGGCCCACCACCTGGTACTGGCCCAGCGCCGCGTCCATCTGTCGCAGCGCCGCTTCGCGGCTTTCGCCCCAGACTATCAGCTTGGCTATCATCGGGTCGTAGAACGGCGAGATGGCGTCGCCTTGTTCCACGCCGGTGTCGATGCGCACGCTGCTTGATTCTGGCGGGGTGGCCAAGTGGACCAGGGTGCCGATGGAGGGCAAAAAGCCCTTGTCCGGGTCTTCTGCGTAGATGCGGGCCTCTATCGCGTGGCCACGTATCGCCAGCTGCTCCTGCGCGAGCGGCAGCTTGCCGCCAGCGGCCACCTGCAGTTGCCAGGCCACCAGGTCCTGGCCGGTGATCATTTCGGTCACCGGGTGTTCCACTTGCAGCCGGGTGTTCATCTCCATGAAGTAGAACTTGCCGGGCTCTCCATTTTCCTGGACGTCCATGATGAATTCGACGGTGCCGGCGCCGACATAGCCCACCGCGCGCGCGGCGGCCACTGCGGCGTCGCCCATCGCCTGGCGAGTGGCTTGCGGCAGGTGCGGGGCAGGGGCCTCCTCCAGCACTTTCTGGTGGCGGCGCTGCACCGAGCAATCGCGCTCGAACAGGTAGACGCAGCCGCCGTGGCTGTCGGCGAAAACCTGGATCTCCACATGGCGGGGCTTGGTCAGGTATTTCTCGATCAACACCTTGTCGTCGCCGAAGCTGGCGCGCGCCTCGCGCTGGCAGGAGGCCAGCGCCGCCGCGAACTCTTCCGTTTTCTCGACGATGCGCATGCCTTTGCCGCCGCCGCCGCTGCTGGCCTTGATCAGTACCGGGTAGCCGATGGCGTCGGCCTGCTTTTGCAGCAACGCCGGGTCCTGGTCGTCGCCGTGGTAGCCGGGCACCAGCGGCACGCCGGCTTTCTGCATCAGCGCCTTGGCGGCGGATTTGCTGCCCATCGCGGCGATGGCGGCGGCCGGCGGGCCGATGAAGGCGATGCCTGCGGCCTGGCAGGCGGCGGCGAAGCCCTCGTTCTCCGACAGGAAGCCGTAGCCGGGATGGATGGCCTGGGTGCCGCTGTGTTTGGCGATGTCCAGGATCAGGTCGGCGCGCAGATAGGATTCGGCGGCCGGGGCGGGGCCGAGGCGATAGGCCTCGTCGGCCAGCTTGACGAAGCGGGCGTCGGCGTCGGCGTCGGAATAGACGGCGACGGTGGCGATGCCCAGCGCCTTGGCGGTTTTGATGACTCTGCAGGCTATCTCGCCGCGGTTGGCGATCAATATCTTATTGAACATGGTGGTCTCCCGCGGCGAAACCGCTCCGACGCTGGCGCGCCGGCGAGCGATTTTGCTTCGCAGCTGCGCAGCCCTGCGGCTGCTGGTCGCCGCGGTTGGCGATCAGGATTGTATTAAACATCGCTTTATCCCTATTGTTGTTGCCAGTTCGGCGCGCGTTTTTCGAAGAACGCAGCCAAACCCTCGCGCGCCTCTTCGCCGGCGCGGATGGCGGCGATGCGGCCGGCGGTGCGTTCCAGCAACTGGTCGTCCCACGGCGAGCCCTCGCGCAGTTCGGAGAGCAGCAGCTTGGCCTCGCGCAGCGCCCCGGGCGCGCCTTTGGCAAGTTCGTCGGCGATTTCGGCCACGCGCGCGTCCAGCAGCTCGTCGCTGACCAGCTCGTGGATCAGCCCCAGCTTCAGCGCGGTGCCGGCGGTGATGCGCTCGGCCGACAGGAAGTAGCGGCGGGCCTGGCGCGGGCCGATGGCGTCGGCGACATAGGGCCCGATGGTGGCCGGGATCAGTCCCAGCCTAACTTCGGTCAGCGCGAACTTGGCGGCGTCGGTGGCGATGGCGATGTCGCACACCGCGGCCAGCCCGGTGCCGCCGGCCATCGCGGCGCCATGGATGCGGGCGATCACCGGCTTGGCGCTGCGGTAGATGGCCTTCAGCATGCCGGCCAGCTTTTGCGCGTCGGCCAGGTTTTCCTGTTCGCTGTAGCCGGCGGCGCGGCGCATCCAGTCCAGATCCGCGCCGGCGCAGAAGCTTTTGCCGCGGCCGGCCAGCACGATGACGCGCACGGCGTCGTTGCGGTTGAGCTGGCGGATCGCTTCGGTCAATTCTGCGATCAACACCTCGTTCAAGGCGTTGTGCAGCTCCGGGCGGTTCAGCCAGATGGTGGCAACCTTGCCGCTGTGTTCGATTTCAAGCGTGGAATGGCTCATGGCTCTGCCTCACATGCGGAACACGCCGAAGCGCGTCGGCTCCAGCGGAGCGGACAGCGACGCCTCCAGCGCCAGCGCCAGCGCGTCGCGGGTCTGGGCCGGGTCTATCACGCCGTCGTCCCATAGCCGCGCGCTGGCGTAGTAGGGGTGGCCCTGCTCTTCGTACTGCTGGCGCACCGGGGTCTTCAGCGCTTCTTCCTGCTCGGCCGTGAACGCGTCGCCCAGCTGTTCCTTTTTCACCTGGGCCAGCACGCCGGCGGCCTGCTCGCCGCCCATCACCGAGATGCGGCTGTTGGGCCACATCCACAAGAAACGCGGCGAATAGGCGCGGCCGCACATGCCGTAGTTGCCGGCGCCGAAGCTGCCGCCTATCAGCACGGTGAACTTGGGCACCCTGGCGCAGGCCACGGCGGTGACCAGTTTGGCGCCGTCCTTGGCGATGCCGCCGTTTTCGTACTTCTTGCCCACCATGAAGCCGGTGATGTTCTGCAGGAAGATCAGCGGGATGCCGCGCTGGCAGCACAGCTCTACAAAGTGCGCGCCCTTCAGCGCCGATTCGCTGAACAAAATGCCGTTGTTGGCGAGGATGCCGACGCGATAACCATTCAGGCGGGCAAAGCCCGTCACTAAGGTCGTCCCGTAGTTCTGCTTGAATTCGTCGAAGTCCGAATCGTCCACCAGCCGGGCGATGATCTCGCGCACGTCGAACGGTTTTTTGGCGTCGGCCGGGATCACGCCGTAGATTTCCTCAGCGGGGTAGCGCGGCGGTCTCGGTTCGGCGCGGTCCAGCTCGCCCTGTTTCTTCCAGTTGAGGTCGGCCACGATGCGGCGGGCGATGGACAGCGCGTGGGCGTCATTCTGGGCCAGGTGGTCGGCCACGCCGGAGATGCGGGTGTGGACGTCGCCGCCGCCCAGCTCTTCGGCGCTGACCACTTCGCCTGTCGCCGCCCTCACCAAGGGCGGGCCGCCCAGGAAGATGGTGCCCTGTTCCTTGACGATGACGGTCTCGTCGCTCATCGCCGGCACATAGGCGCCGCCGGCGGTGCAACTGCCCATCACCACCGCGATCTGCGGGATGCCGGCGGCCGACAGATTGGCCTGGTTGTAGAAGATGCGGCCGAAGTGCTCCTTGTCCGGAAACACCTCGTCCTGCAGCGGCAGGAAGGCGCCGCCGGAGTCCACCAGGTAGACGCAGGGCAGGCGGTTTTCGCGGGCGATCTCCTGCGCCCTCAAGTGCTTTTTCACCGTCATCGGGTAATAGGTGCCGCCCTTGACGGTGGCGTCGTTGGCGATGATCAGGCAGTCGACGCCGCTGATGCGGCCTATGCCGGCGATCATGCCGGCGCCGGGCGCGTCGTCGCCGTACATGCCGAAGGCTGCCAGTTGTGACAGTTCCAGGAAGGGGCTGCCTGCGTCCAGCAGCAGGTCGATGCGCTCGCGCGGCAGCAGCTTGCCGCGCGCGGTGTGCTTGGCGCGCGCCTTGTCGCCGCCGCCCAGCGCGGCCTGGGCGACTTTCTGTTTCAGATCGCCCACCAGCGCGCGCATCTTGTCGGCGTTGGCGAGGAAGTCGGCGGCGCGGGGCGAGAGCTTCGATTCGATGGTGGGCATGGCGGTCCTTGTTATTCGCTGTCGACAAACCACACGGCGGATATCAGGCCGTCCGCGTTGACGTCGTAAATCGCTACCGCGTGTTGGGTCTGGTTCTCATCGAGTCTCACCCATTCGTGGTCGATGACCCGGTTGCCGTGGACGATACGGTGCAGCACATCGGCGTGCAGCAGGGGCAGGTTGAAACGATGATTGCCGTAGCGCTCCGCCATCGCAGCCCGGCCTTCCAGCATCAGCTGCATCGAGGGGAGACGGTACACTTTGACGTCCTCGGTGTAGCAGGCGAGGAAGGCTGCCAGATCGCGGGCGTTGTAGGCGTCCAGTTGGGCTTGGGCGATGCGTTCGGGGGCGGTCATGTTCTTGTTGTCCTCGGTGTGGATGGGGAGTGGTTGGAAAATCCTCCGGGGCAAGGCGCGCCGCCGATAAAGTACGGCCAGGCGGCGCAACGCGGCATCGGACGATTTAGCCACCATGCTTATCGGGTTTCGGCCATTAGTTCGCGGCCTATCAGCCAGCGCCGGATCTCGCTGGTGCCGGCGCCGATCTCGTACAGCTTGGCGTCGCGCAGCAGGCGGCCGGTGGCGTATTCGTTGATGTAGCCGTTGCCGCCCAGGCACTGGATGGCGTCCAGCGCCAGCTGG
This sequence comes from Chromobacterium sphagni, assembly GCF_001855575.1. NCBI lineage: Bacteria > Pseudomonadati > Pseudomonadota > Betaproteobacteria > Neisseriales > Chromobacteriaceae > Chromobacterium > Chromobacterium sphagni. The sequence continues at coordinate 3,098,921 of NZ_MKCS01000001.1, forward strand.
GTGGCGCTTTCCGCCGCGTAAAGGATGGCGCCGGCGGCGTCCTTGCGGGTCTGGCGGCCGGTTTCGCCGCGGTCCAGCGCCTGGCCCACCGCGTAGACGTAGGCGCGGCTGGCCGACAGCTTGACGTACATGTCGGCCAGCTTGCCCTGCATCAGCTGGAAGTCGCCGATGGCCTGGCCGAACTGGCTGCGGTCGCTCAGATACGGCACCACGATGTCCAGGCTGGCCTGCATGATGCCCAAGGGACCGGCCGCCAGCACCGCGCGTTCGTAATCCAGGCCGCTCATCAGCACCTTGACGCCGTTGCCGACGCCGCCCAGCACGTTTTCTTCCGGCACGAAACAGTTGTCGAAGAAGATGGGGTAGGTGTTGGAGCCGCGCATGCCCAGCTTGTCCAGCTTGCTGCCGTGGCTGAAGCCGGCGAAGCCCTTTTCGACGATGAAGGCGGTGATGCCGCGCGCGCCCGCTTCGGCGTCGGTCTTGGCGTAGACCACCAGGGTGTCGGCGTCGCCGCCGTTGGTGATCCACATCTTGCTGCCGTTGAGCAGGTAGCCGCCGTCGGCCTTGTCGGCCTTCAGCTTCATGCTGACCACGTCGGAACCGGCATTGGGCTCGGACATCGCCAGCGCGCCGACGTGCTCGCCGGAAATCAGCTTGGGCAGATAACGGCTGCGCTGGGCCGGGTTGCCGTTCTTGTAGATCTGGTTGACGCAGAGGTTGGAATGCGCGCCGTAGGACAGGCCCACCGAGGCGCTGGCGCGGCTGATCTCTTCCATCGCGATCATGTGGGCGAGGTAGCCCATGTCGGCGCCGCCGAACTCTTCGCTGACGGTGATGCCCAACAGGCCCAGTTCGCCGAACTTGCGCCACAGGTCGGCCGGGAACAGATTGTCCTGGTCGATGGCGGCGGCGCGCGGGGCGATTTCGCTCTGGGCGAAGGCGCGCACGGTTTCGCGCAACATGTCGTAGGTTTCGCCGAAGGCAAAGCGCAGGCTGCTGTACATGATGTTTCTCCCTTGTTCTGATCGTGTGGCGCCGCGTGCGCCGCTGCATGCCACATCATCGCTTACGTTTACGTAAGCGTCAATATGGCCGGATGGCGGCAAACTGGCCTTTATCCGCGATCGACGACGTGGCGCAGGCGGCGGTCGTCGTCCAGCAGCAGCTCTTTCACCGGCAGGGGCAGCACATGCAGCGCCGCCAGCTGCCCGCGGCTGAACCAGTTGAATTCGAACGGCACGCCGTTGTCGGTGACGAGAAAAGGGGAAGCGCGTCGCGGCAAGGTGGAGTCTTCCGCCAGCCTAGCCTGGAAATACAGGCCGAGCTCATGGTTGGCTTGCCCCGCCACGGCAAAGAAGTTTTCAATCAACATGACGAGATGGCCGCAATCCACGGATTCATCCAGTTCTTCTCGCATTTCCCGCGCCACGGTGGCGGCGGCGTCTTCGCCCGGCTCGACCCGGCCGCCGGGCAGCGTCCAGAAGTCGTCGCTGGCCGCGCGATGCAGCAGCACCTTGCCCTGGTGTTCGATGATGGCGGCGGCGCGCAGGTTGAAGCGGGTGCCGGCGACGTTGAAGCAGATCATTTTAAATTCCCATGTCATTTTGCGGGGCCGCGCAGCATAGCGCGCTTGCCGCAGGCGGGCAAGGCGCCGCCGCGCCGGGTATCATGGCGACCTGACTTGTTTTTTTATGAGAAGAAACCGCCATGACGATCTGGGTAGACGCCGACGCCTGTCCCAAGGTGATAAGGGAAGTGCTGTGCCGCGCGGCGCAGCGCACGGGGAGGGAACTGGTGTTTGTCGCCAACCAGCTGCTGACGGTGCCCAAGGCGCCCAATATCCGCGCGCTGCAAGTGCCCAAGGGCTTCGACGTGGCCGACAACGAGATCGCCCGCCGCATCCAGCCGGACGATCTGTTGATCACCGGCGACATCCCGCTGGCGGCCGAGGTGCTGGCCAAGGGTGCGCAGGCCCTGAACTGGCGCGGCGACGCTTTTTCCAAGGAAACCATAGCCGCGCAGCTGACCATGCGCGATTTCATGGACAATCTGCGCGCCAGCGGCGTGCAGACCGAAGGCCCGCCGGCGCTGAGCCAGGCCGACCGCCAGGCCTTCGCCCGCCAGCTGGATATTTGGTTGGCGAAGAAGTAGGGCGCAAGCTCGGTTTTGCCGGGTGTTTCTCTCCATCCCGTGCCCGTTGCGTGGGTGATATGGAACGCTGATTCCGCCCGGCGGGCGGGTCGGGGGGCTGCGCGGCCAGCCCCCCGACACCCCCAGGCCGCCCCTGCCGTCCGCGAAACCCCGCCAAAAAAGCGCCTAGTCAGGAGCCGCCGAAACTAGCCGCGCGCTACCGTCGCGCGGCGTCGAACAAATCGGCGTCTTAAAACCTGGCTAGGTACTTTTTTACCGGCGCGTGCTGAAGGGGGTATGGCCGCGCGGGTGATCATGTGTCTAATTGGAAAGCCAATAACCTGTAACTACGATATCGCATGAGAAAAGCCCCCGAATCCGGGGGCTTTGTCTTGTCTGGGAGGGGAGAATCTCAGGCTTTGCCCAGATGCGGCTCGGCGTCGAATTCTTCTTTCTTGGCTTGGGCCGCGCCCGGCTGGCGGATGGTCAACGAGAACAGCAGGGCGACGATCAACAGCGCCAGGATCAGGTGGAAGGTGGCCAGGAAGCCGCCGAACAGCGAGGCGACGATGGAGCCGACGATGCTGCCGATGCCGAAGCCCAGGTAGATCACGCCATAGTTCTTGGTCAGGTTGTTCAGGCCGAAGAAATCGCTGACCAGCGACGGGTAGACGGTGATGGTGCCGCCGAAGCTGAAGGCGACGCAGGCGATGGCGGCGAAGAACAGGCCTGCGCTCAGCGGGGCGAACAGCAGGGTCAGCATGCCGGCCAGCGCGGCGATCTGGGCGAGGGTGATGACGCGGATACGCGGCATCTTGTCGGACAGCACGCCCAGCGCCAGGCGGCCGGACAGGTTGGCCACCGCGATCACGGCCACCGCGTTGGCGGCGGTGGCCGCCGACAGGTGGACGAAGCTCTCGCCGATGTCCTTGGCCACGCCGATCACGTACAGGCCGCTCATGCACACGGTCAGGAACATCAGCGCCAGCATCCAGTACTGCGGCTGGCGCATCGCCTCGGCCAGCGTGAAGTCGCGGCTGCCGCCGGTTTGCGCGGCGGCCGGCTGTTGGGGCGCGTCAGTCATCAGCAAGGCGCCTGCCACCACCATGGCCATCGCGATCAGGCCCCACAGCTGGAAGGTGGCTTCCAGGCTGAAATGCGACAGCAGCGCCAGGTTGATGAACTTGAAGCCCAGGCTGCCCAGGCCGTAAGCGCCGATGGCGCAGGCGGAGACCAGGCCCTTGCGTTCCGGGAACCATTTCACGCAGTTGGACAGCGACATCAGGTAGCCGGCGCCGTCGGCGAAGCCCACCAACAGGCCGGCGCACAGGTAGAGCATGATCAGGTTGCCGGCATGCGAGGTCAGGTAGAAGCCCAGGCCCAGCAGCAGGCCGGAGGCGATGGCCACCTTGCGCACGCCGAAGCGCTCCTGCAATTTGCCGGCCATCGACGACGCGACCGCCAGCGCGAGGCTGAGCAAGCCGAAAGCGAAGGCCACCTGGCTGACCGGCTCGGACAGCTTGTGCGACAGCTGGGCGTTGAACAGGCTCCAGGTGTAGACGGAACCCAGCGCGAACTGGGTGAGGATGGTTCCGATCAGGGTTTGATAGCGGATGCGGTTGAGTGCGGGGTTCATGATGCGGCTCGCTAAAGTCATTACTATTAACGTGACTATAAGCGTGCGCTAATGAATGTGGCGCAAGCCAGGCATGAAATGCAGGCGGCGCGGAATGAACTGCAATCAGAGGTGCATCAGCTGCCGGAACGCCTTGATGTTGCTGCGGCTGACCGGGATTTCCGCCTTCAGGTCGTACAGCTTGATGATGTAGGTGCTGTTGAGCCAGGGCGCGATCTCGCGGATCTTGTGGATGTTGACGCAGAAGGAGCGGTGGCAGCGGAAGAAGCTGTCGGCCGGCAGCCGGCCGACGAACTCGCTGATGCTCATCGCCATCACGTAGCGGTCGTGCGCGGTGTAGACCAGCGTGACTTTCTCGTCGGCCTCGACGTAATAGATGTCGTCGCAGGGGGCGACGATGATGCTGTCGCCCTTGGCCAGGTTGACGGTGCGGCTGGCGGCCTGGGTTTCCGGCGCGGCGACAGGAGGCGGCGGCGCGGCTTCCAGCGCCTCCAGCTTGTGCAGTACATGGGCGATGCGCTGCTCGTTGTAGGGTTTGAGGATGTAGTCGAAGGCTTCCACTTCGAAGGCTTCCACCGCGAATTCCTTGTAGGCGGTGACGAACACGATGCGCGGCGGCCGCGACGACTTGTGCAGGTTCTTGGCCAGCAGCAGGCCGTCTATCGACGGGATGTTGATGTCCAGGAACACCACGTCCACCTCGTTTTCCTGCAGGAACTTGAAGGCCTCCAGCCCGTCCTCCACGCTGGCCAGGATCTCGATGCCGCTGAATTCGCGTATCAGGTAGGCCAGTTCCTGGCGCGCCAGGTATTCGTCTTCCACTATCAGCGCCTTCAGCATGCCGCTTCCTCCGCCGGCAGGTCGAAGCATACCGCGGTGCCCGGCTCCAGCCGCGTCAGCCGCAGGCCCTCGCCGTACAGCAGCTTCACCCGCTCGTTGACATTCATCAGGCCTATGCTGCGGCTTTCCACCTTGCCTTCGGCGATGCCGTCTATCACTTCCTGGCTGATGCCGTAGCCGCTGTCGCGCACGCAGACATGGATGCGCGCGCCGTCGCGCTTCACCGCGATGCACACCTCGCCCGGCCCCTTGCGCGGCTGGATGCCGTGCAGGATGGCGTTTTCCACCAAGGGTTGCAGCAACAGGCTGGGCACCCGCACATGCACGTCGTCGACGTCGAACACCACCTTGAGCTTGTCGCCGAAGCGCGCCTGCTCGATGGCGATGTAGTCGCGCACCTGTCGCAGCTCGTCCTGGATGTCGATCAGGCCGTCGTCCAGCGCCAGGTTGTAGCGCAGGTAGTCGGCCAGCTTGGCGATCAGCTGGCGCGCCTCCGACGGCTGGATGCGAATCAGCGACGAGATGGCGTTCAGCGCGTTGAACAGGAAGTGCGGGTTGATCTTGCTTTGCAGCGCGGTGAACTCGGCCTTGCGCGTCATTTCCTGCAGCTGCTTGATGCGCGACACCTCCATCTGGGTGGAGATCAGCTGCGACAGCCCCACCGCCACTTCGCGCAAGGAGCTGGTGATGCCGTGGCTCTTGCGGTAGAAGATTTTCAGCGTGCCGGTGACGCGGCCGTTTTCGCGCAGCGGGATGATGATCACAGAGTGGAAGTCCGCCAGGTGGTACTGCTGCAGATTGTTTTCGATGATGATCTGGTCGCGCTCCACCGCCTGGCGGGTGATCTCGCCTATGGCGGAGTGGCCGTGCTGGCGGTAGTAGTCCTTGCCCAGGCCGACATAGGCCAGTACGTCGGCGGTGTCGGTGATGGCCACCGCGTCTGCGCCGATGTGCTGGCGGATCACGGTGCAGACTTCAATCAGCGCGTCGCGGTCCAGGTTCTGGAAATAGGGCAGGGTCTGGTTGGCGATGGTCAGCGCCAGCTTGGCCTGGCGCGCCGCCAAGAGTTCCTTCTCGTCGTCCAGGTCCTGCACCAGCCGCACGATCAGCCCCACGCACACGGTGCCCAGTATCATCGGGTAGGCGATGTGGCCGACGATGGCGGCGCCGACGCCGGGATCGGTCAGCAGCAGGATCAGCGCCATGGTCAGCCCTTCGCAGAACATGCCGGCCACCACGCCGTACAGCCACAGCCGGGCCTTGCCGGCGCGGTAGTGGATGAAGGTGCCGATCAGGCCGGCGGCGACGCTGGAGATCAGGCAGGGGACCGAGGTATAGCCGTGGATGTCTATCAGGTAGCGGTGGACGCCGGAGACGATGCCGGCCGGTATTCCCACCCAGGGGCCGAACAGGATGCCGCCGGACAGCACGGCGATGATGCGCACATTGACCAGCGAACCATCCACCGGAATGCCGGTGTAGGTGCTGAACAAGGCGAACAGGCAGAACAGCAGCGACACGCCGGCCAGTTCGGCCGGGCTGTGGTCCTGCTTGCGCAGCAGGTGCTGGAACGGCCGGAAGCGGCTGAGGAAGAACAGCGCCATCAGCAGCAGCGCGGCGCGCTCGAACACTGCCAGCAGCAGCATGGATTGGTTTTCTATCATGGGCGGGCTTAGGCTGCGGCGGGCTCGAGCGCGCCGCAGCGGAAAACGGGGTTTGCGAACCGTCGGCGGCTCAGGGTGTTGCCCGGTATTTTAATGCATGGGGAAGACTTGCTTGCTGTTAGGGAAGAGAAAAGACATTGGCATGATGCTTGCTACAGTTTCAGCTCCAGTTCGCCGCCGCCTTGCGCCGGATAGGCGCAGCACAGCAGGATCTCGCCGTCGGCCGGCGCGTAGGCGGGGGTTTGCAGATAGGTTGTGGCGCCCGCCAGCAAGCGGGTGCGGCAGCTGCCGCAGCTGCCGCCGCGGCAGCTGAAGTCCGGCGACAGGCCGCAGGATTCGGCCAACTCCAGCAGGCTGCCGCCGCCGGGTTGCCACTCGGCTTCGCGTTCCGCGTCGGCAAAGCGCACCCTCACTGCGTGCTCGGCCGCAGGCGGCAGGGTTTGGGCCGCCGTGCCGGCGCGAACCAGTCCGGCCGGACCGAAGGCCTCGGCGCGGATGCGCTCGTCGGCCACGCCGGCGGCCAGCAATGGGTTGTATAGCGCCTGCATGAAGCCGGCCGGGCCGCACAGGTAAAAATCGCCGGACAGATCCGCGCCGGTCCGGCGCAGCAGATCGATGTCGACATGGCCTGCGTGCTGGTAATCGACACCGGCCCGGCTGGAGGTTTCCGGCCGGCTGACGGCCTTCACGATGGTCAATTGTCCGGCGGCCTGTTGCCGCAGTTGTTCCAGCTCGGCGTCGAAAGCGCGCTCGGCCACGCTGCGGGTGGCGTACAGCAGCAGCGTGGGCGGCATCGCGTCTGGACTGGCGGCCAGTTGGTGCAGCATCGCCAGCAGCGGAGTGATGCCTATGCCGCCGGCGATGAGCGTAATCGGCCGGCCGGATGGCGTCAGCGTGAAGTCGCCGCGGGGCGGCAGGCTTTCCAGCATGTCGCCGGCCACCATCTGGTGCAGCCGGGCGGACGCCTTGCCCTGCAGCTTGACGCTGATGCGGTAGCCGCCGGTCTGCGACAGCGTGTAGTTGCGCAGCCGCAGCCCGTCTACGCCGGCCACCCGCACGCTCAGATGCTGGCCTGGCAGGAAGGGCTGGGGCGGGCTGCCGTCTGCCGGCGCGAGATGGAGCGAGCGCACCAGCGGGCTTTCCTCTACCACGCGCTCCACCCGCAACGGCTGCCATTCGCGGCGGGCGGCGCGTTCCGGCCAGGCGCCGGTGGCCAGGGCGAAGGGAGAAAATTCCAGCAGCTGCCAGCGCAAGGCCAGCGCGTTGCGGCGGCGCACCACCCGTTCCACTTTCAGCCGCCACAGCCGCTCGGCGCCAGTAAACGTCCGCGCTTCGTCGCTGTCCAGCGCCAGCTCGACGCTGCCGGTGAGCTGCAGCGTGTCGCCGCCGGCGAAGTCGACGAACAGCAGGCCGGCCTTGGGATGAAGCAGCAGATTGCCCAGGGTGTTGAAGTAGCCGTTGCCGGCGAAATCGGGGATGGTGAGCGTATCGCCATCCACGCGGACAAAGCCGGGTTTGCCGCCGCGATGGGACGCATCCATCTGCCAGCCGGGGCGTGCTTCGTCGCCGGGCGCGGCGCTGGCGACGAAGAAGGTGTCGGCGGAAGAGATGGCGGCGCGCGCATCGTCGTCCAACCGGTCCATCCATTCCACCGTGCCCAGGATGCGGCCGCTGGGCGGGCGGGAAAAGCTGAACTGGCGCTGCTGGATGTACTTGGGGCAGTTGCCGAAGGCTTGGCCGACGCCGACCGCGAAGCCGCTGTCGTCAAGTTCGTTCAGCGCGCCGTTCAGGCGGTTGCGGCGGCGGGTGTGCAGCTCGATTCCCAGCAGCCCGATGGCCGCTCCGGGCAGAAGGCAGTCGCGCAACGGGTCGGCGCGGCTGGGCAGGCTGTCCAGCCGCAGCCGCCCGGGATCGGGCGAGTGCGCGAAGCCGGGCAGGCCTTCGATAAGCCCGGCCCATGGCCGGCTGGCATCGTCGACCGCTGCCGCGATGAGGAAGGGCAGTTGGCTGAAGAAGGCGCGGTGCTGTTCCGGCATATGGTCGCGGATATTGCGCGCGCCGACGGCCGCCATCTGCGCCAAGCTGCCGGCGCGGCGTTGCATGTCCAGTTCGCCCGGGTGCCAGGGGAAGCGGGTATCAGCCATCGTGTTCTCCAGTCTGATCGGCGGGTTCGGACCGCGGGGCCGGCAATGGCCGCGGCCCGTCGCCGCGCCTGGCCTAAATGCTTGAGCTTAAGGCATCCCGGCTGTTTGCGCTCGCCGATATCCGCCGGATGCGAAAGCCTGGCGGGAGAGCCCGGATGAGGAAGGGCATGGAGCGCATGATAATCGCCTTGCGCATGTTGATTGAAATATTGATGCGCAAATTCAACTGATAAAAAGCATGAATTACCATTTATCAATTAAATGCAATCATCCTGTGCCATTTGTTTGGTGGGTAGCGATGGATTCTTTCTGCTTAAATATTTCGGAGCCTGTGATGAAAATTCGACATGCAGTGTTGGCTGGTCTGATTGGGTGGATGGTTGCGGGAGAGGGCGGCATTGCTTTGGCCGCCGAGCGTATCGACTTGGCGACGCCGGCCGGCGCGTCGTTTCCGGGCGTGCAGCAGGCCGGGCTCAAAGCGCTGCGCAGCGTCCAGTTTCCCGATGGCAAGGTGGTCACCCGTTACCAGCAGTACTATCTGGGCGTGCCGGTATGGGGCGAAGCGGTAGTGGAGGAGACGCGTGCCGGCCAGCCGGCGAAATTGAGCGGCAACTATATCGCCGGGATCCAGGCCGATCTGGCCTCGGCGCAGCCGACTGTGAAGCGCGACGCCGCGCTGGCCCAGGCCAAGGCCTTGACCGCGAATGGCTATCCTACGCGCAACGAGCAGGCCGACCTGGCGGTGCGCTTGAACGAGAGCAACGTGGCGCAGCTGGTGTATCTGGTTTCCTTTGTGGTGGAGAGCGGCAAGGGCCCCAGCCGTCCCAATTTCATCATCGATGCGCATAACGGGCAGGTGCTGCAACGCTGGGAGGGGCTGGCCCATGCGGAGGCGGGCGGGCCCGGCGGCAACGCCGGCACCGGAAAGTACTTCTATGGCAAGGACTATGGCCCGCTGATCGTCACCAGCGATTGCCGAATGGATAGCGGCGACGTGGCGACCGTCAATCTGGCGGGCGGGACCAGCGGCAGCGTGCCGTTCAAGTTTGCCTGCCCCACGAATGACTATGGGGAAGTCAACGGCGGCTATTCGCCGTTGAACGATGCGCATTTCTTCGGCAATACCGTGGTGAAAATGCACAAGGACTGGTTCGGCTCCGCGCCCCTGCGGCAAAAACTGTATGTCAAAGCGCATTATGGCCATGGATCCGAGGCGGTATTCTGGGATGGCCAGGCGTTGTATGTCGGTGATGGCTCGCGCCGGTTCTACCCGCTGGCGGTGCTGGACGTGATCGTGCACGAGGTGCACCACGGGTTCACCGAGCAGAATTCCGGTCTGGCCTACAAGGGACAGTCGGGCGGCATCAACGAGGCGTTCTCCGACATGGCCGGCGAAGCCGCGGAGTACTACCTGAGGGGACGGAACGACTGGCTGGTCGGCGCGGAAATTTTCAAGAAGGGCGGCGCGCTGCGCTATTTCGCCGACCCGAGCCGGGATGGCCGTTCGATCAGCCACGCCAAGGACTATCGCGACGGCATGGATGTCCACTATTCCAGCGGCGTGTACAACAAGGCGTTCTATCTGCTCGCCACCCGTCCGGGCTGGAACACCCGCAAGGCGTTCGAGGTGTTCGCCGACGCCAACCGTCTGTACTGGACCAGCACTTCGACGTTCAATGACGCCGCCTGCGGTGTGATGCGGGCGGCAGAGGCGCGCGGCTACCGCCGGATCGACGTCGTCCAGTCTTTCGCCGGCGTCGGGGTGGCTTGCGCCGCCTGAGTCAAGGGCCGAGGCGAACCGGAGGGTTCCAGGCGGCGGTCGAAGAGATTCGGCCGCCGTTGTTCTTCGTCCATCTATGGCCCCGCCTCGCCGTTGGGCTGGCCGAGATCAGCGCGCGGCCTGCTCCAGGCTGGCCAATAGTTCCGCCAGCCGTTTTTCCAGCGCGTCTAGGCTGCGGGGCGGCAGCGCCGCCAGGATCGCGTGTTCATTGGCGACGTGCGCTTCCAGCGCCCGCTCCACCAATTCGAATCCGGCCGCGCTCAAGCGCACCAGCGTGCTGCGCGCGTCCTGAGCGCTTGCCTCGCGCGCAATCCAGCCCTTTCCCTCCAATACTTTCAGCCTGTGGGTCATGGTGCCCGATGTGACCATCAGCGACGAGAACAGCTCGGTCGGCGCCAGGCAGTAGGGCGCGCCGCTGCGCCGCAGCGTGGCCAGCACGTCGAACTCCCAGCTGCTGAGCCCGTATTGGCAGAACACGCTGTCCAGTCTTTGCCCCAGCAGCGCGGCGCAGCGGCTGATCCGGCCTATCACCGCCATCGGGCTGGCGTCCAGATCCGGCCGCTCGCGCCGCCATTGCGCCAGGATGGTGTCCACCGCATCCGGGGTTCCTGGTTCTTCCATTGCGCTATCCTTTTCTTGAATTCAAGATAAATTTGCCTTGAATTCAAGATAAATGTTATCTTGAATTCAAGCTAAGTATCTGCCGATTATATTCGGGATGGAAAGGACTGCCCATAATGTCTTCCGCAAAATCGACAAGCAATTGGCGCGATGTGGCGCTGACTGCGCTGGCCCCCGCGGTCTGGGGTTCCACCTATATCGTGACCACCCAGCTGTTGCCGCCGGATCGGCCGTTCACCGCGGCGCTGCTGCGGGTGCTGCCGGCCGGCCTGCTGCTGGTTCTGGCCGGGCGCTGGCTACCGCGGCGCGGCGACTGGGGGAAGTTGTTGCGGTTGTCTGCGTTGAACATCGGCGCGTTTCAGGCGCTGCTGTTTGTCGCCGCTTACCGCCTGCCCGGCGGCCTGGCCGCGGTGGTGGGGGCCATCCAGCCATTGCTGGTGATGGGTTTGGCCTGGGGGCTGGATCGCAACCGTCCCGGAGGCTGGCCGCTGGCGGCCAGCCTGACAGGGATCGCCGGCATGGCTGCGCTGTTGCTGTCGCCGGGTTCGGCCTGGGACGGGCTAGGCGTGCTGGCGGCGCTGGGCGGCGCGGTTTGCATGGCTTGCGGCACCTTCCTTACCCGCCGCTGGCGGCTGGCGGCGCCGATAACAGCGCTGACCGGCTGGCAGTTGTTGTTGGGCGGCTTGATGTTGCTGCCTTTGGCCTGGCGGCTGGATGCGCCGTTGCCGGCATTGGGCGCTGTCCAGATCGCCGCTTACGGCTATCTGTCGCTGTTTGGCGCGCTGCTGGCCTATCTGCTGTGGTTCCGCGGCATTGCCCGGCTGTCGCCGGTGGCGGTGTCGTCGCTGGGGCTGCTCAGCCCGCTGACCGCGGTGCTGCTGGGCTGGCTGTTGTTGGGACAAGCCTTGTCGCCGCTGTCGCTGCTGGGCCTGGTGACGGTGCTCGCCAGCGTGCTTGTGGTGCAATGGAATATGGCGGCGGCCGTGCCGGCCAGGCAGTTCTGAACCCGGGCCCGATGCCGGCAGTTTTGCCGCCGCTTGCCGGTGCCTGGGCGGCGTAACCGGCCAGCCGGCGGTGCTGTTGCCGGGCGGGTCAGGAAGCGTTGTCCGCCAGCCAGCGCGCCATCTGCAGCACGTCCTGGAAATGGCCGTCCAGGCAGATGGCGTTCTGCTTGCGTCCTTCCAGTTTGAAGCCATGGCGTTGATACAGGCGCTGCGCGCGCAAGTTGTCGGCGTGGACGGTCAGCTCCACCCGGCGGTAACCGCGCTGCCTGGCGACTTCCAGCGTGTTCTCCAGCAGCCAGCCGCCCAGTCCCATGCCGCGGTGGCTGGGCAACAGGCCGATGCCCAGCACGCCGCCATGGCGGTAAAACGGGCTGGCGTGCGGCTGGATGTCGCACCAGCCGACCACCTGGTCGCCATCCAACAGCAGCAGGTGCGGGGCGTTCTGTTCCAACTGCCGGCTGACATAGGCGGCGGATTGCGCTTGCGAGAATTCCGGATACGCCAGATAGCGGCGTTCGCGCGCCACACTGTCGGTCAGCCGCCAGAAAACGGCGGCGTCATCGGGGATGAGGTGGCGCAGGCTGAGCGGCGCGGTATACGGGCTGGGCATGGCGGCATAGTCTTGCGGAACGGCCGGCCATTCTGCCCAACGGCAAATGACATTGCAATAGCCGGGCGCGATTCAGGCGGTGGCTTCGCCGCTGGCGATGACCTGGCGGCAATGGCGCTCCAGCGTGCCGATTTCATCCAGCACCGCGTCGATGTCTTGGCGCTGCGATTCCAGCTGGCGGCGGCGCGCCAGCAGCAGGTCCAGCAGCTTCTGCGACTGGCTGGCCTCATCGTGGGCCAACTGGTACAAGTCGATGATTTCGCGGATTTCCGCCAGCGACAGGCCGATGCGCTTGCCGCGCAAGATCAGCTTCAGGCGCGCGCGGTCGCGGCGCGAGAACAGGCGCTGGCGGCCGTCGCGCTGAGGTTCTATCAGCCCTTGCTCTTCGTAGAAGCGAATGGTGCGCAGCGTGACGTCAAATTCTTGCGCCAGATCGGAGATGGTGAAAAATTCGGCTTGGTTCATATGTTTTCCTTCAGGCGGCGATTGTAGCGTTTTTCCCACGCCAGCTGATGAAAGCTTGATTTACGTTTACGTAATCGTCAACCTGTGTTTTTCGCCACGAAACAGGGAGCCGCAGATGCAGCAGGCCAGCTATGCCCAGGGAGCCGGCAGTCCGCCGCTGTTGGAGTTGACCATAGGACGTTTCTTCGACCAGGCCTGCGCGCGTCATGGCGAGCGGCCGGCCCTGCTCGCGCGCCAGCAGGGCATTCGCTGGAGCTACGCCGAGTTGCGGCAACGGGTGGACAGCCTGGCCTGCGGCCTGTTGCGGCTGGGTCTGCAACCGGGGGAGCGGGTGGGCATCTGGTCGCAGAACCGCGCCGAATGGGTGCTGATGCAGTTCGCCAGCGCCAAAGCCGGCCTAGTGCTGGTCAACATCAATCCGGCCTACCGCCGCGCGGAGCTGGAATACGCGCTGAACAAGACGGCTTGCCGCGCGCTGGTGTTGTCGCCCAGTTTCAAGAGCAGCGACTACGTGGAAATGATGCGGCAGCTGGCGCCGGAGCTGGACCATTGCCAGCCGGGCCGGCTGCAAGCCGCGCGGGCGCCGGATTTGCGCTGGGTGGTGCGCATCGGCCAGCAGGCGCTGCCAGGCATGCTGCCGTTTTCCGCGCTGCTGGCCGAGCCGGAGAGCGGGGAGCTTGCGGCCTTGCAGGCCTTGGGCGAGACCCTGCAGTTCGACGAGGCGGTCAACATCCAGTTCACCTCCGGCACCACCGGCCAGCCCAAAGGTGCCACGCTGTCGCACCGCAACATCCTCAACAACGCCTGGTTTGTCGGCGCGGCGATGCGCCTGAGCGAGGAGGACCGGCTGTGCATTCCGGTGCCGCTCTACCATTGCTTCGGCATGGTGATGGGCACGCTGTGCTGCCTGTGCCACGGCGCGGCGATGGTGTTGCCCGCTGAAGGCTTCGATGCGCTGGCGGTGCTGGAAACGGTGGCGGAAGAGCGTTGCACCGCTTTGCACGGCGTGCCCACCATGTTCATTTCCCTGCTGGAGCACCCGCGCTTCGCCGAATTCGACCTCTCCAGCCTGCGCACCGGCATCATGGCCGGCAGCCCTTGCCCGGTGGAAGTGATGAAGCGGGTGCTGGCGCAGCTGCACATGGCCGAAGTGACGATCTGCTACGGCATGACCGAAACCAGCCCGGTCAGCCTGCAAAGCGCCGTCGACACGCCTTTGGCGCAAAAGGTGGGCACGGTGGGTTTCGTCCATCCGCATGTGGAAGTGAAGATCGTCGATGCCGAAGGCCGCGCCGTGCCGCGCGGACAAAGCGGCGAGCTGTGCGTGCGCGGCTATTCGGTGATGCTGGGCTATTGGAACGACGAGGCGATCAGCCGCGAAGCGATAGACGCCGACGGCTGGATGCACAGCGGCGATCTGGCCGAGATGCATGAGGATGGTTCGGTCAATATCGTCGGACGACTGAAGGACATGGTGATACGCGGCGGCGAGAACATCTACCCGCGCGAGATAGAAGAATTTCTCTACCGTCATCCCAAGATACTGGAGGTGCAGGCGGTCGGCGTGCCGGATGCGCGTTACGGCGAGGAACTGTGCGTGTGGATACGGCTGCGCGACGGCGAAACGGCGACGGCGGAGGAGATCCGCGCCTTTTGCCAGGGCGAGATCGCCCATTACAAGATCCCGCGCTACATCGAGTTTGTCGATGGATTTCCGATGACTGTCACCGGCAAGATCCAGAAGTACCAGATGAGGCGGCAGATGCTGGAAAAGCTGGGTCTGCCGGATGTCCAAACGGCCTGATTCCGGACAAACGGGGCAGCAAAATGCCGGCTAGAACAGCGCTTTTGGCTTACAATGCGCCCAGACCTGATTCACCTTGAGGAATACATCATGACCGTTACCGCTTTCAACGATGCCGACCTGGCCCGTCTCGAAACGCTGTTGACCCCGTTGTCCGCCAGCGGCAGCACCATGCGCCCGGACGAAGTGCAAGGTTTCTTTGCCGCGTTGGTCAGCGGGCCGGACGAGGTCGATACTGATTTCTGGCTGCCGGAAGTGTTGGGCGACGCGCCGGCTTTCGCCAATCAGGCTGATGAAGCCGAACTGAAGTCCCTGCTGCAGAAGCTGTTCGACACCACCCGCGACGTTCTGGCCGCCGGCGAAGAGCTGGACATGATCCTGTACGCGGAAGAGGACAGCGAGGAAGAGGGCGAGCCCGACTACTGGCCGTGGACAAACGCCTACCTGTACGCGCTGGACCTGGTCGATACCGACTGGTTCGAAGTGGCGGAAGAGGATGAAGGCTTTGAAAGCCTGATGATGCCGATGCTGGTGCTGGGCGGCGCTTTCGAAGAGGAGGACGGCGAAGACCTGCTGACCTTCACCGACGAGGAAGTGGAAGGCTACAAGGAAGAGCTGACCGATTCCCTGCACGCGGTGTTCGCCTACTGGCGCGCCAAGGGACAGGCTCCCTCCACCGTGCGTCGCGAAGGCGACAAGGTGGGCCGCAACGACGCGTGCCCGTGCGGCAGCGGCAAGAAGTACAAGGCCTGCTGCGGCAGCAACTGAGCGGCAAGCCTGATGGCGTGAAAGGCGGACTGGGGTCCGCCTTTTTTCATTTGCCGCCGCATCCGTGGCCGCCGATGCGCCAGTTTTCGGATGGGAGCGGATTTTTTGCCGTGAAGATGTTTTTGTCATGACATTTTGGCTGGATGGCATGCCGGCTTTGGCGCAGCTGCCTGGCTGAAACAGGAAAAAATCATGAATCCCGCTCTCGTCTTCGATTATCACAATCCCACTCGCTTACGCTTCGGTGCCGGCAAGCTGGCCCAGCTTTCCTCGCTGCTGCCGCGCGAGGCCCGCATCCTGCTGCTGTATGGCGGCGGATCGATCAAGCGCAATGGCATCTATGACCAGTTGCGGCAAGCCTTGCAAGGGCTTGACTGGGCCGAGTTCGGCGGCGTGGCGCCCAACCCTTCGCAGGAGGCGCTGGCCGGCGCGGTGGCGCAGATCCGCGAACAGCAGCGCGATTTCATCCTGGCGGTGGGCGGCGGCTCGGTCATTGACGCCGCCAAATACCTGGCCGCGGCGGCGCTGTACGACGGCGACAGTTGGGACCTGGTATCCGGCAGGACGCCGGTGACGGCGGCGCTGCCGCTGGGAGCGGTGTTGACGCTGGCGGCCACCGGCTCCGAGGGCAACGGCACCTCGGTGATTTCCCGCTTGTCCAGCCAGGAAAAGCTGTCTTTCCGTTCGCCGCTGTTGCGCCCGAGCTTCGCCATTCTCGACCCGGATACGCTGGCAACCTTGCCGGACCGGCAACTGGCCAACGGTGTGGTGGACGCCTTTGTCCATGCCTGCGAACAATATTTGACCTATCCGGTGGGCGCATTGGTGCAGGATGGCTGCGCCGAGGCCGTGCTGCGCGCGCTATACCAGCTGGCCTGCCGTTTCGATGAGCGCCATACGCCGGACTGGCGCCAGAACATGATGTGGGCGGCCAATCAGGCGCTGTCAGGCTCCATCGGCCTGGGCGTGCCGCAGGACTGGGCCAGCCATGGCATCGGCGGGTGTTGACCGCGCTGTACGGCATCGACCATGGCCGTACCCTGTCCATCGTGCAGCCGTCGTTGTTGCGCGAGTCCTGTTTGGACAAGGCCGCCAAGTTGCGGCAGGTGGGCGCGCGGGTGTTCGACGCGCCAGAGCTGGCGGCGGAAGAGGTGATAGAGCGGATAGTGGGGATGTACCGCGGGCTGGGCATGCCGGTGCGTCTGAGCGAAGCGGGAGTGTCGGACGCGGCGGCGGCGGAGAGCGTGCTGGCGCTGATGCGGCGGGCTGGCCAATTGCAGCTGGGGGAGCGGGGCATTCTGGATGAGGCGCGCATCGGCCGCATCGTGCGGGCGTTCTGCCGCTGATTGTTCTGCCGAGGCGCCGGGAGGCGGGGCTTGGCGGCGCCGTCTATGGGCAGATTTCGTCCGCGGCGGCTCAGTCCAGGCCGAAACGTTCGCGCAGCAGCTGGCCCGTCAGCTGGCACAGGGCTTGCAGATGGCCTGCCGTAGCCGGCGGGCAGGCATTCAGCTGGCGCAGCACTTGGCAGGTTTCCTGGTAGCCGCGTTCCAGTCCGGCCTGCGCCATCGGGATGAAGATTTTTTGCGCGTCCTGCGCCGCTAGCTGGGGGTGGCTGCCGCGGTAGTGCTCAAACAAGGCGACGATGCCCAGGAGCAGGTGCCGGCTGTGGCTACCGTCGGGGATGGCGCCCGCCTGCAGCTGCGCGGGGTCCACATCCAGGCCGGCCAACTGGGCGATCTGGTCCATCGTGGCGCTGTAAAGCAGCGCCGCCGCCTGCCTGCCATGGCTCAGGCTGATGTCGGCGCTGTCGTCCATCTGCTGGCCGCCGCCGCCATGGCCCTGGAAATGGGCAAGGGCATGCACGCCGCGCGCGCCGCCAGTCCCTCCCGCGCGCGGATGGACGCCGCCTATCGGCGCGACGATGATTTCGTCATTAATTGCCATTGCCCGTTTTCCCCTCGCTTACCATTCAGCCGCCGGCGCTGTCGCTGGCGGCGGATTGCGACGACTGCGTGCTGGCGGACTGGTTCTGCTGCAGGAAGGCGTCCAGGCCTTGTTCCACCAGATCGTGGGTCTGCTGGATGCCGCTGGCCACGTCGCCGTTGAAGACATTGAGGCTCTTGAGCACGCCGGTGGCCTCCTGATAGCCTTGCTCGAAGCCCTGGCGGATCAGGCCGACGAAGTTTTGCGCCTGCTGATCGGAACTCAATTCCGGATGCTGCTGCTTGTACAGGGCGAACAGGCTGGTGGCGCCGTCCAGGATGCGCTTGGAGGTGGCTTGCGGCGAGTTGTCGTCGTCGCTCTGGCCGCTTTGCTGTACCGAGATGCTCACTTGGGTGCTGCTGATCTGGAGCGAGCCGCTGTTTTGCTGTCCGTTCTGCTTGGCGGCGTCGGCGTTGAGAATCTGGTTGATATTGGTGATGGAGGCTTGGAACAGCAGGGTCTGCGATTGCTTGCCGCTGCTGATGGACACGCTCAAGGATTCCACCAGCACCGAGTTGAGTTGGTTGCGCGCGTCCTGCGGGCTGTAGCCGCTGGTCTGGTTAGCGCTGCTGCTCTGGCCGGTCTGGGACGTGTTCAAGGATGATATCGACATCACGGACTCCTGTCGGCGCGCCGTTGCTGTCTGGTGCGCTGTGGCGGGTTGAGAAGACAACGTAAGTATGATCATGATTTCGGCCGCGGCGCGGAAAACTTGGGGCTGGACGACGAAACTTAGGTAGTTTTGCGCAAGAAAAAGACACAGGCCGCCTTTCCGGGCGGAAAGGCGGCCTGCGGCGCAGCCGTGCGGCTTAGAAGGCGAAGTGTTCGTCTTCCAGCGTCATCAGCGGCTTGGCGCCGGACTTGATGCTGGCTTTCAGCGCCTCCGCTTCCGGCAGCAGCTTGGCGTAATAGAAGCGGGCGGTGCAGATCTTGGCGTTGTAGAAGGCGTCATCGCCCTGGCCGAGCTTGGCGAACGACACCTCGGCCATCCGCGCCCACAGCCAGGCGTAGGCCAGGTGGCCGATCAGGCGCAGGTAGTCGCTGGCGGCGGCGCCGGCTTCGTCGCGGTTCTGCATGCTGGCCATGCCCACGCCCATTGTGATTTCGCCGACTTCCTTCAGCAACTTGGACAGCGGCGCGACGAATTCCGCCAGCTTGTCGTCGCCTTCGCGGGCCTGGCAGAACGTATGGATCAGCTTGGTGAACTTGCGCAGCTTGGCGCCCTGGTCCAGCAGCACCTTGCGGCCCAGCAGGTCCATCGCCTGGATGCCGTTGGTGCCTTCGTAGATCTGCGAGATACGGCAGTCGCGCACCAGCTGCTCCATGCCCCATTCGCGGATGTAGCCATGGCCGCCGAACACCTGCATGCCCATATTGGCGGCGGTGTAGCCGTTGTCGGTCATGAAGGCCTTGGCCACCGGGGTGAGCAGGGCCACCAGATCGGCGGCGTCTGCGCGGGCGGAAGCCTGCGGATGCTTGTCTTCAATGTCCAGTTGCAGCGCCAGCAGGGCGGTCAGCGCACGGCCGGCCTCGGTATAGGCCTTTTGCGTCAGCAGCATGCGGCGCACGTCGGGATGGACGATGATGGGGTCGGCCGCCTTGTCCGGGAATTTGGCGCCGGCCAGCGCGCGCATCTGCAGGCGCTCGCGGGCGTAGGCCAGCGCGCCCTGGAACGAAGCTTCGCCTATGCCCAGGCCCTGCATGCCGCAGCCGAGGCGGGCGGCGTTCATCATGGTGAACATGCAGGACAGGCCTTTGTTGGGTTCGCCTATCAGCCAGCCTTTGGCGCCATCCAGGTTGATCACCGCGGTGGCGTTGGCCTTGATGCCCATTTTGTGTTCCAGGCTGCCGCAGGACACGGCGTTGCGGCTGCCGTCCTGATGGAACTTGGGCACAATGAACAACGAGATGCCCTTTACGTCCTTGGGCGCGTCCGGCAGGCGCGCCAGCACTAGGTGGATGATGTTGTCGGACAGGTCGTGCTCGCCGGCCGAGATGAAGATCTTGGTGCCGGTGATGTGGTAGCTGCCGTCGCCGTTGGGCTCGGCCTTGGACTTGAGCAGACCCAGGTCGGTGCCGCAGTGCGGCTCGGTCAGACACATGGTGCCGGTCCAGCTGCCGTCCACCAGCTTGGGCAGGTAAGCCGCTTTCTGTTCTTCCGTGCCGTGGGCGTGGATGGCGGAGTATGCGCCGTGGGACAGGCCGGGGTACATCGACCAGGCGACATTGGCCGAACACTGCATCTCCATCACCGGGAAGGCCAGGCTCTTGGGCATGCCCTGGCCGCCGTAGGCCGGGTCGCAGTCCAGCGCCGGGAAGCCGAGCTCGCAGTATTGCCGGTAGGCTTCCTTGAAGCCGGCCGGCGTGGTGACCGATTTGGTGGCGCTGTCGTACTGGCAGCCTTCCTCGTCCGCGTGTCGGTTGAGCGGCGCGAGCTCGGACTCGCAAAACTGGGCCGCCGCCTCCAGATAGGAACTGAAGATGTCTTGCGTGGCCTCTTCGTAGCCGGGCAGGGCGGGGATGACGTCCTGTACCTTGATCAACTCGTTGAGAACAAAGTCGAAGTCGCGCAGCGGTGCTTTGTAGACAGGCATTCGGTTTCTCCGGTGGGTTGGTGCGGCCTGGTGCGTGCCAGGGCGATACGTTTTATGATGACCCCTGACCTGGGGCGGGTTAATTCAAACGTTTGTTTAAATTATTCTCGGCCTTTTGACAACAAATTGCGTTGTGGCGGCGCCGAAGGTGTGGCTTTACGGCAACGTTGCGGTATGAAAATGGAATGACCTGGCTCAAGCGAAAAATGCGGCAATTCGCCGAACGGCGCCACCAGTGGTTCGCCAGGCCGGGCATGCGCCGCCTGGCGCCATATCTGGATCGGCCCGCCTACTGGTCGTTCAATCGCCGCAAGGTGGCGATGGGGGTGGCCGTCGGCCTGTATTCCGGCGTGATGCCCGGTTTCACCCAGAAGGCCACCGCGCTGGCGCTGGCGCTGCTGCTGCGGGTCAATCTGCCGGCGGCGATGGTGGTTTCTCTGTACAGCAATCCATTGACGGTGTTGCCGCTTTATTATCTAGCCTACTGTTATGGCAAATGGTTGCTGGGCGATGCCGCCGCCGCAGCGCTGGCGGCGCCTCCCAGCCTGGCGGGGCTGGGATTGACCGCTTGGCTGCTGGGAACCGCGCGCTGGCTGGCGGATATGGGCTGGCCGCTGCTGGTGGGCATGCCGGCTCTCGGCCTGACTCTGGGCGCGGCGGGCTATCTGGCTACGCGGGTGTTGTGGCGTTGGGCGGTTGTCAGCGCTTGGAACAATCGAAAGGCGAAATGTGGATCTGCTTGAAAAAAAATTGACGTCGGAGCTGGTGTATCAGGGCAGCTTCCTCAACGTGCACAAGGACCAGGTGGCCCTGCCGGACGGCAAGGAGGCGCAACGGGAATACATCGTCCATCCCGGCGCGGTGGCGATACTGGCGCTGACCCCGCAGCGCGAGCTGGTGCTCGAGCGCCAGTACCGCTACCCGGCCGGTCGCGAGTTCATCGAGATTCCGGCCGGCAAGATCGATTCCGGCGAGCCGCCGGAGGCGACCGCGAGGCGGGAGCTGCTGGAGGAAACCGGTTATCGCGCCGCCAACTGGACTTATTTGGGCACCGCCCACCCCTGCATCGGCTATTCCAATGAAAAAATCAGTTATTACCTGGCGCAAGACCTTATTCTTAGCGAAAGGCGACTGGACGAGGGCGAGTTTCTGGAAGTGCTGACCTTGCCGCTGGATACGGCAATGGACATGGCGCTGACCGGCGGGATCTGCGACAGCAAATCGATAGTCGGCCTGCATTGGCTGGCGGCTTATTTGAGCGGGAGGATGCGGGGTGTCCCGATTTGACGCGTATTACGACCGCCGGCGTGGCCGGCGCGTCAGCATGGGGTGCAAGGCTCGCATCAAGTCGCTGTTGAGCGGCCAGACCTATTACGGCGAGTGCGTGGACCTATCGGTGGACGGCATGGCCCTGCGCTCCGCCTTTGTGCCGCAATATGGCGAGAAGCTAAACGTGATCGTGCTGGTTCCCGGCGTCGGAGGGGTGCCGGGAAAGCCTTTCGAGGCCGAGGTGGAGGTCAAGCGCTGCAATGAAGTGCAGCGTGGGCACATATACGAAATCGGCGTCCGCATTCTGCTCAGAAAAAGCTGACAAGTTATTGTAATCTCAGATTTTTATATCCAATTATTCCTACCGACATTACAAGAATTTACTAAGCTTCATCAATTGTTACAAAATTCTGTATTTAAAAATCCCTATTGATTCAACAACTTTTCCGACGCAACGCAAGCAGTACTGGTGGATTCCGGTTTTTGCCGGCTTTTGTCCGGTCATTTCGTGCTGCTATGCTATACCCAAAAAAAGAACCGGAGACAAAGTCAGTACTCTAATTCAGCAAGGGGAACGGCCTAATGCGATGTGCATCGCGCCCAAGCCCCTGCTACCAGCCAGGAGAGAGTCATGCACCCGGATATCTTCAGTCACTACGCAGTGCGCTACGACAAAACCCGCGAGGAAGAGTACACGATCCAGGAGTATCTGGAACTGTGCAAGCACGACTCCGGTGCCTACGCCACTGCCGCAGAGCGCATGCTGGCCGCCATCGGCGAGCCGGAGCTGGTGGACACCCGCCACGATTCCCGCTTGTCGCGCATCTTCTCCAACAAGGTCATCAAGGTCTATCCCGCTTTCCGCGACTTCTACGGCACCGAGGAAGTCATCGAGCAGGTAGTCGCCTACTTCCGCCATGCCGCCCAGGGGCTGGAGGAGAAGAAGCAGATTCTCTACCTGCTGGGACCTGTCGGCGGCGGCAAGTCCTCCATCGCCGAAAAGCTGAAAGAGCTGATGGAGCTGGTGCCGTTCTATTGCCTGAAAGGCAGCCCGGTCAACGAGTCTCCGCTGTCGCTGTTCAATTACGATGAAGACGGCCTCATCCTGGAAGAGCAGTACCATATTCCGCGCCGCTACCTGAAGGGCATCCCCAGCCCGTGGGCAGTGAAGCGGCTGCACGAGTTCAACGGCGACATCGGCCAGTTCCGCGTGGTCAAGCGCTACCCGTCTGTGCTGAAGCAGATCGCGGTGGCCAAGACCGAGCCAGGCGACGAGAACAACCAGGACATCAGCTCGTTGGTGGGCAAGGTGGATATCCGCAAGCTGGAAAAATACGCGCAGGACGATCCCGACGCCTACAGCTACTCCGGCGGCCTGTGCCTGGCCAATCAGGGCCTGCTGGAATTCGTCGAAATGTTCAAGGCGCCGATCAAGGTGCTGCACCCGCTGCTGACGGCCACCCAGGAAGGCAACTTCAAGGGCACCGAGGGCTTCGGCGCGATTCCGTTCGAGGGCATCATCCTGGCGCACTCCAACGAGAGCGAGTGGAAGCAGTTCCGCAACAACAAGAACAACGAAGCCTTCCTCGACCGCATCTACATCGTCAAGGTGCCGTACTGCCTGCGCGTCAACGAGGAAATCAAGATCTACGACAAGCTGATCCGCAACTCCTCGCTGGGCAAGGCGCCGTGCGCGCCGGGCACGTTGAAGATGATGGGCCAGTTCGCCGTGCTGTCGCGGCTGAAGGAGCCGGAGAACTCCAGCCTGTACAGCAAGATGCAGGTGTACGACGGCGAAAACCTGAAGGACACCGACCCCAAGGCCAAGTCGCTGCAGGAGTACCGCGACTATGCCGGCGTGGACGAGGGCATGAGCGGCCTCTCCACCCGCTTCGCCTACAAGATCCTGTCCAAGGTGTTCAACTTCGATCACAGCGAGGTGGCGGCCAATCCGGTGCATCTGCTGTACGTGATCGAACAGCAGGTGGAGCGCGAGCAGTTCCCAGCGGAAACCGAGCAGAAATATCTGACCTTCCTCAAGGAGTATCTGGCGCCGAAATACG
The DNA here is from genome assembly GCF_001855575.1 of Chromobacterium sphagni. Lineage (NCBI taxonomy): Bacteria > Pseudomonadati > Pseudomonadota > Betaproteobacteria > Neisseriales > Chromobacteriaceae > Chromobacterium > Chromobacterium sphagni. The sequence continues at coordinate 3,122,296 of NZ_MKCS01000001.1, forward strand.
TCGAATTCATCGGCAAGGAAATCCAGACCGCGTATCTGGAAAGTTATTCCGAATATGGCCAGAACATATTCGACCGCTACGTGACCTTCGCTGATTACTGGATTCAGGATCAGGAGTACCGCGACCAGGATACCGGCGAGATATTCGACCGCACTTCGCTGAATGCGGAACTGGAAAAGATCGAGAAACCCGCCGGAATTTCCAATCCAAAGGATTTCCGCAACGAGATTGTCAACTTCGTGTTGCGGGCGCGGGCCAACAACGGCGGCAAGAATCCGACCTGGACCAGTTACGAGAAGCTGCGCACGGTGATAGAGAAGAAGATGTTCTCCAACACCGAGGAGTTGTTGCCGGTCATCTCCTTCAACGCCAAGGCCAGCGCGGAGGACGCCAAGAAGCACGAGGACTTCGTCAACCGGATGGTGGAGAAGGGCTATACCGCCAAGCAGGTGCGTCTGTTGTGCGAATGGTATCTGCGGGTGCGCAAATCGTCATAAGCCGCCGTAGCCTCCCCGGCCCGGAGGGCGGGGGAGGCGGGAGTGCCCAGCGATTCCGGCTGGGTGGCAAGGAGACACAACCGCGCGCGGTCTTGGGCAGCGGGTTCCGACCGAACCGGCTGCCTGCGATTGCGCGCTAGAGAGGTGGCTATGTCCCACATCATAGACAGACGCCTCAACGGCAAGAACAAGTCGGCGGTCAATCGTGAACGCTTTCTTCGCCGTTTCAAGGCGCAAATCAAGGAAGCCGTCTCCAAGGCGATCAAGGGGCGGAGCATTACCGATATCGAAAGCGGGGAAAAGGTCTCGATTCCGGTAAAGGACATTTCCGAACCCAATTTCCATCACGGCAAGGGCGGGGTGTGGGAAAACATCCATCCCGGCAATGAGGAATTCATCAAGGGAGACCGCGTGCCGCGGCCGCAGGGCGGGGCCGGCGGCGGTGGCAGCAAGGCCAGCCAGGATGGCGAGGGCGAAGACGATTTCGTGTTCCAGCTGTCGCGGGAAGAGTTCATGAACGTGTTCTTCGACGATCTGGCCTTGCCCAATCTGATCAAGACCCAGCTGGTGGGAATTGAAGAACTGAAAACCGTGCGCGCCGGCTACACCAACGACGGCACGCCAGCCAACATCAATATCGTCCGTTCGCTACGCGGCGCGCTGGCGCGGCGGGTGGCGATGGCGGCGCCGACGCTGTCCAGCCTGGACGACGCCGAGGAAGAACTGGACACGTTGATCGAGCTGGACGACGACAACGCGCTGGATGTGCGCGAGAAGCGCCAGCGCATCCACCAGATGCGCGAGCGCCTGGCCAGCATTCCCTTCATCGACCCTTTCGATCTGCGCTACAACAACCGGGTCAAGCAACCCAAGCCGACCAGCCAGGCGGTGATGTTCTGCATCATGGACGTGTCCGGCTCGATGGACGAGCAGAAGAAGGACATGGCCAAGCGTTTCTTCATCCTGCTGTACATGTTTCTGCAGCGAAACTACGAGAAGATCGAAGTGGTGTTCATCCGCCATCATACTAGCGCGGTGGAGGTCAACGAGCAGGACTTCTTCCATTCGCGCGAGAGCGGCGGCACGGTGGTGTCGTCGGCGCTGAACTTGATGAGCGACATCATCCACAAGCGTTATGCCAGCAGCGAATGGAACATCTATGCCGCCCAGGCGTCGGACGGCGACAACTGGGACAGTGATTCGGCCAACTGCGGCCACATCCTGGAGGAAAACCTGCTGCCGTACTGTCAGTACTTCGCCTACATCGAGATCACCGAAGGCGAGCCGCAGAACCTGTGGTACGAGTACCTTAAGGTCAAAGCGCAATGCCCGCAGTTCGCGATGCAGAAAATCCGCTCGGCGTCGGACATTTACCCGGTATTCCGGGAGCTGTTCAAGCGCCAGCCGGTCAATGGGAGGGTCAGCGCATGAAACGGGCGAGCAAAGGGGCAAGCGCCATGACGCCGATTTCCACCGGGTCTGAATGGACCTTCGATCTGATCGGCGAATACGACAGGCAGATCCGCACCATCGCGGTGGACGAGTTCAAGCTGGATGTCTATCCCAACCAGCTGGAGGTGATCACCGCCGAGCAGATGATGGATGCCTATGCCGCGGTGGGCATGCCGGTGAATTATCATCATTGGAGCTACGGCAAGCATTTCGTCTCCACCGAGAAAAGCTACAAGCGCGGCCAGATGGGCTTGGCCTACGAGATCGTCATCAACTCCAACCCCTGCATCGCCTATCTGATGGAGGAAAACTCGATGACGATGCAGGCGTTGGTGATCGCCCACGCCGCCTATGGCCACAATAGCTTCTTCAAGGGCAACTACCTGTTCCGCTCCTGGACCGACGCCGCGGCCATCATCGACTACCTGGTGTTTGCCAAGAGCTATATCAGCAAGTGCGAGGAGCGCTACGGCATAGATGAGGTGGAGGAGCTGCTGGATTCCTGCCATGCGCTGATGAATTACGGCGTCGACCGCTACAAGCGGCCGCAGAAGCTGTCGCTGGCCAAGGAGCAGGCCAAGCAGGAGGAGCGCGAACAGTATCTGCAGATGCAGGTCAACGATTTGTGGCGCACCATCCCTAAGCGCGACAAGGATGACAGCGGCAAGGCCGCGCCGCGTTTTCCGTTGGAGCCGCAGGAAAACCTGTTGTACTTCATCGAGAAATCGGCGCCATTGCTGGAGCCGTGGCAGCGCGAGGTGGTGCGCATCGTGCGCAAGGTGGCGCAGTATTTTTATCCGCAGCGGCAGACCCAGGTGATGAACGAGGGCTGGGCCACCTTCTGGCATTACACCATTCTCAATCGCCTGTACGACAAGGGCATGGTGACGGACGGCGCGATGCTGGAATTCCTGCAAAGCCACACCAATGTGGTGACGCAGCCGCCGGTGACGGCGCGCTGGTATACCGGCATCAATCCCTACGCGCTGGGCTTCTCGATGTATCGGGACATCAAGCGCATCTGCGAGCAGCCCACCGACGAGGACCGCGCCTGGTTCCCCGACTTGGCCGGCAGCGATTGGCGGGAATCGCTGGAGTTCGCGATGCGCAACTTCAAGGATGAAAGCTTCATCTCGCAGTATCTGTCGCCCAAGCTGATCCGCGATTTCCGCTTCTTCGCCATCCGCGACGACGACAAGGACGACAAGCTGGAGATATCCAGCATCCACGACGAAGAAGGCTACCGCGATATCCGCAGCAAGCTGGCCGAGCAGTACAATCTGGGTTCGCGCGAGCCCAATATCCAGGTGTGGTCGGTCAATGTGCGCGGCGACCGCAGCCTGACGCTGCGCCACACCATGCATAACCGCCGTCCGCTGGAGGAGCAGAGCGCGCAGGAAGTGCTCAAGCATGTCTGCAGGCTGTGGGGCTTCGATGTGCGCCTGGAGAGCGTGGACGGCAGCGGCGAGGTCAAGCAATTGTATGAGGTGCAGGCGGCGCGAGACCCCGCGCAGGTTTGATCGCCGCAGCGGCGGGGCATATAAATCGGGTAGCGCTTGGCTGCCCGATTTTTTATTTGTTTCCCAACCGTGACGGTTTCCCGCAGATGAAGGCGAGATTTCAGGCGGTGCCGGCCACCGGCGACATGGTGCAGCGCGAGCGGTCTTCAAAGTTGCAGTTCGGCAGGCCCCAAGCATGGGTGTAGAGCATTTGGCCGTTGGCTTCCAGCCGGATGGTGATTTCTTGGCGGAATTGCTCGCTCAGGCTGCGCGGCGCGCTGGCGAATACCACTTCCAGGGTGCCGTGGCCGCCCTCCGCCAGGCGCACGGCCGGGTGGGGCAGGATAAAGGGCAACTCCTCCATTACCGGCCACAGGCACATGGTGCCGTCGGGCAGATAGCCCAGCAAGGTGGTTTCGCGATGCAGGATTTCGCCATGGATGCCGCTGGCGCTGTAATGCAGCAGCAGGGCTCTTTGGCCTGGCAGCGCCTGCCAGTGCAGGCAGCCGGTGAAGGTTTGGTCTTCGTGGTTGATGCCTTCGCCACAAAACTGATTGGGAAGCGATTGCAAAGCGGCAAGCAGCGGCATATTCAATCTTCCAGTCGCAAATGCGAGACGGTCAGGATGGCAGGTTTGCCGCCGGAACGCAATATGGATCAGCCCGGCGGCGGCAGTGGGCCGGGCAGGGGGATGAAGGCCCGCCAGGGCTGGTCGGGATGGGTCAGCTCGGCCAGCCGGACGCCGTATACCGCCTCCAGCCGCTCGAGCTGCATCATCTCTTGATTGCCGCCGTAGCCCGCCGCCCGCCCGTTGTCGAGCAGCAGCACCTTGTCGGCGTGTCGCAGAGCCAGGTTGAGGTCGTGCACCACGGCCAGGCCGCCGATGCCCAGGCGATGGCACAGTCGCCGCACCTGGGACATCAGTTCGTCGGCTACCGCGAAATCCAGCGCGGCGGTGGGTTCGTCCAGCAGCAGGTAGCGTTCGGGCTGCGGCGACAGCAGCAACTGGCATAACGCGCGCGCCAGTTGCAGCCGCTGCCTTTCGCCGCCGGACAGCTCGGCCAGGGGGCGGCGCGCCAGCGGCTGGCCGCCGGTTAATTCCAGCGCCTGGCCGATGGCCTGGCGGATCTGGCTGGCATGCGCGCCGGCATAGCGGTAGGCGCCGGCGGCGACCAGCTCTTCGCCGACCCAGCCCGCGGGTGTGACCGGATGCTGCTCGACCACCGCGCGCCAACTGGCCAGTCCGGCGGCCGGCATGGCGCGGAGCGCCTGGCCGGCAAGGTGGATTTCTCCAGAATCGGGCTGCCACAAGCCGGACAGCAGCTTGAGCAGGCTGCTTTTGCCCGCGCCGTTGGGACCCAGCGCGATCAGCAATTCGCCGGGCTGCAAGGCCAGGCTGATGTCGGTGAGCAGACGCCTGCCGTTGCGGTCCAGCGTCAGGTGGTCTGCTTCAAGCATGGCGCGGCTCCTGTCGGCGTAGCAGCCACAGGAAGAAGGGCGCGCCCAGCAGGCTGGTGATGACTCCCACCGGCAGTTCCGCCGGGGCGAGCAGGCCGCGCGCCAGCCAGTCCGAGGCGACGGCTAGCCAGGCGCCCAGCAGGGGGCCGGCGATCAGCAGCCGGCGCGAGTCGCTGCCCAGCAACTGGCGGGCCAGGTGTGGCGCCATCAGGCCGATGAAACCTATCATGCCGCAACCGGAAACGACCAGGCCGGTGGCCAGCGCCGCCAGCATCACCACCTGCCATTCCTGCCGGCGGACTGCGAACCCCAGATGAAAGGCGGCGCTTTCGCCGAGCTGCAATGCGTTGAGGAAGCGCCACTGCCGGAACAGCGCCAGCCAGATCGGCGGGGCGGCCAGCAGCAATAGCAAGGCCAGCGGCCACTCCACGCCGGCGAAGCTGCCCATCAGCCAGAAAGTGACGACGCGCAGCGATCCGTCGGGCAGCATGGTGATCAGCAGGGTCAGCAGGCTCCCCAGCAAGGTGCTGACCGCCAGCCCGCTCAGGATCAAGCGGTTGCCGTCCTGGTCGGCACCCAGCAGCCGCACTAGCAGCAAGGCCGCAATGCCGCCGCCAAAGGCCGCGGCGGCGACGCCGTACAGACCGGCGCCCAGGCTTAGCGCCAGGGCGGAAGCCAGTGCCGCGCCGCTGTTGATCCCTATCAGGCCGGGCTCGGCCAGCGGATTGCGAAAGCGCGCCTGCATGGCGGCGCCGGCGCTGGCCAGCAGGGCGCCTGCGCTGGCCGACGCCAGCAGCCGCGGCAGGCGCAACTCCACCAGCAATTGCCATTCCAGCGCCGGCTGCGGTTGCAGCCGCCATAAACTGGCAAGCAGCAGATTGCTGTGATGTAGCAGGGACGCGATGCAAGTTAGCGCGAAGAGGACCAGCAGGGTGAAGGTCAGCGTGAGCGTGCGCATGGGGGAAGAGGGAGGGGAGCGGCCCCCTCCGTTGGATCAGCGCAGGCCAAGCACGTCCTGCATGTCGAACAGGCCGTGCGGCTTGTCGGACAGCCAGCGGGCGGCGCGTACCGCGCCATTGGCGAAGGTGGCGCGGCTGGAGGCCTTGTGGCTGATCTCCACCCGCTCGCCCAGCGCGGCGAACAGCGCGGTGTGATCGCCAACGATGTCGCCGCCGCGGACGGTGGCGAAGCCGATGGCCTTGGGATCGCGCTCGCCGGTGACGCCTTCGCGGCCGTAGACCGCGCATTGCTTGAGGTCGCGGCCCAGCGCGTCGGCGATCACCTCGCCCATGCGCAAGGCGGTGCCGGACGGCGCGTCCACCTTGAAGCGGTGGTGGGCCTCGGTGATTTCGATGTCGTAGCCTTCGTTCAACACGCGGGCGGCCATGTCCAGCAACTTGAAGGTGAGGTTGACGCCTATGCTGAAGTTGGATGCGAACACAATGGCGATCTTGTCGGCGGCGGCGCGGATGGCGGCCTTGCCGACGTCGTCGAAGCCGGTGGTGCCGACGATCATCTGCACTTTGTGCTCAACGCAGGCGATCATGTGTTCCAGCGTGCCTTCCGGGCGGGTGAAATCTATCACCACATCTGCGCCGGCCAGCGCGGCGATGAAGTCGGAGCTGATGCTGACGCCGCTCTGCCGGCCGCAGAACAGGCCGGCGTCCTGGCCGATGAAGCCGGAGTCGGAACGCTCTATCGCCGCGTGCAGGCGGGTGCCGGGCGTGCTCAGCACCGATTCGATCAGCACCCGGCCCATGCGGCCGGACGCGCCGACGATCACGATGTTCTGCACGCTCATGGCTTCTTCGCTTCCTGCGCCGGCATGGAGGCATCCAGCTGTTTGGCCGGCGGAGCGGGCTGGGCGGCGCCTTCGACTCGCTCGAGCACATCGCCTTTGAAGTAGACGGTAAGCAGCTTGTCGCTGGAACTGTCCAGCTTGCCTTGCTTGATGTCGCTATACTTGTAGTCCCAGCGGTCGGCGTGGAAAGCGTCGGTCAGCAGCGGGGTGCCCAGCAGGAAGCGCACTTGCGAGCGTGTCATGCCCGGCTTCAGCTTGGCGACAGCGTCCTGGGTCACGTAGTTGCCCTGCTGGATTTCCACCTTGTGGGTCCAGTCGAGCGGGTTCATCGAACTGCAGCCGGAGACGGCGATGACGGCGGCGAAAATCAGGGCGCGCATGATACTCCGATTGACTCAAATGTTTATGAGGCTGTAATTAGGCAAAGCCGTCAAAAGGCTTTATCATGATTCGAAATCGACCCACTTTATATCACGATGAGCAAAGCCAGTCACCTCAAAGATATCGGCCTGAAAGCCACCGGCCCGCGTCTGAAAATCCTCGACCTGTTCGAGGAGGCAGACTCCGGCCACATGTCCGCTGAAGACGTTTATCGCAAGCTGCTTGCGGAGAACATCGACATCGGTCTCGCCACCATTTACCGGGTGCTGACCCAGTTCGAGCAAGCCGGCATTCTGGTGCGTCACCACTTTGAGACCGGCAAGGCGGTGTACGAACTGAATCAGGGCGGTCACCACGACCACATGGTCTGCGTCAGCTGTGGCAAGGTGGTGGAATTCTTCGATCCCGAGATCGAGGCGCTGCAGGACCGCATCGCTGAGCAGCAGGGTTTCCGCATCGTCGACCACGCGCTGTACATGTATGGCGAGTGCCCGGACTGCCTGGCCAAGGGCGGCCGCCGCGGATGATTCCCTGGCTCGGTCCCGAGCCTGTCTTCCCGCCGGTAGAGCAGGCCCTGAGTCATCCGAACGGCTTGTTGGCCGCCGGCGGAGACTTGTCCCCCGGGCGCATCCTCAGCGCCTACTCCGAAGGCATTTTCCCCTGGTTTTCCCATGGCGAGCCTATTTTATGGTGGTCTCCGGCACCGCGGATGGTGTTGTACCCCGGGCAGTTGAAAGTCAGCCGTTCGCTGGGCAAGGCCCTGCGCAAGCTCGATTACGAAATCCGGCTGGACAGCGCTTTTGTCGAGGTGATGCAAGGCTGCTCCCAGCCGCGTCCGGGGCAGGACGGCACCTGGATCGTGCCGGAGATGGTGGCCGCCTACTGTCGGCTGCATGCGCTGGGTTATGCGCACAGTTTTGAAACCTGGATGGACGGAGAGCTGGTCGGTGGCCTTTACGGCATCGCCATCGGCCGCATGTTCTATGGCGAGTCGATGTTTGCGCGCCGGACCGACGCCTCCAAGCTGGCCTTCGTGCACATGGTGCGCCATCTGGCGGGCCAGGGCGTGGAAATGATTGACTGCCAGATGCATACCGCGCATCTGGAGAGCCTGGGCGCATGTCTGGTGCCGCGCGATGTTTTTCTTGCTACTCTGAAGGAGAAGATCCGGCAGCCGCAGCCTAGTCAAATGTGGGACTACCATTACCGCCATGAGTCATCGTGAAGCCGGCCAGGTCGCGGCGATCCATTTCTACGCCACCGCGCCTTATCCATGCAGCTATCTGTCGGGACGCCAGGCCCGTTCCCAGGTCGCCATTCCGGCCGAGGCGATAGACAGCGGCGTTTACAGCCAGTTGGTGAGGCTGGGGTTCCGCCGCAGCGGGCTGTATACCTATCGTCCCTATTGCGATGCCTGTCAGGCCTGCATCCCGGTGCGGTTGCCGGTGGAGCAGTTCCATCCCAACCGCACGCAGCGCAAGGTGTGGCGGCGCGGTGGCGGGCTGACGGCCAGATGGCTGCCGTTGGCGTTCGATGCCGAGCATTACGCGTTGTACCGGCTGTACCAGCAGACGCGTCACGCCGGCGGCGGCATGTCTGACGACGACGCGCAGCAATACTCCGAATTCATCCTGAAGAGCGGTGTGGACAGCCAACTGGCCGAGTTCCGCCTGAACGGCGAGTTGAAGATGGTGAGCCTGGTGGACCGGCTGGCGGATGGCCTGTCGGCGGTCTACACCTTTTACGACCCGGCCGACGCGCATATGAGCCTCGGCGTGTTCAATGTGCTGTGGCAGGTGGAGCAGGCGCGCCAGATGGGGTTGAGTTATGTCTACCTTGGCTACTGGATAGCGGATTGCCGCAAGATGGCCTACAAGGCCGACTACCGGCCGCTGCAGGCGCTGCAGGGCGGACGATGGCAGGGCTTGTCCGATCAGGCTTGAGCCAAGCTGGACGTAAAACAGGCCGCCCTTGGGCGGCCTGTCTATTGTGGCGCTGGCTTAGTAAGGCACGACTCGGTCGTTGCCGCCGCCGCTCAGTACTTTCACGCGCTGGTTGGGGCTGAAGGGGATGTCCGCTTCCTGCACGATGGAGATCACCCGTCCGGTATCCAGCTTGACGGTGATTTCCAGCGCATTCTTGCCCAGCGCCTCTTGGGCGGCCTTGGCGCCGTAGCCGCCGGCCAGCGCGCCGACGATGCCGCCGGCGATCTGCCCCTTGCCACCGCCGATATTGCTGCCGGCCAGGCCGCCCAGCGCGGCGCCGCCCAGGGTCAGCAGTTCATTGTTCTGGCCTTCCATCTTGACATTCTGCGCCGAGATCACGGTGCCGAACTGCACGGTCTGCGCCTGGCGCATTTGACCCTTGGAGTAGACGGCGGCGGAGTCGGAGGTTGCGCATCCGCTGAGCGCGCCGGCGCTCAGCAGGGCGATTACGGTCATGCGGCTGAGGGTTGTCTTCATTTTTTGCTCCATTCTTTCTCATGTGCGAGCTTGTAGATACTGGGCTGCCGCCTTGGCGCATTCGCCGACCAGTTCCGGCCCGCGGTAAATCAGGCCGCTGTACAGCTGCACCAGGCTGGCTCCGGCTTCCAGTTTTTCGACGGCGTCGTTGCCGGACAGGATGCCGCCCACTCCTATGATAGGCAGCGCGCCGTCAAGTTCCTTGGCCAGTTTGCGAATCAGCGCGGTGGAGCGGTTGCGCACCGGCGCGCCGGACAGGCCGCCGGCTTCATTTTCCAGCGGATGGCCGGCGATTTCGTGGCGCGACAGCGTGGTATTGGTGGCGATGACGCCGTCTAGCGCATGCTGCCGCAGCAGGCGGGCGATCTCGGCGATCTGCTCGTCGTCCAGGTCCGGCGCGATTTTCACCGCCAGCGGCACGTAGCGGCCATGACTGTCCGCCAGTTGTTGCTGGCGCTGCTTCAATGCGGCCAGCAGCTTGCCCAATTCGTCGCCCTGTTGCAGTTGGCGCAGGTTCTTGGTGTTGGGGGAGGAGATGTTGACGGCGACGTAGCTGGCGTGGGCGTAAACCTGGTCCAGGCAGCTCAGGTAGTCGTTCACCGCGCTTTCTATCGGCGTGATGGCATTCTTGCCGATATTGATGCCCAGCATGCCCTTGAATTTGCAACGGCGCACATTGTCCAGCAGCGCGGCCACGCCATGGTTGTTGAAGCCCATGCGGTTGATGATGGCTTCGTGTTCGGGCAGTCTGAACAGGCGGGGCTTGGGGTTGCCGTCCTGGGGGCGGGGGGTGATAGTGCCGATCTCGATGAAGCCGAAGCCCAGATCGGCCAGCGCGTCGATGTGGCCGCCGTTCTTGTCCAGGCCGGCGGCCAGACCGACGGCGTTGGGGAGGGTCAGGCCCATTGCCTTTACCGGCTGGCGGACTGCGGGGCCGCCGGCCAGCGATCCCAGATGCAGCCGGTGCGCGCGGTCTAGCAGCTTGAGCGTCTGCTCGTGGGCGGTTTCCGCGTCGAACTTGAACAGCAGGGGGCGCAGCAGCGGGTACAGCATGGCATTCTCCGGGCAGACAAATGCCCGGCATTATAACCGGGCATTTCGGCGGCGGCGCGAGCTATTTACAGGATCTGGCAGGCGTCGTCGAAGTTGAAGCGCGGCGAGCGTGGGAACAGCTTATCGGCTTCTCCGTAGCCCAGGTTGATCAGGAAATTGGACTTGAAGCGGCCATCCGGGAAGAAGGCGGCGTCCACCGCGGCGTTGTCGAAGCCCGACATCGGGCCGCAGTCCAGGCCCAGCGAGCGGGCGGCCAGGATCAGGTAGGCGCCTTGCAGCGTGCCGTTGCGGAAGGCGGTGGTCTGGATCAGAGCCTCGTTACCGGCAAACCAGCTCTTGGCGTCGGCATGCGGGAACAGCTTGGGCAGGTGGTCGTAGAACTGGAGGTCGTGGGCGACGATCACGCATACCGGGGCGGCCATGGTCTTGTCCACGTTGCCCGGTGCCAGGCAAGGCTTGAGTTTTTGCTTGGCGGCTTCGCCCTTGACGAAGACGAAGCGGCCCGGCGAGCAATTGGCGCTGGTGGGGCATTGCTTGAGCAGGTCGAACAGCTGACGCAGCACTTCGTCCTCTACCGGGCGCGGCTGCCAGTGGCTGTGGGTGCGGGCATTCAGGAACAGTTGTTCCAGCGTGGCATGAGAGATGGGAGTGCTCATGGTTTTACCTCGGTTGGGGTGGGGGGTGTTGTCTGGGCGGCTGCCGCATCCATCGGCGCGCCGGAGGCGTCATTGGCCTGCACCGAGATGGTGACGCGGCGGTTCCGGGCGCGGCCATCGGTGGTGGCGTTGTCGGCAACCGCCAGATTGGCACCGTGGCCGACTGCTACCATGCGGCTGGCTTCTATGCCGTTTTCCTGGAACAGCCGCACCACGCCGCCGGCGCGGGCGGCCGACAGTTCCCAATTGGATGGGAAGGAGGGGGTGCGGATCGGCACATCGTCGGTGAAGCCTTCCACCTTGATGGAGTTGTCCACGCCAGACAGCAGCTTGGCCATGCTGGACATCAGCGGCAGCGATTGTTGGTTGGGCACCGCCTGGCCGACCGCGAACAGCGCGCTGTCGCGGATGTCGATGTTGATGCCCTGGTTGCTCTGGGTGATGGTGACTTCGCCGCTCTGGACCAGTGGACCGAGCACCTTGGCCAGGTTCTGCGTCAACTGGCCCAGCTTGGCGGCCTCCTCCACGTGGTGGTCCGCCTTGATGCTCTTGGAGATGGGCTTGGTCTGCGGGATTTCTATCATGGTGTTGGCGCCGCCGTTGGGCGGGGAGGTCTGCACCGTGACCACCGTGCCGCTGCGGAAGGCGTCCATGATGGCGGACGACATCACGCGGTATTTGCCTTCGTTCAGCGACGAGATGGCGTACATCACGACGAAGAAGGCGAACAGCAGGGTGATGAAGTCGGCGTAGGAAACCAGCCAGCGTTCATGGTTTTCATGTTCTTCCTCTTGCCGCTTGCGCCTGGATGCCATGTCAGCCTCCGCTGCCTAGAACAGTTCGGTATTGAACAGCGACTTGACCCCGCCGGCGAATTGCACGCCTATGCGGCGGGCCACGCGGCTGGAGAAGTCGTCCTGCTGGGTGTAGTCGACGGTCTTGTCCGCCTTGATCACGTCGCGCGCCACCGACGGCACGGTGCCCAGGCCGTCGGCCAGCCCCAGGGGAATGGCCTTCTCGCCCAGCCATACCATGCCGCTGAACATCTGCGGATCATTCTGCAGGCGTTTGCCGCGGCCGTCGCGCACCGCCTGGATGAACTGCTGGTGGATGTCGTCCAGCAACTGCTGGCGTATCGCTTCGTGCTTGGGGTTGACCGGCGAGAACGGGTCGCCCATCGCCTTGTTTTCCCCGGCGGTTTTCAGCCGTCGCTCGATGCCCAGCTTGTCCATGGCGCCGGTGAAGCCGAAGCCGTCGGACAGTACGCCGATGGAGCCGACGATGCTGGCCTTGTCGACGAAGATCTTGTCGGCGGCGGCGGCGATGTAGTAGCAGCCTGATGCGCAGACCTCGCTGACCACCACGTAGACCGGGGTGGGCGGATGCAGCTTTTTCAGGCGGCGGATTTCATCGTAGACCATGCCGGACAGCACCGGGCTGCCGCCGGGGCTGTTGGCCTCGATGATGATGCCCTTGGTATTGCGGTCGCGGAAGGCCTGGTCCAGCGCTTCCACCAGCTTCTCGCCGCTGTCGTTGTCGCTGCTGATCACGCCGTCCAGCTTGATCACCGCGCTGTGGCCGCTGCCGCCGGCCAGGCCGGAGCCGGTTTTGTCTTCATGGCGCATGAACAGGCTGACGACAATGACGCCTATGATCATCAGCCATGCCAGGCGGAAGAAGATCTTCCACTGGCGTGCGCGGCGTTGCTCCACCAGGGCTGCGGTGGCCAGCTTTTCCAGCAATTGACGTTCCCAGTTGGGGGTGTCGCTCATGATAGGGTGTGCTCCGCGAGAATTCCAAAAGTCTAGCAAAAATCAGTCAGGCATGACATTCAGCCAGACTTGGCCGTTTTGTTCAATGACTTCCAGCTGGGTAAGCGACTGGCCGCGGCAGGGGCCCCAGCTGCAATAGCCGGTGTCCGGATGATAGCGGGCGCCGTGCATGCTGCAGATCAGGTAGTGGCCGGTCAGGTCGAACATCTTGCCGTCCTCCAGGTCCAGCTCCACCGGAATGTGGCGACAGCGGTTGAGGTAGGCGTGGACTTTGCCCTGGTAGCGGATGGCGAAGGCCGGCAGGCGGCTGCCGTCCGGCTGTTCGATTTCAAAGCGGTGGGCGGGACCGCTGTCCAGCAGGTTGGCGGCCGGGCAGATCAGGCAAGTCTTGGCAGCAGCCATGCGCCGAGCTCGGTCAACGAGTGGACGATGATCAGGGGGTGGTCGCGCTGCAGTTGCTCGCCGGCGTGCGCGCCATGGCTGATGCCGACGCCGTGGCAGCGCGCGTTGCCGGCCATCAGCAGGTCGTGGCTGGTATCGCCCACCATCAGCGTGCGGCCGCTCTTCACGCCGAAGCGCGCGGTCAGTTGCAGCAGCATGTCCGGATGCGGTTTGGAGTGGCACTCATCCACGGTGCGGGTGGCGTCGAACAATTCGGCGATGCCGGCGGCGGCCAGCGCCCGGTCGAGGCCTGCGCGGCTGCTGCCGGTGGCGATGGCGACGAAGACGCCGCTGTCGCGTATCGCCAGCAGGATTTCCCGCGTCCCTTCGAACAGCGTGACCTGATCCAGATTGGTCTGGTAGTGGCGCCGGAAGGCGTCGACCAGCGCCGGCAGCCGGTCCGATCCGACCTTCGGGCAGGCGCGCAGCAGGGCGCTGTCCAGCCGCAGGCCTATCACGTGGCTGGCGGTTTCGCGGTCGGGAACCGGAAGGTCCAGCTCTCGGCAGGCTTGCTGGATGGCCTCCACAATGTGGCCGGTGGAGTCCATCAGCGTGCCATCCCAGTCGAATACCACCAGGTCGAACTCTCGCATCAGTGCGGCTCCAGGGTTTTCAGGAACTTGGCCAGCTCCGGCGGCAGCGGCGCCTCCAGTTTCAGAGTGGCGCCGGTCAGCGGATGGGGCAGGGTCAGGCTCTTGGCATGCAGGAACATCCGCTTCAGGCCGCGTTTGGCCAACTCCTTGTTCAGCGGGAAGTCGCCGTATTTCTCGTCGCCGGCGATGGCGCAGCCGTTGGCCAGCATGTGCACCCGTATCTGGTGGGTGCGGCCGGTGCGCAGATGCGCTTCCATCAGCGTAAATTCAGTGTAGCGCTGTTGGATGGCGAAGTTGGTGTGAGCGTACTGGCCGTCCTCCGCCACCTTGACGCGGCGTTCGCCGTCGGCGGTATGGTATTTGAACAGCGGCAGCCTCACCTGCTTGACGTTTTCCGGCCAGTGGCCGAGCGCCAGCGCCAGGTAGCGCTTGTCCGGCACGTTGTCGCGCATCATGTCGTGCAGGCGGGTCAGCGCGGAGCGCTTCTTGGCCAGCATCAAGAGGCCGGAGGTCTCGCGGTCCAGGCGATGCACCAGCTCCAGATAGCGCCAGTCAGGGTGAGCCTGGCGCAGTTGCTCGATCACGCCGAAGGACACGCCGCTGCCGCCGTGCACCGCCACGCCGGCCGGCTTGTCGATCACCAGCATCGCATCGTCTTCGTACACGACGGGGAAGGTGGCTGCGGGCACGTTCTTCTCGGCGCGTTCGGCGACGCGGATCGGCGGAATGCGCAGCTGGTCGCCGGCCGCCACGCGGTAGCTGGCGTCGACGCGGCCCTTGTTCACCCGCACCTCGCCGGAGCGCAGGATGCGGTAGATATGGCTCTTGGGGACGCCCTTGAGCAGGCGTTGCAGGTAGTTGTCCAGCCGTTGGCCGGCATCTTCTGCGTCCACTTCAAGGAAGGTTACGGAATCTTTGCGAATGTCTGTCATATTGCTTATACTTGTGGCGCTGCCCAGCTGTGCCGAGCACGGCGCGGCAGCGGATCGGAAAGCAAGGTCACGGCCTGTTCTGCGTGATGCTGCTGCGGAAATCCGAAACGGCCGGCAGGGCCTGTGTCCTGACCTGATGCCGATCATCCACGGCCGCAGCCAAGGTTAACTCGCTCACCGAAAAGTAGCGATGGTAATGCATTTATACGCATAACGCACTCACGAGTATTCCGTTTCCTGATGCTAAGCCAGTCAGGGAATTTTGCAGCGAAGTTTGACCCGGCATGTCAGCCGTCCTGTCGATGTTTGTCCTGCCTGGTAGGCAGGATCGGTTATCAAGCCGATGCGCCGTTTGCGCACAGAGTTGACGGGCTGCATGTGACCCAATCAGGAAGTAGGCTTGTCAACAAACCTGTTTTTCTCGATCTTTACGTCGACACTTCTTTCGGAAAGCGCCCATCGATAGTCACTGGGCCGTCAAATACTGGCTGCATCCTTGCGTGAGTGCCGCGCAAGGAATGTAAATGAAACGTATGTTGTTCAACGCGACGCAAGCTGAAGAGCTGCGCGTCGCCATCGTCGACGGGCAGAAGCTTGTCGATCTGGATATCGAAACCGTAGGCAAGGAGCAGCGCAAGGGCAATATCTACAAGGGTGTGATCACCCGTATCGAGCCCTCGCTGGAAGCGTGCTTTGTCGATTACGGCACCGAACGCCATGGCTTCCTGCCGTTCAAGGAAGTGTCCCGCTCCTATTTCCAGGGCTATGACGGCGGTCGTCCGCGTATCCAGGACGTGTTGCGCGAAGGCATGGAGGTGGTGGTGCAGGTGGAGAAGGACGAGCGCGGCAACAAGGGCGCCGCTCTGACCACCTATATCAGCCTGGCTGGCCGCTATCTGGTGCTGATGCCCAACAATCCGCGCGGCGGCGGCGTTTCGCGCCGCATCGAGGGCGAGGAGCGCCAGGAGCTGAAAGACCTGCTGTCGCAGCTGGAAGTGTCGCACGGCATGAGCCTGATCGCCCGCACCGCCGGCATCGGCCGCAATCTGGAAGAGCTGCAGTGGGATCTGGGCTACCTGATGCAACTGTGGCGAGCCATCGATGGCGCCGCCGGCGCGCAGTCCGCGCCTTTCCTGATTTTGCAGGAAGGCAGCCTGGTGATCCGCGCCATTCGCGATTATTTCCATCCTGACATCGGCGAAGTGCTGATCGACACCGATGAGATCCACGACCAGGCCCGCCAGTTCATGAGCCATGTCATGCCCAACATGCTGTCGCGTGTGAAGCTGTACAAGGACCATGTGCCGCTGTTCTCCCGTTTCCAGATCGAACACCAGATCGAAACCGCCTTCTCGCGCAGCGTGCAGCTGCCGTCCGGCGGCGCCATCGTGATCGACCATACCGAAGCGCTGGTTTCGGTGGACGTCAACTCGGCGCGCGCCACCAAGGGCGCGGACATCGAGGAAACCGCGGTCCGCACCAACCTGGAAGCCGCGGAGGAGATCGCCCGTCAACTGCGTCTGCGCGACCTGGGCGGCCTGGTTGTGATCGACTTCATCGATATGGAAAACGCCAAGAACCAGCGCGATGTGGAAAACCGCCTGCGCGATGTTCTGAAGCATGATCGCGCCCGCGTGCAGATGGGCAAGCTGTCCCGCTTCGGCCTGCTGGAGCTGTCGCGCCAGCGTCTGCAGCCGTCGTTGGGCGAGACCAGCCATGAGCCATGTCCGCGTTGCCATGGCATCGGCTTCATCCGCGGCACCGAGTCGTCGGCGCTGCACATCCTGCGCATCATTCAGGAAGAGGCGATGAAGGAAAACACCGGCGCGGTGCATGCGCAGGTGCCGGTGGATGTGGCCACCTTCCTGCTCAACGAAAAGCGCGCCGAGATCCATTCGATCGAAGAGCGTCTGGACGTCGATGTAGTGCTGATCCCCAACATCCATCTGGAAACCCCGCATTACAAGATCGTGCGTGTGCGCCACGACGATATGGCCGAACTGGGCGAGGCGCCTAGCTACAGCCGCGTGGAAGTGCAGGAAGAGGATGTGATCACCAACTTCGGCCAGGAAAAGCCGAAGGTGGAGCGCCAGGAAGCCGCGGTCAAGGGCATCACGCCGCAGCAACCGGCTCCGACCGTTGCCGCGCCGATAGCCGCCAAGCCGGTGGTCGAGGCAGGTTTGTTCGCTGGGCTGGTGTCCTGGGTCAAGGGCCTGTTCGCCGAACCGGAGAAGGCGCCGGAACCGGAAGCCAAGAAAAAGCCGGCTCCAGCTTCCCGTGAACAGCGCGGCAACCGCCAGCGTAATCAGGAGCGCCGCACCGGCGGTCAGGCGCGTCGCGATCACGAGCAGCGCCAGGATGACGGCAGGCAGCGTCGCCAGGATGAACGCGGCGAGCGCAAGGATGTTGAGCGCAGCGAGCGTGGCGAACGCAAGGAAGCGCAAGGCCGCGAGCGCGAAGAGCGCAACGAGCAACCGCGCGAGGTACGCGAACCGCGCGAGCCGCGCGGCAACCGCCGCCGCGAACCGCGCGAGCCGCGCGAAGCGAAGGAAGTGCGCGAACAGCCGGTGCGTGAAGAGCGCGTGAGCGACAAGGCCGAGAAACTGGATAAGCCGGAACCGCGCCGCCGTCAGGCGCCGGTGGCTGCTCCGGTGGAAGCCGAGAAGCCGATGCAGGAAGAGCTGCGCTTGGATAGCGAGGCAGAACAGGCGGAACAGGCCGAGTTGCAGGAACGCGGCGAGCGCCGTCGCCGCCGCAGCCGCCGTGATCGCCGCCGCGATGCGCCGGAAGGTTCGGCGGTGGCGGCGGGCGCGGAAGCTCCGGTTGCCGATGCCGCTGGTGTGGCTGCAGTTGCCGCTGTTGCTGCGATTGCAGTGGATGCGGTTATTGAAGCCCAGCCGGTCGCCCAGCCGGAAGCCGATCAGCAAGCCAAGCCTGTTGTCGAGCAGGAGGCTGCCCCGGTAGCGGAAGAAGCTGTTGTCGTGCAAGAGCAGATCCAGCAGCCGGAGCCGGTCTTGGTTGCCGAGTCTGTGGCTGTGATTGCGGCCGAGCCGCAAGCCGAGCCGGTGGTGGTGTCTGCCACGGTGGTGGTGGAAGCTCGTGCCGAGCCGGAGTCGGCCGCGCCGATCGCCGAAGCTGTGGTGGCGGATGTCGTGACCGAGGCGCAGCCGGAAGTCTCCGACGTGGTTGCAGCAGTTGTTGAAGCGCAGCCCGCTGCGCTTGAGCAAGTGGCTGCGGTAGCCGAGCCTGTGCTTGCGCCGCGCGTGGTGGAAGTTGCGCCGGAGACGACGGAAGCGAAGCCCCAGGATTTGGGCGGGCTGGTGATGATTGCTACCAAACCGGCAGTCGAGCAGGCTCAGGCGGTGGTCGAGCCCGAGCTGCAGCAGGGGCCGCGCCGTCGCGATGTGGTGGCCGGCTCCGCAAGCGACGCCCCGGCGCCGCTGCAACTGGTGCAGGTGGAAACCCGCAACGATTGATGGATAGGGTCCAGGCAAAAGGCCGGCAACGGCTTTTTGCTGCGTATCCCATGTCGGGTGTTGACAGGTTTTTGAGAGAAGGGTATTATGCTTCTCTCTAAATGTTCCCTGATAGCTCAGTCGGTAGAGCGACGGACTGTTAATCCGCAGGTCGCAGGTTCGAGCCCTGCTCGGGGAGCCAAAAAATCAAGAAAAGCCCGTACAGCAATGTGCGGGCTTTTTGCATTTCAGCCGGCGGCGGCCGGCATGGCATTATGATGGCGCTGCGGGGCGATGCTGGGCTCGAGATGCGCCAACATGATGTCCCGCACCGCCGTGGCGGGGATCATGTCGCCAGACAGACTATCTGGTTCGGAACTGATCAGCAGCGGACCATCGCTTGGCTTGTCCGTCGGCCTGCCGTGCGATCCCTGCACCAGCGAGCCGTCCAGCGAAATCACATTCAATAAGCTGCGTTGCCCCAGCTTGCGTTTCAGCAGCGTCCAGGCAATGCGCAGCTTGGGCAACGGCAGTTTCGGGTCGAGGAACAGCTCCACCGGGTCGTAGCCGGGCTTGCGGTGGATGTCCACGGTACGGGCGAAGTCCGGGGCCTTGGCCTGGTCCAGCCAGTAATAGTAGCTGAACCAGCGGTCAACCCGGCTGATGGCGACCAGTTCGCCCGAACGGGGATGGTTGAGTCCGTACAGCTGCTTTCCCGCCTCGTCCAGCACCATCTCCACGCCGTCCAATTGCCGCAATAACGCTTTCACTTCGTCTACCAACTCCGGCCGGCGGACATAGATATGGGCGATCTGGTGGTCGGCCAGCGCAAACGCGGCCGAGGCGCCGCAATCCAGCTTGTCCTCCCCTTGCTCCTCCCTTACTTGCAGCCAGCCGGCCTGCCGCAGCGCGCGGTTGATGGCGATGTCGCCGCGCACCGGCGTGACGCCGTACTCGGATAGCGCCAGGATGCGGCTGCCGTCCTGGCGCGCGGCGGCGATCAATTCCGCGCACAGCTGATCCACTGCCGCCACTTCCCGAGGGATTTGCGGATGATCAGGTCCCAGCTTCTGCAGGCTGTAGTCGAGATGGGGCAGGTAGACCAGGGTCAGCTTGGGTTGGCGGCTGTGGTAGAGGTGTAGCGCGCAATCGGCGATCCAGCGGCTGGAGCGGATGTCGCTGGCCGGGCCCCAGAAATGGAACAGAGGAAAATCCCCCAGCCGCTGGCGCAGCTCCTGATGCAACGCCGCCGGAGCGCTGTAGAAATCGGGAATCTTGCGGCCATCGGCCTTGTAGATCGGCCGCGGCGTGACGCTCCACTCCACGTCGGCGTACATGTTGTACCACCAGAACAATTGCGCACAGCTGAAGTCCTGATGGCGCCGCCGCGCCTCATGCCATACTTTTTCGCCCTGGATCAGCGCGTTGCTCTGCCGCCAGAACAGCGGCTCGGCCAGCTCCCTGGAATACCAGCCATTGGCCACGCAACCATGCTGTCTGGGCGGTGCGCCGGTGAGAAAGGTGGCTTGAACCGGGCAGGTGAGGGCGGGGGTGATGGTAGCCAGCGGCCGCATGCAGCCGTCCCTGGCCAACTGGCTGAGCGCCGGCGCGTATTGCAGCAGCCTGGGTGTCAGTCCGACGATATTGAGCACGATGGCGCGCGGCATGGCATGGCCTATTGATCGAGGGTGTCGACTTGCGGTTGCTGGCCGCGCAGCACGGAATTGCCCTGCCATTGCCGGCGCTGGTCTACGTCGAGGCAGCTCTCGGCTTCTGCGATGTCCAGCCTGCCGCTTTGCGCGAAGAAGCGGATGGGGTTGCGCCAGACTATGGTTTCGATGTCGCGTTCGCTGATGCCGGCCTGGCGGAAGGCGTGAACGGTTTTGGGGACTTTCAGCGGATCGCTGATGCCCCAGTCGGCGGCGCTGTTGATGATGATGCGCTCGCTGCCGTATTGCTGTACCAGTGCCACCATCCTGGGCTCGCTCATTTTGGTGTTGGGGTAGATTGAGTGGCCTGCCCAACAGCCGCTGTCCAGCACCCGCGGCAGGGTTTCCTCGGTGTTGTGGTCGATCAGCACCATTTCCTCGGCAATGCCGCTGTCGCGCACCAGATCCAGGCTGCGGATGGTGCCGGCTTTCTTGTCGCGGTGCGGGGTATGCACCAGCACTGGCAACTGGTGCTTGATGGCCAGCTCCAGCTGCAGTTGGAAGTAGCGTTCTTCCGCCGCGGTTTCATCGTCGAATCCTATCTCGCCCACCGCCACCACGCCGTCCTTGTCCAGGTAGCGGTCCAGCAACGCGATCACGCCATCGGCGACATCGGCGTTGTTGGTTTCCTTCGGGTTGAGGCCCAGCGTGCAAAAGTGGCGGATGCCGAATTGGCTGGCGCGGAAGCGTTCCCAGCCCAGCAACGACAGGAAATAATCTTCGAAGGTGCCGACATGGGTGCGCGGCTGGCCCATCCAGAAGGCGGGCTCGACGATGGCGTGTATGCCTTCGCGGCGCATGGCCTGGTAGTCGTCGGTGGTGCGCGAACTCATGTGGATGTGCGGATCAAACATTTTCATGGCAGCTTCCTTTCAGGATCAGGTAAATGTCGTCGGGTAGGTCGGACTGGGTGGCTCGCCGCTCGCTGGCCAGGTCTGCCGCCATCTGGCGCAACTGGGGGGTCAGGCGTTGCTGCAGCCCGTGGATTCGCGATAGCGGGGTGCGGGTGAACAAGGCCTTGAGCACCATCTGGTTGAAGTTCAATTCCGGGAAAAAGCGCGCCGGATAGCTGTTTTCGCAGGCGATGGCTTCAAAGCATCCCTGGATGTGGCTGCGGCAGGCGTCGACGGCTAAGGTCAGGTGGCGTTCGGGATCGGGCAGCAGTGGCAAGGCGCGCAGCAGGCTTTGCTGTTCGCTGGCGTCGCCGCCCCGGTACAGGCGGAGCAACCATTGATCCGCCTGCGCGCGGTCCATTCCGGGCAGGGTCCGCAGCAGCAACAGCAGCCGGCCTATGTCGCCGGCTTGCCAATCCTGCTGCGTGACGGCTCCGGCGCGCAGTAGTTCCTCCTGCAGTTGCTGCGGCAGCTGGATCAGCGGTTTCAGACTGCGGGCGCTGGTGCTGTAAAGCTGCTGCAGCGCATCGGTGTCCGGCAGCGACGCCAGCGCGGGAGGCAATTTTTCCAGCCATTGCCGGGGCGTCTTCGCGGTGAGGGGGCCGATGGTCCGTTCGATTTGCTGCTGGATGATGTCGCTGAGCATGGCAGGCTCCAGGTCGGGCGCGCAGTCAGGTACCCGCGATGCGTTGTTGGAACTGTGTGGTGAGAAGGAAGGCGAGCGCGCCGGCCAGCGCCCATGACGGCATGTCGTGCGCCGCCATCAGCAGGGCGTCGCTCAGCGAGATGCCGGCTATCAGCCCCCCTACCGCTGTGCGGATGTCGCGCTGGCGACGGAACATCGCCAGCCAGACGCAGCGTCCCACCCAGAGCAGAAACAGGCCGAGGCAGATCAGCAACGGCCAGCTTGGCGGTCCCAGCGGCAGGCATAGCAGCGGGGCGGCCAGGCCCAGCAGGGGGAGCAGCCGCTGGATGCGGCCCTGGTTTTCATGCTTGGCGGCGTAGGTCAGGCCTATCAGATAGGCCAGAAGCACGCTGGCGCCCAGCCAGACGGGAGGGGGAAGCCGGCCCCCGGTCACCGCCAGCGCGGAGGTGATGTAGACCAGCGCGCGGCAGAGCCCCATGATCAGCGGACTGAAAGCGTTCCGCTTGTGGTGCAGATCGTACAGCAGCACGCAGCCGGCCAGCAGCAGCCCCGCAATCAAGGATGCCCGGCCCATGCAGGCGAGCAGCGATATGCCGGCGCCCAGCATGGCGAAACCGCTGGCGAATACCGCCAAGGGGCTGACCTGCCCGGAGGGAATCGGCCGTTCCGGCCGTTCGACCGCGTCGATGCGGCGGTCGAAGGCGTCGTTGAGGAACATGCCGGCAGTGTAGATCAGCGATAGCGCCAACAGCAGCAGCAACAGGGTGGCGGGCGGCGGCAGCTGGCCGGACAGCGCGGCGCCGGCGGCGACATTGCTCCATACCGTAGGCAGGTTGGATATCCGTCCCAGTCGCGATGCGACGCGCCAGTTGATCATTGTAGCTGCTCCTTCACCCATTTCAATTCGCGGCATATCGCATCGACCAGGTTGCCGTCCCGGAATGCCGGCGGCAGCACGTGCCAGCTGTAGGTTTCCACTTCCAGGTGGCTGGTCAGCGCTTGGCGGCGATGGCGTGCCAGCACTTGCCGCACGCAGTCCTGGGTGCTGGAGAAGTCGCCCAACTGCCGGGTCCACAGCGGCACGTGGAAATGGATGCGCCATTCGGCGCCATAGGCTTGTTCCAGGTATTCCAGCGCGGCAGGCAGGTCGTCGAAGCGTCTCAGCCCGGATGGCGTGCGCTGCACCACCTGGTGCAGATAGTGGTCTTCGGCGAACGAGCGGAGTTGGGCGCGATGGGAGGGTTGGACCCTGTCCAGCTTGAGGCCGGCGCTCAGTTGCAGCTTCACCAGGGCGATGCCGGCGGAGCTCAACTGCTGCAGGCTGGCTTCGATGTCTTCAAACTCCACGGCGGCGTGGCAGCAGTCCAGACAAACGCCGAGATGGCGCCGCAGCAACGTTTCCGCATGATTCGGCGGGCATTGGCATAGCTCCGCCAGACGGCGCAGCGCCTGCGGGGTGAGCAGATGCCGTTGGAAGAAGCCGATGGCGTCGGCGGTGGTTTCCAGCAGGCATTCCGGTTCCGGCTCCAGCGCCAGGCGGATGCAGCGGCCGCTTTCCATATGCAGTCGATGCAGGATGGCAGCGTGTTGCAGCAGTTGTTCGGCTATGGGCTGCGCGTCCTGGGCCGGATGGTCCAGATGCGCGGCATAGGCGCCGGGCAGCGTGCTGATGCTGCCGTCGATGTCCGGCGGCAATAGCCGGCAGAGCAGCCGCGCCAGCCGGTTGCTGTATGCCAGGCGTTCCGGGTGGCGCCAGTCTGGCAGATAGACCCGGCGTTTGGTGCCCGCGCCATGAAATTGGCCATAGGGGAAGCCGTTGAGGGTGAAGACGTACAGCTGGTGGCGCGATAGAAACTGGATGAATTCCGGCAGCCGCTCCGGCTGATCTTCCAATTGCCGCGCGGCCAGCTCTGACAGGCGCAGGCCCACGCCGAAGGGCATGCCGGGCGAGGCCTGCGCCCTGATTTCCGGCAGGTATTTGCCCAGCGCCGCGCGCGTCTCCTCCCAGCTGTCTCCGGGATGGATATTGGTGCAGTAGCACAGGTGGCCCAGGTCGGCCGCCGGCGTTTCGGCGGTGGCGAGCCTCATGCGCAGGCCTCTGGGATGCCGTGCTTGAGCCAGCTTATGCTGCTTGCCAGCAGCGGCTTGTCGATCTGATGAACCTCCACGCCATGGCCCAGATCCTGCAGCAGGGTGATGGTCAGTTCGCCGCCCAGATGTTCGCGGAATTCGTCCAGGCCGCTCAGCAGCTGGTATTGGCCCTGGCCGTCGCGCAATTCTAGCAGCGGGGTCCAGAGCGTGAAGCCCAGTTTTTCCAGCAATAGGCATAGCTGATTGGCGGCTTGGACCGGCAGCAGCCCGCACAGGACCGCGTAACAGGTGTCCAGCGCCATGCCGATGGCTACCGCCTCGCCGTGGCTGAGCTGGTATTTGCTCATGGACTCCAGCTTGTGGGCCGCCCAGTGGCCGAAATCCAGCGGCCTGGCGCTGCCGAATTCGAATGGGTCGCCGGCGCCGGCGATGTGCCGCAGATGCAGCTCCGCGCAGCGGCGTATCATCCATTGGCAGGCTTCGTCTTCGCCCTGGCGCAAGGCCATGGCGTGTTCCTGCAGCCAGCGGAAGAAGTCTATGTCGCGGATGGCAGCCACCTTCACCGCCTCGGCCATGCCGGAAATCCGGGCGCGCACGGGGAGGGTGAGGATGAAGTCGTAGTCATTTATCACGGCATGGGGCGGCGTGAAGCTGCCCAGGAAGTTTTTGCTGCCGAAGGCGTTGACAGCGGTTTTGACGCCTACGCCAGAGTCGTTCTGCGCCAGCACCGTGGTGGGGACGCGGATGGTGCGGATGCCGCGGTGGGCGGTGGCGGCGGCGAAGCCCGCCATATCCAGCAGCGCGCCACCGCCGACGATGACGACGTAGCTGTGGCGGTCGATATGCTCGTCATGCAGCCATTGTTGCAACGCCTCCAGCATGGCGGGGTGGTTCTTGACCAGTTCGCCGCCGGGCAGCACGCGCGGCGGGGCGGCTAGTTGCAGTCGGTCGCGGTGATGGTCTGCGTAGCGTTCGAAGTCGGTTGCCAGGTCTGGGTGGTGCCGGGCGACGCCTTGGTCGATGATCACGACAAAGCGGTGCCGGATGTGGGGTTCGTGCCGGCAGATGGCGTGGCGCAGCGTGTGGTTGTCCGCTTGCAGCAGCTTGCGGGTGAACAGCACCGGATATTCGAAGGAAACGCTGAAACGCTGATGCACCGCGTCGCAGGGAAGGTCCTCGGTCTGCTGGCTATTGTCCAGTTCTGGCATATGGCGCGCGCTCCGGAGTGGAAGGGACAGGCTGGGGCTTAGTCGTAGCCCATGCCGTTCTGCACATTGCGATAGACGAAGGCCAGTCCGATCGGAGGCTTGTTGGTTTGGCCGCTTTCATTGCCAAGCAGCATAGAGGGGTTCATCAGGCTGGCCGACAGCACCTTCAGATCGAACATCAGGCCGATGGCGGCGTCCATCTGCCCCGGTTCACCGTTGAAGGCGCGGTGCAAGCTGTTGAGCAGGCTGCTGTAGCTGTAGGCGAAACGCTCTATCAGCGTGCGCTCCTGGCTGTTTTCCGGGTAGTCCTCCGGCTTGGGTGTGGGAGGCATCGGCCATACGCCTTCCGGATTGAACGGGATGGGCTTGCCGCCGAAACAGTAGCCGTCGCCTTCGGGACAGGGCGTGATGCCGCGCTGATGGACGATGGACTCGAACTTGTAGTAGTGGGCCAGGTCCTGCAGCTTCTCTGGCGCATTGGGGTCCTGGTAGGGCATGGAGTGGGTGCCTTCGCCCTGGGTGATGATCACGTCTATCGCCGCCTGGGCGCTGTCCACGTCGGTGATAGGAAACAGCACCTTGGGCGGGAAGTAGCCCAGCACTTGTTGTTCCAGCTGGCCGAATTGCAACTGATCCCGCAGCTCGTCCAGCTTGAGCTTGATGCTGTCGTAGAACTCGCCGATGGTGTGGAACTGCGGCCCCGCCTGGCCTGCCGCGTATAGGCGCCGCAACTCGTGGATCGGTATCGGATCGGTTGGCTCCTCTATCGCCATGAAAGTGTCGCGCGCCAGTTCCAGGCTGAAGGCCTCGATGCCGACGATCAGGTCGTTACCGATGCTCATTGGCAGCGGGCCGGGGTATTTGGGGATGAAGCCCGGCGTATTGATGCGTGGATGGCCGCCTATGGCGATCAGGATGTTGGCGGAGATGGTCATGTGCAGCATCTCTTCCATCACGATGCCGTGGATCAGCTGGGAGATTTCGCGATTGGTGGTCGGTTTCAGCGACAGCATCGCCGTCAGATAGGGCGGGATGGTGCTGTGTTCCAGCTCTATTGCCTTCTGCAGATAGAAGTGAAGCTGCGCCGGCGTGGTGACGTTGAGCAGGTCCTGGATGAATTTCGGGTCGATCTTGAACATGGCAGGTCCTCTATTTGGTCGTTTGCTGGCTGGGGGATTCGGCGACTCGGGCCTGTCGCTGCTGGTGGGCCTCTTTCTCCCGCAGTTCTATCTCGATGATTTCCGGTTCCGGCTGTCCTGCCTGGGTTTGTTGTGCTTCCTGTTCTGGGGGCATCGCGCTCAACCAGGAGAGCAGCATTTCGCGCTTGGCGTCGGACAGGTCGCGCGACACCGGCATGTAGTTGGGGTCGGTCGGCGGTAGCGAGAACGCCAGCAGCAGCGCCCGGCGGTGGGTTCGGACCGATTCGTAGTTGCCCAGGTCCACCAGATGGCGGCTCATGATCGGATACAGGTTGCCGTATTGCTGCAGGATGGGCTGGATGTCGCGCTCCCAAGTCGGCTGCTGCGGCACTGCCACCTTGTTGAAGACCAGCAGGCTGACGAAATTCCAGTAGCTGCAGTATGGCCCGCCGGGCGCGGTCTCCATCCGGCCGGCGCGGGTGCCCGGCGGCGGCTGGAAGTCGTAGCTGAGCGCGTACAGCTGGCCGTCTATATAGCCGCGAGGCGCTTCGCCCAGCGGCGGCGATGCCAGCAGCGTCAGCGTGCCCTTGCCGTAGAAGTCGGTTTCTACCTGTTCCGGCACATGCAGGCTGGCCTCGGGAAAGCCCACTTGCGGTGTGTGCACCGGGGGCGTCAGCGAATTGTCTCCCATGCCGGTGCCGCCCATTGGATTGCTGTTGGGATTGCCTGGCGGCAACTGCCAGACGTACAGGCTGGTGGCCAGCGGCTTGCCGAATTGGCTGGCATAGAAATCCACCGGCTGCGGCTGGTCCGGGTTCAGGCGGAACACATGGCCGTCGGCCCGCGCATACTGCCCATTGGCGGCTTCGTAGGTGAGTACCGGGTAGTTGCCGCTGCTTTGTTGCGGCCCAAGCAGCAGCAGCGGGCGCTGTTGCAGATAGGAGGCGATGCGCTTCTTGTTGTCGGCGTCGTCGGCGCTGTCCCCGGCACCGACGGCGTAACAGAAGCCCTGGATGCCGGCGGTGCGGGTGTACCAGCCCTCATGCAGATAGTCGACCGTGCCTAGCGGGGCGAACTGGCTGGCAGACACGCTTTTCGGAATGGCATCTACGCTGTCTATCAGCAGCGCCAGCGTCAGCGTGCCGATATTGTGTAGCTGGCCGGTGGCGTTGGTGATGGGCAGCGCCAGGCCGAAATCGGCGTAAAGGGTTTGCTGTTCGGCGCGATTGACGCACTGGAAGCCATAAACCCCGCCCAGCGGCTGGGTGGGGAAGGGCGCGCCGTTCGGCGTGGTGGGTTGCAGCGGGGTGGTCAGATGGCGGCCCATCACGAAATGCTTGGGCTCCTTGCTGCGGCAGGGGCCGATGCTGCCGCTGAGCAGGCCCATGGTGAAGCGCTGGCTCTGGTTGTCGCGGGTATAGCCGTATAGATTGAAGTTGATCGACAACAGGCCTTCCTCGCTGGCCGCGCGCAGCGCCTCCAGCACCGGCGAGCCGGTACCGTCTTGCCAGGCCACGTCGTGCAGGATGGACTGGTAGCTGGCGGCCATGGGTTGTTCCCACTGGCTTTGTTGGTTGAGTTGGCGCCGCCACAGGTTCATCAATGCCACCGGCAGCAGATCGCCGCAAAACAGCGCGCGTTCGGTCGGGCTCGCCAGCCGTACTTGCACGCCCCACAGCTGGGAGACGTACTGCATTTGCGGGTCCAGATCGACGATCTTGCCCGGTGCCTGCCGGTCGGCGTTTTCCACCCGCAGGCCGATCACCGGGTCTTGCTCCGGGCTGGTGAGCAGTTGATCGCCCAGCTGAGCCCCGGTGATCTTGCATTCTATGAAGCGGAAGATGCCGGTGCCTTCCGGATTCCAGTAGCCTTCCGCGCCTTCCGGCCCGTCGCCCGGGTAATGTTGTTGCTGATATTCCGGGCGGAAAGCTTCGTTGTCGTAATAACGGACGTCGTTGTTGACGGTGGACGGATCCGCCTGGAATACGCCGGTGAAGTTGATGCGCGGGGCGTCTAGATAACTCATGCCTGTTCCTTCGGAGGAGGGGGTTGGTTAAGCCGGGACCCTCAGCCAGAATAGGGGGGGCTTGTCATGACATGCAAATTGCCTGGACTGTACTTTGGTGCAGGTGGAAGCTTTTCCGCGGCAAGCCAGGACCGTAATCCACCTGCTAATGCATATGGTATTTTTGCTCTGACAGGAACCAAGTGGATCCGATTCGCCCTAATATGGCACCCCTTTGACTTTCACGATGCCGGGCAGCCACGCCCGGCTTGATCCGCATCCGAATGGCTTTCATCGAATCCCTGAATCAATCGTTGTTCCTGCTGATCAACGCCACGCCTGAAACCGCGCCGCTGGCCATCAAGGCAGCTACCTTCATCGCCAAGGACCTGTTGTTGCTGCTGCCGGTGCTGCTCGGCTCGATCTGGCTGTGGGGTCGTCCCGCGTTGCGGGATACCGTGCTGAAGTCTTGCCTGCTGACGGGTGTCGCCTTGCTCGGCAACTGGCTTATCGGCCTTGTCTGGCCCCATCCCCGGCCGTTTGCCATGCCGATCGGCCACGCCTTCCTGCTGCATGACGCCACGCCGTCCTTCCCCAGCAATCACGGCACCATTTTCGCTATGATGGCGCTGTGCTGGTGGTTCAGTCCGGCGTGGGGCTGGGGCTGGGTGCTGGCCATCGTTGGCGCCGCGGTGGCTTGGGCGCGGGTTTTTCTTGGCGTGCATTTCCCCCTCGATATGCTGGGCGCCTTGCTGGTGTCCATCTTCTGGTACGCTGTCTTGTCGCCGGCATGGGCGCGGCAGAACCGGGCGCCGACCGCGGCGCTGGAGTCGCTGTACCGTCGCCTGTTGGCCAAACCTATCGCAGCCGGGCTGATCAGGCGCTGAATCTGACAGCGGCAAGATGTTTTCCGGCTGGCATGCTACGGGAATCTTCATGCCGCGCTTCTTCCGACAGTTTTTGTCTCCCGGCCCGCGCAGCGACAGGCCGGCCATTCCTGCAGGCGTTTGGGTGCTCGGCGCGGTCAGCCTGCTGATGGATGTTTCGTCGGAGCTGGCGCACAGCCTGCTGCCCTTGTTTCTGGCCGGCACGCTGGGCGTGCCGATGTTGACGATAGGCTTGATCGAGGGCGTCGCCGAAGCCACCGCGCTGATCTGCAAGGTGTTTTCCGGCGCGCTCAGCGACTGGCTGGGGCGGCGCAAGCCGCTGGTATTGCTCGGCTATGGTCTGGCCGCGCTATCCAAGCCACTGTTCCCGTTGGCCCATTCGGCGTCCACCGTGCTGTTGGCGCGCTTTGTCGACCGCATGGGCAAGGGCATCCGCGGCGCGCCGCGCGATGCGCTGATCGCCGAAATCACTCCTCCCGCCATCCGCGGCGCCAGTTTCGGCCTGCGCCAGAGCATGGACACCACCGGCGCGCTGCTGGGACCGCTGCTGGCGATCGCCCTGATGTATCTCTACCGCGACGACATTCGCAGTGTTTTGTGGTGGTCGTTGTTGCCGGCAGGGCTGGCGGTGTTCGCCATCGTTTTCTGGGTGCGGGAGCCGATTGCGTCCGGCGTGCGAGTCAGCCGGCCGCTGGCGTTGTCCCACGCGGCGCTGCGGCGGTTTCCCGCCGCATTCTGGGGCGTGGTGCTGTTGGGGGCGGTGTTCACCCTGGCCCGATTCAGCGAGGCTTTTCTGGTGCTGCGCGGCTCGCAGCTGGGTTTGCCGCTGGCCTGGGCGCCGCTGTCGATGGCGGCGATGTCGGCCAGCTACGCGTTGAGCGCCTATCCGCTGGGCTGGTTGTCCGACCACGTCCGCCGCGGTCATCTGCTGCAGCTTTCCCTGTCGATCCTGATTCTGGCCGACCTGGCCTTGGGCCTGGCTTCCGGCGTGCCTTTGCTGCTGCTCGGCGCGTTGCTGTGGGGGCTGCACCTGGGCTGCAGCCAGGGTTTGCTATCGGCGCTGGTGGCGGATCATGTGCCTACGGGGCTGGAAGGCTCGGCCTTCGGTCTGTTCAATCTGTTTGCCGGAGCGGCAACCTTGCTGGCCAGCGCGGTGGCCGGCGGCGTCTGGCAATGGCTGGGCGCAGAGGCCACATTCTACGGCGGCGCAGGGTTTGCCGTGCTGGCCTTGCTGCTGTCGGCCGGGCTTGGCAAAAACCTGGATGCGGGATGCGATTGATGCCGGACAGCTTGCCTGTTTTTTAAGCACACGTCTGTCGTGGATGATGGTAAAGTAATCTGAAAGTTATTTACTTATACCAATTTGTTTTGTGTCGGTGGAATGAGCATGTCAGAACGTGAAGCAAGTCTGTGGCCTGAGTTCGTCAAGGCCCTGAAGCAGGAGGTGGTGCCGGCGCTGGGCTGTACCGAGCCGATCTCGCTGGCGCTGGCCGCGGCGATGGCCGCCCGCCAGTTGGGCAGGACGCCGGAGCGCATCGATGCGCTGGTGTCGCCTAATCTGATGAAGAACGGCATGGCCGTCACCGTGCCCGGCACCGGGACCCTGGGTCTGGCTATCGCGGCGGCGGTGGGCGCGCTGGGTGGCGACCCGGACGGCAAGCTGGAGGTGCTGAAAGGCCTGACGGTGGAGCAGGTGGCGGCCGGCAAGCAGATGATAGCCGATGGCAGGATCAATCTGGGCGTAGCCAATGTGTCCAATCTGCTGTACGCCGAGGCCTGTGTCTGGCACGGCGACGAGTGCGCCCGGGTGGCGATTGCCGACGCCCACACCAATGTGGTGCGCATCGAGCGCAACGGCGAGATATTGCTGGAGGTGGACCCGGCCAACGCCAAGCCGTTGGAAAATTATGATCTGGGCGATGCCACCGCGAGCGACGTCTACGACTTCGCCACCCGCGCGCCGTATGAAATGATCGCCTTCATCCATCAGGCGGCGGTGCTCAACAGCGCGCTGGCGGACGAGGGCATGGGCGGCAAATACGGCCTGCACATCGGCGCCACCCTGCAGCGCCAGGTCGAGGCCGGCCTGTTGTCCGAAGGC
The DNA here is from genome assembly GCF_001855575.1 of Chromobacterium sphagni. Lineage (NCBI taxonomy): Bacteria > Pseudomonadati > Pseudomonadota > Betaproteobacteria > Neisseriales > Chromobacteriaceae > Chromobacterium > Chromobacterium sphagni. The sequence goes on from NZ_MKCS01000001.1 coordinate 3,153,427, forward strand.
CTGCTCACCCGCATCCTGACCCGCACCACCGCCGCGTCGGACGCGCGCATGGGCGGCGCCACGCTGCCGGCGATGAGTAACTCCGGCTCCGGCAACCAGGGTATCGCCGCTACCATGCCGGTGGTGGTGGTGGCCGAGCATCTGAAGGTTGACCAGGAGACGCTGGTGCGCGCGCTGGCGCTGTCGCACCTGATCGCCGTCTATATCCACATCCGCCTGCCCAAGCTGTCGGCGCTGTGCGCGGTCACCACCGCGTCTATGGGCGCGGGCGCGGGCATGGCCTATCTGCTGGACGGCAGCTACTCGGCGGTGAGCATGGCGATTTCCAGCATGATAGGCGATCTGGCCGGCATGATCTGCGACGGCGCGTCCAATAGCTGCGCGATGAAGGTGTCCACCTCGGCCGGCTCCGCCTACAAGGCGGTGCTGATGGCGCTGGACGGCACCCGCGTCACCGGCAACGAGGGCATCGTCGCCCACGACGTCGACCAGTCGATCGAGAACCTGGGCCGGCTGGCCAGCCGCGGCATGGTGGAGACCGACACTCAGATCCTGCAGATCATGATGCACAAGCGTTGAGCCGGCGTGTTCCAACGAAGAAGGCCCGGCATCGCCGGGCCTTTTTGCTTGCGGCGCGGGGCACCTATTCCTGCGTCGCCGGGCTCAGCGCCTGGCGCACGCTCTTTTCGTTCAGCGCCGGCGCGCACAGTTCGATAAAACGGTAGGCGTAGCTGCGCAGGTAATGGCCGCGGCGAATGGCGATGCGGCTGGTCTGCTGGCCGAACAAGGGCTCGCCGGCCACCACCTGCACGCCGTGGTCGCGCAGCGGGTCCACCGCCATCGAGGCGACGATGCCGACCCCCAGCTCCAGTTCGACGTAGGTCTTGATCACGTCGGCGTCCAGCGCCGCCATCACGATGTCCGGCGCCAGGCCGGCCTCGGCGAAGGCGCTGTCGATGCGGGCGCGGCCGGTGAAACCGTGGTGGTAGGTGACCAGCGGGTATTCCGCCAGCGTCTCCAGCGTCAGCTGCTGGCTGTGCAGCGGATGCTCCGGCGGGGCGATCACGCAGTGGTTCCAGCTGTAGTAGGGGAAGGATACCAGTTCCGAAACCTCCGTCACCGCCTCGGTGGCGATGCCGATGTCGGCGTCGCCGGCCAGCAGCAGGCGCACCAGCTCGTCCGGGCTGGCCTGGTGCAGTACCAGGTGCACGCGCGGGAAGGCGCGTTTGAAGGCGGTGACCACCTGCGGCAAGGCGTAGCGCGCCTGGGTATGGGTGGTGGCGATGGTTAGTTGCCCTTCGTCGCGCAGGCTGAACTGCTCGGCCAGGCGCTTGATGTTGCCTGCGTCCAGCAGCATGCGTTCCACGATGGTCAACAGCTCCTTGCCGGGGTCGGTCAGGCCGAGGAAACGCTTGCCCTTGCGGATGAACAGCTCCACGCCCAGTTCGTCCTCCAGATCCTTGATGTGCTTGCTGACGCCGGATTGCGAGGTGAACAGCGCGTTGGCGACTTCGGTCAGGTTGAAGCCTTGGCGCACGGTTTCGCGAATGATGCGCAGTTGCTGGAAATTCATGCTTCACCTGCCTGTGTCGTGGTGGCGAAAACCTTGGCGCTGCGCGCTTGCAGTCGCACCGGTTGGCCGGCCGCCAGGCTGGAGAGCAGCGGGTCGTCGGCTGGCAATTCGGCGTCGAATTGCTGGCCGGCCAGTTCGTCGCGGCCTTCCAGCTCTATTCGCGACAGAGCGCCCAGCGTCAGGATGCGTTGCACCTGGGCCGGCAGGCCCGCGCCATGGGCGTCGGGCAGGATGGCCAGCTCATGCGGGCGGACGAAGGCCTGCGCCTCCCGGCCTGGCGCCAGCTGGTGTTCTGCATCGAGCAGTGACGAGCCGACGATGATGCCGCCTGCGCGGCTGTGACCGGAAAAACGGTTGGCGCTGCCGAGGAAGCCATAGACGAAGGCGCTGGCCGGCTGGCGGTAGACCTCGGCCGGCGCGCCTATCTGTTCGACCTTGCCGTGGTTCATCAGCACTACCCGGTCGGCCACTTCCAGCGCCTCTTCCTGATCGTGGGTGACGAAGATGGAGGTGATGTGCAGCTCGTCGTGCAGCTTGCGCAGCCAGCGGCGCAATTCCTTGCGCACCTTGGCGTCCAGCGCGCCGAATGGTTCGTCCAGCAGCAGCACCCGCGGCTCCACCGCCAGCGCGCGCGCCAGGGCGATGCGCTGGCGCTGGCCGCCGGACAATTGCGCGGGGAAGCGGTCGGCCAGCCAGTCCAGCTGCACCAGATCCAGCAACTGGTGCACCTTGCGCGCGATCCCGGCTTCGGACGGACGTTCCTTGCGCGGCTTCATCCGCAGGCCGAATGCGACGTTGTCGAACACGCTCATGTGGCGGAACAAGGCGTAGTGCTGGAACACGAAGCCCACCTGGCGCTCGCGCACATGGGTGGCGGAGGCGTCGGCGCCGTCCAGCAGCACCTGGCCGCCATCGGCCTGTTCCAGGCCGGCGATGATGCGCAACAGCGTGGTCTTGCCGCAGCCGGACGGGCCCAGCAGCGCCACCAGCTCGCCGCTGGGGAAGTCCAGGCTGACGTCGTCCAGCGCGGTGAAGGCGCCGAAGGCCTTGCGGATATGGTTTACCTGTATGCTCATCTCAGTCTTCCTTGACGCTGCGCCATTCCACCCAGCTTTTCAGCGCCAGCGTGATCAGGGCCAGCATGGCCAGCAAGGACGCCACGGCGAAAGCCGCGGCGAAATTGTATTCGTTGTACAGAATTTCGACGTGCAGCGGCAGCGTGTTGGTTTCGCCGCGGATATGGCCGGACACCACCGACACCGCGCCGAACTCTCCCATGGCGCGGGCATTGCTCAGGATAATGCCGTATAGCAGCGCCCAGCGCACATTAGGCAGGGTGACATGCCACAGCACCTGCCAGCCGCGCGCGCCCAGCACCACCGCCGCTTCTTCCTCTTCGCGGCCTTGCGCCTCCAAAAGCGGAATCAGCTCGCGGGCGACGAAGGGCACGGTGACGAACAGCGTGGCCAGCACGATGCCGGGCACCGAGAAGATCACCTTCAGGCCGTATTCGGCCAGCCATTCTCCCAGCCAGCCGTGGTTGCCGAACACCAGCACGAAGATCAGGCCGGCCACCACCGGCGACACCGAAAACGGCAGGTCTATCAGCGTGATCAACAGCTGCTTGCCGCGGAAGTCGAAGCGGGTGACCGCCCAGGCAGCGGCCACGCCGAACACCAGGTTGAGCGGCACCGAAACGCCGGCGGCCAGCAGCGTGAGCCGCACCGCCGCCAGCGCGTCCGGTTCGGCCAGCGCGTCGGCATAGGTGTTCCAGCCCTTGGCCAGCGCCTCGACGAACACCACGATCAGCGGCAACAGCAGGAAGACGGCGAAGAAACCCAACGCCAGCGTCAGTATCGCGCATTTCACCGCGCGCGACTCGCGGGTGGCCTGGCGGCTTTCCAGCAGCCCAGCCTTGTCGCGCGCCGGCAAGGCGTGGGTGGCGGCGCCGGCCATTACCGGCCTCCCGCGCGGCCATGGCGGCGCGCGCTCCACCACTGCAGGCCGTTGATGGCCAGCAGCAGCAGAAAGGACGCCAGCAGCATCACCGACGCGATGGCGGTGGCGCCGGCGTAATCGAATTGTTCCAGCTTGCTGATGATCATCAGCGGGGTGATTTCCGACACCATCGGGATGTTGCCGGCGATGAAGATCACCGAGCCGTATTCGCCCACCGCGCGGGCGAAGGCCAGCGCGAAGCCGGTGAGCAATGCTGGTTGCAGCGTGGGCAGGATCACGTGGCGGAACACCTGCCAGCGTTGCGCGCCCAGGCAGGCGGCGGCTTCCTCCAGTTCGGTCTCCAGATCTTCCAGCACCGGCTGCACCGTGCGCACGACGAAGGGCAGGCCGATGAAGACCAGCGCCACCAGCACGCCCAACGGGCCGAAGGCCACTTTCAGCCCCAGCGGCTCCAGATACTGCCCCAGCCAGCCGTTGCCGGCGTACAGCGCGGTAAGGGCGATGCCGGCCACCGCGGTCGGCAGCGCGAAGGGCAGGTCCACCAGCGCGTCGATCAGCCGTTTGCCGGGAAAGCGGTAGCGCACCAGCGACCAGGCCAGCAGCAGGCCGAACAGCGTGTTGACGGCGGCTGCCAGCAGCGCCATGCTGAAGCTCAGCCGGTACGAGGCCAGCACCCGCGGCGCGGTGGCGGCCTGCCAGAAGCTGTCCCACGGCTGGCTGCCGGCGCGCAGGATCACGGCGGACAGCGGAATCAGCACCAGCAGCGACAGATAGCTCAGCGTGAAGCCCAGCGACAGGCCGAAGCCCGGCAATACGCGCGGCGGCCGGGCGGCCGGAGGGGAGGCAAGACTGGCGGGCATGGTGGATTCCATTTCATATAACCGAATAAACAATATCCGCGCCAGCCTTATTCTGAAAATAAGTATTTATTCAATGCTTATGCAATATTGTGCAAAGCGGCGCGGCGGCAAAACAAACCGCCCGGCGTTGGCGGCGGGCGGTTGTTGAGTGGGCGCGGGCTTAGCGGGCGATGATCTGGTCGAACACCCCGCCATCGGCAAAGTGCGTTTTCTGCGCCTTCTGCCAGCCGCCGAACACCTGGTCTATGGTGAACAGCTTCACCTGGCTGAACTGGCCGGCGTACTTGGCCGCCACCTGCGGGTCGCGCGGGCGGTAGTAGTGCTTGGCGGCCAGGTTCTGGCCCTCCGGGCTGTACAGGTACTTGAGATAGGCCTCGGCCACCTTGCGGGTGCCGCGCTTGTCCACCACCTTGTCCACCACGCTGACCGGCGGTTCTGCCAGGATGGAAATGGACGGGGTGACGATGTCGAACTTGTCCGGCCCCAGCTCGCGGGTGGCGAGATAAGCCTCGTTCTCCCACGACAGCAGCACGTCGCCGATGCCGCGTTGGGTGAAGGTGATCAGCGAGCCGCGCGCGCCGGAGTCCAGCACCTTCACATTGCCGTACAGCTTCTTGACGAAGTCCTTGGCCTTGGCGTCGTTGCCGCCCGGCTGCTTCAGCGCGTAGCCCCAGGCCGCCAGATAGTTCCAGCGCGCGCCGCCGCCGGTCTTGGGATTGGGGGTCACCACTTCCACGCCGGGCTTCACCAGGTCGTTCCAGTCCTTGATGTGCTTGGGATTGCCTTTGCGCACCAGGAACACGATGGTGGATGAGTAGGGCGAAGAATTATTGGGCAGGCGCTGCTGCCAGTTGGGGGCGATGGATTTGGCCTGGCTGCTGATTTCGTCGATGTCGTAGGCCAGCGCCAGCGTCACCACATCGGCGTCCAGCCCATCTATCACCGAGCGCGCCTGCTTGCCGGAGCCGCCGTGCGATTGCTTGACGGTGACGGTTTCTCCGCTCTTGGCCTTCCAGTATTTGGCGAAGGAGGCGTTGAATTCCTGATACAGCTCGCGCGTCGGGTCGTAGGAGACATTGAGCAGGGTGACCTCGGCGAAGGCGGAGGCGCTGCCGGCAAGCAGCAGGGCGAGGGCGAGTCGATGCAATGGGCGCAGGCGCATGGCGGTTCCTGTTATGGATTCTGAACGATGGCCACACTGTAGAGTCCGGCTTGTCGGGATCGGAACCAAGAAAATCTGCAATGCAAATGCATATTTCAGCAAAAGACGGTATTTCAGCAAAGCTGATAGCCTTATCAGGAAACAATATATTCCAGCGTCAAACCCGGGCCTATATTAGCGCCAGTCCAACTCATCCGGTCCCGGCCATGAAACGATTCAAGCCCGCCAAACAATTGCCTGCCGGCTTCTCGCCCGCGATGCTGGCCGCCTGCCAGCAATTTTTGCAGCAGGAGGGCGTGTCTGCCAGGCTGCAGTGGAACGAGCAGGAGGTTTTCGCCAGCTTCGACGGCTGGTGGCTGAGCAGCAGTTTCATTCCGCAGGCGCGGCTGCGCGACGGACGCTGTCAATTGCTGCAATACGCGGCGCGGCTGCGCATCTTCGGCCAGTTTGGCCAGGCTTTGCCGGCCAACTGGCTGTTCGCGATGAATTACGCCGAGAGCAAGGCGGTGGCGCTGCTCAAGCTGATCCGCGCTCTGCACCTGGTCAACCACCTGGGCCGCAACGGCCGCCATCTGCCTTTGCGCATCGATGTCGATCCGCGGATCTGCCACGCCTACAGCGACCGCATCGTCGACTTCACCGCGCGGCTGCTGGAGGTGCTGGAGTTCCCCGCCAGCCAGGCGCCCTTGCTGCTGTTCCTCAACGGCAAGACCAGCGAGCTGGGCCTGTCGCTGTTGCGGCGCTACCGCCAGCACGGCCATAAGCTGGGCCTGGGCGATTTCGGCGAATGCCGGGAGGATCTGCTGCGGCTGTGGCGGTTGGAGCCGGATTTCCTGACGCTGGCGCCGCGCTTCATGGGCCGCGCCATCATGTATCCGCAGGTGCGCGACCGGCTGCTGCAACTGGTGCCGCAACTGGTGGAGCAGGGCTACGCGCTGGCGGTGGAGGACATCGTCTGCCAGAACATGCTGGGCCTGGCGCAGCAGATGGGAGCGGAACATCTGTCCGGGCCTTTGCTGTCGGAGCGTTTGCGCTTGCAAAAAGCCGCGCAGGCTGTGGATTTGAATGTCATTAATGTTTAAACTGTGGCCATTCTAAAGAAATTTCATGCGCGTCCCGGCGGGGCGGCATGACTGGCCGGGGGCCTGTATGACAAAGATGCTGATAGGGGTGTTGGCGGCCGCGGGCTTGTCCGGCTGCGTGATCGGCAATGGCGATGGCTATCGCGACGCGGCGCAATTGCAGAGGATGACGGAGCAGGCGGTGAAAACCTGCGGCCAGGGCAAGGTCAAGTCGGTCAGCTACGGCAGCTTTACTTGCGCGGCTGCGGATGCCGGAGCGGTGAAATAAATGTTGGCGCCGCCGGCGCGTTGTCGGCTTGACGGCGCGGGCGGCAGGAGAGTGTCTTGGTCGGCTTGACGGCGCGGGCGGCAGGAGAGTGTCTTGATCGCAGTGCGCTTGTTGCAAGCCGCCGACCTACCGCCAGATTCGTCTGGCCGCCGCCGCCGATGCGCCGGCGGCGATTCATTTCAACCTGGACGAAATCGCCGCGCTGAGCCTGGACGATATCCGCAGCAAGATCGCGCCCGGAGCGTCGCAGGCGGTGTTCGGCGCGTTCGACGGCGTGACACTGGTGGCCGTGGCGGCCCTGCGACGCCAGGCGCGCGCCAAACTATGCCACCGCGCGCTGGTGCAGGGCGTGTTCACCTTGCCGGCTTACCGCGGGCAGGGCATTGCCCGTCTGCTGATGCGGGCGATGCAGGAGCGGGCGCGCACCTGGCCGGGGCTGTTGTGGCTCAGCCTGGCGGTGCATGCCGGAAACGAGGCCGCTTCGTCGCTGTACCGTTCCTGCGGTTTTTGCCGCGTCGGCAGGGTGCCGGACGCGGTGCGGGTGGGCGACGATTTTGTCGATGAGGAGCTGATGGAGTGTCGGATCGATAGCGCTGCCGTTGACGCTAGAGCGCCGGCGGATGCTTGCGGCGGCGGTTACCAATTGCTGGAGGCCGTGCCGGATGCCGCCACTTACCGGCATTTGCGCGAGGCTGCCGGCTTAAGCCCCAAAACCGAAGAGGCCGCCCGCCGCGGCTTGGCCGGCACCCTGTTCGCGGTGCTGGTCCGAGAAGGGGGTGAAACCATCGGCATGGGCCGGGTGATAGGCGATGGCGGCAGTTTCTACCAGGTGGTGGACATCGCGGTCTTGCCCGGGCATCAGGGCAAGGGGCTGGGCAAGCGCATCATGGCCGCGATCCGTGGCTATATCGAGCGCGAGGCGCCGCCTAGCGCCTACATCAGCCTGATCGCCGACGGCGACGCGCAGCATCTGTATTCCCAGTACGGCTTCGTCCACACCGCGCCCAAGTCGGTGGGCATGGCCATGTTAAAGCACTGATTCCGCCAGCCGGCGGCGTTCTTTGCAAGGCCATGACGATGATCAAGCCGCATCTGATGTTCGGCCCGCAAGGTGCCGGCAAGTCCACCCACACTCGCGGCGCCGGTCAGGCGGTGCATCTGGTGATAGATGACTGGATGGGACAGTTGTATGGCCCGGATCTGCCACAGCCGCTGGATTTCTTCTGGGTAATGGCGAGGGTGGCGCGGCGCAATGCCGCCAGGGGCCAGACTTTTGCCTTTGAAGTGACGCCGGCGATGTTCGCGACGATGGAGGCGCAGTTCGAGCCGGCCACCGCCGACGAGTTTGCCATGGCCGAGATAGTCGTTACCGACCAAGTGTAAGGCCGCCCACTGTCAATCCTGCCGTCCGTCCGGCTTCATTCCCGCATAGCACAACTTCACCGCCGCCTGGATGCGGGCGCGCGTCTTGTCGTCCATGCCTGGCGGCGCCAGTCCCAGCGCCATCTGCCGCAGCGGCTCCGCTATGGTCATCGCCAGCAGCAGGCCCGCAGTGGTCTCCGTATCGTCGAATCGCAGCCGTCCGCGGCGGCGCTGCCGTTCCAGCCAGTCGGCCAGCAAGGCGGTGCTATGGCGGATGCCATGTTCGGTATAGGCGGCCAGCGCCTGTTCGCGTCCCGGAAAGTCATTGATCAATAGCCTGAACATCCCTACTGCCTGTTGCGACAGCACGCGGCCGGCAATAGTGGCCAGCAGGATTTCCAGAGTTTGCTGCAGGTTGTCCGGGTCTGCCGCCGGAGCTTGCAGCGCGGCGGCGAAGGCTTCGGTCCAATTGTCGATGATGGCGGCCAGCAATTCCTCGCTGTTGGCGGCAAAGCGGTAAACCGTCTTTTTGGCCACTTTGGCTTGCTTGGCCACCGCCTCCATGGTGGCGGCGTGATAACCCTTATCCAGCAGCAGCTGGGCGGCGGCTTCCAATACCTGCTGTTTCATTTCTTGCTCGGGAGCGGCGGGGCGGCCTCTGGGGCGCGCCGCGGCGTTGTCCGGCTGCGAGACCTGTTTTCTGATTGACATCGTGCGCATGCTCGCTCAATATGGAAACGTATTGTGTTTCTTAATTAAAGTGTGCGGCGGAGGTGCCTGGCTGCTGGCCAGGCATGTAGGCTTCAGAGGCCGCCATGGTGTTGAGCCGCTTATCAAGCGCAAGGAGTGTACTGTGAATACTATGGAACACGCATGTTCAGTTGTGTCCGGCCTGCATGACGATATGTTGTCGCCGGCACCGATGCCGTTGGAAATGGGCATTCAGCGCCTGCCGGACGGCCGTTTGCAGGTGGCGGCGCGGACAGAGCTGCCGAACTGCGCCGGCAGGATGCTTGACTGGTGGTTCAAGTTCTTCGATACCACCCAGCATATCCGTTGGTGGCATCCGCACGACCATCACACCTTGCATGGCTGGGACGCCAGCAGGGAAAAGGGAGTGAGTTTCATTGGCGCGACCGTCCGCGCGGTGGAGTCGTTGGGCGAAATTCCGCCGGTGGCGGCGGTGCTGAAGTTTCATGATCCCAAGCTATTCTTCACCGACGCGGCGCTGGCGAACGCATGGAAGCGGCGCGAGGTGTCGGGGCTGGTGTGCGCGCGTATCGCATTCGGCGACGAGCCGAGGCTGGACGCCAGCGGCGACCCTTTGGATGGCGAGATGATCCATCTGGCGCGGGATACCTCCCATGGCGCGGTGCTGCGCAGCCGTTTCGTGCTGGGAGCGTCCGGCCAAAGGGTGCCGGACATGCTGGGGTTGGAGCTGATGCGGCATTGCTACAACGAATTCAGCTGCCTGGCGCGCTTCCTGCCTTCGCTCTACTACGGCGAGCACGCCAATGGCGAGAAGGGCCCGCTGGCCTGGTGACGCAATCAAAGGCCGCCTCGGCGCAATGCCCGCGGCGAGGCAGTTTGGCGATTGCCGACGCTTGTCAGGCTTGGGCGCGCTGATTGGCCAGATGCCCGGCCATCAGCGGCCAGATCCACTCGACCTGGTCCAGACTCCAGCCGCCGTCCTTGGCGGCCTCGTCCAGCCGGCGCAGTTGCAGGATGTCGGCCAGGTCCGGCAGTTGCGAGAACGCGTCCGCCTCTTCGGCCGTCATCGGTCCGCCCTGGTAGTCCAGCGTGGCGGCGCTGGCCGGCGACAACTGCGCCAGGTATTGCGGATCGGCTGCGCACAGATAGCGCTTGGCCGGCACGTGCATCGCCACCAGATGCGCGGCCCGCGGCGAAAAGCCCAGTTCCAGCAGGTAGTCGCGCCCCAGCCGGTCGTGCGCCATCGCGCCGTAGCCGCCCATGCTCCGGCAGCCGTCATGCTCCAGCAGGTGGCCGATGTCGTGCAGGAAGGCGGCCAGCGCGATTTCATCGTCGCAGCCCCAGTCGCGCGCCAGCGTGGCGGCCTGGACCGCGTGGTCCAGCTGGGTGACCGCTTCGCCATAATGCCGCTGGCCGTGGCTGAGCAGCAACTGGCGGACGGCGCGGATGCTGTGGTCCATCAGAACACCCTCCGTCCGGCTTTCCACACTTGCCGTACCAGCGGGACGTCGCCATGCAGGCGCGCTTCTACCAGGTCGGCGCGCTGGCCGACGGCGATGCGACCGCGGTCGTGCAGGCCCACCGCGCGCGCCGGGTTGACGGTGACGGTGGCGATGGCGTGGTCCAGGCTCCAGCCGGCCTCGCGTTCCAGCAAGTAGGCGGCGTGCAGCAGGCTGGCTGGCACGTAATCGGACGACAGGATGTCCAGGAGGCCGCGGCGCGCCAGTTCCAGAGCGGCCACATTGCCGGAGTGCGAGCCGCCGCGCACCACATTGGGCGCGCCCATCACGGTTTGCACGCCGTGCGCGCGGGCGGCCTGGGCCGCCTCCAGCGTGGTGGGGAATTCCGAGATCGCCACGCCGTCGCGCAGCGCCTCGGCGATATGGCCGGCGTCGGTGTCGTCGTGGCTGGCCAGCGCGATGCCGCGCGCGCGCGCCATCTCCACCACCGCCTGCTTGTGCCGCGCCGCGTACTCGGCCTGCTTGGCGCGGCGCTCGTCAACCGCGGCGAGGAAGGTGTCTTCGGTCCAGCCCACCTTTTTCTTGCCGTAGTACTTCTTGTATTGCTCCAGGTCTCGGTACTGGCGCTGGCCTGGAGTGTGGTCCATCACCGATACCAGCTTCACCGCCGGGTGGCCGATCAGCGGTTCCAGTTCTTGCAACAGCTGCGGGAAGGCCAGTTCGCAGCGCAGGTGGAACAGGTGCTCGGCGCGCAGCGCGTCGCCGCGCATGCCCTGGTCTATCGCGGCGAAGGAGCTGTGCAGCGTGTCCAGCCGCACGCTTTCGCCCTCCAGGTCGCCCACCGCCAGCGCGTCCAGCACCGTGGTGATGCCGGCGGCCACGCATTGCGCGTCGTGGGTGATCACCGCCGGCAGTATCGGCCACAGCACGCCGTTGCGCGGCATCAGGTGCTTTTCCAGATTGTCGGTGTGGATTTCGGTGAGGCCCGGCAGCAGGTCGGCGCCGGCCAGGTCTTCTCCTTGTCCGGCGGGCAGCGGCTGTTGATGGATGGCGCTGATCACGCCGTTGTCGATTTCCAGCGCGCCGCGCTCGATGACGCCGTCGGCCAGGATCAGGCGGGCGTGGTTGAGTATCTGTTTCATGCGGTGGTTTCCTGTGCGACGGCCAGCGGCACGTCGAAAATGCGGTCGGCGACGGCGTCGCGGGTGGATTCGTCGTGGAAGATGCCCACCAGCGCCGCGCCGCGCTGCTTCGCCTCGCGCATCAATTCTATAACCACCTGGCGGTTGGCGGCGTCCAGCGAGGCGGTGGGTTCGTCCAGCAGCAGGATGGGGCGCGGCGCGATCATGCCGCGCGCGATGTTGACGCGCTGCTGCTCGCCGCCGGAGAAGGTTGCCGGGGGCAGGCTCCACAGCCGCTCGGCGATGTTCAGCCGCGCCAGCCATGCGCCGGCGCTTCGCCTGGCCTCGTTCTCGGCCGCGCCCCATTCCAGCAGCGGCTCGGCCACGATGTCCAGCGCCGACACCCGCGGGATCACCCGCAGGAACTGGCTGACATAGCCCAGCGTATGGCGGCGCACTTCGGCGATTTCATGCGGCAGCGCGCAGGCCATGTCCACCCAGCCGCCGTGGTGGCGGATGCGGATGCTGCCTCGCTGCACCAGGTAGTTGGCGTACAGCGCCTTGAGCAGGGTGCTCTTGCCGGCGCCGGACGGGCCGGCCAGCGCCACGCACTCGCCGGCGGCAACCTGCAGCGAGACGTCGGCCAGCACCGGCAATCTTAGTCCGTCCTGCTGGTGCAGGACGAAGGTTTTGGACAGTTGGGATGCGTCTATCAGTAGCGTCATGATTTCAGGCCTGCAGGATGGAGGACACCAGGAGCTGGCTGTAGGGGTGCTGCGGATCGTCCAGGATCTGGTCGGTGAGGCCGGCTTCCACCACGCGGCCCCGCTGCATCACCAGCGTGCGCTGCGCCAGCAGCCGCGCCACGCCCAGATCGTGGGTGACCATGATCACGGCGATGCCGGTGTCGTGCACCAGGCGGCGGGTGAGATCGAGGAAGCGCGCCTGCACCGACACGTCCAGCCCGCCGGTGGGCTCGTCCATGAACACCAGCCGCGGCCGGGTGACCAGGTTGCGGGCGATCTGCAGCCGCTGCTGCATGCCGCCGGAGAAGGCGCTGGGCCTGTCGTCCAGCCGCTCGCGGCTGATCTCCACTTTTTCCAGCCAGTCGCCGGCGGTTTGCCGCAGCCGGCCGTAGTGGCGCTCGCCCAGCGCCATCAGCCGCTCGCTGACGTTGGCGCCGGCGGAGACGTTCATGCGCAGGCCGTCGCGGGCGTGCTGGGTGACGAAGCCCCATTCGCTGCGCGCCAGGCGGCGGCGCTCGGCTTCGGCCAGCTTGGTCAATTCGTGGCTGCGGCCGTCGCGGTCGCGAAAGCGCACGCTGCCGGCGTCCGCCGCCAGCCGGCCAGCCAGCGTGGACAGCAGCGTGGATTTGCCGGAGCCGGATTCGCCGACTATGCACAGCACTTCGCCTTGGTACAGATCGAAATCGATGCCGAAGCAGCCCTGGCCGTTGCCGTAGTCCTTGGCCAGGCCGCTGACGGAAAGTATGGCCTGATTCATTGCGTGTTCTCCTGGCCTTGCCGGCGGTCCTGGCAGTAATCGGTGTCGGAGCAGACGTAGGTCCGGCTGCCGGCGTCGTCGGTGACGATCTCGTCCAGGTAGCTGGCGTCCGAGGCGCACAGCGCGCAACGGTGCTGCCAGCTTTGCGCCTCGAACGGGTGGTCGTCGAAGGCCAGGCTTTCCACCCGGGTATGGGGCGGTATCGCGTACAGGCGCTTCTCGCGGCCGGCGCCGAACAGCAGCAGCGCCGGGCTTCTGTCCAGCTTGGGGTTGTCGAACTTGGGTATCGGCGACGGCGAGGCCAGATACCTGCCGTTCACCAGCACCGGGTAGTCGTAGCTGGTGGCGATGTGGCCGAAGCGGGCGATGTCCTCGTACAGCTTGACGTGCATCAGGCCGTATTCCTGGTGGGCGTGCAGCTTGCGGGTTTCCACCTCGCTGGCTTCCAGCGTGCGCAGCGGTTCCGGCTCCGGAACCTGGAACACCATGATCTGGCCGGCCGCCAGCGGCGTTTCCGGAATGCGGTGGCGGGTCTGGATCACGCTGGCCTCGACGGTGCGGCTAGTGGTTGCCACGCCGGCGACGCGGGCGAAGAAGCGGCGGATGTTGACGGCGTTGGTGGTGTCGTCGGCGCCCTGGTCTATCACCTTGAGCACGTCGTCGCGGCCTATGATGCTGGCGGTCAGCTGGATGCCGCCGGTGCCCCAGCCGTAGGGCAGCGGCATTTCGCGGCTGCCGAACGGCACCTGGTAGCCGGGGATGGCCACCGCCTTCAACAGCCCGCGGCGCAGCATGCGCTTGGTGTTTTCGTCCAGAAAACCGAAGTTGTACTGCCACTGGCCGTGGTTGCGGACTTCAGTCATGGGTTGGCTCCTGAGGGTTCTGCGCGCGCAGCGCGCGGATCAGCGACAGCTCGGCCTGGAAGTCGACGTAATGCGGCAGCTTCAGATGCTGGACGAAGCCGGAGGCCTCGACGTTGTCGCTGTGGCACAGAGCGAATTCCGCTTGCTGGGCCGGGGCGTGGGCGGCTTCGCCCAGTTCTTCCGCGCGCAGGCTGCGGTCCACCAGCGCCATCGCCATCGCCTTGCGCTCGGCCTCGCCGAAGCTGAGGCCGTAGCCGCGGGTGAATTGCGGCGGCGCGCGCTTGCTGCCGCCGAACTGGTTGATCATCTGGCATTCGGTCAGCGTGATCTCGCCGATGTCTATCTCGAAGCCCAGCTCTTCAGGGCAGACGAAGACGCTGACCTCGCCCATGCGGATCTCGCCGGCGAAGGGATGGCTTTCGGCGTAGCCGCGCTGGGTGGAGTAGGCCAGGCCCAGCAGCCAGCCTTCGTCGCCGCGCGCCAGGTTCTGCAGCCGCGCCGGGCGGCCGGCCGGGAACATCAGCGGTTCGCGGGTCAGGTCTACCGGATCCGGGTCGCCGGCCGGAGGCAGGTCGGCTTCGATCAGTCCTTCGCGGTCCAGCACCTCCAGCACGCAGGGCAGCGCGTCCGGCAGCGGCGCGGCGGCACGCGCCGGCTGAGCCGGAACGGGCGGCTCTGCCAGGGAAAAGTCCAGCAGGCGCTGGGTGTAGTCGGCGGTGGGGCCGAGGATCTGGCCGCCAGGCACGTCCTTGAAAGTGCCGGACACGCGGCGGCGCACCCGCATCGCGGCGGTGTCCAGCGGCAGGCTGCTGGCGAAGCGCGGCAGCGTGGTGCGGAAGGCGCGCAGCAGGAAGATGGCTTCCATGCTGTCGCCGGCCGCCTGTTTCAGCGCCAGCGCCGCCAGTTCCTCGTCGTACAGCGAGCCTTCCTGCATCACCCGCGCCACCGCCAGCCGCATCTGCTGGCGGATTTGGGCAAGCGTCAATTCCGGCACGGACTCGTCGCCGCGGCGCGCGGCGGCCAGCAAGTCCCAGGAGCGGGCGATGGCGGTTTCTCCGCCCTTTACGGCAACGTACATGTCAGCCCTCCTTGATGACGGCGCTGCGCGGCAGGCCGGCCAGCTGGGTGTCGGTGATCAGCAGCGCGTCCACGCCCAGCGGGAAGCGCGCGTGGTTGCTTTGCCATTGGCGCCAGAAGCCTGGAGAAGCGCCATCGATGCCGAAGCGGCGCGGCGTCTGGAAGCCGGGGCCGCTGCCTTCCACTTGGTCTTGATTGAAACCGGCGGTTTCGATCAGCAAGGTGGCGGAGCGGTCAGGGTATTCGGCGCTGCCGGCCTTGAGGCTGGCTAGGTCGGGCAGCGGCATGCCCTGGGCGACGACGATGAAATCGGCCTGTTCCGGCAAATCCACCAGCCGCATGCCGGTGTGAAAGCGCAGGCTGGCGACGGTGTCGTCCGGCAGCGCCGGCAGCCAGACGCCGACATCCTGGTCCAGCAGCGTGTACAGCAGGGCGGCGGTGCCGGCCTTGAGGCCGGGCAGGGCCGGCGGCAGGATGGACAGCGTCTGCGGCAGCATAGGTTCGGCCAGGGCGGCAAGCGCGTGGCGGAAGATCTGCTGGGCGTGGGCGACGGGATCGGCAAAAGCGGCGCGCATGGTCATTCCCCCCGCACCATGGTGAAAAACTCCACCTTGCTGGCGGCGGCCTCGCGCGCGGCGCTTTCGCGGCGCGCCGCCAGTTCGGCTTCCAGGGGCGTTATCCATAAGCTCAGCAGCCGCTGCCGCTGTTGCGGGTCTTGCAACAGCGCGTCGGCCTGGGCGATCAGTTCGGCGTGGAGGCCGTCGCTGCCGCGCACCCAGCCGTGGCCCAGCCGGCCGGCTATCTGGCAGCTGGCGCGGCTGACGGCCGCTTCGCCCAGATTGAAGCGGGCGCCGGTCCCGCCGCTGCGGCCCTGCAGCATCACCAGCCCGGTTTCGGCGCGGCGCAGCCACTGGCAATGCTCGGCCGGCGGCAGGGCGGGAGACAGCAGGCTTTCCAGCCGCGGACGCGGGCTGTTGGCCAGCACGGAGAGCCAGCGTTGTCTTGTCGGGGTGTCCATCGTATGCCTCATGGTTCAAGAAAGATTCATATAAACGTATAGACGTATGCATGATAATGGCGCTCAACCAAGGACAAACAGCATGCGGCGATGAAGTTTTTGTGACGTTTTGACGGCGTGACTAGACCTTTGCCGGTGCAGGACAACAGGGAGGGTTGCGATGATAGAAAGAGGTTCCGGCGTCGCCGTCTGGCGGCAGATAGAAGACAGCCTGGCGGCCGAAATCGCCAGCGGAGCATTGCAGGCCGGCGCGCAGCTGCCGACGGAGCTGCAACTGGCGGAACGCTTCGCCGTCAACCGCCACACCATACGCCGCGCGGTGGCCACGCTGGTGGAGCGCGGCCTGTTGCGGGTGGAGCAGGGGCGCGGCACCTTCGTGCAGGACAACGCCATCGACTACGCCATCAGCAGGCGCACCCGCTTCTCCCAGAACATGGCGCGGCAGAACCTCAGCTCCGACATAGATGTCTTGCTGAGCGACACGGTGCCAGCCAACGCCGAACTGGCGGCCTTGCTGGAGGTGGCGGTGGGCGACGAGCTGTTCCGCATCAAGACGCTCAGCCGGGTGGAGACGCGGGTGGTGGACTGCGCCACGCTGTTCTTCCCGGCGGCGCGCTTCGCCGGCCTGCCGCAGGTCTACCAGCGGCAGCGCTCGGTGACGCGCACGCTGCGCGAGTTCGGCGTCAACGACTACACCCGCCGCTTCACCCGCGTCACCGCCCGTCTGCCGGATGGCGAGACGGTGGATTATCTGGGCATACCCAAGAACCGGCCGGTATTGCATGTGAAGTCGCTGAACGTCGATCCGGACGGCAGGCCGGTGCAGTACGGCATCACCTGCTTCAACGGCGATCTGGTGCAACTGGTGATGGAGGACGACTGATGCGCTACGCGCTGTATTACGCGCCCAGGCCGGATTCCGCGCTGTGGCGCGCCGGCAGTCGCTGGCTGGGCCGGGACGCCGCCGCCGGCCAGCCTCTGGCGCCACCGGTTCTGGATGGCGTTCCGCCGTTCACGCAGGCGGATATCACCCGCGACGCCGCCCGCTACGGTTGGCACGCCACCTTGAAGGCGCCGTTTGAGTTGAGCCCGGCGGCGGACGAGGCGCGGCTGATCGACAGCGTCTCCCAACTGGCCGCGCGCTTCACCCCTTTCGCGTTGGCGCTGCGGGTGGACTGGCTGGACGATTTTCTGGCGCTGCGGCCGAGCGCGGCGCCGGCCGAGCTGGAGGAGCTGGAGGAGCTGGCCGCCGTCTGCACCGTGGCGCTGGATCCATGGGCCGACCGCGGCCGGCCGCCCAAGCCGCGGCAGGGGCTGGACGCGCGCCAACAGGCTCTGTGCCGGCGCTGGGGCTATCCCTATGTGTTCGAGCAGTTCCGCTTCCACCTGACGCTGACCGCGGCGCTGGCGCGCGATTCAGGTTTGGCCGCCAGCCTGGAGGCGGCGGCGCGGCGGCACTTTGCCGGGCTGGAGCCGGCCCTGGTCGACGGCATCGCCTTGTTTGTCGAGAGAGAGCAGGGCGGGCCGTTCCGCTATCTCGCCCACTGCGGCTTTGACGGCGAGGTGGAGCGCTATGGCTGCTGAAGCGGGAACGCTGTGGTATGTGATCGGCCCCTCCGGAGCGGGCAAGGACAGCCTGCTGGCCTATGTCAGGCAGCGGCTGCCGGCGGACGGCAGGCTGATGTTCGCCCACCGCTACATCACCCGTCCGGCCGATGCCGGCGGCGAGAATCACGTGGCGCTGAGCCTGGAGGAGTTTGACCAGCGCGAGCGCGCCGGCTGTTTCGCGCTGGCCTGGCGGCGCAACGGTCTGGCCTACGGCCTGGGCGTGGAGGCGGCGCTGTGGCTGCGGCAGGGGCTGGACGTGGTGGTCAATGGCTCGCGCTCGTCGCTGCCGCTGGCGGCCCAGCGCTTTCCCTCCTTGCGGCCCTTGTGGATCACCGCCAGTCCGGCGGTGCTGGCCTCCCGGCTGGCGGCGCGCGGCCGCGAGCCGGCCGAGGCGATTGCGCGCCGGCTGGAGGAGGCGCGGGCGTTCACGCCGCCGGATGGCTGCGCGGTGCTGGTCAACGACGGCGGGTTGGCTGAGGCGGGGGAGCGGCTGCTGGATCTGCTGGGGCTGCGGGCGTCGGAGCGGTGAACCGGGCCGCTGGATGGCAGCCCGGCCATGCGCTTCAGCTGTCCAGCACGAAGCGGCGCATCTGGTTCTGCAGCGTGTTGCTCACTTCCAGCAACTGAGTGCTGTTCTGCCTGGCGCCCTGCGTGGCATGCAGGCTTTCGTCGGCCGACTGGGCGATGGTGGCGACGCTGTGCGCGATCACCTGGCTTTCGCTCACCTGTTCGGCGATATTCGCTACCAGCCGGTCCAGTTCGCTGGCGGTTTCGGTGGCGCCTTCTTTCAGCTCGGTCAGCGGTTCGACGATTTCGCGGATCATGTCCACGCCGCGCGCCATTTCCTTTTGCCCCTGTTCTATCTGCACCATCGCCTCGGTGGTCTGATTGTCTATCGCCGAGATCACGTCGTTGATTTCGCGCGTGGCCTTGGCGGTGCGGTCGGCCAGCCGGCGCACCTCGTCGGCCACCACGGCGAAGCCGCGGCCCAATTCGCCGGCGCGCGCGGCCTCGATGGCGGCGTTCAGCGCCAGCATATTGGTCTGGTCGGCGATGTCTGTCACCGCCTCTATCATGTCGCGCATCGAATTGGCGCGCTGGCGCAAGGCGTCCATCGCCGCCGCGCTGCCCTGGATCTGGCCGGCGATCGCCGTGATCTCGCTGGAGGCGGTCTGGATCAGGCTTTGTCCGCGCTGGGCCAGCGCGGCGGCGCTCTTGGCGCGGTCCTGCGCCTGGATGGCGGTATGCGCGGCGCTATGCAGCTTGCCGGCGAATGCCTCCACCACGGCGTTGATCTGATGGATTTCCACCTGTTGCCGCTCCACTCCGCTCGCCACCTCCACTGCGCCCGAGCGGGTGGAAGCCGCGGTGTCGGCGACGATGTTGGCGGAGTGGCGCAATTCCTGCACCAGCGCGGCCAGATGCGCCTGCATCTGCGACATCCGGCCTAGCATCAGCGAGGTTTCGTCCCTGCCGCGGATGCTCACCTTGCTGCGCAAATCGCCCTGGGCCATCGCGCCCATCACCGCCACGCTGTGCTCCAGCGGCCCGGTGATGCTGCGGGTGACGCTCCAGGACAGCAGCAGGCCGGCTGCGACGGCGACGGCGCTGAAGATCAAGAGCAGCAGTCGGGTATCGCCCATCAGGGACAGCACGCCGGCCAGTTCGCTGTTCATGTCGCCCTGCTGGGTGGCGGAGAGCGCGGTGGTGGCGGCCAGCAGCTGCTGCAGCGCCGGCCGGGTCTGGCTGGCGTACTGCCGCGCCAGCGCCGCGGGGTCGTTCGATTCCACCAAATCCACCGTATCGCTGAAGGCGGCGCTGTAGCGGGCGCGCAGATCGGACAGCTGTTGCAGGGGGGGCGCCTGCTCCGGCGTCCAGGGCAGCGCCTTCAGGCGCTGGAAGGCCTCGTTGGCATGGCGGTTGGCCTCGTCCATCGCGGCGTAAAGCGGGACGCGCTGCGGCTGGTCAGGGGTGGAGATGATCTGCAGCAGCAGCAGGGCGGCGTTTTGCGAGTGGCGGTCCAACTCCGCCGCCACCTGCAGCTTGCTGGCGTCGTTGCCGACGATATGCCGGGTGCTGCCCTCGATGCGCGACAGGCCGTTCCAGACGCTGGCGCTGACCGCCAGCAGGATGGCCAGCAGCACCATGAAGGAAACGGCCAGGCGCGGCCCGACTTTGATGTTTTGCAGCAGGCTCATGGCGAAGATGCCTCGGATGTCGGAAACCGGTTGGTCGGCGCCGCTGCGCCGATATGTCAGCATAGTGCGCCTTGTCCTCCCTGTCCGCTTGGCTACCGCATCAATCGTCCAGCGCTTGCCGGTTTCATGGCACTAAGCCCGGTGCTAGGCCGCAGTGTCTCTCCTGGCGGAATATCGCCCAGCAACGCCGCCGCCAGCTGTTGCGGCAGATTGTGGAACAGATGGAAGGCGCTGGTGGCGCGCGGATTGCACTCCAGCACGTCGCAGCTGCCATTGGCGGTTTTGATGAAGTCGAAGGCCACCTGGCCGCTGGTGGCAGGCATGGGCGGTAGCTGCGGCGCTCGCCCCCTGGAACATAACGCTGCGCGGCCCAAGGCTGGACCAGGGTAGGGCGTATTCTGCCCAGCGCCTTTTGGCTGGAGCGCGGCAGGGTTTGGCTGGCAAGACGGGAGTAAGCGGGTTTGAAGATCCAGCCGGGGGAGGCCCGCAACAGCCGGGCAACCGCGTCTGGCGATTCCAGCAGCCTGGTTTCCGGAGCCGGAGCGGGCCAGTCGGCGGTCATCCTGGCGAAACTGAGTTTGTGATGTAGCTGGCGCAGGGTGGCCAGGCTGTCGCGCCAGTGCGCCAGGTAGAACACCTCCTCGCAGATCGGCAGGATCAGGTCGACCGCCTGGTTTTCCACCAGTTTTTGCAGCGCAGCTCGCCAGTTTTGGGAATTGGCGCGGGGCTCGGGCAGCCGGATATCGGCGTCAACCGCGCCGCTGAAACGGCTCGCCGGCCAGCGCAGAGAGTCCGCCGCGCTTACCCGCCAGCCGGTGGCGCGAAAGGCGCGGGCCCATTTCAGGCATGCGGCGGAGCGCGCGCCCAGTATCAGGACATGTTGTGCGGAGCAAGTCGGAGGATTGCGTGGAAAAGGGCATGAACGAGCGGCGGTTTTATTTTAATGATTTTGCTGTGGACAATTTGAATTCAATTTCATGGCCCGCATCCGGCTATTGTCCGCAGGCTGCCTAGGCATTGGCCAAGGCGGGACGGCGCAGGAAAACGCATAGTTTTCGGCCAGCGGACTTCCAGGATGGATATCGGCTTTCGCCGGGGGAGGCGCGCGGTTTCCGGAAGCATCCGTTAGCGGCGGGCGGTTGCAACCACGCTCTGGCCTGTCTTTGCCGATCGCTCGGTGTGTTTTCGGGCGAGCGGCGGCAATATGCGGCGGGTTTCATATGCGGATGATTTCGCTGCCGCTGTGGCCGCTTTTCTTGACGTGGTACATCGCCTGGTCCGCGGCTTGCAGCAGGCTGTCCGAGGTGCTCAGCCCATCGCCCAACGCAATGCCGATGGAAATGCCCAAAGTACAGGCGTTGCCGGCTATCAGGAAGGGAGCGTCGAATACGGCGATGCATTTCTGGGCGACGGTATTGGCGATTTCCTCGGCGTTGTCGTCCAGGTCGCTGAGCAGCAGCACGAATTCGTCGCCGCCTATGCGCGCCAGCGTGTCGGTTTGGCGCACGACATTGGACAGGCGTTGCGCCACCTGCCACAGCACCTTGTCGCCGGCCCTGTGGCCCAGATTGTCGTTGATGAGCTTGAAGCCATCCAGATCCATGAACAGCAGCGCCACGCCGCAGCGCTTGCGCTGCGCCTGCGCCAGCGCCATGTGCAGGCGATCGGATAGCAGCGAACGATTGGGCAGGCCGGTCAGAGAATCGTGATGCGCCATGCGGGCCAGTTCCTCCTGCTGATCGTTGAGCTTGTGTAGCAGGCGGTTGAAGGCCGCGATCAGATGGCCCACCTCGTCATTGCGCTGGATGGGCATCGGCTCCATCGGCAGTTCGCCCCGGGTCATGCGGTCGGCGTGGCGCGCGGCCAGGAACAGCGGCCGCAGCACGATGTACAGGCCGCCGCCGCAGATCACGGTGAAGGCCGCCAACGCGGCGATGGTGTTGCGCAGCGTGAAGCTCTTGACGCGCTCCACGGTGGCGAAGGCCTCGCTGCTGGGCAGGCGGGCCACCACGAACCAGCCGGCGCGGGGAACGGACGCGATGGCGCTGACTTCTTCCTCCCCCTTGGCGTTGGTCGTGATGCCGGCGCCGCGGAAGCCCGCCATCGCCTTGTCGTGCAAGAGGTTGACGCCAGGTGGCGGCAAGGGCTGCAGTATCATGTCCGGTTGCGAGGAGGAGACGAACTGGCGGTCGCGCGGCGAGATCAGCAGGAAGCTGTCGATATGGTTGCCAATATGGGTATGTTGCAGCAGATCGAGAAAGTTGGGCGCCGCCAGCGCGGTGACGCCCACCAGCGCTGCTTTCACTTTCTTGTCCGCGCCGAGTATGGGCGCCGCGATCGGCAGCACCGGCACCCTGGATATGCGGCCCACCACTGCCCGGCCGATATAGGGCTGGCCGCGCAGCGCCGCGCGGATGTAGTCGCGGTCGCCGTAGCCGACGATCAGCCGGTCGGGCCTGGGAGGGTAGTCGGCGATGGCGCGGCCGTCTGGCCCCACCACGAATAGTCCGACGGAAAATAGCGGCTGGTACTGGTAATGCTCCTTCAACCAGTTGCGCAATTGCGGCGGGCGATTCAGCAGCTCGGGAGGTAGCACCATGGCCAAGTGGATCAGCAGATCCTCTCTTTGTGAAATCTTGTCGTTGATGTCGCGCGCGACGTAGTTGGCCAGCATCAACTGCTGGCTTTCCACCACTTTGCCCAGGTCCTCATAAAGGAAGTTGCTCAACGCGTAATAGCGCGTGAAGGAACCGGTGAGGACGACCAGCATCGCCAGCGCCATCAGACGGATGGCGATGCTGTCAAGAATGCGGCCCAAGATCATGCTTTCTTCTGCTCAATCCCATTCTGTCATAGTAGTTGATGCGGTTTGATTTTCAGGGTTGTTGCGCCAGGACCCGGCCGCGGTTTCTGGGGCCGGGCGGTTTTCCGCGAATTGGTCTAGTGCGGCAAAACAAGATTCACCTGGATTTCACCGGCGAGTCATCGAAGCCCCTTACCGTGGCGGCTGTGATTTCAGCAGGCGCAGTGTGTAGGCAAATTTGTCTATACGTCTAAACAAAGGAGCATCGTCATGAAGAAGCAGATGGCAGTCGCAGTCGGTCTGGCCGTGTCCGGACTGTTGTCCCCGCTGGCTTACGCCAAAACCACGCTGACGGTGTACACCGCGCTGGAGGCCGACCAGGTCAAGGATTACAAGGAGGCGTTCGAGAAGGTCAATCCGGACATCGAAATCCGCTGGGTGCGCGAGTCCACCGGCATCATCACCGCCAAGCTGCTGTCGGAAAAGAACCGTCCTCAGGCCGACGCGGTGTGGGGGCTGGCGGCCACCAGCCTGATGATCCTGGACCAGCAGGGCATGTTGCAGGCTTACGCGCCTAAGGGCGTGGAAAAGCTCAGCCCGCAGTTCGTCGACAAGGCCAGGCCGCCGAAGTGGACCGGCATGGACGTGTGGGCCGCCACCATCTGTTTCAACACGGTGGAAGCCGCCAAAAAGAACCTGCCCAGGCCGGAGAGCTGGGCCGATTTGCTCAAGCCGGTCTACAAAGGCCAGATCGTGATGCCGCACCCGGCCTCGTCCGGCACCGGCTACCTGGATGTGTCCGCCTGGCTGCAGATGATGGGCGAGAAACAAGGCTGGGACTATATGGACAAGCTGCACGTCAACATGGCGCAGTACGTCCATTCCGGCTCCAAGCCATGCAAGATGGCCGCCACCGGCGAATTCCCCATAGGCATCTCGTTTGAATACCGCGGCGCCGAGCTGAAGGCGCAAGGCGCGCCGATAGACCTGATCTACCCCAAGGAAGGCCTGGGCTGGGATCTGGAAGCCACCGCCATCATCAAGGGCACCCGGAATCTGGAGGCCGCCAAGAAGCTGGCCGATTTCTCGGCCAGCCTGCCGGCGATGCAGCAGTACGAGAAGAACTACGCGGTGCTGGCGATGCCTGGCGTGGCCAAGCAGAACCCGTACATTCCGGTCGACTACGCCAAGCGCCTGTCGAAGAACAATTTCTCCTGGGCGGCGAAAAACCGCGACGCCATCCTGCAGGAATGGTCGCGCCGCTATGAAAGCAAGGCGGCGGCCAAGAACTGAACCTGGCGCAAGCCGGAGCCGTCCGCCGAGCAGCGGGCGGCTTTTCGATATTCAAGCAAGATGGAGTTCCCGATGAAACCGGTCGATAGCCTGCAAGGCCTGTCCGATCACCTGTCCATCCATAGCCTGAGCCGCCGCTTTGGCGGCTTCGCCGCTCTGGACGCGGTGTCCCTGTCGATACGCAGGGGCGAGTTCGTCTGTCTGCTGGGGCCGTCCGGCTGCGGCAAGACCACGCTGCTTAGGCTGATCGCCGGGCTGGACATGCCGGATGGCGGCAGCATCCACCTGCTGGGCCGCGACATCACCCGCGAGGCGCCGGCCAGGCGTGACTACGGCATCGTGTTCCAGAGCTACGCGCTGTTTCCCAACCTCACCGTGGCCGACAACATCGCCTACGGCCTGACCCCGCGTCGCGACAAGGCGCGCCACGGCCAGCGCGTGCGCGAGCTGCTGGACATCGTCGGGCTGCCGGGCGCCGAGCTGAAATATCCGTCGCAGCTGTCCGGCGGACAGCAACAGCGGGTGGCGTTGGCGCGGGCGCTGGCCACATCGCCGGGCTTGCTGCTGCTGGACGAGCCCTTGTCGGCGCTGGACGCGCGGGTGCGCGACAGGCTGCGAGACGAACTGAAAGGCCTGCAGAAACGGCTGGGCGTCACCACGCTGATGGTGACCCATGACCAGGAAGAGGCGCTGGCGATTGCCGACCGGGTGGTGGTGATGAACGCCGGGCGCATCGAGCAGGTGGGCACCCCGGCCGAGATCTACCGCCAGCCGGCCAGCCGCTTCGTGGCGGACTTCGTCGGCGACGCCAACTGGCTGCCGGCGCAACGCAAGTCCAGCCATGAGGCGAGCATAGGCAACTGCGTGCTCAAGCTGCAGCAGCCGCTGCCGGACGGCGCGTCGCTGACGCTGTTCCTGAGGCCGGAGGACATCATCGTCAAGGCGCGTTGGGAGCCGGCGGCCAACGTGCTGCTGGCGCGGGTGGAGGATGTCAGCTTCGGCGGCGCGATGACCCGTATCCGGCTGCAGCCGGAGGGCATGCCGGGGCAGACGCTGCGCGCCGAGGTATGCCCATCCATGCTGCAGCGCCAGCCGCTGGTGCCGGGCGAGATCGTGCCGGTGGAATTGCCGGCCGCGCTGTTGCGCGCCTATGTGCGGGAGGCGGCATGTTGAGCCTGGCTTTGCGATTGACTCGCCGCGCCGGCTGGCGCGCGGACGGTGAAAGCCGGCTGGCCGCCTTGCTGGTGTGGTCGCTGGCCGCCTTGCTGACGCTGGCGTTGGGCCTGCCCTTGCTGTTCATCTTGGGCAAGGCCGTCACCACCATGGACGGCGGCTTTGCCGGCCTCGCCAACTTCTCCCAGGTGCTGAACTCCCCCGGTCTGATGCGCGCCGCCTGGCACAGCCTGCTGCTGGCGCTGACCGTCAGCGCGCTGGTGCTGCCGCTGGCATTCGTCTTTGGCTGGGGCCTGAGCCGCAGCCGGGCCTGGGGACGGGGTCTGTTCCGGCAGATCGCCTTGTCGCCGCTGCTGGCGCCCTCGCTGATGCCTGCCATCTCGCTGGTGTACCTGTTCGGCAACCAGGGCCTGCTCAAGGGACTGACCGGCGGCGCCAGCATTTATGGCTTCTGGGGCGTGGCGCTGGGCGAGGCGTTCTACACCTTTCCTTACGCGCTGCTGATCATCGCCACCGCGCTGGCGTCGGCCGATGCGCGGCTGTACGAGGCGGGGAGGGCGCTGGGGGCCGGGGCGCTGCGGCAGTTCCTCACCATCACGCTGCCGGGCGCGCGTTACGGACTGGTATCCGCCGCGCTGGTGGTGTTCACGCTGGTGGTTACCGACTTTGGCGTGCCCAAGGTGCTGGGCGGCGATTACAACGTGCTGGCGGTGGAGGCGTTCAAGCAGGTGGTGGGGCAACAGAACTTTCCGCGCGGCGCGGTGGTGGGGCTGATGCTGCTGTTGCCGGCGGTATTGTCCTTCTTCATCGAGCGTGCCATGGCGCGGCGGCAGCAGGCGGCGCTGACGGCGCGCGCGGTGCTGTTCGCTCCCGGCCGCAAGCTGCGGCGCGACGCGGCGGCCTTCGCGCTGCTGGCCGCCGTGTCCGCCGCGCTGCTGGCTTTGCTGGGCGTGGGGGTGGCGGCGTCGTTCATCAAGTACTGGCCGTACGATCTGTCGCTCACGCTGGCGCATTACCGCTTTGACAATGTCGATGGCGGCGGCTGGGGCGCCTATTTCAACAGCCTGAAGCTGGGCGGCGCCACCGCGCTGCTGGGAGCCGTGCTGGTATTCCTGGGGGCATATGTCTGCGAAAAGCAACAAGCTGCGCCCTTGGGCCGCAGCCTGCTGCGCTTCTTCGCCATGCTGCCGATGGCGGTGCCGGGCCTGGTACTGGGCCTGGGCTATGTGTTCTTCTTCAATCATCCGGCCAATCCGCTCAACGCGCTGTACGGCGGCATGACGCTGATGGTGATTTGCAGCATCGCCCATTTCTACACCACCGCCCATCTCACCGTGGCTACCGCGCTGGGGCAGCTGGATGGCGAGTTCGAGGCGGTGGCGGCATCGCTCAAGGTGCCGTTCTGGACCACGCTGCGCCGGGTGACGCTGCCGGTGTGCCTGCCGGCGCTGCTGGATGTGGCGCGCTTCCTGTTCGTGTCGGCGATGACCACGCTGTCGGCGCTGATCTTCATCATCAGCCCGGAAAACAGCCTGGCGGCGGTGTCGATCATCACCATGGACGATGCCGGCGACACCGCGGCGGCGGCGGCGATGGCCACCTTGATCGTCGTCACTTCCGGCGGGGTGTCCTTGCTGGCGCTGGAGAAGTGCTTGGGCAAACGCCATCGGCACTGGCGCGGCCAGGGCTAGCGCGGCCGCACCAACGGGGCGGCGATTCTTTTGCCAAGCGGTGGTGGCGGGCTATATCTGAATGGAATGATCTGCTTCTTTTGCATTGTCCATCGGGGTCGGGGCCGGGTTCCCGCTCGCCTGGCCCCGCCGGGGAGGCTCCATGATCAACCTGCTTCCATGCCTGATCCGCGCAGCCATGCTGCCGCTGCTGTTGTCGCTTGCGGCCTGCGGCAATCTGGACAGCGGCAAGTTCGTCGCGCTGCGCGACGCGGCCCGCCAGATAGACGGCAGCGCCGCCTCCAGCTTCGCCGCGCTGGAACAATCCGCCCGCGACAGCGCGGTGCTGTCCGCGCCGGACCGCAAGGTCGGCCTAGAGGGATTTCCGCTGGTGAACGCCGAAGGGCAGCCGTATGACCTGTCCGGCCAGCTGGGCAAGGTGGAGGCGTCGCTGGACCTGTTGGCCAGCTACGCCGCGGCGCTGGCGCAGCTGGCCGGGGCCGGCGGCGCGGCGGATATCGACAAGTCGTCGCAAGACCTGTCGGCCAGCCTGCGGCGGCTGCAGGGCAGCGGCCTGAGCGTATCGACAGCCAATGGGCTGGCAAGCGCGGTGGACGCCTTCGGCCATGCGCGGCTGACGGCCCAGCGCAAGTCAAGCCTGCGCGCGGTGATGGACCAGGCTCAGCCCGGCCTTGAGGTGCTGGCGCTGGAAATGCAGCGCGTGCAGCAGGACCTGCAGTTGTATTTGACCGATATCAGCCTGCGCTATCTGCGCGCGGTCGACAAGGACGGTTTCAGGCCGGCCTATGGCAGCTGGGCGCGTTATCAGGGTGATCTGCAGGTGGCGGCGCAACTGGCGGATTTCGACCGGCAGCGCCGCGCGCTGGATGCCATTGGCAAGGAGATGCGGGCATTTCCGGATTTGCACCGGCAACTGAGGCAAAGCCTGGACGATTCCGGCAAGCGCATCGACCGCCTGCGCGAGTTTGTCGACGAGGCCAAGCGCCTGCGCAGCCTGTACCGGGCGCTGCCCAGCCAATAGTCCAAGGAGCGCGTGATGGATAGTCATGATCTGGCCGAGTTGCTAACCGGGCTGGCCTCCCGGTTCAACAACCTTATGATAGCCACCACCGGGGAGACCAGCCGGCAGTGCGGCGATCTGCAAGACAAGTTGGCCGGGCAGGCGATGGCTGCCATCGCCTGCGATCTGGACCATGCCGCTAGCGCCTACGCCGATGCGGTGGCGGCATTGCGGGGGGCCTCGCAGGCGGCCGACGATGCCGAAAAAGCGCTGGCGGCCAGCGGCAAGTCGATAGAGTTTGTGGCCAAGGCGATACAGCTTGCGTTGCGGGCGTCCATTTTGGCGGCGTCGGTGCTGGCCTGAACGGGGAGTCGTCGGCGGGCTGGAAACCGCGATGAGGGCGGCCAGCCTGGCTCGCCGTTCACCAATTCGCGGCGTTGGCGTCCTTCAGGGATGCGCTAGTTTCTTTAACAAGTTTTTCCTTCCTTTCTAAAGCGCGGCGGCTGTCCGATATTGAGGAAAAGCCGGTGGGAAATCCGACGGCCGAGCAGTGGTGTCCGGTATAGCCAGCAATATTCTCCAGTTCATGCTGCAAGGGGGCGGCCTCCGGGCCGACATGTCATGATAGATACTTCGGAAGCCAAACTCGGATTGGGCAAAGGCAAACCGTCTTCTTCTACATGGTGGGCGCTGATCGGCCTGTTCATCGCACTGTTCGGCCTGGCGCTCTCACTATTCCTCAACGAGGTTCATACCTCGCGGTTCCAGGCGATGTTCTTCAGCCGGGCCGCCCGCCACGCCACGTTCGCGGTTGAACCGGGGCGCAGCAAGGACATGCGCTTTCCCGAGCATGGCGGCCCCTATGACCAGCGCATGGGGTATTCCGACCTCCCGCACTATCTGGAGCGGCTGCAGAGCCGCGGATTCGCCATTGCCGAACAGGCCCGCCAGTCGCCGGACATGATACGGCTGGCAGACAGCGGCGTGACGGGGCCTTTACTGCCGCTGGGGCTGTTCCCGCCGTACCGGGAAAAGGACCAGTCCGGCCTGATGCTTTACGATGGCTATGGCCGGCCCATGTACCAGTCTCTCTACCCGCAGCGGGTGTATCGGGATTTCGACTCGCTGCCGCGCCTGCTGGTTTCCGGCCTGCTCTACATCGAAAACCACGCGCTGCTGGACGACAGCAATCCGCAGCAGAACCCGGCGGTGGAATGGTCGCGTTTCGGCAAGGCGCTGGCGGACGAGGGGCTGCATTTTCTGCATCCCGGCTATCATTCCGCCGGCGCCAGCACGCTGGCCACCCAGATCGAGAAATTCCGCCACTCGCCCGGCGGCCGCACCGGCTCGCCCAAGGAAAAATTGCGCCAGATGCTGTCGGCCTCGGTGCGCGCCTACCGCAGCGGCGAGGATACCAGCGCCGCCCGGCGCCAACTGGTGGTGGAGTATCTGAACACGGTGCCGCTGGCGGCGCGCGCCGGCTTCGGCGAAATCTCCGGCATGGGCGACGGCATGTGGGCCTGGTACGGACGCTCATTCGACGAGGTGAACCGCACGCTGGCCAGCAATACTCCGCTGTCGGTGGACGAGCAGGCAACCGTGTTCAAGGAGGCGCTCAGCCTGATGATTTCGCAGCGCAGCCCCTCGTTCTTCCTCAATGGCGACATGAAGCTGCTGGAAGGGCTGACCGATTCCTATCTGCGGCTGATGGCCAAGGACAAGGTGATCACGCCGGAATTGCGCGATGCCGCGTTGGGGGTCTCGTTGCGGCAGCAGAGGGAGAGGGTCAATCTGGCCAACAAGTCGCAGGTGGAGCGCAAGGGCGCCAACGCGGTGCGGGTGAAGCTGGCCGGTCTGCTGGGCATACCGCGCATGTACGACCTCGACCATCTGGACCTGACCGTCAACAGCACGCTGGATTCGCAGCTGCAGCAGGCGGTAACCGACAAGCTGCTCAAGCTGCGCGATCCCGACTACGCCAAGTCGGTGGGATTGGGCGACAAGTTCTTGCTGCAACAGGGCTCGCCCGGCGGGGTGACCTACAGCTTCACCCTGATAGAGCGCACGCCAACCGGCAATATGGTGCGGGTGCAGGCGGACAACTTCGACCAGCCTTTCGACATCAACGAAGGCACCAAGCTGGACTTGGGCTCCACCGCCAAACTGCGCACGCTGGTGACGTATCTGGAGGTCATCGCCGATCTGCACCGGCAGTATTCGGGCATGAGCCAGGATGAGCTGGCCGGCATCCGGCCGACCGAGCATGAGTCGGTGCTGCGGCGCTGGGCGATAGACTATCTGAGACAGAACGATGACCGCAGTTTGTCTGCGATGTTGGCGGCCTCGATGGAGCGCAAGTACAGCGCGAGTCCAGGAGAAAGCTTTTTCACCGGCGGCGGCCGGCACACCTTCGAGAATTTCGAGAAGAGCGACAACGGCCGCATCCTGACGCTGCGCGAGGCGACGCAGCATTCGGTCAACCTGGTTTACATCCGCTTGATGCGCGATGTCGCGCACTACTACATGTATTCGCCGAGCAACGACTCCCAGGTGCTCGGCGATCCCGCCAATCCGTTGCGGCGCGAATACCTGCAACGCTTCGCCGACCGCGAAGGCAAGACCTTCATGGCCGGTTTCTACCGCAAGTACCGCGGCAAGGATGCCGAGCAGATCGACGCGCAGGTGGTGGAGAAGGCCCGCCGCAGCGCCAAGCGGCTGGCGGTGATTTTCCGCAGCGTCCATCCGCAGGCCGGCCAGCCTGAAATGGCGGCCTTCATCGCCAAATACCTGACGCCGCCGGCCAAGCTGGAGGAGAAGACGTTGGCCAAGCTGTACGACGAGATGGGGCCGGACCGTTTCAACCTGGCCGATCGCGGCTACCTGGCGGGCATCCACCCGCTGGAATTGTGGATGGTGGCCTACCTGCATGCCCATCCTGATGCGGGCTGGTCGGAAATGGTGCAGGCCAGCACCGCCCAGCGCCAGGAAGTGTACCAATGGTTGTTCAACAGCAAGCACAAGGGCGGCCAGGATAGCCGTATCCGCCAGATCCAGGAGATAGATGCTTTCCGCCAGATCCACGCCGCCTGGAAGCGGATGGGTTATCCCTTCGATTCACTGGTGCCATCCTACGCCACCGCGCTTGGCGCTTCGGCCGATAGGCCGGCGGCCTTGGCCGAGTTGATGGGCATCATTTCCAATGACGGCGTCCGTCTGCCTACGGTTTACATCGACAAGCTGCGTTTCGCATCGGCTACGCCGTACGACACCACCCTGGCCCAGGGCCAGGCCCGCGGCGTGAGGGTGCTGCCGCCGGAAATTCCGCAGCTGGTGCGCCAGGTATTGTCCGAAGTGGTGGACAAGGGCACCGCCCACCGCGCGGCCGGAGCCTTCGACCACAATGGCGAGCATGTGTTGATCGGCGGCAAAACCGGCACCGGCGACAACCGCTTCAAGACCTTCTCCCGCGGCGGCGGCCTCACCTCCGCCCGCGTGGTCAGCCGCTCCGGCGCTTTCGTGTTCTATATCGGCGACCACTACTTCGGCACCATCGTCGCCTATGTGGCCGGCCCCAAGGCGGCCGACTACAAGTTCACCAGCGCCTTGCCGGTGCAGGTGCTCAAGGTGCTGGCGCCCACGCTGGCGCCGCGGCTGGACCTGGTTGCGCGCGGCACTAGCCAGGGCGCGGACAGCGTGGCGGAGGGAATGCCCGATATCGGAGGACTATCGCCCGGAAGGCCGTTGTGCCTGGTGTCCAGCCTGGGCGGCGTGTGCGACTTGCTGAAGCCGCCGGCGGTGGGCGCTTTGCCTAAGCGGCAGGAGGCGGAGTGGAAGATAGGAGGATAGGCAAGGCGGTTGACGAAGTGTGGGCGCTATATGCGAGTGCGTGGATGTCAGCTTGGAGCGAATTGCAATATGAAGGGCTGAAAATTATTTTTGGCCGGATTGATATGTGTTTTTAGCATCCAGCTCCGTCAGATTTTATCTGCTTGTTAAAGTTGGAAATTGATTCCCACATGCCTTTTATGCATGGATTTTCAGATTTGGCGCAATTATGTTTCATTTAACATATTCACATTGCGAATATTGTTATGCTATTATCTTACTGGATAGAATTGATCGGTAGCAAACATTCTGTCTATCTACCCCTTTGCAGCCGCCGCGACGCGGCTTTTTTTTATCTTTAAGTTTTCCGAATTCCTGATCCATCGACATTGGGAAAATGATCGGTGATTATCGCCGGGCGGATAAGATGACTCGCCGGCGCTGTTGCCGATTGAGTACTGTGTGTACTGATGGCTTCGCCCGTGGGCTTTGGGCATGGTGAAAAAGAGCGGGCGTCTGGTTTGAGGCGGGATCATTCATCTTGCGTGGATGGCAATGTCCGGCGGGCATAGGCTCTTGCCAGCGCGTCGGGTGAATGCCGCCCCTCCGGAGAAGGGGCGGACTGGGACGGAGGAAGGAGGCGCGTCAGACGGCTCCAATCGGCTTTCTTCGCTCGACAGTGGTTCAGCACCCCATGCTGTGGCAGCCGTATAGCCGTTAGGCGCTCAGGCCGGCAGCGGGGAATGAAAAAGGCCCGCATCTTTTATCAACGCGGGCCTCGATCTACAAAACAAGCAAGTAGGTTTTAAAACGGTAAGCGGAAGCGAATGCAAGAAAATTTCTTTTTATGTCAATGATTTATAAGACAAAATCTTTATGGATAGGTTAGTGTGTAAATATTATTTATGTAAAGTATATTGCCAATATCCCAAGCCTTGACCTCATTTGCACCGCTGAGCGGTGCATTTGGCTGCCGTTGGTAATGACGACTAGACGAATTTGGCCGCGCAGGCCGAAAGCGTCGATCTGGCGCAATACCGCGTCGACTGCGGCGGGAAACTGTGGGGAAAAGGTCGGCTCGCCGTTGCCGGCGAGCGCAATGTCGCTCAAACGGCGCATGTCGGGCGTGACATGGCGCAGCATGAAGTCGCCGTGCAAAATATCCTGCAACATGGCGGTCAACTCGCGTTCTAGTTGTGCGGCGTCCACCGGCGCCGGCGCGCCGTAAGTTGGGTACTTGGCAATAGACGCAGTGCTAGTTGCAGGGGTTGTCGGGGCATCAAGTTGATGCCGATCGACACCCAGCCGGCACGATGCGACACCACCAGGTAGACGAATTGGAAACCGTCGAAGGCCAGGTCATGGTCTTGCGGGGGCAGTTGTTTGTCGGCGGGCTGAATCTGCTTGTCTGGAAGGCGCATGTCGCCGTCAGATAGGAATGGGACGACCTACGGATGGCGCACACAACAACTGACCTAAATATCAGTCAACTCGCTTCTGTGGCTTAAAACCCGCCGGTAACGCGCTTCCGTATTGAGCGCACCAACGTTCTAACCGTTTATGCCCGCCCGCCCTTTTCCACGCGGCGCGACACCGAAAATGCATAATCTATTGATTTGAAATGTATTTTTGTGAGAAATATATCTTTTATCTACAACGTCCTTGTTTTTCGGAACCGCCGCTTTCGCAATTCAAACACTTGATTTAGTTGTTATGCGTAGTCAATAGTCATATTGCATTTCTGTTTTTTAGAAAAACAAAAATGCACGGACAACCACGCCGTCCGGCCATTCAACGAATCAAGTGGAGAATCCCATGACCCGTTCGTCAAAGACGATCAAAGCTGCCTTGTTGTTCTCTCTCGCCGCCTTTGCCGCTCTGTCCGCAGCCGCACCCGGTCCGAACAACCAAACCGCACCGTCGCAAGCCGCCGGTTCGGACGTTTCTTACGTTGCTTGCTATTTCAACAATAACAACAACGTCACCTGGAAATGGGGATTGACGCCGGCTAACGACTGGTATTCGTTCTCCGGGGCGTGGTTCAAGACTCCTTACACCAAGTTGGAGAAATTCCGCGCCAAGAACGCCACCCATAGCGATCTGCGCGATGCCTGCGAGAATGCCAAGAAGTACTACAAGGTCGAGGGCGAGCTTTTCGCCCTATTCGCGGCAACCAGCAATACCGGCTCGAATTACCCGATTTTGCTTGCCAACAACGTCGAGCTTTATCCGCAGTACTAATCCTTTCGTCCTCGGTGGGGCGGACGGCTGCCCGCCCACCCCACCTTCCGGTGCATCGCGCCCTGCCGCCGGCCCCGTTGCCCTAAGTAAAGGATTCGTCATGGTCGCCTCGACGCTGCCGCAGGTAAAAAACATTGTGTTCCTGATGCTGGAGAACCGTGCTCTCGACAACGTACTCGGTTGGCTTTACAGCGCCACGTCCGCGGACATGCCGTCGTCCGCGCCGCAGCATGTCTATCCTCCGGGGAGTTCACCCCTGTTCGACGGGCTCGCGCTGGGGCGGGACAGCAATCCCGCCTACACCTGGCGCGGCGATGTGCAGCCGTACCCGGTCGTACCGGTGCCGGACAACCTAGGCGCTGACCAAGACCGCGTTCCGGCGTACGACCCCTACGAGGAAATGCGGGCCAACGCGCGCTGGAATGGTGTGTTCAACCAGTTGTTCGGCAATCAGGACATCATCGGCGGTTTGCCGATGGAATGCCAGGCGCCCACGATGCAGGGCTTCTTACAGGATTACTACGCTTGGTACATGCGCGGCTGGCAAGGGCTCGATATCTTGTGGGCTTATACCCCGGCGCAGTTGCCGGTCATCAATGGACTAGCCCGGGGGTTCGCGGTCAGCGACCGCTGGTTTTCCTCCGTACCGACGCAGACCAACCCCAACCGTGCCTTCTCCTTGTGTGGTACCTCGCTGGGGCGGGAGAGCAATGCGTTTCTCGCCATCGAGCAGTTCGACACGCCGACGGTGTTCAATTACTTGGCGCAAGCGGGCAAGAGCTGGGGGTTGTATTACACCAGCCAATGGATGGGCCGGTCTTATACTCAGTACACCTTCCCGCAGATTGCCCAGGCCGGCGGCAATTCGGAAATCGGCAATCTGGCGACCTTCTTTTCCCGCGCCCAGGCCGGCACGCTGCCGGACTTCACTTATCTTGAGCCCGTCTGGGGCTATGGCAAAGGCGAACATTACACGCAAGGCACCGACTATCATCCACCAACCCACGTCAACCCCTGCGAGCAGTTCCTGCAGCAGGTTTACCAGGCGGTCCGCTCGGGGCCACAATGGCAGGATATGTTGCTGATCGTGACATTCGACGAACACGGTGGCACTTACGACCATGTCACGCCGCCCTGGGGGGCAATCAATCCGGATGGTCGGATCGGGGTGGACGGTTTTAAATTCAATTTGTTCGGCGCCCGGGTGCCGACATTGTTGATCTCGCCGTTCGTCAAACCGTCTACGGTATTTCGCGCGCCCGCCGGCAGCCGCTATCCGTTCGATCACACCTCATTGATTAAAACGCTTTTGCAATGGGCCCAGGTGGATCTTTCGGCGGTTTCGATGGGGAGGCGCATGCCCGAGGCACCGACCTTCGAAGCTGTCCTGGCGCGAGAGCACGTCAACGAGGCACCTGTGGCACCGCTCTCCCTCGTGCCCACGCTCAATGCCATGCTGCCGGCGATGCCGGGCGGCCCGCTCAACGCGCTATTCGAAGGGGTGGATTTTGTCGCCGTCAAGTCCCTGCTCGCCCATGCGCACATGGAGGATATTCTGGCTGAGCTTGCGCGCTATCGCCGCGACCCGCGACAGTTCGAAGACGAATTGATCCGGGCCGCCGCGTCGACGACGCGGCGATAGTCGGCGGGCGATGCCGTGCTTGGCACGCCGATAGGGCTCAACTCCTCCTAGTTTAGGAACTGACGTTTGGCTGCCCGCTCGTCGAGTTGGATACCATGCTCGGTAAAGAAAGTATAAGCAAGGGCTAAGGTGGAGAGCCGTTGGCGGATGCTGCTGACTTTCAGGCCCTTGGGCCGGAACTGGGTCAGGACGTAACGGGTTGCTAGGGAAGCCGGTAGTCCGAGGGGGCCTCCGGACACGAGCAGGGGAATGTGCTCACCGGACTGCATCCGTACTTCTCGAATGGAAAACGTGGTCGCCGCACTTCTCTTGACTCGTCAGATGACAGGAATTTACGACAGCAGCACTTCCGGTGATGTGAATTTTTGACGTAAAGAAAAAGACCGGAAAAACCAAGTGCAATCTACTGATTACACAGAGTATTTCCAGTCTAATTTAACACCCTAACATGTGGTTCCGGTCAAACGGTAAGCGGAACCGGATACCAGCAAGTTGTTCTTCGGGCCGCTTGCCGGTGGGGGCAGGGGAGTGCTGAGCGCGCCATTCGGCGCGGCAAACACCGCGTTGATCTTGCAAAGGCGAGCGGTGCAGGACGGGTTTGGGAGCTGGCATTCAAGCCGCGTTGGCTTGTCGCGGAAGTCGGCCCATTCCATAAATTATGCAAATAAAATATACATTGAATAATTAAGATGAGATATGGCTATAATTGGCGATCAATGCCATATCGCCAGCATTCTTGCGGACCTGCCAGGTCTGCGCCGGGCATCCCGCTGCACCGCCATGCCCGTGGCAATAGGTGCGATGCCAATGGGGCCGCACGGGCTGATGCCTGGGCGCCGGGGTATTGATACCAATCCGTTCACCATCCTGACAACACTGCTCGGCGACAAGGGACTGACATGAAAGACCTCACTCAGGGGCCGCTGCTTCGTCACATATTGACGATGGCGATACCTATTGCGATCGGCATGATTTTCCAGACGCTTTATTATCTGATCGATCTGTACTTCATTGGCGGATTGGGCGCCAACGCGCTGGCCGGCGTCGGCGCCGCGGGCAATGCGACCTTTTTGGTCCTCGCGCTGACCCAGGTGCTTGGCGTAGGCACGGTGGCGCTGATTTCCCAGGCGGTCGGCCGCAAGGACAAGGAAGAGGCCAACATCATCTTCAACCAGTCGCTTACGTTGGCGTTGGTGTGCGGCTTGGCCGTGCTGTTGCTGGGTTATTCCCTGGCCCGGACCTATATGGGCACGGTTTCCTCCGACGCGGAAACCATAGCTGCCGGTCTGGTTTATCTGAACTGGTATATGCCCGGACTCGCGCTGCAATTCGCCCTGGTGGCGATGGGCTCGGCATTGCGCGGCACCGGGATTGTCCAGCCCACGCTGATCGTCCAGTTGCTGAGCGTCATCATCAACGCCTTTCTGGCTCCTATCCTGATCGCCGGCTGGCTGACCCATCATCCGATGGGCGTGGCCGGAGCGGGCCTGGCCAGCACGCTTGCGTTGCTGGCGGGGGTGCTGGCCTTGGGGATTTACTTTCGCCGTCTCGAACACTATGTCGGGTTTGATCGCAAGCTATTGGCGCCCAGGTGGCGCGACTGGGGCCGCATGCTGTCGATCGGCCTGCCGGCCGGCGGGGAGTATGCGCTGATGTTCGTGTTTTCCGCCATCATCTACTGGGCGATCCGCGATTTCGGCGCGGACGCGCAGGCCGCTTTCGGCGCGAGCTCGCGCCTGGTGCAGGGCTTGATCCTGCCTGCGATGGCCGTGGCCTTCGCGGCCGGCCCCATCGTCGGGCAGAACTTCGGTGCCGGCCTGGCGAATAGGGTCCGCGCTTGTTTCGGCGCCGCGATGCTGCTGATCAGCATGCTGATGGTGCCGCTGGCCTTGTTTGTCTATTGGCGGGCGGAGGGACTGATCGGCTACTTTGCCAAGGATCCGGAGGTCATCGGTCTTGGCGTGCAGTTTCTGCACATCGTCTGCTGGGGCTTTATCGCCCAGGGCGCGATCTTCACATGTTCCAGCGTGTTCCAGGGCCTGGGCAATACTCAGCCGGCGCTGCAGAGCTCCGCCGTGCGCTTGTTCACCTTCGCCATGCCCATCGTATGGCTGTCGAC
Source organism: Chromobacterium sphagni (assembly GCF_001855575.1). Lineage (NCBI taxonomy): Bacteria > Pseudomonadati > Pseudomonadota > Betaproteobacteria > Neisseriales > Chromobacteriaceae > Chromobacterium > Chromobacterium sphagni. The sequence goes on from NZ_MKCS01000001.1 coordinate 3,191,039, forward strand.
GCAAAGCGGCTTCCGTATCGAACTGGTCTGGTACTTCTCGCTCGGCAGCACGTTCATTCAGGCCTTGGTCAGCCTGCTGTTGTTGCGCCGGCAATTCGCCCACCGCCTGATACCGGCGATCGCGTCGTGAGTTGATTCCCGGTTCCGGAAAGGAGGAGCTTAGTGTCAAAGCCCAAGATCGCCTTTATGTTCTCTGGACAGGGATCGCAGTATTTCCAGATGGGACAGCGGCTTTATCAGCGGCAGCGGGTGTTCCGCCACTGGATGGATCGTCTGGACGGCACGGTGCGGCAGTCCGTCGGCCTGTCGGTCGTCGACGCCCTCTACCATCAACAACGGGGCAAGGCCGATAGTTTCGATCGCACCCTACTGAGCCACCCGGCGATTTTCATGGTCGAATACTCGCTGGCGCAGGCGCTGCTGGCCGAGCAGCTTGAGCCCGACATCCTGATCGGCGCCAGCCTGGGCACATTCGTGGCGGCGGCCGTCGCCGGTTGCGTCGATTGCGATCAGGCGCTGACGATGTTGCTTAGCCATGCCCAGGTGCTGGAGGCGCATTGCGAGCGCGGCGCGATGATCGCGGTGCTGGCCAATGCGCGCTTGTACGACGAGTTGGGGCTGAGCTCCTACGGCGAGCTGGCCGCGATCAACTTCGACTCTCATTTCGTGATATCCACCTCCATGTCCGGCGCGCTGGAGGTGGAGCGGATCTTGAATGGCCGGAACGTGCTGTTCCAGCGGCTGCCGGTTTCATTTGCGTTTCATTCCGCCTGGCTTGAGACGGCCGAACGCTGGCTCGATACCCATCTGCAGACGATGCCTATGGCCAAGGCGCGGATTCCCATCGCTTGCTGCATGCGCGCCGGCCTGGTGGAGTCCGTGGCTGGCGATCATCTACCGATGGTGATGCGCAAGCCCATCCAGTTCCAGAAAACCATCGAATATCTGGAAACGACGGGACCGTACGAATATGTCGACGTGGGGCCGTCGGGCACCTTGGCCACATTCGTAAAGTACGTTTATCCGCCGGGATCAACGCAGTCCCGGACTCATGTCATGCTGACTCCGTTTGACCGCGATCTGGAAAACTTTTCCGCGGTGGTCGAGACGCTGGCCGCGCATCGGTCCTTTGCCATTTGAGCTCGGTCGATGGGCGCGTGGGTCGATGCTTTCCGCCGGCAGTCCGGGGCCGGAGAGCCCATGGCTGACTGGCGTGGCATCGATCTATGGTGCGCATTTCCGGGCCGCATCGTGGATGCCGCGCTATTGCGCGAATATCATGGCCTATTGAGCGAAACGGAGCGGGCGCGGCAGCGGCGGCTGTATTTCGAGCGAGACAGGCATCGCTTTCTGGTCACACGGGTTCTGGTGCGGATGGTGTTGTCGAAATACGCGCCGCTAGAGCCGACGCAATGGCTGTTCAGCGCGAACCGGCACGGAAGGCCGGAGATCGCCAATCCCGAGCCTGGGGCCAGGTCGATTGTGTTCAATGTCAGCCATTCGATGGATTTGATCATGCTGGGCGTGACGCGAGGCCGGGCGCTGGGCCTGGATGTCGAGGGCGTGCGCGAGCAGGCGGCGTCCCTGGGCATCGCGGAGCGCTTCTTCGCCCCGGACGAGGCGCGGGAGTTGCGCGCGCAGCCTGCCCATCACCGGCAGCGGCGCTTCTTCGAGTACTGGACCTTGAAAGAGTCGTACATCAAGGCGCGCGGCATGGGGCTGTCCATTCCGCTGGACCACTTCAGTTTTCATTTTCCGGGCGACAGCGGGATACGGCTGGCCATGCGCGCCGATCAGCAGGACTGGGCGGCGCGCTGGCATTTCTGGCAATTCGGCCTTGAACGGGACTACCTGACTGCGGTGTGCGCCGAGAGCATGCCTGGCGGTCCGCCGTCCCTGTCGGTTAGGACCATCGTGCCGATGGTGTCGGAGCGGCGGCAGGACTGGCGCTTGCTGAGATCGACCGAGGCCTAGCGCCGCGCCGAAGCCGAAGGCCGGCTTGTGTCCGGCGTCGGCGCGTCGTTTCGGTCTACAGGCCCGCTTTGGCCGGATGCACTTCGTTTAATTCAAAGTAGCCGTTATAGCCCTCGAGATAGATGGCCGCGCGATGTCCGAACAGAGGCAAGGCCTTGCTGCGGGTGATCAAGATCTGGTCGTAGGAGGCCACTTCCACCCGGGTGCCGACGGGATGGTGCAAATTCCATTCGTCGATCTGCCGGTGCAAGGCCGCCTGTTCGGCCTCTCGGTCATAGTGCGGCGAGGAGGGGGCCACAGCGATGGCGGCGGGCTGTTCGGCAGTGGACGGCGCATGCTGGCGGATCGCGCCGATCAGGCGTGTCAGCACCTGGCCGACACCCAGCTCATGGAACGCTGTCTCGCCCTGATCCAGCAAATAGCGGATCGATTTGGTCCACTGAACCGAATGCGTGATCTGGGCCGCCAGATTGGACTGGATGTCGCCGGGCCGATAGGGCAAGCCGTCGACATTGGAAATGACCGGGATAGACAGCGGAGAAAATGAGAAACCCCGCAGATAGGCTTCAAACTCGCGCTTGGCTGGCTCCATATAGCGCGAGTGAAAGGCGCCGCTGGTGTTCAATGGCACATAGCGGACGGGACCGTTTTCAAAAAACGCGGCGGCGCGTTCGATATCTTCGCTCAGGCCGGAAAGAATGGTCTGCGTCGGCGCATTGAGGTTGGCGATGTCGATGGTGGAGAGCCCGTTGGCGCTCAGCCGCTCGCGCACGTCGGCTTCCGTCATGCCGATGACTGCCGCCATGCCGCCTTTCGGCGCCGAACTCATCAGCGCGCCGCGTTTGCCGACCAGCTTCAGCCCGTCCGAGAAGCTCATGGCGCCGGCCGCTTCGAGGGCGTTGTATTCGCCCAGGCTGTGCCCGGCCAGATAGTTCGGCTTGTCGCCTGCCTCCTGCTGTTTCTTCCGGTAGGAGAGCGCATTGACCACGTACAGGGCGGGCTGGGTAAAGCGGGTGTCGTTCAATTGCTGATGCGGATCCTCGACACAGAGCTGCTTGATCGAATAGCCGAGCAGCTGGCTCGCCGTTTCGGTCAGCTCCGGGAACAGATCGAACAAGTCCGCTCCCATGCCCTTGAACTGGGAACCTTGTCCCGGAAAGACATATACACTCATCTGCCTATCTCCTAATCGCGGTATGGAATGATTGGATACGTGTCCGCCGCCGCTTTGTCGGCGCTTTCCTGGCGGTCATGTGGCCAGCGGCATGGTGCTGCCTATTCTCTCGGCGATATGCGCAGCCGTCCGTAACAGGGCCGTGTCCTGTTCGCGCCGGCCAACCACCTGGATGCCGATGGGCAGGCCGTTCCGATCCCGGCCTATTGGAATCGCCACGCTTGGGCAGCCCAGGAAATTGGCGAGAAATGCAAACCCGCCGGTGGCGTGCCAATAGCTGTAGCGCTTGGACTTGCCGCGGTGACGGATAGGAATCGGGCGACCCGATTTCTGATGATGGAAGGCGGCGGTCGGGGTGGCCGGTAGCGCCCAGCAATCGAATTGCTGGGCAAAGCGATCGAATAGATCGACTTGTTCCCGCTGATCCGCCTTCAGTTTTTTGTAGTTGGCCTCGATGCCGCCGCTGAACACGGAGCGGGCGGATTCGAAAAGCCAGAACAGTTTGTGCAATCCCGGACTGCTCTCCCTGGGGGAGAACTCGTACATATTCAACATGAAGTATTTAAAATTCAGGAAGTGCAAATCGAGGGGGGGCTCGACTTTCTCGACACTCGCGCCGCTGTCGCTCAGGGTTCGGTATGCCGCTTCCAGCGCCGACGAAACCTCGTCGTCCATCAACTGGCGCGGGAATTCGCCGGTCCAGGCTATCCGGGGCGCATGTTGGGGGGCGGCGTCAATGCCGTAGGGTTCGCCGGACAATATCGAATAGCTCAGTGCCAGATCACGCACCGAGCGCGCAATGGCGCCGACCACGGTCAGGCTGTCTTCCCGCGCGGGATCGCCCAACGGCGGGATCAGGCCATCGCGCGCTATTTTCCCGATCGACGGCTTGAAGCCGTAGACCCCGCAATAGCTTGCCGGGACGCGGATGCTGCCGCCGCTATCGCTGCCTAGGCCTAGCGGCGAGAGGCCTAGCGCGACCGCGGCGGCTTCCCCGCCGGAACTGCCGCCCGCGGTGCGGCCGGCCTCCCATGGATTGCCGGTGGTGCCGAAAATATCGTTCCTGGTTTGAAGATCGCTGCAGAGGGGGGCGCAGTTCGACTTGCCGATGACGATGGCGCCGGCGTTCTTGAGGCGGGCGACGGCGTCTGCGTCGCGGTCCGGCACCGAGTCGCGCAGCGGCGCGTAGCCGGCCGTGGTCCGCAGGCCGGCGGTTCTGAATGAGTCCTTGACCGTGATCGGCACGCCATGCAACGGCCCCCAGCTCTGGCCCCGGGCCTGCGCCAGGTCCGCCTCGCGCGCGCGCTGCAGCGCCCGCGGACGGTCCAGGGAGACGAGGGCGTTGTACTTGCCGTTCAGCCGGTCTATTCGCTCGAACAGCGATTGCACGGCCTCCTCGGAAGTGTACGTCCCTTTCCGTATAGCTTCCGCCAGGGCGGTGGCGTCAAGCTGGGCGACATCGTTTGCGAGTTCCATGAAATCCTCTAGCTGTGGCTGAGATACCGGATTGCCTCATCGATGCAGGAGACGAAGAAGACCTGCTTGCCCCGGTTGCTTTCCACGATGAAGTCGCGCAGGCTGCTGCTGGTGTATTTCGAGAAATTGCCGATGATGGCGATTTTTTGCCGGTAGTTGACGAACATCTGCAATAACTCTCCGGCCAGACCGGTTTTGAGCTGGAAGAAATCGGGATGCAGGCAGGCTTCCTCCACCGCGATCCCGGTCAGATTGCCGTGTCCGTGTCCCATCATCACATCCAGCGCGTCCTGCCTGGTCTTGATTGGCGCGTCGGTGGAGAGCACGTGCGCCACACGGATTGAATCGCGCTCTATCAATTTGATTTCCATTCAATGTGTCCATTGTTGAGGTGGGTAGTCTTGCGGCCGGACGATCTCGTCGCCAAGCTCCCGGTCGATATGGCGCTGGAAGGCTTCGGCGCCCAGCGCCTGTTCCATCTGCAACAGCCGTTCGCGCAATGGTTGTATATGAGGAGCCGAGCCGGCCTGTATCGCGCGCGTCCACAGTTTGCAGTAGTGGGGGATGGCCGCGGCGTAATTTTCCTGCTGGAAATGGATGTCGGCTTGCAGTCCGTCCAGCGCGTCGCCGAACAGCTTCGCTTCCTTCATCGTCTTGAGCCGGTCAAGCGCGGCCTGGGCATCGGGCGAGGCGTGGCGCGCGGTGCGCGACAGCGCGATGTCGAACAGCTGCTGGGCGTGCAGTCCGGGCGGAGCGTCCTGGTAGGGGATGTCATTGAGTATGCGCTCCTCCAGGCTCAGCGCCTGCTCATGCATGCCCGATTCGACATGGCAGCGCACCAGGGCCTTCAGCGTTTGTATCACTTTGAGCCAGGCCGAGTGCCGGGTATAGATGGACAGCGCGAGCTGGTTGACGGCGATGGCCGCTGGCCAGTCCTGTCTTTGCTGATAATGCAGGTCGAGGAAGGCAGTCGCCTGCTGAAACAGCGGCGCCTGCCTCCTGTCGATCGCTTCCGCTTCCGCCTCCGCCTGTGCGTCGAGCCAGGCCTGCCAGTAGCCGGCGGCCTGCCTCAGGCATGGGCTGGTTTGCGCCTCCTTGGCCGCAAGCGTGCTCAGCGCCAGCGTCAGCCAGGCCAGGGCGGCTTCTGTCGGGGGCGGCTCGTAGGGCCGCAATATGTCCGTGGAGCGCTCCAGCAGTTTCAGCGACCATTCCGCGCTTTCCTCGCCCAACTGCGCTTGCCGCATCAATTGCTCGAGGGCGTGCTTGCTGCTCAGGAACTGGCGATAGTCATGTGCGAACCATAGTTTTTCAAGATGCAGCGCCCAATGCCTGCGGTTCATCAGCAGATAATGGGCAAGCGGGGGATTCTGCTGGCCGTTCAGGTGATTGCTCAACAGACGGACGCCTTCGCAGAGCGCCTGGCTGAAGAAAAGGCTGGCGCCTGCCACCGCGCCGAGCTTGTCCTGCTCCCGCCGTTTTTGTCGTAAAAAGGCTTGGCAGCGGGCATCGATCTGTCTGCCATGAGGCAGCCGATTCAGAAAACCTTGTCGTTCCCATTGCGCGATGATCTGGGAGAACACCGCCGCCGGGTCGCCGACGAGGGCAAGCAGCTTCTTCGCCGGCTCGAAGGGCTCTTTCTGGTCGATCGCCACCATCAGCAGCTCGAGCAGCAAGCCATCCACTTCAGCGCACAGCAGCAGCAGCGTCTGCCATGGCGCCGACAGGCACGACCATTGCCATTGATAAAACGCCGCCACGACGGAGCCCTGTCGCGGCATGCGCCGTTCAAGCTCCTGGGCCAGCTCCGATGCGGCGGACGTCTCCAGCAACGGCAGCGCGTGCTTGATCAGGAAGGGGTTGCCCCGGCAGGCCGCGAGCAGGGCTGGCCAGCCGTCGTCGTCGTCGCGGCCGCTTAGCCGGCGGTTGCGCAATTGCTCCGTGGCCAGCATGTCCGCTTCCTGCGGCAGCAGGGGCCGCAACGGAATGTCGACGACGGACGGTCCGGTTTGAGCGTGGCCGTCTTGATGGCTCTGGATGAGGATGTGTCCATCTTCCAGCAAGGTTTCGATGAACTGTTCCAGCGTCTGCCGGTCGGCCCGTTCCAGCGGCCCGGCCTCGGCTGTCAGAGCCGGCAGGCCATCCAGGACGAAGCAGCAACGCAGGCTTTTCAGCGCCATTCTGGCCTGAGGCAGCTGGTCTCGGCTCAGCTCGAGAACCGGCGCGATCATTTCCAGCATGTTGTCGACGGTGTAGCTTTCGTTGCCGAAGTCGAAATAGAAGGCGAAGTCTATGCAGCCCCGCTGGGACAGATATAGCGCGATGCGATGCGCTTGATGGGTTTTGCCGATTCCGGCCGGGCCGGTGAGGGCCAGCGACCGCCTGGATAGCTTGAGCGCGTGCAGGATGGACAACGCCGCGCCGCCGCCCGCCAGCTCAGCCAGCGGGGGCAGCAGCGAGGACTTGAAGCCCATCAGTCGCTGGCGGGCCTGGACCAGGGTTTGCGATTCCGCCAGCGGCGCGCTGGTCTGCGGCGATTCGAAGAAGCCGAGGGATTGGCCGCCGTAATGGACGATCAACGGCCATGCCGGCGGCGCCGAACCTTGCGATGCGAAACGAGATGCGCGCTCAGGCGAGGACAGGCTGGCTCTGGCGGCGGTGACGGCGCGCTCCAGGGACAAGCCGGCGGCCAGACCTTGGTAGATCTGGCTGAAGCAATGGCCGCTGGTCCAGGGATCGGCCGAACCGGCCGTGCCCAGCACATTGCCCAGGCCGGCATGGCTGGCGGCGGCGGCCGCCGCGCTCAGGCCGGCGGCGACCGGCGCGGGTTGGCCGTCGCGGAAGCAGGCGCGGATATCCAGGCACAGCATGGCGGCGTTCTGCCGCCGCAGCAGCCGGGCGAGATCGGCGATGCCGAGGCGCTGTTCGGCGCCGCTCGCGTCCCGCAGCTGAAGGCAGGCCTGCTCGCCGTCCAGGATGATGTCGCCGTCGTAGTGGGCGATATGGACGGGTTGGGACGGGTCGCTCAATCGTTGCTGCAATCGCTCCCGGCTGCTTGCCGGGAAAATTTCATAGTCGATGGCGCCTTCGGTGGTGAAGGCCACCGCGCTGGATTCCAGCGCGGTGTCGGCGGCGGGCGCGGCCGTTCTCGATGCGATGTGCAGTATGCGCAGCGGCGCGGGCGGCGCTGCTTTCGCCACCTGGGGCGTGCCCAGCTGCCGGTTCAGCTCGGCTACCGCGTCCGGCACGGGCGCGACCACTTTCAAGCCATATTCCCGTTCCGCGTATTCCTTCGGGTGGCCTGGGCCGCGGAAACGGCGGATGAAGGCCTGAGCGTGCAATGCCAGCGGGGCCTGGCCGGTCGGCAGTCTCAGCAGCTCCCAGGGTTGGGCCAGAAAACCGGGGCGGGCTGATTCTATCAGCACCGAGAGCTGGGCGGCGTCCTGCTGGCCGATGGCGGCCAGCGCCTCGTTCAATGCGGGATGTTCGCCTGCCAGGCGACTGCCGAAGTCTGTGCCCGAGGCGAGCAGCGCTTCGGCGGCAGGGGCCGCTTGTCTGGCGGCGAAGTGCCGCTCCAGCGCCTGCCGGGCCTGCTCGGCGATGGCCGCGATGTCGCCGCCGGTGACGCAGTGGACGCGGACGGCGGCGTTTTCAAACGAGATTTCTATGGCGTCGCCGCGATCATCGGCGGCGGGCTTGTCCGTGATTTTCAATAGCATAGTGTTTCCGGTGGATGGGCTGCGTCACTGGCCGAACAGCGTCTGGATTCGAGTCTTGACTTCTTCGTGATGAAAGGTCTGATCGTGCATTTCCACCTCCAGGTCCGCGATGGCCGGGAGGCGCCGCCGCAGGTCGGCGACCAGATGGTTTTTCAGTATCACCAGCGAGCGGCGAGGTTTTTCCGCAAGCTGTCGCGCCAGATCGTGGGCGTAGGACAGCACTTCGCTTCTGGGGAGGACGGGGAAGGGAATGCCGCGTTGAGTCAGTTCCGCTCCGCGGAAATTGCCGGCCGCCATCAGCATTTCCTGGGCCAGCGGCAATCCCAGCTTCTCTCTGAGGATCAGCGTGGAGCCGAAGCCCGGCGTGAAGCCGTATTTCATGAAGTTGGTGGTGTAGACGCTTTCGCGGCTCATGACGACGAAGTCGGAGAACAAACCCAGCACGAAGCCGCCCCCGATGCCATGCCCCTGCATGGCGGCGATCACCGGAACCTCGCAGGCGAGCGGGAGGTTGTAGATCGGCGTGTCGGTGAATTTCCCCTTGCCGCCGGAAAGACTCAGCAGGCCCTCTTGTGTGCCGCCGGAACAGAAATAGGTGTCGTAGCCTGTCAGAACGACCACCTTGCATTCCGGATCGGCGGCGATGTCGCGGAACGCGTCCATCAGTCCGGTGCAGATGCCGGGTGAGAAGGTGTTCTTGTGTTCCCTGTCTTCCAGCGTGATCTGCACGATGGATGGGGAGACATGGGTGCTGTGGACGACGGTGGCGCTCATGCTAGGCGGACTCCCATGGGAAAATGCCATGTTCGACGTAGCGCACGATGCTGGCGATATTGCGCGGATCGGAAAACACCTCTTTATTGGCGGCCAGCGCCAGCGGTTTGTCGGCGGCCAGCGACCGGCTTAGTTCGCTGGAAAAGCGCTTGTAGCGGGCGATGGCGGTCTTGTCCAGGCGCCGGAGCCGGGACAGATGGCGGCGCAGCAGCGCTTCGCTATTGGCCTCGCTGGCGTCGATCAGCCCCCAGGCCGTGGCCTGGGCGGCGTCTATCGGATGGGTCGACAGCGTCATGTAGTGCGCTTTTTGCCAACCGATGCGGCGGGCCAGAAAGGGCAGCACGCAGGCCGGCATCAGCCCGAACAGCAGCTCGGACAGACTGAACGCGGCGCTGTCGTCGGCCAGCGCGATGTCGCTGGCCGCTACAAAGCCTATGCCTCCGGCGTTGGCCTTGCCGCGCACGTGTGCGATGACGATATAAGGTCCGGACGCCAGTCGCAGCCACAATTCGTACAAGGGTTCGGGGCCTGCCGCGGCTTGTCCGGCGGCGGGCTGGCCGTTGGCGGCCCGGATCGCGGCGAAGTCGGCGCCGAAGCAGAATACCTCCGGCAGGCCCTCGATCACCACGATGGTGATCGACTCTTCGCAAGCATCCAGCACATCGGAGATGTCGGCGATCAATTGGGCATTGATGGTGTTTTGCGCCTCGGGCCGATGCAGCTGCAGAACGCAGATCGGATGCTGGTAGCGCACTCGCAAGGTCTGATAACGGGCCTCGGCGGTCATGACGCCCACTCGTACTGGCGGTGGAAGTCCTTGATTTCTTTGAGGATAAGGTGCTTGTCGCCGTTTTTCGGCCGGCGGGCGCCGGGTATGGCGCCGTCGTCTACCTTGACATTGCGGGTGCCGAACTTGATCTGGCTGTTGCCGCGCAGCAGATAGTCGTACTCCTCCATCGACAGTCGATGCCGCTCTCCGAGCCGTTGTTCGATTTTCAGCTGCTTGAGCGTGGACTGGCTTTCATGGCGGACGATGCCGCTCAGAAACTCCGAACAGCAGCCGGAACCGTAGGAAAAGTAGCCGATGCGGGCCGGGTTGCGGAAATCGCCGTGATCTATGGTGCTGGCGAGCGACAGCAGGGCGGTGGCGCCCATGATGTTGCCGACGCGACGGCAATATGTCAGGCCGGGCGCGACCCGCTGTTCGAAGTCTTCCTCGATCGCGGCCGGTTTGGCGCCGGTCATCTTGCGCATCATGGTGCGGTGCGCGCCCTTGACCATGCCGCCGAAAGGCGTGTGGAAAGACAGGTACTGGAAAGAGCGGGCGTAGTCGACGTCGTGCACTCGCTTCTTGTATTCCAGGAACGCGTTCTCGCAACAGTCCAGATAGGACAGCAGCGACAGGTCGGCGTTGCCGGCCTCCAGGTCCGGGGCGGGGCGGCAGGTGTCCATGACCTCGTAGCCATAGTAGCCGCTGGCCCCGACATCGATCTGGAAAACCTGCGGTCGGTCGCTGACCAGCATGGCGACCGCTCCGGCGCCGGCGCTCGGCTCCGCGAACGACCATTCCTCGGCCGGCTCATTGTCGCCGTCGGCGATCATGTAGCGGGAAATGTCGGTGGCCACCACCAGGGCCTTGGCTCCCGGGGAAACTTGCGACAGGATGAAGTTCACTGCCATTTGCAGGCCGGCTGTGCCCGAATAGCAGGCCTGCTTGATTTCGAACAGCCGGCAGTTCTTGCTCAGTCCAAGGTAGTGGTGCAGATAGGTGCTGATCGACTTGCCGAAATCGACTCCGGATTCCGAGCAGGTGATCAGCATTTCGATGCGGTTTTTTTCCTGCTCGGAAAGCGCGTCGACGATGGGGCGGGCGGCGTTGGCGCCGAATGTCACCGGATCCTCGTAGGGGAGGGCGACTGATTTCTCGCTCATCAGCAGCGCCTGGAACCGCGCGCTGTCGAGCTTGCGTCTTTGCGCTAGCGCGTTTACATCCAGGCACGCGGTTCCGCCGAATACATTCATTGCTTCTATGCCAACCGACATCATGAAATAGTTCTCCCGGCAATCTTTAGGAATAGGACCGCAGGCAAAGCGCGGTATTGATGCCGCCGAATCCCATGCTCAGCGTCAGCGCGGTGTCGATGGCGCTGGCCACGCTGCGTTCGCGCACCCAGTTCAGCGATGGCGCGATTGGATCGACCAGGTTCTTGGTCGGATGCAGCCGTCCCGCCTTCATCTGCAGCAGGGTGGCGACGATTTCGACGGCGCCGGCGGCGCTCAGGCCGTGGCCGACTATCGACTTGGTCGCGTTGAGGTAGGCGTGGGAAAGTCCGCAGGACTGGATGGCCCTGAGCTCGGTCTCGTCGCCCAGCGGCGCGCCAGTGCCGTGGGTGTTGACATAGTCGATGTCTATTGCAGCGCGGCCGGCGCGTTGCAGCGCCATCCGGATCGCGCGCGCCTCGCCTTCCGGCGACGGATCGGGCTGCCGGTTGGCGTCCATCGCCACTCCCCAGCCCGCCAGCCGGGCATAGGGAACGGCGCCGCGCCGTTGCGCCGACGCCTCGGACTCGACCACCACCACGCCGCAGCACTCGCCGTAGATGAAGCCGTCGCGGTCGCGGTCGAAGGGCCGGCAGGCAAGCTCGGGCTGCTCGGCGAAGCGGTCCGACCCCATCGCGCCGAGATTGCGCAATCCCTGGAACTCCCAATGAGACAGGTCAGTCAGCGCGCCAAGCGCGATGCAGACGTCCACCTGTTCCGACTGCACGGCCTGGATCGCCTGGATCACCGCCAACTGACCACTGGCCGACGCGCCGCCGACGGTGCAGGCCAGGCCGCGTATGCCGAACTGTTCGGAGCAGAAGCCGCACAGATCGGTATCCATGAAGGACACGCCGTAGGCCGGGCTGAGCAATTTTTCCCGCTCGGCGTAGGCCTCCCGGGTCAGCAGCATGTCCCTTTGCTGGAGATTGGAGCCGCCGACGATCAGCCCGATGCGGATGGGGTCCACATCGATGAGGCCTGCGTCCTGCCAGGCCTCGCCCAGCGTCGCCAGGGCGACCTGGGCGCTTAACGAGGCCCGGCGCAACTGCTTGCGGTCGATGGCGTCGGGCATGCGCAGCTCGGCGATCTCCGCGCCGATAAAGGCGGAGTCCTTCTGGCGACCGGGGCGCTGCATCACGCCGAACGACGACTCGGCGTTTAGCAAGGCGCCGAGGAAAGCCTCCTGTCCCTGGCCGATCGCCGAGGTGACGCCAACGCCGGTGACGACCGTCTCAGGCCAGCTGGAGCTTGGCATGCAGCAAATCCGCCAGTTCGCCGATATTGTTGGGGCCGAAGGTTTCGACGCGCGGAATCTTCAGGGACAGCGCGTCGAGCACCATCATGATGATTTCCGCGCGGTCCACCGAATTGGCGCCCAGGTCGGCCAGCCGGTCGCTGCCCTGGAAAGCGTGTCGTTCAAGATTCGGCAGGACGGCCCGCGTCTGCTCGACGATCAATTGAAGAATGTCTTCTTGTCTCATGGCGATCACTTTGAGGGTTGGTGGAGGTCGGCGCCGGCCAGCGCGCCGAAACGCTGGTTCAGCCATTGGGCGGTGCCTTGCATGATGCGTTCTGCGATGTCGGCGACATGGCGGTTTTGCCAGCGCTCGATGGCTGTGCCTTTCACCCACTGGTTGAATGCGCCCAGGGCCGGGCCGCAGTGAATCTGGTAGTCGGTGAGCTGATCTTCTTCGCCTTGCAGGGCGAGCCGGGTGGAGTGGGCGAAATACCATTTGAAGATCATGGCCATTTTTCGCTTGGGGTTGCGCGCCATCGCCTCGAACTGCTCCGGGTCGAGGCGGGCGTAGTGGCGCCGCGTCTCATCCCAGACCTGGTCGAACGAACGTCGGAAATACTTCTCCTGAATCTGCTGGCGGGTTTTCGGATCGATTTCTTCCAGAGAGCCGTGGCGCATGTAAAGCTCGTGCAGCTTGTTGGCCCGGGACGGGAAGAACAGACCGCGCCGCACCACCTGTATCTTCGCGCCGAGTTCGAACATGTCGCCGGCCGGGGCGTAGGCCGTATCCTGGACATCGATGTGTTGCAGCAGCTCTTTGACCGACTCGCTGGTTCCCGCCTCGCATGTGCACTGATTAATCGAGCCGGTTAGGATGAAGTCCGCGCCCAGCATGAAGGCGGCGGCCGCGGCATGGGGCGTGCCTATCCCGCCCGCGGCGCCCATTCTTATCTTGCTGGAATATCGATGCTTCGCCGCCATTTCGTCCCGCAGGGCAAGCATCGCCGGCATCAGCACATAGGCCACCCCCTGGTCGGTGTGGCCGCCGGAGTCCGCCTCGACGCAAATGTCGTCGGCCATCGGGACCCGATCGGCCAAGCGGGCCTCCTCGGCATCAAGCAGGCCGGAGGCCGCCAGTTCGCGAACGATATTGTCGGGAGCCGGCTGCATGAAGAGCGCGGCGACTTCGGGGCGGGACACTTTCGCCAGGACATGATTGGGGGCGCGGACGATTCCGTCGGCATCGACGGCGATGCCCTTGAGACGGTAGCGAACCAAGGCGGGAGTGATGCGCATATAGGCCGCGGCTTCGACGTGGCGGATGCCGTATTCGAGATAGATCTGGACCGTGCGCAGTTCCTGTTCCGGCCGGGCGAGATCGGACAGCAGATTCATGCCATACGGCTGACCTGGGGCCAATTCGCTTTGAATAAAACGAATGGATGATTCGATTTCTTCCGGGGACAGGCCGCCGGTGCCAAGGAAGGCCATCAGGCCGGCCTTGCCCATCGCCGTCACCAGCTCTTTCGAGGCGATGCCCTTATACATCGCGCCGGCCAGATAAGCGTATTTGACCCTGTAGTCGGCCCTGAACTCGGCGCTGCCCAATGTCCCAGCGGCAATCATCCCCATTCCCACTCCCGTGCATCATTAGGATTACACATCAGAGAGTTTGCTGGTGGCGCAGCGCAAACATCTGAATCAGGTATTCACATGCCTACATAAATGCTTTTGTCATTTACAGCAGACCCCATCTTAACTTCCCGCACGGATGTCGCGCAAGGGGCAATGACAATTGTGCTAAAAGTGACTCACAATTTTTGCGATTGTCATTGATCCCGACGGGGACGGTAGCGAGGACTGGCCGGATTCCACGTCGGTTTCCGTTCCGCGATAGCATCCGGACGCGGTTTTCAGACGGATGATTCTTGTTGACGTACGCATTTGCATTATGCATTATGAATCCATATGGCATATTTGTTGCCTGTGCCGCGCGGATTCATCCCGACGGCGTCCGGCGTGCCGCCTGCTTGTCATATCGGGACGAGCGTCTTTGGGAAGCGTGGACCGCGTGCTTATTCCGCGGCGTATTTTGTTTGATTGGTGGCAGGGTGTGGGATGGAATGATGGCAAGTCATTGCTGGATTTGCTTGTTTACTGTTGCACTTAACTTCAAGAGCCCGTCATGCAAGAGAAAATCAGTCAATTCCTGTCGGAGCGCCTGCTGATAGAGTTCGGCGGCGATATCGATGCCGACAGCGATCTGTTTCAGCTTGGTCTGATGGATTCCCAGGCTTATATCGAGTTGATCCAGTTTGTCGAAAAAGAGTTCGGCCTCCGCTTCACCGATGAGGAAGTGCTTTCCAACGTTCTGGTTTCGCTATCGGGGATCGTGTCCCTGGTATCGCAGGCTTTGCAGGACCAGGCACGGCGCAGCGCCGTTCCGGAATGACGGTTTTCCTGTTTCCCGGACAGGGCGCGCAGGAACCGGCCATGTGCGATGCCGTGCGCCGACATCCGCAATTCCACGAGCGCTATCAGACAATCTGCGACCTCGTCCAGACGGATGTCTTGCGCGAACTTGCCGCCGGCCGGGCGGAGATGTTGAACCAGAACCGGTTCAGCTCGCTGCTGACCGTGTTGGTCGGCACCTTGGCGTTGGAGCTTTTCAAGCAGCACTCGGATGTCGAGCCCGCCGCCTGCGCGGGATACAGCGTGGGGCAGTGGGCGGCGATGCATGCTGCTGGCATGATCGGTTACGAGGCCATGATAGCCGTCCTGGTCGAGCGGGCACGCCTGATGGACGAGTACTCCGCAAGCGAACCCGGCGG
Organism: Chromobacterium sphagni; assembly: GCF_001855575.1. NCBI lineage: Bacteria > Pseudomonadati > Pseudomonadota > Betaproteobacteria > Neisseriales > Chromobacteriaceae > Chromobacterium > Chromobacterium sphagni. Next base: position 3,206,264 of record NZ_MKCS01000001.1, read on the forward strand.
CATGTGCGCGGTGATAGGCCTGAAGGAGGCCGAACTGGAGGCGCTGCTGGAGCGGCTGCGTTTGGATGGCTTCCCGGTCTTCATCAGCAATTACAACTGTCTGGGACAGTATTCCATCGCTGGTACCCTGCCGGCGATCGGGCAGGCGATGGAGAGCATCGCCGCGCTTCGGCCGAAAAAACTGTTGCAGCTGCCGGTCAGCGGGGCCTGGCACTGTCCCTTGCTCAAAACCGCCGAGTCCGGTTTTGAACGCTATCTGCAAGGCGTCGCGCTCGGCGAGCCGCGAATCCCCGTCATCGACAACGTCACTGGCGAGAGCCTTCCGGTGGACGGCGACTTGCTGCGCCGAAGCTTGTCCCGCCATCTCAGCCATCCCGTGCAGTGGAGTCGGGGGATCAAACAGCTGATCGCCGGCGGTTGTACTCAATTCATCGAATTCGGCCACGGCAGCCAGCTGAGCAAGTTCGGTTTCTTCATCGACCGGGACGCCGATTTTCGCGGCTGGCGCGCCTGAGCCTAGGCGGGCCGACGCGGGCAGTGCCAACCGTGCGGCGAGCAGGCGCAGGATCAGGAGTTTTGTCAGCGGTTCTAAGAAGACCCATCTTGGGAGGGAATGCCAGTGTGCGGAATCGCGGGACTGTTTCATGAGGGGCTTCAGACCCAGGAGCGGGTCGATTGTCTGAAGAGCATGCTGGCGCGGATGCGCCATCGCGGTCCGGACGAGATGGGATACTACTTCGACGATGTGTCGGCCTTGGGCAGCGCTCGCCTGAGCATCGTCGACATCGCCGGCGGGCAGCAGCCGCTGGGCGATGAAGCCGGGCGCTACTGGATTGCGTTCAATGGCGAGATTTACAACTACAAGGAGCTGAGGGGCGAGCTTGAGGCGCGCGGCCGGCGTTTTGTCTCCCATTGCGACACGGAAGTGCTGCTGCAGGCCTGGATCGAATGGGGCGCGCAGTCGCTGAAACGGCTGAACGGCGCCTTCGCCTTCTGCATATACGACCGGGTGGAGCGCTCCATCGTTCTCGCCCGCGACCGTTTCGGCAAGCGGCCGTTGTATTACCTGAACCAGTCCGGCGCCATCGTATTCGCCTCGGAATTGAAATGCCTTCTCGCCTATGAACCGTTCCGCTTCGCGTTCGACAGCGAACAGCTGGCCTCGATTTTCCGCATCTGGACGCCGCTGGACGAGCATTGCGGCTTCTCGTCGGTACGGCAGGTTCCCGCGGGGGCCTATCTTTATGCGCACGGCCAGGGGGTGGAAACCGTTTGTTACGCGCCGCTGGAACTGGACGCGGAGCCGCTGGCGCTGGGCGAAGAGGAGGCCGCGGAGCAAGTGCGCGCGGCGCTGTCCGACAGTGTCGGCCTGCGTCTGCGCGGCGATGTCGAAGTCGGCACCTATCTCAGCGGCGGCATAGACTCGGCGATCATCACCGCGCTGGTCGGCGCACAATCGGCCGGGCCGGTCAAAAGCTTCTCCATACGCTTTGACGAAGACGAGTTCGACGAGTCGGGGGACCAGCAACTGCTGTCCTCGTTTTTCGGCACCCGGCACACCTCGCTCAGCATTGGCAGTCGGGATATCGTCGATGCGTTCCCCGACGCGCTATGGCATGCGGAAACGCCGGTTTTCCGGACGGCATTCGTGCCGATGTTCCTGCTGTCGCGGGAAGTGAACCGCCAGGGCATCAAGGTGGTTCTCACCGGCGAGGGCGCCGATGAGGCCTTTCTCGGCTACGACATTTTCAAGGAAACCTTGCTGCGCGCCGACTGGGGCGGCAAGGACGCCGACGCGCGCCAAGCCGGCCTGTCCCGCCTGTATCCGTATCTGCGCCAGTTCAACGAGCAGAACCGGGCGTCGATCTCCGCTTTCTTCGACCAGCTGTCGGGCAAGGAGTCGGAGGACTTCTTCTCGCACCAGCTCCGTTTCCACAACTCCCAGCTCTCCGCCCGCCTGCTGCGGCAAAAGCATGAGGCACTGAAACCGTTGACGGAGCTGGTCGCTGCCGCCGGCGGGCGGTTTTCGCGCTTGAGCCAGGTGCAGCGCGCGCAGTGGCTGGAGTACAAGACCCTGCTGGGAGGGTACCTGCTGTCTACCCAGGGCGACCGGATGAGCCTGGCCCACAGCGTGGAAAACCGCTGCCCGTTCCTGGATCCGGCCGTCGTCCGCCTCGCCTGCGCGGGCAACTTGAAGTTCGGCGACCCCTTCGATGAAAAGCATTTGCTCAAGCGGGCCTTCGCCGACCAATTGCCGGCCCGGCTGTTGAGCAAGCCGAAGCAGCCGTATCGCGCGCCCGATGCCAGCGCCTTTCTGGCGTGCCGACCGGATTATCTGGATGCGATCGGCTCGGAAAGCGAGCTGAAGAAGATAGACGCGCTGGATCCGAAGTTCTGCCTCGCCTTTGCCGACAAGCTGCTGTCGAAGCCGGTGGAGCGGATCAGCCAAGCCGAGAATCAAACCTTCCTGTTCCTGCTTTCGACGGCCTTGCTGCATCGCCGCTTTGTCGAGCGGAACGCCCCGGAGCCGTCGGCGATAGACGCGCTGCTGACCAGACGAATCGATGGACGGCTTTACGCATGAAAAGCAAACGACGTGTCGCGCCGGCGGCGTCCGCTCAGGACGAAATCGCCGTCATCGGCCTAGGCTGCCGGTTTCCTCAGGCTGAAAATCCGCTGGTGTTCTGGGACAATCTGTTGCAGGGCAAAAGCGCGATCGGCCCGGTGCCCGAGGGGCGCTGGCGCGATCCGGAGCGGGCGCAGCCCTTCCGCGGCGGCTTCATCGCCGAAGCCGACTGCTTCGACGCGATGTTTTTCAAGATATCGCCGAAAGAGGCCGAATTGATGGACCCCCAGCAGCGGATATTGCTGGAGGTTCTCTGGCATACGATGGAAGATGCGGGTATCCGGCCGTCCACGCTGGCCGGCCGGAAGGTCGGCGTGTTCATGGGCGTTTGCAATAATGACTACGCCGATCTGCTGAACGAATACGGCCGCTACGAAACGGGCCTTTACGGTTCCACCGGCACCTCGGGCTCGATTCTCTCCAACCGGGTTTCATTCGTATACGATTTGCGCGGGCCCAGCGTCACCGTGGACACCGCGTGCTCCAGTTCCCTGGTCGCGGTGCATATGGCGGTGAAGGCGCTGCGGGCCGGCGAGTGCGAGGCGGCGCTGGCCGGCGGCGCGAACATCTGCTGGAGCCAAAGCCGTTTCCTGGCCTTTGGCAGCGCGGGCATGTTGTCGCCGGACGGCGTGTGCCGGACGTTCGACGCCCAGGCGAACGGCTATGTCAGGGGCGAGGGCGCCGGGGCGGTTCTGCTCAAGCCGCTGAGCCAGGCCATCCGCGACGGAAATCCGGTTTACGGCCTGATCAAGGGCGGGGCGATCAACCATGGCGGTCGGACCCGGGGCCTTACCGTGACCAGCCCCGAACAGCAGTCCCGCTTGCTGCTCGACGCCTACGGCGATGCCGGCGTGCCGCTGGACACCGTCGGCTATATCGAGGTGCACGGCACCGGCACGGCGCTGGGCGATCCGATCGAGTTCCTCGGCCTGAAGCAGGCGTTCGCCGCCCAGGCCGCAAGCCGGGCGGAGGTCGGGCTGCCGGTGAGCCAGGCGGCCGGATATTGCGCCTTGGGCGCGGTGAAAACCAATATCGGCCACCTGGAGGCCGCCGCCGGCATCGCCGGACTGATCAAGGTCCTGCTGGCGCTGAAACATCGCAGCTTGCCGGCCAACCTCAATTTCCAGGCGCTCAACTCGCTGATCAAGCTGGACGGCTCGCCGTTTAGCATTCCCATCGAGACCCGGTCGTGGCCGGCCATGGCGCAGGGGCCGGACTTGCTGCCCAGGCGTGCCGGCGTCAGCGCGTTCGGCTATGGCGGAGCCTATGCTCATCTGGTGGTCGAGGAGTGGGAGCCGGTGGCGGAGGAGGCAGTGGCCGAGCCGGACGGCCTGCCGCAACTGATAGTCTTGTCCGCGCCGAATATCGGCAGACTGCGGGCACAGGCGGCCTCCCTGGCCGCCTTCTTGTCGCAGGACGGCGGGCGCATGGCCCTGGCCGATCTCGCCTATTCATTGCAGATCGGCCGCGAAGCGTTTGCCGAGCGGCTGGCCATCGTAGTGTCCGATGTTTCCATCCTGATCGCGCGACTGAATGCGTTCGCTGCCGGCGCCGATCAAGTGGATGACGGTTTTCGCGGCAAGGCGGCGCGGGAGGCGGCACCCCCGGCCGACTTGGCCGCAGACGCCGCCGGGCCGGCGTGGGCCTTGGTGGCCGAGCGCTGGGTGGCGGGCGCGGCTATCGATTGGCAGCGGCGGCTCGACGGCCGGCAGCGGCGGCTCAAGGCCTTGCCGCTGTATCCGTTCGAGCGCCGCCGTCATTGGGCGGCTCCCGCGGAACAGGCTGGACGGCAAGCCTTGTCGCCGGCCGCTGCCGAGCCGGCCAGATCGGGGAAGATCTTCCTGCAGCCGCTCGTTCCGGCGGTAGATGGCGAGGCCGGGAGAGTCGCCGGCTGCCAGCGCGCGGCGGCCGAGGCGCGGGTGGATGTCGCCAGGGCCGTTGTTCCGGTGTCCGCCGTCTCCGTTGCTGCCGATGGCGAGAGGCTGGCCGAACTGGTGCGCGTCTTGACCGGCAGCCTCGCCGAGGCGCTGTATATGGACGTCGGCGAGCTGGAGGCGGACCGGCCATTTTCCGAGCTTGGCCTGGATTCCATCGTCGGCGTCGAATGGAGCCGCGCGATCAACAAGACGTTCGGCCTCAAGCTGCCGGCTACGCGTCTCTACGACTATCCGTCGATTCGCCGGCTTGCCGACTATCTGCTGTCGCTGCTGGCCGACGCCGGCGCGGCGGGCGGAGCGACGGCTGAGCCGCCGATGGCGGGCGCTGCCGGTGCGTCCGCGCCGGACGCCGGCCTGTCGCTGGCCGAGCTGGAGCAGGCGCTGAAGGCCAGCCTCGCCGAGGCGCTGTACATGGACCCCGCCGAGATCGACGCCGAGCGACCGTTCTCCGAACTGGGTCTGGATTCCATCGTCGGCGTCGAATGGGCCAGGGCGATCAACAAGCGTTACCGGCTGGCGCTGCCGGCCACCCGGCTGTACGACTATTGCAGCATCCGGCGTCTGGCCGCGCACCTGGCACAGGATTGCGGCGTCAAGCACCCTCAAGCCGCCGCTTCGGCGGCGGGCTCGGGCGCGGCGCCGGCGGATGGTGACCGCGCGCTGGTGGTGACGACCGTGCATACGCTGGATGAGGTCGAACTGAGCGCATGGCGCGTGCCCGCGCCCGGGCGCGGCGAGGTCGCCGTGGCGGTGCGGGCGTCGGCCATCAACTTCCCCGACGCCATGTGCGTGCAGGGGCTGTATCCGACCATGCCGGCCTATCCGTTCGTGCCGGGCTTCGAGGTGGCCGGCGTGGTGTCCCGGCTGGGCGAGGGGGTGGACGGCATCGCGGTCGGCGACGAGGTGATCGCGCTGACCGGCGCCGGCATGGGCGGGCATGCCAGCCAGGTGAACGTGCCGGCGGCCAATGTGATCCGCAAGCCGGCGAATCTGAGTTTCGAGGAGGCCTGCAGCCTGCCGGTGGTGTTTCTGACCGCGCACCACGCTTTCGAGGCGGCCAGGCTGTCCCGCGGCGAGAGCGTGCTGATCCAGACCGCCACCGGCGGATGCGGACTGGCGGCGATACAACTCGCCCGCCTGCGCGGCGCCGTCGTCAGCGGAACCTCCAGCAAAGAGGACAAGCTGGAGACTCTGCGCCGGCTTGGGCTTGAGCACGCTCTCAACTACCGGACCGCTTTCGATCGGGAGCTCCGCAAGCGGACGGACGGTCGCGGCGTGGACGTGGTGCTGAACATGCTGTCCGGCGCAGCGATCCAGCAAGGCCTGAATTGCCTGGCGCCTTGCGGCCGCTATCTGGAGATCGCCGTGCAGGCGCTGCGAACCAGCCAGCCCTTGGACCTGTCCCGGCTGGTGGAGAACCAGTCCTTTCACAGCATCGATTTGCGGCGGCTGGCGCTCGAGAACGGGCAGGCTTGGGCCGAGGCGTTCGCGCCGCTGCTGCGTCTGTTCGAGACTGGCCTGCTGCTGCCCGTGGTCTCCAGAATCTATCCGCTGGCCAAGATCAAGGAGGCGCTGGCCTTCGTCGCTTCCGGCAAGCATATCGGCAAGGTGGTGATCAGCCATGCCGCCGAACAGGTGATCGATCGCGCCGAGCAGTGCGTCCAGGGCATGCTGGATCAGTGGCGCCGCGCCGCCGAGGCGGCCGGAGCGGCGCCGGCCGCCGGCGGCGCGAAACCGGCGTCGGACGATATCGCCATCATCGGCGTGTCGGGGGCCTTCCCCGGCGCCAAGACGCTGGACGAATTCTGGGACATGCTGGTCGGCGGTCGGGACTGCATATCGGAAGTCCCGGCGCGGCGCTGGGCGATGGCGGGGTGCTACGATCCCCGCCCCGGAACGCCGGGGCGCAGCTACAGCAAATGGATGGGGGTGCTGGAGGAGGCGGATTGCTTCGATCCGCTGTTTTTCAATATCTCGCCGTTTGAAGCGCAATGGATGGATCCGCAGCAACGGCTGTTCCTCGAACATGGCTGGAGCTGCATCGAATCCGCCGGCATCGACCCCGACAGCCTGTCCGGCAGCGGCTGCGGAGTGTATGTGGGCTGCGTCCAGGGGGAGTATGGCCGGGCGGGCGGCCAGGCCGGCCTGACGGCCCAGGGGCTGATGGGCGGTTCCTCATCCATTCTGGCCGCGCGCATCGCCTACCATCTGAATCTGAAAGGGCCGTGTCTGGCGATAGACACCGCCTGCTCCAGCTCGCTGGTCGCCATCGCCGAAGCATGCGACAGCCTGACCCTGGGCCGCGTCGATCTGGCGCTGGTCGGCGGCGTCAGCGTCTTGGCCGGGCCGGAGCTGCATATCATGGCCAGCGACGCCGGCATGCTGTCCAGCGGTGGGCGCTGCTTCACTTTCGACGCCCGGGCCGACGGCTTCGTGCCCGGCGAGGGTGTCGGCGTGCTGCTGCTCAAGCGCCTGGCGGACGCGCTGCGCGACCGCGACATCTGCCATGGCGTGATCAAGGGCTGGGGCGTCAACCAGGACGGCCGCACCAATGGCATCACCGCGCCCAGCGTCAGTTCGCAAGCGGCGTTGCAAAAACAGGTCTATCAGCGTTTCGCCATCGACCCGGCAACGATCTCGCTGGTGGAGGCGCACGGCACCGGCACCAAGCTGGGCGACCCGATCGAGGTGGAAGCGCTGACCGAGTCGTTCCGCTCGCATACCGACAGGCGCGGGTATTGCGCGATGGGTTCGGTGAAAAGCAATATCGGCCATTTGCTGGCCGCCGCCGGCGTGTCCGGCGTCATCAAGACGCTGCTGGCGATGCGGCACCGCATGTTGCCCCCGACGATTCATTTTTCAGCGCTCAATCCGCATCTGGCGCTGGACGACAGCCCCTTCTACGTCAACACCGAGCTGTCGCCATGGCCGGCGCCGGCGGGTCGGCCGCGGCGGGCGGCGGTCAGTTCCTTCGGCTTCAGCGGCACCAACGCCCACCTGGTGCTGGAAGAGGCGCCGCCGCCGCCGCCCTGGCGCAGCGTGGCCGGCTCGGCGCTGATCGTGCTGTCTGCCAAGACCGGCGAACAGCTGCGGGCCTATGCCGGCCGGCTGGCCGATTGGCTGCGCGCGCAGCCGGCAGTCGATCTGGCCGCGCTGGCCCACACGCTGCAAAGCGGGCGCGCCGCGCTGCGCCACCGGCTGGCTTTCGTCGGCCATTCGCGCGAACAGATCGCCGACGCGCTGGCCGATTTCGCCGCCGGCCGCGAGGTGGCGCAACTGGCGGTCGGCGAGGCGAAGCCGGGCGCCGCGGCGCGGGCGGCCGAGATGGACGCCGAGCCGCAGCGGCTGGCGCAAGACTGGGTGCGGGGCGCTGTGGCCGGCTGGCCGACGCCGGTCGGCGGCCGGCCGCCCCGGCTGAGTCTGCCGACCTACCCGTTCGCGCGCGAACGCTACTGGGTCGCGGCGGCGGCGGAGAGCGAAGAGAGCGCATCGAAAGAGCGCGCATCGACGGTTAGCCTGCTGGCGCGCGGCTGGGAAGCGGCGGCGGCCGGCGCGGCGCGGCGTTTCGGCCAGCGCCGGGTCCTGCTCGACGCCGCCTGCGCCGGGCGGGCGCCGGCGCGGGACGCGGCGGGCCAGGCGTTGCACTGCGAGACGCTGGCCGACGGCGGGAACGACGCGGCCGAGCGCTTCGGCGCCAGCCTGGAACATGTGTTCCGGCAGGTGCAGGACCTGCTGCGGTCCGGCCTGGAGGACGGCGCGCTGCTGCAGGTGGTGTTGGCGGACGACGGCGAAGACGGCTGGCTGCGCCAGGGTCTGTCCGGTCTGCTCAACAGCGCCAGCCTGGAGCATCCGGGCCTGCAGACCCAGCTGATTCGCGTCGATCCGGCGGCGGACGCCGGCGCGCTGGCCGAGGCGCTGCAAGCCGGCGCCGAGCGGCCGGCGCAGCGCGAGCTCCGCCATGGTCGCGACGGCTGCCGGGCGGCGACGCTGCGGCCGCTGGCCGCCGTCGGCGAGCCGTCGTTGCCGTGGCGCGAAGGCGGCGTCTATCTGATCACCGGGGGTCTGGGCGGTCTGGGCCTGCTGTTCGCCCGCGAGATTCTCGCCCAGCTCCAGGACGCCACGGTGATCCTGACCGGCCGTTCGGCGCTGGACGACGGGCGGCGGCGGCAAGTGGCGGCGCTGGGCGCGCGGGTGGCGTACCAGGCGCTGGACGTCGCCGACGGCGCGGCGGTGCAAGCCTGCGTGCAGGGCCTGCTGGCGCGGCATGGCCGGCTGAACGGCGTCCTGCACGCCGCCGGCGTGCTGCGGGACGGCTTCCTGCTGAACAAGCGGGTGGACGATCTGCGCGCGGTGCTGGCGCCCAAGGTGGCCGGTCTGGTCCATCTGGATCGGGCGACCGCGGTGCAGCCGCTGGACTTCTTCGCCGTCTTCTCCTCGATCGCCGGCGTGTTCGGCAATGTGGGACAAGGGGATTACGCCAGCGCCAACGCCTTCATGGACGCCTATGCCGAACGGCGGGCGGCCCAGGTGGCGGCTGGGGCGCGGCAAGGCCGCACGGTCTCGCTGTGCTGGCCGCTGTGGGCGGAAGGCGGCATGCGGCTGGACGCGGCCGGAGAAGCGGCACTGGCCGCCGCCGGGCTGACGCCGCTGGCGACCCGGCCGGGGCTGGACGCCTTCTACCGCGCGCTGGCGCAGCACGAACACGCGCGGCTGGTGGTGCTGAGCGGCGACGGCGCGCTGAGTCGGCCGGCCGAGCCCGCGCCCGAGCGCCATACCGAGCCGGCGGCGCTGCAGGCGCGGACGCTGCGGCAGTTGAAGAAGCTGTTCGCCGGCGTGACCCAGGTGGCGGTGGACAGGCTGGACGCCAACGAAGCGCTGGAATGCTACGGCATCGACTCGGTGTTGATCACCCGGCTCAACCGCGAACTGGAGTCGATCTTCGGCGGCCTGTCCAAGACCCTGTGGTTCGAATACCGCACGCTGGGCGCGCTGGCGGCCTATCTGAGCGCGCAGCGGCCGGAAGCCTGCCTGCGCTGGAGCGGCGGCGAGACGGCCGCGCAACCGGCCGCGGGTCCGACGGCGCCGATGCGGCGCGAAGCGATGCCGGCGCCGACACCGACACGGCCGGACGGCGGCGCGGCGATCGCCATCATCGGCCTGAGCGGGCGCTACCCGCAGGCGCGGACGCTGGAGCAGTATTGGGACAATCTGCAGTCGGGCCGCGACTGCATCAGCGAAATCCCGGTCGAGCGCTGGGCGCTGGACAGCTTCTACTGCGCCGACCCCGAGCAGGCGGTGGCCAACGGCAAGAGCTACAGCAAATGGGGCGGCTTCGTCGACGGCTTCGCCGAATTCGACCCGCTGTTCTTCAACATCTCGCCGGCGGAAGCCGAAGGCATGGACCCGCAAGAGCGGTTGTTCCTGCAAAGCTGCTGGGACGTGCTGGAAGACGCCGGCTACACGCGGGAGCGGCTGGCGCGGGTCCACGACGGCCGGGTCGGCGTGTTCGCTGGCATCACCAAGACCGGTTTCGACCTGTACGGTCCCGCGCTGTGGCGGCAGGGGACGGCGGTGTTTCCGCACACCTCGTTCAGCTCGGTGGCCAACCGGGTGTCCTACTTCCTCAACCTGAACGGTCCCAGCCTGCCGATAGACACCATGTGCTCGTCGTCGCTGACGGCGATACACGAAGCGTGCGAGCACCTGAGGCGGGACGAGTGCGAACTGGCCATCGCCGGCGGGGTCAACCTCTATCTGCACTCCAGCAACTACGTGATGCTGTGCATGGCGCGGATGCTGTCGCGGGACGGGCAGTGCCGCAGCTTCGGCGCCGGCGGCAACGGTTTCGTGCCCGGCGAAGGCGTCGGCGCGGTGCTGCTGAAGCCGCTGGCGCGGGCCGAGGCGGACGGCGATCGGATTCACGGGGTGATCAAAAGCAGCGGCATCAACCACGGCGGCAAGACCCACGGCTACACGGTGCCCAATCCGGGCGCGCAGCGCCAGTTGATAGCCGACGCGATCGCCAAGGCCGGCATAGACGCGCGGGCGATCAGCTATGTCGAGGCGCACGGCACCGGCACCGAGCTGGGCGACCCGATAGAGGTGGCGGGGCTGAGCCAGGCCTTCCAGGCGCAGACGGCGGACACCCAGTTCTGCGCGCTGGGCTCGGTGAAATCCAATATCGGCCACGGCGAAAGCGCGGCGGGGATCGCCGGGCTGACCAAGGTGCTGCTGCAGATGCGGCACGGCCAGCTGGCGCCCAGCCTGCATGCCGACACGCTGAACCCGCACATCGACTTCGCGGGCAGTCCGTTCTTCGTGCAGCGCGAGCTGCAGGAGTGGAAGCGTCCGTTGCTGACGGTGGACGGCGTCGAGCGGGAGTATCCGCGAATCGCCGGCATCTCGTCCTTCGGCGCCGGCGGGGCCAACGCGCATGTGATCGTCGAGGAATATGTCGACCGCCGGTCGTGGCCGGCGATTGCCGGGCCGGCGGCCATCGTGCTGTCGGCGCGGACCGAGGCGGAGTTGCGGACGCGGGCGCAGCAGTTGCTGGCGGCGATAGGGGGCTGGGGCGAGGGCGATCTGGCGTCGGTGGCGGCGACGCTGCAGCTGGGTCGGGAGGCGATGGAGCATCGGCTGGCGCTGCTGGTGGACGGCATCGGCGAGCTGGCGGGCAAGCTGGAAGCGCATCTGCGCGGCGATGCGGAAGTGGAGGGTCGCTGGCAGGGCGAGGTGAGGCGCGGCAAGGACGGGTTGGCGGTATTCGCCGAGGATGAGGACCTGAGCCTCGCGCTTGAGGCCTGGATGGGCAAGAAGAAGTATGACCGCTTGCTGGAGCTGTGGGTGAAAGGGCTGGCGCTGGACTGGGGTCGGCTGTATCCGCAAGGTCTGCCGGCGCGGATCTCCTTGCCGGGCTACCCATTCAAGCGCGAGCGCTACTGGGTCGCGGCTGCGGAGACGGCGGCGGTCGAGACGGCGCGGCGGCTGCATCCGCTGGTGCACGAGAACGCCTCCACCGTGTATCGCAGCGCTTCAGCAGCGTTTCGGCGGCGGCGAGTTCTTCCTGACGGACCACGTGGTGCAAGGCCAGCGGGTGCTGCCGGGGGTGGCCTATCTGGAAATGGCGCGCGAGGCGGCGCGGATGGCGATGCGGCGGGACGACGAGGCCGAGCCGGCGATCGCGCTCAGCCACGTGATGTGGAGCCAGCCCATCGTTCAGGATGAGGCGCCGGCGCGGGTGCATATCGACCTGTCGGCGCAGGCGGACGGCCAGCTGCGTTTCGAGATTCACAGCGTCGACGGCGCCGGCGCGCGGGTGGTGCATTCGCAGGGTTATGCGCGGGCGGTGGAAGCGGGGCCGGCGCCGAGGCTGGATCTCGCCGGCCTGTTGGCCGGCTGCGACAGCGTGCTGGAGGCGGAGCAGTGCTACGCTGCCTTCGACGCGATGGACATCCGCTATGGGCCGGGGCACAGGGCGCTGCTGCGAGTGCACGGCGGCGCCGACGCAGGCGGGCGCTACGCGCTGGGCCAGCTGTCGTTGCCGAGCGCGGCGGCGGCCGACGGCTATGCGCTGAATCCGGGGCTGTTGGACAGCGCGCTGCAGGCGATGATAGGCCTGAACGCCGGCGGCGGCCTGCTGCTGCCGTTCGCGCTGGAAGGACTGCAGGTGTTCGCCGCCAGTCCGGCGGCGGGCTATGTGCTGGTGCGCGAGGCGGCCGGCGGCGGAGCAGGCGTGCGTAAGCTGGACCTGGACGTGTGCGACCAGGACGGCGCGGTCTGCGTGAGGCTGCAAGGCTTGAGCAGTCGGGCGCGGCGCGAATCCGGCGTGCAATTGCTGGCGCGGCGCTGGCGGCGCCGACCGGCGGCGCAGGTCGAGGCGGCGGCGCAGCGCTGGCTGCTGGTGGACGCGGCGTGGGAGGGCGAGCTGGACCGCGTGCGGGCGGCGTGGCCGGCGGCGCGGATTTCGGTGTTGCGGCGCCGGGGCGACGGCGCGGCGGACGATTACGGCTCGGCGCTGGAGCAAGTGCTGGCGCTGGTGCAGGCCATGCTGCGCGAGCGCACATCGGAGGCCGCGCTATTGCAAGTGCTGCTGCGGTCGGACGCCGGCGACTGGATGGTGGGGGTGTCGGGGCTGCTGAAGAGCGCCGGGCGGGAGAATCCGCGACTGTCGGCGCAAGTGATAGAGCTGGAGCCGGGCGGCGACCTGCTGGCGGCGGTGCGGGACAACGCCGGCGGGGAGGCGGAGCGGGAGATCCGCTATCTGGACGGCGAGCGGCACTGCGGAGCGTTGGAAAAGCTGCCGGCCAGCGGTGGCGGCCCGCTGCCGTGGAAGGAAGGCGGGGTGTATTGGATCACCGGCGGCGCCGGCGGTCTGGGCTGGATCTTCGCGCGGGAGATCGCGGAGCGGCTGACGCGGGCGACGCTGGTGCTGAGCGGGCGCTCGGTCTTGAGCGACGAGCGCCGGCGGGAGCTGGCGGTGCTGGGGACGGCGGGAGTGACGGTGGAATACCGTCAACTGGATGTGGCCGACGGCGCGGCGGTGCGGGAGACGATCGCGGGGGTGCTGGCGGCGCATGGTCGGCTGGACGGGATTCTGCACGCCGCCGGCGTGTTGCGGGACGGTTTCCTGCTGAACAAGCGGCAGGAGGATCTGCGCGCGGTGCTGGCGGCCAAGGTGGCCGGCCTGGTGAATCTGGACCAGGCGACGGCGGCGTTGCCGCTGTCGTTCCTGGTGGCGTTCTCGTCGACGGCGGCGGTGTACGGCAATGTTGGGCAGGGGGATTACGCCGGCGCCAACGGTTTCATGGACGGCTACGCGGTCTGGCGCAATCGCCTGGTGGAGCAGGGCGAGCGTCGGGGTCACACGCTGTCGATCAACTGGCCGTGGTGGTTGGAGGGCGGGATGCGGGTGGACGAGGCGACGGTGCGGCAGTGGCGCGATCGCGACGGTCTGGTACCGCTGGAGACGCCGGCGGGCGTGGCGGCGTTCTACGGCGCGCTGGCCAGCGGGGAGGCCCAGGTTTGCGTGCTGTCGGGCCTGGCGCCGGTGCCGGCCATGCCGTCTAGGCCGGCGGTGGCGGTGTCGGCAGTGGTGGTCGACGATGCCGGCGCCGAGCTGTGGGCGAAAGCGGCGCTGTATTTCAGAAAGCTGCTGGCCTCAAGCCTGAAGTTGTCGCTGGACCGGATCGAGATGGATGCTCCGTTCGAAAAATACGGCATCGATTCGGTGCGGGTGATGCAGCTCACCGCTGAGCTGGAGAAGCATTTCGGCCCCTTGTCCAAGACCTTGTTTTTCGAGCATCAGGACATCGAATCGCTGAGCCGGCATTTCATCGCCGCGCATTCCCGGCGGCTGATCGATGTGCTGGGGATGGCGGCGCCGGCGGCGTCCGGCGCGCAGGCGCCCGTCATGCCTCAGCCTGTCCTGCCGTCCTCTCCTTATCCGATGGCGTCTTTCCATCCGCGGATGATGAGCGCGCCGGTTCAGCGCCGGCACGAGGTCGCCATCATAGGCCTGAGCGGCCGCTATCCGCAGGCGCCGGACCTGGACGCGTTCTGGGACAATCTGCAGTCCGGCCGAGATTGCGTCGGCGAGATCCCGGCCGAGCGCTGGGACTATCGGCGCTACTTCGACGAGCGCAAGGGCACGGCCGGCAAGAGCTATAGCAAATGGGGCGGCTTCCTGGACGGCGTCGACCAGTTCGATCCGCTGTTCTTCAACATCTCGCCGCGGGACGCGCAGTTCATGGACCCGCAGGAGCGGCTGTTCCTGCAATGCGCCTACCAGACGCTGGAGGACGCCGGCTATACCCGCGAATCGCTGAAGGCCTTGTCAGGGGAGTGCGGTGTATTCGTCGGCGTGATGTATGAGGAATATCAGTTGTATGGCGCCCAAGCCCAGATGACGGACAGGGCGTACGCGCTGAACGGCAATCCGGCGTCCATCGCCAACCGCGTGTCGCATTTCTTCAGTCTGCATGGCCCCAGCCTGGCGGTGGACACCATGTGCTCATCGTCGCTGACGGCCATCCATCTGGCTTGCCATAGCTTGGAGCGGGGCGAGTGCGCTCTGGCCATCGCCGGCGGCGTCAATGTTTCCGTCCATCCCAACAAGTATCTGGTCCTGAGCCAGGGGCAGTTCGTCTCCAGCAAGGGGCGTTGCGCCAGCTTCGGCGCCGGCGGCGACGGCTATGTGCCCGCCGAAGGCGTCGGCGCGGTGCTGCTGAAGCCGCTGGCGCGGGCCGAGGCGGACGGCGATCGGATTCACGGGGTGATCAAAAGCAGCGGCATCAACCACGGCGGCAAGACCCACGGCTACACGGTGCCCAATCCGGCGGCGCAGCGCCAGCTGATCGTCGATGCGATCGCCCGGGCCGGCATAGACGCGCGGGCGATCAGCTATGTCGAGGCGCACGGCACCGGCACCGAGCTGGGCGACCCGATAGAGGTGGCGGGGCTGAGCCAGGCCTTCCAGGCGCAGACGGCGGACACCCAGTTCTGCGCGCTGGGCTCGGTGAAATCCAATATCGGCCACGGCGAAAGCGCGGCGGGGATCGCCGGGCTGACCAAGGTGCTGCTGCAGATGCGGCACGGCCAGCTGGCGCCCAGCCTGCATGCCGACACGCTGAACCCGCACATCGACTTCGCGGGCAGTCCGTTCTTCGTGCAGCGCGAGCTGCAGGAGTGGAAGCGTCCGTTGCTGACGGTGGACGGCGTCGAGCGGGAGTATCCGCGAATCGCCGGCATCTCGTCCTTCGGCGCCGGCGGGGCCAACGCGCATGTGATCGTCGAGGAATATGTCGACCGCCGGTCGTGGCCGGCGATTGCCGGGCCGGCGGCCATCGTGCTGTCGGCGCGGACCGAGGCGGAGTTGCGGACGCGGGCGCAGCAGTTGCTGGCGGCGATAGGGGGCTGGGGCGAGGGCGATCTGGCGTCGGTGGCGGCGACGCTGCAGCTGGGTCGGGAGGCGATGGAGCATCGGCTGGCGCTGCTGGTGGACGGCATCGGCGAGCTGGCGGGCAAGCTGGAAGCGCATCTGCGCGGCGATGCGGAAGTGGAGGGTCGCTGGCAGGGCGAGGTGAGGCGCGGCAAGGACGGGTTGGCGGTATTCGCCGAGGATGAGGACCTGAGCCTCGCGCTTGAGGCCTGGATGGGCAAGAAGAAGTATGACCGCTTGCTGGAGCTGTGGGTGAAAGGGCTGGCGCTGGACTGGGGTCGGCTGTATCCGCAAGGTCTGCCGGCGCGGATCTCCTTGCCGGGCTACCCATTCAAGCGCGAGCGCTACTGGGTCGCGGCTGCGGAGACGGCGGCGGTCGAGACGGCGCGGCGGCTGCATCCGCTGGTGCACGAGAACGCCTCCACCGTGTATCGGCAGCGCTTCAGCAGCGTTTTCGGCGGCGGCGAGTTCTTCCTGACGGACCACGTGGTGCAAGGCCAGCGGGTGCTGCCGGGGGTGGCCTATCTGGAAATGGCGCGCGAGGCGGCGCGGATGGCGATGCGGCGGGACGACGAGGCCGAGCCGGCGATCGCGCTCAGCCACGTGATGTGGAGCCAGCCCATCGTTCAGGATGAGGCGCCGGCGCGGGTGCATATCGACCTGTCGGCGCAGGCGGACGGCCAGCTGCGTTTCGAGATTCACAGCGTCGACGGCGCCGGCGCGCGGGTGGTGCATTCGCAGGGTTATGCGCGGGCGGTGGAAGCGGGGCCGGCGCCGAGGCTGGATCTCGCCGGCCTGTTGGCCGGCTGCGACAGCGTGCTGGAGGCGGAGCAGTGCTACGCTGCCTTCGACGCGATGGACATCCGCTATGGGCCGGGGCACAGGGCGCTGCTGCGAGTGCACGGCGGCGCCGACGCAGGCGGGCGCTACGCGCTGGGCCAGCTGTCGTTGCCGAGCGCGGCGGCGGCCGACGGCTATGCGCTGAATCCGGGGCTGTTGGACAGCGCGCTGCAGGCGATGATAGGCCTGAACGCCGGCGGCGGCCTGCTGCTGCCGTTCGCGCTGGAAGGACTGCAGGTGTTCGCCGCCAGTCCGGCGGCGGGCTATGTGCTGGTGCGCGAGGCGGCCGGCGGCGGAGCAGGCGTGCGTAAGCTGGACCTGGACGTGTGCGACCAGGACGGCGCGGTCTGCGTGAGGCTGCAAGGCTTGAGCAGTCGGGCGCGGCGCGAATCCGGCGTGCAATTGCTGGCGCGGCGCTGGCGGCGCCGACCGGCGGCGCAGGTCGAGGCGGCGGCGCAGCGCTGGCTGCTGGTGGACGCGGCGTGGGAGGGCGAGCTGGACCGCGTGCGGGCGGCGTGGCCGGCGGCGCGGATTTCGGTGTTGCGGCGCCGGGGCGACGGCGCGGCGGACGATTACGGCTCGGCGCTGGAGCAAGTGCTGGCGCTGGTGCAGGCCATGCTGCGCGAGCGCACATCGGAGGCCGCGCTATTGCAAGTGCTGCTGCGGTCGGACGCCGGCGACTGGATGGTGGGGGTGTCGGGGCTGCTGAAGAGCGCCGGGCGGGAGAATCCGCGACTGTCGGCGCAAGTGATAGAGCTGGAGCCGGGCGGCGACCTGCTGGCGGCGGTGCGGGACAACGCCGGCGGGGAGGCGGAGCGGGAGATCCGCTATCTGGACGGCGAGCGGCACTGCGGAGCGTTGGAAAAGCTGCCGGCCAGAGGTGGCGGCCCGCTGCCGTGGAAGGAAGGCGGGGTGTATTGGATCACCGGCGGCGCCGGCGGTCTGGGCTGGATCTTCGCGCGGGAGATCGCGGAGCGGCTGACGCGGGCGACGCTGGTGCTGAGCGGGCGCTCGGTCTTGAGCGACGAGCGCCGGCGGGAGCTGGCGGTGCTGGGGACGGCGGGGGTGACGGTGGAATACCGTCAACTGGATGTGGCCGACGGCGCGGCGGTGCGGGAGACGATCGCGGGGGTGCTGGCGGCGCATGGTCGGCTGGACGGGATTCTGCACGCCGCCGGCGTGTTGCGGGACGGTTTCCTGCTGAACAAGCGGCAGGAGGATCTGCGCGCGGTGCTGGCGGCCAAGGTGGCCGGCCTGGTGAATCTGGACCAGGCGACGGCGGCGTTGCCGCTGTCGTTCCTGGTGGCGTTCTCGTCGACGGCGGCGGTGTACGGCAATGTTGGGCAGGGGGATTACGCCGGCGCCAACGGTTTCATGGACGGCTACGCGGTCTGGCGCAATCGCCTGGTGGAGCAGGGCGAGCGTCGGGGTCACACGCTGTCGATCAACTGGCCGTGGTGGTTGGAGGGCGGGATGCGGGTGGACGAGGCGACGGTGCGGCAGTGGCGCGATCGCGACGGTCTGGTACCGCTGGAGACGCCGGCGGGCGTGGCGGCGTTCTACGGCGCGCTGGCCAGCGGGGAGGCCCAGGTTTGCGTGTTGTCGGGTCTGGCGCCGGAACCTGAGCCCGAGACTTTAAGCGCGGGCGCGGATCCTTATTCGGATCTGATCGCAAAAATCGTCGCCGGCGTTCTGGACGAAAACGAACTGCGGGAGTGGCTTCTGGCATGAACTGGAATTCGCAAGATACCAACGGGAACGATGAAGTCGCCGAGTTGCACCGGCAGATCAAGGACCGCAGGCTGAGTCCGGCCGAGGCGGCGCAATTGCTGGAGAGCGTTCGCGCCTTGCTGCGCAGCAAGGCGGAGGCGGAGCCGTCGGCCGGCGCGATCGCCGATTTGTCAGACGCCGATGTGATGGAATATTTCCGGCAGCGGATCGCGGCGGGGCTGCAGCTGCCGGCCGGGCGGCTGGAACTGGACGAGCCGCTGGAGAAATACGGCATAGACTCCGTCGTCGTCATGCAGGTGACAAGCGAGCTGGAAACCGTTTTCGGCCCCTTGTCCAAGACCTTGTTTTTCGAATACCAGACGGTGGACGCCATCGGCCGGTATTTCCTCAATGCCCACCGGCCGGCGCTGACGCGCCTGCTTGGCAAAAGCGTGGCCGCGCCGCTCGCGCGCAAGTCGGCCGAAGCGCCGCGCTTGCCGCCTCGGCCGTCTCCGTCCCCGGCCCGATCCGGCGTCGCGCCATCGTCGCCTGTGCCGCCGCAGCCGGCGGTGGCCGAGCGTGCCGATATCGCCATCATAGGCCTGAACGGCCGTTACCCGCAGGCGCCGGACCTGGACGCGTTCTGGGACAATCTGCAGTCCGGCCGCGACTGCGTCGGCGAGATCCCGGCCGAACGCTGGGACTACCGGCTCTACTTCGACGAGCGCAAGGGCACGGCCGGCAAGAGCTATAGCAAATGGGGCGGCTTCCTGGACGGCGTCGACCAGTTCGATCCGCTGTTCTTCAACATCTCGCCGCGCGAGGCGCAGCTGATGGACCCGCAGGAGCGGCTGTTCCTGCAATGCGCCTACCAGACGCTGGAGGACGCCGGCTATACCCGCGAATCGCTGGCCGGGGCCAAGGTCGGCGTGTTCGTCGGCGTGATGTACGAGGAGTATCCGCTGTACGGCGGACTGCTCGCCGGCCAGGAGCCGCTGCCGGCGCTGGGCGGCAGTCCGTCCTCGATCGCCAACCGGGTTTCCTATTTCTGCAACTTCAACGGTCCCAGCCTGGCGCTGGACACCATGTGCTCATCGTCGCTGACGGCGTTGCATATCGCCTGCCAGAACCTGCGGCTGGGCGAGTGCGAGCTGGCGCTGGCCGGCGGGGTCAATGTCTCCATCCATCCGAACAAGTATCTGGCGCTGAGCCAGGGGCAGTTCGTTTCCAGCAAGGGGCGCTGCGCCAGCTTCGGCGAGGGCGGCGACGGCTACGTGCCCGGCGAGGGCGTCGGCGCGGTGCTGTTGAAGCCGCTGGCGCGGGCAGAGGCCGACCGCGACCACATCTACGGCGTGATCAAGGCCACCAGCATCAATCATGGCGGCCGCAGCAACGGCTACTCGGTGCCGAACCCGAGCGCGCAGAGCGAGGTGATCGCTGCGGCGCTGGAGAGGGCGGGGGTGGCGCCGGGGGCGGTCAGCTATGTCGAGGCGCACGGCACCGGCACCGAGCTGGGCGATCCGATAGAGATCGCCGGCCTGAGCAAGGCTTTCCGGCAACGCGGCGGGGAGGCGCTGCTGCAGACCTGCGCGATAGGCTCGGTGAAGTCAGCGATAGGCCATGGCGAAAGCGCGGCGGGGATAGCGGGGCTGACCAAGGTGCTGCTGCAGATGCGGCACGGCCAGCTGGCGCCCAGCCTGCATTCGCGGGAGCTGAACCGGCATATCGATTTCGGCAGCACGCCGTTCCGGGTGCAGCGCGAGTTGCAGGAGTGGAAGCGTCCGTTGCTGACGGTGGACGGGGTGGAGCGGGAGTTTCCGCGGATCGCGGGGATTTCATCGTTCGGCGCTGGCGGGGCCAATGCGCATGTGATCGTCGAGGAGTACCGGGCGCGGGAGGCGGAGCCGGCGGCGTCGGGGCCGGCGGTGATCGTGCTGTCGGCGCGCAGCGACGAGCAGCTGCGGCGGCAGGCGCGGAATTTGCTGGAGGCGATCCGCCGGGGGGGCTGGGGCGACGACAGGCTGGCGTCGCTGGCG
This sequence comes from Chromobacterium sphagni, assembly GCF_001855575.1. Lineage (NCBI taxonomy): Bacteria > Pseudomonadati > Pseudomonadota > Betaproteobacteria > Neisseriales > Chromobacteriaceae > Chromobacterium > Chromobacterium sphagni. The sequence goes on from NZ_MKCS01000001.1 coordinate 3,226,349, forward strand.
CACACCTTGCAGAGCGGCCGGGAGGCGATGGAGGAAAGGCTGGCGGCGGTGGTGCCGGACATGGCGTCGCTGCGGGAGAGGCTGGAGCAGGCGTGCGCGGCGGATCCCGATCTGAGCGGCTGGAGCCGGGGGACGGTCTCGCAGGGCAGGGAGGCGATTGCGCTGCTGAAGGCGGATGCCGCCGGCGATGGCCTGGTGTCCGCCTGGCTGTCGCAGGGTCGCCATGACCGTGTCGCCGATCTTTGGGCGCAAGGGCTGGACGTCGATTGGCGGCTGCTGCATGGCGGGAGGGCGGCGCCCGGACGGATGTCGTTGCCGGCCTACCCGTTCGCGCGGATGCGCTGCTGGCCCGACGCCCGTCCCGATCAGACAGTCGTCACGCGCTTGCATCCTCTACTGCAGCAGAATCAGTCCACCGCGTTCGAATCCCGTTTCGTCTCGACTTTCACCGGCGCGGAATTCTTTCTCGACCACCACCGCGTCAACGGCGACAGGGTGCTGCCGGGCGCCGGCCATTTGGAGATGGCGCGCGCGGCGATGGCGCTCAGCTTCGAGTCCGACAGCGGCATCGCGTTCAGCGATGTGGCGTGGCTGCGTCCGGTCGTCATCGCCAAGCAGGGCGGCTCGGTCAAGATAGCCTTGCAGGCGTTCAGCGAAACGGAGGCGGAGTTCGAGATCTTCGACGCCGACGACGAGGCCTTGTACAGCCGGGGCGTGGCTAGGCTGATCGATGCTGCCGAGCGCCGCGCCTTCGATCCGGCGACATTGCGGGCCAGCTGCGCGCGGCAGTGGTCGGGCGAGGAGATCTACGCCGCGTTCGCGTCCGCCGGCCTGGACTACGGCCCCGGCCACCAGAGCATAGAGAGCCTGCGCGTCGGACTGGCCGCGGACGGATGCCCGGAGGCGCTGGCGACCTTGCGGCTGCCCGCCAGCCTGGAGCAGGCGGCCTGCGCCTTCATGCTGCATCCCAGCATGGTGGATGGCGCGATCCAGGCGGTGATAGGCCTGACGCTGGCGACGGACGGCGGGCCGGGAACGCTGGCGCTGCCGGTGGGGCTGGACAGTCTGGCGGTCCATCGCGCGACGCCGGCACGGGGCTACGCCTGGCTGCGCTTCGCCGCCGGCTGCGGTCCGGACAGCGCGACGCCGAAGATCGACATCAGCTTGTGCGACGAAAGCGGGCTGTCGTGCATCGAGCTGGGCGGGCTGATCTTGTCGGCCGGCGGGAGGGACGTCTGCGCGGAGGCGCAGACTGTGCTGATGCGCGCCGACTGGGTTCCTGAGGCCGGACGCGCGGATCAGGCGCCGGCCGCGGCCGGCGTCGACCGAGATGTCGTTCTGCTGGGCGCGGCGGCGGTGGCCGGCCGCGATTCGCTGGCGGGGCGCTTGCCGGATGAGCGTGTCCACGCGCTGTCGCCGGCCGACGCGTCGCTGGCCGCGCGCTACCAGTCAGCGGCGACGGCCTTGCTCGATGTGGTCAGGCAGCGCCTGCGGGGCGGATCGACCCAGCCGCATCTATTGCAGCTCGTCATCGCCGCCGACGATGTCGGCGAGGCCGAGTGCTATGCCGGTTTGAGCGCCCTGCTGAAAACGGCGAACCGGGAAAATCCCAAATTTCTGTTCCAATGCATCAGTTTGCCGGCGACGATAGGCCCGCGCGAACTGGCGGACATCGTCGCCGACGAGGCGCGGCGGCTTCAGACGGCGGAAGTCCGCTACCGGGACGGCAGGCGGGAGTCGAAGCGCCTGGTCGAACTCGAGCGGGCCGGCGCGGCGGAGGCCTCGCTGTGGCGCGATGACGAGATCTGCCTGATCACCGGCGGCCTGGGCGGCTTGGGCCTGCTGCTGGCCATGGAGATCGCCGGCGCCGCTAGACGAACGACGCTGATCCTGACCGGCCGCTCGCAGCTGGACGACAAGGGACGGGCGGCGCTTGAGGCGCTGGGCGCCCTGGGCGCCCAAGTAGAGTACCGGGCACTGGATGTCGCCGACCGGCTGGCGACCGCCGAACTGGTCCGTCACATCGAAACCCGCTACGGCCGTCTGGATACGGTGATCCATAGCGCGGGCGTGCTGCGCGACAACTTCATCATCCGCAAGAGTGACGACGAGCTGCCCCAGGTGTTCGCGGCCAAGGTGGCCGGCCTGGTCAATCTGGACCAGGCGACGGCGCATCTGCCGCTGGCGCGGCTGATCTGTTTCTCCTCGATCGCGGGCACCACCGGCAATGTCGGCCAAGCCGACTACGCCGCCGCCAACGCTTTCATGGACGCCTATGCCCAGCATCGCAACGCGCTGGCGGCGCAGGGTCACCGCCATGGCCGTGCCTTGTCGATAGGGTGGTCGCTGTGGGAGGACGGCTGCATGCGGATGGCCGGCGCCATCGACGCGAAGCTGAGGCGCGAGGGTTTGGCGCCGCTGTCGGCCTCCGCCGGCCTGCAAGCGCTGCAAAGCTGCCTGGCCGGCCAGGCCGGCCATGTCGCGGTTCTGCGCGGCGATGCCGGCAGGATACGGCAGCGGTTCCTTTCTCGGTCCGAGGCGAGTCGGTCCGCGCCGCCGGTCTTGAGCGGCGCGTCTTCGCAGCCGCTGTTGTTCGACAGCGTGGTCCGCTATATCAAGCAGCAATTGGCGGCGGTGATCCGCTTGCCGGCGGAGCTGATAAGCGCCGACGCCTCATTCGAGTCCTACGGCGTCGATTCGGTGATGGTGGTCGAGCTGACTGACCGGTTCGAGGCGGTATTCGGCGAGCTTTCCAAGAGCTTGTTGTTCGAGTACTCGACGGTGCGGGCGCTAGCGGAGCACTTCATCGCCGAGCATCCTGGCGCTTTGCAGGCGCGTTTCGGCGCGCCCTCCGCCGGCGAGGCCGCGCCGGTGGCCGAAGAGGCCGGGGAGGCGGAGTTCCGACCGGGCCGTCGCCTGTCGCGGCGCAGGCGTTTGCCGCGCGCGCAGCCGGCGGCGGCCGAGCGTGCCGATATCGCCATCATAGGCCTGAACGGCCGTTACCCGCAGGCGCCGGACCTGGACGCGTTCTGGGACAATCTGCAGTCCGGCCGCGACTGCGTCGGCGAGATCCCGGCCGAACGCTGGGACTACCGGCTCTACTTCGACGAGCGCAAGGGCACGGCCGGCAAGAGCTATAGCAAATGGGGCGGCTTCCTGGACGGCGTCGACCAGTTCGATCCGCTGTTCTTCAACATCTCGCCGCGCGAGGCGCAGCTGATGGACCCGCAGGAGCGGCTGTTCCTGCAATGCGCCTACCAGACGCTGGAGGACGCCGGCTATACCCGCGAATCGCTGGCCGGGGCCAAGGTCGGCGTGTTCGTCGGCGTGATGTACGAGGAGTATCCGCTGTACGGCGGACTGCTCGCCGGCCAGGAGCCGCTGCCGGCGCTGGGCGGCAGTCCGTCCTCGATCGCCAACCGGGTTTCCTATTTCTGCAACTTCAACGGTCCCAGCCTGGCGCTGGACACCATGTGCTCATCGTCGCTGACGGCGTTGCATATCGCCTGCCAGAACCTGCGGCTGGGCGAGTGCGAGCTGGCGCTGGCCGGCGGGGTCAATGTCTCCATCCATCCGAACAAGTATCTGGCGCTGAGCCAGGGGCAGTTCGTTTCCAGCAAGGGGCGCTGCGCCAGCTTCGGCGAGGGCGGCGACGGCTACGTGCCCGGCGAGGGCGTCGGCGCGGTGCTGTTGAAGCCGCTGGCGCGGGCAGAGGCCGACCGCGACCACATCTACGGCGTGATCAAGGCCACCAGCATCAATCACGGCGGCCGCAGCAACGGCTACTCGGTGCCGAACCCGAGCGCGCAGAGCGAGGTGATCGCTGCGGCGCTGGAGAGGGCGGGGGTGGCGCCGGGGGCGGTCAGCTATGTCGAGGCGCACGGCACCGGCACCGAGCTGGGCGATCCGATAGAGATCGCCGGCCTGAGCAAGGCTTTCCGGCAACGCGGCGGGGAGGCGCTGCTGCAGACCTGCGCGATAGGCTCGGTGAAGTCAGCGATAGGCCATGGCGAAAGCGCGGCGGGGATAGCGGGGCTGACCAAGGTGCTGCTGCAGATGCGGCACGGCCAGCTGGCGCCCAGCCTGCATTCGCGGGAGCTGAACCGGCATATCGATTTCGGCAGCACGCCGTTCCGGGTGCAGCGCGAGTTGCAGGAGTGGAAGCGTCCGTTGCTGACGGTGGACGGGGTGGAGCGGGAGTTTCCGCGGATCGCGGGGATTTCATCGTTCGGCGCTGGCGGGGCCAATGCGCATGTGATCGTCGAGGAGTACCGGGCGCGGGAGGCGGAGCCGGCGGCGTCGGGGCCGGCGGTGATCGTGCTGTCGGCGCGCAGCGACGAGCAGCTGCGGCGGCAGGCGCGGAATTTGCTGGAGGCGATCCGCCGGGGGGGCTGGGGCGACGACAGGCTGGCGTCGCTGGCGCACACCTTGCAGAGCGGCCGGGAGGCGATGGAGGAAAGGCTGGCGGCGGTGGTGCCGGACATGGCGTCGCTGCGGGAGAGGCTGGAGCAGGCGTGCGCGGCGGATCCCGATCTGAGCGGCTGGAGCCGGGGGACCGCGTCGCGGGGGCGGGACATGCTGTCCTTGCTGGCCGACGACCAGGATCTGCAGCAATTGCTGCGTAAATGGGTGGCGGGCGGCAAGCTCCCGCGGCTGGCCGAGCTGTGGGCACAGGGGCTGGCGTTTGACTGGAGCTGCCTGTATCCGGCTGGCGGCCATCCCCGTCGTCTCAGCCTGCCCGGCTACCCGTTCGCCACCAAGCGCTATTGGGGCGGGAAGCGCGTCGAAGCGGCGGTGGACCAGCCGGCGCCGACCGCGGCACGCACATTGCCGGCGCTGGCGGAGCGCGGCGGATCGACGCCGTCGCCGCTGGCGCTGCCGGCGATCACGCTCAGCCCGCTGGACCGGCCCGCGGCCGCCGCCGTCGCCGTCGCCGTCGCCGAACCGGCGCGCCAGGAGCCTCAAGCCGCGCCTAGGATCGATTCCAGCCTGCTGCGGGAACAACTGCGCGCCAGCCTGGCGCAGGCCTTGTGCGCGGAGCCGGACGAGCTCGATCCGGAGCGCCCGTTCAGCGAGCTGGGGCTGGACTCCGTGGTCGGCGTCGAGTGGAACCGTGAGATCAATAAGGTGTTCGGACTGTCGATGCCGACATCGGCGCTGTACGACTATCCAACGCTGACCTTGCTGGCCGGCCATCTGCGGCAATCTGCGGCGCCGGCGGACGGGGCGGAAGCTGTGGGCTCCCGGCCTGAGCCGGTGAGCCGGCGGGATGCGGCGCCGGTCGCGCCGTCGCCCAGCATTGCGCCGGCCCTGACGGCAAGCCTGGCCGATGCGCTTTACGCCGAGGTGGCCGACATTCCACCGGACAGGCTGTTTGCCGATCTGGGCGTCGACTCGGTGATAGGCGTCGAGTGGGTGCGCAAGATCAACGAGACGCTGGGCGTCGATCTGAAGGCGACCGCGCTGTTCGAGCACCCGACGATCCGGCAGTTGGCCGCGCATGTGGCGGCGGAGCAGGCGGCGCAGCCGGCGGCGGCGGATCTGCCTGAGAGGCCGGTGCAGGTCGTCGAGCTTGTAGAGGTCGTTGCGGCTGTCGAGGCCGGGCCGCGGACCGCCGGCATCGCCGACGGCAGGATCGCCATCATCGGCGCTTCCGGCCGCTATCCCGACGCCGCGGATCTGGACCAATACTGGCGCAATCTGGCGGCGGGCCGGGATTCGGTGCGCGAAGTGCCGGCGGCGCGCTGGGACATGCGCGAGCATTACGACGCCAAAGTGCCTTCGGACGGAAAAATATACTGCCGCTGGCTGGGCGCGCTCGACGACGTCGATTGCTTCGATCCGCTGTTTTTCAATATCAGTCCGGCCGAGGCGGAGCTGACCGATCCCCAGCACCGGCTGTTCCTGGAGGAGTGCCACCAGGCCTTCGAGGACGCCGGCTATTCGCCGGCGCAGCTGGACGGCAGCAATTGCGGCGTCTATCTCGGCGTGATGGGTAGCGAGTACGCGCAGATCGTCGCCCGGCACCGCCGCGGCAGCGCGACCGGCAACAGCTCGGCGATAGGCGCCGGACGGGTTTCCTACCACTTCAATCTGAAGGGGCCGGCCATTCCGGTCGATACGGCCTGCTCGTCGTCGCTGGTGGCGATTCATCTGGCGGTGCAGGCCCTGCAAAGCGGCGCCGTAGACATGGCGTTGGCTGGCGGCGTCTCCCTGTATCTGCTGCCGGAAACCTATGTCCGCATGTGCGAGGCGGGCATGCTGTCGCCGGACGGCCGCTGCAAGGCCTTCGACAACGGCGCGGACGGCTTCGTGCCGGGCGAGGGCGTAGGCGTGGTGCTGCTCAAGCGGCTGCAGGACGCCGAGCGCGATGGCGACCATATTCAGGGGCTCATCATCGGCTCGGCGGTCAATCAGGACGGCAAGACCAACGGCATCACCGCTCCCAGCATGAAGAGCCAGCGCGCGCTGATCCACGACATGTACGCGCGTAACGGCATCGATCCGCACAGCCTGGGCTATGTCGAGGCGCACGGCACCGGGACCAAGCTGGGCGACCCCATCGAGCTGGCGGCGCTGGCCGCCGCCTTCGGCGACGGCGGTCGGCGGCAGTTCTGCGCGCTGGGTTCGGTCAAGAGCAATATCGGCCACGCGACAGCGGCGGCAGGGGTGGCTGGAGTACACAAGGTCTTGTTGTGCCTGCGGCACCGCCAGTTGGTTCCCAGCCTGCATTTCAGCCGGGAGAACGAGCATTTCCGTTTCGCCGGCTCGCCTTTCTATGTCAATACCGAGCTGCGGCCATGGCCGGACGCTGGCGCCGCGCCGCGCCGAGCGGGGATCAGCTCGTTCGGTTACAGCGGCACCAATGCCCATGTGGTGATGGAGGAGTATGTCGCGCCGCCGCGCCGCGCGCAGGCGGCCGGCCCGTTCTTCGTCGTACTGTCGGCCAGAACCGAGGCCCAGCTTGCGCGCCGCGCCGAGCAGCTGCTGGAGGAAATCCGGCAGCGGCCGCTAAGCGACGCCGATCTGCCCGATCTCGCCTACACGCTGCAGACCGGCAGGGCGGCGATGGAATATCGCCTTGGCGTCGCCGTCGCCGACATCGCGTCGCTGGCCGGGGTATTGCGCGACTTTCTGCACGGACTGCCGCTGCCGGCGAACGCGCTACGCGGCTGCGTTTTCAGCCATGACGAGCCGCGGCCCGACGCGGCCGGCGGCAGCATGATGGCCCGCTGGATCGCCGGCCACGCCTGCGATTGGGACATGCTGTATCCGGCCGGACAGCGTCCAAGGCGCATCCGGCTGCCCGGCTATCCCTTCCTCAAGCAGCGTTGTTGGGCCGACGCCGCCGAGCCGGTCGGCGCGATGGCGCCGGCGCGGCCGGCCGAGCCCGCCGTCGGCGAAGCGGTGCAGACCCTGCTGCCGTGCTGGGAGCTGTGCGAACCGCAAGCCCTGGTCCCGGCTGAGGGCAGACCGTCCATGGTTTTCCTCGGCGTCGTCCACGGGGCCTTGCGCGAGGAGCTGGCGTTGGCCTTCCCGCAGGCCCGCTTTCTTGCGGTGGCGCCGGAGGCCTCGATCGACGAGCTGGTCGGCGTCTTGGGCGCGCCGGGCGCTGTCGAGGCCTTGACCTGGCTGTTGCCGGCGGACGCGATCGACGCCGCCGACGATGGCCTGCACGCCGAACGGCAGGCGGCGGGGGTCCGCTTCGGCTTCCGCCTGCTCAAGGCGCTGCTGGCCCTGGGCTACGGCGGCCGGCCGCTGCGGCTGAATGTGGTGAGCTGGCAGACGCAGAGCATCCGTGACGAGGCGGTCTATCCGACGCATGCCAGCGTGCACGGACTGGTCGGCTCCCTGGCTAAGGAGTATCCGGGATGGTCGGTGCAACTGGCCGACCTCGAGCTTGGCGATCCGCAAGCGGCGCGCCGGCTGCGGGCATGCCTGGGCTTCGCCGCCGATGCTGGCGGCGACGCTCATGCCTGGCGGAGCGGCAACTGGTATCGGCAGCAACTGTTGCCGGTAGACCTGCCCTTGGACAACACGCCCGCGCCGTTCCGGCAAGGGGGCGTTTATGTGGTCATCGGCGGCGCCGGCGGGGTGGGCGAGGCTTTCAGCGAGCATCTGATCCGCCGTTATCAGGCCAGGATGGTCTGGATAGGGCGGCGTGCCTACGACGCCGAAATCGCCGCTCGCTGCGATCGGTTGCAAGGCCTGGGTCCCCGGCCGCTTTACTTCCAGGCGGACGCGGCCGATCCCGCCGCGCTGGCCGGGGCGTGCGCGCAGATCCGCGCCAGGCTGGGCGCGATCCATGGGCTGGTGCATAGCGCGATCGTCCTGCAGGACAGGAGCCTCCAGGGAATGGACGAGCAACGCTTCATGGCCGGCTTGCGCGCCAAGGTCGATACCAGCGTCGGCCTCGCGCGGGCCTTCGGGCAGGCGGGGCTGGACTTCGTGCTGTTCTTTTCATCGATGCAAAGTTTCATGAAGGCGCCGGGGCAAAGCAATTACGCAGCCGGCTGCGCGTTCAGCGACGCCTTCGCCCATCGGTTGGGCCAGGCCTGGGCCTGCCCGGTGAAAATCATGAACTGGGGATATTGGGGCGGGACCGGCATCGTCGCCGACGCCTCGTACCGGCAACGGATGGCGGCGATGGGAATAGGCTCGATCGAGCCTGAAGAGGGCATGGCGGCGCTGGAGCAGCTGCTGTGCTCGCCAATCAGGCAATTGGCGGTGGTGAAGCGCGCCGAGCTGGCGCCGGTCGCCGCCGAATTCGTGGAACCATGGGCCGGGCAGACGATTCTCGCGCCGCAGTCGGCGCCGGAGATGGAAACGATATGGAACGACTAAGCGTATTCGCAAGCCAGCCGCCGGCGTCGCAGCCGGCGCTGGCGAACAGCGACTTCACCGCCTTGCTACTGGACACGCTGTGGCGGCAACTGGAGACAATGGGTTTCGAGCTCGGCGCCGATGGCTGGCGCGCGCGGGCGCAGACGCTGCCGTTGTATTCACGCTGGCTGGGCGAAAGCGCCCGGATGCTGCGCGCGAGCGGTTATCCGTCCGCCAAGGCCTGCGACAGTCTGGACGCCTTGTGGCGGCGCTGGGAAACGCTGGGCCGGAGCGGATTTTTCGCCCAGGCCGGCCTGGCCAGGCAGGCCGAGCTGGTGGAGGGAACGCTGCGGGCGCTGCCGGACATCCTGAGCGGCAGACAGCGCGTGACCGACCTGCTGTTTCCGAACGCGTCGATGGCCAAGGTCGAGGGAATTTACAAGGCCAATGCCCAGGCCGATTATTTCAATAATGTGGTGGCTGGCGGCATCGGCGCGATCATCCGGGCCAGGCAGGCGCAGGGCGAGCCGTTCCGCCTGCGCATTCTGGAAATCGGCGCCGGCACCGGCGGCACCAGCGAGGTGGTCTTCGACACGTTGCGGCCGTTCCAGGATTGCGTGGAGGCCTATGTCTACACCGACATCTCCAAAGCCTTTCTGCTGCATGCCGAGGATGTCTACGGGCCGGGCAGGCCGTATCTGCGCTATCAGCTGCTCGACATCCAGCAGCCGGTGCGGGAGCAAGGCCTGGCCATCGGCGACTTCGATGTGGTGATCGCGGCGAATGTGCTGCACGCGACCCGCAACATCCGGACGACGCTGCGCAACGCCAAGGCTTTGCTGAAGCGCAATGGCGTGTTGTTGGTGAACGAGATTGTCGAGAACAATCTATTCGCGCATCTGACTTTCGGCCTGACCGAGGGCTGGTGGCTGGTGGAGGACGCCGAGCTGCGCATCGAGGGTTGCCCGGCGCTGTCGGTCGACGGCTGGAGCGCCTTGCTGCGGGAGGAGGGTTTCGACCGCGTGCGCTGGCCCGCCGCCGAGGCCAGACGGCTGGGGCAGCAGGTTTTCATGGCCCGCAGCGACGGGCAGATTCGCCAGCCAGCCCATGTCGGGGCCGATCCCGCGCCCGCCGCCGCAAGCGCGCCGGCCCCCGAGGCGGCGCCCACGCCGGACGACGAATTGAGCGAAAGCATCCGCGGCGCCATTGCCGAGCAGCTGCGCGTCAATCTGCGGTTGTCGGCCGGACAGATACATTACAGCGCACCTTTCGGCGATTACGGCGTCGACTCGATTACCGGCGTCAAGCTGGTCCATCAGCTCAACGAGACGTTGGGCATAAGCCTGGAGACCTCCCATCTGTACGACTACAGCACGATACGGAGCCTGGCGGAGCACATCCGGCTGAGCTGGGGTGAGCGGGTGGGCGCGCGGCTGGCGACGAAGCGGGGCGGGGCCGCCGCCGGCGGGCCGGCGGTTGCCGCGACGGGGCCGGCGCTGCCGCCCCAGGCCGAACCCGCGCCGGCAAGCCCGGCGTGGCAGCCTTATCAGCCCATTGCGGTGATCGGCGTCAGCGGAACGTTCGCCGGGGCGGCCGATCTGGAGCAACTGTGGAGCCATCTGGCCAACGGCGACGATCTGGTGCGGCCGTCGACGCGCTGGCCGCTGGCGCAAGCGGCGGAGGGTTCGGCTGCCGGCAGATATGGCGGCTTTCTCGCCGACATCGACCGTTTCGACCCGCTGTTCTTCAATATCTCGGCCACAGAAGCCAAAACCATGGACCCGCAACAGCGGCTGTTCCTGGAAGAGGCGTGGAAGGCGTTGGAGGACGCCGGCTATGCCGGAGACGGCGTGGACGCCAGTCGCTGCGGGGTCTATGTCGGCTACAACGGCGCCGACTACCAGAGCCTGGTGGACGACGGCGCGCCGGCGCAGGCCATGTGGGGCAATGCCGGTTCGATATTGTCGGCGCGGATTTCATATTGCCTGAACCTGCAGGGGCCGGCGATCACGGTCGATACCGCCTGCTCCAGTTCGCTGGTCGCCGTCCATCTGGCGTGCCAGGGGCTGTGGAGCCGCGAAACCGACTTGGCGCTCGCCGGCGGGGCCTTCGTGCAGTCTACGCCCGGCTTCTATTCGCTGGCCGGGCGGGCGGGCATGTTGTCGCCCTCCGGCCGCTGCCACACTTTCGACGCTCGCGCCGATGGCTTCGTGCCGGGCGAGGGGGTGGGGGTGGTGGTGCTCAAGCGCTTGCGCGACGCGGTCGACGACGGCGACCATGTTCACGGGGTGATCCGGGGATCGGGGATCAATCAGGACGGCACCACCAACGGCATCACCGCACCCAGCGCCCTGTCCCAGGAAAGGCTGCAGCGGCAGGTCTACCAGACTTTCGGCATCGACCCCGCCGGCATCCAACTGGTGGAGGCGCACGGCACGGGAACCCGGCTTGGCGATCCGGTGGAGCTCAGGGCGCTGACAAACGCCTTCGGCCGCGCTTCGGCCGCGCGGAGCTATTGCGCGATCGGTTCGATCAAGACCAATCTGGGACACACCGCCGCCGCTGCCGGGATCGCCGGCCTGATCAAGCTGCTGCTGGCGCTGCGGCACCGGCAGATTCCGCCGTCCCTCCATTACGACTCGCCCAATCCGGCCATCGATTTCGACGGCAGCCCGTTCTATGTCAACACCGCGTTGAAAAGCTGGGAAGTGCCGGCAGGACAGGCGCGGCGCGCGGCGGTCAGCGCCTTCGGCTTCAGCGGCACCAACGCCCATGTGGTGGTCGAGGAGCATCTCGGCGCGCGCCGCGAGCACGCCGAGCGTCCGGGCTATCTGCTGGCGCTGTCGGGGCGGACGCCGGAGCAATTGCGGCAGCAGGCGCGCCGGCTGGCCGATTTCATCCGGGCCAGGCCAGACACGGACCTGGGCAATCTGTGCTTCACGCTGCTGCTGGGGCGCAAGCATCTGCAACACCGGTTGGCGTGCGCGGCCACCAGCCTGGAAGACCTGCTCACCAGCCTGGAGCAATGGCTGGCCGGGAGCGGCGCCGGGGGCGTCGTCGTCGGCCAGTTCCTTGATGGCGAAAGCCGGGAGAAGGCGTCGCTCAAGCATTACGGCAGGCAGTGCGTTCAGGCCCTGGTGAACGGCGGCTTGGTCGCCGACGATTATCTGGAGCAGCTCCGCGCGGTGGGGGCGTTGTTGGTCGACGGTTATGCGATCGATTACGCCGCGCTGTTCGCCGGCGGTCAGTATGGCCGGCTGCCTTTGCCGACCTACCCGTTCGCCGATGAGCGCTACTGGATCCATCCCGCGGGTCCGGGCGGCGGCTTGGCGCCGAAGCGCGGATCATCAGGCGCTGCCGGCCCGGATGCGGCGGCGTGGCTGGCGCGACAGGCTTGGCAGTCGCGGCAGGCGCCTGCCGGCGCCGGTGGCCAAGGGACCGGCCGCCATCTGCTGTGGCTGTTGGGGGACTTTCCTCCGGCCGCGCTGCATGCGTTGCGCGAGCGGGCGCCGCACATGGTGGCAGACCTTGTCGACATCGCCGGCGATGCGCTGGCGCAGCGCTTCGAGGCGGCGGCCTGCGCGGTGTTGGCCAGGATAAGGCGGGTGCTGGAGAGTCGACCGTCGCAGCCGGTGCGCATCCAGCTGCTCATCAATGCGGCGAGCGTCGGCCCCGGCTTCGGCGGACTGGGCGCGATGCTGAAAACCGCCAGCCGCGAGAATCCGCTGCTGGCGGCGCAGACCATAGAACTGTGCGAGCCAAACCAGACTGCCGGGCTGGCGCAAATGGTGCTCGACAACGCGGCCGATTTCGGCGCGGCCGAGATCCGTTATCGCGGCGGCGAGCGGCAGGTCAAGCTTCTGGAGCGGGTGATGGCCCTGGGCGGCGCGGACCGGGCCGCAACGCCATGGCGGGACGGCGGCGTGTATCTGATCACCGGCGGACTGGGCGGACTGGGCTATTTGTTCGCCAGCGCCATCGCCGGCGGCGCGCGGCAACCGACGCTGCTGCTCGTTAACCGCTCGGCGTTGACGGCGGAGGCCGAGCGGCGGGTGGACGCCCTGCGGAGGCTAGGGGCGCGGGTCGACTTCCAGCAGGCCGATGTGGCCGAGGCGGCCGCGGTCCGGCGCCTGATCGAACATGCCGAGCGCGCGCATGGCGGGCTGCACGGCATCTGGCACAGCGCCGGCATTGTCCGCGACAGGCCGGTGCTGCAAAAAAGCGCGGAAGAGCTGGGCGAGGTGATGCGGCCCAAGGTTGCCGGCCTGATCAATCTGGACGAGGCCTCCAGAGGCGTCCGACTCGACCATTTCGTCTGCTTCTCCGCGCTGGCCGGCGTGTACGGCAATGCGGGCCAGGCCGACTATGCCGCCGCCAACGCCTTCATGGACGCTTACGCGGCCTATCGTTCCGAACTGCTCGACCGCGGCTTGCGGCATGGCGTGACGCTGTCGATGGCCTGGCCGCTATGGGCGGAGGGCGGGATGAGGATGAGCGAGCTGGGCCGCGCGCAAATGACGCGCGCCGGCTTGAGCGAGCTGGCCACCGGGCATGGGCTGGAGGCCTGCCGTCAGGGACTGGCGCTGGGCGGCGGCCCGTTGCTGACGCTGACCGGCGACGGCGCCAGGCTGCAGGCATGGCTGGATGGCGGTCCGGCGGCGCCAGCGGCGAAGCCGGACGCCGGGCCGGATGGCCTGGCCGCCGAGGTGCTGCTGGGCTTGAGGGCCATGCTGGAAACGGTCACCAATATCGCTGTCGACCGCATAGGCGGGCATGAGCCCTTCGCCAGCTTCGGCATCGATTCGATCATGATCGGCCAGCTCAATCAGCGGCTCGAGCGGATATCAGCCGACATCCCCAAGACGCTTTTTTACGAATACAACACGCTTGACGCGCTGGCCCGCCATTTGGCCGCATCCTATGCGGAGCCATGCCGCAATTGGCTGGGCGCGTCGGCGGCTGAGCCGGCGATGGCCATGCCTGCCGACGCTGGCCCGGCGCCGCTGGGCGAAGCCGCGCCATCGACGCCGCGCGGCCCGCGCGGGGCGGGCGAGGAGGTCGCCATCATAGGCCTGAGCGGCCGCTACCCGCAGGCGGACAGCATCGCCGAGTTCTGGGAGAACCTGAAAGCCGGCCGCGACTGCGTCAGCGAAATCCCGCCGCAGCGCTGGCCGCTGGAGGGCTTCTATGAGCAAGGGGCGGAATGCTCGCCGGCCAATGGCAAGAGTTATAGCAAGTGGGGCGGCTTCGTCGACGGCTTCGCCGACTTCGATCCGTTGTTCTTCGGCATTTCGCCGCGGGAAGCCGAGAGCCTGGACCCGCAGGAGCGGCTGTTCATCGAGATCTGCTGGGAGGTGCTGGAGGACGCCGGCTATACCCGCAGTGCCTTACGCGCCAGACATGGCGGCCAGGTCGGCGTGTTCGCCGGCATCACCAAGACCGGCTTCAGTCTGTACGGGCCGGCCTTGTGGGCGAGCGGCGCCGAGGCCTATCCGCATACCTCGTTCAGCTCGCTGGCCAACCGGGTGTCGTATCTGTTCGATTTCAACGGCCCCAGCATTCCCTTCGACACCATGTGCTCGGCCTCGCTTACCGCTATTCACGAGGCCTGCGAGCATCTGAGGCGCGACGAATGCGAGCTGGCCATCGCCGGCGGCGTCAATCTTTATCTGCATCCGTCCAACTACGTCGTGTTGTGCAGCCAGCGCATGCTGTCGCCGGACGGCAAATGCCGCAGCTTCGGCGCGGGGGCCAATGGTTATGTGCCGGGCGAGGGCGTAGGCGCGGTCTTGCTCAAGCTGCGCGGAGCGGCGGAGGCGGACGACGACCATATCTATGGTCTGATCAAGGGATCGGCCATCAATCATGGCGGCCGCGCCCACGGCTACACCGTGCCCAATCCCAACGCCCAGGGCGAGCTGATACGCAAGGCGTTGGCGCGGGCGGGCGTCGAGGCGCGCGCGGTCAGCTATATCGAGGCGCACGGCACCGGCACCGAGCTGGGCGATCCGATAGAGATCGCCGGCCTGAGCAAGGCTTTCAACGCCGGCGCGGCCCCGCCGTTGATCCAGACCTGCGCGCTGGGCTCGGTGAAATCCAATATCGGCCACGGCGAGAGCGCGGCCGGGATCGCCGGGCTGACCAAGGTGCTGCTGCAGATGCGGCACGGCCAGCTGGCGCCCAGCCTGCACGCTCAGGACTTGAGCCCGCAGATATCGTTCGACCGCACGCCGTTCCGGCTGCAGCGCGAACTGCAGCAATGGTCGCGCCCGCTGCTGGAGGTGGACGGTGTCGAGCGGGAGTATCCGCGAATCGCCGGCATCTCGTCCTTCGGCGCCGGCGGGGCCAACGCGCATGTGATCGTCGAGGAATACCGGGCTTCGGCGCCGCAGGCGCCGGAGCCGGGTGCCAGATTCGTCATCACGTTGTCGGCGCCGACCGAGCCGCAGTTGCGGACGCAGGCGGCGAAGCTGCTGCGCGCGCTGCAGGACGGCGGCCATGCCGACCGGGATCTGCCCTCCATCGCCTGGACGCTGCAGTCGGGGCGGGAGGAAATGGCGTGCCGGCTGGCTGTCGTCGCTTCCGGCATCGATGATCTGGCCGCCAAATTGCGGTCCTTCATCGACGGGGAGGCATTGTCCGCCGACCTTCACCATGGCGCCGCGCAGCAGAGCCGGCAGGGTTTGTCGGCATTTGGCTCCAACGAAGACTTGCGCGAAGTGGTCGGCAAATGGATGGAGCGGCGCTGCCATGGCGAACTGGCGGCCTTGTGGGTCGCCGGGCTGGAAATAGACTGGTCGCGACTGTACGGCGCGCGGCCGCCCCGGCGCATCAGCCTGCCCACCTATCCGTTCGCCCGCGAGCGCTACTGGCTGCCCGAGCTGGGCGCGGCCGCGGCGACGCCGCCGGCCCCGGCCCCGGCCCCGGCGCAGCCCGCCGCCCTACTGGAGGGCGAAGAGTATTGGCAGGCCGCCGCGGCCGGCCCGGCGGTCGACGTCGAACGATTGACGCTGCTGCACTTCTGCGACGACGACGCCGAGAGCGCCCAGCTGGCGCAGCGGCTGCGGCGGCCGCTGCTGCAGATCCGCAGCGGCGACGCGACGTGCCGGCTGGGGCCGCAACGCTACCAGGCGGCCGGCTGCGATGAAGCCGCCTTCGACGCGCTGTTCGCGCTGCTGAAGGCCGACGGCGCCGCCGCCGGCGGCTATGGCGTGCTGTACCGCTGGGCGGAAGGCCAGCCGCGGCTGCCGGCGCTGCGCGCGGTGCTGCGCGCCGCGGTCGGCGCCAGCCTGCCGCTGCGCTATCTGCAGCTCAGCGGCAGGCTGGAGGCCGGAGCGCTGGGCAGCTGCCACGACCTGTCGCAGATCGGCTTCGAACGCTCGTTGGGCCTGACACTGCCGCAACTGGACGTGGGCGTGCTGTTCGGCGACGCCGGCGGCTTGAGCGTGGAGCAGATCGCCGCCGAGTGGGGCCGTCCGGGCGTGACGCGCTATCAGGGCGGCGAGCGCCAGCGGCTGGCTTGGCGGCCGTTGGCGGCGGAAGCCGCGCCGGCGCTGTCGCCGCTGCGCAGCCGCGGGGTGTATCTGATCAGCGGCGGCGGCGGCGGCCTGGGCGAGCTGTTCGCCGGCCACCTGGCGCAACGCTGCCAGGGGCGGATCGCGCTGCTGGGTCGGCGGCCGGCCGATGCCGGGATGGAAGCGCGGCTGGCGCGGCTGCGGGCGCAGGGGGCCAGCGAGGCGGTCTACTACCAGGCCGACGTGGCCGAGCGCGAGCAGGTCGAGCGGGTGATCGCCGACGTGGTCGGGCGCTGGGGCGGGGTGCACGGCATCGTGCACGCGGCCGGCCTGGAATCGACTCGCTCGCTGCTGGAACAGGACGCCGACGGTTTCGCCGAGGTGCTGCGGGCCAAGCTGGACGGGACGCGGGCGCTGGACGAAAGCAGCGCCGGTCTGGCGCTGGACTTCGTCTGCTACTTCTCCTCGTCGGCGGCGGCGCTGGGCGATGGCGGCGGCTGCGACTACGCCAGCGCCAACCGCTTCCTGATGGCTTACGCCGACTACCGCGAAGCGCAACGGACGGCGGGGCGGCGGCAGGGTCGGACGGTGGCGCTGTGCTGGCCGCTGTGGCGGGCTGGCGGCATGGGGGCGGTGGGCAGCGAAGCGATAGAACACTATCTGCGCAGCAGCGGGCAGCGCTACCTGGAACAGGCGGAAGGGCTGCAGGCGTGGGAGCGTGCGTTGCACGGAGGCCAGGGGCAGCGGCTGGTGCTGGCCGGCGAGCCGCAGCGGCTGCGTGCGATGCTGAACCGTCGCTACGGCGTCGAGGCGGCGCGTCCGGCGGCGGGCGAGCTGGGTCCGCAAGTGCTGGCCGATGTGCAGGGGCGGATCGCGGCGATTCTGAAACTGCCGCTGGAGCGGCAGCGGGCCGACAGCAACTTCGCCGACCTGGGCTTCGACTCGATTGGTCTGGCGCAGCTGAGCCGGCAGTTGAGCGCGCACTTCGGCTTCGACGTGGCGCCCAGCGTGTTCTTCAACTACAGCACGCCGGCCCGGCTGAGCCAGCATTTGGCCGAGACGCAGCGGGCGGCGCTGAGCGCGCGCTACGCGGTGGCGGAGGAGCGGGTCGAGCCGGTTGAGATGGTCGAGCCGGCGGCGCCTGTCGCGACGGCTGCAGCGGAGGCGGGGGACGGGGTGGCCATCATCGGACTATCGGTGCGCACGGCGGGCGCCGAAGACGCGGACGAGCTGTGGCGTCTGCTGCTGGAAGGGCGCAAGCAGATAGCGGAAGTGCCGGCGGAGCGGTGGGACTGGCGGCCGTACTACGGCGGAGCCGGGGCGGCGGACAATCGCATCGCCAGCAACCGGGGCGCCTTCCTGGCGGAGCTGGACGCGTTCGACTCGCTGTTCTTCGAGATCTCGCCGCGGGAAGCGCAATGGATGGACCCGCGGCAGCGGCTGATGCTGCAAGAAGCGTGGCGGGCGTTCGAGGACGCCGGCTACACCGGCGCGCGGCTGCGGGGCAGCGACTGCGGGGTGTACATCGGGGTGGAGGAAAGCGCGGCGCAGCCGGAAGCGTCAGGACTGGCGACCAGCCACCACAACGGCATTCTGGCGGCGCGGATCTCGTATGTTCTGGATCTGAAGGGGCCGAATCTGGCGTTGAACACGGCGTGCTCGTCGGGTTTGGCGGCGGTGCACAGCGCGTGCCAGAGCGTGCTGCGGGGCGAATGCGGGATGGCGCTGGCTGGCGGGGTGAACGTGCTGAACTCGCCGCTGACCTATCTGGCGCTGAGCCAGAGCGGGATGCTGTCGAGCGACGGGGAGTGCTATGCCTTCGACGAGCGGGCCAACGGTCTGGTGCCGGGTGAGGCGGTGGCGGCGGTGGTGTTGAAGCGGGAGTCGCAGGCGCGGGGGGACGGTGACGCGATCTACGGGGTGATTCGGGCGAGCGGGATGAACTACGACGGCCGGACCAACGGCATCACCGCGCCCAGCGGCCTGGCGCAAGCCACGCTGATCGAGCGCTTGTACCGCGACCATGCCATCGACCCCGCCGACATCGCCTATGTGATCGCGCACGGCACCGGGACCAAGCTGGGGGACCCGGTGGAGGTGAACAGCCTGGCCGAGGTTTTCGCCAGGGGCACCGACGCGCGGGCCTTCTGCGCGCTGGGCTCGATCAAGCCGCTGATCGGCCACACCTTCGCCGCTTCCGGCGTGGTCAGCCTGATCGCCATGCTGATGGCCATCAGGCACAGGCAGATCCCGCCGCTGGCCAACCATCAACGAAATAATGAATTCCTCAAGCTGGATCAGAGCGCGTTTTACATCAACAAAGCCCCGAGCCCATGGGGCGCCAATCGGCGGGGCATGAGGCTGGGCGCGCTCAGCGCCTTCGGCATGAGCGGCACCAATGTCCATGTGGTGGTCGAGGAGCCGGCGGCCGGCGTGGACGAGCCGAACCTGGCCGCGCCGCCGGAGGCGCTTGGCTCGCTGGTGCCGCTGTCGGCGAAGCGGCCCGGCCTGCTGAAGCTGTATGCGCAGCGTCTGCGGCGGCATCTGCTTGCGGCCGGCCGCGATGGCGCGCAGGGCGGGCATCCGGTGCCGGATCTCTCCAGCATCGCCTTTACCTTGCAGACCGGCCGGGAGGCCATGAAGTACAGAGCGATTTTCCACGCCCGGGACGTGGACGATCTGATAGGCAAGCTGGGCGACTATGCCGACGCTGCGGCCGGGGAGGAGAGCGACGACGGCGATGGCGGCGAGCTTGCCGTCAGATGGCGCCGCGGCGAGGAGGTCGACTGGGCAGCCTTGTACGGTCTATGCCGTCCGGCCAGGGTCCGGCTGCCCACCTATCCGTTCCGCGCGCCGGAAGACGCCGATCCGCCGGCCAGCTCCGCCGCCCCTGGTGGCGGAACGCCGCCGCGAAAAGCGCTCCACCCGCTGGTTCATGAAAAACTGTTGGCATAAGTTGCGAGGTCGCATGGAAACGAATCACACCTTCCAAACCGTGTTGAGTGAGCAGGATTTTTTTCTGAGAGATCACCGCGTTCTCGGCGACGCGGTGTTGCCGGGATCGGCCTATCTGGAAATGGCCAGGGCGGCAGCGCTCAATAGCGAGTTTCCGCAAGTGGCGGGGCTGCGGAATGTGGTGTGGCGCGCGCCCGCCATTGTCGGCAATCAACCGTACCCGATCCGCATCGCGCTGGCGGGGAGCGGCCAGAAGTTTCATTTCAGCGTGCATGGCGGCGAGCAGGGAGAGTGCCTTCATTGCCAGGGCGATATCGTCGCGGCGGCGGAGGGCGAGCGCCGCGCCGCGCCGTCTCCGCTGCAGACAGGCGCGCTGATGGCGCGCTGCGGCCAGACCTGGACCGGCGCCGAACTGTATGCGTTTTTCGACCGCCAGGGCATGCGCTATGGCGACAGTTTCCGTTGCATAGAGATGCTGGGGCGGGGCGAGGACGAGGTGGTCGCGACGTTCAACTTGGCCGCCGGCGAGCGGGAGGGCGCCGAGCTGTTCGGCCTGCATCCGGGCATCGTGGACAGCGCGCTGCAGTCGACGGTGGGACTGTTGCTGCAGGATGTGCGGTCGGCGGCGCGCAGTCAGGATGTTTACCTGCCCTTTGCCGTGAAAGAAGTGCTGCTGTATGGCGATACGCCGCTTGCCGGTTATGTCCACGCGCGCTGGAGCCCCGGCGCCAGCCGCGATGGCGTGTTGAAATTCGATATCGACATCGCGGACCGCTGCGGCGAGGTCCGCGTGTCGATCCGGGAGTTTTCCAGTCGGCGCGCCGATCGCGGCGCCCAGGCCGAATCGCTGTTCGGCACCTGCGTGTGGGAGGATCGGCCCGCCGTCGCGCAGGAGGGGGGAGCCAAGAGCCTGGCGATGGTGGTGGGGCAGAACGGGGACTTCGCCGGCTTGCTGCCGGAGCATGTTGACCTGGTCCGGCTGG
This sequence comes from Chromobacterium sphagni, assembly GCF_001855575.1. Lineage (NCBI taxonomy): Bacteria > Pseudomonadati > Pseudomonadota > Betaproteobacteria > Neisseriales > Chromobacteriaceae > Chromobacterium > Chromobacterium sphagni. The sequence goes on from NZ_MKCS01000001.1 coordinate 3,246,624, forward strand.
ATGGCGTGTTCGACGCCCAGCGGCACCTGAGCGGGGAGCGCGTCGCGTCCTTGTTGGTCCAGGCGCTGGACGGGGTCAGGCCTTTATTGTCCTCCGGGCAGCCGCCGCAGGGGCGGATCGTGGCCCTGGTCCCATCCGGCGACGAGGCTTATCCGTACGCGGCGCTGGCCGGGCTGCTGAAAACGCTGAGGCTGGAGCATCGCGGCTTGCAGACCAAGCTGTTGTTCGCGCCGGCGGGTTTGCCGGCGCAGGAGCGGGCCAGGCTGCTGAATGTCGAGTTGCAAGCGTCCTTCGACGAGGTCGAGGTCCGCTACGATGCCGAAGGCCGCCGCGCGGTCAGGCGTTTCGTCGAAACCAGTCTGCCCGAGCCGGGACCCGGCGTTTTCCGCGCCGGCGGCGTGTATTGGATCAGCGGCGGCCTGGGTGGATTGGGGCGCATCCTCGCCGAATATATCGCCGCCACCGCGAACGTCCGGCTGGTGCTGAGCGGCCGCTCGGAGCCCAGCGAGGAACACCGCCTCTGGCTGGACAGGCTGCGCGCTGCCGGGACCGCCGTCGATTACTTCCGCGCCGACGTCGGCGACAAGACGGCGCTGCGGGCTTGCCTGGACGCCATCAAGGCGCGCCACGGCGAACTGAGCGGGATCATTCATTGCGCCGGCGTGGTCAGGGACGGCTACCTCGTCAACAAGACGCCGGAGCAGGTGAGGGAAGTGTTTGCCGCCAAGGTGGCCGGCCTGCTAGCGATAGACGAGGCCACCCGAGACGAGCGTCTGGACTTTCTGTTGCTGTTCTCCTCGATATCGGCGATCTGGGGCAATGCCGGGCAAGCCGATTACGCCGGCGCCAACGCCTTTTTGGATGCCTTCGCCGCCCACCGCAACCGTTTGCTCGAGCAAGGGCGGCGGTTCGGCAAGACGGTTTCGATCAATTGGCCGCTGTGGCGGGAAGGGGGCATGCGGGTCGATGCGCAAAGCGAACAGCTGGCGCAGCGCGCCTATGGCTTCGGTTTGCTGGAGCGTCAGTCCGGACTGGACGGCCTGGAGAGGGCGATGACGGCCGGGCTGGATCAGGTGGCGGTGTTGTCGGGCGACGCGCAGCGCATTCGCGGCCAGGTGCTCAGCAATGCCGGCTCGGAGCACTCGCCGGCGGGGCGTCCGCAGGTTGGGCAGGCGACGGGGGCGGCGGAGTGGGATGCGCGGGTCGGCAGGGTGCTGGCGCAAAGCGTCGGCCGGGTGTTGAAGATACGCGAGTCGGAGATCGAGCTGGATCAGGAGCTGAGCACCTATGGCTTCGACTCCATCAGTCTGACGGAGCTGAGCAATCTGCTGAGCGTCGAGCTTGGCGTCGAACTGTTGCCGACGATTTTTTACGAATATCCGTCACTACTGGCGCTGAAGGCCTTTTTGCTCGAAGACCATCTGGGCGCGCTATCGGCCAAGCTCCAGCCGGCAGCCGAAGCGCCGGCGTCGCGGCCCGAGGCGCCGTCCGCAAGAGCGCCGTCGATGCCGGAACGCGCGCCCGAGAAGCCGGAGGCGTCGGCCGGCATCGCCATCGTCGGCATCAGCGCGCGCTTCCCGCAGGCGCGGGACGTTGATGCGTTCTGGCGCAATCTGCTGGATGGCCGGGATTGCATCGAACTGATCCCGGAGGACCGGTGGGATTGGCGCGCCGTTTACGGCGACCCGCACACCGAGGTCAACAAGACAACGGTGAAGTGGGGAGGCTTCATCGACGATATCGCCGCGTTCGATCCCCTGTTCTTCGGCATCTCGCCGAAAGAGGCGGAGCTGATGGATCCGCAGCACCGCCTGCTGATGGAACATGTGTGGTCGGCGATGGAGGATGCCGGTTATTCCTCGAAGGCATTGTCGGGCACCCGCACGGGGATGTTCCTCGCCATCGGCCCCGGCGGTTATCGGCAACCGGCGTCGCTGGCGATGGAAAGCTATAGCGCGACCGGATCGGTGCCGTCGATGGCGCCTAACCGCATCTCTTTCTTGTTGAACCTGAAAGGCCCGAGCGAGCCGGTCGAAACGGCGTGCTCCAGCTCCCTGGTGGCGGTACACCGCGCGGTACAGGCGATCGAGGCCGGCCATTGCGAGCAGGCCTTTGTCGGCGGCGTCAACGCGATAGTCGGCCCGGAGCTGCATATCTGCTTCAGCAAGGCGGGCATGCTGAGCGAGCAGGGCCGTTGCAAGACTTTCTCGCGCGATGCCGACGGCTATGCGCGCGGAGAGGGCGTGGGCGTGCTGTTTCTGAAGCGGCTGCGCCAGGCCCGGCTGGACGGCGACACCGTCTACGGCCTGATACTGGGTTCCAACGTCAACCATGGCGGCCGCGCCGCGTCGCTGACCGCACCCAATGCCCAGGCCCAGGCCGAGCTGTTGATCGAGGCCTATCAGCGGTCGGGCGTCGACATCGATACCATCAGCTATATCGAGACGCACGGCACCGGCACCCCGCTGGGCGATCCGGTCGAGATCAACGGCCTCAAGAAAGCGTTCCAGGCGCTGTACGCACAGCAGGGGCGGACCATGGCCGGGCCGCATTGCGGGCTGGGCAGCGTCAAGACCAATATCGGCCATCTCGAAGTGGCGGCCGGCATGGCCGGCCTGTGCAAGGTGCTGCTCGCGATGCGGCATGGGGAGTTGCCGCCGACGCTGCACTGCGAGGAGACCAATCCTTATATCGACCTGGCCGACAGCCCGTTCTACCTGCTGAAGCAGCGCCAGGCCTGGACCAGGCAGGAGACGGCCGACGGCCGGCCAGTGCCGCGCCGCGCCGGCATCAGCAGCTTCGGTTTCGGCGGGACCAACGCCCACGTCATCATCGGGGAATGCCTGGATGAGGAGCGGGACGCCGGCCGGAGCGCGGCCGATGCGCCCATCCGCCTGATTCCGCTTTCGGCCAGAAGCGAGGAGCGCCTGCTGGCTTACGCGGCCGAGCTGCTGGGTTTTCTCGACGCGGTCGCCGGCGACGGGGCCGAGGGAGCGAAGCGCGCGCGGCCCGGCCCCTCGCTGCTCGCCGACATCGCCTACACGCTGCAACTGGGGCGCGACGCGATGGCGTACAGGCTGGTCCTGCTGGCGGCAAGCGTCGAAGACCTCCGCCGCAAGCTGCGCTCCTTGGTCGATGGCAGTCACGATGTCGAGGACTGCTTTATCGGCCAGACCCGGGAAGAGCGCGACAGCATCAGATTGCTGAACGCCGACGAAAGCGCCAGGGAGCTGGTCGCCAGCTGGATGGAGAAGGGCAAGTTCGGCAATCTGGCCGAGATGTGGGTCGCCGGGCTGGAAATAGACTGGTCGCGACTGTACGGCGCGCGGCCGCCCCGGCGCATCAGCCTGCCCACCTATCCGTTCGCCCGCGAGCGCTACTGGCTGCCCGAGCTGGGCGCGGCCGCGGCGACGCCGCCGGCCCCGGCCCCGGCGCAGCCCGCCGCCCTACTGGAGGGCGAAGAGTATTGGCAGGCCGCCGCGGCCGGCCCGGCGGTCGACGTCGAACGATTGACGCTGCTGCACTTCTGCGACGACGACGCCGAGAGCGCCCAGCTGGCGCAGCGGCTGCGGCGGCCGCTGCTGCAGATCCGCAGCGGCGACGCGACGCGCCGGCTGGGGCCGCAACGCTACCAGGCGGCCGGCTGCGATGAAGCCGCCTTCGACGCGCTGTTCGCGCTGCTGAAGGCCGACGGCGCCGCCGCCGGCGGCTATGGCGTGCTGTACCGCTGGGCGGAAGGCCAGCCGCGGCTGCCGGCGCTGCGCGCGGTGCTGCGCGCCGCGGTCGGCGCCAGCCTGCCGCTGCGCTATCTGCAGCTCAGCGGCAGGCTGGAGGCCGGAGCGCTGGGCAGCTGCCACGACCTGTCGCAGATCGGCTTCGAACGCTCGTTGGGCCTGACACTGCCGCAACTGGACGTGGGCGTGCTGTTCGGCGACGCCGGCGGCTTGAGCGTGGAGCAGATCGCCGCCGAGTGGGGCCGTCCGGGCGTGACGCGCTATCAGGGCGGCGAGCGCCAGCGGCTGGCTTGGCGGCCGTTGGCGGCGGAAGCCGCGCCGGCGCTGTCGCCGCTGCGCAGCCGCGGGGTGTATCTGATCAGCGGCGGCGGCGGCGGCCTGGGCGAGCTGTTCGCCGGCCACCTGGCGCAACGCTGCCAGGGGCGGATCGCGCTGCTGGGTCGGCGGCCGGCCGATGCCGGGATGGAAGCGCGGCTGGCGCGGCTGCGGGCGCAGGGGGCCAGCGAGGCGGTCTACTACCAGGCCGACGTGGCCGAGCGCGAGCAGGTCGAGCGGGTGATCGCCGACGTGGTCGGGCGCTGGGGCGGGGTGCACGGCATCGTGCACGCGGCCGGCCTGGAATCGACTCGCTCGCTGCTGGAACAGGACGCCGACGGTTTCGCCGAGGTGCTGCGGGCCAAGCTGGACGGGACGCGGGCGCTGGACGAAAGCAGCGCCGGTCTGGCGCTGGACTTCGTCTGCTACTTCTCCTCGTCGGCGGCGGCGCTGGGCGATGGCGGCGGCTGCGACTACGCCAGCGCCAACCGCTTCCTGATGGCTTACGCCGACTACCGCGAAGCGCAACGGACGGCGGGGCGGCGGCAGGGTCGGACGGTGGCGCTGTGCTGGCCGCTGTGGCGGGCTGGCGGCATGGGGGCGGTGGGCAGCGAAGCGATAGAACACTATCTGCGCAGCAGCGGGCAGCGCTACCTGGAACAGGCGGAAGGGCTGCAGGCGTGGGAGCGTGCGTTGCACGGAGGCCAGGGGCAGCGGCTGGTGCTGGCCGGCGAGCCGCAGCGGCTGCGTGCGATGCTGAACCGTCGCTACGGCGTCGAGGCGGCGCGTCCGGCGGCGGGCGAGCTGGGTCCGCAAGTGCTGGCCGATGTGCAGGGGCGGATCGCGGCGATTCTGAAACTGCCGCTGGAGCGGCAGCGGGCCGACAGCAACTTCGCCGACCTGGGCTTCGACTCGATTGGTCTGGCGCAGCTGAGCCGGCAGTTGAGCGCGCACTTCGGCTTCGACGTGGCGCCCAGCGTGTTCTTCAACTACAGCACGCCGGCCCGGCTGAGCCAGCATTTGGCCGAGACGCAGCGGGCGGCGCTGAGCGCGCGCTACGCGGTGGCGGAGGAGCGGGTCGAGCCGGTTGAGATGGTCGAGCCGGCGGCGCCTGTCGCGACGGCTGCAGCGGAGGCGGGGGACGGGGTGGCCATCATCGGACTATCGGTGCGCACGGCGGGCGCCGAAGACGCGGACGAGCTGTGGCGTCTGCTGCTGGAAGGGCGCAAGCAGATAGCGGAAGTGCCGGCGGAGCGGTGGGACTGGCGGCCGTACTACGGCGGAGCCGGGGCGGCGGACAATCGCATCGCCAGCAACCGGGGCGCCTTCCTGGCGGAGCTGGACGCGTTCGACTCGCTGTTCTTCGAGATCTCGCCGCGGGAAGCGCAATGGATGGACCCGCGGCAGCGGCTGATGCTGCAAGAAGCGTGGCGGGCGTTCGAGGACGCCGGCTACACCGGCGCGCGGCTGCGGGGCAGCGACTGCGGGGTGTACATCGGGGTGGAGGAAAGCGCGGCGCAGCCGGAAGCGTCAGGACTGGCGACCAGCCACCACAACGGCATTCTGGCGGCGCGGATCTCGTATGTTCTGGATCTGAAGGGGCCGAATCTGGCGTTGAACACGGCGTGCTCGTCGGGTTTGGCGGCGGTGCACAGCGCGTGCCAGAGCGTGCTGCGGGGCGAATGCGGGATGGCGCTGGCTGGCGGGGTGAACGTGCTGAACTCGCCGCTGACCTATCTGGCGCTGAGCCAGAGCGGGATGCTGTCGAGCGACGGGGAGTGCTATGCCTTCGACGAGCGGGCCAACGGTCTGGTGCCGGGTGAGGCGGTGGCGGCGGTGGTGTTGAAGCGGGAGTCGCAGGCGCGGGGGGACGGTGACGCGATCTACGGGGTGATTCGGGCGAGCGGGATGAACTACGACGGCCGGACCAACGGCATCACCGCGCCCAGCGGCCTGGCGCAACGGCAGCTGATCGTCGACGTGTTGCGGCGGGGCGGCATAGACGCCGGCCAGGTGGGCTATGTGCTGGGCCATAGCGTGGGGTCGCCGATGGGCGACCCGATAGAAGCGCAGGCGTTGGGCGAGGCGCTGCAGGGCGGCCATTGCGTGCTGGGCTCGATCAAGCCGCTGATCGGTCATACCTTCGCGGCCTCCGGCGTGGTCAGTCTGATCGGGATGTGCCTGGCGCTGAAGCACAGGCGGATGCCGGGGACCGCCAACTACCGGCAGGCCAACGCGTATATCGACGCGGCGAACGGTCCGCTGCGCATCGAGCCGGCGGCGCAACCCTGGGAAGGGCGGTGCCGGCACGGGCTGGTCGGCGCGACCGGCATGAGCGGCACCAATGTGCTGGTGCTGCTGGGCGAAGGGGAGCCGGAAGCGGCGGCGGAGCGGGATGGCGAAGCGCTGCTGGTGCTGTCGGCGCGGGAAGAGGCGGTGCTCAGGCGCTACGCGGAGAAATTGCGCGGCTATCTGCAAAGGGAACCGGGGTCCGGTCTGGCAGACGTGGCGCGGGCGCTGCGTACCGGACGGGAAGCGATGGCGTGCCGGCTGGCGGTGGTGGCGTCGAGCCGTGAAGCGGCGTCGGCGGCGCTGGCGCGGTATCTGGCGGCGGGGGCGGACGAGGATCTGTCGGCCGGCGGCGTGTTCGCGACGGGTAGGCCCGGGGCGGCGGCTGGTGAGGGCGAGGATTTGCGCGCACGCGCGGCGCGCTGGGTGGCGGGCGGCGAGCTGGCGGAGCCGGATGACGGCGGGGGGCGGCGGCGGTTGGCGGGGCTGCCGACCTATCCGTTCGGGCGGCGCTCGCTGCCGGAGGAGCGGGTGGCGGCCGGCCCGGAGGCCGGCGAGCGGAGACCGGCGTCGGCGCCCGGTGACAAGGCCGCCGAATATTATACTTTCGACGCCCAGCTGCGATCGGATGACTACCGGGAGGAGTATCTGACCTTCTGTCCGTTCGAGGAGGAGATCCCCGGCTTTTCGATGACCCGCGTGCTCAGCGCGCCGGCCGTTTACGCCGACGAATACCGGCGGGTTCTGGCGAAGCAGATCGAAATGAGGCGGGTCATCTTCCGGCATGAGCGCTTCGAATCGGTGCGTCGGGCGCTGGACATAGGCTGCGGCTGCGGCACCGACATCATCGAGTTGGCGAAGCGCCATCCGCATGTCACGGCCGACGGTTTCACGATTACCCCGGCTCAGGAGGCGCTGGCGAATCGCCGGATTCGCGGCATAGGTCTGCAGCAGCGGGTCAGGGTCATGCACGCCGACAGCTCCAGGGACCGCTTCCCCGCCGTCTACGAGCTGATCATCGGTTTCGAGGTGAGCTGCCACATCGCCGACAAGGTCTCTTTGTTCCGCAATATCCGCGCCGCGCTGGCGCCGACGGGCAGCGTGCTGCTGATGGACTTCATCGCCAATCTGCGCGGCTCGATTGTCGACAGCAATGTCGATATCGCCATCTCTCCCGAGGCGGAATGGCTGGATCTGCTGGCCGACAATGGCCTGCTGCTCGACGACCTGGTCGATCTCAGTCCCGAGATCGCCAATTATGTCTTCGATCCGGACGTCGAGAAAAATGTGGCGAACTTCCCGGAGGCGGCGCGCCGCTCGTCGCGCAATTTCGCCAATATGGCGATTTCGCTGCGGGAAAAATGGATCAGCTATTGCCTGTTCCGGCTGACCCGCGATCCGCTGAACCGGCCGCTGGACGAGTTGCGGGCGCACAATGCGGCGAAGATGAAGAACAAGACGCGGTACGCCGAGGCGCTGGCGGGCTTGAACGATGCGGCGGGCGCGGCGGCCGTCGCCGTCGAAGCGCCGGCGGCGGCGGGCCAGGCCGAGCTTGTGGACCGGCTGGAAGAAATCTTCCGCGCGACCTTGCAGCTGACGCGGGCGGAGCTGCGGGCCGCCGGCTCCTTCGCGGCGATGGGGGTGGACTCGCTGATGGCGGTGCGTCTGTTGGAGGCGATCAACACCGAGTTCGATCTGCGCGAACCGACCAGCATCATGTTCCAGTACCACGATCTGCCGTCGCTGGCCGGCCACCTCGCCGGCAAGTCGATTGCGGCCAAGGCGGCGCTGGAGCCTGTGGCGAGGCCGCAGGCGCCGCAGCGGCAGGGCATTGCCGTCGTCGGCCTGTCCTGCCGTTGTGCCGGCGCCAGCGACCAGACTGAGTTCTGGGACCTGATCGTCAACGGCCGCGAATGCGTGGAAAGCATGGCGGAGCGGCGTCCGGAATGGTCCGGCGTCTTTGCCGGGCACGCGGTGGACCCGGCCTCGCTGCGCGGCGGCTTCATCGCGGAGGCGGATTGCTTCGACTCGCTGTTTTTCGATATCGCTCCAGTCGAGGCGGAGCAGATGGACAGCTCGCAGCGCCTGGTCCTGGAGGGCATTTACACCGCGCTGGAGGATGCCGGCTATGATCCGTCGGCGCTGGCGAGACGGCGCGTCGGCACCTTCATCGGCTCGATGGGCCTGGGCGCCGGCAGCGGCAGCCTGTCCCATCACGCGATGCTGGGAAGCGATGGCGCCATTCTGTCGTCGCGGATCGCCTACCACCTGAATCTGAGCGGTCCGGCGATGACGGTCAACACGGCGTGCTCGTCGTCGCTCGTCGCCATCGAACTCGCCTGCGAAAGGCTGCGCACCGGCGACATAGACATGGCCATCGCCGGCGGCGTGACCCTTTATTCGCAACCGGCGTCCTTCCTGATGATGCACAATGCCGGCATGCTTTCGCCATCCGGCCGCTGCCGGCCATTCGACGACGAGGCGGACGGCATCGTGGTCGGAGACGGCGTCGGCATTGTGGTGCTGATGCCGCTGGACGGGGCGGTGGCGGAAGGCGCGCGGATCTACGGGCTCATCCGCGCCATCGGCACCAATCAGGACGGCAAGACCTCGGGCATCACCGCGCCCAGTTTCCAGGCCCAGAGCCGGCTGGAGGTCGAGGTCTATCGCAAGGCGGGCATCTCACCCGAGCAACTGCAATACGTCGAGGCCCACGGCACCGGAACCAAGCTGGGCGATCCGGTGGAAATCCACGCGCTGTCCGAAGCCTTCAGAAGCTTCACCGACAAGCGGGGCTTCTGCGCATTGGGCTCGCTGAAGGCCAATATCGGGCATACCACGGCCGCCTCCGGCGTGCTGGGGCTGATCAAGGTGCTGCTGGCTCTCAAGCACCGCCGCATTCCGCCCGCGGTCAATTTCGCCAGGCCCAACCGGCATATCGATTTCGCCGACGGCCCCTTCCATGTCGATACCCGGTCCCGCGAATGGCGGGCCGGGCCGGACGGCAGGCGCATGGCGGCGGTCAGCGCCTTCGGCTTCAGCGGAACCAATGCCCACCTGGTAGTGGAGGAACATGTCGCCAGCCGGCCGCAAGGCGGCGGAGGCGGGCGGAGGATCGTGCCGCTTTCGGCGAGAAAGCCCGAGCAGTTGCGCGAGCAGGCCGGCCGGCTGGCGGCATGCGTCCGGCAGGGCGGCGTCGAGCTGGCGGACCTGGCCTGGACCCTGCAGGTCGGCCGGGAGGCGATGGCCTGCCGAGCCGCCTGGATAGTCGAAGACCTGGACGAGCTGGCGTGCGGCCTGGCGGCTTATTTGGCGGGGGACGCCGTCGGCGGCGTTTTCGGCGCGGAGGGGGGGGCCGGCGACGGATTGACGGCGACGGCGCGCGCCTGGGTGGACGGGGCGGCGGTGGACTGGCCGGCCGGGCGGGGGGCCGGCAGGGTGTCCCTGCCGACCTATCCGTTTGAGCGGGTGCGTTTCCCGGCTCCGGCGGCGGCCGGCCAGCCTGCCGCCGCCGGGATCGCAAGCGGCCGCCGGCGCGGCTTCGTCGGCAAGGCCTGGGTGCAGGCCCCGGCTCTGCCGTCCGCAGTGGAACCTTTCGCCGGCCGGCGCTGCGCGATATTGGCGACGCCGCGGCTGGAGCCGCTGGTCCGCCTGTTGCGGCAGCGGCTGCCCGGCGCCGAAGTCCTGATGCCGGATCAGCTGGCGTCGGCGTCGCAGGACCGGGCGCGCTGGAGCGGCTATGGCGGCTGCGTCGATCTGACCGCGCTGGATGCCGCTCATCGAGACGGGGATGGAGACTGGCTGGTCTGGCTGCAGAAACTGATCGAACACGCGCCAGCCGGACTGGGCCAGTCGCTGTTCCTGTCGCAATGGACTTGCCGCCAGGAACGGCTGGGCAACGACGCGGCGGCATTGGCCGGCGCCGGGCGCACCGGTCTGTACCGCATGCTGCAGAGCGAGTATGGCCGGGTGGCGTCCCGGCACATCGATACCGATCTGGCCATGCCGGGCGACGCGTCCGCGCTATGCGCCCAGATCGTCGGCGAGCTGTCGGCGGCGGACGGCGAAAGCGAGGTGTGCTATCGCGGCGGGGTGCGCCATAGGGCCGAGATGCGCTGGCTGGACGAGGACGGCGCGACCGGAGCGGCGCCGGCCTGCCCGGCGGGCGGTGTGTTGTGGATTACCGGCGGCACGCGCGGCATAGGCATGTTGTGCGCCAGGCATTTCGCGGAGCGTCACAGCGTCAGGAAGCTGGTTCTGCAGGGGCGTCAGGCGCTGCCGGAACGTTCGCAGTGGCAGGCTTGCCTCGCGGCGTCTGGCGACGACGCGCTCAGGCGCAAGCTGGAGAACATCCTGGCGCTGGAGGCGCTGGGCGTCGAGGTGCGCATCGTTTCCGCCGCGCTGACCGATCCGGACGGCATGCGGCAGGAGTTGGCGGCCGTCCGGCGCGAGATGGGGGAGGTATTCGGGATCATCCACGCCGCCGGGCATGTCGATTTCAGCAATCCGGCCTTCATCCGCAAGTCGCCGGATCAGATCGACCGGGTCGTTGCGCCCAAGATCCGCGGCGTGGAGGTCTTGCGCGAGGTGTTCGGCCAGCAGCGGCTCAAGTTCGTGTTGCTGTTCTCGTCGGTGGCGGCGGCGCTGCCGAGCTTGTCGGTCGGGCAGGGCGAGTACGCGATGGCCAATGCCTATCTGGACTACGCGGCGGCGGGGTCGTTCGGCCCCGGCGTCGAGCATTGCGTCAGTATCCAATGGCCCAGCTGGGAGCAGACCGGCATGGGGGCGGCGAACAGCGCGGCGTACCGGAATCTTGGTCTGCTGACCTGCCGCGATAGCGAGGGGCTGGATTTTCTCGACCAGATACTGGCGCGCGGCTTGCAACCGGTGGTGATGCCGCTGCTGGTGGACCCCGCCGTTTTCGACACCGACCGGCTGCTGCGGCGTGCCGAGCCGCGCGCGACGTTGGCGCAAGCGGCGCCGGTCTCGCAGCCGGCCGAGGCCGGCCTGGACGAGATCGTCGGCGCCTGGCTGAAGCGCCTGGTCAGCGAGGAGCTCAAGGTGGAGCTGGGCCAGATCGAGCCTGAGCGCACTTTTGACGAGTATGGCGTCGATTCGATCATGCTGGCCCAGATGATACAGAAGATGGATCGCAGCCTCCCCGGCATCAGGATAGATCCGACGTCGGTGCTGGAGAATCCCAGCGTGGCAAGATTGAGCCAATACCTGGCGGCCACGCATGGCCGCGAGCTGGAACGGGTGTTCGCGGCCACCCGGCAGGCGATAGCCGCGCCGGCGTCTCCGGAGCGAAGCGACAAGGTCGCGATCGTCGGCATGGCCTGCCATTTTCCCGGCGCGCCGGACATCGGCCAGTTTTGGCGGAATCTCTGCGAAGGGCGCGATTGCATAGCGGAAGTGCCGGCCTCGCGCTGGGACACGGCCCGGTATTACGGCGGCCCCGGTGGCGACGGCGGCAAGAGCGTCAGCAAGTGGGGAGGCTTTTTGCCGGATATCGAATGGTTCGATCCCGTCTACTTCGGCATTCCGGAAAGCGTGGCCGCCGGCGTGGACCCGTTGGCCAGGCAATGGCTGGAGGTGAGCGCGGAGGCGCTGGCGGACGCAGGTTACGTCAAGGACGATGTATGGGGCCTGCCGGTCGGCGTTTTTTGTGGCTCACGCGTCAGCAACTATGCCAGCAGGTTGCGGCAGCTGGACAGCAAGGCGGTGATAGGCGTCGGGCAAAACTTCATTTCCGCCCATCTATCGCATTGCTACAACTTCTCCGGCCCGAACCTCATCGTCGATACGGCTTGCGCCAGCGCGCTGACCGCCGTTCACCTGGCCGCGCAGAGCATATGCCAGGGCGAGTCCGAGCTGGCCATCGCCGGCGGGGTGGACATCCTGCTGGACGAAGGTCCCTTCCTGCTGCTGAGCAGCGCCAAAATCCTTTCCGTCGACGGCCGTTGCCGGACCTTCGACGAAGGCGCCAACGGCATCGGCATCGGCGAGGGCTGCGGCGCGTTGATTCTGAAGCCGCTGGATGCCGCTCTGCAGGACGGCGACAAGATCTATGGCGTGATCGACGGCTCCGCGATCAATTCGGACGGCAGCACCATGGGCATCACCACGCCCAATCCACAGCGGCAGCAGCAATTGATAGAGCAGGCGATTGCGAACGCCGGGGTGGACGCGTCGACGATCAGCTATGTGGAGGCGCACGGCACCGGCACCCTTATCGGCGATCCGATCGAGTTGCGCAGCCTGACCAATGCGCTGGGCAAGGGCCGGCAGGGGCAGGCCAAGTGCGGCGTGGGCAGCGTCAAAAGCAACCACGGCCATTTGCTGAGCGCCGCCGGCGCGGCGGGACTGATTAAAGTCCTGCTGTCCATCGTCCACCGGCAGTTGCCGCCGACATTGCATTGCGACAAGCCTAATCCCCGTTTCGATTTCGAGCAGTCGCCGCTGTACCCGGTATCGCAATTGCAACAGTGGGAAGGCGTGGCGGGCGTCCATCGGGCCGGTGTCAGCGCATTCGGCTTGGGTGGGCACAATGCCCATGTCATACTAAGCGATCATGGCGTGCCGCCCGATCGTCTCGCCGGCATAGAACCGCGCGGCGAGCGCGTCAACTACCGGCGCAAGCGCTACTGGAGCGGCGACGACAAGGCGTCTGGCCGGTCTGCGCTGCCGGTGGCGGCCGGAGCGGTCGACGCGCCTTCCGCCGCGACAATCGACGGCGGCGCGGAAAGCCCGGCTGCGCGGGCGATGAGCAAGTATTTCGCTGTTCAGTACGCAGATCTCGATGGCCGCGATGCGGCCGCGACGCATGAGCCAGCCAACTTCAGGAATCTCTCATGACTATCGGCAAGGACGCGGCATTCGAACTGGAGTTTGAGGACGGTAATTACATTCTGCGAGACCATCGCGTTTACGGCGTCGGCATTCTGCCGGGCGTCACCTTGATCGACATTGTCTACCGGCTGGGAATCCATTTTCTCGGCCATTCCGGCTTCGAACTGGCCAATGTGCTGTTCAAGGCGCCGGTGGCGACTTCGGAGCGCTTCGCCAGAAAGTTGCTGGTATCGTTTTCGGGCAGGGCGGAGGGCGAGTGGCGGGTCGATATTTCCAGCCGCCGGCTGCTTCCCGATGGCCGGATGGCGCCGGGCGTGGACAGCAATGCGGAGTGCGTGGTGCGCCTGGTCGACGGGATCGGGAGCGGCGAGGCCGGGTTCGATGTCCAGCGCTTTCTGGCGGAAGCCGGGGGCAGCTGGTCCGTCGACGAGGTTTATCGCGGGGTCCGTGACGTCGGCGTGGTCCACGGGCCTTTCATGCAGACGGTCGGGACGATCCATCAGCGCGGCGACGAGGAGTTGATGTGCCTGTCGCTGGGGGCGCTCGCCGAGCAGTTCCGGCAGCGTTTCCACGCTCATCCGGCCTTTCTGGACGGCGCCACCTTCGCCGGAAGCTCGTACAAGCTGGGCGGCGGCGCGGATGCCGGTTATCGCGACGACAGGCCGCACATCCCGTTCTCCATCCAGCGGGTCCGCGTCTACCAGCCGTTCCCGGCGCGCATCTATGTGCACAGCCGGCACGGCGACAAGCAGGGATGTGGAGCCGAGGCGTGGTCCGGCGAGGTTTCGACCTCGGATCTGCGGATTTATGACGAGTCCGGCGCGCTGCTGGCGGAGTTGGCGCGGCTTTCGTACAAGAGAGTCCGCCAGACCAGCGACATCAGCCGGCTGGTCTTGCCGGAGGCCGAGGCGCCGCAGGCGGTGCGAGACGCGGCGGCCGGTGACGAAGAGGCGGTTTTCGCCGCCAACGTCCGTCGTTTCGTCGAGGAGCGCTTGTCGGCGCTGGGGATCGGCGAGCTGGCGCCGTTGGAGACGGACACGCTGTTCTTCGACGCCGGCCTGGACTCCACCCATCTGCTGGCTCTGGTGCGCGAGCTGGAGGCGCGGTGCGGCCATGATTTCTATCCGACGCTATTGTTCGAATACCAGACGCTTGGGGCCCTGAGCCATTACCTGTTCCTGCATGAGCGCGAACACTTCGCCGGCGCCGCGGGTTTGGCCGCCCGCGACGCTGTCGGCATGGCGCCGGCGCCGGCGGTCGCGCCGGAGAGCCGGGGCGCGGTCCAGCCGCCGCAGTCGGCGGACATCGCCGTGATTGGCCTGGCCGGCCGATACCCGTCGGCCTCCACGCTGGACCGGTTCTGGGAGGTGGTCAGCAGCGGGGCGTCGTGCACGAGGGAGATGCCGGCCGACCACTGGGGCCGCTTCGCCGTCGAGGGAACGGCATCGGCCGCCAGCGGCGCGCCGGCCGGCTATGGCGGCATCGTCGACGATGTGGACGCGTTCGACGCGCTGTTTTTCCAGATCACGCCGGCCGAGGCCGGAGGCTTGGATCCGCAGCTCAGAATGCTGCTGGAGATCGCCTGGCACGCGATGGAGGACGCCGGCTATCCGGCAGAGGCGCTGCGCGGCTCCCGCACCGGCGTGTTCGCCGGCGTGATGAACGCCGATTACACCTGGGTCGCGGCCGAGCACCTGGACCGGACCGGCGCTTACGCCAGCGCCGGCAGCTATGCCCACGAGCTGGCCAACCGGATTTCCTACCAGTTCGATCTGCGCGGCCCCAGCATGACGGTAGAGGCCGCCTGCGCCAGCTCAATGCTGGCGCTTCACCTGGCACGCAACGCCTTGCTGACCGGCGAGTGCGCGATGGCGCTGGCCGGCGGTGTCAATCTCAGCCTGCATCGCAGCAAATACCTGTTGCTGGGCGGGCTGGGCCTGATGTCCGCCGATGGCCGCGAGCGCACTTTCGACGCCGGCGCCAATGGCTATGTGCCGGGAGAGGGTGCGGGCATGGCGTTGCTCAAGCCGCTGTCGGCGGCGCTGGCGGACGGCGACCGCGTCTACGGCGTCATCGCCGGCAGCGCCACCAATCATTCGGGCCGCGGCAGCGGCCGCTACAGCCCGAATCCGAACGCGCTGGTCGATGTCATCGAGCGCGCGGTGGAAAACGCCGGCGTCTCCACCGACGCCATCCTGTATGTCGAGACGCACGGCACCGGAACGCAAATAGGCGATCCGATCGAGATTCAGGCGCTGTCGCGCGCGCTGAGCGGCTCCGGCGCCCGCGAGCGCCGCTGCGCCCTCGGTTCCAAGGCCAATCTCGGCCACCTGGAGTCGGCGTCCGGCATCTGTTCGCTGACCAAGGCGTTGCTGAGCATCCGGCGCGGCCAGATTCCGCCCTGCGCCAATGTGGAGGTCGTCAACCCCGGCCTCAGGATAGAGGCGACGCCATTCGTGATTCCAATGGAGGCAGTCGACTGGGCGCGGCCGCTGGAACAGCGGGTGGCCGGCATCCATTCCTTCGGCATCGGCGGCAGCAATGTTTTCATGGTGGTGCGCGGCCAGCGGCGGCGGGCCCTCGCCGCGGACCAGGCGGCGCGGCCGCGGCTGCTGGTCCTGTCGGCGAAGACCGACTCCGCCCTGGACGCGTATTGTTTGGCGCTGCTGGCCTATCTGCAGGCCGGACGGGACGAGGACTATACGCTGGGCAATCTGGCGTTCACGCTGCAGACCGGCAGAAGCGAGATGGCGCACCGCATCGCCCTGGTGGTGGACGACGAGCAAGAATTGCTGAGCGGCTTGAGGGCCTATTGCGAAGACGGTCGGCTGGCGCTTGGGATGTTCAAGGGCCGGGCGCCCGTTGCCGGCCGCGCGCCCGACGCCTTCGGCAAGCCGGGCGCGGACAGGCCGGCGCTGCTGGCCGTCGCGCAAGCCTGGGTGAACGGCACGCGCATAGACTGGCGCAGCCTGGATGGCGGCGAACGCGGCCTGCGCATTGCCGCGCCGCTGTATCCATTTGCCCGCGACCGCCACCGCATCTCGGCGCCGTCGGAGCCGGCCGAATCGCTGGCGCCGCAGGCGGCCCTGTTTTACGCGACGGCGACGTGGGAGCGCAAGGCGCTTGCCCGGAACGCGGCGGCGGCCGGCAGCGGCGGGGCGAGCGCGTATGTGCTCGCCGCCGGCGTGTCCGAGTCCGTTGCCGCCGGCATCGCGGCCGAGCTGCCGGCGCTTGCGCTGCGGCGCTTGCCGCCGCCGGCCGCCGATTCGGCGGCCGAGGCCGCGGCGGAACTTTTCCGCCAGGCTTTGTCGCGGGTGCGCGAATGGCTGGCCGCCGGCGTCGGCGATGGCCAGCGGATGGTCGCGCTGATTGACGGCCATCCGTCCGATCCCCCCTATGCGCCGCTGTCCGGCCTGTTGAAGTCGGCGGGCTTGGAATATCCCAGGCTGCGGATCCAGCTGATCTGGGTCGAGGGCGGGCTGGATGCCGCGCGCGGCAGCCGGCTGTTGGCCGAGGAGCTTGGGCGCGGCGACGATGTCGAGGTCTATTACCGGCAAGACGGCCGGCGGGAAGTTCGCAGCAACCGGGTAGCCGGTTTCGAGCCGATGGCGGGTTCGGTGATCCGCCAGGGCGGCAACTATTGGATTACCGGCGGTCTGGGGGGGCTGGGCAGGATATTCGCCGCTTATATCGCCGGCTTCGGCAAGGTTAACGTCGTCTTGAGTGGCCGCCGCGCCTGCACGGACGCCGAACGCGAGCAGCTGGAGCGTCTGGCCGCCGCCGGCTCCCGCGTCGAGTATCTGCAATGCGATGTGGCGGTGGAGGAGGACGTGGTGCGGCTGGTCCGAGAGGTGGAGGCGCGCCATGGCCCGCTGACCGGCATCATCCATGGCGCGGGCGTGGTGCGCGACGCCATGTTGTTGCAGAAGACCGAGCGGCAGGCCGACGAAGTTTTCGCCGCCAAGCTGTTCGGCACCCAGATCATCGATCGGGCGACCAGGCATCATCGGCTCGATTTCTTCGCCCTGTTCTCCTCGCTGTCGGCGGTCTGGGGCAATGTCGGCCAGGCGGACTACGCCGCCGCCAACGCCTTTCTCGACGCCTATGCGGCCTGGCGCGACGCCGGCGTCGGCCGAGGGGAGGCGCATGGCAAAACTGTGTCGATCAACTGGCCGTTGTGGCGCGACGGCGGCATGACGATAGACGCGGCCGGCGAGCGGCGCCTGCGCGAGAAAACCGGCATGCTGCCGCTGTCGACGCAGGATGGGCTGCGCGCCTTCGAGGACGCGATCGGCAGGGCGCCGCGCCAGTTGATCGTCTGCGCCAGCGATGGCAGCAAGCCGCTATTCTCCATGGCCGCGCAGGCGGAGGCCGTGAGCGCCGCCGCGCCGGCGACGGCCGAGGCGATACGCTATCTGCAACGGCAATTGTCCAAAGTGTTCCGCTTGCCGCAACAGCGGCTGGAGCCAGAGGCGCCGCTCGAGGCCTTCGGCATCGATTCGGCCAATGTGCTCGCGCTGACCGGGGAGCTGGAAAAGGACTTCGGCCCGTTGCCCAAGACCCTGTTTTATGAATACCGGACGCTGGCCGGCCTGGCCGGCTATCTTGTCGACGCCCATGGCGCCGCGCTGCATCGCCTACTGCCCGGCGCCGCGGCGGCCTCCGCCGCCTCGCCGGCGCCGCGTCCTGCCGTGCGGGCCGAGCCGGCGTCGGTCGGCGTCCGTCAGCCGGGCGGGCCGCTCGATATTGCGATCATAGGCATGAGCGGTCGCTTTCCCCAGGCCAGGAATATCGCCGAGTTCTGGGAAAACCTGCGCCAGGGAATAGATTGCGTCGGTGAAATTCCGGCCGCCCGCTGGGACATGGCCCGCTATTACGACGCCGATACCGGCAAGAGCGGGAAGATACACAGCAAATGGGGCGGCTTCATCGACGGCGTCGACGAGTTCGATCCGCTGTTCTTCAAGATTTCGCCGCTGGAGGCGGAAATGATGGATCCGCAGGAGCGCTTGTTCCTGCAAACGGCGTGGGAGACCCTGGAAGACGCCGGCCATACGCGGGCCTCTCTGCAGGCCGACGGCGACGGCGGCCTGCTGCCGGAAGCCAGAGTCGGCGTCTATGTCGGGGTGATGTACTCCGAGTACCAGCTTTACGGCTTCCAGCAATACGAGCAGGGTCAGATCTTCGGCCTGGCCGGCAATATCGCCGGCGTAGCCAACCGGGTGTCCTATTTCTTCGACTTCCACGGCCCCAGCATCGCGCTGGACACCATGTGCTCCTCGTCGTTGACAGCGCTGTACCTGGCCTGCAACGCCTTGCGCAACGGCGAGTGCGGGCTGGCGCTGGCGGGCGGCGTCAATACCAGCATCCACCCGAACAAATACGCGGTGCTGAGCCAGGCCCGGATCATCTCGACCAGCGGCCGTTGCGAAAGCTTTGGCAAGGGCGGCGAGGGCTATATACCCGGCGAGGGCGTCGGTGCCGTGCTGCTCAAGCCGCTGGAACGGGCCGTCGCCGACGGCGATTTCATTTACGGCGTGGTCAAGGGCGCCGCGCTGAGCCACGGCGGCAAGGCCAGCGGCTATACTGTGCCCAGCCCGGTGGCGCAGGCCGGCACCATCGCGCTCGCCATCCGCCAAGCTGGCGTCGAGCCGCGCGCGATCAGTTATATCGAGGCCCACGGCACCGGCACCAGTCTTGGCGATCCGATCGAGATCGCCGGCTTGAGCAAGGCCTTCGGCCAGCAATCGCCGGACAGGCAGTATTGCGCGATAGGCTCGGCGAAATCCAATATCGGACATTGCGAGTCGGCGGCCGGGATCGCGGGGATATGCAAGGTCCTGCTGCAGATGAAGCATCGCATGCTGGTTCCCTCGCTGCATTCCAGCGAGCTCAATCCCTATATCGATTTCGCCGGCACGCCGTTTATCGTGCAGCGCGAGCTGGCCGAATGGCCGGCGCCGGTCATCGCCGGCCGGCCGCAGCCGCGTGTCGCCGGGGTCAGCTCTTTCGGCGCCGGCGGCGCCAACGCGCACATCCTGATCCAGGAGTACATCGGCGAACCCTCGCCGGGCGAGATGCCCGGCGCCGGCGAGCGCCGGCTGATCTTGCCCTTGTCCGCCCGCAACGACAGCCGCTTGCACGCCTACGTCGCCGACATGCTGGACTATCTGGAGAAGTCGCCGCCGACGACGCTGGCCGATCTGGCCCACACCTTGCAGACGGGGCGGGAAGCGATGGATTGCCGGGTCGCCTTCCTGGCGTCGAATCCGGCCGAGCTGCGCGAGCAAATGAGGGATTTCCTGTCCGAGCAGCCGGCAGGGCTGGATTATTTCCACGATCGCACCAGCCAGGACACGCTGGACGTGTTCAGCGACGAGGATGTCCGGCGCGCGGTGGTGGCCGGCTGGATACAGTCGGCGCGATACGACAAGCTGGCGCAGTTCTGGACCAAGGGGCTGGCGATAGACTGGGCGCTGCTGCCCGGCCCGTCGGGGCGCCGGATGGCGGGATTGCCGACTTATCCGTTCGAGCGGAAGAAATGCTGGGTTTCGGTGAGGCCGAGCGTGCCCGCGGCCAACGCCGCCGCCGGCGAGTTCGGCGGTCTGCTGACGCGGGTGCTGCCCGCCGCCAGCCTGACCGACAAGCCGCGGGTGGTGTTTGAAACCGAGCTGAGCGCCACCGATCCCATGTTGTCCCATCACCGGGTCCAGGCGCGCAGCATTCTTCCCGGCGTCGCCTACATCGAAATGGCGTTGGAGGCCGCGCGGCATCTGTACCCCGAACATGACATCGCGTTGCAGGATATCGTCTGGATGCAGCCCTTGTTCGTCGCCGACGGCGAACGGACGGTCGCCACCCAGCTGGAGCGGCACGACGGCGCGATCCGCTTTGAAATCGCCACCACGGGCGAGTCGGGCCGGCAAGTCCACGCTCAGGGCATGGTGGCGCTGGACGAGGCGCCGCGCCAGGCGCCCGCCGTGGACATCGAGGCGACGCTGAACCGGCTGGAGCTGCGCTGGGAGGGCGAGGCGGGCCGCGCCGAGTTCTATGCGTGGCACCGCGGCAAGGGCATAGACTACGGCCCTTATTTCCAGGGCCTGGCCGGCCTGTGGGGTACGGCCGAGGAGAGCATGGGGCTGGTGGTGCTGCCCGCCGGCTGCGAGGCTGACCTGGTCCGCTACCAGCTGCCGCCCAGCATCGCCGATGCCGCTTTGCAATGCGTCAGCGGCATCGCGGCGGGCGCCGGCGACGGTCTGGCGCTGCCATATTCCATCGGCCGGATCGAAGTGTTGCGGCAGCCGCAGGGCCGGGTATTCGTCCATGCGCGCAAGCGCGCCGACGCGCGTTTCGATCTTGCCGTCATGGACGACTCGGGCGCCTTGCTGGTTGTTCTGGACGATTTTGTGCTGCGTCCGGCCAGGACCGCCGGCGATCCGTTCAGCTACGCCGGTCGATGGCAGCGCAGCGATCTGGCCGGGGCTGAGGCCGCGGCTGGTGGCGGGACCGGCGTCAGCCTGCTGTTGTACCGCGACAATGGTGCCGGGCTGGAGGATGCCGTGGCCCGGTTCGGCGCCGGCTCGGCCAGGATTCGGCTGGCGAGCGGGGCCGGGCGGCGCGAGGACGGCGTGTGGACGGTCGATGTTGGCGATGCGGCCGCGATCGGGCAGGCCATCGCCGAGATCGGCCGCATCGACGCGGTGTATTTCCTGGGTGGTCTGACCGGAAGCCGCGCCTATGGACTGGACTGCGCACAAGTGGCCGATGATCAGGAATACACGACTATCGCCTGGCTGCGCTGCATCAAGGCGCTGCTGGCGCAGGGCTACGACCAGCGGGCGCTCGATGTTTTCGTGCTGACGCAGGATTGCGAGCAGCCGCCCTTGCAGCGGGAAATCAATGTCTGGGGAAGTGGCTTGTCGGGATTGACCCAGTCGCTGGCGAAAGAGTACCCGCAGTGGCGGATCCGCAATGTCGACATCGGCGGGGCCGATATGGACGGCGACGCGGGCGCGCGGAAGATCGCCGAAATGCTGGGCCGCGAGCCGGCCAGTGCGACCGGCTTCCCGGTCGCTTACCGCGGCGGCGTCCGCTATGAGCACCGAATCGCGCCTTTGGCGATGCCGGCCGGCTCGCCGCCAGCCTTTGTCGCCGGCGGGGTCTATGTGATCGCCGGCGGCGCCGGCGGCATCGGCCGCGTCGCCACCGAGCATCTGCTGCGGCACTACGACGCCAGGGTGGTGTGGCTGGGCCGCAGCGCCGTCAACGACGCCATCCGCGAGCAGTTGGACCGCTTCGCCGGCTCGGGCGGCAGCGTCGAGTATCTGCAGGTCGACATCACCAGCCAGGCCCAGCTGGAGCGGGCCCGTGACACCGTCAAGGCGCGATACGGCAGGATCAACGGCGTGCTGCATTCCGCCATCGTGCTGCGCGACCAGAGTCTGGGCGCGATGGACGAGGGGCGTTTCCGTGAGTCGCTGGACCCGAAGGTGGCCGGCAGTGCCGCGCTGGGGCAGGCCTTCATCAACGAGGATCTGGATTGGCTGGGCTTTTACTCGTCGATGCAGTCCTTCCTCGCGGCGGCGGGGCAGAGCAACTACGCTGCCGGCTGCACCTTCAAGGACGCCTATGCCCGGGCGCTGGGCCGCGCCTGCGCGTTCCCGGTGTTCAGCATCAACTGGGGCTATTGGGGCAGCGTCGGGGTGGTGGCGAACGAGGTCTACCGCAACCGGATGGCGTCCTTCGGCATAGGCTCGCTGGAGCCGGCCGACGGCATGGGCATGCAGGAGGCGGTCGTCGCCCACGCCATTCCGCAAGTGCTGGCCATCAAACTGGCCCCGGCCACGCGCGAAAGAATGGGCATACAGGCGCACGGCGACGAAGTCTATCCCAGGACGCAGGACTCGTATTTCGAGCGGATCGCCGCCGCGCTGGACGGCGGCGGGACGCGCAGCTGCGCGCTGGCCGAGCAAATCCAGCAAGTCGACGCGGCCGACATCTGCCTGAACGACTATGTGCTCCGGCAATTGGTGCAGGTCATGCGCGCCGCCGGGCTGGACGATGTCCAGTCGCCGGCGCCGGCATTGCAGCGGCGGCTGGGCGTGGTCGAGCGGCAACTGCCGCTGTTCGAGGAGATCGTGCGCATTCTGGCGGACGCGGCGTCGCGCCGCTCCGGCCCGTTGCCGTCGCGGGACGAGGTGTTGTCGCGCTATCCGGGATTGATGGCGCACATCGCCCTGGCCGACGCCTGCCTGCAATCGCTGCCGCAAGTCCTGCGCGGCGAGAAGCTGGCGACCGAGGTGCTCTTCCCCGGCTCCAGCATGGCCTTGGTGGAGGGCATCTACAAGAAGAACGCGCATGCGGACTATCTGAACAGCCTGGTCGAGGACGCGGTGGAAAGCCTGGTGCAGGCGCGGCTGGAGGCGGGCGAGGCGAATGCGCGGATCCGGATACTGGAGGTGGGCGCCGGGACCGGAGGCACCAGCGAGGGGGTCTTCAAACGGCTGGCCCGTTATCAGGATCATGTCGAATACGTCTACACCGATCTTTCCAAGAGCTTCTTGCTGCATGCGCGGGACAGTTTCTCCGGCATCGCGCCGTATATGGAGCTGCAGCTTTTCGACGCGGAACGCGCGCCGGACGAGCAGGGCGTCGACAGCGGCAGTTTCGACATCGTCATCGCGGCCAATGTCCTGCACGCGACCCGGAACATCGGCAACACCCTGGGCAACGTCAAGCGCTGCCTGAAGCGGAACGGCTTGCTGATCCTCAATGAAATAGCGGGCAAGCGGCCGTTCACCACCCTGACCTTCGGTCTGCTGGACGGCTGGTGGGCGCCGGAGGACCGGGAGGTGAGGATAGAGGGCAGCCCGGCATTGTCGCGCGAGCAGTGGGCGCGCTCGCTGGCCGAGCAGGGTTTCGAGCGGCATTGGCTGTCCGACAGCGTCTCCTCGGTGGTGTTGCAGCATGTGATCGTCGCCGAGAGCGATGGGCGGGTGCGGCAATATCAGCCCCGCCAGGCCGCCGCCAGGCCGGCGGCCTCCCCGGCGCGGAAGCGCCCGCAGGAAGCGCCGGCGCGGCCGGCGCGCGCGGCCGGCGATCTGCGCTCCCATGTCGAGCACACGCTGGCCGAGGTGGTGGCCGAGGCGCTGAAGCTGTCCGACGCCGAGCTTGATCCGGGCCTGGCCTTGTCCGATCTTGGCGTCGACTCCATCGTCGCCGTCGATCTCGTTCGCCGGATCAACGCGGCGCTGTCCCTGTCGCTGAAAACCACGGTGATATTCGACTTCCCCAGCATCACGCGATTGTCGGCGCATCTGTGCTCCGCCTATCCGGACGCGCTGGCCCGGCAGGCCTCGGGGCAGGAGGCGGGCGGCGTCGACGGCGGCGAGCGGATCCAGCGGATTGCGGAAGAGCTGGTGCGCGGTGCCATTTCATTTGAGCAGACTTTGGAGAGGCTCAAGAGCTGAGCCGCTGCTTGGCCGGGCGGCGATTCGTCCGGCGGCGGCGCGAAGAATCGGTTCTTGTCCATCCATGCGGAGATAGCGGTGTGAAAAAACAGATCGTGTCACTTTTGCAGCAATACCAGGCCGGCCGGATTTCGGAAATGGAACTGAAAGCGGAATATGGGCGCTTGATGGACGCCGGAGAGTCCGCGCTCTCGGCGACGGCGGGCAGCCCTTGCCGCAAGGTTGTGCTGGAGGGGCCGGGCTCGATCGACGACATCAGGATCGTCGACGAGATGGTCGAGCCGCCCGAAGGCCGCTGGGTGCATGTCGACACGATCGCCTTCTCGCTCAATTTCGGCGATCTGCTGTGCGTCAAAGGCCTGTATCCGACCATGCCGTCCTACCCGTTCACGCCGGGATTCGAGGCATCCGGGGTGGTGAGGGCGGTGGGCGGCGATGTGACGCGCTTCGAGGTCGGGGACGAGGTCATCGTCAGCGCCAGCCCCAGTCTCGGCATTCAGTCCAGCCTGATCGTCGCGGACGAGTCGCAACTGGTGCTCAAGCCGGACTACCTGACTTTCGAGCAGGCGGCGTCGTTTCTGACGGTCGGCCTGACGGTGGTCGAGGCGTTCCGGCGCATGCGGGTGGCCAAGGGCGAAACGGTGCTGATCCAGAGCGCCACCGGCGGCACGGGGCTGGTGGCGGTGCAACTGGCGCTGCATGCCGGCGCCACGGTGATCGCAACCGCCAGTTCCGCGGAAAAGCTGCGCTATCTGTCGGACATGGGCGCCGCCCATGTCATCAACTACCGCGAGCACGATTTTGAGGCCGAGGTGCTGGCGATCACCGGCGGCAAGGGGGTGGACGCCGTTCTGAACACGCTGGCCGGGGAAAACATACAGAAGGGAATCAACTGCCTCTGCCCCAGGGGGCGCTATGTCGAAATCGCGATGACGGGCTTGAAGTCGGCGCGCAGCATCGACTTGAGCAGGATGTCCAATAATCAGAGCTTCCACAGCCTGGACTTGCGCAAGCTGTTGCTGGACATGCCCGAGTATGCGGCAAGCCTGGGACAGGAGCTGTTCTCCCTGGTGGAGCGGGGCGTGGTCGAGGTGGTGATAGGCGAGACCTTCGACTTCGGCCAGCTGGCCGAGGCCTATCAGTATCTGGAGAATCGCCGCAATATCGGCAAGGTGGTGATCACGGTGCCGGGCGTCAAGACCGCGAGCCGGCCTCGCGTCGAGCGGCAGGCGCCGCGTCCGGCAGCCAGGCGTGGCGCGACGGTGGAGCCGCTGTCGCCAATCGCGATAGTCGGCATGTCCGGGCGCTTCGGCTCGGTCGACAGCGTCGACGATTTCTGGCGCTGCATTGCGGAGGGGCAAAGCCTGATCCGCCAACTGCCGCCCGGCAGGAGGGCGCTGTTCGCCTCGCTGAATCTTCCGCAGGCATCCGAGGCAAGCTTCAACGAGTGGGGCAGCTACCTGGACGATATCGACTGCTTCGATCCGCTGTTTTTCAGCATCTCCGGCGTGGAGGCGCAGCATATGGATCCGCAGCAGCGCCTGTTCCTGGAGGAGAGCTGGCGGGCGTTGGAGGACGCGGGCCTGATGAACGACAAGCTGGACGGCAGCCGGACCGGCGTGATCGCCGGCGTGGTGGACGGCAAATACGCCAGCCATATCCGCAACGACAAGGCCGGACATTCCTTCTGGGGAACCGCCGGCTCCATCCTGCCGGCCAGAATCGCGTATTTTCTCAATTTGAAGGGACCGGCGGTGGCGATAGACACCGCCTGCTCCAGCTCGCTGGTCGCCATCCATCTGGCCTGCCAGAGCTTGTGGAACGACGAGACCGACCTGATGCTGGCCGGCGGGGCCTTCATCCAGACCACGCCCCATTTCGGCGCGGCCGCCAGCCGGGCGCAGATGCTGTCGACCGACGGACGCTGCTTCACTTTCGACGATCGCGCCAACGGCATGGTGTCCGGCGAGGCGGTGGCCGTGCTGGTCATGAAGCGGCTGGCCGACGCCCTGGCCGATCGGGACCCTATCCACGGCGTGATCGTAGGCAGCGGAATCAACCAGGACGGGGCCACCAACGGCATCACCGCGCCCAGCGCCGCCGCGCAGCAGCAACTGCAGATGGAGGTTTACGATCGTTTCGGCATCGATCCGGCCGATATCCAGTATGTCGAGGCGCACGGCACCGGCACCAAGCTGGGCGACCCGATCGAGGTGGAAGCGCTGACCGAGGCCTTCCGGCATTACACCGACAAACGCCAGTACTGCGCGATAGGCTCCGTCAAGACCAATGTCGGCCATACCGTCACCGCCGCCGGCGTGACCGGCGTCATCAAGGTGCTGCTGGCGATGAAACACCGCATGCTGCCCGGCTTGTTGAATTACGGCGTGCAGAACCAGCATATCGATTTCGAGAGCAGCCCCTTCTACGTCAACACCGAGCTGTCGCCATGGCCGGCGCCGGCGGGTCGGCCGCGGCGGGCGGCGGTCAGTTCCTTCGGCTTCAGCGGCACCAACGCCCACCTGGTGCTGGAAGAGGCGCCGCCGCCGCCGCCCTGGCGCAGCGTGGCCGGCTCGGCGCTGATCGTGCTGTCGGCCAAGACCGGCGAACAGCTGCGGGCCTATGCCGGCCGGCTGGCCGACTGGCTGCGCGCGCAGCCGGCAGTCGATCTGGCCACGCTGGCCCACACGCTGCAAAGCGGGCGCGCCGCGCTGCGCCACCGGCTGGCTTTCGTCGGCCATTCGCGCGAACAGATCGCCGACGCGCTGGCCGATTTCGCCGCCGGCCGCGAGGTGGCGCAACTGGCGGTCGGCGAGGCGAAGCCGGGCGCCGCGGCGCGGGCGGCCGAGGTGGACGCCGAGCCGCAGCGGCTGGCGCAAGACTGGGTGCGGGGCGCTGTGGCCGGCTGGCCGACGCCGGTCGGCGGCCGGCCGCCCCGGCTGAGTCTGCCGACCTACCCGTTCGCGCGCGAACGCTACTGGGTCGCGGCGGCGGCGGAGAGCGAAGAGAGCGCATCGAAAGAGCGCGCATCGACGGTTAGCCTGCTGGCGCGCGGCTGGGAAGCGGCGGCGGCCGGCGCGGCGCGGCGTTTCGGCCAGCGCCGGGTCCTGCTCGACGCCGCCTGCGCCGGGCGGGCGCCGGCGCGGGACGCGGCGGGCCAGGCGTTGCACTGCGAGACGCTGGCCGACGGCGGGAACGACGCGGCCGAGCGCTTCGGCGCCAGCCTGGAACATGTGTTCCGGCAGGTGCAGGACCTGCTGCGGTCCGGCCTGGAGGACGGCGCGCTGCTGCAGGTGGTGTTGGCGGACGACGGCGAAGACGGCTGGCTGCGCCAGGGTCTGTCCGGTCTGCTCAACAGCGCCAGCCTGGAGCATCCGGGCCTGCAGACCCAGCTGATTCGCGTCGATCCGGCGGCGGACGCCGGCGCGCTGGCCGAGGCGCTGCAAGCCGGCGCCGAGCGGCCGGCGCAGCGCGAGCTCCGCCATGGTCGCGACGGCTGCCGGGCGGCGACGCTGCGGCCGCTGGCCGCCGTCGGCGAGCCGTCGTTGCCGTGGCGCGAAGGCGGCGTCTATCTGATCACCGGGGGTCTGGGCGGTCTGGGCCTGCTGTTCGCCCGCGAGATTCTCGCCCAGCTCCAGGACGCCACGGTGATCCTGACCGGCCGTTCGGCGCTGGACGACGGGCGGCGGCGGCAAGTGGCGGCGCTGGGCGCGCGGGTGGCGTACCAGGCGCTGGACGTCGCCGACGGCGCGGCGGTGCAAGCCTGCGTGCAGGGCCTGCTGGCGCGGCATGGCCGGCTGAACGGCGTCCTGCACGCCGCCGGCGTGCTGCGGGACGGCTTCCTGCTGAACAAGCGGGTGGACGATCTGCGCGCGGTGCTGGCGCCCAAGGTGGCCGGTCTGGTCCATCTGGATCGGGCGACCGCGGTGCAGCCGCTGGACTTCTTCGCCGTCTTCTCCTCGATCGCCGGCGTGTTCGGCAATGTGGGACAAGGGGATTACGCCAGCGCCAACGCCTTCATGGACGCCTATGCCGAACGGCGGGCGGCCCAGGTGGCGGCTGGGGCGCGGCAAGGCCGCACGGTCTCGCTGTGCTGGCCGCTGTGGGCGGAAGGCGGCATGCGGCTGGACGCGGCCGGAGAAGCGGCACTGGCCGCCGCCGGGCTGACGCCGCTGGCGACCCGGCCGGGGCTGGACGCCTTCTACCGCGCGCTGGCGCAGCACGAACACGCGCGGCTGGTGGTGCTGAGCGGCGACGGCGCGCTGAGTCGGCCGGCCGAGCCCGCGCCCGAGCGCCATACCGAGCCGGCGGCGCTGCAGGCGCGGACGCTGCGGCAGTTGAAGAAGCTGTTCGCCGGCGTGACCCAGGTGGCGGTGGACAGGCTGGACGCCAACGAAGCGCTGGAATGCTACGGCATCGACTCGGTGTTGATCACCCGGCTCAACCGCGAACTGGAGTCGATCTTCGGCGGCCTGTCCAAGACCCTGTGGTTCGAATACCGCACGCTGGGCGCGCTGGCGGCCTATCTGAGCGCGCAGCGGCCGGAAGCCTGCCTGCGCTGGAGCGGCGGCGAGACGGCCGCGCAACCGGCCGCGGGTCCGACGGCGCCGATGCGGCGCGAAGCGATGCCGGCGCCGACACCGACACGGCCGGACGGCGGCGCGGCGATCGCCATCATCGGCCTGAGCGGGCGCTACCCGCAGGCGCGGACGCTGGAGCAGTATTGGGACAATCTGCAGTCGGGCCGCGACTGCATCAGCGAAATCCCGGTCGAGCGCTGGGCGCTGGACAGCTTCTACTGCGCCGACCCCGAGCAGGCGGTGGCCAACGGCAAGAGCTACAGCAAATGGGGCGGCTTCGTCGACGGCTTCGCCGAATTCGACCCGCTGTTCTTCAACATCTCGCCGGCGGAAGCCGAAGGCATGGACCCGCAAGAGCGGTTGTTCCTGCAAAGCTGCTGGGACGTGCTGGAAGACGCCGGCTACACGCGGGAGCGGCTGGCGCGGGTCCACGACGGCCGGGTCGGCGTGTTCGCTGGCATCACCAAGACCGGTTTCGACCTGTACGGTCCCGCGCTGTGGCGGCAGGGGACGGCGGTGTTTCCGCACACCTCGTTCAGCTCGGTGGCCAACCGGGTGTCCTACTTCCTCAACCTGAACGGTCCCAGCCTGCCGATAGACACCATGTGCTCGTCGTCGCTGACGGCGATACACGAAGCGTGCGAGCACCTGAGGCGGGACGAGTGCGAACTGGCCATCGCCGGCGGGGTCAACCTCTATCTGCACTCCAGCAACTACGTGATGCTGTGCATGGCGCGGATGCTGTCGCGGGACGGGCAGTGCCGCAGCTTCGGCGCCGGCGGCAACGGTTTCGTGCCCGGCGAAGGCGTCGGCGCGGTGCTGCTGAAGCCGCTGGCGCGGGCCGAGGCGGACGGCGATCGGATTCACGGGGTGATCAAAAGCAGCGGCATCAACCACGGCGGCAAGACCCACGGCTACACGGTGCCCAATCCGGGCGCGCAGCGCCAGTTGATAGCCGACGCGATCGCCAAGGCCGGCATAGACGCGCGGGCGATCAGCTATGTCGAGGCGCACGGCACCGGCACCGAGCTGGGCGACCCGATAGAGGTGGCGGGGCTGAGCCAGGCCTTCCAGGCGCAGACGGCGGACACCCAGTTCTGCGCGCTGGGCTCGGTGAAATCCAATATCGGCCACGGCGAAAGCGCGGCGGGGATCGCCGGGCTGACCAAGGTGCTGCTGCAGATGCGGCACGGCCAGCTGGCGCCCAGCCTGCATGCCGACACGCTGAACCCGCACATCGACTTCGCGGGCAGTCCGTTCTTCGTGCAGCGCGAGCTGCAGGAGTGGAAGCGTCCGTTGCTGACGGTGGACGGCGTCGAGCGGGAGTATCCGCGAATCGCCGGCATCTCGTCCTTCGGCGCCGGCGGGGCCAACGCGCATGTGATCGTCGAGGAATATGTCGACCGCCGGTCGTGGCCGGCGATTGCCGGGCCGGCGGCCATCGTGCTGTCGGCGCGGACCGAGGCGGAGTTGCGGACGCGGGCGCAGCAGTTGCTGGCGGCGATAGGGGGCTGGGGCGAGGGCGATCTGGCGTCGGTGGCGGCGACGCTGCAGCTGGGTCGGGAGGCGATGGAGCATCGGCTGGCGCTGCTGGTGGACGGCATCGGCGAGCTGGCGGGCAAGCTGGAAGCGCATCTGCGCGGCGATGCGGAAGTGGAGGGTCGCTGGCAGGGCGAGGTGAGGCGCGGCAAGGACGGGTTGGCGGTATTCGCCGAGGATGAGGACCTGAGCCTCGCGCTTGAGGCCTGGATGGGCAAGAAGAAGTATGACCGCTTGCTGGAGCTGTGGGTGAAAGGGCTGGCGCTGGACTGGGGTCGGCTGTATCCGCAAGGTCTGCCGGCGCGGATCTCCTTGCCGGGCTACCCGTTCAAGCGGGACAGCTACTGGCTGGCCGGGCTGGGCGAGAATGGCGGCGCGGAGCCGTCTGGCGCGTCGCTGCATCCGCTGCTGCAACGAAACGCTTCCGATTTTTATGCCCAGCGCTTTGCCTCCAGCTTCAGCGGAGCGGAGTTCTTCCTGACGGATCATGTGGTGCAGGGTCGACGGATATTGCCGGGCGCCGCCTATCTGGAAATGGCGCGCGCGGCGCTGCAAGCGTCTTACGGCATCGCGATGGAGGAGCGGGCCGGGGTGTTGCTGCGGGACGTGGTATGGCTGCAGCCGTTTGGCGTGCAGGATGCCGCCGCGCCAATCCACCTGGAGCTGGAGGAACTGGACGACGGCGAAGCGGCGTTCGAGATATTCAGCGAGGCCGCGGACGGCGGGGAGGCGACGCACTGCCGCGGCCGTGCCGCCTTGATCGAGCCGGGCGAGCAGCCATCGCTGGACCTGGCGTCGTTGCGGAGCCAATGCGTGTCGGCCGTGGTGGACGGCGCCGACTGCTACGAGGTGTTCAAATCGGCCGGCATCGGATACGGCGCGGCCTTCCAGACCGTGTCGCAGGTTTTCCTGGGGCAGGACCAGGCGTTGGTCCAGCTCCGCCTGCCGGCATCGTTGCACGGGGGGGCCGGCCGTTATGTGCTGCATCCGTCGGTGCTGGATGGCGCACTGCAGGGCTGCGCCTGCCTGATGACGGGGCAGGCGTCGGCGGCGGCCCTGCTGTTCTCCGTCAAGGAGGTCGAGGTGTTCGACGCGTGCGCTGCCGACATGTGGGCCTGGATTCGCCTCAATGCCGACAGCAGCGCGCGGGTGAAGCAGTTCGACATCGATCTGATCGATGAGCAGGGACGGGTGTGCGCCGGCATGCGCGGCGTATGCTCTAGAGTGATGGAGGGCGTGGCCATGCCGGCGGACATGGCGGAGGACGGCGGCGAGTACGAGGTGAGGCTGGCGTCGGCATGGGAAGCGATGCCGGCGCCCCAGCCCCGGCAGGTCGTAGGCGAACAGGTGTGGGTTTTCGGCGGCGAACCGGACGCGCTTGCCCGCTTGCATCCGCAGGCGCGCGCGCTGCAGGGCGGACACGGCGACGACGTCGCGCGGATCGGGGCGGGGCTGGAGGCTGCGGGCAAGATCGCCAGCATAGTCTGGGTCGCGCCGCCTGGCCGCGACGTGGGCATCGGCGACGAGAGTCTGATCCTGGATCAGCAGACCGGCGTGTTGAGCTGCCTGCGGCTGATCAAGGCTTTGTTGGCGCTTGGCTATGCCGGCTCGGCGCTACGTTTCACCGCGATTACCTTCAAGGCCTTGCCGGTTCTGGCCGGAGAGCGGATCCAGCCTGCCCATGCCAGCGTCCACGGGCTGGTGGGCGCGCTGGCCAAGGAGTTTCCGCAATGGCAAGTCCGTCTGGCCGATCTGGACGACGGAGGCGAGGTCGCCGCCTGGGCCGAGGCGCTGGAATTGCCGCTCGACCAGCCAGGCGACAGCTACGCGCATCGAGAGGGCGAGTGGCTGCGGCATTCGCTATTGCCTTGCGAGGTCGCGGCCGACGGCGAGGACGGGCAGTTCCGCGAAGGCGGCGTCTATGTGGTGATAGGCGGGGCCGGCGGAATCGGCGAGGTATTCAGCGAATACCTGGTGCGCCGCTACCACGCGCAGTTGTTGTGGGTCGGTCGCCGGCCGCTGGACGAGGCGATAGAGTCCAAGCGCCGTCGGCTTGGGCAATGGGGGCCGACGCCGGAATATTTCAGCGCGGACGCGACCAGCGCGCAGGCGCTGCGCCAAGCCTTGGACCGGATGAAGTCCAGCCACCCGCGGATTCACGGCGTGGTGCACTCGGCGGTGGGCATCTTCGACGAAAGCCTGAGCAAGACGTCGATAGAACGCTTCGCCGAAGTGCTCAGTGCCAAGACCGACATCTGCGTGCGCCTGGCGCAGGCGTTCGAGCATGAGCCGTTGGACTTCATCCTGTTCTTCTCCGGACTGAACGCGTTTTCCCGGGATGCCGGCAAGAGCGGCTACGCCGCCGGCTGCGTGTTCAAGGACGCCTACGCCTATCAGCTGGGGCAAGAGCGGCGCTGCGCGGTCAAGGTCGTCAACTGGGGCTGGTGGGGCGATGTCGGCGCGGCCGGCGCCGTCCCGCAGTCATACCGGAACCGCATGGCGCATGCCGGCATCTGCGCGATCGAGGCCGATGACGCGATGCGCACCCTGGAAGCGCTGCTGAGCGGCCCATTCAATCAGCTTGGTCTGGTGAAGGCGACGCGCGAGCAGGCGCAGTCCTGGATGTCGGTGTCGACGCCGTCCTTGCGCGAACTGCCGCCGGCGCTGCCGTCGCTGATCGGCGCGATGCAGGAAAAGGCGGCGGAGGTTCCCGCGACGGACGGCGACCGCGAGTCCGCGGCATCGTTTGAGCGGCTGGACCGCCGGCTGGGCGAGTTGCTGG
Organism: Chromobacterium sphagni; assembly: GCF_001855575.1. Taxonomy (NCBI): domain Bacteria; kingdom Pseudomonadati; phylum Pseudomonadota; class Betaproteobacteria; order Neisseriales; family Chromobacteriaceae; genus Chromobacterium; species Chromobacterium sphagni. The sequence continues at coordinate 3,279,184 of NZ_MKCS01000001.1, forward strand.
CCTGCCAGCTGCGCGCGGCGAACTTGCCGGCGGCGCCGCAGACGCCAGCCTGGCATCGGCGCTGGCTGCGGGAAAGCCTGAGAGCGCTGGACGCCAGAGGGCTGGCGGTGGATGACGGCGAAGTCTGCCAGCGGGCCTGGGAGCGTTGGGACGGCGACAAGACCGCCTGGCTGGCCAATCCGCATCTGCAAGCCCAGGCCCGCCTGGTGGAGGCGACGGTGCGAGCCTTGCCGCGGATATTGCGCGGAGAGATACCCGCCACCGAGGTGATGTTCCCGAATGCCTCGATGAGCCTGGTCGAGGATATCTACAAGAACAATGGCGCGGCGGACTATTTCAATGCCGTGCTGGCCGAGCAACTGGCCGGATACGTGGGCGCGCGCGTCCAGCGCGATCCGTCGGCGCGCATCCGCATTCTGGAGATAGGCGCCGGCACCGGCGGCACCAGCGCGGGGGTCTTCGACAGGCTGTGGAGCCTCAGGCAGCATATCGAGACGTATTGCTACACCGATATGTCCAAGGCTTTCCTCTTGCATGCGCAGCAGCGCTACGCGGAACGGGCGCCTTATCTGGATTGCCGCCTGTTCGACGTGGAGCGCGGGCCGGGGGAGCAGTCCATCGATATCGGCGGCTACGATGTGGTGATCGCAGCCAATGTGCTGCATGCGACCAGAAGCATCCGCCAGACCCTGCGCAATGCCAAGGCGGCGCTCAAGCGCAACGGCGTGCTGCTGCTCAATGAAGTCACCGGCAACAGCCTGTTCGCGCATCTGACCTTCGGTTTGCTGGAAGGGTGGTGGCGTTACGAGGACGAGGCGCTGCGCATCGAGGGCTCTCCGGCGCTGAGCGCCGGCAACTGGTCGCGGGTGCTGGAGGAGGAGGGCTTCCGCCGAGTGAATTTCCCGGCCGCCGGGGCCCAGGCGCTGGGACAGCAGATCATCGTCGCCGAGAGCGACGGCGTCATCCGCGTGCGTCAGCCATCCGCCGCTGCCGTTCCGCAGCCGGCGACACCGCCGGCGCGGCGGGAACGCGCGGCGCCGGCCGCCAGGTCGGAAAACCCGGCGCGGGCGGCGGTGGCGATGCCGGCCGACCAGGGGACGCTGCGGGAGAAAAGCGAGGCCTTGATACGGGGCCTGGTCGGCAAGACGCTGAGAATGGCGGTGGAATTGATAGACCTGGACGAACCGCTGGAGCGCTACGGGATAGACTCGATCCTGGTCGTGCAGTTGACCGACGCCCTCAGGCAGTCCATCCCCGATATCGACAGCACGGTGTTCTTCGAGCACCAGACCATCGCTGGCCTGGTCGAGTATCTGTTGAAGACCAGGCAGCAGGCCTTGCGGCGCCTGACCGGCCTGGACCAGGTTTCCGCCGTCGCCGCGGTGGACACCGCTCTGGCCGCGCGAGAGAGAGTGCCGTCCCGGCAGCCGCGGCTGCGCGGCACCAGTCGTTTCTCCCGACCGCGCCCGATGGAAGCCGTCGGTGAAACGGGCGCGGCGAGCGCGAATCGGAAAATCGCCATTATCGGTCTGAGCGGGCGCTACCCGCAGGCGCGGACGCTGGAACAGTATTGGGACAATCTGCAGTCGGGCCGCGACTGCATCAGCGAAATCCCGGCCGAGCGCTGGGCGCTGGACGGCTTCTACTGCGCCGACCCCGAGCAGGCGGTGGCCAGCGGCAAGAGCTACAGCAAATGGGGCGGCTTCGTCGACGGCTTCGCCGAATTCGACCCGCTGTTCTTCAACATCTCGCCGGCGGAAGCCGACGGCATGGACCCGCAAGAGCGGTTGTTCCTGCAAAGTTGCTGGGAGGTGCTGGAAGACGCCGGCTACACGCGGGAGCGGCTGGCGCGGGTTCACGGCGGCCGGGTCGGCGTGTTCGCCGGCGTCACCAAGACCGGCTTCGAGCTGCATGGTCCCGAGCTGTGGCGCCAGGGCGTGGCGGTGTTTCCGCACACCTCGTTCAGCTCGGTGGCCAACCGGGTGTCCTACTTCCTCAACCTGAACGGTCCCAGCCTGCCGATAGACACCATGTGCTCGTCGTCGCTGACGGCGATACACGAAGCGTGCGAGCACCTGAGGCGGGACGAGTGCGAACTGGCCATCGCCGGCGGGGTCAACCTCTATCTGCACTCCAGCAACTACGTGATGCTGTGCATGGCGCGGATGCTGTCGCCGCAGGGGCGTTGCCGCAGTTTCGGCGGCGGCGACGGCATGGTTCCGGCCGAGGGCGTGGGCACGGTATTGCTGAAGCGCTTGGATCAGGCCGAGGCGGATGGCGACCATGTTTACGCCACCATTCTCAGCAGCAGCATCAACCACGGCGGCAAGACCCACGGCTACACGGTGCCCAATCCGGGCGCGCATCGCCAGTTGATAGCCGACGCGATCGCCAAGGCCGGCATAGACGCGCGGGCGATCAGCTATGTCGAGGCGCACGGCACCGGCACCGAGCTGGGCGACCCGATAGAGGTGGCGGGGCTGAGCCAGGCCTTCCAGGCGCAGACGGCGGACACCCAGTTCTGCGCGCTGGGCTCGGTGAAATCCAATATCGGCCACGGCGAAAGCGCGGCGGGGATCGCCGGGCTGACCAAGGTGCTGCTGCAGATGCGGCACGGCCAGCTGGCGCCCAGCCTGCATGCCGACACGCTGAACCCGCACATCGACTTCGCGGGCAGTCCGTTCTTCGTGCAGCGCGAGCTGCAGGAGTGGAAGCGTCCGTTGCTGACGGTGGACGGCGTCGAGCGGGAGTATCCGCGAATCGCCGGCATCTCGTCCTTCGGCGCCGGCGGGGCCAACGCGCATGTGATCGTCGAGGAATATGTCGACCGCCGGTCGTGGCCGGCGATTGCCGGGCCGGCGGCCATCGTGCTGTCGGCGCGGACCGAGGCGGAGTTGCGGACGCGGGCGCAGCAGCTGCTGGACGCCTTGCGCGGCGGGCGGTACGACGACGCGGACCTGGCAGACATCGCCTACACGCTTCAGCTGGGGCGCGAGGCGATGGAGGACCGCCTCGCGATGGTCGCCGGCTCTATCGGCGAAATCGAGGCAGGCTTGCAGGCCTTTGTCGGCGGGGGCGACGCCGGGCGGCTTTTCCTCGGCCAGGCCCGCAGCGGCAAGAGCATGCTGGGCGCGTTGGCGCGGGACGACGAGTTCGATGAAACTATAGACAAGTGGGTAGCCAGGAAGAAGCTGGGCAAATTGCTGGAGCTGTGGGTCGCCGGGCTGGAAATAGACTGGTCGCGACTGTACGGCGCGCGGCCGCCCCGGCGCATCAGCCTGCCCACCTATCCGTTCGCCCGCGAGCGCTACTGGCTGCCCGAGCTGGGCGCGGCCGCGGCGACGCCGCCGGCCCCGGCCCCGGCCCCGGCGCAGCCCGCCGCCCTACTGGAGGGCGAAGAGTATTGGCAGGCCGCCGCGGCCGGCCCGGCGGTCGACGTCGAACGATTGACGCTGCTGCACTTCTGCGACGACGACGCCGAGAGCGCCCAGCTGGCGCAGCGGCTGCGGCGGCCGCTGCTGCAGATCCGCAGCGGCGACGCGACGTGCCGGCTGGGGCCGCAACGCTACCAGGCGGCCGGCTGCGATGAAGCCGCCTTCGACGCGCTGTTCGCGCTGCTGAAGGCCGACGGCGCCGCCGCCGGCGGCTATGGCGTGCTGTACCGCTGGGCGGAAGGCCAGCCGCGGCTGCCGGCGCTGCGCGCGGTGCTGCGCGCCGCGGTCGGCGCCAGCCTGCCGCTGCGCTATCTGCAGCTCAGCGGCAGGCTGGAGGCCGGAGCGCTGGGCAGCTGCCACGACCTGTCGCAGATCGGCTTCGAACGCTCGTTGGGCCTGACACTGCCGCAACTGGACGTGGGCGTGCTGTTCGGCGACGCCGGCGGCTTGAGCGTGGAGCAGATCGCCGCCGAGTGGGGCCGTCCGGGCGTGACGCGCTATCAGGGCGGCGAGCGCCAGCGGCTGGCTTGGCGGCCGTTGGCGGCGGAAGCCGCGCCGGCGCTGTCGCCGCTGCGCAGCCGCGGGGTGTATCTGATCAGCGGCGGCGGCGGCGGCCTGGGCGAGCTGTTCGCCGGCCACCTGGCGCAACGCTGCCAGGGGCGGATCGCGCTGCTGGGTCGGCGGCCGGCCGATGCCGGGATGGAAGCGCGGCTGGCGCGGCTGCGGGCGCAGGGGGCCAGCGAGGCGGTCTACTACCAGGCCGACGTGGCCGAGCGCGAGCAGGTCGAGCGGGTGATCGCCGACGTGGTCGGGCGCTGGGGCGGGGTGCACGGCATCGTGCACGCGGCCGGCCTGGAATCGACTCGCTCGCTGCTGGAACAGGACGCCGACGGTTTCGCCGAGGTGCTGCGGGCCAAGCTGGACGGGACGCGGGCGCTGGACGAAAGCAGCGCCGGTCTGGCGCTGGACTTCGTCTGCTACTTCTCCTCGTCGGCGGCGGCGCTGGGCGATGGCGGCGGCTGCGACTACGCCAGCGCCAACCGCTTCCTGATGGCTTACGCCGACTACCGCGAAGCGCAACGGACGGCGGGGCGGCGGCAGGGTCGGACGGTGGCGCTGTGCTGGCCGCTGTGGCGGGCTGGCGGCATGGGGGCGGTGGGCAGCGAAGCGATAGAACACTATCTGCGCAGCAGCGGGCAGCGCTACCTGGAACAGGCGGAAGGGCTGCAGGCGTGGGAGCGTGCGTTGCACGGAGGCCAGGGGCAGCGGCTGGTGCTGGCCGGCGAGCCGCAGCGGCTGCGTGCGATGCTGAACCGTCGCTACGGCGTCGAGGCGGCGCGTCCGGCGGCGGGCGAGCTGGGTCCGCAAGTGCTGGCCGATGTGCAGGGGCGGATCGCGGCGATTCTGAAACTGCCGCTGGAGCGGCAGCGGGCCGACAGCAACTTCGCCGACCTGGGCTTCGACTCGATTGGTCTGGCGCAGCTGAGCCGGCAGTTGAGCGCGCACTTCGGCTTCGACGTGGCGCCCAGCGTGTTCTTCAACTACAGCACGCCGGCCCGGCTGAGCCAGCATTTGGCCGAGACGCAGCGGGCGGCGCTGAGCGCGCGCTACGCGGTGGCGGAGGAGCGGGTCGAGCCGGTTGAGATGGTCGAGCCGGCGGCGCCTGTCGCGACGGCTGCAGCGGAGGCGGGGGACGGGGTGGCCATCATCGGACTATCGGTGCGCACGGCGGGCGCCGAAGACGCGGACGAGCTGTGGCGTCTGCTGCTGGAAGGGCGCAAGCAGATAGCGGAAGTGCCGGCGGAGCGGTGGGACTGGCGGCCGTACTACGGCGGAGCCGGGGCGGCGGACAATCGCATCGCCAGCAACCGGGGCGCCTTCCTGGCGGAGCTGGACGCGTTCGACTCGCTGTTCTTCGAGATCTCGCCGCGGGAAGCGCAATGGATGGACCCGCGGCAGCGGCTGATGCTGCAAGAAGCGTGGCGGGCGTTCGAGGACGCCGGCTACACCGGCGCGCGGCTGCGGGGCAGCGACTGCGGGGTGTACATCGGGGTGGAGGAAAGCGCGGCGCAGCCGGAAGCGTCAGGACTGGCGACCAGCCACCACAACGGCATTCTGGCGGCGCGGATCTCGTATGTTCTGGATCTGAAGGGGCCGAATCTGGCGTTGAACACGGCGTGCTCGTCGGGTTTGGCGGCGGTGCACAGCGCGTGCCAGAGCGTGCTGCGGGGCGAATGCGGGATGGCGCTGGCTGGCGGGGTGAACGTGCTGAACTCGCCGCTGACCTATCTGGCGCTGAGCCAGAGCGGGATGCTGTCGAGCGACGGGGAGTGCTATGCCTTCGACGAGCGGGCCAACGGTCTGGTGCCGGGTGAGGCGGTGGCGGCGGTGGTGTTGAAGCGGGAGTCGCAGGCGCGGGGGGACGGTGACGCGATCTACGGGGTGATTCGGGCGAGCGGGATGAACTACGACGGCCGGACCAACGGCATCACCGCGCCCAGCGGCCTGGCGCAACGGCAGCTGATCGTCGACGTGTTGCGGCGGGGCGGCATAGACGCCGGCCAGGTGGGCTATGTGCTGGGCCATAGCGTGGGGTCGCCGATGGGCGACCCGATAGAAGCGCAGGCGTTGGGCGAGGCGCTGCAGGGCGGCCATTGCGTGCTGGGCTCGATCAAGCCGCTGATCGGTCATACCTTCGCGGCCTCCGGCGTGGTCAGTCTGATCGGGATGTGCCTGGCGCTGAAGCACAGGCGGATGCCGGGGACCGCCAACTACCGGCAGGCCAACGCGTATATCGACGCGGCGAACGGTCCGCTGCGCATCGAGCCGGCGGCGCAACCCTGGGAAGGGCGGTGCCGGCACGGGCTGGTCGGCGCGACCGGCATGAGCGGCACCAATGTGCTGGTGCTGCTGGGCGAAGGGGAGCCGGAAGCGGCGGCGGAGCGGGATGGCGAAGCGCTGCTGGTGCTGTCGGCGCGGGAAGAGGCGGTGCTCAGGCGCTACGCGGAGAAATTGCGCGGCTATCTGCAAAGGGAACCGGGGTCCGGTCTGGCAGACGTGGCGCGGGCGCTGCGTACCGGACGGGAAGCGATGGCGTGCCGGCTGGCGGTGGTGGCGTCGAGCCGTGAAGCGGCGTCGGCGGCGCTGGCGCGGTATCTGGCGGCGGGGGCGGACGAGGATCTGTCGGCCGGCGGCGTGTTCGCGACGGGTAGGCCCGGGGCGGCGGCTGGTGAGGGCGAGGATTTGCGCGCACGCGCGGCGCGCTGGGTGGCGGGCGGCGAGCTGGCGGAGCCGGATGACGGCGGGGGGCGGCGGCGGTTGGCGGGGCTGCCGACCTATCCGTTCGGGCGGCGCTCGCTGCCGGAGGAGCCGGTGGCGGCCGGCCACGGGGGCGATTCGGCGTTCATCGAAGTCATTGCTGCGTATTCCAGGCAGGATGCGCGGAGTATCGACCCGGCGGCGTCGATTGCCGATCTGGGAATCGATTCGCTGCTGTTGATGAGGATGATAGACGCGCTTGAAACGCAATATTCCATCCATCTGAGCCTGGACGATGTCTTGAACTGCGCCTCGATCGGGCAATTTGCCGCCATGCTGGCGGAGCGGGTCGTCGAGGGTGGACAAAAGGCGCGGCAGGCTCCGAAGAAGGGCAAGAAGCCGAAAGAGCTGGAAGTGCTGCAATCCAGAGGCAGCCTGGCACCGGCCTTCTGGTTCCATGGCTCGATGGGGACGGTTCAGGCCTATATCGGCTTGTCGCAAAGCCTGGGCAGGAATCTGCCGTTTTACGGCGTGCAGTCCAGAGGCATCAGGGACAATCAGCAGCCGATCAGCGATATGGGCGAGATGGCGCAGTACTACGCCGATCTGTTGCTGGCCGCCAGACCGGACGCCGGGGTGCCATTCCAGCTTGGCGGATATTCGGAAGGCGGTCTGATCGCCTATGAGGTCGCCCGCCGGCTGCAACTGGCCGACCATCAGGTCGGCAGCATCGTCATGCTCGACACGCCTTATCTGTACGGCGGGGAACCGATCAAGAACGACGCCGACACCAGGAAGCTGCGCTACGCGATGGTCTACGCCAATTTGCTGATGATGAATGGCGCCGGCGATTTTTCCGATATCGCGGCCATGGAGCTGGATCAAGTCGAGCTCGAGGAGGTGTTGCCGGTCCTGGTCCGCGCCGGCTTGCGAAAAGGCCTGAGATATGCGGCGAATGAGCTGTCTGACGTCATCGAGCGCTACTGCAGGGTCGCCGAGGCCAATGAAAATGCGGCGATGGCGCATTTGCTGGAGGATCTGGCGCAGCCAGACGAGGTGGTGTGCCATTACGTCCAGCGCAGCCGGGCGGAGGTGTATTTCGATCCGCATGGCTTCAGCGGGCCGATGGTCGAATGGGCGAACCGCTATTTCCAGGACAGAAACTGTCCGGAAATGTGGCGGCGGCGCCTGCCGCGTCTCAATCTGCACATCAGCGGCGCGGTTGATCATTTTTCATTATTGTCGGATGCAAAATCCTTCAGCCTGATCCGAGACGTGTGCGGTCGACTGTACGGCGTGGATCCGGTCGGGAAACCTATGTTGACGCAGGCGTTGTCGGAGGAGGTGGGAAGCTGAAGATGGCAGGTCCGGGTCCGGGCCGCCTACGTACTTGTCAGCGAGCGAAAGGCGCCATTAACCGTTGACGCCGTCCGCAAAATCGTAAGTCGCGCTGGACGCGAGGGCGGACTCACCTTTCCAGTCCACCCGCACATGTTGCGCCATGCGACTGGGTTCAAGCTAGCCAACGATGGACAAGACACGAGGGCAACCCAGAATTACCTAGGACACCGTGCTATCCAACACGAGGGTGTACAGAATTTTGTGTAACCGGACTTTTGGCAGGAAACTGTCATCTTGTCTGGAGACTCATGAGCACCAAAAAACACGACGTTCCTGAGGCCCTTCCTAGACTGGAAGGCGGCCTTGACTCGCTTTACCATCCAGTTTGAGGAACGGCTACCTCAGGTCTAAACCCAACCCCGGTTACACAAAAATTCGGCCCCCCTCGCATGCAGACAAAGGCTACGACTACCGCCGTTGCCGTGAACACCTGAGCCGGCGCGAAATCTTGGTGCGAATTGCCCGTCGTGGAGTGGAAAGCAGCGAGAGGCTGGGTCGCCACCGTTGGGTCGTAGAACGTACCCATTCTTGGCTAGCGGGCTTCGGCAAGTTGCGCATCCGCTTTGAGCGACGGCTGGATACGTATTACGCTTTGCCCAAGCTGGCTTTCTCATTGATCTGTCTGCGATTTATCGACAGGTTTTGTTAGCGGGTCTAAGGCGGAGAGCCGTTGGCGGATGCTGCTGACTTTCAGGCCCTTGGGACGGAACTGGGTCAGGACGTAACGGGCGGCGAGGGGAACCGGCAGTCCGAGGGGGCTGCCGGACACGAGCATGGGAATGTGCTCACCGGATGCATCCGTACTTCTCGAATGGAAAACTTGGTCACCGTGCATCTCTTGTCGAGTCAGATGACAGGAATTTACGACAGCAGCACTTCCGGTGATGTGAATTTTTGACGTAAAGAAAAAGACCGGAAAAACCAAGTGCAATCTACTGATTACACAGAGTATTTCCAGTCTAATTTAACAACCTAACATGTGGTTCCGGTTAGAACGGAATATCGTCGTCCATATCATCCATGCGCGGAGCAGGCTTCGGCTCCTGGCGGCGCGGCGCCGCCGGGGCTTCCTGGCGTTGGGTCGGAGCGTTGTAGCCGTAGCCGTCGTCCATGCCGCCGCCCATGCCGCCGGAGGAGCCGGCGGCCATTTCGCTCTTGCCGCCTTGCAGGCTCAGTTCGTTGACGCGGACATCCGGCGACACGCGCTTGTTGCCGTCCTTGTCCTGCCATTCGCGCAGGGTGAGCTGGCCGTACACGGTCACCTGCTGGCCCTTGGCCAGGTAGTTCTTCAGCGATTCACCGCGCTTGCCCCACACCTGGCAGCTGAACCAGTTGGTGGTCTTGCGCTCGCCGAAGCCGATGTCGCTGGCTACGCGGAACGACAGTACCGGCTCACCGCTGGGGGTGTAACGCAGTTCGGCGTCGGCGGCCAGGCGGCCGTCAAAGGTGATGCTGTTCATTCAATTCTCCGGATAAGTTCAAACTGCTTGGCCTGCGCCACGCAGGCGCCGCCGCCTTGCGCTGGCAATGGCGGCGCATGCGGTCGCCATCAGCCCATGCGATGGTATCCAAGCCGGCTGGCGGCCTAGAGGACTTGCATGTCGAAAGGCCAGGTTGGCCGCAAGGCGGCCGAGCGGGCGCGGGCCGAACGATCGGGCGCTATTATACACGGCAATAGCCGCCGTTTTGGTATCGATGGGGAGATTGTCGCGCGGCTGGTCGCGCTCGCCGCCTGACTGGCGAAGAAAGGCGGGATGCGCTGTAATCTGGGTATTTTCGCGCGGCCGACATGCCGATGGGGAACTGGCTTGGCCGTGCGCTGTCTGGCACTGTTTGAAAGGATGAACGCATGAACAAGAATGCATTGGTAGCCGCTCTGACGGCGGTGAGCCTGGCTGGCTTGGGCGGTTGCGCCAATATGAGCGACACGCAGAAGGGCGTGGGCGGAGGCGCGGCGATAGGCGCGGGCTTGGGCGCCGCGATCGGCGCGCTGACCGCCGGCGGGCACGGCGGGCGCAGCGCGGCCACGGGCGCGGCCCTTGGCGGCCTGATCGGCGCCGGCAGCGGTTACCTGTGGTCGCAGCACATGCAGAAGCAGAAGGAGGCGATGGAGCAAGCGACCAAGGGCACCGGCATCGGCGTCAGCCAGACGGCCGACAACCGCCTGAAGATCAACATCCCCAGCGACGCCTCTTTCGACACCGGCAGCTATGCGCTCAAGCCCAGCCTGAAACCGGTGCTGGACAAGCTGGCCAGCACGCTGCAGCAGAACCCGGTCACTTCGGTCAACGTCATCGGCCATACCGACAACACCGGCACCGACGCCATCAACAACCCGCTGTCGGTCAACCGCGCCAAGGCGACGCAGAGCTATCTGGCGTCGCGCGGCGTGGACATCAACCGCATCGGCGTGGACGGCCGCGGTTCCCGCGAGCCTGTGGCCGACAATGGCACGGTGTCCGGCCGCGCGATGAACCGCCGAGTGGAGATTTATGTGGCGGAGCCGGCGCAGCCGCAAAAATAAGTCGCCGAAGGTGGCGGCATGGGGACCGGGACGGCCTCTTGCGTGGAAGGCCGCTCCTGTTTATTGCCTAGGCCATGCGCGAGTCGGACAACGGACCATGTCGGGCAGTTGCCGGCAACAAGCGCCGGCGCAGGGTCGCGCGATTGGCTGGCCAGGCGGATACGATCCGGGGCCGCCGCTGATTGTCATGCTGCCTTTTCCGTGTTTTGCGTGGCCTTGCTTTGGCGGTTTGTGGCTTGCCGGGCGGAATGAATGATGAAACTGGCCGTCGATTGCGCGTGATTCTGGGATGGCGTCTCATTAACTGCCCGGTAGACAACGATGCCGGGCTGTTTTCTCACATACTCAAGGAAGGGCGAATCCACGACTTTCATATTTCTGGATAGGGAGGAGGCATTTCTAAACACGGGGCCATCCTTTTTGCGGATGAAAATCCCGGTGTGCGTGACATCCAGTCCAGGCGTTTTGGTATAGATGCCTATGTAATCGCCATCGCGCAACATGTCCAGCGTGTCGGCGTCTATCTTGTTTGCCGGGATGTAGCTGATGTCCCTGCGCTTCGCTTCCAGTCCGATGATGTAAGGGCTGCCATCTTTCTTTCGGTTGAGTTCTTTTTGTTCGGTCATGGCCTGGCGGCTGACTGATCTTGTTACGTCTTTTATATTGCGTTGATTGCCGCTGACCCAGTCGGAGAAGAAGTGTTTTCTGGACAGGTAGCTTACCTCTCCTTTTGCGTAGCGGGTGCGGATCACATTTTCAAAGAAATTGTGGACGCTGTCGGAGCGCCGCAGCGACTCCACATAGTCCAGGTAGGTAAAGCAATCCAGTTTGCCGAAATCCACTACCAGCTTTTCATTGGCATGGTTCGAGCCTATCAACCTGTTGGAGGCGTAGGCGTTTCCCAGGAAAAGGCTTGAGAAGGTTTTGATTCGCTGCCCGGGCGATGAGTTTTTGTTTTCTTGGAATAGTTTGATGAGCTTTTGCTCGTTTATATTGTGGAAGTCAATGTCATTCCCGCCGCCGGCATATGCCGTGCAGATGCAGGGGAGCCATGCCGCCAATAGCACTTTTCTCATGTCCTCCCCCTCTTAGCTGTCGTTGCGCATTGGATAGCCTGACTTGCGTGTCGATGTCGCCGCCGAGCTTCGATTTGGCCAGCAAGTAGGTCGAGTTGTACCAGTCGATTCTCTTATGGAGCCGCTCTTCTGGATGTAGATCTCGGACGCGTCTCTTGGCTTTCTCGCTGCTGGTTTGATGCAGCTCATTGTATTGCAAGCCGATAGACGAATATGCCGGATATTGTGGCGAAATTGAAAGCCGGTGTGAATCGGGTGTGAATCGGGTGTGAATGGCATGGCGGCTGTGTAAAAAAACGTTGCGGCCAGCGGCGGCGTCTGCAATGCGCAAGGGCGGCCCCCGTTGCCGGGGGCCGCCCTTGGTCGTTTGCCTGAGGTGAAAAGCTAGAAGGTAGCGTCGATTAGCCGCCGCACTTCGGTTTCATCCCACTGCTGCTGCGATACCTTGAGGTAGGCGACCCGGTCTTCCTTCACCACCACCGCCTCGTGGACGCCGGCGATGCCGGCGAGCTGTTGCGACAGCAGGTCGGCATTACCCTGCCACGTCTCGCCTATATGGTACATCACCGATCTCACCGCCTTGGGCGGCTGCATGCCAAAAGACCATATCAGCCAGGACAGCATCAGCAGGCTGGTGAAGCCGAACACGCCGGCCGGGCCGTAATGGCCGTAGAGCCAGCCGCCGGCAGCTGCGCCGAGGAACAGGCCAAACGATTGGGCGGTGTTGTACACGCCTATCGCGGTTCCCTTGGCGTCGGCCGGCGCAATCTTGGAGATTAGCGAAGGCAGCGTCGCTTCCAGGATGTTGAAGGCGATGAAGTACAGCGACAGCCAGCCGACGATCTGCCAGAAGCTGTCCAGCGCCAGCGCCATGCCCAGCTGGGCGGCGGTCATCAACGCGATGGCGCCGATGAACACAGGCTTGAGCCGCGCCTTTTTCTCGCCGTAGATGATGGCCGGCACCATCAGGATGAAGCCTATCACTGTTACCGGCAGGTACACCTGCCAGTGCTGCGACTTGTCCAGATGGCCGGTCTTGATCAGCGCGAACGGGATGGTGACGAACATCGCCATCTGCGCCGCGTGCAATGCGAAGATGCCGTAGTTGAGGCGCAGCAGCTGGCTGTTTTTCAGCACCGCCGGCAGCCGCTTGGTGTTGGCTTCGGTCTCGGAGTGGAAGCGCGACACCGACGGATCGGGGATGATCAGCCACACGCCGATCAGCGCCGCCAGCGACAACAAGCCGGTAAGGGCGAAAATGCCGTTGACGCCGATGTATTTGGCCAGCACCGGGCCGGCCACCAGGCTGACGGCGAAGGTGGTGCCTATCGACATGCCTATCATCGCCATCGCCTTGGTGCGGTTTTCCTCGCGGGTCAGGTCGGCCAACAGCGCGGTGATGGCGGCGGAGATGGCGCCGGCGCCCTGGATCACCCTGCCCAGGGTGAGGGTGGTGATGTCGGTTGCGCCGGCGGCGACGAAGCTGCCGATGGCGAACAGCAGCAGCCCGCCGTAGATCACTTTCTTGCGGCCGATGCGGTCGGACAGCATGCCCAGCGGCAACTGCAGCAGCGCTTGGGTGAGGCCGTAGCTGCCCAGCGCGATGCCGATCAGCGTGTGGTTCCCGGCGCCTTGCAGAGTATTGGCGTACAGGGCGAATACGGGCAGGATCAGGAACATGCCCAGCATGCGCAGGGCGTAGATACCGGCCAGCCCCAGGCTGGCCCGCAGTTCGATGGCATTCATGCGGTGTGTGGTCTGGTTTGCTTGATTATGTTTAACGACCGCGCCGGCAAACGGATGACTGCGCAACATCGGCGCGCGGTCGGGGCGGGTCTGTTTGCAATAGCTCAAAGACAGGTGGAGCCTGCCCGGCCAAGTCGGGTATATTAACAGGTTCCCTGACCGACGGTGAGTAACAGCTTCTTATGGACAGCATCCGTATCCGTGGCGCCCGCACCCACAATCTGAAAAACGTCAATCTGGACCTGCCGCGCAACCAGTTGATCGTGATTACCGGCCTGTCCGGCTCCGGCAAGTCCTCGCTGGCCTTCGACACGCTGTACGCGGAAGGCCAGCGCCGCTATGTGGAAAGCCTGTCGGCCTACGCCCGCCAGTTCCTGCAATTGATGGAAAAGCCCGATGTGGACCTGATCGAGGGCCTGTCGCCGGCGATCTCCATCGAGCAGAAGGCGACCAGCCACAACCCGCGCTCCACCGTCGGCACCGTCACCGAAATCCACGACTACCTGCGGCTGCTGTTCGCGCGGGTGGGCGATCCGCACTGCCCGGAGCATGGCGTGCCGCTGTCCAGCCAGACCGTCAGCCAGATGGTGGACCATGTGCTGGCGCTGCCGGAAGAGGCGCGGGTGATGATCCTGGCGCCGGTGATCATGGGCCGCAAGGGCGAAAACCTGGACCTGTTCGACGACCTGCGGGCGCAGGGCTTCGTGCGGGTGCGCGTCGATGGCGAAGTGTGCGAGCTGGACGCGGTGCCCAAGCTCGACAAGAACAAGAAGCACACCATCGAGGTGGTGATAGACCGCCTCAAGGTGCGCGCCGACATGCAGCAGCGGCTGGCGGAAAGCTTCGAGACCGCGCTGCGCCACGCCGAGGGCCGCGCTATCGCGGTGGAAATGGATAGCGGCAAGGAGCACTGGTTCTCCGCCAAGTTCGCCTGCCCGGTGTGCAGCTACAGCCTGCCGGAGCTTGAGCCGCGCCTGTTCAGCTTCAACAACCCGATGGGCGCCTGTCCCAAGTGCGACGGCCTGGGCGAGATCACCTTCTTTGATCCGCGCCGGGTGGTGGCCCATCCCGAGCTTTCTCTGGCCTCCGGCGCGATCAAGGGCTGGGACAAGCGCAACCAGTTCTATTACCAGATGCTGCTGGCGCTGGGCGAGCATTACGGCTTCTCGGTCACCGACCTGTCCTTCGAAGACCTGCCGGAGAAGGTGCGCAACGTGGTGCTGCACGGTTCCGGCCGCGACAGCATCGAGTTCAGCTATATGTCGGAGAAGGGCAGCAAGTTCACCCGCGCCCATCCCTTTGAGGGCATCATTCCCAATCTGGAGCGCCGCTACCGCGAAACCGACTCGATGGCGGTGCGCGAGGAGCTGGCCAAGTACCAGAACAACCAGGCCTGCCCGCACTGCAGCGGCTCGCGGTTGCGGCTGGAGGCGCGCCATGTCTTCATCGGCAAGCGCACGCTGCATGAAATCAACCAGCTGCCGCTGAAGGACGCCGCGGCCTTCTTCGAGGGCCTGGAGTTTTCCGGTCAGAAGCAGGCGGTGGCGGAGAAGATCGTCAAGGAGATTAGCGAGCGGGTGTCCTTCCTCAACAACGTCGGCCTGGACTACCTCAACCTCTCGCGTTCGGCGGACACCTTGTCCGGCGGCGAGGCGCAGCGCATCCGGCTGGCCAGCCAGATCGGCTCCGGCCTCACCGGTGTGATGTACGTGCTGGACGAGCCGTCCATCGGCCTGCACCAGCGCGACAACGACCGCCTGCTGTCCACGCTGATGCGGCTGCGCGACCTGGGCAACAGCGTGATCGTGGTGGAGCACGATGAAGACGCCATCCGCGCCGCCGACTACCTAGTGGACATGGGGCCGGGCGCCGGCGAGCATGGCGGCGAGGTGCTGGTGGCCGGCACGCCGGCCGATGTGGAGGCCAGCGAAAACTCGGTCACCGGTGCCTTCCTGTCCGGCCGGCGCAAGATCGCCATGCCGGGCGGCCGGCGCGAACTGAGCCAAGACCGGATGCTGCAACTGGTGGGCGCCAGCGGCAACAACCTGAAGGATGTGACGCTGGACCTGCCGCTGGGCGGTCTGGTGTGTATCACCGGGGTGTCCGGCTCCGGCAAGTCCACGCTGATCAACGACACGCTGTACAAAATCGCCGCGCGCGATCTGAACGGCGCCAGCGAGGAGCCGTCCCCCTACCGCGAGGTGAAGGGACTGGAGCAGTTGGACAAGGTGATCAACGTCGATCAGAGCCCGATCGGCCGCACGCCGCGCTCGAATCCGGCCACCTATACCGGCCTGTTCACGCCGATCCGCGAGCTGTTCGCTGGCGTGCCGCTGGCGCGCGAGCGCGGCTACGGGCCGGGGCGCTTCTCGTTCAACGTCAAGGGCGGCCGCTGCGAGGCCTGCCAGGGCGACGGCGTGATCAAGGTAGAGATGCACTTCCTGCCCGATATCTACGTGCCTTGCGATGTCTGCCACGGCAAGCGCTACAATCGCGAAACGCTGGAGGTGCAGTACAAGGGCAAGAGCATCCACGAGGTGCTGGAGATGACGGTGGAGCAGGCGCTGGAGTTCTTCGCCGTGGTGCCGCCGGTGGCGCGCAAGCTGAAAACGCTGATGGATGTGGGCTTGGGCTATATCCGGCTGGGGCAGAGCGCCACCACGCTGTCCGGCGGCGAGGCGCAGCGGGTCAAGCTGGGCTTGGAACTCTCCAAGCGCGATACCGGACGAACGCTGTATATCCTGGATGAGCCCACCACCGGCCTGCATTTCCACGATATCGACCTGCTGCTGCAGGTGCTGCACCGCCTGCGCGAGAGCGGCAACACCGTGGTGGTGATCGAGCACAATCTGGATGTGGTCAAGACCGCCGACTGGTTGATAGACCTGGGGCCGGAGGGCGGCGCCGGCGGCGGTCAGATCATCGCCAGCGGTACGCCGGAGCAGGTGGCGGCCAATCCCGCCAGCCACACCGGCCATTATCTGGCGCCGCTACTCGAGCGCGACCGCCAGTAGGCGCAGTTGAAAATGCCCGATGTCGCCTTGCTCCGGGTGTTTCGCGATAGCCGTACAAAACCAATGCGCCGGTCCAGGCCGGCGCCCATCCACCGCACATACTCAGAGGTAGGCATGCTGACCTTAGGCAAGATCGATCACATCCACATCCGCGTCGGGGACGTCGCGGCGGCGTTGAAATGGTATCAACGCGTGCTGGCGCTGACGCCGGACACCCGTTACAAGACCGATGGCGAACATAACGCCGCCATGCTGGTCAACTCCAGCGGCAGCGTGCGTCTGGCCATCGGCGAGGACGCGGACGCGGTTCCCAGCTCGCAGGGCGCGGTGGCCTTCGTGGTCGGCGGCCAGGATTTCGTCGAGTGGATAGACCGGTTGGCCGGCGAGCGCGTCACCAACCGCGAAGGCCAGAGCATCGCCCGCGACTCGGTGCGGGACCACCGCTTCTTCTGCGCCTTGTCTTTTGTCGACCCCTTTGGCAACCCGTTCGAGATTGTTAGCTACGACCACACCTGGTTGGTGGGCAAGCTGAAGTTGGGCGGCCAGCTCGCAGTCTGATCCGCACGTTCGGGACGCCCGCAGTAAGCGGGTGTTTTTCATTTGGGAGCAAGATATGGGCCATTATCTGACCGACAACCCCGCGCCGGAGGCGGTGGCCGCGATGGGCGGCCTGACGTTGCTGGAGTTCGGCGTCGACTGGTGCCCGCACTGTCAGGGCGCGCAGCCGCTGCTGGCGCAGTTGCTGGCTGCGCAGCCGCAGCTGCGCCATTTGGCGCTGGAGGACGGAAAGGGGAAGCCGCTGGGGCGGGCTTTCCGGGTGAAATTGTGGCCCACCTTCATTCTGCTGCGCGACGGCGTTGAAATCGGCCGCGCTGTGCGCCCGCGAAGCCTGGCCGAACTGGAGTCGGTTGTAGCGGATGCTGGCTGATCGCCGAGGGCGCGCAGGCCGAATTAAGAAAATTTGTGGGCCGGGTTGATGTTCGGCGTGGCGGGATGTAAACGGCGTTGATGCCGATTTTCTGCCGGGAGGCTCCGGCTTTAGCAGATTTTTAAGCGGCTTTGGCTATCTTGCGTGTCCGGCCTTGATTCGCGCAAATGGGTTGCGCGAGCAGGCGCCGACGTGATGGAGATATCCATGTTCGAACTGGGCAAAAGCTATACCCGTGAAGAAATCCACGCCGTGGTCGGCGGCAACAAGCACTCCTATCTGCCGCGCAAGAAGGGCAAGGTGGTGGCCGCCTGCCTGCGTCCGGATCTGAACCCGGACGCGCCCAATGTGATCCTGTGCAACTCCTGCCCGCCGGAGCGCACCGCCGGTGAGCAGCTGGCGCGCCAGGGCGGCGCGATTCCGGTGTTCCTGAAGCAAACCACCAGCAACTGGGCCTATCAGGGCATGTTCCGCGTGCTGTCCAGCGAAACCCACCCGGACGCGTGCGCGCCGCATGCCGCGCGCAGCGCCTGGACCGCGGGTCAGATCAAGCAGGTGTTGAAGCTAGAGAAGCAGGTGCAGTTCTGAAGGGCTGACGCCGGGTTGTTCCTCCTGGCTGCGCAGTCTGAAAAACGGGGCGGGGGCCGCGGCTGAGCGGCGTCCGCCCCGTTGCCATGTTCAGGCCTGCGCTTTGACGCCTAGCCGCCACAAACTGGTGACTTCGGCTTGGCGCGCCGCGCTCAGGCCATCGGTTTGCTCGACCGCCTTCTTGTGGTTGGGCCTGACGTCCAGCCTGCCCAGCACGGCGAGGCCGGCTTGGTCTATCCATTCCAGCAGCTGTTCGCGCGAGCGCAGGCCCAGGTGTTCGGCCAGGTCGGACAGGATCAGCCAGCCTTCGCCGCCGGGCAGCAGATGCGCCGCCAGGCCGTCCAGGTAGCCGCGCAGCATGGCGCTGTCCGGGTCGTAGACCGCGTATTCGATCGCCGAGCTGGGCTTGGCCGGCAGCCAAGGCGGATTGCACACCGCCAGCTGCGCCCGGCCTTGCGGAAACAGGTTGGCGCGCCGCAATTCCACTTGGCCGTCCAGCCGCAGGCGTTGCAGATTGTCGGCGGCGCAGGCGAGGGCGCGCTCGTCCTGGTCGGTGGCGACGACGCGGGCCACGCCACGCTTGGCCAGCAGCGCCGCCAGCACGCCGCTGCCGGCGCCGATGTCGAAGGCCAGCTCCGCGCCGGGTAGCGGAGCGCTGGCCACCAGGTCGACATATTCGCCGCGTATCGGCGCGAACACGCCGTAATGCGGGTAGATGCGAGCGGCCAGCGCCTTCACTTCCACGCCTTTCTTGCGCCACTCGTGCGCGCCTGTCAGGCCCAGCAATTCGCGCAGCGACACCAGCGAGGCTTCGCCGCCTTCGCCGTAGGCCTCCAGGCAGGCTTGGCGCAAGTCGGGCGCGCGCCGCAGCGGGATGGCGTAGTCGGCGTCCAGCGGCAGCACCAGCCGCGACAAAATCTGCGCGCGGCGCCCTTGCGCCTGCCGGTGCAGGTGGAAGGACTCCAGCGGCGTGGCGCCGGGCTTGGCGCCCTTGCGGTCCACGCGCCGCGCCAGCGCCTGCAGCAATTGGCGGGCGTTCTGGTAGTCGCCGCGCCACAGCAGGGTGCCGCCTTCGCAGGCCAGTTTGTAGGCGGCGTCGGCCGACAGGCTGTCGTCGGCGATCACGATGCGTTTGGGCGGCGGCAGGCCGGCTTCGGAGCGCCAGCGGGCGCTGCGCTCGGCGCCGGCTTCCTGCCAGTGTACGGTTGGGGGCGGGTTGGCGCCGGGCTGCGGAGTCGGATTCATGTCGTGCTGTCGGAAAAGGTTGGCCAAAGGCGGGATCGCGTCAGCGCAAGGCCATAAAGGGGGCGACTCACCGCAAGGCGGTGGCGGGCTTCGGAGTGCGGGACTGCGGGGGAAGCCTGAATGGTAAACGCAATGGGCGCTTGCCGTCACCTGAAAAACGCGCCGGGCGGCCTTGGTCGGCAGCCCGGCGCGGCGCCAAGGCTCATTTCAGCTTGACGCCCCAGTTGTCCTCCACGCAGTGCTGGTAGTTGCCGGCCTGCAGCGCGCTGTACGGGGTCTGGTAGCTGACCAGTTGGCACTGGTAGTCGTCGCCCCATTTCCAGTCTTTTTCCCAATAGATGTTGTAGGCGGCGGAGCTGGCCGAAGTGAAGCGTTGCATATTGGCGCAGGACAGCTGCTCGCTGCCGTAGTCCCAGCCCAGATCGTGGGCGAACTGCTGGTAGTAGTCGATGCGGTTCTGCGCGGCTTGGCGCTCGGTGCCGCCGCCGCATTCGCCGTTGATGATCTGGATGGTGGTGGCGAAGTTGTTGCCGGCGCCGGCGGCGATGTCGGCGGCGTTGGGCACCCAGGTGCCGTCCAGCACGTGCAGCATGGAGGGCTTGGGCGGTTGCGGGTAGACGAAGAAAAAGGTGGCCGAGGCCAGGTTGAGCCAGGTGCTGGCCACCAGGTCGGGGTTTTGCAGCAGCACCGACTGGTCGCCGTTGTTCATTGCCTGCGAGAACGGGCCGTAGTTGTAGTTGTAGGACAGCTGCTTGGCGCCGCGGCCGAAGTATTTCTTCCAGCTGCCGTCGGCGTTCTTGCCGCAGGTCCATACCTTGTTGAACACCGGATCGTCGCATTCGGTGTTGTAGCCGCAGCCCGGGCCGGTGTCGGTACAGCCCATCTCGCGCAGGTAGGCCAGGCCCTGCCGCCATTGCGGAATGGTGTCGCTGGCGTCGTGGTTGCCGGTTTCCTGGGCGAAGTGGGCGAACATGGTGGCCAGGCTGTGGCGGCAGATGGCGTCGGCGTCGCGGCCGTCGCTGTAGTCGTCGCACACCGCCGGGAACTTGGCTACCGCCTGCAGGAAGCGGGTATAGGTATAGCTGGGGTCGCGGCGAGTGAAATAGTAATCCCACTTGGCGGAGGGCAGCAGACGTTCCACCCGGCGCACATTGACCGGGTTGGCGGCGCGGCCGGAGGCCACCTGCTCCACCTGGTCGCTGGGCAGCGTGCGGATCGAGGCCTTGACCTTGCGGAAGAAGTCGTTGTTGGTCAGGTCGGCCTCATGCTGCAGCGCCTGCTGCAGCGTGGGGATGACGGGGACGGGGTCGTCCAGCTTGCGCAGCGTGCCGCCGACGTGTGCTATCCACGAGCCTTTGGGGTTGGCGCCTGGGATTTCGCCGCGCGTCGGCCATTTTGCCTGCCAGTCGCGGCCCTGCCATTGCACGACCTGGCCCTTCTGGTAGGGGCGCTGCGAATTCCACGGAGCGGCCAGCGCGGAGCCGGCCAGCAGCAACAAGCCAAACAAAGCGAATTTCATGATGGTCCCTTGGGATTCATGCCAAATGGCACGCAATACCACTATGGAACCAATTTGAAGTATGTCAAATGATTTGCAGGCGGGGCGGCAGCCAACCTGGGGGGTGGATGCGGGGAGGCGCTAAGCGGCTGGCCATGTCCGGCGGCGGATCAGCCGCGTATCGCGCTGATCCAGGCGTCGCCGGCGTAATGCGCGCTGGCGAGGCCGAGCGCGGAGCTGAAGGTGACTGCGAAACGGCGGCCCATCTGTTTGATGGCTACTACTTCAAAGGCGACGGTGTCTTGACCGTGTTGTTCGGTGACGAGGTCGCCCGGTTGTAATTCATGAATTTTCATCAGTGTACCAAGGGCGTGACCGCATGGCGGCCATGCCTGAAATATTAACGGCGTTTGTGTTGCGGCGGACGCGAGCCGCCGCCGATGTTGGCGGTGGGGTGGCGGAAGTTGATGCGGCCCTTGGTCAGGTCGTAAGGCGACATTTCCACGGTGACGCGGTCGCCTACCAGCACGCGGATGCGGTGCATCTTCATCTTACCAGAGCCATAAGCCAGGATTTCAACGTTGTTGTCGAGTTTTACCCGGAAACGCGATTCCGGCAGCATTTCGATGACAACACCTTCCAGTTCGATCATGTCTTCTTTGGACATAACGATTCCTTTCTCAATACGGGTAGTGCAAGGGCCAGCGCGGCTGGCGATGGCGGCAGCCGCGGGCGTTGCGATGGAGCTTCAATTCGGTGACCAAGCAGGCTGGGCGCGCGTGGGCTACCCAACGGGCTAGGCAGGACATCGGGCGTTTGGCCGGACGTCGAAGTATGAGGCAGACGGCATTCTACCGCTAACCGGGAGTCTGGTCAGCAAATTTGTTTACATCGCAGCCTGCGGGGCGGGCGGGGGGGTGATTTTCCGCCGCTGGCGGACGGTTGCCCGCTTCCGCCGCGCGGCATCGCGGGCGGGGCTCACGCCGCCGGCGATGCCGGTTGTTCGCATGCCAGCTGGCCGACACGCACCAGCGCCGCCAGGTAGCGCTCGTCCAGCGGGTAGCAGCAGGACAGGCGCAGCGCGTTGCGGTAGCGGCCGCCGGGGGAGCTGAGCGGCCCGGGGATCAGGCTGATCTTTTCCGCCATCGCGGCGTGGAACAGCGCCACGCTGTCGCAGCCCTCAGGCAGCTCCACCCAGATCAGGAAGCCGCCCTGCGGCGCGGTGGCGTGGGTGCCGGCCGGGAAGTGGCGGGAAATCAGGCCGCGCACTTTCTCGACATGGGCGGCGTAGCGGCGCTTGAGCGTGCGCAGGTGGTGGTCGTAGCCGCCTGACTCCAGAAAGGCCCCCAGCGTTTCGGCCAGCACCAGCGGCTCGGCCACCGAGGACGCGAATTTCAGCTTGCGCAACTGGGCGTCGAAGCGGCCGCCCTCCATCCAGCCGATGCGGAAGTCGGGCGCCAGCGTCTTGGTGTAGCTGGCGCAGACGATCACCCAGCCGTCGGCGTCGAAGGCCTTCACCGCCGGGGCCAGCGTGTCGGCGAACTGCAGCTCGGCGTACAGCGCGTCTTCTATCAACGGCACCTGGTGCTGGTTGACCAGCCGAGCCAGCCGCTTCTTGGCTTCCAGCGGCATGCAGCTGCCCAGCGGGTTGTGGACGTTTGGCATCGCCACCAGCGCCTGGATGCGCTGCTCGGCCAGCAGTACTTCCACCGCGTCTATCGACAGGCCGGTCTGCGGGTCGGTGGGAATTTCCACGGCCTTCAGCCCCAGGCTGGCCAGCAGGGGCAGCAGGTTGAAATAGGTGGGCGACTCCAGCCCCACCGCGTCGCCATGGCGGGTGACGGCGCGCAGCGCCAGTTGCAGCGCTTCCATGCAGCCGTGGGTGAGGATGATGTTGTCCGGCTGCAGCGTCATGCCCAGGTCCATGCCGCGGCGCGCGATCTGGGTGCGCAGCCGCTCCGATCCGGGCGGCAGCGCGTAGGTGCTGACCATGCCGGGCTGGCGGCGCAGGATCTGGCCCATCAGCCGCGCCAGCTTGTTGCCGGGGTAGAAGTCGCCGCCGCGCGGACAGGCCAGCGCCAGGTCGATGAAGCCTTCGCTCTGCTGCGCCTGCAGCACGGTGCCTATCAGGTCCAGCACCACGTTCTGGGTGGGGGTGGCCGGGCCGCTGTGGGTGCTGGCCGGGCGCGCCGGCGACGGCAGCCGTGCGCGCACGTAATAGCCGGACTGGGGGCGGGCCTCGATCAGCCCGCGGTCTTCCAGCACGCGGTAGGCGCTGACCACGGTGTTGAGACTGAGCTGGCGGCTGTGCGCGGTGCGGCGCACCGAGGGCAGGCGCGAGCCCGGCGGCAGCGTGCCGCGGCTGATCGCCAGCGATAGATCGTCGGCCAACTGCTGGTAAAGGGTGGAGGCGTTGTTCTGCATGCGTGGGCCTTGTCGGGGCGGTGGGGCACAGCAGTCATCATAGAGGATGGTGACAGTATCTGAAAACTCCAATCTGTAACCAGATCAATGATTGATTTTTGAGCCTGTATCCATTCAGGCGGCGCGTTTAGCATGGCGGGGTGGGCAAGGGCTGGTCGCCGCTTGCCGTTTTGCGGAGATCCGAGCATGCCTGAATTCGCCTTGCTGTCCTATGTCGCCCTGATGTCGATCACGCCGGGCCCCAACAATCTGATGCTGGCCAGCTCCGGCGTCAATTTCGGCTTCCGCCGCACGCTGCCGCACATGCTGGGCATCAGCCTGGGCTGCGGATTGCAGGTGTTCATCGTGGCTATGCTGCTGGCGCAGATGCTGGGCTGGCTGCAATCGTGGCGCTTGCCGCTGGCGGTGGCGGGGTGCGTCTATCTGCTGTGGCTGTCGTGGAAGATCGCGGGCTCCGGCCAGCCGGAGGCGCGGCAGCAGGCCAGGCCGCTGGGCTTCCTCGGCGCGGCGCTGTTCCAGTGGCTGAATCCCAAGGCCTGGGTGATGGTGCTCAACGCTTCCATCCTGTTCATGCCGGCCGGCCATGCTGGCAAGGCGGCGGCGGCCTTGCTGCTGGCGCTGGCGTTCGCCGTGGTGAATCTGCCCTGCATCAGCGTCTGGGCCTATGGCGGCGAAAGGCTGCGCCACTGGCTGGCCGCGCCGCGCGCCTTGCTGCTGTACAACCTGCTGATGGGCGGCCTGATGGCGGCGACGGCGCTCTGGCTGTTGTATGACGAGTTGGCTCCTGTGCTGGCCGGCCGTGCATGATGTCCATTTTTGGCAGAGTCTTGTCCGCAAGCGGCCTTAAATTGCCGGCTGTGCGGCTCTAAGATGGTGTCCATATTCAACGCACCGCCAAGGAGAGCAAGATGAAGAAGTCGGTATTGCTGGTCATCGATGTGCAAGAGTCGTTCCGTCACCGTCCGTTCTGGAGCGAACAGGACCTGCCTGCCTACCAGGCAGCGCAACAGGCGTTGATCGCCGGCGCCCAGGCGCGCGGCGTGCCGGTGATCAACATCCTGCACGAGTCAAGCGGCGAAGGGCCGTTCTCCGCCGAGTCCGGACTGGTGAAGCCGCTGGCCTGGCTCACCCACCACCCGGCCGCCACCTTTACCAAGCATGTGCACAATGCGCTGACCGATTCCGGCCTGCAGAGCTGGCTGATCCAGCATGGCATCCAGAAACTGGCGATTTCGGGCATCCGCACCGAGCAGTGCTGCGAAACCACCGCCCGCGTGGCGTCGGACCTGGGTTACGAAGTGGACTTCGTCAGCGAGGCCATGCTGACTTTCGCCATGACGCATCCGTCCAGCGGCGTGACCTATAGCGCCGCCGATATCCGCGCCCGCACCGAGCTGGTGCTGACCGGGCGCTTCGCCGCCATCGTCACGGTGGAGGAGGCGCTGCGGCGGATGGAGGGCTGATGGAAATCCGCCGGGCCGCGCTTGCGGCCCGGTATGTCCGTGGAATACAGTGGTGCGAATAGTTCAAATCAGGTGAAACCATGTCTGTCGAAGCAATGAGCTCCCCTCCGGATGGCCTGCCGGCCTACCGCTTGCTGACCGGTCCGGACGACTCCGCCTTTTGCCATCGCGTCAGCGAGGCGTTGGCGCTGGGCTATCGTTTATACGGTTCTCCGGCCGCCGCTTTCAATGGCGAGCGGGTCATCGTGGCGCAGGCGGTACTGTGGCCGGGGAGCAAGCATGCCGCTGGCTGACTTGTTGCAGGCGCTGGCCATCGTGCTGGTGTGGGGCGTCAATTTCGTGGTGATCAAATGGGGCGTGGCCGGCGTGCCGCCGCTGCTGCTGGGGGCGTTGCGCTTTTGCCTGGTGGTGTTCCCGGCGGTGTTTTTTGTGCGTCGGCCGGCCTTGCCTTGGCGTTATCTGGCGTTTTACGGCCTGGCGGTGGGGGTGGGCCAGTTCGGCTGCCTGTTTTCGGCGATCAAGCTGGGCATGCCGGCGGGGCTGGCTTCGGTGGTGCTGCAATCGCAGGCCTTTTTCACCTTGCTGTTGGCGCGTGCTTTCCTGGGGGAGCGTTGGCAGGCCAGCCAGTTGCTGGGCTTGCTGTTGGCGCTGTCTGGACTGGCGCTGATCGGCGTCGGCAAGGGCGGCAATATGAGCGCGGTCGGCTTCGGCTTGACCATTGCCGCCGCCACTTGCTGGGCGGTGTCCAATATCGTGGTGCGCCAGATAGGCCGCGCCGGCCATAAAGTGGAGCCTCTGGGGCTGGTGGTGTGGTCTAGCCTGGTGCCGCCGATTCCTTTTCTCTTGCTGTCCTGGTGGCTGGAGGGCGGCGAACGCATCCTGCCGGCGTTGCGCCATTTCGACCTGCAGTCGCTGTTCGCCGTCGCTTATCTCGCCTTCCTTGGCACCATGTTAGGCTACGGTTTGTGGAGCCGGTTGCTGGCGCGCCACGCCGCCGCCAAGGTGGCGCCGTTTTCCTTGCTGGTGCCGGTGGTGGGCCTGTTGGCCTCGCATCTATTGCTGGGGGAGAGCCTGACCGATCTGCAACTGCTGGGCAGCGGCTTGTTGATGGCGGGTTTGCTGGTCGGCGTGTTCGGCGCGCGGCTGCTGGCCAGCGTCTTGCCTGGCGGGGTCCGCCGTGTCTGACATCTATTTCGTGTTGTCGCCAAGCCTGCTGTTGCTGGACCTGGCCGGGCCCGCGGACGCCTTCCGGCTGGCGGGCCAGCTGGGCGCTGACTTCCGCTTGCATTACCTGGGCGCGACCGCGGAGGTGGGCACTTCGCTGGGTCTGCCGCTTGGGGGCCTGGAGCCTTTGCCGGAGATCTTGCCGGACGGCGCGGTGGTGGTGGCGACCGGGGCGGCGCACTCGGCGCAGGCCTATGCCACGCCGGAGGCGCGGCGCATCGTGTCCTGGCTGGCGGCCCGCCGCCATCTGCCGGGCTTGCGCTGGGTCGGGATTTGCTCCGGCAGCCTGCTGCTTGCCGAGGCCGGGCTGTTCGACGGCAAGTCATGCACCACCCACCATACCCTGCTGGAGCGTCTGCGCGACTTGGCGCCGGCCGCCCGAGTGCAGGAAAACCGGGTATTCGTTCAGGATGGCGCCTGTTACAGCAGCGCCGGCATCACCGCCGGCATCGATCTGGCGCTGCATCTGATCGGCGAATTGGCCGAGCCCGCCATTGCCCGCGAGGTGGCGCGCCACATGGTGGTGTACTTCCGCCGCTCTCCGCAGGACCCGGAACTGTCGCCTTGGCTGGCCTGGCGCAACCACCTGCATCCGGCGCTACACCGCGCGCAGGACCTGATCTGCGCCGACCCGGTGCGCGACTGGCCTTTGCCGGCGCTGGCCGATCTGGTGCACGTCAGCGCGCGCCATCTGTCGCGGCTGTTTCGCGAGCATGCCGGCATTACCGCGCACGATTACCACCGCGCGTTGCGCTTGGCTCTGGCCGACCAGTGGCGCGCGGCCGGCCTGGGCAAGGAGAAGGCGGCGCTGTCAGCCGGCTTTTCTTCGGCCCGCCAGATGAGCCGGGCGGCGGGTTTGAATGACTGAAAGCGGTCGCATTGCGGCTGTTTTCTCAAGTTTCATCAGTTTCGGCCGATGTTCGGGTTGACGAGGCCCGAGAATGGTTCATACCATTCGATCAATATCTATCGGTAACTGCCATGAAAACTGCCCGCTGTCTGCCCCGTATTGTTTCTCTTGCCTTGCTGATCGGTTTGTCCGCCTGCGTCGCGCCCACGCCTCCCAAGGCCCAGGCGATGTCGATGGCTGCGCCGGCGTCGGCGCGCGATAGCCGCATGACGCCCACCGGCGTCGGTTTCGCCGGGTCGGGCGAGGATGGCAGCAGCGAAGAGACCAAGGTGATCGTCAAGGAGGTCAACCCCTACCAGCCCATCATCGTGCGGGTGGTGGGCACCGGGGCGGCGCCGTACACCAACAGCCTGACGCCCTCGCAACGCAAGCTGCTGGCGATGCGCGCGGCGCGGCTGGATGCCTTCCGCAGCATTGCCGAGCAGGTGCAGGGCATGAAGCTGGTCGGCAATAGCGCGGTGTCCAATATGATCGCCAACAGCGATAGCTTCCGCACGTATGTGGACGCCTATCTGCGCGGCGTGTCCATCGTGTCCACCAGCATGAAGCCGGACGGCACCAGCGAGGCTGTGGCGGAGATCACGCTGGATCAGGAGTTCTACAAGCAGTTCAAGAACGCGCTGGACAAGACCGGCAGCGTGATGAGGGCCTCGCAGGAAACCGGCGCCGTCGGCGCCACCACCAGTTCCGCGCCGGCGATGAATGCCGCAATGCCCGCCACGGCGCCGGCCCGTTTCAGCAGCAATTTCTATGTGAACCAGTAAATGAAACGCAACGGTCTGGCCATTGCCGCCCTCGTGGCGGCATTTCTTTTGTGTGGCTCCGCCGGGGCCGCGATATTGTCGGCCGAGGGCGTGGCGCCGCTCGACAACGGGATGGTGGCGGCGCGCGACATGGCGATACGCGATGCGCTCAAGTTGATCGCCATTCGCCAGGGCGCGCGGGTGGAGTCGGCGCAGGTGCTGGAAAACGGCAGAACCAGCGAGTCCGGCACGCTGACGGCCTCCGGCGCGGTGCAGGGCACGATCACGGTGGTGAATGAATACCAGCAGGGCAAGCTGTATCACGTCAAGGTGCAGGTGGATGCCGGCGACCCGGCGGCGGCCCCGCGCCCCCGCGACCCCTCTTGCGCGATGCCGCCGGGGCGTTCGCTGCGGCGCAAGCTGGTGACCACCTATTTCGACGTGGAGCGGCCGGCGGAGGCTTCCGACATGCCGGATCTGGCGACCGCGTTGCCGACCGAGCTGTCGCGCCGCTTGGCGCGCAATTCCATGCTGACGGTTCGCGACGCCAATACGATCTCGGTGCTGGCGGACAGCCGCGTCTCCGAAGCCGCCGCCGGTTGGCAGATCGCCAGCGAGCTGGGTCAGCGCGAGGACGTGCAGTTCGTGGTGGCGGGGAGGGTGCTGTCCACCTCGGTGACCGCCAAAGGCGCGCGGCCTTCGTTTTTTGAATCCAACAATACCAGCCAGCAGGGGTCGTTCTACAACGGCCCGTTCGCTGGAATGTTCGGCATGGGGGTCAAGTATGTGCCCACCCAGCGTCAGTTTGACGCCGAAATCTGGATTTACGATGGCTTGACCGGCTCATTACTGGCCAACGAGCGCGTCAGCGGTCTGGCCAAGGGAACGGTATCGCCGCCTTCGCCGCAGCCATTCGCCTCGGCCGCCTTCTGGCAGAGCGACTACGGCAGGCTGGTGGACAAGCTGTTGAGCCAGGCGTCGCAGCGGGTGGACGACATCATCTCCTGCATTCCGTTTTCCGCCCGCATCGTCAGGCTGGAGGGCAAGCGCGTCTACATCAACGCCGGCCTGCTGGACGGCATGGCGGTGGGCGACAAGCTGCTGTTGTACCGGCGTTCGTCGGGGCAACCGGTGCGCGACCTGATTTCCGGCCGCGAACTGGGAATGCCGGAAAGCCTGAACGGCGACGTCAGCCTGGTGCAGGTGCAGCCCAACTTCTCCATCGGCATCGTGCAGAGCAATAGCCAGGCGGTGTCCGCCGGCGACTACGTCCGCTTCGTGCCCGGGCGCTGATCCGCCCTGGCGTGGGGAGGGCGCCGAGGGCGGGGGCGGTTCAGGCGAAGGCCTGGCAGACGTCCACCCACTGGCCAGTGGTGATCTCGCGCAGGCGCTGCGGGCTGATGCGCACCGCGCTGTGCACCGCGCCGGCGGCCGGCAGCACCTCGTCGAAAGCCTGGATGGATACGTCCAGATAGATAGGCAGCTCGCGCGCCAGGCCAAACGGGCAGACGCCGCCCACCGGATGGCCGGTGATGGCCTCCACTTCCTCTGGCGGCAGCATCTTGCCCTTGCCGAAGGCATCCTTGAACTTGCGGTTGTCGATGCGGGCATCGCCGCGCGCCACCAGAATCACCTCGCGGCCGTCGTTCAGGCGGAAGGCCAGGGTCTTGGCGATGCGGCCGGCTTCCACGCCGTGGGCGGCGGCGGCTTCGGCTACGGTGGCGGTGCTGACCGTCAGCTCGATGATGGTGATGTCCAGCGCTTGGGACGAGAAAAACTGGCGGACCGATTCCATGCTCATGGGGCGCGCTCGCAGTGGGAAGGAATCGTCATTATTTCCCACTGCGGCGGCGGCTGGGAAGCGCTTTGTTTTACGGCTGGCGGGCGATCTCCGCCAGCTTGTCGGCGATGTCTTGCGAGGTGGCGGCCTGCTGTTCGGAGGCGTTGGCGATCTGCACCACGAAGTCGCGCATATTGTTGATTTCCTCGACGATCTTGTTCAGCGCCTGTTCGGCGCGCTGGAAGTCGCTCTCGGTGGCGTCCACCTGTTTGCGGCCCTGTTCTATGGCCTGAACGTTCTGTTGCACCTCGTTCTGGATGTCGCGGATCATGGTGCCGATCTCCTGAGTCGCCTTGCTGGTGCGCTCGGCGAGCTTCCTAACCTCGTCGGCCACCACCGCGAAGCCGCGGCCCATCTCGCCGGCGCGCGCGGCCTCGATCGCTGCGTTGAGCGCCAGCAGATTGGTCTGGTCGGCGATGTCCTTGATCACGTTGACGATCTGGCCTATGGTCTCCGAGCGCTGTCCCAGCGACACCAGGCTGTCCGCGGTATTGCGCACCATGCCGCCCACGCTTTTCATGCTGGAGCTGGTTTCGTTGATGATGGCGGAGCCCTGCTTGCCCTCGGACAGCATCAGATTGGCCGATTCCGACGCCGAGGCGGTTTGTACCGCCACGTTTTGAATGGTGGCGCTCATCGCCTGCATGTTTTCCGACAGCTCGTTGACGCGGGCCTCCAGAAATTCGCCGCGGCGGTTGGCTTCTTCCTGAAACTGGCGGGCCTTCTCTTCCGCCGAAATATCCTGAAAGCTGGCCATGAAGCAGCGCAGCCGATCCGGTTCGCGGGTGTCCCAGATCGGGAATATCTTCGTCTTGAAGATGATCTCGCCCACCGGAATGATGGCGTAGTGCTCCTGGATGCGGCGGTTGGCCAGATCGTTGAAGACGGCGCGTATCCGTTCGGGATCTTTGTGGAATTGATGGATGCTGTGGGCGTCGGCATTGGCGACGTCGGTGCCGGGGCGGAAGCGCTGGTTCAGCGCCTGGCGGTGCTGCGCCAGCACGTCGCGCGCGGTCTTGTTCATGTAGAAGATGACGTTGTCGCGGCTGGTGTCGCACAGCATGATCAGGTTGTCGGAGTGGTCCAGCATGCTTTGCAGCTGGTGTATGGTCTGCTCCATCTCGGCAGACTTGTCGGTCTTGCTGGCAAATCCGAACATCATTCTCTCCCCGAGCCGTTATTCGGTTCTAATCGAAACATTAATAATATGGGGTGTGGTACAGCCAGGGGAGAATAGCAAGGGCTAACGGCGGGGATCCGGCGCATTGCCGGGAAATGACCTGCCTATGGCCAGGCCTAGTGATTTCGCGTATCCATCCGCATGGCTTTATCCGTCCGGCGAGGGCCGAGCCCTAGTCGCTTAACGGCAGCGCCAGCGTTTCCTTCACCTCCTCCATCACCACGTAGCTTTTGGATTCTTTGGCCGACGGCAACTGCAGCAGGATGTCGCCCAAGAGCTTGCGGTACATCGACATGTCCGGAATGCGCGCCTTGATCAGATAGTCGAAGTCGCCGGATACCAGATGGCATTCGAGGATTTCCGGGATGCTCAGGATCTCGCGGCGGAAGGCGTCGAAGATGTTGCCGGACTTCGCCTCCAGCTTGATTTCGACGAAAACCAACAAGGACGCGTCCAGCGCATGCGGATTGAGC
This sequence comes from Chromobacterium sphagni, assembly GCF_001855575.1. Classification (NCBI taxonomy): domain Bacteria; kingdom Pseudomonadati; phylum Pseudomonadota; class Betaproteobacteria; order Neisseriales; family Chromobacteriaceae; genus Chromobacterium; species Chromobacterium sphagni. The sequence goes on from NZ_MKCS01000001.1 coordinate 3,310,153, forward strand.
CGGGCGTAATAGCCTTCGATGAAGCCGTCGCGCTCCATGCGCCGCACCCGTTCGGTGCAGGGGGTGGTGGACAGGCCCACTTTTTCCGCCAGTTCCGTCATCGCGATGCGGCCGTTTTTCTGCAGGATGCGCAGGATTTTCCGGTCCATCTTGTCCAGCGCCTTGCCGGTGGTGGTGACTGTCTTCATATTTTCACTGTTAGGACGACAAAATCTTGATCTTAATTAATTGATTCTCGTCAATTTCAGTGAAAAAAACCAGCTGTCTATCAATATACTAGCGAAATTCACTAGCTGTAGTGACATGGCTACAATCGGAGACAAGACAATGAAGGTAATCGTGCTGGGCGGCGGCGTTCTGGGCGTGTCCACCGCGTGGTATCTGGCCAAGGCCGGCTGCCAGGTGACGGTGCTGGAGCGGCAGGACGGCGTGGCGCTGGAAACCAGTTTCGGCAACGCCGGCCAGATTTCTCCCGGTTATTCCGCGCCGTGGGCCGCGCCCGGCATTCCGCAGAAGGCGGTCAAGTGGATGTTCCAGCGCCATGCGCCGCTGGCGGTCAGCCCGGACGGCAGCCTGTACCAGTTGCAGTGGATCGCCAAGATGCTGGCCAACTGCAATGAAAAATCCTATGCGGTGAACAAGAGCCGCATGATGCGGCTGGCGGAATACAGCCGCGACAAGATCAAGGAGCTGCGAGCCGAAACCGGCCTGGACTATGAAGGCCGCCAGGGCGGCACGCTGCAGCTGTTCCGCAGCCAGGCCCAGGTGGAGGGCATGGCCAAGGACATCGCCGTGCTGCGCGAATGCGGCGTGGATTTCAACGTGCTGGACCCGGACGGCTGCGCCCGCGTCGAGCCGGCGCTGGCGGCGGTCAAGCACAAGCTGGCCGGCGGCCTGCAACTGCCCAACGACGAGACCGGCGATTGCAATCTGTTCACCAGCCGCCTGGCCGATCTGGCGCGCGGCAAGGGCGTAGAGTTCCGCTTCGGCGTCAGCGTCGACGCCATCGAGAGCGACGGCAAGCGGATCACCGGCGTGCGCGTCGGCGACGAACTGCTGAAGGCCGACCATTACGTGGTGGCGCTGGGCAGCTATTCGCGCGATCTGGTGAAAAACCTGGGAGTAGACATCCCGGTTTATCCGGTGAAAGGTTATTCGTTGACTGTGCCGATCACCAATCCGGCCGGCGCGCCCACTTCCACCATTCTGGATGAAACCTACAAGGTGGCGATCACCCGTTTCGACAACCGCATCCGCGTCGGCGGCATGGCCGAGCTGTCGGGCTACAATCTGGAACTGAACCCGCGCCGCCGCGAGACGCTGGAAATGGTGGTGGGCGACCTGTATCCCAATGGCGGCGACATCCCGGCGGCCAGCTTCTGGACCGGCCTGCGGCCGATGACGCCGGACGGCACGCCCATCGTCGGCGGCACCCGCTACGCCAACCTGTCGCTGAACACCGGCCACGGCACGCTGGGCTGGACTATGTGCGCCGGCTCCGGCAAGGTGCTGGCCGACATCATCACCGGCGCCAAGCCGGAAATCAGCATCGACGGCCTGTCGATGCAACGCTACGCCAAGCAGGGAGAAACCCTGGTGGTGCCGGTGGGCCGTCCCGCGGTGCAAGGGGTCTGATTCGATGCGTCCCCTGATCGCGACGATACGGTTGGAGCATCTGCGCCATAACTACCGGCTGACCAGGTCCATCCACGGCGACAAGATGCTGGCGGTGCTGAAGGCCAATGCCTACGGCCATGGCGCGGTGCGTTGCGCCCGAGCGCTGGAGGATATCGCCGACGGCTTCGCCGTCGCCTGCCTGGAAGAGGCGCTGGAATTGCGCGCCGCCGGCATCGCCAGCCCCATCCTGCTGTTGGAGGGCGTGTTCGAGGCCGAGGAACTCAAGGCGGTAGACGAGCACGGCCTGTGGATGGCGGTGACCAGCGAGCAGCAATTGCGCATAGTCGAGCAATCGGCCCCGGCGCGGCCGTTCAATGTCTGGCTGATGCTGGACTCCGGCATGCACCGCGAAGGCTTCGTGCCGGCAAGCTACCATGCCGCATGGCATAGGCTGGAGGCCTGCGGCAAGGTGGAAAAGATCAGCAAGATGACCCACTTTGCCCGCGCCGACGAGCCGGAAGTGGCGATGACCTTCTCCCAGCTGGAGGCGTTCGACGCCGCGGTGCGCGGCCTGCCGGCCGGCGACGAGTCGGTCGCCAATTCGGCCGGCATCCTGTGCCACGCTCGCGCGCAGCGCAACTGGGGCCGGGTCGGCATCGCGCTGTACGGCGTGACGCCGTTGCCGGCCGGTTTCGAGCAGGGCGCAGAGCTGCGTCCGGTGATGCGCTTTTCCAGCCGCATTTTCGGCGTGCGCGAGCTGGCGGCCGGCGAACCCATCGGTTACGGCGACAACTTCGTCACCGACCGGCCCACCCGCGTCGGCCTGGTGGCTTGCGGCTATGCCGACGGTTATCCGCGCCGCGCATCCAGCGGCAGCCCGGTGTTGATAGACGGCCAGCGCTCCAGACTGATAGGCCGGGTGTCGATGGACATGCTGACGGTGGACATCACAGATCTGCCGGCTGCCGGCATCGGCAGCGAGGTCGAGCTGTGGGGCGACGCGGTGTCGGTCAACGAGGTGGCGGCCCACGCCGGCACCATAGGCTACGAGCCCTTGTGCAACGTCAAGCGCGCGCGTTTCGCCTATTGCTGACTGGCGTGCGGCAATGAGAAAGCCCGGCCGACGAGCCGGGCTTTTCTGTTGTCGGCCGGCTCAGCCGCGCTGCATCACCAGCTTCTCCACTCTTTGGGTGGCGTCGCGGGTGCGCTCGGCCAGCTTGCGCACCTCGTCCGCCACCACCGCGAAGCCGCGGCCGGTTTCGCCGGCGCGGGCGGCTTCTATCGCCGCGTTCAGCGCCAGCAGGTTGGTCTGGTCGGCGATGGACTGGATGGTGCTGACGATGGCGGCGATTTCGCCCAGGCTCTTTTCCAGCTGCTGCCGTTGCTGGCTTTCGCTGTCCAGCGCCGCCGAGCGCTTTTCCGCGTCGATGTCGGTCAGCGCGCCCACCACCCGCTGCGGCGCGCCGTCGGCTGCGCGTTTGGTCTGGCCGCGGGCGCGAAACCAGTGGTATTCGCCGTTCCTGCACTGCAACCGGTATTCCAGATCGTAGGGCGTCTGGCCGCTGCGGTCTTCCAGATGGGCGGCGAAGGCGTTCAGCACCCTTTGCTTGTCATCGGGGTGCAGGCGGCTGGACCAACTTTCCAGCACGTTGGGGAATTCGTGCTCGCTGTCGAAGCCCAGTTGCTTGCGGAACTGCGGCGACCACCAGAAGGCGTTGTTGCCGTTGACAGGATTGGCCGCATCCACTTCCATATCCCATAGCCCCTCGGCCAACATCGCGCTGCCCAGCTCGAAACGGGTCATGGTTCGTTCCAACTGCTGCTGTTGCTGGCGCGCTTCGGTGATGTCCGTCAGCGAGCCGGCCACCCGCAGCGGAATACCGCGCTCGTCGCGCAAGGTGGCGCCGCGGGCGCGGAACCAGCGGTATTCGCCGCTCTTGCATTGCAGCCGGTATACGATGTCGTACGGCGTCTGGGCGCTGCGGTCGTTCAGGTGGGCGGCAAAAGCATCCAGCGTGCGCGGCCTGTTGTCCGGGTGAAGACGGTTGGCCCAACTGGCCAGCACGTCGGGAAAGTCGCGCGGGTCGTGAAAGCCCAGCAAGGAGCGGAAGGTCGACGACCACCAGAACACATTGTTGGGGTTGACCGGATCGCCGGCCACCACCGACATGTCCCACAGGCCTTCGCTGGCGGCGCGGTTGACCAGGTCGAAGCGGGTGGAAACCCGCTCTAGCCGTTCTTCGGCCTCCTGCAAGGCCTCCTGCAACCGCGCAAGCTGCCTGGATGCGGACACCCGTTCCTCGCCAGCCTGGGTGATCTGCTGGTCGCGTTGCTCCCATACCCGCGACAGCTTTTCGCCCAGCGCGCGCCAGCGCTCGCTGCCATGAATGTGCCATTTGGCGGATTCGCCGCGCAGCACGGCTTCGGCGGCGTTTTCCAGCTGATTGATCATTTTATTGCCTGCAAACCACATGGGTGCGCTCCGGGTGAATGGTCAGGCTTTAAGCATAGGCATGCACCATGCCGATGGAATATGTATAAATACTATTCAAAACCGCATCGGCTGCCGTGGATCCGGCGGCAGGTTCCGGGGAGCGGGGCGCTGTGGTTTAATGGCGGCCTTTCATTTCATGACAATTGTTTCGGCCGGACGCCAACGCTGGTCGAAACCACGCAGAACCACCAACCGCGATGAACCCTTCCCGTACCGCGCTGGGCCTGCTGCTGGCCTGCGCCTTACCCACCTGGGCCGATACGCCGCCCATTCCTCCCGCGTTGCGGGATGACGGCGACGCCCGCCGTCTGCTGCAGGACAACAGCCGGCGTTTCGACGACCTGATCCAGCAACAGAAGCTGCGGCAGATCAACAGCGGCGGCAGCGCGCTATCCGGCCAGGAGGCGCCGGTGCTGCGAGGCCGGGAATGCCTGTCGGTCAGCGGGCTGCGCCTTGCCGGCATTTCCCTGTTGTCGCGCGATGAGGTCAAGGCGCTGGGCCTGCCGCATGGCGACTGCCTGGACCTGGCCGAACTCAACCGCTTCAGCCGCGCGCTGACCGCGCGGTATCTGCAGCGCGGCTTCATCGCCGCCCGGGTGCGGGTGGATGGGCCGGACGCGGGGGGCGTGCTGACGCTGCGGGTGGAAGAGGGTAGGGTAGCGGCCATCCGCAGCGACGATCCCTCGCTGCGCGCCGCCAATCTGTTTCCCGGTTTGGCGGGGCAGCCGCTGAATGTGCGCGATCTGGACCAGGGGTTGGACCAGGCCAACCGGCTGCGCTCCAACCATGTGACGGTGGACGTGCAGCCGGGCGAGCGCGTCGGTGAGACCATCCTGCAGCTGCACAACCAGCCCGATTCCCGGCTGTCCGGCAGCGTGGCGCTGGACAACACTGGTCGCCAGTCCACCGGCCGCATGCAGGCCGGCGCGAGTTTGGGGTGGGACAATGTTTCCGGCTGGACCGACTTTCTCAACTTGTCGGCGCAGGCCACCACCGAAAATCCGTCGGTTCGCCATAGCCGCAGCGAGTCGCTGTTTTATTCCTTGCCCTATGGCTACTGGACCTTCAGCGCCTTCGCCAGCCGTTCCGACTATCTCAGCCCGTTCCCGCTCCCCCAGAGCGGCGGCAGCGCGCAGCTGTCGGGCTTGACCACGCAAACCGGCTTGCGGCTGGACAGGGTGTTGTCGCGCGACCAGGGCCATGTGCTGACCGCCGACGTGCAGCTGGTGCAGAAGCGGGTGCGCAATTATTTTCAGGATCTGCAGCTAGGCAACAGTAGCCCCAATCTGGCGGTGCTGGAGACCGGGCTGTCGCAAATGCTGATCCTGCCCTCAGGCTTGCTGCAGCTGGACGGCGGCCTGCAGCGCGGCACGCGCTGGCTGGGAGCGGACGCGTCAGACGCCACCCATCCCGGCACGCCGAACCCGCAGTTCAACAAGCTGAAGCTTGGCCTGGCCTGGTATCAGACCCTGCGTTTGCCGGGCGGACCCTGCCAGTGGCAAAGTGCGTTGTCGGGCCAGGCCAGCCGCGACGCGCTGCCCGGGGTGGAGAAGCTGGACATCGCCGACAGCAGCGCGGTGCGCGGCTTTCGCACTAACTCCCTGGTTTCCGAAACCGGCTGGTATTGGCGCAATACCGTGTCCAGGCGGCTGCAGTATGGCGATTGGACGCTGACGCCTAGGCTGGGCCTGGATGGCGGCAGGGTGCTGCAGCGCGGTAGCCAGGATGCCTGGCAGAACATCGCCGGTGCGGATGCCGGCGTGACAATTGGCGGCGGCGGCGTGACGCTGGATCTGGACTACAGCCGGCCGCTGTACAAGCCTTCATCCTGGCCAGTTGAAGGCCACATCCTGTTTGCGCGGCTTAACTGGCAGTGGTGAGCGGGTCGTTGTGTAAATGAAACGAAAACAATTTTAAGAATGTTGTGAATAAGTATTTCAATTGATTTGATTTAAAAAAAACCTTAGATTCCAAATCAAACGGTTGTTTTAATGGCTGCGCCATGCGCTGCGCGCCGGTGACCTTGGTTTCGAGGGGATGATGATGAAAAAAACAAAGTTCGATTTGTCAGTGACGGGGAAGGTGGCCGCGGCATTGACGCTGGCCTTCGTATTGGCCGACGCCAGCCTGGCCGGCGGCATCGCGGCGGGGGGCGGCAACGGCGCGCAACCGCAGGTTACCACCGCCGGCAACGGCGCCCAGGTGATCAATATCGTTGCGCCGACCGCGGCCGGGGTGTCGCACAACCAGTATCAGGATTTCAACGTTGGCCAGCCCGGCGCGGTGTTCAACAACTCGCTGCAGGCCGGCCAGTCGCAACTGGCGGGGCAGCTCGGCGCCAACAGCCAATTGGGCGGCCGCGAGGCCAGCGTGATCCTCAACGAGGTGGTCAGCCGCAATCCGTCCCTGCTGCTGGGCAAGCAGGAAGTGTTCGGCAAGGCCGCCGACTACGTGCTGGCCAACCCCAATGGCATCGCCTGCAACGGCTGCGGCTTCATCAACATCCCGCGCGCCTCGATGCTGGTGGGCAACGCCAATCTGCAGGACGGCGCCATCGCCTCCTTGCAGGCTGCGAATAACGGCAATGCCTTGAGCATTGCCGGCGGCGGCGCCTCCGGCGTCAATGTGCTGGACCTGATCGCGCCGCGCCTCGACGTGCGCGCCAATGTCGCCGCCAGCGACGCCATCCGCGTCCGCGCCGGCTTCAATACCGTCGACTACGCCAGCGGCCAGGTGATAGCCACCGCCAAGACGCCGGAAGGCGTGGGCAAGCTGGACAGCTATTTCCTGGGCGCGATGCAGGCGGGGCGCATCAATATCGTCAGCACCGACGCCGGCGCCGGCGTCAATGTGGGCGGCAATCTCGATGGCGGCAACGAGCTGACGGTGAGCGCCGCCGGCGCGCTGGCGGTGCAGGCCGCCCAGCTCAAGGGCAAGCAGCTGGCCCTGTCCGGCGGCAGCGTGGACATAGGCGGCCGGGTGGACAGCGAAACCGGCAAGGACAGCAAGCATGACGAAAGCTGGTTCATCTGGAAGACCGGCGAGAGCAACAGCCGCTCCAACAAGACCGACAGCAGCGTCAAGCGCGCGTCGCTGCAGGGCGACGATGTCAGCATCGCCTCCGGCGGCAACGCCCATGTCGGCGCGGCCGACATCCAGGGCCAGGACGTCAAGCTCAACGCGGCCAGCCTGAATCTGGACGGCCAGCTGGCCGAGAGCAGCGCCAGCAGCAGCGACCACGCCTGGAAGAATTCCTGGGCCTACAATCAGGACAAGAGCAGCGTCACGCAAGAACAATCGGTGGCGCGCATCAAGGCGCAGCATGACGTCGAGCTGACGGCGACGGCGGGTGGCTCCAGCATCGCCGGCGCCAGCGTGGAGGCCGGCAACAATATCAAACTGGCTGCGGCGGGCGACGTGAAGCTGTCGGCGCTGGTGGAGACCGATACCAGCAGCGATGTCGGCAACCGCAAGAACGACGGCGCGGCGCTTGAGACCGGCAACTGGAACAACAGCAGCAGCCAGCAGCGCCTGGTGCAGAGCCAGTTGCGCGCCGGCAACGCGCTGGGCGTCACCGCCAGCGGCGACATCAACGCTCAGGCGGCCATTATCAAGTCCGGCGGCGACACCGTGTTGTCGGCCCAGGGCAAGGCCACGCTAGCCACCCAGACCAGCAGCAATGCCAGCAGTTCGCAGAACGACAAGACCTACTGGGGCGGCATCGGCGGCGGCGGCAACCAGAACAACGGCAGCGCCGTCACCAGCAATGCCGGCAGCGCGGTCAACGCCGGCGGCAAGTTGTTCATCAACGGCGACGCCGGCGTCGCCATCAACGGCAGCCAGGCCAAGGGCGCTCAGGGCGCCTACGCCAAGACCCAGACCGGCAGCGTGGTGATAGACAGCGCCATCGACCTGACCCAGACCCGTACCGACCAGCGCAGCGGCACCGTGTTCAACATCACCAAGAGTTCGAGCAAGGGCAGCAGCAGCCAACAGGACGCGGTGGGCTCGGCGCTGAAGTCCGACGCCGACCTGCAGCTGATCTCCGCCGGCGACGTGGCGGTGACCGGCAGCCTGGTGAAGGCGGCGCAAGCGTTGAACATCCAGGCGGTGGGCGACATCAAGGTGGCCAGCCAGGCCAGCGAAACGCACAGTCAATCCACCGACGCCAAGCTGGCCTTGCGCGGCGTGGGCAGCGAAGTGAGCGACCAGCAATACCGCGGCGGTGCGAGGCTGGAGCATACCAGCAGCAAGCAGCAATCGGACCAGACCAGCCAGACCGGCGCGCAGCTGTCCGGCGGCAGCGTCAAGCTGGCGGCCGGCAACGACCTGAGCCTGACCGGCTCCAAGCTGGAAACCAATGGCGGCGACGCCAGCCTGTCCGGCCAGAACGTCAGCCTGGGCGCGGCGCAGGCCACTTCGCATAGCGACAAGGGCAGCACCGTCAGCGGCGGCGGCCTGTATCTGACCGGCGGGCTGGACAAGGCCGGCGCCGGCGTGGAGTTCGGCCAGAACAGCGCCCGCACCCAGACCGACACCAGCACCGCCCAGGCCAGCCAACTGGCGGTCGGCGGCAAGCTGGACATCACCGCCGGCAACGGCATGGGCAGCGTCAGCAATCAGGGCAGCCAGATCAAGGCGGGCGGCGCGGTGAGCATCGCCGCCGGCGACGTCAGCAACCAGGCGGCCGTCAACCAGCAATCGACCCTGCAGATAGGCAGCCACTGGGGCGCGGACGTCGGCGTCAATGTCGATTACAGCGGCGTCACCCGTCCCATCGCCAACGCTGGCGGCAGCGTGGCCAAGGGAGATGTGGCGGGCGCGGCGACTCAGGCGGGCCAGCTGGGCGCGGCCAATCTGGGCGTAGACGTGGCGGTCAGCGGCGGCAGCGGCCAGTCGCAAAGCCAAAGCAGCACGGCACAGGCCACCAGCATCGCCGGATCGTCAGTCAATGTGAGCGCCGGCGGCGCGCTGAAGGACCAGGCCACCCAATACCGCGCCAGCCAGGGGCAGGTGAGCATCAGCGCCGACAGCCATCAGATGACCGCCGCGGCCAATACCCAGAGCCAGAGCAGCCAGAAGAGCGAAGGCGGCGCTAATGTGCGCGTCTACACCACCACCGGCGAGGATGTGAACGTCAAGGGAAGCGGCCAGGGCGGCTACGGCAACAGCCAGAGCGAGTCCAGCGCCGCGGTGACCGGTTCCATCCAGTCCGCGGGAGGCGTAAGCGTGCAGGTCGGCAATGACGCCACCTATCAGGGCGTGGCCATCAATGGCGGCAGCGGCCAAACCAGCATCCAGGCCGGCGGCAAGCTGGTCTTGTCCCAGGCGGACAATACCGCCAGCAGCCAGCAGCATACGGTGGGCGTCGATCTCGGCCTGGGCATCAGCACCAGCCCGATAGACGGCGGCAACAAGCTGGGCGGCAGCGGCAAGCTCGTGGTGCGCAATCAACAGGGCCAGACGGCCAGCAGCCAGGCGGCGACCGCCAGCGTGCAGTCGGCGGGCGGCATTGCGCTGACCTCTGGCAATGGCTTGACGGTGCAGGGCGGCAGCCTGGCAAGCGCCGGCGACATCAAGCTGCAGTCCGACGGCAAGGTGAGCTTGCAGGCGGCCAGCGGCAGCGACAGCAAAACCGGCAGCAGTTGGGGCTTCAATGTCAACGCCGGCGGCAACAACAGCAATGGCAAGGATGCGTCGGGCCAGGGCTTCAACGTCGGCGGCGGCGTGCAGCTATCCAGCCAGAACGAGTCCGGCGCCACGCAAAGCGGTGGCAAGATCGCCAGCGGCGGCGCGCTGAACATCGGCTCCGGCGCGGCGGGCAATAACGCCATCCAGCTGCAGGGCAGCCAATTGAGCGGCAAGAACGTCACTCTCGGCGCTGACAGCGGCGGCGTCAACATGGCGTCGGCGCAGTCCACCAGCCAGCGCGACAACTGGAGCGCCAGCGCTAACCTGGGCGGCGGCAACAACAGCAGCGTGGCCAAGGGCAACGGCCAGCCCAATGCCGGCGGCGCCAGCAAGACCTACCAGGCGAACGGCGGTTTCGACGTCAAGGTGGATCAGCAGGACAAGCTCGCCAACGGCAACGCCACGGTGACCGCTGATCAGGTGAGTCTCCGTGTTGACGGCTCGCTGGCGATGTCCGGCGCCAATATCAACGCCGGCAAGGTTGACGGCAGCGTGGGCGGCGACGTGGCGGTGCAGAGTCGCCAGGACCGCAACAACAGCACCACGGTTGACGTGGGCCTGAACGTCAGCAGCTCCAACGCCAAGAACCCCAGCCTGGTGGATCAGGCGGCCAGCGTGGCCGGCCCCCTGGCCGGCGCGGTGAAGGACAAGGCGACCGAGGCGGTGAACGCGGTGGCGGACAAGATTGAAGACAAGTACAACACCATCGCCTTCCAGAACGGCAAGGACAGCACCAATCCGGTGGCCTTCCGCCAGGATGCCAATGGCGGCAGCGTGACGCTGCCGGCTCAGCCGACCAGCGGCGAAGCCAAGTCCGGCGTGGCGGACAGCGCGCTGCGCAAGGGCGGCGAGACCCTGAAGGACAAGCTGCTCAACCCGCAGGACAAGGGCACCCAGGTGTCCGGCGTGATCGACGTCAGCGTCAAGCGCGACGACAGCATCAGCGCCGTCAGCGCCGTCAACGGCAACGCCGGCGTCGATCTGGCGGTGGGCGGCAAAGTGGAGCTGACCGGCGGCCAGTTGGCCTCCAGCGCCGGCAAGGTGATCCTGGGGGACGCCAAGGTGGAAACCGGCAGCATCCAGACCAGCGCCTACACCGCAGCTGGCGGCGTCAAGCTGGACGGCACTCCGGCGGCCATCATCCAGCAGGCGGTGAAGGATGTCAGTTCCGGCAAGGCGCCGCTGATGCATGTCGAGCATGACAAGCAGACCCAAGCCATCAATGGCGAGGTGAAGTCCGGCGGTTAAATGACAGGCCTGTCAGGCTTGGCCTCTTCCCCGGCTGGGCTATGCTGAGAAAAAACAATGGCGGCACATGTGCCGCCGTTGTTTTGACATCCGGAGGCGTCATGGCATTGGACGAGGCGGCTTGCATTCTGCTGGTCGAGGACAATCCGCTCAACCAGGCTCTGCTCGAGCAGATGCTGGAATGGCTTGAGCGCAGCGCCGATCTGGCGGAGAACGGCCAGCAGGCGGTAGCGATGGCGCTGAGCGGCCAATACCGCCTGATCCTGATGGATATCCAGATGCCGGTAATGAATGGCCTGGAGGCCACCTATCAGATTCGCCACAGCCCGTTGGCGAGCCAGCCCAAGATCGTCGCCATGACCGCCAACGCCTTCGTCGAGGACAAGCAGCGCTGCCTGGAGGCGGGCATGAACGGCATGCTGGTCAAGCCGTTCCGCCTGCAGGACCTCGAACAGGTGATCCATACCTACCTCGACGAAGACTAGAATTTTCCCTCGTTGAAGCCGGCCTTCGCCGTTTCGATCTCCTCCCTGCTGTTCATCGCGAACGGCCCCGGTTGCGGAGGGATCCGCCAAGCGGGCGGGCGGCCGGCGGCAGACGGCTTTCCTCTCCGCCTTTGTTCCGCAGCCGCCCATCGTTCCCGTCGCCCTATATCGCCAGCTGGCGCCGGCCGCCAAAGCGCCCGACCAGAGCTGCGCGAGATGGTTGTCCTGCGCCGAAGGCGCCTTGTATCGGCGCAGCAGATTGTGGCCGGGAAGGGGGCAGGGTTTTCTGGCGGGATGCGGCGTTTGTCGCCTACGCCGCGCCGGGACATCGCCGGGGTGTGCGGGAGGCACGTTAGAGGCAACTCTGGCGCGAAACGCAGGTGGCGCCGAGGAACTCTGGCCGTCAGTCGCGCGACAATTGCCGGCTGGGCGCGCATCAACGCTGGACGACTCAAGCCGCTGCCGCTGAGAAGCGGCGTGATGCGCAAGGCGCCGCGTTGTCTGGTGCTGGCGAACCCGCAGCGGGGCGGATCAGTGATTGGCCTGCTGGCTCTTCAGGTAGCTCTCCAGCGCGTGGCCGGCGGACAGGATGTGGTAGCGCAGGAATTCCGCCGCCTCTTCGGCCTTGCCCTTGCGGCACATCTCCAGCAGCCGGGTGTGTTCTTCGTGGGCGCGCTCCATGGTGCGGGTGAACAGGATCTGCATCCGGGTGTAGCGGTCGGTCTTGTTGTGCAGCTGCTCGATCAGCGCCAGCGTGTTGGGGCGTTTGGCGGCGCGGTACAGAGCCAAGTGGAAGCGCGAGTTGATCTCGCCCCAGTGGCGCACGTCATTATTGTTGAGGGCGACTTCGAATTCACGCAGCGTCTGCTGGGCCGCGTCGTGGTCGGCCTGGGTCTGACAGGGGATGGCGGCCTTCAGCAGCGAACCTTCCAGCATCGAGCGCACCTCCAGCAGCTCCAGCACGTCTTCCAGCGACAGCTTGGAAACCAGCGCGCCCTTGTGGTCGATGATCTGGATCAATCCCTCGGCTTCCAGCTGGCGCAGCGCTTCGCGCACCGGCACCCGGCTGACGCCGTATTCGTTGGACAGCGCCTCCTGGCGCAACTGTTGGCCATCGGCGAATTCTCCGGACAGGATGCGGCGACGCAATGATTCTGTTACGGCACTGGTAAGCGTCTGGCGCTTGATCGGCTGCAGGGTGGTCATGGTGGGTATCGTTATCTGTCAGTCAATCGGATACATGCAAATGTATTCGATTATACGGAGCTTCACTGTTCAGGCAAGCGGCAAAATTGAACATTTTTGTCGCGATTCTGTACGAGGAGGGAAGGGGTAAAAAGAAAGCCCGACGCGTAGGTCGGGCTTTCTTTGTTTTGGGGTGGATAATGGGACTCGAACCCACGACAACCGGAATCACAATCCGGGACTCTACCAACTGAGCTATATCCACCGCTGAAGCGGCTGGACCCACGGCGAAACCATGGGCCAATAATAAATTGTGGGGTGGATAATGGGACTCGAACCCACGACAACCGGAATCACAATCCGGGACTCTACCAACTGAGCTATATCCACCACTGTCGTCGATCAGGCTTGCTGCTCAACGAGGAGGCGAATTATATGAGGATATCAGGCAAAGCGCAAGTCCGTCGTGCAGTTTGCGCGGCGCCGGCCTGGCGCGGCGGTTTTGGCCGATCTTCAAAGCAGGCGCGCACGCGGTTGCGTGGGGTCGGGCTGGGTCTGGAGTAGGGCTGGAAGGGCGCGGGGCGGCTTGCCTTGGCGTTTCGTTTGCTGTTTTTGAGCGGGGCAATGGCAAAAGGCGGCCAATCGAAATTGGCCGCCTTCGCGGAATGCTGGGGTGGATAATGGGACTCGAACCCACGACAACCGGAATCACAATCCGGGACTCTACCAACTGAGCTATATCCACCACTGGGTACCGCAATGCAAGCAAGCTTGGCGCGCCCGACAGGAATCGAACCTGTAACCCCCAGCTTAGAAGGCTGGTGCTCTATCCGGTTGAGCTACGGGCGCTCTATCGGGCTGCTTGTTTGTCTGGTCGGGGCGGCGGGATTCGAACTCGCGACCCCCTGATCCCAAATCAGGTGCGCTACCAGGCTGCGCTACGCCCCGAACAGAGACCGCAACTATACGGACGCCACATTGCCCTGTCAACGCCTTTATTGAATTATTTTTAATGCGCCCGACGGGTATTTTGAGCATGAAATATTTGCCTGCGGCATTTTTCCTTATTTCTCTTGAGCTTAAGAGAAATAATCAGCGGGTTTGCGCTTACCGCATTGCGGAAATAATGCGAGAATGACGGCCGTTATTTATCTGCGTCAAGATGGGATTCGGGCATGTCTGCACAATTGATCGATGGTAAGGCGGTAGCGGAAAAACTGGTGGAAAAGGTGCGGGAGGGCGTGGGCGAGCGCCTGCTGCTTGGCAAACGCGCGCCGGCGCTGGCGGTGGTGCTGGTGGGCGACAATGCGGCTTCGGCGGTTTATGTCGGCAGCAAGAAGCGCGCCTGCGAAAAAGCCGGCATCCGCTCGGTGGCTTATGATTTGCCGGCCACCGCCAGCCAGCAGCAATTGCTGGAAATTATCGACGGTTTGAATGCCGATGCCGGCATCGACGGTATTCTGGTGCAATTGCCGCTACCGCAACAGATTGATCCGCAAGCGGTTATCGAGCGCATCGATCCTAAAAAGGATGTGGACGGCTTTCACCCGTATAATGTGGGCCGGCTGGCCATCAAGATGCCGCTGATGAGGCCGTGCACGCCGCGGGGCGTGATGACCTTGCTGGCGGAGTACGGCATCGATCCCAAGGGCAAGAAGGTGGTGATCGTCGGCGCGTCCAATATCGTCGGCCGGCCGCAGGCGCTGGAAATGCTGTTGGCGCGCGCCACGACTACGGTTTGCCATAGCGCCACGCGGGATCTGGCCGCCGAGGTGGCCGCCGCGGATATCGTGGTGGCGGCGGTGGGCATCCCCAACTTCGTCAAGGGCGAGTGGATCAAGCCGGGCGCGGTGGTGATCGATGTGGGCATCAACCGGCTGGATAGCGGCAAGCTGTGCGGCGATGTCGAGTTCGAGCCTGCGCGCGAACGCGCCGGCTTCATCACCCCGGTGCCGGGCGGCGTCGGCCCGATGACGGTGGCGACGCTGTTGCAGAACACGCTGGATTCCGCCAATCTGAACGCCTGAGCCGATTGCCGCCACGCGCGGCCATTGCCATGCTCGCCACAGCGTACGGCATTGCCGGGCTGTGGCGATTTTGTTTGCGGCATTGCCGCGGTCATGCCGGAAAACGGGTTGCAGACAGCCGTCCGCGGCTGTTTTAGTATTAGGTGAAACTAAATTACGGATTTGAACATGAGTCACGAGAAGCACTCGGCGACGCTCCTGATGAGCGCGCCGGACAAGAAGGGCCTGGTAGCGGCCATCGCCAATTTCCTGATGACCTACAACGCCAACATCATGCATGCCGACCAGCATCAGGACACCAGCGAAAACCTGTTCCTGATGCGGGTGCAATGGGACCTGAACGGCTTCACCCTGCCGATGGACAGCTTCGCCGCCGCCTTCCAGCCGATTGCTGACGAGCACAATATGAGCTGGAAAGTGTCGCTGTCGGCGCGCAAGCCGCGGATGGCCATCTTCGTGTCGCAGTACGAGCACTGCCTGGTCGACCTGCTGCACCGCTGGCGCATTGGCGAGCTGGAGTGCGACATCCCGCTGGTGATCTCCAATCACGAAACCTGCCGCCGCCTGGTGGAGTTCAACGGCATCCCCTTCCACGTGATCAAGGTGGGCAAGGACAACAAGGCGGAAGCCGAAGCCGAACAGTTCCGCCTGCTGGAGGAGGCCGGCGTCGATTTCATCGTGCTGGCGCGCTATATGCAGATCCTGTCCGGCGGGTTCGTCTCCCGCTATCCGGACCGCGTGATCAACATCCACCACAGTTTCCTGCCGGCCTTTGACGGCGCCAAACCCTATCACCGCGCCTTTGCGCGCGGCGTCAAGCTGATCGGCGCCACCAGCCACTATGTGACCGAGGATCTGGACGAAGGCCCGATCATCGAGCAGGAGGTCACCCGCATCTCGCACCGCGACGCGGTGGACGATCTGATCCAGAAGGGGCGCGACCTGGAGAAGGTGGTGTTGTCGCGCGCGGTGCGCTGGCATCTGGACAACCGAGTGCTGTCCTACAACAACAAGACCGTGGTCTTCGATTGAGCTTCCCATGCGCCTGTTGATCGACGATGTGCTCGATTTGCTGCGGCTGCGGGTCAAGCCGCTGGCCGTTTATCAGTATCCATGGTGGCAGCCCGCGCTGCTGTTGACGCTGCTGGGTCTGATCGCCAGCGGCGATACCGCCGAGCTGGGCGGCAACATCGCTGGCCGCATCGGTTTCATGGTGCTGTTCACTTGGCTGGAGACCGTGTTTTTCACCCGCTTCATCACTTTCTGGCTGCGCTTGGCGAAGGGCGAGCTGACGGCGCCCTTGTTCGGCCTGGTGGTGGTGGCCAGCGGCCTGCAGTTCGTCGAGCCGCTGACCAGCTGGCTGCCGGACGACATGGCCGCCGGCGCCGATGTCGCGCTGTCGCTGTTCGGCCTGGTGGTGCTGGTGAACGCCCTGTCGGTGGTTTCGACGGTGTCGCGGCTGAGGGTGATGCTGGGGGTGGCATTGTTCATGCCGTTGGCGCTGGTGCTACTGGCGGCGACCCTGTCGTTTGCGAAAACGGCGGGCTGGGTGGAGCTGCCGGCCGACATGGTGGCCATGATGCAGGAGCAGGGCGTCGCGGTGCCCGCATCCGCGCCGGCGGCCAGGGCCAAATAGGCGGACTGTCGCCGCGGAGCATGAAAAAAGGGCGTGTCGATCGACATGCCCTTTTGCTTGGCTGGACCTGGCTAGTCCACTTTGGCGATGTAGCGCGCCAGTCCCAGCAGCGCGCGCAATGCCTGCCCCTTGGCGGTTTCCTCGCCGCGCAGCCTGGCATAGCGGCGCAGTATGGCCCGGCCTTCGACGAACAGGTCCATGTCGGTGTCGGGAGAGGAGACCAGCGCGATGCGTTCGATCTCGTGCTGCGGCTTGGGCTGGCCCTGCGCGATGCAGAGATAGACCTTGTGCGCGTTGAACGGGGTGATGTGATCGAACAGGTACAGCATGGAGTTGATGCGCAGACCGGTTTCCTCGCGCACTTCGCGGATCAGCGCCTGAGAGCGCAGTTCACCGCGATTGGCCTTGCCGCCGGGCAGGTTGTAACGACCGCCGCGGCTGGCGGTCACCAATACGCCATCCGGCATCTCTATGATGGCCGTGGCCCGCCTGGCCAGATCGTTGGGCAGGCGTTCATTCTTGCGTTCTTCCAAAACACTCATTCTTCCAAAAAATTAATCGTCTATGACGAGGTCTGACGCCTCTAGGTAGTCATTCTAAAACAGATGGCGCTCTAGTAGAGCGCCATCTGTATTTCAATAAGTAGAATTACTATTCTTGTTGCAATTTTATAATAGGTATCGGCCAAGTCCAGCCGATTTACACTAATTTCGCCAGCAAGCCGCCCACGCCGACCAGCAGGCAGTAGTAGCCGAAGGGGCGCAGCGATTCGATTTCGGTCTTCTTGAAATAGCGCATCAGGAACCAGGTGCTGGCGTAGGCGCACACGCCGGATACCGCGCCGCAGGCCAGCAGCAAGCCCCAGGGCGCGGGCGCATGGCTGTGGGCCAGCTTGGGGATTTCCAGCATGCCGGCGGCGGTGATGATGGGCGTGGCCAGCAGAAAGGAGAAGCGGGCCGACGATGCGTAGTCCAGGCCGTGGGCCAGGCCGGTGACCAGGGTGGCGCCAGAGCGGGAGAAGCCGGGCAGCAGCGCCAGCGCTTGGCCCGCGCCTATCTTGATGGCGCCGGCGAAGCTCAGTTCCGATAGCTGATGCGAGGCGGTCTTTTTCTTCAGCCTGTCGCCCCACAACAGCATCAGGCCGTTCAGCGCCAGGAAAACCAGTACGGCGGTGGTGCTGGTGAACAGCTGGCGCAGTTGTTTTTCCAGCAGCAGGCCCAGGATGCCGGCCGGTATGGTGCCGGCGATCACCAGCCACATCAGCCGGGCTTCCGGATTGCTGGCGCGGCCGCCGGCCTTCAGCCAGCCGCCGATCAGCGCGATCCAGTCGCGACGGAAATAGATCAGCAGCGCGGCCGCGGTGCCCAGGTGCAGCATCACCATGAACGGCAGGAAGTCCGGATGGGTACGGTTGATCGACCAGCGCAGCCAGTCGGGAATCAGTACGCCGTGCCCCAGGCTGCTGACGGGAAACAGCTCGCTGACCCCCTGGATGACGGCAAACAGCAAAGCTTCGATGGCATTCATGGACAAATTCCTGTTCAAGAAAAAATACGAAGGCAGCCGGCGGATCGCCGGCTGCTTATGGTTTTGCTGTTTAACGCGCGCCGCGGCGCCGGGGTTTACCCGGGCTCAGTGCGGGCGGCGTTCCTGCTGTTCCAGGTCTTGTTCTTCCCGCTCCAGCTGGCGGCGTATCGCGGCGAAGAAATTGTGGATGCCGTGCACCGAGGGCGAGATGGCCGCCAGCCAGGCTTCGCGTTGCTCCGCGCTGATGGCTTCGACGAAGGGGCGCATCTCGGCGTCGGGATGGCGCTCGAAGCCCAGCGCCAGGATCGGCTCCAGCAGCGGCGCGTTTTCTGCCGATTCGAACAGCATGCCCCAGTCGTCGTTAAGCAGCTCCATGCCGGAAACAAAGCCTTCGCACCAGTCGTTGCCCAGCACCGCGCCGTTGGCGTCGGCGTCCAGCCAGGGTTGAAATTCGCCGCCCGACAGGGCGTTGGCGATGTCCTGCCAGTGGCCGCGCAGCAGCGCGACGAACTGCTCCAGCGATTTCTCGCTGGGGAAGGCGCTTTCATCGTCGAAGGCTTCGCCCAGGATCAGCGGCAGGCATTCTGCCGGCGGGATGGCCTGTGGGCCGGACAGCAGGGCGGCGAAGAAGCCGTCCAGCTGTTCCAGATTCATGCATTGCTGATCGGCGAAGCGCGCCAGGATGGAGGACAGGCGCTGGTAGTCTTGTTCGCTGAGGGCGGGATGCGGCATGGCGCGGTTCCTGTATGGGTAGGTGGATATTATGCGATAAAGCGCGGGTAGCCGGGAGGGCGCGCAATGAAAAACCGCCCGTTGGGCACGGGCGGTCGCGAAGTGGCCGATGCCGCGCGGCTTACAGCGCCAGGCCGGCGATCAGCGCGGACAGAATGCTTACCAGCGACGAACCATAGACCAGCTTCAGGCCGAAGCGGGACACCATATTGCCGCGATCCTCGTCCAGGCCCTTGACCGCGCCGGCGATGATGCCGATGGAGCTGAAGTTGGCGAAGGACACTAGGAAGATGGACAGCACGCCGCGGGTGTAGGCTGACAGGTGGGCGGCCTGGTTCTTCAGTTCCAGCATGGCAACGAATTCGTTGGTGACCAGCTTGGTCGCCATGATGCTGCTGGCGGTCAGCGCCTCGTTGGTGGGCACGCCCATCAGCCAGGCGAACGGCCAGAACACATAGCCCAGCATGGTCTGGAAGTTGATCCCGAAGATCGAGGTGAAAATGAAGTTGACGCAGGCGATCAGCGCGATGAAGCCGACCAGCATCGCGGCGACGATCACCGCGATCTTGAAACCGGTCAGGATGTATTCTCCCAGCATTTCGAAGAAGGACACGCGATGCCCGTCGCTGCTGATCAGTTCGTCCTCGCCCAGCGCGCTGTCGTAGGGGTTGATCAGCGACAGCACCACGAAGGTGCTGAACAGATTGAGCACCAGGGCGGTCACCACGTAACGCGGCTCTATCATCTGCATGTAGGAGCCGACGATGGACATCGACACGGTGGACATCGCGGTGGCGGCCAGCGTGTACATGCGCTTTTCGTCGAAGGTGTGGATGATGTTCTTGTAGGCGATGAAGTTTTCCGACTGGCCTACCATCATCGAGCTGATGGCGTTGAACGATTCGATCTTGCCCATGCCGCTGATCTTCGACAGCACGAAGCCGACAGCGCGGATGACCACCGGCAGCACGCGGATGTGCTGCAGGATGCCGATCAGCACCGAGATGAACACGATGGGCATCAGCACGTTCAGGAAGAAGCTGAATTCACCCTTGTTCTGGATGCCGCCGAAGGCGAACTGGGTGCCTTCGCCGGCGAAGTCCATCAGCTTGGTGAAGACGCCGGAGATGCTGCCGACGATGGCGAGGCCGTAAGTGGTGTTGAGCAGGAAGAACGCCAGCGCGATCTCGATGACCAGCAGCTGGATCACGGAGCGTATCTTGATGTTCTTGCGGTCGCGCGCGACCAGCTGGGTGAGGGCCAGCACGACGACGAGGCCGATGATGAATTGGACGATATGCATGGTTAGGTGTCGCTTTTGGGTTTCCCCCTGCCGGGGCGTGTTTCGAGCAGTGTGTCGGTCCCGCGCCTGGGGGCGGGCCGACGCCAGTTTTTATAAAGGCGGCCGGTTTTACGGCCTGGGCCTTGCCGTCATGCGCCATGGGTAAGCGCCGGCGGTGTCGGCACAATGCGCTGAAGTTCGAGTTAAAACCAGTCTTTAAATCAAACAATCTGTCTTTAAATGAAGACAAAAACGCCCGGTTTGACGCAATGGTCAAAACCGGGCGGGTTTCATCACGCCTGCGACGGATCGCCTTCGGCTTCGCGGCGGGCCTTCTCGCTGAAATAGTGGGCGCGGCGCGCTTCCTTGGCGGCGGCTTTCTCGGCCTGCTGCTGGGCTTTCTTCGCTTCTTCCGCGGCTTCCTCGGCCTTGCGCGCCGCCTTCGCCGCTTCGCGCTCGGCCGCTTCCAGCGCTTCTATCGCTTCCACTTCCTTGCGGCTCTTGCACGGGCTGGTCTTCTCGAACCAGGCCACCGACTCCACATGCGCCGTGTGAGGGAACATATTGATGATGCCGGCCGTCTTCAGCGTGTAGCCCTTGGTATTGACGAGGATGCCGGCGTCGCGCGCCAGCGTGGCCGGGTTGCAGGACACGTAGACGATGCGCTTGGGCGCGGTTTCCTCGGTGATGGCCTTCAGCAGCTGCACCGCGCCGTCGCGCGGTGGGTCCACCAGCATCTTGTCGAACTTGCCGAGCGAGGCGAACGATTCCTCGGTGACTTCGAACAGGTTGGCCATTTCATAGCTCACCTTGTCCTGCAGGCCGTTGTGGGTGGCGTTTTCCACCGCGCGCTTCACCAGCGGCTGGCTGCCTTCCATGCCGTGCACTCGCGCGCCGGAGCGGGCGATCGGCAGGGTGAAGTTGCCGATGCCGCAGAACATGTCGGCGATGCGCTCGCCCGGCTGCGGGTCGAGGAATTTCAGCGCGCGCGCCACCATCACCGCATTGATCTGCGGGTTCACCTGGGTGAATTCGGTGGGGTAGTAGGGCATCTCCACCGCGTACTCCGGCATGCTGTAGGTCAACTTGGGCGCATCCAGCGGATAGATCGGGTAGCAGGTTTCCGGGCCCTTGGGCTGCAGCCAGATCTGCAGCGGGCGTTCGGCGCTGCGGTGCGCATCGGCGAAGCCCTTCAGGATTTCAAAGTCGGCGTCGGTGATGTCGTCCATATTGCGGAACACCAGGATGTCCAGCTTGTCGCCGACGGCCACTTCCACCTGCGGCATGCGCTGGCTGATCGACAGCCTGGCGATCATTTCCCGCAGCGGCAGGATCAGGTCGGAGATGTGCTTGGGCAGGATGTGGCATTCGCGCATCTCGGCGATGTAGCTGGAGTTCTTCTCGTGGAAGCCCACCAGCACGCCGCCCTTCTTGGCCACCAGGCGGGCGGACAGTCGGGCGCGATGACGGTAATGCCAGGCCGGTCCGGCGATGGGGGTCAGAATGCGTTCGGCCTTGACCCTGCCGATGCGTTGCAGATTGTCCTCCAGCACGCGCTGCTTGATCGCCACCTGGGCGCTGAACTCGACGTGCTGCATCGAACAGCCGCCGCAGGTGCCGAAGTGCGGACAGCGCGGCTCGGCGCGCATGAAGCTTTCCTTCAGCACGGCGCTGGTCTGGGCGTTTTCGTAGCTGGGCTTCTTGCGGTAGCTGCTGTAGACCACCTTTTCGTACGGCAGGGCGCCATCGATGAAAATGGTCTTGCCGTCAACATGGGCGACCCCCCGGCCTTCGTGATCCAGCGATTCGACCAGGGCAATAGTCTTTGGGTGCGTCATCGTCTTGCTTGCGAAATCAATCGGTAAACGCGGATTTTCTCAAAAACCGGCGATTCTTGCTGGTTTTTTTATGCTGCAGCCGTTGCGGGCTCTGGATGTCACCGCAAGGCCCCGGGATCAAGCCTCCCCACGCTGGCGGCCAGTTGTAGGCGGGCGGTCAGCCAGTCTGTCAGCGCCTGCACCCGTTGTTGGCGCGCCTTGGCCAATTCAGCCTGCACGCTCAGCAGTTCCAGAATGTTGCCGGCTCCTTTTTCGTAGCGGGCCTTGCCGACGACGAAGGCTGCCTGCGCGCTGTCCAGCAGCTCGCGTGTGATACGTGCATTCGCGGTGGCGGTCTCCAGTGACTGGTAATGGGTCCAGACGCCTTGCGTCACCTGCATCTGTGCGTCTTCCAGCTGGGCCTGCCGGTTTTCCGCCTCGGCGGCGGCCTGCAAGATCTGATAGTGCCGGCCAAAACCCTCGAATAGCGGGATGTCGACCTGTATGCCGATGTAGCGATCCTGCGCGCGCGCGCCCACCAGCGGCAGGCCCGTGCCCAGGCTCTCCGGCTGGGTGCTGTGGTTGGCGCGCGCGACGAAGCTGACGGACGGCCTCCCCTGTGCCTGTACTTGGTCCTCCTTGGCCTGGGCTGCGGCCAGCTGCGCGCGGGCGGCCAGCAGGCTGGGGTGCTCCCGTTGGGCGACGGCTAATAATTCGTCTACTGGCCCCAGGCCGGCGTTGGACGAGGCGTCGAACTGGCTGGCCGGCGGCAGGCGCAGTGGAGTGGATGGCGACAAGCCCATGTCCAGCGCCAGCGCCCCCATCGCATTGCGCCAGGCGCCTTCGGCCTTGGCCAGCGCGTACCGGGCCTGGGCAGCGGCCGTTTACGCCTGCAATTGGTCGCTGATGGCGGCAACGCCGGCGCGGACGCGCCGGCTGGAGGCCTCAAGGCTCTGCTCCGCGACCGTTTCGGTTTCTTGCTCCGCCTGCCTGGCGGCCTGGGCGGCGATGGCGGCGTAATAGTCCTGGGCGGTGCCGGCCAGGACTTTCTGCATCACGCCGTCCAGATTGGCTTGGGCGGATTCCAGCAGGGCGTGCGCGTTCTTCAGCGCGGCGTCGCGGGCGCCAAAGTCGTATAGCAACCAGTTCAACGTCAGGGTATCGCTGCGGTAGCGCCTGTGCGTGTCGGTGCTCAGTTCCGGCATGGAGGGAACTTGCGTGACGGCGTGGTCGCGTCCGTTTTGCAGCGAGGCGCTCAGCGTGGGCAAGTAGGCTGCGCGGGCGCTGCCTAGTTGGGCCTCTCCTGCATGGAGTTGCGCCCATGCCTCATGTGTCTGCGGGTGGTGGCAAAGCGCCTGGCTGGCGGCGGCGTATAGAAAAAGCGAGGTGGATGGGTCGTGGGCGGCTCTGTTGCACAAATCCCAGGCAGGACGAGTTTCCCCTTTCCCCAAACCGATTTATGCCATAGCCACCGTGCACGGCCGGCCCCGCATGCTGAAGTGGTTCAAGATCGCTGCGCGCACTTGCAGCTCTGCCACTTGACCATCGAAACGCCGTGCCGTCACCCTTTCCCCCAACCGTTTGAAGCAATGTATCTTAGTTTCCACCAAGCTGCGGCGATGATAGCCGCTCCAGCGTTTCCAGATTGCCCTGCCTAGTCGCTTGGTCGCCCGCAGAATCTCGTTGCGAGCCAGCACACCCAGCGAATTTCCTTTCCACGGTCTCGCATTCCTGCGGGTCGGAATACATCCGGTTGCGCCTCGCGCGGCAATCGCCTCATGACATGCCTTGGTATCGAAAGCCCCGTCGCCACTCACGCAGGCTATCGGCTCATCGACCGGGATTTGCGCCAATAGCGAAGGCAGCATTTGCGCATCGCCCTGGCGCTTGTCTGTCACCTCCATGGCGCGGATTTGCAGGGTTTTCGCATCGATGCCCAGATGCACCTTGCGCCATTGCCGGCGATA
This sequence comes from Chromobacterium sphagni, assembly GCF_001855575.1. Lineage (NCBI taxonomy): Bacteria > Pseudomonadati > Pseudomonadota > Betaproteobacteria > Neisseriales > Chromobacteriaceae > Chromobacterium > Chromobacterium sphagni. The sequence continues at coordinate 3,333,861 of NZ_MKCS01000001.1, forward strand.
CTCCGCGCCATGCTTCTTGGTTTTCCACTCGCCTTCGCCCAGCATTTTGATCCCAGTGCTATCCACCAGCAGATGCAGCGCGCCTGAGCTTTTCTGGTAGGGAATCTTGACCTGCAGCGTCTGCTGCCGCTGTAGTCGGGGATGCTCCAGTCCAGGCCCGCCAGCTTGAACAGGCTTTGAATGAAACCGATGGTTTGCCGCAACGCCAATCCAAACAGTTTTTTGATGGTCAGACAGAATTGAATGGCGGCATCGCTATAGGACTGCGCTCGGCCTCGCTTTCCCTGCGGTTTTGCCTGCCACATCAAGCTTGTGTCGAGCCAGATGGACAGGGAGCCGCGCAGGATCAGCGCTTGGTTGTAGGCTTTCCAGTTGGTGGTTCGGTAGCATTTCGGAACGGGCTTGGGCATGCCGCTATCTTAACCAAGCCGCGGTGCGGCGGATTTGTGCAACAAAGCCCCGTATGACTACTATTTGCGGTTATTGCAAGTTTCGACGGCGCATGTGTATCTGACTTATCCCTTTGTCTTGTCGTGGTCGATGCTGGAGGCGATGGCGTGCGGTTGCGTCGTGATCGGCTCGCGGACCGCGCCGGTGCAGGAGGTGATTGAGGGGGGGCGCAATGGTTTGTTGGTGGACTTCTTTTCTCCAGAAGACATCGCCGACGCGGTGGCTGGCGCGTGCCGGTCCCGGCAGGACTTGGCTGAGTTGCGCCAGGCCGCGCGGCAGTCGGTGGTGGAGCGTTATGATTTGACGGAGGTTTGTTTGCCCAGACGGCTGCAGCTGCTAGGTTTGGCGAATTGATGCTTGGCGGGGCGGTGTAAATTCGCACAATCCGGGCTGGCGGGGCTTTCTGTTACAATCTGAACCATGTTCATGTAATTCAGGGCAAGGTATGTTGAAGTGGTTATCGGTGCTGGCGCTGGGTGGCTCGCTGGCGTTTCCGTGCGCGGCGGCGGTGACGCCGGCGCCGGACATCCAGGTGAACCCGGCGGGACGGCACCTGGTGCTGAACCTGCCGCAGGCGCGGCTGTTCCTGTATCAGGACGGCAAGTTGGCGCGGATCTTCCCGGTGGCGGTGGGCAAAATGCTGACCCAGACGCCGACTGGCAGCTTCGATATCACCGGCATCTACAAGGCGCCGGCCTGGCATGTCCCCAAGTCCATCCAGGAGGAAATGCGCCGCAGCGGCAAGGAAGTGCAGACCGTGGTGCCGCCTGGCCCCAACAATCCGCTGGGCCCGGTGTTCGTGCGCTTCGGCGAGAGCAGCCTGGGCTTGGGCTTCCACGGTACCAACGCCCCGGCTTCGGTGCCCGGATTCCGCAGCCATGGCTGCGTGCGGATGCATAACGAGGATGCGCTGGAGCTGGCCGGTACGGTCAGCCGCGGCGACGCGGTCACCATCGCCTACCAGACCATACTGCTGAGCCAGGACGAGGCCGGCCAGTTGTGGCTGACCGTCTACCGCAATCATTACAAGCAGGAGGACCCGTCGCTGCAATATCTGGCGCAGACCTTGCTGGACTGGCAGCGCGAGCATGGGCAGGCCTTGTATGGCCAGCGGGTGGACGATGCCCTGAAGCAGCGCAACGGCAAACCGGTGTGCCTGAGCTGCAAGAGCGCCAACGGCGCAATCAGTGGCGGCCTGCAGGCGTTCGCCTGGCTGTCGCGCATGGCGCACGATGCGCCTGCGATGCCCGCCGCCAGCCAACCCTTGCAGGAACACGAAGTAGGTCCGCCGGCCCGCGCCAGCCAGCGCGGCCGTGCATCCGCCGCCAGGGCGGGGTGACGGGTTGCGAGGGAAATGGAAAAGGGCCGCGGATGCGGCCCTTTCTGTTTGCGGCATTTATTGCGCGGCCGCTTTCAGCGCCTGGCCGATATCCGCCAGGATGTCGTCGATATGCTCGATGCCGATGGATAGCCGGATCAGTTCCGGCTTGACGCCGGCGCTCAGTTGCTCTTCCGGCGACAGCTGGCGGTGGGTGGTGGAGGCGGGGTGGCAGGCCAGCGATTTGGCGTCGCCGATATTGACCAGCCGGGTCACCAATTGCAGCGCGTCGATGAAGCGGCCGCCGGCTTGCTCCCCGCCCTTGATGCCGAAGGACAGGATGCCGGAGGCGCGGCCGCCCAGGTAGCGGTCCGCCAGCGGCTTGCTCGGACTGTCCGGCAGGCCGGCGTATTCCACCCACTCTACCGCCGGGCTTTCCCGCAGGTATTGAGCCACGCGCAGCGCGTTGTCGCAAATGCGGTCCATTCGCAACGCCAGCGTTTCGATTCCCTGCAGGATCAGAAAAGAGTTGAACGGCGAGATCGCCGCGCCGGTGTTGCGCAGCGGTACCACGCGGGCGCGGGCGATGTAGGCCGCCGCGCCCAGCGCCTCGACATAATTGACGCCGTGATAGCTGACGTCCGGGGTGTTCAGCCGCGCGAAGCGCTTGGCGTGCTCGCCCCATGGGAATTTGCCCGAGTCGACGATGACGCCGCCTATGCTGTTGCCGTGGCCGCCCAGATATTTGGTCAGGCTGTGCACCACGATGTCGGCGCCGTGTTCGAACGGGCGGCACAGATAGGGCGAGGGCACGGTGTTGTCGACGATCAGCGGCAGGCCGTGGCGGTGCGCCTCGGCGGCGAAGGCGGCGAAGTCCACCACGTTGCCCAGCGGGTTGCCGATGGATTCGCAGAACACTGCGCGGGTCCGCTCGTCCACCAGGGCGGCGATGGCGGCAGGGTCGCGGTAGTCGATGAAGCGCACTTCTATGCCGAACTGCGGGAAGGTGTGGGCGAACAGATTGTAGGTGCCGCCGTACAGCGTGCGGGTGGCGATGATGTTGTCGCCGGCCTCGGCGATGGTCTGGATGGCATAGGTGACGGCCGCCATGCCGGAGGCCACCGCCAGAGCGCCTATGCCGCCTTCCAGCGCGGCCACCCGTTTCTCCAGCACATCGGTGGTGGGGTTCATGATGCGGGTGTAGATATTGCCCTGCACTTTGAGGTCGAACAGGTCGGCGCCGTGCTGGGTGCTGTCGAAGGCATAGCTGGTGGTCTGGTACAAGGGCACCGCGACCGCATGGGTGGTGGGGTCGGGGCTGTATCCGGCGTGGACGGCTAGGGTTTCCAGTTTCATCGTCAGGCTCCAGGACGGGTTGGCGGAATGGTCAGGCTGATGTCATGAACATCTACCTTAATGCCGCTTCTGAATGACCACAAGGAGATAACGATGCTTCTAAATATAACTATCCGTTATATTTCAATCCTTGTCCGCCAGTTGGCCCGCCAACTCTCCCACCCGCGCCAGCGCCCGTTGGTAGGCTTCGTTCCACGGATAGCAGCATGACAGCCGCAGGCAGTTGCGGTAGCGGCCCTTGGCCGAGTACATCGCGCCCGGCACTACGGTGATGCGTTCCGCCAGCGCGGCATGGAACAGCTGCATGGTGTCGGCGTGGCTGGGCAGCTCCACCCACAGCAGGCAGCCGCCTGAGGGCAGGGTGGCGCGGGTGCCGGTTGGGAAGTGCTGCGCCACCGCGCCGCGCAGCTTCTCCATCTGGTTGATGAAGTGGCGGCGGATCAGCCGCAGGTGGTGGTCGTAGCCGCCGCTCTCCAGATATTCCGCCAAGGTTTCTTCCAATAGCGCCGGCTGGCCCAGGCTGCTGGCGAACTTCAGTCGCCGCACCGCGCTGAGAAATCGTCCCGGCGCGATCCAGCCGATGCGGAAGCCGGGCGCCAGCGTCTTGCTGTAGCTGGCGCACAAAAGCACCCAGCCGTCGCGGTCGTAGGCTTTCACCGCGTCCGGAGTGGTGGCGCCGTAGAACAGGTCGGCGTGCGGCACGTCCTCGATCAGCGGCACCTGGTAGTCGCATACCAGCTGCGCCAGCCGCTGCTTGGCTTCCGGCGGCATGGTGCTGCCCAGCGGGTTGTGCACCGTGGGCATCGCCACGATGGCGTTGAGCCGCTTTTCCGACAGCAACAATTCCAGCGCGTCCAGCGCCAGTCCGCTGGTGGGGTGGGTGGGGATTTCGATCACGCTCAAGCCCAGGTCCTTCAGCATAGGCAGCAGCGCGAAATAGGTGGGCGACTCCACGCCCACGGTGTCGCCCGGTTTGCAAGTGGCGCGCAGCGCCAGTTGCAGCGCCTCAGTGCAGCCGTTGCTGATCACCAAGTCGTCCGCCGCCAGCACGCAGCCCCAGCTCACCGCGCGCTGCGCGATCTGCCGCCGCAGCCGCTCCGAACCCGGCGGGAACGGGTAGTCGGTAGTCAGCTCGGGGTGCTGGCGCAGCAGCCGGCCCATGATGTGCTTGAAGCGGGTGGTGGGGTAGAAGTCGCTGCCGCGCGGGCTGGCCAGCGACAGGTCGATGAAGTCGGCCTGGTTTTGCGCGCCCATCACCGCCTCGATCTGGTCCACCACCTCGCCGCCGGTGTGGTGGGCGGCGCTTTGCCGGCGCATCCGCGGCAACGGCAGGTTGGCGGCGGACTTGACGTAGAAGCCCGACTGCGGTCGGGCTTCGATCAGGCCGCGGTCCTCCAGCGTGCGGTAGGTCAGCAGGATGGTGGACGGGCTGACCTTGTGCATGGCGCAGGCCTTGCGCACAGACGGCAGGCGCTCGCCGGGACGGACCGTGCCGGTCTGGATCAGGGTGGTCCATTCGTTCACCAGCTGCTGGTAGAGCGGCTCGCTGCTCATTTTTCAATCTCCGGATGGGTGCGGACGGTACAGTTTCAAACGAAATAGACCATAACAGTTTTTCGCTTGTTAAACTGTTATGGTCTCAATTCTATTTTTCTGAATCTGTAATTGTCCAGCGAAACCGCCTAAGATGACGACCTTGAGTCGGGGGCATGCCCCGTGGATGCCGGCGCGTGCCGGTTGCGGTTTAGGAGTCGTCATGAATCTGGTAGCGCTGGTCACTTATCTCTTGGTGATGTCCATCACCCCCGGCCCCAACAACCTGGTGCTGGCCTCGTCCGGCGTCAATTTCGGTTTTTCCCGGACTTTGCCGTCCTTGCTGGGCATGGCGCTGGGCCTGTCCCTGCAGGTGGGCATCCTCACCGTCGCGCTGGGCGCCTTGATGTCGCTGATGGAGTCGCTGCAGCTGTACCTGGCGATCGCCGGCTGCTGCTATCTGTTGTGGCTGTCCTGGGGCATGGCGCGCGCCGGCGCCGCCAGAAGCGCCGAGTCCGGCTCGCGGCCGATGGGCTTTTGGGGCGGCATCATGTTCAACTGGCTCAATCCCAAGGTGTGGCTGATGGGCTTCAACCTGGTGATGGTGTTCCTGCCGGCGCATATGAACGCCTGGTACGCCGCCGCGCTGTTTGTGCTGATCACTTTCTTCACCAGCCTGCCTTGCATCGCGGTGTGGGCCGGCTCCGGCGTGGCCATCCGACGCTTCCTGGATTCGCCGCCGCGACTGCGCGCCTTCAATTTCAGCATGGCCGCCATGCTCGCCTTGACCGCTTTCTGGCTGCTGGCGCAGATGATGCCGGCCCACACCCTGCCGAATATGGTCTGAGCCATGCAAAATAAGGCCCGCAAGTTTGCGGGCTTTTTTGTTGACGGCGTACAATAGCCGTCTTTCAGTTTTCCCGCAGAGTCCTACCCATCATGATCCGTACCCGTTTCGCCCCCAGCCCCACCGGTTACCTGCACATCGGCGGCGTGCGCACCGCGCTGTTTTCCTGGGCCTACGCCCGCAAGAACAACGGCGTGTTCGTGCTGCGCATCGAAGACACCGACCTGGAGCGCTCCACCCCGGAATCGGTGAAAGCCATTCTGGATGGCATGCATTGGGTGGGTCTGGACTACGACGAGGGTCCGTTCTACCAGACCCACCGTTTCGACCGCTACAAGGAAGTCATCCAGCAGCTGCTGGCTTCCGGCCACGCCTACCCGTGCTATTGCAGCAAGGAAGAGCTGGAGGCGATGCGGGCCGAGCAGGAAGCCCGCGGCGACAAGCCGCGTTACGACCGCCGCTGGCGGCCGGAGGAAGGCAAGACCTTGCCGGCCGTTCCTGAGGGTGTGCAGCCGGTGGTGCGCTTCAAGACGCCGCTGGACGGCGTGGTGGCCTGGGACGACGCGGTCAAGGGCCGCATCGAGATATCCAACACCGAGCTGGACGACCTGATCATCGCCCGTCCGGACGGCAGCCCCACCTACAACTTCTGCGTGGTGGTGGACGACTGGGACATGCAGATCACCCACGTGATCCGCGGCGACGACCACGTCAACAACACTCCACGCCAGATCAACATCCTCAAGGCGCTGAACGCGCCGCTGCCGGTGTACGGCCATCTGCCGATGATCCTCAATGAGGACGGCCAGAAGATGTCCAAGCGCCGCGACGCGGTGAGCGTGGTGGACTACGCCGACAAGGGCATTCTGCCGGAAGCGCTGCTCAACTATCTGGCGCGCCTGGGCTGGGGCCACGGCGACGACGAATTCTTCAGCATGGAGCAGTTTGTCGAGTGGTTCACGCTGGAGGCGGTGAGTCCCTCCGCCAGCCGTTTCAACCAGGAAAAGTTCATGTGGCTGAACGCCCAGCACATCAAGTCCGCCGACAACGCCCGCCTGGCCGAGCTGATCGCGCCGCGCCTGGCCGCCGCCAATGTCGACACCTCCAGCGGTCCGGCCATGAGCGACGTGCTGGCCTTGGTGAAAGAGCGGGTGCAGGACCTGAACGCGCTGGCGCTGGAGGTGGACTACTTCTACCGTAAGCGCGAGCCGGCCGCCGCCGATGTGGAAAAGCACCTGGCCGGCGACACCGTCGCGCGGATGGGCCGCTTCGCCGACAAGCTGGCCGCGCTGGACAATTGGACCGCTGAAAGCATTCACGAACTGTTCAAGCCCTTCTGCGCCGACGAAGGCATCAAGATGGGTCAGCTGGGCATGCCGCTGCGGGTGCTGGTGTGCGGCACCACCCAGACTCCGTCGGTAGACGCGGTGCTGGCGCTGATAGGCAAGGACGAAGTGCTGCGCCGCCTGCGCGGCTGATTCAGGGCCGGCCGCAAGGCTGTCCCGAGGCAAAGACACCCCGCGTCGCCGCGGGGTGTTTTGTTTGGCTCGGGGGAAGGCTTAGGGCAGCGCGGCCATGATTTCCTGCGCGGTGGCGGCGTAGGCCTGGTACTGGTCTTGGTTGGGGGCGTGCTGCGAGGCGTTGTTCCGGCTGACGAAGGCCGAGAGGGGCGCCACGTGGTTGGCGGCCGGAATCAGGCCTGCGCCGTCCTCTACGAATTGCAGCAGGGTGTCGAAGATGGGGCCGGCCTCGCCGGCCAGGCCTACGATGCAGGCGTCGAAGCTGCCGTCGTATTCGCCGATGATGGCCAGAACATGATTCTGGCTGGGAGTGGGGCCGGGTTGCAGATTAGGCGCGGCGCGGTCCAGCAGCAGCAGGCGGGCATAGTGGATGGTGCCTAGGGAGGCCAGCGCCCGACGCAGCCGGGGCTGGCTTTCCCGGATGGCGTCTGCCAGGGAGGCAAGGTCGGCGTCTTGCCGGATCGGCATCAGCAGCGTCAGAGGGTTTGCCATGTCAATCTCCGGAGAAACACTTAGTTCGGAGGTTGAAAGATAGAATCAGGACTACGCTGCTTCAAATGTGGCAAATACGTAGTTCTAGCTTGTCCTTTTGCATGGCCGATGGCGCAGGCGGCGGCTCAGCGCCGCAGTAGCTGCCAGCTGGCGATGCCGGCCATGGTCATCAGCAGCGAGCCGCTGACGTGCACCGCGATGGCGGTGAGGGCCGGCATCAGCTGGCCCTGGCGCAGCAGGTCCACTACTTCCGCCGAGAAGGTGGAGAAGGTGGTTAGCCCGCCGCAGAAGCCGGTGATGATCAGCAAGCGCCACATCGGCGACAGGCTGGGCATGTCGGCAAATAGTGCCACCGCCAGGCCTATGATGTAGCCGCCTATCAGATTGGCGGCCAGCGTGCCGGGCGGCAGGGCAGGGAACAGGCTGTTCAGCCTGAGCCCGAGAAACCAGCGCAACAGCGCGCCTATGGCGGCGCCGCCGGCGATGGCGAATATCGATTTCCACATGGTGATGGCGTACGGGGTTGACTATGTTCGCCATTTTGCATGGCGGGACGGTTTTCGTACAGGCAGCGCTTGGGCGCGGCCGAGGGCAAAAAAAAAGAGCCCCAAAGGGGGCTCCCAATTGCACCTTCGCTCAGGTGACCAGACTACGCGCCATTGACGACGCAATCCGATCGCGTCCGGCTTGAGAATCCGTTGGGTTTCGCAAGCTGACCGGGTCATTATCCCGACTGCGGCGGGCGGCCAGTAGCGTGATTGTTGATGGCTTGTGTGACAGGGTGTAATGGAATTCAGTTGGAATTAACACTTTAGCAAAACAATCGTCTGGAATGTTTGGATGAGCACGTGTCAGGTGCTTTGACGCTATCATATGGCGACCAACCCACATGAAAGGATCAGGTTTTGACCACGCATTATCCGGTAATAGACAAGCGCGTCATCAGCATGCGCTGGGGCGACATGGACGCCGTCGGCCATCTGAACAACACCTACTATTTCCGCTATCTGGAGCAGGTGCGGATCGAATGGCTGGACTCGCTGGGCTACGGTATCGATCCGGACAATATCGGCCCGGTGCTGGCCAATACCGCTTGCACCTTCCGCAAGCAGCTGACCTACCCCGCAACGCTGGAAATCACCATCGAGCTGGAAAAACTGGGCCGCAGCAGCCTGAAACTGCACCATCATTTCTATCGGCAGGACGACCCCGGCGTGGTGTACGCCAGCGCCGAGGTGTTGCTGGTCTGGGTCGACTATAAGGCGCAGAAGTCGGTAGCCATACCCGATCCCATCCGCGAGGCGATCCAGCGCGCGCTGCCGGCCGAATGATTCACCGCGCGTCCGGGTTCAGCTTGTGGCGGATCAGGTCGCGCAGCAGAAAGCGGCTGGGATGGACCGCCTGCATCAGGTCGGCCGGCAGCGGCGCCGGTTCTCCCTCAAGCAGCGCCGCCAGAATCTCTCCCGACAACGGCGCGGTGATCAGGCCGCGCGAGCCGTGCGCGGTATTGACGTACAGGCCCTCGACCCAGGGGCAGGGCTGCTCCGGGCGCAGGGTGGCGTCCTTCGCCAATTCCCGGTAGCGGTCGGCGAAGTCGCGGCGGGTGACCACCGGGCCGATCAACGGCAGATAGTCGGGGCTGGTGCAGCGGAAGGCTGCCCGGCCATCGAGACCGGCGCTGGCGGCATCTCCTCCGGTCAGGCTGCCGTGCAGAGCCGGCGCCAGCTCGGCCAGCATCTGCAGGTTTTCCCGGTGCTCCCCTTCGCTCACAGCCAGGTCGTCGCTGTCGAACTTGAAGGTGGCGCCCAGGCAATGCCGGCCGTCGCGGGCCGGCGAGATGTAGCCTTCGCCGCACAGCACGGTGGCCAGCCGCGCGCTGTCCGCCGTGGCGGCGATGCTGGTCACCTGGCCGCGTATCTTTTTCAGCGGCAGATGGCTGGTGGAGTCGAATTGGGCGGTTTCCGCCGCGCCGGCCAGCACCACCACCGAGGCCAGGGCCAGCGGACCGCTCTCGTCGCTGGCCAGCCAGCTTTGCTGTTCCGGGCTGTAGTCCAACTGCAGCACGGTATGGTTGGTGCGCAGCGTGATATTGGGATGCTGCGTCAGCCGAGCCACCAGCGCCGGTGGATGCACCCAGCCGCCTTGCGGGAAAAACAGCCCGCCGCTGGGCAGCGCCACGCCGGCCAGTTCGCTGGCCTGGGCTCGGTCCAGCCGCCGCATCACGCTTTCCGGCAGGCCCAGCGCGGCCAGCGCCTGCTGTTTTTCCTCTTGCTTGTCTTCATACGCCAACTGCAGCACGCCGCAGGCCTGCCAGCTCCGCTCCTCGCCCGGAAGCAGCGTGTGCAGCGCGCGCAGGCTGTAGGCGTAACCGGACAGCACCAGCCGGCTCAAGGGGGTGAGATGCGGCGACAACTTGGTGTACAGCACGCCTTGAGGATTACCGGAGGCGGCGCTGGCCAATTGCGGCATGCGTTCTATCAGCGTCACCTGCCAGCCGCGCCGGGCCAGGCTATAGGCGGTGGAGGCACCGGCCATGCCGCCGCCTACCACAATGGCGCTGCGTTCGCGCCAGCGCTGCGGCGGACGGTCAAACCAGGGCGGCTGCCATGGCGCTGCCGGGGCGGCGTTCAGCCGGCCATGGCAGATGTGGCGTTTCTGTCCGTGCCCCGGCGCTTTTTTGACTTCGAATCCGGCCTCCGCCAGGCCGCGGCGCACGGCGCCGGCGCTGGTGAAGGTGGCGAAGGTGGCGTGGGGCGCGGACAGCCTGGCCATCTGGTCGAACAAGGGTGGTTGCCACATGTCCGGGTTTTTCGACGGCGCGAAGCCGTCCAGAAACCAGGCGTCTACACGGGCATCCAGCAACGGCAGCACCTCCAGCACATCGCCTATCATCAGCGTCAGGCTGACGCGGCCATCGGCCAGCAGCAGCCGGTGCCAGCCCGGCGTCAACGCATCGTATTGCCGCAGCAACTGGCTGGACTGGGCGGTCAGTTCCGGCCACAACGCCAGCGCGCGCGACAGGTCTGTCGGCGTGAGCGGGTATTTCTCGGCGCTGACGAAGTGCAGCCGGGCGTCGGCCGGCGCGCATTGTTCGAAGCATTGCCAGGCGCAGAGGAAATTAAGGCCGGTGCCGAAGCCGGTTTCGGCGATGGTGAACTGGCCATGGCCGGGCAGCGCGGCGAAGCGCTCCGCCAGCTGGTTGTGTTGAATGAAGACATGGCGGGTTTCATCCAGGCCGGCGTCGCGGGAGAAATACACGTCGCCAAAGGCGAGCGACAGCGGTTGGCCGTCCTGCCAGGCGAGCTGGGCGTGCCGGGTGGGGCTGGTGTCGGAAGGCGTGGTCATCGGCGGCTTGGTCCGCGGCCTTGAAAGCCGGCGGATGGTCTGTTCGGTCAGCCAGGATTGTCGCACGGCCAATACAGGCGTTCCAGATGGATAATGCGCCGACACCGTTATTTGTCGTTAATCAGTCTAATAAAATTGGCATTGCGTTCAAAAATGCCATAGGCATGGACTGGGTCGGTATTGTCGCGATGGCAGGCGCGGCGGGCGTTTGCCGGGCGGAAGCCTGTAATAAGATGAAGAAGCGGCGGCCAGGCGGGACGGGCCGCCATCATGACATGAGCCTTCCAGTTCTTCGCGATCGGCGCCGCGCCGTCCGCTGGGTATGGATGGGCGATGCGGTTTCTGGCCGGGCGGATTCCGGCGGGGGCGGAGAGAGGGCGATGAAGCGAGCAAGCAGCATAGGCAGCCGGCTGGTGTTGACCCAGGTGGTACTGATGGTGTTGGTGGCGGGCGCGATCATGTACCCGCTATACCTGTTCAGCCAGCGGCTGATGCTGGAGCGTACCCAGAAAGTGCAGGCCCAGTTGTTGGCGCAGTCCTTGAACATGGTGGACGGTTTCAACGAGTCGCTGCGGCTGTCCACCCGTCAGTTTGAAAAAGTGTTCTTCGCCGAATTCAAGGGCGGTTTCAGTCTGAAACCGGCGCAGAAGATCCGCGTGGCCGGGGCGGAGACGCCGGCGCTGATGATGGGGAGCGAGCTGGTCAACGGCAATAACCAGATGGCTGACCACTTTTCCGCCGTCAGCGGCAACGTCGCCTCGATCTATGCGCGCGACGGCGACGACTTCGTCCGCATCTCCACCACGCTGCTGATGGAAAACGGCAACCGCGCGCTGGGCAGCAAACTGGAACGCGCCGCGCCGGCCTACGCCAAGTTGATGGCGGGCGACGGCTACATCGGCCTGGCCAATCTGTACGGCCGCGATTACGTCACCAGTTACAGTCCGATCAAGGACGGCGACGGCAAGGTGATAGGCGCCACCTTTGTCGGCGTCGGCGCCACCGAGGGTATCGCCAGCCTGCTGGTGCGGCTGGGCAAGGTGAGGCTGGAGGACAGCGGCCATATCGACGTGATCGACGTCAATCCTGCCTCGGCCAGCTATGGCCGCTATCTTCTGCATCCCAAGCTCAACGGCCGTTCGATAGACAAATCGCGGGATGCCGGCGGCCAGCCCTACCTGCGCGACCTGCTCAAGGCCGGCAGCGGCAATCTGACCGTGCGCCTGCCCAGCGACAAGGGCGCGGACGCGCACATGCTGTCCTATGCCGCCTTCGCGCCGTGGAACTGGCTGGTGGTCAGCGACGAGACCGAGTCCGAACTGCAGCGCGAAAACCGCATGCTGGTGGTCTGGCTGGCGGCCGGCTGTAGCGTATTGCTGGTGGTGCTGGCTCTGGCTCTGTGGGGTGTGACCCGGATCCTGGTGACGCGGCCGGTGCGCCAACTGGTGGCCGAGGTGGCGTCCATCCGCGACAACCACGATCTGCAGCACCGCTTGCAGATACGGCGGCGGGACGAGATGGGCGAGGTGGCCGACGCGCTCAACGGCTTGCTGGACAGCTTCCAGCAGGCGCTCAACCGTACCAGCCACCATGCGGTGGACCTGGACCGCGCGGCGCAGGACCTGTCGCAGAAGGCTGGCGCGGCGGCGGCCTCTTCCGGCGAGCAGCGCAACAGCGCGCAGCAGATGTCGCAGCATACCGAGCTGCTGATCGCTGGCGTGGAGCAGATCGAGCGGGTGGTGGGCGAGGCCAGCGATGTGGCGCGCGCCTCCAGCGAGGCGGCGCAGAACGGCAGCACGAGCCTGGTGGCGGCGGTGGACGAGGTCAACCGCATCACCGCCACCCTGGACAACGCCGCTGACAGCCTGCAGGCGCTGGAGAGCAATGCGCGCCAGATCAGCGACATCGTCAATGTCATCCATGATATCGCCGATCAGACCAATCTGTTGGCGTTGAACGCGGCGATCGAGGCCGCCCGCGCCGGTGAGATGGGCCGCGGTTTCGCGGTGGTGGCCGACGAGGTGCGCAAGCTGGCGGAACGCACCAGCCAGTCCACCCGGCAGATAGCCGGGATGATAGAGGCGATGCAACAGGCCACGGTGCTGGCGGTGCAGGCGATGCGCCAGTCGGTGAGTTGCGCGTCGGAAGGCGCGGCCATTACCGCGCGGGCCAGGGAGGCGATGGCCTCTATCGTCGCCGATGCGGAAAAATCGATGGAGGTGGTGGCCTGCATCAATCAGGAACTGGCCTCGCAGCGGCAGGCGGTGGAGAGCATCGCAGTGCAGGTGGCCCATGTGGCGCGGCTGGCGGACACCAATAACCAGGCCGCCGAGCGCTCGGCGGAAACCGCTGGCGAGATGGCGCGGCTGGCGGATTCGCTGACGCGGGAGGTGAGGGTGTTCCGCGCCTAGAAGGTCCAGCGCAGATTCAGCGTGGTGACGGCGGTCTTCTGTTGCCGCGTACCGACCGATATTCTGGGTGAATAGACTAGCTCCAGCGCCAGCGGGCGGGAGCCGCTGTTCAGCTGGGGCCGGGTGGCCAGGCCGTGGTGGCCGGAGCCGTCGAGAGGGCCGGCTTGCGGCAGCAATCCGGCAGTCAACGGACCGGCGACGGCCCATTCCCTACGCCAGCCGAGCGAGGCGAAATAGGCGTCCTTGCGGAAGGCGTCGCGGTGGCCGCCGGCGCGGTTGAACCAGCGGCCCTGCCCATCGCCCCGGCGAAGTTCCATGCCAGGCCGGCGTCGGGATTGCTCTGGTTCGGGCGGCAGTATGGCAACCATGGCGGACCGACGCGTCAAACAGCGGCAGCGAAAACTCGCTGGCGACGGCGGGGCGGGCGCAAAGCGATCAACTGGCGGCGAGCAGCAGAAGCCGGTTCATGAATCCCTGCTTGCTTGCCAATCGGCGGAGTGATATTTCCCTGTCATGTCGCGGTGCGGGTGTTGAGCCTAGTCAAAGCTGTGACCGGCGTCACTCTTGAAATGATCGGCAGGCTCCCCCAAATGGAAGACATCGATAGTTTTTACTGGAGCGTCAACCATGCGATTCGACAAATTGACCACCAAATTCCAACAGGCGCTGGGCGACGCGCAAAGCCTGGCCGTGGCGGGCGACAACGCCTATATCGAGCCTCAGCACCTGCTGTTGGCGCTGCTGGATGACAGCGAAGGCGGCGTCGGCGGCCTGCTGGCCCGCGCCGGCGTCAACGTGCCGGCGCTGAAGGCCGGCCTGAAGCTGGCGGTGGAGCGCTTGCCGCGCGTGCAGGGCCATGGCGGAGAAATCACCGTCTCGCGCGATTTGTCCAATCTGCTGAACGTCACCGACAAGATCGCGATGAAGCTGGGCGACGAGTACATCGCCAGTGAGCTATTCCTGTCGGCGCTGAGCCAGGACAAGGGCGAAACCGGACGGCTGCTGAAAGAGCATGGCGGCAGCCACGCCTCCATCCAGGCCGCCATCGATGCAGTGCGCGGCGGCGAAAATGTCTCCAGCGCCGACGCCGAAGGCCAGCGCGAGGCGCTGAAGAAATACACGATGGACCTGACCGAGCGCGCCCGCCAAGGCAAGCTGGATCCGGTGATTGGCCGCGACGATGAAATCCGCCGCGCCATCCAGGTGCTGCAGCGCCGCACCAAGAATAACCCGGTGCTGATCGGCGAGCCGGGCGTCGGCAAGACCGCCATCGTCGAAGGCCTGGCGCAGCGCATCGTCAATGGCGAAGTGCCGGAAAGTCTGAAGAACAAGCGCCTGCTGGTGCTGGACCTGGCTTCGCTGATTGCCGGCGCCAAGTACCGCGGCGAGTTTGAGGAGCGGCTGAAGGCGGTGCTGAATGATCTGGCGAAAGACGACGGCCAGACGCTGATTTTCATCGACGAAATCCACACCCTGGTGGGGGCGGGCAAGGCCGAGGGCGCGATGGACGCCGGCAATATGCTGAAGCCGGCGCTGGCGCGCGGCGAGCTGCACTGCATCGGCGCCACCACCTTGGACGAATACCGCAAGTACATCGAGAAGGACGCCGCGCTGGAGCGCCGCTTCCAGAAGGTGCTGGTGGGCGAGCCGTCGGTGGAGGACACTATCGCCATTCTGCGCGGCTTGCAGGAAAAGTACGAAATCCATCACGGCGTCGACATCACCGACCCGGCTATCGTCGCCGCGGCGGAGCTCTCCCAGCGCTACATCACCGACCGCTTCCTGCCCGACAAGGCGATAGACCTGATCGACGAGGCGGCGTCCAAGATCAAGATGGAGCTGGACTCCAAGCCGGAATCGATGGACAAGCTGGACCGCCGGCTGATCCAGCTGAAGATCGAGCGCGAGGCGGTGAAGCGCGAGAGCGACGAGGCTTCGCAGAAGCGTCTGCAGCTGATCGAGGAGGAAATCGAGCGCCTGCAGCGCGAATACGCCGACCTGGAGGAAATCTGGAAGGCGGAGAAGGCCGCCGCCCAGGGCAGCCAGAGCATCAAGGAGGAGATCGATCGCCTCAAGGTGGAGATGGAAGACCTCAAGCGCAAGGGCGACTGGCAGAAGCTGGCCGAACTGCAGTACGGCAAGCTGCCCAAGCTGGAAGCCAGCCTGAAGGAGGCCGAAGCCGCCGGCAGCGGCGAGCAGGCCAAGCCCAACCGCCTGCTGCGCACCCAGGTGGGGGCGGAGGAGATCGCCGAAGTGGTCAGCCGCGCCACCGGCATCCCGGTGTCCAAGATGCTGACCGGCGAGCGCGAGAAACTGCTGCATATGGAAGATGTGCTGCATCAGCGGGTGGTGGGGCAGGACGAGGCGGTGACCGCGGTGGCCGACGCCATCCGCCGCTCGCGCTCCGGCCTGGCCGATCCGAACAAGCCGTACGGATCGTTCCTGTTCCTGGGGCCGACCGGCGTCGGCAAGACCGAACTGTGCAAGACGCTGGCGGGATTCCTGTTCGACAGCGAAGATCACCTGATCCGCATCGACATGTCGGAATACATGGAGAAGCATTCGGTGGCGCGGCTGATCGGCGCGCCGCCCGGATACGTGGGTTATGAAGAGGGCGGCTACCTCACCGAACAGGTGCGGCGCAAACCGTACAGCGTGATCCTGCTGGACGAGGTGGAGAAAGCGCATCCGGACGTGTTCAACGTATTGCTGCAGGTGCTGGACGACGGTCGCCTCACCGACGGCCAGGGCCGCACCGTCGACTTCAAGAACACCGTGATCGTGATGACTTCCAATATCGGCAGCCAGCAGATCCAGGCGATGGCTATGGACGACTACCAGGTGATAAAGCTGGCGGTGATGGCCGAGGTGAAGATCCAGTTCCGGCCCGAGTTCGTCAACCGCATCGACGAGGTGGTGGTGTTCCATGCGCTGGACGAGAAGCATATCCAGTCCATCGCCCGCATCCAGCTCAAGGGACTGGAGGCCAGGCTGGCCAAGCTGGACCTCAATCTGCAGATCAGCTCCGAGGCGCTGGCCCTGCTGTCCGAAGCCGGTTTCGATCCGGTCTATGGCGCGCGGCCGTTGAAGCGGGCCATCCAGAGCGAGCTGGAAAATCCGCTGGCCAAGGCCATCCTGGCTGGCAAGTACCCGCCCAAGGCTACGGTGATGGTGGACGCGAGGAATGGGCAGCTGGTGTTCGACTGATCCTCGCCGCTGCGCAAAGGAACGGCCGCCTCTTCAGGCGGCCGTTTTCATGGCGGAGCCGCCGGACTCAGCCGGCCTGGTCCGGGTGCAGGAAGCAGTCGGACAGGTGGTCGTTGACTGCGCCGCAGGCTTGCAGATAAGCGTAGATCACCGTGCTGCCGACGAAGTTCATCCCGGCCTTCTGCAGCGCCTTGCTGATGAGGTCGGACAGCTCGTTGCTGGCCGGAACCCGGGAGTCGTCGTAGCGCCGCAATATCGGCTGGCCGTCCACATGCGCCCATAGCCAGTCGGCGAAGCTGCCGTGCTGGCGCTGCATCTGCAGAAATACCTTGGCGTTGCGGATGGCGCTGCGGAGCTTCAGCCGGTTGCGCACGATGGCCGGGTTGCCCATCAGCCGCTCCACATCGTCCTCGCTCATCGCCGCCACCTTGGCCGGGTCGAAGCCATGAAACGCTTCCCTATAGCCTTCGCGCTTTCTCAGGATTGTGATCCAGGACAGCCCGGCCTGGGCGCCCTCCAGGATCAGCATCTCGAACAGCTTGCGGTCGTCGCGCTCGGGGCGGCCCCATTCGTGGTCGTGGTAGGCGACGTACAGCGGATCGTCGCCGCACCATGGGCATCGTGGCGGGCTCATGCTCAGGGCGTATGCAGCAGGACGTCGATCTGCAGACCGGTTTTCTGGATGCCGCGCTGCGACGACAGGCCGATGACCAGCGGATTGCACAGATTGGCCTGCAACGGTCCCAGCGCCGGGTGGGAATCGCGGTCCGCCTCCAGCGGGCGGTACAGCATCAGCAGGATGGCCGCATCCTCTGGGCCTTGCAGCTGCAGTTGCGCTACTTCCTGGTCGGATAGCTCGATTTGGAAGCGCACGCCCAGCCGTTCCGGCAGGGTCAGGCTGAAGGTGATGCCCGGATCGTCCAGCGATTGCAGCCAATAGACCTGGGGCATCGGATGGGTGGCGTCATGGAACAGCTTGAAGCGGGTGCAGTTCTCCAGGGCCGGAATGCCGTGGGGGAAGGTGATGATGGTCTTTTCGTCCACCTCGACATTGCCAAGCTGGCTGGAATCAAAGCGCATGGGACTCTCCTTGCGGAATGGGTGTGGCGGTAGCCTTAATGATACCGCAGCGCTGGGGATTGTCATAAATCGATGCCGGCGGCACGAGCCGCGCAATTGCGGACCGGCAGGCAAGGCCGTCTTGTACTGACAAATTTGTCAGCCTATACATGGTATTACGCTATCTAGCATTACGCGAATGTCTTAGCGTTGAGGCAAGTCTGGCTACAGGCTTTTCCGACGCATCGGGTTGGATTTTCTGCAGCGCTTAATTTCGGTAAGGCGGCATCTCTGGCGTCCTGTGGGGCGGGCCCGGTTCTGCTACGCCTGGAGAAGGGGCGGTCTAGCATGGAACTGAAACCGAAGCGATTTTTGATACTGGACGATCAACTGGTGTTGCGGAAGCTGATCTCCCGTCAGGCCAGCTTCTTCAGCCGCTATGCGGTGGAAATCGACGAATTCAGCGATCCCGCAGAGGCGTTGCGCAGCATTGCCGAGGGCGGCTATCAACTGATCATCACCGACATCGGCATGCCTGGCATGAACGGCATAGACTTCATCAAGAATGTCGCCAGGCTGGGTTATCAATCGGCGCTGCTGATCATTTCCGGTTACGACGACAAGACCTTGCAGACCATTGCCGACATGTCCACCAATCTGGGCATCGCCTGCACCCGTTTTCTGTCCAAGCCGTACTCCGCCGAAGCCTTCGTCGCGATGCTGAATGGCATCTTCAACGAACTGGAGCGCACCGAGCTGCCGGCGTCGATGGATATCGAGCTGCTGCTGGCGGATATCTGCAATGACAAATTCATGCTGGAGTTTGCGCCCATTGTGTCGCTGGCCGACCATCTGCCGGTCGGCTTCTCTCTGCGAACCCTGGCCATAGGCGGCCAGCGCTGCTGCATCGACCATCTGCTGCCTTTGCTGGCGGGGCGGCGCATGGCGTCGGCGGTGGCGCTGGAGACGATGGTGGAACGGATAGGCCGACGGTTGCAGGGCGTATTCCATGCCGCCGGGCAGGACGAGTGTCGGATTCATATCCGCATCGACGAAGCCTGCCTGTGCGCCGACAATGTTTTTGACCATTGTTTCACCCAGTTGCAACAGTATGGCGTGGCGCCGAACCGGATCAGCTTCGAACTGGCCGATGGCCTGAGCCGCCGCTCCGACGCGCTGTGCTTCGAGAACATCGCCAAGATCAAGTACCTCGGTTTCCGGCTGGTGGCGGACGCATTCGGCACCGGTTCGCTGACCGTCGGCAATCTGCTCAAGTTTCCGTTCGACCAGATCAACGTGCCGGTGGAAACCCTGCGCTGGCTGCGGACACTGCAGGGCGAGGACTCCAATACCTTCCGTCTGCTGCGCCATTTCGGCCTGTCCCAGGTTGCGGTTTGCGCCACCCGGGTGAGCGACGAGGAGGGCCGGGAGTTGGCGCTGGCGATGGGCTGCGCCAAGGGACTGGGGGATTTTCTGGCAGGGGCCGTGGCCGAGCAGGATCTAGCGCAGGCCATCATCGATTGCCAGGGCGACCAGGCAGCTCCAGGCGGGACCACTGAGTGAAGGAGACGCGATGATTTCGGTCGACCTTGCCCGTTTACGCATCCTGATCGTCGACGACCAGACGCTGGTCAGGACCCTGATTTCCCAAGCGTTGCAAAGCATGGGCGTCAAGTCGGACTATATCTTCCAGGCGGCGGACGGCACGACGGCGATGCGCCTGCTGGATATCCGCATGGTCGACATCGTGCTGTGCGATGTGCAGATGCTGCCGATGAACGGCATGGACCTGTTGAAGGAGCTGCGCTGCGGCCATACCGCCAATGCTTCCAATCTGCCGTTCGTGTTCCTGTCCGGCCATGCCGACCGCGCCAATGTGGTGCTGGCCAGCCAGCTGCATGCCGACGGCTTCGTGGTCAAGCCGCCCAAACCCGCCGACGTGGAGAAGGCGATCCAGGCGGCGATGCACAGGGCGAGGCCGGAGATCGATCCTTTCAGCTATTACCATGTCGCCACCGGCACCGAGTACGACAACAAGGTGTTTGGCAAGCTGTTCGAAACCCGCGCTCCGGTTTATCAGGAGGAGCCGGAAGAACAATGCTTGCCGCTGGACAAGATCAAGCCGGGATCGCTGCTGACTCGGGATTTGCGCAGCAAGGCCGGGCATCTGCTGCTGCCGCGCGGCGCCACCATTTCAGCCAATCAGCTGGCGGTGCTGAAGGATTTCAGCGATCGCTACGGCGTGGCGCTGATCTATGTGATCGACAGCTCGGAGGCGGCGGCGAGCCCTTCCGTAGCGAGGCACTAGCATGCTGAAGCAAAAGGCGCGGCATAGCCAGGCGATGGCGATAGGCCGGAGCGTGCTGGCCATCGTTTTGCTGTTGGGCATCCTGCAGGCCGGGGTGATGTTGCAGTTGCAGGTGTCGGCCTGGAACGCGTACCAGCAGGCCGATAAATTGGTGTCGCTGAATCAGGACGCCGGCTTGCTTTACCGCTTCGCCGACGTCCAGCATCAGGAGAGTGGCCAACTGCGGATGCTGTTGCTGGCCAGGCAGCCGGATGCCGGCGAGCTTGCGCGGCAGGACAGGCTGGCGCGCCTGGCGGACGAGCGTTTCCTAAACCTGGTTACTTCATTGCACGGGCGCGGCGAGGCGCGGATGAACGAGAAGGTGGAGCGGCTGCAGCAGTCGTTCCGTCAGTATCAGCAGATGAGGCGGCAGGCCAGGACAGTCTGGCAGTCCGGCTCGGGGCCGGACGAGGCGCTGACCACCCGCCTGTACGAGCAGACGCGGGATGTGCAGGAGCAGGTTCAGCATTTGCTGGACGAAGCGGTGATGCAGATGGCGGCCAGCGGGGATGCCAGGATCAACAATCTGGCCTGGCTGATGCAGGACATCTGGGGACTGGATTCATGGCTGCGCTCCAACGCGCAGGCGCTGGTGCTGCGGTCCGAGCTGGAGGGCCGGCTGGACCGCAATATTGAGGAGGACCTGGCCCGGCGCCTGGGGGGCGGCATGCTCACGCTGGGCAAGCTGCGGCCCAGGGTGGACAGCGTGGGCATGCCGCGATTGACGCAGCAATTTGCCCAGCTGTCCATGTTGTCTAGCAAGTTGCAGCTTCTGGTGCAGTTGCAGCTGGAACAACTGGATGGCCGTTTGAAGTTCAGCCAGGCGACCGACTACCGGCTCAATCTGCAGCAACTGACCTCGGTGCTGCAGCAGATGCAGACGGCGGTTTCCACGCGTGCCGATGCAGTCGCGCAAGAGAACCGCCAGTATTACCGCCAGATCCTGCTGCGCGAAGGCCTGTTCGCGCTGGCGGCGCTGGGCCTGCTGACCGTTCTGCTGTACGTGATGGTGCGCAAGGTGCTCAGGCCGCTGGACTTCCTGCAGCGCATGCTGGACGTTTCCGGCGACGCGATGCTGGTGGTCAATCATCGCGGCGTGATCGACATCGCCAATGAGGGCGCCGGGCGGATGTTCGGCTATCCGCTCTCCACCCTGGTGGGCATGCCGGTGCGGCAGCTGTTCGTGATGGACGACGAACTGCACGGCGTGATGGCCGAGCTCGAAGTTCAGGCGGGGCGCATTCTGCCGGTGGAGGGCATGGGTAGCGGCGGCGAGCGTTTCCACGCGATGCTGAATATCGGCCGATTCTCCGAAGAGGCGGCGCCGAAACTGAATATCCTGATCGTGCGCGACGAACACAAGCGCAGGCTGGCGGAAGGCTCGCTGGAGCGCAGCGTCGCCTTGCTGTCGGTGATTTCCGAGATCGAGGCGATGCTGCTGGCCCGCGCGACGCGCGACGCGGTGTTTCGGCGGCTGCACAACACCTTTCTGGAGTTCACCAGCTCGGAAGAGTGCATGCTGGTGGTCTGGGCGTCGCAGGATGGCGGCGAGGAAGCCCTGCAGCTGCAGGCCGGCCAGTGGCCGGACTTCCTGCCGCGGATCCAGCAACTGTCGCAGTCGGAAACGCCGCTCGCCTCGCTATTCCGCAGCCTGTCCGTCCAGCCTTCCTGGGTTTCGCTGCCTGTGGTGTTGGGCGGAGAGGCTACCGCCGGAGTGTGTCTGCTGCGGCCGACGCTGTCGCAGCTCGGCATCAGCATCCTGCCGCTGCTGGGCGCCTATGCGAATATTCTCGGCTTTTATGCCGAGGAAGACCGGCGCAAGCTGTCCGAGGCCCAGTTGCGGGCGGTGCTGCAGGAAGAGGAGGCGGTGTATTCCGCCTCGCCGGTGGGGCTGCTGCGCCTGAACGAGCATTTCCAGATCACCCGCGCCAACCTCACCGCCGAGAGCATTTTCGAAGTGGGCGACGAATATGGCCTGTCCGGCATGCACCTGATGGAGCTGCTGGCGTCGGAGCATGGCTGGTACGAGCTGGCCGAGCAGATGTCCAAGATGCAGCACGACAATGCCCGCATCCACTGCGAACTGGAATGCCTGACCGGCACCGGCCGCCCGATCTGGGTGCTGTTCGAGGGGCAGCTGCTGTTCCCGGATGCGTCCGAGTCGGTGATCATCCTGGCCTGCCTGGACATCACCGAGCGCAAGATGGCGGAGTTCGAGCTTCGGATGGCGCGCGACCAGGCCAATGCCGCCAACCGCGCCAAGAGCTCCTTCCTCGCCACCATGAGCCACGAAATCCGCACGCCGATGAATGGCGTGCTGGGCATGCTGGAACTGCTGGCGATGACCAAGCTGGATGGCGAGCAGAGCGATACGGTGTTGACCATCCAGGATTCGGCCAACACCCTGTTGCGTCTGATCGACGACATTCTGGACTTTTCCAAGATCGAGGCCGACCGGCTGGAGATCGTGCCCACCCGCACCGCCGTGCGCCCTTTCATGGACAGCGTGCGCAGCCTCTACCACGAGAACGCTAGTAAGAAGGGGCTGGAGCTGTCGCTGACGCTGGACGAAAAGCTGGCGCCCACCCTGGTGCTGGACCCGTTGCGGGTGCGGCAGATCCTGCAGAACTTCATCAGCAATGCGATCAAGTTCACCTCCCGCGGGCGGGTGGACATCCGCGTGAAGGTGATGGACACCCTGGCCAGCTACCAGGTGTTGAGCTTCGAGGTGGCGGACACCGGCATCGGCATGTCGCAGGAGCAACTGAGCAAGCTGTTCCAGCCATTCACCCAGGCGGACTCGGAAACCACCCGCCGTTTTGGCGGCACCGGCTTGGGGCTGGCCATTTGCCGCCGGCTGGCCGGCCTGATGGGCGGCCATGTGGAGATGGAAAGTGAGCAGGGCAAGGGGAGCTGTGCCAGGCTGCTGCTTGAGGTGGAGTGGCTGGAGGAACTGGTAGAGCCGGTGGTGCTGCCGGAGCAGCGGGTTCCGCTCGAGTCGGTGGCCGCGGCGCTGCCCAACGACCACGCGGGCGAACAGGTGGAGCTGTTTCCCATTCTGTTTGCCGAGGACAACCCCACCAATCGCAAGCTTACTCTGAAGCAGCTGGAGAAGCTGGGCTATCCGGTGGACTGGGCGGAGGACGGGGACCGGGCGTTCAGCAAGTGGCTGGCCGGACGTTATTCGCTGATCCTGACCGACTGCCACATGCCGGGCATCGATGGTTACCAATTGGCGCGGCTGGTGCGCGCCCATGAGGAGTCCCATCCGGAGCGGGGGCGCATCCCTATCGTCGCCTGCACCGCCAATGCGGCTAAGGAGGAGGTGGACAAGACGCGCGAGGCCGGGATGGACGACTTCCTCACCAAGCCGTTGTCCATCCATTCGCTGGCGACCGTGCTGAAGAGATGGATGGGGCACGGCGGCGGCGAGGAGGCGGCCGAGCAGCCTCCGGGCCTGGAGCCGGCCTCGCCGGAGCCGTCGCTACCGGTGGACCGCAGCGTGCTTGAGGTCTACAGCAATGGCGAATTGAGCATCGAGCTGGAGATCCTGCGCGAATTCCAGACCGGCAATATCGAAGACGTGATCGAATTGCGCGCCGCGCTGCAGGCGGGGAATCCGGACCGGATCGGTTTTGCCGCGCACCGGATCAAGGGCGCCAGCCGCATGGTCGGCGCCAATGCGATGGGCGAAGCCGCCGAAACGGTGGAAAAGGCGGGCAAAGGCCATAATCTGGAACTGGCGCATCAGGCGATGGCGGTTTTCGAGGAGAGGCTGGCCATTTTCGAGGGTTGGCTGGCCGGACAGGCGGAAATCACCATGCAGTGAGCGGCCGGGCTTTGCCTGCGGCGTTGCGGAGCCTTAGAATCCGCACTCATGAATCGCTTACAATCCCTATACCCACTGCTGGAGCAGGCCCTGTTGTGCACGGCGGTGGAGGAAAAGCTGGCGCTGACGGACGCTGCCCATCGCGACTGGCAGGCCGGCAAGCTGGTCCGGCTTGCGGCGGCGCCGCCTTATCCGCTGCCGCAGGCGGGGCGCCCGGCCAGGCCGGAGCTGGTGCATCCGACCAAGGTGCCGCGCCGCGGGCTCTCCACTCCGCATGGACACGCGGCGCTGCTGCATGCCATCGCCCATATCGAATTCAATGCGGTCAATCTGGCGCTGGACGCCGCCTGGCGCTTTCGCGACATGCCGGACGCCTACGTCGGCGATTGGCTCCGGGTGGCAGCGGAAGAGGTGTCCCATTTCCGGCTGCTGCAGCAGCGCCTGCTTGCGCTGGGTTTCTGCTATGGCGACTTTCCGGCGCATGACGGCTTGTGGGCGATGAGTTGCCGCACCGACCACGATGTGCTGGTGCGCATGGCGCTGGTGCCGCGGGTGCTGGAGGCGCGTGGCCTGGACGTGACGCCCGGCATTCAGAGCCGGCTCGCGCGGATAGGCGACGCGGCCAGCGTGGCGGTGCTGGACGTCATCCTGCGCGACGAGGTGGGGCATGTGCGGATCGGCAACCGCTGGTTCTGCGAGCTGTGTCGGCAGCGCGGCCAGGAGCCGCAGGCCACGTTCCGCCGCCTGCTGGACGAGTATGCGATGCAGTTCCGTTCCGGCGATTACAATCTGCCGGCCCGGGCGGCAGCCGGCTTTTTCGCCGACGAGCTGCGGCAATTGGCGGAGCTGGGCGAGTCGCCCGCCGAGATAGGCAATGAAACCCTGAAAGTAGATGTCCGATGATGAATCTGATCAAACGCATGCAGAGCAACCGCAAGCTGGCGCTGATTGTGCTGATATTATCCACCTTGATGTTCATGGCCTTGTCGGCCTTGTGGCGCGGCGGGTCGGCCGGCTCCGTCTGGCTGTCGATAGCCTGCCCGGCGCTGCTTCTGCTGGCGCTGGCTGGGCAGTTGAGCGCCTTGTTGGCTTTATTGCAAAAACCACGCAAATAAAACGGCTTTTAAAAACAGCGGCTTAAAGTTGCACCCGCGCGTCACGCAGGCTTGACGCTGCCCCCAGGGCCGCGCATAATCGCGCCGGATATCAATCAAACAGGCTCCCCTGTCGGGTGGGGCCTGTCGTTTTTTGCACTTTCGGAGTGTCTGCACCATGGAGCATCAGGTATTCCTGCGTCAGCTGGAAAGCCATTCGCTGCCTGCATCGGATTTCAATCATCAAGCCCATCTGTATGCAGCCTGGGGTTATCGTCGGGAGTACCCGGCGCCGGAGGCGGCGGCCCGTTGTGCCCACGCCTTGTCGCGTTACGCCATGGCCAATGGCGCGGCGACCAAGTACAACCACACCTTGACGATGGCCTTGCTGGCGATCGCCTACAGCCGGATCGAGTCCTGTCCAACGCTGGCGGACGACTGGCTGGCCTTTCTCGACAGCTGCCGCGACCTGGCGCAGGATGCCCGCGCGGTTCTCGAACAACACTACACAGTTGAGCGCCTGATGGCCGATTCCGCGCGAAAGGCCTTTGTCAAACCGGACAAAATGCCGCTGCCGGTTTCCTGCCTGCTCAACTAAAACACCGACAAGTCACATCGCAATGATCAAAGCTCCCGAACTGCTGCTGCCCGCCGGCACGCTGGACAAGATGCGCGCCGCCTACGACTATGGCGCCGATGCAGTGTACGCGGGCCAGCCGCGCTATTCGCTGCGCGCCCGCAACAACGACTTCAAGCTGGAAGAGCTTAAGATCGGCATCGACGAGGCGCACGCCCGCGGCAAGCAGTTTTTCGTCGCCAGCAACATCCTGCCGCACAACAGCAAGATCAAGACCTATATGGCCGACATGGCCCCGGTGATAGCGATGAAGCCCGACGCGCTGATCATGGCCGATCCCGGCCTGATCATGATGGTGCGCGAAAAGTGGCCGGAAGTGCCGGTACACCTGTCCGTGCAGGCCAATACCGTCAATTACATGGGCGTCAAGTTCTGGCAGAAGCTGGGCGTATCGCGCATCATCCTGTCGCGCGAGCTTTCCCTGGACGAGATTGCCGAAATCCGCCAGGAATGCCCCGATATGGAGCTGGAAGTGTTCGTGCACGGTGCATTGTGCATCGCCTATTCCGGCCGTTGCCTGCTGTCGGGCTATTTCAATCACCGCGACCCCAACCAGGGAACCTGTACCAACGCCTGCCGCTGGGACTACAAGATGCACGACACCCAGGGCGACGACGCCGGCGACGTGCAGGTGATCCAGTTCGACTTCAACAAGGCGATGGAAGAGGCCAACCAGAGCTTCTCCTCCTGCGGCAGCCAGCAGCGCCACCCGCTGGCCGACAAGACCTATCTGATCGAGGAGGGCAGCCGGCCGGGCGAACTGATGCCCATCATCGAGGACGAGCATGGCACTTACATCATGAACTCCAAGGACCTGCGCGCGGTGGAGCAGGTGGAGAAGCTGGTGAAGATAGGCGTGGACTCGCTGAAGATCGAAGGCCGCACCAAGAGCCTGTACTACGTGGCGCGCGCCGCCCAGGTGTACCGTCAGGCGATCGACGACGCCGTCGCCGGCCGCCCGTTCGATCTCAAGCTGCTGTCCGATCTGGACGGTCTGGCCAACCGCGGCTACACCCCGGGCTTCTTGGAGCGCCATCAGACCCAGGAATACCAGAATTACCTCACCGGCCACTCCAAGGCCAGGCAGAGCCAGTATGTCGGCGATGTGATCGAGGTGGACGCCGACGGCTGGGCGCTGATCGAAGTGAAAAATAAATTCTCCGTCGGCGACAAGCTGGAAGTGATTCATCCGTCGGGCAACCGCACCATCGAGCTGGCGGAAATGATCCGCAATGGCGAATCGGTGCAAGTTGCCGCCGGCAATGGCATGCAGGTGCGGATTCCCGGCCTGCAGGGCTACGACAGCAAGGCGCTGATCACCCGCCTGATGTAAATTAAGCATCGATGCTCTATTGAAAAGGCTGCCGCTGGCAGCCTTTTTGCTTGTTAACGCCGGTGGCCGGTGCCGGGAAGGTGTTGCGGGATTTCCACTGGGAATAATGTTTGACTGACACGGGTCTGGATGGGAGATTTTCCTTCATGCCAATGTCTTGGTTGGCCGGCCGGCCGGCGCGCGGCATTGATAGGCAAGCTGGCGTTACTGTTGATGATCATAAACAGTGCGTATTGCTGTCGCTGTGGCGTGTCGATTTTTTCAGCAAGGCGAGCGCCGGTACTATTGCAAGGCTAAGTAATTGTGATTAAAAAGTAGTGACATAAAGAAAAGTGGTGTGAATTTTATTAAACGCCACTGCAGTGCCTGGAGAGATGAGAGAGGAAACCATGATGCAAGCAGCCTGTTTTTGGCCCGACTGTTCCGCGTCCCTGCGCGCGCTCGCCCTGTCCGCTGTTTTTCCGCCTCCCCCAGCTTTCCGGCCCAGCCCTCCCGCCCGTCTCTGAATCCATCCCGCAGTCCATGCATGCTGAATGCAATCCGCTTTACACGCTGTAACGCGTGAACATATTGCGTGCGCCTGCGCAGGGTGTATGTTGGCAGTAGTGTCGGCATGGCGCGGGCGACAAGAAAGAATGCGGTTCTCCGGCTCTCCCTTCCCGGGAGGCGTTTATGGTCGTGCTACTTAGGAAGCCTGTCATGAAGAAGAAACTGGTTCACGAGGTTCTGTATTCGCTGCTGCTGTTGTTGCCAACCGCTGGCGCGCTGGCGGAGGACAAGGCGCTCAATGTCTACAACTGGTCCGATTACATCGCCAAGTCCACCATCCCCGGCTTCGAGAAGCAGACCGGGGTCAAGGTGAAATACGATGTCTACGACAGCGACGACACCCTGCAGGCCAAGATGCTGACCGGCCGCGCCGGCTACGACATCGTGGTGCCCACCTCCAACTTCATGGCCAAGCAGATCGAGGCCGGCATCTACCAGAAGCTGGACAAGTCCAAGCTGCCCAATCTGGCCAATCTGGACAAGGCGCTGATGGCCAAGATCGTCGACGCCGATCCCGGCAACGCCCACGGCGTGCCCTGGGCCTACGGCACCGATGGCCTGGGCTACAACCTGAGCAAGGTGAAGGCCATCCTGGGCAACGGCGCGCCGCTGGACAGCTGGGACATCCTGTTCGATCCCAAGTACGTGTCCAAGCTGAAGGATTGCGGCGTTTCGGTGCTGGACCAGGCCAACGATGTGTTCGCGGTCACCCTGCACCACCTCGGCAAGGACCCCAACAGCAAGAATCCGGTCGACTACCAGGCCGCCTTCGAGGCGCTGAAGAAGATCCGCCCCTATATCACCCAGTTCAATTCCTCCGGCTACATCAACGATCTGGCCAACGGCGACATCTGCATGGCGCTGGGTTGGTCCGGCGACGTCAACATCGCCAAGCACCGCGCCGCCGAGGCCAAGCGCAGCTATCAGCTGGCCTATGTGATTCCCAAGTCCGGCGCGCCGATCTGGTTCGACGTGATGGTGATCCCCAAGGACGCCCCGCATCCGGAGCAGGCGCTGCAATGGATCAACTACATCGAAACGCCGCAAGTGAACGCGGCCATCACCGACGAGGTGTTCTACCCGACGGTGAACGCGGCGGCGCGCAAGTTCGTCAAGCCGGAGATCGCCAGCGATCCCACCATCTATCCGCCGGAATCGGTGATGAAGACACTGTTTCTATTGAAGCCCTTGCCGCCTGACATCATGCGGCTGCAAAACCGCTTGTGGACGCAGCTGAAAACCGGCCGCTGATCTTTCGCTCCGCCGGGCGGCGCCGCCGCCCGGCCACCATAATCACAATCCGATCCGCCGCCCGGTCCGCCGGGACGGCCGGACATCCGTGGGGCATTGCCCGCCGGCGGTAGTGGCGGGACGCATGGTGTCGACGGGGCGTTTTCCCGTCGATGGGGACGAATGTTCGGAGCGCCGGTTAGCCGGTGTCGTGGTGCCGCCAAATGAAAACCCTGGATTGGAATCGCTTGCTGCCGTCGGGCAGGGGGGCCGTGATCGGCGTGCCCTTCCTGTTTCTGTTCATCTTCTTCCTGCTGCCCTTCCTGCTGGTGGTGGGCATCAGCTTCTCCCAGCAGCAGCTGGGCATCCCGCCGTACACGCCGCTGGTCAAGCTGGAGAACGACGTTTACACCATCGCGTTGAACATCAGCCACTACCGCTTCATGTTCACCGACGATCTGTACTTCGCCACCTATGTCAGCTCGGTGAAGATGGCCTTCATTTCCACCGTGCTGTGCCTGCTGATCGGCTACCCGATGGCTTACTACATCGCCCGCGCCGAGGGCGCGACGCGCAACACGCTGATGATGATGGTGATGCTGCCGTTCTGGACTTCCTACCTGATCCGGGTGTACGCCTGGATAGGCATCCTGAAGAACGATGGCTTTCTCAATCAGTTCCTGCTGTGGCTGCGGGTGATAGACAGCCCGCTGCACCTCTACCACACTAATTGGGGCGTCTATATCGGCATGGTGTTTTCCTACCTGCCATTCATGATCATGCCGTTGTACGCCCACCTGGTGAAAATGGACCTGACGCTGCTGGAGGCGGCCTACGATCTGGGCGCCAGGCCGTGGCGCGCCTTCTGGCAGGTGACGTTGCCCTTGTCCAAGAACGGCATCATCGCCGGCAGCCTCCTGGTGTTCATCCCGGCGGTGGGCGAGTACGTGATTCCGGAGCTGCTGGGCGGCTCGGACACGCTGATGATAGGCCGGGTGATGTGGGATGAGTTCTTCAACAATATGGACTGGCCGATGGCTGCCACCGTCACCTGCTGCATGGTATTGCTGCTGCTGGTGCCGATGGCGCTGTTCCAGCACTACCAGGTGAAAACCATGGAGGAGGTGAAATGATCAAGCCAAGCAAGCCCCTGTCCTTTCTGGTGCTGGGTCTGGGATATGCCTTCCTCTATCTGCCCATCGTGCTGCTGGTGATCTACTCGTTCAACGAGTCCAAACTGGTCACGCTGTGGTCCGGCTTTTCCTTCAAGTGGTACGCCGCGCTGCTGGACGACGACGAGTTGATCACCGCGGCCTGGCTCAGCCTGAAGATCGCGTTGATGACGGCGACGGCGTCGGTGGTGATGGGCACCTGGGCCGGCTTCGTGCTGGGCCGTTTCGGCCGCTTCCAGCTGTTCACGCTGTTCACCGGCATGGTTAACGCGCCCTTGGTGATTCCTGAGGTGATCCAGGGCATCTCGCTGCTGCTCTTGTTCGTGGCGATGGAGCAGAGCTTCGGCTGGCCGGAAGGGCGTGGCGTGTTCACCATCTGGATCGGCCACGTGATGCTGTGCGTGTCCTACGTCACCATCGTGGTGCAGTCGCGGGTGCGGGAACTCAATCTTTCGCTGGAAGAGGCGGCGATGGATCTGGGCGCGCGGCCGCTGAAGGTGTTCTTCGTCATCACGCTGCCCTTGATCTCGCAGGCGCTGGTGTCCGGCTGGCTGCTGTCGTTCACGCTGTCGCTGGACGATCTGGTGCTGACGGCTTTCCTGTCCGGCCCTGGCTCCACCACCTTGCCCATGGTGATCTTCTCGCGGGTGCGGCTGGGCCTGAATCCGGAAATGAACGCGCTGGCCACCCTGTTCATCGCGCTGGTGTCGGTGGGGGTGGTGGCGGCCAATATCTATATGAGTGCGATGACGCGCAAGCGGGAAAGGGAGATGCGGCTGGCTTTCGCCAACGGCTGAGATGGGCGGTGCGCAGTGCGATCGGCAGGCAGGTTCACACAAGGAGAAATGACGATGAAGAGGGTACTGATCAGTGCATTGATTGCGGCGCTGCCCGGCATGGCGCTGGCGGACGCCAAGGCGGACGAGATCGCCAAGCTGAAGGCGCAGATGCAAAAGCTGCAGGCGCAGATGCAGGAACTGCAAAAGGCGGTGGAAGCCGCCTCGGCGGAGAAGCCGGTGCCGGCGGCCTCGGCGGCGGCTGGCGCGGAGGACGCCAACGCCGAGCTGAAGGAAAGGGTGGCCGGCATGGAGCTGAAGGTGGATCGGCTCAACACCGCCGCTAACGAGGGACCGATCGCCGGCCTCAGCATCACCGGCTACCTGGATCCCACTTATATCTACAATCGCGGCAACAACAGCTCGGGATTCCAGTTCCTCAATCACCAGAACACCTACGCTTATAGCAATAGCACCTTCGGCGACGTGTACCTGGATATCAAGAAGACCTTCGGTGTCGGCCCCACCGCGCCCAGCGCCGAGATCAGCATCATGCCCAACCGCGGTTCCGGCAACACGCTGCTGGACGGCGGCAGCGGCAACAACATCATCAACACCGCGGTGATCAACTTTCCCTTGTCCGACACCTGGTCGGTGAATGCCGGGCTGATGAACAGCTTCGGCGGCTACGAGGTGCAGCAGTCTAACCAGATGGTGACGCTGACCCACGGCCTGTTGTACGACTTCAGCGATCCAGGCAGCTACGTCGGCGCCGGCTTCGCCTGGAGCCACGACGTGTGGGCGTGGAAATTCCTGCTGGCCAACGAGCAGTACCGCACCCACGCCAATCTGGCCAATACCGGCACCAACACGGCAACCGGCAATCCGCAGGTCAAGAGCAACAACACGCCGACGGTGACCGCGCGGCTGGATTACACCTGGAGCAGCGCGCTGGATCTGGGGTGGTCGTTCAACGCCGGCCGGCAGACGCTGCTGACCAGCGCGGCGCAGTCAGCCACCAGCCCGGTGCCCGCCACCAATGGCTGCCTGGCCGGCAATACCGGCTACGGCTATCAGTGCACTTCCGCCAATCCCTATTCCAACTATTTTTTCACAGAGGCCGACGCCAGCTACACGCTGGGCGACGTGCTGTACAACGCCGAACTGGACTATGGCCAGCAGCAGAACGCGGCCTGGAACGGCGGCAGCGCTCAATGGTACGGCGTGTCGCTGCTGGGCCACCGCAAGTGGATGACCGACATGGTGGGCAAGATGGGCGCCACGCTGCGTTACGACTACCTGAACGACAGCAAGAACGGCGGCGGCGGCGGCGGCATCGCGCTGAACGCCAGCGGCTATGACGGCACCAACGCTTTTGGCGTGTCGCAAGCCTGCCTGGCCAGCGGGGCCACCAACTGCAAGGGCGCCAATCGCCAGGCGCTGACCGCCGATCTGCTGTTCTTCCCCACCGACCAGCTGACGCTGAAGCTGGAATACCGCCACGACTGGGCCAGCGAAAGCGTGTTCCTGCGCAACGACGGCAGCTTCCGCAAGAGCAACGATCTATTGGGCGCGCAGGCGGTCTACACCTTCTGAGGCGGGATGCGGGACAGCCGGCGGCGGGGAGACCCGCCGCTTTTTATTTGGAGCGGCCATCCGTCTGCGGCAGAATGGCGGCATTGTTTTCGCCACGAGTATGCGCATGTTCCGTAAACTGCTGCCGCATTGGCCATTGCCGCGCTACCGCGCCGACGCCGCCCGTTCCCACCATGGCGTGGACGGCTACCAAAACCTGTATCCGTTCAAGCAGCCGCGCTTTGCCGATCTGCTGCGCTGGAACTGGCAGCGCTGGCGGATGCCGGCGGTCGCGCACCGGCTGCAGGACATCCGCCGGCAAGCGCCGGATGCCGCGGCCCTGGCCGCCAACCGCAGCCGGCCGTCGTATACCTGGATAGGCCACGCCAGCGGTTTCATCCAGTTGGCCGGATTGAATCTGCTGCTGGACCCCGTGTGGTCGGCGCGGGCTTCGCCGCTGCAGTGGGCAGGCCCCAGGCGCCTGCTGCCGCCGGCGCTGACGCTTGACGAGTTGCCTGCCATCGATCTGGTGATGATCACCCACAATCATTACGACCATCTAGATTTCCACGCGGTCCGTCAACTGGCGCGGCAAACCAGCGGCGCGCCGCAGTTCGTCGTGCCTTTGGGCGTGGCGCCCACCTTGCTGCGCGCCGGCGTGCCGGCCGGGCATATCCATCAACTGGATTGGTGGGAGAGCTTCAAGCTGGGCGGAGTGGAAGCGGTGCTGACGCCGGCCCAGCACTGGAGCAAGCGTTGGGTGTTCGGCGACCGCAACCGCGCGCTATGGGGCGGCTTCGCGGTGAGGGGCGATGGTTTGCAGCTTTGGTATCCGGGCGATACCGGGTATCATCCCGAACTCTTCGCCCTGGTTTCCAAGCGCATCGGTCCTCTGGACCTGGCATTGTTGCCGATAGGAGCCTATCAGCCGCGCTGGTTTCTGCAGGCGCAGCACATCGACCCGGCCGAGGCGGTGCAGATTTTCCGCATCATGAAGCCGCGCCGCGCGCTGGCGGTGCATTGGGGTACTTTCGCGCTGACCGACGAGGCCTTGCACCAGCCGCCGCTGGATTTGGCGGCGGAGTTGGAGAAATACGGCATTGCGCCGGCCGACTTCGCCGTACCCGCGCTGGGCGAGACTTTCTGGCTGCGGCCGCGCTAGATCAAGCAACAGGCATTTTCCGCGGCGGGCGGGGGCGGCAAGCATTGCCGCTGCAGGCTTAGGCGCATACAATCAAACACAAGTTTATTTTCAGAAGCGAAGACGCGTTTTCGTTTTCGCGGCATTTCGTGGGGCTACCAATGACAATTCATCAACTGATCAACGAACGGGTGCAGGCGGCGCTGGCAGCAGCGGGCGCGCCGGCCGCGCCGGCCGTGATCCAGCCGGCGTCCAAGCCGGATTTTGGCGACTACCAGGCCAACGGCGTGATGGGCGCCGCCAAGGCATTGAAAACCAATCCGCGCGCGCTGGCCGAAAAAGTGGTGGCGGCGCTGGATCTTGCCGGCATCGCCGACAAGGTGGAAATCGCCGGACCGGGTTTCATCAATATTCATCTAGCCCCTGAATATCTTGCCCGACGAAGCGAAGCCGCCCTGAAAGACGACAAGCTGGGTCTCGCGCCGTTGAAGCCGCAGCGCGTGATGGTGGAATACTCGTCGCCCAATCTGGCCAAGGAAATGCACGTCGGCCACCTGCGTTCGTCCATCATCGGCGACGCGCTGGCACGGGTGATGGAGTACCTTGGCCACGAAGTGGTGCGCGCCAACCACGTCGGCGACTGGGGTACCCAGTTCGGCATGCTCACCGCCTATCTGGTGGAAACCAGCCAGGACGGCAATGCCGCGTTGGAATTGTCTGATCTGGAAACCTTCTACCGCAACGCCAAGATCCGCTTCGACGAGAGCGAAGAGTTCGCCGACCGCGCCCGCGACTACGTGGTGAAGCTGCAAGGCGGCGATCAGGAAGTGCTGAGGCTGTGGAGGCAGTTCGTCGAGATATCTCTCGAGCACTGCCAGGCGGTGTACGACAAGCTCAACGTCAACCTCAAGCGCGAGCACGTGCGCGGCGAGTCCTCGTACAACGACGACCTGCCGGTCATCGTCAAGGAACTGCGCGCGGCGGGCCTCTTGACCGAGAGCGAAGGCGCGCAGGTGGTGTTCCTGGAAGAGTTCCGCACCCAGGAAGACCAGCCCATGGGCGTGATCATCCAGAAGAAGGACGGCGGCTATCTGTACACCACCACCGACCTGGGCGCGGTGCGCTACCGCCACAAGACCCTGGGCCTGGACCGCGTGATCTACGTGGTGGACGCCCGCCAGAGCCAGCACTTCGCCCAGATGTTCAGCATCTGCCGCAAGGCCGGCTTCGCGCCGGAGGAAATGAAGCTGGAGCATGTCGGCTTCGGCGTGATGATGGGCGACGACGGCAAGCCGTTCAAGACCCGCTCCGGCGGCACCGTCAAGCTGATCGAACTGCTGCAGGAAGCGGAAGAGCGCGCCTATGCGCTGGTGGCGGAGAAGAATCCCGACCTGCCCGAAGCCGAGAAGCGCGAAATCGCCGCCGCGGTGGGCATAGGCGCGGTGCGTTACGCCGACCTGTCCAAGAACCGCATGAGCGATTACATCTTCAGCTGGGACACCATGCTGGCGTTCGAAGGCAATACCGCGCCGTATCTGCAGTACGCCTACACCCGGGTGCAGAGCGTGTTCCGCAAGGCCGAGGATTACGACGCCAACGCCCGCGTCGTGATCACAGAGCCGGCCGAGAAGCAGCTGGCCGCCGCGCTGGTGCAGTTCGAGGACACGCTGTTGTCGGTGGCCGATAGCTGCTACCCGCACTACCTGTCGCAGTACCTGTACCAGATCGCCACGCTGTTCTCGCGCTTCTACGAGGCCTGCCCGATCCTGAAGAGCGAGGGCGAAGTGCGCGCCAGCCGCCTGCAACTGGCGGCGCTGACCGCCAAGACCCTGAAAACCGGCCTGGACCTGCTTGGCATCAAGGTGCTGGAGGCGATGTAAGCCTCTGCCGGCGCCAGGCCCAAGCCCACCGCATGCGGTGGGCTTTTTCATGGCGGAATCAGGCGCCGGACAGTCGCTTGAGCTGGTTCAGCAACTCGCCGCGGTCTTGCAAGGGCCGGCTCCAGTCGACGCGGCGGTATGCGCCGTCTTGCAGGTAATCCGCGCCGAAGCAGTCGCAGCCGAGCAGGCGGATGGCGGCGGGCAGTCCGGCTTGCGCCTGCTCCAGCAGGGCTTGTTCATCCCGCAGCGACAGCGCCGGCAATTGTGACCATGCGCTCTCGTCTATCCAGCCCATCTGGCCGAGGCCGACAATCAGCCGCTGCCTGGCCGGCGGCAGGCGGAAGAACATGAAATCCAGCGCCAGCCATTCTTCAGCTTCCGGCAGATAGCGCAGCAGCCGCCGGCGCAAAAGCGCTTCAGGCTCGAAGCGTTCGGCATCGCCCAATATGGTCAGCCGGGTAGCGGATTGGGCGGCGGGCTGGCCGGGCGTCAGCAGCGACAGGCTGACCCGCTGGTCGGCCAGCAGATTTTTGCTGTGCTCGGCCAGCGCGCTGGCGAGAAATACCGGCCGCTGGCGCTCGTCGCAGAAAAACTGCACCGTGGTGGCGTAAGGGTAGCCTGGGTATTTCAGGGATTGGGTGGCAAGCGTGGCGTATTGGCACTGGTGCAGCAGGCTGACGGCGAGGTTGGGTTTCATGGTCTGGCTATCGGTTGAAGCGATGCGGACATCTTATGTTGTCGCGGTAGCAAAGCAAACGCCCCGGCTGGGCGGGGCGTTGTCTGGCGGAGGTGACGGCCGGCTCAAAACCCTGCGGTCTTGCCGATGAAGTTGTTGAGGCTGGCCACGTTCAGGCTGCCCCAGCCGGTGGTGTAATCCCAGCCGTTGGCCGCCTTGTAGGCGCCGTTGCTGCCGCTGGCCACGTCGTGATACAGCGACGGGTTGGCCTTGAAGTACTTGTAGATGGCGGTGGCGGGGGAGGTCAGCTTGTTGCCGTTGGCCGACTGGATGCGGTTCCAGAAACCAGTGAACAGCGGCGCAGCCAGGCTGGTGCCGCCAACCTGATAGGTGCTGCCGGCCACCAGAACCAGCTCGCCGCTGTTAGGGTCGGCGTCGAAGGCGATGTCCGGCACGCCGCGCCTGGTTTTGTTGGTGGTCAGCACGCCGGCGCTGGTCTGCCAGGCGGGTGCGGCCTCGGTATAGCTGGCGCCGCCGCCGCCGCCGCTCCAGGTTTTCTCGCTGCTGTAGACGGTGTTGCCGCTGGTGGTCAGCGTGGTGCCGCCGACTGCGATCACGTAGGGCGACACCGCCGGATAGCTTTGATAGGCGGTGCCGCCGCCGCACTCATAGGAACCGGCGTCGCCGCTGGAAACGGAGAAGGTCTGGCCATGTGCCACGGCGGCCTGCAGCATCTGGTCCACGCTGGCGGTCATGCCGGAGTACTGCGCGCTCAGTTCGCACTCGCCCAGCGAGACATTCACCACCTTGGCGCTGTTGGCCGTCACCGCCGCGTTGATCGCCGCGGCGATGTCGGCATTGCTCATCGACGGCGCCACGTAGAATTGCAGCTGTTTCAGCGCGCCGCCGCTGGCGGCGAGTATGGTCTGGCTGTCCAGATTCCATTCGATGATGCCGGAGGTGTCGCCGCTGGGCGCGCCGGCATTGACGATGGCGATGCTGGGCGCGGCGAAGCCGGCGCTCCTGGCGAAGCTGCCGAGATCGGCCACCGTCTGGTTCAGATTGCCTTCGGCAATGATGCCGGCCACGCTGTTCTTGGCCGCCGGCAGACTGGCGGCGTTATAGATGGAAGCGAAGTCGGCGGGTTTGTGCGCCATCACGCCGACGCTGGTCTTGGCGACGGCCTGCGCGTGGAAGGCGGTGTGGAATTGGTGGACATTCTGCAGGCCGTGCACCGCCAGCACGATGCTGGCCAAGCTGGCCGGCACCTGGGCCGCGGCGACGTTGGCCACCGCCTGGCGGCCGTTGACGCTATAGCGGTGCAGCTTGGTCTGGAAGGCGCTGTAGACGGTGGCGGCGCTGCCGTCGGCCGTGATTAGCAAGTTGTTGGGAGAGACGCTGATATTGCGGAAACCGTTCTGCTGCAGATGGCTTACCACTTGCTGCACCTGGGAGGCGCTGGGCGCGTATTGCGCCATGAACTGGGCGTCGCTGATAGGCTGCCCCTGGCCGGACAGGATGCTGCTGGTCAGCGAGTCCAGCCCGGCCTTGTTGCGCACCGCCAAGCTGACGGCGATGTGGACCAGCTCGCCGTTGGCGATTTCGCCGTTATCCGAGGCGCCGGGAATCAGTTGCTGTACCGGGTGGGGCAGGGTGCTGGTGGCGGCCCAACCGCCGGCAGCCTGCGCGCCGATGCTGATCACGCTGCCTAGCAGCATTGTAAGGATTTGATTTTTCACCGACATCCCATCTCTCCTGATTGAAACCCGCCGAACACTTCGAAGATTAGTCCGTTGCGCTACGGGTTTTTACTAGATAGCGAGAGCCTCCTTATTTGTAAAGTATTTACTCTTAAATTACCCGGTTTATCTGTAACTATTTGATAGGTATGACGCTGTGGTGTCAGCGCTGCCGGCAACTGTTAGCCATTGTTTCGGCAGCAGCAAGACGAGTTTGAAAAGAAAAAATGTAAAAAACCCCGGGCGGGCCCGGGGCTGGTCAGCTTAGCTGAAATGCCTGGATCAGAAGCCGGAGTGGCTGCTGATGAAGGTGTTCAGCGCGGAAACGTTCAGGCTGCCCCAACCGGTGGCGTAGTCCCAACCTTTGGCGGCTTTATAGCCGCCGTTGTTGCCGGAAGTCACGTCATGGTACAGGCCGGTATTCGCCTTGAAGTACTGATAGAAGGCGGTGTTCGGCGATACCAGCTTATTGCCGTTGGCGGATTGGATGCGAGCCCAGAAGCCGGAGAACAGCGGTGCGGCCAGGCTGGTGCCGCCGATTTGCTGGTTGCTGCCCTGAACGATGACCAGCGCGCCGCTTTGCGGGTCGGCGTCAAACGACACATCCGGCACGCCGCGCTTGGTCTTCGAGGTGGTCAGCACGCCTGCCTTGGTTTGCCAAGCCGGTGCCGCTTCGACAACGCTGGGGCCGCCGCCGCCGCCGTTCCACACCGATTCCGACGTGTACTTGGTGCCGCTGGTGTACAGCGTGGTGCCACCCACAGCGATCACGTACGGCGACGTCGCCGGGTAGCTCTGGCCGGGGCCGTTGCATTCAGCCGAACCCGAGTCGCCGGTGGACACCGAGAAGGTCTGGCCCTGAGCCACCGCGGTCTGGAAGATCTGGTCGTCGGAGGCGACGGTGCCGTCGCTCTGCGCGTCGCTTTCGCATTCGCCCAGCGACACGTTGATCACCTTGGCGGAACCATCGCTGACTGCGGAGTTGTAGGCGGCGGTGATGTCGGCATTGGTCATCGAGGTGGCGACGTAGAAGTTCAGCTGCTGCAGCGCGCCGCCGGCGGCGGCCAGGATGTCCTGGCTGTCCAGGTTCCACTCGCCGATGCCATCCGTGTCAGACGATGCGTCGCCGGCGTTGACCACATTGGTCTGAACGTAGCTGTAGCCGGCGGAGTCTTCAAACTGCTGCAGGTCTTGCAGCGTCTGGGTCAGGTCGCCTTCGGAGATGATGCCCACGGTGGTGTTGCTGGCCGGCGGCAGGCTGCTGGCGTTGTAGATCAGCGGGAAATCGGTCGGGTTGTGGCCGCTGGCGGCGTTGGTTTTGGCTGAGGCCAGGGTCTTCACCCCGGCTTTTTGCAGGGTTGTGTGGAAGGTGTGAACGTTTTGCAGGCCGTGCACCGCCAGAACGACGTTGCCCAGCGATTGCGGCACTTGGGCGGCGGTCACGTTGGCGAAGGTGTTGCGGCCATTCACATTGAAGTGGTGCAGGGTGGCGTTGAAGGCGGTCTTGGCGCTGGCGGCGCTGCCGTCGGCGCTAACCAGCATGCGGTTGGCGGCAACCTTGATGTTGCGGAAGCCGCTCTTCTGCAGGTGGGCGACAACCTGTTGCACCTGGGCCTGAGTCGGCGCGTATTGGGCCATGAATTCGGCATGGCTCAGGGTTTTGTGGCTGGTGCCGGCCAGCAGGTTGCTGGTCAGTGCATCCAGTTGAGCCTTGTTGCGGACTTTCAGCGTCACGGCTACGTGAACGGACTGGCCTGCGGCGACTTCGCCCGCGCTTTGCACGCTGGCGTTGGCGGCCAGAGTGCCGAGTACCGGGTGGGCCTGGGTGGCGGTAGCGACCCAAGGTTCAGCTGCCTGAGCGCCCAGGGCAAACAAGCCAGATACGATCAATGCGATAGCGTGCTGTTTTGCAAACATGCAAATTTCTCCTCTTTGCAGTTGAGTGCAGGGACTGACGGTATGTCTTTCCCTGATAGAGACGGGGTTTGTATTGCGAATTGTGTCCGCACCCTTCGTCTTGAAACATCCTCCGGCTTGCGGAGGCATGTCGTAATTTCATACGACTATTTCGCAATAGATTAAACGCAGTGAAAATGCCAAATGGATTTAACACAAATTCATAATTGGCATGGTTTATTAATGAAAAATACAAGAATTATCCATTTTGAAAGATTAAGCATTTCGTTAAATGACGAAATAGAGCATTTGTTCTGTTTTTGGGAAAAATTGGTTATTCAGGATTGCTCATGGATTCAATGAGTAAAGCTGATGATTGATGAAGAAATAGCAGGGAGGTATTTGTGAAAAACACAACAGAATCCGAAGGAAAAATGCAAAAAAGCAACAAATAGGGGAGGGGAATTCTGTATTGGAGTATATGTTTTTATGTGTATTTGTGACTAATTGTGACTTGTTTGCGGTTTGTAGGGTGGAATTCCATTGCAATTCATGGTGCATGAATTGTGACGGTTTGTTTCAACCAAAAAAGAAAATGTCCGCTTCTTTTCTTGTTGGAATCATGAAAGTAAATGGTTGTTGACGTTAGTCATTACAAACTTTCACACTCAAAACGCATCTCCTCGGTATGAACAAAACATAGAGCCATGTGCCCACGAGGCGAATGGACGACACATCTACAAAAAGGGATTTGGAGAAATCATGAATTACAAGAGAAAAACACTGGTAGTGGCGCTTTCGCTGATCGGTAGCATGACGACTGCGGCGGCTTATGCTGATGATTCCGATGCGTCCTTGCAGCGTGTCGATGTAATCGGCTCGCACATCAAGCGGCTGAAAGATGAAAAAGCCACCGAGTTGACCACAGTGAAAGTGGATGACCTGGCCAAGCAAGGCCTGACTACGGTGGAACAGGTGGTCAATGCACTGTCGTCCAACCAGTCTAATATCGGCGCCAACTCCAGCGTCGGCCAGTCGACCGGTGGCGCCGCCTTTGCCAACCTGCGCGGTTTGGGCCAGCAATACACGCTGGTGCTGTTGGATGGCCGCCGCATCGCCTATCATCCATTTGACGGCACCGCAGCCGACCTGAACTCCATTCCGCTGAGCTCCATTGAGCGTGTGGAAGTGCTGCCGGACGGCGCGGCTGCGATTTATGGTAGTGACGCGGTAGGTGGCGTAATCAACTTTGTCACCAAGAAGAGCGTGCAAGGCCTGACCTTGGGCGGGGATTTCCTGACCCCGCAACGTTCGGGGGGCAATGAGAAAAATCTGGAAGGCTCTTACGGCTATGGCAGCCTCGCCAAGGATGGCTTCAACGTCTATGCGACGGTGAATTACCACAAAACCGATCCCGTGATGGCCAATCAGCGGGCATTCGCTTCCGCCATCCTGCCGACGACCAAGCCCAGCGTTAACAGCTATCCGGGCAACTATTCTATCGACGGCGGCAACACGCTGATTGGACCGAGTTCTTATCCTAACTGCTATGGCGCCACGGCCAAGGGCGGTTACTGCGTGATGTATCCGTCGTCCATGGTTGGTATTCAGCCGGAAACGGAGCAGATTTCCGGTTTGGCCAAGGGCACGCTGCGCATCGGCGACAATCATGAATTGTCGGTGACTTATAACATCACGCGCACTAAGACCAACTCCTTGTCCGCGCCTACGCCGACCTTTGGCGATGTGCAGCTTCCTAGCGGCACGCAAGGCATCAACAGCGGCTCCAATCCGATTCTGCCTGCATTGCGGACCATCCCGCTGGGTGACCGTAACACTGAGGCGGTGAGCACTACCCAGAAGCTGCAGGTGAATCTGGAAGGACTGGTGGCAGGTTGGGACTATCGTACCGGCGTAGGGTACTCGGAAAGCTATGCTACCGAGGAGTTGGTAAGCGGTTTCACCGGCATCAACGAGTTGACCAATGCTTATCTGAACAATCAGATCAGCCTGACCACCGGCATGGCCACTGACCCCAGCGTCTGGAGCAAGATCGGTCTGACCGGTCATCTCGATGATGGCAAGTACACTTCGGTCGGCGCGGACTTCTCCTTGAGCAAGGAGATCTACCAGTTGCCGGCCGGCATGTTGGCCGTGGCGTTCGGCGGCGAAACCCGCCACGATACGCTCACCCACAATTTCAACTACCCCATTACCACTGATGCGCTTGGGCCTGGCATGACGCTGTCCAAGAACACTCAGGGCAATCGTACGGTGGATGCCCTGTTCGGCGAAGCTGACATTCCTATCATCAAGAATCTGGATGGTAAGGTAGCAGTGCGGTATGACCATTACAACGATGTCGGCGATACCGTTAATCCGCAAGTGTCTTTGCGCTATGAAATGACGCCGCAGGTGCTGTTCCGCTCGTCCGCCAGCACCGGTTTCCGCGCGCCGTCGTTGTACGATATGTACACGCCCAATCAGGAACAGCTGACCGGCAATAACTACGCCAATCCGCTGACTTGCCCCAGCATGTCCTCGTCGTGCACCCAGATCCAGCGCTACATGATGACTGGTGGCAATACGCACCTGAAGCCGGAGAAGTCTTCCTCGCTGTCGTTTGGCATGGTGATTCAACCCACCAAGAGCATTACCGCGAGTGCCGATTTCTGGTGGGTGACCATCAAGGACCAGATTGGCACCTTGCCGGAAGCGACCCTGTTCACGCCGCAATACGCCAACCTGTTGTCTTATGACAGCAATGGCAACTTGGTGGGGCAGGCTACCACCATGAACATGGGCAACTCCAGCTCGGCAGGCGTGGATCTGGACTTCCGCTGGACGCTGCCGAAGACCAATTACGGTAACTTCGGCATCGAACTGGCTGGTACCTACCTCGCCAAGAGCGACTATCAGATCGTGGCAAATGGCCAGTACTACAGCAATCTGGGCCAATATCCGACCACGCTGAACGAGCCGACCTTCCGTTGGCAGCATACGCTGACTTTTAACTGGTCGCTGGGACCGTGGAGTTCGGTGCTGTCCGAGAGCTACAAGTCGGGATACACCGACCAGCATCTCAACCCGGATGGCACCCAGCACTTCGTGAAGCCGTACTCGACTTGGAACCTGTCCGGCAGCTACGAATGGAACAAGCATCTGACGCTGACCGCGGGCGTTCGCAATCTGTTTGACCAGTTGCCGCCTTACAGCAATCAGACCTACCTGTTCCAGGCCAACTATGACGCGCGCTTCGCCGATCAAGTGGGCCGCGCCTACTTCCTGAAGGCCAACTACAAGATGTAATTGGAGCACGAATGCCCGCCTCGCTGGCTTAGACTGGCGGAGGCGGGCAGATTCATGCGTAGAGATTGCGAGACGGAGTGAGGGTTCACCCCGGGTTGTAAATCGGATGGCCGGCAGGGCTAATCATGCCGGTCACCAACGCAGTGGAAGGACATGTGAAAAGACATGGCAAGTATTCCCATAAAAGGCAACCCTAGTCTGAGAAACCGGCGCAGCGCCGGCCTGATCGGCGTGATCGTGTTCCATGCTCTGCTGATCTACGCGCTGGTGACCGGACTGGCGCAGGGCGTGGTCAAGGTGATCCAGCAGAAGGTGGAAGTGGCGGTGATCAGCGAACCGCCGCCGCCGCCCCCTCCGCCGCCGCCGAAGATCGAGAAAGTGGTGCAGCCGACAGCGGCGCCGAAACCGCAGGCCTACGTGCCGCCGGTGGTGAATCCGCCGCCGGTGGTGCAGTCGGCGAACGCGATCCAGTCGGTGACGTCGGATCCGAAGCCGCAACCGGCGCCGACGCCGGCGCCCGCGGTGGAAGCGCCGAAGGGTCCGATCTCGGCGAAGGCCAACTGCAGCCATCTGGAAGCGCCGGAATACCCGAGCAAGGCCCAGGAAGACGAAGTCCAGGGCGTGGTGACGGTGGTGTTCGGCGTCGGCGCGGACGGCAAGTTCAGCGGCATCAGCAATATTGGTTTCGACGGCGGCATTCCGCCGCGCTACCGCAGCAGCTTCAAGTCGGCGATCACCGCCGCATTGCAAGGCTACACCTGCCAGGCCAATTCCCAGCTGAAACAGGAATTTGGTTTCAAACTCGACTCTGGCTCCTAAGACCAGGGCATCTCAAGACACAAAGGAGTAAATACCATGGCTAAAATCACTCGCGCTCTGCTGGGCAAGGTACTGACTGCGGCTGCGGCATTGACCGCGCTGCCGGCGCTGGCGGCGGAAACCGTGACCGACAACCCGTACGGCATCGACGCGCTGTGGTCGCAAGGCGACTTCGTCGCGCGCGGCACCCTGATCATTCTGCTGATTATGTCCGCCTCCACCTGGTATGTGGGCATCGTCAAGCTGCTGGAACAACGTCGCCTGATCAAGCAGGGACACGAACTGCTGGGCCACCACGGCGTGGACCTGCAAAAAGCGGCCAGCGAACTGGCCGACGAAGGCATGTACAGCGCGGTGGCGCAGGCCGGCATCGAAGCCGCCGGCGAACACAAGGGCGAGCTGTCCAATCGCGTGGATCTGAACACCTGGGTGTCGATGGCGATCTCCGACGCGGTGGATTCGGCCAGTCACCATATGCAGAACGGCCTGTCGGTGATCGCCACCGTGGGTTCGACGGCGCCGTTCGTCGGCCTGTTCGGCACGGTATGGGGCATCTACCACGCGCTGGTGAAGATCGGCACCTCGGGGCAAGCTTCGATTGATAAAGTAGCGGGTCCGGTGGGCGAAGCGCTGATCATGACCGCGATCGGTCTGGCGGTGGCGGTGCCGGCGGTGCTGGGATACAACTGGCTGGTGCGCCGCAACAAGCTAGTGCTGGACAACGTGCGCGTGGTCTCCGGACGTCTGCACGCCAGCCTGCTGAACAACCCGACCCGGTAAATCGCCATGGCCCGTTACAAACGCTTTGGCCACGGCAGGGCGGAAGAGGATCAAGTGCTGTCGGCGATCAACACCACGCCATTGGTGGATGTGATGCTGGTGCTGTTGATCATCTTCCTGATCACCGTGCCGGTGGTGACGCAGACGGTGAAGATGACGCTGCCGAAAGAGCAGAACATTCCGACGCAGACCAAGCCGGAAAACATCGTGCTGGGAGTGGACACCCACAACACGATTTACTGGAACACGCTGCCGATGAAGAGCCAGGAAGAACTGCTGGCGCGGCTGGTGAAGGAAGCGAAGAAGACCCCGCAACCGGAAGTGCACATTCGAGGCGACGCGGAGGCGAAGTACGCGCCGATCGGCCGGATCGTGCTGGCGGTGCAGCAGGCGGGTATCGTGAAGATCGCGTTCATCACCGAGCCGCC
Organism: Chromobacterium sphagni; assembly: GCF_001855575.1. Lineage (NCBI taxonomy): Bacteria > Pseudomonadati > Pseudomonadota > Betaproteobacteria > Neisseriales > Chromobacteriaceae > Chromobacterium > Chromobacterium sphagni. The sequence goes on from NZ_MKCS01000001.1 coordinate 3,378,609, forward strand.
GGCGCGGAACTAGGAGAATAGAGATGGCGATGAATGTGGGTTCGTCGGGCGAAGACGACCTGATGATGGAAATCAACACCACGCCGCTGATAGACGTGATGTTGGTGATGCTGATCATGCTGATCATCACGATACCGATCCAGACGCACGCGGTGAAGCTGGACATGCCGGTGAACACGCCGTCGAAGCCGTTGGAGAAGCCGGTGGTGGTGCAGATCGACATAGCGCCGGACAACGCGGTGATGTGGAACGGCGAGAGGTTGGCGGGTCGGGATCAGCTGGAGGCGAAGCTGTCGGCGGCGGGCAAGGCGGTGCCGCAGCCGGAGTTGCACATCAAGCCGAACAAGGACGCGAGTTATGCGCCGGTGGCGATGGTGTTGGCGGAGTCGCAGCGTCTGGGATTGACGAAGCTGGGCATCGTCGGGTCGGAACAGTTTGTGAGATGACATTCAAATAGCCATTGTCTTGTGGCATGATTGGGAACAGGCGGCTGCAGTTGGGCCGCCTGTTCCGTCGCGGAGGGGTGTTATCCTCCGACTGTCCCAATAAATGCTAAACCGGATGCTGGCCGCGATGCCTGCAGCGGGAATAAAACACACATGAACACACGTCTTTGTCTGATAGCCCTTCTCCTTTTGCCGCTTGCCGCTTGCAGCAAGAGCGATGGCGCCGATAAGCACGCCTCCGGCAAGAATGCGTCGGCGCCGGTGGCGCGCAGCTTGTCCAGCGCCGATGTGATCAAGGCGCAAATCCAGCCGCTGGCGGCCACTATTCCTTTCACCGGCTCCCTGACTGCCCTGAGCAGCAGTGCGGTGGCGGCGGAGGTGGACGCCAATGTGCGCGAGGTGAGGGTGCGCGAGGGCGAGGCGGTGCGGCGCGGTCAGGTGCTGGCGGTGCTGGACGCCGAGGCGCTGGGCCAGTCGGTGGAAGAGCAGAACGCCCAATTGGATAACACCAAGTCGCGGCTGCGGCTGGCCAAGGTCAAGCTGGACAAGCAGCGCGAGCTGTTGGGCAAGGGCTTCATCTCCCAGATAGCCTATGACGAGCTGGAAAGCGATTACCGGGTGAAGGAGGGCGAGCTGCGCGCCCAGGCTTCGCAAGTGGCGCGCGCCAAGCGCCTGCTACAGGATACCCAGGTCAAGTCGCCGATAGACGGCGTGGTGTTCGAGCGCAAGGTCAATCCGGGCGAGGCGGCCAGCCGCAATATGAAGCTGTTTTCCATCGCCAACCTGTCGGTGCTTGAGATCGCCGCTACCGTGCCCTCGCGCCTGGTCGCGCAGGCTAAGGTGGGCATGGGCGCTAGCTTCAGCGTGGATGGCCGCAGCGACTTGCAGCATGGCGAAGTGGTGCGCATCAATCCGGTGGCCATCCCCGGCACTCGCAGCTTCACCTTGTTCATCCGGGTGCAGAACCCATCCGGCCAGTTGAAGGTCGGCCAATTCGCCAAGGGCGGCGTGGTGCTGCGCGAAGTGAAAGACCAGGTGGTGGTGCCGCTGTCCGCGGTGCGCGATATCGACAGCCAGCCCTGGGTGATGGTGGCGGAAAAAGGCCGGTTGGCGAAGCGACCGGTTACGTTGCAGCTGCGCGCCGAAAACGAGCGCCAGGTGGCGGTGGGCGGCATCGCCGCCGGCACCCATGTGATTGTGGGCGAACTTTTGGGCAGCAAGGTGGGCGACGCAGTCGGCCTGCCTGGCGGCCAGGCCTGAGGGGCGGACCATGTGGTTGACCCGAGTTAGCGTACGCAATCCGTACTTCGCCGCCGTGTTGATGATGACGCTGATGGTGCTGGGGCTGTTTTCCTGGCAAAAGTTGGCGGTGGAGGAAATGCCGGACGTCCGCTTGCCGATGGCGGTTGTCGATACCAGTTATTCCGGCGCTTCGCCCGAAGTGGTGGAAAGCGAAGTGAGCAAGCCGCTGGAGGAGGCGCTCAACACCGTCAGCGGCATCAAGGAAATCCGCTCCTATTCCTCCGAGGGCAACTCGGTGGTGGTGGCGGAGTTCGAGTTGTCGGTCGACCCCGTCGTCGCGGTGCAGAACGTGCGCGACAAGGTGGCTGGCGTGCAGGGCCAGTTCCGCCGCGAGATCGGCACGCCGTCGGTGTCGCAGGTGGACCCCAACGACAAGCCGATGCTGTCGCTGGCGCTGACTTCCAGCCAGACCCGGCCGCGCGAGCTGAGCAGTTGGGCGGAGAATGTGCTGAAGAAGCGGCTGCAGATGGTGGAGGGCGTCGGCGATGTCAGCCTGATCGGCGCGGTGAAGCGCGAGATCCGCATCGACATCGATCCGGTGCGGCTGGAGGGTTCGGGGCTGTCGCTCAGCGATGTAGCCGACGCCATCAAGGCGGCCAACCAGGATTTCCCGGCCGGCAACGTGTCCACCGCGCACAAGGAGTGGGCGATCCGGGTGTCGGGCAAGCTCAAGTCCGCCGACGACTTCGCCGCGCTGGCCGTAGGCTACCGCAACGGCACGCCGATCCGGCTGGACGACATCGCCACCGTGGCCGATACCGAGGCCGAGCAGGACAGCGTGTCCTTGATCGACGGCCAGCCAGGTCTGGGCATAGACATCAAGGCGGCGCGCGGCGCCAACGAGGTGGCGGTGGCTGCCGGCGTGAAGAAGCTGCTGCAGGAGTTCAAGCCGCGCATGCCGGCCGGAACGGTATTGCGCTACACCTATGATTCGGCCGAAGACGTCAAAAAGGCGCTGGACAGCGTGGAGTCCATGTTGCTGGAGGGCGCCGGCCTCACCATTCTGATCGTGTTCCTGTTTTTGGGCAGCTGGCGCAGCACGGTGATCACCGGCCTGACGCTGCCGGTGGCGCTGGTGGGCACGCTGTTCGCCATGCAGTTGATGGGTTTCACGCTGAACATCCTGACGCTGCTGGCGCTGTCCCTGTCCATCGGCCTGTTGATAGACGACGCCATCGTGGTGCGCGAGAACATCGTCCGCCACGCCGCGCTTGGGAAAAGCCATTACCAGGCGGCGCTCGACGGCACCAATGAAATCGGCCTGGCGGTGCTGGCCACCACGCTGACCGTGGTGGCGGTGTTCCTGCCGGTAGGCTTCATGAGCGGCATCATCGGCCGCTTCTTCCACCAGTTCGGCCTGACGGTGGCGGTGGCGGTGCTGATCTCGATGTTCGTCAGTTTTTCGCTGGACCCGATGCTGTCGTCGATCTGGCACGATCCGCATCATCACGGCGACAAGCACCGCGGCCCGCTGGGGAGGATGCTGGACTGGTTCGAGTCGTCGCTGGATGGCTTGTCCGAACGCTATGTCAGGGTGATCCACTGGGTGCTGGGACATCGCAAGACCGTGCTGCTGCTGGCCTTGGGCGTTACGGCCGGCAGCTTTCTGCTGGTGCCGATGATAGGCGGCGAGTTTATTCCGGTGCGCGACAGCGGCAAGTTCAACGTGATCTACCAGACCGCCCCGGGTTCCTCGCTGGAATACACCACCGTCAAGGGCCGGGAGCTGGCGCAGGCGCTGTCGGGCATCAAGGAAATCCGCACGGTTTCGCTGGATGTGGGCGCGGGCAATTTCGGCGCCGGCAAGAACGATGGCACGCTGACGCTCGACATCGGCGACAAGCATCTGCGCAAGCGCAGCCTGAACGACGTGATCGCCGACGCGCGCAAGCGGGTGCAGCCGGTGGCCGGCGTGCTGATCAAGGCGGTGGCCAATGACGAGCAGCAGGGCAAGCCGATTTTCATCGGCCTGCGCGGTTCCAATCTGGTCGAGCTGGTCCGGGTGTCGCGCGACATCATGGCCAGGCTTCCCAAGCTCAAGGGCGTGAAGGACATTGAATCCAACCTGACCGAAGGCGACCCCTCAATCAGCCTCAGCCTGAAGCGCGATGCCGCGCTTGGGTTGGGCGTGGATCTCAACCGGGTGGGCAATCTGTTGTCGACGCTGCTGGCCGGCAATGTGGTGACCACCTGGGAGGCGCCGGACGGCGACAATTACGATGTGCGGCTGCGCGTGCCCAAGGACGAGCGCCGCCAGGAATTGCTGGATCAGCTGAAAGTGGCGGGCAACCGCGATGAGAACGGCGCGTCGCAGATGGTGCCGCTGTCGTCGCTGATTGAAACCCGGCAGGGCATCAGTCCGCGCCAGATCAAGCGCACCAATATGATGCGCGAGATCAGCATCATGGCCAACGTCGAGGGCCGCGACGTCAGTTCGGCGATGTCCGATGTCAACAAGCTGCTGGAGAGCATGCAGCTGCCGCAGGATGTGCAGTTGGTGCGGCGCGGCCAGCAAAAGGACATGGACGAAACCATCGGCAACGCGCTGCGGGCGCTGGGGCTGGGGGTCATTTTCATCTATCTGATTCTGGCGGCGCAGTTCCGCAGCTTTACCATGCCGGTGACCATCATGGTGGCGTTGCCGCTGGCTTTCGGCGGGGTGTTTGTCGCGCTGTTCCTGTGGGGTTCCACGCTGAACATGTTCTCCATCATCGGCATCATCATGTTGATGGGCCTGGTGGCCAAGAACGGCATTCTGCTGGTGGATTTCATCAACCGTTGCCGGGAAGAGGGCATGGAGCGGACCGCGGCGATAGCGGAGGCGGGGCGGGTGAGGCTGCGGCCCATCATGATGACCAGCCTGGCGATGATCTTCGGCATGTTGCCGCTGGCTCTGGGCACCGGCGATGGCTCGGAAACCAACCGGCCGATGGCGCACGCCATCATCGGCGGCCTGGCGACTTCCACCTTGCTGACGCTGATCGTGGTACCGGTGGTCTACACCTATCTGGACAGCCTGCGCGTCCGCATCCGCAGGCTCCTGGGCGGGAGGAAGAAAGAACCGCTGGTATTGAAGGCTGAAAGCGGTAAGTAAGACAGGCGCCGGCTTGGCCGGCGTCTGTCATGATGCCAAGTTCATTTGCGTACGGGCGCGATGCAGTCGTTGCCGTCGAAACTGACCGATTCAACCGTATGGCTGGCCGGGTCGGCGACAAAGTTGGTGGTGCAGCTGTAGTAGACCGAACCACCGCCGTTGATGCCCCAGGGGTGGTAGAAGCCGCCGCCCTGGATAGGCATGTCCTGGCTGTAAGCGCTGCGGTAGGTATAAAGCTGCTTGCCATTGGGCATGGTCATCTGGCTGGTGGGCGTGCCCCAGGCAGCCAGCAGTTCGTTGACGTCGCGTCCTTGCCAATGGTTGACCTTCTGGGCATAGCCCTGCTGGGTGGCGCAGCCGGCCAGCAGGCTGGCTGCCAGCAGCAAGATGGTGGTGACGGTCTTCATTTTCGTTTCCTCGCAGTCTGGGCGTTGGCTCAGGCCATGTTGCCGACAGATGGTCTTGATGTCGATGGTTTCGGTCTGTCCGTTCATGGCGATTTCATGTTCAGGCTTTTATTTTACGATGCTGTCAGCCCTGCCCGATGTCAATCGTTAAGGTTCTGGCAGTGTTTGGTTTGTGTTAACAAGCTTGTGCAGCAGGTGGCAGGCGGCGAGGGGAGTGCCATGCGACATCAGATCGACAGCTTCCTCGCCGACCGGCTCCGACGAAAAAAACAAAGGAGAAACGACTATGTGCCTGAGAAAGCCCATTGTGGCGGCACTGATGGTCTGGGGGAGCATGGCGCCGCTTCATGCGGCAGCCGCGGAGAAGGTGCTGCATGCCACTTTCAACGCGCCGGAGACGGGTTTCGATCCGGCCAAGATTTCGGACGTCTATTCCGCGGCGGTGATCGAGCATATCTATGATCCGCTGCTGACCTTCGACTACCTGGCGCGGCCGGTAAAGGTCATCCCCAACGTGGTGACTTCGATGCCCACCGTCAGCGACGGTGGCAAGACCTACACCTTCCATTTGAAGAAGGGCATCTATTTCGCGCCGGATCCGGCCTTCAAGGGCAAGAAGCGCGAGCTGACCGCCGCCGACTATGTCTACACCATCAAGCGTCTGTCCGACCCTCTGGTGGCTTCGCCGATAAGCGACACTTTCACCGGCAAATTGGTCGGGCTGGACGAGTTGGTGAAAAAAGCCGGCAAGGGCGGGCTGAACTACGACACGGTGGTGGAGGGCGTCAAAACGCTGGACCGCTATACCCTGCAACTGAGGTTCAAGGAACCGTTCCCGTCGCTGCCCTATGTTTTGGCCGGCAGTTGGGTCGAAGGCCAGGCGCGCGAAGTCATCGAGGCCTATGGCGACAATACCAACGCCCATCCGGTGGGCACCGGCCCCTATATGTTGTCGGAGTGGAAACCGGGCAATCACATGACCCTGGTGCGCAATCCCAATTTCCGCCAGGAAACCTTCCGCTACCAGGCTGGAAGCGACGCGCTGGGCCGCAAGATCGCCAGCCAGATGAATGGCAAGCGCTATCCGCAGATCGACCGCATCGACATTTCGGTGATCGAGGAGGAGCAGCCAACCTGGCTTGCGTTCAAGAGCGGAGAGCTGGATGTGCTGAGCGGCAATCCCAGCATTCCCCAGCCGTTGATCCGACAGGTTTTGCGTCTGGACCCGAAGGATTCAACGCGCGCGGAGCTGAGGGCGGAGTTGCGGGACAAGGGCGTGCAGCTGAGCCGCAGCCTGGAAGAAGGCATCACCTTCTATGCCTTCAATATGCAAGACCCGGTGGTGGGCGGCTACGGCAAGGATAGAATCGCCTTGCGTCGCGCCATCGCCATGGCTTTCGATCAGAGTGAAACCATACGCGACATCCGGCGCGGCCAGGCGTTGCCGGTGCAATACATCATTCCGCCAAATGTTTCCGGGCATAACCCGGATTTCCGCGCCGCCTATCCTTACAACCCCGCGCTGGCCAATGCCCTGCTGGACCAGTTCGGTTACAAGATCGGCGCGGACGGCTACCGCAACCGCCCGGATGGCAAGCCTTTCACCGTCGACTATCTGACCGGCCCCACCGCGATAGACAAGCAGTGGAACGAGTACTGGCAAAAGGCGTTTGACCGCATCAAGCTGAGGATCAACTTCCGCGTGATGCAGTGGAACGAGCAGGTCAAGGCGCTGCGCGAATGCAAGTATGGCCTGGCTGGCGGCGCATGGGGCGCGGATTATCCGGATGGCGATGACTTCATGCAGTTGTTGTATGGCCCGAACACCGGCGGCTCCAATTATGCCTGCTATCAGTCAAGCCGCTACGACAGCCTGTATGTGAAGTCGCGAGTCCTGCCGGATGGGCCGGAGCGCAACCGCCTGTACGATCAGATGAACAAGCTGGTGGTGGCGGATACGCCATGGGTCTTCAGCGACATCCGCTACACCAACGGCGTGGCCCAGCCCTGGGTGCGCGGTTTCAAGGTGCATCCCAACTTCAACGCCATCTGGCGCTTCCTTGACGTGCAGAAATAAGCGGCAAGCGAGGAGAACACTATGTCCGCATTCATCATCCGCCGGCTGTTGCAAATGATCCCGACTCTGTTCGGGGTGATGCTGCTGGTTTTCGTCTTGTTCACCCTGGTGGGCGGCGATCCTTCGCTGGTGCTCGCCGGCAAGCACCTGTCCGCCGATGTGTTGGCCCATATCCGCGCCCAACTTGGCCTGGACAAGTCCCTGCCCGAGCAGTTCTGGCTGTTTGTCAAACAGGTGGCCACCTTTGATTTTGGCACTTCCTGGTCCACCCAACAGCCGGTATCCGACGTCATCGGCAGCCGTATCGGGCCGTCGCTGACGCTGACCAGTGCCATGCTGGTGGTCGACATGCTGATCGCCATTCCGTTGGCGGCGCTGGTCGCCTATTTCCGCGGCGGCCTCACCGACCATATCGTCACCATCTCCTGCACCATCGCCATGTCGATCAGCGCGCTGATCTACATCATCGCCGGCCAGTTCTTTCTGGGCTTCAAGCTGGGCCTGTTTCCGGTGCGCGGCTGGGGGGATTCCTTCTGGACCAATCTATTCCTGTATGTGCCGCTGCCGCTGCTGATGGGACTGATGGTGTCGCTGGGGCCGGACATCCGTTTCTACCGCAGCTTCTTTGTCGAAGAGCTGGGGCAGGACTACGTCCGCACCGCGCGCGCCAAAGGTCTGTCGGAGAGCCGCATCATGCTCAAGCATGTGCTGCGCAACGCGATGATCCCGGTGGTCACCAGCCTGATGATGTCGCTGCCTTATCTGCTGCTGGGCGCGCTGGTGCTGGAGAGCTTCTTCGGCATTCCCGGCATGGGCAACGAGGTGATCCAGGCGGTCAACAAGAGCGACTTTCCGGTGATCAAGGCCATCACCATCTATATCGCCATCGCCACCATGGTATTCAATCTGCTGGGAGACCTGGTCTACAAGTGGATTGACCCACGCGTGCAGCTGAAGTGAGCGGGAGAGACAAATGACGACATTGCAGAATACCGCCGGCGCCGCGCCGGCAGCGCCGTCCCGCAGCCTGTGGGCGCTGGGCTGGCAAAGATTGAAGCGCAACAAGGTGGGCTTGGCCTCGCTGTGGGTGGTGCTGGTTTATCTGGTCATCGGCATTGGCGGCGGGCTGAACCTGGTGGGTGGCCATTGGGCGGACGAGGTCGGCGTGCCTTATGCGCCGCCGAACTGGGTTCAGGAATCTCCGGATGATGTGCTGCCGCCGGAGCCGGCGGCGAAACAGCTTGCCGCTGCGCCGGTTATCGCGCTGAGCCGGGCTGAAGATCCTATCGGCAAGGAGTTGGCGGCTGCGGAAAAACATGTCGGCGAATACGTTGATCACAGTCCGGCCAGGCTGGAGCGCCTGCCATTCGGCGGTGACCTGCAAGGTCGGGACGTGATTCAGAAGACGCTGAAGGGCACATCCACCTCGCTGTTTGTCGGCGTGTTCGGCGCGGTGTTCTCACTGCTGATCGGTTGCGCGCTGGGCGCGGTGTCCGGTTATTTCGGCGGCAAGGCGGATGACTTCCTCAACTGGTTCTACAGCATCTTCACCTCGGTGCCGGACATGCTGCTGCTGCTGTCGTTTGCCGCGGTGTCCGGCCGCGGCATCACCACCATCATCTCGGTGATGGCGCTGACCAGTTGGACCGGCACCTACCGTTTGGTGCGCGCGGAATACCTGAAGCTGAAAGGCCGCGAGTACGTGCAAGCCGCCGACGCCATCGGCGCCGGCAGCGGCCGCAAGATGTTCATCCACATCCTGCCCAATATCTCCCACCTGCTGCTGGTGCAGTTTTCGCTGCTGACCGTGGCCTTGATCAAGTATGAAGCCATCCTGTCATTCCTTGGCTTCGGCGTGGGCGTGCGCGAAGTGAGCCTGGGCTCGATGTTGGCCGAGGCGCCGAGCGAACTGATCCAGGGCTACTGGTGGCAGATGCTGGCGGTGACGATTGCGATGTCGGTGCTGGTGACGGCTTTCAGCCTGCTGGTGGATGCGCTGCGCGACGCGCTGGATCCGCGCGCGGTGGCCAAGTAAGCGGCGGCAAGAGGAGAACTGCAAAATGAATAACACAGAAACCCTGCTATCCGTGCGCAACCTGAAGGTGCGCTTCCGCCAGGAAGACGGCGGCCGCTTCGAGGCGCTCAAGGGCGTCAGCTTCGACATTCCCGCCCACCGCACCGTGGCGCTGGTGGGCGAGTCCGGCTCCGGCAAGTCGGTCACCTCGATGGCCATCATGCAGCTGCTGCCGCCGCAGGCCAGCGAGATCGACCCAGCGTCCGAGCTGCTGTTCCAGGGCCGCAACCTGCTGCAATTGTCGCGCGGCGAGCTGCGCCGGCTGCGCGGCAAGGACATCGCGATGATCTTCCAGGAGCCGATGAGCTCGCTCAATCCGGTATTCAGCGTCGGCGAGCAGATCGTCGAGACGCTGACGCTGCACGCCGGCCTGTCGCGCTCCGCGGCGTGGAAGCGCGCGGTGGAGCTGCTGCGCGAAGTGGGCCTGCCGGAACCGGAGAAGCGGGTGAAGGCCTACCCGCACGAGCTGTCCGGCGGCCAGCAGCAGCGGGTGATGATCGCCATCGCCATCGCCTGCGAACCCAAGCTCCTGATCGCCGACGAGCCGACCACCGCGCTGGACGTCACCATCCAGAAGCAGATCCTGCAACTGATTGCCGACCTGCAGAAGAAGCACGGCATGTCGGTGCTGTTCATCACCCACGACCTGGGGGTGGTGGGCGAATTCGCCGACGAAGTGATCGTGATGCGCCACGGCGAAATCCGCGAGCAGGGCACGGTGAAGCAGATCTTCGAAAACCCGCAGGACGCCTACACCAAGGCGCTGCTGTCGTGCCGGCCGCACCTGGACCGCCGCCCCGAGCGGCTGGCGGTGATCGACGATTTCCTGCGGCCGGGCGGCTATGTGGAGCCGGCCGAAAGGACACGCGGCTATGCCGCCGGCGACGAAATCGTGCTGGACGTGCAAGGGCTGTGCAAGAGCTTCGACATCCGCGAAGGCCTGTTCGGCAAGCGCCAGTTCCACGCGGTGAAGGACGTGTCGTTCAAGCTGGCGCGCGGCAAGACGCTGGGCATCGTCGGCGAGTCCGGTTCCGGCAAGACCACGGTGGGCCTGACGCTGGTGCGGCTGCACCAGGCGACGGCGGGCAAGGCGCTGTTCCACGGCCAGGACCTGATGGGGATGAGCGCCAAGGCGTTCCACGCCTACAAGCGGCGCATCCAGATCATCTTCCAGAACCCGTACGCGTCGTTGAACCCGCGCTTCACGGTGGAGCAGATCCTGACCGAGCCGATGTTGCTGCACGGTATCGGCCAGGATGGCGGCGGGCGGCGCAAGCTGGCGCAGGAGCTGCTGGACAAGGTGGGGCTGCCGGCGGGCGCGCTGGCCAAGTACCCGCACGAGTTCTCGGGCGGCCAGCGCCAGCGTATCGCGATCGCGCGCTGCCTGACGCTGAAGCCGGAAGTGCTGATCTGCGACGAATCGGTGTCGGCCTTGGACGTGTCGGTGCAGGCGCAGGTGCTGAATTTGCTGCAGGACCTGCAGGACGAGTTCAAGCTGTCCTATCTGTTCATTTCGCATGATCTGGCGGTGGTGAAGCACATCTCGGACCAGGTGCTGGTGATGAACAAGGGGCAGGTGGTGGAGCAGGCGGACGCGGACGTGATCTACCGTTCGCCGCAGGACAGCTACACCAAGAAGTTGCTGGGAGCGATTCCGCAGGGTTGGAGCGCGGCGCTGGCACCGGCCTGAAGCGTCGTTTATCCGAAGTGAAAACCGGCCCGGGTGGGCCGGTTTTTGTTTGTGGTTCAGGTATCGGGTAAGCATGGAAGGGGCGGAACTGTAAGCTGGCCATCCGTTCGCACTCATGACATTGATGAGAATTACTCATTTAATAAGGAAGTCATAAATTTTCATATGAGCCTGTGGCAGTTATTTTTGTAAAAAAACAACAAAACTTCACTAATAACGACATCTGATGTTTGGAAGGCGACGTTATGCATATTGATGATCTGCTGATGGCTGTGTGAGCCAGTTGCCAGGGATTTTTTGCTCGCCTCCACCTTTTCATGTCATTTGAGTGGCGTGGCGCTGGCTTGAGAGCGGGGATATTCAGGCATGTTTTTTATGACAGACCGTGACGCATCTTTACAAATATTGACGATTTTAGTGAATTCTTCACACACTCGAAACAAGACCTGCTCATGCATTGGGCATGGTCCGCACCTCCTGTAAGGCCAGCATGCGAATTGGCAGACAGGGCTTGGGAAATAGAGTGAAGGAGAGTTCCGTGATGAAAAGAACACAGCTAGCGGTGGCGCTGGCGTTGATAGGCATTGGCGCGCATGCGCCTCAGGCGCTTGCTGAGGGCAGCGGAGAGCTGGATCGGGTTGAAGTGACCGGCTCCAACATCAAGCGCAGCATTAAACAGGAGAAGGCTCTGCCGGTGACCATCATCCGCACCGAGGAGGCCACAAAACAGGGTTTTACCACGGTCGAGCAGGTGGTTAATTCATTGGCAAGCAACCAGTCGGGCCTGGTTTCAGCGTCCTCGGTGCAGTCAGTGAGTGGCGGTGCGTCCTATGCCAGCCTGCGAGGGCTGGGCTCCCAGTACACATTGGTTTTGCTGGATGGACGCAGAGTGGCGAGCCAGGCTATCAGCGGCTATGCGACTGATTTGAATGCGATACCGTTGTCGGTCATCGAGCGCATCGAAGTGCTGCGTGATGGCGCGTCCGCGATTTATGGCACCGATGCCATTGGCGGTGTGATCAATTTCATCACCAAGAAATCGTTTTCCGGGCTGACGATCGGCGGGGAGATGGTTTCCACCGAACACAAGGGAGGGAATACAGGCAACCTCAGTCTGATTGGCGGCGTTGGCAATTTGGCTGAGGATGGCTGGAATGTCTATGGTTCGCTGGCCTATCAAAAGACTCAGCGCATTACTACCTTGCAGCGGGATTACGCTTATAAAAACCTGACGGCTGACAATCTCAGCGGTTCGGTATTCCCCTCAAACTTCATCTATAAGGGAGTGGGCTACAATCCTGCCGCGCCGAATTGCCAGCCGCCCTATGCCCAACCGCTGGACGGCAATTCTTGCGGAGAGATGTCCACTCTGTTTATGGACCTGACGCCGGAGGTAGAGCAGTGGACGGCCACGGCCAAAGCGACCAAGCAGATTGGCGACCACACCTTGTCCTTGCAGTACATGGGCGCCCGCAATATCAGCACAACCCAGATATCACCGACTCCCCTGGCCAAGATCGTTACGTTGACGGCAGGTGACAAGTATTACCCGACCACCTTGCCGAATGGCACGCCGACGGATGGCAGCCCGGTGGTCTTGAACGCGCGTTCGGTTCCGCTGGGGCCGCGCACCACCAAGAGCACGTCCGACACGCAGCGGGTCGCGTTCAATGCCGAGGGCTTGCTGGGCGGTTGGGATTACCGGACTGGAGCCATCTACTCGGAAAACAAGACCACTATCAATTACCAAAGCGGCTACGCCAATGAAACCTTGATACGCAATGCGTTCAAGAATGGCATCATCAATCCGTTTGGCCCTTCCGATCCCGGCGCGTGGGATAGTGTGAAGCTGTCCGGCGATGGCTGGATCGCCAAGTACACGACCGCTCTGGCGGACTTCAAGGCCAGCAAGGAGATCATCGCCTTGCCGGCCGGCATGCTGGCAACCGCGATCGGCGCCGAGGTGCGCCATGAAAAGCTGGACAGCCAGATCCAGGCCGTGGCGAGGAACGCAATCGGCTCTGGCATCGCCAACTCCCAGTCCACTTCGGGTCAGCGCAATGTTTCGGCATTGTATGCCGAGGCTGAAATTCCTGTGTTGAAGGGCCTGGATTTCCAGGTGGCGACTCGTTTCGACCATTACAACGATTTTGGCAATTCCTTCAATCCCAAAGTCGCCTTCAAGTACCAGCCGGTGGAGAACGTGTTGTTCCGCGGCTCTGCCAGCAAGGGCTTTCGTGCGCCTTCGCTCTACGACGTATTCATGCCGGACTCCCAAACCTATAGCGCCGACAAGTTCAACGATCCAGTGCGCTGCCCAGGCGGGGTTCCGGCAAATGGCGGCAACAAACCCCAAGATTGCAATCAGCAATTCATGGTGCTGCAGGGCGGTAGCCGAAGCTTGGCAGCGGAAAAAGCCTCCTCGCTGACATTTGGCTTGGTGATCGAGCCGGTGAAGTCGGTGACCGCCAGCGCCGATTTCTGGTGGACCATGGTGCAAAACAGCATAGGCACACTGGATCCCGGAGCCATTTTCGCGAATCCAAGCAAGTATGCCGACCGTTTTGTGCGTAATCCGGATGGTTCCCTGGATTATGTCAAGACGCCGACCGAGAATTTGGGGAACCTGAGTGCCGCCGGCGTGGATGTCAGTCTGGCGTTCCGCTTGCCCAGAACATCTCTTGGCGACTTCGGCATCAATCTGGATGGGACCTACACCTCCAAATACGTGCAGCAGTTGGAGAAAGGCGGCGCCTATTTCAGCCCCCTGGGTGGTTGGTATCAGAACATCATGCTGCCGACATTGCGTTGGAAGCATAGCCTGGCATTCAATTGGTCCAGAGGGTCGTGGGGGGGCACGCTGGTGCAGAACTATTCCTCCGGGTATACCGACATGAATCCGAATGATGAAAATCACAGCGTTCGTTCCTATTCCAACTGGAACCTGTCGGGCAGCTATGTCTGGAAGAAGAGGCTGACGTTGACTGCCGGGGTGAAAAACCTGTTCGATCAGCAGCCGCCGTTCAGCAACCAGACCAAGTCGTTCCAGTACGGGTTTGACCCGGTGCTGACCGATCCGGTGGGCCGCGCCTTCTTTATCAAGACATCCTACAAACTGTAGCCTATGCCTATTGTATTTAATCGATAGGTATAGCATTCTGTCATGGGTGCCGAGCCCATAGCGGTAGGTAACAAGTGGATGCGGCTCCACCGCATCTTGATGTTGTAATCCGTCGGCGGGCATGGCCAGTTCGGCTCATGAGGACGAAGCGGCCGGCTCGCCGGTTTTGAAGGAATGGGTAAACCATATGACGAGTATCACAGCTAAAGGAGTGGGAGGACCTCCGCCCCGGCGACGATTCGCCGGCTTGGCGGGGGTGATCATATTCCATGCCGTGCTGATCTACGCGCTGGTGACCGGACTGGCGCAGGGCGTGGTCAAGGTGATCCAGCAGAAGGTGGAAGTGGCGGTGATCAGCGAACCGCCGCCGCCGCCCCCTCCGCCGCCGCCGAAGATCGAGAAAGTGGTGCAGCCGACAGCGGCGCCGAAACCGCAGGCCTACGTGCCGCCGGTGGTGAATCCGCCGCCGGTGGTGCAGTCGGCGAACGCGATCCAGTCGGTGACGTCGGATCCGAAGCCGCAACCGGCGCCGACGCCGGCGCCCGCGGTGGAAGCGCCGAAGGGTCCGATCTCGGCGAAGGCCAACTGCAGCCATCTGGAAGCGCCGGAATACCCGAGCAAGGCCCAGGAAGACGAAGTCCAGGGCGTGGTGACGGTGGTGTTCGGCGTCGGCGCGGACGGCAAGTTCAGCGGCATCAGCAATATTGGTTTCGACGGCGGCATTCCGCCGCGCTACCGCAGCAGCTTCAAGTCGGCGATCACCGCCGCATTGCAAGGCTACACCTGCCAGGCCAATTCCCAGCTGAAACAGGAATTTGGTTTCAAACTCGACTCTGGCTCCTAAGACCAGGGCATCTCAAGACACAAAGGAGTAAATACCATGGCTAAAATCACTCGCGCTCTGCTGGGCAAGGTACTGACTGCGGCTGCGGCATTGACCGCGCTGCCGGCGCTGGCGGCGGAAACCGTCACCGACAACCCGTACGGCATCGACGCGCTGTGGTCGCAAGGCGACTTCGTCGCGCGCGGCACCCTGATCATTCTGCTGATTATGTCCGCCTCCACCTGGTATGTGGGCATCGTCAAGCTACTGGAACAACGTCGCCTGATCAAGCAGGGACACGAACTGCTGGGCCACCACGGCGTGGACCTGCAAAAAGCGGCCAGCGAACTGGCCGACGAAGGCATGTACAGCGCGGTGGCGCAGGCCGGCATCGAAGCCGCCGGCGAACACAAGGGCGAGCTGTCCAATCGCGTGGATCTGAACACCTGGGTGTCGATGGCGATCTCCGACGCGGTGGATTCGGCCAGTCACCATATGCAGAACGGCCTGTCGGTGATCGCCACCGTGGGTTCGACGGCGCCGTTCGTCGGCCTGTTCGGCACGGTATGGGGCATCTACCACGCGCTGGTGAAGATCGGCACCTCGGGGCAAGCTTCGATTGATAAAGTAGCGGGTCCGGTGGGCGAAGCGCTGATCATGACCGCGATCGGTCTGGCGGTGGCGGTGCCGGCGGTGCTGGGATACAACTGGCTGGTGCGCCGCAACAAGCTAGTGCTGGACAACGTGCGCGTGGTCTCCGGACGTCTGCACGCCAGCCTGCTGAACAACCCGACCCGGTAAATCGCCATGGCCCGTTAC
The DNA here is from genome assembly GCF_001855575.1 of Chromobacterium sphagni. Classification (NCBI taxonomy): domain Bacteria; kingdom Pseudomonadati; phylum Pseudomonadota; class Betaproteobacteria; order Neisseriales; family Chromobacteriaceae; genus Chromobacterium; species Chromobacterium sphagni. The sequence continues at coordinate 3,394,462 of NZ_MKCS01000001.1, forward strand.
AAACGCTTTGGCCACGGCAGGGCGGAAGAGGATCAAGTGCTGTCGGCGATCAACACCACGCCATTGGTGGATGTGATGCTGGTGCTGTTGATCATCTTCCTGATCACCGTGCCGGTGGTGACGCAGACGGTGAAGATGACGCTGCCGAAAGAGCAGAACATTCCGACGCAGACCAAGCCGGAAAACATCGTGCTGGGAGTGGACACCCACAACACGATTTACTGGAACACGCTGCCGATGAAGAGCCAGGAAGAACTGCTGGCGCGGCTGGTGAAGGAAGCGAAGAAGACCCCGCAACCGGAAGTGCACATTCGAGGCGACGCGGAGGCGAAGTATGCGCCGATCGGCCGGATCGTGCTGGCGGTGCAGCAGGCGGGTATCGTGAAGATCGCGTTCATCACCGAACCGCCGGCGCGGAACTAGGAGAATAGAGATGGCGATGAATGTGGGTTCGTCGGGCGAAGACGACCTGATGATGGAAATCAACACCACGCCGCTGATAGACGTGATGTTGGTGATGCTGATCATGCTGATCATCACGATACCGATCCAGACGCACGCGGTGAAGCTGGACATGCCGGTGAACACGCCGTCGAAGCCGTTGGAGAAGCCGGTGGTGGTGCAGATCGACATAGCGCCGGACAACGCGGTGATGTGGAACGGCGAGAGGTTGGCGGGTCGGGATCAGCTGGAGGCGAAGCTGTCGGCGGCGGGCAAGGCGGTGCCGCAGCCGGAGTTGCACATCAAGCCGAACAAGGACGCGAGTTATGCGCCGGTGGCGATGGTGTTGGCGGAGTCGCAGCGTCTGGGATTGACGAAGCTGGGCATCGTCGGGTCGGAACAGTTCGTCAAGTAAACCATAGCATGACCGTGTGGAAAGGCAGCCTCTGGCTGCCTTTCTTTTCATGATGGACAAGGGAGTGCAGAGAATGAAATTGAAGCTTATGGTGTTTGCCTTGGCTTTGGCCGGGCAGGCATGGGCGCATGATCTTTCCGGTATCGATACTCAGAATTTTAATCGCGATGTGCGTCCTCAAGACGATATTTATCTGGCAGTGAACGGCAAATGGTTGGATACGCATGAGATTCCCGCGGCGGAGTCCTGGGAAGGCGCCTTCAAGGAGCTGCGTGATCTGAGCGAAGCGCGCAGCCGCAGCCTGATAGAGGACGCTTCGGCCAAGGCAGGGACAGGAGGAAATCAACAGCGCATCGGCGCAATCTACTCCAGCTTCATGGATGAAGCCGCGGCGGAGAAGAAGGCTTTGCAGCCGATAGAGCCGGACTTGCAGGCGATTACCCTGTTGTCAGGGCGCAATGAGCTGCTGCGTTTGCTGGGCGCCTGGCAGGCGGGGAACGTTCGTCTGCCGCTGGCGTTTGAAGTTGGGATCGATGCCAAGGATGCCAAGTCTTATCTGCCGGACATGTACCAGAGCGGCTTGCTGATGCCAGACCGCGACTATTATCTGGGCAAGGATCCGCGCTTCGTCAAAGCCCGCGTGGCCTATCTCCATTATCTGCAGCAGTTGTTCAGGCAGGCGGGCTATGCGCAGCCTGAAAAGCGCGCTGGCCGGGTGCTGGCGCTGGAAACCAAGCTGGCGCAACTGCAGCGCAGCAGGGTGGAAAACCGAGATCCGCAAAAGAGCTACAACAAGATGACGGTTGCCCAGTTGGAGAAGCTGGCGCCAAAACTCGATTGGCATGGTTTCTTCAGCGCCGCCGGCGTGCCTGATCTGGCGGTGGTGAATGTCAGCCAGCCGGAGTTTGTCAGCGCCCTAGCCCAGCTGTTGCGCCAGGAGCCGCTGTTGAACTGGCAGGACTACCTTGTCGTGCACACTCTGGATGGCTATGCGCCGTATCTGAATCAGGCTATGGTGGATGCGCGTTTCGACTTTTACGGCAAGGCCCTGTCCGGCACGCTGGAACAGCGCCCACGCTGGAAACGCGGCGTGCAGCTGGTGGAGTCATCGCTGGGCGAGGCGGTGGGCGAGCAGTACGTTGCCAAGTATTTCCCGGCGGAGAACAAGCAGAAGATGCAGGAGCTGGTGGGCAACCTGATGAAGGCCTACCAGCTGAGCATCGAGGGCTTGAGCTGGATGAGTCCGGCGACCAAGCAGGCGGCTCAGGTCAAGCTGTCGAAATACATGCTTAAGATTGCCTATCCCGATCATTGGCGCGATTATTCCGGCCTGGAGTTGAAGGCGGACGATCTGGTCGGCAACGTCAAGCGCGCCAATCGCTTTGAATACCAGTGGCAGCTGTCGCACCTGGGCAAGCCGGTGGATAGGACGGAATGGGGCATGACGCCGCAGACCGTCAACGCCTATTACAACCCCAGCCAGAACGAGATTGTTTTTCCGGCCGCGATCCTGCAGCCGCCGTTCTTCAATGCCCAGGCGGATGATGCAGCCAATTATGGCGGCATCGGCGCGGTGATCGGGCATGAGATCAGCCATGGTTTTGACGATCAGGGCAGCCAGTACGATGCGGACGGCAATCTGCGCGATTGGTGGACGGCGGAGGACAAGGCCCGCTTCCATGAGTTGACCAGCAAGCTGGTGGCGCAGTACGAGGCGTATGAGCCGCTGCCGGGCAAGCACATCAACGGCAAGCTGACGCTGGGCGAGAACATTGCTGACAATGTGGGCCTGCAGATCGCTTACAAGGCATACCAGTTGTCGCTAGATGGCAAGCCGGCCCAGGCGATAGATGGCATGAGCGGCGATCAGCGCTTCTTTTATGGCTTTGCCCAGGTGTGGCGCGGCAAGACGCGGGATGAGGCCTTGTTGTCGCGTCTGGTGTCGGACCCGCACTCGCCCGAAGCATTCCGCGCGATCGGCGCGACTTCCAACAGCGACGCGTTCCAAAAGGCTTTTGACGTGAAGCCGGGGGACAAGATGTTCAAGCCGGAGGACCAACGCATCCATATCTGGTAAGTCCATTGTCCGTGTGCCCCCTCAGCCTGCGCCGTTAAGGCGCGGGCTGTTTGATATTGGACAATAATATTGCTGTAATTGGTTCGAGTGCTTACACTTCGGGCCATGCGTATATCTGTTTTGATGATTTTCAGCGTTCTGCTAGCCGCTTGCGATTCGCGGCAAGTGGAGCAGGTGGCGAAATCCGCTGAGGTGCGGCAGTTGGCGGCTCTGGGGGAGGCGCTGCTGTCCGGGGGAGGCTCGGACGTTCGGTCCGGGGAGGCGCCGGTCAAGGCGGCCTCGCTGGTCAGCGGAGGCAAGGCGGTTGGCCACCGCGATTTCCCGGCGGCCAAGCGTATTCTGCCCAAAGTGTATTCCGGGATGGAAGTCGATTTCTATTGCGGCTGCCGCTATCAGGGTAAGGCGGTGGATTGGCAGTCGTGCGGCTATCAGCCGCGAAAATCCGAAAGCCGGGCCAGCCGCATCGAGTGGGAGCATGTGGTGCCGGCCTGGGTGCTGGGCCATCAGCGCCAATGCTGGCAGCAGGGCGGGCGCAAGGCCTGCGGCGACGGCGATCCATTGTTCCGGATGGCGGAGGGCGATTTGAATAATCTGGTGCCGGCGGTGGGGGAGGTGAATGGCGACCGTGCCAACTTCGCCTACGGCGCTTGGGAAATCCATCCGCGGCCTATCTACGGCCAGTGCCGGTCTCTGGTGGATTTCAAGCTGAAGCGCTTCCAGCCGCGGGAAGAGGTGCGCGGCGCGGCGGCGCGCATCACCTTGTACATGCACCAGCGCTACGGCTTGCAGATGAGCCGGCAGGACAAGCAGCTAATGTGCGCCTGGGCCAGGCAATACCCGGTGGATGAATGGGAACGCCAGCGCAACAAGCGGATCATCCAGTGGCAGGGGGAGGGCAATTTCCTGGTGTCGCAGCCGGATGACTTGCCGCTGGTTTGTGGCTGATCGTGCAGATAAAGAAAAACGCCACGGCTTGCCGTGGCGTTTTTTCGTAACTGTCGTGTGCAGTTGGCTTAGAAGGATACCTTCATGCCGATGCCGAAGGCTTGCGGATCGTCGCCGCCAGCCAGCGATGCGTTTGGTAGACCCTGATTGTTGGAGTAGATCGGGTTGTTGGCGAAGTTCGCAGTTGCTTTGGCGTTGTTGGTAATCTTGGTGAAGTAGGCCAACAGCTGAGTGGACTTGGACAGGTTGTAGTAGCCGCCCAGAGCCCATTGCTTGGCCTTGAAGTCGTCGCCGTTCACGCCGGCACCGACATTCTTCAGCGTGCCCAGCTCGCCGTAGGACAGCTTGATCGAAGCGGGGCCAATGTCTTGGCCCAGGGCGATCAGCCAGTCATTCTGTTTAAGCTGGCCGCCGCCGACTTGGTCAAAGGTGCCCCATTCATAGTTGCCGCCGATGAAGGTGCCAAAGTCGAACTTGTAGCTGGCTGCGATGCTGTAGAAGGCAATGTTTTTGCCGGAGGAGAGAGTCGCAGTGTTGGTGTTGGCGGCTACACCTTTGTCGTACTGTTTATCCCAGGCTGTTGCCAGATTCAGGCTGCCCCAGTTGTAACCTAAGCCAAGAGAAATGCGCTTGGCATCAGTGCTGTTGCCGCTGCCATCGTTGCCACGGGCCTCATCCACACCCCAGGAGCCGCCCAGCGTGAAGCCTGCCCAGTTCGGAGAGAACCAGTGGATGGAGTTGGCCAGACGGGCTTCACCGCGGCTGTTTACTGAGTTGGCGTTGAAGTTGTCGGCGGTGGTGTTCACGAAGACGTCGGTGCCCAGCGCATTGTTGCTGCTACCGGTGAACGTCTTGTAGGCGGAGTCGTTTTGGCCGACCAGGATCTTGCCGAAGTCAGCGTTGTCGATACCGACAAAGGTGTTGCGAGTGGCGAAACTCGCAGTCTGGCCCTTGTCGTTGGTGCCGCCATTTTCGAAGTTGCGCAGGCTGCTTTCCACTTGCCAGATCGCCTTGGTGCCGCCGCCCAGGTCTTCCCAGCCCTTGAAGCCGATGCGGGAGTTATGGTCTACGACGCGAGTGCGGGATGTGTACTCATTGGTTGCGGTGCCATTGCCGGTGGCCTTGGCGGATTCAATGCCGCCGCTGAGGAAGCCGTAGACGGTGACGTCGGCGTGCGCGGCTACCGGGAGGATGAACAGAGATGCAACCAGTGCTGCCAGATTCTTCTTTTGCATGAGGAAACTCCAAGTCAAGTCTGAGGTTCTGTGATGAAGCAGTGAAGTGGCCGTGTCTGCTTAACAAATTCCGCACGTCTGCTTCACAACTTTGTCTTAGTTTAACCACAGAATATGACGGGAGTGTTTCCAAACTGGCAAAAGGAGTGGTGGAAAAACGACGCCTGTTGCAATTATGCCGAAAACTTGTTCGGGTAAACCTCGTCTATCAGTGTCCGACAATCCACCACACGCAAGTCGTTGTCCTTGGCGAAATCCATCAGGAACTGAAATATCTGCGGGTGAATCTTTTCAAGCTTCTTGTCGACGGCCACGCAACGCACGCCTTCCAGCAGCATCGGGCGAACATAGGCATGGTAGGACAGACGCTGGCTGGTATCGAAGGAGGCCAGAATGCCGGCGAGGCGTTCGGCCCAGTCGCTGGGGCGGAAAGTCCGGCCCTCGGAGGTGAGGCCCTGGATCACTATTTCATATGGATTGCAGATCATGGCGGTGGAACCAGTGTGTGTGCTTTTGGTGTAGCCTGTTTTGTTGCAGCTGCTAAGGCGTTTTTTGTCGGCCGTCGATTTTTACTTATGCGAAAGTTTCGTGATCATACCTGAAAATCATATGCGCTTGAATGGCGGCAGCGAGGCCAGCAGTTTCTTGCCGTAACTTTGCTTGGTCAGGCGGTTGTCCAGAATGGTGACCCGGCCATAGTCGCGCTCGGTGCGGATCAGCCGTCCCACCGCCTGCACCAGTTTGATCGAGGCTTCCGGCACGGTCAGCTCGATGAAGGGATTGCCGCCGCGTTTTTCTATCCAGCGCGACAGGGTTTTGCCGACCGGGTCGTCGGGCATGGCGAACGGCAGCTTGGCGATGATCACATGCACGCAGCTTTCGCCGGGCAGGTCCAGTCCTTCCGAGAAGGAATCCAGGCCGAAGATCACGCTCGACTGCTGATCCTTCAGCCGTTGGTGATGGTTGTCCAGCAGCGTGCGTTTGGGAATTTCGCCCTGGATCAGCAGGCGTTCGCGCAGCGCCGCCGGCAGCCCCGCAGCCACTTCCTGCATCTGCTTGCGCGAGGAGAACAGCACCAGGGTGCCCACCGGCTGGGAGGGATCTATCAGCTTGGGCAGCCACTCTATGATTTCGCGGGTGTGGCCGCCGGGGTCTTTCGGGCTGGCCAGCAATGGCGGCAGGTAGAGTTCGCCCTGTTCGTCGAAATTGAACGGCGAATCCAGCGCCAGGCAGCTGACCTTGGGCAGCCATTTCAGGCCGGTTTGCGACAGCAGCAGTTCGAAGTCGCCCAGAGAGCGCAGGGTGGCTGAGGTGAGCACCGCCCCGGCGGCGCGGCGCCACAGCGTGGCGGCCAGGCTGGCGGCGGCGCTGACTGGCGAGGCGGAGAACAGGTAGTCGCCCTTGCCTTCGGCGCGGCGGGTGATCCACTTGGCGATCGGCGGCGCGTTTTCCGCGGTTTCGGTATCGAACAAATCCCAAACCGCCATCAACTGTTCTGCGCGGCCGATCAGGAAGCCCAACTCGGTGGCGGTTTTGTCCAGGTCGCCGTCGCCGTTCTTGTCCTTGCGGGCGTCGGATAGCGCGTTGCCCATGTCGTCCAGCTGCTTGGACAGCGCGCGCGCGGAGCCGGCCATATTGGCGGCCGGGGTTTTGAGCCGCTCGGGCAGGATGCCATCCTCGATAAGCCAGGATGGCTCCAGATTGTCGCTGCTGGCCGCCAGCACATCTTCGCCTTCCAGCAGCCACAGCCATTCGGTCAGCGTTTCCACGCAGGCGGCGGCGGAGTCTATCGCCTGGCTAGCGAGCTCGGCCTTGCCGGTGTGCACTTCGGCGTGCACCACGACGGAACCCACCTTGTCGAGCCAACCTAGCGCCTGCACCAGCGAGTGTTCGGCGGCGAATTGGTTGATCGCCTTCTTGGCCAGGTGGTGTGCCTCGTCTATGCAGTAGAAGCTTTCTTCCGGCGCCGGCAGGATTACGCCGCCGCCCATGGACACGTCGGCCAGCATCAGGTCGTGGTTTGCCACCACCACGTCGACATTCTCCAGCGTGTCGCGGGCCAGGTAGAACGGACATTCGGCCCGGTTGGGGCAGGCGGTTTTCAGGCAGCCGTGGCGGTCGTTGGTGACGCGGGACCACAGGCCGTCTTCGATTATGGTGTCCCAGTTGTCGCGGTCGCCATCCCATTTTCGATAGTGAAACGCATCAGCCATCGTCGACAGGGCGTCCAGTTCGGCTTGTTCCGGCTTGTGATCCCACAGCGCCATCATCGGGTCGGGTTGCAGCAGGCTCTGCTGCGAGTGCTGGGCGGTGAGGCCATACAGCCGGTAAGGGCACAGGTAGCGGCCGCGGCCCTTGGCCAGCGCGAAGGTCAGCGGCAGACCGCTGTTTTCCACCACGAAGGGCAGATCGCGGTTGACCAGTTGCTCCTGCAGCGCCACCGTGGCGCTGGTGACCACCAGCTTCTTGCCGCGCGCGCGCGCCATCACGCCGCCGGCCAGCAGGTAGGCCAGGCTTTTGCCGACGCCGGTGGGGCCTTCGATCACGGCTATGCTCTCGCCGCCGCGCTCCGGCCAATCGTCGCCGTCCTTCTCCAGGCTGCGGGCCAGGGTGTTGGCGATTTCCGCCAGCATGCGGCGCTGCGAGGCGCGCGGACGGAACCCCGGCAGGTTGTCGGAGAGGGTGCGGTAATGGTCGCGAATCGCGTCTTTTTCGGCATCGGTCAGCATGGCGCGATTGTATCGCATGCGGTCAATGTGCGTCTGCATAATGACGGCGACGGCAAGATGTGGATAGGATAGGCGGCAAAACAAAAAACACATGCAGTATGGCGCGTACGGCCAGGACAGACCAATAACAGTGCGCGGCAAAAACACAGGAGAGATCATCATGAAACCCGTCAGCCGCGTACTCGTGGTCAGCGATGATGTGACATGGCAAGCCGAAGTGCTGGCCGGACTGGGAGCCGCCGCCGTGCGGCTGGAGAATCCATTTGGCCTGACGTTCATCGCGGCCGCCACCAGCGCCGAGACGATGGACCTGATCGCCCGCGACGGCGAGATGCAGGTAGTGCTGGTGGATCGCAAGCTGAAGGGGGCGGGCGCCAGCCAGGCGGCGGCGCAACTGGCCAACCGCATCAGCGCCTTCCGGCCGGAGATTTCGCTTTACGTCTTTTTGCAGGACGACGACGAGCGGGCGCTGGTGGAGGAGCTGGCCAGCCACGCGGTGGACGGCTATTTCTACCGCGACGAGGCCGACTTCAACGGCTGGTTCCGCATCCTGGCGGCGGAGCTGGAGGAAAAGTCCGCCACGCCGTTCTACGACAAGCTCAAGCAATATGTGCGGATGGCCAAGGACTCCTGGCATACGCCGGGCCATTCCGGCGGCGATTCGCTGAAGGGCAGTCCGTGGGTGGGCGATTTCCACGATTTCGTCGGCGAGCACCTGCTGCGGGCTGACTTGTCGGTGTCGGTGCCGATGCTGGATTCGCTGCTGCATCCCACCGGCGTGATCGCCGAGGCGCAGATGCTGGCGGCCAAGGCCTTCGGCGCCAGGAAAACCTATTTCGCCACCAACGGCACCTCCACGTCCAACAAGGTGATTTTCCAGACCCTGCTGGCGCCGGGCGACAAATTGCTGCTGGACCGCAACTGTCACAAATCGGTGCACCACGGCGTGATCCTGTCCGGCGCCTTGCCGGTGTACCTGGATTCGTCGATCAACCGCCAGTACGGCATCTTCGGCCCTGTGCCCAAGACCACCATCTTCGCGGCGATAGACGCCAATCCGGACGCGCGGGTGCTGATCCTCACTTCCTGCACTTACGATGGCCTGCGCTACGATCTCAAGCCCATCATCGAGGCGGCGCACGAGAAAGGCATCAAGGTGATCGTCGACGAGGCCTGGTACGGCTTCGCGCGTTTCCATCCGGCCTTCCGCCCCACCGCGCTGGAGTCCGGCGCCGACTACGTCACCCAGAGCACCCACAAGATCCTGTCCGCCTTCTCGCAGGCCAGCATGATCCACGTCAACGACCCCGGCTTCGACTCGCACCTGTTCCGCGAAAACTTCAATATGCACGCCTCCACCAGCCCGCAGTACAGCCTGATCGCCAGCCTGGACGTGGCGCGCAAGCAGGCGGTGATGGAGGGCTACCGCCTGCTGGACCGCACGCTGAAGCTGGCGCAGGAGTTGCGCGAGAAGATCAACTCCACCGGCGCCTTCCGCGTGCTGGAGCTGGCCGACCTGCTGCCGGAAGAAGTGAGGGAGGACGGCATCCAGTTGGATCCCACCAAGCTGACGGTGGACTTCACCCGCTCCGGCTTCACCGCCGACGAGCTGCAGCAGGCCCTGTTTGAGCGCTACAACGTCCAGGTGGAGAAATCCACCTTCAGCACCATCACGCTGCTGCTCACCATAGGCACCACCCGCAGCAAGCTGTCGCGGCTGTACGACGCGATGTTGCGGTTGGCGAAAGAGAACCGCCCGCCGCGCGCGCTGGGACGGATGCCGGAGATTCCGCACTTCAGCCGGCTGGCCTGCCTGCCGCGCGACGCCTTCTACGAGGCGGGCGAACGGCTGCCACTCCTGGATGACGACGGCCGGCCCAATGCGGAGCTGCACGGCCGGGTGTGCTGCGACCAGATCGTGCCGTATCCGCCCGGCATTCCGGTGCTGGTGCCGGGGCAGGTGATAGACGACACCATACTGTCTTATCTGGCGCGGCTGCAAAAGACGCAAAAAACCATAGAAATGCATGGTTTGGCCGAGGATGGCGGGGAATTCTACGTGCGGGTGTTGCGTCAAGCGGAACTGGCGGAATTGCCCGGGCGCGGATTGTTCAATTGAATGCTTGTCAGGCAGGGTGATTTCCGATAAATATAACAAATGTCGCATTTCTGTAAATCATGACCATGTCTTTGCGGGGGTGCGATGTTTGTAAAGTGACTTGAGACCAGCGTGTAGTAATGTGCCGTTGCGCATGAAACCACCATCCGGTGTTGCACGCGCAGCGGCCTCTTTTTTTCCTGATTGGAGCATCATGAAGTCCGTAAGGCATTACCTGCAGTTCAGCGACCTGACTCCCGACGAGTACCACCACCTCTTCGAGCGCAGCAAGGTCCTGAAGCGACGACAAAGCGCCGGAGAGCTGTACCGGCCGCTGGTCGGCAAGGTGATGTCCATGGTGTTCGAAAAGCATTCCACCCGCACCCGCGCGTCGTTCGAGGCCGGCATGGCCCAGTTGGGTGGCCATGCGATGTTTCTGGACACCAAGAGCTCGCAGATCGGCCGCGGCGAGCCGGTCGAGGATACCGCGCGCGTATTGTCGCGGATGAGCGACATCATCATGATCCGCACCTTCGAGCAGCGGCAGGCGGAGCGGCTGGCGGCCAATTCGCGGGTGCCGGTGATCAACGGCCTGACCAACGAATACCACCCCTGCCAGGTGCTGGCCGACATTTTCACTTTCATCGAACGCAATGGCTCGATCAAGGGCAAGACCGTGGCCTGGGTGGGCGACGGCAACAATGTCTGCCGCACCTGGCTGCAGGCCGCCGGCGTGCTGGGCTTCAAGCTGAAGGTGGCGTCGCCGCTGGGGTATGAGCTGCAGGTGTTGGACGGCCGCCATTATGGCTCGGAACGCCTGGAGCTGACCCAGGACCCGGTGCGGGCGGTGAGCGGGGCGGACCTGGTCACCACCGACGTGTTCACCAGCATGGGATATGAGGCCGAGCAGGCGGCGCGGCGCGAGGCTTTCGCCGGCTACCAGGTGACGGCGGAGCTGATGCGGCACGCCAAGCCCGACGCCCTGTTCATGCACTGCCTGCCCGCCCACCGCGGCGAGGAGGTGGCCGCCGAGGTGATAGACGGTCCGCAGAGCGTGGTATGGGACGAGGCGGAAAATCGCATGCACGTGCAGAAGGCCCTGATCGAATTTCTGCTGCTGGGACACCGCGAGGACTGAAGTCCCGCCCGGCAGCCGATCCGCAAACAATACGTAGGAAGCAACGCAATGTCTGATATCAAGAAAGTAGTACTGGCCTATTCCGGCGGTCTGGATACCTCCGTCATCCTCAAGTGGCTGCAGGACGTCTACCAATGCGAGGTGGTGACCTTCACCGCCGACATCGGCCAGGGCGAGGAGGTGGAGCCGGCGCGCCAGAAGGCGGTTTCGCTCGGCATCAAGCCGGAAAACATCTTCATCGAGGATCTGCGCGAGGAGTTCGTCCGCGATTACGTGTTCCCGATGTTCCGCGCCAACACCGTCTACGAAGGCGAGTACCTGCTGGGCACCTCCATCGCCCGGCCGCTGATCTCCAGGCGCCAGATCGAGATCGCCAACCAGGTGGGGGCCGACGCGGTGTCGCACGGCGCCACCGGCAAGGGCAACGACCAGGTGCGCTTCGAGCTGGGCTATTACGCGTTGAAGCCTGACGTCAAGGTGATCGCGCCGTGGCGCGAGTGGGACCTGCTGTCGCGCGAGAAGCTGCTGGCCTACGCCGAAACCCACGGCATCGACATCAGCAAGAAGAAGAACGGCGGCAGCCCGTACTCGATGGACGCCAATCTGCTGCACATCTCCTATGAAGGCACCTCGCTGGAAGATCCGGCGCGCGAGCCGGACGAAGACATGTGGCTGTGGAGCGTCAGCCCGGAGAACGCGCCCGACCAGGCGGAATATCTGGAGCTGGAGTACAAGCGGGGCGACATCGTCGCCGTCAACGGCGCGGCGCTGAGCCCGGCCGCGGTGCTGACCGAGCTGAACCGCCTGGGCAACAAGCACGGCATCGGCCGGCTGGACATCGTCGAGAACCGCTATGTCGGCATGAAGTCGCGCGGCTGCTACGAAACCCCGGGCGGCACCATCATGCTGAAGGCGCACCGCGCCATCGAATCCATCACGCTGGACCGCGAAGTGGCGCATCTGAAGGACGAGCTGATGCCCAAGTACGCGCAGCTGATCTACACCGGCTACTGGTGGAGCCCGGAGCGGCAGATGCTGCAGCAATTGATCGACGCCTCCCAGGCCACCGTCAACGGCTGGGTGCGGCTGAAGCTGTACAAGGGCAATGTGGTCGTGGTGGGCCGCGAATCGAAAACCGACTCCTTGTTCGACCCCAATATCGCCACCTTCGACGAGGACGGCGGCGCTTACAATCACGCCGACGCGGCCGGCTTCATTCGCCTGAACGCCTTGCGGATGCGCATCGCCGCCAATGCGCGCAACAAGCGCGGCTGATACAATCCGGTTTTATACCTTCGGCATGACGGCCTCCAGGGAGGCCGTTTTTCATTGCCGGCCTGTTTCGGGAGCTTGCGATGCGCATCGCCGCCAGCCAGTGGATACCCTGGGTATTCGTATTGTTGTGGAGCACCGGTTTCACCGGCGCCAAGCTGGGCCTGCCGTATTGCGGGCCGTTCACCTTCCTGGCCATCCGCATGGGGTTGACCCTCTTGTGCTTCGCCGGTTTGATCGCCGCGATGCGGCCGGCCTGGCCGACGCTGGCGCAGGCGCGGCGGCAGTGGGTGAGCGGGGCCTTGCTGCACGGCGGCTATCTGGGCGGCTTGTTCGCCGCCATCAAGCTGGGCGTGCCGGCCGGGCTGGCGGCGCTGATCGTCGGTTTGCAGCCTTTGCTGACGGCCTTGCTGGCCTGGCGGCTGGGCGAGCGGCGCTTCGGCGCGGCGCAGTGGCTGGGCATGTTGCTGGGCTTGCTGGGCACCACGCTGGTGGTGCTGGGCAGCAAGGAGTTGGCGCTGAGCGGCAACCCCGGCATCATTTTTGTGGTGGCGGCCCTGCTGCTGATCACTATCGGCACCTTGTACCAGAAACGGCGAGGGCAGGGCGTGCACCCGATCACCGGCACTTTCCACCAGTATTTGTCGGCGCTGGCCATCACCGGCGCGCTAGCGCTATGCTTCGAACGCGGCCAGGCGGTGGTGTGGAGCGGACAGTTCGCGTTCGCGCTGGGCTGGAGCGTGCTGATGCTGTCGGTGCTGGCCATCCTGCTGCTGTTGCGCATGCTGCGGGAGGGCGATGTCGGTAAAGTGGCCAGCTATCTGTACCTGGTGCCGGGGCTCACGGCGCTGCAGGCCTGGTGGCTGTTCGACGAGCGCTTGAGCGCCTTGGCCTGCGGGGGTATCTTGTTGGCTGCGGCAGGGGTGGCGCTGGTGCTGAGCGGCGGCCGCATCCGTCTACCAAACAGCCTGGCCCCGGCCAGCAAGGATTGAGATCGTGTCCGAAGAGCAATTTGCCAATGTATCGCTGGTGGTCTGCCTGACCGGCCTGATCATTTTCATGGGCTTCATCATCTGGGACCTGGGCAAGAAGTCCAAGGCCGGCAAGACCGGGATGATCGTGTTGTTCCTGGTGCTGGGCTTCGGCGTGTCCGGCTTCGTGTTCAAGAACATCCTGGTGGAGTTTCTGCTCAGCAAGTAGCCTGCAAAAAGCCCCGGCGCCATGCCCGGGGCTTTTGTCGTTGATGCGGTCCGCCAAGCTTTATTCGGCGAGGGTGCCCGGCGCGCCGCCCAGGTAGTCGGGCTTGCCCAGCTCCACGCCGTTGTGGCGCAAGATGGCGTAGGCGGCCGTCAGATGGAAATAGAAGTTGGGCAGCGCGAAATTGCGCAGGTAGCCCAGCCCGCTGAATCGTATCTCTTCTCCCCGCAATTTCAGGACAACCGTCCGCGCTTCGCTGCCGTCCAGCTGTTCCGGCCGGATATTCGCGATGAAGTCCAGAGTCCTGGCGATGCGCGCCTGCAACTCGTCGAAGCTGCTCTCGTCGTCGGCGTAGCTGGGCACTTCGACGCCGGCGAGCCGGGCGGCGCAGCCCTTGGCCAGGTCGCAGGCGATTTGCGTCTGGCGCAGCAGCGGAAACATGTCCGGCGCCAGCCGGGCGTTGAGAAAGACTTCCGCCGCGATGCTCTTGGCCTCGGCGTGGGCGGCGGCCTTGCGCAGAATGGCCGCCAGGCTGTGCAGCCCGCGCTCGAGCGCCGGGATGGAGACCTGGTACAGGGTAAGGGACATGCGTTGCTCCTTATGGTTTGCCGGGGCGCGATGCGGCTCCCGCTTCCGGATTATGCCATCGGCGCGGCCGGGCCGGAGCGGCTTGAGGCGGCTGCGCCCTGCGCCCGCGGCGGCCCGTTTCCATGGAAGACGCCCACATTGGTGAGGGGCATGCGCGGCAGCGGCGGCAGGGACGGGCTGATCACGATGAAAGGCACCCGTTTCTTGTTGACCGGCAAGCCGGTGTGGCAGCCGGGGCCCTGATACTCCCGGCCCGGCCCGCACCAGCCCTCGGTCCGCAGCGGATGGTCGGAAGTGAGGATGACGGAAAAGTCGTTGCCGAAGCGGGCGCGCATCCTGTCCAGCAGCAGCCCCAGCACCTGGCTGGCCTGGCCGACGCTTTTCAGATAATGGGCCTGCAGGTTTTCCTCGCTTTCCATGCTGGGGTGGGGCAGCGGCAGGTGCAGGTACAGCATGCCGCCCTCGCGCCAGAACGGCGCAGCGAAGGCCGCTGCCAGCAACTGTTGGAGCGCCTGGTCGCGCGATCCGACAGGCGGGCGGCAGTTGAGCAGCATGGAGGCGTAGGGCGGGCTGCACAGGAAGGTCCGCGCTAGCGGCGCATAGAACACGCCGGTAATCCTGCGGCAGTAGCGCAGGCCTCGGATGGCGCAGTAAGGGTGCCAGAAGCCCACGATGTCCAGGTCGGGGCGTCCGGCGTACAGCTGGTCGAAACTCAGCGAGCGGGTGGGCGAACACAGCCAGCGGGAGCCGCAGGGCACCACGTCGTCGAAGCGCTGGCCGGTGAGCATGGCCGGGATGGCGTTGACGGTGTCGGCGCCCGCGGCCGGAACGGTGGCGTCGGCCCAGCGCAGCTTTCTGTCGGCGGCGGTCTGCAACAGCGGCGCGATGAATTGCGGACCGGTCTCGTCGAACAGGATCACCAGGGTGTTGCGGCTGTTCGCGGCCTGGGCGTAGGGGCTTTGCAGCGAGAAGACCGGATAGCGGCCGGCCTGGTTGAGCGCCAGGAAAGCATAGGGGGTGACGGCGTAGAATGCCGCTCCCAATAGCACGCAGCTGGCCAGCCGCAGGCAGAGGCCCGGCGATAGCCTGGCCGCGGTCATCCAGCTAGCCGCGCAAAGCAGCGGGATGGCTGCCAGCTTGCCGAATATCGGCAAGGCGGGCAGCGCGGGCAGCAGGCTGCGGCCAGTCTTGTACAGCAGGTAGAGGGCGGTCAGCAACAGCAGGGCGCGCAGCAGCCGCTCGCCGCGCTCGCCCAGGATGGACGCCGCGGCGGCTATCAGCGCCACGGCCAAAAGCGGCGGCAGCAGATAGGCGGCGGTTGCGGCGGCGGAGTAGCCGCCATGGTATTGCGCGGAGGCATGCCATGCCGGCAGCCAGAAACCGCTCAGGCCGAGCGCGATGGCCAGGGCCTGGAGGAGAATGGCAAAGTGGCGACTCATGATGGATTTTTTTCCAGGACCAGCAACTGGCGGCCGATGCCGGGCAGCGGCAATTCGTCCAGCAGGCGGAATTTCTCCAGGAAGGCGGCGCGTTGCAGCGTCAGCAGAAATTCGGACGGATGGCGCTTGCGCTGCTGGCACAGTTTCGCCACCAGCGGATCGTTTTCGTCGATCAGTTCCACGATCAGCCACTTTTGAGTGACGTCGGCGGCAAACTGCGCGATCTTGCGATAGGGTATGGACAATGAGATCGCCAGGTGATGGGCCAACGCCAGCATCATGGCCAGCTTCGTCACCGCGGCCAGCCTGGGCGCCAGCCCGCTGAATTCGGCGCCGGCCCAGCCGCGGCCGGCATCCAGGTCGTCCAGGTCGGCCACCAGCGGATGCAGGCCGGCCTGGCCCTTGTTGGCCTGGTACAGCCTGTCTATGCAGTGGTGGTCGGCATCCAGCGCGATGACCCGTGCGCCGGACTCCAGCGCCAGTCGCGAGTATTCGCCGGTGTTGCAGCCCAGGTCGGCCACCCAGGCGGGGTTCAGCCGGTTCAGCCATTGGCCGATGAAGGCGCGCTTGGCCTGGCGCGCCGCCGGCGGATAATGCGAATTGGCGGCGGCGTAGCCGGTCCAGTCGCTGCTGGCGGGGCGTTTCTCCGGCGCGGCGAGGAACCAGTCCAGCAGCTTGTACAAGTTGGCGTGATAGCCGGCGCGGCCCGCCAGGTCTTGTTGCCGGATGGCGCCGTCGTTTTTGCCGCCGGCCAAGGCCAGCGGCCAGAAGCGGGTGAGGAAGATGCCGGCGCCCATCAGCGCGCGGAAGCGGCGCACATCCAGTCCGTTGCGATGGAGCCGGAAGCTGGCGCTGACCGGAATGTCGCGGAAGCGGGCGACGCACAGCGGAAACACGAAATGCTGCAGATACTGGCCAAAGGCCCACCAGTGGCGGCTGTCTATGCGCTGGAACGACAGGTGGTCGCAGAATATCGGGTCGCAGCCCTTGAACAGCACGTTCCAGGCCGACGCGTCCTTCAGTTCCCATCCCGCCGGCAGCAGGTTGGTCGAAATGTCCAGCGTCAGCCGCGCGGCGTCGCGCAATTGCATGGCCGACCACTCGTGCGGATAGCTGACGAAAGGCAGGCGCTCGGCGACGATGTTGGAGCTGCCGCAAAAATCGAAATCCAGCAGCATGCCTTTGCCGACCAGCTGTTGCGAGCCGGGGCCGCGCAGGTAGTGGCCGTTGTCCAGTGGCGCGTGCAGGGTTCTGACGACGGTGCGTTCCTCCAGCTCTAGATTGCCCTGGGGGTCACGCATGATCGTCGTCTTTCTTCCTGAAGACTTTTCTGAAGAGGTGTTTGAGGAAGGTGAACGGCGACTTGATGAAGACAAGCAGTCCGCCCAGCAGCGCCAGCCCGCCTTGCCAGGCGAACAGCGTGGAGCTGGGATCGACGTAGGCGAAGGCGGCGGGGCTGAAGGCAATAAGCGTCAAAAATGCAGCCAATATTCTCATCGTGATAATCCTATTGGTAATTTAAGACTTGCTGCTTGTTATTTATCCTAATCTTTTGGCGCGTTTCGAGGTGTATGCCAAAACAGAATTGTCATTAATTTGTATTTAGCCCTCAGCGCGCCAGAATCAAGCGCAGGCCCAGCGCGATGAAAATGGAGCCGGCCAGCCGGTCCAGCCATTGGCCGGCCTTGCGGCTTTTGGCCAGCCATTGGCCGACATGGCCGGAGAAGTAGCCCAGCGCGCCGAAAATCACGGCGCCCTGCAGCGTGAACAGCGTGCCGAGGATGGCGGTTTGCAGCCCGGCCGAGCCATGCGCCGGATTGACGAATTGCGGCAAAAAGGCCAGGAAGAACAGCACCACCTTGGGGTTGATGGCGTTGGCGATCAGGCCGCGGCGGAAGGTGGCGGCCAGCGAGCCTTGCGGCCCGGCGTCATTCGGGTCGGCGCGGAAGCTGGCGCCGGGGCTGCGGACGGCGCCCCAGCCGAGGTAGACCAGGTAGCCGCCGCCGGCCAGCTTGAGCGCGGTAAATGCCAGCGGAGAGGCGGCGATCAGCGCGCTGATGCCCAGCGCGGCCAGCAAGGTATGGTTGAGGCAGCCCAGCGCGCAGCCCAGGCCGAAAACCATGCCCTGGCGGCGGCCGCGCGAAATGCCCTGGCTGAGCACCATCAGATTGTCCGGGCCGGGGGAAAGCGTGATCAGCATGGCGGCGGCGAGAAAGGCGGCCAGTTGCGGCAGAGTGACTAGCATGCGATGTCCATAAGCGGTGATTGACTGCGTGGAATCACATCATGTCCGCCCGGCTTTGGCAATGGGCTGGTGACAAGCCGCCGGGGCGCTACTAGAATTCGGCTGATTATTAGCGAGGATAGTTTTATGCCGTCTTTTGATGTCGTTTCCGAAGTAGACAAAGTGGAAGTGCGCAATGCGTTGGATCAGGCCAACAAGGAAGTGGGCAACCGCTACGATTTCAAGGGCAGCGACGCCCGCATCGAATTCACCGACAAGGAAGTGACGCTGTTCGGCGACAGCGAGTTTCAGCTCGACCAGGTCAACGAGATCATGGTGGGCAAGCTGTCCAAGCGCGGCGTGGATGTGCGCAGCCTGGACTACGGCAAGCTGGAGAAGGTGTCCGGCAACAAGGTGAAGAAGGTATTGAAGATCAAGGAGGGCCTGGATTCCGACCTGGCGAAGAAGATCGTCAAGCTGCTGAAGGATTCCAAGATGAAGGTGCAGGCCAGCATCCAGGGCGAGGCGGTGCGGGTGTCCGGCGCCAAGCGCGACATCCTGCAGGAGGCGATCGCGCTGCTGCGCAAGGAAATCGCCGACGATCAGGAAAACGGCTCGCCGCTGCAGTTCAACAATTTCCGTGACTGACGCTGCGGCGGATTGAGCAATAAAAAAAGGAGACCGGCTGCGGTCTCCTTTTTTCATGGCAGCAAGATCAATATTGCGCCGCGCGCCATTGCTGCAACTGCCGCCATACCGCTTGCGCGCCGCTTTCCGCTTCGGCCGGCGCGGCCGGTAATGGCAGCCGGCATTCGCCGACGGCCAGGCCCTGGCTGCGCAGCATCGCCTTCACCGACATCGAGTACACCGAGCTGCCGGTATTGGAGAAGGCGAACGAGGCTTGCAGCGCGGCGTTGATGGCGCGCGCCCGGCGCGTGTCGCCCTGTTCGAAGGCGGCTATCATCGCGGCGAACTCCGGGCCGGTCCAATGGGTGGAGGTGCCCACCACCCCCACGGCGCCCACCGCCAGCAGCGGCAGGGTCAGCGCGTCGTCGCCGGAGTAGAGGTCAAACTGCTCGCCGGCCTCCGCCACCAGCCGCGCCGCGGCGGCGGGGTCGCCGGTGGCGTCCTTGAAGGCGACGATATTGCTGGTCTGGCGGAACAGCCGCAGCAGCACATCGTGCGAAATGCGGCGGCCGGTGCGGCCGGGCACGTCGTACAGCATCACCGGCAGGCGGGTAGCGGCCGCCAGCGCGCGGAAATGCGCTTCGATGCCGGCTTGCGGCGGGCAGTTATAGTAGGGCGATACCAGAAAGGCGCCGGCGGCGCCCAGTTCCGCCGCGCGGGCGGTGAGCGACAGCGCGTGGCGGGTGTCGTTGCTGCCGGTGCCGGCCAGCACCGGGATGGTGACGGCCTCGCTGACCGCGCGGATCAGGTCGAAGCGTTCTGCGTCGGACAGCGTCGGCGCTTCGCCGGTGGTGGCGGCCACCACCAGGCCGTCGCTGCCATTGTCCGCCAAATGGCGCGCCAGTTGCCGCGCCATGTCCAGATCGAGCCGGCCTTCGGCGTCGAACGGCGTAACCATCGCCGTCAGCACCTTGCCCCAGTGTTTTGCCATGTCAGCCCCTGTTTTGTTTTTGCGTGAAGACATTTGGCAATGATACTCCCCGGGGCCGGGGGCGCAAACCGGCAAGGCTCACCAAAGCTTGGGGTCCAGTTCCTTGATGCGCTGGGCGGTGCGTTCGATCTTGCAGCCGAGATAGACCATGTTGCGGATGCTGCCGTCCAGGTAGATCTGGTACTTGGTGTTGCAGTCGGCGTCGCGGAAGGCTATCCATTTGCGCTGCGCCTGGATCAGCAGCGTGGATGGCTTGTCCTTGACGCCGGGGTTGCCGCCCTGGCTTTCGTTGGCCTGCAGCTTTTGCAGCAGCTCGCGGTAGATCTGGTTGAGTTGCTTGTCTTTGGCATCGAACTGTTGCTGCTTGCAGTCGTTGATTTCCAGGGTGGTGTTGGCGTTCTGGCAGGGATCGTCTTCGGCGTGGACGGCGTGGCTGGCGCATAGCGCCAGCATGGCAAGGAGGCGGGGCTTCATCGCAGAACTCCGTTTGGGTGGCGGTTTGCGATTATAGTCCCGCGCGGGGAATGGAGTCTGTTCGCCGTGACTGGCGGGTGGATCAGGCACGCAGCCAGTTCAGCGGCAGCCGACCGGCCGGCAGCGAGCCCAGCGCGGCGCCGCCGACTATCATGGCGACGGCCAGCGCGGCGCTGCTATTGAGCGCGGCCTGTCCGGAGGCCACCAGCATCAGCGTGGACAGCAGCGGGGTGGCGTTGCCCAGCGCGCCGGTCTGGCGCGGGTCGCCCAGTTTCATCGCGCGGTTCCAGCACAGGAAGGCCGCGCCCATCGGCAGCAGGCCCAACACCAGCAGCATCAGCCACTGGATGGCCGTGGGATGGGCGGCGGGCTCGATCGCGAAGTGCAGGCCCAGCGCCAGCAAGCCGGACATCAGGCAGAAGCCGCCGACGGCGTTGTCGGAACAGGCCGGCAGGCGGCGGGTGAACAGGCTGTAGCTGGCCCACACCACCGCCGCGCCCAGGGCCATCAGGTAGCCCGGCATGGCGGCCATCGACAGCGACAGCTTGCCGCCGGTGACGATCAGCGCCGCGCCGGCGAAACCGACCAGGCTGCCCAGGATGTGGTTGACGCCCAGCCGGGTGCCGGGCAGCACCAGCGGCGACAGCAGCACCATAAGCAGCGGCCAGACATAGCTGAGCACGGTGGCTTCCATCACCGGCGCCAGCCGGTAGGCGTTGAACAGGAAGAAGTAGAAACCGAAGATGCCGTACACGCCGTTGGCGAATACCTTGACGGGAACCCGCCATTCGCCGACGCGGCGGATGGTGAGCAGGCTGCCGAGCATCAGACCGACGCCGGCGACGAAGAACGGCGGCAGCGCATGGGTGAGGGCGCTTAGGGTGGCGACGGAGGCCCACATGGCGATGGCGGCGAGCGCGTACAGCATGGCTTGGTTCATTTTTGTCATTCAAATTATTTCATATCGAGATATTTTACGCGGAATGGCGCACTGTAAACCAGTCGTTACATTCCGGCGCATTCATTTCAAAGAAAGCTTTGTTGGCTGAGCGGCATGCTGCAATAATTCAACTGGTTTTGATGCGAATGGACTTGTGTTTGCGCCGCCTGAATTCGTTTGGGTTGGTGCGGTTTTCATCTGGAGAACGCAATGCGAAAGTTTCTGCGGCTAGCATGCCGCCGTTGGCTGCCGGCCTGGATGCTGGCCCTGGGCGCCGTTTCGTCCTGGGCGGGCCCCTACCAGGTGGGGGTGTATTACTTCCCCGGCTGGCGCGACAATACGCCGGGCTCGCCGTCGATGCATCCGTGGGACCCGATCAAGCTCTATCCGGAGCGCAAGCCGCTGCTGGGCTGGTATCGCGAGGGCGACGACAACATCATGC
Source organism: Chromobacterium sphagni (assembly GCF_001855575.1). NCBI lineage: Bacteria > Pseudomonadati > Pseudomonadota > Betaproteobacteria > Neisseriales > Chromobacteriaceae > Chromobacterium > Chromobacterium sphagni. Next base: position 3,415,734 of record NZ_MKCS01000001.1, read on the forward strand.
GCCAGCAATTGGACTGGATGGCGGCCTATGGCATCCAATACGTGGTGTTCGACTGGTATATGGGCCCGCCTGGCAATACCGTCTATCTGGACCACGCGCTGCAGGCCTACCTGCGCGCGCCTGAACGCGCGGATGTGAAGTTCTCGCTGCTGTGGGCCAACCACAGCAGGTTTCCGGCCAGCCTGGCCGACTGGGACGGCTTGGTGCGCTACTGGAGCGCCAACTATTTTCCGCGGCCGGAGTTCCTCAAGATAGACGGCCACCCGGTGTTGTTCGTGTTTTCCGCCGACATGCTGGAAGCCCAAGCCAAAACCTTTGGCCAGACCACCCAGAGCCTGCTCGCTCGCGCGCAGTCCATCGTCCAGGCCGCCGGCGGCCAGAGTGTGCAGTTCATCGCCGGCACCGGCGCATCCGCGCCTTTCATTTCCGCCACGGCCAAGGCCGAGGGCTACAGCGGCTTCTCTGCCTACAACTACCAGCAGGGGCCGGCCGACACGCACATGTCGCACAGCTATGCCGAGCTCGACCAGGGCTACCGCGCGCAGTGGCAGCTGTTTGCGCAGAAGGCCGACCTGCCGCTGATCGTGCCGGCCACCTCGGGCTGGGACAAGCGGCCCTGGGGAGGCACCACGGCCGATCGGCAGCATGACAACTCGGAGAGCTCTCCCGAGCAGTTCCGCCAGCATTTGCAGGCCGCCAGGGCGCGGATGGACAGCGGGCCGTGGCAGAGCCGGAAATACGCGGTGATTTGCTGCTGGAACGAATACGGCGAAGGTTCCTTCATCGAGCCTACCGAACAGGGCCGCTTCCAGTATCTGGAGCAGGTGAAGGCGGTGTTCGGCGGTGGCGCGCAGCGGTGATCGCCCAGGCCGCCGTGCGCCGGAGTCGGCCGGAGCCGGCTGTGCTGCCGCTGCGGTTTGCAGCCGATACGACACAGGCCGCTTGATCTGGATCATGTCCGCCGGGTTTGGCGGCCGGCCGGCTTGCGTGGACGCGGGGCGGGAGGTTTCATCAAGGATGAGTCCGATTTCGATCGCGGGTCCGTAGCGCGGGATAGGCCCGCGCCGCCGGTCCCGCCTTGACGGGAGGCAGCCATGAACAGCATGAGAGCGGCGGTATTCGTCGCGCCGGGCCGGATAGAACTGCGGGAGAAGCCCATTCCAGCAGTGGGGCCGGGCGATGCGCTGGTGCGCATCAGCACTACCACCATCTGCGGCACCGATATCCATATTCTGAAGGGTGAATACCCGGTGGCCTCAGGCCTGACCATAGGCCATGAGCCGGTGGGCGTGATCGAGAAGCTGGGCAGCGGCGTCAAGGGCTATCGCGAGGGACAAAGGGTGATCGCGGGGGCGATCTGTCCGAGTTTCACCTCTTACGCCTGCCAGGATGGTTTCCCGTCCCAGGACGGCGGCTGCGAATGCCATGGCTACAAGCCGATGGGCGGCTGGCGTTTCGGCAATACCATAGACGGCACTCAGGCCGAGTATCTGCTGGTGCCTGACGCGCAGGCCAACCTGGCGCCGATACCGGACGGCCTCAGCGACGAGCAGGTGCTGATGTGTCCGGACATCATGTCCACCGGCTTCGCCGGCGCGGAGGCCGCCGGCATCAGGATAGGCGACGTGGTGGCGGTGTTCGCCCAGGGGCCGATAGGGCTGTGCGCGGTGGCCGGCGCACGTCTGCGCGGCGCGGCGCTGATCATTGCGGTAGATGGCCTGGATCAGCGTCTGAATATTTCGCGCCGGCTGGGAGCGGATGTCACGCTCAATTTCCAGCAGGTGGATGTGATCGACGAAATCATGAGGCTGACTGGCGGCCGCGGCGTGGACGCTTCCATCGAGGCGCTGGGTACCCAGACCACTTTCGAAACCGCGCTCAGGGTGCTGAAGCCTGGCGGCACGCTGTCCAGCCTGGGGGTGTACTCCACCGACCTGAAAATTCCGCTGGACGCCTTCAATGCCGGCCTGGGCGACAAGAGGATAGTCTCTTCGCTGTGTCCCGGCGGCAAGGAAAGGATGCGGCGCCTGATGGGCGTGCTGTCGAGCGGTAGGCTGGACCTGTCGCCGCTGGTGACCCACCATTTCAAATTGGACCGGATCGTGGAGGCCTACGACCTGTTCTCGCACCAGCGCGACGGCGTGCTGAAGGTGGCGATCAAGCCGTTCTGAGCCGGAGGTCCTGAGCGTCGATCAGCTCGACACCGTCGGTTTCGGTGATGGCAAGGTAGATGCAGGGCTGCAGCGCCTCCACCGCATGGGCGACCTGCCGGTCTATGAACAGGTGGTCGCCGTTTTCCAGCAGGTGCTCGCCTATCTTCAGCTTGCCGACGGTGATGAAGATCCGCTCCCATCCCGGGTGACGGTGCGGCGGCAGGCGCGCGCCCTGCTCCAGTTTCAGCAGGGCTGAGCCGCCGCCGCCCGGATTTCGTCTCAGCCAGGTGAAGTCCACGCCGGGATAGGGGGTGGGGCTCCAGTGCCAGTCGGCATCGGCGGCGAGGACGGCGGATGGGCTACTCATGTGGCGCGGGTTCCGTGAGAGGTGGGCTGCGCAGGCGGGTCTTGCGGCCATGATCGATGGATGCCGGCGCAAGACCCGACTGTCTGCTGTCATTATCTCACGGATGGCGCCAAAAGTTGCCGGCAACGGCCAAGCGGACAGGCTGGGCGGGTCCCGCTAGGTGGCCAGCCGGCGCAGGAAGCCGCCGTACTCCAGCGTGAATCCGTGTTCGTCTACCGTGATTTCGGCGCTGTAGCCCGGCGATTGGTAGCGGTAGCGGGCGCGGCCGTCCTGGTCGGGCAGCCGGCTCTGTAGCGCTGCGGGCAAAGAGCGGCTTGCAGGTTGGGCAGGCGCACGAACAGCATGTTCAACTCCACGCTGTCTCCCTCCGCCAGCCGCAGGCGGCGGATCGGGAGGGCGTTGGTCAGCCCGCAGTTTTGCAGATCGAACTCCTGGCAGGCGTCCCAGTCGGCCTGGGGCAGGCCGTTGACCAGCCAGCGCCCGGTCTCGGTGTGCTGCAGCGTCAGTTGCCTGCCTTCGGGCGCTGAAATGTCGATGTGGGCGTGGCCCAGTCTGCCATGGCTGTCCACCTGCATCCGGTAGCGCAGGCTGCTGCCGGTGTCGGCGTGCAGCAGGCTGCCGCTGGCGGTGAGCGCCAATTGATGGCCCAGTTCCACCTCGGCCTGCTCCAGCCCGGGGCTGTCCAGGCGCTGCCAGAAAAACGCTAGCTTCATGCGTTGTCCCCGTTGTTCCCGGCGCGGCCCGCGGGGCCGCGCCGATTGTTGCCTGCGCATCGGGTCAGGCATCGCCCGGCACGCGCACCCAGCCTTCCATCAGTACGCGGGCGCTGCGGCTCATGATGGCCTTGGTGACCGTCCATTCGCCGTTCTTCTGCCGCGCCTCCGCGCCCACCCGCAGCATGCCGGACGGATGGCCGAAACGCACCGCCTTGCGCGCCACGCCTCCCGCGGCCAGGTTGACCAGAGTGCCGGGAATCGCCGCCGCGGTGCCGATGGCGACCGCCGCGGTGCCCATCATCGCGTGGTGCAGCTTGCCCATGGACATGGCGCGCGCCAGCATGTCGACGTCGCCGGCCTTCACCAGCTTGCCGCTGGAGGAGACATAGTCCACGGGCCGGGCGACAAAGGCGATCTTGGGTGTGTGCTGACGGGTGGCGATTTCGTCCAGGCTTTGGATCAGGCCCATCTTCAGCGCGCCGTGGGCGCGGATGGTTTCGAACATCGCCAGCGCCTTGGGGTCGGCGTTGATGGCGTCCTGCAGTTCGGCGCCGGTATAGCCGACGGCCTCGGCGTTGACGAATATGGTCGGGATGCCGGCATTGATCATGGTGGCCTTGAGCACGCCGATGCCCGGTACTTCCAGATCGTCCACCAGTTTGCCGGTGGGGAACATCGCGCCGCCGGCGCCTTCTTCCTCGGCGGCCGGGTCGAGGAACTCCAGCTGCACCTCGGCGGCGGGAAAGGTGACGCCGTCGAGCTCGAAGTTGCCGGTTTCCTGCACCTGGCCGCCGGTCATCGGCACGTGGGCGACGATGGTCTTGCCGATATTGGCCTGCCAGATGCGCACGGTGGCGATGCCGTCATGCGGAACGCGGCTGGATTCGACCAGCCCGGAGCGGATGGCGAAAGGCCCGACCGCGGCCGACAGGTTGCCGCAATTGCCGCTCCAGTCGACGAAGGGCTGGTCTATGGCCACCTGGCCGAACAGATAATCGACGTCATGGTCGGGGCGGCCGCTTTTGCTGAGGATCACCGTTTTGCTGGTGCTGGAGGTGGCTCCGCCCATGCCGTCTATCTGCTTGCCGTACGGGTCCGGGCTGCCTATCACGCGCAGCAGCAACGCGTCGCGGGCGGGGCCGGGCGCTTGGGCGGAGGCGGGCAGGTCCTGCAGGCGGAAAAATACGCCCTTGCTGGTGCCCCCGCGCATATAGGTGGCGGGAATCCGGATTTGAGCTGCGTGAACCATGTGTTTGCTGTCCTGTAGGATGAAGTCTTCCCCCCGCATGCGCGGGGAGAGATGAATCAGGCCCGCGACGCCTCCAGGAAGTCTTGGGCGAAGCGTTGCAGCACACCGCCGGCCTCGTAGATCGACACCTCTTCGGCGGTATCCAGGCGGCAGGTCACCGGCACCGTTACAGTGTCACCGTTTTTGCGGCGGACCACCAGCGTCAGATCGGCGCGCGGTGTGCGGGCGCCGGTCACGTCGTAGGTTTCCGTGCCGTCCAGGCCCAGCGTCTTGCGGTTGACGCCCGGCTTGAACTCCAGCGGCAGCACGCCCATGCCGATCAGGTTGGTGCGGTGGATGCGTTCGAAGCCCTCCGCGACAATGGCTTCCACGCCGGCCAGGCGCACGCCCTTGGCCGCCCAATCGCGGGATGAGCCCTGGCCGTAGTCGGCGCCGGCCACGATGATCAGCGGCTGCTTGCGCTCCATATAGGTTTCGATGGCTTCCCACATCCGCATCACCTTGCCTTCCGGCTCCACTCGCGCCAGCGAGCCCTTTTTCACTTCGCCGTCCACCACAGCCATCTCGTTGATCAGTTGCGGATTGGCGAAGGTAGCGCGCTGCGCGGTGAGGTGGTCGCCGCGATGGGTGGCGTAGGAGTTGAAATCCTCCTCCGGCAGGCCCATTCTCGCCAGATATTCGCCGGCGGCGCTACTGGCCAGGATGGCGTTGGACGGCGATAGGTGATCGGTGGTGATGTTGTCCGGCAGCAGCGCCAGCGGCCGCATGCCTTTCAGGGTGCGCTCGCCGGCCAGCGCGCCCTCCCAGTACGGCGGGCGGCGGATATAGGTGGACATCGGACGCCAGTCGTACAGAGGACTCGCCTTGTCGCCGCTGTCCGCGCGCAGCGCGAACATCGGCTCGTACACCTGGCGGAACTGTTCCGGCTTCACCGCCTGTTTCACCACGGCGTCGATTTCGGCGTCGCTCGGCCAGATGTCCTTCAGGCGGATCTCCTTGCCGTCCGTCACGCCCAGCACGTCTTTTTCTATGTCGAAGCGCACAGTGCCGGCAATGGCGTAGGCCACCACCAGCGGGGGCGACGCCAGGAAGGCTTGCTTGGCGTAAGGGTGGATGCGGCCGTCGAAGTTGCGGTTGCCGGACAGCACCGCGGTGGCGTACAGGTCGCGGTCCAGGATTTCCTGCTGGATTTTCGCCTCCAGCGCGCCGGACATGCCGTTGCAGGTGGTACAGGCGAAGGCGACGATGCCGAAGCCCAGCTGTTGCAGCTCGCCCAGCAGGCCGGCCTCCTTCAGATACAGTTCCACCGCCTTGGAGCCCGGCGCCAGCGAGGATTTGACCCAGGGCTTGCGCGTCAGGCCCAGCCGGTTGGCGTTGCGGGCGAGCAGGCCGGCGGCGATCACGTTGCGCGGATTGCTGGTGTTGGTGCAACTGGTGATGGCGGCGATGATCACCGCGCCGTCCGGCATCAGGCCTTGGGCTTCTTCAGCCCGGGCCTGCTCCATGTTGCCGGCTATGCCGCGCGCGGCCAGGTCGGCGGTGGGTAGGCGCTTGTGCGGGTTGGACGGGCCGGCCATATTGCGCGTCACGGTGGAAAGATCGAAAGCGAGGGTGCGCTCGTATACGGCGGTGTTCAGGCTGTCGGCCCACAGGCCGGCGTGCCTGGCGTACCGCTCCACCAGCTTGACTTGTTCGTCTTCGCGGCCGGTGAGCTTGAGGTAGCTGATGGTTTGCTCGTCGATGAAGAACATCGCCGCGGTGGCGCCGTATTCCGGGGCCATATTGGAGATGGTGGCGCGGTCGCCCAGGGTCAGCGCCGCAGCGCCCTCGCCGCGGAATTCCAGATAGGCGCCCACCACTTTTTCCTGGCGCAGGAATTCGGTCAGCGCCAGCACCACGTCGGTGGCGGTGATGCCGGCTCCCGGTTTGCCGGACAGCTCCACGCCGACGATGTCGGGCAGCCGCATCCACGAGGCGCGGCCGAGCATCACGTTTTCCGCCTCCAGCCCGCCGACGCCGATGGCGATCACGCCCAGCGCGTCGACGTGCGGAGTGTGGCTGTCGGTGCCGACGCAAGTGTCGGGGTAGGCGACGCCGTCGTGCGCCTGGATCACCGGACTCATCCGTTCTAGATTGATCTGATGCATGATGCCGTTGCCGGGCGGGATCACATCGACGTTCTTGAAAGCCCTCTTGGTCCAGTCGATGAAGTGGAAGCGGTCTTCATTGCGGCGGTCTTCCACCGCCCGGTTCTTGTCGAAAGCCTTGGGGTCGAAGCCGCCGCATTCCACCGCCAGCGAATGGTCGACGATCAACTGCACCGGCACTACCGGATTGACCTGCGCCGGGTCGCCGCCCTGGTCGGCGATGGCGTCACGCAGGCCGGCCAGGTCCACCAGCGCGGTCTGGCCGAGGATGTCGTGGCACACCACGCGGGCGGGGAACCAGGGGAAATCCAGTTCGCGCTTGCGCTCTATCAACTGCTTGAGCGAATCGGCCAGCGCGGCCGGGTCGCAGCGGCGCAGCAGATTTTCCGCCAGCACGCGCGAGGTGTACGGCAATTGGTCGAAGGCGCCGGGCTGGATGGCGTCCACCGCGGCGCGGGCGTCGAAGTAATCCAGTTGGCTGCCGGGCAGGGGTTTGCGGAATGCAGTGTTCATGGCTGGGTGCCCAAAGTGGAAATCAGGGACCGGGGATGGGGGCGGCTGGCGCCCCCGTGCCGATCAGCGTTGCTCGATCGGCACGAAGACCTGGTCTTCCGGTCCGATGTAGTTGGCGGACGGGCGGATGATCTTGCCGTCCTGGCGTTGTTCTATCACGTGCGCGCTCCAGCCGCTGGTGCGGGCGATCACGAACAGCGGGGTGAACATGGCGGTAGGCACGCCCATCGCGTAGTAGCTTACCGCGCTGAACCAATCCAGGTTGGGGAACATGTTCTTCACCTGATGCATCACGCTTTCCAGCCGTTCGGCGATGTCGAACATCTTCATGTCGCCGTTGCTGGCGGACAGTTCGCGCGCCACTTCCTTGATCACCTTGTTGCGCGGATCGGAGAGGGTGTACACCGGGTGGCCGAAGCCTATCACCACCTCCTTGCGTTCCACGCGGGCGCGGATGTCTGCTTCGGCCTCGTCCGGGTTCTCGTAGCGTTGTTGAATCTCGAACGCCACTTCGTTGGCGCCGCCGTGCTTGGGGCCGCGCAGCGCGCCGATCGCGCCGGTGATGGCGCTGTGCATGTCGGAGCCGGTGCCGGCGATGACGCGGGCGGCGAAGGTGGAGGCGTTGAATTCGTGTTCGGCGTACAGGTTGAGCGAGGTGTGCATCGCGCGCACCCATTTGTCGGACGGCTTCGCGCCGTGCAACAGGTGCAGGAAGTGGCCGCCTATGCTGTCGTCGTCGGTTTCCACCTCGATGCGCTTGCCGTTGTGGGAATAATGGTGCCAGTAGAGCAGCATGGAGCCGAACGAGGCCATCAGGCGGTCGGCGATGTCGCGCGCGCCGGCCAGGTTGTGGTCATCCTTTTCCGGCAGCGCGCAACCCAGGGCGGAGGCGCCGCTGCGCATCACATCCATCGGGTGGGCGTTGGCGGGCAACGCCTCCAGCACGGTCTTGACCGAAGCGGGCAGGCCGCGCAGCGATTGCAGTTTTTTCTTGTAGCCCGCCAGTTCGGCCTTGCCCGGCAGCTTGCCGTGCACCAGCAGGTAGGCCACTTCCTCGAATTCGCAGCGCACGGCCAGATCCAGAATGTCGTAGCCGCGGTAGTGCAGATCATTGCCGCTGCGGCCGACGGTGCACAGCGCGGTATTGCCGGCGGCGACGCCGGACAGCGCTACGGATTTCTTGGGCTTGCTCGTCAATACGGTTTCGCTCATTGTTTTCTCCTGATTGCAGTCCTGCGGACGTGATTATTTTTGGTAGAAAATGGCCAGCCACACGCTGTCCTGGTCCGGAGCCGTCCAGGACACGCGGTGGCGGCAGCCGGCGGGGATGGCGACGGCGTCGCCGGGCCGCAGGGTGACGCGGCTGGAAGGGGACTGGTATTCCAGCTCGGCCGAGCCGGACAGCAGCAGCACCCACTCGTCTTCGTCCTGCTGGTACCAGAATCCGTCGGGCGACGCATGGCCGCGCGATACGATGCGTTCGACGCGGAAACCCCGGTCGCCGCTCAACAGAGTTTGCAGCCACTCCTGCGGCAATTGCGCCGGGATGCCGTCGAACAGATTGTCCGGCATGTCAGCGCGCTTGCTGAAACAGCGCGTCCAGCTTCTGTTCGTAGTCGTGGTAGCCCAGATGCTGGTAGAGGTCGGCGCGGGTCTGCATCTTGTCCAGCACCGCCTGCTGCGTGCCGTCGCGACGGATGGCGCCGTATACTTCCAGCGCCGCCTGGCTCATGGCGCGGAAGGCCGACAGCGGGTACAGCACCATGGACACGCCGTTCGCGCCCAGTTCTTGGCTGGTGTAGAGAGGAGTGGAGCCGAACTCGGTGATATTGGCCAGCACCGGCACCTTCACGGCTTCGGCGAACTGCTTGTACATTGCCAGATCGGTCATCGCCTCCGGGAAGATCATGTCGGCGCCGGCTTCCACGCAGGCCACCGCGCGGGCGATGGCGGAGTCCAGGCCTTCCACCGCCAGCGCGTCGGTACGCGCCATGATGACAAAGCCGGCATCCTTGCGGGCATCGGTCGCGGCCTTGATGCGGTCCACCATCTCGTCCTGGGTTACGATGGCCTTGTTCGGACGGTGGCCGCAGCGCTTCTGCTGCACTTGGTCTTCAATATGCACGGCGGCGGCGCCGGCCTTTTCCAGGCTGCGGACGGCGCGGGCGATGTTGAAGGCGCCGCCCCAACCGGTGTCGATGTCCACCAGGAGCGGCAGATCGCTGACGTCGGTGATGCGGCGAACGTCGATCAGCACGTCTTCCAACGTGGTGATGCCGAGGTCGGGAATGCCGCAGGAGGCCGCCGCTACGCCGCCGCCGGACAAATACAAGGCCTTGAAACCTGAGTGTTCGGCCAAACGTGCGGAGTAGGCGTTGATCGCCCCTACCACCTGCAAGGGCCTTTCTGTGGCTACGGCCTGGCGGAAACGTTGCCCGGGAGTGTTCATGGAGTGCTCCTGACGGTAGATATGCGTTAGTTGCCTGTCATTCAAGCAAGTGCTTGGTTGGAGTGTAATTGCTCGATAAAATGCTGGCAATAGTTGTCAAACGGATATTCAAGTTTTGCCGCGGGAGTGATATGTTTCGCATCGTCCTCACCCGTGGGAACTCAAGGCAAAGCCTGTGGTCTAGATCACAGTCCACGTACACGACCACATAGAACAGTGGGCAAACCAGGGAGCATAACAACGACATGAGTGATCGGGACATCGATCAACAGTTGGTGGAACGTGCCCAGCGAGGTGAAAAAAGAGCTTTCGATCTGCTTGTTGCGAAGTATCAGCGACGTCTCGCCAGGCTGTTGTCGCGGTTTATCCGCGACGGTTCGGACATCGAGGATGTGACGCAGGAAGCGTTTATCAAAGCGTATCGTGCCTTGCCCTCTTTCCGGGGGGAGAGCGCGTTTTACACATGGCTGTACAGGATCGGCATCAATACTGCCAAGAATTTCCTCAGCGCCAACGGGCGACGCCCGGTGGTGAACAGCGAGATCGAGGACGAAGATGGCGAGAGCTTCGACATGGCGTCGCAGATTCCCGACATGAACACGCCCGAAACCGAGCTGATGAACAAGGAGATTCTGGCAACGGTCAACGCCGCCGTGGAGGCTTTGCCGGAGGAACTGCGCACCGCCATTTCACTCAGAGAAATGGAGGGGCTGTCCTACGATGAAATTGCCAAGGTGATGGACTGTCCGATAGGCACCGTGCGTTCGCGGATTTTCCGGGCGCGCGAGGCGATTGCTGCTGAGCTCAGGCCTCTGCTGGATACGGCCAAGAACAGAAGGTGGTAAGTATGAAAGAAACGATATCCGCGCTGATGGACGGCGAGCTTGACGGAACGGAAGCTGACAAGGCGCTATCCGCGATCGCCGGCGACAAGGACCTGGATGCGGCCTGGGACCAATATCACCTGATTGGCGACGCGATGCGCTCCAATCGCATGGCGGGGCTGAATGTGCGCGCCAGGGTGGCCGAACGCATGGTGGACGAGCCTACGGTGCTTGCGCCGCGGCGCTGGATGCGGCCGCGCCGCGCCCGCGCCGCCAGCGCGGTGGCCCTGGCCGCCAGCGTCAGCTTCGCGGCGGTGGTGGGCTGGCAACAGCTCACGCACCACGTCGCGCCGGCGTCGGTGATTGCCGACAGGGGCGTGCCGGTGCAGATTGCGCAACCGGCGATGGAGCAGGACGATCCTTATGTGCTGGCGCACCAGGAGGTGACGGCCGACCAGGGCGTGATGCGCGTGTCTTACGGAAACGGAGCTCGCCACTGATGCGTGTCGTTCCTCTGATTGGCGTGTTGATGTTTGGGGCCGCCTGCGCGGCCCATGCTGAGGATGACATGCAGCTGCTGCGCAATGTCGGCAATGCCGGACGGCAGCAGGCGCTGGATGGCACCTATCTGCATCAGATGAACGGCATGCTGGAGACCTTCCGCATCGTCCGCCAGGGGCAGGGCGACGGGGTGCGCGAAAAGCGCACCTCGTTGGACGGCCCGTCGCGCGAGGTGGTGCGCAAGGGCGGCGAGCTGACGTGCTTCGCGTCCGACAAGCGCGCGCTGATGGCGTGCAAGATCAGCGCGATGCGTTTGTTCCCGGCGCTGTTGCCGGACGACTTGGACGACATCTCCCGCTCCTATGTGCTCCGGCGCACGGGAACGGACCGGGTGGCGCAGCGCGATTGCCAGTGGCTGGATCTGCAGCCGCGCGATCCGCAGCGTTACACCATGCGGATGTGCATCGAGCCGAACACCTACCTGCCCTTGAAAGTGATCACCCTGTCGCCGCGCGGCGACTCGGTGGAACAGTTCACCTTCACCGAGGTGGAGCTGGCCGGAGCTAAGGATAGGAAGGCGTATGCGCCGCGTTTGGCGCAGAAGTTCCTGCTGCGTCCGGCCAAGGCGCCGGTCGGGGCCGACCCGTCGGTGTCGCAGAACGAGGTGAGCGGCCTGCCGCAGGGCTTCCGCCTGTTGCGCTCCGTGCAGCGGATATTGCCTGGACAGGGCAAGCCGGTGCGCCATTTGGTGTTCTCCGACGGGCTGGTGATGCTGTCGGTGTTCGCCGAGCCCCCGCCGCCGGAGAATGCGCGGCTGGAGCGGGTGGGCAATCTGCATGGCGCCATCAATATGGCGACCAGCTATCAGGGCGACATGCAGCTGACGGCGGTGGGCGACATGCCGCAGACCGCCATGATGGCGCTGCTCAAGAGCCTGCACATCAATGGCAAGAACGATTGAGCCTGCGGTGCGTGAAGAGGATGCGGGAGCGGCGGGCGTAGCCGGCGTGCTTGCGCCGGCGCCGCTTGCCGTTGCAGGTTTTTATTGAAGGTATCCGACTGGCCATTTCCGCGCTGAACGCAACGGGAGTGGCCAGTTTTGCGTGATGCGCCGTCTGGCGGCGCGTCGGGAAGGGAGGGCCCGCCGTCTTGGCGGTTTGGGCAATTTTTTTTCAGGCAACCGGCCATCGCCGGAAATTCAATCCACAACATATCCAAGATGGAGCGCACATGTCGGTCAAAAAACTGATCGTATCCGCAATGCTGTTGGCATCAGTGTTTGTCGCCCCGCTGCCTGCCGCCATGGCGGCGGAGTTGCCGGATTTCAGCGGCATTGTCGAGAGCGAAGGCAAGGCGGTGGTTAATATCAGCACCACTTCCATGGTCAAGGAGGCTACGGCGGATGTGCCGGACGGCATGGAGGGGGATCCGTTCTTCGAATTCTTCCGCCGTTTCGCGCCGCCGCGCCAGCAGGAGCGGCAAGAGAACTCGCTGGGTTCAGGCTTTATCATTTCGCCCGACGGCTATGTGCTGACCAATGCCCATGTGGTGGCGCGCGCCGAAAAGATCACAGTCAAATTGACTGACAAGCGCGAATACCAGGCGCGGGTGATCGGGTCGGACGCCCGCTCCGATGTGGCGCTGATCAAGATCGATGCCGGCAATCTGCCGGTGGTGCGCCGCGCCGATCCCAAGTTGCTGAAAGTGGGCGAGTGGGTGCTGGCCATAGGCTCGCCGTTCGGCTTTGAAAACACGGCGACTTCCGGCATCGTGTCGGGCAAGAACCGCCTGCTGCCGGATGAGAGCGCGGTGCAGTTCATCCAGACCGACGCCGCGGTCAATCCGGGCAACTCCGGCGGCCCGCTGTTCAATATGCGCGGCGAGGTGGTGGGCATGAACTCGCAGATCTACAGCCGTTCCGGGGGCTTCATGGGCATCTCCTTCGCCATTCCGATCGACACCGCGATGAATGTGGCCGACCAGCTCAAAGCCAAGGGCAAGGTGACCCGTAGCCGCATCGGCGTGGTGATACAGGAATTGAGTCGGGATCTGGCGGCTTCGTTCGGCCTGGCCAAGCCCAGCGGCGCGCTGGTCAACGCGGTCGATCCCAAGGGCCCGGCGCAAAAGGCCGGCTTGAAGGCAGGCGACATCATCGTCAAGGTCAATGGCCAGGAGGTGAGCTCCGGCGCCGACCTGCAGCGGTTGATCAGCGACATGCCGCCGGGCAAGGCGATTGCGTTGGATATCTGGCGCAACCGCGCCGCTCTCGGCATCAAGGTGGTGCCGGAGGAGTTGAAGGACGAGGATGCGCGGGTGGCCCAGCGCGAGTACCGCAAGCCCGGCTCGGAGAACGAGCAGAGCCTGGCGCAGATCGGCCTGAAGCTGCAGGAGCTCAGTCCGGCCCAGCTGCAGCGCGCCGGCATTCCTTACGGCCTGCTGGTGCGGGCGGCCAATGGTGTGGCGATGCGCGCCGGCATCCAGCCGGGCGACATCATCGTCGGAATCGGCAGCGATCCGCTGGCCAGCTTCGCCCAATTGAGGGACGCGCTGGCCAAGGCCAGCAAGGGCGGCACCGTGGCCTTGCAGGTGATGCGCCAGGGCATGGTACAGTTCGTGCCTTTGACCATAGGCGAGGCCAAGTGAAGCTGACACTGTATTTCCGCGAGTATTGCAGCCTGTGCCACCAGATGCTGGCCGAGCTGGCGCCATGGCGGCAGCAATACGGCTTTGAGCTGGATGTGATGGATGTGGACGCCGACCCGGAGCTGGAGCGGCGCTTCAACGAGCTGGTGCCGGTGCTGATGGACGGAGAGGTGGAAATCTGCCACTGGCATCTGGATGCTGCGAGATTGGCTGCACACTTGGGCGAAATCGGCTAAAATCCGCGCCAGTGTGAGTAAAACCGGGGGCGCGCTGGCCGCGCCCCCGATTGCTGATCGGCTTCCGGCAGCCGTCGGACGCGCCAGAGCATGGCTTTCCGCCGGGCAGTCCCCGGAGGAGCCATCCGTCAGCAGCCTCGGGCACGCGAGCGTGCCCTTATCTTTTGCTGGAAACCGATGAAGAACATCCGAAATTTTTCGATCATTGCCCATATCGACCATGGTAAATCCACCCTGGCCGACCGTTTCATCCAGTTTTGCGGCGGCCTCGAGCTGCGCGAAATGAGCGCCCAGGTGCTCGACTCGATGGATATCGAGAAGGAACGCGGCATCACGATCAAGGCGCAGACCGCAGCGCTGAGCTACAAGGCCCGCGACGGCCAGGTGTACAACCTCAACCTGATCGACACCCCGGGGCACGTGGACTTCTCCTATGAAGTGTCGCGCTCGCTGTCCGCCTGCGAAGGTGCGCTGCTGGTGGTGGATGCGTCGCAGGGCGTGGAAGCTCAGACCGTCGCCAACTGCTATACCGCCATCGAACTGGGCGTGGAAGTGGTGCCGGTATTGAACAAGATAGACCTGCCGGCCGCCGAGCCGGAGCGGGTATGCCAGGAAATCGAGGACATCATCGGCATTGAGGCCGTCGATGCGGTGCGCGCCTCGGCCAAGTCCGGCATCGGCATCGAGGACATCCTGGAAGAGGTGGTCCGCAAGATTCCGGCGCCGCAGGGCAATCCGGACGGTCCGCTGAAGGCGCTGATCGTCGACTCCTGGTTCGACAACTACGTCGGCGTGGTGATGCTGGTGCGGGTGATAGACGGCTCGCTCAAACCGAAGGACAAGATCAAGTTCATGGCCACCGGCGCCGAGCATCTGTGCGAGCAGGTGGGCGTGTTCACGCCCAAGTCGGTGCAGCGTCCCAGCCTCAACGCCGGCGAAGTGGGTTTCATCATTGCCGGCATCAAGGAGCTGAAGTCCGCCAAGGTGGGCGATACCATCACGCTGGTGGGCAAGCCGGCCGCCGAGGCGCTGCCGGGCTTCAAGGACGTGCAGTCGCAGGTGTTCGCCGGCCTGTATCCGGTGGAAAGCCACGATTACGAAGCGCTGCGCGACGCGCTGGAAAAACTGCAGTTGAACGACGCCTCGCTGAAGTACGAGCCGGAAGTGTCGCAGGCGCTGGGCTTCGGCTTCCGCTGCGGCTTCCTGGGCCTGCTGCACCTGGAAATCGTCCAGGAGCGGCTGGAGCGCGAGTTCGACATGGACCTGATCACCACCGCCCCCACGGTGAACTACGAAGTGGTGATGAAGGACGGCACCGTGGAAGTAGTGTCCAACCCGTCGCGTATGCCGGAACCCGGCAAGTACGACGAGTTGCGCGAACCCATCATCACCTCCACCATCCTGGTTCCGCAGGACTACGTGGGAGCGGTGATGACGCTGTGCAACCAGAAGCGCGGCGCGCAACGCAATATGCAGTACATGGGCCGCCAGGTGATGCTGACCTACGACCTGCCGATGAACGAAGTGGTGATGGACTTCTTCGACAAGCTCAAGTCCACCAGCCGCGGCTACGCTTCGCTGGACTACGAGTTCAAGGAATTCCAGAGCGCCGACCTGGTGAAGCTGGACGTGCTGGTCAACGGCGAGAAGGTGGATGCGCTGAGCCTGATCGTGCACCGCGCCTCCAGCGTCTACCGCGGCCGCGAGCTGGTGTCCAAGATGCGCGAGCTGATCCCGCGCCAGATGTTCGACATCGCGGTGCAGGCGGCCATCGGCGGCCACATCATCGCCCGCGAAACGGTGAAGGCGCTGCGCAAGAACGTATTGGCCAAGTGCTACGGCGGCGACATCACCCGCAAGAAAAAGCTGCTGGAAAAACAGAAGGCCGGCAAGAAGCGGATGAAGCAGGTCGGCAACGTGGAAATCCCGCAAGAGGCTTTCCTGGCGATTCTTCAAGTAGGGGACAAATAAGTGGGTGCAAACTTGTTCTGGGTGTTCGTGGCGGCTGTCGTCATCGGCGCTTTGCTGGTGGCGCTGGGCGGCAAGAAAGAGGCGGGCGACAAGGATTGGCCGCAGTCGGTGCAGTGGGGCTATCTGGCCCTGGTGATCGGCGGCTTCGGCCTGCTGTCCAACTATATGAGCTTTACCGCTGTCATGTTGGTGTTCGTGCTGATCACCGGCGTGGTATGGGCCCTGGACAAGTGGCTGCTGGCGAAGAAGCGCGCCGCCAGCGGCGCGCAGCCGGGGCATTTCGTCGATTATTCGCGCGGCTTCTTCCCGGTGATCCTGGTGGTGTTCGTGCTGCGCTCCTTCCTGGTGGAGCCGTTTCAGATTCCGTCCAGCTCGATGCGGCCGGGCCTGGTGGTCGGCGACTTCATCCTGGTCAATAAGTTCACCTACGGCGTGCGCGTGCCGGTGCTGAACAATGTGCTGATCCCGGTGAACAAGGTGGAGCACGGCGATGTGGTGGTGTTCAACTACCCGCCCAACCCCAAGGTCAACTACATCAAGCGCGTGATCGGCCTGCCGGGCGACATGGTGGAGTACCGCAACAAGCGCCTCTCCATCAACGGCAAGCCGTTGCTGGACGCGCCGGACGGCAGCTACGACTATCTGGAGAAGGAACTGGGCTTGCAGACGATCTCGGCCAACCAATACCGCGAAAGTCAGGCCGGCAAGACCTACCATGTATTGAACAACGTCGGCACGCCGGTGGTGGCGCTCAGCCAGGTGCAGGACTTCGCCTACCGCGACAACTGCCGTTATGATGACGACGGCTTTGTCTGCAAGGTGCCGCAGGGCCATTACTTCATGATGGGCGACAACCGCGACAACAGCTCCGACGGCCGCTACTGGGGCTTCGTCGACGACAAGCTGATGGTGGGCAAGGCCTTCATGATCTGGATGAACTTCGGCAATCTGTCGCGCATCGGCACCAAGGTACAGTAACCCTTCCCGGCCGCGAGCGGCCATGACCAGGAGAGACGCATGAAGCAGCAGAAAGGCTTGTCGGTAATTGCGGTTTTGATGGTTCTGGCCCTCGTCGGCTTCGCGCTTTTGCTGGTGTTCAAGGTAGTGCCGGTGTACTCCGAGTATGGCGATGTGAAGACCGCGCTGACCGCGCTCTCCACTGAAACCAACGTGGGCGAGAGCACCTTGCGCCAAGAGTTCGACAGCAAGGCCAGCGTGGCCGGCATCGTCTCGCTCAAGGGCGAAAACCTGATCGTGGTGGCCGGCAACAACAGCAACTATCTGCGTGCCCAGTATCACCGCGAGGTGCCGCTGTTCGGCAACGTCAGCCTGCTTTTCAATTTCGACACCCAGGCAGGTCAACCGCCTGCCCAATAACAACATCGTGACCCAAATCGACAACCGTTTCCGGCGCCTGGTCCAGGCGCTGGATTATGCATTCCAGAAACCGGAATTGCTGCGCCAGGCGCTGACCCATCGCAGCTACAGCAGCTCCAACAACGAGCGCTTCGAGTTCGTCGGCGACAGCATTCTCAACTACACCGTGGCGCGGATGCTGTTCGACCAGTTTCCGCAACTGACCGAGGGCGAGCTGTCCCGGTTGCGCGCCAACCTGGTCAATCAGAACACGCTGGCCGAGATCGCCCATGAATTGCAGCTGGGCGACTATCTTTACCTGGGCGAGGGCGAGCTCAAGAGCGGCGGCTTCAACCGACCGTCCATCCTCGCCGACGCGCTGGAGGCCACTTTCGCCGCCGTCAGCTTCGACGGCGATTTCTCCGCGGCCGAGCAGGTGGTGCGCCGTCTGTACGACCAGCGGGTGAGCACCATAGACATCACCCGCCAAGCCAAGGACGCCAAGACGCGCTTGCAGGAAGCGCTGCAAGCGCGCAAGCTGCCATTGCCGAAGTACCGCATCCTGTCGCAGAGCGGCGAGGCGCATGAGCAATGGTTCAAGGTGGAGTGCGACCTGGGCGAGCTCGCCCTGATATCCACCGGCGACGGCGGCAGCCGCCGCGCCGCCGAACAGCAGGCCGCCGAAGCGGCGCTGATCCTGCTGGAACAGAAACTCGCAGCAAGCAAGAAAAGATCATGACCGATACCCCATTCCATTGCGGCTTTGTCGCCATCGTCGGCCGTCCCAACGTGGGCAAGTCGACGCTGATGAACCACCTGATCGGCCAGAAGATCAGCATCACCTCGAAAAAATCGCAGACCACGCGCCACCGCGTCACCGGCATCCATACCGAAGACGCCGCGCAGTTCGTGTTTGTCGATACCCCGGGTTTCCAGACCTATCACAAGGGCGCGTTGAACGAAGCGTTGAACAAGAGCGTCAAGGACTCGCTGGGCAGCGTCGACTGCGTGCTGTTCCTGCTGGAGGCGATGCGCTTCACCTCCGCCGACCGCGAAGTGATGGCGCTGTTGCCGAAGAAAACCCCGGTGATCCTGGTGGTGAACAAGCTGGACAAGGCTAAGGACAAGCTGGCACTGCAGGCCTTCATCAACGAGGTGACCGCGGAGTTCGCGTTCGCTGGCGTGGAGGTGGTCAGCGCCAAGCACGGCCAGCGCCTGGCCGAGCTGCTGGACCAAGTGCGTCCGCATCTGCCGGAATCGATGCCGCTGTACCCCGAGGACATGGTCACCGACAAGAACGAACGCTTCCTGGCGGCGGAGATCGTCCGCGAGAAGCTGTTCCGCTATCTGGGCGAAGAGTTGCCTTACGAGATGAACGTCGAAGTGGAAATGTTCGAGATGGACGGCGCGCTGCGCCGCATTCACATCGCGGTGCTGGTGGACAAGGAGCATCAGAAGCCCATCGTGATCGGCAAGGCCGGCGAGAAGCTGAAGAAGATCTCCACCGAGGCGCGGCTGGACATGGAAAAGCTGTTCGACGGCAAGGTGTTCCTGCAGGTGTGGGTGAAGGTGAAATCCGGCTGGGCCGACGACGTGCGCTTCCTGCGCGAGTTCGGCCTGAACTGAGCGGCAAGCGTGGCAATCACCATCGATGCGCCGCCGGCCCTGGCCTGCTGGGCGGTGAGCCTTGTCGCCGGGGAGCCGGCGCAGCCTGAGCTGGCGCGTTGCGTGTTGCGGCTGGCCGCGGTGCAGCCGGGCTATCTGGGCGGCGAGGGCCAGGTCACTTATTGGGACACGGTGGAGGCGATAGCCGCCTGGCGCGCCCGCGTCGAGCAGCTGTCGCAGCAAAGGCTGGGCCGCGAAGCGTGGCGCCAGCCGTTTTCCTTTGTGGTGAGCCGGGTGGCGCCGCAGGCGGCCATCGCATGAGCCAGCCGGGCCGGGTGGACAAGCAGCCGGGTTTCATCCTGCATACCCTGCCTTACCGCGAAACCAGCCTGCTGCTGGAAGTCCTGACGCGCGACCATGGCCGTTTCAGCCTGGTGGCGCGCGGTGCGCGGCGGCCGCGCTCCGATCTGCGCGGCGTGCTGCTGCCGTTCCAGCCACTGATCCTGTCCTGGTTCGGCAAGGGCGAGCTGCGCACCCTGCACAGCGCCGACTGGGAGGGGGGGGTGCGGCCGCTGACCGGCCTGCCGCTGGTCTGCGGCTTTTACCTGAACGAACTGATGATGAAGCTCACCGCGCGGGACGATCCCGAGCCGCGGGCTTTTTCCGTTTATGACGCCGCAGTGCGCGACTTGGCCGCCAGGCCATCGCTGGCGCCGGTGCTGCGCCGCTACGAGCTGCGGCTGAGCCAGGCGTTGGGCTATGCGCCGTCGCTCAAGCGGGACAGCCGCGGCGACGAGATAGCCGCGGAGCGCTATTACCTGTGCCGCAACGCCGCCATGCCGGAGCCCGACCCGCATCCGGACGCGGACCTGGCCGGCAAGGTGGCGCGGCTTTCCGGCGCGGCGCTGCGGGCGATAGACGCCGACGACTATTCCGACCACGCCACCCGCCAGCAGGCTCGGCTGCTCAGCCGGCTATGGCTGGACGCGCTGTTGGGCGACGAGCCGCTGGCGGCGCGGGAATTATTGCAGGCCATCCAGTCCCTGTCGGACTGATGGCGCCAAGACAAGGGAGAAGCAAATGATACTGTTGGGCGTAAACATCGACCACGTCGCCACCCTGCGCGAGGCGCGCGGCACCCGTTATCCCAGCCCGGTGGAGGCCGCGCTGGTGGCCGAGAGCAGCGGCGCCGACCTGATCACCCTGCATCTGAGAGAAGACCGCCGCCATATCCAGGACTCGGATGTCAAGGCGATGCGTCCGGTGCTGAAGACCCGGATGAATCTGGAAATGGCGATGACGCCGGAGATGCTGGCGCACGCCTTGCAGGTTGCGCCGGAAGACGTCTGCCTGGTGCCGGAAAAGCGCGAGGAAGTCACCACCGAGGGCGGCCTGGACGTGATCGGCCACTTCGATGAGGTTCGCCACTACACCGGCAAGCTGAGCGAGGCCGGCGCGCGAGTCTCCATCTTCATCGATCCCGACCGCGCCCAGATTCAGAAGGCGTTTGAAGCCGGCGCCCGCGTGATCGAGCTGCACACCGGCGCCTATGCCGACGCGCCGCACGCCGCCCTTCGCGAGGCCGAGTTGGCGCGCATCAGGGATGCTGCCGAATTCGGCGCCAGGCTGGGCATGGTGGTCAACGCCGGCCACGGCCTCAACTATCATAACGTCAAGCCGATCGCCGCCATCGCCCAGATCGCCGAGCTGAACATCGGCCACGCCATCGTCGCCCACGCGCTGTTCGTTGGTTTCCCGCAGGCGGTGCGCGAGATGAAGGCATTGATGATCGAAGGCCGCCAGGGACTTTAATGATCTACGGCATCGGCACCGATTTGGTGGAAATCGCCCGCATGCAGGCGATGTTCGAGCGCTGGTCGTACAAGCTGGGACGGCGCATGCTGGCCGCGGGTGAGCAGGCCGCCTTCGAGACCAGCGCCGATCCGGCGCGCTTCCTGGCCAAGCGCTTCGCGGCCAAGGAGGCTTTCGCCAAGGCGCTGGGCACCGGCGTGGTGGCGCCGGCGCTGCTGACGGCGATAGGCGTTGGCCATGATGAACTCGGCAAGCCCTTGCTGGTCTTGTCTGAAGAGTTGGCGGCCTTTGCCGCCGCGCGCGGCGTCAAGGGCATGCACCTGACTATCAGCGACGAGCGCGGCCACGCGCTGGCCTTCGTCGTATTGGAGTCGTAGGGCGGAAGTCCCAGAACGCGCCTGATCGCCGGCGAATGCCGCCGGGCTGTCGGCGGCCATAACTTGCAATATCCAGGCGAAATGGCCCGGCAGGCCGGGTTTTCGCCTAATGGGTCGAGGACCATATCCATGACAAACTCCCGATTGAATCTCCCGCGCGGCCCGGTGATGGTGGACGTCGCGGGCTTCTCGCTCACCGAGCAGGAGCGCGCGCGCCTCTGCCACCCGCTGGTGGGCGGCGTGATCCTGTTCCGCCGCAACTTCCAGAATGTCCAGCAACTGCGCGCGCTTACCGCGGAGATCCGCGCCTTGCGCAGCCCGCACCTGTTGATCGCGGTCGATCATGAAGGCGGCCGCGTGCAGCGCTTCCTGAATGGTTTCACCCGCCTGCCGCCGATGAATGTGTTGGGCGAAGCCTGGGACTCCGACCGCAGCCAGGCGCTGAAACTGGCTGAAACCGTCGGCTATGTGCTGGCGGCGGAGCTGTCGGCCAGCGGCGTGGACCTGTCCTTCACCCCGGTGCTGGACATAGACTGGGGCCGCTGCGCGGTGATAGGCAACCGTTCTTTCCACCGCAATCCTGAGGCGGTGGCGGAACTGGCCGAGGCTTTGCAGCAAGGACTGGGCCGCGGTGGCATGGCCAGCTGCGGCAAGCATTATCCCGGCCATGGTTATGTGGAGGGGGACAGCCACCATCTGATGCCGCAGGACGACCGCAGCCTGGCGGAAATCCGCCGCGACGACCTGGTGCCGTTTGCCCGTCTGTCCGAGGCAGGCATGGGCGCGGTGATGCCGGCGCACGTGCTGTACCCGGCGGTGGACAGCCAGCCGGCGGGCTTCTCGCGCGTCTGGCTGCAGGATGTGTTGCGCGGCCAGTTGGGTTTTGACGGTGTGATTTTTTCCGACGCGCTGGACATGGCTGGCGCGGCCGGCGCCGGCAGCTACGTGCAGCGCGCCGACGCCGCGCTGGCGGCCGGTTGCGACATGGTGCTGGTTTGCAACCAGCCGGAAGAGGCGGATACGATGCTGGCCGCGCTGGCTCCGCCGCCGCAGCCGCGTCTGGCCGACCGTCTGGAGCGGATGGCCGCCAAGAGCAGCGCCGGGAGTTGGCAGCAGATTGTCGCCTCGGCCGATTTTGCCGCCGCGCAGGCGGTGGTGAGGCAACTGGCCATGCCGAAGGACGCATTGGCCGGCCCGCAAGTGGGCGAGGCGCACTGACCATGCTGCCGCAAAGCCTGGAGGAGCTGGACGCCATCCGCGACGAGTGCCGGCGGATGGTGGCCGGCCGCGCTTCGCTCTCCGCCGGCGCATCCGCCTTGCCGCTGCCCGGCCTGGATGCGGCGGCGGACGTCGCCATCCTGCTGCAGCTGATCCCGGCCATCAACCAGCGTTTCGGCGTGGCGCCGGGGCAGATGGCCGGCTACGACGCGGCGCGCAAGCAGCTGCTGTATCAGATGATACGCCGCGCCGGCAGCGCGCTGCTGGGAATGGAAGTCACCCGCACCCTGCTGGCGGCCGTGCTAAAGAAGGTGGCCGGCAGGCTGGCCGCCAAGCAGGCGTTGAAGCTGGCGCCCTTGCTGGGCTGGGCGGCCAATGCCGCAATAGGCTTCGCGGCGATGAAATACATCGGCAATTCCCATATCGACGATTGCTACGCCGTCTGCCGGCGCATGCTGGAGCAGGGCGCAGCCACACCGGAGTGACACCATGCAAGTTGGCGCATTGATCATTGGCGATGAACTCTTGTCCGGCAAGCGCCAGGACAAGCATATGCAGGCGCTGATCCGTATCCTGGCCGCGCGCGGCATGAAGCTAGGCTGGGCGGAATACTTGGGCGACGATCCCGGCCGCATCGAAGCAGCCTTGCGCCGCGTCTTCGTCTGCGGCGATCTGGTGTTCAGCTTCGGCGGCATCGGCGCGACACCGGACGACCATACCCGCGCCTGCGCCGCCCGCGCGTTGGGCGTGCCGCTGGAGCTGCATCCGCAGGCGAAGGAGATCCTCGAAGCCCGTTTCGGCGCGGAAGCCTACCCGCACCGCATCCTGATGGGCCATTATCCGCAAGGCGCCGACATCATTCCCAATCCGGTGAACCAGGTGCCGGGTTTCTCCCGCGGCCATGTCCATTTCGTGCCAGGCTTTCCCAGCATGGCTTGGCCGATGGCGGAATGGGTGCTGGACACGCATTACCGCCAGCTGTTCAACGACAGTCCCGACGTGGAGCGCGGCTGTATCGCCGTCAAGGCCCGCGAAGGGGACCTGATCGACTTGATGCAGGATTTCACCGCCCGCTACCCGGCGTTGAGGTTGTCCAGCTTGCCCAGCTTCGGCAACGACGCCATCCCCGAGATGCACATCGAGTTCGGCTTCAGCGGCCAGCCGGCGCTGGTTGAGATCGCGCTGGCGGAATGGGAAAAGGCGTTGAAGGAAAAGGGCTATGAGTTGAAGACCAGAGGCTGAGGCGGCGCTGGCGGCGGCGAAAAGGCCGGTGCTTCGGCCGCGGCCGCACCGGATTGCCGGCCGCGGGCGCGGCTGTATTGCCGCGGCGAGCAACCCATCACTCTCTTGAACGCGGTGCTGAAGGCGCTTTCCGATTCGTAGCCGAGCGCGGGGGCGATGACGGAAATCGGCTGGCCGGAATTCGCCAGCCGGTCGCCGGCCAGCAGCATGCGCCAGCGCGTCAGGTATTCCATCGGCGCGACGCCGACCGTTTCCTTGAATTTCAGCGCAAAGCTCGATCGCGACATGCCCGCGTGCTCGGCCAGTTTCTGGATGGTCCAGCGTTGCGCCGGATCGTGGTGGATGGCGTGGATCGCCGCGCTCATCTGTTTGTCCGCCAGGGCGAACAGCCAGCCCACACCGCCTGCCGGCGCTTCCGCCAGATGCTGCCGCAGCGCCTGCACCAGCATGGCGTGGGCGAGGTGCTCCGCTATCAGCAACCAGCCGGGCCGCCGCTCGCGCAACTCCTGTCCCATCCGTTCCAGCGACCAGCGCAGTGCCGCCTGGTCGGTTTCCCGGCGGATATGGGCGATGGGCGGCATTTCTCCCAGCAGGATGCCGGCGTGATGGCCGTCAAGAGTGAAGTGCCCGCCGACCAGAAAGAAATCCCCGCCGCCGTTGCAGGAGGCGATGCAGCCGCCCTGCGCGGCGGAAAAAACCGCGCGGGCGTCGACGGGCGTCAGCGCCAGGTCGCTGGCCAGGCGGAAAGGCCGTCCGCTGGACAGCAGGAAGCAGTCGCCCGCTTTCAGCCGCACCGGATCGGCAACGCCTTCCACCGCCAGCCAGCATTGTCCGGCCACCACGGCATAGCATTTGATGCCTTGGTGGGGCGGAAACTGGATGGCCCATTTTCCGCCGGCGTCGAAACCGCCGGAGATATAGCTGCGGGGTTTCAGCAGCGATAGCACTTCTGAGAGCGGATCCATCGGATACCCGGACGATAACGAAGATAATATGGACTCTATAGCATGGATCGTCTTTTTCCAAGCCGCTATATTGTTTGTCATAGGCCGCGACCGCGGCCAGGACGGCAAAGGAGAAATATCATGCGAGTATTCGTCACCGGCGCAACAGGCTTTATCGGCTCCGCCGTGGTGCGGGAGCTGATCGACGCGGGCCACCAGGTATCGGGCCTGGCGCGCTCGGATGCGGCGGCCAAGTCGCTCGTCGCCGCAGGCGCGCAGGCGCACAGAGGGGATCTGGAAGATCTCGACAGCCTGCGCAACGGGGCCGCGCGGTCGGATGGCGTGATCCATACCGGCTTCATTCACGATTTTTCCCGGTTCCAGGCCAATTGCGAGATAGACCGGCGCGCCATCGCGGCGCTGGGCGACGGTCTGGCGGGTTCCGGCCGCCCTCTGGTCATCACCTCCGGCACCGCGCTGCTGGCGCAAGGCCGCTTGGCGCTGGAGGAACATCAGCCGGCCTTCGATGCCGAGTCCTTCCCGCGGGTAGCGACGGACGAGGCGGCGGCCGCGGTGGCGGCGCGCGGCGTGGCGGTGTCGTTGCTGCGGCTGCCGCCCTCGGTTCACGGCGACGGCGATCACGGTTTTGTGCCCGCGCTTATCGGCTTGGCGCGGGAGAAGGGCGTTTCGGCGCATGTGGGCGCCGGCCTCAATCGCTGGCCCGCGGTGCACAGACTGGATGCCGCCCGGCTGTTCCGGCTGGCGCTGGAAAAGGGGGCGCCAGGCGCCAGGTATCACGGGGTGGCCGACGAGGGGGTGCCGGTGCGGGAGATCGCGGAGGTCATTGCCCGGCGGCTGAAGGTGCCGCTTGCGGCGATGTCGGCGGAGCAAGCCGCCGAGCACTTTGGCTGGCTGGCGCGATTCGTCGGCCTGGACTGCCCGGCGTCAAGCGCGGCGACGCGGGAGGCGCTGGGGTGGCGGCCAACGCAATTTGCATTGATTCCAGACCTGGATCGCGACGGCTATTTCGCCGGCTGAGTCGGCGGTATCGTGACCGCCGGCCGTCTTGGCTTATGGCCGCGGTCCGGCGCGCCGGGCCTTGCCGTGGCGCCATGGGCGGATCACAATCGGCCAACGGGTTTCGGGATTTGCTGCGAAGCGGAGCCGGCGGACCTTTCCTTTTCACTCCTGCCGGGAGGCGGCATGCGCAAAGTTCTCATTTTGGCCGCCGGCTTGACTTGGTTGCTGCATGGCCCGGCCGCAGCTTGCACGCTGTGGGGCGCGGCCGGAAGCGCCAGCGCTGGCGGCGAAGGCACCCTGCTGGCCAAGAACCGCGACTGGAAGCCGGACCACCAGCAGTCGTTGCGGCTGGTCCATCCGGTCAGCGGCTTCGCCTACCTGGGCCTGTTCGCCGACGGCAGCCGCGCGCCCGGCATCAAGGCCGGCGTCAATCAGCAAGGCCTGTCGGTGGTCAGCGCCTCCGCCAGCAGCTTGCCGCGCGAAGCCCGGGCGGGAGAGGCCGGCGAGCATGGCGCGATGAGCCAGTTGTTGCGCCGCTACGCCACGCTGGACGCGGTGGCGGCGGACGCCGGCAAACTATTCGGCCATGCCCGGCCGGTATTCCTGCAACTGGCCGACCCGACTGGCCTGATGCTGGTGGAAGTCGGCCAGCATGGCCGCTACCGCCTGCAGCGGGAGGCCAATGGCGTGCTCACCCACACCAACCACTACCGCGACGCCGGCCTGCTGGATCAGCCCCAGTCGATAGGCCGCAGCAGCGCCAGCCGACTCTCCCGCATCGACAGCCTGTTGTCCGTCCAGCCATCCCACACCCGGGCGGAATTCTCCGCCATCAGCCAGGACCGCCATGACGGCCCGGACGACAGCCTGTGGCGCAGCGGCCGCGAGCATACGCTGGCCAGTTGGCAAGTTTCCCTGCCCGTCAATGCGGCTCCCAGGCTGCATCTGGTGCTAGCCAATCCCGGCGCGGAGCCGATTGCGCGCGCTTATGTTCTGGATGCGGCTTTCTGGCGGCAAGCCGGGCAGCGGCTGCTGCCGTAGGAGGGCATGCTTGATTCGGCCAGCGCCAGGCTGGATGCGCGCTCATGCCTCTCCGCGCGGGGAGCAATCATGACCGGCTTGCCTTTCTATTTTGCCGTTGGCATAATTGTCGATCTTCCAGCCTCAAGGAGAACTCCATGGATAGATTCGATACCTGCGCGCAAGGGCATGCTGGCTGAACGGACGTCTTGTCTTCGTTGGTTTTTCCCGTTTTGACCGCCTTCTCGTCGTAAGCGGCGCCGCTCGGGCCGCCGTCCTCCAGCATTTCCCTTCCACCGCCTCCGCGCGGTAGCACCGCCTGCCTGGCAGGCGCCCCCATACCATTTCCAAGAACGCATTCGCAGCCTGGTCTTGCATCGTGTCGGCTTGCGTGCGCCTTCAGGAGTTCCAATGCTGAATTTCGATTTTCCGCGCCTGGCCGCTATCGGCCTGACGCCGTTGTTGTTGCGACAAGCGCTGGCGCAAGCCGGCGATGCCGACGCCACCCTGTGCCGTGTCAGCCGCGTGCAGCGCGATTGTTTCTGGCTGCATGACGGCGACGAGGAGAGGCGGGCGCAGGTCCTGCCGTCCTTGCATGGACAGCTGGCGGTGGGGGATTGGGCATTGGTCCAGCCGCAAGCCGCCGGCCCCTGGCGCCTGCTGGAACGGCTGGAGCCATTCAACCAGCTGGCGCGGGTGGGCGACGACGGCGTGCGCCAGCTGTATGCCAGCAATGTCGACACAGCCTTGCTGGTGATGGGGCTGGACGGCGATTTCAATCCGCGCCGGCTGGAGCGTTACCTGGGCTTGGCCGCATCGGCGGGCGTGGCGCCTGTGGTGGTGCTGAGCAAGGTCGATCTGTGCCCAGACGCCGAACGGAAGGTGGAGGAGCTGGAAACCAGGCTGCGGCCTTTGCCGCCGATATTGCTGCTGAACGCCACCGACCCGGCCTGCCGCGGGGCCTTGCAGCCCTGGCTGGGGGCGGGGCAGACGCTGGTGCTGCTGGGCTCATCCGGCGTCGGCAAGTCCACGCTCAGCAACACCCTGCTGGGCGTGGATGCGCAGGCGGTGGGCGGCGTGCGGGAGGATGACAGCCGCGGCCGCCATACCACCACCGCGCGCAGCCTGCTGCAGTGCCCGGACGGCAGCTGCATCATAGACACGCCCGGCGTGCGCAGCCTGCAGGCGCCGCTGGATGAGGAGACGCTGGCCAGCAGCTTCGCCGACATCGCGGAACTGGCGGCGCGTTGCCAGTTCCGCGACTGCAGCCACAAGCTGGAGCCCGGCTGCGCGGTGCGCGGGGCGGTGGCGAACGACCGGCTGCTCAATTACCACAAGCTGCAGCGCGAAATGCGGCGGACCGAGCAGACAGCCTTGCAGCGCCAGCAACAGCGGCGGGAGTGGAAGGTGAGAAGCAAGGCGTCGCGGCGGCGGTAGGACGGATACCCCAAAGGGGCGGTCCACCGAGTCCTAGCGGCCGATGGAGACTTCGGATCCCTGCGCGATCGGGGGATCCGCAGTTTGGTCTTCGTAAGGGAGCTAAGGCGGATCGTCCAGCGTGCTGGGCTCCAGTCCTGCGGCGCAAGAGTTTTCGACTGGTTTTGTCCGTGCCCGGTTGCTGCCGGATAACGATAGGGTGAATGGACGGCTGGTCGATGATGTCTAGTTTGTCCGATTCGATTTGGAAAAGGATGGCATGGATCTGGAGCCGGAGGCTGGCTGACCGGTGGCCCGCGCCGGGTGTGGCGCGGTTTTTTGCTGGACCCGGATCGCATGAGAGGGGGCGTCTGCGATCTGTCTGGGCGCAGCGAGTTGAAAAGCGCCCCGGCGGTGGCTGGGGCGCATGTCGCTTAAGGCTGCTGCGCGGCAGGTTGGCCGCTCTGCGCGGTTTTGGCCGCGCGCGGCGGCGCGTTCTTTACGTACTTGTCGAACCAGTTGAGCATTTCATAGACCAGCTGCTCGTTGGATTCGCGCGCCGCGTACCAGTGCGGCTCATGCGGCAGCATCACTAGGCGGGCGGTGCCGCCATTGCCGCGTATGGCTTCGTAGAGCTTGCTGGCCTGTAGCGGGGTGGTGCCTGGGTTGGCGTCGTCGGCGCCGTGCACGATCAGGATCGGCGTCTTCAGCTTGTCGGCGTAGAAGAAGGTGGATACCTGGCGGTATACCTCCGGCGCTTCCCACACCGAGCGGCGCTCGCTCTGGAAGCCGAACGGCGTCAGCGTCTTGTTGTAGGAGCCGCTGGTGGCGGCGCCGGCGCGGAACAGGTCGGTATGGGCCAGCAGATTGGCAGTCATCAGCGCGCCGTGGCTGTGGCCGGTGACGGCCACGCGGTCCGGGTCCACCACGCCCAGTTGCACCGCGGTGTCGACCGCGGCCTTGGCGTCTGCCGCCAGCTGTTCCTGGTAGCTGTCGTAAGCGGCCTTGGGATCGCCGATGACGGGGAAGGATGCCTGGTCGATGATGGCGTAGCCGGCCAGCAGCAGATATTTGTACTGGTAGAGGCGGGTGAAGGTTTGCTGCGAGCCGCTGATCTGGCCGGCGCTGGCGGCGTCGGCGTAATCCAGCGGATAGGCGTTGAGGATGGCCGGGATGCGGGTGCCTTCCTGGTAGCCCGGCGGCGTGTACAGCGTGAACGACAACTCCACTCCGTCGGCGCGCTTGTATTTCACCAAGCGCTTCTTGATCTGCCGCAGTTCCGGCGTCGGGTCGGCGATATGGGTGACGGCGACGGGGGTGGATGCGTAGACCGCCTCGCCCTTGTCGGCGTTGACCGGCGCTCCCAGCTTGCGCAGGAAGGCGTTGGGCGCTTCGGTCGGGGTTTGCCGCCAGGTGAGAATGGTGCCGCCGTCGGTCAGCGAGATGGCGCGCTCAAGAGCGGATTTGTCGCTGCGGAACAGCCGTTCGCTCTGCAGAGTCTTGAGGCTGAGGCGGTCGAGGAAGGGCCGGTTGCCTTGCGGCGAGGCGCCGGCGCCGTTCAGGTAGATGAAGTCGCCGTCCTGGCGGATCACTCTTTGGCCATTGGCGAGCACGCGCAGCGCCGGGCTGCCGGGGGCGGTGTATTTTTCATCCATCGACAAGTCCCACAGCAGGCGCGGCGCTTGTCGCGGCTGGTCGATATTGACGATATGGGTCTTGCGCCAGTGGCGGTTCAGGTCGTATTCGGTCAGCAGCGCGGTGTCGGGCCTTTCACTCCATTCGATGCCGGCGTAGCGCATTGGGGTGCGCAGGATTTCCACCGGCGCGGCGGTGAACGGGGCTTTTTGCAGCATCACCTTGTCGCGGTTGGGCGCATTGTTCTGCCAGTCGCCGCCGTCCAGCGCTTCGGCCCAGATCAGCGTGGCAGGGTCGGTGGCGCGCCAGGCGAAGTCGCGCGGGCCCAGCGGTTCGCCGTGCACCGGCACGCGGTCGGCCAGCGGCAGCGAGGCGACCGTGTGGATGGCGATGCGCGAGGACTGGCTCACATCCCATACCTGCACCTCATGCGGGAAGCGCTCGTAGGTGGTGACGTAGGAGTAGGGCTTGCGCACGGTGGATACCAGCACGTGCTTGCCGTCCGGTGCGGCGTCCACCGCATCGAACAGCGCCGGCTGCCCCAGCGGGGTGAGCTTGGCGCTCTGGACGTCGACCAGGGCCAGTTGCGAGGCGGCGTAGTAGTCGAACAGCGCTTCGTCGTGCGTGCTGTTCAGGGTGTCGCGGTTTTCGTAGGTGCTGCTCTGGCCTTTTTCGCCGTCGGCCTCCTGGATGCTGGGGCCCTCCGGAGTAAGCGGCCGCTGCGGCGGCGGGCCAAGCCTGGCGGGCACGGTCTTGACCAGCAGCGTTTTCTGATCCGGCATCCATTGCAGCTCGCCGTCCAGCATGGGGTTGAGTTTGACGCCCGGAATCTGGCGTACTTTGCCGGTGGCGGCGTCGCCTACCCACAGCTGCACTGCGTCCGGCGCGACGTTGGCGAAGGCGAAGCGCTTGCCGTCGGCCGACCATTGCGGCGCGCTCGGGCAGGCGTTGGCCGGCAGCGCGACCGGGGTTTCCTTGCCGGCCGGGATGCTCACCAGCTTGAAGCTTTCCGCGCACGGGGGGATGCCGTAGCCGCCCGGGGTATCGTGTTTGCTGTGGTTGCGCGGTTCCACGCGGGTGCCGGCCAGGCGCAGATAGGGAGTGGACACGCGCGCGATGGACGGATATTCCTGCCAGGCTACCAGCAGCATCGCGTTCTTGGCGGGGCTGACGCTGGGGGCAGGCAGCGCCGGAGCGCGCATCACGTCGAGAATGTTCTTGGGCGGTTGCTGATAGCCGGCGGCGAAGGCCGGCGCGGCGAGAACTGTCAACGCGGCGATCGCGACGCGCGTCAGAGTGGGCGATGTAGACATGGTTTTCCTTGTTATGATCCCGGTCGCGGCCGGGGCGGCGTTCATCCGATGCAAAACGGGAGGCGGCTTGCGCCGGCCTCCCGTCGGGAGCCGATGGTCAATGTATCACACGTCATAAGCAGGAGAGAATCCTGCAACGGCGGGATTAATCCAGCGCGTGGAAATGCTTGAGGATGCTGGAGAAGTCCAGCTTGCCGTTGCCTTGCTGCACATGCTCTTCGTACAGATTGCGCGCCAGCGCGCCCAGCGGGTTGGCGGCATGGCTCTGCATCGCGGTTTCCTCGGCCAGGCCCAGGTCCTTCAGCATCAGTTCGGACATGAAGCCGCCGGCGTAGTTGCGGCTGGCCGGCGCATTCTCCATCACGCCCGGCCAGGGGTTGTACAGCTCGGTCGCCCAATTGCGGCCGGAGCTCTTGCTGATGATGTCCGACAGCACCTTGGGGTCCAGGCCGTTCTTCACACCCAGCGACAGCGCCTCGGCGGTGCCGGCCATCAGGATGCCAAGCAGCATGTTGTTGCAGATCTTGGCGGTCTGGCCGGAGCCGGCGCCGCCGGCGTGGAAGATGTTCTTGCCCATCGCCTCCAGCAGCGGGCGGGCGCGGGCCAGGGCTTCCACCGCGCCGCCGACGATGAAGGTCAGGGTGCCGGCGGCGGCGCCGGCGGTGCCGCCGGACACCGGGGCGTCCAGCATGGCGAGGCCCTGAGCCGCGGCGGTTTCGGCCACCCTGCGGGCGGTGCCGGCGTCTATGGTGCTGCAGTCTATCACCAGCGTGCCTTTGGCCAGCTTGGCGAACAGGCCGTCCTCGCCCAGATACAATGCGGCCACGTGCTTGCCGGCCGGCAGCATGGATATCACCACGCTGGCGCCGCTGGCCGCATCGGCAGCGCTGTTTGCGGCGCGGCTGCCGGCGGCTGCGGCCTTTGCCATCGCTTCGGCCGACAGGTCGAAGACGCTGACCGGGAAGCCCTTCTTCAGCAGATTGACGGCCATCGGGCCGCCCATATTGCCCAGGCCGATGAAGGCGATGTTTTCCATGCGGTTCTCCTCTGTTTCTTGCTGTTGTTTTGCGGGCCGGCTGTCGGCCGGCCCTGTCCGGATGCTTACTTCAGTGCGGCCAGCGGGTGGTCGGCGTCGCGCCATGGCGAAGCGAAGTGGCCGTTTATCCAGCTTTGGTCGATATCGGCCAGCTGCCGGCTCCAGCGCGGGTTGCGGTCCTTGTCTACCAGCAGCGCGCGCACGCCTTCGGCAAAATCGGGCCGCGCGCAGAAGTTGAGCGACAATACCAGCTCCATCCGCAGCGCCTCGGCCAGCGACATGTGCTTGGCGCGGCGCAGCATCTCCCAGCTGACGGCGGCGGAGGTGGGGCTGCCGTGGCGGAAGTTCTTGGCGGCGTCGGCCAGCCACGGATCCTCAAACGCGGTCTCCAGCAAGGCGGCGCCGACGGCGGCCAGGTCGCCGCGGTTCATCAGCCGGTGCACCGCCAGCAGGTTGCGTTCCACATTGGAGGCGGGCAGCGCGTCGCCCAGCTTGCCTTCCAGCTGGTTTAGCAGCGCGCTGACGCGGGAGGGATGGTTGGAAGCGTCTCCACTCCAGTCGGCCTCCTGCAGCGTCTGCAGCAGCTCCGGATAGGCGTCGGCGGCCAGCACATGATCTGCCAGGTTGGCGATCAGCGCGTCGCGGGCGTTGAGCGGCGCGCCGGTCAGCGCCAGGAACAGGCCCAGGCGGGCCGGCATCCGCTGCAGGAACCAGCTGCCGCCCACGTCCGGGTACAGGCCGATGGTGATTTCCGGCATGGCGATGCGGGTGGCGGAAGTGACCACGCGGTGGCCGGCGCCGGCCATCAAGCCCAGGCCGCCTCCCATCACGATGCCGCTGCCCCATACGATCAGCGGTTTGGGGTAGCAGTGGATGCGGTGGTCCAGCGTGTATTCTTCGGTGAAGAAGTCCACGGCGTAGGGATGCGGGTAGTGCGGTTCGGCCAGCAGTTTTTCGCGCAGGCCGCGCACGTCGCCGCCGGCGCAGAACGCGCGTTCGCCCGCGCCGCGCAGCACCACCGCGACGATGCCTTCGTCGCGCTGCCAGATGGTAAGCCGCGCGTCCAGCAGGCGGATCATGTCGAGGCTGAGCGCGTTCAGCGATCTTTCGGCGTTGAGGGTGGCGATGGCGATGCGCTGGCCGGCGCGGGTGGCGATTTCGTCAAACAGTACCACGTCTTGCATGGTTGACCTCATCGGACTGCGGCCGGTCCAGGCCCGGCCGGGGTGAAGGGAATCAGGCGTTCTTCCAGTTGGGCGCGCGCTTTTCCAGGAAGGCGCGGGTGCCTTCGCCCTGGTCGTGGGTGTCGAACAGCTTGATGAAGGCTTCGCGTTCCTTGATCAGGTTCCAGGCCGGGGCCTGCTGGCGGGCGGCCTGAACCAGTTTTTTGCATACGCCGACGGACGACGGCGATTGCTTGGCCACGCCCTCGGCCAGCTGGATCGCGGTTTCCAGCGCCTCGCCCTTGGCCACCACCTGCTCCACCAGGCCGATACGCTCGGCGGTGGCGGCGTTGACGCGCTCGCCACACAGTATCATCCGCTTGGCCCAGCCTTCACCCACCAGCCACGGCAGGTTTTGCGTGCCGCCGGCGCAGGGCAGCAGACCGACGCTGGCTTCCGGCAGCGCCATCTGCGCCTGCTCCTCGGCGATGCGGATGTCGCAGGCCAGCGCGCACTCCAGGCCGCCGCCCATCGCATAGCCGTTGACGGCGGCGATGCTGACGCCGCGGAAGGCTGACAGGGCTTCGAACGCTTCGCCGAACAGCATGGTCATCTCGGTGGCCACCTTCTTGTCGCCGTTGGCGAACATATTGAGGTCGGCGCCCGCGGAGAAGAATTTTTCGCCTTGACCGGTGATTACCAGCGCGTAGATGTCGCGGTCGGCATTGAGGTCGGCCACCAGTTGCTTCAGCGCCGACAGGCTGGCGTGGTTCCAGGTGTTGGCCGGCGGGTTGTCTATGGTCACGACGGCGGTGTGGCCGCGTTTTTCCACGTTCAGGTGGGCGTATGTGTTCATCTTGCGTATTCCTTTTATCGATGGGGGGGCGTCTAGCGCAGCGTTTCCAGCGCGCCGGCCTGCAGCAGCTTGCGGGCGATGATCATGCGCATCACCTCGTTTGTGCCTTCCAGTATCTGGTGTACGCGCAGGTCGCGCACATGGCGCTCCAGCGGGAAGTCCTGCAGATAGCCGTAGCCGCCGAACAGTTGCAGCGCGTTGTTGGCGATATTGAAACTCAGATCGGTGGCCAGGCGCTTTGCCATCGCGCAATAAGTGGAGGCGTCCGGGCTGCCGCTGTCCAGCTTCCACGCCGCCAGGCGCACCATCTGCCGCGCCGCCACCAGTTCGGTCAGCATGTCGGCCAGGCGGAATTGCACGGTTTGCAGTTCGGCCAGCGGCTGGCCGAACTGCTGGCGCTCCTGCACGTAGCGCTGCGCCGCGTTCAGCGCGGCCTGGGCGGTGCCTACCGCGCAGGTGGCGATGTTGATGCGGCCGCCGTCCAGGCCCTTCATGGCGAAGGCGAAGCCCTGGCCTTCCTCGCCCAGACGGTTTTCCAGCGGGATCTCGACATTGTCGAAGGTGATGGCGCGGGTGGGCTGGCTGTTCCAGCCCATTTTCTTTTCCTTCTTGCCGTAGCCGACGCCGGGCGCGTCGGCCGGCACCACGAAGGCGGAGATGCCCTTGGCGCCGGGACCGCCGGTACGGGCCATCACTAGCAGCACCTGGGTGCTGCCGGCGCCGGAAATGAACATCTTGCCGCCGTTGAGCACGTAGACCTCGCCCTTTTTGTCGGCGCGGGTCTTCAGCGAGGCGGCGTCGGAGCCGGCGCCCGGCTCGGTCAGACAGTAACTGCCCAGCACTTCGCCGGCGACCATGCGCGGCACCCATTTTTCGGCCAGGGATTTGCCGCCGAAACTGGAAATCATCCAGCTGACCATATTGTGGATGGTGAGATAGGCGGCGGTGGAGGTGCAGCCCGCGGCCAGCTCTTCAAAGATGATGGCGGAATCCAGCCGCGGCAGGCCCAGGCCGCCGTAAGCTTCCGCGGTGTACAGGCCGAGAAAGCCCATGTCGCCGCTCTTGCGGATCACGTCCAGCGGGAAGGTGGATTCGGCATCCCATTCCGCGGCATGGGGCGCCAGTTCGCGTTCGGCGAAATCGCGCGCGCTTTCCTGAAAGGCGATCTGGTCTTCGGTGAGTGCGAAATTCATGCAAAGCTCCTGTGGCCGCCGGATGTTTCCCTTCTCCCGGGAGAGAGGACGGAGAGGGGCGCGCTTGCGCTTCCCCTCTCCACAGCCCCTTTCCCGCAAAGGGCGAGGGTCAATCTCCGGCGGCGCGTAGATAAAGGGTTAGCGCAGCGAGATGGTGGTGTGCACCTTGCCGTTGCTGGCCTCGTCATCGAACCAACGGCTGGTGACGGTTTTGGTCTGGGTGTAGAAAGCGATGACCTGTTTGCCGTAGGGTCCAAGGTCGCCCAGCTTGGACGCGCGGCTGCCGGTGAAACTGAACAGCGGCACCGGCACCGGGATCGGCACGTTGATGCCCACCTGGCCCACCTCGATGTCTTCCTGGAACTTGCGCGCCGCCGCGCCGCTCTGGGTGAAGATGGCGGTGCCGTTGCCGTTGGGGTTGGCGTTGATGATGGCGATGGCTTCGTCCAGGGTGTCGGCGGCGACCAGGCATAGCACCGGGCCGAACACTTCTTGGTCGTAGATGGCCATGCCGGGTTTCACGCCGGAGAAAATGGTGGGGCCGACGAAATTGCCGCTGTCATGGCCGGCCACCTTGACGCCGCGACCGTCCAGCTCAAGCTTCGCGCCTTGCTCGACGCCCTTGGCGATCAGGCTCTCCACTCGTTCGCGGGCGGCGCAGGAGATCAACGGCCCCAGGTCCAGATTGTCCTTGCCCGCACCCACTTTCAGCGATTTGGCCTTGGCCACCAAGTCGGGTATCCATTGCCGCGCCTCGCCCACCAGCACCGCCACGGTCAGCGCCATGCAGCGCTGGCCGGCGGCGCCGAAGGCCGCGCCGGTGAGCTGGTTCAGCGCCTGTTCCTTGTTGGCGTCCGCCAGCACGATGGCGTGGTTCTTGGCGCCCATCATGCATTGCGCGCGTTTGCCGCTGAGGGTGGCGCGCTGGTAGACGTGGGTGCCCACCTTGGTGGAGCCGACGAAGGACACCGCCTTGATGTCCGCATGATCGCAGATGGCGTTGACCACATCGGCGGCGCCGTGCACCACGTTGAGCACGCCCTTGGGAATGCCGGCCTCAAGCGCCAGTTCCACCAGCCGCATCGTCACCATCGGGTCTTGTTCGGACGGCTTGAGCACGAAGGTATTGCCGGTGGCGATGGCCATCGGGAACATCCACAGCGGGATCATCGCCGGGAAATTGAACGGGGTGATACCGGCGCAAACGCCCAGCGGCTGCTGCACCGTGTAGGTGTCGACGCCGCCGGCCACGTTCTCGGCGTATTCGCCCATCTGCAGCGTGCCGATATTGGCGGCGTGCTCCACCACTTCCAGGCCGCGAAAGATGTCGCCTTCGGCGTCGGCCAGGGTCTTGCCTTGCTCGGCGGTGAGGATGGCCGCCAGTTCTTTCATGTTTTCGCGGATCAACTGCTGATATTTCAGGAAGATGCGGGCGCGGGCGCCGATGGGGGTCTTCTTCCAGGTTTTGAACGCTTCCTTGGCCGCGGCGACGGCGGCGCTCACTTCGTCTGCGGTGGCCAGCGGCACGCGCGCCAGCACTTGCTGGGTGGCCGGGTTGACGATGTCGCGCCATTCCTGGCTGCGGGACTCGACGAACTCGCCGTTGATCAACAGTTTGACGCTGGGGACTGCCTGGTTCATTGCACTGCCTCCTCGATTATAGGGTGCTGCGTTCTTTGGCCCGCGGCCGGCTCAGTCATAGCGGTAGAAGCCCTTGCCGCTCTTGCGGCCCAGATGGCCGGCCTGCACCAGCTGCGAGAGCAGCGGGCAGGCGCGGTATTTGCTGTCGCGGAATTCTCGGTGCAGGATGTCCATGATGGACAGGCAGGTGTCCAGGCCTATCAGGTCGGCCAGCGCCAGCGGGCCGATCGGGTGGTTCATGCCCAGCTTCATCACGGTGTCGATGTCTTCCGCCGTGGCCAGATTTTCAAACAGCGCGAAGGCGGCTTCGTTGATCATCGGCATCAGGATGCGGTTGGAGACGAAACCGGCCCCGTCCTTTACCGTCACCGGGGTCTTGCCCAGCGCCTGCGACAGATGGAACACGCTTTGGTAGGCCTCGTCGCCGGTTTGCAGCGCGCGGATGATCTCCACCAGCTGCATCACCGGCACCGGATTCATGAAGTGCATGCCCACCACCCGCTCCGGATGGCTGACCCAGCTGGCGATGCGGGTGAGCGAGATGGACGAGGTGTTGGAGGCCAGCACGCAGCCGGCGCCGACGGCGGCGTCCAGCTCGCGGAAAATCTGCTCCTTGATCGCGGCGTTCTCGGTGGCGGCTTCTATCACCACGTCGCAGCCGGCCAGGTCGGCCAGCTTGGTGGTGGCGCGGATATGGGCGACGATGCCCGGGATGTTGGCCTCCGCGATCAACTCTTTCTTGGCCATCCGCTGCAGGCTGATGTTGATGTTGGCGATGCCTTTCACCAGCGCGGCGTCACTGACGTCGGCCAGCTGCACGTCGAAGCCTTTCATCGCAAACACCTGGGCGATGCCGTTGCCCATCGTGCCTGCGCCCACCACACCGATTTTCTTGCTCATCTGGCTCTCCTGGATTATTTGCTCTATTGTTGATCACGATAACTTGACGTTTACGTCAACGTCAACAGACAATGAGCATAAACCAGCCAACTGTGGCGCCCATGGCCGCAGTACTACAGTCGGGGAGCGGGATGCATGGCGGAGCAGGTTTTCAATATCACCGAGCTGGCGCAGGAATTCGACATCACCACCCGCGCCATACGCTTCTACGAGGATCAGGGCCTGCTGGAGCCGGAGCGGGTGGGGCAGAGGCGCATTTACAACCGCCGCGACCGGGTGCGGCTGATGCTGATCCTGCGCGGCAAGCGCATTGGGCTGTCCTTGCAGGAGATCCGCGAGTTGTTCGCCTTGTACGACGCGGCGCACGACGATGCGCCGCAATTGCAGGAGTTCATCCGCATCCTGGCGCGCAAGGAACAGCAGCTTCTGGAACAGATGGAAGACATCAAGGTGGTGCTGACGGAAATCGGCCAATTGCGCGGCCAGTGCGAAAAGGCCCTGGACAAGCGCGTCAACGGCCACAACCAAGCATAAAGGAGCAGTCATGCAACAGCAGGAAATCGTGATCGTAGGCATGGCGCGTACCGCCATGGGCGGCTTTCAGGGCGCGCTGGCCGGGCTGGCCGCCAGCCAGCTGGGCGCCGCGGCCATCCGCGCGGCGGTGGAGCGTGCCGGCGTGGCCGCTGGCGAGGTGGACGAAGTGATCATGGGCTGCGTGCTGCCAGCCGGCCAGGGCCAGGCGCCGGCGCGCCAGGCCGCGCTGGGCGGCGGTCTGCCGCTGGCGGTGCCCTGCACCACGGTCAACAAGATGTGCGGCTCCGGCATGAAGGCGCTGATGTTGGCGCATGACCAGCTGTTGGCCGGCAATGGCCGGGTGGTGGTGGCCGGCGGCATGGAAAGCATGAGCAACGCGCCCTACCTGGTTCCCAAGGCGCGCGGTGGCCTGCGCCTGGGACACGGCGAGATCAAGGACCATATGTTCCTGGACGGCCTGGAAGACGCCTACCAGAAGGGCACGCTGATGGGCGTGTTCGCCGAACAGTGCGCCGAGAAATACGGCTTCAGCCGCCAGGATCAGGACGAGTTCGCCATCGGCTCGCTCACCCGCGCCCAGGCGGCGATTCGCGATGGCCGCTTCAAGGACGAGATCGCGGCAGTGACGGTGCCGGGCCGCGGCGGCGACACCGTGGTGGACAGCGACGAG
Source organism: Chromobacterium sphagni (assembly GCF_001855575.1). Lineage (NCBI taxonomy): Bacteria > Pseudomonadati > Pseudomonadota > Betaproteobacteria > Neisseriales > Chromobacteriaceae > Chromobacterium > Chromobacterium sphagni. Next base: position 3,454,454 of record NZ_MKCS01000001.1, read on the forward strand.
CAGCCGCTGAAGGCCAACCTGGACAAGATTCCTACGCTGAAGCCGGCGTTCAAGAAGGACGGCACCGTCACCCCGGCCAATGCCAGCTCCATCTCCGACGGCGGCGCGGCGCTGGTGCTGATGACGGCGGCGGAGGCGGCCAAGCGCGGCCTGAAGCCGATCGCGCGCGTGGTGGCGCACAGCAGCCACGCGCAGGAGCCGGGCTGGTTCACCACCGCGCCGGTGGGGGCCATCGAGAAGCTGCTGGCCAAGACCGGCTGGCAGGTGGCGGATATCGACCTGTTCGAGATCAACGAGGCCTTCGCGGTAGTGGCGATGGCGGCGATGCACGACCTGAAGCTGCCGCGCGACAAGGTTAATGTGCACGGCGGCGCCTGCGCGCTGGGCCATCCCATCGGCGCATCCGGCGCCCGCATCGTGATTAGCTTGCTGTCGGCGCTGAAACAGTACGGCGGCAAGCGCGGCGTGGCCAGCCTGTGCATAGGCGGCGGCGAGGCCACCGCGCTGGCGGTGGAACTGGTGTAAACCGCGCAAACGCCAGCATGGACAGCAGGCTGCCGGAGCGATCCGGCAGCCTGTTTTTCCGATGGCCATCGTTCGCCAAACAGCCTCTTCCGTGCCGGCAGGCGGCTTGCGCCGGCGCGGGCGGTATCTTTCAATCCGGCGGCAGGCAATAATGCCTGAGTGGCAGTTTGCCGCCGGCTGTTCTATCATCGCCCCCCTTTAGCCCTGCACACGAAAGCCGTCATGACCGACACCATAGAAGCGTTGCCGCCCGAAATCCAGCTGGACGACTACCTGGCGGCGCACAACGCCACCATCGTCACCACCGAGGGCAGCCATGCGGTTTCGGTGCATGGCGAGCTCGAACTGAATGGCCAGCGCATTCCCTATCATCTGGTGCCGGACGAGGGCTTTTTGGGCAAGAGCGGCAAATGGCGCAAGCTGGACGCCGAGGCGCGCCTCGCGTTGGTGAAGGAGCGCTGGAACGACGCCGCCCGGTTGAAGATGGAGGGGCAGCTGGCGGCCTGCGCGCGCCAGGTGTTCGAGGTGCAGGGGGTCGATCATCTGCGCGTGCTCAGCGCCTTCCTGGCCAAGTACGAGCGGGCCAAGGCGCGCTGCACAATCACGCTTGACCGGGTGGCTGCCGCGCGTAGCCAGCAAAACGTCAGCCAGGCGGTCGCCAAGACCCGTGACGCGGTCAATCTGTCGCTTTATCCAGAATCGTTCGCCACCGCCTACGCGATGCAGCGCCACTTCATCGCGGTACTGGGGCCGACCAATTCCGGCAAGACCCACGCGGCGATGGAGCATCTGCAAAAGGCGAAGAGCGGCGTCTATCTGGCGCCGCTGCGCCTGTTGGCTCTGGAAAACTATACCCGGCTGCAACAGGCCGGCATCGCCGTCAGCCTGATCACCGGCGAGCAGCGCAAGCTGCATCCGGATGCCACCCACGTTGCCAGCACGGTGGAAATGCTGAACCCGGAGCGGCAGGTGGAGGTGGCAGTGATCGACGAGATCCAGCTGCTGGACGACCCCGACCGCGGCGCGGCCTGGACCGCAGCCGTGTGCGGCGTGCCGGCGCAAACCATCTATCTGGTGGGCGCGCCCGAAGCGCGCGAGGCGATAGAATCGCTGGTGGCGCGGGTAGGCGGCACGCTGGAAGTGCGCACGCTGGAGCGCAAGACGGCGCTGCAGATGGACAAGGCGCCGCTGTTGTCGCTGAAGAACCTGCGGCCCGGCGACGTGCTGATCGCCTTTTCCCGCCGCGAGGTGCTGAACTGGCGCGACAAGGTGATCGAGCAAGGCCTGTCGGTGTCGGCGATCTATGGCAATTTGTCGCCGGAAGTCCGGCAATCGCAGGCCGAGCGCTTCGTGGCCGGGGAGACGCAGGTGGTGGTGGCCACCGACGCCATCGGCATGGGCCTGAACACGCCGGCGCGACGCATCATTTTCACCACCGCCAGCAAGTGGGACGGCTATGCCGAGGGCGTGATCCAGGCGGCGCTGGCCAAGCAGATCGCCGGCCGGGCGGGGCGTTTCGGCAAGCATGAAACCGGTTTCGTCGCCGGTTTCGACGGTGTGACCCATAAAACCATCTCCGCTCTGTTGCGTCAGAAGCCGGAGCCCCTGCCGGAAAGCGGCTTTTTTGTCGCGCCCGGGCTGAAGTATCTGGAGGCGATTGCCGAGGCGACCGGCGAAGGCAAGCTCAAGTCGCTGCTGAGCCTGTTTGCCCGGCACATCAATGTGCATGACGAATTCTTCCTGCCGGCCAACCTGTCCGAGCAGATGGCCAAGGCGGAGTGGCTGGATGCGCTGCCGTTGAGCCTGGCCGACCGCTTCACCTTCAGCCTGTGCCCGGTGTCCACTAAGATCGCCATGTTGGAGACCGCGCTGCATGACTGGGCGGAGCAGCGCGCCCGCAAGCGGACCGCGCCGCTGTTGCGCATGGTGGGCAGCGGCGGCCGCAACGAACTGCAGTATTTGGAAGACAGCTGCAAACTCTATGCCGCGTATGCCTGGCTGGCCTACCGCATGCCGGATACCTTCCCGGATGGCGAGATGGCGCAGCTGTTGATGCAATCAACGTCGGAGCGCATCGACGCGTTGCTGCAGGTGCAGAACTCGCAGAAGCGCAAGGGCAGAGGCGGAGCCGAGCCTGCGTCCCGCAAGCCGGGCAGCCGCCATCGGCGCTGATCGCGCTTCCCTGCGTTTGAACCATGAGAAAAGCCCCGCGGTTTGCGGGGCTTTGTCTGGCAATGCTGCGCGGCTCAGGCCGTGGTGGAAATATTGGTGCTGGAGATGCTGGGTTGCAGCAGCGACTGGTTGGCCTGATACTGCGATACCGCCAGCTGCCCACCATTGGTGCGCTGTTGCGCCTGGGTGACCGACTGCGTCGCCTGGGTTGCCGGCGCGGTTGCGGTTTGAGCGGGCGTGGGTGCCTGCGGCGGGGTCGTCAGTTGTTGAGCCGCCGCCGGCTGATTGGCCGCCTGCGCGGTTTGCGTGGCGGTGGCCTGAGTCGCCGCATTGTTGTTGGCGGTGGCATTGGCCTGGGCCGGCTGGGTCGGCGCGGCAGTAGTCGGAGCCGTATTGCCATTTACCGCCGGGGCGATTGCGGCCGCAGTGCTTGGCTGCGGGTTGGTGGCAAGTACCGATGCGGAGTTGTTGACCTGTGTCGGGTTGACCTGCGGGGTTGCCGCTTGAGCGCTGACAGGCGTCGCGGCAGCTGCCTGCGCTTGCTGAGCCTGTTGGGTTTGCTGGCTTTGACTGTTGGCCAGCTGCTGCTGCAGTTGCTGTTCCACCCGTGCGGTGTCCGGGTTCTGCCGTACGGCGACCTGAGTTTGCGGCGGGCTCGCGGTTTGCTGCACGGCGGGCTGGGCATTTTCCAGCGACGACTGTACCTGCCGGGTGTTGAGTCCGGTATACAGAGGTTGCGTCGCAGGATTGCCTACGCTGGCGATGTTTGCCATGGCTACAGTCCCAATGTTCCTATATCGCTGATATTAGAACACTTTTTATCTTTCCGTGGAAATTTTTGCTGCTTATTTCAGCAATACCAGCTGCAGCATGTGTTGCGCCAACGCATCCACGTCCAATTCTCCGTCGCGGCGATACCATTGCACGGTCCAGTGCAGGCTGCCCAGCAGGGTGCGCCGCAGCAAGCGGGTATCCTGTTTCACCAAGCCGGCCAGCGCGGCTTCGTCCAGCACCTGCTGCCACAGCGCCTCGTAGCGGTCGCGCAGCACGATCAGGCCGGGTTTGGCCGATGGCGACACGCTGCGCCATTCGTACAGCATCACTTCCAGCGCGGCCTGGTTGTCGCCCAGCAGCGAGTTGAGGTGGACGCGGAACAGCGCGGCCAACCGTTCGCGCAGGCTACCGGCCTGCGAGATGGCTTCGGCCAATTGTTCGGTGGTGCTACTGATGCCCAGCGCCATCACCGCAACCAGGATCTCCTCCTTGGTGCGGAAGTGGTAGAACAGGCTGCCGGATTGCATGCCGACGGCGTTGCCAAGGTCGCGCACCGTGGTGCGTTCGTAGCCTTGGTCGCGGAACAGCATCGCCGCCGCGCGGACCAGCTCCATGCGGCGGGTGTTTTCTTCGGGTTGCTTAGGAGTTTCCGCTGCGCTCATTTCAGTCCCGGATCTGGTTGGGGGGCGGGGAAAGCAGGCCCTGCGCAGCCTGCCACACCATGTCTGGCTGCATTTTCTCCAGGCAGTCGGTATGGCCGTAAGGGCAGCTGCGCTCGAAACAGGGACTGCAGTCCAGGTTCAGCGACACCACCGCGGCCTGGTCGGACAAGGGCGGGGTGAAGTCCGGGCTGGACGAGCCGTACAGCGCCACCAGCGGCTTGTCCAGCGCGGCGGCGACGTGCATCAGGCCAGAGTCGTTGCAGACCGCCAGCGAGCACAGGCCGATCAGGTCTATCGCCTCCTCCAGGCCGGTGGCGCCGCACAGGTTGACGGCACAGCCCTGCGACAGCCGGGAAATCTCCTCGCCTATCTCCTTGTCCTTGCCGGAGCCGAACAGCCATACCGCGTAGCCGGCGGCGTCGAAGCGGCGCGCCAGTTCGGCGAAGTGGCGCGCGGGCCAGCGCTTGGCCTGGCCGTACTCGGCGCCGGGACAGAAGGCGATGATGAGGCGGCCAACATCCAGCCCCAGCCGTTGCGCGACCAGTTTCTGCACTGCGGGGTCGGCGCTGAGGCGGGGATTGGGGATGGGGCGGGGCAGCGGTCGCTTCTTGTCTTCCGCCAGCGCGCAGAAGCGCTCCACCATCATCGGCAGTTCGTGCTCGTCCAGTTCGCGGCTGTCGTTGAGAAAGCCGTAGCGGGATTCGCCCAGAAAGCCGGTGCGCAGCGGAATGCCGGCAAACAGGGGAATCAGCGCCGACTTCAGCGAGTTGGGCAGCACGATGACCTGGTCGAAGCCTTCGCGCGCCAGTTGGCGCGCCACCCTCCAGCGCTCCATCAGACGCAGCGCGCCGTGGCCAAAGGGATTGAGGTGGGATTTGGCCACTTCCGGCATCCGCGCCAAGAGCGGCAAGGTCCAGGACGGCGCGAACACGTGCAGCTCCAGTTCCGGATGGCGCTGGTGCAGGCGTCGGTACAGGGGCTGGGCCATTACGCTGTCACCGACCCAGGAGGGGCCGATGACCAGGATTTTTTTCTTCATGTGGTGCTTCCGGTTCCAAATGCAAGCCGGCTGGGGCCAGCCGGCTTGCATTTGGCGGCGGCAAGCAAAAAAGGTGTGGCCAGCGCCACACCCTTTGCAGTCGACGCGGTCGAAAGCCTTAATGGTGATGGCTGACCGGGCCGACCAGCTTGTATTTGGTGCCGCAGTAGGGACAGAGCGCCTCGCCTGTCTGCTGCACCGGCAGGTAGACGCGCGGGTGCGAGTTCCACGCCTTCATGTCCGGCATCGGGCAATGCAGCGGCAGGTCGTGCTGGGTGACTTCAATATAGCGTTCGGTGTTTTCTTTGAGTTCCGTCATGGTCATTCCTGGTTGCAGCAAGCGGGGCGTCCGAAAAACGTGTGCCAGCAGCGCGGCGCGGGGCCGCATGCTGGCTGGCGCGCGCTGCGGATTCTACCGCTTATTTTACGTAAGTGAGCCAGTGTTCGTGTTCGGCGTCCTGGCCCTTGACGATGTTGAAGTAGCGCTTCTGGATTTCCGCGGTGATCGGGCCGCGGCTGCCGTTGCCTATCGGGCGACGGTCCAGTTCGCGGATCGGCGTGACTTCGGCGGCGGTGCCGGTGAAGAAGGCTTCGTCGGCGCTGTATACCTCGTCGCGGGTGATCCGCTTTTCCACCAGTTGCAGGCCCATTTCGGCGGCGATCTGCACCACGGTGTCGCGGGTGATGCCTTCCAGCGCGCTGGTCAGGTCGGGAGTATATAGCTTGCCCTTGCGAACCATGAAGATGTTTTCGCCGGAACCTTCGGCCACGAAACCGTCCACATCCAGCAGCAACGCCTCGTCGTAGCCGTCGGCGGTGGCTTCGTTGTTGGCCAGGATGGAGTTCATGTAGTTGCCGTTGGCCTTGGCCTTGCACATGGTGATGTTGACATGGTGGCGGGTGAAGGAGCTGGTCTTCACGCGGATGCCTTTTTCCAGGCCTTCCTCGCCCAGATAGGCGCCCCACGGCCAGGCGGCCACGATCATCTGCACGTCGTTCTTCAGCGGGGCCACGCCCAGCTTGCCGGAGCCGTAAAAGGCCATCGGACGGAAATAGCAGGATTTCAGGCCGTTGGCCTTGACCACGTCCAGGTGGGCCTGGTTGACCTGTTCCGGAGTGAAGGGCAGGGCCATGCCCAGGATTTTGGCGGAGCGGAACAGGCGCTCGGTATGGTCCTGCAGACGGAAAATGGCTGGACCCTTGGGGGTTTCGTAGGCGCGCACGCCTTCGAACACGCCCATGCCGTAGTGCAGGGTGTGGGTCAGGACGTGGGTGGTGGCGTCGCGCCAGTCCACCAGCTTGCCGTCAAACCAAATATATCCGTCACGATCAGCCATCGACATCTCGGTACTCTCCTGTGTTGTGCTTTATCCGCGCGTCCGGTCCGCGTTAGCCGCAGCCTGCGCTTTTGCCTTGACCGGCCAGTGTATACCGTCGCCGCCGGGCTTGTGAACCCGGCATCAGGAAAAATCGAGCGCTTGCTCGAAAACCTGTTGCCACAGCTGGCAGCCGCGGCTGTAGGCATCGCGCAGGGCATCGTCGACTTCCACTTTCTGCTTGTCGTTGAGCCGGGCGGCGTGTTGCAGCCGGCGGTACAGCCGGTAGGCGGCGCGGGCATCTTCCGCCAGTTGGCGGTCTATCAGGCCGGCCCCGGCCGCCACCGCCAAAAGGGCGATGTTGCCGGTGTTGCCGGTAAAGGCGGGCAGCCGGCTGGCGTGGGCCAGGATCAGGTACTGGACGATGAATTCGATGTCTATGATGCCGCCGCGGGCGTTTTTCACATCGTCCTGCCGGGCCGGGTGGCTGTCCAGCATGCGCTGGCGCATGTCCAGCACCTCCTGGCGCAGCTTTGCCGGATCGCGCGCCAGCGTCAGGATGGCGTGGCGCTCGGCTTCGAACTGTTCGCCGATGGCGGCGTCTCCAGCCACAAAGCGGGCGCGGGTCAGCGCCTGATGCTCCCATACCCAGGCTTGGGTTTCCTGGTATTGGCGGAAGGCGCTGATGGAACTGACCAAGAGGCCGCTGGCGCCGTTGGGGCGCAGGCGCAGGTCGATGTCGTACAACACGCCGGCGGCGGTGGCGCTGGTTAGCCAGGTGGACAGCTTGCGGGCCAGGCGCGAGTAAAGTTCGGCGGCATCCGGATGCGGGTCGTCGTAGAGGAAGATGATGTCAAGGTCGGAGGCGTAGCCCAGCTCCTTGCCGCCCAGCTTGCCGTAGCCTATCACCGCGAAGCGCGGCGTCTCCCGGTGGCGGCTGGAGATGTCCAGCCAGGCGTGGCGCACGGCGGCGTCCAGCACCAGGTCGGCCAGCAGCGACAATTGGTCCGACAGCGCCTCCACCGTCCACATGCCGGCCAAATCCTGCGCCACCAGGCGGAAAGCCTGCGCGTGCTGGAAGTGGCGCAGCGCGTCCATCTTGGCTTCGACGTCGCCATCGGCCTGCGCCAGCTGCTGCTCCAGCTGTCCGGCCAGCTGCGGCCAGTCAGGCGCGGCGTACAGCACGCGCACGTCCAGCAGCTCGTCCAGCAGGATGGGGTGGTGGCTGAGGTAGGCGGACACCCAGGCGCTGGACGAGTACAGCGAGGCCAGCCGCTGCAGCGTCTGCGGGTATTCGGTGAGCAGAGCCAGATAGGAGGCGCGCCGGCTGATGGCCTCCATCAGGCCGATGATGCGCGACAGGGTGTCGTCGGCGTTGGGGAAGCGGGACGCCACCTCGATCAGCGCCGGCATCAGCGCGTCCAGCTTCTTGCGGCCGGACAGCGGCATCTGCAGGTAGCGCTGGCTTTGCGCCAGGCTCTTGAGCTGGCGGGCCACGGCGGCCGGGTCGGAGTAGCCCAGCTCGGCCAGCCTGGTTTGCGTGTCCTGCTCGGCCACGTCCAGCCACAATTCGGCTAGCGGATGGTCCGGGCTATCCTCGCTGGGCAGGATGAATACCTGCTCGAAATGGCGGCTGACCTTGCGGCGCACGTCGGACAGCGCCAACTGGAAGGCGTCCCAGTCGGCGAAGCCCATGCCGGCGGCGATCTTCAGCCGGGTTTCGGGCGCCGAAGGCAGAGTTTGCGTCTGCTGGTCGTCCAGGTATTGCAGCCGGTGCTCCAGATTGCGCAGGAAGGCGTAGGCGTCCTGCAGTTCTTCCACCGCCGATGGTTCGAGCAGGCGCAGCTCGGCGAGCCGGGCCAGGGTGGCGCGGGTGCCGCGCAGCTGCAGCGTCTTGTCGCGGCCGCCGCGGATCAGCTGGAACACCTGGGCGATGAATTCGGCCTCTCTGATGCCGCCGGGCCCCAGCTTGATGTTGTCGGCCATGTCGCGCCGCGCCACTTCGCGGCGGATTTGCGCGTGCAGCTCGCGCATCGCGCCGTAGGCGTTGTAGTCCAGGTATTTGCGGTAGACGAAGGGGCGCACCAGCTGGTTCAGGCCGTCGGCGTCGCCGGTGATGGCCTTGGCCTTGATCCAGGCGTAGCGTTCCCACTCGCGGCCCTGGCTGAGCAGGTAATTCTCCAGCGCGGCGAAACTCATCACCAGCGGGCCGGAGTCGCCGTACGGGCGCAAGCGCATGTCGACGCGGAACACCTGGCCGTCGGCGGTGATGTCGTTGATCAGCGCGATCAGCCGCTTGCCCACCTGGGTGAAGTATTCGTGGTTGCTGATGCTTTTCCCGCCTTGGCGCGCGCCGTCGGTCTCGCCGCTTTCCGGGTAGACGAAGATCAGGTCGATGTCGGAGCTGACGTTCAATTCGCCGCCGCCCAGCTTGCCCATGCCGATCACGATCAGCTGCTGCGCCTCGCCGCTGTCCTCGCCTATCGGCCGGCCGTATTGCGGCAGGGCGGCACAGGCGCAGGACAGCGCCTGGCGGACGGCGAACTCGGCCAGCTGGCTGATGGTGGACACCACCTCGTCCAGGGTGGCCAGGCCGTTGATGTCGCGGCAGATGATCCGGGCCATCACCGCCTGGCGCAGCCGGCGCAGCGCCGGCGTCAGCTGTTCCGACGCCGACAGCGCTGGCCAGTCGGTGAACTCCTGCATATCCTGAAGCAGGAAGGGTTGGTTCAGCTGCAGTTCCAGCCGCAGGCGTTCATCCGGACGGGCGGCCAGGAGGCGCGACAGATATTGGGAAAACTCGCAGCTGCGGGCAATGGCAGCGGCCGTGTTTGCTGGCATAATGACTCCGGACGGTTTAGCGCGGCTGGATAAGCGCCGCGCGGGAGCGCGGGCTGCAGCCGGTTTTCGTTGCCGCATCTTTTCACAACGCCATTGTAACGGTTTGCCATAGTTGAAAAAGCCCTTGTCGCCGTTGTCCCACATCCACGTTTTGCGCGTGCTCAAGCGCAGCCTGCTCGCCCTGGGGCTGCTGCTGCTGTCCGCCTGTGTCCTGTTGTCCGCCGCGTTCGGCGCGTTCACCTTCTGGCTGCTGCCCAATCTCGATCAATATCGCCCGCAGCTGGAGCAGGGCCTGTCCGGCGCGCTGGGACACAATGTCAGCATCGTCCGCCTGGCGGGGCGTTGGCAGGGCGTGGCGCCGCAGTTCGAACTGAACCGGGTGGCCATCGCCAACCCGGTATCGGGTCAGGCGCTTACCCTGAGCAAGGTCACGGTGCAGCCGTCGTGGACGTCGCTGCTGGCGTGGGAGCCGCGGCTGTCGGTCATGGTGAACGGCCCGTCGGTGGAGCTGCGCCGCACGGCCGGCGGCGTGATCTATCTGAATGGTTTCGATCTGAGCAGCGGTCCTTCGTCCGACAATGCGCTGGGCAACTGGCTGCTGCGCCAGCCCGCGCTGGACATACGCAATGCGCGCCTGAGCTGGCAGGACGACAGGCTGGGCCTGCCGCGGCTGGATCTGCAACAGGGCCAGTTGCTGTTGGAGCGCACCTTGCTGGGCCATCGGCTGCATCTGGCCGGTTTGCCGGCCGCCACGCTGGGCAAGGGCTTCGAGCTGGACGCCAGTTGGCGCGGCGATGACATCAACCGCTGGCAGCAGTGGTCGGGTTCGCTGCGGGTTGCGCTCAACGGCGCGCGCGCCGACGTGTGGTCGCGCTATATGCGCGAGCTGGGCGTGCTGCGCAGCGGCGAGGGTGACGGCGTGCTGGAAATGTCGTTTGCCGACGGCAGCGTCGGCAGCCTGCAGGCCGATGTCAATGTGCGCAATGCCGCCTACACCCCGCCTAGCTCGCGCGAGATGGTGTTGCCGCAGCTGCAGGGCAAGCTGCAGCTGGACCGCCAGGGCGATGGCAGCTACAAAATATTCGCCAGCGGCCTGACCCTGGCCAGCGCCACCGGGCTGGCTTTCGACAAATCCTCCATCAAGGGGCAGTGGCGCCCGGGTGCCCAGGGCGGCGGCGAGTTGACGCTGGACAATGTCGATGTCGGCCACCTCAGTCCTTTCATCCACGCCTTGGGCGTGGATGCCAACCCCTTGTTCGCCCGCTTTTCGCCGCGGGGCGCGCTGCATGGCCTGACGCTGGGCTGGCAGGGTCCGGTGGAGGCGCCGCGCAGCTTCAAGCTGAAGTCGCGCTTCGAGTCGCTGGGCTGGCAGCCTTTCGCCGATTTGCCAGGCGTATCCGGCGTGACCGGCAGCATCGCCTTCAGCGAACAGGGCGGTCAACTGAAGCTGGATACCGGCAAGTCCGAGGTGATCTATCCGGCGCTGTATGCGCAGAGCCTGCCGTTCGACAGCCTGGCGGCCGATGTGTCCTGGCGCCAGCAGGGCCCGGCGCTGGACATCGCCTTCAATAAGCTTGTTTTCGCTAATGCCGATCTTTCCGGCAGGTTGCAGGGCACATACCACCACGGTGGCAGCGGCGCCGGCCAGATCGACCTGACGGCGGTGGTCGGAGAGGTCAAGGCTAGCCGGATTCCGGTTTATCTGCCGCATCAGGTGGGAGAACGCACCAGCGCCTGGCTGCGCAAGGCGCTGCTGGACGGCATGGCCCACAATGTGACGCTGAAGCTCAAGGGCAATCTGGACCAGTTTCCGTTTGCCGGCGGCAAGGGCGGCGAATTTCTGGTGGAAGCCGATGTCGAAAAGGCAAAGCTGCTGTACCAGCCCGGCTGGCCGACCATAGACGATATCGACGCCAAATTGAGCTTCCATAATGAATCCATGCTGGTGGAGAGCCCGCGCGCCAGCACGCTTGGCGTGCCCTTGCGCGAGGTCAGGGTGGGAATAGACCAGCTGGGCGCGGCGGTGCCGTGGCTGAAGATAGACGGCCAGATCGACGACAGGCTGGACCGGATGCTGGCCTTCACCACCAAGAGCCCGGTGGACGGTTGGCTGGGCGGCTTCACCGGCAAGATCAAGGCCGCCGGCCCCGCCGGGCTCAAGCTGCAGCTGGCGGTGCCGCTGGCGGGCAATGAAGCCGTCAAGGTGCGTGGCGATATCGATTTCAGGCACAACCAACTGCAATTCACCCAGTTGCCCTTGCCGCCGCTGAGCGGCGCGCAGGGACGGCTGACGTTCACCGAACGCGGGGTGGATAGTCAGGGCGTAGTCGTGCACGCCTTCGGCGGTCCGTTCCGGCTGACCGCCCATACCGGCCCTGACAAGCGCATGCGTTTCGACGTGGGCGGCGAGGCGGACGCGCAGGAGGTGATCCGGCAGTACCTGCCGCCGCTCTCGCCGCTGGTGTCCGGCCGGGCGCGCTTCGATAGCCAGTTTGTGGTCCGCGACGGCCTGGAGAGCCTGTCGGCGTCGTCCAGCCTGAAGGGAGCGGCGCTGGAGGCGCCGGCGCCGCTGGGCAAGGCCGCGGCGGCCGAGCTGCCCCTGCAATTGCAGCTGCATCCGGCGCCGGCCCGTTTCGCGCCGGCCATGCGGCTGGAGTTTGAACTGGGCCGGGCATTGAGCGGCAAGCTGCGACTGGACGAGCATGGCAATCTGCAGGCCGGCGCCCTGGGCGTGGGCCGCGGCTCCGGTGAGTGGCCGGCCGCCGGCCTGGCGGTTCGGGTGCAGCAACCACGGCTGGACTTGGACGAATGGTGGCAGCAACTGTCCAAGCTGGAGGGCGGCGGCAGCCTGCCCCACGACGGTCTGGCGCTGGCGCTGGATATTGACAGCCCGGAACTGGCGGCCCAAGGCTTCACGCTGCATCAGGTCAGCGCCCATGTCTCCAACCGGGGCCAGTCCGAGCAGTGGGCGGTGCAACTGCGTTCGCGCGAAGCGGCGGGCACTCTCAGCTACCGGCCGGGCGAAGGCGGATTGTTGCAGGCCAGCCTGGAGCGGCTGGCCCTGAACTGGCCGCTGCGCGGCGATACGCCGCCTTCCGGCGCGGCGTTGAAGCAGCAGCTGCCGGCGATGAAGATCCATATCGGCGAACTGTCGCTGCAGGGAAGGTCGATAGGCCAGCTCGACATGGTGGCGCGGCGCAATGGCAGCGTCTGGTTGATGGACCCGCTGAGGCTGACTACGCCGGAAGGCAACTTGTCCGGCAGCGCGCAGGTGAACGAACAGGGCGCGGGCAGCGTGGACAGCCGATTCGTGCTGGATATCTCCAACGCCGGCAAGCTGCTGGCCCGCTTCGGCCAGGGCGACGTGTTCCGCAACGGCCAGGGCAAGCTGTCCGGCCATTTGAACTGGCCCGGCGGCTTGAGCGATCTGGATGCCGCCCATCTGTCCGGCCAGCTAGAACTGGACTTCAAGAGCGGCCGCTTCGCCAAGGTGGACCCGGGCGTGGCCCGCCTGCTGGGAGTGCTCAGCCTGCAGTCGCTGCCGCGCCGCATCCGGCTCGATTTCACGGATGTCTTCAGCGACGGCTTTGCATTTGATACTCTGCAGGGAGCGGCCAGCGTGCGCAACGGCGTATTCAACTCCAGCAGGGTGGAGATGAAGAGCCCTGCGGCGGAGGTCACCATCTCCGGCAGCGTCGACCTGGTCAAGGAGAGCCAGGCCCTGAAAGTGCACGTGGTGCCGCATGTGGCGGAAAGCGTGGCGCTGGCCGCCGGCGCCGCCCTGCTCAACCCGGTGGTGGGCATCGCCACGCTGGCGGCGCAGAAGGTGCTGCAGGACCCGGTGGGCAAGATACTGTCGCTCGATTACTCAGTCAGCGGTTCGCTGCAAGACCCGCAGGTGGTGAGAGTGAGCGTGGGCGAGCCGGTCAACATCAAGGGGAAGAAACCATGAAGCAGAAGTTTAACGCCGCGGCGGTGCAGATGGTGTCCGGCTGCGATCTGGCCGCCAATCTGGCCCGGGCCGACCAATTGCTGGCCGAGGCGGCCGGCAAGGGCGCCCAGCTGGCGGTGCTGCCTGAGTATTTTTGCCTGATGGGCGCGCATGAAACCGCCAAGGTGGCGGTGCGCGAAGCCTATGGCGAGGGGCCGATCCAGCAGGCGCTCTCCGATATGGCTCGCAAACACGGCATGTGGCTGCTGGGCGGCACGGTGCCGCTGGCCGCCGACAATCCGGAGAAGGTGCTCAACACCAGTCTGCTCTACAATCCACAGGGTGAGGTGGTTTCCCGCTACGACAAGATCCACCTGTTCGGCTTCACCGGGCAAGGCGAAAGCTACCGCGAATCCAATACCATCAGCGCCGGACAGACGCCGGTAAAGGCTGAGACGCCGCTGGCCGACATCGCGCTGAGCATATGCTACGACCTGCGCTTCCCCGAGCTGTACCGCCTGCTGGCGCCGTTCGACCTGCTGATCATGTCGGCGGCCTTCACCGCGACGACCGGCGAGGCGCACTGGGAACCGTTGCTGAGGGCTAGGGCGATAGAGAACCAATGTTATCTGCTGGCGTCGGCGCAGGGCGGCTTGCACCAGAACGGCCGCAGGACCCATGGCCATTCGATGATCATCGACCCCTGGGGCCGCATTCTGGCCGAGCTGGAGCAGGGCGAGGGCGTGATCGTCGCCGAAATCGATCCCGATTTGATCCAATCGGTGCGCAGCAGCCTGCCGGCGCTGGAGCACCGAGTCATACGTTGAAAGAACTCCGATGCAAGATGCCTTCACCGCTGCAGATGAACTGCTGCTCAAGCCTTACGGTCTGGACGAGTCCGCCATCGAGCAGACCCTGGCGCACATGCGCCGCCATGACATCGATTATGCCGACCTCTATTTCCAGTACACCCGCAACGAGGGCTGGCATCTGGAGGAGGGCATAGTCAAGTCGGGCAGTTTCAGTATCGACCAGGGGGTGGGCGTGCGGGCCGTGTCTGGCGACAAGACGGCCTTCGCCTATTCCGACGCCATCAACCAGGAAGCGCTGACCCGCGCAGCGGAGGCGGTGCGCGCCATCGGCCAAGTGGGCGGAGACGGCAGCGCCGGAGCGGTGGACACGCGCCGTCCCAAATCCCTGTATCCTGCCATCGACCCTTGTCACAGCATGGAGGCCGCCGCCAAGGTGGCTTTGCTGGAGAAGGTGGAACGGCTGGCCAAGGCGATGGATCCGCGCGTGATCCAGGTGATGGCCGGCCTCGCCACCGAGTACGACGTGGTCTACGTCGCTCGCCATGACGGCGTGCGTGCGGCCGATGTCCGTCCGCTGGTGCGGGCGTCGGTGATGGTGATCGCCGAGCAGAACGGCCGGCGCGAGCAGGGTTCGTCCGGCGGCGGCGGCCGTTTCGACCTCACCTATTTCGACGATGCGGTGATCGAACGCTATGTGCGCGAGGCGGTGAAGCAGGCGCTGACCAATCTGGACTCGCGTCCGGCGCCGGCGGGCCAGATGACAGTGGTGCTGGGGCCGGGCTGGCCGGGCGTGCTGCTGCACGAGGCGATAGGCCACGGCCTGGAGGGCGATTTCAACCGCAAGGGCACTTCGGCCTTCTCCGGCAAGATGGGAGAGCGGGTGGCGGCTCCCGGCGTCACCGTGGTGGACGACGGCGTGATGGGCGGCCGCCGCGGCGCACTGGCGATCGACGACGAGGGCAATGCCACCCAGCGCACCGTGCTGATCGAGGATGGCATCCTCAAAGGCTATATGCAGGATGCGATGAACTCGCGGCTGATGCAGGTGGCCGCCACCGGTAACGGCCGGCGCGAATCCTACGCCAGCATTCCGATGCCGCGGATGACCAATACCTATATGCTGGCCGGCCAGCACGATCCGCGGGAAATCATTGCCTCGGTCAAGGATGGCATCTACGCCGTCAACTTCGGCGGCGGCCAGGTGGACATCACCAGCGGCAAGTTCGTGTTCTCGGCGTCGGAAGCCTGGCGCATCGAGGACGGCAAGCTCACCTATCCGGTCAAGGGCGCCACCCTGATAGGCAGCGGTCCCGAGGTGCTGAACTACGTGTCGATGATAGGCAACGATCTGGCGCTGGACCAGGGCGTGGGCGTGTGCGGCAAGGAAGGCCAGAGCGTGCCGGTGGGCGTGGGCCAGCCGACGCTGCGCATAGACGGCGGCCTTACGGTCGGCGGCACCGGCGCCTGATCCGGCCCCTGTCCGGCGCTTGGCCGCCGGACAGGGTTTTTCCCCTTCAGCCGGTTTCTTGTTGTCCGGCCTGGATGCTCAGCGCTAGCGCCAGCCTTTCCAGTCCGATGCCGAATCCGGCGCCCTCGCGGTAGGCTCCTCCACCCACCACCTGTTTTTGCGCGCCAAGCTCCGGCGCCCGCACCTCAAATCCTTCTCCGTCCAAGTAGTAGCTCAACCCGCGCTTGGCCGCGCCATCCAGCTGGTAGCGCAGGCCCAGGCTGTCCAGAAACGCCAGGCACAACTGCCGGCTGCGGCCCAGCGCATCGGCCGGATCCGGGCATAGATATTCGAAGCCGAGCTGGGTGAACTCGCGGTAACGGCCGGCCTGCGGCCGCTCGTAGCGGTAACAGCGGGCGATGTAGAAGAAGCCGGCTTCATGCCTGCCGGCCAGAAGCTCGCGCTTCCGTTCCTGGAGCAGCGCCGTGGCTTCCGGGATCAGGCAGCAGGGGCGGCCTTTCTTGTCGGGAAAAGCCCACATCTGCCCGATGATTTCGCTGCCGCCGGTTTTGGCGATGAAGGTGTCCTGCAACCAAAGCGCGGGTAGGATGGCTTCTTCCGCTCCGGCGTCAATGAAGATGGCTCCGGAAACGGTTCTCCAGCGTTCTTTGCGCGGCGGCCTGCTGGCCGGTGATGATCTGAACGCCTCTTGGCATGGTCATGCTTGTCTCCTGTCGGTTTGGTTGCGCCGGAATGGCGACAATAAAAAAGGCGCCGTGAGGCGCCTGGGGCGGGGCTGGCGGAGGCTAGTGGCTTGTCGTCCGTCCAGCGGCCATCGCCGCGGCGCAGCATTGGCTGCCGTGGTGATGGTGGAATTGGCTGGGAGTCGATCTTTTCATGACTTAAGCATGTTTCTTCCGCGCGGGCCTGTCAAGGACGGCCGCTTGGCTGGCTATTGTGCCAGGCGGCGTGACAGGCGGGGAGGCGGGACTGATCTGCGTCAACACTTCAATGACGTTTTCATTTTATTTTGCTCGCTAAGGCGGACTGCGCTGCGGCGCGGCCAACGCCGGATAGGCGCGTCGACGCGCAACGACCGGCCGGGGAGGCGCCCCTCGGCGGTTATCGGGCAGGCCTGGGCCTGCATGTCAGCAATTGCGTAAGGTTGAGCAGAACATGAACAACAAGCACAAGGCGGGATTGACGGTCTGGATTATGGCGGGATGGGTGGCGATGGCCGGGGCGGTGACGATCACGCCGCCGGGGCCGGGCGGCGCGGCGATTCCGTTTTCCGCGGTGGGGCCGGCCACGGTGGGCAAGTCCGGCGTGGACGTGGATTGCACGGCGGTGTTCAGCGGCACGGTTGACGGCAGCGGCAATGTGCTGATCACCAGCGCCGCGTTCAAGGGGATTCCGGTGTGCCGGATGATCAAGGCCAGCGCCACGCCGGCGGCGCCGTGGGTGGGGCGCGTTACCGCTGCCACGCAACTGGTGATCGACAATGTGTCGGTGAGCGTCAACACGCCGATTCTGGGCGGCCAATGCGGTCCCAGCCTGGTCAACGGGCAGATCGCCGATAGCGGCAGCGAAACGACGATCGCATTGATCAACGCGCCTTTGGCGGGAGGCTGCGCGATTTCCGCCACGCTGACCACCACGCCGTACATGCATGTGACGCCGTAGGCACGTGACGGGGGTAAAGGGCCGGGCGCGGGATGGCCCGGCTTGTCATCCCTGCAGTTGCAGGCCGGCGGCGGCCAGCGCGTTGACTTGGTCTGGCGACGCCAGCCGCCGTTTGTGGCCGGCGAAGCCCTCGTACAGCGCCAGATGGCCGCTGTGCGAGCAATGGCCGCGGCGGACGCCGTAGTTTTCGGCCCAACTGAGCAGCGCCTTGGCAGAGGCCTCGTCCTGCGGCCTGCCCATGTGCAGCGCTTGCGCCGCCAGGCGCGTCTGCAGGCGGGCTCGGCACAGCGTCCAGTCCGCGTCCAGCCAGATCAGCGCATCGGCCTGGGGCAGGAAGCGGGCGGCCAGATCGCCGAATACGCCTTCGGCGATCCACCCGGATTGGCTCAGGGCGGCGCTGATCATGCCGTCCACTTCCTCCGCCGGGCGCGGCGCTCGAAAGCCGCCCTGCTGCCAGAACAGGTGGTCCAGATGGATCAGCGCGGCCTGATGGCGCTCGGCCAGTCGGGAGGCCAGCCAGGTTTTGCCGCTGCCGCTGTTGCCGATGATGACCAGTTTCATGGAGGATTTTCAGCTTTGTGGATGGCGGACACCGTAATGGATACGCATCAGGCTGACAAGCCGGTCGCGGCCCGTTCCCGGGGCGGGACGACGGCGTCGCCGGCGCGCCACCAGCGCCGCGTGGCGCGCAGCGCGTAGGCGCGGCGGTAGGCGGTGGGAGTGAGGCCGGTCTGGCGGCGGAACAGGCGGCGGAAGGAGCTGGCGTCTTCGTAGCCGCATTGCTCCATGATGCCCTGCAGGTCCGCGGTGGTGACCTCCAGCAGCAGCTTGGCCCTTTCCACGCGCAGTTGTTGCAGGTATTCCAGCGGCGTCATGTCCGCCACCTCGCGGAAGTGGCGCAGCAGGGTGCGGCTGCTTACGGCGGCGGCTTCTGCCACTTTGTCCAGGCTGTAGGGCTCGGTCACATGTTGTTCCAGCCAGCGCCTGGCCTTGCACACCGGGCTGTCGCGGGTGGGGGTGCCGAGCAGCGGCAGGGTCTGGCCCGACTGCTCGAAACGGGCCGGTTGATACAATAGCCCGTTGGTACAGCTCTGCGCCAGCTCGTCTCCGGCAAAATGGCGGACCAGCTCCAGCGCAAGATTGATGGAAGAAGCCGGCGCGCCGCTGCAGAAGATGTTGCCGTCGATGGTGACTGGGCGGTCCATCAACAGCCGCACCTTGGGGTGGTGGCCGGAAAACCAGCCGGCGATCAGCCAGGTGATGGTGGCGTTGCGCTCATCCAGTATGCCGGCGCGGGCCAGCATGGCGGCGCCGTTGTAATTGGCGGCGATGATGTCTCCGGCGGCATGGCGCCGGGCAATCAGCGCCAGCGCGGCGCCTGAGCGGTCCAGTTGTTGTTTGAGGTGGGGAACGCTGTCCATGTCGATGCCCGGCACCAGCAGGACGGATTGGCCGGCTTGCGCGCTTGGGGCGCCGGATTGGGAGCAGAGCCAGGGCGGCAAAGGGAGGGTGGCGCCGTCGGCATCCAGCAGGCGCCACAGGAAACGCGGCGTTTTCTGGCGCGGGTGGCGCAGATGCCACAGTTTATTGGCAGCCTGCAACACGTCGATGGCCGAAAACAGCGTTCCTCCGAGACAGTTGGGCAGGTAAAGCAGGTCTACGCATGTGCTCATGATGGTCTGCCTTGGCGATATCCGCTTTAACCTTGGCGAAGCCGGCCGGCAAAATCAAGACTGATTGCATGTTGTTTTGTATTTGATTATTCCAAATGCAGAGTCGGCGGCGCAATCGCTGCCTTGCGCCAGCAAGCTGATTGCTGGCGATATCAACCCGCCGAATGGCCATCCTCCCCCCATCTTCGTCGCCACTCCGTTCATAAACTGAAGTCAGAGCTGCGCCCAGGCCGGTTTTGGCCGGCAGGCGCCGCCATCGCCACCGCATGGAAACGGAGTGTCGACATGTGCAATCTGCCAGGGGTCATTCCCGCCATCAAACAACACGAAGAGCAGTTCATCGCCATCCGCCGCAATATCCATTCCCATCCGGAGTTGGGTTTCGAGGAGGAGGCCACCAGCAGACTGGTGGCGGAATCGTTGCGGGCCTGGGGTTACCAGGTGACTGCGGGTCTGGGCGGCACCGGCGTGGTGGGGCAGCTGCGCTGCGGCAGCGGATCGCGCAGCATGGGCATCCGCGCCGACATGGACGCGCTGCCCATCCATGAGGAAACCGGCCTGCCTTACGCCAGCAAGCTGCCGGGCAAGATGCACGCCTGCGGCCATGACGGCCATACCGCCATGCTGTTGGCGGCGGCGCGGCACCTGGCCGAGAGCCGTCAGTTCGACGGCACGCTCAATCTGATCTTCCAGCCGGCGGAGGAAGGCCAGGGCGGCGCGGCGCGGATGATGGCCGAAGGTCTGTTCGAGCGTTTCCCCTGCGACGCGGTGTTCGCCATGCACAACGGCCCCACCTTGCCGGTGGGCAGCTTCATCGTGCAGCCGGGCGTGCTGGCGGCGTCGGCCGACATCGTCTCCATCACTCTCACCGGCAAGGGCGGCCACGGCGGCATGCCGCATACCTGCGTCGATCCCATCGTGGCGATGGCTTCCATCATCCTGGCGCTGCAGACCATCGTGTCGCGCAATCTGCCGCCGGATCAGCCCGCGGTGGTGACGGTGGGCTCGGCGCATGCCGGCAGCGCCAGCAATGTGATTCCAGACAGCGCGCAGCTGGAGCTGACGGTGCGGACCTACAGCCCCGCGATCCAGCGGCAGATCGAGGCGCGGCTGCGCGAGCTGGTGACGCTGCAGGCGCAAAGCTATGGCGTGGAGGCGTGGATGGATTGGAAACCAGTGACGCGGGTGCTGGTGAATACGCCGCAGGAAACCCGCATCGCGCGCGAGGTGGCGGAGGGCATGGTGGGGCCTGCGGGCATCGTGCCGCTGCCCGCAGGCGCAATGGGCGGCGACGATTTTTCCTGGATGTTGGAAAAGGTGGCTGGTTGCTACGTGGTGCTGGGCAATGGCGTGGGCAGCAAGGGCGGTTGCATGATCCACAACCCGGGTTACGACTTCAACGACGAGATCCTCAGCCTGGGCGCCAGTTACTGGGTAAAACTGGCGGAGGCCTATCTGAAATAGCAGCGCCTCTGCAAGGCGGCGCAATCGGCGTCGCGAAAACAACAATGAGGAGCAAGGCGGATGAAGCGGATGCATGCATGCAGCCCACTGGTATGGTTGTTGGCGGCGGGGGCCGGCCACGCGGGCGAGATCACGGTCAGCACTCTGCCGTCCGGCCTGGGCGAAGGCAGCCGGTTCGACTGGGGGGCGGTCCAGCTGGAAACCAAAGGGGCGATGGCGCTGGGCAGCGTCTACCGGATGGAGAACCCCAATCCGGTTTTCACCAGCCACGCCAATCTGATGGACTCGCTGAACGACGGCGATCTCAACTACCGGCGCGGCGATCTGGTGTCGGAATCGTGGCAGGGCTACCTGCAGGGCGATCTGCGCTACCGCGATGCCGGACTGTTCGTCAGCGGCAAGGCGTGGTACGACTACGGCCTGATCCACGACGCGGTTCCGCACGGCCATGCGCCCAATGCTTATGTTGCCGGTGCGCCGCTCAACGACGCCGGTTTTACCCAGCTGGGGCGTTTCAGCGGCGCGGTGCTGGACGACGCCTATGTGTATGGCCGCTACCAACTGGGGCAGTCGTCGCTGTTGCTGCGGCTGGGGCAGCAGGTGATTCCCTGGGTGACGCCCACCACCATCCTGGGCGGCATCCAGCAGGTGAATGCGATGGATTTCAATGCGCTGGGCCGCTCCGGCACCATCCCGGAAATGGTCAACATCCCGGCGCCGGCTTTCTACGCCAAGCTGGGGGCCACGCCGCGGCTGACGCTGGACGGCTATTACCAGTTCAAGTTCGAGCCCAATGCCTATCCGGCTTGCGGCGCATTCTACTCCGGCAGCGACTACGCCCAGCCCGGCTGCAACAAGCTCACGCTCAACGGCAGCCTGCTGAGCATGCTGTTGCGCCGCAATGTCGTCACCAGCGACCAGCAGTCGGCGGCCAATCCGCTCGATTACATCCAGCGCGCGCCGGACGACAAGCCCTATGGCGGCGAATACGGCGCCAGCATCAGCTATCTGTTTGACGGCGTAGGCCAACTGGGGTTGTTTTATTCCAACCAGACCAGCCAGATGAGCTTCAACCAAATGGTGAGGACCGGTCCCGGCGTGCTGCTGCCGGCGGCCGCCAATTTGGGGCTGGCCGCGCCTACCGGCATCGCCGGCCAATTCCGCCGCAGTTATCCCGACAACATTCATATGTTCGGCGTCAATTTCAAGACCAGGCTGCCGGGCGGCACCGGCATCTACAGCGAATTCAGCTATCGGCCCAACCAGCCGGTGGCCTGGAACGGCGCGGACTTCCTGTACGGCGTGCTGACCGGCACCGGGCCGCTCGGTTATCTGGCGCACACGCCGACCGGTTATCTGGCGCGCGGCTACGACACTTTTCACAGCAGCCAGTTCTCGCTGGGCGGCCAGCAGCCGTTGGGCAGGGTATTGGGCGGCGAGGCCAGGCTCTCCGGCGAGGTGGGGGTGAAATATCTGTCCAGCCTGCCCGACCCGTACGCGATGCGCTATGGCCGGGTGGGATTTGGCCAGGCGCCCAGCGCGGCCACGCCGTCCTGTAGCGGAACCGGGGCGACTTGCGCGCTGGATGGCTTCGTCACATCGGTGTCCTGGGGCATTCGCGCCAAGCTGGAGGAGCGCTATGCCGGCGCGCTGCCGGGGCTGGACCTGATGCCGTCGCTGGTGTTGGGCTATGACGTAAAAGGCTATTCGCAGGACGGCCAGTTCATGGAGGGACGACGCAGCGCGCTGTGGCGGCTGCAGGGCGAATACCGCAAGCGCTATGTGTTCGAGCTGCTATATCTGGCCACCGGCGGCGGCAACTACAACACGCTGTCGGATCGCAGCCTGGCGATGGTCAGCGCGGGAATCAAGTTCTGAGCCGGCTGTTGCGGCGCGAGAGGCCGAGAGGAACGCTGGACATGCAAGTTAATCCGATGGAATGGGTGGCCTATCTTAAATATGCTCTGAATGATCCGTACAAATACTAGCTCTGTTCTTTTGATCAGTTATGTTCGTACATTACGCACTATTACCAAGATATCTAGCATGTGATTGCTGCAGATCGCTTGTCCTTCCCGGCCGGCCGCATCCAATCACCGGAGGGATATTATGGATACCGCGCCCAGGCAAACCGGATTCCCGGCCAACATCTTCAAAATGGGAAGCCGGGTCCGGCTGGTCGACCGTCAGCAGTTGTTCGGCCATCGCGCCCTCACCATCTGGCTGACCGGCCTGAGCGGCGCCGGCAAGTCAACCATCGCTTACGAGCTTGAAGCCAGGCTGGTCCGCTCCGGTTTTTCCGCCGTGGTGCTGGACGGCGACAACCTGCGTCACGGACTCAACCGCAACCTGGGTTTCAGCGCGGCGGAGAGGCAGGAGAACATCCGCCGCGTGGCGGAAGTGGCGCGGTTGATGAACGACGCCGGCTTGATTGTGATCAGCGCCTGCATTTCGCCGCTGTGCAGCGACCGCGAAGCCGCGCGCGGCATCGTCGGCGAGCACAAATTCGCCGAGGTCTATGTCAGCACTCCGCTGGCCATTTGCGAACAGCGGGATTGCAAGGGCTTGTACGCCAAGGCCAGGGCTGGCGAGCTTGCCCAGTTCACCGGTATTTCCGCGCCGTACGAGGCGCCGCGCAATCCGGTGCTGGAGCTGGACACCGGCGCGCTGCGGCTGGATGAATCCGTCGACATGCTGTTTTGCATGGCGCGGCACTGTTGCAGCCCGCTGGCGGAAGTGGAAAGGTATGACCATGAGTATCACATCTGACGCGGGCCGGCCGTTGCCGGCGCTGATGATTCCGCTGCGCCGCTGCGGCAGCCACGCCTTGCGCCTGCGGCTGAATTTCAGCCGGGAGTTCTATTCGCCTTATCCGCTGCATATCGTCGATTTCATGCCGCTGCTGCCTTTGTATGGCGATCTGTCGGATGACCGCGCCTATTTCCAGCTGATCGTGGATGTGGTGGGCTTGCAGACGGTCAGCATGGTCAAATGGCCGAACGTGGTATTCGATCCGGTGGAGATCTTCGAAGCGATCGGCGATCGGCCGCGCAGCGTGCATCAGGTGGTATGGGAGCTACTGCTGCGGGCGGGGGAGCACAGTCAAGCCAAGGTGGTGATGGACAAGTCGCTGGACAGCGTCCATTACGCCGACGAGTTGCTGACGCTGTTTCCGCGGCTGCGCTTCCTCAATGTGGTGCGCGATCCGCGCGCGCAGGTGGCGTCGATCAACCGCGCCATCCTCCATGATTTCGATACCGTGCTGAACGTCCGCACCTGGCTGGCGGCCTACCAGGCGGCGGACCGTCTGCTGGTCCACCAGCCTGACAAGGTGCTGACCATACGCTACGAGGACTTCCTGGCCGACCAGCAGGCCATCCTGCGCCAGGTGTGCGATTTCTTCGGCATTTCTTTTCTGCCGCAGATGCTGGATATCCGCAGTTCGGCGGAGGCCGCGCAGATTTCGCAGTTGTCGGCGCTGTGGTCTTCCAATCATTTTCCGCCGATTGCGGCGCATGCCGACAAATTCAGGCAGCAACTGTCGATGCGCGAGATCGAAATCATTGAAACCGGCTGCCGCGACTACATGCAGCGCTACGGTTATCCGATGCTGACGCCGGCCCAGTTGCCGATTACGGAGGAATTGGCGGCTGCCGCCGAAGCGCACTCCAGCCGCGCGCGCCAGCACGCTTGGGATGACCTCAAGCGCGACAACTACCGCGACTACATTCTCCGGCAGGGCCGGGCCGACTACCTGGCCGGCTTGCGGCAAAGACTGCTGCGCAATGCGGCGATATCGCCGACCGGCTTGGCGGAGGCGCCTGCGGCGCGGATGGCGGATACGCATTGAGGCTTGGCCGTCAGGGCGTAGATTCACGCATTGCTGTTCATCAACGGTCGGGGGATGACGGCGGAAGAGCCGGCGGAAACGCGCTATGCCGTGGGCTCTAATGTCGGCAGCAGCTTGAGGGAGTTGCAGAGCTGGACGCTGATCCGCATCATCGTGGCAGAGCGGCAGCGATGCCAGATCGAACCCGCGCTGCAGGTGCTGCGCGCATGCATGGCCAGTTGGATTGCTGCCAGGCCGGCTATCCCTTTCCTCCCATGGTTCTCCATGCGCGTCCTCCATACCTCCGACTGGCATCTTGGCCAGAATTTCATCGGCCAGACCGGCCAGGCGGAGCATCAGACGTTCCTTGTCTGGTCGATTGCTTAGCCGAGCCGGTCTGAGGGCATCGGGCCTGGATGTGTCGGGTTGATCGGGAGCACGGCGTCCGGAACTTGCCGTTAGGGGGCGTCCCCGGCTTCGGGTTTGGAAGAGAGGCGTGGATCCCGCAGCCATAATTTTTGTTGGCAAGCATGTGTCTTCATGGTTAAAATGTTTGATAAGATAGATATTGTATCGAACCATATTTTGGAAATTTCGATGTCCATGATGAATTTGAATGATCAAGAGGTGGACCGGGCCTTGAGGGACACCATGGGTGAGTCGGGAAACCTGCGCCATGATTCGCGCCGCAAGACCCTGATCATTCTCGGCCTGGCCGCGGCTTGCCTGCTGGAGGCGGTGGCTCTGGTCGCGCTGGCGCGCAAGGAGGCGCCGCTGCCGCAGTTCACCGCGGTGACGCCGGATGGCCGTCAATATCAGCTGTTGACCAGCAACTCTCCAGTTTTCAATGAGAACCAGGCTGGAGCATGGATCGCTTACGCCCTGCCCCAGGTGCTGAATTACAACTGGACCGAGTTGGAGCCTCATTTCTCCGACGTCTCGCGCAAGTACTTCACCGAGGATTCCTGGCTGACCTTCAAGAGCCAGCTGGAAGCGGCGGGGACATTCAAATCGGTACTCGATAGCGAGCTGATCAGCAATATGAAGCTCTCCAGCTCACCCATCCTGGTCGGGAAGGGGCAGCAGGCCGGCGTCGAGGCCTGGGAGTTCGAGGCCAGCGGGACGCTCAGCTATCTGAACCGCACCAAGCGCGCGGACAATCAGATGAAGTTCAAGGTGGTGGTCGGGCTGGTGGCGGCCGGAGGGACGAAAGACTATCGGATTCTCGCCCTTTACATGGTCAAGGACAGGGGGTGAGGGACGTGAGAAGTCAGATTGCAAGCCGGGTCTTGCTGATTGCGGCCTGGGCGGTGTCCCACGCGGCCGCGGCGGCTCAGCCGGGCGATCCGGCCGGCGGCCAGTTTTATACCAATAGCGCTAGCGATCCGCGGCTGGCGGTGCAGGCGCCTGCGGCTGCGTCGGCTCAGTCGGGCAGGCAGCAAACCAGGGATCCGCTGCAGAGGGCGATGGAAGCTGATCCGGTGTTCGGTTCGGTGATGAAGGAGGCGGTGCCGTTCGATCCGGGCCAGATCCGGATGTACCGTCGTCAGGTGGAGAAGGTGGAGAAGATGAAGGACTCTCCACCGGTATCGGGCGAGCAACGGACGATTCCGGTTCGCCCTGGGCGGACCGTGGACCTGACGGTGGCGGTGGGCTATCCGGTGACGGTGCGCCTGACCGATGTGGCGGGACAGCCGCTGAAGATTTCCGGCAGTGTGCCGGGCATGGCTTTTCTCACTATTCATCCCATTCCGGGCGATGCCCAGTCGTCGCCCGCCGCGCAGGTCGGCGCACTGGCGGGGGCGGCCGGCCTGGCGCCGGCGTCGGCAACATCCGGCGGCGACGCCAAGGACGCCATCGTGATCGATTCGTCCGGTTCCGGCTCGACTTCGCTGACGGTATTCGCCGCCGGTTCCTTCCGGCCGGTTGTGATCAAGGTCAGATCGCTCTATCCGAAAAGCGGCGAGCGGGTGGATTTCGCGGCCGACCTGCGGTTGACCTGGATGGGCGGCGACGCGTTGAACCGCGGCGATGAATACCAGTCGCCGCTGTCGGGCACATTGATGGCGGTGCTGAAGGAAACCGTAGGCGATGAAATGCAGACGGTGTCCCACACCGGCGGCGATGCGGTCAAGGTCTGGAAGCGGCTGTCGGACAACCGGGTTTTCGTCAAGGTCCGTCCTGGGGTGACCCTGCTGTCGCCGCGCAACTTCCGCACCAGCACCCGCGACGACGATGGCGGCTCGGCGTACGAGTTCGATTACCGGCCGTCTTCGATGGTGACGGGCATGGCGGGCACTTCGCGCGCAATTGTCATTCGATGGGGCGGCTATGAGCAATAAGTCGGACATGGTGGATTTCGGCAATCAGCCCAAGGGCCCTGGCGGCAAGGATGCCGGCAAGTTGCGGCTGATCATTTTCGGTGGCGTGGCGATCGCCTTTTTCGCCGCCATGCTGGTTTACAAGAAAGTCAGCGCGCCCAAGGATGCCGGGCGGGAATCGGCGGCGATGGCCAGTACGCCGGAGAAGATGGCCGACACAGGCACGGCAGACGCCGGCACGCTGGCGGTGGCGGACGACCATAGCCAGCCGGCGGTGTACGGTACCGCCGACGCCTTGCTGAACAGCCAGCGCGATGGTCGGCAGAAAGACGCCATCGCCAGCGGCGGCGCGTATGTGGCCGAGGTGGGCGCGTTGAGCGACCGGGGCGATCCGTCTTCGGGTTCCGGCGGGCAGATGCCCCCCATTCCCCAGGGGCCGTCTTTGCAGCCGTTGCTGGATGCGGCGGCAGTGCAGAAGCAGAGTGCGTGGTTGCAGAAATTCCAAAACAACCGCGCAAAAGGCGATGCGCCGCAACAGGAGCGCAAACTGGTGAACTGGTACGGCGGCGCGGCCGCGGCGCCGTCGGCCGGGCGCTTCGATGGCGGCGGCTCCGACGGCGCGCGGCCGCAGAAGGGCGCCAGGGTGGCTTTCATGGGCGAGCGCGTGGCGGCGGTGACGCTGAATGAAACTTCGTCCTACCAGACGGGCACCACGGTGATGGTGCGGATCGTGGAAGACGGCGCCAAACGCGATGCCCAGCTGTTCGGCACGTATACCGAAGGCTATGACGCGCTGGTGGTCAAACTGAACAAGATGCGATTGGCGGATGGCCGCGTGGTGCCGGTGGATGCGGTGCTGGTGGATAAGGAGACCAATTCCCAGGCGGTGGCCAGCGCGGTGAAAGGCCATTATCTCGACCGTTTCGGCATGATCGCGGCTGGCGCCTTTCTGGGGAATTACGCCACGGCGCTGACCAGCGGCGGCGAAACCACGGTGGTGAACGGCGGCGCGGTGACAACCGTGCCCAAGATTGACCAGCCGGCCAAGTACGCGGTGGGCAAAACGGTGGAGGCCGTGGCCCAGGTGGCGACGGCGGGGGCGGCTAGATTCAACAAATCGGAGGTGATTCTGGGCAGAAGTGAACTGATAGGCGTTCTGTTTCTTGACGATGCATTTACCGGGGGGCAGTGATGTTTGATCAAACCTTGCTGGCGGGAGACGCGTTGGCGGCGGGCAATGCGATACGCGAGGTAGTGTATGCGCTCAGTCAGTTGCTGGGTCTGGCGGCGATGGGCA
Source organism: Chromobacterium sphagni (assembly GCF_001855575.1). NCBI lineage: Bacteria > Pseudomonadati > Pseudomonadota > Betaproteobacteria > Neisseriales > Chromobacteriaceae > Chromobacterium > Chromobacterium sphagni. The sequence goes on from NZ_MKCS01000001.1 coordinate 3,482,240, forward strand.
GGGCGGGATGGACGATGTACAAAAGCGGCGATGCCCGTTTCACTCAGGCGGGCGATGGTTGGAAAATATTCGTGCTGTTTCTGTCCGGCATATTTCTTTATTACATGGAGGACGCTTGGGCCTTGGTGCGCAACACCTTTCCCAGTCTGTCCTGATAACGCAGCCCGATGAGGCTTAAGGAGTGAAACAATGTTGAAGTTCAAAAAGGGAAATCTGCTTCTGATGGTGGCGGTGCTGGCCTTGCTGGCCACCGAGACCTCGCTCGCCGATACGGTGGCCACGACGGCAGGCAGCTCTGGCAAGAGTCTGATGGATACCGCCAAGCAGACCAAGGACCTGATCACCTCGTTCAAGGAGGTGATCGGCATGGGCCTGCAGCTGGTGGGGGTGATGTGCATGGGTTTCTCCGGCTGGAACATCTATGTGTCCGGCAAGCCGGGCAGGGAGGACCGCGGCCACATGAAGACCGCGCTGTTCGCAGGCCTGGGCGGCGTGATCGCGTATTTCGCGCCGGACTGGATCGGTATGGGCGGCCACACTCTGATGTGAGGCCGGCGTTTTACCGCAACCCGCCTGAGGCGGGTTTTTTATTGTCATGACATATCGAATTTTGCGTATAATGTTTGTTATAGTATATATTTTATAAAACATTTAAAATGCTAAGCGTGCAAATCTACCGCAACCGGAATTACCCGGGGATAGAGGATGGGTTGTACTCCATCGCCAGTCATCCGGCGCCTGGCTTTCTTGGCTCGCTGTTTGAATACAGAAGGCATGCTTGCCAGTTTTGCGGCTACCGCAGCAGGGAGTTCCTGGAGGGCGAGGCGCTGGACGACGACTATCGGAACGAGAATCCGGACAACTGGCTGGTGCTGTGCCACTACTGCCGGGCCACCCAGCATGTGGGCGCCGCATTGCGGGCGGGCGCTTTTTGGGGGGTGGAGAAAGGCCGTTCGCAAGAGGCGATCAACCGGATCTGCCGCGCGATGCCCAGGCTGGCGGAAAGCGACTTGGGCCATAACCTGGAGCGGCACTTCGAGCAGTCCGCCAAGCTGGTAGAGAGCTATATGGGCAGCCGCGGGACAGTGGATAACCTGGCGACCTTTTTCAAGGTGCTGATGAAGAATCGCGAAGACTCCTACGAGGAAACCGTCAAGCTTCTCACCCGCAATGGCTTGAGGCTGATTTTTCCGTTGTCCTACCGGCCGGAAGGCGTGGGCGCGTTGCGGCGCCATGATGCGGCGCAGAGCGGGGCTTGAACCGGATGCCGCAGTCTGAAGAGTTAAGAGGTGAGCAGTGACTATATTTGACGCGTTTGACAACTTCATGAAGCGCATTCCCAAGCTCCGAGGAGCTGCGCTGTGGGACAAGTGCGCGTGGACCACGGGCTCGGGCAACGTCATCTCTTTGCGCGGCGGCGGTCTGATGACCATCTACAAGCTCGACGGCGCCTTGCAGTCATTCGACGGCGAGGCGTATCAAGAGCGTCTGGCCAAGCTGTCCGCCATGCTGGCCAGCCTGCCCAGGCGTTCCGGCATCGTGGTGGACATCATTTTCCAGCGCGACAAGGAAACCTCGCGCAAGGAAGTGAGGAAGCAGGCCAACAGCATCCGTTCCGCCACGGCCAGGATAGGGATGGACGTCAACTTCATCCTGGACGAGCGCGAGGACATTCTGTCGCGCACCGTGACGTCGGAGCTCGCGTTGATCGTGGTGACCACTTCGCCGGCCATTCTGCCCAAGGAGATGCGCAAGGTGGCGGCCAACTGGTCGGGCGGCGAGATGGCGCAAAGCGAAAGCTTCATTCCGGCGATGCGCAACCGCCATCTGGGGGTGTGCAAGGAATATGTGGAAGGCCTGATCAACATTTTCAGCCTGAAGGCGCAGCCGCTGACCATGGAGCAGGCCATCGTGCTGGACGCGGATCTGTGGGACGGCTCGGGAGAGGGTCTGAGCCCGATCACGCCCGACTCGGTGAAAAAGAGCGGCGCGCTGCCGACGCGCGCGCAGCCGACCATCGCCGGCCAGCGCGACGACATCATCCCTCCCTTGCCGGGGTTGCAGATATTCCGCCGCCAGTTGGAAAACATTCCGGAGGAGGGCGTGGCGCGGGTGGGAAACCGTTTCTATTCCAGCGGCTACTTCGAATTCCCCATTTCGCAGCCTGAGGTGTTCAACAGCCTGCTGCGCATCCTGCCCACCGCGCGCATTCATGGCGAAATTCCGTTTCGCATGGCGTTCCAGCTGTTGTCCGGCAGTGCGTCGGGACGTTTCTCCACCAAGAAGTCGGTGGCGCAGTTCCTCAAATTTTCCACTTTCGGCGGGCAGAACTCCAAGATCGTCGATGCCATCAACGAGGTGAAGGAACTGGAGCGGATAGGCGCCACCACCTTTGTCGGCGTGAAGATTTCCGTGGTGACCTGGGGCGGCAGCAAGCAGGAGGCCACCGACCGCTTCACCGAGCTGGCGGCTGCGCTGAACGGCTGGGGCGGCGGCCAGGTGATACAGGAGTTCGGCAACCCTTGCGAAGTGGCGATGGGGACCTTGCCGGGTTTCCGCAATCTGGCGCCGGAACTGATCATGCCCTCGCAGATGCTGGCTGCCATCCTGCCCATCGAGCGGCCGGCGTCGCCCTGGAGCTACGGCAACATGATGATGTTGACCGAGGATGGCAAGCTGTTCGTCTACCAAGTGGGTTCGCAATTGCAGCAAGCCTGGGTGGACGTGATGTTCGCCACCATGGGTTCGGGCAAGTCGGTGTTGCTGCAGGCGCTCAATTTGGGTTCCATCCTGCAGCCGGGCAAGGATGATATTCCCAGAATGGCCATTCTTGACGTCGGCTATTCCTCCAAGGGCTTGATCGACACGGTCAAGGCGTCCTTGCCGATAGATAAACAGTACCTGGCGCAGCATTACCGGCTGTCGATAGACAAGCGCAATGCGATGAATCCCTTCGATACCATGCTGGGTTGCCGCTCGGCGGTGCCGGATGAGAAGGCCTTCCTGGTGGACTTTGTCACCTTGCTGCTGACGCCGGTGGGGCAGGACAGGCCGGTACCTGAAATCGCCGAGCTGGTGGACACGCTGGTGACGGCGGCCTACCGCTATTTCTCGGTGGAGAAGCCCAAGAAATACCAGCCGCGCCGCAACGCGGAAGTGGACGAGGCGCTGCAGCGGAACAACCAGCATCCGGAAGAGGAGTGTTCCTGGTGGAGCGTGGTGGACATGTTGTTCAACTGCGGCGAAATCCGCGCCGCCACCGTGGCCCAGCGCTACGCCGTGCCCATCATTCCCGATTTGAGCCAGGTGATGCAGGCCACGCCCAGCATCAAGGACAACTATACCGACGCAGTGATTCCAGGCGGCTCGTCGATGCTGGATTTCTGCAACCGCATGCTGGGTTCCATCAGCAGCCGCTTTCCGTTGCTGGCGTACGAGACCGCGCTGGACTTTTCCAACGCCAAGATCGTGGCGGTAGACTTGGCCGACGTCACCGGCGGCCAGGGCGCGGCGTCGCAGAAGCAGGGCGAGGTGATGTATCTGGCTACCAGCGCCTTCCTGGCGCGCGGCTTCTACATGGACGACGAGGTGGTGCCGACCATGGATTGCCCGGCGCAGTATATGGAGTACCATCGCCGCGAGCTGCGCAAGAACCGCAACGAGGTGAAGCGCATCGTCTACGACGAGCTGCACAATATCAGCTCGCCCATGGTGCTGGGCCTGATCGAGACGCTGGTGCGGGTGGGGCGCAAGTACAAGGTGCACATCGCGCTGGCCTCGCAGGAGCATACCGACTTTCCCAAGTCCATCATGAATCTGGCCACCAATATCTGGGTGCTGCGCGCCGATTCCAAGGAGGTGCGCGACGACCTGAAGAAAACCATGGATTTGAGCGAGTATGCCGACGAGGCGCTGGCCAACCGCATCCAGGGTCTGACCCCGCTGGGCGCGCCCATGCTGCTGTACAGCCGGATCAAGGGCGCGGTGGTGGAGCGGGTGCTGTATTTCAAGCCTGGCGGGGTGGAACTGTGGGCTTACGCCACCACGCCGGCCAATGTGGAAATCCGCAGCCAGGTGGCCAGGTTTGTCGGCTACCGCGAGGCGTTGAGCCGGCTGGCCAGGCGCTTTCCCGGCGGCGACGCCGTCAGCGAACTGGACAAGCGCATCGACGCCTGGGGCGGCGCCAAGCGCGAGGCGGACATCATAAAAGAAATCGTATCCGAGATTGCAGGGGGGCTTTGATGGAAAACACGGTATGGCGCGACATGCTGGCTTACTGGTTCGCCGATGAGGAGGGCGATGTTTCGGTGCCGGAATCGTGGGCGCTGGAGAATGGCGGCAGGATAGGCCGCGAAGCGCCGCAGGCGAGTTTTCAGGATGGCGTCTGGTTCCGGCTGCATGGCTTTCTGCCTTCGCACCTGTTATTGGCGCGCCTGATCGACATGCCGCACGATTCCTTGCTGAGCCTGTGCGATTGGGCCCGCGCCCATCCGCGCACCATGCTGTTCCGCAAGCTGGAGCGGGTGCCGGCTCAGATTCAGCGCTGGCAGGCGGATTTCGATTACCGGCGCGGCGAGCTGGAGCAAGTATTGGGCGACGCGGAACTGGCGGCGCAAGTGCTGCCGCCCGCCACGCTGCAATAAAGCCAGCATATTTAAAAAATGTTTGATATGATTACTACCAAAGTAAATATATGGAGCGCGATTTTCATGAGAGCTGCTATGCCATTCCTGATCGCCAGCCTTGTTTGTGCCGTGGCCGGCTGCGCGGCGCCGGTTGCGCGCGGGCCGGCCGCCAGCCCCGAGCTGGCGATGTTGGCCAAGGCCGCCGAGGATGCCGCGCGCAGCCAGCAACTGCTGGCGCGCATGACTGTGGTCAACAGCGGCGACAAGGCGATGCAGGACTTGAAAGCCAGCCTGGAGGCCACGCCGAGCAATGATCTGAACCGCTTGTACTCCACCGAGTACGTGGGCGTGCCGCACGGCATCGTGCAGGACATCGCGCAAAACATAGGTTGGCGTTTCGAGGAGCGCGGCTCGGCCGATGTGGACAGCATCGTGCGGATCAAGAGCTCTTCGCAGCCGGTGATCGCGGTGCTGCGTTCGATAGGCGACCAGTTCCCCTTCGTGCTGGCGGTGGATGAGAAGTCCAGGACCATCGTGCTGGACTACACCCGCGCCATCAACGACACCCGCGATCCGAAAACCGCCTTCCAGGCTTCGGCTTCCAAGCCTTTGATCCAGAAGTACGCAATGGACGGCGGCATCTTCTCCGACCGCAAGCTGGCTGCACGGGTGGCCGACGGCTACAAGAATCAGGGCTTTGCCACCCAGATCCGTCCGGCGGGGCGCAAGTTCCAGATTGCGGTGGGCCCTTATGTCGATGACGGCGCGGGCGAGCGCAAGGTGCGCGAAACGCTGGGATTGCACCAGCGGGTAGAGTGAGGCGGGCATGACGCGCGTGTGGTTTTGGGTGTTTTCCATCGGTCTGGCGGGAGGCGCCTGGGCGGCCGATTCCATCCCGCTCGAAGATGGCGGCGCGCTGCAGAGCGCCCTGAATTGGCAGCCGAAAAGCTATCTGTCGCAAGAGGCCGCGCTCAAGGTTCGGGCGGTCTACAACGCGGGCCTGTCCTATGGCGCCCAGCTTGGCCAGGTGCGGGAATGCGAACGGCTCAACGCTATGCTGCAGTCGCAGGATGCGGCGCTGTCGCGGGTATTCGACTTTTCCCGCTTGCTGCTGCCCGATTCGCTGCTGCCGCCGGTGCTGTCATCGTCGAAAAATACCGTCCGCCTGGAAAGCCCCACCAGCATGGTGGCGGTGGAGGCTTCCTACCGGGTGCGGGAGGACGCGCGCTTCGTCACCACCGCGCCCAGCTGGTGGGACTATATGCAGCAGCCGGTGCCGGAGGTGCGCGAGCCGGATGCGGCGTTGAAGCCGGCTACGCCGGAGGAGAAGGCCGCTTGGGACGATGGCGTGCGCCAGGGCTGGGCCAGCGGGGTGGCGGCGGCCAAGGGGGCATATGAGAGCAAGCTGGCGCAATTGAAGGAAAGCTTCAACGGCATGCTGTTGTACAAGATGCTGTGGTTGAAGAGGATGGTGGATGCGCCCAAGGTGATCCGCCAGGAGCAGAAGGTGGTCGACGCCGATGGCGGCATCGACGTGAAAGTGGTGCGCAAGGTGGTGTCGCAGCCGGTGGTGTTCGTCAAGGACCTGCCGCGCTGGAAGGCGATCAACGATTTGGGCGCCGCCGAGTTTTTCGATGGGGGCCGCTAATGTCCGGATTTGACGACGATTTCGACAACAGCTCGAAAGTCAGCCGCATGGATCTGGAAAGTCTGCTCAACCGCTTTTCCGACGCCAGCGACGTTTTTCTCAAGCAGGACACATATCCGGTGGCCAAGGTGTTCGGCCGCAACCGGCTGGTGATGCAGCGCCGGCTGCAGCAGAACGAAATGCGCCAGTTGCTGACCGCGGCCTACAAGGACAACGTCAACGGCTACGACATGGTGATGGGCAAGGCACGCTCGCTGGACTTCGTCTACGAGGGTGTCGACGGCCAGCGTTACCGGGTGGCGGTGGCGCGCGACATGCAGAGCGAGACCTCGGGCCCGTCGGCGACGTTTCGCCGCATCAAGCCCGAGCCGTGGACGCTGAAGGAAGCCGACACGCCGGAGGACCTGATCTATGTCAGCCGCACCCAGCGTTCCGGCCTGATCCTGGTGACCGGTCCCACCGGCTCCGGCAAGTCGGCGACCCTGTCGTCGCTGCTGCGCGACCACGTCGAGCGGCCCGACTCATCCTGCATCCTGCGCACCATCGAGGATCCGGTGGAGTTCGTTTACGGCAAGGTGGCGGCGCCGACCGCGGTGATAGACCAGATGCAGGTGGGCACATCGGTGGAGAGTTTTTCCGACGGCATCCGCGCCCACTTGCGGATGGCGCCGACCCACATGCTGGTGGGGGAGGTGCGGGACGCGGAAACCGCGCAGGCGGCGATCTGGGCGGCGCAGTCCGGCCATCTGGTGTACGCCACCATGCACCCGAACACCATTCCGGAGCTTTTCGACTATTGGTCCAAGTTTTTTCCCCAGGCGATGCGGGCGGTGATGATCTACAACCTGGCCACCACCTTGAAGTATGTGGTGTGCCAGCACCTGGTGCCGACAACGGACGGCAAGCGGGTGCCGGTGCGCGAGTGCCTGGACTTCACCAAGCTGGGCAGCGCCGGCACGGTGGCGCAGGAAATCGCCGCCAATTCCGAACGGGTGTTCCAGCTGATGCGGGAGAAGGTAAATCTGTACGGCCAGCCTATGCGTCAGAGCGCGCTGGATTTGATCGAGCAGGGCCGCGTCCGGCAGGAGGACGTCATTACCTATCTGATGAGTGGTTGAGCGGATGATGAGACAACAGAAGGCTTCGATGAAATTAGCCGCGCTGGCGAAAGCGGTTTTCGATCGGCTGCCCTATGAAGTGCTGCTGGCGGCGGTGGGCGTCCTGATTTTTCTGGCCGGCGTCACGGTCGGCGCGTCGTGGGGCGGGGGTGGCGCGGGGGCGTCGGTTCCGGCGGATGCCAATCTCAGCTATAAGGGCAAGGACGAGAGCGGCCGGCCCCATTACGTCGTGACAAAAGATTCTCTCTGGTGAGGTAAGGCATGGATGGACAACTGTGGGTGTTTGCCGCCCAATCGCCCCGATTCACCCCTTGGCTGGACTCCAAGGCGTTTTACATACTGCCGGTGCTGATCCTGAAGTTCAAATGGTACACGGTGCTGGCGATGCTGGTCATTTTCGCTGTGCTGATCTTCTTTGAATACAAGGGTGTGCCGATCGAGCAAGCTTTCCGCTACGTCAAGGCCAAGCTGAGCGGCCGCGCCTATCGCGCGCGGCCAGCCTGCCGGAGCCCCGATTGATGGCCGCGCGCAATGGCGCGGGCGGCGGTGGCGACGACAAGTTGTTCTTCATCATCGCATTGTTGGTCTTGGTCGGTGTGGCATGGTATTTCGCGCCGCATTTGTGGCTGAAGTGGATGCAGAGCACCTATGGTCGTTATCTGTTTTTGGCGAAGATGCCGGTGTTGGGCGTGCCGTTCGCCCATGGCGCGGAATGGTTGCGCGAGCAGCCCACCCTGTTTCGGGCCATCGTGCTGGATTACTTCCTGGGCTGGCTGCTTGCCATTCCGGTTGCGCCGTTCCTGCTCAAGCATGTTCGCAGGGAGCATGCAGTGCGGCGGGTATGGTCGAATCGTCCTGCCAACCGCCAGACCTTCAATCAGGTAATACGCGCCCGTGGCCTGGACCCGAAGGAGAGGCAGCTTTATCAGGTGTCGGAATGGATGAGGGTCAACGGGCTGAATCACGAGGCGGCGGATTTCGACGAAAAATTCCTGTCGGCGCTGGAAAAGCAGGTGGGGGAGCCCTCCAATCCGAACGATCCCTTGCTGGTGGGTTTCGCGCGCAAGCTGGGCGTGAGCCCCAAGCTGGTCAAGCTGGCTTGCGACAAGCACGCCTACCGGTCTACCGCCATGGTCAGGCTGTTGCACCATCATCGGGAAAAGAATGGCGTGGTGCGTTGCGATTGGGCGCGGCCTATCCTGTTCCGCCACGATCATCCGGAGCTATGGGCGGCATTGGCCAGCGTCGGCCGCAAGACCGTGTTCATGGAGGGCGTCGGCATCATGGCGCACTATTACATGGAACTGGCCGAGCGCAAGCCGTTACGCGATGTGCGGCTGTATGGCTGCCTGGTGATCATGCGGCGCTACCTGAGTCTGACCATCCAGCAGATCCTGCAGCAGAGGGGCATGCCGGTGCCAGGAGCCTGAGTGGGATTTTTATTTGACTGATATCATGAAAAGTTTGATATCATACCTATTAAAGTGAATCAATAAGGTTCAGGTCATGAAGCAAAAAACATTGCTCGCGGCATCTTTGCTGGTGTGCGCGCTGCATGCCGAGGCCGGTTTTATCTATCTGGACAACGACAAGGCCAAGGATGGCGGATCCGGGGAGGTGGCAGGCCGCGGCGCGGAGGGTCGTCCCATCGAGTTCGGCCAAGGCCGCAATGTGCTGCAACTGGTGCCGGGCAAGGGCCGCATTTCCGCCGCCTTGCGCGACTACGCCAAGGCCAATGGCTGGGAGCTGGCCTGGGAGATGGAGCGCGACTTCCCCATCGATTATCCGGCGACATTCAGCGGAACGTTCCTTGAGGTGATGGAGCAGGTGGCCAAGTCGTTGCAGAACACCGATACGCCGATCCGCATCAAGGTCTACGAGGCAAACAAGGTCATTCGCGTGATCCACGCGACACGCTAAGGAAACAGGCATGAAGAAGATTGTGGCCGCGCTATGCGGAACCGCGGTGCTGGCCGGTTGCGGTACGCCCGGCATGTTGCAGAAGACGGACGACAGGGTGGCGGAAACGCAACGGGTGCTGCGCAGCGCAGAATCCAATCTGACCTATCCTTCTTTATCCTTGGTGGAGCGCGACAGCGGCGCCTGGTTTGCCCAGCGCTCGGTGGTGATGGATGAGATAGACAGCTTGCCGCCCAGGTTCGATCAGGCCGCTAGCTTCAGTTCGGGCCGGCTGCTGCCCCTGTCCCTGATGACCGAACAGATCGGCAAGGAGCAGGGCGTCACCATCCGCCTGGCGCGCGATATCTTCGGCATTACGACCAGTAAATCTGGCGGCAATGGCACCCAGCAGCCTGGCATGCCATCTCCTCCTCCAGGCATGCCGCCGCTGCCGGGCGGAATGGGAATGGGAATGGGAATGGGCGGAACATCGTATCCGGGAGCGGGAAGCGCTCCGGCATTGGATGCGGAGCCAAAAGCGCAACTGAACTATTCAGGCACGCTGCGCGGCCTGCTTGACGCGGTGGCCAACAAAACCAGCACCAACTGGAGCTACCGCAACGGCGTGGTGGAGTTTTCCCGCCTGGTTACCCGCACCTTTCAGATCAAGACCATGCCTGGCGTTTCCAGCTATTCCGCCAAGGTCGGCAAGAGTTCGCAAACCACCTCCGGGGGCAGCGGCAGCTCAGGTGGCAGCGGGGGGAGTAGCGGCGGCTCCACGATCAACTTCGGCTCCGACTCTTCGGTCAGCATGACTTCCGAGCTGCGTTACTGGGACAAGCTGAGCGATACCGTCAACAGCATGCTATCGCCGCTGGGCAAGGCGATGCCTTCGGAAATGACCAGCTCGATCACCGTGACCGACTCCGCCGATGTAGTGGAGCGGGTGCGGCATTACATAGATGGCGAAAACGCGGTGCTGGGACGCCAGGTGAATCTGTCTGTGCAGGTGTTCTCGGTGCGGCTGACCGAGGATTCGGCCTCCGGCATAGATTGGAATCTGGTCTACAAGGCCGCGTCCAGCGGCTGGGGCAGCACGTTCAACGCGGCTGGCGACACTCTCAAAGGGGCGGGCATTTTCGGCATCACCATGAATTCCGGCCAGTTTAGCGGATCGCAGATTCTGCTCAAGGCGTTGAGCCAGCAGGGCCGGGTCAGCACGGTGGTGAATACCAATGTGGTGACGCTCAACAATCAGCCGGCGCCGGTGGCCGTTACCAATAATCAGGGCTATCTGGCCAGCGTCACTTCGACGCCGGGGACCAATGGCTCGGCGGCCAGCGTGGGGTTGACGCCTGGCGTGGTCACCACGGGGTTCGTGATGAATCTGCTGCCCACCTTGCTGGACAACCGCAGCGTGATGTTGCAGGTGCAGATAGACCTGTCCGAACTGACGGAGATTAACGAGGCCAAATCCGGCGACAACAGCATCCAGACGCCGATCACGTCGGCGGTGCAGACCATGCAGCGTGCTTCGCTGAAATCGGGGCAGACGCTGATTCTCAGCGGTTTCCGCCGGGCCAAGAACAATACGGCCCGCAAGGGTATGTTCAATTACGAAGGCGGCAGCAAGTCGGCGTCGCAAAACGATGAGGAAACCATCATCGTGATCACGCCGCAGCTTACCGAGGGAGTGTGACATGGCCAGAGTGCTTTTCGGCAACCTGGCCGTCGAAATCCAGTGGGAACCGCTGCTGGGGCTGAGCAAGGAGTCCGAAGAGGTCCGCGAACTGGCTTCGCGCCGTGGCGCCAGGCAGTTTCTGGTGCTGCAGAATGCGCTGGGAGTCCGGGTCGCCGGCCTGGCGAATCTGGCCGGAAATGTGCGCAAGGGCGAGTTCTTCGCACTGGCCGGTTTGTTGCGCGAGGTATCGGACGATCCGAACATCCTGTTTCTGCATCGCGATCCGGAAGATCCATCCAAGCTGGTGCTGGTGGCGATTCATGACGGCAAGCCGATGCAGGACCGGGTCATCGCCCGGGAGGCGGCCCTGGATGCCGCTCGCCAGTTCATCCAGGAGGTGGGCACCGGCGTCACCATCCTCGGCGACATTGAGGACGACCTGCTGGAGGTCACCCGGCATGTCAATCTGGAAGACATCGTCACCTCGCTGACCGATGAGGAGAAAGTTTCCTACCGGCTCCAGCCGCTGCCAGGGTCGCGTCTGTTGGGCGTCGCGTTGATGTTCGTGGTATTGGGCGGGCTGGTCGGCGGGGGCTGGTGGTGGATGCAGCAACAAGAAAAGGATCGCTTGGCCGCGTTGGATGCGGCCGCCTCCCAACAGCCGGATCCGATGACGTCCTATCGCAACCAGATGCAGAGCGCCTTGAAGCAGGCTCCGCTCAATCACGGCGCGGCATACGCTAGGACGATGCTGGCGGTGGTGCAGCAGTTGCCGTTTGAGGTTGGCGGTTGGCGGGTGGGGGGCATCTCCTGCAGAGACAAAGGGTGCGTAATCAACTGGAAGCGACAAGACGGCGGCACTTTCCAGACCTTGCTGGATCAGCGCAAGTCGGTGCAGTTCCAGGATATGGGCAGCGCGATGGAGACCGTGCCGCTGCTCGAGACGCCGGCCGCTCCTCAATCCACGCCGATCGACGTGGCGAAATTCTACATGACGGCCGGCGTGCGGATGCAGGCGCTGGACGATCTGGGCAAGGGCGGCAAGGGCGAGGGCAAGCTGATGGCCGTGGCATTGGGCAAGGTCGAGCCGTTGGTGCCACTGCCTCCGGAGCTGAAGAATCGAGCAAACAAGGTGCCCGCGCTCGCCAAGGGCAGCTGGAGCATGCAGGGCCATCTGGCCTTCCTGGATTCGGTGCCTGGCCTGATGGAGCGGGCCGGCAATATGACGCTCGATGCCGTCGAGGTGACGCTCAATGATAAAAAGCCTGAATTCACGGCGAAGGGTACTTTCTATGTCCAATAAATTGTTTGCCTTGCTGTTGCTGTTTCCCTTGCTTGCTTGCGGTGAAACCATCGATTCCTTTGCCAAGAACGCGCTGGCGCCGGCGCCGGCCGCGATTCCGGGCGGTTTGCCGCCTTTGCCCATGCAGGCGCCGCCGCCGCCCGCCTTGAGCAGCGGCACGCCGATTCCGGGCAAGAATGGCACATCCCAGGTGTTCGATGTGGTGTTCATCCAGGGCAATGGCAAGGTGCGCAAAGCTTACCTGGTGGTGGATGGCCGCTATGGCAAGATGGTGCGCGAGGGCGATGTGGTGCAGTCGTGGAAAGTGGTAGCTGTAGGCGATGACTATGTCGACGTCGCCCACGCCGGCAAGCGAAAACGCCTGCTGATGGATGCCGGCACCGCCAGCGGGCCGGAGCAGCGTTGAACGGGAAGTGGAGAGGCAGGTCTCGCCATGTGTAGTTGGTTTTCTGAGGTCATAGGGCGCGGGGACGCCAAGTCGGCGGCTTCTTCGGACGCCCGGCAGGATGGCCGCGGCCGGCAGGCGGCATCCCAGGGCTTGCCCGTGCGCCGGATCGGCGGACTGAAGTCGGAGTCCATCCGCCACCACGGCTGGCGGCAGGAAGGCGACCTGGTATTGCCTGGATATGAGAATAGCGCCTTGCTGTTGGGCTCGGCCAAGTCCAGGCAGTACATCCTGTTGCTGGAGGACGTGGCTTATCTGCAGCTGCGCAGCACCGATTTGCTGCAGCGCTTCGATGCGGGGGTGCGTTCCCGCACCAAGTGGAGCTGCCTGGGAATCTATGTCGGGTCGATGGAGGAAATCCTGCTGGTGCACTCGCAGTTGCAGCAGCATAACGTGGAATCCAGCCACCGCGACGGCGATGCCAAGACCGGCGGCTACCGCAACTTCGATCTGGTGATAGAGAAGGCGATCGATCTTAGGGCAACCGATATCCATTTCGAGTTCCGCGGCGGAAACCACGTGCTGGTGCGCTACCGCATTCACGGCAAACTGCGCGACAGCGATCCCAAGGACCGGCTGCTGCGCGATTTCAACGCGATGATGGATGCGATCTCCACTGCCTACAACTCGCGCGCCGATTCCAGCAGCCGCAGCCACAACCACTTTGACGAGAACAAGCACCAGAGCTGTTCGATCAATATCGCGGTCCAGGGGCGCAGTTATCAGCTGCGCTTCCAGAGCGTCAAGGAGAACCGCGGCGTCGACGTGATACTGCGGGTGTTGCTGAACGAGGCGGTGGAGAAGGACATTCTCTCCTTATCGCAGCTGGGTTATTCCGACGATCAGGTGGAGGTGCTTGAGGACGCGGTATACCGTTCCCCGGGGCTGACCATCATCGCCGGCGAAACCGGTTCGGGCAAGACCACCACCTTGCGCACGCTGATGACTTACGAACGCGAGTCCGGCAAGAAATTCTTCTCGATAGAAGACCCGGTGGAGTACATCCAGCCGCACGTCACGCAGATCCCGATCCAGCGCAAGGCTGAAGATGGCAAAAAAGAGGGGGGCGAGACGCCGTTCGGCGCGGCGGCCAAGGTGTTGCTGCGCGGCGACCCTGACAAGGTGATGGGCGGCGAAATCCGCGATGCCGAAACCGGCTCCTTCGCCAAGGCGATGACGCAGACCGGCCACCAAGTGCTGTCCACCGTCCACGCGTCCAGCGGTTTCGGCATCATCCCGCGGCTGACCGACGCCGAGATCGGCATTCCCATCCAGGCGCTGGCGGCGCCGGATTTCCTGACTGCGCTGGTCTACCAGAAGCTGGTGCCGGTGCTGTGCCCGGAATGCAGCCAGCTGGCTGCGGAAGTGCTGGACGACGAGTATCTGATGGTGATCGCCTCGCTGGGCATCGATGTGGGCGCGGTTCGGGTGATGGGGCCGGGCTGCCCCGCGTGCCGGCACCTGGGCACCAAGGGGCAGACCGTGGTGGCTGAAGTCTGCGAAGTGACCGAGGACATGCTGCCCATGATCCGGGAGGGGCGTTTCTGGGAGGCGGAGAGGGATTGGCGCGCCAAAAGCAATGGCAGGCTGTACGACCCCAGGATGCTGGGCAAGACCGCGATGGAGCACGCGATCTACAAGATGTCGCTGGGATTGCTGGACCCGCGCGATGTGGAGTCGGCATTCCGCAAGTTGAAGAAATACCGCCCGTTGAGTTTGGCTAATTGATTGAAGGAACAGGGATGGCCGATGGTGATGACGCCTTCAAGAGTCTGCTGGGCAGATTCGGTTATGGCAAGGGGCCGGCCGGCAAGGCTGTGAGCGCTCCGCCGGCAGCGCAAGACGATACTGATGACGAGCTTGAGGAGGTGTTGCCTCTGGTTGTGGAATCCGAGTGGCTGCAGGACGCGCCGCTGGCCGATATCCGGGACGGCGGTTTCGGCATCGCGCTGGACGCGGTGCGGGAATCGGCGCCGATGATGCCGCAGGAGGATGGGAAGCCTGCCGGCGAGGCCCCGACGGCTGACCCGCGCGCGCCTTTCGCGCCTACAACCGCGCAGGAGGTATTGGCCCCGTTGGAGCCGATTCCTGCCAATCCCCAGCCGGCGAGGCGCGCCGCCAGCCTCAGCGAAGAGCGCCTGGCGTTGTTGCACCGCGTGGCGCAGGAGGCGCGCGGCGAAGGTGTGCATAGCAGCGAAGAGTTTGACATGGGGTATAGCGAGCCGCTGGTGGGTACGGTGCGGCAACCGGCCGTGCTGGTGCAGGAACATGAGGTGAGCGATGCCTTGCCGGTGCCGCCATGGGCGCGCGTGGCGGCTGAACGCGGCATGTTGGGGCATGAAGCCTGGCAGGTGTTCGACAACCTGGACGCGCTGGGTCTGGTCAACGACGACCGTTATGTCGAGCAGGTGGCGGCGTATTGGCCGGTGGAGGCGTTGCCCCAGACTTTCGCCGACCTGGCGAACATCCCGTTGACGACCAGAAGCGAGCTGCCCAGGGCCACCCGCGACAGCGACGAGTTGGGGCGGCACGGTTACTTTTACCTGAAAGGCGCTGCTTATGGCGCTCAGGCGCTGTTCGTCGTGGACGGCACGCGCCGCGAGGTCAGGGATCGGGTGGCGGATATCTGTGGCGAGCTGGATCGTGCCAGCAAGCGCTGGAAAGTGGTGCTGCTGACCTCTTATGCCTATCGTTGGGCGCAGCGCCGTTTCCTATGGCCGGAAATCATTGCCGGCGGCGATGTCGAGTACGCGCTGGCGGTGGCCGATGCCAGCCGTTTATATGCTGTGCCGGCTGCGGCCGGCCAGCGGTTGTTGCTGCTGGAAACCACACATGGCATGGAGGCGGTGGCCATGCGCCATGCCGGCGAAGCCGCTGAATTGCTGGGCGGGCTGGGAACGAAGCCGGATGTGAGCGATGCCGGCATCTGGTGCGTTTCAGACAGGGCGGTTTGGGCTGGCCGCGGCAAGGCGGCCTCGCTGGCGGCGTTGGGGCTGGACGACAAGACGGCGGTCAATCGCTTGGTGAGGGAACTGTCGCGTCCGGGCGCCATTGTCTTTGTGGCCGGCGAAATGGCCGAGGCCATGGCGGCGGCGTTGATGGCGGAAGCCTGGAGCCAGGGCGTGGCCGGCGGAGCCGTCAACGCTACAGTCGCCGCCGGACTGCCGGCGCTGTGGCTCAATCCCGATGCGCAGCAGCTGCGCGCCAGCCACGGGCCGGTGCTGGCAGTCTACCCCGGCAAGAACAGCACGGCGGAATCGGCGCTGATGCTGATTCTGGGCGAGCAGGCCGCCTGGGCCAAGGGCCGGGTCGCCATGGGGGTCAATACGGTTCGCATGCCGGCGCTTTGCCCGATTTGCGCGCTGGCGGTTGATGCGGACCAGGCCGCGCGCGAGCTGACCGAGGTGGTGAGCAACTTCCGCAGCGCGGACTTCGGCCATGTCAAAACCCGCAATCTGCGCGAGCCATGCTGCGGCAACGGCTATGCCGGCGAGGTGTGGCTGAGCGAGGTGTGGGACGGCAAATTGTGCCAGCGCGATTTTGGCGCGAGCATGCCTGCAGATCTGGTGGACAAGGGTTTGCGGCCAGATCAGCGCATCAGCTCGCAGCTGTTCCAGGCCATCCAGGCCGGGCGAGTGGATTACCGTAGCGCAGGGAGCCTGTGATGCTGAACCTGATTCGACGATTTTTCGGCATTGCGCCGGCGCATGAGCAGAAGTACGCCGGCCTGGCCAAGGCCAAGCGCAAGTTCATGAAGCTGCGCACCAAATTCTACGGCGACTTGGCCGACTCCATCGAGGACGGCGCCAACCCGTACGAGCTGTTTTCCCACAAGTACATGCTGGCGCGCGAACGCGGCAATGCCATGGCGCCCTTGTTCGCCTATTGGCGCGACCGCGCGGCGTCGATGAACCTGCGCGGCGCCTGGGAAGGCACGGTGCCGGCCGACGACCTGATGGTGATCGGCTCCGGCGAGCGCGGCGACCTGCCGGAGGCGCTGCGTTTTCTAGCCAAGGTGGTGAAGATACGGGAGGGCAACGCCGAGGCGATCAAGATGGCGATCGCGCTGCCGATTTTTCTGTTGCTGTTGATGACCGGCGTGCAGCTGGGGGTGGCGCTGGGCATGATGCCCATCATGGAGCAGATCATGCCGGCGGATAGGTTTCCGCTGGTCGGCAAGGTGCTGTACTACCTGTCTCTGGCCATCCGCAATTACTGGTATCTGATTTACGGCGTGCCGGCATTGCTGGCCGTGGCCTATTTCTGGTCATTGCCGCGCTGGGCCAGCCCGCTGCGCAACCGGCTGGACCGCCATCTGCCGTATTCCGTATACCGCGACTTGAAGGCCAGCGAGTTTCTGGTGTCGCTGGCGGCGCTGTCGCAAGCCAATACCGCGGTGTACGACGCCGTATTGCTATTGGAGCAGGGTTCCACGCCCTGGATGCGCTGGCATCTGGCGCGCATCCGTCTGGCGCTGACCAGCAACCGCAGCATTCTGAAGGCGATGGATACCGGTCTGTTTTCCGAGGAGATTTTCGACCGGATTTCCGAATACTCCGAGCGCAGCAACTTCGAAAGCGGCATCCGCAAGATAGGGCTGACCACCATCGAGGAAATCTCCGAGGTGATCAGCGCGCGCTCCGCTGTGATGCGCAATGTCCTTATCGTGGTGGTGGGCTTGTTCATCTTGCTGACCATCGCGGGGATGATGATGACGGCCTTGGAAGCCGGCAACCAGATTCAGCAGATGACCGGTGGAGGAAGTGTGTGATTTAGCCTTTGCCAAGCATTTTGTAAGTTTGATATAGTATATACTCCATTTAACAACTAACAGGCACATTGGAGATCCCATGAATGCTTCCAAATGGCGCGCGGCTTCTGGCAGAAGCGGTTCGCTCAAACGCCAGGCGGGTATTGACCTGATTCAGCTGTCGGTGGCGGTTGGCATCATCGCCTTCATCCTATCGATCGGCTTCCTCGTGGTGCCGTCGATTATGACCAACATCAAGTCGAACTCCGAAACCTCTGATCTGCAGCAGGAAGTTTCGCAGGCGCAACGGGTATTCGGCTCCGGCGTGCCGGCCGCCGGCTTGACCAATCAGTTGGCCATCAACTTGAAGCTGATGGCGGCGGACCGCGTATCGGGAACCACCATTCTCAATCGCTTCGGCGGCACCGTTACCTGGTCCGCCATCGACTACTACGCCTCCAAGGATGCCGTGCAGCTCGTTTCGACCGGTTATTCGTCCGAGGCCTGCCTGCGGTTGGTACCCAATATCCAGTCGCTGTTTGTCCAACTTCAGGTCGGCAGTACCACCGTGAAAGACTTGAAGGCTGGCACCGCGTTGAACGCGAGCGCATTGGCGACCGCCTGCAATGCCTCGACGTCCAACACCCTTACTTATGTGTTTTCCTTGTAATCGACACTTCTGCGCGAACGCGCGCAGGCATGAGGGCGTTTAAAGTCCATGGCGCAACAGATCATTACCGATGTCCAGCTGCACGTGCGCGACTGGAAATCCAGCGTGCTTTTCCCTGGGCAGATCAAGCCCGGCGAAGAGTACAAGAATTTCCTGATGAAGCTGACCGAAGTGGTGCTCACCGAACAGCAGGAAGTTGGCCGCCGCACAGGCTTCACCATCACCATCGGCGGGCTGCGCTGGCGGGTGCAGCGGATGCAGCAATACCGCTATGCCTGCCGATTGGTGATGAACAAGGCGCCTCGGCTGAATGATCTGCGCCTGCTGGACTTTCATACCACCATGATGCAGTCGGACGAACTGAAGAAAAGCGGCGGCCTGGTGTTGTTTTCCGGGCTGACGGGCTCCGGCAAGACCACCACCATGAATGCCATGGTGGTGAGTCGGCTGGAGAAGTTCGGCGGTTTCGCCCAGACGGTGGAGGACCCGGTGGAAATCGTCATCGAAGGCTGGCATGGCGATGGCTATTGCACGCAGATAGACGTGGCCGATTCGCCATCCGGGCAGGAGTTCAACTTCGACCGCCGTTACGCGGAAGCCATCACCACCGCCTTGCGTTCCTTTCCGGCGCGCGATCGCTCCATGCTGATGATAGGCGAGGTGCGCGACGCGCATAGCGCGGCGGAGCTGCTGCGCATCGCGGTGGACGGCCACTTGGTGCTGTCCACCATCCACTCGCGCGATATCCCGTCGGCGCTGCGCCGCCTGGCGTCGCTGGCCAGGGCTGGCGGCGAGGCGCAGGCGGATGAGTTCATCGCCGACTCCCTGCGCATGGTGTTCCACCAGCGCCTGGACAACGGCATTCCGCAGGTCACTTCCTTGGACCTGCGCGACCGCAAGGACCTCTCCCAATTCATCAATAAGGGCGAATACGCGCGCCTGGAGGGGGAGATAGACATCCAAAGACGCAAGAACATTCAGGGCAGGGGGGCGTAATGCGCAGGAAGCAAGCGGGGGAAATGCTGATAGGCCTGGCCATCGCGGTGGCATTGATCGGCATGGGACTGGCCTATCTAGGCGTGCGCCAAGTTAGCGAATGGCGAGCCAGCCGCGGCCAGTTGCTGGGAAGCGCGCTTGCTGATTTGGGCAAAGGCGTGCAGAGCTATGTGGTGCAGCACCACGACCAACTGGTGCAGGCTGTTCTCAATCAGCCTGTGGTGCCGGCGCTGGGCGGCGTGGCCAGACCGCTGAACCCGACCCCGGCTGAAATCGCCAGCGTGGTGGGGATGCCATCGCTTGGAACTGTGCCGCCGCTTGCTGGCGCGTCTTATCAGATCGTGATCAGCGGGGACGATCCGACGCAAGGGGATCGCAAATGCATCGCTGGCAGTCCTGGCACCTGCAATATCAACGCTTTGACCTATGTCGACAAGCCGCTGCGCCTGCCTTACCCATCGGCGGACAACGATGTCGACTATGTCGCCGTTGCCTCCGCTGTGCAGCAGATCGGCCCGGATGGCGGCGCCGCCATGCCTCCCGACTTAAGCAAGATGACTTTCAGAACCGCTGGCAACGGCAACGCGATACCGATTGCTAATCCTTTGGGGAGTGTCGGCGGCATCGTGGCGGTGCGTGGCGGCTATAACCGCTCTGATCTGAACGTTTTCCTGAGGTTGGATGGCAGCAAGAAGATGCTGGGCAATCTGGACATGGGGGGCAAAAACATCGTCAGTGCCCAGGATATCAATGGCGCGGGCGCGCTGGCGATGAACGGCGACATCACCAGCAACTTCGGCAACATGAACGCCAATGGCGGCAGCGTCAAGGCCGCGCTGGATGTGAGTGCCGGGCGGAACCTGAGTGCCAACGGCAATCTGGCTGTTGGCCAGGATGGCACGATAAAAGGAAATCTGGGAGTTAATGGAAGCGTCGGTGCCAATGGAAACGTAAGTGCCAATGGAGGCGTAAGTGCTGGTGGACGTGTCAGGGCTGGCGAGTTCTTGCAGGCAGATGGGCAGGCTCTGGAGGGCGAAGGCTGTAGCCCATTTGGACTAATTGGGCATGATGCCAATGGATTGATACTTTCTTGCCAATCCGGTCGGTGGGGGACGCAGCCAATCCCGACATCCTATTCTGATAGCTTTGATGGTGCCGAATTTACAACAGGCACTAATCTATGTTCCAGCTCACAAGCTCCTCAGCGAACGTATACTTTGAATCTTCCTAA